>JAEFAZ010000006.1 GCA_016292135.1 Saccharofermentans sp.
ACCGTCAGCAGTATTGGAATCACTGTTGACCCAGGATGCTGCCCAACCGGCGGAATAGATCTCTACGATCTCATACCAGCCTTCAGGGATCTTGTTGAGCTTTGTCATACCAGAACCCTTGGATGTGCGGACCGTAACGGTATCAAGGAGATACTTGTCAGTGAACACACCGATGTTCTGAGCCTTTTCCTCATTGCCTCTGTAGTAGATGGCAAACCTGAAGTCTCTGTCGATCGTAGCAGCCTGTTCGACCTTGCGGATCTCAAGAGATGCTTCGATCCTTGTGTTAGTTATGCTCTGAGAGATAACAGCAGTCTCGTTATTGGAAGCGTGGAAGCTCTTTTCAAAAGAAACGATCTTACCGCTCTTATCCTTAACGGCCGTAAATCCCTCGGGAACCATATAGGTATAAGGCACATTGTCATTTCCGTTAGCGTAGAAGGTCTTGGGAACATATTCTCTGACGATATAATCGCCTTCAGGGAGCTTTAGTGTCTGGAGACCATTACGGTTCTCGGATACACCGTTATACTTCCATGTGAAGTTATATGTCCCTTTGCCCTTGCTGGTAGTGCAGGTGCCTTCAGCAACCTTAATGAGTTCCTTGTTATCAGTAACATAGAAGAGATCAGCCTTTATCGTGGAAACATCGCCCGCAACAGTAACTGTCTTGGTCATGTTGAACCACTGAACATGCTCATCGTTCTTAATAGAACCGAAAGCAAATACCTTACCATCTTCCTTGAGGACGAAGTTCTTGTAGTACCTTGTAGTATCAGCCTTCTGATCGAGAGTCCAACCGGAGTTGTTGGTTGAGATGATCTCGACCTTCTTGCCGTCTAAAGAATCAAGATATGCTCTGTTCCAGACTTCCTCAATCCTGTAGTTACCGAGAGGTAGGTGCTTAACTTCATTGATACCGACACGGCAGTCATCGACGCCGTATCCCTTAGCAGCAACCTTTGTCCATTCGATATTGCCCTTGGAATCGACCTTGCCAGTGGCGATAAGGACGTTCTTATCTGTGTTGTACAGATAGAAAGTGACCTTAGTCCTGTCGAAGGTATCGTCAACGGGGATCGCCTTGTTGATTGAGATATCGCCGTACTCAACGTTGTTTCTGATGACATCAACGAAAGTAGCATTGTCATTAAGTGTGACTTTCTTAGAAAAACAAGATCCGTCAGCACTTCTTGTCCATCCGGAAGGAGTTGTATAGGAATACTCGATAGAAGTATCTCCAAAGATTGTCTTGGGGATGAACTCCCTGACCTCATAAGAGATCTTTGCCTTGCCTGCGTTATAAACTGCAAGCTCGAGCTCATAAGTAGATGTTCCTGTGAGAATGACCTCAGGGTTATCTGCCATATGAAGGTCTGCAAGCTTATATGTCCAGCGGACTTTGCCGTCTTTCTCGGATACACCTGTTGCAATCAGCGTGTTGTCCGTTGTATTGCGGAGTTCAAAGGTATAAACACCGGTAATATCCTTTACTATCTCGTTGTCATCCATTTCCTTTGTGAGTGAATAGTGACCATTAACTGTAGTCTCATTGAGAGTAATCTTAAGGAGATTGTAGTCCGGGTTGGTCTTGTCCAGCTTATGTGAGAAGTAGTTATAGCCGTTAGGGCTAGTACCTTCAACTCCAACCTTTCTTGTGGCAATACCATCAGACCCCTGATAAATGCGTACTCGGAAGACCTGAGTGTTCAGCTCATACCCGGCAGGAGCACCGATCTCATAAATGCGATATGTTCCGAGAGGAAGCTTGATGCCATTTTCAAGAATCTCGGAATCGTAGAGATCTTTGAAGTAGGTCTTGTTGGATCCGCTTGTAGCAGTAAGACCTGCCAGGAACTTAAGTGATACCTGCTGCTTTGTGCCGTTAAGGTTGAACTCGAAGACTGTCGTCGGAGTACCTGATACTGGAGTATCAAATGCGATGCTCTTACCGTAGAACTCAAGTCTGAACTTGGCGTTATTGAAGTTTGCGGTTGTACGCTGACCTTCTGTGGATATCTTGTCCAGATTAATTGAGAACGGGTCAACAACAGGTGTGTCGGTCATGGGAATCGTAAACAGATCGTTCTTAACGCTGATCGTCTGGGTCTTTTCCGTTAGCAGATTCGTTACCTTTATTGGATCAGTTGCCGAACTCCCGGTTACTATCTTATAAATTGCAGGATCTATCTCAAAGCCTGAACCACTTGCTGTCTCTACAAGGAAGTATGTCGTATTGGCAGCAATTTTGTAGGTCGTACTTGTCTTACCGCTGGCGTCCATAGTAAAAGTTGCCAGTGCCTGCGTAGGAACGTCGCCAAACTCGTAAGACTTATAAAGCGTATACTTTGTTCCTGAAAGGCTATAGCAACTGTTACCATTTGTGAGAACTGAATGTCCACTCTCAACTGACTTTGTTAAGGTTATCTTCGGCTCTTCCTTGAAGTCTTCAATGTGAAGAACAAGAATACGATTGTATCCCGAACCATCTTCGTTCAAAGAAACATCTGATCTGCTTGACTTGCCAGCTGTATACGCAGAACCTTTGGCCTGCCAAAAAGAAGTACCACTTCCGCTATAGATTGCTGCATGGTGCCATCTGTCATCTGATGTCTTACCAAAGAAAACAAGATCGCCTTTCTCAACCCCAAGGCTTGAAAGCGAATGGGTATCAGGGTTAACTCCTGTATTACTCGGAACGCTTATACCATGAAGTGAAAGCCATGCAGTACAGCCGGTATGACCAGTTGTAGTATAGAGTTTCCAGGTATCCTTGCCTGTGCAGCTTCCGCTAAAGTACACTTTTCCTCCAGACTGACGAACCTTACTGATCAGCCCCAAGGCCTGGGCATAAGCGACATGAGTATATGTGATACAGTCAACTTTCTCTCCTGAAGAACCATTACCACCGCTCTGGGCATAGTTTGCTCCTGTCATGGCATCAGCTGCAGAAATAACAGCAGCTCTGAAATCATCAGAATTTGAATACCCCAGAGATACCATCTGAGACTTCGTTACGAAGAGATAAACACCGGCCTTCTTCTTGGTGAGATTAACTTCAGCAAGACCTGAGTCGGAATCGTCTGTGTCTGTAGGATCATCAGGTGATATGGCGCAAGAAGTTGCGACACCATCGATGCTCTTAGAAATGAACTTTCCGGCAAAAAGAGCACTCGCCTGAGATGTGGAAGTTGCGGGAACATAGTAGTTTACGCAAGGCCCATAGTTGGACGAAAAGTATTTGAAGCCGTCAGTAGTGATGGCACCGACAGTTATGACACCGTCGATACCGGCAGGCAGATAAGAAGAAGCATCTGCATTGTTGTTACCGGCAGAAGCAATCACTGTGATACCGCTTGCTCTTGCATCTTTAACGATTTCCTTGAAAGCATCGTAATCGCCGTTATCTTTTACGGACAATGCCATAAGGATTACATCAACTTTCATGCTCTGAGCCATTGTTATGGCTGCACAGATATCAGAAACATTGCCCATTCCGTCAGAACCAATTGCTTTGATCGAGATGATATAGGCATCGTCGGTCTCGGAAAGGATATAGTTCGCAATGTTTGTGCCGTGTCCGTGCTGATCAGAGACATCGTCGCCAATGACTGAATACTTCTCATTTGCCACGTTGGATCCTGTATCAATGACCGCTATCTTTGTCTTAGCATTCGGGTTAATACCGGCATTTCTGATAAGCTCTACTCTTCCGGCACAAAGCTTTACTGCTCCGTCTTCGGCATATGTGATCTTATGGGAATCGAAGTAGGATCTTGCGTTGTTATATGAGCTCTTATCAGCAAAGGAGATAACGTAAGTGCCGTCAAAAGAAACACCCTTCGCGTTCTTGATGGCACTTCTGATATCAGAAGATGTCTGAACAATGAGACGGTTAGCAGATGACAGGTCTGAAACAATATCGCTGAAAGCTTTAGAATCAGCTGCATCAACGATGTCTACCGAAGACTTTGCTTCCGTTGTTTCGGAAGTTGCTGTCGTTTCAGTTGTTTCAGAAGGAACTGTCTGTTCTGCAGAAGTCTCAGCTACAGTAGTCTCCGATGTTTCAGAAGACTCAGTCGGGACGGTTTCCTCAGTTTTTGAAGGATCAGTCTCAGATATGGTTTCCTCGATCACTGTCTCGGAAGATCCTGTTTCGGATATCTCATCAGCCATTACTGCCACCGTGGGGAACATCCCCTGGAGCACAAGTACGGCTGAAAGAACTCCGGCAGAGATCTTGCTTGCAATTTTCTTCTGCATTGTGATTTTTTCCTCCTTGTTGGAATTTTTTTGTGTTTTCGACTTTTAGCTGAGCAAAAGAAAAGAGCCTCATTTCTGAAGCTCTTCTCATGCTCTGTTGTTTTGTTGTTCTTACGAGAAATTTCTCTGTGATCCGGAGACTATTTTATCTGTATAGCCGCCGTAATCAGGATGTTCTGACTCAATGGCATCCCATACCATTTGCTCGCCTTCGTTAGTTATGACCCAATTTCCGCTCTTATTTCTCTTGCACGGAACACCATAAACAATCCCATGATAGCAATTATCGTTTCCTGCCCAGTACTCAACATCCGCAATACACCTTGTGTATCTCGGATCGTTAACCGGTTTAGGTGTCGGGGAAGGCTTCGGTGTTGATGTAGGAGCCTTTGTCGGAACAGGTGTTGCCGTAGGTTTAGGAGTAGGTGTAGCAGTCGGTGCAACAGTTGGCTTGGGTGTTGCTGTCGGAGCAACCGTAGGTGCTTTGGTAGGCACGGGCGTCGGAGTTGCTGTTGCCTGCGTGTGCGCGCGGTTCGGATTATTATTTACCGGAACCGTATTCGCTGGCTCAGAACTACGAACTGTCTGTCTTGTCTGGTTTGTTGACTCTGCAACCTCAATGATTGTCGTAGTCTCCGTAACTTCCGTGCTTTCTTCCGAATTACTTTCGGGTGCTTCCAAAAAAGAAGATGTTGGTGTTGTCTCCTCACTTGAAGATTCCGTAACACTCCAGGTTTCTTCTTTATTAGGCTGCCTAAAAGAAAGATCTTCAGGCGTATTGCATGAACTGCTGCAACTGGTTATTCCCATTGCTATAGCATAAAGTAATGCGACAAATGCCAACTTGATGATCATGCTGACCAATAACTTAAACAAAGACTTCATACGGGTATCCCCCTTTCAATGCTTGGCTAAAAGAAAAGAAGAACAAATGCTTTAGATGCAAGTCCGTCAATTCCATATCCATTTGCTTGAATCTTAAAACAGCATAACCAAAAGTTCTAATGTGCGATTTCTCATTCAGGTATCACTGTTAACTTAAATCTCTAAGTTAATTGCTCTCTGACGTAGTACTCAACACTTCTCTTTTAGATAGCAAAAGATTTATAGAGAAAGGGTTAGTTAGGGGTATGGGGGAAGGAAGGGAAGCGCTAATCAACGCCCATGCGCTTGCCTGCGCATTATTATTAATTAGGCTTCCCGTGAGGTTCAGATCATCGTGCTCCCTGAGTCTTAGGCTTGAGCTTATATGCCTCAACCATTGATTTCAGGATCTTGTTGCCGACGATCCTTTCCTTCTTTTCCCAGTCGCCGGTCTCTTCAGATCTGATCGATCTTGTAATAGTTGTCATGCCGTCAGCCGGGATCTTCGCCCACAGTGTCTTACTGCCGTAGTGATCGCTGTGGACCATCTGAACAGGAAGAACGAACTCCTCCCAAGGGGATTTATCGTTCGGATCCTGATTAGGGATCGAGATTGCGACCATGTCCTTGCCGCCCTTTGTAGTGAACGGCCTTGCGAGTTTGCGAGAGAACTTGATCTCAAGTGTCTCAGCTGCCTTCTGTTCATTTTCCTGTGTTACTGCCTGGTATTCCTGGTTATCCATGTTTTCTTACCTCGTTTTTCTTTTAATATTATTTTGTGTGGGTACTTGTGTGCGGTACTTCTGATAGAACTCCAGAGCCTGCATGATGTAGTCTCTGGTATCGTCGTACGACACGCCGTCCGGAATATACTTCCGGAGCTGGCCGAGTGGGATGTGGATCTTCTCCTTCTGGTTCGGCTTCTCTTCCTGCATGATGGACTCGATTACGGCATCGCTTAACTTGCCTTCTTCTGAGAACCTGCGCATCCTGATGGTCTGAGCATGCGACGGAGTACAGTCGCATTCCAAAATCTGCTTGTAGACCATTTCCTGCTCATCCAATGTGAGATAGGAAAGCTCTACAGCCGGTCGAAGTGCGATCTGGCCTTCATCTACAAGATCTAAGAGTTCAGGTACGAGCTCGGTAAGTCGGATATAACGTCTAACTTGATTTCTACTATCACCAAGTTCTTCACCAAGCATTTCTGCTGTTTCCAACTTCCGCCCCAGTGGGGCGGAAGTTAAATCCGTCCGTTTTCCTTGCCTTTTGAGTGCCTCAAGACGCATCTTGTAAGAGAATGCTTTCTCACTGGGCAGGATTACTGACCTTTGCAGATTCGACTCGACCATGAGGATAATGGCTTCATCACGGCTCATTTCACGAACATCTGCCTTTACAGTAGAAAGGCCTGCGATCTCGCAGGCCTTCTTTCTTCTATGTCCGGAAACGATCTCGTATCGTCCATCCTCTTTCGGTCTCAGGGTGATAGGTGTAATTAACCCTCTGTCCTTGACGCTCTCCACGAGCTGATCCATGTCTTCATCCATCTTTACCTTGAACGGGTGGTCTGGGAAGTCATCGATCAGGTCTATCGGGATATCGTAGATTTTCGGAAGTCTTCCTTCTCGAATCTCCTTGTCATCCTTGAAGAGCTCATCGTACGCAGTGAGGCCGAGGTCTAACTTGGGTTTTTCTCTCAAGACCGTTCACCTCCTTTGCCAGGAGTGCATAAGCCTCAGCAACTTTGCCACCGGGATCATGCACGAAGATGCTTTCACCAACGTTCGGACATTCAGTCGCTCTCACGGATCGTGGTATCTCTATATTAAATACATTAATATTAATACCCATTGCATCACGCAAGGCGCTCGTAATCTCCCTGGCATTGATCGTGCGGGAATCAACCATAGTCATCAACACGCCCTCAATCTTGAGATCCGGGTTTATCTGTCTCTTGACCTTTGATATCGAATGAAGCAACAGATCAAGTCCCTTTACAGACAGAAAAGACGGTTCACAAGGAATTATGACCGAGTCAGCAGCTACAAGAGCGTTGATGGTCATCATGCCGAGTGATGGCATACAGTCGATCAGGATAACATCGTAACGCTGTCTGAGCGGAGCTAACGTCCTCTTAAGTACTGATTCTCTACTCATACAGTTGAATAAAGCCGTTTCAGTACCAGAAAGACTGATGTTGGATGGAATAAGGTCGACTGTCTCGAAATGCTCTATAGCATTATTTATTAATGTATAATCCTTATCTTCTCCGGTCATCTCATAGGCCATGAGCTCAGAAAGCGTCACATCGAGCTGGATATCCGGGTTATCTATCTTGCAGCAGCGTGTCAGTGATCCTTGCGGATCGGCGTCAACTAACAAGACCTTCTTTCCCAGATGTCCTAATGCGACACCGAGATTGACTGCAGTGGTTGTTTTTCCGACGCCGCCCTTTTGGTTGGCTACGGCAATCACTTTGCATTTGTCTTCCAATGCTTTCTCCTCCTTCTTAATAGATTTACCGTGAAATCGTCAGCCCCTTCTAAGTAGATTCGGTTAGCCCGTCTGCTTGAACTCGTGATTTCACGATAGTGGTTTTGAAGCGACTGAAATATTTGTCCCTTCACTATTAAGGTGTGGGAGAGGGCCAAATGGGACAAGATTTTGGAACTTTTTTCAAAAAGCCCTCCAGTTGTTAATGGGTGTTAACAACTGGAGCTATAAATCTGCGGAATTTTCCAATAATGGGACAACAGAAAATGGTGAAACCAATAAAAATCAATCTTTCTTTACTATGCATGTTATAATTCTATTCAAGGAGCATATTTATCAATATGATACCGACAATGACATGGTTTGTCCTGGTCACACTTAACAGAGGTATTAAGTAAAAGGGAGAGCTTGACATGGGATTGTTTGATTTCTTTAGTACTAAGAGAAATGAGCCTGTCAGGCCATCTAGTGTGACACGCCCTTCTTCAACTTCGAAACGAGAACAGGCACCTTTACGATTAGGACGGGTATCAAACCCGAAAAAAGAATCTTTTAAGGTTTCTGATACAAAAGAAATAGAAAAAAACCTGAAAGTACTAACTAAGCCTCAAGAGAATGAAATGACATTTTATTGTCCAATACGGAATGCAAAAATCTATTGCCATTCAGTTCTTATTGATAAACTTGGTGATTTAACTAAATTTGTTATCTCATCAATACATGAAGGTCATACTATAGAGGAAATCTGTGCGTTGACACAGATGGGGAATACTACGATTAATGAAGAATTGGATTATTTGATTCGGGGTGGTCTTATGGAAGACGATAAACAAACACTTACCGAATTAGGAAAACAATACGGCGTATTGATAAAACGGTTTTCAGAATTATCTGAGGGTATTGATGTAGCCTTTAATACATTTGCTGATAAATTTGAAGTTATAGAGGAAGATCAACTCGTGAGCAATACTGAAAGCAGATATATTCTGGAAAGCCATTTTATACCAGCACTGACTAGAAATGATAATTATTCGAATTCTTTGGAGATCGCTAAAAATCAGATAGAATCAGAAATGCCATTTTGTCGAGAGATTAAAAAAAGTCTGTATTCGACAGTGAGAATAGAAGGAACCGAATTAAAGTATAGACCGGTATATTTGAGGGATTTCAGCAGAGGATATTCCTCTGAGAATGAGCCTAGTGTAAGAATAGCAATACCATATGTTATGGTCGTGTACAAGTTGCGATATAAAATGGCAGACGAATATCGAGATGTGATGCCTAGAATTTCAAACATAAATGAAAAGTATGATGATCTTCTTTCAGATAAGGCCAAACTACTACTTAATATGGTTGCAGAGGAAGATGAAGCTGAGACCATCACGGTATATATCAACACCATAACTGGGCAGCTTATCCGAACGAATGATGATTTGTGCGGAGCTCCGAATGATCCTGCTGTATATGTTTTAGATACTCAACCAATGCAACTTGGACTTGATGAAGATCATTGCAAGGGGTTGTATCTGCAAGAGATTAGTCGAAAACACTTTTATCAATTAAGGTTTTTCCCTTATAGCAGGATGGAGGTGTGAGAAGATGAGACAAGAGGCGGCATTTAGATTTATCCCTGAGTTGATTGGAGATATTGCTCACACAATGGAGTTGTCTGGAAATCCAGAATTGCTATATGTTGAGGCAGCTGTTAATACTTTGCACATGGCGGCAGATGTATTTGAAGCTGTTGAAGAGCATAAGAATACCAAACGAAAAAAAGAAACAAAGCAGGCTATACAGGAAAAGTATAGTGAACTGGAGAAAAAAAGAACGGATCATTATATACAAGAGGCAGTTCGAAATATCGACAATACCTTTGTGCGTTTGAAGATAAAGATGTGTGATGGACAGTTCCGAGATACGGAAGTTCGCAAATTTATTAGTTGTCTTAAAGAAGAACTTCACAAATTAATTGATATTTTTAATGACATGAAGATAGATCCGGATTATCCAGATCGAAATAAAGTAGAAGAATTAACTCGTAAAGCATTGCGAGATTATAACAAACTATTAACCGTTTTCATTGAGGAGGAGAAAAAAGATGGCAAAGATGAATCTGAATAATGCAGCAGGAAAAAAAACCATACAAAATGCTGATTTGCTGGGTAAGGGAGACAGAATTCTTTCTCTTATCCATATGGGAATACAGGATGTAAACGCGCTTGCAGATGCATTTAATACTGTAAATTCTGCTATAGAAGGGCGAAAGACGACAGATACTGATAATGCCATAAAGCTTAGTAAAGCAGAGACGGATTCGAAGAAAGAAGACAATCGACATGCCGAAGAAATGGCTAAGTTAGACCGTGAATGGAAAAAGATAAATGATGAGGCGGCAGATAGAGAAAAAAAGCTCTCTTTTATTCAAGGGCAAATTCAGAAGTTTCAGGCAGAATACGATAAGTATATGGCTATGGAGACAAAGGAATTTCTCAGTGATACGGTAACTTCGCGTCTCGAAAGCTTACGCAAGATAATAATGGAGCTTACCAAAGAATTAAATCGTGCCTAATGGTATAGCAAATAAAGGAGAGCATGGCAATGAATCCAGTTCTAATTGCTGCCGGAATATATTTGTCCGCAAGCATCATCAGTTTTATTGCCGGTGAGCTGACAGAATCCGAGAGAAAAAAACAAAAAGAAATAGATGATGAAATTGAACGGATCCTTGCGCATTACAAGGAGACGGCACCTTCTGGAGCGGAAGATCAGGCAATTCAGCTTAGCAATCAAGTAATTGCAAAGAAAAAGGATCTTTGCAATTACTTAAAAGCTGAAGCACAAGCTCGTGAAGCTGAATATGCATTATTGCACGAGGAAATCAAGGAATCGAAACGAAAAGTGATTTCTGCTTTGAGAGCAAAGGATGTTATTCAGACACCATTAAGAAGGAATAGTCTTGAACTACTGCTTCGTCAATTGAGCGAAGCTCAAGAAAAATGTTATAGCTATAGACAATATCTTGGGGTTTATTGTGATGAAATCGGACGTAAGTTAGATGCTGATGAACCTGTAGTGTTTTACATGCAACTTCCAACTAATTATCCATATATCGGGAAATTAATGTGGGTTAAAACGGAACAATTATCTGGACATTATGTAAAATGTGAAATTGCCAATTCGATTTCCTTGTCGATACGAATCACGGATATTGATTCTTTTGAAATAGACAAAAGCAACATTTTCCCGATAATGGTAACTGATGGACGCCGCAAAGAATACTCAGCTTCTCTGGAAAAAGGAGCATTCAAGGCCTATGAATTATCCAATACTCATTTGGGATTGTCGGCTACAGTCAAGGAAATACAACGCCAGCACATTATTTTGACATATCAGAACCAACTGGAACTATACTTGCCAAAGGATAATTTAATTAAACCTAATAGATTCCCTCCTATTCGCTCATCATTGACCGTATATCCTGTAAAATGGGAATACAATCTTGATTATTTTTCATACGGTAATGGAAAAACTGGATATCCTGTTACTGTGAGTGAACGCAAAGAGGATGCAGGGTCTTCACTTGCTTTTAAATGTTTTCCGATTTGTTTTACTGAGGAAGATTTAGCATTATTCATGAACTATTATGAAACGAATAATCTTCAAGATTATGATGAAGAGTTTCTAATAGGTCCTGCGACTTCTGATGATGTCATACTGAAAAAAGGATCATTACTTAAACTTCAATTTGGTGATATTCCTCTATTTTATATTGAAATGGACGAATTTGATGACAGATCAGATATACTAAGGTATTATTTTCGTTTTCATGGTTTATGCGAACCTGGAGAAAGAACGTTTTCTGCAGATGATATCTTTCTTCCCTTTGAAGTGGGATTGGCCCCTTATTATGCAGGTACATCTATTGAAATGATTCAGCAATATATGGATATTGATGATATTGATGATGTTTCAGCCCTTATATGGGATTTGTTTGAAGAATTTCGTATACAAGATCAAATAAGAAAAGATCGAGAGGGCATGGGATATTTCTTCAAATGGGAAAATATCACTAATCAGCTTATTTCTGTTTTAGAACAGGGTGACAGCATACGGGTTAATGTAAAATGGGCAGATGTTCTAAACAGAAATACAATCTTTGCAGATATACTTAATCCCAAAGTATTGGAAGACTTTATACAGCAGTTTGCTAAAAAAACTGATTCAATACTCATGCGCGAATGTAGACCTCAGTTTTTTGTAAAGGACGATAATGACAATAGATACGTTGCAGAAATTATCGATGCAGGATATCGACTTAGAATTGTAGGTAAAAATGCATCTGAAATAATTAGTAATAGTTCTGAATCCATAGAACTATTTGCATCAAACCGACCTTATGCGGAGTATCAGCAAAAGGCGGCACTACGACAATTTAGAATCGGACAGGTCGTTAACCCGATGATTCTATCGGCTTGCTTAAATAGCGCTTCCATTGTCAGTAATTTTGATAATGATCGAGATCTTGTGTCTTTTCACAACAAGTCACTTGAAGAGAACCAGTCTCAAAAGACATCGGTAGAACTTGCATTCAAGGAAAAGAATATTTTCCTTATCCAAGGACCTCCTGGAACCGGCAAAACGACAGTAATTAGAGAATTAGTAGAACAGGTTTTTGCTGCTAACGATGACTCAAGAGTCCTCATAGTATCTCAAGCAAATGTCGCTGTTGATAACGCGTTATCTGGATTGATTGAAAAATATGGTAATCAGACAGTCCGATGTGGGAATGGCAACAAAATATCAGAAGAGTTCCAAAAACTTCGATTACAGAAAAGATGCCAAGATTATTTGGACGAATTAATCAAAAGGCGAGATGACTTCGATGATGAATTCTTTGATGATTGGAAGGAAACGATTACAACAAATGAAACGTATGATTATAGCCCTGTATTATGTGAATTAATAATCAGAAATCACAGACTCATAGGAGCGACTTGTGTTGGCTTAGCACGTCGTAATATTGGCCTTGAACGGACAGAGTTTGATCTAGTAATTATTGACGAAGCAGGCAAAGCTCTCCCTGCTGAACTGCTTATACCATTGGTTAGAGCAAAAAAAGCGGTGATTATTGGAGACCAAAGGCAACTGCCCCCAGTGATTAATCCTATTCTTTACGACGAGGAAAAAATTGATCTTGAGGAAAGGGCTATTTCTGAAAATGATCTATTCTGTCATAGTTTCTTTGAGAGATTATATGATAATGCACCAGATTCGTGCAAGGTAATGCTCGATACACAATATCGTATGCCTGATGTAATTGGAACTGCAATCAGTAATTTGTTCTATGGAGGAAAACTGAAGAATGGAGTTGGAACGGGTGACAAGATACCAGTATTATTTGAGGGTAATCTTACCTTTATCAACTTTGATGGTGAAAAAAACTATTGTGAAAACAAAGACAATTATAATAAGCAGATAACTAATACAGCTGAGGCATATGCCGCAGTTTCATTGGTAAAGAGTATTCGTGCGAAGGATCCTTTGTGCAAAATTGCCGTTATAACACCGTATAAGGGACAAAAACGATTAATCAGCAATACGCTTGTTAATGCTGGTATCCATTATCATATAAACAATATCTTTGTAGATACCGTTGACTCTTTTCAAGGGAGCGAGGCTGATGTGGTTGTTTTTTGCACTACTAGAGCAGTACGTCCGACTTTATTCTTCAAAGATACAAAACGACTGAACGTGGCACTTTCAAGAGCGAGAAGAGAACTTATAATCCTTGGACGGATGGAATACTTCTATAAGTTCCGAAAAAACGAAAGTTGCCTCCCCGCATTGGCAGACTATATTAAAATGAACGGCATTGTCGTTAACGCTGCTCAGTGCAAAGCAATTCATGAGACAATAGAGAAAACGAAAGCTAATGAAATTCTTCTTTCAATAGATAATATTTCGCTTCCGACTGCGTACTATATGGCGGAACAGAACAGAGTAGCAGTTCAAAAAAGCATAGAGGAATACTATAAGAATGGAGATTTTATCCAACCGCTTACTGTGAAACAAACATCTAACGGGTATATTCTTAATGGAAGCTTTGAACAATACCGTGCAGCTCTCGAATTGGATATTACAGAATGCCTTTGTTGTGTAATATCGTAAAAGATTATATGGCTTGGATTAGATCCCGAGCTTTTTAAAACTAATCTGCGGGGTATGTATATTATATGGGCTCGTGATAAAAGCCGTGAGAAATCTCGGATTTTCGCGTTTTCTCTCAACAACGATTTCTCCATCGGATATAACTTTCTCTGATGATTTCCAGATCTTCAACAGGATTGGAAATCAAATAGATACGGGATTCTACAAAGATTTTACGAATTCTTGAAACAACCTCAGTTTCCGGGAGCTTTTCGGGCAAATTAACGTATTTGATGCCGTTGACCTCACAAATCAGCTCCTTCACACGTATTTCTTTTGGATGGTTGGTAACATCAATTATCAGGTTCAAATCAGGAATACGAGTAGTTACCGGAATTCCTACAGGTTCTTCAGAATCAGGAATGACCTTGATTCCACGCTGACCTGCATAATAAATGACAGCTAGCTGCGGAAGCAGATACTCGAAATCCTTGGAGATCTTCCTGTCACGCAATCTTATTTCACTTAACAGTTTTATTTCCTTAGCTATGCAAACAGGGCAGATTCTGCCATTGGCTTTGGCGTAAACGACGGCCTGATAGTCATTTCCACATTTGTAACAGTGCCACCAGACCATAGAGCGGTTCTTATAAGTAATTGTCCCAGGAGAGAGGTCCTCATTCTTATCAGACCACTCTAAGACAAGATCAGGATGAGTAGTAGCCAGATCATTATATCCCTTCCAGACTTTATGCCCGGCACAATAAGGGCAGCCATGGCCATCAGTACGATCAGCGATGCGTGCTTTCCACTCATGGCCGTTCTCACAGATCCAAAGGACACTTTTATTTGAGGATGGAGATACTTCAGAAGGCTTTATATCATTCTTGGGAGACCATGTCTTGGCGACGTCAGGAAAACAAGTTGCGAGGTCGTTATAGCCTTTTAGAACTGATCTGTGCTCACAAAAGGGGCATTTACTGCCTAGAAGAGCTCTATTCTTAACGACAGCTTCCCATTCATGGCCTTTCTCGCAAACCCACCAGACCTTTAGATGAGAGCCGCAGGAAACCTTATCGGGAGACAACTTGTTACTTGTGGCCCACTGGGCCACAAGTTCAGGACATTCTTCAGCTACGGATTTACGTCTCATAGCGGTAGATCGTCGATACACATGTAATAGACGCCGATTCTCTTGATCTGATCCTCGACGTTATATTTGATCCTATCCACTCGGAAAAGACTCTTCCTGAGTCGGGCCAAGAGGATAGCAAGGGTTCCGCCCCATATCACAGTCATCTTAACTACCTCCATATCCTTAGAATAAGGATATGGAGGTGAGCAGATTATTTCCAATGTACGATTATCCCATTTGGCGTAAAAACAGCTGTTTTGGCGTGGGTATCGGGTGTAACCAAGTTCTAACTTCACAAATGCGGTTGAAACATCGCAAATATCTTTATACTCAATTAAAATAACGCCACGAGAGGTAAAATCCCGTGGCGTACACCAAACTGTCAAATGTGTCACAAAACCTCGAAAACATTGAAAAAAATACTATTTGGCGTACAAATGGCGTACTTTTGGCGTATTTTGAAATGTTTCAAGTCTGGAAAGCCTTGTATTTATTGGCTTTCAAAGTTTTTATTCCTTCAAACTTTTCATCGTCGGGAAGAGCAAAACATCGCGGATGCTGGGGCTGTCCGTCAGGAGCATAACGAGACGGTCTATACCGTAACCGATACCGCCCGTAGGGGGCATGCCGATCTCGAGAGCGTTGAGGAAGTCTTCGTCCGTGTGGTTGGCTTCTTCGTCGCCTGCTTCGAAAGCTGCATCCTGAGCTGCAAATCTCTCGCGCTGGTCGATGGGATCATTAAGCTCTGAATATGCGTTGCACATCTCCCATGTGTTGATGAAGAGCTCGAATCTTTCTACCTTTGTAGGGTCTTCGGGCTTCTTCTTGGTGAGAGGTGAGATCTCGATCGGGTGATCCATGATGAAGGTAGGCTGGATCAGGTTCTTTTCGCAGTACTCCTCGAAGAAGAGGTTGATGATGTCACCCTTCTTGTGGCGGTCTTCGAACTCGATGTGGTGCTCTTTGGCAAGTGCTTTGGCTGCATCGTCACCGTCAACTTCGTCGAAGTCGATGCCTGCATACTTCTTGATGGCTTCGTTCATGGTGAGGCGCTCGAAGGGCTTGCCGAAGTCGATCTCGATATCGCCGTACTTGATTATGGTCGTGCCGCATACCTTCTCTGCGAGGTAACGGAACATAGACTCTGTGAGTTCCATCATGCCGTAGTAGTCTGTGTATGCCTGATAGAGTTCCATGAGAGTGAACTCGGGGTTGTGTCTGGTATCAACACCCTCGTTACGGAAGACTCTGCCGATCTCGTATACTCTCTCAAGGCCTCCGACGATGAGTCTCTTGAGGTAGAGCTCGAGGGAGATACGGAGCTTAACGTCTTCGTCGAGAGCGTTGTAGTGGGTCTCGAAAGGCCTTGCAGCAGCGCCGCCGGCATTGCTTACGAGCATGGGAGTCTCAACTTCCATGAAGTCGCGGCCGTCGAGGAAGTTTCTGATCTCCTTGATGATCTTGGATCTCTTGACGAAGGTGTCCTTTACCTCGGGGTTGACGATGAGGTCTGTGTATCTCTGTCTGTATCTGGTGTCGGTGTCTGTCAGGCCGTGGAACTTTTCGGGAAGTACCTGAAGGTTCTTGCTGAGGAGCGTCATCTTTGTTGCGTGAACGGATACCTCACCGGTCATGGTGCGGAATACGTAGCCTTCTACGCCGAAGATGTCGCCGATGTCGGACTTCTTGAAGTCAGCATAGGACTCGTCGCCGATGCCGTCCTTGGAGACATAGACCTGGATCCTGCCCTTGAGGTCCTGGAGGTTTGCGAAGGAAGCCTTGCCCATGACACGCTTAAAGAGCATCCTGCCTGCGATCTTAACGTTGATGGGAGAAGCATCGAGCAGTTCGCGGCGCTCGTTGTAAGCGGCCTTGACTGCCTGACGGTAGGCTGAGACCGTGTCGTTGTCGGCATCGTCTGCGGGCTTAGCGATCTCAGGCTCCTTATAGTCCTTCAGGATCTCTTTCTCCTGCTCCTCGTATGCCTTGACGGCATCAGTGGTGTGATGAGTCTGGTCGAACTTGGTGATCTGGAAGGGGTCCTTGCCTGCGGCCTGAAGGTCTGCTAACTTCTGTCTTCTGACCTTGATGAGCTGACCGATGTCTTCCTGCGGCGCATTGTTCTGAATCTGCTGATCTGAGTCTGCCATATGTATTCTCCTTAAGTTTTTGTATCCTTATATAAATGCAAAAAGCGCGAGTATAAATCGCGCTTCTTTAAGACCGGTAATGACCTCTTATGGATCACTTACCGATCTTGATGATCTTGTATTTGACCGTGCCCTGAGGGGTCGTTACGGTTACGACGTTGCCCTTCTTCTTGTTCATGATCGCCTGACCGACAAGAGAATCCTCGGAGATCTTGTTGTTGAAGTAATCAACCTCGTTCTCGCCGACGATCGTGTAGTCGAACTCTTCCTTGGTGGCGGAGTTCTGCAGGGTGACCTTGGAACCCAAAGAAACCTTGGTAACGGAGATATCTTCCTCTTCAAGGATCTCAGCGTCCTTCAAGATGTCCTCGATCTCACGGATCCTTGCAGCGTTCTTAGCCTGAGCTTCCTTCGCTTCATCGTACTCGGAGTTCTCCGAAAGGTCGCCCTGGCCCCTAGCATCTTCAAGTCTCTTGGAGATCTGAGCCTCAATAGTGGTCTTGCATTCTGCAAGCTCGTTCTGAAGTTCTTCGTAACGCTCTCTGGTTATAACGTTCTTCTTATCAGCCATCTTAGTGTGTCTCCTTAATAATAATAGCCGTGCCTATTTTATTACAAAATACGGATATTGCAAACAAAAACTTGCAAATCCCCTTATCTTGCAGTCCTGTCGTTCTCCTTCTGGATGACGTCGTGAGCGCCGCCCTCGACGATGGATGTGCTCGATACGACAACGAGACGGGCCTTCTGCTGGAGTTCCTCGATGGAAGAGGAACCGCAGGAACACATGGTCGCGCGGACCTTGGCAAGCGATGTGTCAACATTGTCCTTGAGGGATCCGGCATAAGGAACGTAGGAATCAACGCCTTCCTCGAAAGCCATCTTGCCGCCTGCTCCGCCGTCATCGTAACGCTGCCAGTTGCGGGCACGGTTGGAACCCTCGCCCCAGTACTCCTTGACATATGTGCCGTTGACCAGGAGCTTTCTCGTGGGGGATTCGTCGAATCTTGCAAAATATCTTCCAAGCATCAGGAAGTCTGCGCCCATTGCGAGAGCTAATGTCATGTGGTAGTCGTGAACGATACCGCCGTCGGAGCACAGAGGGATATAAACACCTGTCTCCTTGAAGTAGTCGTCTCTTGCCTTGGCAACTGCAAGAACTGCAGATGCCTGGCCGCAGCCGATACCCTTCTGCTCACGGGTGATACAGATGGAACCGCCGCCGATACCGATCTTGATGAAGTCAGCGCCGCAGTCAGCCAGGAATCTGAAGCCTTCAGCGTCTACAACGTTGCCTGCGCCTACGATGGCGTCAGGATAGTTCTCCTTGCACCACTTGAGCGCCTTCTCCTGCCAGACGGAGAATCCGTCGGAAGAGTCGAGGCAGAGAGCATCTGCGCCTGCTTCGATAAGAGCGGGTACGCGCTGCTCGTAGTCTCTTGTATTGATGCCTGCGCCGACGATGAGCTTCTTCTCAGCGTCTAAGAGTTCGAGGGGGTTAGCCTTATGGAATTCGTAGTCCTTACGGAATACGAGACCTACGAGCTTGCCGTCCTTGTCGACGATCGGGAGCTGGTTGATCTTGTTGTCCCAGATGATGTCGTTGGCTTCCTTAAGGGTTGTGCCTTCGGGAGCGGTAACGAGTGTCTCCAAGGGTGTCATGAACTCCTTGACCTTGGTGTCGAGGGACATACGGCTTACACGGTAATCTCTTGTCGTAACGAGACCTAAGAGCTTGCCTTCGGGAGTACCGTCTTCGGTTACGGCTGCAGTGCCGTGTCCGTGCTGCTCCTTGAGAGCCAGTACTTCAGCCAGTGTATCGTCGGGCTTGAGGTTGGAATCTGATGCAACGATGCCGGCCTTGTACTTCTTGACCTTGCGGATCATGTTGCACTGGGACTCGATGCTCTGGGACTGGAAGATGAACGACATACCACCGCATCTTGCGAGCTCTACTGCGAGTCCGTCGTCCGATACAGCCTGCATTACGGCAGACACCATCGGGATATTGATCTTAAGTTTGGATTCTTCCTGTCCCTTGCGATATTTGCAGACAGGAGCGGACAGGTCTACCTGGTCCGGTGTGTTCTTCTCTGTCGTGAGATTGGGTATGAGCAGATACTCACTAAAGGTGCGCGATTCTTCTTCGAAAATCTTTGCCATAGAATAGAATCCTCCAAATATAAAAAATTTAAAAGGGATATGAAATCCCTTTTATTGTCTTGCTTTATCAGGCTTCTTCAGCAGGAGCCTCTGTC
Source organism: Saccharofermentans sp. (assembly GCA_016292135.1). Classification (GTDB taxonomy): domain Bacteria; phylum Bacillota; class Clostridia; order Saccharofermentanales; family Saccharofermentanaceae; genus Saccharofermentans. Next base: position 19,314 of record JAEFAZ010000006.1, read on the forward strand.
TCCTCAGCCGCAACATCTTCAGCAGGAACCTCCTCAGCGGCAGGCTCCATTTCGATCGGATCGGGTACGGCAGCTGTTACGGGTGCTGCAGCAGGTGCTCCGGAGATGGCAGCTTCATCGATCACTGCATCAGGATCGTCGAACCTGGATCCGCACTTGAAGCAGAATGCATATGTGAGGGCATTCTCTGTACGGCACTTAGGGCAGAGCTTCAGGCCCTTCTCGTGGAGTATCTTGATGTTGAGGTCGTCGATCTCATCGTAGAGAGTGGATACGGCATCACAACGGGTGTTGATATCCTTGGTTACGTCAAGGTTCATATCCTTATACTGGCCATAGTACATACGGCCGATCTCGTCGTAGTACTTCTTGATAGAGTTCTTCTTATCGTCTATAGACTTCTGATAGCCCGCAATAACCTTCTGTTTGGGATCAAAGATTGCCATAAAACCGACCTCCTCGTTAAAAAGATAGATTAAAGGGTATTATAGCATATATAAGTAACTTGTTTGTAATGTTTTTCAATAAAAAAGGATTTTTTGATCAGTCATTTCATCATCAGGATGAACTGTCGCGCTTCCTTCTGATGATGACGATCACGATTATGCCGATACCGATGCCGAGGCATATCAGTCCGTAAGGAAGATAGCGGCTCACTGTCTCGCCCGTCCAGGCAACGGGATTGTCCGGCTTCTTTGTGGGCGTGACCGTAGGCTCATCGGGTTTTGTCGGCTCAGTAGGATCCGTGGGTTCCGTAGGTTCAGTGGGATCAGTCGGTTCGGTCGGCTTGTCGACTGCCCGGTTGGTGAACTTTACGTCCTTGGGCTTGACTGCCGTCCCGTCAGACAAGACGATCTGGCGGCCCAGATTGCCTTCATCGTCGGAAGTCACGAAAACGGTCACTGTGTAGGACGTGTCATCGTAGATGATGTCAGCGTCGTCACCCTTGCGCTCGTAGATCTTATATTCATAAGTGCCGGGTTCGTCGGCTGTTATCTCAAAGCTGCCTGAGCCTGAGCCCGTGACTGTCTTCTCTGTCTCCTTGGGCTTAGGGCAGGAAGAGTCCTTCGGCTCTATCACTATCTTATATATCCCCCCCTCATCGTCCGTTCCGGACACCGAGAAGGGGATCTCAATATCTATGGGAGTATATTCGAAGCTCGCCCTTAAGGCTCTTGCGGGCACGAAGAGAACGGCTGCAGCAATGGCTGCGGTCAGGAGCATTGACATGGATATAGCTGCCATCCGGCTCTTTGTCATCTTGCGTTCTCTCCCTTCTTATCAGTTATCAAGTATGTAGGCGAACAGGACCGTTCTTTCGCTGGATGCGGCGTCCGTACAGGTCACCATCCCCAATATCCTGTTGTCTTCATTATAGCCCTTTTCGAGAAGTATCCTTCTCACGGCCTCGTTATCTGCCGCATCGAGGACCAGCTCCTCTTTCGCGTCTGCATGCACGGCCAGGATGACCTTGAGCTTATAAATGGTCTCGCCGTTCTTCCCTACCATCAGTCTGCCCGTGGTGTGTTCCTTCAGGTAGGCTTCGTCGAGGAAATCGTCGAGCGCGCCGAACATCCTGCCGTACTGCATATGGTGTCCGTAGATCACCGAATAGGGATCGGTGAAATCCGGAGAGTTCCTGCTGTCGAGAAAGATGCTGCCCGACAGCGAATAGTTTCCTGCAGGGTCCTTATTGAGATACTCGAGATTGTCGTCACCCTGCATTATGGGATAGTCGATCGATGTACCGTCGATCGTGACCCACCCCACCATAGCGTCTGTTATGGGCGATTCCTCAATGCCTGCAGCGTTGACCCTGTCGGGCCTGAACCTCGTGTAGGAGTCATCCGCTGCCTGCTTGAAGATATAACCCGTATCGTAAGCAGAATATATGACGACCAGGAGGATCAGGACAAGTGCCAGGATCAGCAGGTCATCATATATGGTATTTAATGTTTTCCAGAACTTTATCATCCGATAACTCCGGCTGATCAGTTCCTTATGCTTCCTCTTCAGCCTTGCGCTTTGTGTTCCTGATAACGAGGATCACGATGCCTGCTGCGGCGATGACGCCGACTATGGCGATGGGTGCGATCTTTGTGATGATACCGGTAGGTACAACGCCTGCGCGGTTGTTGGTGAAACCTGCGGCGTATACTTCGTCGGAGATCGTTCCGTCGTTGTCTGTATCCGTGATCTTGTCAACCGTCTTGCTGTTGAAGCTTACGGATCCGATCGCAAAAGCCGTTGTATCGGAATCTGTGGATGTGTAATCCTCGGCTTCCTCGGTCACCTTGTATGAAGAATCTGCGGTAAGTCCGCGGATGATGACATACTCATCGTTCTGCAGATATACCGTAGCGGCAGCCTTGCCGTCAGTATCAGCAGTCATGGAAGTCGGATTGTCCGTTCCTGAAGCGTAAACGGTCGCATCGTTGTCTCCTACTGAAGGCGATGCGTTCGTAAGATCGATCGCGAGCTCGACTCCTGCAGGAAGGTCCGTGATCTCGATATCGAACTTGAAGTACTTGTCACGGGAGCCCTGGTTGCCTGTAACCTTCTTACCGACATAAAGATCCGTCGTCTCATATGAATTGATGATGCTGTCGATCTTGTCGGAAAGCGTGCTTGCAGTATTCGCGGGCGCATCGTCGGACGTGTGGATCGTGTATCCTGTCAATGTCAGTGTTCCGCTGTCAGCAGTAGTGTTCTTGTCTTCGATGAAGACATCTACATACTTCTCAGTGGTATCGCATACTACTGCGCCGTTCGAGCACTGCTGCTCCTTGAGGATATAACGGTATACACCGGGTTCCGTAAAAGTGCAGTTTTGAAAGTCAAGGGTGATGTCAGCCTTCGCATATTTCATGCCTGCGGGCAGTGTAAGCGTGTCACCCGTATGGACTGTTGTATATGTGTCCGAATCCGAATCAAAGGTCACATCTGCAACTGCCGCGCCGTCAACGCCCTGAACGACTGCCATGGTCGTTCCTGTCGCGTCTATCACATCAGCCGCGTCGATGGGATCCAGATCGTATGCGAACGTAACATCCGGTAAGGTAACGTTCTCGTTAACGATGAAATACTTTGTCAGTTTGGTAATCGTTCCGGGGATCCCCTGATAGGTGAAGGGTGCTGCAAAGACCGGTACGATCCATGAAGCCATTATCGCCGTTACTGTCAAAGCTGCTGCTAAAGCTTTCTTAAATCCTTTCATAGTACCTCCAACTCCTCTCTTGGCGGTCTCCTTATCAGATACCGCGTCTCCTTAATATCAAAAATACTGTTCCTTCACACTCTTTATCCGACACTGCGCCGAACGAGCGGCTGTCGTCAGCATCGCTCCTGAAATCGTTCAACAGGAAGAAACTGTTTTCGGGAACCTTGTAGGGGAAAGTTATCTTTGCCCCGGAAGACGAAGTCGGATAGACGACATCTTCTGCTATTCCAAGACCGTTAACCATGACGAAGGAGTCGTTGATGTTGACCTCATCCCCTCCGACGGCGACCACTCTTCCGAGCTTAAAGACGCCGTCCTTCGTGTATGCGACCTCATCGCCGGCCTTGATACCGGCAAGCCTGTAAGTTATAACCAGATCCCCGTCCTTGATCATGGGGTAGGAAGCATTCCCGTGGTTGATATGTATGCCGATTATGCAAAAGCACAATATCAGCACAAGGACTATAGTGACAGCCACCTTTATGAGCAGCTCAATCGCGTAGTCCTTAGAGGTCTTCTTCCTCTTGGCCTTCTTCTTCACAGGCTCAGCCGCAGCAACGGCCTCTGATCCCTTCTGCTCTATCTTGTCAAACTCCTTTCAGACACGACCACCAGAGGACCTGGCAGCCCTTTATGACATTATACCACCGATAAAAGAGCCTGACCTATGTTTTCAGATTTGTGATGATAATGAAACACAATAAACATATGGGCAATATAAAAGGACCGCCCCGGAGGACGGTCCTTGATCTACAGATCTTTAAGCTATCAGCCGAGCTCTGCGAAGTACTTGATCGTTCTTACCATCTGAGATGTGTAAGAGTTCTCGTTGTCGTACCAGGATACAACCTGAACGAGGGAGTTGCCGTCGTCCATCTTGGAAACCATTGTCTGGTTTGCATCGAAGAGGGAACCGTATCTCATACCGATGATATCGGAAGAAACGAGCTTCTCCTCTGTGTAACCGAAGGACTCGTTAGCAGCAGCCTTCATAGCAGCGTTGATGCCGTCAACTGTAACGTCACCTGCAACAACAGCGTGAAGGATGGTTGTGGAACCTGTGAATGTAGGAACTCTCTGAGCAGCACCGATGAGCTTGCCGTTGAGTTCAGGGATAACAAGGCCGATAGCCTTAGCAGCGCCTGTGGAGTTAGGTACGATGTTAGCAGCACCTGCTCTTGCTCTCTGGAGGTCACCCTTTCTCTGAGGACCGTCAAGGATCATCTGGTCGCCTGTGTAAGCGTGAACTGTTGTCATGATACCGCTCTGGATCGCAGCGTAGTCATTGAGTGCCTTTGTCATAGGAGCCAGGCAGTTTGTTGTGCAGGAAGCAGCAGAGATGATCTTGTCATCTGCTGTAAGTGTCTCATGGTTAACGTTGAAAACGATAGTAGGGAGATCGTTGCCTGCAGGTGCAGAGATAACAACCTTCTTAGCGCCGGCGTTGATGTGAGCCATGGACTTCTCTTTGGATGTATAGAAACCTGTGCACTCGAGAACTACGTCTACACCGAGCTCACCCCAAGGGAGATTGTTAGCGTCAGCTTCCTTGTAGATCTGAAGTGTCTTGCCGTCTACTGTAATTGTGTTAGCTTCGTCATCAGAAGTAACTGTGTGCTTGTTCTCGCCGATAACGCCTGCGTAACCGCCCTGAGCTGTATCATACTTCAGGAGATGAGCGAGCATGGAAGGCTTTGTAAGATCGTTGATAGCAACAACCTCATAACCCTCTGCACCAAACATCTGACGGAATGCGAGACGACCGATACGACCGAAACCGTTGATTGCAACTTTTACTGCCATATGAAAATTCCTCCTAAATTCCCCGCGGGGATTAATAACTTATTTGTGCTTAATTTTGCACCGAACAAATATTACAACAGGATTACCTGATGTGCAACAAAACAATATGTAAAAAATAGAGGCTTTTTATAATGAATTATCATTTAATATGCATTTCAGGCTCAAATGAAAATTATTTCGGCCCCATGCATTTACCCGATATCCGGTCTCAGGAAGGGAATGCCGCCGTGCATCGCTTGATCGCTATGCCCTCGTCGGCGAACTTCTGCTCGAACTCGGTCCTTATGTTGTCCTTATCAAACTCGCTGTTATGGAGATCGTAGGTCACATCGGCGACTTTCATGCCGGATGCCTTGAATTCCTCGAGCGAAAAGTCGAAGAGCTCGGTGTTGTCCGTCTTGAAGGCAAGCACTGCTCCCGGTTTTACGAAAGTCTTGTATCTTGCGATGAAGTCCCTGTAGGTAAGGCGCCTCTTGGGCTTGTTCTGGCGGGTCCAGGGGTCGCAGAAGTTGATGAAGAGCCTGTCGACCTCGCCTTCTGCGAAAAACTCCTCTATCAGGCCGATGTCCTGCTTTACGAAAAAGATGTTCTTAAGACCTGCTTCCCTGGCCTTCTCGATCGCAGCAAGGATCACGGAAGGCTCACGCTCGAAAGCGACATAGAGCACATCCGGGTTTGCCTGCGCCTGCTCAGCCGCAAACTTGCCCTTGCCGCAGCCAAGCTCGAGCCAGAGCTCGCAGTCAGAAGGGAATGAACATACTTCCCTCCACTTGCCCTTGTTCGCTGCGGGATCATCAAACCAGTATTCGTGGGCGCGCTCCATCCTCTCGGGGAGGTGGCGCTTGGTCCTCATCCTTGCCATATCAGATGATCTTCTCTTCGAACTTTCTTCCGCCTATGACGTGGAAGTGAACGTGCATTACGGACTGTCCGGCATCGGCGCCGCAGTTGTTGATGACACGGAAACCTTCATCGATGCCCTCGGCCTTGGCAACCTCGGCGATGGCGTCGATAACAGCGGCAGAATATGTGCCGTCGTCAGCCGCTGCCAGATCGACGATGTTGTCGAAATGCTTCTTCGGGATCACGAGATCGTGTACCGGAGCCTGGGGATTCAGGTCACGGATAGCGATCACATACTCGTCTTCATATACTTTGGTCGAAGGGATCTTGCCCTCGACGATATCACAGAAAATGCACATATCAGCCTCCGATCTGCTCTGCTATTACGCTCTTGGCGGTATTGAGAGCATCTTCCAACTTGCTTACATCCTTGCCGCCTGCCTGGGCCATGTCGGGACGTCCGCCGCCACCGCCGCCTGCTGCCTTGGCTGCCTCACGGATGATGTTGCCGCAGTGGATGCCCTTGGCAACTGCGTCCTTATCAGCCATAGCTACGAAGAGGATCTTGGAATCACCCTTGCCTGCGAGGAAAACTACGGAAGGCGTTAATCTGTCGCGGATCTTGTCGCCCGTGTCACGGAGCTCGCCCGCATCAGTTACGGGGCACTCTGCTACTACGACCTTGACGCCGCCGATGTCCATTGCGGACGCTGCGCAGTCTGCCGCGAAGTCACCTGCTGCGGCCTTCTTGCCTGCTTCGATCTCTTTTTCGAGAGCCTTGACCTGACTTGTCAAAGACTCGCACTTATTGAGGATCTGGTCATGGGATGCCTTGAGGGTTGAAGCGATGCCTGCGATAAGTTCGCGGTCTGCTTTATTCATCTCATAGCACTTTTCACCCGTTACGGCCTCGATTCTCCTTGTGCCTGCAGCGATGCCGGACTCGGATACGATACGGAACTGGCCGATCCTTCCTGAACTCTTAAGGTGGGTACCGCCGCAGAATTCCATATCGAACATTTTGTCGCCTTCGCCTACGGATACGACTCTTACAACGTCACCGTACTTCTCGCCGAAGATGGCCGTTGCGCCGAGCTTTCTTGCTTCCTCAATGGGGAGTACCTGTGTGATGACGGGAAGATCTTCGAGTATTACTTCGTTGACCATGGTTTCGACCTTGGCGATCTCTTCAGCTGTCATTGCCTGGAAGTGATTGAAGTCGAATCTCAGACGGTCAGAACCGACATAAGAACCTGCCTGATCGACCTGGTCACCGAGGACCTTCTTGAGAGCCGAGAGCAGGATGTGTGTTGCTGTGTGGTTCCTTGCGATCGAAAGTCTTGTCTTCTTATCAACTTCGATAGTTACTGTGGAGCCTGCTGTGACAGTACCCTTGACCACCTTGAGTGTGTGGAGGTACTTGCCCTGTGCATCCTTATCAACAGAGATAACATCTGCTTCAAAATCAGATGTATAGATCTTACCTTCATCGTGGATCTGACCACCCATCGTAGCGTAGAGAACTGTCTTGTCGCAGATGGTGATGATGTCGTCACCTTCGGAAGCGCTGTCTGCTTTCCGGAGGTTGCCTTCCGTATCAGCCTTCAGGATGTAGATGACCTTTGCCTCGCACTTGAGGTTATCGTAACCGTCGTAATCTGTAGCATTGGGATCAGCTGCAACTTCCTCGGGAATAGCATTTGTTCCGAGAGCGAGATCGTCCTTGGACTTGGTAGCTGCTCTTGCAGTCTCCTTCTGCTTTTCCATCGAAGCCTTGAAGCCTTCCTCATCAACAGCGAGGCCTTCTTCTGCAGCCATCTCGACAGTGAGCTCTATAGGGAATCCGAATGTATCGTAAAGATAGAAAGCTGACTCGCCGTCGATCTCCTTGGAGGCTGCCTTGTTCTTGTCATCCAGAATCTTCTTGAATTCCTTGATGCCGTTCTCAAGTGTGCTCTCGAATCTTGCGATCTCCTTGTCGAGTTCGTTAAGGATGAACTCGCGGTTCTTTGCAAGGAGAGGATAGCTGTCATCGTAAACACTGTCGATATAGATCTTTGCAACGCCGAGGATCTGCTCTGTGGACATTCCGAGTGTCCTTGCGTGTCTTACGGCACGTCTGATGAGACGTCTTAAGACATAGCCTGCACCTGCGTTGGAAGGAACGAGCTTGGCGGAATCGCCGATCAGCATAACGCTGGTACGGATGTGGTCAGCGAGGACTCTCATCGATCTTGTAAGCTTCTCATCCTGATCGTACTTTGTGCCTGAAGCATTCTCGATATAAGCGATGGCATCTGTAAAGAGGTCTGTCTTGTAAACATCCTTTGTTCCGTTAAGGAAAGCAAGGATTCTCTCGAGGCCCCAGCCCGTATCAACGTTCTTCTGCTTGAGCGGTGTGAGGTGACCATCCTGGTGCTTCTCATACTGCATGAAAACGTCGTTACCGATCTCTGTGTATTTTCCGCATGAGCATCCCGGGCCGCAGTCGGGGCCGCAGTCGGGTACATCTGCGATATAGAACATCTCACTGTCCGGACCGCAGGGACCATACTCAAGTCCCCACCAGTTATCGTCTGCGCCGAGATAGTAGATGTTCTCGGGCTTGAATCCGGATGCGATCCTGTACTGCGCACCTTCCTCATCCCTGGGAGCATTCTCATCGCCTGCGAAAACAGTTGCCGCAAGGTGGTCGTTATCAAATCCGAAAACACCGGTAAGGAGCTCGTAACTCCACTTGCATCTGTCTTCCTTGAAGTAGTCACCGAGGCTCCAGCTTCCCATCATCTCGAAGAAAGTAACGTGGCTCCTGTCGCCTACGGAATCGATATCGTTAGTACGGACACAACCCTGAACATTGCAGAGCCTGGTTCCCATGGGGTGCTTCTCTCCGAGGAGATAAGGCATAAGAGGCTGCATTCCGGCTACGTTGAACAAGACGCCGGTAGAACCGTCAGATACCAGTGATACGGCACCTACATCAACATGGCCTCTCTCAATGTAAAAATCCTTCCAGGTCTTCCTGAGCTCTTTAGAAGTAAACTGTCTCATTCGGTGATGCTCCTCAAAATAAATATAAACTCGTGAAATTATAAAACGAAAACAGGATCAATGCAACGAATATCACAAGGCTTTCCTTGCATTTTCGAGATATACGATGTATTTGTCCCTGACGGGGCCTTCGCCGAGCGACAGATCTATGCCCGGAACCGTGCCTGCCTGGAAGAGGTAGGAATAGAAAGTCGGGACATCCGCAGTCTCTGCGATGACGGTCAGTTCTCCCGTGTCGAGCCCGGAATCGCTCACGATCCTCCTGATATTCAGGTGGTCCGAGAGGATATTGTAGGCTCTTAAGACCTCCTTCTTGGGAACGGCGTCGGATCCGGTCTTAGCGTCTGCTTTGAATGACAGGCTGATCGTGACTTCCATAACGTCTTCAGATGAGAAGGCGTTGACGGAATTCTTGATGACATTATCTATCGCTTTCTGCCTTGCCGCAGCGTTCGCGAAGCCGCGGAACTTCTCGCGGTGGAGGAAGGAAGTCGAGTCGATCCTGTCGATCCTGAACCTCCTGATCGCGGTCTCTATGGGCCTGTCAGAGCCTTCTATCCTGTCGTAGACTGCGTTATCCACAGCTATCAGATAGTAGGTGTTGTTGCTCCAGTCCAAAGCCAGGGGGGATACTTCCCTCTTCTCCTTGAAAGCGGGGGCGCTCCCCAGTTTGTAACCGTAGTTAAAAGAGATCACGCACTTCTCATTGATGCAGGAACGGAAGTTGTTGAGCAGGGCCGTAAGCCTTGCAGAATACTTGTGGTCGCGGCGGACGAGGGAGACGGAATTGCCCGCATCACCGAAGTAGGAAGGATAGAGTTCCTTGATCTTATCCGCTATGCCGCTGTCGGTGAAGGCCGTGGTGTTTACGGCATCGACTAAGAGCTTGGCTTCATCGACCGTGATCTGGGAGTCCAGTTCGGAGACCTTGTACCTCTTCTTCTCCTTGTAGATCCAGTCGTCAGAGCCGCTCTTGATCTTGCCGGATACCCTCATGAAATCGTTGAGCCTGTCTATGTCGGAATATATGGATTTGCGCTCGAATCTGTAGCCCGTCTCCTTCTCGAGGATATCCAGGAGTTCGGACATGCTGACTGACGAATCAAAGTCGTAAGGATTGAGCTTGGTCATGAAGAAATCATAGAGAAAAAGGATCTTGATCTTGCTCAGTTCACTGTTGGCCATAAGGGTATCCTCCCGTCGTTTATTTGTCCCGTTAATAGGACTTATGTAATCAGTTTCCGACAAGTGTTCCGTCATGTCAAGTGCCTCAAAAGTATTATTTAAAAACACGCCTGTCCGTGATAGAATGGTAAGGCTCACAATAAAGTAAACAGACCAAGGGGGCATCTGATGAAGATCTTCGACAGTGCTGCATGCGCTGCAGCCGATATACTTATCCCGCAAACAACATGCGATCTTACAAAATGGGCCGTAGTAGCCTGTGACCAGTTCACATCCGACAGGGAATACTGGGACGACGTCTATAAGATCGTGGGTGATGAACCTTCCACAGCCAAGCTCATCCTTCCCGAAGCTTATCTTGAGGATGACGGCAAGGAAGAAAGGCTCCTGTCGATCAGACAGAATGCAGCAAAGTATCTATCGGACGGAACATTCAGGGAACTTAAGGATTCCTTCATCTTAGTCGACAGATCTTCTCCCGTTACACCTTCGAGGAAGGGCCTGGTACTGGCACTGGATCTCGAAGAATACGATTACGACCCCGCCAAGAAGTCCCGCTGCAAGGCGACGGAAGGCACGGTCATCTCCAGGATCCCTCCGAGGATCAAGATCAGGAGCAACTGCCCGATCGAGCTGCCTCACGTCATGCTCCTGATCGACGACCCGAAGGATACGGTCATAGAGAGCGCTTTCGCAAAGGCTGCTGAAGAGGGACTCGAAGTCATATACGACACTCCCCTCATGAAGGACTCCGGTTCGATCAAGGGCATCGCCGTTCCTTCTGATTCAGCAACGGGGGAACTCATAACAGAAGGCCTTGCAGCTCTTTGCAAGGGTCAGGACGACATCCTCTACCTGGTCGGCGACGGCAACCATTCCCTCGCATCGGCCAAGGCTCACTGGGATAACGTCAAGGCAGACCTTACGGATGAGGAGCGCAAGACCCACCCTGCAAGATTCGCACTTACGGAAGTAGTTAACATCCACGACAAGGGTCTCGCATTCGAGCCCATCCACAGGATCGTCTTCGGCATATCCGCAGATGACCTCCTTGCTAAGGCTGCTGAATACTTCGGCTGCGACGGCAGCGAAGGCGAAGTGTCCTTCACGGTAACGGACGGATCATCCGATAAGACATTCGCGATCCCCAACCCGCCTCATTCCCTGGCAGTAGGCTGCCTGGGTCTCTTCCTGGACGATCTCTGCGCCAAGGACGAGAAGATCAAGGTGGATTACATACATGGCGAAGAGGAAGTCAGGAGCCTCGCAGGCCCTGACGCTGCAGGCGTATTCCTCCCCGGTATCTCCAAGGATACATTTTTCGATACGGTAAGGCGCGAGGGTGTATTCCCCCGCAAGACATTCTCGATGGGCCATGCCTTTGAGAAGAGATTCTACATGGAAGCAAGGAAGATCGTACTCTGATGAATAAGAGCGTCTGTATCATAGGAGCGGGCCTCTCAGGCCTTACATGCGGCGCAAGGCTCGCAGGCGCGGGCTTCGATGTCATCGTGCTCGAAGAGAACACCTCTCCCGGAGGCCTCCTCTCCGTCACCAGGATCGGCAACGAGTACCTGGAGCTGGTGCCCCACCATCTGAGGAAGAGTGACAAGGCCCTCCTGCAGCTGACGCGTGACATGAAAGTCTCCAACAAGATCGAGTGGTTCGATTCGACCTGGTACGGCAAGGCCGCCCACAGGAAGGTCGGATATTTCACGGAAGGCTTCGTCTGTCTTACGAGGAGCCTGATGCAGGAGATCACCGACAACGGCGGACGCCTCATGTTCTCCGAGACAGTGACCGAGATACAGAAGACCGAGGACGGCAAGTTCAACACGGTCTGCGTCATGCCCGATTCCACGGTGCATAACCACGCATCCGACATCGTAATATTCACAGGTTCTACGAGAACCTTCGCCAACGTCTCACACGGACTCTTCCTCGACATGGACATCAGGGACTCGATAATGGACATCACCTACACGGCATCCATCACGGCCATGCTCGTGCTGAAGAAGAAATATTCCGAAGTCTACTACCAGAGCGTACATAACCGCGACGACATCCCCTTCTCGAGGATAGTCAACCACAGCAACTGTTTCGGTGCGAGAGGCTACGGCGGCAACGTCGTCTATCTTACGGGCGAATGCCTTGTCTCAGATCCCATCTGGATCGAGGATGACGCATCCATCCTGAGCGATTTCTTCGCAGGCTTCAGGCACCTTTATCCCAATATCCGCAAATCGGACATCAAGGCCTGGCGTGTCACCAAGACCAGATACGCAGGCTTCGGCAAATATCCGCCGCAGGATCTCACCTGCCCCACGGAAGGACTCTACGTATGCGCATCCGCCCTGTCCAAGTTCGGAACGGACGAAGAGCCCGCCAACAGGATGGACCCCACTGTCAATCTTGCCAACGGCATCTGCAGCAGGATAATCGAAAAATACTGTAATGAAGAAGATTGGTTAACGGACAGCATCGTCACACCCATCACGGGTGCCGAGACTCCCGTTACAGAAGGAGATATCTCATGAGAAAGAGCGCAGAAAGCAGACCCGCATCCATATCGAATCCTGTCGACAGCGGGTCGCCCACCAGATATCTCCTGCTCCTTTTGCCCTTCCTCGTAGTCCTCATCGCAGGACTTGCCACGGTCGGATCCGGCGAAGTGCTCTATATACTCTTATGGTATGCGTTACTCTTCTTCTTCTCGCTCCTGATGCTCCCCGTGGCATTCAAGATCTTCGCATCATTCGGCAGCGGCGGCTTCTTCGCGTCGAAGGTCATGGGGATCGTTACCGTATCACTCCTGGTCTGGACCCTTACTTATATCAAGATATACCGCTTCAACTATGTCTGCGTGATCTTAGCTATACTTGTTGTCGCTTTCCTTTGTTATTTCCCGAAAAGCCTGAGGGATAATCTCCTCACCAAGCTCAAGGAACCCTATCTCATCGAAAAGATAGTGGTAGAAGAGACCGTGTTCGCCATCGTTCTCGTGATCCTTTGCTATTTCAAGGGCTTCACACCCGCGATCAACGGCGAGGAGAAGTTCATGGACTACGCTTTCATCATGACGATGTTAAGGAATCCCGAGCTCCCCGCAAAGGATATATGGCTGTCAGGTTACTCCATCAACTACTACTACTTCGGCCAGTTCATCTGGGCGCTGGTCATTAAGCTCTCCTGCATCAGGCCTGCGGTCGCCTATAACATCGCGCTCTCATCTGCGATCGCGATCCCCTTCGGCATGTGCTTCTCATTCGGTAAGATGCTGATCGAGGGAGCGCAGATGAACGGCTACCATCAGAACAGGCTTACCGGCTACATCACGGGTCTTCTCGCAGGACTCATAACGATATTTTTCGGAAATTCACATTCCTTCTTCTACGATCCCGAGGGCGGCGGCAACGGCCTTCTGAGATTCCTCCAGGACCAAGGCTTCGATGTCGGTGACATCGATAACTTCTGGTACCCCGACTCCACCAGGTTCATCGGCTGGAATCCCAAGATCACGGAGAACGGCGGTGACATGACGATAGAAGAATTCCCCTTCTATTCCTTCCTGATCGGCGACCTTCACGCCCATGTCATTTCGATGATGACAGTGCTCCTTATCGCCATGATCATGCTCGCACTCATCATCTCATCCAAGACCACTGTCTCCACCATAAAGCACCTCGACCTTAAGGGCGGCAGGTTCCCCAAAGAGGAATACAAGATCCTCCTTACTCCCCATATCGTTATCGCGGCAGTCCTCCTGGGCGTCTCGCAGATGACCAACTACTGGGATTTCCTGATCTACTTCGTCTTCTGCTCGATGGCGCTCCTGATCGCAAACACGCGCAAGACTGACAACTTCTCGACCATTCCTTCGGCGATCCTTTTCATAGGCAACATCATCGCGATCCTTGCCGTATATCTTGTCGCAGGCAACAACGTGCTCGCCCATGTGGCAGTCCAGATGATACTGCTCGTCATCTCCTATATCCTGACGGGCATGTTCCCGTCGGCACTGTCGAGGACTTCGTTCGGCATGAACTTCCTCTTCGTCGTGGCTCACATCGTGGCGATCCCTTTCAACATGAACTTCGACATGATCTCCAACGCGATAGGCAGGGTCAAGAACAATTCGTCACTCTTCCAGATCCTGATCCTCTGGTTCGCCCACCTCGTTGTCTGCATCACCTTTATCGTGATCACGATAGTCTTCAAGAACAATAAGACGGGCTCTGCGGGCAGGAAGCAGAAGAAAGCGAACAAGGCAGCCGAGACATCCGGCACTGCCAACATAAAGAACCCCGTCGCTTCCTTCTTCGCTGACCGCAATATCGTGGACATCTTCGTCTGCGGCATGATCGTGGTCGCTCTCATGCTCATAATCGCGCCCGAGATCTTCTACGTCAGAGACATCTATACATCCGGTTACCTGAGGGCCAACACGATGTTCAAGTTCTGCTTCGCGGCCTTCATAATCTTCTCTGTCGCTACGGCCTACGCCATCATGAGGCTCTTCTGGGTCGTAACGAAAAAGGGCGTTTACAGCCTCACCTGCCTGATACTCGCATGGGTCTTCATCGCGCTCATGTTCGTGCCCGCCCACTACACCAGGATCGCCCTCGACCAGAGATGCGGCGAGATAAACCGCGAGAACTACCAGGGACTTGACGGTACCGCATATCTTGACTTTCACGAAAGCAACATGAGCTACATAGAAGGCGAGGGCAACCTCATCTCCTACAAGGAATGCATCAACTGGTTCAACACAAACGTCAAGGGCACTCCCGTCATCTGCGAAGCCTACGGTGCAAGCTACAAGGACAACAACATCGTATCCGCCTACACCGGCCTTCCGACGGTCATCGGCTGGGAAGTCCACGAATGGCTCTGGAGGTTCAAGGGAGTGATCAACAAAGAGAAGGACATCCTTGAATCCGACCCCGAAAGAGACGTCTGGCAGCTCTATCTCTTCCCCCGCCACGCTGATGTCGATAAGATCTACCTGAGCGAGGACCCGGATGAGATCATGGACATTATTAAGAAATACAATATCGAATATATCGTCCTCGGAAACATCGAGTACAAGAAATACGATTTCGACAATACTGCAACACTGGAAAAGATCTGCGACGTGGCTTTCAGCTACGACAACCTGAACGTGTTCAAGGTCAATGCTTCCTGATCAGCAGATATAAAGAGACAGCACTTCCCTTCCGCCGTTGATGAAGACTTCGAGCGTTCCTATGTCCTCTAACACCCTGATCTCGGGTTCATGGGCGTAGGGGATGGATCTTAAGGTCTTGTTTTCGAAAGAGATATTGAGCCTCCCGGCTTCATATTCAACGAAAGAACTCGCCTTCCTTACCAGGAATTCGATCTCCTCTGCGGGAGTCAGTATAAGGCGGCCCTTGATATCGAAAGAGATCTGCCTGGGCGCCGTGAAGCAGGCTGTATTGTTCCTGTTGTCGTACATCCAGGCCGTCTGTATCCTCCTGCCGTCAGGCGTAAGGCAGCTCCTCTGGTATTCGACCGCGCTGCCCGTCTCTATCGCGAAAAACTCTGAATCGAACGTGAACTTATATCCGTCGAAATCACCCGTCGCATAAAGGATCTTGTGGGGCATGGCCCTGGCTGTCTGAATGGATAGCACCCATGTGCCGTCCTCACAGAAGAGTTCGGGCATCTCGCCGCATGACCAGGATGCCGCAGGGACATCCGCGAGGATCCCCTTGTATTCCCAGTTGATAAGATCATCCGAATCGTAGATCACGATGCGGCCTGTCCCCTCATCAGATGCGCAGGCTATCAGCTTATACTTGCCCTTATATTCGAAAACAAAAGGATTCCTCATATATCTCTTGTCTTCAAAAGGAGATACGAGGTCAGCCATCTTCCTGTCAGAGAAATCATATCCGTCGTCCGAGACAGCGCAGTTGATGTATTCGGAGCCGCCCTGCTCTGCTGTATAAAAGAGCCAGAGCTTCCCGTCAGCTTCCACGGCGCTCCCGGGCTTTAGGCCGACAGGGTCGTCTTCAGAAGGCGACAATACTATGCCGGCTTCCTCCCAGCTTATGAAATCATCGGTCACGACATGACCTGTATGAAGGGGGCCAAACCTCGGATGAAGGGGATTTAAGCCGAAGAAGATATGGTAATGCCCCCCGAAGTAAACAAAACCCGAGGGGCATCCTATCCATTTTAAACTGTTCTTATAGTGGTATCTCATGGGTCCAGCGAGACCGGCTTTATCAACCGAGCTCGAGAACGGATACCTTGAGGACGCCGTCAGCTGCCTCAAGTTCCTTTACGACCTTCTCGGATACAGGCTGCTCTACGGCTACGAAAGCCTGAGCATGTGCATGCTTGTTGATGTACTTTCTTCCCCAGTGCATGCTCTCGATATTGATGTTGTGCTTGCCCAGGATAGTTGCGATCCTGCCGATAACGCCGGGCTTGTCCTCGTTCTTGATGGCAAGGACGGTGTCGGACAGAGGGCAGTTCATCTCATAACCGAAGAAGGATACGATGACTTCCGTGTCGGGTTCGAAGATGGTTCCGTCGATCTTGAGCTCACGGCCGTCTTCCGTGTAGAAAGTAACGCTGATGAGGTTGTTGTATCTCTTGATAGCCTCGATCTTGTTCTCTTCGATCTCGATGCCGCACTCGTCGATGTTCTCCTGTGCGTTAACGTAAGATACGTGGTCGTTGCCCATGCCCTTCAGCAGGCCCATCATGAGGCTCAATGTGATGATCTCAGTGCTCTGCGTTGCGAGCTGGCCGCGGTATGTAACGGCAGCCTTGGTGATGGGAGTAGCCTCAGCCTGGAAATACATGCGACCGATCTTCTCTGCGAGATTGCAGTAAGGCTTGATCTCAGAGATGTCGCCGGATACTTCAGGCATGTTGAGCGCTGCAACGAGTCCGCCTGCCAAAGCCTCGGATACGAGTTCTGCGATGCCGGAGCCAACCTTCTCGGTTGCCTCTTCAGTGGAAGCGCCGAGGTGGGGTGTGATGTAGCAGTGAGGTGCGTGCAGGAGGACATTGTCGAAGTCCTGCTCGCCGGGAGCTCTGTTGTAGGAAGGCTCCTTATCGAATACGTCGATCGCTGCGGCAGCTACCTGACCTTCAGCCAGTGCATCAGCGAGATCCTGCTCGTTAACGAGACCGCCTCTTGCGGCATTAACGATACGGACGCCTCTCTTGCACTTGTAGAGCTGCTCCTTTGCGATGATGTTGATCGTCTCTTTTGTCTTGGGTGTATGGAGTGTGATGAGGTCAGCTTCAGCGAGGAGCTCATCCAATGTCTCGCAGCGCCTTACACCGAGCTTGTCAAACTTTTCGAGCGGGATGTAAGGATCGTATGCGATAGCGGTCATGCCGATGCCCTTGAGCTTTCTGGCTACGATGGACCCGATCCTGCCCAGACCGATGATACCGACTGTCTTGCCTTCAAGCTCGATACCTACCCAGTTGCCTCTTCTGAAGTCACCATGGTGTACGCCCTCGTTGGCATCACAGAGATTACGGAAGATGGAGAAAGCGTGTCCTACGGCAAGCTCACCGGCAGCCATGTTGTTGGCGGTAGGCGTATTGATCGCGATCACACCCTTTGCAGTACAAGCGTTGACGTCGATGTTGTCGATCCCCGTACCTGCACGGCCGACTACCTTAAGCTTGTCTGCCTTTGCAAGAAGGGACTCGCCTACCTTGGTAGCGGATCTTACGATGAGGGCATCGTAACCAGCGATATGGTCTTCGATCTCTTCCTGTGTGTGGCCAAGGTATTCTTCTACCTCGAAGCCCTTGTCCTGCATGTACTTAACTGCGTTCTCCGAGATCGACTCGGTGATCAGAATCTTCTCCATTGCCATTGCCTCCGATATATTCTTTATCTTTTAAGTTCTGCCAATACTTCATCAAGGACCTTCAGTACTTCCCTGATGTCGTCTTCCGTCATGTCCGCCATGTGGGCGATCCTGAATGTCTTATCCTTCAAAGGTCCGTAACCGTTGGAGATAGCGTAGCCCCTTGCGGTCATGGCCTTGTTGATGTCTGCGAAAGGAATGCCTGTCGTGTTCGTGATACAGGTAACCGTTACCGAGAGATAGTCAGGGTTGGAGTAGAGCTCGCAGTTCTCCTTTGCCCAGTCACGGACGATCTTAGCCATGCGGCAGTGCCTGTCGTATCTTGCCTCAACGCCCTCTGCCAGGATCTTGTCGAGCTGGTAATCCAGCGCGAACATGTGAGACAGGGAAGGTGTCGAAGGATACTGGTAAGGCTTCTCCTTGACGAACTTTACGAGTTCGAGATAGTCGAAATAAAGACCCCTGTTCTCTACCGTCTCGGCCTTTGCGATGGCCTTGTCGGATACGGATGCGATAGCCATTCCCGGAGGGAGGCCTAAGCACTTCTGTGTGGAAGTGATGCATACGTCGATACCCAAGTCATCAACGGGGATGAGGTCGCCTGCCATGGAAGAAACGGTGTCCACGCAGACGATAACGTCGGGATACTTCTTATATACTTCGGACAGAGCCTTCATGGGGTTTGCAACACCCGTGGAAGTCTCGTTCTGTGTGATCGTGATGAGGTCATACTTGCCCGTTGAAAGAGCTTCCTCGAGCATCTCGGGAGTCGTGGGCTGGCCGAGTTCAGACTCGAAAAGGTCAGCAGCGATACCGTTAGCCGTGCACATCTTGTGCCATCTCTTACCGAAAGCTCCGATCGAGAAGACAGCTGCCCTGTTCTTTGTGAAGGACCTTACGGCACCCTCCATGAGACCGCTTCCTGACGAAGTGGAAAGAACTATGGTGTTCTTAGTTCCCATGACCTTCTGCAGCTTAAGGGAGATCTCCTCCTGCAGGGCGGACGCATCCTTGGTACGGTGGCCGATCATGGGCTCGCTCATCTTCTCCAAAACATCTCCGGCTACCTCTGTAGGACCCGGAATAAAAAGCTTTACGTGCATTTTCGCATACCCTCTTGAGACAAAATAATAAGCCGACTTTCATCGGACTTTACGATTATACACTTATTGTGCGCTTATTTCTATTTATTATTATTACCCTATTTGGGCGCGCGAAAAGCCTTTCTTTGGACAAGTCGACAGTCAGTAATTGTTCCATAATCCATAATTGGCAGAAAACAGCAGAAAAGTTGGCAGAACTGCCAAAATTTGAACTTATCCTTTCCCATTAACAAACTTATCGTATTTATATAAGAACGTTACCATCTGGCGCCTCAGGCACTTGCCCTGCGGTTTGAATGTGCCGTCATCGTAACCGGCCAGGATCTTCTTATCGGATGCCCAGAGAGTTGCCTTGTAGAAGTAATCCGTCTTCTTTACATCAGAGAAATCCTTGCCGCCTTTGGGCTCAGGCTTGCCTGCCATCCTCCAGAGGAAGGTTACAGTCTGGGCTCTGGTGCAGACTCCCTGCGGTTTGAAGCTGGTCTTGGATACACCTGTGGTTATTCCCTGCTCTACTGCCCATATAACAGGCTTATAGAAGTAATCCGCGCTCTTTACATCGTCGAACTTGCAAGTTGTTGCCTTGGTCTTCGGTTCACCCTGGAGCCTGTATAGGAAGGTCACCATCTGGGCACGGGTGCAGTCGTTGGCGGGGCGGAACTCCGTCTGATCCGCATATCCCTTGACGACGTTTTTCGCTGTCAGATAGTTGGTGGGTGCATACCAGAATTCACTGCTGTCGATTACGTCCTTGTAGAGTACTGTTACTGTACACTTAGCGGACTTGCTTGCAGCCGTTGCAGTTATGGTTACCTGACCTGCCTTCTTGGCCGTGATCTTGCCGCTCCCATCAACAGTTGCGATCTTAGTATCAGAAGACTTCCAGGAGATCTTCGAATTCGAGTTCTTAAGTGTTGCCTTCAGCGTAAGCTTCTTGCCGCAAACGACAGTGGCCGTTTTCTTATCAAGCGTCAGTGATGCGCTTGATGCTTTTGTAGGCGTGGGAGTCGAAGTCGCGGTAGGCTTGGGATTGGGATCCTGAATAAGCACATCAAGTGCAGCCGTCTTTCCGTCAGCCTCACAAATATAATGTCGGTCATAACCTATCACGCCGCCTTTAGGTTTAATGATCTTCAAGGGATCGCTGATCTCGAGCTTATTCATACAGCATATTGAAGCATAGCCGCCCTTAGCAGAAACAGTTGTATATTCTCCCTTTATTTCAAGATCAACTGCGCTGATGCCGGCATAACTAAGAGGATCCGGATAACTGTCATCCGGCACATTCGGGTCTATCCCGCCACTGGCGGTTACATTGCCTCCTGATATGTATATATACTCGGTTTCTATTCCACAGGAACCACTATCCGCATCAGATGCAGCAGCAAGGACGTTAACTTCTCCGTCTATATACACTCCGTCATAATTATGGATCCCCACACTGTAATACCATCCGTTAGCTTCAGCATTGACTGTTACTTTCCCGGAAATACAGATGTCACCGGTGGAATGAATACCGTATCCATAATAAGCAGTACCACCGGAAACATTAAGAGTTCCGTTGCCATTAATGGTGATTTTCCCCTCATAGTTGTATCCGATGCCGAAACTTTTCGGGGTGCCTCCCTTTAGCGCCTTACCGGCTTTTGCCGTCAGAACAGAACCTGATGCTATATTTATGGTCAGGGTTGACTTTCTATCGGTTTGAGAAAATTCACCGGGGTATCCTACTATTATTCCTCCGGCGTATTCCACGCTTTCGCCTGCAGAACTTATCGTATTCTTCCCTTTAGAAGAAACCGTAAAATCTTTCTTCCCCACATAATGGATCCCATAACACCTTGTTGTTGAGTCCGTGTTAGTTATAGTCGCCCCATTAAGGTTCAATGTATTCGTATCAGGATCGTAGCTTGCCTTGCCTGTAACACCGTCGATAACGGACAGGTCCGATGCATTCTCGCTGGTTACCCTGACTCCTGCAACATAAAGGGCGTATTCGATTACAGAACCGCTGTCATCCGCTTTAGCCGTCAGCGAAAAAACACCCAAACACAATGCCATTGTCATGGCAAAGATCAGCATCCTTTTCTTCATAACCCTTGGCTCCTTTTTTTCTTTCAATTATATCCTAAATCCCGTGTTGACTGTACACAACGAAAAAGTTGGCAGAACTGCCAACTTTTCCGGGTGTTAATTCCAACTTTTGGTCTTATCCTTTTCCGTTCACATACTTATCGTATTTATAGAGGAACGTCACCATCTGTCTTCTCAGGCACTTGCCCTGAGGTTTGAACGTGCCGTCATCGTAACCGGCCAGGATCTTCTTGTCGGATGCCCAAAGGGTCGCCTTGTAGAAGTAATCCGTCTTCTTTACATCAGAGAAGTTCTTTGCATTCTTGCCCGGCTCAGGCTTACCAGCCATCCTCCATAGGAATGTTACCGTCTGGGCTCTGGTGCAGACTCCCTGCGGGTTGAAACTGGTCTTGGATACACCTGTGGTTATTCCCTGCTCCACTGCCCAGATAACGGGCTTATAGAAATAATCCGTGCTCTTTACATCCTCAAAATTACATGTGGATGCCTTGGTCGCAGGGTTCCCGGCGAGCCTGTACATGAAGGTCATCATCTGAGCTCTTGTACATTCGTTGCCCGGCTTAAATGTTGTCTGGTTATCGTAGCCCTTGACCACATCCTTGTTAGCAAGATAGTAGGTAGGCTCATACCAGAAGTCCTTGGAATTGGTAACGTCCTTGAAAAGGACCTGAACCTTACAGGTTGCACTCTTGCCTGAAGCCGACGCTGTAATCGTAACAGCTCCCGCCTGTTTAGCGGTAATCTTACCATTAGTATCTACTGTCGCGATCTTGGTATTGGAGGACTTCCAGGAAACCTTTCCTGAAGCACCCTTCAATGTAGCCTTCAGCGTCAGCGAATCGCCGCAGATGACATTTGCTGAAGTCTTGTTGAGAGTCAGACTTACGTCCGCTGCCTTGGTGGGCGTGGGAGTTGATGTTTTCGCCTTGATCTGGAAGGTCAAGGTCTTGCTGCCTTCATAGTAGTCGCCCTTCAAAGTGATCTTAACTTTAGCCGTTCCGACATTTACATTATTGGAATATTCAACATCGTAACAGTCGGCAGATAATGTCTCGCTTGAATTAGCAACGGTAACCTTGGGTTTGATCTCTTTTCCGGTATAGGTAAAGGATGTAGCCTCAAGGCTTACCTTAGTTACCTGAAGGAGCGGTGCAACTGTTTCTTCTGTGCCGCAGACCTTACATACCTGATAGATACAGCCGGGTTCGTCAAATGTCGCCTTGCAGGTCTTTGTCTGCCAATCGTGACCCGCACATTCGAATACCGCGCAGATCTTTTCGGGCCCTGCATCACATGTATATGTGGGCTCATCTGACAGGAGTTTATCAGTGGGATATTCCACAAAATAACTGCTGCCGATCACACCTTCATACCAGCCTTTGAACTTATACCCTGTTTTCGCTTTAGCAGTAAACTCGATCACTCCATCCAACGCGGTAAAGTTGATCATCGTAACATCCTTATGTAAGCTGCCCTCTCGCCAGGATTCTATATCTACTGTTCCGCATTCTTTTTCAGGATTGGATGCGTTATAGACACCGACTGCCATGTATGCATACCAGTCAGCATAGATGGTTATGTTATTGAGAATAGGGTTGGAGAAATCGAAAGCATATTCAAAGTCTTCATCAATATACCAACCGTTAAATACCATACCTTCCCTGACAGGCGTCTGAGGTTCAACCGCCTTCTCGTTCGCAGGAACATACTGAGGATCTATCGCATTGCCGCCGTTGGTATCAAAAGAGACTTTATAGAAGGTCGGAACTTTGATCTCCTGAACGTCACTGTCGATCGTCGTGCTTCCGTTGCCGGGCATATAGATCTTAATGACAGTTCCCGTGCCAACACCTGATCCGATCACGGCCTTTGTGCCCGTGATGCCGGTCCAATTTGTGCCGTCAATGGAATACTTCATTCCTGAAGCAACATTAGAAAGTTCATAACTCTCATCACCTGTCTTGTTTAAGACAGCCTGAGGAGTATCTTCCTTAGCGGGTTCAAACTCTTTGATCACTACTGTAGTACTTTCAGAGGCTAAAGAACCCTGAGCACCATAAAAACGGATGTAATATGTACCGGCATCAAGATCCGTTAGCTCTCCGTTACAAGGTTCATAAGATTCTCCATCTGTACTATATTCCTGTAAATCTGTAGTAGCGATAGATCCCTTTCCGCCGATAACGGAAGGCTGAACAACCGTTAATTCAGGTGCATCAGGCTTCGAAACTGTTATCTTCTGTATATCACTGTCGATCGTGGTAATTCCGTTTCCGGGCATCTTCAGCCATATTCCGTTAGCTACACTGATCCCGCGGTCGATATCCTTAGAAGTGGTCTCACCCCCAACATTTATCCAGGTAACACCTTGATCAAGACTGTATTGCATATCCGGATCGATACCGATGAGGGATCCGCTCTCAGTGCCTAATCCACAGAAAGTACCACTTGGCGTATTTTCTTTCTCAGGTACGAAAGCAACAATCTCGATCTCCTGAGGATCAGAAGCAAGAACAATACCTGAACCTGCAACGCGTACATAGTACGTGCCGGGTTCAAGATTTTTCAGCTTGCCGGTGCAGGCAGTATAACTTGCACCATCAGTACTGTATTCATGCACTGACGTTGTCGGTATCGAACCTTTCCCTCCTATAACGGAAGGCTGCTCTGCAGTAAGTTCGGGTTTTGCTGCCTTAGCAACTTCTATCACCTGGAAATAACTGTCTACAGTAGTAGTTCCGTTGCCGGGCTTATAAACTTCGATAAGATCTCCGCCTGTAAGACCTGACAGAGTTGCACTCGTGCTGTCGGCAGTGATCCAATAGCCGTTCTTTTTGGCATGATATCTCATGCCGACTTCAAGATTGGACAAAACGCCGCTGTTGTCATCAACGGCAGTAAATACTGCTTCGGGGAGCGGTTCGAAAGCAGGTTCGAACTCATTGATCGTGATCTCCTGGGCATCTGATGTCAGCGCCGTTCCTGCGGCCTTAACACGGATATAATATGTTCCAGGTGCAAGATCCGTCAGCTCACCGGTGCATGCGGTATAACTTGTTTCATCCGTGCTGTATTCATAAGCGGTTGTGGTAGGGATAGAACCCTTGCCGTTAATAACTGCAGGCTGAACCGGAACGAGCGCTGGTGTATCAGCTTTGGTAACTACAACATCCTGGATCTCACTGTCAGCCATCATAGCGCTTGTAGCAGGCTGATATACCTTGATTCCTTTCTCAACATTAATTCCGGAAGCAATAGTAACAGAAGTATCCGTTATGTCGATCCACTCTGCGCCGCCATCAATGCTGTACTTCATTCCGGCAGTTACATCCGTAAGGACACCGCTGTCAACACCGCTTGCTTCAAATGCAGCATTAGGTGTCGGCTCAGGCATGATGTTGGGAACTACGTATTCAGACAATGAAGTTCCGTCAAACTTGGCAATGACAATAGAATTTTCATCACCGCCAGTGTAGATAAGATACTGATCTTCATCGGAAAGAACCGTAAATACTCTGTTCATAAAATAGAACCGGGCATTTTCAGTTGTAAAATCAGTGACATTTCCGTTCTGATAAAATACAGCTGAATTATCATTGATGCCTGCGAAATAGAGATTATTATCAGCATCAAGAGTAATATCAGACCAAAGTCCGGCATGTTCTACTGATTCTACAACTGATGCCCCAAAAGCATTCGTCCCAAGAGCAAACTTGACTATATGATATGAACCGCTATAATGCTGAAGTTCCCAAACCTCAGTTCCGTTTGTACACAAAGCATACCGGGTTGCATTTTTATCGAAATCGTAAGATCCAGTCTGATTAGTAAATTGGGTGTAATAACTATGATCCCAACCTTGCATATATCCTTTATAGCCACTATGAACTCTATATGACACACCATATCCGATGCTGTTGTTTAAGAAAAAATAAGGATCAGATGCCTCTGAATACCACCCTTCTCCTGAATCGTAATCCCCGGTGCAGTTAACGATCAAAGTTTTTACAAAAGAACCACTCTTGTTAGTAGCATACATAACATCCGGTCTCTTGTAATAACTGTCGTCGCCACCTTGCGAATCAAGATAAGATAAATGTGCACATCCGTTCTGATCCATAGCAAGATCGGGATATGACAGTTCACCCTGTTTCTCATTGCAGTTATTTGAATCTATTATTTCAGGATCTATCCATCCACTGTCTTCTTTGTAGGTATAGGCAATATCCTTATCGTTATTTACATAGACCACATGTGGTGTGCTTCCATACAATGCCAATGAAGCTTCAGAAGCTGCTGGTGCATTCTCGCCAACAGGTTCTTCAGTCCACTCATCATTTGAGGGATCATAAACTCCGTAATAAAGTTCACCACCACTAACTACATCGCGAGAAACATAACTTACCGTCGCATTGCTGCCGCCCTTGATAAAGAGCACAGCGATCTTACCATCCGGCAGGGTCTCTGCCCCCATGACAAATCTGGCAAGAGACTCATCAGCCATAACCTGATTAGTCTGGAAATAAAGACCGATCGAAGCGATCATTGCCAGAGAAAGAATAAAAGATACAATTCGCCTTCTCATCTGCCAAACCTCCTCTATCACAAAATATAAAAAAAGAAAAACTCAAAAACTCAGATACTGTTATCTGCCGTCAACTGAAAAAAATGAAAACTCCGTTTTCACAGAAATAGATACCTTTACTTATCCGCCTACCCTAATACTTTTACTCTACCATCTCTCAACAACCGAGTGTATGACCATAATATAAACTTATAGTAAACAGAGCCGTCCCTAAGAGTGATGTGCTGCTCCTCTGCGGTTTATCGGTTGTTCACAAACTTATCGTATTTATAAAGGAACGTTACCATCTGGCGCCTCAGGCAGTTGCTGTCGGGCCTGAAGGTTCCGTCGTCGTAGCCTGCGAGGATCTTCTTTTCGGATGCCCAAAGGGTAGCCTTATAGAAGTAATCGCCCGTCTTGACGTCAGAGAAATTATTCTTCGTGCTCTTGGGTTCAGGGGATCCTGCAAGGCGCCAGAGGAAGGTGACGGCGTGGCGTCTCGCGCAGATTATCTTGGGGCCGAAAGTTCCGTCCTTATATCCTTCGACTATGTGATTCTCGTTGCCCCAAATGCAGGCTTTGTAGAAATAATCAGTCTTCTCCACGTCCGAGAACTTGCAGGTCGAATTTTTCGGTTTGGGTTCGCCCATAAGCCTCCAGATGAAGGTCACCATCTGGGCACGCGTGCAGTCGTTGCCGGGCTTGAACTTCGTCTGTTCATCGTAGCCTTTGACAACGCCTTTGGCGGTCAGATAGTTTGTAGGTTCGTACCAGAAGTCCTTCGAGTTCGTTACGTCCTTATAGAGGATCGTAACGGTAAAACTTGCATACCTGCCGTCGTCAGCGGTCGCCGTGATCGTGACGGGACCAGCCTTGATCCCCTTGATGACACCCTTGCTGTCTACGGTTGCAGTGCTCTTGTCACTCGACTTCCATTTGACCGACTTGGCAGCAGGCGAGAAAGTGATCTTCGCCTGATAGTCAGCACCGCAGATGATCGTCCCCGGACGGTAGAGAGTATAACTTCCGGATGATCCGGGAGTAGGCGTTGCAGTCGGTCTGGGAGTCGGTGTGGGGCTCGGCAGAGGACTCTTGATCTTGACCTTGGTGTCAAGATACATAGATGAGCCCTTCCCGTAGTCATCTGTACCGAATTCGCCATACCAGGAATAGATATAGTAATGAAGATGTACGCCTGTATCAGTATCATCATATTCCTGTTCATTCCTGTCGGTCCAATATGCCTTGAGCAGCATGGGACAGTCGTTGATTCCCAGGGAAGTCAGATTGTTGTTGTAGGCGAGGATCTGAGTGAGCGCCTTGCAGCCCGTCAGGTTCATGGTCTTGATCTTGTTATGACAGCACCAGATTGTTGTGAGAGCCTTGCAGCCTGAGGCATTGAATGTCGTTATGGCATTCTGATAACAGTCGACCGTCGTAAGGGCGGTAAGTCCGCTGATGTCAAGGCTCGTGAGCTTGCTTTCCCTTACTCCCAGATATGTAAGCGCCGTATCACCCGACACTTTTACACTTGTAAGAGCATTCCTGCTCGCCTCGGCCTTCTTAAGTTTTGTATGGTTGGACAGGTCAAGAGTCTTGATGCTGTTATACGAACAGTCGAGTTCTTTAAGTTGGGTGTTTGAAGCCAGGTTCAGAGTCTTGATCTCGTTGCTGCCGCAATTAAGGATCTCGAGCGCCGTAAGAGTCCCGACATTAAGGGATGTGAGCTTGTTCGAATTACATTCCAATTCCTTGAGCTTAGTGTTGTTGGTAAGGACAAGCGATGTGAGCTTATTTGAATAACAGTAAAGATACAGCAGCTCTTTATTGTTTGTCAGATTAAGACCGGTCAGGCTGTTGCTGTATATCCAGAGTTCCTTCAGCTTGACATTGGCAGAAAGATCGATCGAGCTGAGCCTGTTCGAACTGCAATCGAGATATGTGAGAGCCTTGCAGTTGCTTATGGTCAATGACTCCAGACCATCGTCGTAGCACGAAAGAACCTTAAGCTTTGTAAGATGGTTCAAGTTGATATTGGGGTTGTAATCATCATACGGACTGTGGGAAGCATAAATGCCATCAAAACGGAGCTCCTCGAGCAGGGTGTTTTTCGACAGATCCGGCTGCAGATGCCAAAAGCGGTATTGATCCTCCATACCATTATTTTGACCATAATTCAGATAGGTCAAAGCCGTGTTCTTCGTAATATCTATCGTCTTTATCTGATTGCGATCAATGTCCAGATACTTAAGCGCCGTGTTCTTCGTGACATCAAGTTCATAAAGATGGTTGTAAGAACAGTCAAGTTTTTCGAGCAGGGTATTCTTAGTGACGTTCAGCTCGTCTATGGCACAACCATGCACGTTGATGGTCTTGAGCTTGGTGTTGTAACTGAAATCCGCCTCATAAAGCCAGCCCGAGTTTTTGCAGGTGAAGCTCGTAAGAGCCGTAAAATATTTGATCCCCGTGATCTTTGTTACACCGAGATCGGATAGATCCATCGAGGTGGTATTGCTTATCTCAGTTGACGAAAGTTTCTTATTCTCATCCTTGTCGATATTCTTCAGGATGTAATCGCGAAAAGCCTTGTCGGGGAAATTAGTGTCGTTGATCGCGACATCAGTCGCGGCATAAGCCGTCTTAAAAGGGATTATCAAACAAAAACACGCGGCTGCGGCAGCCAAAAAGATCGTTCTCTTCATAATTTACCTCCCATACCGGAGCATGAAGTGCCTTTCGCTACCCTTTTATTATCGCATCTTCTCCATATCATTTGCAAATGAGAAGGGACCGCTCCGCTGATGGAACGGTCCCAAGTTCTCTAATCTACCCTCCTGCTTATGCGGGTTCGAGCACCTGGAAGAGTGCCTTGATGATCCATGTGAAGCCTTCCTTCTCATAGGTATTAAAGAAAACTAAAGGATCTGCCGGATCAATAAGCATGTTGTATCCGGCATTTCCTACTAAAATCGCTTTTTTAAGGATTTGATAGGAATCTCAGGCTCATTTTTCCTACTAAATTCGCATTTTTGAGGATTTAGTAGGACTTTTCGAGTCAAATTTCCTACTAAAATCGCTTTTTTAAGGTTTTAGTAGGACTTTTCGAGTCAAAATTCCTACTAAAATCGCTTTTTTAAGGATTTGATAGGAATTTCAGGCTCATTTTTCCTACTAAATTCGCATTTTTGAGGATTTAGTAGGACTTTTCGAGTCAAAATTCCTACTAAAATCGCTATTTTGAGGATTTAGTAGGACTTTTCGAGCCAAATTTCCTACTAAATTCGCTGTTTTGAGGATTTGATAGGAATCTCAGGCTCAAATTTCCTACTAAATCCTTGAATTTGCTGATCTGGTCGAAAACAGAGGCTGCCCCGCAGGACAGCCTCCGATAGTTCGATCTTATCTTATGGGGGATCAGGTCGTTGTTGCCGATGTCTCGCCTCCGACTACGCTGATCTGCCCGTCAACGGCGCCTGTTGTGGTCGTCGTTGTATCTGCAGACTGGGTGCCGCCGGGAGTAAATGTATTGGGAATAGTTCCGTCAAGTACTTCCGGAGGAGGCAGGAGCAGACTGTCATCGGGATGAGGAGTCTTATAAGTCTCGGGATCGAGGTTGTTGTAGATGATCAGCTTCTTGATCATCGGGTCAGACTCGTTTTCGATCTGCTTGTTATAAACGATATTGAACAGATCCCACCATGACCTGTATCCGGTGAATTCGGAGAACTTGAATCTTCCGATAGGAGCGGAAGGATCCTTCTCTGTTGTCGTGGTAGCCTGCGTAGGAGGTTCCGTAACGAGAGGAGATGTCGTGGTCGTCGAAGAGGAGACCGCCGGCTTCTCGTCCCTGTTGCAGGACTTGACGATCAGGCTGATGATGATGATCAGACCGATGATTATCAGAGCGACAAAGATGAGGAAGATGTATCCGTTGCGGTTGAGCTTTACTCTGCGCTTACCGCCGTTTCCTCTGCCGGAACCACCGGAAGCCTGTGTCTGACGTGATCCTGCGGAAGGACCCGAAGCACGGGGTGCAGAACCGCTGTCGTAATTGTCATATCCTGCGGGCCTGTACTGCGAATAACCGGGATTCGTGTACTGGGAAGAAAGATCGGGAGCTTCTGCCTGGCCGCCGGTGTAATCGTCACCGCCGAGAAGGTCGTTGATCCAGTCGTCCTGTGCAGTGGAGGAGGAAGAAGACCTCGTTCCCTGTGAAGCCGCATCGTAAGGCGAATAGGTCTGGGGATCCGTGTAAGGAACCTCTCCTGCTGCCTGATAGCCGGCGCCTGCACCCTGATAAGCTGCACCCTGGTAGCCTGCGGCATAGCCGTACTGAGGCTGGCCGTACTGGCTGTACTGGGTCTGTGCATACTGCTGCTGGGCATAGCCCTGATCGTATCCGGGGTTCTGTCCGAGCTGGGTATATTCATTCTGGTCTTCCATTGAGAAGACTTCCCCGCCGTAAGCCTGAGAAGGGATCTCGGAAGCCTGGAAAGCCGAATTATCGTAGTCACCGTAACCTGTCGATTCAACAGGAGCGCCGATGGGCTGCTCGGAATTGACTGCGTTGACGGGTGTGTCGTATGCGTTGCTGCCGTAAAGAGGCATCTCGGGAACATCAGAAGCGGATGCCGCCTTGTCGGTATATGTCTCAACACCGTTAGCGAAAGGCAATACGATATCCTCGGGAACCTGCTGTGCGGAAGCTGCTGCGGCAGCTGCGGCTCCTGCGCCTGCGGCTGCTGTTGCTGCTGCAGCGGCTGCTGCGGCGGCGCCTGCCTCAGGGAAATCGATATTGAGAGAATCTTCCTGCTTGAGTTCGGGCTTATCGGAAGCGATAACGAACTCGGGAACGGGGATCTCGTTGACCTCGTCTACAGACAGGGGTTCAGAAGCGGCTGCAGCGCTCATGCCGTCGTCACCGAATACCGGCGGAGGCATGTTCTGCATCTCTTCGGAACTTCCGACACTGTAAGGATCGAAAGGCTCGTTGGCTGACTTGACTATATCCTCGGCCCTGTTGCTGCTGTCGGCAGTGAAGGTGATCGAGTCGTCATCAGATGTGATCTCTTTTGCATCCTGGATCTGGGTGTTGCCGTTCTCATCGGAGATAAGGACGGAATCAACGCCTGCTCTCTTCAGGGCTTCTGCGAGAACGCCTGATGCGGCGCCGAACGATGCAGCTGCGGCCGTATCCTTGGCAGCCTCTTCTGTTGCGGCAGCCTGTGCGCCTGCCTTTGCGAAGATGGTGCCGTCAAGACTGTCGATAGGCTTGGTGGGCTCTTCGTCAGCATCGAGGACGAACTTCGTCTCGGAGATGGTCTCCATGACTACCGGCTCTTCGCTGATGGGCTTCTCCTCGGGGATCGCGCTTACTGCAGGTTCGGAAGAGACAACGAAAGGAGATGCTCCTACGGGGATCTCTTCGACAGCGCCTGCCGCTGCAGCCGCTGCGGCTGCCGTTGCAGCCTTGTCTTCCTTGGAAGCTGCGTTCATCTGACCGAAGAGGGTCTTCATCATCTCTTCAGCGGAAACTTCTTCAGCGGGCTTCGTTCCGTCAGGGAAATTGAGGTCTGTTCCCTGGGATTCTACCTTATCGGGAACAACGATGCCGTTGACTGCGGATGCCTGCTGGTTGGCAACAGGGGGTGTGACTGCGGCTGCCGTTGCAAAAGATGCAAATCCGGCTGCCTGAGCCTTCTCTATGGCCTTGCCGACCTCGCCGCCTTCGAAGGTGGACTTGATCGACATGTCTGTCAGGTCTTCTTCCTTGTTCTTCTTGCGGAAACCGAACAGGCCCTTCTTCTCGTCAGTCGTAACATTCTCTACGAAAGAGATGGAGAACTGCATGGGCGTGTTGGGCATCCTTGCGGAAGCCTGTGTGATTATGGTTCCGGCTGCGTCGCACTGGTCCTCGGCATCCGTTAAGATCCTTAAGATCTCACGCTGTCCCAATGCATCGTAGATAGCCTTGTTGCAAAGGATGATGCAGTCGTCGGGAGCTACCGTAAAGAAATTCGACCAGAGGGCGTTTGCCGTCTTGGAAGAGCAATAGTACTGGAAATCACCTACCCTGTTGCCGTAAGCATCGATGGGCTCCATGGGGATGCCTGCATCGGTCAGGGGGAACAATGTATCGTCTCTGTAGAGGAATGCAAGTCCGTTGCCGATCGTAACCGCAAATGCTTCCGCATCCTTAACGATAACGCCGGAAAAATAAGGGGTGCGGCTCTCGCCGTCCGAAAGCTTCATCATGCCGGTAATGTCAACGGCACATGTCATGAACTTTTCGATAAGGCTGTCGATGTCCTTGTAACCGAACTTTACGTTGTTGCAAAGATCCCTGAGCTGGGGTTCGTAAGGCGGCAGTGTGCCGGGTTCAACTCCCTTGATGGCAGGATGCGTAAAGATCGAGAACAGGAATCCTCTCTCATCTTTATCTGTCGTGATATCAGCCTGTCTTATCTCCCTCTTACCGCAAAGCCTTCCGTCCATGTAGAAAGCATCAGTCAATGACGGTGACGGATAGTACTTTGCCGTCAATGTGCTTGCAAGGCGTGTTAAGGTAGCCATGAGCATTCCTCCATATATTTATTCAGAATAATTATAGCACAATAAACTTTTCATCAATTAAAAGTTGAGGCAAAAGAACAAGTTTTTTCGAGCAGGCGTGACGAGCCTTATACGCCCATGTATTTCTTCACCAGTTTATCGAACTCCTTCCTCTGTTTTGCCTTGAGATCAGAGGGATGAGCCTCTGCATGGGAAGCTTCGGGGATATTGAATATATGGACTTTGCTGTTGTTGATCTCTTTGAGTTCTTCGGTCTGATAGATGTCCGTAAGAGCGTTGATGAAGATCAGGTGCTTGGAAGGAGTCAACGCGGTCCTTGTCCTGACATCCAGCACGGAATGGTCGTAAGAGAACGTTTTCCTGTGCTCCGGGTCGATGCGGAGTGTCCAAAGATCCAAGTCAAGACCCTCGGGCACAAAGAGCTTTGCATCAGATCCCGACTCCTTTATCGCTTTGCGCAGATATGAGAAATCGTAGCCGTAGTAGCCGTCTTCACGGTAACATTCGAACAGATAGTTATACATGTCCTCTTCCGTCAATGTGCTTGATTCCTTATACAGGGCGTACTGATGAGGGGCGTAGCCTGTGCAGAGGGCATCGGCAAGAAGATTGATGTATTCTTCTTTCTCCTCATGCGTTTTGGCGTCTTTTTTGCTCAATGCTTCCCTGATGGCGTCCAGCTGGTCTTCCTGCAGATACTGCCAGTAGTAGACCTGATCCAGAACGGCACAGTCAAACAGTATCTCCCTGTCAAGATCGGAGCTGAAAGTGTTTCCGGAATTTTTTCCGAACGTGTAGTAACGGGACACCAGTTTATCCCTGTTCTTAAGGCACTCGATCTGAAATTCCGTGATGAGGTCTCTTATCTCTTTGGCTTTCTTTTTGCCGTAATGCTTATCGCCGGCTGTGGTATAAGCATATTTCTGCAGAGACGGATCGTTTTTGTTCAGGAAGACCATAGCCGCTTCCGCAAGGAACAGATCGCCGTCTTCCGGGTGCTTTCCCAGCTGGTATACGACTGCCTCACCGCCTTTGCTGCCGCCTGAAATGCACCAGCGGCCGCTGAAGACCTCCTTGGTGTTTTCGATGATCGAATGGAAATCTTCCGAAGCCTGTTCAAGGTTAAGGCAAGCCCAGAACTTCAGGTCGTCCTTGCCGAACTCTTCCGGCTTCGAGCTGCCGTAGAAACGGTATTCCGCGATAAAGTAATTGCTTTTAAGACCGATCGAATAGAACTTCTCAAAATTCTCCGAAAATGTCGATCCGTCATAGTAGTTGCCTGCATCCCTGTAGGAGGAAGTGACCATCCATCCTATATCGTAACCGTCTATTACAAATACATTCGGAGCATCCTTGCCCTCATAGCGGACATACACCGCCTGTTCGAAGGTCCCCTTGGAAGGATCAGCATGATATACCGGCATTTCGAAAAAGATAAGATATTCCTTCTCATCGAAAAAACGCTTTTTCCCGACATACTTAACGCCCGGGATCGATCCAAGAACATCAGCGCCCTGATCCCCGTTGTCACAGGGGATCAGCTTGTCTTCCCAGGTGTTTGTATAACTGTTGTAGCGTGAGAACACCGCCTCCTCTTCCGTAAGGCTCGTCTCACTGCTCCCGGCGGATGTGGCGGAAGCCGATGTTTCCGCAGCCGGAGCGGACGTCGTTTCCGCTGCAGAGGATGTGACTGAAGCCGAAGCAACAACAGTATCCTGCACCGTTTCCTCGGCAACGGTGCAGGAAGTCAGCAACAATGTAAGCACAATAAGCGCCGCCAGGCTTTTCGCCGGATTATTTCTTCTCATAGGATCCCCCCAAGATCCTTTATCTCTGCCATCAGTTCTTGGCTTTAAGTTCTTTCCTCATATGCTCTTCGATCTGTTCGAACGTGCCTGTCTGGGCATTAAGGTAAGCCGTATGGATGTCCTTGTCGGAAACATCCGGGAACTCTTTCTTCATGCGCGACATCACGATGCCCGTGTTAACGAAACCTACGCCGTATTTGGTCGAATAGTTGGGATCAGAGAGCAGGAGATCATAATATTCCGCAAAGCTGCTCTTGGTAACGCTCATGCCGACGCTCGTGAAGAGCTTGACGCAGTCGTTGATGGTCCAGTTCTCACAGTGGATGCCGATATCACACCTTGCGGTGAGGATGGTGCTCCACTCGTTTTCTATCTGGCAGTAGGTCACGACATCGGGATTGCTGTCGAAATATTTCATTGCATAGTTCTCGCTGTAAACGGCCCAGCCCT
Organism: Saccharofermentans sp.; assembly: GCA_016292135.1. GTDB lineage: Bacteria > Bacillota > Clostridia > Saccharofermentanales > Saccharofermentanaceae > Saccharofermentans. The sequence continues at coordinate 53,876 of JAEFAZ010000006.1, forward strand.
CGGCATATCCTATCGACTCAAAGATATACATGTAAGGATGGTCGGTACAGCTCCTGGTATAAAGGGACTGGAACATGTGTCCGGGATAGCCTTCATGGGCAAGAACAACGCCGAGATCGCCGCTTATTGAGCCCCGGTTTACGATGACGACGTTGGAATCGTATCTGTCCAGATGATAACCGATGAATGCCGCGGGTGAGAAACTGTCCTCAAAGACCTCGGGAACGTCCATGAGCTTGTAAGAATGCTTCGGGATAGCCGGGAAATCCGCATTTACGGCAGTCGACAGGAAGTCAAGATTCTGCTTGACCCCGCCCTTGTCGAAATCATGCATGGCATATTCCAGATACCAGGACATGTAGCTCTTCATGAGCTTGTCTCTGTTTGTTTTCAGGTTGTCGATGACCCTGTCAAGATCGTCAGTCGATTCCTTTACGGTCTTGGAACTGTTGGTCTGACCGCGGAACGAGCACTCATAGTATTCCCTGCCGCCGGGGAACTGTGAAAGGCCCTTGTCCTTGCCGTTGTAGGACTTCAACTCCCTCATGGCTGCGGCGCATTCTTTGAATTCGGGGAATGCTATTTCCTTCATGGCCTTCTCGTTACGCTCTATGAGATCCTGCTTGTCGGATTCGGACAGACCGCTTATATGACCGAGCCTCTCCTTGAATGAATCGTATAGGAAGCAGTCATCCTTCTGGGCGACTAACGCGTCAAAGGTCTTGGCGGTTTCCTCGTAAATATCGGGAGAAGAAGCATATCCGTATTCACAGCGCTGCTTCTCGAATTCACAGATCTGGTCGAAATATCTGTCGATATCCTTTACGACCTCGATATAGTGCTCGGCATCTTCCTTGCTTTCAAGATCCAGGATGTCGAGATAGAAGAGGACATCATTCTGGGGTCCCGTCAGTGGATTGAACTCCATCTCAAAATACGGGAAAGCAGTAAACTGGCTCATATATATGCTCTCTTCCAGATCGTAGACGACCTTGTCGAAGAAGAGCCTGTCGGAGTCAGAAAGCGAATCCTCGTCTATCGTATAGAGTTTTGCCAGGAGTTCCTTGTCAAGGGATGTATCGTTATCGACGGAATAATCGCCCCAGCCGTATCCTTCGGGTTCGATCCCGTACTGTTTGTAATCTTCGAAATAGATCTCGGCAAAGACATAGCTCGAAAGACCTTCGTTAAGGATCTTTCTTTCGACATCGTTAAGGATCTTCTTTGCCTCATCGCCCTTAACCTGCCCCTTCTCCCTCTTGGGATGTATCCGGTCCTGTGAAGCCAGCCCGTCAGGATATGTAAGCCCGTTGGAAGGGTCTGTCAGTACTTTGCCTGTTCCGTTGTTTTCGCTGTAAGAAGGAGATGTCCCGTTGTCAGGATCCGTAGTCTCTGTAGGTTCGGTCCTCTTCTTGTCCTTGGGCGTAGGCGTCGCCTTGCGCCATTCACTGTCATCGTCTTCGTCGTTTCCGAAGAAAGAGTAATCTTTCGTCTGCTCCGTTTCCTTGCGGTGTTCAGCTCTGTAGATTATGGCGGCTGTCGAGAAGCATCCCGTTGCAGACAGCAACAGGAACAATGCCATCAATAAAGCCGCAATCCTTGAAAATTGCTTTTTCATATCGAAAATCCTCCCTTTGTATACCCCGTTATACCAAAAATGGGACACATATTCAAGTTGACGCTTTTTATGTGCAAATAGTCTGTTTTTGAATGTATAATACTACACGAATAAAAAGAAACAGGCAGGAATGAACATGAAGATCAATGCTAACACCAACTTCCTTAACATCAAGGAAACATACCTTTTCTCCGAGATCGGAGCCCGTGTCCGCAAGTATTCGGCAGAAAATCCCGGCGCTTCCGTGATCAGGCTCGGCATCGGGGACGTAACTCTCCCCCTCAACAAGGTCGTGGTCGACGCCATGGACAAGGCAGTAGCCGAGATGGGCGTCAAGGACAGTTTCAGAGGATATCCCCCGGAATACGGATACGATTTCTTAAGAGAAGCGATCAGCAGCTACTACAAGCGCAATAACGTGGATGTTCCCGCATCCGACATCTTCGTATCGGACGGTGCCAAGAGTGACTGCGGCAACTTCCCCGACATCCTCGGCAACAACGAGATCCTCATACCGGACCCCGTCTACCCCGTATATATCGATGCCAACATAATGAACGGCAACAACATAAACCTCGTAAAGGGCAGCATAGACAACGGCTTCACTCCCCTGCCGCAGGACATCACGACAGGCGACAAGCCCTATGTCATCTACATCTGCTCGCCTAACAACCCCACCGGCGCAGTCTATAGCGCTGAAGGACTCAAGGCCTGGGTCGACTATGCGCTCAGGACCGGATCGCTCATCGTTTTCGATGCGGCATACGAGGCGTTCATAACGGAAGACCTTCCCCGCTCCATTTTCGAGATCGAAGGAGCAAGGGAATGCGCCATCGAGATCTGCTCATTCTCCAAGTTCGCAGGCTTCACCGGAACCCGCTGCGGCTGGACGGTCGTACCCGAGCAGCTCGATGCCAACGGCATCAAGCTCCAGAAGCTCTGGGCAAGAAGACAGGCTACCAAGTTCAACGGCGTCAACTACCCCGTTCAGAGGGGCGCTGAAGCGGCTCTCTCCGAGGAAGGCATCAAGGCCTGCATGGAAGCCATTGACTACTACCGCGCAAACGCGAAACTGATCGCTGACCTCATGACAAAGAAGGGCATCTTCTTCACGGGCGGCATCAACTCACCTTACATCTGGCTCAAGTGTCCCAATGACATGGGCAGCTGGGAATTCTTCGACATGCTCCTTACAAAGGCCCAGGTCGTCGGAACTCCGGGCGAAGGCTTCGGTGAGGCAGGCGCGGGATTCTTCCGACTCACATCTTTCGGTTCTGCCGAAGCAACGGCTGAAGCAGTGGCAAGGCTCGACAAACTCCTCTGATCTTATACTGGAGGGCTTATGGCAAAGAAGAACAACTCTTTCTTCTGTACGGAATGCGGAACAGAGACTATCGGCTGGCAGGGCAAGTGCCCGGGCTGCGGCGCATGGAACACACTCGTGGAAGCGCCCGATACGGCCCCGTCAAAGTCCGACAAGAATTCCAGGTCCGACGCGCCCGCCTTCACGGCGAACACCTTCTCATGGACCGATTCCGACGCCACCATAAGGCTTTCGGAAGCAGGCAAGCTCGATTACAAGAGACATTCTACGGGCATCGCCCAGCTCGACACCCTCTTCGGCGGCGGCATAACGGAAGGCTCGATAACCTTGGTCGCAGGCGAACCCGGCATCGGCAAGTCCACGATCCTGCTGCAGATGGCTGACTCCTACAAGACCAAGGGAGACATCATGTATGTATCCGGCGAGGAGTCCCCTGCCCAGATCAAGATGAGGGCCGAGAGGATCGGCGTCAAGCGCGACCTTCTGATCTGCGCTCACACGAGGTTCGAGACGATCGCTGACGAGATGAAGAAGACCATGCCGGCCCTGTGCATAATCGATTCGATCCAGACACTTTATTCTGACAAGATAACGGGAACGCCCGGCAGCATCTCCCAGGCAAGGGAAGTCACGGCCGGCCTCATCCGCATAGCCAAATCCAACAACATGCCGATAATATTAGTCGGCCACATCACCAAGGAAGGCTCCATCGCAGGACCCAAGACCCTGGAACACATGGTCGACACCGTCCTCTCCTTCGAAGGTGACGGAACCGGCGCATACAGGATCTTAAGGACCATCAAGAACAGGTTCGGCAAATCAGGCGAACTCGCTTTCTTCGAGATGGGCGACCGCGGCCTGTCACCCGTTGACAGCAGCAAGGCGCTCCTTCTCTCGGGCCGCCCCATGAACGTCCCGGGCTCCGTCCTTACTTCAACTCTTGAAGGGAGTGGCGCCGTTCCCGTCGAGATCCAGGCGCTCGTGACCGACAGTTGCTATTCCAATCCCCAGAGGATGACTTCGGGGCCCGACAGGAACCGCGTCGCCATGATCCTCGCAGTCTGCGAGAAGACGCTCTCACTGGGACTTTATACCAAAGACTGTTTCGTCAACGTGATAGGCGGACTTAAGATAACGGATCCCGCCTGCGACCTTGCGATCGCACTTGCGGTGATCTCTTCGGCAGAAGGGATCGCGGCAAGGTCTTCCGCCCTGATACTGGGCGAGCTTGGACTTACGGGCGAGATAAGGCCCGTTACCCGCGTAGTCAAGAGGATCCTTGATTCCGCCCAGCCCGGCATGACGACTGTCCTTCTCCCCGGCTCATGCAAAGCCACGATCGAGAAGGTCCTTAACTCAGGCGACACACAGGATGCCAAGGCTCTTTCAGGTCTTGAATTCATCTACGCCGACAACCTGAGAGAAGCAGTCGATATCCTCTTCGCATAAGGTGGCAATATGGAAAAATTCGACGTGATAATCCCTGCAGCAGGATCCGGAACAAGAATGGGAAGCAGCATTCCCAAGCTCGTCATGGAAGTCGGCGGCAAAGCCATAATCAGAAGGACCGTGGAAGCTTTCCTCGATAATTTCGATAACTGCCGCATCACCGTGGTCACAAGCGAAGATGCTGTAAAGGAAGCCCTCGCAGGTCTCCCCGTCAGGTTTGCAACAGGCGGCAGCAGCCGCGCGGAATCGGTCTACAACGGACTCATGTCACTTGCTGAACTTGATATCGAACCCACCGGCAAAGTCCTTGTTCACGACGGTGCAAGATGCCTCATCGGCAAAGACACCATAAGCAAAGTCTTAGCTGCCCTGGACAGATACGATGCCGCGACATGCGGCGTTCCCGAAAAGAACACATTCAAGAAAGTCATAAGGCGCGGTGAAGACATAATCGTCGAAAAGACTCCTGCCAGAACGGACTACTACGAAGTCCAGACACCGCAGGGATTCAGATACGACAGCATGAAAAAATGCTTCGATCCCGCCCTGATAGGCGACGCTGTCACGGACGATGTAATGTTTGCAGAACTCGCCGGCATCGAAGTCGCAATTACAGAAGGGTCCTATTCAAACATCAAGATAACGACTCCCGAAGACATCTCCTTCGCAGAAGGACTTCTTGCGGGAATCTGATCAGCCCTTACCGTTCACATACTTATCGTACTTATAATTCGTCTCAACACATCGCTCTTGGCGTCGGACAAGTCCTCGTCGCTTTTGCTCCTGCGGAACTAGCAGAGCGATGTGTTGTTCCTCTGCGGTTTATCGGTTGTTAACAAACTTATCGTACTTATAGAGGAAGGTTACCATCTGCCTTCTTAAGCACTTGCCCTGGGGTCTGAAGGTTCCGTCATCGTAGCCTGCCAGGATCTTCTTGTCAGAAGCCCAAAGGGTTGCCTTGTAGAAGTAATCTTTCTTGTTTACATCAGAGAAGGTCTTAGCATTCTTGCCCGGCTCAGGCTTACCTGCCATCCTCCAGAGGAACGTTACCGTCTGTGCTCTCGTGCAGACTTTCTGAGGAGCAAACTTATTCTCGGACACACCTGTCGTGATGCCCTGCTCTACTGCCCAGATAACAGGCTTGTAGAAATAGTCTCCGCTCTTAACGTCATCGAACTTACACTTGTTCGACTTCGTCTTGGGTTCGCCCTGGAGCCTGTAGAGGAAGGTTACCATCTGTGCTCTCGTGCATTCGTTGGCGGGACGGAACTCTGTCTGGTTCGCATAACCCTTTACAACGCCTTTGGCAGTCAGATAGTTGGTCGGTGCAAACCAGAAGTCACTGCTGTTGATCACATCCTTATAGAGGACTGTGACCACGCACTTCTCGGTCTTACCGGAAGCTGTTGCACTGATGGTGACCTTACCTGCCATCTTGGCTGTTATCTTGCCCTTGGAATCGACAGTTGCGATCTTCGTATCGGAAGACTTCCATGTGACGGAAGACATTCCCTTCAAAGTATCGGGTAAACTGAGTTTCTTCCCGCAGATCAGGATCGCTTCGGGATTACGGGTCTCACTACTCTTGCAGACAGTACAGCTTCTGGTCTCAACTGCTGCAGCGCCTACTGAAGCTTTCTTCGTTGATTGCCAGGAAGACCATTTGTGAGCTGCCAGAGGATAATCAAATGTCTTTTCTTCGTTGATCTCTTCCTTGGTCCTGCTTCTAAAAGCAGTAATTGTTGCTTCGTACTCTGCTTTTCCTGATTCCGTACAGGAAGATTTCTTATGATACAGCTTTTCTACTGTCATCGGTCTGGAACAAATATAGTCTTCTTCACCTTCTTTGATGCATTGGAACTTTGCAAAAGCCGTTGTTTTTGCAGGATCAGACTTATTATCTTTCCATTCGGCACCTGTATAATTCCAGTCAGAAGGAGTCAACACCACCTTTTTGTCTTCTTCATCACACTCAACAGCAAGCGAATCTGATGACGGAATATATAACTTAGTAAGCGGATTATCAGTGCATTTCAGTTCTGTCAGTTTAGTGTTTTCACTCACATCAAGACTTTCTAACTTGTTTCTGTTACATTGCAGAGTTACCAGATTTTCGTTAAAGCTTAGATCGAGATTTGTCAGCTGATTACTATCGCAATACAAATATTTCAAAGAGGAATTGCTGCTGACATCCAACTGCTCCAATTTATTAGACCAACAATACAGAGTACTGAGGTTAGCATTTTTGCTCACATCGAGACTTGTCAGATCATTTCCTCCAACATGAAGACTCTTGAGAGCAATATTGTTTTCCAGATTAAGTTCTGTTAAGTCGTTTAACCAGACATCAAGTCTTATAAGGTTTATGTTATTGCTCACATCAAGACTGGTCAGGTGATGACTGGTGCAATGAAGCTCCTTAAGAGCAACATTGTTTGTGACATCAAGACTGTTCATAGTCCAGGGACCGGGACAATACAGAATCTCGAGATCGAGATTCTTGCTCACATCAATACTTTTGATTGAATTGTGATGAAGGTTTAATGATACAAGCGCAGTGCATTCACTCACATCAATAGACTCCAACTTATTTTCTGAACACCTGAGAGATTTCAGCGCTTTGCAACCGCTCAAATTCAGACTAGTAATCTCGTTAGATCCACAATCCAACTTTTCAAGTTTTGTATTTGAACTGACATCAAGCTTTTCCAACTTGTTTGAATCGCATATCAATTCTTTCAGTTCCGTAAAGTACTCTATTCCCTCAAGAGACCTCAATTTTTTGTTTTGAATCTTGATCTGGGTAATCCCGGATATCTCATTTTTAGAAATGATCGTATCTTGTCCATAGGTCTGTTCTAACAACCATCCCCTGAAATATTCATCCGGAAAATTCTCCTCACAGATTGCCACATCTCCTTCAGCTGCCTTTACATTATTCTCAGGAAGTGCGGCTATACCTGCAGCAACTGCAACTGCTGCCGCCAACGTAACGATACCTGCAATAGTAAAACTCTTCATAACAGCGCCTCGCTCTTTTTCATACTTTCCCTAATAACTTTCTTCAGGATACATCAGCCCTTACCGTTCACATACTTATCGTACTTATAAAGGAACGTTACCATCTGCCTTCTTAAGCACTTGCCCTGAGGTCTGAAGGTATTGTCGTCGTAACCGGCGAGGATCTTCTTCTCGGATGCCCAGATGGCAGCCTTGTAGAAATAGTTGTCTTTCTTGACATCAGTGAACTTGCAGGTCGTGGATTTGGGCTCCGGCTTGTTCGCCATCCTCCAGAGGAATGTTACCGTCTGGGCTCTGGTGCAGCTGCCCTGAGGATCGAACTTCTCTTTCGATATTCCAGTGGTTATGCCGTTTTCGACGGCCCAGATAACAGGCTTATAGAAATAATCCGTGCTCTTAACATCTTTGAACTGACAGCTGCTTGCCTTGGTCTTGGGCTCTCCCTGGAGCCTGTAGAGGAAGGTTACCATCTGTGCTCTCGTGCATTCGTTGGCGGGACGGAACTCTGTCTGGTTCGCATAACCCTTTACAACGCCTTTGGCAGTCAGATAGTTGGTCGGTGCAAACCAGAAGTCACTGCTGTTGATCACATCCTTATAGAGGACTGTGACCACGCACTTCTCGGTCTTACCGGAAGCCGTTGCACTGATGGTGACCTTGCCCGCCATCTTGGCTGTTATCTTACCCTTGGAATCGACAGTTGCGATCTTCGTATCGGAAGACTTCCATGTGACGGAAGACATTCCCTTCAAAGTATCGGGTAAACTGAGTTTCTTCCCGCAGATCAGGATCGCTTCGGGATTACGTGTCTCTTTACTCTTGCAGAGCGAGCAGCTGCGGCTATCAACGGCTGCCGTTCCTACTGAAGCTTTCTTCGTTGATTTCCAGGAAGACCAGTTGTGAGCGAGCTTAGGTATGGAAATTGTCTTCTTCTCCGTGATCGCTTTCTTTGTCCTGCTTACTTCTTCCGAGAGCTTTGCAACATATTCTTTCTTTCCGGCCTTATCACAGGAAGCATTCGTAAGAGTGTAAGTTACTTTCATTTCTTTGGATAAAGCATAATCTTCTTCGCCTTCCTTGGTGCATTGGAACTTTGCCGTTGCTTTGCTCTTGGAAGGATTATTCTCATTGATCTTCCATTCGACTCCCGTATATTTCCAGTCCGAAGGAGTCAGGACAACTTTAATGATGGAACCGCTAGAGCAATAGATCGAGCCTTGATGTATATAGACCTTATCCATCGGGTTATTGTCGCAATACAAAGTAGCCAGCTTTTCATTCATGCTGACATCAAGAAAATCCAGCTTGTTATTTCTGCAGTCCAAAAAAATAAGTTCAGGTTTGTTATCCAGATCAAGGCTTGTGATCTTGTTGCCGGAACAATACAATGTTTCGAGTAAAGGAAGCTTACTGATGTCCAGGCTTTCCAACTGATTTCCCTGTACATACAGGACTTTGAGCAAAGTATTCTTGCTGATATCTATGTCCTTGATGGAATTAGCTGAGATAAGCAATCTTTCAAGCATCGTGCATCCGCTTACATCGATTTTGGAAATCCGGTTGTTGTCGCAGAACAGATCTTTCAGCGATGTACATTTGCTTACGTCAAGACCGGCCAAATCACAGTTTGAACAATACAAACACCTGAGAGCCGTATTATTCCCCAGATCGATTTTTTGCAGTTTGCTGCTGCTATCACCATATATATATTCAATAGCAGTGTTATTGCTGAGATTAAGACTTGTAAAAAGGCTCTTTTTAAATGATAGAGTTTTAAGATTAGTATTCTTGCTGAGGTCGATTGCGGTCATCGGGGTTTCATCGATCTTGAGTATTTCAAGCGCAGTATTATTGTCAAGTTCAAGAGTTTTCAGCTGAGTATTGCCGCATTGCAGGTCTTTGAGCGCTTTATTGTTGGCTACGATCAGTTTTGTGATATTAGTTCTATAACAACGGAGCGTTTCAAGTCCGCTGATATTGGAAACATCCAGCTTGCTGATCGGATTGTTATGGCAATCAAAAAATCTGAGTGAAGTATTATTCCCCACATTGATCTGCGTCAATTGATTGGAATAACATTGAAAATTCGAAAGTTGCGCACACCTGCTCACATCAATGCTCGTAAGCTGGTTGCTCCAGCAAAACAATATCTTTAACTTTGTATTATTTTTCAGATCCAGACCGGTCAATTGATTCCCGCAGCAATCAAGTTCGATAAGATCGGGATTATAGCTCAGATCAAGACGAGTCAATTGAGCGCCATCGCAATAAAGCTTGGTAAGTTTAGTATTTTTGCTGACATCAAGGCTCGTTAATTTGCCATTTGTGCTTAAATAGGTAATTTCGGTAAAATACTCTATTCCTTTGATATCGGTTATCTTTCCGGCATCCACTGTGGATGGTATTTGAATCTTCTTAACATCAGCGATCTCTTCAGGGGTAAGCTTTTTGTCCAGACCATAAGACTGGCTTAAGATCCAATTCCTGAAATATTCATCAGGAAATGTGGTCTCATTGATCTCGATATCTGCCGCTTTAACATTTAAAGCAGGGACCGCTATGATCCCTGCTGCAACGGCAGCAGCTGCTGCCAACATAACTAAACTTGTTTTAATCGTTCTTTTCATGATGATCCTTCTCTTACCAGCCTCTGTAATACTTCAGGAGGAATGTTACCATCTGCCTTCTCAAGCACTTGCCCTGGGGCTTGAATGTTCCGTCTGAATATCCTGCGACGATGCCCTTCTCGGATGCCCAGACAACGGGCTCGTAGTAGTATGCATCCTTCTCCACGTCAGAGAATTTGCACTTGTCTGACTTGGGAGTGGGCTTGCCTGAAAGTCTCCAGAGGAAGGTGACGGTCTGGGCTCTGGTGCAGACATTCTGGGGCTTGAAAAGACCGCCGGAATAGCCTGTGGTGATGCCTTTTTCGACTGCCCAGATAACGGGCTTATAGAAGTAATCGCTGCTCTTGACATCAGAGAACGTGCACTTGTCGGACTTAGGTTCCGGTGTGCCCATAAGTCTCCAGATGAAGGTCAGCATCTGGGCTCTTGTGCATTCGTTGGCGGGCTTGAACTTGGTCTGCTTGTCGTAGCCTTTTACAACGCCCATCCTGGTAAGTTCGTTGGTGGGAATAAACCAGAAATCCTTCTCGTTCATAACGTCCTTATAGAGGACAGTGATCTTGCATGCAGCCTTCTTGCCGCCTGCAGATGCGAAGACAGTTACGGTTCCTGCCATCTTGGTCGTTACCTTGCCTGATGAAGATACCGTTGCGATGGATTCGTCGGATGACTTCCAGAAAACCTTGCCGGATATATCCTTAAGTGTTGCCTTGAGGGTCATGGTCTTGCCGCATACGAGCTGAGCATTTGACTTATCGAGTTTAACGGAACCTTTGGTGCCGTCATCTACTGTCATGCTGGCTTCGTACTTAAGACATTCGTAGACATAGTCTTCGCTTGTCTCATATTCGTATTCGTACTTGATGATATCCTCATCGATCCTTCCCTTTTCGACCGAGATCTCTCCTTCCTTAAGCACATGCTTGATTCCGCTGCAATTCTTTACGTCGACCTTGCTGATCTTTGTTCCCTGGACTTCAAGAACTTCAAGTCCTATCTGCTTGCTGACATCAAGTTTTGATATCGGGTTATAGGCGCAGACAAGGAGCCTCAGTCTCGGGTTCTTGGAAAGGTCAAGGCTTGAGATATTATTGCCTTCACAATCGAGTGCCCTTAACTGTGTGTTATTGGCAATATTGATCTTTTTGAAATTATTGTTAGCTATGTAGAGGCTGTCGAGCTTCTTGTTCTTGCTTACATCGATCGTCGTAAAGTTATTAGTCGCAATATTCAGCGTTTCAAGTTTTGTATTCTTGCTAACATCGATTTCCTTTAACTTATTGCTCCCAATCACAAAATTAATAAGATTGGTATTCTTGGAAACATCTATGCTGCCAAGCTGGTTTCCCGAGAGCCAAAGATTTTGCAGAGCCTTATTGGTCGAAAGATCGACCTTCTGGATCTTATTGCCCATTAAACCTAAGGTTCTCAGCTTATCAAGACCCTTCAGATTAATATCCGTGATAAGGTTCCCGTCAGCATATACGAATTCAAGAGCAGTATTTTTGCTAAGATCCAATTTCTTGATCTTATTATTAGAACAGGTCAGGAATCCAAGCGCAGTGTTCTTTGACAGATCGAGGCTGGTGATGGCGGCCTCGGAACAATAGAAATTTACGAGTTCCTTATTATTTGACAGATTGATGGTTGAGATCTTCGTATTACAGATATTCAGATCCTTCAATTCTTTACATTTTGAAACATCCAACTCTTTGATCTCATTGCCGTAAACTGTCAGTATCTGAAGCTTGGTATTTTTTGTTACATCCAATTCGGTAAGTTTATTGGAGTAGATACTCAGGTCGTTGAGTTCGGTATTATGGCTCAGATCCACCTTTGATATCTGATTCTCACCGACCCAGAGAGACTCAAGTTTCGTGAAAAATTCGACGCCCTTTATGGTCTTAACGTCTTTGTCCGAGCAGTAGATGTATTTGATATTATCAAGCTCGGAGGGAGTGAGTTTGCCGTCTTGATCGGAATCGTAACTTTTTTTGACGTCCTCCCTGAAAACGGGATCAGGGAAATTGGTCTTATCGATCGCTATTTCCCCGTCGGCCAGAACAGCCTTGAAAGGTACGGCAGTCAGGATCAGTGCAGCAAGACCTGCGGCCAAAGCAAGGTATAAACCTTTCTTACTCATCGAAAACAGATGTCTCATAATAGTACCTCCTCGGAAGCAATACTCCTTAAAGTATAACACCTCGGGAAGGTCAGTTCTATATAGTTATCCTTGGGATCAAAGGGGCTTTTTTACGGTTATGACCGCGAAAACGCTTATGCCTTCGCCTCTTCCGGGGCCCGTGAGGCGTTCGCCCGTCGTGGCGGTGATGCCGACTGAAGCTGCCGGGATATCCAGGATACCTGCTATGCTTTCCCTGATCCGGTCAATGTAAGGCTTGAGCTTGGGCTCTTTGCCTTCGACCGAGACGGAGACATGGACGATCTTTGCGTCTCCCATGTATCTGAGCGCTTCTTTCAGGTATTCCCTGCTGTCGGTTATTCCCTGTCTGCACATGTCATCTGCTTCGAAGCCTAATATGTTATGTCCCGTGAATCCTGAGACCGCGTTTGTTATTGCATGCAATATCACATCGCCGTCGCTGTTGGCGGAGATCTTCCTTGTGTGGGGGATATCGACCCCTCCGAGTCTTATCAGGGCATTTTCTGATGTCTCTTCTTCGAATCTGTGGGAATCCTGTCCCAGGGCAGATATGTATGCGTATTCCATAACAAGGCTCCTTTCTTACTCAAGTTTACCCGTATCAGGCACATAACCGCAAGAACTTATCCAGTCGACAACATCGTTGGCGTCCCAGTAGCTGTATTCGGAGCTCTTGAACATATCCTTGAACTTGCCGTTTTCGATCAGGACGAATTCGGGAAGAGAAACTATCTCATATGCGCTTGCGATATCGTTGTGTGATACTGCGTCGATAGATACTGTTAAGAGCTTGTCCGAGAGAGTCTGGGCAAGATCTTCCGCCAGGGCGGTGACTCCGCCGGTATCGGAAGATTGGGAACTGTAGAAATATATCAGGACGGGCTTATCCTTTTGTGTGAGGAGCCCCTTGATGTCGGTGATCTCCCTGTACTGGATGCCCCAGAGGGGATTGCCGTTCTCATCCAGTTCATCGTCGATCTTCTCATAGACTAAAGCAGCAACATCACCTGTGTAACTGATGTCACCCAGGAACTTTTCCACCGGGACAGCTGTCGGCTCCGTTGTCTCCTTTACTGCAGGCTGACTGCCGCAGGATGCCAGGAGCAAAGCTGTTGCCAGTAGTATCGCTGTCAGTCTTATCTTTCTCATACGAGTTTTGCTATCGTATCAACGGCATCCTTAAGGGCTTCCACATCGCAGTCTTCTGCCCTGCCTGCATCCACTTTCTTCGTTACTTCGGGATCCAGGGGGATCGATGCGAGGAGAGGTACTCCTACTTCTTCAGCGGACTTCATTACCTGGCTGCCATCGCCGAAGAGGCTGATCACCTCATCGCAGTGCGGGCACTTTACATAGGACATGTTTTCGACCATTCCGAGGATCGGAACGTTCATCATGGAAGCCATGTTGCGGGCCTTGTTGACGATCATGGCGGCGAGATCCTGGCCTGTAGCCACGAGGATAAAGCCGTCGACGGGGATCGTCTGGAATACGGTAAGAGGAACGTCAGCCGTGCCGGGAGGCATGTCGATCAGGAGAACATCAAGTGTGCCCCAGTTTACTTCAGACCAGAACTGGCCGATGATGCCGCTCAGGACAGGACCGCGCCATACGACAGGCTGGTTTGGATCTGCCATGAGAAGATTTACACTGACGACCTTGATGCCGAGCGTCGTGGTCTCGGGTTCGATCAGGGTGCCGTCAATTGATGTCAGCATCCTCTTAAGGCCGAATGCCTGGGGGATCGAAGGTCCGGTGATATCAGCATCGAGGATGCCTACGTTAAGACCCTTCTTTGCGAGGGCAACTGCAAGGTTTGCAGTTACGAAAGACTTGCCTACTCCTCCCTTGCCTGAACCTACGCCGATGACTTTCCTGATCTCGGATCCGTCTGCGGGCTTCTGCTTTTCGGGAGCGCGCGGAGGATGGGGAGGCGTGTGTGAGGGCTTATGAGGTATCTCACTGATGTTTGACATTTTGTATTTCCTTCTTTCTTAAAATTCCTTAAGTACGGCTTTGCCGTTTTCGATTATTATGTAGGAGGGCTTCGCACCGTTCTTGGGGATCGATGGGGATCCCGGATTCATGCAGCGGATGTCTCCTGTCATCTCATCTGCCGTCACATGGGTGTGACCGCATAAGAGTATATCACCCTTGCCCAGGAATGTCGGCAGGTTATCAGGATCGATATGATGGCCGTGCGTCGCGTAGATCCTAACGCCCGAAGATTCGAGCCAGAGTGATTCTGCCATTATCGGGAATTCCAGCACCATCTGGTCGACTTCGGCATCGCAGTTGCCCCTTACCGCCAGGATATTGTCCTTCTCGGCGTTTAAGATCTTGATAACTTCCTTGGGAGCATAGTTTTCAGGCAGGTCGTTGCGGGGACCGTGGTAGAGAAGGTCTCCCAGGAGAAGAAGCTTATCTGCTTTCTCCTTATGAAAAGTCTCCACGATCCTTGCAGCCCAGATCGAGCTCCCGTGGATATCCGATGCAGCCATTATCTTCATTTATTCATTTCCTCATCCATGTCAAAATCTTCCGTCAGCAATTCGATGAAGTCCTCGTTGGTGGGATCTTCGGATCTTCTGACCTTATTCCTGATGGTATCGATAACGCCTGTCTTATCCTTCATCCATCTTAATGCGCCGGCATGAACGTCCGAGCTCCTCGTCTGGATGATCTCGACAAGTTCTCTTTCTCTCTTGCGGATACCCTTGAGAAGACCTGTCGTCTTTTTGTTGGCTGCCTTGATGGAATTTACGATATTATCCTTCTCCATACCGGTAAGTTCCATCGCGAGCTTCCTTTCCTCGTTTCTGTGGCGGAGGGCAAGTTCCCTCTCCTCCTTGAGGTTGGCGGCAACGATCTTCCTGTAGAGATCGTAGTGTTCCCTGGCGGGTTCGCTCATGGTCATGACAGTATCAACGCTGCCATATATGGTCGATCCGATCTTGTCGGAGAAGAAATGCATGTTCTCGTTGAGAGTCTCGAGTCTCCTGATACGCTTCGAAAGCCCGATTACGGATGTGACTGAAACAGCGATATCGGCAATGAGGAGCAGTACGAACAAAGCCAGTGTGACATGCAGCGGGACTCTGGGCCACATCTCGATAAGACGCTTTACTGCCGGATGCAGGACATAGATTCCCAGAGAGCATGCGATACCCCAGTATATAAAGAACCTCAGACAGATGTATCCTCTCAGGTTCAGCTTGTAATCTGAATAATCCCACCAGCGGAGCTTGAAGATGTGATAGAGCAAAACGCCCGCAATGAGTTCGACAAAAGTCGCTGCTGCCGCGGTTCCGAAAAATATGATGAAGAAATTTCTCCTCAGGGGATTGAAAAGCCATATGCCCAGATAGAAACCTATGCCGTAAACAGGACAGATCGGGCCGCAAAGAAATCCGCGGTTGATGAACTTGCCTTCCGTGATGCCGTAATAGATGACTTCGATTATCCAGCCGATAAAGCTGTAAATGAAGAACATCATGAGAGAATCCGGAAAAGAATAAGGAAGGATTTCCATCAGTTGTCTCCTTTGACCGATCTCATAACGCGGTATCCGCCGTCTATCTCGAGAGTCTCACAGTTGCCGAAAAGTTCGGTGAGCCTGGCGGCAGTCGAGGGAGCCCCCTGCTTGCGCTGGAGGACACAGTATAGAACGCCGCCGTCCTTAAGGTGTGCATATGCCTGATCGTAGAATGCGAAAACAGTCTTCTTGCCTGCCCTGACCGGAGGGTTCGTGGCTACATAGTCGAACATCTTATCTTCCGGGATATCTTCAAGGACATCGCTTACGGTGAAATCGACCTTGACGCCGTTATATCCGGCATTCTCCTTCGCAAGACCGACCGCACGGGAATTGACATCCACGCCGGTCACGTCCATCTTCATGAAACACTTCTTGATGACTATGCCGACCGTGCCTATGCCGCAGCCCAGATCGAGGAATTCCCTGTCCGTTATCTTGTCCTTATTCTTCTTGATGTCTTCGATCACGGCATTGAGCATCAGATCCGTTCCGAAGTCGGTCTGGTGTCTTGAGAAGACGGAAGTATCCGAGATGAATTCGAAATCTATCCCGTTGATCCTGTACGATATGAGTTTTCTGTCGCCGGCCGTAACCGGATCAGCATCGAAATAATGTGCCATATCTATATGTCCTTAGAGACTTTTTTTGTTCATTTCATTATACCAAACCCTTGTTGAGTTGCCGTTCGTAAAAGTATAAAATCAATTGGAACGGATAAGGGATGTTCGTTAGATAAACTTTATAAAGGAGAATCGGGAAAATGGGATTTTTGGATAATTTCAAGGAAGCAATGAAGAGAGGCGCGGAAGCAGCCGATAACTATATCGAAAGAGAAAAGGCTAATCAGGCTGCCGCCAACGCGCCCAAGCCTTCAGCACACTCCGGAACAACTCATAAGAGCAATCTTCCCGAAGGTGTCGTAATGTCATCTCTCGACAACGAGCTTTTCGTTTACGGGGATGTGACACTGGCAGTATCAGGCGCGCTCCTCACAAAGAGAAAGGACGGCGACTTTTCCGATCCTGCCGCCCAGCGCGCGGAAGTCAAAGCAATCGCAAGGGAGATCCTGGAAAGAGAACTGCCTTTACGAGGCGCTGATTCCGGAGATCTTAAGACTCTTCTACTGGCAGGCACCAGCATCGGAAAGACGATCCTATCAGATCTTGACGCCCGCGGATACGAGGCAGCGTTCAAACTTCCTCTGATGATCCGCCCCAAGCAGTAAGAAGGAGCAGATTTGGAGCCATCTAAAAACGACAGCGCAGTATCTAACCAGCGTAAGAAAGGCATAGTCTGTCTTATTATTTCCGCATTCTCATTCGCCGTGATGGGGCTGTTCATAAGTCTCGCAGGCGAGATGCCGGTATTCCAGAAAGCCTTCTTCCGCAATCTTGTGGCTGTGGTCATGTCCATAGTCCTCCTTGCGAGGTCTCCCGAAAAGTTCAAGATCCGAAAAGGGAGCCTTCCAGGACTCATCGCCCGCGCCGGTTTCGGCACTCTCGGTATCCTGTGCAACTTCTATGCGATCACCAAGATCAACATAGCCGACGCCATGATCCTGAATAAACTGTCTCCCTTCTTTGCGGTCATAGCATCGATAATCATCCTCAAGGAGATCGCGAATGTAAGGCAGTGGATCGCCATAGTGATCGCTCTCATCGGCGCCCTATTCGTGGTCAAGCCGTCATTCCTTTTCGCAAATGCGGGAACATATGACAGCGCGCACATAATCCCCGCTCTCATAGGGATCTTCGGCGGCATCGTCGCGGGCATCGCCTACACCTTCCTCAGGAAGCTCCGGCTCCAGGGTGAGAGGGGGCCTGTCATCGTCGCCTTCTTCTCCGGCTTTTCCTGCCTCATCCTGATCCCCTTCATCATCGCGACCTTTGAACCCATAACGCCCCTGCAGCTCTTCTACTGCTTCATGACAGGCGTTGCCGCCTGCTTCGGCCAGCTCTTTATCACGACCGCATACGGCTTCTGTCCCGCCAAAGAGATATCAGTCTACGACTATTCGACCGTTATCTTCGCCGCTATCCTGGGCATGCTCTTCCTGGGCGAATTCCCTGACGCGCTGAGCATTCTTGGTTACGTGATAATCGTCGCGGCATCAGTATACGCATACCTTATAAACAACGGGATCATAGGAAGAAAGAAAGACGGTCCCGCCGCTGAAGAAACTGTTTCCTAATAAAATTATATTGTTTTTCGATAAAATTTTATTGCATTTCAAAAGAAGTCGTGTTATCCTGTCCTCAGATTAAGGGAGGAAAACAACATGACTATCAAAAACACCATTAAGATCTTATCCGTATCAGCCGCGCTCTTATGCGCATCAGTATTATCGGGATGTTCAGTCTTCAATATGTTTGATAAGACGCCGGATCTTCCCGGGAATCCCACCGTTTTCGAGATGAAGGAGTCCGACAGTGACGACATGATGACAATAACTTACAATGGCAAGGCTTATATGCCCTTCGGCATCCTGGGGAAAACGGTCCATTATCCTGATACGCTGAGAGATTGCCTGGGCTACATCGGTGACGATAAGAATAACAGAGTATATACCCTCTACCAGGATCCATACGACAATTATCTCCTGATAAGGAATGTATCCGGATTCATGGATCAGCCCCAGATCTGGCGCAAATGCGAGACACGCAAGCAGGATATATTCACACCTGATTACATAGAACCGCTGGACTACGAGGAATGGACAGGTTCCGGTGTTTACAGCGAGATGCCTGCAGTTACCTTAGACATTGCAAACGATGCCGACGGCGTAGTGGAGCTGGCAATAGGATATAAACTCAACGGCAGGGACGGCGGAGTAACAGGAGTCCGCAATGCCGACTGGAGCATCATGGAAAAGGGAGAGGATCTTTGTCTTGAGATCAGCGAGTACGCCATCAAGGATAAACTGGGAGAAATAGATAAAGACGACAGTTTCGATATAGATGTAACGTTCAGTGTCACTGGCGCTGACGGTAAGACTTACCGTATAGAATACTGTTTAAGCGGTAAAGCGAAGCTGGGAGATGAGTTCCGTCTGACCCTGACAGGTGATGCGGAGAACGGCTACAGTATCTCAGAAAACTCAGCTACCTGAAGCAGTTAACCAAGCCTATAAAAGAGGTACTGCCGATAGACGGTCGACCTCAAAGATCAGCTATTTAAGCCGCACCTTTAGACATTAGGGGCAGCTTATTCCTTTGTCTTTTTAGAGCAGATCTTTTACCGAGATTATATTGTCAAATATCTCATCCGCCAATCCCCGGATCTCATCCGTGGGAGGCAGGAGATCGGGCACCATGACCGTGTAAAGTCCTGCTCCCTTGCAGGACCTTATGCCGTTGTAAGAGTCTTCTATTCCTATCAGATCTTCGGGAGCAACGCCAAGCCTGCTGCAGGCGGTAAGAAAGATCTCAGGATCGGGCTTGCCATTGGCGATCTCATCACCCGTGACCATGACGTCAAAGTACTTTGTGAGATCCAAGATGTCCAGCTCATGCGTGGCGGACTTGCGGCTCGTGGAAGTCGCAAGTGCCGTCTTGTATCCGTTGTCCTTAAGGTATGTAAGCAGTTCGCGGACACCGGGCTTGGGAGGAACCTTGCCGTTATCGACACATTCCCTGATCAGTATCTTCTTCTCTTCCTTGATCCGGTCGAGTTTATCAATGTGGTCGCTGAAATTGGCCCTGATGAGGTCATCAGTGTCACGCGCGTTTAAGCCGATGCACTGCTTTAAGACTTCGATCATGTCGGGAAGACCGTACTTCTTTCCGACTTCATTCCAGCACTCCAATACGACCTTTTCGGTATCTATTACGACGCCGTCCATATCGAAAACGATGCCTTCAAATCTTCTTTTTGCCATCAGATCTCCATCGTTCCCGTAAAGACGCGGTCGCAGTTACCGGTCATGTAAACGGTCTCATCGGTATAGTTGATAACGAGGTCGCCGCCCTTCAGGATGACGCGGATGTCCTCGCCCTTCTTGCAGTAGCCGTTGAGGCAGGCTGCAACGACAGTAGCGCAGGCACCGGTACCGCAGGCCATGGTCTCACCCGAGCCTCTCTCCCAGACTCTCATCTTGAGGGTGTGGTCGTCTATTACCTTGACGAACTCGGTGTTGACTCTCTGAGGGAATATCTTGTCGTATTCGAAGAGAGGTCCGATCTTCTCGAGATCCATTACATCGACCTTATCCGTGAAGACGACTGCGTGAGGGTTGCCCATCGATACGCAGGTGATCTCATAATCCTCTTCACCGATCGTAACGGGGTGGGCTACGATCTTGTCGCCGGGAAGGTCTACGGGGATCAGGGAAGGCGTAAGCTCGGCCTTGCCCATGTCGACCTTGACCCTTACGACGACATCACCTGATGTCATGAGCTCGAGTTTCTTGATGCCGCTCGCGGTCTCAATATTCATGTGCTTCTTCTTGTGGCCTGCATAGTCGTACATGTATTTGCCGACGCAGCGGATGGCGTTGCCGCACATCATGCCCTCGGAACCGTCGAGGTTGAACATGATCATGCGGGCATCTGCAACCTGGGAAGGCGCGATCAGGACGATACCGTCACCGCCGACACCAAAGTGCCTGTCGGACATATAGACGGAGAGCGACTCAGGTGAAGATACCATGTTGTCGAGGCAGTCGATGTAGATGTAGTCGTTGCCTGCACCCTGCATCTTGATGAAGTCGATCCTCTTGCGTCTTTCACGCATGTGGTTGATGTCAACAAGCTCGGTGTTGATCTCGGAATAACGGCTCATGAGCGAGTCAGCCAGAGCGTCCGCAGTATCGACAGCCGTAAGGCAGGGGATGCCGAGCATGACCGCACGGCGGCGGAGCTTGACGGAGTCTCTTGCGGGGAGCCTGCCCTTGGCGGATGTTGAGATGATGTAGTTGATCTTGCCGCTCTCGATGAGGCTCATGGTGTTGTTCGTATCGGATTCGTGGATCTTGGATACGACGGATACTTCCATGCCGGCTTCACGGAGTGCGTTGGCCGTGCCGCCCGTGGCGTAGAGCTTAAAGCCGAGGTTATCGAACTTCTTTGCGATCTCGACGATCTCGGGCTTATCCGAGTCACGGACGGTGATGAATACGCCGCCGTTCTTGTACATCTTGTATCCAGCTGCAACGAGGCCCTTGAAGAGCGCTTCGGAGAGGTTACGGCCTACGCCCAGCACCTCACCGGTGGACTTCATCTCAGGTCCTAACTGGGTGTCGACATCCGTGAGCTTTTCGAAGGAGAATACAGGGACCTTGACAGCAGTATAAGGTGACTGCCTGTAGAAGCCCGTGCCGTAGTCCATGTCGGCGAGCTTCTTTCCGAGGCTGACTGCGATAGCGACATCGACCATCGGGATGCCCGTGACCTTGCTCATGTAAGGGACCGTACGAGATGCTCTCGGGTTGACCTCGATAACGTAGATGCGGTTGTCCTTGACTATGTACTGGATATTTACGATTCCTATCGACTTCAAGCCGTCGCAGAGGGCGATGGTGGTGTCGGTCAGTCGTTTACACATATCATCGTAGATGTGCTTTGCGGGATATACAGCGATCGAGTCGCCCGAGTGGATGCCCGCACGCTCGATATGCTCCATGAGACCCGGGATAAGGACGTCGGATCCGTCGTAGATCGCGTCGATCTCGATCTCGCGGCCCTGGATGTATTTATCGATCAGGACTGGGTTCTCGATGCCCTGGGAGAGGATTATCCTCATGTACTCCGTAACATCGGCATCGGAGAAAGCGATGATCATGTTCTGTCCGCCTAAGACGTAGGAAGGTCTTAAGAGCACGGGGTATTCGAGGCTGCCCGCAGCTTCAAGAGCTTCTTCTGTCGTCATGACGGAGAATCCCTTCGGGCGTGCGATGCCTAAGCGCTCGAGGAGCTCATCGAATCTCTCACGGTCCTCTGCCATGTCAATGGAATCAGCTGATGTACCGATTATGTTGATGTTGTTGGCTGACAGGACCTTGGTCAGCTTGATGGCGGTCTGTCCTCCGAATGCGACCACTACTCCGTAAGGGTCTTCCTGCCTTACGATGTTCATTACGTCCTCGTCGGTAAGAGGCTCGAAATAGAGCCTGTCGCCTGTATCGAAGTCGGTGGAGACCGTCTCGGGGTTGTTGTTTACGATAACGACCCTGAAGCCCAAGTCCTTAAGTGCATGTACGCAATGGACGGCTGCATAGTCGAACTCGATGCCCTGGCCGATCCTGATCGGGCCGGAACCGAAAACGATCACCGTCTTCTTGCCTTCCTTGTTGTCGTCGCGGTCGGCTTCGTTGACGCCGCCCTCGTTCTCGAGATTGTATGTTGCATAGAAGTAAGGCGTGCTGGCTGCGAACTCACCTGCACAGGTGTCGACCATCTTGAAGGTCGGCTTGAGGCTGAACTCGGGTTTAACGCCGCAGATCGCTGTAAGTGACTTATCGGTAAAGCCCATCTTCTTTGCTTTGACATATTCATCGTAAGTCAGGGTCTTGCCTTCGTATTCCTTCTCGAAAAGGATGAGCTTTTCGATCTTGGCAAGGAACCACATGTCGATCTTGGTGATCTCATGGATCTTCTCACAGGAGATGCCTCTTCTCATGCCTTCTGCGACATAGAAGATACGCTCGTCGGTGACTGCACCGATTCCTGATTCGATGGCGCTGTCATCCATTTCCTTAAGCTTTTCGAGATAGAGCCTGTCGGCACCGATCTCGGCGCCTCTTACAGCCTTCATGAGAGCGGACTCGAATGTGTCGGATATGGACATGACCTCACCCGTTGCCTTCATCTGCGTGCCGAGGTCTCTCTTGGCATATACGAACTTGTCGAAAGGCCACTTGGGGAACTTGACTGCGACATAGTCGAGCGCAGGCTCGAAAGCTGCGTAGGTGTAGCCCGTGACCGCGTTGATGATCTCGTCGAGCCTGTAGCCCAGAGCGATCTTGGTAGCAACCTTGGCGATCGGGTAACCCGTTGCCTTGGAAGCAAGAGCCGAAGATCTTGAGACTCTGGGGTTGACTTCGATTACCGCATATTCGAACGAATCGGGATTCAGCGCGAACTGGCAGTTACAGCCGCCTTCGACTCCCAAAGCGTTGATTATGTTAAGGGATGCTGTTCTTAACATCTGATATTCCTTGTCGGAAAGCGTG
The DNA here is from genome assembly GCA_016292135.1 of Saccharofermentans sp. Classification (GTDB taxonomy): domain Bacteria; phylum Bacillota; class Clostridia; order Saccharofermentanales; family Saccharofermentanaceae; genus Saccharofermentans. The sequence goes on from JAEFAZ010000006.1 coordinate 76,785, forward strand.
ACTGCAGGAGCGATGACGATCGAGTCGCCCGTATGGACACCGACAGGATCCAGGTTCTCCATGGAGCAGACCGTGACCGTGTTGCCGTCCTTGTCCCTGATGACCTCGAACTCGATCTCCTTCCAGCCTGCGACGCTCTTTTCGATCAGGACCTGGGTGATAGGAGACATTGCAAGACCCCCTCTTGCGATCTCTCTTAACTGGCTCTCGTCACGTGCGATTCCGCCGCCTGTGCCTCCGAGCGTGAAGGCAGGTCTTACGATGACCGGATACCCGATCTCGGATGCGAATTTCACGGAATCTTCAACCGTATTTACGACCAGCGAAGGGATGCAGGGCTGACCGATGCTCTCCATCGTATCCTTGAAGATCTGTCTGTCTTCTGCCTTGTCGATACACTCGGGGGATGAACCCAAAAGTTTTACATTGTGGCTGTCGAGGAAGCCTTCCTTGGCAAGCTGCATGCAAAGTGTAAGCGCTGTCTGTCCGCCCAGTCCCGAGAGGATGGAATCAGGCTTCTCTGTCTCGATGATCCTCTTGACCGTGGTAAGGGTCAAAGGCTCGATGTAGATCTTATCTGCCATCGACTTGTCGGTCATGATGGTAGCAGGGTTGGAGTTAACGAGGACGATCTCAATACCGTCGTCTCTCAATGCGCGGCAGGCCTGGGTACCTGCGTAGTCGAACTCGGCAGCCTGACCTATTACGATCGGGCCCGAACCTATAACGAGGACTTTCTTTATATTCTTATCAAGCGGCATCTTATCTCCTCCTTACTTTGTCATCATCTTTATGAAATCGTCGAACAGGAATCCGGTGTCCTGCGGACCGCCGCAGGCCTCGGGGTGGAACTGTACGGAGAAAGCCGGAGCGTCCTTGTACATGATCCCCTCGTTCGTCTTATCGTTGCAGTTGGTAAACAGCGGCGTTGCGACTTTCTCGTCTATGGTCTCGGGAACTACCGCATATCCGTGGTTCTGGGAGGAGATATAGATCCTGCCCGTTCTCGAATCCTTGACGGGGTGGTTTGCGCCTCTGTGGCCGTACTTGAGCTTGACGGTCTTGAAGCCGTGAGCCAGGGCAAGGAGCTGGTGGCCCAGGCAGATACCCATCATGGGGATGCCGGATTTGGAAAGCTCCTTGAGAGTCTCGATCTCGGTCACGTTATCTTCAGGGTCTCCGGGGCCGTTGGAAAGGAAGATGCCGTCGGGAGCTATCTCCATGACCCTTGCTGCGGAAGTCTTGGAAGGGAGCCTTATGACCTTGCATCCCCTCCGGACCAAAGACCTTATTATGTTCTCTTTAACGCCGTAGTCAAAGAGGGCGACTGTGAACTTCGCTTCACCCTCAGGCTCTATGACGGTCTCTTCTTTTACAGTGACCTCATCAACGGGATTTACGATCCTGTATGCCTTGATCTCATCGAGGCTGATCTCGTCCGGGTCAGATACGATCGCGCCGTTCATGGTGCCGTGTTCCCTTAACATGGAGACCAGGCTTCTTGTATCTATTCCCTTGATGCCGGGGATACCCTGCTCAGTAAGGAACTCTTCTACCTTGCCTTCGCAGCGGAAGTTGGAAGGAGCATCGCACTCCTGTCTTACTATGTATCCCGAGATATAGGATCTGTCGCTTTCCATGTCGGGAGGCATTATCCCGTAGTTGCCTATCAGGGGGAAGGTCTGGACTACAGCCTGGCCCTTATAACTCCTGTCGGTCATGGTCTCAAGGTAACCGGTCATGGAAGTCGTAAATACGATCTCCGCTATGGCGCTGCCTTCGGCACCCATAGCCTCACCTTCGAAGACCTTGCCGTTTTCCAATACAAGATATCTTTTCATTTTTATGCCTCCTATGATAACGGCTTTTCCAATAAATGAAAAAGCCGTTGATGATTAAATAAGTAATATGTCTTCTACTTTCGCCTTCATCTGTTCCTTGTCGATGACATCGGTGTGCCTTACCGGCTTATCCTTGAGGGTGGCGATGCTCTCGGGGATCTCAAGGCCGCTCTCTTCGGACAGTTCGGCAATGAGAGTCTCGATGTCCTTCCCTTCGGAATAACCTTCACCCCTGAGCGCATCCATAACGGCGGGAGCGAACTTGAAAGGCGAAGCAGTCGAGACGAATACCGTCTTGGTCTCATCGGATGACCTCTGGTGGTACCTTCCGTAGATGTTGAAGCCGACGGCAGTATGGGTGTCGATGACATTGTCGGTCCTGTCGTAAACGTCAAGGATCGTCTTTGCGACGCCTGCCTCATCGGCAAAGCCTCCGACGAAGATCTTCTGGAGGAGCTTCAAGGTCTTGGGATCGACTGAATACATTCCGTCTTTTGCAAGACCTGTCATCCAGTCCAAAACCTTTCCGCTGTCCTTGTCCGTGATCTCGAAAAGGAGTCTTTCCAGATTGCTCGAGATCAGGATGTCCATCGAAGGTGATGAAGTCTTGAAGAATTCCCTGTTGCGGTCGTACTTGCCGGAACTGAAGAAATCACACAGGACCTTGTTGCGGTTGGAAGCGCAGATCAGCTTCCTGATCGGGATGCCCATGCTCTTGGCATACCAGGCAGCCAGGATGTTGCCGAAGTTGCCCGTGGGAACGACGATGTTTATCTGGTCTCCCTTTTCGATCTTCTCGTTCTTGAGAAGAGCAACATAGGAATATACATAATATGCGATCTGGGGAGCAAGACGGCCCCAGTTGATCGAATTCGCGGAAGAAAGCCTTATGTTCTTATCAGACAGCATCTCGGCAAAGTCCTTGTCACCAAAGATGTTCTTGACGCCTGTCTGGGCATCGTCAAAGCAGCCGTTGACTGCGATGACATGCGTATTGCTGCCGCCTGTGGTTACCATCTGGAGCTTCTGGGCATCCGAAACGCCGCCCGTGGGATAGAAGACGATGATCTCCGTGCCGGGAAGGTCCTTGAAGCCTTCGAGGGCAGCCTTGCCCGTGTCACCGGACGTTGCCGTCAGGATGACGATCTTCTTGTTCTCTCCGCACTTCCTAACGGATGCGGTCATGAGATGGGGCAGGAGCTGGAGCGCGACATCCTTGAATGCGCAGGTCGGGCCATGCCAGAGTTCCAGGATATATTCCCTGTCGTTATAGGCGTTGAGCTGAACGAGGGGTACGGGATCTTCTCCCCACTTATCCTCGGAATAAGCAGCTCTCGTATAGCCGATCAGTTCATCGAAATCAAAGCCGTCCAGAAACTTGGCGAGCACTGTCGCAGACAGTTCATAGAAAGGCATGTCCTTCATACGTTCCAGTTCTTCCCAGGAAATGGAAGGGATAGTCTCGGGAACGAAGAGACCTCCGTCAGGAGCGATACCTGTAAGGATCGCCTGAGCTGCCGTATATGTTCCTCCGTTGCCTCTTGTGCTTATATATCTCATTTCTTTCCTCCGGCGATACCGAACTCGCGGGCGTATTCTTCAAGGATGCCGGCGACTTCCGGATCGTTCTTATTCTCTTCAAATCTGTCCAAAAGCCAGTTGATCTTATCTTCATTCTCGGATGCAGTCTTCATCTTGCTTCCCAGAGGGATAAGTCCGAAGATCACTCCGCATGCCAAAGCGATGACGAGCACGATGATCAGCAATATCCTTACGATGAGCCTCATCTTCTCGGCGGGTGACTTCATCGGCTCGATGTCGATGGAATCGTCCGGAAGGGCGTCTCCGACATTGCCTGATCTCATCATGACATCACGGCGTTCCTTGGGGGTCGCCATGTTGTTCTTGGGAGCAGCCTTGGAGGCCCTCACGAGGATCGGCGCCTGATAGTTCTGTCTGTCGGCAGGTGATCCTGACTCCGCCATCTTCTTATTCATCAGCTTCTCATCCAGTTCCTTGGGTATGTTGGCCGACTCGGGATTCTTCATGTCGTCGCGCACCATCTTGAGGGCATCCTGAGCTATCGCAAGATATCTCTCGTTACCCAGGACATTCGCTATAGCGAACTGCAAGCTCTGCTCGGCTCTCGAAAAACGTCCCTCGCGGGCAAGGCAGAGACCGAACATCAGTGCGGTGTCTCCCCATTTCTGGTAATTGGCTATGAGTGGCTTTAAGAATATCTCGGCAACATCCGTGCCGTCGCTCTGTGCATTGACGAGAGCGTGGTTATACTGCTTAACGATCCTTGCCTTCTCTTCCGCGCCCATATCGAAAAGGATAAGATCCTTCTCTTCGATAGGTGTCATGTAGAGCAAAAGACTTAAGTAATCGTGCATCAGGCAAACCCTTTCATATGCGATCTTATGTCTCCTACAAGGTAGAGCGATCCCGTTATCACCAGGGGCATTCCGTCAGCGGAAGTCTTCCTCAATGCGGTCTTCGCTCCCTCGTATCTGTCATCGCATAAGATTATATCTGAAGTATTATACACAAATTTGATCTTTTTCGAAAGTTCAAGAGGAGATATGCTCCTCGGATTATCAGGTCTTACGCAGATGAATTCCTTTATATCCAGACCGGCCTCAAGATATGCTCTTATGATGCCGTCTATATCCTTGTCGGCCATGGCTCCGATCAGCATGCGTAAGGGGCGGTCCTTAAGGGATCCCGCGAGCACCCTGCTGTATGTCGCGGCAAAGCTTGCGGCTCCCTGCGGGTTGTGGCCGCCGTCGAGGATGACGACGGGGTCAGAAGAGAAGATCTCGAACCTGCAGTTCCAGCGGGTCGCGATAAGTCCTTCCCTGATCTCGTTATCAGTTAAGCCCATGATCTTAAGAGCCTCTATAGCAAGAGCTGCATTTGCAGCCTGATGGACTCCGTTGAGCCGTGTCTGATATCTCTTGCCTTCATAAACAAATCCCATGACGCCCTCGCTGTCCATAACGCAGCTGTCAAGAAGGCCGCTGTCGCCAACGAATATTAACGGGGATCCGTTCTGCCTCGCCGTCTCAGACATTACTTCCCAGACATCCTCCCTCTCGGACCCGTCAAGAGTCAGCATGAGATCGGGGGACATGCATACGATGGGACAGCCGGGCTTTATGATGCCGGCTTTCTCATAAGCGATCTTGGCAACAGTATCTCCGAGACGGTCCTCGTGATCCTTGCCGATCGAACATATCACCGTAACTTCGGGACGGTCTATAACGTTCGTGGAATCGAACCTTCCGCCGAGACCGGTCTCCATGACGGCAACATCGACGGCCTGCTCCCTGAACCAGAGAAAACAGATGGCTGTTACGATCTCAAATTCCGTCGGAGGATCGCCGGACTCTATGAGCGGACCTGCGGCTTCTTTTACAACCGCAGTAAGTCTCGCGACATCTTCAGCAGGGATATTGCCTTCCGTGTCATCACGGCTTATCACCCTGATCCTCTCGGAGAAATCAACGAGGAAAGGGGAAGTGAAAAGGCCTGTCTTAAGGCCTGACATGGCAAGCGAATATGCGCAGTAAGCCGCAACGGAACCCTTGCCGTTGGTGCCTGCGATATGGATATATCTTAAACTGTTTTGGGGATTGCCTAATCTGGAAAGAAGAACACTCATCCTGTCAAGCCCGAGCTTGATACCGAATTTCAGACTGTCTGATATAAATTCAGGTGTGCCGTTATCCGGCATGTTCTTCATCTCCGTTCCCGGAAACCGCAAGGGCTTCCTGTTCTGTCTTATCAGGACCGTCCTTCTCCTTCGAAAGATCGACACAGTCGTCTTTGCGGAAGACCATGATCTTGCTCATGAAGTAGTTGGCGAATACTATGATCACTGAATTTAAGAGTTTGTTAAGGTAGAGGCAGGTAAACGCAAAGGATCCGATGTAACCCAGCACGGTATCCTGGGGGCATCCGAATACCTTGTCGCTTATGGCGAGCTGCAGATAGAGGATGCCGAGTTCGATGATAAGGAAAGATGCGATCCTGGCTGCGGCGAACGACAGAAGTTCACGGATGACATTGCCCTTGGAACGGAATACGAAGATCCTGTTGGTGATATAGGCTGTAAGGACTGCCAGGGTCCATGCGATGAGCTGGTTGAGCATGACCATGAGGTCCATATCCCATCCGAAGATGTTGATATTGAACTGGGTCTTGACGAGTTTGTCGAAAACGGCAAAAGACACAAAGTTGACGACAGTCGTTAAACCGCCGCTGCAAAGATACATGAACGCCTTACGCGCTTTCTCCTGCGTAGGGCTCAGATTCTCGCTTCCAAAAAGAATTGAACTGATCGATTCCTTGACAGACATGCTTCTGCTCCTTTTTCCAATATCCCAATTATTCTATCAATAACAGCAGTATATTCAAATCGCAAATTGCTCAAACACGCTTGGGTCTGGGGCTGGATTTATCGGCAATTAGTTTCCTTACGAGCGTCACGATGATGATTATTATGACAGCTTCCGTGACGGCCACGATAAAGGACAGGGTGAAGAGGAACCTGTAAACAGTCTCTTTGCCGTTGTCGGGTTTGACGTATTTATAGAAGTTCCCGCTCTCCTTGTCGTACTGGTAGAAGCCTCCGTTCCCCTGTTCATCGACGAGGAAACAGATAAAATCGCCGGCAGAATTCTTATAGCCTTTAACCTTCTGATCCTCGGTCTCAAGACTTGCGGTCTTAAAGCCGTCAGGAACTATTAGCGACTCAACGCCCGAGATGTTGGTATACACCTGTCCGGTAGTCACGACCGACGAGCCTTCGACATAAGCCGTAACCCTCTTGCTGTTTGCATTGTAGAAATAGAAGCCGGGCTGGTTTACGCCGTCGTAAAGATATACGAGCACGCTCGCCAGACCTTCCTTGACGAATGCGGGAACGGAATATCCGTTCAAGGTCTTGACCGTCTGGGTGAAGCCGTCAGGCAGTTCATAATCCTGCGGAAGATCGACAAAGTTATAGAGGGTGCCGTCCCCGTCCATCAGCACGGCATTCTCGGGAAGGTAACTCTCCTTCCTGGTGACGTTGACTGAATATATCACATGGGACTGACCGTCCTGGGCAGTTACATCGATGGTAACCCTGTTCACGCCGACAACAAGATTACGGTTGCCGTTGATGAAGACGGCCGAAAAGATGTTGGAGGAAGTAGCCCTGACATCGATCTCGGTCACGACTCTTTCAACCACAGCTTCGTACTCGGTTATATGCGGATCGAAATCAGGAGTAAGAGACACGGATCCCAATTCCAGGAAGGTCAGCGTCGCATCACGCGATACAGACTGGTTTACGATCAGGGTCACTCCGCTCTGGATAACGTTCTTGACTGTCTTCTGTTTGACGTTGATAAAGCCTTCAGCGCTCTCGATGGAAAAATCAGCAGTATCGCTCGCAGACGGAAGGATACGGAAATACAAAGAGTAGATAACGATCGGTTCTTCAGAACTGAAAGCATTTATCTCGTTATCGGCATCCGCGCCGTCTCCGAAGCTCGCAAGGCTGTCGACGGCGGATATGGTGACCGTATCCTGTGTCTGTGTAGATGTATAGACGAAGTTCGGAAGCACCTCGGATTCCACGAGCCTGTGGAATCCGGCCTTATCGGGATCGAACTTCACGACTACGGGTCCGAAGGATATGATGTCGGGGAAATGGTCAACGGTTATGTCGATCCTGACAAGGTCTCCCTGACCGACGATGGCCTTCTCACATTCCGCGTTAAGAACGATCTGATCCGCAGCCGAGACCGCCCCTCCGGGGAAGGCCAATGCGGCAGCGATCAGCAGCGCTGACAGGATAACTGCCCTGAATGTGATCTTCTTTCTCCTCGTCATCCTAAGTCTCCTCATGCGTCATCCCTGCGGCAGGCCGCCGTATGTTTCGGGAAGATCGCTAAATACCGGAATGATAAACTCGAAGGGATTATCAAGCGCGGAAGTGGATTCATAGCTCCTATAGTATCGCATGGATTCACTATATGCCATCATAAGATTCTGAGCATATTGATGACTGTAGTACTTGCCGTCACGTCCCTTTATGTCGAACTTCTGGAAATAGAGAGTATCCTGTCCCTTGGATATGTAGCCCTTCGCTATCCAGATCGCGCCTCCAGTGATCGCCTTATCGATGCTGTCCCAGGGCAGGAGATACTTCTCGTCTGAACCTGATGCGTATTTGGCTCCGTTCGCAACGGCTACTCCGGGCTCAGCCGAAGAAGTCGAACCGATGTTGTAGTAGTTATAGATCCCTTCATAGCCCGGAACTGTACCGTGTGCCAGAGAAGACTCTCCGGAATATCCCATCTCCTGCAGGATCCTCGAAGCGATGAAGTAAGGCGATACGCCCGACTTGGAGCCGGCCTCATATATGTAGCCCGCATAATCGATCTCGGGAGTATCCATGAAGCTTCCCTTGATTATCGCTTTAACGCCTTCCCTGGTATGGACCTTTTCGTTGAATGAAAGATTTTCGAACATGAAGACCCTGTCAGGCAAAAGGAAATTTCTCGGGTCGAGGAAATAGGAAACGACTTCGTTCTTTGCCGCCATCCAGTCGGGAGCATCGTAGACGACGCTGTTCTGCTTGATGTAGTTGGGGTAAGAGGAATACTGCAGCAGCGACTGGTAGCCGGAATCCTCGTTGGAAAGGACTTCGGGGAAAGAAGGAGTGATGTTGCATGGCGTGAAAGCATATGCGGGACGGAGCTTATGCAGCATCCAGAGACCGCTGTAATAACTCTCGGGGAAAGCCGTCAGGGTGTTGCGGGCAAAATCGTCATCAGGAAGTCCGTTAAGGACATATACATCGTACTGCTGTTCACTTCCGTCAAAACCCTTTACCATGACGTTGATGTGGTTTTCTCCTTTGGCAAGATCGACCGTACCGTCTTCGGATCCGATCTCCTTGCCCTTTTCGTCGGAGATCGTCACCTTTATGTCGGCGGCAAATCCTTCCATCGCGAAAGCCGTGACCTTGACTTTCTTTCCGCTTGCAAGGTACTTGGCATAGACATTCTTTTCAGTGTCAAAATCAGGCCATACCGGGATCCTCTGGCCGGCCGAAGTATCGATTATGTTAAGTGATGACAGATATCCGTTAAGCGGAAGGAATTTGACCTCGTCTTCCTTCGCCTCGAAAAAATCACCGTTATAGTCGACAAGCCTTAAGCTGCCCTTGTCGTCCCTGCTGATGACGGCCATGTGGGTGCCGTTAAAATATGCGACATCAGTGCTCTGGACGAGCTTATAGGAAACATCCTCATCGGGGAGGGCCGAATTAGGGCTCTTCGACACTTTGATGTAGAAGCAGTTCGATATGCCGGCGATACCGGTCTCCTGCTCGATCTTCTTAACATCCTGCGGCCGGCTCCTCAAGGCTTCCGGAAGATCCTTGGGATTATCTACAGTTCCTATGAGATTGCCGTAGACATCGTAGAGCGATGCCTGGATGTCATCGTCGGCACCGACTATGTTTACATAACAATCCTTGTTGTGGCAGTCGTAGATATACCAGGACGAATCCGCGCCTCCGACAAGGAGGCCCCTGGTAACGCGGTCGGATTCGATCTCAGTCATGGCAGGGATGCTCACAGTGCCTGTCTTCGCGACTGCTCCCCTTCCGTCGGAACTCCTGATCAGGGCATATACGTCGTGAATGCCTTCTTCGACTCCCGTGGTATCCCAGGCGATCGTAAAAGCACCGTCTGAAGCATCACCGTTAAATCTCAGGAAACCGCGGTAGAGGATGCCGTCAACGAAGAAGTCCGTGCGGATCTCCTTGCCCGTAACGTTCATGTGTCCTTTTGTCTCGCGGATACCGACCGTGTATCCGGAGCTGTCGGTAATATCCTGATCGATGATGAAATCATTTACCGCCGAACCTGCATCGGTCCTGATCACGGAACCGGAGGCCAGTGAACGGGATCTGTCCTGCAGGACCTTGTTGATAACGTATGCGCTGTTATGTCCGGAAAGAAGATCGCAGATCTCAGCTATGTCCCTGGAACTTCCCGCGACGCGGATCAGGTCTTCCGCAAACGCCTTGTCATCCTTGCCCATAAGGATGTAGTCAGGTGAATTCATGACCGATATCACGTGATCGGCAGCCGATATGATCCCGCTCTCAGCGAGCTTGACGGCACGCTCCGAAGAAGCATTGCCGAGACCCGTAAGTCCGGATGCGGCATATATTACGTTTCCTGCGGATTCCCTGTCCTTATCCGACAGTTTCCAGCCGTGCGACTGCATCTGTGAGATCACGAACAGGATCAGACAGACAGCCATAAAGAAGGCTGCTGCTACAGACAAAACCAGATATTCTTTTCTCTTTCTCAGCATCTTATCCCTTTATCCTTTGTCAGTCTTCAGTTTGAGACAGCTCATCAAGAGTATAACCGTATGAGGGTACGAAGTGTTCCATGAAATAATCCACTTCCGGAAGTCCTATCGCCCTTATGGATCCGGCTATGCTCTCTCCTGCACTGCGGAACTCCTTGTTGCCGGAGCTCTCCTCCCTGATGCACTTGATGTAGGCCGATATCCTGTCGGCTGCCTTGACGAGCTTATGTATCAGGATTTGTTCTTCTGTCTCAAGAGTGGGAGCCAAAAGATCAAGATACTCTTCCCTCATCCACTCGGGCAGGAGGGCGCAGAGGCTCTGCGCAGACTCGTTTTCGACCTGCCTGTAGGCCGCGGTTATCTCGCGGTTACGGTACTTTATAGGAGTCGGAAGGTCTCCGGTTATGATCTCCGTGCAGTCGTGGTAAACGGCATAAGCCTGAACGCGGAAAGGATCGGGCCTGATGTCGCCTTCTTCCGCAAATCTGTTATGCAGGATGCAGAGACTGTGGGCAATGACTGCAACATCGAAACTGTGTTCCTTGATGTTCTCCACCCTGCTGTTCCGCATCAGTCCCCAGCGGTTGATATACTGCATCCTGTCGAGCATGGCATAAAAGCCGTACTGTTCGTTTCTGTTTTCCATATCATTTACCTCATCAGTTCATCAGCATTCCCTGAACAGGGCATCGAAGCACTGTATCGCAAATCCGTCGGTCATGCCCGCGATATAGTCGCTGACATAGATCGGCAGCGGCATGACATCCTCACCTTCACCCCTCTGCGGGTGGTGATCTACGAAGTTAAAGAACTTCCTGATCATCTCGTTCGCAGGTTCGGTCGATGCCGCCCTGTTCTCAAGAGCGTCCATGAAGGTGTCGAAAAGGCTTGCGATTATCAGGTCAGCGTAAGATTCGTAAGTCGTTATCTTGGTGGCCTTGTATATCTTGTTGAGATTCTTGTCCAGGACTGCCGCAAGAGCGTCTCCCGCCTTGGGCGACAGCCTGATCTCATCCTTGTTGAAACTGTTTTCGATGACATCCTCGACGAGCGAGTTTATGATCTCCGCATTGTTCGTGCCGAGATATTTTCCTTCGCCCGATACGAAATAGTCCTCGTTGACGATACCCATCCTGAGAGCGTCCTCGACATCCCTTCCGACATAAGCGATCTTATCCGCCATCTTAACAACGCATCCTTCGAGCGTTGCGGGGCCGCGCCTCTGCTTCTTCGGAACAAGATATGTGAGCTCGTCTTCGGTCTTGTCCCTGACGGGAACGATAGCCTTCTCGTTGTAGTCCTCACCGCAGTGGGAAAGGATGCCGTCCCTTACCTCGAAAGTGAGGTTAAGGCCGTTGTCTTCGTTATGCTTTTCGAGCACATCGAGAACACGGAGGCTGTGGGCCTCATGTTCGAAGAAGAGGCGCCCGTCCTTCTCCTTCAGTTTCCTCGAGAGCATCCTCTCTCCGGAGTGGCCGAAAGGCGTGTGTCCTATATCATGCCCCAGTGAGATCGCCTGGATCAGGTCCTTGTTGAGATTAAGGGCTCCGCCTATGACCTGGGAGATGTAATTGACGTAGATGACGTGCTCGAGTCTCGAGCAGATGTGGTCGTTGACCGGATTAAAGAAGACCTGCGTCTTGTGCTTTAAGCGTCTGAAGGACTGGCTGTAGATGATCCTTCCGAGATCACGCTGGAAAGCGGTCCTCACTGCGCAGTCTTCTTCGGGGAGTCTCCTTCTGTGATCGGCTATGTCGGGTGTCGCAAAGACCGATCTCATGCTGTCGGCATTCAGGAAGGAATGACGTATCCTGTCGCGGTTCTCATCTGACACGTTAACCGCGCCGCGGACCTTGGAGAACAGATCCTCGAACTGCTCGAAAGAGATGTTGTTCATGTTGTAAAGATCATCCATTGCGTCTTATCCTCCTGTCTTCAAATCATGCCTTCTTAAGATGCGCCGACTTTGCCAGAAGATTCTTCTTCATGCCGTCGAAATCTATCGACAGAAGTGCGTCTCCTCCGACCGGCTCGACCTTGATGACCTCGCCTTCGCCGAACCTGGGATGGATCACCTTCATGCCCTTCTTTATCTGGTCGGGCTTGAGCGATCCGTCGTCGGTCCTGCTCTCCATTGCCTTTGCAGCCGAAGACTGTCTGAACTGTTCCGCGATGCCGACGGAAACCCTGTCGGATGCTTCCATGCGGAGCTTGTCTTCCTTCTCCTTTGCAGTCCTCCTGACACCCATGGGGTAGAGGAGGTCCCTGTCGATCTCGCCTATGAACCTTGACGGCTTGTTGCACTGGGTCTGGCCGTAGAGCATCCTCTGCTGGGCCAGCACAAGAAAGAGATTCTTCTTGGCTCTCGTGACCGCAACATACATCAGACGTCTTTCCTCTTCCAGTTCAGCCTCCGATTCCATCGACCTGTATCCCGGGAAGATGGTCTCCTCGAGACCTATCAGGAAGACGGCCGTGAACTCCAGGCCCTTGGCGCTGTGAACGGTCATGAGGCGGACATAGTCGTCGTTGTCGTCAAAGTTATCCCCTTCAGCATACAATGCCGCATTGTCGAGGTAAAGGCGCAAAATTCCGGCAGTCGTATCAGCAGTTCCGATATCGAGAAGGTCTTCTTCATCTTCTTCAACTTCCGTCTCCCCGCCTTCTCCTTCAGAAAGCCTGTGGGCCTTCTCGAAGTCAGCCGCTTCGGAAAGAAGTTCCTTCAGGTTCTCGACGCGGTCTATCAGCTCACCCTTCTTCTCCCTCTCGGAGATTATCTCTTCGATGATGCCGGACTCGTTTTCTATGTACTCGATATATTCGGAGAAGGACATGTCGTCGGAAAGGAGCTTGTCCTGCATCTCCTGTATCAGTTCGACAAATGCCTGAAGCCTCTCCCGGGACCTTGCAAGATCCGGGTAGAGAAATGATCTTGCAGCCACTTCGAAAAGGGGGATGCCCTCCTCTTCGGCAATGATCCTCATGCGGTTCAGGGTGGTGTCTCCGATGCCCCTCTTCGGGACATTGATGATCCTCTCGAAAGCGAGGTTGTCACGCTCGTCGTTGATGAGCCTTAAATATGCGATTATGTCCTTGATCTCCTTGCGGTCGAAGAACCTGATGCCGCCGTAGACCCTGAAAGGGATCCCCGAATTATGGAGAGCCTTGTCGATGTTACGGCTCATGGCGTTGACCCTGTAAAGGACTGCAACATCGGAATATTTCCACTTGCCTCTCGATACCATCATCTTGATCGTATCGGCAACAAACCTCGCCTCATCAATACCGCTGTCAGCGTTCATGAGGATGACCTTATCGCCTCTGCCGGCTGATGTCCTCAAGGTCTTGTCTGTCCTGCCTATATTGTTGGATATGATGCCGTTGGCGCAGTCAAGGATGTTTCCTGTGGATCTGTAGTTCTCTTCGAGCTTTACAACCTTGGCATCGGGGAAATCCTTCTCGAAGTTTAAGATCATCTCGACATTGGCGCCTCTGAATGCGTAGATCGACTGGTCGTCGTCGCCTACGACGCAGATATTCTTATAGCGGGCCGCAAGCAGCATGACCGCCCGGTACTGCGGGAGGTTGGTGTCCTGATACTCGTCGACCATGATGTATCTGAAGCGCTCCTGGTAGTATTCGAGTACTTCGTGATCAGATTCGAAAAGCTTGACCGTATTAACGAGGATATCGTCGAAATCCATCGCGTGGTTTTCCTTGAGGCGCTCATTGTACTTGATATAGACCTTGGATACGATCTGCGAAAAATAATCCTTGCCTACCTCGAGAAGATAGTCTTCAGGCATGATCATGTGGTTCTTGGCATTGGAGATCGCCGACATGACCGATGACGGCTTGACCTTGGTATTCGAAAGTTCCATATCCTTGAGGATGTCCCTTACGAGCTTGTTCTGGTCGTCGCTGTCGATGATGGTGAAGTTCGGATCAAGATGTCTTCTTAAGATCCTTGCGAAAACGCTGTGGAAAGTGCCGCACCGAATATAGTCCGCATCAGGTCCGACAAGGGATGCGATCCTCTCCTTCATCTCGCCTGCAGCCTTGTTGGTAAATGTGATCGCAAGTATGGACCTGGGATCTATGCCCATCTGTCCTACCATATATGCGATCCTGTATGTTATGACGCGCGTCTTGCCGGATCCGGCTCCCGCCAGTATCAGCAAAGGTCCGTCTATATGGGTCGCAGCGTCGTACTGTTCGGGATTCAGCTCGCTCCTTAAATACTCATCATCAAAAATCAAACCACTGTCTCCTAAGGTGTCTTTTTATTCGCGTAAGTATTATAACACTTCAAGTGTTCCTTTATTGTCCCTCATCAGGAGGTCACAAAAAAAGTCCCGGGAAGCCCTTGGGATCCCGGGACATTATGAGCCGTAAGATCTTATTTTTCGAAAGGGAAAGTGAAAGGCAGGCCGTATTTATCCCTTATGGTGATGAAGTCCTTCTGGACGGATTCGCCTACGGGAACGCCCTTGTCCTTGCGGTCGAGCCATGCAAGATATTCTTTCTCGCCAGCCGTATAGATCCTTTCCTGTCCTTCCGCCTTGCGCGATGCGCGGAGGGCTCTTAAGATGTCGCCTGCGGTCTTCTTGAATTCCTCGCGGCCGACGAACGCGTCCGGATCGATAACGAAGAAGAAATGTCCGAGATGGTACATGGCAGGCTTGCCGTTCTCGTCGACACCCGTCAAAGCCTTCATGAACTGACCGCCCGCCAGGGCTGCGGACAGGATCTCGACTGCTGCCGCGTATCCGTATCCCTTGTAGCCCGCAAGCTCCTCGCCGATACCGCCGAGAGGCGCAAGAGCCGCATCTCCCGATACCAGTGCCTCAAGGATCTTCTCGGAATCTGTCATGGTCTTTCCGTCGGATCCGATTACCATTCCGGCAGGTGTATCCTTGCCTTCACGGGCATAGTATTCTATCTTGCCGCGCTGAACGATCGAAGTTGCGCAGTCGATGCAGAAAGGAAATTCCTCATCAGTCGGAAGACCTATCGTAAGGGGGTTGGTCCCCATCATGTTCTCAACGCCGAATGTCGGGGCTATCGATGGTCTCGCATTGGTTCCGGTTATGCCGACCAGACCCTCTTTGGTAGCCATGGTCGCCCAGTAACCCGCGATGCCGTAGTGGGTGGAATTGCGGATCGCGCCGCCAGCCATGCCGTACTGCTTCGCTCTCTTAATGAGCTCGGTCATCATCTTATAACTTGCGACCATGCCCATTCCGTCATGGGCATCGTAGACCAGAGTCGTAGGAGTATCCCTGATGACTTCGATGTCGGTGACCGGAAGGAGCGTGCCCTTGACGAACCTGTCCATATAGATCGGCTTGAACCTGTTGCAGCCGTGGCTCTCGATACCCCTTCTGTCAGATTCCATCAGGACGTCCGTGCAGATCTTTGCTTCATCCTCGGGAACACCTGCAGCAACGAATGCCGCGGTCATAAAATCACTCAATAGATCCCATGAGATATAAGGTCTCGTTTCCATAGTCTTACCGCCTCCGAACTGTTGATACTATGAACAATTATATCATTGTATTACTGCTTACCAAACAAATAACCCCGCGGAATGAATCTGCGGGGTTACCGTCCGTTCCAACGAACCGAAATATCTCTTCTAATGTCCGTCACAAACCCTTTCTCTTATCGAGCTATCCATGATCACAACACCCAACTGACTGCTGCAACCATCAACCACACCGTGCAACTCATGTCTTCCATTCACCGAACAAATCCTGTATTTGCTCGAATCATATGAACCTCGCGACTGCTGTTCTGATCCGGCAGTTCGTATCGGTTACTCGGTTTGCACGAACCGGTGTAACATCTGCTGCAACTCCGTCTTATCACCTATCGGTGGTGACATCTCACCGACCGCGGATCCAAAGTCCGGATCAACTGAATTGTTACAACCTACGCGACTTTTAAGTGTATTCACTCAGTCAATCGCCTAGCTCGTTCCTCCCTTAGCTTATTAAGTCTTCACTTCGTTTCCACCTTCGGTAGTTTCCTAAGGTTTATGTCTCTCCGGCTTCGCCTCAGATCTTCATCTTCGGTTCTTCCCTGCGCCATCAACTGCTTAAGGCTTCGGGCGGTTTGTCTTCGGATTCGGAAGGTGTCGCTTCCGCATTCCTTGGAACTGATTTTATTGTATAATGTTACAGGGCGATTACAAGCCCGCCGTTCATACAAAACGGGCCGAAATTGTTGTGCAAAAGATAGTGCTTGTTTATTGCAAAAACGGGTATATAATAAAAGAGGTGGGGCTGATCCCCACCTATTTTTATGCCTTGTTTTCTCCGGCTTTTTTGTTCTTGTTTATGAAGTGTTTCAGCACTTCGAGACCTGCTATCACCGCCACGCCGATAATGAATGCGATCCAGTTGAAAGTCGCCATCGTCATGGGGGGCTTCGGAACATCCAAAGTAGCCGGCCCCTGGAATATAGCATAGATCGAACCCGCCATCAAGCCGAGGATCATGTAGACGGTCTGTGAGCGGAACTTTTCGAGACACTTCTTGAGGAGTCCGACGATACCGACCGCGCCTGCGAGGATGCCGAGACCGAAGATGATCACTATGGGCAGGACTGACATGTCAAGATGCAGGAATTTGTGCACGCTCTCGATGATGGTCATGTAGAGTCCGAATATGAGCATGAGGGTGGATCCTGACATGCCGGGCAATACCATTCCGCTCATGGCAAGGGCGCCGCAAACGAAAAGGTAGATGCCTGACAGGGGAGTCAGGACAAAGGAGTTGCTTTCTGCAGATGTTCCCTGTGAATTGAGAACGGTGATAAGGATAACGAGTCCCGCTCCGATGGCAGCGAAGACCAGGTTATAGTATTTGCCCTTGAGGCACTTTGCCTCATCCTTGATTATCACTGGGAAAGCACCCAGGATAAAACCTACGAAGAGCGAACTTATCGCGTATATGTGATTATCGAAAAACTTGACCAGGACTTCGACTGCGAGCAGCAATCCGACGGCGCAGGGAATGGCGACCTTAAGGATCAGCTTGATCGCTGCGATCCTCTCCTGTTTATTGCCTTTGACAAGGTTTACGACAGCCTTTAAAAGGTCCTCGTAAAAGCCCATTATGAATGCTATTGTTCCGCCTGATACACCGGGCACGCTGTTGGCCAGGCCCATCAGAAATCCGCCGAGAATTGTAAACATGATTCCCCCTCCGTTTTTTGACTTACTCAGACGATTATCTCATATAAACGCCGGCAAAACATAACAAATTGATCAATATGGACGGATCAGCTCTTTTTGCTCCTTCTGAAACTTTCGATCGTATCCCTCTTTTTGTACATCTCCTGAACTGAATTCTCGAGGAAATAATAATGGAATACATAGGGGCACGTAAGACAGAGGAAAAGGACTGCCAGGACTGCCGTGAAGATGTCGGGATGCGTTATCAGCATGAACATGCCGATGAGAAGGAAGAGAGCGAAAAACAACGTGACCAGAAGATGGATCAGCCTCTCGTGACAGAACCAGGAGAGCTTGCGGTCGAACTCCGCAAGGAATTCGTCTATCTTTTCATCGGCAGCATCCTTCATGCCGTCAGCGATAAAAGAATCAACCTGCGCGATATATTCTTTCATATATTTTTTCATACGCCGAATCTCCTGTTGATGTAGTTGATGACCTTCCTCTTGTCGGCAGTCCACATGGGCGCGAGAAGAAGGCTTTTCGGACAGTCCCCCGTAAGCCTGAAGATGACCTTGCCGTCAGGGACTTGTTCCAGTGCTCTTTCCACAATATCAAAATACTCTTCCATACCGAGCACTTCAAGTTCTCCCCTCTCCCAAATCTCTGCGATCTTCGTTCCCTTCGGAACATAAAGGCAGGTGAACTTGAGTCCCGTGCAGCAGGATGCTGTCCTCACCGATCCCATCATGTCATCCATGTTTTCTCCCGGAAGACCGAATATCACGTGGGCCGTGGTCTCACAACCTATGTCCGTCAGTTTCCTTACTGCTTCCTTAAAACATTCAGTATCAAAACAGCGGTTGATGTATTCACCGGTCCTGTCGTTCGCAGTCTGAAGACCCAGTTCCACCATCAGCGGAAACTCCTTTGCGTGGCGGGAGAGCACCTCCATAACGGGATCCGGAAGACAGTCCGGTCTTGTCGCTATCGCGCACTGGACGATGCGCGGATCTTTCCCCGCGTCGCTTATCGCCCTGTCGAGCCTTTCGGGCGGAAGATAGGTGTTGGAAAAGCTCTGAAAATATGCGACATATCCCGCATCAGGACCCGCCTTTCTTCCTACCATGGATATGGCTCTGTCGAGAGCTTTTCCGATGTCGTCTTCGAAAACGGAAAACTCTCCGGACCCGCCTTCCGAGCAGAAGATGCATCCGCCTTCGCCCTTCGTGCCGTCGCGGTTGGGGCATGTTCTGGCAAGACCGATCGAAGCCTTGTAGATCTTCTTTCCGAATCTCGTTTTATAGTATGTATTTGCATCCAGATATCTGAGTTTTGTCATGAGGATATTTTATCACCTTCAAATAACCTGTACAAAAGATAACAATGTTACAAATACAGCAAAATAGGGGTTTTTTCACGATTTTTTCGCCAAAAGCATTGACAACAGGGGCTTTTACACGGATAATACTTTTGTAATTTGCCTGACATATAGGCACACAAGGAGGATTTATCATGAACAAGACAGAATTGATTGATGCAATCGCAGCTAATGCCGGTATCAGCAAGAAAGCAGCAGGCGACGCTCTCGCAGCTACACTTGATTCCATTGCAGATTCTCTCGCAAAGGGTGACAAGGTTGTTCTCGTAGGCTTCGGTACATTCCAGACAAAGAAGCTCGCAGCTCGTAAGGGCCGCAACCCTGCAACAGGCGAAGAGATCAAGATCGCAGCTTCCATCGCTCCTTCCTTCAAGGCTGGTAAGGCTCTCAAGGACAAGGTTAACAAGAAGAAGTCCAAGAAGAAGTAATTCAATTCTAATTATTCTTAAGATATTGAGGCTGTCCTTTGGGACAGCCTCATTGCATTTAAGGTTTTTACATCAATCCCTGATCCCTTGTAAGTTCCTCGTTGATCATGGTGATGAGCTGGGCAACGACGGTCAGCGTGCGGCAGTTTCTCATCGAACTCGCGTTCACCGCATAGCGGACATCCCTTGATACCTGATCGAATGACATATGAAGTCTGTTGGCAAAATCCAGATACATATTCTTGGCTGAACTGTACCTCCTCCTGCCTCCCAGTATCACGTCCTTGACGGCAAGATAGACCACGGCAGTCCCCGTGTGCGACATGTCGAATCCCGATGCCATGAAGACAGCTTTGGCACACATCTCATAGTAGACATCGCGTCCTTCGCCCAGTCCCAGGAAATGATCGCTCATAAGACCGCTCACCGTCATCATGGCCTGCGACTTGTCGGATCTTCCGTCGACAAGATAGGATACTTTGCCGCTGTTGTCCCTCACACAGAGCATCCCGTTTCTCGTCAGCAATCCGTTGATGTTCTCAAGCAGGCTCTTGTCATTACATACCACATATATACCGGTATTGTCACCGATGTCCTCGAGCATCTTCATTTCCAGATCTTCCATAAACCCTGCTGCCTCCTTTACATGTTTTCCCCTCGAAAAAGAGACGATGTATATAAATAATGAGACCGCAAAAATACTAAAACAAGGACAATCGGAAAAAGGGACGAAAACTGAGACAAAACGCCTGAAACGCAATGGTTTCAGGCGTAAATTTTTTCATCAGACTGAGACTGCCGGAAGGGGGCAAAAAAGCATCATTTTGCAGGCTGCCACTCGGGCATGAAAGAGGATGCTTCAGCATACCTTATGGTTATCTTATCACCGGGTTCGGGACAGCTCTTTGAAGGATTCTTATAGTAGTTCACGCCGTTTATCGTGATGTAATTCTTGAGGGGCGAAACGGACTCCACGGTGCCCTGAAGAGTCGAATAATTGTTGTTGATGACGACCCTGATATCGAGCATCCTGGGCACAACGATAAATATGCCGTAGATAACTATAATGACGGTGAGAAGGACAGGCAGGAAATACTTGATGATCCTGTTGGATTTACGCCTCCTGACCTTGTCCGCAAAGATGCAGCAGACAAATATCAAAAGGGACATCATCACGACATGAGCTCCGAGATTTGCAAAGAAATAATTCATTCAGCTGTCTCCCCGTCATCAGGATCATAATCGTAGCTGACATCTACCGGGATAAGGATATCCACAGCCATATCGTCCTCATCAAAAGGAAGATCGGATGTCACCTGAATATCATAACACACACCGACATAAAGTGCCTGCGGGTGGTCCATGTAATAGCGGTCGTAATAACCTGCCCCCATGCCAAGCCTTATGCCCTCGTCATTATATGCGACAGCGGGTACTATTATCAGATCCGGCTCAGTCCCGGGAAGGACCTCTTTGGGCTCCGGTATGCCGTATGCACCCTTTTCGAAAAGGGTATCATCGGATGCATCCGCTTCCCTGAATATGAGCCTTCCGTCCTTAACCTGCGGGTATGCAGTCTTAACGCCGGAAGCCATGAGTTTTTTTGCCAGGGGAAGAACATCGATCTCGCCGTCGAAAGGCATGTAGAGAGCAACAGTTCCGCCGGATAAAGCCTTCGAAAGTCTCTCATCGGGGATCTCGAAAAAAAGTTCCGACAAAGCCTTGGAAGCGTAGAGAGCATCCTCTGCTTCGATCTCGCGGCGCATTGCTCTTATCTTTTCTCTTACGGTCTTCTTGTCTTCCATCAGTCTTCTCCTTCAAACATCGCTTTAAGTTCCTCAAGGGATATGACGGGCACATTGAGCGACTGGGCCTTCGTGAGTTTGGAACCCGCATTCTCGCCTGCAAGCAGGTAAGAAGTCTTGCCGGTAACGGAAGATACTACCTTGCCGCCATGGGCTTCTATCAGGGCCGAAGCCTCGTCCCTTGTCATGCCTGTCAGCGTGCCCGTGATGCAGAAAGCCTTGCCTTCAAGTTCGCTGCCAAGAGATTCCTTTTCTTCAGCGGCGAAGTTCAGTCCGAATGACTTAAGATCGTTTACGATCCTCATCTCCTCGGGATCGGAGAAGAATTCCTTTATCCCGTTTGCCGTTATAAGGCCTATGTCGCCGACTGCGACGAGCTTGTCGACATCCGCAGCCGCTATGTCGTCGATGGAACTGAAGTTCTTCATCAGTTCCCTGGAAGTGGCCTTGCCGATGCCGGGGATATTGAGTCCGGCGAGGACCCTCTCAGCACCTGCGGAAAGGACTGACTGATCGATGGCATCGAGGAGTTTGTCCGTATTCTTTTCGCGTCCGAATATCTTGCTTTCGAGGAGTTCATCACGGCGTTCCTTTAATCTGAATATATCGGTGATGTCCTTGAGGAAGCCCTGGTCGACGAGCTTGCGGATGTATTCGGTCCCGAAGCCCTTGATGTCGAGGCAGTCGCGGGATACGAAATTTTCGATCCGGTGGACCAGGGTGCCGGGACAGAGGGGATTAACGCACTTAAGGTCTGCCGCATCCTCTTCCCTCACGAGCTTGTGGCCGCAGATCGGACATTCGGAAGGCATGACGTAAGGCTTCCAGTCAGAGGGCCTTAAGTCCTTGTTGACGCTCTTTATCTTGGGGATTATCTCTCCGGATTTATATACCCGGATCGTATCGCCGATACCTAAGCCCAGCTCATCTATAAAGGCCTGGTTATGGAGTGTCGCGCGCGTTACGGTCGTCCCGCAGAGATTGACGGGTTCAAAGATCGCAACGGGTGTGACGCGGCCTGTCCTTCCGGTATCGGTCTCGATCGAAAGGAGCTTGGTCTCCTTTTCTTCCGGAGGATACTTATATGCTACGGCCCATCTCGGGAACTTGATGGTATTGCCCATCCTCTCCCTGACGGAAAGATCGTTGATCTTTACGACCGCGCCGTCGATGTCGTATTCGAGACTGCTCCTGGCATCACCGATCTTCTGTATCGCTTCCCAGACTTCGTCAGCCGTATGGCAGCGGTAGTAGAGTTCTATGACCTTGACGCCCCTCGCCTTAAGATATTCGTAGCCTTCGGTGTGGGTCTTGAACTCGATCCCGCGCGAAGTCTGGACATTGAATATGAAGAGCGAGAGATTACGCTCGCGCGTGATACGCGTATCGATCTGGCGCAGGGTGCCGGCAGCACAGTTGCGGGGATTGGCGAATGTCTTCTTGCCGTCTTCCTCGGCTGCCCTGTTGACCTCTTCAAAGGCCTTCCTGGTCATGTAGACCTCGCCTCTTATCTCCAGATATTCGGGCGCGTTATCCAGATGCTTTACGACATCGGATATCGTCTTGACGTTCATTGTGACGTCTTCGCCTTCGGTGATACCGTCACCTCTCGTTACCGCCATCGTAAGGTCTCCGTTATCGTAGCGCAATGCGCAGGACAGGCCGTCGATCTTGGTCTCTACGAGGAACTCGGTATCGGGACCGAACTCCTCCCTGACCTCATTTACAAAGTCATCCACTTCCTGCCTGGAGAACACATCCTGCAGGGAGAGCATGGGAACATCGTGTTTTACGAGAACGCCCTTTTCGGCCTTCCAGCCGACACGCTTCGAAGGAGAATCTTCGCTGATCCAGTCGGGATGTTCCTTTTCGATCTCCTTGAGGCGGTTGTTCATCATGTCATATTCATAATCCGAGATCGGTGATTCATCCTGATCGTAGTAGCACTCGGCATAGTGATTCAAAGTCCTGACAAGCTCCTCATAAGCCTGCCTGTCATCAGCGGGTGCGGCTTCGGGAGCGGACTTTATATTATCCTCTTCTAAGAGATCGAACAGGCTCAGATTGCCATTATCTTCCATCTTGATATCTCCCTTCGGATATTATCTGCCCTGGGACACGCCTTTTCTCTTACCCAGCGACAGGTAGATCAAAGGAAGTGCGGCGATGATGAACATGAATATCCCGAACACGAATCCCGGGATCCCTGCAAGTCCCGAAAAAGGGATCGTGAGATCCACATCGCAGTTCCTGTTGATGTAGAGGAATGCCGATGCAGAAGGGAAATCGCGTGCGATCGGATTGGTTATCAGATAGGTGATAAGAGCCACGGGAAGGCTGAAGATGTAGACATCGGCCACCCAAACAAGGATCTTATCGAGTTTCAGAAGATAGAGAACGATGAGTATTATGACCGGGGCTGCCAGAGCGACAGCCTCGGGAACATATACCTCACCTTTAACAAATCCCCATACGGTGAAGCCGCCGAGACAGGCAGCCGCGATCGCACAGGGAATGAAGATAACAAATCTGGTGCAGGATATCTTGAGCAGTATTATGGTCAGGATACATATCAGCACCGTCATCAATATACAGGAAGCCATGTCAGGCATCCCTATAAATGTGAAAGCTCTGTCGGAGACCCGGATCAGGTAGCGGGCGAATATGCGAAAGGGATCGCATATTACCGTACCCCACAAGAAAAGCATTACGGCAAATACGATACCTGCGCGTTCTTCACTTCTCAATTCCGGAACCTCAGAGCAATGAAATGCTTATCGGATCTTATCAGCCGTCCAGCTTCGAAAAGTCCATATCCTCAAAGAAAGACTTAAGGATGCAGAATTCCTCATAGCTCAGAGAGATACCCTTCCCGACCTTCTCATGGTCAGGCCCCCAGTCACGGATATCAAGCTTCGGCTTGCCTTCGTTCCACTTGATGATATTAACCTCTCTTCTCCATCCGGACTTGTTCTCTGTAAGCACGCCGATGTGCTCGACTATCTCGGATTTGATCTCGGTCTTAGGCATATTACTTATCCTCCCAATCAGTAATAGTTATTATTCATAACGTGAAAATTATATCACAGATAATCCCTTCGTATATATTATAATATGGAAAAAATAGGAGTTAATTGCAGATGGGACCCCTTTTTTGGACAGTTTTGTGCATCTCAGGCGCTGTTTTGGCCGCCGTTATGATCTACGGGATACTCTGTCTCATAGAGCCGCACAGGCACGAACTGACGCATATAAGCCTTTCTGCGGATAACGGAAAGACTTCGGATAAGATACTTCTCCGGGACGGGAGCGGCATATATAAGATCAGTCAGGACGGCAAGGGGAAAGACGGTGTTCCCTCAGATCTTAGAATATTCTTCTTCTCCGACCTTCACATAGAGACATGCTTTATCTCCGCAGCTAAGATCATCCGGCACATAGAAGAAGAGCATAAACTGTCCCCCATCGATGCTGTGATCTTCGGAGGCGACATCATCACCTGGCCCCGATACAAGAGCAAGGGCTTCGCTTTCCTTAAGGAGATCTCATCCTGCTGCCAAAGGCTCGGCATACCCTTCTACGCTGTTACGGGCAACCATGACACGGAACTTGAGGATCCTGATGTCACGGCAGGCTGCGGCTTTACTCTTCTCGAAGGCAGGTATGAACTGATAAAAGGATCTTCCGGCAAGGAATTCGCACTTTGCGGCGTCGACGACTCGGGACGCGAAGAACGGGAATGGTATGAGATGCCCGGCTGCCCTGAAGACCTGCCTGTCGTATTCATCGCGCACGATCCCGATTCCATCCTCCACACCGGGGAAAGGATGCCTGACTTCATACTCTCGGGCCATACCCACGGAGGACAGCTCAAGCTCCCCTTCGGGCTCAGGATATCTCCGAGGCATAAGAACGAACTGCCTTCTGCAGGCATCCTGGCGGGAGCATACCTTTATAAGGACAGCGTCTTCTTCATCTCACGGGGCTTGGGATGCGGCTATCTTCCAATAAGGTTCGGATCCGTTCCCGAATTATCCGTGATCGATATCTTCATCAGATAAGCAAAAGAAAAGAGCTGCCACGAAGGGCAGCTCTTCTGTTATCTGATTTTATCCTGTCAGGATTCGGGAAGAACGATATCGAACTTCTCCTTCTCCTTGGCAAGCTCCTGCAGTCTCTTGGCTTCTTCTTCAGCCTTCTGGGCAGCAAGTCTTGCTTCCTCTTCAGCCTTCTTGGCTGCAGCCATGGCTTCTTCTGCTCTCTTGGCGGCAGCAGCTGCTTTCTCCTTAGCGGCGGCAGCAGCAGCCTTGGCAGCCTCTTCAGCCTTCTCTGCAGCGATCCTGGAATCTTCTTCTTCCTTCTTCTTGGTTGCAAGATCGAAAGCTTCCTGAGCGGCCTTCGTAGCTTCCTTGGCTTCCTTAGCCTTCTCCTCAGCGCTCTTTGCGAGCTCTTCGGCACGTGCGGAAGCATTCTTGGCTTCAGTCTCGAATTCCTCGGCTGCCTTCCTTGCCTTCTCTTCAGCAGTCTTTGCAGCGAGCTTAGCATCGTTCTCGATCTTCTTCTTGGAGACCTTGTCCTTGGCTTCTGTAGCCTTGTCGAGGGCCTGCTTTGCAGCAAGCTGTGCCTTGTCAGCAGCAGCCTTCAGCTCTTCAGCTTCCTTTATGGCAGCCTGGTATTCAGCCTCGGCGCTCTCGAAAGCCTTCTTTGCAGCCTCTTCGGACTTGATGGCGGCAGCCTTTACCTCGCCGGATCTCTCGTACTCTTTCTTGGATTCCTCAGCCTTCTTGGCAGCATCTTCGGCTTCCTTTACGGCACGGCTCTCACGGAACTGGGCCTGCTGGAGTTCGAACTTGGCCTTGTCGGCAGCTATGGAAGCCGCACTCTTGACCTTGCCTGCCACAAAGCTCGCATCCCTGATCTTACCGTCGGGTTCATTAACCTTCTCGGAGGCGATAGCCTGTGCACGGTTGATCGATGCCGAAGGAGGTCTCTTGATCGGAGGCTTCAAGCCCGGCATCTGATTATCCTCGGTCTTCTTGTCACTGTCACCGGCCTTTTCCTTCTTATCACCGTTCTTATCGGCCCAAGCCTTTCGCGCTTCCATCTGAGCCTTGGCGGCAAGAGCACGCTCCCTGGCATAGTTGGCAGCCGGTGAATCAATATTGGAGATGTGGCCTTTTACCTGTGACTTGTTTTCTGATTTGCTGACAGTTCCCTGCCCGGAAGAGGACAGTCCCATAGCAGGCGTTGACAACGCGCCTTCTGCTCTTCCCTTAATTACATCAAAAAGTCCTGACATATCAGTCACCCCTACAACTTAATGTGATCAGAAATTCCCATCAGAACCATTATATTTTCTCCAGACATAGTTTTCAAGTATGTTTCTAAATTGTTTCCAAAATATTACACTGAATTTGGGCAATGTGCACAAAAGAAAAGGGGTAAGTATGTGTAAACTGGCTTTCGAAAAAATAAAAAAAGGCTGTCCGCTCTTACTTGCGGACAGCCTTCAGGAAAAGACATCATAAACTCTTGGGCAAAAATTTATGGTACTGATTCTCTCTCTCTTGCACCTATATACTAACCCAGATCAGGTTAAGAGAAGCCTTGATTTATTCTTCAAAAATAGCGGCGGAAGCGCCTGTTTTTTAGGTTGTATTGACCAATCAGATCTTGTGCGGCTCGATCTTCCAGATCTCCTTTGCATACTCCTTGATGGTCCTGTCGGAAGAGAACTTACCGGAGTTGCAGATGTTGATCCAGCACTTTCTGGCCCACTCGAGCTCGTTGGAATAATCCTTGTAGAGACGGTCGCGGGTCTTGCGGTAATCGTCGAAGTCACCCAGTACGTAGTAGGTGTCACCGGGCTGCCAGTTGGAACCGTAGATAAGACCGTTGAACAGGTCATGGAACATACCGGAACCGCAGTCGTCGAAGCTGCCGTCTACAAGACGGTCCATGACCTTCTTGAGCCCGGGGATGTTCTCATACTGCCACTGGGGATTGTAGTAAGCCTTGGTGGCTGCCATATCCTGTGAGCGGCATCCGAAGATGTAGATATTGTCGTCACCGACGCACTCGGCGATCTCAACGTTTGCTCCGTCCAATGTACCCAACGTTACGGCACCGTTCATCATGAACTTCATGTTGCCCGTACCGGAAGCCTCGAGACCTGCTGTGGAGATCTGCTCGGATACGTCAGCTGCAGGGAACATCTTCTCACCTACGGAGACATTATAGTTCTCTACGAATACGACCTTGAGACGGCCTTCCATGTCGGGATCGGAATCGATGAGACGGGCGATCTCGTTGATGAACTTGATGATGGCCTTGGCCCTGAAATATCCGGGAGCCGCCTTGGCAGCGAAAAGGATGGTTACAGGAGGCATATCGAGCTTGGGATCTTCCTTGAGCCTGTCGTAAAGGTTAAGCGCATAGATGGCGTTGAGGAGCTGCCTCTTGTATTCGTGGAGACGCTTGATCTGGACGTCGAATACGGAATCGGGATTGAGCTTGATCCCCTTGGTCTTCTCGAGGTATTCAGCCAGATGTACCTTGTTTGCTCTCTTGATGGCAATGAACTTCTTCATTACCTCGTCATCCTTGGCATACTTGGCGAGCTTCTTGAGCTGGTCGAGGTCTGTTACCCACTTGTCGTTGCCAAGAAGTTCAGTGATGAGGGCGGCAAGGTCGGGATCGCAGGTCCTGAGCCATCTTCTCGGGGTGACGCCGTTCGTCTTGTTGGAGAACTTTTCGGGATAGATGGAATACCAGTCCTTGAGCGTCTCGTTCTTCAGGATATCCGTATGGAGTGCTGCAACGCCGTTTACGGAATGTGAGCCGTAGATGGCGAGCCATGCCATGTGGATCTTGCCGTCAGCCAGGATGCTCATGCGGTCGATGAGCTCGGAATAGAGTCCTGCCTCATACATCTGCGCACGGAACTGGTTGTTGATGCCCTCGATGATCTCGAAGATACGGGGGAAGAGGAATCTGTAGATTGAGATGTCCCACTTCTCGAGAGCTTCCTGCATGATCGTGTGGTTGGTGTATGCGAAGGTCTCCTTGCAGATCTCCCATGCATCCTCCCATCTGATGCCTTCCTCGTCAACGAGGATACGCATGAGCTCGGGGATTGCGACAACGGGGTGCGTGTCGTTGAGCTGGATGGAATTGTACTTGGCAAAATCATGCAGATCGTTGCCGTGAGCGTGCTTATATCTGTATACGATGTCCTGGAGGGAAGCAGATACGAAGAAGTACTGCTGTCTTACACGCAGGACCTTACCGTCGTAGGATGTATCGTTCGGATAGAGGACTCTCCAGATATCCTGGACCCTGTTTCTCTCTATGACGGCATCGTCGAATCTCTGTGAATTGAAGAGATTGAAGTCGAACTCCTGTGCAGGCTCAGCCTTCCAGAGTCTCAGGAGGTTGACGTTCTTTGTGCCGTAACCCGTGATGGGCAGATCACAGGGGATAGCCCATACGTCGAAATCCTGGTAGTGGACCTTGACCTTGCGGTCGTATCTTGCAACGATGAAAGGATAGCCCCTCTCCATCCAGGAATCAGGGTATTCGTTCTGGAAGCCGTTCTCGATAGCCTGGCGGAAAAGACCGTAACGGTAAAGGATACCGTATCCCGTAACGGGGAGGTTCAGCGTTGCGCAGGAATCGAGGAAGCAGGCGGCAAGTCTTCCCAGACCGCCGTTGCCGAGTGCAGGGTCAGTCTCTTCTTCGAGGATGTCGGTGATGTTGACTCCGAATGTCTCGAGTGCCTGCTTGGCCTGCTCGTAGATGCCCAGATTAACGAGGTTGTTAAGCATAGAACGGCCTTCAAGGAATTCAGCCGAAAGATAGTGGGCCTGTCTGCCGCTGTTATATTTTTGTCTGGTGTTGATCCAGTCTTCCGAAATGATCTCTACGATGCTCTTTGCGAGGGCGTTCCAATAGTCGCGGGGGGTAGCCTGCTCAAGAGACATTCCTGTCTCGGCTCTGACATGCGCCTGCATCATGTTTTCGAGGTTTTTAGCTGTTATCTTAGCCATAAGGATTCTCCTATACGATTTGTTCTAAGAATTTTACCAATATTCAACTTCAATGGCAAACCGACCTTATTGATAGTTATTATAAAAAAGACATAAAACACAACGCGATTTATTGGTAAAATCTAAAAGAATCCAAGATCGTCTCAAGACAGGAAGGAAACCATCACAAGGAGATGACCATCTTCTACCTGACAGCAGCCATACTCGGCATCGCAATGGGTCTGTTTTTGACCTTTATATTTGCGCATCTTCCGGAAAGCTGGCTCCAGGACTACGGCTACGACGAGAAAGCTCCGAATTTCCGTCTTTCCAAGAGGATGAAGATATGGCCCCACGGCGTCATCGCGGCAGTTTCATGCGCCGCTTTCTACCTGTTCGCCGTCTATTTCGGACAGAAGGATTACATCCAGACTTTAAGGCCCCTTCACCTTGCTGCCATAACTCTTCTCATCCCCGTGCTGATACTCGTCACGATGGCTGACCGCCTCAACAGGATAATACCGGATCAGTTCTCGATCTTTATAGCAGTCGTCGGCATCCTTTCGATCGTTGCAGACCTTACGGAAGGATCAGTTTGGTTCTCCGAAAACTGCGCCTGGTATATCCCCCTCCTTAACAAGATCATCGGATCGCTCCTGGGAGGAGGTTTCCTCTGGCTCATCGGCTTCATCTCTGAATCCTTCCTCGGCAAAGAGGGCATGGGGCAGGGAGACATGCGCCTCCTGTTCGCGACCGGTCTCATCACGGGCTGTTACGGACTCGTGGTCCTCATATATGTCGCCGTCTTTTCGGCGCTTATCTTTGCTGTCCCGCTCTTCATCCGCAAGCGCATGAGGCTTGCCAAGGAGGAAGAGATAATAAGGAACAGCGATAATCCCGCTCTTACGAGGCGCAGGCTCGAAAGGGAGAAAGCCGCCGTGCATTTCGCGGACGATCCCGACTATCTGGCATTCGGTCCTTTCCTCGCTCTGGGCTGCGGCGTATTTGCCGCCGCCGAGCCTTTCATTTTCGAAAAGGCTTACGATCTGCTTCTTTCACTGGGGGTATATTTCTGATGGATCTGATCAGGCAGGCCCTTGGCAAAGTACTCTTATTCCTCAAGAGGAATTTCGAAGTCCCGAGATCACTGAACTGGGGCTATCCCGTCCTGTTCGCAGGGATCGGAGCCGTAATCGCCCTCCTTATCAGGCTGGCCGTGGTCTCCACCGGAGTCGATTATTCGCAGACATCCATAATAGGCTACGTCCTCTTCCTTTCGCTCTTCGTGCTCATGGCCTTCATCATACCGGCGGTATTGCTCTCCGGCAGGTTTAACAGCTACGATTCCCAGTCCCCCTCAGCTCATGTCGTGGGCGACTACACGGGCATAGGGGTCCTCATCCTTTCACTGCTCTCGGGAGTCCCCCTCATGCTGCTCAAGAGCTCCGCTTACAATATCTTCTGCTATCTCTGGCTGAGAGCCGGCAATCCGGTCAAATTCCCGCTCTTTTTCTGCTATGTCAAAGACCCCACGATCATCGAGATAATACTCGAGTTCCTGTCGGGCACCGTTATCCCTGCCATCGGCATATCCTTATTCTTCTACGGGATCCTGTGGTCAGCCGTAAGGAGCAGGGACTTCAAGGCGGCCTGCGTCGTGATCGCTTTGCTCTATGCCCTCTTCTCATTCAATCTCTTCGACATCTTCGGCGCCCTCATCGCAGGCTGGTGGCTCTGCATCCTGCGCCGCAACACAGAAAACATCTGGGGTCCTGTCCTCTGCCTCATCGGCTGCAAGGCCACGGAGCTCGTGATAGGATCAACGATCCCGACCGTGGACATCACGGAGATCAGGATATATTCGGATATCTCATCCAAGTTCTTCTATTCATCGGTCCCTTCGATCTTCGTGGGCGTAATACTCTTCGCATTCTTCTACAAGGTCTTGGGCGAATTCCACATCACCATGACCAACAGTTCATACGGCGACAACCTCAAGGTGATCGAGGCGGAAAAAATAAGGGATGGATCGATCCCTCCCTTCATCAACGGCATCAACCTCCCGCTCCTCCTCGGCGTGATCGCAGCCTGCGTTATCTGGTTCGTATTTTAGGGATCAAGCTTTCTTTCTAGTTCCAGGACTCTGTCGAGAAGATCGTTCACGGCATCCTCCGAAAGGACGCCTCTTTTAAGGTCTTCCGGAAGGAGTCCCTTCTCATCCAGGGCAAGATCTTTTTTCCAGTCTTTTCCGGTATAGTAGCTTTCGAGCTTAGCGATATCAGACGACAGCGATCCGAATCCTTCTATCGCAAGTTCGAGCTTATCCACGGCTTCACAGGCCTTATCGAGGATCTTTTCCATTTCCCTGATCCTTCCCACGGCCTCATCGATCTTCCCGTCCCTGCCTGATCTTCTGTTTTTCTTATCTTCAGCTTTCATATCTTTCATCTCCCGGAGCAAATGTACCTTCCGCTACCATTATATACCGCAAACAACTATAATATTGAAAAGCATACGGAGGTCAAGGATATGTCAAGAGCCGTCATCTACTATTCACTTACAGGCAACACGGAAAAGACCGCAAAGCTGATCGCTGAGAAGACCGGAGCGGACCTTATCCGGATAGATACCGTAAAGCCCATGCCCAAGGGATTTAAGAGCCAGATAATGTACGGGGGAATGCTCGCGACCTTCGGAATGAAGCCCGAACTTAAGGATGTTCCCGAAAAGCTCGGTCAATACGATGACATAATAATGGGAACTCCCGTATGGGCAGGCACTTTCGCTCCCGCCTTCAAGACCCTCTTCGCAAGATACCCCCTGGCAGACAAGGTGACTGCCGTCTTCACTTACAGCGGGAGCGGCGACAACAGCAAGTGCATCGCGAGACTTTCAAAGTTTATGCCAAGGCTGAAGGATTCGGTCTCCCTTTTCGATGAGAGCAAGGGACCCCGTGAAGAAAACAAGGCTCCGCTCGAGGATTTCATCTCCAAGCTCTGATCCAAAGTATCTGTAAAACAAAAATGGTATTAAACGAAAGTTGATCGTTTAATACCATTTATCATTTCAATTAAGCGAAAAGCTTATCTTGATACTTTGTAGGACTTTAAGTAATATCCGCCTGACTGGCCGATATCGACCACTGCCACGCCGGAAGCTTTCTTCTCAAGAGTCTTGTCTTCATTTGCCTGGGCGGGAGTAAGCTTGTAGTATGCCTTGAGCCCGTCATTATCAAGAGCCCAGTATGTATCAAGGTCGATGGCATAGATCGTAAACTTCAGGGTGACTGTTCCGTCTCTGTTGTTTTCAACGGAATCGACTATACCGATACTGTTGTATGCTTCACCGTCAGCAGCCTCGTACCAGATCTTGCCGTCTTCATACCAGGGGCCTGCAGGCTGGTCGCCATAGCTTGAAGGAGGGGCAGGGAGAGTATTGACTTCTCCTTCCTTCAGATAATATGCGATATACTTTCCGACGACTGACTGGGCCTTCTCGAAAGCGAAAGTCTCAAAATCCAGCTCGCCCTTCTTTTCGTATGAGATCGCATTGCTGGAATTTATCTTGAGGTGGAGGCGGACGAAGTCCAAAAGGACATCCACATCCGCACTTTCCGTGCTGAAATTCGGGAAGCCCGACTCAACGAAATTTGTTATGTAGGTATTGGCATAGGTCTGATCCTCTCCGTCCAGCACGATCGTATCGTCGTCCTCGGAAGGCTCAGTGTCAACGGAAGAAGGTTCCGTATCATCTGAGGGCTCAGTGTCAACGGAAGAAGGTTCCGTGTCCTTGGAAGGCTCAGTATCCTTTGAAGGCTCCGTGTCCTTGGAAGGTTTTGTATCCTTTGAAGGCTCCGTATCCTTGGAAGGTTCCGTGTCCTTGGAAGGCTCCGTATCCTTGGAAGTCTCGGAAACAGAAGTAGCCTCAGAAGAAGAAGCGGATGTTTCCGATGTCTCAGTCGGAGCGGTCGTTCCTGCCGTTGTCGTTACGAGGGATGTTACGACCGGATCATCCGGTCGGTTACATGCCGCTACAGCCCCTGCCATAAGACAAAGAGCCGTCATGAGCGCTAATATCCTGTAATCTTTCATTTTATTCTCCCCTGTTCTTATTTCTTTGAACCTAATGATTCTATCACATATAAACGGCGATAACCTTATAAATATAGGCAAAAAAGGGGTTGTCTCAAAAATGAGACAACCCCTTGTCAGGTCATAAAAAGATCCCGGGATCAGTCGCCGATACTTACGTCAACTTCGTAGCTGTTGAGGAAATACTTTCCGGACTGTCCGACGGAAACGTTTGCAATGCCGACGCCCCTCTTGATGAGAGTCTTGTCAGCGGCTGCCTTTTCAGGTGAAAGCTTATAGTAAGCCTTGATCTGGTCTTCTGTCAGGTTATTGAATACATCAAAATCAATGGCATAGACCGTAAATATGAGGGACATGTTCCCGTCTTCATGTGCCTTGGCATAATCAACAATAGCGATATTGGTATAGGATTCACCGTCACCGGTCTCGAACCAGATCTTACCGTCCTCGTACCAGGGGCCGAAATAAGGCGTATGAGGATCTTCGTACTTGTCCGGGGGAACAGGGAGTCCCTGGCATGCTTCCTCGGTCAGTACATACATCATGTATTTGCCGATCACGTCACGGGCCTTATCGAAAGTCATGGTAGCAAAAGAGCACTCGCCCTTTGTCTCTCCCTTGAGGTCCTTATAGGAATTGATCTTCAGATGCATGAATGCAAAATTCAGGACATCTTCAACCTTGGCATCCTTGACATCAAATTTGCCTTTAGCGGAATCAAAGAAGAACCACTGCTCGACAAAATTCGTCATGAATGTGTTTGCATAGGTCTGCGAATCAGCATCAAAGATGATCTTGTCAGTTTCCACATTTGTAGGTTCGGTGTCCTTGGAAGGCTCAGTATCCTTGGAAGCTTCGGTGTCCTTGGAAGGTTCTGTATCCTTGGAAGGCTCGTTTGTCTCAGACGTCTTTTCCGTATCAGATGATGAAGCTGTAGCGGATGTATCGGTAGTTACGGCTTCAGAACTGCCCGCAGAACTGTCCTGCGGCTCTTTGCCGGTATTGCATCCCGCAAAGGATCCGAGTACCAGACATGCACTTAAGACCAGTGCCGGTAATCTACAATTTTTCATGGTATTTCTCCCCATAGATTTATTAGACGTTTACCGTCTGATAGATTTTATCACAAAATGAATCCTTTTACTGCCTTGATATTCCGTTGTCCTTGTCTCCGTCGCGGGAGAGGAAAGAGACGGCGGGGATCCTTACGTCCTTGTTATCGATCTCCATGTAGAAGGTCATCTCGGGATGAGGGGTCGAGTCGATCTGCTGTCCCTTCTCATCTTCAAGCCTTATTACCTTTACGGGTTCCACATAGCCTTCAGGCATGAGCACATTGAGGACGTCGCCGGCATAGAGCTTGTTCTTCTGTGTCACACGGTACATGCCCTTCTCTTCCGAATAATCTTCCACGATACCGACCACGAATGCCGGCTTGTTGTAGGACTTGGTCTCGTCTATGTTGGCGTCATCTGCGGGCGTATTATAGAAAAAGCCCGTGGAATAATCGCGGTGGACCACTTTGTCCAGCAGATAACTCCATTTGGGATCGACTTCATATGCGCCGCCTTTTTCATATTTATCAACTGCTTCACGGTAGACCTTGGTCGCTGCGGCAAGATAGTATTCACCCTTGATGCGGCCTTCGATCTTGAGGCTGTCTATGCCTGCTTCGGCAAGCTCGGGGATATTCCCGACCATACAGAGATCCTTGCTGCCGAATATGTATGTTCCGCGTTCATCTTCTTCCACCGGCATAAGGATGTCCGGGCGCTTTTCTTCCGCGACATATACCTTGTATTCCCATCGGCAGGGCTGGGCGCAGGCGCCACCGTTGGATCTCCTGCCGGTAAAGTAATTGGACAGAAGGCAGCGGCCCGAATATGCAACGCACATGGCGCCGTGGACAAAAGCTTCGAGCTCCACCTCACGCGGGATATTCTCTCTTATGCGGCGGATATCGGCGAGGGATACTTCCCTTGCAAGGACGATCCTCTTCGCACCCTGCCTTACCCAGAAATTGATCGCGGCACTGTTGGTAACGCTTGCCTGGGTCGAGATATGGATCTCAAGGTCAGGGGCTATGGTCCTTACACGGTCGAAGATACCGGGGTCCGACACCAGCACCGCATCGGCGCCGCTTTCCGCTATGAACTTTATCTCTTCATCTATTTCCGAAAGATCTGCTTCAGTCGCAAGGATATTCAGTGTCACATAGCACCTGACGCCGCGGGCGTGGGCATATTCAATGCCCTCGATGAACTCTTCATGGGTGAAATTGTCTGAAAGAGCCCTGAGACCGAACTTCTTCAGCGACATATATACGGCGTCAGCACCGTATCTTACCGCTACCTTAAGTTTCGAGAGATTCCCTGCGGGACTTAATACTTCCATGTTGACCTTATACGCCTTCTGCAGTTGTCTGGTTTGTGCCGGGATCGTCGTCGGTGTCGCCATCGCCCAGATCGGTATCGGAATTATATGTCTCCTCGACATCCTCACCCTTATCCCAGTTGCCTGAGTATTTGGCGACGTTCTTCTCGTGTTCCTTCAGCGTGACCGCGAAGACCGTACCGCCGTCGCCGGTGGCGCAGAAATACAGATAATTGCAGTTCGGCTCGGGATAGAGGGCTGCTGAGATCGCATCAAGACCCGGCATGGATACGGGTCCCGGCGGGAGCCCTTTATACTTATATGTATTGTAGTAACTGTCGATGTCAAGGTCGCCGGATGAATGCTTGATGGAAGCCTTGCCGCCCTTCTTCTTGATCAGATAGTTGATCGTGGCAGAAGATGACAGGAACTGCATGTCCTCGCTCTTGGAATCGAGCCTGTTGTGGAAGACGGCGGAGATATACATCATGTCGCGGGCGCGGCTGCTCTCCATCTGGATTATGGAAGCCAGTGTGATGACTTCATCCATAGACATTCCGATCCTCTCGGCTCTCGCATAGTATTCATCGAAAAGCTTATTCCTCATGTTGTTAAGGAACTTGCGGATTATCTTTTCGGGAGAAGCGTTAACGTCGAATGTGTATGTATCAGGGAAAAGGTATCCTGCCAGGATATAGTCCCTGTCGGGGTTGATCTCGATCTGGGAGATAAAATCGTAATCAACGAAGAGGTCGGGAGAGTTCATGCACTCGTCGAATTCCTCGTCCTTGAAGTTGAGTCCCGCCTTATGCAGGATCTCCTTGATCTCATCGTATGAAGAGCCTTCGGGGATCGTAACTGACACGGAAGCGGGTTCCAATGTCAGATAGTACATGATCTCATCGTAGGTAAGGCCTGCGACTATATAGTGGGTACCTTCGATGTAGGCACCGTCGAAACCGTTGATCTTGCTCAGGAGAGAGAACATGAGGGTATTGTCGATAAGACCTTCGGCCTGGAGTTTCTCCGCTATATCGGATGTGGAATCGCCTGACTCGAGCAGTATCGGGACAGCACCGGGCGTATCAGCCTTGATGATGTACTTGCCCTCTTCGATACCTGCAGACAGTTCATCGAATCTTGCTTCCTGGGATAAGACATAGTTATAGCCGATGTAGACACCGATGATCGTAAAAAAGAACAGCAATATGACTACGATGAGAACTCGTAAAGCTATCCTGACCTTATCCGACATCATAAAGCGACTGTCTCCTCACCGGTGCTGTTATCCGCAGAGCTGACAGCAGGCGGATATCAGGCGTCCTTCTTCTTTGCGGCTCTGTCCTTCATACGGAGCTCGGTGCTCAGGATCTTCTTTCTGAGTCTGATATTCTTGGGGGTTACCTCGCAAAGCTCATCATCCTCAACAAATTCCAGGCACTGCTCAAGAGAAAGGTTCAAAGGAGGAGTAAGTCTCATCGCCTCGTCGCTTCCGGATGCACGCATGTTGGTAACGTGCTTCTTCTTGCAGACGTTGACTGTAATGTCCTCGGGCTTCGGATTGATACCGACGATCATGCCCTCATAAACGGGTGTGCCGGCGCCGATCAGAAGCTGACCTCTGTCCTGTGCATTATAAAGTCCGTATGTGACCGCCTCACCGCTCTCGAATGCAACGAGCACTCCGTGGTTACGGGTCTCGATCTCACCGACAAACGGCTCAAAGCCCGCGATCACGCTGTTCATTATACCATTGCCCTTAGTGTCGGTCAAAAACTCGGTCCTGTATCCGAGGAGTCCTCTCGAAGGGATGCGGAACTCAAGTCTCGTGTATCCTTTCTCGGGAGGGAGCATGTTTACGAGTTCTGCCTTACGGCGTCCGAGCTTCTCCATTACGGGTCCGACGAAGTCCTCGGGAACGTCGATCGTGAGGTCCTCGACAGGTTCGCAGAGAACGCCGTCGACTTCCTTCATGATGACCTTGGGCTTAGATACCTGGAACTCGTATCCCTCACGGCGCATGGTCTCGATGAGGATGGAGATATGGAGCTCTCCTCTTCCCTTGACGACGAACGCCTCGGTGGTATCAGTCTCTTCGAGTCTCATGGAAACGTTGGTCTCGATCTCCTTGAAGAGCCTGTCTCTGATGTGTCTTGATGTTACGAACTTGCCGTCCTTGCCTGCGAAGGGGCTGTCGTTGACGGAGAATGTCATCGCGATGGTAGGCTCGTCGATGTCAACGAAAGGAAGAGGCTCGGGGTCGGCATAATCACAGATCGTATCGCCGATGTTGATCTCGGGGATACCTGCAACGCATACGATCTCACCGATGGAAGCTTCTGCTATCTCTTCCCTGCCGAGATCGTGGAATCTCATGAGCTTGACGATCCTTGCATTGCGGCGGGTCTCATCACCGTATGTCATGACCGCAACGGGGTCTCCCTGCTTGATGACGCCTCTTTCGATCCTTCCTACTGCTATCCTGCCGATATAGGGGTCGGAATCGATGTTGGATACGAGGAGCTGGAGGGGTGCTTCCGGGTCTCCCTCAGGGCAGGGCGTGTTCTCTACGACTGCATTGAGGAGAGGCTCGAAGTCCTTGGCCTCGCCGGACTCGAAAAGCTTGAGGTCATCAGTTGCGATACATGTCTTGGCTGATGTGTAAACGATGGGGAATTCGAGCTGGTCTTCGTCAGCGCCGAGCTCGATGAAAAGATCCAGCACCATGTCGACGACCTGTACGGGTCTTGCGTCGGGACGGTCGATCTTGTTGATGCATACGATAGGCTTGAGCTTCATCTCGAGAGCCTTCCTCAGAACGAATCTCGTCTGGGGCATGGGACCGTCGAAAGCGTCTACTACGAGAAGAACGGCATCTACCATCTTGAGGACACGCTCGACCTCACCGCCGAAATCAGCGTGGCCGGGGGTGTCAACGATGTTGATCCTTGTTCCCTTGTAATCGATGGCAGTATTCTTTGCGAGGATCGTGATGCCTCTTTCCCTTTCGAGGTCATTGCTGTCCATGACCTGCTCAACGACCTGCTCGTTCTCACGGTAGATCCCTGCCTGCTTAAGCATGGAATCGACGATGGTCGTCTTTCCGTGGTCAACGTGGGCGATGATGGCTATATTCCTCATGTTTTCGATCTTTGTTACTGCCATGGATGTTCTCCTCAAACTGTGCGTGTCTATTATCTGATTTTTTGCCTTTATTATTTAACTACTAAGAGGCGTGCGTTTCCTCTCGCAATTTTCACAAAATTAGGGTTTTCTTTGGCTTATGTCCTTATTACACTCGCGCGCGTTACGAGGGCTCGTTCTTGTTGCGGAGATAGAGCCTGATGGGAACGCCTTCAAATCCGAAGTTGCGGCGGATCTGGTTTTCGATATAACGCTCGTAAGAAAAATGCGACAGTTCCTTGTCGTTGACGAAGAGCGCGAAGGTCGGAGGCTTGACCGCAACCTGTGTCCCGTAGTAGATCTTGAGGTGCTTGCCCTTGTCCTGAGGTGTCGGTACCTGCATGATGGCCTCGGCGAGCATGTCGTTGAAGACACCCGTGGTAAGGCGCTTGCTGCTGTTCTCGTTGACCTTGACGATCGTCTCGAAAAGCTTATCCACGCGCTGGGAGGTCTTGGCTGATATGAAGAGGATGGGGGCATAATCCATAAAGGCGAACTTGTCCCTTACGATCTTCTCCATGCCCTCCAATGTACCGGTCTCCTTTTCGATCAGGTCCCACTTGTTGATGGCGATGATGCAGCCTTTGCCGGCATTGTGGGCGATGCCCGCAACCCTGGTGTCCTGCTCGGTTATGCCGACTGACGCATCGATCAGGACTATGCATACGTCTGCCCTGTCGACTGCCGCAAGGGCTCTGACCATGGAATATTTCTCTATCTCGTCCTCGATCCTGCCCTTCTTGCGCATGCCGGCAGTATCGACGATCGTAAACTTACCGTATTTATTCTCTATCTCGGAGTCTATCGAATCCCTCGTGGTACCCGCAATATCGGAAACGATGCTCCTGTCCTGTCCCAGCATGGTGTTGGAAAGGGAGGATTTGCCGGCATTCGGGCGTCCTATGAGAGCGACCCTGACAGTACCGTCGTCTTCTTCATTTTCATTCTCTTCGGGGAAGTTTTCGAAAACCGCATCAAGCAGGTCTCCCAGACCCAGCCTGTGGGCTGCTGACACGGGGATGACGGTATCCATTCCGAGATTATAGAATTCATAGAATTCCGGCGGCGGATCACCGACCTTATCGACCTTGTTGACCGCCAGGACGACCGGAGTCTGAGCCTTGCGGAGCATGACCGAGATATCCTCGTCAGCTGCCGTGACACCCGTCTTCAGGTCGCACATGAATACTATGACATCGGCTGTCTCGATGGCGATCTCAGCCTGAAGGCGCATGTTCTTCAGGATGATGTCGTCCGATTCGGGCTCGATACCGCCCGTATCGATCATGAGAAACTCGCGCTCACGCCATGTCGCCTGCGCGTATATCCTGTCCCGGGTGACGCCGGGAGTGTCATGGACTATGGATATCCTCTCGCCGTAGAGCGCATTAAAGAGGCTGGACTTGCCGACATTCGGGCGTCCTACGATCGCGACAACGGGTTTGCTCATAGCTTTGCCTTCCTTCCGATGTTCTTTCAACAAAAAAGGCAGCACCTTATGCCAGGAACTGCCTCACTTGTAGTCATTATCTTAAGATCAGATCTCTTCGCCGACTTTAAGCACCTGCTTGCCGTCCAGATATCCGCAATTCTTGCAGGCCACACGGCGAAGCATCTTGGCGTGACACTGGGGGCATTCTACAAAATTCGGCATGATAAGCTTCCAGTTGCTCTTGTGGCTTCCTGTCCTGGCCTTGGACCATTTACGCTTGGGATGTGCCATATATCTTCACCTCCGTATATAATCGTTATTTTATAATCATCAAAATATTGCCGCCCGAAAATGGCGTGCTTTGGAATAATACATTAATTCTTTGAGTTTTGCAAGAGCCTTTTGACAGAAAAAAGATTTTTTTGTCCGTCTATCTCGTAACTGATCTCCAGAGCAGGGCTCATAAGTGTCGGAAGATTGACATAATGGGTCTTTATGACCATGTCTATATCCCCGTACGGAGTCTTATAGACTGTAGCAGTCTCCCTGCCCGGCTCAAAAGCCAGAACGGCGGCGATATCGCCTTTCCTCCTGGAAACGGTGCGTCCCGTGGACTTGTCGCAGCTTACTTCGAAAACGACCTTGTCGGAATCCTCACCCTTCTCGGTCCAGTTCATGGTGATGAACTTGTCATCTTCCTCATAAGTTCCGGGGCATGTGTATGCCTTATCAGCCGTACCCGACTTTATCTCGAACAGACATCTATCCATGGATCAGACCTCGTACCTGTCGGTAGTGACATGAAGGGTTCCCGAAGGAAGACCCTGTCCGAGAAAGGGCGATGCCACCTGCTCGAACATGGCAGGATCATCGCTCGTGTAGAACTTGCGCACAGGATCTGTCTCATCCGATCCCAGAAGGTTCTTCTCCAGTATATCCTTGACGGTACCCGCGACTGCGACACCGGTATTGATCAGCTTTACATCAGGTCCCATGACCTCGCCGATGACTTTCGCGAGGAGGGGATAATGGGTGCAGCCCAGGACAAGGGTATCGATCCCTTCTGCCTTAAGAGGCTCCAGGTATTCCCCGGCGGTCATCCTTGCGATCTCGTTATCCCACCAGCCTTCTTCGGCGAGAGATACGAACATCGGGCAGGCCTTCTGGAAGATCTTAATATCCTTAAGGGCTTCCGCATTGATGCCCTCATCAGCAAGATCCTTCGCCCTTGCCGTTATTGCATCCTTATAAACGCCGGTGCCTACGGTGGCGCCCGTTGCGATTATTCCAATCCGGCCGTTCTTTGTCGCCCTGCATGCGGCATCCGCACCGGGGGTTATTACTTCGACCACCGGGACCTTGGCATGCTTTGCAACTTCCTCGTATGCATATGCGCTCGCCGTATTGCAGGCGATAACGATCATCTTGACGTCGAATGTCTCAAGGAACTTGAGATTCTGAAGCGAATATTTCCTGACTGTGGAAGCGGATTTGGTTCCGTAGGGCGTGCGGCTGTTGTCACCGAAATATATGGTCCCCTCCGAAGGCGTGGCGCGCCAGATCTCCCGGAGGACCGTAAGTCCGCCGATACCTGAATCAAATACGCCTATAGGTCTTTTATCTGCCATTTCTTTCCTTTGTCCCTTCCTGTCCGGGTCTGTCTAATTATACACTATCTCGTGAATTTAACCGCAAAGTCGGGATCTGCGTTAAATTTCCTGCCCGAAAGTTCGGAGCATCTGCTGCTCCTGTCGATCTTCCCGAAGGTCAGTGATGTTGCGAAAAGCTGCTGGTAACGGACCTTGCCGCCGTCAGGAGCCTTGATCTGTCTCATGATCTGTCCCTTGCCGTAGTTGCCGTCGCCTGCCACGGGACAGCCGATATAAGCCATCTGGGCCCTGATCTGGTGGGTCCTTCCCGTCACGAGTTCGACCTCTATATCCGACAGGGGACCTGCGGGGCTGTCGTAAACATCGATGACGCGGTAAAGGGTTACAGCCTTCTGGGACTTGGGCGTCTTATTGTCGTGGACGTAGACCCTGCCGTCAGGAGCTTTCTCCATATAGGATTCCAGACAGTTCATGACCGTTCCGTCGAAGCATCTTATCTCATATCCTTCCGTGGGAACTCCCAGCACAAGGGCGCGGTAACGCTTGTGCGCATTATCGCTCTTAAGCAGTGTCAGGGCATCTTCCAGAGTCTTCTTGTCCTTGGCGCACATGAGAAGGCCTCCGGTATTCATGTCCAGACGGTGGCAGAGGGCAAGATCCGGGCAGGCAAAATCCTTCCTGAGCTCATCTATCAGGGTGGATCCTTTTATCCCGGCACCCGGGTGCACGGCTATGCCCTGGGCTTTGTTGACGATAAGGATGCGGTCAGAATCGTAGACCACTTCATAATCCTTTTCTTTCTTTGCCTGAGGCTGACTCTCTTTGCCGAAAGCGGAATCGGGAAGCCATACTTCGACAGTCTGGCCTTCGGCGACTTCCATATCCGAAGATATCTTTTTGCCGTCGATCCTTATGTCCTTCTTCTTAAGCGCTTTATAAACATCGGACGAGCTCAGGCCGAAGCGGTCCCGGCACAAAGCCACGACTCTTCTT
Organism: Saccharofermentans sp.; assembly: GCA_016292135.1. GTDB lineage: Bacteria > Bacillota > Clostridia > Saccharofermentanales > Saccharofermentanaceae > Saccharofermentans. The sequence continues at coordinate 119,517 of JAEFAZ010000006.1, forward strand.
CCCGAATCACTGGAACTGCTAACAAAACTTCTCATGAACTTATCTCTTTCAGGATTATCTAGCGGATAACTATTTTAGCATGACTTTCCTTATATTCGGGATATGACATCGTGTCATATGCAAGATCTTTGTAGATCTTCCGGAAAGCATCGCCCGCCCTCCTGGTCTCAGGGGCATTGGGATCGCAGTATTCGTCAGTTATCCCGAACTGGGGAGACAGTTCGACCGTATGCATTGCCGGGATACCGTCCCTCTTCATCTCATCCGTAACAAAAGAATATTCATATACCCAAAGATGTCCTTTGTAGTTGGAGGCAATGTCCATGATGTGATCCCGGTAGAGTTCATCAGTCATGGCGGATACCAGGCGCTGCCTGTATGTGCCCTGCATGTCTTTCTTCGGCTTGACCTTGAGGAGCCATGACAGGAAAGGCATCAGGGGATCGGAAAAGGCCCTGGTGAACATATATGCATCTTCGGAATTGTTCCCGATGACTATCTTTATGTCTTTGTCCCTGACAGCCTCGACAGGCATCTTCTTCAGGAGTTCGCCGTCGATGACGGGGGAATAAGGGCAGGTCATTATGCCCTTCTGGTAGAAGAGCTTCTTCATGCGGTTGCAGCCGTCTATCACCTCATCCCGGGTCAGGGAGAATATGCTCTTTGCATCATCAGGATCAGCGCCCATGAATTTCAACGATCTCCTGCAGATCTTTGCTGCCTCCTCCGGAGACCAGAAGTGACCCGCGTTAGGAGACTGCATGAAGGCTTTGGTAAACAATCCTTCGGCCTCTTTGCAGCCTGCGAGCGCAAGGATCGCCGCAGCTCCGGCAGACTGGCCTGCACACATTATGTTGCCGGGGTCGCCGCCGAATGCCCCGATGTTTTCTTTGACAAACTTTAAGGCAGCGATCTGGTCGTAAAGGCCTATATCGGAATCGAACCTTTCAGGGTCGAGACCGTGAAGATACATAAAGCCGTATGCGTTAAGACGGTAGTTAAATGTAACGACGATGGACCTGGTCTGTTTTGCGAAAAAGGACATCTCCCATACAAGATCGTCCCTGTTTTCATCTTCAAGGCCGGAACCGCCGGTGTTGTAGGATCCGCCGTAAAACCAGACTATGACCGGAAATTCATCTTTGCCGTCCGGCCCTTCCTTTGGAATAAATATATTAAGGTAGAGGCAGTCCTCGTCCATGCAGGCGATATTGCGGTGTCCCCTGATCTGGACCGGATTGGCCTTGCCCCTTATGGCATCGTATGTTCCGCCGCCGAATTCATAAGGAAGGGGCCTTCTGAAAGCAAGGTCTCCGACAGGCGCCTTTGCGAAAGGGATCCCGAGGAACTGATAACAGCCGTCCCTGTCGATACCCCTGAAGGAAACTGACTTCGCGTCGACCCTTATGTTTTCGGTATCCATCTTATACCTCGATATCATCATCAAAAGGCTTGATCTCACCCTTTTCGACCAGACTCAGGAATGCATCGACGACATCTTCTGTAAGCTGGGTGCCCTTAGCTTCCTTCATGATCCCCATGACTTTCTTGATGGGCATATGCTTCCTGTATGGCCTGTCTGAATACATCGCGTCAAATGTATCAGCTACGGCGATGATCTGGGCAACTCTCGGGATCTCATATCCCTTAAGACCCTTGGGATAGCCCTTGCCGTCGGGGCGCTCGTGGTGGCAGCCCGCACCGGTCGCAAGCTCGGGCATAATGCTGATGTCCTTAAGCGCGTCATAACCCTTGGTGCTGTGGGATTTGATGATCTCATATTCCTCATCGTTGAGCTTGCTGTCCTTGTTGAGGACTTCCGGCGGGATACCGATCTTGCCGATATCGTGGAGAAGGGCGATGTTGTAGTTCTTTTCGACCGTATCCTCATCGTAACCGAGCTCGCGGGTCAGAAGGGCCGTGAACTGGGCAACACGTGTGGAGTGACCGTTGGTATAACGGTCCTTCATATCGATCATCTTGGCGAAGGCCTCGACCATCTCACGGATGAGGATCCTCTGTTCTTTCTCTTTTTCCTGGAGTTTACGGGTCTTGTAATTGGCGAAAAGCTCAACGCCCATAAGGATCAGTAACAGGGCCAGAGCAACGATAAGGAAACGGACCCAGGTCTCTTCGAGCAAGGTTTTTTCCTTTTCTATCATGAAAGTATCCTGTCTGTTGGACAGGTCCCTGGGATCGTTGATCCTGATATCAAAGGTATATCTTCCGCCCCTTAAGTTCGTGTAATCGATCGGGACAAGTTCGGTCCTCTTCAGAGTAGTCTCCGTCCTGTCAACTCCCTCCAGCTTGTAACTGACATAAGGGTTCATGAGAGAATAGGTATAGATATTGAGAGGTATGGAGACCTTGTTCGTGTCAGCCGGCACCGTGTAAACACCGTCCTTGCCTGGCAATACCTTCTCTCCGTCAGCAAGGATATAGGGGATCGAGACCTTGAAGTCGCCAACGCTCATGTATTCCTTGTTGATATTGATCTTGGATATGCCCGTCAGACCTGAAAGATAAAGATCACCTTCATCAGTAAGTGCCGAGTAGGAATTCGAATTCGGCAGATTCTGCAGGCCGTTATCACTTCCGTAGAAGAGAGCGTTAATGTCTCCGCCGTCAAGAAGGTCATCCGCCTTGGCAACATAAAGACCGTTGCTCGCCACGACCCAGAGTTCATCGAGAGTATTCTCGTAAACGTCAAAGTTATTGGAATAAGGGAACCGGTCAAGGACGGTGATCTTGTGGTCCTCCGTCATGTAAGCCAGTGAATTACTGGTGATTATCCATACGATGGGACGGGAGTTGTCTTTCCTGATCCTCAGGATTATCTCGGAGCTCAAGCCGTCCTCTATCCCTATCGGGACGATCTTATCGTCTTTAAGACAGAATATGCCGCCGCCGTCCGTTCCGATGAGGAACTCTCCGTCAGCGAACTCACAGCAGGTAAGGATCTCAGTATTCTTTATGCCGTCGGCCTCATCATAGACTCTGGTTATCTTGCCGTCTTCCATGATGGCAACACCGCCCCTGCAGCAGATGATGTATTTTCCGGGGCTTATCTCATCTATCGTCCTTATACGGTCAGACGGCAGCCCGTCATCCTTGGTGAAATATGTTACGCTTTCATCCTTGAACCTGACCAGGCCGTAATCTTCGTTGAAGGTACATATCCAGAGGTTTCCTTCAGAGTCCTCCGAAATGCTCCTGATCCTGCAATCTGACAGCATGTCGATCAGGTTCCTGTCAGCCTTGTCAGTGGTCCCCTTACGGATGAGTTCCTTTACGGGAATATATTTCAGGGATTGCCCGTTCGACAGGACCCTTATACCGTTGGTATTCGTACCGACGAAAAGTTTGCCGTTATAGATACATGTCGAATTAACGACTTCTTCTTTCAGGCGGTACTGCCAGTAGATATCCGTAAACGAATTCGGAACGATCTTCATAACGCCCTGCTTGGATGAAGCGAGCCAGAGGTTGCCGAGATAATCGGAACAGATCTTTTCCACGGATTCGTTCATGGGAGTATTCTTAACGGCACGGTATCTTTCGTCCTCCAAATAGCCGAAACCGTCGTTTCCGCATATCCAGATCTTGCCTCCCACATTGCCCATGTAATTAACATATCTGAGATTCCATGTGGGGATCTCACCGGTTTTCTTGAATCCCTCGTCATCCAGCTCCACATGGAAGATCACTTCACCTTCGGTTCCTATATAAAACTGAGCCGGATCGGCGGGATCCTGGATCACTGCTCTGATCTGTTCATCCACGATATTGGATACGTCATAGTAGTTTAAAAGCCTGCAGTCCCTGACCGTAAAAACGGCATCATCCAGGGTAACTCCGTAGATCAGGCCGTCTGTGCCGGTCTTGATCGAGCGGACATATGCATTCTCAAGCCTGGAGGATTCCACCGTATGGAGTTCAAGATCCGTATCTATGTAATAAAGGCCTTCGGTAGTTGCGAGATATATATTTCCTTCGTGATCTTCAGTTATATCACGGACTGAGAGCGACTTAAGCCCGTCATCCCTGTTAAACAACGTGAATTCCCAGTCTATCAGGACTGCCGCTCCCGAATCGTTCGTTCCGACCCAAAGGCGCCCCTTGGAATCCTCATAAAGGGAGATAACACTTGCTATGGACGAATTGCCTTCGATCCTGCTGAAATCATTTCCGTCGTAACGGATAAGTCCGCTGTAACCGCCTATCCATACCGAACCTTCGCTCGTGACCAGCACCGAATTGGCTTCGGAGGTCGGAAGGCCCGAACCGATATCATAAAGGATGGCGGAATAACCGTTTCCGTCATCAGTCGGGTTAACTATCTGCGGATCTTTTCGGGATAAGGCATCATCAGAGGCATTAACAAAGGATCTGCTGCCTGCCGAAAGCAATATGGCGAACGCGGATATAAAGGCAACGGCCAATACGGTCAACGTAAATGCCGCGCAACCTTGAAAGCGCTTAGATCTGCCGTTAAGGGCTTTTATGCTGTTCATACCTCTGTCCTTCTCTTATGCGGTCCTATTGTCCGGTCAAGCCAGATAAGCCGAACAAACAGGTATCGTCAGACCTCCTCTGAAGGAACCTTTTCACCCTTCTTCTATTATACCCGAAAAAGGAATATAACAGAAATCCTAAATCCTGAGGATCAGATCTGAGCCTGAACAGCGGTCATGGCAACGGTATTTACTATGTCTTCGACAGAACAGCCGCGCGAAAGGTCATTACAGGGCATATTAAGTCCCTGGAGCACTGCGAAGCAGTCCGCTCCGCCCACGCGCTGGGTGATCTTATATCCGATGTTTCCTGCCTGCAGATCAGGGAATATAAGGACATTCGCCCTGCCTGCGACCGGGCTTCCGGGCGCCTTGGAGGCACCGATCTCGGGAACGATCGCGGCATCGTACTGGAGTTCTCCGTCAAGGAGCAGGTCAGGTGCCAGCTCATGTGCTATGGCAACTGCCTCCTGGATCTTCGTAACGGAATCGTGCTTTGCCGATCCCTTGGACGAGAAAGACAGGAATGCCACGCGGGGCTCGGCAAATCCGCAGAGCCTCTTTGCCGTGTCGGCGGCAGCGATGGCTATGTATGCTAATTCCTCTGCAGTGGGCGCGGGCATTACCACACAGTCGGCATAGACAAGGAGACCGTCCTCGCCCAGCGACTTGTTGGGGCAGTCCATGAGGAAGGATGAAGATACGATCTTCATCTCAGGCTTGGTCTTGATTATCTGCAATGCGGGACGCAGCATGTCTCCGGTCGTATGGACAGCACCGGATACCAGTCCGTCAGCATCGCCGGTCTTGACCATCATGATGCCGTAATACATGGGATCTTTTACGAGCTTCAAGGCATCCTCGTGGGTAACGCCCTTGTTCTTGCGGATCTCGTAGAGGGCTTCGGCATACTCTGCAACGATGGGGCTTGTCGCGGGATCTTCGATCGCTATCCCAGTAATGTCTGCTCCGGTCTTTTCAGCCACAGCCTTGACCTTAGCGGGATCTCCGATCAGGACGGGCTCAGCCAGACCCTCAGCCTTGAGGATGGCAGCCGCCTTAACGGTACGCTCCTCGTCACCTTCGGGAAGGACGATCTTCTTTATGTCACTTGCGGCCTTAGCCTTGACTCTTTCTATCATGCTCATAACTTTTTCCTCCGTTATCAGAACTCAACGCCCTCAAAACCGTTCCAGACATTGTGGCCCGAATAGGTCTGAACCTTCTTCTCTCCTCTTAAGACGGCAAGCGCGGGAAGTGCCAGAGCCTCCTGCTCCATCTCACCGGGATATACGCTTATGGGTGCGATGAATCCGCATCTCTCCTTGATACCTTCGAAAACATCGTCAAATCTCATAAGTCCGCCGGTAAGGAGGATCCCGTCGACCTTTCCGCAGAGAACGCAGCTCATCTCGCCGATCATCTTGCAGATCTGGTAGATCATGGTATTCCAGACCAGAGTCGCCTTCCTGTCGCCGGAATCGACCAGCTCATGGATCGTGTCGGAATTTGCCGTACCGAAAAGGTCGACAAATCCGCCGGCCCTGGAGCAGCGGAGCCTGACATCTTCGATCGAATGTTCTTCTATATAGTCGAGCAGAGCCAGAACGGGAACGGATCCGATCCTGGTCGGCGTAAATGCGCCCTCGCCGTCGGCACCCATGTTGCCGTCGACCATACGGCCGTGTTCGTGGGCAGATACGGTTATGCCTCCGTCGATGTGAGCGACGATAAAGTTGCAGTCTTCATATCTCTTTCCCATCTTCTTCGCGTGATACTCGGCAACAGCCTTCTGGTTGAGCACGTGGGAATGGGAAACCCTGTATACGCCCCTGATACCGGTGAGTCTTGCGTAATCGCAGTATTCATCGACATTCGTGGGGTTCAGCGTATATGCGGGCTTGTTATACTTGCAGGCGAAATTCCATGCGATCATTACGCCGAGCTTGGCAGGGTGCTCGGAACCTCCGACTGCCGCGACAGTGTCTTCATAGAGCCTTACATCTATAGCAGTGATGCCGCCCGGCTGGGTGCATGCGCTTCCGCCCCTTCCGACGAAAGCATCTATGGATGCGGGATCGTAGCCTTCCTCAGCGAGCATGTCGAGGATGACCTTGACCCTCATCGGGACCTGATCGTTGACATGGGGATATTTCAGCAGTTCATCCGCATCGTGGAAAAGACTCTTTTCGAAGAGGCTGGTCTCGTTTTCGAAAAGACTGACCTTCGTGGAAGTCGATCCGGGATTGATGATGAGTAACAGTTTCTTGTCGCCTGGCATAACAAAACCTTCTTTATCTGTAATATACGAGGAACATAATAACACGATTTTGACCTTTGTCGCGCCTGTTACATTAATTTCCTTTAAATGCGAAATAATATGAGCGATTTTGACACAAAATAAAAGCTGCCATCAGGCAGCAATATCGGGAATGCAACAAAAAGACCGCCCCGGAGGGCGGTCCTGACAGGCGTTTTTAAGCCATCACATCTCGGTGATGAGGTCTCTTGTCCTCTCTGCATTCATCTTCTTGCAGACCTCAACGAAGGTGTCTACGGGGATGTCGTGGAGCTGGACCTTGACTCCGCGGATGTTGACGGATACGGTCTTGGACTCGACTTCCTTGTCCCCTATGACCAGGATGTAAGGATCACGGAGGTTACGGAAGTTCTTGATCTTGTCGTTCATGTTCTTGGGCGACAGATCCACCTCGGCACGGATGCCGTTGTATTCGAGGAGATTTTCGATGTCACGGGCAAACTCGTTGTGCTCTTCTCTGATCGGAACGATGCCTACCTGGGCAGGGCTCATCCAGAAGGGGAAAGCACCCTTGAAGTGCTCTGTGATGATACCGATGAATCTCTCGAATGAACCGAAGATCGCGCGGTGGATAACGACAGGCATCTTCTGGGAATTGTCCTTGTCAACGTATGTGAGGCCGAAGTTTGCAGGCAGCTGGAAGTCGAGCTGGATCGTGCCGCACTGCCACTCTCTGCCGAGAGCGTCCTTGATCTGCAGGTCGATCTTCGGGCCGTAGAATGCACCATCACCCTCGTTGATCTCGTAGTTGCCCTCGCCGTACTTCTTGTCGAGGATCTTCTTCAAGGAAGCCTCTGCCCTGTTCCAGACTTCGATGTCACCCATGAAGTCATCAGGTCTCGTGGAGAACTCAGCCTTGTATGTGAGACCGAATGTGTTGTAGATCTCATCAGCGAGGTTCATGATGTCCTCGATCTCGGACTCGATCTGGTCTTCCGTTACGAAAGTATGGTCGTCGTCCTGTCTGAACTCCTGAACACGGAAAAGACCGTTCATCTGTCCTGACTTCTCCTTGCGGTGGAGAACGTCGATCTCGGAGTAACGGATAGGGAGCTCCTTGTAGGAGTGTACCGTTCTCTTATATGTCATCATGGCATTAGGACAGTTCATGGGCTTAGCAGCCATCGTGTCAATGCTCTCAAGATCGAAGTCGGGGCCTGCTGACTGGTCCTGCTCGACCTCGTCATCAGCTTTCGTTCCTTCGGAAAGGCCCGGGATGAGGAACATGTTATTAACATAGTGTGCCCAGTGGCCCGAGATGAGCCAGAGCTTCTTGTTGTTGATCAGAGGGCAGGAGATCTCCTGATAGTTATGCTTATCCTGAAGTTCGCGGGAGTAGCTTATGAGCTGGCGGTACATCGTCCATCCGCGGGGCAGCCAGTAAGGCATGCCGGGAGCCGTATCCTGGAACATAAAGAGATCCTGCTGCAGACCGATCTTCTTGTGGTCGCGCTCCATAGCTTCCTTGAGCCATGCAAGGTGAGCCTTGAGCTCGTCCTTCGAAGGGAAAGCAAAGACATAGATCCTCGTGAGGGTATCCTTGGTGGAATCGCCTCTCCAGTAAGCTGCGGATGTACCCTTGACCTTGAAAGCCACAGACAGAAGATCACGTGAATTCTCTACGTGAGGGCCGCGGCAGAGATCAACGAAATCGTCACCCGTGCGGTATATAGTGAGAAGTTCGTCCTCCGGCAGATCCTGAATGATCTCGACCTTGTACTTCTGATCCTTGAACAGTTCGAGCGCATCATTCCTGGAGATCTCTTCTCTTCGCCAGTCTTCCTTGCGCTTCAGGATCTCGGTCATCTTGTCCTCGATGGTCTTGTAGTCTTCCTCTGTTACGGGACGGGGCAATGCGAAATCATAGTACATGCCGTCGTCGATCTGAGGTCCGATAGCGATCTGTGTATCGGTTCCGAAGATCTCGAAAACGGCCTTAGCCAGAATGTGTGCCAGCGAGTGGCGGTAAACCTTAAGGAACTCTTCTCTTTCCATAATAATCAATGTCCTTATCTTGTATTCGACATGCACTCCCGGGCACTTCCCGGGACAACGTCGTAAAGAGGATTATATATTATGGAAGCATTAAAGACAATAACCCTGTTATTGAAGCTGTTTTCTTACCCGGATCCAGGCTGGAAAAGGGAAAGAAAGACCTCACCTTTTTGCCCCGAAAACAAATGCCCAACTGAGCCCGTTTTTCGTTTACATCTTTAGTCGATAATGTAAAGTGAATATTTCTTATTAATGTGCTACAATAGCCGTGCGCTCGAAAAGGAGACCTTTTCGGGCAGGACCCTACAATTAATCAAAGGAGTTTGTCTCATGGAATTATCACCACTTCAAAAAGCAAGATACGAGTACACCCCTAAGCTTCCCGGAATGTTAAGAAACGGTATCGCAGAGATCTGCGTTAACGAGGGTGCTCCCACACAGAGCGTTGCAGATCAGGACAAGATCGCAGCTCTCTTCCCCAACACATACGGTAAGAAAGAGATCACTTTCGCTAAGGGCCAGAACACATCTCCTGCCAAGAAGCAGGTAGTCGGTGTTATCCTCTCAGGCGGACAGGCTCCCGGCGGACATAACGTCATCACAGGACTTTACGACGCTCTGAAGGCTACAGACAAGGACAATGTCCTCCTCGGCTTCAAGGGCGGTCCCGACGGACTTCTCTATAACAACTTCGTAGAGTTCGACGATGCATTCATCGATGCATACAGGAACACAGGCGGATTCGACATCATCGGTTCCGGCAGAACAAAGCTCGAGACACCCGAGCAGTTCGCTATCGTTGCAGAGAACGCAAAGAAGAACGGCCTTACGGCTATCGTCATCATCGGCGGTGACGACTCCAACACAAACGCAGCAACACTTGCTGAGTACATGGCTGCCAACAACACAGGCGTTCAGGTTATAGGCTGCCCCAAGACGATCGACGGTGACCTCAAGAACGAGGACATCGAGGCTTCTTTCGGCTTCGATACAGCTACAAAGACATATTCCGAGCTCATCGGCAACATCGAGAGAGACGCCAACTCCGCAAAGAAGTACTGGCACTTCATCAAGGTCATGGGCCGCAGCGCTTCCCACGTTGCACTCGAGTGCGCACTTGAGACACAGCCCAACATCTGCCTCATCGGTGAGGAAGTTGCAGCAAAGAAGATGTCCCTTGCCGAGATCACAAACTACATCGCAGATGCAGTCGAGACCCGCGGCAACAACGGCGAGAACTTCGGTGTTGCGATCATCCCCGAGGGTATCGTAGAGTTCGTTCCCGAGTTCTCTGCTCTCATCGCTGAGATCAACGAGCTCCTCGCAGGCGAAAAGACAGAGCAGTTCAACGCTCTCCCCGACTGGAACGCAAAATACGAGTTCATCAAGGCAGGCCTTACAGATGCTTCTTTCAAGGTTTTCGATATCCTTCCTGCAGGCATCCAGCAGCAGCTCTTCCTCGAGCGTGACCCTCACGGCAACGTTCAGGTTTCCCTCATCGAGTCCGAGAAGCTCTTCTCCGAGATGGTAAAGGCTGAGCTCGCTAAGAGAAAGGCTGCCGGCACATACAAGGGCAAGTTCGGTGCCCAGCACCACTTCTTCGGCTACGAAGGCCGCTGCGCTTTCCCTTCCAACTTCGATGCAGACTACTGCTACTCCCTGGGCTTCAACGCTTTCATGCTGATCCAGTATGGTTTCACAGGTTACCTTTCCAAGGTTTCCAACATCAGCAAGCCCGCTGAAGAGTGGGTTGCAGGCGGTATGCCTATCACAAAGATGATGAACATGGAAAGAAGAAACGGTGAGGACAAGCCGGTTATCCGCAAGGCATTGGTAGAGCTCGACGGCAAGCCTTTCCAGTACTTCTGCGCTAACCGTGAGAAGTGGGCTGTTGAGACATGCTTTACTTATCCGGGCGCTATCCAGTACTACGGACCTTCCGAAGTCTGCGACATCACAACAAGAACGCTCGCACTCGAGAAGTCCTGATAGACTTAATCAGTAAATACTTAAGGGCCGTTCCTCCGGGAGCGGCCCTTTTTGTTTGCCAATTTGTCGGTAGCAGTAAAACGCCTTTTTGGTAGCACTTACTGCTACCAATTTGTCAGTTTAGTGCTACCAATTGCTGAAAAGGTGGTTTGGTAGCAGTAAATTGTTATTTTGGTAGCAGTTACTGCTACCATTTGGCCTGTTTTTTGCAATCAATCTTGAGAAATCGAATATCCTGCATCAGCAAGAAGAGCCAGAGCACGCTCAAAATTCTCCTCTTTCACAAGGATATAGTCAGTGTTGTAAGTGGAGACGGCAAATATCCCTATAACATTATCAGCCAATATTTTCGAGATCTTCGAAAGGATCCCTACGAGCGAGAAATCCAGAGTGCCTTTTATCCTGAAAGCTCTCCAGCCGTCTTCGCGCTCAAGGGTCTCAGCAGGAACAGAACCTGAGGAGCATACAAGGGAGATCTCTTCATCAGTCTTGCCGATGAAATATATATCTGAAGAAAGGTCAGCCATGCTGATGTCGCTGATCTTGCATACGGATAAGGGCTGGTCTATTACCTGCAGTTCCATCTCAGAGAACTTTCGCGAGGAAGGAGCGGAGCCTGTCGTTATCGGGGTTGTTGAAGATCTCCTCGGGAGTGCCTTCTTCGACTATCACGCCGTCATCCATGAAGATGACGCGCGAGCCTACTTCCCTGGCAAAACCCATCTCATGGGTAACGACGACCATGGTCATGCCTTCTTTGGCGAGCTCCTTCATGACATCCAGGACTTCGCCGACCATCTCGGGATCCAAAGCAGATGTGGGCTCATCGAAAAGCATAACATCCGGGTCCATTGCCAGTGCCCTGACGATGGCGATCCTCTGCTTCTGACCGCCCGAAAGCTGCGAGGGATATGAGGAAGCGCGGTCTTCGAGCCCTACTCTGGCAAGTAATTCCTTGGCCTTCTTCTCGGCAACTTCCTTGGGAAGACCGTGAAGCTTCATGGGAGCTATGGTCATGTTGCGGAGGATCGTAAGGTGCGGGAAGAGGTTAAAGTGCTGGAACACCATTCCCATATTCTGTCTTAAGAGATTGATGTCGGTAGAAGGATCCGTAAGATCCTGACCCTCGAAGGTGATCGTGCCGGAAGTCGGACGCTCCAGAAGATTGAGGGATCTTAAGAATGTCGATTTGCCGGAGCCCGAGGGTCCGATTATTACAACGACTTCACCCTTTTTGATATCCGTCGTTATGCCGTCCAGTGCCTTGATGTCACCGTCGTTATAGTGTTTTTTGAGATCCTTTACGGAAATTATTACCTGATTATCAGCGCTCACTCTTCTTGAGCCTCCTTTCGAGGATAGACACGAGCTTACTGAAGAAGATGACTATCACTAGATAGATGAGGGCTACAGCGATAAGGGGCATGAATGCCGAGTAGGTCCTGGATCTGATGATGTCTCCTCCCTTGGTGAGCTCCTGGAGTCCGATGTAACCTGATACGGAAGTCTCTTTGATGAGAACGATGAATTCGTTGGCGAGTGCGGGAAGGACTGCCTTTAAGGCCTGGGGCACGATGATGAAAGCCATCGTCCTGACATAGCCGAAGCCCAGGGAACGTCCCGCTTCGAACTGGCCCTTGTCGATGCTCATGATGCCTCCGCGGATGATCTCGGCTACATAAGCGCCTGAGTTGAATCCGAAAGCTAAGACTGCGACGAGGACCTTGTTGTTCGAAGATATGAAGATAACGAAGTAAGCGATCATGAGCTGAACGACTACAGGCGTTCCCCTTATGACCGTAAGATAGAGTCCGCAGAGTTTGTTTAAGAAAGCCAGGAACTTCTTGCCGAAACCTCCCCTGAGTTCTTCTTTCAGGGTGTCGTAGGAAGACCTGATGAGAGCAACGATAACGCCTAAGGCAATACCCAGAAGGGCCGCCAGGATCGTTACTTCAAAAGTGATCCCGAGGCCTTCGAAAATGTACTGGTAGCGGTCGTCCGTGATGAAATTGTTTTCGAAGTCGGCAGGGATATCGTATAACCAGTTGACTATTCCGTCCCAGGTCTCTTCAGCCCAGATGGAAAGATTTCCGACCGACATGACAAGGATCGTAAAAGCGTTGCTTACGATGGAAAAGATAAGCCCTATGATGGCAAGGATCCTTCCTGTCTTGGCCTTGGCGATGTTCCTGACTATCCCGTTGTTCGCCGTCCAGAAGCAGAGCGCGATGATGGCCAGAACGATCCCCGCGAGCGGGAACCAGAACAGGATGAGGGATAAGAGGCCGAAAAGAAAGATCTTATTGGCCTTGCCCACAGGGTTTTCCTGAACAAGCACAGGAAGCGTTGCTTTGCAGGAGGGGCAGACCTGATCGTCGCCCGTAACCTTGAAGCCGCAGTTCTTACAGAATCTTGCTCTGATCATTGGACCGTCCTTTTTGAACAATTCTCTTGAAGTTATATTATTGTAAATAATAAAAGAGCGGAAATAAAGACCATATTTCCGCTCTTTGTGATCCGGTTGTCAGTTTAAATGCTTATTTGCTTGCTGCAACGAAAGCCTTGGCAGGCTCATTATCGATGACGACTGCATCGATCTTGCCGGACTGCAGTGCGATAACGGCATCATTGCCCTTTGCAAAACGCTCGATCCTGTCTTCGCCAACCTCATCGGTCATGTAGATATCACCTGTTGTACCGGACTGAACACCAACCTTGTAGCTGCCGCCGAGAAGGTCATCAAGGCTTGTGATCTTGGAATCTTCCATTACGATAACCGACTGGATACCGGTTGCATAAGGAGTGGAGAAGTTAACGGACTTCAGTCTGTCTTCCGTTACTGTCATGCCTGCGCATCCGATATCGTACTTGCCGGCCTGAACGCCTGCGATGATGGAGTCGAACTCGATATCCTCGACGATGAGCTCAAGACCAAGCTTGGCAGCGACAGCCGTAGCGATCTCAACGTCGATACCTGTTACTTCCTTGCCCTCATAGTACTCATAAGGAGGGAAGTATGCGTTGGTTGCCATGACGAGCTTGCCTTCCTTAACGGTCGTAAACTCAGGATATGTGGCAGCCTCTGTCTTCTTGGTCTCTACCTTCTTGTCGGAAGGGATGTACTTGTTGATGATGTTGGGGATCGTACCGTCATCGGTAAGTTCCTTCAATGCCAGATCGATCGCGATCTTCAGGTTCCCGTTTTCCTTGTTGATAGCCATTGCGTAATCTTCTACGGCATAAGGTGTATCAAGGATCTTAAGACCTGTCTTCTTCTTGGATCCCGCACCTGCGCAGGAAGTCATTCCGAGTAAAAATGTCAGGGCCAATACGCCTGCTGCGATTCTCTTAAGTGTTTTCATAATAAATCTCCTTTGTAAGATTTTTATATCCACGGGAAGATTATAAGTCCGATTCCGCCTGTTATCAAATAATAAAGGCAATAATAAGAAGGATTACCTCTCCCCTATTGTTTGAGCAAATCGACAACAGATTCAAGATTCATACAATTGTCAGTCCTGTATAAACAAAAAACTACAGAAAATACATGTATTGCAAGAACGCTCACTTTCGCTTTACCCTTGTCGTCCAATCATCAAATCTAACGAACCTTGTTTTATCCTTTAAATCACCAAATATCTTATCCGGCATAGCACCATAAACTAAAACCAGCTCTGGCTCGAGTTCTTCTATCATAGCTATCAGACCCTCTCTGAAATATCGTTTTGATTCAGCGGTCTTAATCTGACCATATGTTCCTATAGATACTATGCTATGTTTTTCAACTCCTTGAAATGCTACTTTTTCATTAAACAACACATTTGAATAAGTTCTTTCATCTCCCCATCTGATGTTTGGAACTGTGTATATTCCCTGTTTAGACAAATAATAACCTACCGCCCTGTTTAGATATATACCTGCGATTTGAACACACAACGGCGCATCGATATATAAGGAACAATCCGGTGTAATCACACCCGGGAATCGTTTAAGATCATCAACATATCTCTCCGTATCAGTCAATATTTCTCTAAAAAATACATCATGCTCGTAAAAGCAAACGAAGTCTTTATAATCCTTACTCCTATTTCTGATTGAAAAAGGAATCATTCCTTCCGGGATAATAATCTTTGAAGGGGCATTAATGTGGGGGATTTCAAAATCTCCATCAAAGAAGGCATCTTCTATTAGCGAAACACGAAATCCTTCATCAACCAAAGTGTTGCTTTTTTTAGACATCTCTTCCCTCCTCACGTAATGCTGCCTCAGCATATTCAATACTTCCAGAGATGTTGTATTTTTGAGATTCCTCCGGGAATTTCTTCATCAAATTCTTATAACAATCTATAAATTCATGGCTGTTAGTTATTTCAGCAATATCTTCTATTACCTCACTTATCCATGAAAATTCATCAGCAGTACACTCATTCTGGAGAAATATTATTGTAGACGGAATATCTTCTATAAGAATATCAATTTCTTGATTCCAACATTTTTTTATTCCTTCATCCCATTCGTCGTAACATTCCTCAGAAATCCTAACTCTTTCTTTAATTATTTCCTTAAACTTTTCTTTGTTCATTTTTTGTTACCTCTTTTCTTATGATTAAGGGGTTGTTTTGAGTCTGGAAAAATAGTAGCTATTTTCCCATTTGTTCTAATAACTCCCACTCGAACACCCTTCCAATTGCCAAATACAGCAACACCATCTTTTTTATGTCTATTTCCTTTTAGGTTTGCAACATGTTCACCAGCATGCTTTATATCTTTACTTGTCCATGTCTTAGGGAACCAAGCCTGCCCTGTTCCGGTTTGCTTCATTTTGTTCTTATGAGTAGGTATGTTTCCTACTCTTACACCATTAGGATATGTTTTTACAATATTATATCCAATCCCGTATTTGTCTAATTCATTCATTCCAGCCTGACCATGTCCACCGCTTATGAGTCTTATTTTTTTCCCTTTTTGAGATTTGGTATAAGCCCCTTCATTTGAATGTACAACTGCAAACTGGCTGGCTGTACCTGCCGATCCTTTTGTATTTAGTACTCTTCCCGATTTAGTTGTTCCCATAATTGTTCCCTCCTGCCAAACACGACAGACAAGGAACATATGCTAGATTTGTAAACATATTTTTTACCTCGTCTTTTCACGCTTTTTTCCTGTAAGATAAATGTTTGCTCTCGCGAAAAGACTATAGTAAAATATCTATTGGTATCTTAGAGAGATTTACTATATCTTTCTTTGAGAGAGCGTATAACTGCTGCAATCAGTTATACGTTTTTATTTTGCTCAATCAAAAGCATCACTCCTTTCTTACTTTGTACAATCCACTGTTAACTATTTTCTATTAAATCCGTTAATATCTTTCTAGTTTCCTGATCCATACAGTTTATGTTAATCGAGTCTTTAACCAAATTATATAAATCAACAAATAAGATATCGGATTCTTGTAAAGAATAAGGTGAACAACAACATACATTTGACTTTTTGTTATCAGAAATCATAAACATCTCTAAACCGAATCTTTTATCCTCTTCACTAATAAGATTAACCATTACAATACAAAGTGTGTGATTCTCATCAACAGAATATGAATAAAAATCACCCTCGGTGCTTGCAAATCTGTAATCACCATATTCAAAAGAGGACTTATATTTTTTCCCTCCCAGAAACTCAAATGAAACATCAGGAATAAAAGATGTCTCTTCTGCTATCACCTCTGAAGATTTATGATTTATCAGATCTTTTAATGTATTCCTTCGCCAAATTATTTCTTTATTCTTTGTTTTGTGTATTAACTTGTTAAACAACTCAATATAAAACCATTCATCATTTGATAAACGAGAGCAATTAATCGTACACAAAGTCTCAACAGTAGTTTCAAAGACTGAAGATAGTGATAAAATAAAATCAATCCCTGGAACCGTTTGATTTCCGGGTTTTTTAATCCTTGATATATATCCCTTACTTACACCCGCTTTTTCCTCTAACTCGCTCGCCTTAACTGATTTCCTTTTCATATAGAAATCAAGATTATCAAGGAATAATTTTTTATTAAATATCATACTGATCACCTCGAAAAAGGAATCTTTTTCATCATACTAACATATTTAACCAATATGTCAATATTTGAAAAGTATTTCAATTTTGATTTATTTTTGCAACACCATTCAATAAAAGTTTCTCCGTCAACGGAGAGCGCATATCACAACGATCGTCACAAATTTTTAAAAACAAACAATTTTGTTTAATTCTCCCTGCCGACCAGGTTCTTGACCCACTTATACTGCTTGAAGTGATGGAAGACCACGGGTATCTTTATCATCTCATCGAGGTTCAGGATGAAATAGACGACAAGGGGCGGCGCATGGAAGACAAAGGCCGCCAGGGCGCCCGCGGGGATTATGAAGACCCACATGGTGACAAGGTCGCAGATCATGCCGAACTTCGTATCGCCTCCCGAGGCAAAGATGCCCCCGATGATCACGGCATTGATGGACCTTCCGAGTATGTAATAGACACACATCAGAAGCATATAGAACAGATAATGTGACGATTCCGGATTAAGGTTTGTGAGCTTTACGATCGGATAGGCAAGGGAAGCCGTGACCGCACCGAAAATGATGCCTGTGATGATGGCAAGGTTTACGATCTTCTGACCGTACTTCTTTCCGCGCTCGAGGTTGCCGGCGCCGAGTTCGTTGCCGACCATGATCGCTCCGCCGTCAGCCAAAGACCAGCAGAAGCATGAAGCCAGATCCTTGACGACTGCGGCGATGGCATTGGCCGCAATGACATCGGCATTCAGATGTCCGATTATTACTGTTACCAGAGTAAATCCGATGCCCCAGAACATCTGGTTGATGAGCAGGGCCGAAGAATATTTGGAGAAATCTTTCCGCATCGATATATCAGCCTTAATGACCGTGGACAGCCTGATCCTGGCAGGACACTTGCGGACCATGGCAATAATGACCCCGGCAACACCGTAGAGGCTCGATATGGATGTTGCCAAAGCCGCGCCGGATTCGCCCATGGCAGGAGCGCCGAAGAGGCCGTATATGAACACGGCGTTCAACACGATATTCATGATGACCATCGAGATGCTTATCCCGGTGCAGATCTTTACGTGATCCGTGTTCTTCAACACCGCTGAATATAACTGAGCCACACCTTCGAAGATATAAGCAAAGCTGACTATGCGGAGATAGTTGATGCCGCGTGCTATTATGACCTCTTCATGGGTATATATCCTCATGACGGAATCCGGCATGAATGTTGCAAGACAGAAGAACATGATCGCAACGGGGATCGCAAGGCGCGTCACATAGCCTAAGAGCTTTTCGATGGACTTAACGTCACCCTTGCCCCAGTACTGGGCAGCGAACATCGAAAGGCCCGCCATGAGAGCATAGTTAAAGAGATTAAAGACGAAGAAGACCTGACCCGCCAAGGATACGGCAGACATGGCGTCCTTATCCAGGGCGACCAGCATTACCGCGTCCGATACAGGGACGAGCGAATACATGAAGTATTGAAGCGAGATGGGTAATACCAGTCTCACGAGCTTATGCGAAAAGGATTCGCTCCGCATCTTTATTTCTTCTCCTCTTTTCTTACATTTGCAGGATTGAATTATAGCATACGGCTGTTATAGTACAATCGATGTAAGATTTTGTCACAGAACGGAACTTCCGTTTGTTATATAGGGTGTAAGGACGATCAAAGGGATCCCGGTCGGACTTTCAAAAAAGACAAGGGAGGCAGCAAGGATGGCATCAAGCCGAAAGCAGATCAGTTTCATAGAAGACTGTTATTCTCTCTATGAGCAGAAGATGTACCGCGTGGCTTATTCCATATTGCACGACGAATCACTGGCTGAAGACGCCGTACAGGACGCATTTTTAAAACTTATCAAACATAAGGTCCATTTCGAAAACGCAGATTCGGACGATTGCAAGCGCTACATAATAACGGTCATCAGGAATGCATCGATCAACATCTACAACAAGAGAAAAGGCGAGATGAGGGTCGTTACATTCTCTGATAATCTCGAAAAGATCAGCGATGCGAACTTTACTGACCTCGAAGAAGATCAAGACACGGGTGCAGAATGCACACCGCTCATGAACAATCTTCCTGACAAATACTACGATGTCGTGGACTGCCTTGTCATTCACGATTATTCGGTCCGGGAAACTGCCGAAAAGCTCGACATCACAGAGGCAAATGTCAGAAAAAGGTATGAGCGTGCCAAGAAGATGATGCGTAAGAGCTTTGACCAGGCGTAAGACCAAAAGAGTATCTGTCACAAAAGGAAATTGACCCTGTATATCGAAGGAGTTTAGAAGATGAGCAAAAAGTATGAAGAATTCATTCCCGCACCCGGTATGAGCATCGAGGAATTTGACTCAATAACAGATGGAGTCGAAGACCACGTGTTCTCGGAAAGATATTTAGCGAGAAAGGAACAGATGATGAAACAGACAAGTCAAACTCGTGCAAAGACGAGTCATTTAGGAATAAAGATAGCAGCGGCCGCCGCAGTTCTGGTAATAGCAGCCCCCTTCGCAGTAAACGCTGCCACAGGCGGTGCCGTGGAAGACCTGATCGGCAGGATCTGGGGCAACAACGGCAAGAAGGATATCCCCAACCACACCGTACATTATGTAGAGGAAGGCAAAATCGATAAGGACGGCAATACCGCATCTTACGATATCGAAATGCCCAAGGTAGACTATGTGGACATAGATCCTGACGATGCCGCAAGGATCGTAGACGGTAATGTGAATTTCGAACCCCAGTCCGTAAAGATCGGCGACTACGAATTTACCGTTAATGCCGTAGCATCTGACGGAAGATCTGTCGTAGTCGACTACACTATAGAACGGGCAGGCGGTGTCGATATCCTTAACTACAGCCAGTTCGATAACGAAAGCAAAGGCGCCTGGATCAACGACGATCAGCCCTTCATCTATCATTTCGGTGAAGGCGGCAAGATCTGGGTAGATCTTGAAAAGTCCACAAAGGATAAGCTCTACTGCACCGAGTACATTACCGAAGAGGCAACAAAGAGCCTGAAGCTCACCCTCAAAGAGTATGAGGAACCCCGTAACGCAATGTGGGCAAAGGATGAGAATATCAATCCTGAAGAACACATCAAGGACAGCAAGACCGTTGATATCAAGCTCGCAGGGGTTCTGAGTCAGGCAACATTCACAAACGGCGGAAGCGACTCTGTCAAGATCTCCCCTCTGTCCATGAAGATCAAGGCCGGCAAGGAGACACTGGGCGATGAATTCGATCCTGTATACGGTACTGCGATCGACAGCACAGGTTATATCAAGATCACCTACAAGGACGGCTCCGAATATGTTGTATGTGCAGAAAAGTTCTACGATTACGTCCACCCTCATGACGAATCAAAAGAAATAGCAAACTACACATATGCCTGCGGCACCAAGGACAACGAGAGCATCTTCATCTTCAACCGCCTGGTAGATGTCGATAACATCGCCAAGATCACGGTCAATGACACGGAATTTACTCTTAAGTAAAGATCCGGATCTAAAAACAAATAACTTACTGAAAGGGCTTCCCCCGGGGGAAGCCCTTTATTCTGTGGTGAACCTGCAGTGTCCCGATAAAAAAATCCCGCCGCAAGGGCAGGACTTCAAGAATGTCTTTATCTTCCAAGATCAGAATTTGATGACTTCCGGCGGAGCCGTAAAGGATGAGAATGTTGCCGTCGCATCTTCGAAATAGAATACTTCGGTATTGCCGTCATCTGCCTTGTACATGCCCTGGAGCATCGGATATGCATCCAGCATGGCCTGCTTTGCTTCGATCCTTTCATCCTCGATGAGCTTGCCTGCGACGCGGAGCCACTGACCGTCCTTGAACGCGCAGATCTCAGCCTTGGGATTTGCGTGAAGCTGCTTTGAAACATCCTTGACCTTGCCTGTCTGGATATAAAGCTTGCCTTCGAAGATAAGTGCTGTTCCGAAAGGCCTTACTCTCGGCTGGTCGCCTTCTACGGTTGCGAGATAATATGTCTGGGCTTCCTTAAGAAATGATTCTACTCTTTGCATCTTTATCACCTCCTGCCCCCTATTTTATCACGACCGGTTACCCTTATAAACACATCGGGTCTGTGTTAGAATACGGATGGAATATAGATCTATAAGGGAGGATCTTCGATGGAAAACAACATTTATGACGGACAGCTGGAATCAGTCCCTCAGCAGCAGGTCATAGCACAGGACCTGCCCGTCTATTCCCAGACGCAGGATGACGCTGCAGCAAGGAAAAAGAAAGCCAACACTCTCTGCTTCATCTCTTTGGGCTTAAGCCTTACACCTTTAGTTCTCACTATTTTGATGGTATCTATAAACATAGCGGCAAGCGGAGAGAATGTTCTGGAAGGATTACTGGGCAAACTCATCTCGTCTTTATACGGCGGTTCCTATATCGGTTCATGGGTTACCATGATAATCGCGAGAGTCAAGTATAAGGAAAGTGTTTTCGCAAAAGTTTTAATGTGGATATACATAGGTTTTGCGATCCTGGGTGTCGTCGCATTTATCGTCCTGATGGTAATGTGCGTAAACACTCTGAGATCATGTCCTGACTGATAATTTATTTTTCGGTCAGACAGGTGTTATAATCGAAAACAGGATATCAAATGAATGGGGGTATTTTCTATGGAAAACGAAAACAGGTTTTTGCAGCAGAAGAAAGCTATCGAAGAACAGAAAGCAGCACAGCTTCAATACGCTCGCAAAAAGACTTGCAACAGACTCTGCACCATCTCTCTTATTCTGCACCTGGTGGGAATAGGGTCTTTTGCATTTGCTGTCTATCTTTCAATTAACCACGAGGATTTCTATGAGATGTTCAAGTACCCGATCGCGTTGGTTCCTTATGGCAGCTATATAGCATCCTGGGTCCTGATGATAATCGCAAGAGTAAGGTTTAAGGAAAGCAAGTTTGCGAAGATCCTGATGTGGGTCTATATCGGACTGGTTGCACTCGTGATCATATCGATCATAGCGTTCTTCGGCTGGATCTGGTACAGCTGCAATCGGTGCGGCACAGGCTACTTCCCGGGATAAAAGTTTAAATGAAGATAACTGTCCCCGAACTCGCATGGTCTCCATACGGTGCGATCGTAATAACATCTGTGTTGATCGGCTTTACCGTCGTGATCTGTTCTTTGAGAAAGTCGGGCGTTGCCAAACAGACGGTCTTTTACACATGTCTTCTTACGGCTGTCTGCACCATTGTATCATCTGTCATGTTCACAGTCCTGCAATCAAATGATCTGCGGTCGATCGGCTTCTCCGGGCTGGGAGGCGCAGTAGGCATGATCGGCGGCGTATTGATATCGGGACTCATCATCCGCGATAAACCTGATATCGTGATGGCAACTTTCGTAGCGACAGCACCTCTCATGTACGGGCTTGCCAAGTTCGGCTGCCTTTTTGCGGGGTGCTGTCACGGCAAATCCTACGACGGACCATTTGCGGTTGTCTATCACGGGAAGATGGAAGGATCTTATTTCCCTGCCCAGATCATAGACATGATTGTCTTCATCATGATCTTCATCACAGGCTCGATCCTCGTCAACAAGATGAAGAACAAGACAGCTGCCATATATATAATCCTTTTAATCTTGATACCTGTCAGATTTTTGTTAGAATATTTGCGGTCGTACCATGAGGGTACGCTAATATCGTCAGGCCAGATCACGGTCCTTTTAGCAGGTGCTGCTGCCTTGATCCTGGTGACGGTTTGGAAAGGGGTAATGAAAATTGGAAAACAACATGACGATGCCGCAGGAAGCGGCAGCGGGCTCAACGGGGCCCAAGACTGAGTTCGTTATTTCCCATCTTGCCAAGAGCTATGGCAAAAAGGAAGTTCTGACGGACGTTGATTTCGCATTCGAAGAAGGAAAGATCTACGGTCTTCTTGGACGTAACGGTTCCGGCAAGACGACGCTCTTCAACTGCCTCAATTCGGATACGGATACCAACGGCGGTGAGTTTTATTTCAGGATCGGTGACAGGACCGAAGAGATCAGATCCGATGACATCGGATATGTCCTGTCCACCCCGACCGTACCGGACTTCATGACCGGACGCGAGTTCCTGAAATTCTACCTCGATATACATAAGGACAAGATAGAAGACCCCAAGACCATCAACGAATACTTAGACTTCATGATGATCCCCCAGGATACGCGCGACCGTCTGATGAAAGACTATTCGCACGGTACGCGCAACAAGATGCAGATGCTGCTCAACATCATCGGAAAGCCGCGTCTCATGCTCTTAGACGAGCCGCTGACATCTCTTGACGTCGTTGTCGCCGAAGAGATGAAGGACATCTTAAGGGACCAGAAGGAAGGCAGAGTCATCATCTTTTCGACTCACCTGCTCGACATCGCGCTCGACCTCTGTGACGAGATCGTGCTCCTAAACCACGGCAGGCTCGAGCCCATCGACAAGGAAAACCTTGATAACGATGACTTCAAGGAAAAGATCATAGAAGCGTTGAAGGATGCAGGGGATGAATAATACATTAAAGAACATATTCAGGCTCAGGACTACGATCAAGACGAACGGTGTTCTGTACGCGATCAAGCACCTGCCTTTTGTTGGAAAACACATATCAGACAGGATCTACGGCATAAGAGCTATCAAGATCGTAGCTTTCATCATCGGTCTCATAGCCGAGTTCTTCCAGAGATTCTTCGGCAAGATATTGCTCTTCTTCGGACTCTTCTTCGGGTCCGGAGCGATATCGAGCTTCAGGCACATGTTCCAGACAGGCGACAACTTCGCCCTGTCGGAAGAAGCTCTCAGCGCACAGGGCAGCATCTACCTTTACGCTTTCGTCGTCATCAGCATTGCGCTCGCGATCATGTACAGCATCTTCGCCTGCAATATGGAGACCGAGTACTGCGTCTTCATGCTCAACATGGATGCCAAGAAATTCGTTGGCTCCATCTTTGCTCTTGACTCGATCATCAACGCGGCCGCTTACGCCCTCATGGGTATCCCGACCGCTCTGCTGGCAGGCGTTCCCTGGTACTATGCGATCCTCCTCCCCTTCTCGGGAATAGGTTTCTATGCCTCATCAGTCGCTATTCAGATGCTGACATATTCATCCAAGCTCTCTGCCGGAAAGACTCATGACCGCAAGGGTAATGCAGTCACTGCGATCGGGAATAACGGTCTCAATGTACTCTTAGGCTTCGGTATCTTCCTGGTCGGAGTTCTCGTAGGCCCCGCCTACCTTATGAACGGCTACCCGATCCAGTTGCCCGCCGTTATCGTGATCCTGTCGATCCTGGCGATAATCCCGGCTCTGCTCGTCATGCGCAAGTACCCCTATGGTCTCTATCGAAACGCCCTGAAGGCGGAACGCGAGAAGATGAGAGGCATCAAGCAGAACGCTCAGAAAGCGGTTAAGAAGGCATCACTTGCGACCATCTCCGAGACAGGAAGCGTGGATTCCAATCTGACGGGTTACTCATTCCTCAACGAACTGTTCATCAAGAGACACAGAAAGCTCCTCTGGGGCAAGATATTCAAGTTCGTGATCGGCATAGCGGCGGTTATCGTGCTTATGTCCATATATTTGTTTTATGAATGGAAAAACGGTATGCCATTGGAAGAATCCCCTATCAGAAAGGCCTTCACGTTTAAGCTTTCCGCCGTTCCTTTCCTCATGTATTTCCTGAACCGCGGCGCCGTTATCTCACAGGTCATGTTCTCAAACTGCGACTCTTCCCTTTTGAAGTTCGGATTCTATAAGGAACCCAAAGCGATCCTGACCATGTTCCGTCTGAGATTGTTCTCGGTGGTCAAGCTGAACCTGGTCCCGGCCCTGATGATCGCCATTTACGGAGTTATAGTTCTTAAGATCACCGGAGGACAGGATTATCAGTTCCAGTATCTTTTCACTTTTCTGTCGATAATCCTCAGCATGATCTTCTTCTCCGTGCATCACCTTGCGATCTATTATCTGCTGCAGCCTTATACGATGGAATTCAAGATCAAGTCCAGTGTATATCTGATAATCAATGCCGTGATCTACCTGGTCTGCTGGTCCCTGTTCAACAATGAAGTATCCGCGCAGATCTTCGCACCTGTTGCAGCCGCATTCACTGTCATATACATAACAGTCGCCTGCATACTAGTTTATAAGCTCGCACCGAAAACATTCAGGATAAAGTGATCCTTGAAAGATTAAATATCTAATGAAGAAGGCTGCCCGAGGGCAGCCTTCTGTCAGCGGAAAACGTTTTCGTCAGCCTTTGGCATTGATGTATTTATCATACTTGTATAGGAAGGTGACCATCTGACGTCGTAGGCAGTTGCCTTGGGGCTTGAACGATCCGTCTTCATATCCTGCGACTATCTTCATCTCGGAAGCCCATATGGTGGCCTGATAGAAGTAGTCGTCTTTCTTCACGTCATTGAACGGGCTCTTCGCTGCAGCAGGTTTGGGCTTGCCCGCCATCCTCCAGAGGAAGGTTACAGTCTGGGCTCTGGTACAGACATTCTGCGGTTTGAAAGTCCCGTCTGAATAGCCTGTGGTGATACCCCTCTCTACTGCCCATATGACCGGCTTGTAGAAGTAGTCCGTCGTCTTAACATCTTCGAACTTACAGCTCGTGGCCTTAGTCTTGGGTTCTCCCTGGAGCCTGTAAAGGAAGGTGACCATCTGAGCTCTGCTGCATTCATTTGAAGGGCGGAATTCAGTCTGGTTGTTATATCCTTTAGCAACGCCGGTCTCCGTCAGGTAGTAGGTCGGTGTGTACCAGAAATCCTTACTGTTCGTTACATCCTTATAGAGCACAGTGACCTTGCAGCTAGCGCTCTTTCCGGCTGCAGTTGCAGTGATCGTAACGGCACCTGCCATCTTGGCTGTAACCTTTCCTTTGGAATCAACCACGGCAATGTTGGTGTTGGAGGATTTCCAGCTTACACTTGCCGTAGATCCCTTGAGCGTTGCTTTCAGAGTCATTGTCGCGCCGCATACCACGTTAGCCGTCTTCTTGTCCAATGTCAGCGTAACGGTAGGAGCAACAGTCGGTTTCTTGGTCGGTGTTGCGGTGGGCTTTTCTGTCGGATTCGGCTTTTCGGTCGGTGAAGGCGATGATCGGGTAATCGTGAAATGCGCTTCCGCGGTTCCTTTGTAGAAGCCTGTCATCGTAACCCTTACCGTTGCCTCGCCGGGCTCGATGTTGTTAAAATATTCCCTGGTATATCCCAGGTAGGGCTGCCCGATGTAACCATTCCCTGACTCATAAACAATGGAACCGTTTACTTTAACGGTTACAGAGGGTTTTTTCTCATTTCCGTCATATTCGTAAGAAGTTGTTTTTACCGTTATCTGAGGTTCTACTTCCAGAGGTGTTACGTTAATGGTGACCGAGGCCGTTCCCGTATAATTGCCGCTAAGCCGCACGGTCAGTACGCGTCCCTCTTTTGTGTACGAGCGGCTGACATACCAGTCATCATCGGTTATGGCAATACCTTCCGCCGTCGAAACTGACACGGAAGGATCGGTACCCAGATATACCATCGTGTCGAACTCCGGAGTAACTACAGGTGTAAGAGGCATCGGGTTGATCTTAAACGTCGTTTTATATATGCCCCTATATGCACCTATCCCCCGGATATACAAAGGAACCTTGGATGATGCGTTGACATTCTCTCCGTAGAGCAACTCATAATCCGTGTCTTTGACCAATTCTTTACCATTAAACTTAATGACAGGATCTTGAGTTTGTGCAGATCCGTTATAGGTCTTTTCTGCTATTCCCGTAACTTCCAGATCCCCGTCATTAAAGTCCTGTAATGTTTCATCCGCCCAGCCGGCATATATAGTCACTGCCGGCATGCTCTGATTGATATATCCTTTGAGGGTATAATTACAATTTTTATCCGAAGTACTAACGATCAATTGCGTAAGTTCCGCATCCTTATACCAGCCTTCCAAAACATATCCTTCCCGCACGGGCTGATGTTCTGAGGGTTCGAAACTGTAATAATTGTTAAAGATATAACTGTCTCTTCCCTCGATCTTTCCGCCGTTGGCATCAAGGGTTACTGTCCCGCATGAACTGCTGTTCTCATAATTCAGCATGATCACCATCGTATCGGTCTCATCACCGTGCTTGGCATTATCAAATTTGAAGTTGAAATCCAGATGATGGTTATTAAAGAACTTGATCACATAATGATCGCCGTCTTCGGTAGTCTGAAGATAACTGCCCGACGTGGAGATCAGTTCCGTGTTGTTCCCCATGCGGAATGAATCAAAATAGTAGCCTTCGATAAACGGACGGCTTATCCTGAAGTCGGTCCCGGATACAACATAATTACCCGTAGCTTGCGACCATCTGGAAGAAACGTCTTCTGCCCAGATGACTTCCGGATTTTGTTCGTCATCATAGAACTCGGCACCGGCGGGTTTATCGATCTGTACACCGTTACACATGTAACGGTATTCGACCAGCTGGTATTTGGGAAGGACTATATATGAGAGAGAAGATGCACTCCAGTGATCTGTGACTATATTACTGCCGGGTTTGTCAGGATCAGGCCGCTCGTAATAAGCCCAGGTTGCAGAAAAAGAACCGTATCCCTGGAGCATGATAGGATTATCTCCTATGACCTGAAGTTCTCTTATGTATGTATGGACGCCCGATCCTGAGCCATAGGTCACGGATTCGGTAACCAATATTGGGCCGTAACTTTCTCCTGCAGCAAGATCCAGATAAGCACCGTTGACAACTAAGGCCTTTCCCGGTGTCCTGTGGTTTTTGTTCCTGTTGGTATCATTTTCACTCTCGTCCAGTTCGGGAAGTATCCTTACTTTATCTCCCGGGAACAATAATCCAAGACTCTGCAGATAATCCTGATAAAGGCCTTGTGGCAGTGTATAGCCATGATTCCTGGCTGTTTCAAGATCATACACATAGGTTACGGGTGTATGTACATTGTAGGGCCCGCTTTCCAGAGTGGTCTTAGTTGCATATTGAGGTTCGGGTTCCGGTGTCTCATCCGCGATGACACCGACACTCAGCGCTCCCGCTACGAACACGGCTGACATCAGGGTCACCGTGAATATCTTAAAAAATCGTTTTCTACCGCCTGCCATAACACACCTCCTGTCCCGGGGGGGAATGTCCCGAAAAGCTATTAAAAAACTACTGACAATTACATAGTACATTGCCAGTAGTTAAGGAATCTTTGGATTTGTAGGTATTATTCGTTACTTTTTTGTGAATGGTCTTTCAGGTCAGTAGCCTTTGTTCCTGTCGACAAGATGTTTAAGGGGGAGTCCTTCAGCATAGTTTTCGAGGTCTTCAAGGAACATGTCGACATTCTTATCGAGAGTATGATCCAGGGTCAGATTGCCTGCAACGTGAGGCGTTATGAGAAGGTTCTTGATCTTCCACAGGGGACTGTCCTTGGGGAGAGGTTCGGTATGGAAGACATCCAGGGCAGCTCCCGCAAGATGGCCTGATTCAAGGAAGACTGCAAGAGCTGTCTCATCGATGGCCGAGCCTCTTCCGACGTTGACCACATATGATCCTTCAGGAAGAAGAGCCAGCCTTTCGGCAGAAAGGACATTCCTCGTTTCCGGGGTATCGGGAAGGCTCATGGCGAGAAGGTCTGTGCCGGGCAATATGCCGTCGAGTTCACTGATCTTGAGGACCTTGTCGAAGGAAGGATCGTCGCAGATACCGCTCCGGGACACGCCCGTGACAGCGGCGGGTTCAAAAGCTCTGGCACGCTTTGCAAAAGCCCTGCCGATGTCACCGGTCCCGAGAACGGTTATCCTGCAGTCCTTAAGAGATCTTTGAGGTCTGGGACTGCCCCATTCTCCGCGCAGGGACTCTTCATGAATAACAGTCATGTTTCTCATCATCATGAGCGATACGGCGATCATGTGCTCTGCTATCGTAACTCCGTATGCTCCGGACGAATTCGTTAAAAGACATTCTTCATTGGCAAAGCAGCCGGGCTTCATGAGATAGTCGACTCCCGCAGAAGGTACGCAGAGCCACTTAAGGTCCTTGCTCTTCTTGGCGGTCTCCATACCGAATCCGTAAAGGACATCCGCACTGGAAAACTCAGCGGGTATTTCACTCTCATCTTTTCCGAAAAAGACTTCTGCCCCGATCCTTTCCGCAGTCTTACGGATCTTATCTATGTGCCCCTCTTTTAAAGACTTGTTCAAAACGATGATCTTCATAACCCCGGTTTTCCCTCCCTGTTACCGTTATCAGTAATCGTACTTATACTCGTCGAAGGAGCGGGGAGTGCCGTCCTCGGTAAAGTAAGTGGTCTTCAGTATATTTCCGTGTTCGTCGTATTCGTTCTCGTTGTGCCAGTCGAATGAACCGTCCGTGCCGTATCCTACGGATTTTATCTCATTGCCGTTTTCGTCACATTCAAAAGTGAAGAAGACAGATCCGTCAGAATAATAACGTGTACCCTTAGAGAGCTTCCCGGAAGAAGAGTACTCTGATTCGGTCCACAACTCGACAGTACCGTCCGGGGAACACTCCGTGAACTTAACTTCGTTGCCGTTCTCATCGTATACGTATTCGTTGTAGCTTACGATCTTTCCGTTGTTGCCGAAGTAGGCTTCCTTTACGAGTCTGCCCTCTTTATCGTAGTCGTATGTTCTCACCCATTCGACCTTGTCTTTATCCTTGTAATTGGTCTCTTTTTTGAGATTGCCCGACTCATCGTACAGATACTTGGAAGTGTATTCGATCTTTCCATCCTTATCCTTAGCAGTACATAAAGACGGTTTGCCGTTATCGTTGTATGTATATTCGTATTCGGAATATGCTTCGATCCCGCCGTCCTTGTTATAGATAACCTCTTTCACCTTGCTGCCGTACTCATCGTATTCGTATTCGTTGCGGCTGTCGAGTTCTCCCTTCTCATTGTAAGAAGCACCCTTGGTCTGATTGCCTTTTTCGTCGAAATCCTTCTCGTAGGTCCACTGCAGTTTCCCGTCAGCACCGGTGGTCTTGCACACCATGTGCTTGTAATGTGCCTTCTCCTCTTCCTTTGAAGTCTCGCTCACTTCGGTCTCGGAAGTTGCCGTTGCAGCTGCAGTATCTTCGCTCTCATGAGCTTCGGAAGTCTTTGATGCTTCCGTGGTCACGGAAGTTGTCGTCTCCAGTGTTAACGGAGTATCAGAAGTCTGCTGACATCCGCTGACATAACATACGACCATTCCGAGAGCCACAGCGGCAACCGGGATCTTCATCTTTTTCATCTTATTCCTCCATTTAAAGATAATTATTTCTAAAGTCGTATAATTGTATTCTCGAAAAGCTGATTTTACCATATCCAAGTTGTTGCAATCCTGGTGCAAAAAAATCATCCCGGAAGACCGGGATGAAAGTCAAAGCAATGTCCTGTCGTTGATGTTACTTGCTGTCGCGGATCGCTTCCCAAAGCTCCGTAAAGAGTTCATTGTAACGCATGGTCTTTTTGCCGAGCCTCACGGTGCAGCAGTAGAGCGACAGCGGGATAGCCTGTCCTTCGAAATCGATGCATTCGCCGTTCTTTGAAAGTACACGCTCCATCTTATCCCGCGCAGCTTTCTCATCCGGACTGTCGGTAAGGATAACGAATTCATCTCCTCCGATCCTGAATACGATGTCGTTCTCGCCCGCTGCTTCTTCCAGACGGCGCATGGACTCGACGATCGCAAGATCTCCCGCTTTCCTTGAGATCTCGTTGATCGGGATCAGGCTCCTGATGTCAGCACACACGAAATAACAATCCCGGCGTGTCTGAAAAAGATCGTAAAGGTTGCTGATGTCAAATTTTGTCGTTTTCATAAGATCATCTCCTTGCTCCAAGGATGGCGTCATCCTCGGGAATAGTTCCGGCGACCGCCTGTTGCTGCGGTAGTCGGACGGCAGTTGGTTCCACACCTGTCTGAACGCTCTGCTGAAAGATTCGTTGCTGGAATAGCCGTACATAACCGCTATATCCAATACGCTCAAATCAGGGCGTTCGACAAGTGCCTTCCCCGCGTGTGTCATGCGTCTGCGGATAAGGTAATCCCTCACCGAGATGTGGTAGACACAGCGGAAGAGTTTTTCGATGGATGATCTTGAACAATAGCATGCTCCGGCAATATCCTCCGTATGGATATCTTCGGTGATATGTTGTTCTATGTATTCCAAAACATTTGCCAGAAGCTCAAGCTTGTTCATGTCTCCTCCTTCGATGAAGATCGATCTTGAGCCTAGTATAGCAAATCAGCGGAATATGACTTGATATTTTGAGTACAAATGCCTTTTGTCAGTCAGCGCGGGGAGTCCCGAAAGGTATGATGATCTTCCCCTTGTTAACGGCACAGTCGCAGGAACCGCCTGTCTCAGGCATGGAGACATCCACTCCGATATCAAAGAAACCGAAATAGTATTCGTTACCGTCTTCATCCTTAAAATCGATGCTGAAATGCCTCATGCCGTCGTAGTCGTTACGGGTAACCGTAAGTTTCTTTGTCTCCATCAGATCTTTGCAGTTTCCGATAAACTTAAGATCAGCATCCCCCTTCAGTTCAAACCAGGATCTCGGGTATGCCGGGTCATCTTCATTAACGACCACATTTTCAGGTGTTACATCCCCTTCAGGTATGAACACATCTCCGTATTTAAAGCCTGCCGGGGCGCGTTTCCAGACTACCATGTCGATATCATCTCCGTGGAAATAACGTAAGCGGATATTCTGATCATCAGTGTATTCATTAATACCGACCATAACATAGAATTCATCATGCTCGAAAACAGGGATCTCCTTGGAAGCCTCTGTATCCGCGGAGGCTTCGGTCTCCTTCTTACTGCTCTCCTTGGAAGCCTCCGTATCCAAAGAAGATTCCGTCTCCTTGCCGCTGCTCTCTTCCGCAGCTTCGGACACCTCTGTATCCGTTGCGATCCGGGTCACCTGAGTGACTTTATCTTCATTAAAACATGAAGCAAAAAAGAGTGCGGACATCAGTACAGCAACGATCGCTGCATATATCTTATGTATATTCATTTTAAGATCTCCTAAATCAGTTGTTGTCAGCGTAGAATGATCCGTATCCGGTCCAGCCTTCACCAAGATCGTATCTTACAAAGATCTCATTAGGCCTGTCGGGATCGGCAAAGATATCCTGTCCTACACTGAGGTCGGTTCCCGTTGCCTGGAAATCTTCAGTGGGGATATTCTCGGGATCGTATTTTTCGATCGTGCCTACGAACTTAAATCCGTCAGGAAGTTTCTTCTGTATAGCAGAGAACGAGAACTTGTAGATCCTTCCGTTATACATGATCATCGGCCGTTCGATCATACCGCTTGAAAGACCGGTAGGATCTGTGTTTTCCGATGATGAATCCGGCGGAGTGGTAGTCGTCGCTTCCGTCGGCGCTTCAGTATCAGCGGTTGCCTCATAATTATGCTCAGTCGCCATAGTAGCCTGATAAGCCGTGGTCGAATAGGAAGAAGTCGAACCTAATCCCTTGCCGATAACGGATACCAGGACTGCAAGGATACCCGTAACAAGGATAACGGAAGCGGCTATTCCTACGTACTTAAAGATCCTGGAATCGATCTTTGCCTTCTTATAGTTTTCAGCTTCTTCGATGTACTGTTCATCGATATTTCCCATCAATCTGAAAAGATCTTCTTTTTTCATAGGTCAAACCCCCTTTCCGTAAGGTATTCCTGCAGTTTGATACGCATCCTGCGGAGGGCAACCGATACGTTATTTTCGGAAGTGTTCATCCTCTCGGCGATCGCTCCGATGTCATCCGCATACCAGTATCTGCGGACGAACATTACCCTCTTGTCCTTGGGGAGTCCTGCAAGAAATGAATTGACCGCTTTGGTAAGCTCGCCTTCTATGGCGTTCTCTTCGGGACCGGGATCTTTCGACGCCAGTTCTCCTAATTCATCCAGAACCACCGCGAACTGGTTGCCCGTGCGCTTCTGCGCATGGTTCTCCTTGTAGCGGTTGAGGGAGATATTACGTACTATCTTCCCCAGGAAAGCAGAAAGGAGCGAAGGTCTCTGCGGCGGCATGGTATCCCATGCCTTGCCGTAAGTATCGTTTACGCATTCCTCGGAATCTTCATTGTTGTAGAGGATGTTGTAAGCGATCTTATAACAGTAGTTACCGTATTTGCGAGCCGTCTCTAAGATGGCGTCTTCGTTACGGTCCCAATATAGACAGATTATATCCTGATCAGTCATATAGATTTACCTCCTTCACCCATATAGACAACAAATTCCGAAGAATCTGACAGAGAAGATCTCATTTTTTTCGAAAAGTCATATTACAGATTTTATATCCAAAAAATAAAAATGCATACATCTCTTTCGAAAATGCATGCATTCATGTAATCTTTTCCGCTTCAGTCTTCAGATGGATGTTCTCTTGTAGAGATATGCATCATCCTCCACGAGGACCTTATTTACGATCTGCTCTTCCCAGTCCTCTTTGGCAACTTCCTTTATCGCGACGGACACGTGCCTGGGATCACAACCCAAAGTCTCCACTATATCCTGCGCCACTTTCTCGGCACAGAGTTTCTTCTGCTCCTCGGTCCTTCCGGGATAGCACTTGATATCTACATGCGGCATTTAAGATCCTCCTTTTTCTTCCGGAGGTCTCTCCGGACTGTCTTAATCTCACATACGATTATACATTATTGATCCGGTCAGTACAGTGCCGGGTTCATGTCATGATAACGGATTGCGAATATATCTCCACTCCGTTTTTGGCATCTATATATACTTCCGTCATGTCAGCCGGACGGAATCCGTGGTAGACGAGCCAGGGTTTACCCTCGTATTCCCAGATCACAAGTTCAGAGTGATCAAGGCCGTACTTCTCCTCTATCTCGGTCTGGGGAACGTCGGCTTTTACGGAAAAGTCATCAGGCAGCAGCACCATGTTGAAAACTACCATCGTATAAGGTCTTCTGAAACTGCTTATAACGCGGACGCAGGACGACACGACGGGGACACCCTTGAATTTCTGGATGTAATCGTACTTCATGTCACCCGAAAAAAGCTCCGCATCTTTAAACTCAAGATTCTTGATGGCGTGGCTGGAATGAAGTATCTTTCCGAGCGTCGTTATCGTAAGGAAAGCTTCCCCTTCCGTATCGACTCTGGGCATGGAGATCCTGCCGCTTATGGTAAAGCTCCTCATGCTGTCATGGCTGTAATCCGAGACCATTACCTCCGCCTTAGGATCGAAGCGGTTGATCTGGTTCATCGTATCGAAAACAAACCATTCGCCTTCAGTTCCCGCGGGCGGTTCGTGATACCTGCCGTCGTGAGCCAGAAGAGGGAGACTGTCGGGATCCGTATCAGCATACATATCCCTTGCGATCCTCAGGGCATAACGTGATGTCATGTATCCCTCGCCCTTTGCGAAATGCGCTTCCAGCAAAACATAGCGGCTGCGGTCGTGAGGCCTGTGGACCTTACCCGAGGATTCAAGGAGGGATTCATCGGAACTGCGCCAGACGACCGGGATCCCGTCCACTTCCGGAGAGAGATTCAGGTCTTTGGTGATATTGAGAAGAGACTCATCCGTGATCTTTGAAGGGATGTTCCTTGCAATGTCGTAAAGGCCGGAACTTTTACCGTTGGTCTCATATTCGGCTTCCGGAAGGAGAAAGACCGGATCGGTCCCGCTCTTGTAGCCTGCAATAGCCATCTCCTTGTTATCATCAGTTCCCTCGGCATCGATAAAACATACCATGTTTCCCTCAGGAGAATCATTCCACGTGAATTCCGTAGTCTCAACAGTTCCTGCAGTTCCTGCCGTGGACGGAGCCTGCCCGGCGCTGCTATTACATGCAGAAGCGCCGAGCATCGTGATAATAAGACTTGCCGATATCAGTTTTTTCGTGTTCATATCATCTGTCTAAAGAAATGGTCAGATCATCTATTTTAGTGATCTCGCACTTGCCGTTCAGATCCTCATAGATATATACAATGGAGTAGCCGACGTCAGGTGAGGGAATGCTGGGAGTCTGTCTGCAGAATATCGCATGGTTTGTTCCTGCAACGACCTGGGATCCCAGATATGCCACGGGTTCGAACTCTGCACCGGTCAGGGTCTCGGAAGCCTTTTTCAAAACAGCTTCGATATCGGATGTGACCGAAGTATCTTCTGCAGGATTCCAGCCGCCGGGAAGTTCTTCTTCAGGCGGATATGCATCCTTGGTCGAAGGAAGCATGATCTTCTGTATGTTAAGGATCTCGCATCCGCCATCCAGTTTTTCGTAAATATATACGAGCGCATAACCGGGAACCGCACCGGGCGTTACTGTTGTTGCCTTGCAAAGGAAGCAGTGGTTCTTTCCGGCAACGACCTGTGACGAAAGGTAAGCCAAAGGCTCGTAGTCCACACCGTCAAGCCCTTCCATCGCCTTATCGAAGATCTTCTTAAGATCATCCGTGATCTTCATGTCTTCTGAAGCGGCCCATCCGCCCACGAGAGATTGTTCTTTCATTTCCGTTTCCCTGCTTTCCTCAGAGCTCTCTTCTTTTTCTGTTTCCCTGTCTTCTTCTGAAGCCTTGGTAATGTCTGTCTGAACCGCGCCTTCTGCTCTTACTCTTGGATCGTTGCATGCAGCGAGTCCCGTGACGGCAAGTGATCCGATAAGCCCGAGAGCGATAAGTCTTTCCGTAAAGTTTTTCATGTTCTTTTCCTCCGTTTTGTTTATACCCTTAATACACCCAAAACGGACGGATTGTTGCGTATACCTATTCATTTTTTCTTTCTTCTGATCATTACACCTAAAATATAACGGTATAAAAATCCCACACCCATAAGTATGGCCAGGATAAGAAGGATCCACCAGACACAGCCCATATAAGGAAGTTTGTTGCTGAAGCCCAAGGCTCCCGCAGGGCTTCCCCAGTTGAGGAAAAAGTAGGGGTAGTTATGCCCCAGGGCAAAGTTCCATCCCCTGATATATCCTATCCCTGCATATATGGCATAAAGAAGCGGAGGTATCGTCACGAACAGTACATGCCTTTTTTCTATCCTGGCTCCGGTCCCGGCGACAAAAAGATCAGCTATTGCAAACAGCGCGATCACGACATGAGTCAGGACATTCTGTATATTCCATGCCCTGTCAGCCAGTGTCGGTGCCAGAACAAAGCAGAAGACAAATCCCGTCAGCGTGATCGATACGGTTCCGACAAACTTAATGATGTACCAGTAATTATTCACCTTGCGCTTTAAGAGCATGAAGATCCCGCCCAAAAGACAGATGAGAGCTATCAGGATGTTTGACTGGATCGTAAAGAACATGAATACGGCTTCACCCCGCATGAACTCATCCTCAGTTGCAAAGAAACTGATCAATACTCCCGAGATACAGGATAAGACCACAACTGCTTTCAATATGAGAGATAAAACAGTTCTTTTATTTGTCATATCAGATCGTCAGACTCTTCAGGCTGTCCTCCGTTGATGAAGGTAAGGAACTTGTTTTTCCTTTCTTCTCTTGCCGTCTTTCTTTCCTCTTTCTTCTGTTCGCGGGCAATTCTCTTCGCTTCTTTCTTCTGCTCCGCGATCACCCTGTAATCACCGAATCCGGTGTTCTCCAGGATCTTATCAAGTACGGACTTATATTCACGGCTGAATACGAGTCTTGCTTCCTTCCTGTCGATGTCGCTTATCTCATAGAAACCCTTATGGAAGAGTCCCGACTCCCTTATATACAATCCCTCAAGTCTTAAGATCTGCTCTTTTCGCTTAAGGAAAGGAGCAAGGTAGAGGTAAGGTCCTTCTTCATCCTTTGAAAGCCACCATTTGGTCCTGACCTTCGTCGGAACAGATCCCGCTTTCCTGAAAAGGGAATACAAGGGGACAGCAAGACCTGATCCTTTGAGTTTCCTGGGACAGCGTTTTGCCTCAAGGGGAGCATCCTTGCCGTTATGGAAAACGGCCCACTTAACGGGCGCCACATAGATAGCCTTGAAGTAGTTGATTATCCTGTATGCCCAGCGGAATACGAGAACGGATATAAGGATGAGGACAGCGTAGAAGAAATAGAATACGTAAGGACAGTATTCAGCGAGCAGAAGGAAAATCGTCGCAAAGAGTGCCCTTAAGATCCTGTATACCGCAGACAGAGTGGAATTCATGCCTGTAATAAGCGAGAACAGCACGCTTACCGCATAGTTGAAATATCTTACGAAGAAATATACTGCGAGCATGATTATGATCTTGAAGAACTCCAGTATACCGAGAAGGATGCCTCCCGCAACGCTCATTTCCTGACAACCGATGCCAAGGCCTGCCGCATTGACTGTTGTGCCGCCCTTATTGAGTCCCAACAGCATGATCAGCTCGAAAACGAAGATCATGATAGGGCCTACATACTTGGTGTTTATCTTCTCCATCTCCTCGCCGATAACAGGTCCCAACATGGTCAGGGCCACCCAGAGGAAAGACAGGATCCTTACGACCCACATGTCGCAAAGACCGAAAGTGATGTCCGGAAGAAGATCAACTCCCGCTTCCCTTAAGATCGACAGAGCGGAACTTAAGCCCATTACATATGAAGGACTGATGGATGTACCGAAAGCAAACTCCGCAGCCTGCTCGAAAGTCGACCCGAAGCCCCCTCCGAAGAGGGCGGGAACGTCCGTGTCACCCGCCGCCGATCCGATCGAAGAACAGCACATGACTATCGAAAAGATCAGAGCCGCAAGAACATAAGTCTTTATAAGTCTCTTATTGTCTTTATATAACCCTGTCATCTGAGTCACCTTATCCTTCTCAGAGATCAAGCTCCAGCTTGATGGGAGCATGATCCTGCCTTGCGCCCGAATCGATAACGGAAGAATCCTTTATCTTATCCTTTATCCTGTCGCTCACGACGAAGTAATCGATCCTCCAGCCCGAGTTATTGATCTTGCTGGTCTTGATCCTCTGGCTCCACCAGGTGTAGACGGACGGGATGTCCCCGTTAAGGGATCTGAAACTGTCGGCAAAGCCCTTAGCCAGAAGATTGCCAAAGCCTTCTCTCTCCTCATCCGTAAAGCCGGCTGACATATGGTTCGATGCAGGATTTGCAAGATCGATCTCCTCATGTGCGACATTGTAATCGCCGCATGCTATTACCGGCTTCTTCTTATCGAGCGAAGAAAGGTAATCCGCATAGAGCCTGTCCCAGGCCTGGCGTTCAGGCAGCCTTTTCAATTCGTCACCCGCATTGGGCGTATATACATTTACAAAATAGAAATCATCAAACTCCAGCGTCAGGATCCTTCCCTCATCATCCATCGTATCCGGAGCCCCGATCTTCGGGCTGTCACTTAAAGCCTTCAAGCCCTCGCGGTAAAGTGTCATGGTCCCGGCGTAGCCTTTCCTTGCAGGCGGATTGGAACTCGTCCATTCGAGATCGTAACCCGGAAGGTATTCCTTAAGCAGGGCAAGGTGTTTGTCGGACGGCCCTTCGGGAGGGAGCTTCGTCTCCTGTATCGCGATGATATCCGCATCTTCCTTTGCGATAGTCCTTAAGACCTCCTGAGAGAGCAATGCCCTGTCGGAAGTCGATGTAAGCGCCGCATTGAGCGAATCTATATTCCATGAGATGAATCTGACCATTTTCTTTCCCTCTTTGATGCTTTGTTCAATAGATATTTTACTATCTTTTACCGTTCTCTTCGATCATCTCTTCGAGGATATCGACGGCATTGGCGACCATAAGGGGACAGAATTCTGTGAAGAGATTATTCTCGCGTGCGTAAGTCCTTCCTTCGTCCGTTGATATATCACGACCCAGAAGATCGTTGCAGATGTAAGAACCCGACAGATCCTTAAATCTTTCCATCATCTCCTCATTCACTTTGTTAGCAAGTTCGCGGCTTTCAAGATCAGCCATGTCGTACTGGCCGTATAGCGCGCCCAGGACCATGAGCGCACCCGTGCATGCGCCGCACACTTCGCCTTTTCTCATGCCTGATCCGAAGCAGGCTCCGAGCTTAAGCGCCTTTTCTTCCGTCAGACCGCATTCGTCCGCATAGGCTGCCAGCACTGCCTGTGAACAGTGGAATTTCCTGTTGAAATAATCTAATGCTTTCTCTTTATGTGTCATACTTTCCTTGCTGCGATCATGTATCTGTGGATGTGTCCTTCAACGACTCCGTCAGCTTCGATCTTCTCCTGTATCTTTAAAAGTTCATTAAGACAGTTATCAACGGAAAAACCCGGGAACTCCCATTCGATTATGCGGGCAAACCATACGAATGCCCCGACATCGTAAAAGCATATCGGTCTGAAACATTCATCTGCTGCCAGTATCTCAAAGCCTTCATCCTCGAACGCTTTCTTTTGGACCTTCAGATTCTGGTCCTTAAAAGGAACCTCTGCATCCGGCAGGACCATCTCTACGAGTTCTCGGTCATTCCTGTCGCCGACCTGCTGGGTCACGAAAAATCCGCCGGGCTTAAGGAGCCTCTTAATCTCCTTTGGATCAAAGCTTCCGTGCCTGTTTATCACGATGTCAAACGTCGCGTCCTCGAAAGGTATATCCGACGGGTTACTGCACTCCTTAAGATCGATCCCCAGAGGGGTCAGGGTCTTCTTACAGTATTCAACGTTGGGAGGATATCCCTCGGTTGCTGCCGTCTTGTCGTAAGGGTGCCCGAGCGATAAGAGAAATTCCCCTCCGCCTGTATCAAAATCAAGAAGGAACATGTCATCTTTCAGATACCGGCGCACCATCTTTTCGTAGTCCCAGGGGAGATCTTCATCGGATCTCATCCTTCCTTCAAGATGAGAAAAATCCCAGCCTTTTATGTGGGCGATCTTCTCTTCTTCTTTCCAACTTTTTATCAATTCTTCCTGTGTCATATTTATATCCTCTTTTGCATCCAGATGAGATCGTACCATCTGCCGAATTTTCTGCCGATGGACTTCATGTGCGCTACTTCCGAGTAACCCTGTTCCTGATGGAAGAGGTAACTGTCATGTGAAAGATATTCATCCTCTTCGGAAATATATGCAACACCGGCCAGCAGATTTACGATTCCCATGTCCTTAAGCCTCTTTTCCAGTTCCTTATAGAGCATCGTTCCGATCCCCTGTCTCCTGTGATCCTTGTCGAGATAGACCGACAGTGTCGCTGTCCATGCATATGCCGCGCGGGAACTGTATTCGCCCGCATATGCATATCCGACCACCTTATCCCCGATCCGGCATACAAGATAAGGATAGGACGAGATCGTTTTCTCTATCCTTTTTCTGAACTCATCGACTGACGGAACTTCATATTCGAAAGATACTGCGGTATTAAGAACGTAATAGGAATATATCTCTCTAAGCCGTTCCGCGTCCTTAAGATCAACCTGTAATATTTTCACATCATCCATTATTTGCCTGTACATCATCAAAGATTATATTGCATGAAATTGCCGTTCTTTACGAATCCGAAATCACTGTAGAGCAATACGCCCATGTCGGATGCCGTGATCTGAACCGCTCCGCAGCCGTAGTTTCTCGCTTCCTCAACGACTCTTGAGAGCAATTCCTTTGCAATGCCCATGCGCCTGTATCCGGGGTCCGTAAACATGCTGGACAAAAGACCGATCCTGCCGCTCGGGCAGCTGAAGTAGGGCGGCTTTTCGACAAAGGACATTCCGCTCGTTCCAACGATCTTGTCTCCGTCCATGGCGAGCCAGGAGACAAAAGTGCCGTCAGCCATATGCCGCTTATAGTAATCCTTAAGAGCAGGCACAAGGTCTATATCTTCCGTGGCTCCTTCCTCTCGCAGCTGCGTGATGCGCATTCTGATAAATGTATCGAGCCTTTCTTCCGTCAGCTTCTCAAAACTAAGCATTTCTTATCCTCCGTATCATCCCGTGCTTATAGAAAGGATAATACTCCTTAAGGATCAAACTGACCATATCGGGTTCGGCAGTTGACGGGATCAGATCTTATTTTTTGCCGATCTTGGCTATTGCGTCGGCGAAATCATCGGCCTCGCCGGATTCGAGCATCTTCTTGACCTTTTCCATAAAGATCTTCTGGCGCAGCTTTTCGGGAACAAGATCATCGTACTCCTTGATCTGATCCTTAAATTCAGCGATCCTTTTCTTTTTGGCTTCAAGGTCTTCTTCCAGCTTCTTTTCCCTGATCAGGTCTGTCGAATGGGATTCGACCGCTACCCTGTTCAAGCTGTTTCTCTTTCTTATCGCCAGGACCAAACCGATAATGATGATCGCTACAGGCGTGGCGAATTTAAAGAAAGAATATGCGGAATAAGCACTATTGGTATATGTGCCCGAGGACAGTATTATCCCTCCCAGGACAACAACCAAAATCTCAGCTACCACTGCTGCGATCAGGTAAGGCCAGAAATATTTGAATGCCGAGTATCTTGCGACCGGCTTTTCGGACTGCTTTTTTGCTCTTTCAAGTTCTTCCTTGACGTTATTGACCTCACCGGTCATCTGGCTGACCTGATAGTACTTCTTGGCAAGCGTCTCTGCCAATCCGATGCTTTCTTCCTTTGACATTACATTATTAAGTTCCATAAACACCCCTCCTCGAAAACTCATGTGCCCGACGGCACTGCCCTAACAATATCATATAAATGTGTTTTTATCGATATATATCCTATCTGTTGCTGAGCTTGGCGATCGCATCAGTAAAATTTTCAGCCTCGCCGGACAGCAGCATCTTCTTAACTTTTTCCATATAGAACTTCTGGCGCATCTTTTCGGGGACAAGATCGTCGTACTCCTTGACAGACTCTTTAAATGAAGCAAGTTCTCTCTCCTTATCGGAAAAAGATTCCTTGCTCTTTCTCTCCCTGAATTCGTCTGTCATACGTGAAGAAAAGATCTCTTTGTTTTT
The DNA here is from genome assembly GCA_016292135.1 of Saccharofermentans sp. Lineage (GTDB taxonomy): Bacteria > Bacillota > Clostridia > Saccharofermentanales > Saccharofermentanaceae > Saccharofermentans. The sequence continues at coordinate 161,277 of JAEFAZ010000006.1, forward strand.
TTCATCACTCCATTTTTTCGACGTATACAATCCATAACCTGTCACCACGATAACAGAGATGACCATGAGTGCAATTATCCGCGGAGTGAAATATCCTTCAAAAATACAAGTGTAAACGACATAAACTATTATCATCACCGCATCGAATAAATAAGGCCAGAAATACGCTAACGGAGAATATATCCTGTCCGGTTTGTTTGTCCTTTCCTGTGCTTTTTCATGCGTTTTAAAGGCTTTTTGGGCTTCGTTTTTCTTTACGCTTAACTGATGGTACTTCTCGGCAAGAAGTTCAGCCAATTCTATGCTTTCTTCCTTCGTCATTGTCCTGTTTTCCATATACCCCTCTGAAAACATAAAAATTTATTGAACACATCCGATTTTTAATCGATAAACAGTCTCTCCATCGACTTGGTCTTGGTTACCTTCTCCCCCAGATAGTTCGCCCATCTCTCGGTAAAGAACCAGAAATAGGACATGTGTCTTCTTCTCCTCATCTTATAACAGGGCGGCAGGGCACCCCAGAGAGCGGAAGGAACACCCATTACAAAAAGATACAAAGGGCCCAGGATAAGCGACTGGATCGTGTGTCCGTATTCATGCACAAGGAGCCTTTCCTTCATCTCTTCCCTTGTGAACCTGTCCTTGAACCTTCCTATGAAATTCGGGTCTTCCGCAAAAAAGACGAACAGGCCGAGAGACACGCTCGACTTGAGCTTCCATTCTGTTACCACCGCTCCGTGGTAGAGAAAATGCCTGCGGCGGATATTGAGCAGGAAGGTAACGAAGCCTGCCAGGGTCTGGAGTATTCCCCATGTGCATTGCACCAACATGTATAAGATCATGTATCCTTATCCCTCTTGTTCTATGTTTACTATCCTTGTATATCTGTCCAGAGCGTATTCGCCGTCGTGAGACTCCCCGGGGAAATATGCGCTCATGTCCGCAACTTCCGTCACGCGGATAAGTCCTGCACGGATGAGAAGTTCCGTTATCTTTTCGCGTTCGGAAGAAGGGCATATCAGGCCTGCGGTCTGAAGATAACATCTTCCTTCGTAAAGAACTTTGGTGATGTCACCGCGCGGGAGCGGTTTGATGAGGACATTGCACATCATGGGAGACAGTTCGAGCTTGCTGTCCTCCCTGATCAGGAGGCTCATGCCCTTGCCGCGGAGAACATCTTCATTTCTCTCCTCTTTGCCAAGATATCCCTTGAGCCGTCCGGTATAGGCCGTGAGCGTATCCCTCGCCCTGATACCTATCTCCTGTGTCGCATTGGCATCGACAGCCTTCTGCAGATAAGGCATGAAGCACTCTGCAAAGCTCCTTAAGGCAGCCTTGTCATCCGTATCAAGATATATGACCTGGCAGCTGCTGCAGAGGAGCTGCTTGGTAGTTGCTATGTGTTCTGCAAGACCTTCGAGTTTCTTATCTAGATCCTCTGTTTTTTCCGGATCGGAAACATAACAGAAGCCGAGTTTCTGGCCCCACTCGATCAGCTTGACTCCGGTGGGTGCAAGACCTCGTACGGCTTCGATCGCCATATCAGATCCCCAGACACTTACCGCGTTTGCAAGATCCGCCATCTTCCGCATGCCCTGAATGTCAGTCGAAGATGTGTCAAAAACGTAGATATAGTCCTTAAGTTCCGGACTGTATTCTATAAACTTCATTATGAGCTGCAAAGACAAGCCGTTATCGGCAGAGGGGAGCTTTAATATGTTTATGTTTCCCGTAAGAAGTCCTTCGGCAAGCGAATAGGCAGGCAGAAAATCCATGTTGCCCGCAGCGATATGAAAGATGACTCCCAAAGGGACTTTCTTAACTCTTATCCTCGAAAAGCCTTCGATCTTATCAGTAACATATTCTCCGGTATCGCCGAGCTCCGTCCTGACCTTCATCCAAAGATGTTCCCTGGAAAGAAGAGTTACAGCCTGCTTCTTGTATGTCGCGACGATATCCTCAGGGAGATCCTCCAGGAGATGATCGAACTTTCCTGCCAGAAGATCGGTACGGAGACTGTCGACCGCATCGATGATCAAACCGGGCTGCAGGGGTTCCCTCTGAAGGATCGAAGGTATCTTCTCCTTAAGTTCTTCCAGGAGCCTGTTCTGCTCGGAGCTCTCATATGTCTTTCCTGCGAAAAGTATCATACGTTCACTCCTTTCAGTATATCCGCAGCACCGGCCGCACAGGTCTTGATGTCTTCAGGCGCCACGCGTCCTATGATCTCAAGATAGGGGGTCTTAACCCCGCAGGAGCACTCTTCACCGTTATGAAGAATGCCCAGATCGTCCGTCATTATGGAGAGGATCGGAGTTGCCTTGGTAAGAGGGGATATGAGATTAACCAGTCCCACCCTACCGTTTTCAACAGGTTCCAGACTGTCCGGATCCCTTATGACGATGTTGCTGTATATGGGAACATGGAAGTGGTGATCCTTGCAGTCACAATAAAGGATCGGATGCTCGACCGCACCGAAGAATTCCACTATGTTCTCTTCTTCTATTCCAAGAGTTTTCTTCGCGAGCTTATAGAATGTCTCCTTGTCCGCAGCCTCCTGATAGAACTGCTTCCAACCACCTCCCAGTAATATCTTCGAGCCCTTGGGGAGTTTGAAAAGAAGGTTCTTCTCTTCCAGGATCCGGAAAAGGAAGAAAGTATAAGACGGGAAACCCATGAACCTCACGGGGGTCTTGCCCTTCTCATATTTCCTTAGAGCATCGATGATGCTTTCAAAATCAGGCTTAAGACCTTCCGGCGTCTGCTTCAAGATGAATTTCCTGCTTACGGCAGGAGCCAGGAAAGTCGTAAGATAAGCCGTTCTCGCGGCAGCAACCTTGACAGTCCTGGTAGGCTTAAATCCCATGATTATATATCTGCAGGGTCTGAGCGAAATAACCCCGTGATACTTGGTTACTTTAAGGGACATCCTGAGTGCGGCAAGAGCAGCAGAAAGTTCAAATCTGATCACGCTCTTGCGTCCGCTGCTCGTGCCGGAAGAAGTCATCGTAAAAAGGTACCTTCCCGATCTGAAATCGTGCTGCTTGAAGAGCATGGTCGGTATAACGGGGAGGTCTGCAACTGACTTGATGTCATCGGCCGAATCGATGTCCAGTCCTTTGCAGATCTTTTTATAGTCTTCACAGTGGGTCAGAAGGTAACTGAAGTTCTCTTTGCAGGCGCTCAAAAAGAGATCAGCAGTATTGCTGTCATAAGGATCTTTGGTAGCAAACAGTCTTCTCCTTAACTTCATGTTCCGCCCCCTGAAACTTCCGGGAATCTTTTATGCGCCCATCCAGTTGATTATCTCATATTTCCGCAGCTCTTTCCTCAAGGAATCTTGCAACCGCGTCTTCCTCGTTGCTGCCTATGACGCCCGCTGCGGCATTCTTGAGATCATCGATCGCGTTGGCGACTGCATAGCATTCATCCGCGATCTTGAACATCGACATGTCGTTCAGCGAGTCTCCGAAGATCACGAGCTTATCAAAGCCCAGCTCCTCCTTAAGCCTCAGAAGAGTCTTTGCTTTTGTACAGTCCTTGGGCGTGATGTCAAGCCAGTACTCGTCCCTGTAGATATCCTTCTGGAAGATATACTCCAGTTCATATGCATCCTTAAGCCTGTTATAGATAGGCTCTATGTCTTCCCTGTCACCGATGAGGGTCACATAACAGGGGTTCCCGCCGAACATGCTGTCGATATCGTCAACCGCATACATGCTGTTGTCGTCTCTATAGTAATCGATATAGCCCGCAAGACCCTCCGAATGTTCTGCATCAAGGTAGAGCCTGTCCATCTTTTCGCCGAAGAAAGAGGATACGAATCCGTATGGCGCGATATCGCTCAAAGCACTCTTAAGAAAACTTATGTCCTTTTGGCTGAAGAGATTCTTCCTTATAGCCCTTCCGTCTGTATTATCTGCAAGGACCGCGCCGTTCCTGGTAATTACAGGGAGCTTTAACCTGAGATCGGATGTGACCGTCCTTGCGATCTCGATCGACCTGGCTGTCGCATAGGTAAAGCCGAGTCCTTTTTCCACCAGACGGTTTATTGTCTCAACAGAATATGGCGAGACCGTCATGTCGTTACGAAGGAGGGTCCCGTCAAGATCGGATACATATAAGATCCTGTCAGTCATCAGTCACGCCTCCTTCAAGGATAGTGAAAGTCTTGTTATCCTGATCAAGTCTTGCTTCAGCTCCGTAGGGGATCACAAAGACCGGAGACGTGTGTCCGAAGTTCATGTCTGCCATGACGGGCAGATCTGAAAGACCGTACCTGCCTGTTATCACTTCCCTTATCTTCTCCGCATAAATATCGAAAGGATCAGATGTCCTCATCTTGCCTATGATGATGCCCCTGATAAGCTTAAGGAAACCTTCCCGGCCGAGCCGGTCGAAAAAGGATGCCATGCCGCATGGATCACAGCACTCAGGAATATCTTCGAAGAAGAGGATGCTTCCTTCAAAGTCTTCGGATGTCACATATGGTCTTCCCGATTTATCTTTAAGATCAAGAAGATCCGAATGTCCTCCGAAGAGCCTTCCGGTCACTATTCCCTTGCCCTGAACGGGATAGTAACCCCTGTTGGGAATATAGGTCTTCTTATAGGTCTTATCAGTATGCTTGCTCCGGTCGTAAGACCAGTCTTCTGAAGGGTCTATCTTTCCTGTCTCTGACGGATCGAAAAAGACCTTCTCAAACCAGTATCTGCTGTAGGGGTGCCATTGGGGATTCTCAGCTATGTTCGTAAGAAGGTTGTCCCCGTAGAAGGTCATAAGGCCCTGCCTGTAACAGAAGATATGCAATGCCATGACATCTGAATAACCGCATAAGATCTTGGGATTCTTCTTAACGCTGTCCGCCGAAATAAAGGGAAGTATTTTTGCCGTATCGTTTCCTCCGATGTTGGCGATCACGGCCTTGACTTCCTTGTTTTCGAAAGCCCAGTTTATGTCATCGGCCCTCGCCTCCGGATCGTCCTTAAGACTGCCCGTTCCCTTAAGGGAATTCGGTGCAGCCACAACATTCAATCCCAGCTCTCTTAAGCGGGAGCAGCCGAGATCATACTCCCATCTGACGCGGGAGGATCCCGCACATCCCCAGGAAGGGCTTATGGTGGCTATGGTATCGCCTTTTCTTAAAGCCTTGGGTCTTATCAGGGTCTTCATAAAAGTTCTCTGATCCTTTTATCGTAATCAGAATCTATCAGGACTATCTCTTCCCCTTTATCCCGAAAACCTTTTATGAACTTCCGGTTCTCATCCTTCAGCCAGTCAGCCGTAAAGTCCTGCTCATAGATCCTCCTCTCCACGTCGGACCCATGGGCTTTTATGTCTTCAAAGTGAGAGCCGATATATTCATCTGTCAAGGCAAGACAGATGAACCTTATATTCGAAAGATACTCTTCATCGAAGTCATCTCTCCAGTCAAAAGGAATATAGCAGCCTTCGATGATCACGTTCTGGCAGTTCTCGACAGCGGTCTTTATCATCTCCCTTACGACCGGCCAAAGATAAGACGTAAGCTCGTCATCGTCGTCGGGAGTAAGATCCGTATAGCCGCTCCTTATTAGACCCATCTTGAGATGGTCGACCGAAAGATACGGATATTTATACTTTTCGAGCATCCTCTGCGCGAGGACCGTCTTGCCTGTATGGGATGCACCCGTGATCAGGATAACCATCTTATCTGTCCCTTTCCGTAAGGATCATATTCCGGGGAAAACACCGTTCTTTTCCTGAAGATGATGCTTCTTCACACACCATTTGCCGAACCCGGTAAAGATATCTTCACCAAACAGGTCCTTCAATATTTCAGCATACTTCGCTGCTTCCTCTTCTTTATAATCGTTACTTTTGTAATGGGGTCTTTCTATTCTCAGTTTTTCATTGAAACGGTAATAGAAGTCATCGCCGAATGTTTCATGCAGGTACTGCATGAGATACCTGCCGTACACATATTCAGGTCCGCGGTTCGCATGGCTTATCTCATGATAGTCCCCTATAAAGATCTTCTCGGCATTCTTGGAATTGACTTTCTGAGGGATCGCATAATCGAAAAGATATCTTTTCTCTTTATATTCGGCGATCGAAGGATGATCATCAGCCAGTTTATCGATCACCTTGCGGCCCATATATTCTGCTATGCCTTCAGCAGTGATCTTTGTCAGATAACCGTAGTTCCTTAAAGTTATCGTATGCGTTATCTCGTGAACAAAAGTGAAATAATCTACGCAGTCCATCCTGCGGTCGGGATTATCCCTGTAACTCGGAACGGAATTCCATAATTCATCAGAGAATAATTCGAAAGCCACGATCTCAACGAAACCGTCCATGGATCCCGAGGATACCTGGTCTCCGTCGGTACGGTCAACTTCCAGAAAGATGGGGATCTTAGATCCGATATCCCATCCCTCCCAGGGATTTATTCCGTAATGAGATGATACACAGTCACTTACTTCCGTGTAATGGAAAGTTTCAGGGCAGGCAGACAGGCCCAGCTGATTTTCTATCTCGCCGATTATCGCATCCAGATTAACGGCAAAGTCTCCCGGAATGACAATATCCTTTTCCATGAAAAGAACATATTTCTCTGATTCGAGAAAACAGAAATCAGTTGCCTGGAACTTGTGTTCCTTAACACCATCGAGCGTGACCTGCTCATATGGTGTCGTGTCACGCGGGTTAGGGACGGCCGTTGTCGTTTCCGAAGTTGCGGTAGTCTCCGTTACCGTTTCCTTTGTTGCTGATGTCTCTGATGTAACTGTAGTCGTTTCCGATGCAGAGCTTTCAGAAGTCTTATCCGGAACCTGAGTGCACGAGCAAAGCGACGATCCCGTTATGAGAAGCGCCAATGTTAAGACTAAGATCTTTTTCTTCATTTAATTACCTCTTATTCCTCAGAAAGAATCCTTATCCATCTTGGATACTGCAACCGCACATTCGATGGCGATCCTGCCTGCCTCTTCCTTGCCGGCACCGGCATCGAGAGACATGATCAGGAAATTCTGAACTACGATACCGAACAGCACCGGCCACTCGGAAGGAGACTTGCAGTATTTGGATGTCATGTTATCGAAAATGCCCTTCCAGCATGAATGGACCTGCTCGTAAAGAGACTTGGGATTAAATCCGCAGACCGTAAGATCGTCATCACCGACATGACTTGCAAAATCCTCGACGATCGAGATGACCTCCTCATAAGAAAGATCAGTTACCGATGAACAGAAAGCAACAACGTTAAGATTGTTTTCGAGAAGGTACTTGTTCAGATCATCTCCGAAATAGTAATTCCTTCCGGCTTTGTCGGTAACCATCTGGAAGGTTCCCTGCTCAGCCTTGACTGCCTGATGGCAGGCGTGTCCTGCAAGAGAAGCGGAGAAGATCAGGGCGTTGGTCAGATCTACTCCCCTGGGGGTCCTGAAATATGACTTTAGCAGTTCGATGACATGACCTGCTTCTGATGCGAGCCTGTCCATGATCTCAACGTCTGTTTCCTGATGATCTGTCTGTCCCATATGTATCCTGCCTCCTTTGGTTATGATCCGACTCCTGTATTATATCAGCATCCTTACCGCGACAAAAGCCAGGGGTAAATACATCGACAAAAGATCCAGCCTTTGCCAAAGCCCCTCATTGTCGATCTTTGTGTCCTTGAATTCCGGTTTGTCAGATAACACGAACAATGTGAAGAAAACTATTGATAAGGCAAAACAGAATGCGCTGATGACCCCTGTCGTCAAGTCAGATGATCTGAAGGACAGGATTGCCGTAAAAAGCGGCACGAAATGAAAGAGCATGAAGCCCGTAACCGATCCGGCTCCGTGTATCCTGGACGCTGCCGTAACTATCTCCTTAGTTTCGTTAACACTGAAAAAACTCGTGAAGATGCATGATCCCACGGCAAAGATGCCGATAAATATCATCATGGTGACCGTGATCCCCGCCGATAGCGGATAGAAAGCCCTGAAGACTGCGGGCAGCGCTGCGATGAACAGCGCGCCTTCCACGAACATCCAGATGTTGAAAGGGATCCTTACGGGACTCGACGGATTCCCGAGAGCGCTTATGGACATCTTCAGATTGCTGTAGCCTTTGTAGAACAAAGACAATATGAACGATACAAGAAGATCCCCGGCCATCGCCGTCAAAAGAAATATCCAACCGATCGAAATATACTTATCCATATTGTGATACTACCACAGTTCCTTCAGTTGGAAAAAGGGCAAAAAAATGCAGACACCCTTAGGAGTATCTGCAGATCTCATGTTGGCTGCCGAACTAGGATTCGAACCCAGACAAACGGTGCCAGAAACCGGTGTGCTACCGTTACACAATTCGGCAATGTCATCTCTGACTTTGAGAAGTATATCAAATGGCATTTTGAAAATCAATAACTTATTTATTATAGAGGCGGCATAAGACCGAGTTCGGTGAGCTTATCACGGACCTTGCCCATGTCATCGTAGATCGGGACCTTGTTTGCGGGATTCCGCAAGGCGTAGGCCGGGTGATAGGTCGTCATGATGTGGTAGCCCTTGCGCTCGATAAAGACGCCGCGCACGTCCTTCATGACGGGTTTTGCTCCGAAAAAGCCCTCATAGGCCGTAGATCCGCAGAGGAGGATCACCTTGGGCTTTACCAGGCGGAACTGGTCCGCAAGGAGCACTTTGCAGGCCTTGATCTCCTCAGGCGTGGGACGGCGGTTGGCAGGCGGCCTGCATTTGCAGATATTGCAGATGTGGTAGTCGTTATCGGTAAAACCGTATGTTGCGAGGAGATTCTGGAGCAGCATGCCGGACCTGCCGACGAAAGGCTTGCCCTGAAGATCCTCCGACTCGCCGGGAGCTTCGCCTATGATCATGAGAGGGGCCGTCCTGGCTCCCCTGAATATGACGATATTGGTCCTTCCCTCGCAAAGTCCGCAGGCTCTGCAGGAAGCACACCTTGCTTCAAAGCTCTCCCAGTTCAGTATCTGATCCGCCATTCTCTTTCCCGTCCTTATTTGAAGATGACCACGGTTATCCCGTCGTTGCTCCTCCCCCAGTCGGGGTCGGACTTTATCTGCTTCATTCCCGAAGCCAGGTCCCTTGCTGCGACGCTAAAGGGACCGAAATCCTCTCCTCTTATATATCCTTTTATCAGTCTTCTGCCCTGCAGCTGACGGAGCGTCATGGGGAGGGCCGCCTTTATCCTGCCGCCCGTTCCGGAAGAGCCGTATCCGTGGATTATCTTTGCACACACGGCTCCGGATGCGCGGACCCTGTAAAGCCCGTTCGTAAGGCGCTGCATCGCTTCATCGACTGTCGGATGTCCCTGTTCTATGTTGATCGTCTGCATAGATCCCCTCCGTCTCCGATTATACAGGTTCCTTGACTTTTCGAAAAGCGTATAACAGAATTGATTCAAATAAAAGAAAGGGCTTCAGGAAGGGAAATGAGACTTGATAAGATCCTTGCAGATTCAGGCTTCGGCACCAGATCCGAAGTACGTAAGCTCATAGTCCGCGGAAATGCCGTAGTCAACGGCAAGGTCATCCGCGATGCTTCCTTCAAGGTCAGCCCGGAGGATGAGCTGACCTGCTTCGGCAAGCCCGTGAAGATCCACGAGGGCAAGACTTACTACTATCTTCTTTTCGATAAGCCCGATGAAGTCCTGACCGCCATGGAAGACAGCCGCTTAGGCTGTGTAGGGGATCATATAGAGGACAGATATAAGAACCGCGGCGTATCTCCCGTCGGAAGGCTCGATTACCACACGACGGGCCTGCTTATACTCACCAACGACGGTGAGCTCTCGCACAGGCTGACAAGCCCTTCCTACGGCATTCCCAAGACCTACATGGTCTGCTTTGAGGGCACCCCTCTGACAGATGAAGATATCGCCAAAGCCGCTTCAGGGATAACTCTTACCGACACGGACAGTCCCGTCCGCCTTAAGCCCTGTGAGATCACAAGGGAAGGCGAAAACAGGGCAAAGATCATACTTACTGAAGGCAAGACGCACGAAGTGCGCCGCATAATGGCTCATTTCGGCAAGGAAGTAATCTCACTGCGCCGCATTGGCATAGCATCACTTTTCCTGGAAGAAAGTTCAGTTCCCGGAGATCTCCGGGAACTGACTTCGGAAGAAATATTACTTCTAAAACAAGCCGTAAGGCTTGATTGATCACTCCATTACCTTGAGGATAAACCTGATTATGTTGAGGGCGCAGTTCTGCAGGTCGCCTCTCGACAGCCTTCCCTGCGCGACCGAATGAACGATGTCATCTATATTGTCCTGGCATCCCGGCATCTGCCAGTCGCAGCCCGCGTAGACGCAGAGATGGCTTACCGCTTCAGGATAGATCGAATCCTCGCCTTCGCCCAGTACCTTCATCTCATCTACGGGGAAGGATGAATACCAGTCGGTCATGACGACTCCTTCGAATCCGAACTCGTCGCGCAGGACGTTCTGGATGAGTTCATAACTTGCCGCCGTGTGGACGCCGTTGAGCAGGTTGTAGCTCATCATGCAGGCCAGGGGCTTTGCTTCGTCGACGCAGATCTCGAAGCCCTTGAGGTAGATCTCCCTTAAAGTCCTTACGGTAACGTGGGAGTTATTGAACATCCTGTTGGTCTCACGGTTGTTGCAGCAGAAATGCTTGATCGTGACCGCGACACCCGAATGAGCCTGAACGCCCTTGGTCTCGCCTGCGGCGATCTTGCCCGTGAGGAGAGGGTCTTCGGAGAAATACTCGAAGTTCCTGCCGCAGAGAGGATCCCTGTGGATATTCATGCCGGGAGCGAGCCAGAGATTGACTCCGAACTTTTCGCACTCGGAACCGACTATGTCGCCGAAAGCCCATGCGAGCTTGGTATTCCAGGACTGGGCAATGGCCGTTGCGATCGGGATCGCCGTGCAGTACTGATAGTAATCGATCGCATCTTCGGGAGTGTCCTCGGGGAAGGGAGTCTTTGCGAGATTGAAGACTTCACCGCCCGGGAGCAGTTCACCGTCCTTTGTGGTCTTGAAATGAGGCTGGAGCCTTAAGCCCGCAGGACCGTCTGCCAGAACCATGGGCGGTATCTTACGCATGACCTTGAACCTGTCTGTAGATTCCGCAGCGGCACCGGGCACGTTCATCGATGCTGCCCATACGGCATTCTCATCGATGCCGTCCCTCTCGAAGGAACCAACGCAGAGTGTCGCAAGTTCCTTGTCGGACATATCGCCTACGAGCTCGATCATGCCGGCGGAATGCGCCATGACATCCGTCAGTGTGACGGTATCGATCTCCCTGTAGTTCTCATATGTGTCCCTTACGCCGTTATAGAGGATCTTCTCGCATCTGATGTATCTGGGATCGACTTCGATCTGTCTTGCAAGAAGGAGCTCGTTCGCATCCTTAAGATCGTTGGCCTGCTTGCCGTAGCCGGGATTCAGGATCGTCTCGATATCGAGGGTCCTGTCATCCTGGAGGATATCTCTCATTACGCGGACTTTAACATCCGTGGGGATATTGATCACAGCTTCTATCCTCGTGTCACGTGAGGACGTTCCGATACGGAGGATGTAAGCGCCGGCCTTGATAACATTGCTGAAAGTCTCCTCATCGTAGCAGGCAAGATCAGAAGCTTTGAAGAAGAGAGTCATCTGTTCGCCTTCGCCCGGCATGATAAGTCCGGTCTTCTCGAAGCAGATGAGTTCCTGATAGGGTCTGTCGATCTCGGTCTCCGGAGCGGAACAGTAGATCTGGACAACTTCCTTGCCGGGATATTTTCCCGTATTGGTAACGTTCACTATGGCCTTGATCCTGCTTCCCTCGCAGATGACATCCACGGTCTCCACGTCGAAGGTCGTGTAGGACTTGCCGTAACCGAAAGGATAATCAGGCACGATGCCGTAGGAATCGAAATATCTGTATCCGACATAGAGGCCTTCCAGATAGAATTCCTCGTGTCTGTCAGTATTGAATATCTCTGATGTGGGGTATTTGTCGTATTCGCCCGCCCAGGTGGTGGAAAGCTTGCCTGAAGGGACCGCCCTGCCCGTAATGAGGTCTGCCGCGACGTGGCCCGTGACGGCGCCGGTCTGGCTGATGATCATGAGCGAATTAAGACCCATGCTCTTGAGATATGTGGTATCGATAACTCCTCCTACATTAAGGAGGACGATCAGCTTGCCGTAAGCTTTCCTGAGAGTGTCGAGGATAGTTATCTCTGCCTTGGAGAGCTTGTAGTCACCCTCTTCGTTCTTCCTGTCGGCTCCCTCACCGGAATTCCTGCTGATGACAAATATCGCGATATCGGTATCAGAGATCTTTATGTCTTCCTCAGTCACCTCGACGGGATCCGGGAGCACATAGGGGAATTTGAAATAGGCATTCGACAGGGCAACGCCGCTGTCTGCGGCATATTTTTCGACCTTGGCGGTGAATTCCTTGAAATGCTTATCTTTCCTCTCATCATAACGGTCGAGCCATGCCTTGGTCGTTATCGTAACGCCCTGAGCTTCGAGCCCTTCCTCGATAGATACTTCGTGTCTGGAATTAACATCACCCGAGCCTGTGCCGCCCTTGATGGTGTGCCTTGCACCGCTGCCGTAGAGGGCGATATTGCTGGATGCGGGAAGAGGCAGTGTCCCGTCGTTTTCGAGAAGGACCGCACACTCAGAAGCAAGGTTTCTGACCCTGTTCGTATTGGTGGCCTCAATGCCAGTCATCTCCTCGGTCCTGTCAGCCATGTAGTCCATACCGAACCCTCCGGGTAGTTGAGATTATGCCGCGACTGTACTTCCCTTTATCGCAGGGCACTAAGTAGATTTTAACATTAAATATTTAAAAAAAATCAACAGTAATAAGCATTTCTAATTGTTCGTTTGCACTATAAACAAAGGCCGCGGCAATAAAAAAAGAGTGCCCGGCACAGGCGGATCCCTAAAGGTCCGCCGGCGGACAACTCCTGATTGTTTCTTATAAGCTTTAAGATCTGATCAGCCTGCAGCCTGTGCGATCTCGAGTCCCTGGTCTTCCTGCTCTGCGATGACACCGACTCTGACGGTCCTTGTAAGAACGTCTACATAGCTGAAGCTTACGACTACTTTCTTTCCTTTGTGGTTATCACATAAAACAGTGAAAACATTGGGGTAACAATTCTCGACTACGCCTACATAAGTGATGATCCTCTTACGGCCGCCGTTCGTCTTGCAGATGATCCTCTTCCCCCTGAGCTCTTCGAACTTCTCTCGGCATCTTGCCAAATCAGAACTGATGATCATTATATGCCTCCCTGACAATGAGGTATATCGATATATCTTCTTTTCGAAAACAGATCGAATTGAGGATATGCTAACACCTGTATATATATTTGTCAATTACGAACACTATATGTTGTGTCCTTTTGTCGAGATTTAACAAAATGTTGTATTAGTATTGTGCGAATCGACACCGCCCCCTGTGTTATAATGACATTCTGAGCATCCTTTATTTAATCTAAGGGAACAACGAGATGGTAAGCCGGCAAGGAGAAGAACAAACAGGAGGTTAATTATGCTGACGGACATTGAGATCGCAACTGGGGCAAAGATGGAGCCGATCACCGAGATCGCCGCAAAAGTAGGACTGGAAGAAAGCGAATTGGAAGCTTACGGCAAGTACAAAGCCAAAGTACCCCTTTCGGCCATTGACAAGAGAGCCGGAAATCCCAACGGCAAGCTCGTGCTCGTCACGGCTATGAACCCTACCCCCGCAGGCGAAGGCAAGACAACGATATCCATCGGTCTCGCACAGGCTTTGGCCAAGATCGACAAGAAAGTCATGCTGGCATTGAGAGAACCTTCACTGGGACCCGTCTTCGGTATCAAGGGCGGCGCCGCAGGCGGCGGATATTCGCAGGTCGTTCCGATGGAAGACATCAATCTCCACTTCACGGGTGACCTCCACGCGATCACAGCTGCCAACAATCTCCTCGCTGCCATGATCGATAATCACATCTTCCAGGGCAACGAACTCAATATCGACAAGGACAGGATCTTATGGAAGCGCTGTCTCGACATGAACGACAGGTGTCTGCGCAACGTCACGGTAGGTGTCGGCGGCGGCATGAGCGGCGTAACCCGTCCCGAGATCTTCAATATCACGGCAGCTTCCGAAGTAATGGCAGTCCTCTGCCTCGCAGCCGATATGGAAGACCTGAAGGCACGTCTGGGCCGTATCGCCATCGCATACGACATGGACGGCAAGATCCTGACGGCATCCGACATCGGTGCGGTCGGAGCTATGGCAGTCCTCCTGAAGGACGCTGTCTGCCCTAACCTCGTCCAGTCCCTGGAGCACGTTCCCGCCTTCGTACACGGCGGTCCTTTCGCAAATATCTCCCATGGATGCAACACGGTCATCGCTACCAAGGCCGGTCTCAAGATGAGCGACATCCTCATCACCGAGGCAGGATTCGGTGCCGACCTGGGGGCCGAGAAGTTCCTCGACATCAAGTGCCGTGCCGCAGGTCTCTGGCCTGACTGCGTAGTCCTCGTATCCACGGTAAGATCCCTTAAATACAATGCGGGCATTGCAAAAGATAACCTCAACGAGCCCAACGTAGAGGCCGTTAAGACAGGTTTCGCAAACCTCCGCAAGCACATACAGAACATGCGCACATACGGTATCCCCACCGTTGTTGCAGCCAACAGATTCCTGACCGACACCGATGAGGAACTTAAGGCAATGCAGGAACTCTGCGAAGCAGAAGGCGCCGAGTTCGCTCCTGCCGAGATCTTCGCCAAGGGCGGCGAAGGCGGCATCGAGCTCGCTAATAAGGTCCTCTCCAAGATCGAAGAGTCCGACCATACTCCTCACTTCGTATATGAGCTCGAAGATTCTCCCGAGGAGAAGATCAGCAAGGTTGCCAAGACTATCTACGGCGCAGCTGAGGTCAACATCCTTCCCGAGGCCAAGGCAAAGATCGAAGAGTTCGTTGCCGCAGGCTACGGCAAGCTCCCCGTCTGCATCGCGAAAACGCAATATTCACTCTCAGACGACCAGAAAGCATTGGGCGATCCTTCAGGATTCACCCTCACCGTCCGTGACGTATGGCTCTCTTCCGGTGCGGGCTATCTCGTAGTCCTGACCGGCACCATCATGACCATGCCCGGCCTGGGCAAGCACCCCGCTGCTCTTGATATCGATATCGACGAGCAGGGCGTGATCAAGGGCCTGTTCTGATAAGGTAATATGAAGCGTCCGAATCCGACATTCCTAAAGCAGGCGTCCTCCATAAGATCAGGGAGGCGCCTGAGAACGCTGATAATACTGATATCGGTGGCAGTGATCGCATTCATTGCCGTCTTTATCTCATCAGTTGCCTCCATGCAGGATATCTACCGCAAGGCCTTCCCGGATCTTGTCGGTGCGGCCACTTCATCCACTGAACCCGTTACGGCATATACCAGACCAACAAGGGAAACCACGACGGAGACCACGACCAGCGAAACGACGACAGAGACCACTCCTCTGGGTCCCATCGTCCACACGGGTCCCGATCCTTCAGACTCGGATGCGTCAACGACTCCGACGTCTGCGACGACGCAGAACAACGCACCGGACCCCGTGCCCAGCTCTCCCGATGTCGTTTTCGCGGACAACAAGGGTTATGTTAAGGTTTCCTACGGTCAGCGCGCCCTTCTTCTCGAGAGCATGAAGTCTTCCGTCGATAAATACATAACGGACCACCCCGATCTCAGGATCTCTTTCCGCTATGAAAACCTCAAACACAATGAGACCTTGGGCATAAACGACATCGAGCCAATAGTCCCGGCGGGCTCCATCACCATGCCGGTCGCTACTTTCGCCTGCCAAAAGATAGCTGCAAGGACCCTGTCACCCTCGGGCGAATACACATACGACGGCAAGGGTTCCTCCAACACATCCTACATAGCAGCCAACTATTCGGCAGGCAAGAAGTTCTACACGCAGACACTCTTAAACTATGCCGTTATCTATAACGACAATGTGGCTCTTACAAGGATCATCGAGGTTCTGGGCGGGATAGACCAGGTCGCGGCGACACTCGGTGAAGACGCGATCGTTAAATACGGCGACGTCTGCTACTACACCGATTACGACAAGAAGGAATATCAGGGCAAATACCGCACCTGCGCTACCGACATGTCGACATACGCGAGAAAACTCTACTTCGGCTACATCAACGACACGGCAGTTTATAAGACCCTCATCAACGATCTTTATGCTTCCAAGGTCACAAGCCCCATCGGCCAGGCCTTCGGAGAAGAAGCCCAGGTCTTCCATTCTTACGGCATCAACGAGGATCACGGCGCCCATATCGATGTCGCGATCGTAAATTACAAAGAACCTGTCACGGTCACCATATATGTCGAGGGCAAGGACGATGCCCAGGCCAATGAAGCGATAAAGACGATGGCAGGATATGTGAAGGAATTCCTGGATAAGTGCTACTGATCACCCGTATTGTTGATGCATTCTGCCTGTTTTATTGACACATCTGTCAACAAAAATGTGCTTTTGCGTCAGCTTTCGGGACAAAAATATACGGCTTTCACTATGGCAAGCAATTTATAAATAATTGTGATATACTCTCTCCGTTAGTTCGTACCATTTGGTCTGCAGTCGGTCCGGGTCTCGTGCAACATGAGCCTGTGAACCCTGTCAGGTCCGGAAGGAAGCAGCAGTAAGCGGGTCATCATGTGTGCCGCGAGGGTGCCTGGCCCGGCTGTAGTTCAGATGGTATGAACTTTTTTTATTTTCGGGAGAACTTTTTTATATAATAAGAGGAGCAAGGTTCATAAAGGGGTGTTTCCGATGGAAAGATATGTAGCGCTTTATACCAAGTACAGGCCTCAGGTCTTCGATGACATAGTCGGGCAGGAAGCGCCGATAGCCGCACTCAGGCAATCGGTCAAGACCGGAAAGATCGGTCACGCTTATCTGTTCTGCGGTCAGAGAGGTACGGGCAAGACGACCATCGCCCGTGTTTTCGCAAGAGCCGTCAACTGCATGCACCCCGTGAACGGCAATCCCTGCAATGAGTGCGCTTCATGCAAGGCGATACTTGACGGTACCGGCATGGACGTAATCGAGATCGACGGCGCTTCCAACAACGGTGTCGACAACATAAGGAAGATCTGTGACGAGGTCAGCTTCGCTCCCGCCACATCCCGCTACAAAGTCTATATAATCGACGAGGTCCACATGATCTCGACCGCCGGCTTCAACGCCCTCCTCAAGACCCTGGAGGAACCCCCGGCACATGCGATATTCATTTTCGCGACAACGGAACTTCACCAGGTTCCCAATACCATCGTATCAAGATGTTTGAGGTTCTCATTCAAGAGGATCCTCCCCGATCTTATCGCTTCAAGGCTTAAGATCATATGCAAGGGCGAAGGCATCAAGGCTGACGATACGGCTCTCCTGAAGCTTGCGATGCTCGCTGACGGCGCTCTCCGTGACGCCATCACCATGCTGGATCAGGTTGCGGTCATCAATGACGGGCGCAACAGACAGATCACGGTAAAAGACGTTGAGGATGTCGTCGGAGTCGTTGATACCGATTTCCTCTTCAAGTTCAGCACGGCCCTTATAGACGGGAACATGAAGGACCTTTTGCAGCTTTGCTCGGAACTTCACCACTCGGGCCGCGATCTCGTTCACTTTACGACCGATCTTGCCAACTACATGCGGGATCTCCTCGTGATAAGGGTCCTTCCCGATCCGGGCAAGCAGCTCGCCTACTCCCCTGATGTCCTGCAGCAGATGTATACTGTCGCGAACAAGGCATCCGCCGAGACG
Source organism: Saccharofermentans sp. (assembly GCA_016292135.1). GTDB lineage: Bacteria > Bacillota > Clostridia > Saccharofermentanales > Saccharofermentanaceae > Saccharofermentans. The sequence continues at coordinate 179,083 of JAEFAZ010000006.1, forward strand.
CTGACGGGCTTCATCAAGTATCTCTACGACGAGAACGCCGCCATGAGAAGAGCGGGCGCTATGGATGCGAACTTCGATATCCTCATGATCAGGCTCTGCGGCAGGAAGTCAAAGATAGAACCCGTGCCCCTCGCCATGCCTGATTTCGCAAAACTCCAGGCAGAGGCTGCAAAGAGCATATCCTTCGCGGAAGAAAAAAAGCCTGAATTTCCGGTAAAAGAAGAGCCTAAGGAAGAAAAGAAGCCAGAACCCGAGAAGGAAAAGACGGAAGTAAAAGAAGAGCCCAAGCAGGAAGATAAGGCAGAAGAAGCGAAAAAAGATCCTCCCATGCCCGCATGGCTCCGCAGGCCTTCCAATATCGTAAAGCCCGAAACTACCGCAAAAGCGGAAGAAGATACTAAGGCGGAAGATGAGAACAAGGGAGGATCCGTGATCACGGAAGATGCTTCCGCTCCCGATCCCTTAAGCGACCTCAAGAGCCGTCTCAACCTCTTCAGCGAAAAGAAAGACGCTGAAAAAGAGGAGAAGAAGGAAGAAGACAAGCCCGCGGAAAACAAGGATAAGCTCTCTACCCTTGCAGGTCTTTCCGATTCGTTCCTTGACGATGTCATAACGGATGAGGAGACTCCTGAAGAAAAGGAAGAGGAAGAAGATACCGGCGTCAAGAGACAGTCTCATGTGGCACAGGCATTCGACAGCGGCGGACTGATCGTCCAGCCCACGAGTCACGGCGTGAGACCCGCCAGCATCTCCACGGAGAAGATGAGTCTCAATGAGATATGGAATTCTATCCTGTCGGATGTCGGAGGCAACCTTGCAGGCCAGTTATCCGGCGCATCGCTCAACGTGATCGGCGACAGCGCTTACGCGGTATTCGACAACCGCGACGAGAAGCTCATGATAAACTTGAGGAGCGTTCCCGGCATTAAGGATGTATCCTCTGCCGTCAAGGAAAATCTCGAAGGAGTATCCCATTTCTACCTTTGCACCGAGGCTGTCTACAGGAACGCCCTCGCCAAGGAAGAAGAGCGTCAGAGAGAAGCCGAGATAATGGCAAGCCGTCAGGAAGTGATCGATCTGGCAAACGATCTTGACATTCCCACCACCATCAAGTTCGGCGATGAGGAATGATAAGTCCGGAGCATATGCTTTGGTATAATAACATAATAAAGTTTTCGAACGGAGGATAATGCAATGGCAAAAGGCTATCGCGGAATGGGCGGATTCGGTGGAGGCAACATGAACAACCTCATGGCTCAGGCCCAGAAGATGCAAAGACAACTGGAAGTTGCAAAAGAGGAGATCAATGAGCTGCGTGTCACAGGCACATCCGGCGGCGACAAGGTAAAGGTCGTAGTCGGCGGCGATCACAGGATCTACGATCTCGTTATAGATAAGGAAGTCATCGACCCCGAGGATCCTGAGATGCTCGCAGACCTCATTGTTGCAGCTGTCAACCAGGCTAACGATGAAGTCGGCATGATCTCTGCCGAGAAGATGAACGGCATCACGGGCGGCGTTTCCCTGCCCTTCTGATAAACCATGGCAAGATATTCACCTTCCATACAGAATCTTATAGCAAAGCTCGGCTCCCTTCCCGGGATAGGCGGGAAGTCTGCCCAGAAGCTCGCTTTCCACATACTCGACATGTCCGAGGAAGACACAAAGGCATTTCTCGATGCCATCTCCGAAGCGAGAAGCCTCACCAAGAAGTGTTCGGTATGTTATAACTTCACGGACTCCAACCCCTGCCCGATCTGCTCGGATCCGCAGAGGGACAAATCTGTTGTCCTGGTCGTGGAATCGCCCAAGGATGTTGCGACATTCGAGAGGATGCATGAATATAAGGGCCTTTACCATGTCCTTCACGGCGTTTTCGATCCGATAAAGAGCAGGTCGCTCGAGGACACAACGATCGCCCAGCTTATAGACAGACTGGGCAAGCACCCCGAGATCAAGGAGGTCATAGTCGCGACCAACCAGACAGCTGAAGGCAATGCGACGGCCCTCTTCCTTTCGAGGATGTTAAAGCCGTCCGGCATCAAGGTCTCCAGGATCGCATCGGGACTGCCCATGGGTTCTGACATCGAATATGCAGACGACCTGACGCTCGCGAGCGCGCTCAAAGGGAGGGTCACACTGACAGATGAGACTTGATAAGTTCCTGAAGGTATCCAGAGTCATAAAGAGGCGCACTGTCGCCAACGATGTCTGCTCGGCGGGCCGCGTCAGCGTGAACGGAAGACCGGCCAAGCCCTCATGCCAGATCAAGGCGGGTGATACGGTATCCATTCTTTTCGGTAACGGGACCGTTTCTTTCAAGGTCCTGGCAACTCCTGATGTCGTCCGCAAGGACGATGCGGGTTCCCTCTACGAGCTCCTGGAAGACAGCCCTGACAACAACTGAGATTTTCCTTAAAATACACTTTCAAGACGGAAATATTACACTTGTCTTAAGTTTGCGCCGGACTTATTGTCCGGCTTTTTATGTTGTGAGATATTAAACGAGGGAGAGTTTTCCCTATTATATCGAACGGAGAATCTTAGTCTTGAGAAAGATACGTAGAAAGTCAGGCGGAATATCCTTTCTTACTGCATTGATCTTCATTGCATTCATTGTTGTTGCGGTCATGTGCATCACACGCTTCAACAACATCGTTGTGCAGAAGCAGCGCCTCACCTCCGAAAACAGATCCCTCCAGGCCCAGGCATCCGTTCTGTCCGATAAGCTCGCAAGGATCAACGCGCAGGCCGAATACGGCACCAACGACCAGTATGTCGTCAGCATCGCGCGCGGCAACCTCGACATGGTCTATCCCGGCGAGATAATCTTCCGTACTAACGGCCAGTAATTCAAATATCGGTTAACTTGATCTGAAATCTGTCGAAGCGGACCTTCTGTATGTATTGGTCCGCGAAAAATATCGTCTGCCTGAAAGCCGCAAATTCCTTGGTGTTCTTGGCCATCCACATCGGAACGGGGATATCGTGCGTCTCACAAAGGGTAACAAGAGCGGATTCGAGTCTTTGGGAGAAGGGCCTGTCATCGTCCGGCATTTCCACTGTATATATCTCCGTCACGCGGTTGCTCACGAAAAGCCTTCCTTCAAGCACTGTCATATAAATCTCCTCAGATCTGTCAGATATTTCCTATCCTATTTTACATTATGGATCACCATATAAAAGGAAATACTACTCATCTCCTGCCACTTTTTTACCACATTTTTGCCTAAAACTGATAAATGCCCGATATATAATGAGGGCGTTTAAAGTAATAGTTCCTTACTTCATAACACCCTCCTTACAGTCACTGACTTCCCCTCGTCAGTGACTTTTTTTATGCCCTGATCTTCCGGGCCGCCTTCCAAAGCCCCTGTCCCGGCAGTGTAAAACAGGTCATTTTTCACGTAAAATAGTGCAAATAAAGACTAAACTGCGTTTTTTTTGGTTGAATGTTCTTTGTTCAAGTTGTAAAATATCTGTATCGATTATCAGTACTGACTTGTTTAGTCTGACCATAGGAGGCTAATAAAATGAAGAAATGTCCCGATTGCGGAATGGTTATCGCAAACCAGGCAATAAGATGCCCCAAGTGTAAGTATACATTCACAGAAGCTGAGAATGCCGGTACGGATGCAGCAGTAACTCCTGCATCAGCAGCAGTATCCGCAGCAGCTGCAAGCAAGACAGAGAAGGCTGTCGGCATTATGCCCATGATAGAAGTCAATGCTTCCAACGTTGACGAGCTTTATGGCCAGCTCAAAGCAGCAGTCATCAAGAGAAAGACAGAGTTCGATCACTTCATCGATTTCCTCGAGAACAGAACATCCTGGCTCACTGCACCTGCGGAAGTCAAGGGTTCTTTGGCTTGTGAGAAGGGTCTCCTTATCAGGAGCGTCTCCGTTACAAAGCAGCTCCTGAGGATCAAGGACACGATCATGCCGCAACTCGACGAAGAGTCTGCCATCATCATCGGTCTCTTCCACGAAGTAGGTAAGGTCGGTATCGAGGGCAAGCCTCTCTTCATCCTCGAAGAGAACTCCGCTTCCTCCGCTACTTCAGCTCTCGGCTTATCATTCTCAAGCCGTATCACATCGAGCTCTTCAAATTCTTCGCAGTACACGATCAACAACAAGCTCGTTCATATGCATGTCGGCGTAAGGTCGCTCTTCCTGGTTTCCCAGTATATGCTCCTTTCCGATGACGAAGCTCAGGCTATCAGCTATGCTTCCGATACGGAGCTCCTGGACGGCAAGCTCTGCCCTTACACACTGCTTCTTGCTACAGCACTCAACATGCAGAAGGAAATCTACGAGGATCCTGATACTGTTTCAGGTTACAGCTTTACGGTAGTGAAGCCCTCATAATCAAGATCTTCATCATTTTTACTCCATTTCTTTTCCCTGCTCCCGCAAACCCTAAGGGGGCAGGGTTTCTTTTAAGGAAAGACCCATGACAGAAGGACGGCTCAAGAGACAGATCGAAGAATATACAAACACTTCACCGCTGCCGATGCATATGCCGGGGCACAAGAGAAACCCCGCATTCGGCAACGATATCTTTGCCTACGACATAACGGAGATCGAAGGATTCGATAATCTCCACAAGCCGCGCGGCATCTTCCTTGACGCCGAGAACAAGCTCGCCGGCATCTATAACGCCGGGAAGTCCTATCTGTCTGTTAACGGCGCGACAGGCGGCTTACTGGCAGTCATCATGGCAGCAGCAAGACCGGGCGGCACGATCGCAGTCCATTCGGCCTGCCATATCTCAGTCCTCCACGCTGTTGAACTGTCAGGCTGCAAGATAACATATCTGAAGCCTGAGATCAGGGAATCCGTACCCTTCTACTGCGAAGTCACGGCTGATACCGTGAAGCAGGCCATAGAGGATCATCCTGACATCTGCTGCGTCGTGATCACTTCCCCGACTTACGAAGGCATCGTCAGCAACACTGAAGAGATATTCGCGGTCACTGATCCTTACGGCATCCCTCTCATAGTGGATTCGGCTCACGGGGCCCATCTCGGACTTACGGACAGGTTTCTTCCCGCCCCGGTCTGCGATGCGGATATCGTAAGTCTCCATAAGACCCTGCCCGCTCCGACCCAGACGGCAGCCATGAACATCTTCACGGATAAGATAGACCTCACAACAGTCGAACACTACATAGACGTATTCGAATCCTCGAGTCCTTCCTATGTCTTATCAGACGGAGCCATTGCCTGCATCGACGCGGTGCGCTCGGATAAGATCCCTTTCGATGAATGGGCTGACTTACTGGATTCGCTGATCTATGAGCCCCTTTCAGATCTTAAGCATATCAAGCTCTGTGATCTCCCGTCCAAAGACAGGACCCGCATAGTCCTGATCTGCAACGGCGTCAGTCTTGCAAGACACCTGAGGAAGAACTTTAACATAGAGTGTGAAGCGGCATATAAGACCCACCTCATCGCCATGACCGGAGCCGGCGACACGGCCGGATCCCTCGCAAGATTCCGCGATGCGGTCAAGGCATCAGACCTTCCGGGATTCGCTCTCGATGAAAAAACATCTTCTCTCCTTCCCCTCCCGGACAAAGTCATGTCTTCAGGCATAAGCGAGGCCCTGTCGGGATCCAGGATAAAGCTTCCGGTCGAACAGTGCATAGGCAGGATCTGCGCGGAATATGTATTCTGCTATCCGCCGGGAGTTCCGCTCCTCATACCCGGGGAGCTCATCAGCCGGGAAGTCATGGACTATATACGCTCCACGGTCGGTCAGGATTCCTCCGTCACGCTGTCGGGGCGCAGAGATTGGGACGGGACCCTTTGTTGTCTTGACGATTTGCCTTCTTCAAGGGTATAATTGCCCTATCAACAGATGGAGGAAACAAGAAATGAAGAGAATCACAACTATTGAGACTCGTGATCTTAAGGCTTCCGAGAAGAACGGCGGCTGCGGCGAGTGCCAGACATCCTGCCAGTCCGCTTGCAAGACATCCTGCGGTGTTGCAAACCAGCCTTGCGAGAAAGCTGAGAAGTAATCAAGATCTTAGATCAATAATATAAGGTCTCGCATAACGGGACCTTTTTTATTGCTCAATAAACCCGGAATAGATATGATCCATTGTTATACATTTGACGACCTGAACATAGTACTGGACTGCTACTCGGGCTCCATCCACATGGTGGACCCCGTGGCTTTTGACATGATCAAGCAGTTCGAAAACGACAGTGCCGGAAACACGATCCTGGCAGCTGTTGCCAAGCACGGCATCTCCCGCGAAGAAGCAGAAGAATGCATGGCGGACATCGAGGAACTCAAGGGATCAGGGAAGCTCTATGCTGAAGACACCTACGAGGGCATCGCGAAAACATACCGCCGCAAGAACTACACGGTCAAGGCGATCTGCCTCCACGTCGCCCACACCTGCAACCTCAACTGCTCCTACTGCTTCGCATCCCAGGGCCGCTACCACGGCAAGTCCGCCATCATGACGCGCGAAGTCGCAAAGCAGGCGATCGACTTTCTCATTGCCAATTCAGGAAATCACCACAATCTCGATGTCGACTTTTTCGGCGGCGAACCGACTCTCAACATGGATGTCGTAAAGTACACCGTGGAGTATGCAAGGAGCATCGAGAAAGAACATAACAAGAACATAAGATTTACACTCACCACCAACGGTGTGCTCATAGACGATGACCTAATAGATTTCTGCAACCGTGAGATGCATAACGTCGTCCTCTCACTCGACGGCAGGCGCGAAGTCAACGACAGGTTCAGAGTTGATATCCGCGGCAAGGGCTCCTACGATACGATCGTGCCCAAGTTCCAGAAGTTTGTTAAAGAGCGCGGTGACAAGAGCTACTATATGCGCGGCACTTTCACCCACTACAACACAGACTTCGTTGAAGACATAAAGGAGATGCTGGACTTAGGTTTCCGCGAACTTTCGATGGAGCCTGTCGTTACCGACCCCTCATCCCCTTCTGCGCTGACTGAAGAGGACCTGCCCGTGCTCTTCGATCAGTACGAAAAGCTCGCCCATCTCATGGTGGAACGCCATAAGCAGGGCGACCCCTTCACTTTCTACCACTACATGCTGGATCTGACATGCGGTCCCTGTATCTACAAGAGGATAGCCGGCTGCGGTTCAGGAACAGAATACCTGGCCGTAACCCCTGCGGGTGACCTTTATCCCTGCCATCAGTTCGTTGGCGAAGAGAAGTTCAGGATGGGTGATATCTGGACGGGCGTCCAAAAAGAAGATATCAGGGAGAAGTTCGCTTCCTGCAACGCATATTCAAGACCCGAGTGCAAGGACTGCTGGGCAAAGCTCTACTGCTCCGGCGGCTGTGCTGCCAACTCCTACCATGCTACAGGCGACATCAACAGCATCTACGAATACGGCTGTGATGTCTTCCGCAAGAGGATCGAGTGCGCGATCGCAGTCAAGCTCCTTACCATGGATGTGGACAAAGTCTCAGGCGCAGGCGCAGCCCTCCCCGAGGACGATTGCGACACGTGCAAGGCGGATTATGAATAACAGTTTCAGATAAGACCTATCAGATCAGATGCTGAATAGACTTTTATTCTATCCTTTGTATTTGTATATTTGATGTCGCGGGTAACGATCGCATCCATACCTTCTCTTTTGGCCGTTTCGATCATTACTGCATCTTCAAAGTCGGTTATATCAGCAGCCAATGCTCCTTCTATATCCGTTGATGTTGTATCAAGGACTATAAAGAGCTTGCATAATCTTGAAATATATTCCTGTGCTTTACGCTGACTGTTATTCGAGCTCGAACGCACCCGTGTAGAGCTGATAGTATGTGCCCTTCTCGGCAAGGAGTTTCTCGTGGCTGCCCCGCTCGATGATGTGCCCGTGATCCAATACCATGATGACATCCGAATCCATGACTGTTGAAAGACGGTGGGCGATAACGAAGACCGTTCTGTCTTCCATGAGCTTATCCATGCCGCGCTGAACGATCTTCTCGGTACGCGTATCGATGGAAGACGTAGCCTCGTCAAGGATCATGACCGGCGGGTCTGCTACTGCCGCTCTGGCTATCGCTATGAGCTGGCGCTGACCCTGTGACAGGTTGGAACCGTTGTTGGTAAGCGGCGTATTGTAGCCTTCCGGCAGGCGCTCGATGAAGTCATCGGCACCGGCAAGACGGGCTGCATCACGGCACTCCTCATCGGTAGCATCAAGACGTCCGTAGCGGATGTTATCCATAACCGTTCCCGTAAAGAGGTTTGTCTCCTGCAAAACGAGTCCCAGTGACCTTCTCAAGTCCTTCTTCTTTATCTTGTTGACGTTGATACCGTCGTAACGGATCTTGCCGTCGGCAATGTCATAGAAGCGGTTGATGAGGTTCGTGATGGTCGTCTTGCCTGCACCCGTGGCACCTACGAAAGCAACTTTCTGGCCGGGCTCGGCGAAGACTGATACATCGAAGAGGACCTGCTTGCCCTCGACATATTCAAAATCAACATCCGTAAGGACAACGTCACCTTCGACCGGAACGAAAGTAACCGTTCCTTCAGCCTGATGGGGATGTCTCCATGCCCATACGCCGTCGGCATCAGCCGTCTCGACATATTCGCCGTTTTCGTTCTTCTTGGCCTTGGTAAGGGTTACATAACCGTCGTCTGCCTCAGCGGGCTCATCGATCAGGGCAAAGATCCTCTTCGCACCGGCACCTGCCATGACGACAGCGTTGACCTGCATGGTGAGCTGGTTGATCTGGCCCATGAACTGCTTGGCCATGTTAAGGAAAGGCACGATGATCGAGATGTCCAGTGCCATTCTCGAAAAAGACAGATTGGGGGCGTGCGTCAGGAGCAGAACACCTCCGACCGTTGCTATGAGAACGTAGAGGATGTTGCCGATGTTGTTGACGATAGGACCCAGGACATTCGCATAAGCATTAGCCTTGGAGCTGTCGTTGCGGAGCTCATCGTTCAGCTTATTAAACTCTTCAATGCCCTTCTGCTCGTGATTGAAGACCTTGATGACCTTCTGGCCGTTCATCATTTCCTGAACATAACCTTCCGTGGCGGCAACAGCCTGCTGCTGTCTGACGAAGTACTTTGCGGAACCTCCGCCGATCTTGCCGCTGACAAGAGCCATCGCGATGACGCCTGCAACAAGGACCAGGGTGAGCCATACGGAATAGTAGAGCATTATGAAGAATACCGTTACAAGCGTTACCAGAGCCTGCAGGAGCGAAGGCAGAGCCATAGATACCAGCTGTCTTAAAGTATCGATATCGTTAGTATAGTGGCTCATTATGTAGCCGTGCTTGTGGGTATCGAAATATCTGATCGGGAGCCTCTGCATCGTGGAGAACATATCCCTCCTGAAGTTATGCAGATACTTCTGGGTCATGAAAGCCAGGAGCTGGCTCTGCAGCACGCTCAACACGAGAGCGAGCACATAGAGACAGACAAGCGTCGTAAGCAGGGGGATAATCTTGGTGCTGGCAGAACTCCAGTCGCCAACCTCCCAGTACTCTTCGATTACCGCGATCACCCTCTGAATGAATGTGGAGGGAACTGCGTTAACAACTGCATTGGTAAGTATGCAAACGATTATTACGGGAGCCAGGACAGGGAAATAGCCGAAGTAGAGTTTCAGCGCTCTTCCGATGCTGCCGGATGCTTCCTTGAGATCTTTGGGCGATGCTGCGCCACGGCGTCCGCGGTTACTGCTCATTCCTCATCCCCTCCTCTCGTCTGTTGTTCGTATATCTCGCGATAGATATCGCAGGATGTGAGAAGTTCATCGTGCTTGCCGGAAGCCACGAGCTTGCCGCCTTCCATGATGAGGATCAGGTCGGCGTCCATTACGGAAGCCACACGCTGGGCAATGATGATCTTGGTCGTCTCGGGTATGAATTCCCTGAAGCCCTTCCTTATGAGCGCATCTGTGTGCGTATCGACAGCCGATGTGGAGTCATCGAGGATCAGGATCTTCGGTTGCTTAAGAAGAGCTCTCGCGATACAGAGTCTCTGCTTCTGACCGCCGGATACGTTGGTACCGCCCTGCTCGATATGAGTGTCGTATCCTTCAGGGAAGGAATTGATGAACTCATCGGCACAGGCGAGTCTTGCAGCCTCATGGATCTCTTCATCCGTGGCATTCTCGTTACCCCACATGAGGTTCTCCTTGATAGTGCCTGAGAAGAGCTCGTTCTTCTGAAGGACAACGGAAACATTGTCTCTTAAGAACTTGAGATCGTATTCTTTTACGGAGCGGCCTCCGACCAGGACCTCGCCTTCGGTCGCATCGTAAAGCCTCGGGATCAGCTGGATGAGAGTCGTCTTACCTGAACCCGTTCCGCCCAGGATGCCGACTGTCATGCCTGATCTGATATTGACGTTGATGTCATGGAGAGCATCGCGCTTGGCATTGGCGAAATATCTGAATGAGACATTACGGAACTCCACGGAACCGTCGTTCATCTCGGTGACAGCATTTTCGGGATTGCTGATCGTAGGTGCCTCGGAAAGGACCTCCGCGATCCTCTTGATAGACTCTACTGACATCGTAAGAACGATATAGATCATGTTGATCATCATGAGGGACATCAGGATCTGGAAGCCGTAAGTGATCATGGCGGAGATCTGGCCTACGTCGATCTCAACGCCGTGGCTGTTGATTATCATCTGTGAGCCGACGAACAGTACAAATGTAAGGTTGAAGTAGAGGCACATCTGCATGATGGGACCGTTAAGTCCTACGATCCTCTCGGCCTTGGTGAAATCACGCCTTATGTCGTCAGATGCGGTCTCGAACTTCTTGGATTCGTAATCCTCGCGGGCAAATCCCTTTACGACACGCATGCCGCGTACGTTCTCTTCGACGGACTCGTTGAGACGGTCGTATTTACGGAAGACGGACCTGAACGCCGGCATCGCAAGACGGCCGATTATGAAGAGACCGAAGAACAGTACCGGGATTATTACCATGAAGGTCGTTGCAAGACGGCCGCCCATGATGACGCCCATAACTATCGCGAAGATGAACATCACGGGCGCTCTTACCGCGATCCTGATGCACATCATGTAAGCATTCTGAACATTAGTAATATCCGTCGTCATCCTCGTAACAAGGGACGATGTGGAAAACTTGTCGATGTTGGAGAAGGAGAAATCCTGGATCTTGAGGTACATATCATGACGAACATTCGCTGCAAGTCCCGCGGATGCAAATGCGGAATGCTTGCCGGCCAGAACGCCGAAAGCAAGGGACGCCAAAGCTGCCAGTACCATCAGCAGACCTGTTGATAAGATACCTGCCAGGCCTTCGCCCGCCTTGATCCTGTTTACGAGATAGGATGTGATATAGGGGATCAGGACCTCCATTACGACTTCGCCGATTATGAAGATAAGACAGAGTATCGTCGGCTTCTTATACTCTCTCAGACACTTTAATATCTTTTTTATGTTGGCTAACATAACCCCTCCGCGGCCTTTTAGGGCAAAGACCGCTCCGAACATATATCTTTACCCGCGTATTTTATCATTGTATCAGGTGACAAAACAACTATATAATTATTTTATAAAAATCTAAAATAACAGTTACAACATACCGTGAAACGAAAAGGAGATATCAAATGGAAACAAGGATCGCATTATTCATCGCTGACGGCACTGAAGAGACCGAAGCTCTCGGAACACTCGACCTTCTGAGAAGGGCCGGCATCGACACGGACCTCATCTCGATCAAAGATGATCCCACCGTCTTGTCCTCCCACAAGGTCACCATCACTGCAGACAAAGTCCTAGCAGACATCAACGGTGACGATTACGACATGCTCATCCTCCCCGGAGGACTCAGAGGCACGGAAAACTTCAGGGGATGCGAACCCCTTCTTGACCTGATAAAGGATTTCGCAGCAAAAGGCAAGGGTTTGGCAGCTATCTGTGCCGCTCCTTCAGTCTTCTCATGCCTCGGTATCCTTAAAGGCATCGATGCCACATCCAATCCCGGCGTCCAGGAACTGATCGCCAACGACGGTGCCATCCTCCACAAAGATGACAAGGTCGTAGTCTCCGGCAACTTCATCACCAGCCAGGCCATGGGCACCACGGTCCCCTTCGCCCTCGAGATAGTAGCGAAGTATAAAGGCCGTGATCTTGCCGATAAGCTCAAGGCAGATATCATCTTCTAAGATAACCGGTCCAACAAATGAGTCCGCAGATCTTGGATCGTGCGGACCATTCTGTTGGAAAAGCTCTCATATCAGACAGGAATCCAATAAATGAGTCCGCAGATCTTGTATTTTGCGGACTGTTTTGTTGGAAAAGTTCTCATATCGGACAGGAATCCAATAAATGAGTCCGCAGATCTTGTATTTTGCGGACTGTTTTGTTGGAATCGGGTTCATCCAAGGGTTTTGACAGAACTTTTAAACTTGATATAATATAGCGGCTACGGAGACGTATCGAAGTGGTCATAACGGGGCGCACTCGAAATGCGTTTGTCGGGTAACCGGCACGTGGGTTCGAATCCCACCGTCTCCGCCAACAAAAAATAGCGGCAGGACAAAAGTCCGGTCGCTGTTTTTCTTTCTTTACATAAGTTATCCGAGTTAAGGGTTATTCCTTGACCTTTGTCGAGATAATTGCGAGTTTATAAAGGATACCTTATCTGCAGCTCTTCTGCTTTTTGTGGATTACCATAAAAATGTTCGACAGAACTGTATATAGACTTTCTCGTATAACTTCCGCAAAAAGGGAGAATAGATTCTAACTTAACATCATAATCGGAGGCTATCATTTCGAGGATCGTAGTATCAACAACTTCAACAATAACAGTATCATCAGAATTGAGCAATTCTTCAATAAAATCAAAGAAACGTTGCCATTCTTCCTGCAATTCAGGTTCTTTATTGTATTTCTCAATAAACTGGTAGTTAATAACATGGTCTATTAAAACGGTAGGCAACCCGACCACATCTTTCGGTATGTCTTCATCACTCAAACGTAGCCAACCGAACCTGTTTCGGAATTCATATAAAAGATAACTATAGATTTCTTCTGAACTCATAATGTGACTTAATTTTTCGATTTATCATTTCAAACTAGCTTACATGATTACTCTGTAATACTTTTGCTCCTTCGGATTGTCCCATTTGAGAACTATGCAGGAACCATTTTTTACTGTGTTATAGAGTTTGGGATTAATGTTTATATATGCCCTGTCTCCGTCGTCTGATTCAAATATGACAGTGCAGTTCTCACTGCCTTGAGTGTTATTGTTTTCGTTTCTGTCTATGATCCGGCCGCTTTGAACCTTATAAGCGCCTGATTCAATTTTCTTAGATAAGTTTGGTGCGATATAAAAGTAGAGCACTGCACAAAACAATAATAGAATCACACTCATTAGGATAACAACTCCAAGAATTATAAGTGAATGAAGATAGATTGAATTAACTATCAAAAGAAAGATAGATGGAACAAGGAAATTCAAAAGAATCAACAAAGTTCCTCTTCGTGTTTGACTGCATTTTTTATTGGCCCACGATATCAGTATTTCTGTCTCTTCGACAGTTGCATTCCGGAGGTCAACGTCTTTTCCATTCATTATTTATCTCCCAATTAATACTTAAATTATCCAAAATTCTCAGTAGTATTCTTTGCGGACTCTTCTCATCAGAGCCCATACATTGTCACCGTAATTGCTGAGCATTACAGAAATCATGTTCTTATCAGGATTGTATTCGGCAATAGCACTAACGCCGGGATCACACCCCTGCAAATAGGCATAATCCTTTCCATTGGGATTATCAATGATCCATACTCCTAAGCCGTAAAAGCCTTCCTCGGGATCATTTCCGTCACCACTTTGTTTAGAAAGCATTTTCGAAAGCATATCTTCGGAAATGATCTTATGAGAGAGAAGACCCTGCCAGAAGTTTATAAGATCCCTTGCTGTCACGAAAGCACCGCCGTCTCCGGTCCCTTTCGCTCCGACGGAATAAATGTTGGTGCGATAATCCTTCGTGTTGTCGCAGTAGATATAATTGTGCGCACACTTTGCCGGCAGCCTGTCGAGTTCAAAATAACCCGTTGATCTCATATCACAAACATCAAAGATATTCTCCTTAAGATAAGCATCAAAAGCCATTCCGCTGATCTTCTCAATAACACTTGCAAGCAGCACATAACCGGTGTTGTTATATTGAAATCTATTACCTCGCGGATACATCATCGGTTTATCGATAAAGAGAGGAAACATGTCACTGTTTTTTCTGATCTTATAACTCGGATAGTCTGTCCAAAGCTTCTCATAATCATCCATTACTGTCTCATCGAAATAGTCGGGAACGCCCGAAGTATGGGTAAGGAGCTGCTCTACAGTTACATTCGGATCGATTAAGTTAAGATCAATATCAAGTATATTTCCGAGAGTATAATTGAAATCAATTTTTCCACACTCAATAAGTTTAAGAATGCCTGTAGCTATAAAAGTCTTCCCCAGTGAAGCTGTCGCAAATCGTGTGTCAGCAGTATTGGGAATCTGATTAGGCAGATCAGCATAACCGTTGCTGTATTCACACATAACAGCACCGTTTTTGACTATCAGTACATTTCCGCGAAATCCGCTTTCTGTCAGATGATTTATATCTATCATATTGTTTGCCTGTATAATTATAATTTTTCTCACTATCGCCTCATCCCGACAAATTGGAATTTGACTACTTGTTTTTCTGCTTTACCTCATCCATTTCTGCAATAAGTTCTTCTAACGGACGATATTCACCTCCCCACCATTCAAAAACATGCATACCTTCATCTTCAAGCACGGATTCTGTAAGTGCCATATCTATTCCTAAATTCTTAAGCAAACCTTCTCTGTCTACTGCCTGATAATCAAAGGGAAGTAATTTGCAAAATTCTTTGTATGAGACTCCACATACCACCTGATGCACTCCAAGTGAGGCTATTGCTGCAAGACATCTTTCGCATGGTGCACAACTTGTATAAACTACAGCTTTTTCTAAAATGTCATCTGTATATTTATTAGCACATTTGTGCACAAGATTAAATTCCGCATGACCAAAAACCTTTTTTTTAAAATCAGCCGTATTCTCAGCCTCTTCTAGTATTTGTCCGTCATAAACCAACACTGCGCCAAAAGTATCAAAGCCTTTTTTACCCGCACTTATCGCTAACTCATAACACCGTTTCATGTAATTCTCATTAATATCAATCATATCAATTCACCCTCAAATTGGAAGTTATCAGCTTTTATTTTTCAGCCAGAAAAACACTTCTGTAATGCTCACCCTTAGGAATCATACCCATTCAAAGCTGTCTTTTCCCGCTCCCAGCTCAAAGTGGTATTTCACAAGACCTGTATCCACACCGGTAAAGATGCCGTTATCGCAGGAGATAGATACCTTATTTCCTTTACCTTTGATGGTGAATGCCTGTTTTGCCAGTGCGGTAGGTGCCAAGA
>JAEFAZ010000003.1 GCA_016292135.1 Saccharofermentans sp.
CACGCGGCGTTGCTGGGTCAGGCTTTCGCCCATTGCCCAATATTCCCCACTGCTGCCTCCCGTAGGAGTCTGGGCCGTGTCTCAGTCCCAATGTGGCCGATCAACCTCTCAGTTCGGCTACCGATCGTAGGTTTGGTGAGCCGTTACCTCACCAACTGCCTAATCGGACGCGAGACCATCCTTAAGCGAATAAATCCTTTGGTCGGAAAATCATGCGGTTCTCCGACATTATGCGGTATTAGCACCGATTTCTCGGTGTTATTCCCCACTCAAGGGCAGGTTTCTCACGCGTTACTCACCCGTCCGCCACTAGGTTAAAACAAAAGCAAGCTTCCGTAATAACCCCGTTCGACTTGCATGTGTTAAGCACGCCGCCAGCGTTCATCCTGAGCCAGGATCAAACTCTCAAATTAAATTTTGAGAGCCTTTTGGCTCTAATTACTTTATTAAACTCAATCAAAATTGAATTATAGGTCCGTCTTTTTCAAGTTCTGCATTCTATTCAATTTTCAAGATCCAAGCCCCTTTGCAAGCGTTGTTTTTCGCACCCCGCTCGCAAAGTGCTTGTTAATATTACTTCGACTTGCTTCTAAAGTCAAGGACTTTTTTATGGATTTGGGAGTTTTTTGAATTATTTTTCGAGCATGCAAAACGAGGCGTGTAAAAGGGCTCATTTCACCCCATACAAACTCACTTCCGAATACATGGTTTTCTCATAAAGATTCGGACAAGCACTATATCGGAAAACATAATATTCCAAAGAATCCCGATCGACTTCATCGTTTTTTTCTTCCGCATGTGAAACACCGTCGCTCGTAAAGAAGCTATCATTGATATAAGAAGAGTATGAAGGATCACACATGGCAACCTGTACCACCTCTTTTCCGGTATAACTCCCGATCATGTCTTCTCCGGTCGTAAGGTCGACTTCATCCTCTTCATCCGCTATGACCGGATCTGAGCTGTATGTGCTTTCACCTAAAACTAATACCTTGAATATTGTTTTTGCAATTGAATAAAAGTCTATGCTTGAATGATCGTCGCTATCCGGCTTTGCGTCCTTATACTTCTCAAAATCCGTACTGTTGAAGACTTGCTTATCTTTATACACATATACATTGTAGTAATCGAACGGAACGAATTCAAAGTTCTCGGGAGTATACTTAAACACGATATCTTCAAATTTGGAAAGAAGATCATTTATCCGATCACAATCAGTTGAACATATAAAGATATCCAGCCCCTGACCGTAATACTCGCTGACATCATCATATATACGGTAATCATCAAACCGTTCATTCAACGCCTCTTCGAATTCCTTCTTCAAATAATAGAAATTCTTGCGTTCTTTATAATTGTCATGGAAAGTCGGCTCAACTGCAGCTCCGCGGGGATAATTCTGATCATAGAGTATATATCCGTCTTTATAAAATGCGGTTGCAACAAGACCACTATATTCTTTAGAGGTTATCTTAAGATCGTATTCATGGGCGCCTTTAACGCTCCTATAGGCTCCACCGCCGTCTATATACAACGTGGGGACCATCAACGTTTCCTTGGCGGTTATCTCCGCCGTTACTTCATCACCGGTCTCTTTATAGATCTGTTCCTGGGCATAAGCAATGACTTCTTCATCAGACAAAGGATCGTCTGCAACAAACCGGGCAAAAGCACAGCCGGACAAAAGAAGCGCCGGGATCAATAACGCTGATACGATAAATGACTTTTTAATCTTCATGGTTCCCCCTTACCGTTATAAAACGGCCCATATCAAAGATCATATCCTCTGCTCAAGGAGAGTATATACCGTATCAATTTAAAGAACAAGTACATCCGTCCGGGCACACAAGGCCCCGATCCGGATCAGCCCAGTTCGGCATTCCTCAGCGTACAGTAGGTGTTCTCGCCTTCCTTGTAGGTATCGAAGACGCCCGTGACACAGATCTGCTCACCCTCGGAAGGATAATCGTCGGGAGCCTTCTTGCCCGCGAGCTCGAACTCGATGCCCTGGGAACAGCAGGCTGTGGCGTCCTGGATGATGCAGGCATAATACCACTTGCCGCTCGCTTCGTCGTGGTAGCATGCGAGGGGGCCCTGCATCTTGACCATCTTGCCGATATAGTCGTCGGGCTTGGTCATCATGTTGTAGACCTCCGAATAGACCATCGTGGAAGAAAGCACCGTAAGGTCGACATCGATGCCGTCGGCGGGGGGCGCTATCGTTCCTTCAGTCGTGGCTTCGGTCGTTGCATCGGATGCTGCAGATGTCGTGCCGGCGGAAGGGTCCGTCGAGGACTTCTGATTCTCTTCGTCGATCCTGGACTGGATTACGTCGTTGACGTTGGAAGAAGACCAGTTGGTCCTCTTCTTCTCTTCTGAGCTTCTTGCGCCCGAACATGAAGTCAGGGCGGACAACATTATAAGGATAGATATTATTAATGCGATCTTTTTCATTTAATTACCTCCACGGATGAGTCCGGCGATCCAGCAGACTGCGAAGACTGCGACATCGACAGCGACTATCGTCGATCCTACGGGTGTTCCCGTAAGGATAGATATTATCATACCCGAAAGGGAACATACAACCGAAAGTACCGCGGAGCAGATCGTAACCTGCTTGAAGTTGCGGAAGATGCGCATTGCCGACAGGGCCGGGAATATTACCAGAGCTGATATCAGAAGGGATCCGACAAGGTTCATGGCAAGAACGATGATGACCGCGATGATTATCGCGATCAGGAGATTATAAAGGTCTGCCTTCGTGCCGGTCGCCTTGGCGAAGTTCTCGTCAAAGGTGACGGCGAAGATCTTGTTGTAGAACAGGATGAATACGATGATAACGATGACAGAAAGGATGGCACAGGCAAGGACTTCGCCGGGTGTCAGCGTCAGGATGGACATCGACCCGAACAAGGTCGAGCAGACATCACCCGTAAGGTTCGATGATGTCGAAAAGATGTTCATCAGGAGATATCCGAAAGCCAAAGCTCCGACGGATATCATCGCGATCGCGGCATCGCCCTTGATCTTGGCATTCTGTCCGGTGCGGAGAAGAAGGATCGCCGACAGGACAGTCACGGGAAGCACTACGATCATGTTGTTGGAAAGGTTCAGCACCGCGGCGATCGCCATCGCGCCGAAAGCCACGTGCGACAGACCGTCACCTATGAATGAGAACCTCTTCAGAACCAGCGTAACTCCCAGGAGGGCCGAACACAAAGAGATCAGCACGCCGACGATCAGCGCGTATCTTACGAAAGGATACTCGAGGTAAGCTATCAATATATCCATTATTTCTCACCTCCCTGCTGCAACAGGAAGACCTTCCCGATGTCGCTTGCAAGATATTCGTCTCTCGTTCCGAAAAATACGGTGTCACCGATATGCAGTATATGGCTCGCGTAGCGGACAGCCGCCGCAATATCGTGAGAGATCATGATGATCGTGATGCCGTCGGAATTAAGGTCCGAAATAAGTTTATACATCTCCGCAGTAACCTTGGGATCGAGGCCCGATACGGGCTCGTCCAGGAGCAGGATCTTACGGGTGGCGCAGAGAGCTCTTGCAAGAAGGACTCTCTGCTGCTGGCCGCCCGACAGATCGCGGTAGCATCTTTTCGCAAGATCTGCCACGCCCATGCGCTCCATATTTTCCTGCGCAAGTTTCTTTTCTTCCTTGTTGTAGAAAGGTCTTATGCCGCACTGTCCCTGGAATCCTGACATGACGATCTCGCGGACGGAAGCGGGGAAATCCTTCTGCACGATCGTCTGCTGCGGCAGATAGCCGATCTCGTTCTTCTTGAGATCGCCGCCGGTCGTGATCTTGCCGCTTAAGGGGGTCTTTAAGTTAAGCAAGGTCTTCATGAGGGTAGTCTTGCCGGAACCGTTTTCGCCGACGATGCAAAGATAATCGCCCGCATTAACGGTAAAGTTCAAGCCCTCAATGATCGCCTGGGACTCGTAACCCAGACTCAGATCTTCTACAACAAGCTGTGCCATATGTCCTCCTGTCAGCCGAGTGCTTCCTTCAGTATGCTGAGGTTCTTTGTCATGATATCAAGGTAGGAAGCTCCTGCTGCAACATCCTTGGATGTAACTGACTGCATGGAATCTACCGATAAGATCTTCTGATCCTTCGACTTGGTGTTCTGGATGATCGTTTCCGCGATGCGGTGGTCGGAGCCTTCGATCGTCATGACCGTCTTGAGCCCGAGCTCATCGACTTTGCCTGAAAGGAAAGTGATCGTCTCGAAGCTCGCTTCGGTCTCAGCCGAGCACCCTACGAAAGCCGCATAATATGAAAGGCCGTAATCGTCTACCAGATATCTGAACGGGAATCTGTCTCCGAAAAGGATCGTCTTGCAGGAAGCATTATCGACCATATCGTGATACTGCTTATCAAGCGCATTGATCTTCTCCATGTAGCCTGCTGCATTTGCCTTATATGTCTCTGCATTGGCGGGGTCTGCCTTCTGCAGGGCCTCGGAGATCTTCTCTACCAGTGTTGCGGAGTTATGGAGCGAGAGCCAGACGTGCTCATCGTACTCGATCTCCTCAGGATCACCATGGTCGTGATCATGTTCGTGATCGTGGTCTTCATCGTGATCATCATGATCATCATGATCATCGTGATCATCGTGATCTTCACCGTGGTCGTGGTCGTGGTCATGCTCGTCTTCTTCCTGCATTCCCTCGACCACTTCCTCTTCCTTGACCGCATCGCCTAATGTTTCCAGCAGGTTGATGACAATCATGTCCTTGTTGACGGATTCCTTGAGAGCATCCTTGACCCAGCCGTCGGACTCGCCTCCGACATAGATGAAGACGTCACATGTGGAGATCTTCAGGATGTCGCTCGCATTGGGCTGGAAGCTGTGAAGGTCAACGCCGTTGTCCAGGAGCATCGTAACATCCGCACCGGATGCCTTGTCGCCCAGGATGTTCATTACCCAGTCGTATTCGGGGAAGATCGTCGTTACGATCTTTGTCTTCTTTGAAGCCGCATTGATGCCTGCCGTGCTGCATCCTGCGAAGCAGCCCATGAGCATGACGGCGGCGATTGCTGTTGATATAAATTTTTTCACTTTAATATTTTCCTCCGTTGATAACTTGATTTCTTTCCATCGAAAAACAGTTATCAATCGTTCATCTTCACCTTATCCGTTACAAGTGTCTTATCCTGAACATATGTCATGACCGGGACCGCTACGAGACAGATGATCCAGACTGCCGCCACGGGCACCGCACCCGATGTCACAGCCGCGCCCGACTGCCTGAGCAGCCCTTCGCAGACTTCCAGCGTGCGGCAGATGTGGCACTCCTCGCCTTCGCACTCGTGATCGGCTTCGATCGTAATGAAGAACAAAGAGAATACAAAAGACAGGGCCACCATGATTCCCACGATGCCCGCCAGGATCTTCACTGATGTCCTGATGTTCTTCTTCATTCCCTGCTGCACTCCTCGCATAATCCGTAGATGATCGTCCTTACCGCATCCACCTTAAAGCCGTGTTCTTTCATGATATGAAGTCCCATCTCTTCCAATTCCTCACAGTGCATGTGGATCAGCTTGCCGCACTTCTCGCACTTGCAGTGGAAGCAGACGTCGGCATCCTGATGGCTGTCCTCGCCCACGTATTCAAAACAGGCGGGGCTTCCCGGATCTATGATGTACTTGTTGATGATCCCCTCGTCGACCAGCTTTTCGAGCTGGCGGTAAACGGTCGACTGACCGATGTTCTCGCCCTGGGCCTTGCAGTGCTCGCAGACATCGCCCGCGGTAATGTGCTTTCCGGGGGATGATCTGAAGTAGTTGATCAGGATCTCCTTCTGCTTGGTCTTGTAGTTCGACCTCTGATTCACTGCCGGCTCCTTTCTTTTCGCGAAAACGAATATGGGAATCGTTCCCGATTATACTCTTGGGACCGGGCAATGTCAACAAAATCGGGAATGATTCTCAAATCTGCTTTTCCCCCGTTTACTTCCCCCCGCCGTGACAACCAACAGGACAGACGGACATATAAATCAACTTTGAAGAACAATAGAGAGGTGCTATCCTATATAGGAAATCATTTAAGTCACGGGGGGCATTATGAACGATACAGGCAGATCAAGATCCATGGTCTTTCTTTTCTTATTCGTTGTTATCTGTTTTTTCGCAGTGGGCGGATATATTTACTGGCTTAAGTTGGCAGGCAATCCGAAATCAGTCGCGCTTAAGACATTCGAGGGCAAGGAAGTCCATGTTTTCGATAAGGCGGCGAAGTTCGGAGATGAGAACAACAACCGCAAGCTCTTTGTACCTTATGAGGACGGTTTTTTCGAAAAGTATATTCAGTCTGATCCCGACTATCTTTATTCGGTAGCAGAAGACGGCACGAGATCGAAAACCGACGGCGGAAAATATCTTCTCTGCTGCGCCGGCCGCTACTTTCTTATCGAGCACACCAAGTACACTAAAGTAACCAGTTTTGACGATTCCCTTGAGGAAACGGAGTACGAGTGTTACTACTACGACGAGCTCTACGGGCAATTCTACATTTCATCGACCAAGGAGACCAATTATATCTTCATGCCCGCCGTTATAGACAACAGGCTCTTCAGGGGCGACGTCACACATATAGAGTGGAAAGACACTTGTGGCCTGTCTTCTTTCGAAGACCTCAAGGAATACTACGGAAGGATCGGAAACGAGTACTACACCATAGATGAAGAGAACAAATGCATCTTACTGAACGATGCAAAGGATCCATCCAAGAAGACGGTTGCCAGGATCTATGCAACAGACGAAGGAATAAAGATCACGTCGGCGGTTCCCATGTTCTGATCCCGTTTTTGCCCTATACCACCCCGCTAAGAAGAAACAACAAAACAGTAGCGCATAAAAAACCGGCGGATCTCCGCCGGTCTTTGTTTGTCTTATTTCTCAGATCAAACGTAATCTACGACGTTGACCCACTTCTTTAAGAACTCGCGCTCATCCTCGATAGCCTTGACGGACTGGGATGCCGCAACGATCGGGGTCCAGGCCTGGATATACTGCTTGGGAGTATCTGTCTTGCGGCAGTATGTGTCGAGATAAAGCTCGGCGATCTCCTCTGTTGACCTCAGGCTGAAGAGGAGGAAAGTCCTTGCAACGTCAGCGGCCGCATTGCCCTGGGTAGCGTGTGACCAGTCGATTACCGCCATCTCGCCGTTGGGCTGGATGATAACGTTGCCGGGGTTAAAGTCGCCGTGGCAGACCTGGTCTTTTCTCTCCATGCCGGCAAGGCGGGTATGCAGGTCGTATCTCGTTGTGGCATCGAAATCGGTCTTGCTGATCTTGCGCTCCATCTTGTCGGACAGGTTGTTGAGCATGGGGCACTTTTCGTTATGGACTTCGATCTGCAGGTCAACGAATTTGTCCATGTACTCACCGATCTTGGAAGGATCCTTCTCGAATACGGAGAGCATCGTCTCGCCTTCGATGAAGTCGGTTACGATCGCCCATCTTCCGTCGATGACGGAAACCTCGAGAACGATGGGAGTGCGGATGCTGATCGACTCGACCTTGGCGAGGTTCAGCGCCTCGTTCAGGATGTCGGCCTTGGAGAAGCTCTCGTCGAACATCTTGATGCACTTGTCGCCGTCGCGGTAGATCTTCTTGTGTGTGCGCTTAGCTATTACATTGTTGAATTCCATATCTTATCCTCCCCTGTACTTTCAGATATTATATCACTTTGTCTTGCGGCCCTGCTTTTTTGCGGAGGAGCTTGCAGAAGTCTTCTTTGCCGCAGCCTTCTTGGGAGCTGCCTTTACGGCTGCTGCCTTCTTGGCGGGAGCTTTGACTGCTGCTGCCTTCTTTGCGGGAGCCTTGGCTGCCTTAGCAGCTTTTGCTGCCCTTGCCTTGAGATCCTTGGCGGAAGGCTTTGCTTCTTCGACAAAGGTCTTGCCGTAGTAAGCGTTCAGGTAGATCTGCTTAAGGTCGGAGATAAGAGGATATCTCGGGTTGGCGCCGGTGCACTGATCGTCGAAAGCCTTTTCGCTCATCTCGTCGAGAGTCTCGAGGAAGACTTTCTCGTCGGGGATGTAAGCCTTGATGGTGGGCTTGATGTCGATCTTGGCCTTGAGGTCTGCGACTGCCTTGATGAGGCGCTTTACCTTCTCTTCGTCGGTACGTCCGCCAAGACCTAAGACATCGGCTGCCATAGCGTACTTATGCTGAGCCATCGGGTGATCGTACTGAGGGAAGGTTCCCATCTTGCCGGGAACTTCGCTCGCGTTATATCTGATCACTTCTTCCAGTACAAGCGCGTTGCAGATGCCGTGAGGCAGGTGGTGGAATGCGCCGAGCTTATGTGCCAGTGAGTGGCTGATGCCTAAGAAAGCGTTTGCGAAAGCCATACCGGCCATCGTTGCTGCGTTGGCCATCTTCTCTCTTGCCTCAGGATCCTTGGCGCCGAGCTCATATGCTCTCGGGAGATAATCGAAAACCATCTTCAGCGACTGGAGAGCCAGTGAATCGGTGTAGTCTGTTGCCATCGTGGATACCAGGGCCTCCAAGTCGTGGGATACGACGTCGATACCTGATGCACATGTCAGGCCTCTGGGAGCCGTCATCTGGAAGTCAGCGTCAACGATAGCCATGTCAGGCATGAGCTCGTAGTCAGCCAGAGGATACTTGTTGCCTGTGTTCTGATCCGTGATAACTGCGAAAGGAGTCGCCTCCGAACCGGTACCTGCGGATGTCGGGATACATACGAAGTAAGCCTTCTGTCCCATGACGGGGAACTTGTAGATCCTCTTGCGGATGTCTGCAAAGCGCATAGCCATGTCTTCGAAGTCTGCATCGGGATGCTCGTAGAGCACCCACATGATCTTGGCTGCGTCCATTGCGGAACCGCCGCCGATCGCGATGATGACATCAGGCTCGAAGGACAGCATCTGCTTTGCGCCTGCCTCTGCGGATGCAAGGGTCGGGTCAGGCTGAACATCGAAGAAAGCGGTATGTGCGATACCCAGTTCCTCGAGCTTGTCCTCTACGGGCTTGGTGAAACCGTTCTTATATAAGAATTCATCTGTAACTATGAAGCATCTCTTCTTACCCATCTCCTTGAGTTCTTCAACGGCAACGGGTGTGGATCCTCTCTTGAGATATACCTTCTCGGGGGCTTTGAACCAGAGCATATTGTTTCTCCTCTCAGCAACGGATTTGATGTTCAAAAGGTGCTTGATGCCTACGTTCTCGGAAACGGAGTTGCCGCCCCATGAACCGCAGCCAAGCGTCAGCGACGGTCTTAACATGAAGTTATACATGTCGCCGATACCACCCTGAGAAGAAGGAGTGTTGATCAGGATCCTGCAGGTCTTCATGCGCTCGCGGAATCTCTCGATCTTCTCCTGTTCCGTTACGACGTTGAGGTAGATTGAAGATGTGTGTCCGAAGCCGCCGTCTGCGATGAGGCGCTCTGCCTTCTTCATGGCGTCTTCTATGTCTGTTGCCTTGTACATTGCAAGTACGGGCGAGAGCTTTTCGTGTGCGAAAGGCTCGGAAATGTCGACTCTCGATACCTCACCGATCAGGATCTTCGTGCCCTCGGGAACCTTGACGCCCGCAAGTTCTGCGATCGTTGCGGCGCGCTGGCCGACGATCTTGGCGTTGAGGGAGCCGTTGATGAGGATGGTCTTACGGACCTTGGTGAGCTCGCTGTCGGAAAGGAAGTAGCAGCCCCTTGCCGCGAACTCGTTCTTGACTTTGTCGTATATCTTTTCGTTGACGATGACAGACTGCTCGGAAGCGCAGATCATGCCGTTGTCGAAAGTCTTGGAATGAATGATGCTGTTGACCGCGAGCAGGATGTCCGCGGTCTCGTCGATGATGGCGGGAGTGTTGCCCGCGCCGACGCCGAGAGCAGGCTTACCGGATGAATAAGCCGCGTGGACCATGCCGGGGCCGCCAGTTGCGAGGATCGTGTCGGACTCGCGCATCAGCATCTGGGTGAGCTCGAGGCTCGGCACATCGATCCAGCCGATGATGTCCTCGGGAGCGCCCGCTGCGACGGCTGCCTCAAGAACGATCTTTGCTGCCTCGATCGTGCTGGCCTTGGCCCTCGGGTGGGGGCTGATGATGATGCCGTTACGTGTCTTAAGGCAGATGAGCGACTTGAAGATCGCTGTCGATGTAGGGTTCGTCGTCGGAATGACCGCGCCGATCAGACCGATCGGCTCAGCGACCTGCGTAAAGCCATACTCCTTGTTTTCATATATAACACCGCAAGTCTTCTCATCGCGGTATTTGTTGTAGATGTATTCGGATGCGTAGTGATTCTTCATGATCTTGTCTTCTACTACGCCCATGCCCGTCTCCTCGACGGCCATCTTGGCAAGCGGGATCCTGGCCCTGTTGGCTGCAGTTGCCGCTGCCTTGAAGATCCTATCCACTTCTTCCTGGCTGTAATGAGAGAACTTCTCCTGGGCCCTGCGCACTCTCTTCAAGAGCTGCGTAAAGGACTCGACAGAATCCGTGATCTCGTAACGGTTGTTATCCATATGATCATCCTCCTTTGTTAAGGGCAATCTTTACACGATTGAATTATCTTATCCCTGATGTAAATAGTAAAGTCGCAAAAACGAAGAAAAAACGCGCTTGCGGGCACAATTCTACCGTGCATTTTCATATAAAAGGCTCTTGGCGGGGCAAGTGATTTTCATTTATCTTGCGAAAAGCTCTTGCGGCGGGTGATCGGATTTAGAAATTGGTAGCAGAAAAAGGCTGTTTTGGTAGCAACTTTGCTACCAATTTGGGCGATTTCTGCTACCAAATGGATTATAGAAGCTTTGGTAGCACTAAATGACGATTTTGGTAGCACCTGGTGCTACCAATTTGGGCGATTTCTGCTACCAAATGGGTTATAGGAGCTTGGGTAGCACTAAATGGCAATTTTGGTAGCACCTAGTGCTACCAAATTGGGCTTTTACTGCTACCAAGCTTGAGAAATAAGGTCAATAGATATTCTCCGAGTGAGATGCTAGCCGGTCGCCTTCATAGCAGAGCTTGAGGCTGAAGAAAGAAGGACTGTCTTCCGCGAAAAGAAGATCGAACATTATCTTATCCCCTTCCCAGACGGGGAGGTCATAGATATCCTTGAGACCGATCCAGACGAGGTCGCCTTCATCGCAGGTGGAAAGCTCCGGGAAGTCTTCGAGCGAGCCACAGAAGACATGCATGTATTCGGTGCCGTAAAGATCTGACACGAAGGTCACATGACCGCGGTATTCGAGCGTTGCGAGCGAGTCGCGCGTAAGGCCTGACTCTTCATATATCTCGCGGATGATGCATTCTTCGGGGGACTCCGCAGACTCCATGTGGCCGCCGATGCCAAGATACTTATCGAGGTTCATGTCGCCCTTGCGCGTCTTCCTGATAAACAGACACTTGCCCCGGCAGACAAGATAGGCCAGGGTGGTTACTTGCGCTTGAGTTTCACGGGACATGCTGTCAGATATTCTCCACTACTGGAACGGGCAGGGCAAGACCGTGCTCGTGCTCTTCGGCGCGGGCGATACCGGTATTGACTCTGTCTATAACCTGGGATGAAACGTCTATCTTGAAAGTCTCGCAGACCGCACACCACTTGTCGGCGAGGCATACGACGATGCTCTCACGGTGCGTCGGCGGGATGGGCGTGAGCGGAAACATGTGTCTTCTGATGATATCAGCCTCAAGACTGTTGATCTCGAAGTCGCGGCAGGCGTTGCGCCATGCGGTGCCGGGATGTGTGAATCCGTGGATCCTGTTCTTGGGATCCGGATCGTGCCAGTCGTAGAGGAAATAATCGTGGAGCAGGGCGCCCCTGACGAGGCTCCTGCGATCGAACTTTATGCGGAAGACCTTTTCGAAAAATCTGGATAAGAGGAGCGAATACTTGGCGACGGCGACACAGTGCTCGAAAACCGTCGTGCTGCCGTGCTGGGTGAATTCCTTCATCCTGCGGGATCTGGGATCGAGCAGGATATCACGGGATAAAGAGAAGATCTCTTTAGCAAGCTTGTATTCAGTTATCTGCTTAGAGTTTTCCAAGTCTTTCTCCTCTGTTAAGGTCATTTCAAGGCGCGGCATTTCGAAAGCCGGCCACTTCTTAGATTATATATCTTTTCGAAAAGTCAAACAACAAGACCCTCGTGACATTAGCGTTGTCAAATGGGGTATTTGTGAGTGATGCGCAGGGTCCACCAGACCTTCCAGGTGTCGGTGAACATCTTCCAGATATCGCTTATCTTGATCCTCGAAAAAGACTCTTCGCGGCTGTAGTGAAGCACTATCGGCATCTCCTCTATCTTTGCGCCCAGGCGGTATGCCAGAGCGAGCAGCTCGATGTCAAAAGCGTATCCCCTGATCTTCCTGACCTTGACGATCTTGCGGATCAGGTCGCCCTTGTAGAGCTTGATGCCGGTCTGGGTGTCGTGGCAGGAAAGGCCGAAGAGGACCTTGAGCATGACGAAGTAGCCGAAGGAGACGAATTTCCGGAGAGCCGGATATTCGAGCTTGGAATCCTTATGCATCTTGGAGCCGATGACGACGTCGCACCCGGTCTCCTCCATCTTCTTAAGGAAACCTTCGAACATGTCAGGCATCAGGTCGAGGTCTGCATCGAGGAAGCCGACTATCTCGCCGCGGCTCCTCATGACGCCCTCGACTATTGCTCCTCCCTTGCCGCGGTTGACTTCGTAGCCTGCATCGATGACACCGGGAATGAGCTGGGCTGCGCGCTTGATCTCAAGGCCGGTGCGGTCGCGTGAACCGTCGTTGACCGCGATTATCTCAAAATCATCGCAGAAAGATGATATCGTATCCGACATCACTTTAAGATTATCGAAGATATGATCACCTTCGTTATAAGCGGGAACTACAACACTAAACATCAGAATCTGCCGCCGCCTCCGCCGCTGAAGCCTCCGCCTCCGCCGAAGCCGCCTCCGCTGAAACCGCCGCCTCCGAAGCCTCCGCCGCTGCTGAAACCGCCGCCGCTTCCGAAGCTGCCGCCGTCACTGTCGTTATAGACGATCTCTCTGGTCTTAACGAGCTTCTCATTGGAATTGACGTTCGTATTCCTGCTGGTCAGATACCTGCTGTAACCGGGTTTGGGATCGAGACTCTTGCCGCGGATGCCCAGCAATGAGATAAGAGCCGCTGCGATAGCGGGGATTATGATCGAGAAGAATACGACGATGCTCTGGTTCTGGTAGCTGTAACCGTTAAGCTCGCCCAGGATGCCTTCGATGGCACCGTAGTAGTTTTGTCCGGCAAGCTTCTCCCTGTAGCTGTAGAAGATACGAGATACGTCATCGTCGCCGACCGAGAAGTGGGCAGTGCCGTATGTGTAGAGCCAGAAGAAACGCTCGCCGGGATAGTCTCTCGTAAGGTCGACAAGGATGCAGAAACCGGAGTGGTTACGGAAAGGGTTGTCGACGATGTTTTTCGTGTAGTAATCGGTGACGAATGCCTTGCAGTCCTCATCGGAATTGGTGTAGCCCTCGCCCTTGTCGCGTGTCGTAAGGATGATGACGTTGATATCCTTGGTCTTCGACATATCGCTGATCTGCCGGGTTAAGGCTTCTTCTTCTTCAGCGGAGAATATCTTCGCGTTGTCAACGATATAGCTGGACTTCTTCGGCGGGATGTTCATCAGCACGTATAGAACGATGCAGGCGATAACCACCACCAGGAGGACTATCAGCATCGTAACGGACAGGGTCGACACCTCGCCCCAGATGGAGATACGTGATCTCGGCTCTTTCTTTGTATTGGTATTAGAAACATTATTTGTACTCATCCGAACGTACCTCCCATTATCAGGGCCATTACGCCGCGGACCACCAGAGCGAGGACCGCCAGAAGAACGAAGAAGAATACGAGCCTCTTAAGAGGGCTGATGGGAAGCTTTCCTGCGACTTCGCCGGTCTGGCCGTTGATCGCGAAGTAGTAGTACTTGCCGAGATACTTATATGACATGAACCATACGGGAAGCAGAGCGTAGTCCGCCCTGACCTCTTTGAACGTCGTATCGTTATGCGAGATGCTGTAGGAATCGTACTTCCTGATCTTGGTCTTTACGAACTGGTCGATGTATTGGCGTCCGCGCCTGAAGGCACGGCTCTTAAGGGCATCGGCATCCAGATCGAACCTGTCGGCGAAGAAGCCCGGCAGGTACTTATAGTCGTAAGGGATCATCTTCTCCATGTTGAAAGGCTCGATGGCCTCCATCAGATCGTCGTCGATACGCGTCTCGCCGTCGAGGGGGATGTTGTCTAACACCATCGTGCCCTTGACGTTGAACTCATAATCGCTGATCGTCTTGACGTTGCCAGAGACGGAAGAATCAGTTCCCTTTCCCTTAACATCAACATCTATGATGTAATCGAAAAGCCAGAAGGGCACATAAAGGCCCGTCAGCTTCGCGATGTTCTTCTGGGATACGAAGTTCATGGGCGTCCAGCGTCCGCCCTTCGCCCACTCGATAAAGAGGTTCTCAGCCCTGTCTCTTCCGACTGAGAAAGGGATCATGTACTTGGGGCGGAAGTTCTCGGCGAGGCGCTGCCCGACGATCGCAGGCGAGCCGCAGAAAGCGCAGAAGGTCGCGGATGTGTGGGAATCTGTTACGACTCTCGCGCCGCAGGCATTACAGACGAACTCGGTCTTCTCGATATCGTCCTCAGCTGAAGCTTCATTCTCGCCGATGGTGAAATTCGCGTTATCGGCCTCATCCTCGAAAACGGATTCTTTGTCGCCTTCGAAAGCCTTGGCCTGATCCCGGGCCGCCTTGGTCTTGCCCTCTTTAAGTTCATCAGGCACTGACTCGAGTTTTGCGGGATCAAAAGCGCCGCCGCAGAAAGCACATTCCAGCTTCTGCGTTTCCGGATTAAATATCAGGTTTGCACTGCATTGCGGGCATTTAATGGTATCAGCCACGTTTTCTATCCCCCTATTCCATCAGGATTATTACTGCAATTTGATATTATACCATTCAAAGGGGTTTTATGCGAACCGGATAAGAATGGGCGAAAATTCCCACTTGCCAGATAAGACGGTCAAGTTTATAATGCAACACATGATGACAAGAACATTTACAGGCTTCGGATTTGAGTTTAACTTCGCCTTTAGAAATAGAGCGCGTTGATGCTTCACTTGGCCTGATTGTCAGAAAACAGTTTATTATGGTCCCGCGGTGAAGCATCGCGGGACTTTTTTTACGAAAGGAAGGTATCCCATGAACAAGGACAAGAAACAGGAAGAACTGAACATCGAGAACATCGACAAACAGATCGCAGAGCTTTTCGCGACAAGGCTTGCCGAGAGCCGCAAGGCCGACGAGGGCATGCTCCCCTCCGAGATCGCACTCAAGTGCCGCAGGTACGAGCGCGACTTCCTCGTGAATCTCTCCGAGGATCAGGGCGAGTTCGAAGGCTACGAGCGCGTGCTCTTCTCCACCCTCTTTAACCTGTCCCACGCATACAAGATCACGGGATACGGCAGCAAGACCGAACTGGCCGACAAGATCCGCGCCGCCGTGGAGTCCACGCCGAACCAGTTCCCCGAGACTGCGTTCGTCGCATGCCAGGGCATAGAGGGCGCTAATTCCCAGATCGCCGCGGACAAGCTCTTCCGCAGTGCGAACATCATGTACTTCCGCACTTTCGAGGGCGTCTTCCAGGCAGTCGAAAACGGCCTCTGCAAATACGGCATCCTTCCCATCGAAAATTCTTCCTTCGGCTCCGTCACGCCCGTATACGATCTCATGAAGGACCATAAGTTCTCGATCGTACGCTGCATCAAGCTCCAGATCAACCACCGCCTGATGGCAAAGCCCGGCACCTCCCTGTCAGACATAAAGGAGATCTTCTCCCACGAGCAGGCGATCGGCCAGTGCTCCAACTTCCTTAAGGAGCACAGCGACATCAAGATCACGATCGTCGAAAACACGGCAGTCGCAGCCAAGATGGTCGCAGACTCTGAGCGCACTGATGTCGCAGCCATCTCTTCACCCGACTGCGCATCGCTCTACGGCCTGACCATAGTATCCGATAAAGTACAGAACACTGATCACAACTACACGAGGTTCATCTGCATCTCCAAGGACATGCAGATCTTCCCCGGCGCATCCAAGATCTCAATGATGCTCTCTCTCGGCCACACACCGGGATCCCTGTCAGACACTCTGGTCCGTTTCTCTTCTTTGGGATTGAACCTCACCAAGCTCGAATCGCGCCCCATCTCCGGCCGTGACTTCGAGTTCATGTTCTATCTGGATGTTGAAGCATCGGTATATTCGGACAAGGTCATCGCAATGCTCTGCGAGCTCGATGCCCAGTCGACAGAATTCGCTTTCCTGGGAAGCTATTCGGAAGTCTGATGCTCATGTTAATAGGATGAAGCGCTGTGTTGGCGCAAACAGCATGAAATGTTGGCGATTCCGCCAACAAAACAGGGATTTTGCGCCAACAAGCCACTTAAGCAGCAGTCTGATTACAGTGAACCCCCGAAGCAGTTTCTGCGTCGGGGGTTCACTGAGTTATTTAGTTCATTTACCGTAGAGGTATTCCAGGAACTTCGCTTCGTTTTCGAGGTCGGAAGGACCGTTCGAGAAAGCGAATGCGATGTAGTAATCGTACTGTTCATTGAGGCCCAGTTTCTTTTCGAGCTCGTCGGTGAGCTTGATGCCGAGAGGGATCGTTCCGTCTTCGGCGTCGTACTGCTGCTTCTCTTTCTCGGTCGCCTGATAGTAGTAGAAATCGTCCTTGCTGAACTTATCCATATCGACGAGGAGCGACATATCCGTGAGATAATCGGGCGTCGAGTAGCTTTCGACCGCATCTGCCCTCATGAGGAGATAATCGTAGGTTCCCGTCATGAGCGTTGCTCTGAAGGCGATGTCGAGAAATCTTTCCTGGAAGTCGAGACCTGTCTTGAAGTTGAGGTCCGTATCGAGGAGAGATGCTGTCCTCTTGGAGTCGTAGCCGCCCCACTCAAGGAAACCGTCCGTCATGTACTTGCGGCCTTCTTCGGATACCTGAGCGTTTATGAGACCGCCGCTCAAGACATTCATCCTGTCCTTATATACGTCGGAGATATACCAGGACAGGCCCGCTATCACGAGGAGGACGATTATGACCGTCGGCAGGTAGTATTGTACGAAATGGATGACTCTCTGCTGGCGCGTCATGCCCTTAAGAGCCTTCTTCTCTCTTCTTATGAATCTTGTAAGCTTGTTGCCTGATTTGGTATCGATATCGGACTCATCGGGGATATCAGGCTTCGAAAGGTTTTCTTCGAGTTCCTTGGTCTCCATCTTTGCGCCTGCGAGGGAAGTGTTGCCTGCGGCATCTTCTTTCTCGATGGCGGCGTAAGCGGATCCTTCTCCCTCTTCTCCTTCTTCACTCTCTTCGCCGTTCTCTTCATCCTCTTCGGAAGGAAGGGACTCGCCCGTGACTTCCGCGAGTGCGGTCCTGTCTTTTTCGAGCTTATCGAACTGCTTGATGAAGATCCTTGCAAGGAAGAAGGTCGTCGTCGTCGTGCAGAAGACATATATCAGCGGGAACCACTGTGAATACCAGATGCAGGCGATGACGGATGCGAGCATGAAAGCAGTGACAAGGATGAGCGGTATGAACTTGATGATTACGAAGATCAGCGCCGCCTTGAAGTACTCTCTGGTCTTCATCTCATATCGTGCGATCGTCGGGAAGATCGTAAGCGTGATGAGCCATACGAAAATGCTCATGGCGATGACGCCGAACTTATACATGAAAGGAGTCGTGCTCCAGCCCGATGCGATGATCCAGCGCCAGTCCAGAAGGATCAGGGCGATCGCCATCAGCATGATCATCCAGGACACGGTGGCCTGCTTGAAGTTGCGGCCGAACGCTTTGAAGAAAGGGATTATCGTTCCGGTATCTTCTCCTCTCATGATCTTCATCGCGACATAATACTTCGCGGAATATGCGGCACCGAAGGTTACGAGCGGGAGGCTGCAGATAACGAAAAGAAGATTGAGAATGATGAGGTCAGCCAGTATGCTGAGGAAGTTCATCGCCGGACTGTCGGGTTTTAAAAAGTTCATCAGTTGTCCACCTGTCAGATAGTAATGATTTGGTCAGCCGTGTCGCCGTTAAGAACGAAGCTCGCTTCACGGCCTTTATATTTTATAACATATTCTCCCTTGAAACCTTCGACTTTCAGCTTTCCGTCTTCAGAGGTCTTCAAGGTCTCACGTGTCGTCCACTCTTCCTTGATGAGCCTATGGAGCATCTCGTAAGCGGGCTTTACGGAATTGTCCTTCCTTACTATGCCGGAAGGAGCGTTGAGCCAGGCACCGTCTGCGAAGTCCCAGTTGGTGATGGCCTTGACCTGAGGGTGAGCGAAAAGGATGCGGTACATCTCTTCCATCTGCTCAGCCTGGATCTGCTCGTACTCGGGCAGCGACGGCCACTCTTCGACCTGCCAGTCGTTGAGGTCATCGATGTATTCCGGGACGGGTGTGCCTGAGAGGAGCGTGTTTTCAGTGAAATGGATCGGAAGTCCGAACTTCGAAAAACGGCTCAGAACATCCTCGAGCTTCTCTTTGCCCCAGTAGCCCTGGTGCTGGTGGGATTGGATGCCGATCGCGGTGATCTTACAACCCCTGTCGAGACAAGCGGCGATGACATCCTCATAAGCCTTCGATGTGTTGAAGTCGTTGATGAGGAGCGTCGCGCCATCGTTGTTCTTGTATGCCTCTCCGAAAACCTTAGCTATGAGTTCTGTCCTGCCGTATGCATTGCAGATCCTCGTGACGGCATTATCGTATTTGTCGAAAACAGGCATGATGACTGTCTCGTTTATAACATCCCACATGTCGATAAGGCCCTTGAAGTCCGTGACATCACGGTCGATCCTCTTGAGCTGCTTATCCATGATGGTCTCATCGTCGTATTTAAGGAGCCAGTCGGCACAGACCGTGTGCCAGCAGAGAGGGTGACCCTTCATGGTGACGCCCTTGCTCTTAAGGAATCTTGCGACTTCGAGCGTGATCTCAGTCTCAGGCTTTCCTTCTTCCGGCTCGAATCTTCCCCAATAGAAAGGGATCGTGGCGAAGTTAAATACATCAAGCCACTTGTTCATCCTGTCCTCGAAAAATGCTTTCATCCCCTCATTATCCGCACGAAGGAAGAGTGCGGTATCGAAAGCATTGCATCCGAACAGGAATTCGTGATTCTTAAGTTCCACGGACAAAGCCTCATTTGCGACCGGCTTGTTGTCCCGGTCAACTACAGTGAGGACTGATGCCGCCTTTCTGTGTTCATACATATTCGTTCCCTCCTTTCTTTAAAAAAACTGCCCTGACACGGGCCAAGGCAGTTATTTATAAAAGTTAAAGACTGTAAAGGATTATTCTTTTACACCACCGATCGTGAGACCTGTAACGAAGTATCTCTGCAGGAAAGGATAGAGAGCGATGATAGGAGCCATCGTTGCTATCGTAGCTGCTGCTCTTACGGTCATAGGAGTAACGGTAACGGATGCGCCGCCCGTCTGTGCAGCCTGCTGGGCTGAAACCTGACCGGATGTGGCGGTTGAAACGTTATCGAGGAGCTTCATGAGCTCGTACTGCAATGTCGTATACTCAGGATTCATTCTGTTATAGAGCATTGCGTCGAACCATGCGTTCCAGTGATAGACCGCCTGGAAAAGAGCGATGGTAGCGTAAACCGGTTTACACAAAGGTGAGATGATCTTTGCGAAGACCGTCATGTAGCCTGCACCCTCGAGCATAGCGGATTCCTCGAGTGACTCAGGGATACCGCCCATGTATGTTCTCATGACCATGACGTTGAATGCGGATACCATACCGGGGATAACATATACCCAGAAGCTCTGTGTCAGATGGAGATATCTGAAGAGAACCATCGTAGGAATAAGTCCGCCGGAAGCATACATCGTGATGATCCAGAACAGTGAGAGGCTTGACTTGAACAAGAACTTCTTACGGCTCAGGATATATGACAACAACGCATTTGCGAAAAGTGCTGTCAATGTACCCAGGATAGTCCTGAGGATCGTGATCCTCAAAGCGATCCAGATACTCTCCTTATGGAAAACCGTCTCGTAGTTCTTCGTTGCAAACTTACGGGGAAGGAGGTGGATGCCGCCTCTTACAGCGTCATTACCTTCGTTGAAAGAGTAAGCCAGCGTGTTAAGGATAGGATAAAGTGTTACTAATGCAAACAGTAAAAGGAAAATAGTATTGAAGATGTAGAATATGACATCTTCTGTTGCCATCTTCTTCTTTCTCTGTTTTAAGGGTCTGTTTAATGTTACTTCTGTTTGTGCCATGATATTTCCTCCCTTCCCTTAGAACAGACGCTCGTCGCCTTTACGCTTGGCGATGTAGTTAGCCATAACGATAAGCGTCAGTGATACTAGGGTCTTGAAGATACCGGCCGCGGTACCGAGTGAGTAGTCCATATTACGGCCATCCATAGCCCACTCAAGGATATAGATGTCGATCGTTCTTGAAACGTTTCTTACAACGTCGTTTCCGAGCAAGTACTGAAGCTCGAAACCTGCATTGAGAACATTACCCATGTTCATGATGAGAAGGATAATGATCGTAGGACGCA
Organism: Saccharofermentans sp.; assembly: GCA_016292135.1. Lineage (GTDB taxonomy): Bacteria > Bacillota > Clostridia > Saccharofermentanales > Saccharofermentanaceae > Saccharofermentans. The sequence continues at coordinate 20,634 of JAEFAZ010000003.1, forward strand.
ACGACGGGAGAGTAACATATCTCATCTTCTGGAAACGGCCTGCACCGTCGATAGCTGCTGACTCATAGAGACAGGGATCGATAGATGTGATGGCTGCCAGATAGATGATAGCGTTCCAACCTGTTTCCTTCCACAAATGGCTCAACGTAACGAGAGGCCAGAACCACCCCGGCTTAGCCAGGAACGGGTAAGGCTGATCTATGATATGCAGACCCAAGAGGATCTCGTTGATAACACCGGTGTTGGAAACTGCATCGTGAACGATGGCAACAACGATGATCCATGAAAGGAAGTGAGGCATATATGAAATAGTCTGAATTGATTTCTTGAAATATTTGTTCCTGACCTCGTTCAAGAGGATAGCGAACGCGATCGCAACTACTGTACTGAATACGAGGTTCAATACACCCATTACGAAGGTGTTACGGATAACCAGCAGGAAGCTGTTATCACTGAACAGGAACTTAAACTTGTCGAGACCGACAAATTTCGATTTGAAAATACCTTTGTTGTATTTGAAATTCTGGAAAGCCATTATCCAACCGACCAGAGGTGCATAGTTGAAGACGAGACCGTAGACAACATAGACAGCTGCGATGACTACGAGGATCCACTGTCTCTTGAATTCCTTGACAGTGAACTTAGGTGTCTCTTTGAACTTCTTCTGCTTCTTTTCCTGTGCGGGATCGACTTTCGAAAGATCATCTCCGGCTCTGTTGGCGAGGATCTTGGATTCACGCTCTGCTTTCAGAGTGAAGAAATCTACTTTATTCCCTGACTTCCCGGTCATTTCATCTTTGGAAGTAAGATCATCCATGTTTAGCTTCTCCTGTTAAAAAGTGGTGGCAACCATAGTTATTGTTGCCATAGTTGCCACCACACTGATTAATGCCTAGAATCGGATGTGATCAAAATCACTTTACGCCGTAAGCTTCGATTCTTCTGTTAACTTCGTCCTGAGCTGCGTCGAGGAATACCTGAGGGTTAACACCGGCATAAGCTGCCTGGTACTTCTCCCAATCAGATGCGAAGTCCTTAGACATGATGACCTTAGGAAGCCACTCGTGCTTAACTTCTCCCATCTTCTTCCAAACTTTACCGTAATCTGTGTCAGCACCAATGTTGTTGGACCAAGACCAGAGAGGATACCAAGGGTTCTGAGGTCTGAAATCTCTGGAACCGAGGAAGTCGATGTAAGTCTTTGCGCCATAAGCTTCGAAGCACTTCTTCATAGGTTCGGACATTCCGAGCTGGAACTCATCAGGCTGCTCCTGAGGCTGCATAGCGTTGATGCCGTCCTTGGATGTGCCGAGCCACTGAGGGCAGTAAGAATACTCACAAGAGTGAGCTGCCTTGTACTCGTCAGACTTCCAGAGCTCTCTCTGCGGGAGAGTTCTGTAGTAAACACCATTCTCGTCTACACAGTAGTCAACGTCCTTGATACCCCAGTAACGGAGGTCATGGATGTCCTGATCGAGGAGCTGGCTGAGGAATCTGAAAGCTGCATCGGGATCCTTACAGGATGTTGTAACAGCACAACCGGAAGAAGCATTGATCTCAGGTCCGCCGTAGTAAGCCTGTGAAGAAACGCCAGGAGCCTTAAGTCCGAGAGGTACATACTCACAACCCATCTTGTCGAGACGATATTTGGTACCGTCCTTAGCTTCGAGAACCTGTGCGAAAGGTCCCATGATGGAGTAAGCGAAATCCCAGTACTGATCGCAGAGAGCGAGAACACGGCCTGTAGAAAGCTTAGCAATGTACTCGTCGTATGTCTGTGTAGCGAACTCAGGGTCCATAGCACCCTTTGCGAATTCTTCGTTCAGCTTCTGGAAATATGTCTTAGCTGTAGGTGTTGTGTTGTAGTCAACAACCTTAGGGTTGGAAGGATCGTCAACATTAACGATAACGCAACCGTCGTTCGGATAACCGTCGAGGAACATAGGAGGGTTCTCTACGCAGAAATACTTCCAGCCGTCGCAGAGAGCCGTGTAAGGGATTACAGGTGTTCCATCGGGCATCTCAGGATTCTTTGCTGCATACTTCTCGAGGATATCGAAGAACTGATCAAGAGTCTCGATCTTAGGATAGCCAGCATCCTCAAGGACACGGATCTGGATCCAGAAAGCCTCACCATTCTGACCTGTGGTCTTGTCTTCGCCATGGATGTTGCCGAAAACGTTTGCCCAGTAGATCTTACCATCGTCCATACGGAACCTGTTCCATTCTTCCTCAGTGTACATTTCCTTGAGGTTAGGATACTTCTCGAGATACTCATCCCAAGCAACGAGCAGGCCGTTCTCATAGAGCTGAACGGAACCGTCACCACCGTCGATGAGATCAGGGAGCTTGCCAGAAGCGATGATGGAGCCGATAGCTTCGCCTGCTTGCTGACCTGTCAACCAAGTCTCGTTTACACGAACGCCTGTCTTCTTAGCGATGATCTCTTTGATATCGTTCTGAGCGTTCTTCTCTTTACCAGCCATTGCAGCAAACATGGTCATGTCGATGATCTCGTCATCAGCATATTCCTTAGCTGTTGTGGTGGTGGTAGCCTCTGTCTGCTCTCCGCCTTCTTTTGACTCTGTAGCCGAAGGAGCTGCTGTTGTATCAGACGGCTTGGGAGTCTCTGTGTTACAAGCAGCGAGAACAGATACTGTCATCACTGATGCGAGAGCCAGTGATAAGAGTTTTCTTGTCTTCATTAGTAAACCTCCATAATTAGATTCTCGTTTGCACGATTTAATTAAGCACCCTAATTATAGATTTGCCCCTTTTTTGCCTCAACCCGAGAAACTCTTAAAAAGCACCCGATAAATTCTACATAAATCATTACAAATAATATTAATAGAAATTGTGCATGCTGCACAAAAGAGTGGTGCACGTTGAACAAAGGGCCTTTATTCGCCGCGGTTGGTCTTGCGGTACTTGGAAGGCGTACAGCCCATGATCTCAATGAATTTGCGGATAAAATAGTCGCTGTCCTTGTAGCCGACATCCTCGGCTATGCGGTTGATCTTCTTGTCCGTATTGATTATCTGCCTGGATGCTTCCTTGATCCTGTAATTTGTCAGGTAGTTTTTGAAAGACATCCCGTATTTCTTCCTGAAGATCTGGCCGAGATAGGAACTGTTGATGTGATATTTGTCACCCAGATCCTTGAGACTGATGTTCTCGGCGAAGTTCTTCTTGATCTCGTTTTCGACGTCGGCCAGTATGCCGCGCGATACGCTCTTGCGCAGTTCCGAAAGATACAGGGCATACTCGGTCGCAAACTTTGTCAGGTGTTCGTGGCTTCCGCGGACGAACTCCTTGCCGGATGTCTGCTCGGAGATATACTGGACGATCTCCTCCTGGTCAACCGAGTCGTCCTGTTCGCTCGCAAGGTTGATGAGCTGGAAGAGCAGATAGTTGATGTTGAGATCGAAAGCCCTGTTCGACCCCTCCTTGCCCTGCAGCTCGGTATAGAGCTTGACGACGCTCTGTTCGATCGCGGCCGTGTCATTCCTTTCGATCGCGGCAACGATCTCATCGACCGTATTCTTGCAGAGGACGATACTTCCGTGGGGAACTTCCGTCTCCTCGAAAATGTAGAGTTTCTTCGTGCTGTGGAAGCCCGTGATGCTCTTGAGGCTCCTGCAGGATTCATAGGATTCATGGAGATCGGATATGTTGTCTACGGTCTTGCCGCAGAGCATCCTCACCGGCTTGACTGCGAGCACTTCGAGCTTGCGGATCATGGACTCGAGGAACTCCGTCTCACCCATGCCGCGGACGGACGCCATGCTCTCGCAGTAGATGAAGCCTATATTATAATTATCTTCATAATAGCTTGCATCAAGTACAAAATGGTTCACATTTTCCCTTAAGACCTCTCTGCAGGCACCGAAAAGCTGCTTTTGGACCTGGGCGGCATCGTAGTCGTCAGCGCCGTCACTGTCGGGATCGGGCTGCCTTAAGATGACCTCTATGTCGATGTATCTGATCTTCCCGCAGAGCTGCAGGTTCTTGTCGGCATAATCTATGTCTTCCTCGTTATACTTGTTCTGGATGAGGTGCCTTATTATCCTCGAAAGGTAGGCGTCCTCCATCTTCTCCCTGTCCCTCTTGAGGAGCACCGACTCGCGGTTCTTGTTGGAGACCCTGCGCAGGATGCTGATCAGGTCCTCTTCGTTAACGGGCTTGAGGATGTAATCCAGGCAGCCGTTCCTTATGGCTCTCTGGGTATAGGTGAAATCATCATAACCCGTGAGGAGGACAAACTCCGCATCGGTTATCTTCTCGCGTTTGACAGTCTCAAGGAGTTCAAGTCCCGTCATCTCAGGCATCCTGATATCCGAGATTATGAGATCGACATCATTGTCGGCCAGGTACTTCAAGGCCTCCCTGCCGTTGGAACATACATGCTCTATGTAGAATCCCTCGCTCTCCCAGTCGATAATGACCTTAAGTCCCTGAAGTATGTAAGGTTCGTCGTCAACAAGCATCACATTAAGCATAGTCCACCTCAATCTGCCGTTTTGATCATGTCATCGGGTATCGTTATGATAACACTCATTCCGATGCCCTTCTCGCTCTCTATCGTAAACTCCGCCCTGTCGCGGAACATCATCTTTATCCTGAGGCAGGCATTAAGGATGCCTACGTGCTTGGCATTCCTGATCATGTCGATGGTAACGCCGTTCATCTTGTACTGGAGTGCCATAGCGTCAGCCTCATCCATTCCGTCGCCGGTGTCCTCGACTTCGATTACCAGCTTCCTGCCGCTCTTATAGACCCTTACGAAGATCCAGCCCTGGGCCGATTTGGATTCGATCCCGTGAACGCAGGCGTTTTCGACGAAAGTAACAAGCGTCAGTTTGGGGATCAGGATCTTCTTGCAGTCTTCGGCTATGTCGATCTCGAAAGATATCCTCTCTCCGAAACGGTAGCTCTGGAGCTGGAGGTAAGCGTCGATGAACTCTTCCTCCTCTTCGATCGTGACGGCGTCCCCGTGCCACTCGACGTTCTGTCTTTCCATGACCGCGAGTCTCTGGACCATCTCGGCCGTCTCGTTCTCGCCCTTTAGGATACTGTGCATCCTGATACTCTCCAGGGCGTTAAAAAGGAAGTGCGGATTGATCTGACTCTGCAAAGCGAGGAGCTCGGCGTTCTTTCTCGCGATGTCGCTCTCCTGCTCGCGGAGCTTGTCCTTGTAGATCGTGTTGGTCTTCTCGTTGTTGATGTCAACGATCCTGTTGTAGTCATACATCAGCGCCGCGATCTCGTCTGTGCCGTTGATCTCCTCGATCGGCTGGAAGAGCTCGTTACTGCCTTCACCGAAAGCCTTGCCGAGGATGGTGATCCTGTCGGTGATGGACTTTTCGAGCAGCTTCATCATGATGTTGGGGATGATGAGCGTGAAGAGGATCAGGAGGATGACGACATGGATGTTGTTCTGGATAACGTTCGAGACAGTGAGGTTTTCGGTGAGGGCATAGATCTTGAAAGTGTTGCCGTACATCTTGAATTCCTTGAAGGTCAGATAAGGCTCGTATTCGGACAGCTTTACGACTTCTTCGTATTCCAGCTTCTCGCTGTCGTTCGTGTAGATAATGTAATCGTCGCAGCAAAGGTACATCGTGCAGTTAACGGGGATCTCCTCTAAGCCCTTCTCGATGTTGCTCCTCTTGTGTTCGATCGTGATTATCTTCTCGATGCTGGACTTGACGTTGTTCATCCTGTGGCAGTAAATGAAGCGGTTGCGGTCCTGCGTGACTATGATCGGGCTGGTGTCGTAATATGTATAAACCGCCTCGTTCAGGTTAGACACGCTGAAACGCTTGTACCACTTCTCGTTCTTGATCTCTTCGATGTTGTGGAAGTAGTTTCCCGAGAGCATCGTGGGGTTGTCGGAATAAATGACGATCCTGTCCTGGTTAAGGTCCGACAGAGTCGAGAAGAACGAACTCGTTATGTTGCTGACGAGCTTGTCGTAGTAATCGTAAGGCAGCGGGTACCAGGTGTTGATGAAATTGTTAAGGCTCTTGTTGATGTCGATGGCCGAAGACAGTGTCGCATCATATTCAAGGCTGTTGCGGAGATAAGTGGCATAAGCCTCGATCGCAGTATTCCTGTAGTTTTTCTGGGTAGTGTGCTCATTCTCGTAAATAGACCTCAGGAGTATGACGTCCGTCGTGACAAGGGGCAGGATAACGCACAGGATATAGATGAGCAGGAACTTCCTGCTCAGCTTGAGTCTGCCTAAGAATCTGCCTTTGAAGAGCTTGGCCATGTCATTCTCCCCGAAAAAAGTCCCCTTTATGATAATAAAATCAGGCAGGCTTTGCAAACCTGCGCGAAGTCACCATTTCTTGTAGGGGCAGCGGCCGCGGACCAGGGCGGCGCGGATCTCGACGAAACAGCCGCAGGCAAGGCAGGTGCCCTGATTGAGTTTCCCGCATCCGCGGCAGATATCAAGGCGCGAAGAGCGCACGTCATCAGCCGTCAGGTCTTCCGGCGGGAGGTCGCTCAGGCTCTTGCCGATGAGCTTTTCATACTTCTCGCGGTCGAAATCTGCAAGAAGGCATCTGGTGCAGATCTTGGTCATGCCGTAACTTCAATGTGGAGGACAGTCGATGCGGGGATGGTGAATGCGAGCTTGTCGCCGTCCACTTTTATGTCATCGAAAAGTTCAGTCTTGACCTTCTCGGGCTCATCGAAAGTATTGTGGGCATCCTTGGCGCCTCCGACCATCTCGCCTGTTGCGCTCTTGATGTCGAGGCCGGGAATGAGGGTCTCGATGTCGTAGCTTTCGTTGAGGGAGAGGTTGGTGAGGGTGATGTGGATCCTGCCGTCCTTGGCGCGGGAGACTGACTCCGTAAGGTTGGGGACCATGTAGTCGTCTTCGAGGCCGATCGTCTCGGTGTCGATGGAGCTTTCGAGGAGCTCGTTGTCCTGGTGGCAGCTATACATCTTGAATACATGGTATGTAGGTGTCTTTACCATCTTCTCGCCTTCTGTCAGGATCACTGCCTGGAGAACGTTTACGAGCTGGGCGATATTGGCCATCTTGACTCTCTTGCAGTGCTTGTTGAAGATGTTGAGGTTGATGCCGGCGATGAGGGCGTCGCGGATGGTGTTCTGCTGATAGAGGAAACCGGGGTTCGTGCCGGGCTCGACATCGTACCAGGTGCCCCATTCGTCTACCATCAGGCCGATCCTGCATTCGGGATCGTATCTGTCCATTATCGCGGAGTGCTTCTCGATGAATTCCTCCATCGCGAAGGTCTTGGCGAGGGTCATGTACCACTCCTTGTCGTTGAACTTGGTCGCTGAACCCTTGGCATCCCAGTCGTAGGGGAGCGTGTAGTAGTGGAGGGTCAAGCCGTCCATGTAACCGAAGTTCTGGGGGAAGGTTCCCTGCTGCCTGAAGCACTCGTGTAACATTGTTTCAGTCCAGTTATAGTCCTTGTCTGAAGGGCCTACGGCAAGTTTCCTGATCTTCTTATCAGGATTGTATTGCTTGACGAATGTCTGGTAGTGCTTGTAGAGGGATGCGTAGTATTCGGGCACCATGTTGCCGCCGCAGCCCCAGGTCTCGTTGCCGACTGCGAAGTAGTCGACGGTCCAGGGCTTCTCGCGGCCGTTGGCTCTGCGTAGGTCTGCCATGGGGGATACTCCGTCGAAGGTCATGTACTCGACCCATTCGCTCATCTCGCGGACGGTGCCGGAGCCGATGTTGCCGTTGACATAGGTCTTGCAGCCCAGCTGCTCAGCGAGGTCCATGAACTCGTGGGTGCCGAAGCTGTTGTCTTCCGTGACGCCGCCCCAGTTGGTGTTGACGATCTTCTTGCGTTCTTCCTTGGGACCGATGCCGTCCTTCCAGTGATATTCATCGGCGAAGCAGCCGCCGGGCCAGCGGAGGACAGGGATCTTCATCTCCTTTAAGGCTTCGACGACATCGTTCCTCATGCCGCGGGTATTGGGGATGGGAGAATCCTCTCCGACATATATACCTTCGTAAATGCATCGGCCGAGATGCTCGGAGAAATGGCCCTGTATCTCGGGGTTGATGTGTCCTTCTTCCCTGTTGGGATTGATGATCAGTCTAGTCATGAAAGCCTCCTAATAAGCCTCGGGCGGCAAAGTCATTTTCAAAATTACATTAGCCGGGGGCAAATTGCAAGCAGCTTTGACAAAGACTTGAATTTATTCGGGTTTTATCTTGAATTTATCCCGTTGAATATTGACAGGGCTTTATCTAACATAAAAGTATCTTGTGGTTCACAAGGGGGATTCCTATGTTAAAGATCGTTAAGACCGAGAACGGCCTCGTAAGGGGACTTCCCGGGAACAACACCCGTATCTCTGTTTTTAAAGGCATTCCGTTTGCACTGGCTCCTGTAGGGGATCTGCGTTGGAAAGCACCTCAGCCCGCCTCTGATTGGGACGGCATATACGATGCATATAAGTTCGCGCCGATCTCCGTACAGGACCAGCCCGGAGTGGGAACTGATATATACTGCCGTGAATGGCATGTCGATCCCGACATCGAGATCGACGAAGACTGTCTCTACCTCAACGTCTGGACGCCCGCAAAGAGCGCCGACGAGAAGCTGCCCGTACTGGTCTGGTTCTTCGGCGGCGGCTTCCAGTGGGGTTACACAGCGGAGATGGAATTCAACGGCGAGAACCTTGCCAAGAAGGGCATCATCGTAGTAACTGTCAACTACAGACTGGGAGCGCTGGGGTTCCTGTCGCACCCTGAGCTTTTCGAGGAAGCGCCCGACGCGCCTGCCAACTTCGGCATACTCGACCAGCAGGCAGGTCTTAAGTGGGTCATCAGAAACATAGAGCAGTTTGGCGGCGACCCAGCCAACATCACGATCGCAGGTCAGTCCGCGGGCGGCGGCTCAGTCTTAAATCACCTGACGAGCGAATCATCGATAGGCCTCTATCAAAAGGCGATCGTCCTGTCGGGCATGATCTGCTTCCCTTACATACCGGACAACATCATCGCGGCAAGGACCAGGGAGGATGCCTGCTCTTACGGAGTCAAGCTTTTCGAAAAGCTGGGCGTCAAGACGCTCGAGGAAGCCCGCAAGCTCGACGCAGCCTACATACGCGAGGTCTATGCGAAATTCCGCGAGGAGGAAAGCTTCTTCTTCACTCCCATGATCGACGAAGTCTTCCTGAAAGACGATCCCTACAAGCTCTTGATCTCCGGCAGGCACGCAAACGTGCCGCTCATGTCGGGTAATACTTACGATGAGTTCCCGAGTTTCATTCCTGCCGAATCTGATGAGGAGTTCGAAAAGAAGGCGCGCGATATCTTCGGCGCCCGAACTGATGAATTCCTATCGTTCAAAGAAGCACGTGAGCACAAGGACAATATGTATGCAAACGTGCGCGCGATCGAGTGCGCGGTGAAAGCAGTTTTCAAGCACAATAACAACCCGGGCTACTACTACAGCTTCGAGCCGGACATTCCGGGCTGGGACAATCCAGGCACCTTCCACTCGGTGGACCTCTGGTTCTTCTTTGATAATCTCGACAAGTGCTGGCGCCCCATGACCGGCCGCCACTTCGACCTTGCAAGGCAGATGAGCACTTATTTTGCAAACTTCGTAAAGAAGGGCGACCCCAACGGCGACGACGTTGACGGCACGGCCCTCCCTCTCTGGAAGCCTTACTCGCCTGCCTACAAGAACGGCATGTATTTCACGGCTGAAGGCGCCAAGGCCGGAGTTCAGGAAGACTACCCCGAGTCTGATTTCATGACCTTCATCACGGGTCACCTCGAAAGGCGCGCGCTGGGCGAAGACAAAGTAGACGAAGTCACGTCCTTCCCCAGGGTCGAGCTCTACGAAGTTCCGAAAAAGCAAGCCTTCAACCCTTACCTGCCCAACTGGGAATTCATTCCCGACGGCGAGCCCTATGTCTTTAACGGCAGAGTCTATGTATACGGATCTCACGATGTCTTCAACGGACATGCTTTCTGTCTGGGCGACTATGTGACCTGGTCCGCTCCAATCGACGATCTCGGCAACTGGACTTACGAAGGCGTCATCTACAAGAGGACCGACGATCCCGCAAACGCAGAGGACCGCGCCTGCCTCTATGCTCCCGACGTTACGATCGGACCTGACGACAGATACTACCTCTTCTATGTCCTCGACCGCGAAAACATAGTATCCGTCACAGTATCGGATTCCCCTTCCGGCAAGTTCGAATTCTACGGATATGTTCACTACGAAGACGGCGAGCTCCTCGGCAAGAAGGAAGGCGACGAGCCCCAGTTCGACCCTGGCGTTCTCACCATCGGCGATACGACATATCTTTACACGGGTTTCTGCGGACAGGGCGACAAGTCCCGCCACGGCTGCATGGTGACTGTTCTTGGACCTGACATGCTGACAGTTAAGCGCGCGCCCGAGTTCGTAATCCCTTCTACCCAGCATTCCGCAGGAAGCGAATACGAAGGTCACGCTTTCTTCGAAGCTCCTTCCATCCGCGAAAGGAACGGAATCTACTATCTGATCTATTCATCGCAGGTAATGCATGAACTCTGCTATGCGACAGCAACAGATCCTCTGGGACCTTTCTCCTACGGCGGAGTTATCGTATCCAACTGCGACATCGGCATAGATACATATAAGCCCGCAGACAAGCCCGCTTGCTTCGGCGCAAATAACCACGGCAGCATCATCGAGATAAACGGCGAATGGTATATCTTCTACCACAGGCAGACCAACAACGACTGGTATTCACGCCAGGGCTGCGCCGAGAAGATCACTTTCACTGAGGACGGCAAGATTCCCCAGGTCGAGATAACATCCTGCGGCCTTAACGGCGGACCTCTGTCGGACGCCTGCGAATACTCGGCTTACATCGCATGCAACATCTTCGATGACAAGGGAAAGATGTACGTAGGTGATGCTCATCAGGCAAATATCTCAATGGATGTCTACGACGGTCCCAAGGGACCTTCGCACATAAGAGACATCGGCAACAATACCACTATAGGATTTAAGTATTTTGACCTTAAGGGAATAAAGGGCCTTAAGATCACGACCAGGGGCTACGGCAAGGGAGAGTTTGAGATCAAGACCTCCCCCGACGGCGACGTGCTGGGCACGATCGGAGTTGAATTCTGCACTGTCTGGGAAACGGGCAGCGCCGGATTTACCCTGCCTGACGGCGTGTATCCGCTCTACCTTACGTTCAAGGGAGACGGGACTAAATCCCTTCTCAGCCTTGAATTCCTCCATTGAAATAGTGGAATAAACCTCTTTCAGTCAAGCCCCCGGGCCGGTCGCAAAGAACGGTCCGGGGGCTTTCCATTGGCCGCATGGCGGAGCGGGGCATAAAAAATCCCCCGGATCCTGTATTCAGGAGCCGGGGGAAATGTGGATGGGCAAGGGGCAAAATGCCTTTTAGGTGTCTCTTGTGTCTTTGAGGGCAGATTTCTTGTAGACTGCCAGGGTTACTTTCACTTTGATCTCTTCGCCGTCACGGTTGATCGTAAGTTCGAATTCATCTCCTGCTTTGCCTGCTGCGAGGGCCGATCTCAGCTGCTGGTAGCCTGTGATCTTCTCGCCATTGACTGCGGTGATGATGTCATTGGGCAGGATCCCTGCCTTGTCCGCGGGGCTCCCTTCCTCAACGCTGTATACTGCTGCGCCACGGATCTGGGAGCGGCGGGGATCGGCATCGTAGACTTGGACGCCGATGTAGGTCTTCTCGACGTAACCCTTTTCGATGATGGATGTGATGATCTCACGGACCGAGTTGATCGGGATCGCAAAGCCGATGTTATCGACTGAAGCAGATGATGAATCGCCGGAATATTTGGCGTTGGTGATGCCGATGACTTCGCCGTAGCTGTTGAAGAGAGCGCCGCCCGAGTTGCCTGAGTTGATCGCGCAGTCGGTCTGGATCAGGTCCATGCTCATGTTGCCGATCGTGATGCTGCGGTTGAGTGCGCTTACGGCGCCCTGTGTCAGAGAGAAAGTCAGCTCGCCCAGAGGGTTGCCGATAGCAACAACGCTGTCGCCGACGTTCAGCTTGTCCGAATCGCCCAGGACGACGGGTGTCAGGCCTTCGGCATCGATCTTGAGGACAGCCAGATCGTTCTCCTCATCGCAGCCTACGAGCTTGGCATCATAGGTCTTGTCATCGTATGTTGCGACCTTGATCTCCTCAGCGTCTTCCACGACATGGTAGTTTGTGATGATGTAGCCGTCGTCCGAGAGGATGAAGCCGGAGCCTGCTGCGGCTGCCATCGTGATGTAGCCGAAGTAGTTGGTCTGGACCGAAGTCGTGATGCCGACCGTGGAATTCACGTTGGCGGCATAGATCTCTGCGGCTGTCAGTTCCTTGCCGGTATCGACATAGTTGATGTTGAGAGGCTTGGAATCGCGCCTGCCTTCGAGAGTCTTGCCGGACTCATTGTCCCTGCCGTTGTCCTTCGGCTGTTCGATGCGGCTTAAGGCTGCATCCTTCAAGGTATCGACAACGCACATGCTGCCTGCGCCGATGATGCCGCCTGCGATCGAGCAGCTGACGGCCAATGCGATGAACTTTACCGCATTGCCGCCGCTACTCTTCTTCTTCGGGGGTGTTATCTGATCGTAAGACGGCTGTCCTACGTTTCCGTTATAGTTTTGCTGTACATAATTGCTGTTGTTCTCCATTTCAGTCATCCCTTCCTTTTCGGATTTGACCACATTATGAAAGCCTAACTTAAAATCAACCTGAAATCATTTGAGGCAAAAATCAGGAAGGGCTTCACGGCTTACGGCATTGATAAAGATGTTATATAATCAACAATAGTCCTTGGCGTTTCAACTTGATTTCAGGAACGGGGTCTAGGATGATCGAAAAGGACAACAAGGAGGCAGCATGAGGATACTGATAGCTGAAGACGAGATCTCCACCGCAAAGGCACTTAAAGTGATAATGGAGAAGAATAAGTTTTCCGTGGACATCGTACACAACGGTGACGATGCCTGGAGTTATGTAAAGACGACTCCTTACGAGGTTGTCGTGCTCGACATCATGATGCCCGGCATGAGCGGACTTGAAGTACTTTCCCTCATGCGCGAAAACAAGATCAACACACCGGTCCTTATGCTCACTGCCAAGTCCGAGATCGAAGACAAGGTCGCAGGGCTCGAAGCAGGCGCAGACGATTACCTTGCCAAGCCTTTCGCATCGAGCGAGCTCATCGCAAGGGTCAAGGCTTTAGGCAGGAGGAGCGAAGTGTATTCGGATTCCATAAGGACCTTAGGCAACATCTCTCTCGACGGCAACAGATATGAATTAAGATCCGGTGATCAGACCGTGAGCCTCACCAACAAGGAATATCAGCTCCTCGAGCTCTTCATACTCCACCCGGGCTTCGTCTTCTCGACGGAACACTTAATGGAGAAGATCTGGGGGATCGATTCCGACTCGGATATCGATGTCGTATGGACACATATAGGATTCGTAAGAAAGAAGCTCAAGAACATTAATGCGGATGTCGAGATCAAGACCATCAGGGGCGCCGGCTATTCGCTGGAGGTTACCGCATGATAAAGAAGATCAGGTGGCGTTTCATATGGACTTCGATGCTCGCTTTCCTCCTGGTGATCCTGCTGCTGGGAAGCCTCGTTAACATCGTAAACTACTGCGTCGTCACGAACCGTAACGACGAGACCATAAAATACATCCTGGAATTCGAGAACAAGAGCAGGACCGACGGGCGCAGCACCCGCGGAATGCTTCCGCCCGGCATGCCTTTCAGCGGTCTTCCCGATGAGGAAGCGAATTACATGACGAGGTTCTTTATCGTCGCTCTAGATCAGGACGACATGCTGATCGCATCGTCGATGGATTATGTCGCATCGATCAGCGAGGAGGATGCAGTCAACTTCACCTACAAGGCCCTGTCAAGAAAGGCTTCCAGGGGATACATAGACGGCTATCGATATGCAAGGTTCGAATACGAAGATGCGACACTGATAGTATTCCTTAATTCGACCAGGGAGATCCAGAGTATGGAATCTCTCCTTCTCATGACCATCGCTATATCAGTGGGATCCCTCATCCTGGTATTCGTACTCGTGCTCCTCTTCTCAAAGCGCGCCATCAGGCCTATCGCGCAGAACATGGAACTTCAGAAGCGTTTCATAACCGATGCGGGCCACGAGCTCAAGACTCCGCTGACATCGATATCAACGAGCCTTGACGTCATAGAGATGGAACACGGCAACGATGAGTGGACAGCCAATATCCGCCAGCAGATAGGAAGGCTCAAAGGTCTCGTCGGCGAGCTCGTAACCCTGTCAAAGCTTGATGAGGTAAAGCCCGTAAACATCAAGGAAGAATTTGACCTGACGGCCGCAGCCTGGGAGATCGTGGAAGTCCACATGCCGCAGGCGAAGGCATCGGGCAAAGAGATAATAACGAACATCGAAGACAACCTGACCATCACGGGCGACAGATCCTCCGTCCAGCAGATGCTGTCTGTACTGATCGATAATGCGGTCAAGTATTCCGACGGGCGCGAACCTGTCAGGATCAACATACATAAGTCCCACGGCAAGGCAAAGATCGTCGTCTACAACAGCTGTGACTATCAGACTCCGCCCGATACAGATAGGCTTTTCGACCGCTTCTACAGGCCCGATGAATCAAGGAACAGCAGCACCGGCGGCAACGGCATAGGCCTTGCCATCGCAAGGAGCGTCGCCGAAGCCCACTCGGGCAAGATCACAGCTTCCTGTCCTGACGGAAAGCATATGACGATAACCGCAGAGATCTGAAGATCAAACTATGGGGTGATAGCAGAAAACGGCTGATCTGATCGCAGTTACTGCTATCAAATCAGCGAAAAACTGCTATCAGCTCTGCCGGGGTATGTATCAATTATCAGAGGGAGATAAAACTCTGCCAAGGAAGATCATGGCGAGATTGGGCCAGGCCGAGATATCATCAAATTCAGGATTGGGGAATTCAGGCTGAACAACATCATCAGGATCATCGGGGAACTGGCTTTTAAGTTCCCCGATCCTATATTCAGGAACTCTTACGCCCTTCCCTGCTTTACAAGCAGCAACTGCTTTCATGACCTGCTCCATCGTATAAGGCTCTCCGAATTCGCCCCTCTTGAATGCATCATTTAAGACTGACAGGCCGTGCCAGCCTGCGGGGAACGCATAATAAGCATAAGGAACAGCTGCATCGCGGAGGGCCTTTGAAAACATCATGCTGTTTTCGATCGGCACCAGGTCGTCAGTTACGGTCTGCCAGATGAATGTAGGCGGCGTATCGGCCGTAACATGCTTTTCAAGCGAAAAGTATTCATATTCGGATCCGGGCCCGTCTTTTCCGATCAGAGCATACATCGAAAAGTCGTGTGTATATTCACCCGACGTGATCACGGGATAGCCTAAGATCATGGCATCGGGACGGTTGGAAACAGAATTAAGATCAGCATCAGGATCAACAATATCAGCATAATGAACACCCAAAGATCCGCATACATGGCCGCCTGCAGAAAAGCCCGTTACAATGATCTTGGCAGGATCACAATGAAAGCGACCGGCATTCTTTCTGACGTAGCGGACGGCGCGGGATAAATCTTCCATGGGCTGATGCAAAAGAGGCACAGCGAATGTGATGTCAGTCGTATATGTAAGGACTGCGCAGTTCATGCCGCGCTCATAGAATTCTTTTGCTACAACTTCACCTTCGGGAGGAACCACCATGCAATAGCCGCCGCCGGGAACAACGATCATGAAGGGACGGATCTCATCATCTTCATGAAGATAGAAAGTCAGATTGGGAACGAAGCCGTATGCCGCTTCATATGTATATTCTTTATCCTGCCAGATCTTTTCTCTCATATCTTTTACCTTTGTACCCTGCCTGATCCGTCGCCTGCCATGAGCGTCTCGACTTCCTTCACCGTCACGCGGTTGAAGTCACCCGGGATCGTATGCTTAAGGCAGCTTGCTGCAACTGCAAAATCCAATGCCTTCTCATCGGAATCATAAGTATTGAGACCATAGATCAGACCTGCCGCGAACGAATCGCCGCCGCCCACTCTGTCAACGATATCAGTGATGTCGTAACGGCGGGTAACATAGAAAGTCTCGCCGTCGTTGATGCAGGCGCGCCAGCCGTTATGGTCCGCGCTGATGCTCTCTCTCAAAGTGACTGCAACGATCTTGGCATTGGGATATTGTTCCATAACTTTGCCGGTCAGTTCCATATATTTATCGTCATCTATATTTCCTGAAGTCACATCTACATCGACAGTGATACCCAAAGACTTCTGGCAGTCTTCTTCATTAGCAATTATGACATCAGTGAGAGCTGCGATCTTTGTCATCACTTCTTTTGCTTCGACGCCGTATTTCCAGAGGTTCTTGCGGTAGTTAAGATCGCAGGAGACAGTGATGCCGCGAAGGTTGGCTTCCGTCACTGCCGCGAGCGCGACATCTGCAGCATTCTGCGAGAGGGCAGGAGTGATTCCCGTGATATGGAGCCAGGTCGTATCTTCGAATATCTTCTCCCAGTCGTAGCTGTCAACATCTGCAAGAGATACAGAAGAACCTTCCCTGTCGTAAACGACTTTGCTGGGTCTTGCGCAGGCGCCGGTCTCAAGATAGTAGATGCCTAATCTTCCGGGGCCTCTCATTA
The DNA here is from genome assembly GCA_016292135.1 of Saccharofermentans sp. Lineage (GTDB taxonomy): Bacteria > Bacillota > Clostridia > Saccharofermentanales > Saccharofermentanaceae > Saccharofermentans. Next base: position 37,308 of record JAEFAZ010000003.1, read on the forward strand.
TGTTATCCGTGCCGACACCGAAAGATCTAAGCTGTCTTACGCATTCGTCTGCGATCGCATTATCGGGAAGGAAAGTTACGAAATCGGACTTGATCCCGTAATTTGCAAGGGATACTGCAACATTTGCTTCTCCTCCTCCGAAAGTCGCTTCAAAGCCGGGGCTCTGTAAGAACCTTTCATTGCCGTAAGACTTAAGCCTTAACATTATCTCTCCAAGACAAGTTACTTTCATAAAGATATCTCCTTCCTGACTGCCATTACGGCTTCGTTAGCGCGTCTCGTTATCTCATCGAAATCGTGGGCTGCGATGAGCTTTGCAGGGCAAAGCCAGCTTCCGCCGACTGCCGTTATGTAAGGTTCATTAATATATTCATTGAGATTGTCCTGATTGACTCCTCCCGTGGGAAGGAACTTCACGGAGCGGAAGACTGATGCTAATTCCTTGATCGCCTTCTTGCCGCCGTATACACCGGCCGGGAAGAACTTTACGACACTGAGCCCCTTGTTGATCGCAGCGGTGATCTCGGTAGGTGTGACACAGCCCGGGACTACGGGGATATCGTTTTCGATACAGATATCGACCACCTCGCCACAGAAGCCGGGCGATACTATGAATGTGGCTCCTGCTGCGATAGCATCGCGCGCGTTGGCGGGTGTAATGACTGTCCCTGCGCCGACTGTCATCTCAGGGACATTCTCTTTGACCTGCTTTATCGCATCAAGTGCGCAGGAAGTCCTCATCGTTATCTCCATGAAAGAGATGCCGCCTGCAAGAAGCGCCCTTGCCGTGGGGATCGCATCCGCTGCATCTTCTATAACTACTACAGGCACTATCTTGGCCTGACTGACCTTTTCGAAAAAATCCATCATTCGACTCCGTTCCTTCTAAAATGCGTAACTAACATTCTACCACTTTTCGATTTGATTTAATATCCGTCATGTAGTATTTTTAACATAAGAAAAAGAAGACGAGGTCTTGATATGAAACCCTTTATAACAGACGATTTCCTGCTTGGATCCGATAAGGCAAAAAAACTCTATAACGACTATGCCAAAGACCTTCCCATAATCGATTACCACTGCCACTTATCCCCCAAGGAGATAGCAGAAGACATAAGCTTCGATAATATCGCGGACATCTGGCTTTCGCACGACCACTACAAGTGGAGACTTATGAGAGCTGCAGGCGTCAATGAAGAACTCATAACAGGAGATTCTCCCGCCAAGGACAAGTTCATGGCATGGGCCAAAGTAATAGGCATGGCCTGGGGGAATCCCTTGTACCACTGGACCTCTCTGGAGCTTGCAAGATATTTCGGGATCTGCGAAGCCTTGAATGAATATAATGCCGAAGAAGTCTGGAATAAGTCAAATGAGATCTTATCCGAAGGCAGCATGACCGCAACTTATTTCCTCAAAAAATCCAATGTGGAACTCCTCTGCACGACGGACGATCCCATTGACGATCTTAGATACCACAAGAAGATCAAGGATGAGAATATCACAGGCACGAAAGTGTTCCCTACATTCCGCCCGGATAAGGCTGTCGAGATCTACGATCCTTCTTTCGTTGATTATATCGAAAAGTTATCTTCCGCAAGCGGCATAGAGATAAAGGAATTGGAAGATCTTGAAGCAGCTTTATCTCAGAGAATAGAACATTTTAAGGATACGGGATGCAGGCTCGCAGACCACGGCATGGAGAAGATCCCATTCAACATAATGCAAAAAGATCAGCTCAGACTGATCTTCAGAAAGAGGCTTGCAGGCGGATTCATAAGCGAATCAGATGCGGAAGCATATAAGACCCATATCCTCTTATTCCTTGCAAAAAAATATGCAGAGATCAACTGGACCATGCAGCTTCATTTCGGCTGCAGGAGAGACAATAACAGAAGGTTATTCGAAGAGATCGGTAAGGACATAGGCTGCGATACTATTGCAGGATCAACAGACTTCGTAACGCCTCTTGCCAAATTCATGAGCGCGCTCGATAAGAGCAATGCATTACCGAAGATGATCATCTACAGCCTGGATCCCGTATGCAACAGCCAGATCGATACTCTCATAGGCTGTTTCCAGCAGGGTCCCGATGTCTTAAAGATCCAGCACGGATCCGCATGGTGGTTTAACGACAACATCGAAGGCATGAAAGATCAGATGAAGAATCTTGCCCTGCAGAGCTACTTCCCCGGCTTCATCGGAATGCTCACAGATTCAAGGAGTTTCATGTCCTACCCGAGGCATGAATATTTCAGAAGGATCCTCTGCAACATGATCGCAGATTCAGTCAACAAGGGTCTCTTCCCTGACGACGATAAGATCCTGGAAACGATCATCAGGAATGTCTGTCACGACAACGCGGCGAAGTATTTCGGCTGATGTTCTATTGAGAATTTTTCACAAAATTGCAGAAATTCTCATTACTATTGAGAATTTTTCACAAAATTGCAGAAATTCTCAATAAGAACGAACCGGGTGTGATCTTCACGATAAAAAGAGAAAAATATCTAACTGAAATCCGTGGATTCTACGATAGTGATCTGATCAAGATCATTACAGGTGTTCGACGCTGCGGAAAATCCGTCGTTCTGGAACAAGTCATGGATGAGATCAGAAAAAAGCAATAATATCATTTTTCTGAATTTTGAAGACTGTCTGACAACTGAGCAAATCAAAGAATAGAAAGATATCGTAACTTATGTAGAAGATCATCGCACATCCGAACTTTGTTATGTATTTCTTGATGTAACACACATAAAACTCAAGGAGTTTCTGCAACTTAACGAATTAAGTTGACAATCCTTCACAAGAGTTCTTACTCCCTGAATCCGTAGAAAGACGAAGGCAAGGACAAACCGATATCTATCTTCTGGAATACAATCCCGGCATCAAGATGGATAAGCTTAAGCTTATGCTTTCCTGCCTTAAGATCCATATCGAAAACAGTCCTTCTGGAGTTATCCAGAACTGCCTTGCACCAGTCCTTATCAGATCCGTAGCCTGCCATATATCCTGAAGGCAATGTATCCAAGATAAGAGGATCAGATCCGTCAACGCTTACAGCAAATCTTAAGCCTTTGCCTTTGAAAGGATTATTGGAAGGCGCAGTATATACAGCTATCTTGTAATTGCCGTCAGATGCAAGATCGAATTCATATCCTAACCAGGGCGCAGAAACAGCATCTTCGTAATCCTTGCAAAGCGGATAGAGTTTTACGGATACGCCGCTCTTGCCGTAGTCATCTATGATCTGCCAGGAAGATCCGTCAACAGAAGATCTGTCAGTAAACTTATCGGCAGCAATCGCAATGCCGGAGGACGGATGAGACAGGCTCTTCAAGTACTCTTTGACAGAGACAGAAGGAGCTTCTGCCTCAGCAATATAAGAAGTCTCGGGATAAGCCGAATCTTCGTCATTCCAGTGCTTGAAGTCAACATGCTTGGAACTCATCATGCCGCGCCATTTGCCGCCCGACATCTCTTCGTTATAGAGCCTTACAAGTTCCTTATCCAGTTCGATGCATTGATCGATCTCATCCTTGATCAGATTTGCTGCGGCATTGCCATTTGCATAAGCGATATCGTATGCGCCCTTAAGTATCATCATCTTCCTTAAGTTGGCTGATGCCTTGGCAGGAAATTCAACGAGACCATAATATCTGTCCTTATATTCAGCGGGGATCAAAGATGCAAGAGAATCTGCTGCAGCATATAATCCTTCTGATCTTTCAAGCTCGCGTAATGCTTCTTCGTCTTCAAAGAACGAGAAGGTATCAGGATGCGTTGCTTCAGGCCTTCTGTCCCCGTTAAATCTCGTATAAGAATCAAGAACGGATGTTATCTTATCGATAAGATCCTCATCACATGAAGGGAACTGTTCAGCTGCCCAGGAGCGCATATAATCATATGTGATATTCGGAACTTTATAACGGTCCATATCATATGCAAGATCCATGAAATAAGAAAGCGGCATTTCAACCGGACGGAGGTCTCCGACATTAACTATCCAGAGCCTTCTGATGCCGTATTCATAAGCAGTCGTAAGCTGCTCCCAGATCTTTGTAACGGGAGTCGAATTTACCCATTCATAAGAGATCGGATCTCCGTGGTAATCCAGGTGATAGTAGATGCCCCAGCCTGCTTTGCGCGAGCGCGTCTCAGGATCGGGAACGGATCTTAAGTTGCCGAAATTATCATCAGATAACAAGAGCAAAGTATCGTCAAGTTCAGACCAGTTACAAAGGCCTTCGGTATCTTTATCTCCATAGTAGTAATCTTCGACTTCCTTATAGAGAGCCAATACTTTCGGAGCATCCGCAAGACCGTTATCAGCGAGGATCTTTTTCTGATCGGTTATCGCTTTTTTGAGTAGATCAACATTATCTTTCATTGTTGCATCTTCGCCAAGAAGAAGGCTGTCTCTTTCGCCCCTCATGCCGATCGTGATGAGAGCTTTATGGTCTTTATTTCTCTTGACTCCGTCTTCCCAGAACTTATAAATTCCGCGGGCATTCGTGTAATAACTCCAGTCCTTACCGTAACCAACTTCATTGCTGTCGGTCATGAGATAAGAGAATTCTTCGCCTGCGCGGAAGAGAGGCTCATGGTGGGATGTTCCCATCGTGATGCCAAGGTCCGTTGCAAGATCAGCCGATGCTTCAGGATAGGATCTTCCGTCTTCAGAGAAGACTTCTGCCCACATGGCAGGCCATAAGAAATTGCCCTTAAGACGCAGCAGAAGATCGAATACTTTGGCATAGAAATGCTCATCGAATCTTCCGAAAGTATTGGATACCCAGGAGCCCAATGAAGGCCATTCATCGTTAAGGAAAAAGCCCCTGTATTCGACCGAAGGCTCGCGCGATATATAGTCCAGATCAGATAGACATATATCTATCTCTTCTTTCTTCTCAGGAACAACATCAGCCCAGTAATGCCAGGGCGATACGCCGATCAAAGAAGACAGATAGCAGAGCCCGTATTCGCATCCCAATTTATCGGATCCGAAGACATAGATAAATGTCTTGCCGGACGATCCGGAGCACTTAACGAAGAAGCACTCCCTCTTCCCTTTTATCGCAGAAACGCAGTCAGGATAAAGATCTGCATATTTATCGAAAAGTTCATTCTCACCCAATATCCCCGCGATGATGATCACAGCAGAATTGGATGCTCCTGTGAGATCAGCAGAAGAGCTTCTTAATACGCGCACTGTTCCCCTTACGGGATCAGCGATCCTCATGATGTCATCAGCCAAAGTCTGAGCTACTATCGTAACGCCCTTATCGAGACCTGATACTACTATGGATACTCCTGAAGATCCTTTAACGAGACATATCTTATTCATTTAAGCCAAGGACCTCCGAAAATACTATGGCGGCGCGGTCGCCGAGTTCGACTTTGCGCTGGGGATGTAATTCATAAGGCTCGCCAAGATCAGACCCGTCAACAAGATAACAACCGGGAACAAGCGACGATGCCTGAGACTGCAAGTGCTGCATATTCTTCCATTCCGGAGGAACGAAAGAAACATCTTCCGATTCAGGATTAATGTAATCCGGCATTATGGTCGCAACGACCGGAACATCGAATCCGAATATCTCGCGCCAGCTCATAACCATCCTTATGAATTTCTCATTATAGGTTTCTGCTCCGAAGCAGTTGGATTCACCCTGATACCAGAAGAAAGCCCGAACGCTCAAACCCTTCAATGTATTGATCGCGCTGTTATAAAGGACGGTCGGATACATTACCATCATCCTTACGGATTTGTTTTCTTCTGATGTAGATTCCCTGATGGTCTTCCAGGCACCCCTGAGATCGATCCTCCTGCCGTCAACTTCAATGTAATAACGATGCTCGGGAACAAAGCCGCCGCAGTTTCTCTCGGTGATGAGCCTTACTGCGATCAGGTTCTTGCCCTTATGGAGAACAGAAGATGCGAAAGGATATTTCCTGGGCGGATAAAGATAGCCGGTAGTTCCTACTTCAACGCCGTTGATGTAAGTAACATCAGTATCAACGAGTTCGCCAAGATAGAGGAATGCATCAGGAGACTTAACATCTTCTGTAAGCGTGAACTCTTTATAGAACCACGAGCACCCGGTCAAGTCCCTGAACATGCCGGGGATCTGTACTTCTTTGGCATCCGAAGGGATCCCGGATGCGTATTCTGCCGCATCGAAAATGCGGTTCTTGTCCTTCCATCTCTCGCCTTCCTCATACTGGGCCGCGACTTTGGCGGGAAGGTATCCTTCGCCCCAGTTTTCTTCAATGAGGCCTAATTCATCCGACAGATCCTCCAGATCTTCCCTTCTCATCCAGGCTTCGATCGTGGATCCGCCCTGGGCGCTGAGGATGAGGCCGACAGGAACGCCCGTCTTCTCATAGATATGGCGGAAAGTAAAGAAGCCCAAAGCGCTCATGCTGTCTATCTCCCCCGGAACTGCAGCGGTCCAGGGATCGGCTGTAAGCTTGTATTCACCAATCTCCTTGTAATCGTTATCAGGTATGAGCCTGAACTGTCTGATATAAGGATAGTCTGCCCTGGAAACTATGTCGGCGGAAAGGTCCAAAGTGCGGCTTACGGGGAGCTCCATATTGGACTGGCCTGCCAGCATGAAGACATCTCCTATGCAGCAGTCGTGCAAAATGATCTTTTCGCTGCCTTCGACGGTGATATCTATGCCAACCCTTGTATCAATTGGCTTTGTAACAATGTTAAATTGCCCGTCAACGCATGCTCCGGTGTATTTTTCGCCCTCGATGATGACCGTTACGGACTCAGAATCGTCCCAGCCCCAGATATGATTCTCTTTATTCCTCTGAAGGACCATACGGTCCTGAAAATAACCTGCCAGTCTCATTGGGAAACCCTCCCCGGAAAAATAATACCCATAGATTATAAACATTATATTGACCTTTTTTCAACAAACTAGTATTCTAGTTCCAGAATTTTTTTAGAGGCTCGTGATTTATGAAGATGGTTCTCAGATGGTTTCCTTCGGGAGACGATACGGTTAAGCTGGCTCAGATCCGCCAGATCCCCGGTGTTACAGGCGTTGCGACATTCCTTTCAGACATTCCCGCGGGCGATATCTGGCCCATGGAACGCATAGAACAGATCAAAGATGAGATAAACGGAGCAGGTCTCGAGATGGAAGTCATCGAGAGCATCAATGTCCATGAGGACATAAAGAAGGGCCTGCCTTCCAAAGACATGTATATCGATAACTACATAAAGACCATGAGGAATCTTGCCAGGGCAGGAGTCAAGTGTGTCTGCTATAACTTCATGCCTGTACTGGACTGGTTCAGGAGCGATCTTTACCTCCCCCTGGAGGACGGGAGCTTTGCGATGTCATATTCTCACGATGAAGCGAAGAAGCTGACTCTCGAAAACATGACTTCCTCCATGATCAACGGCTCCAACAATTTCTCCCTCCCCGGCTGGGAGCCGGAGAGATTCCCCAAGATGGCTGAAGACATTGAATTCTATCAGAACGTATCCCAAGATGAATATTTTGCAAACATCAAATATTTCCTGGATGCCATTATGCCGGTTGCAGAAGAATGCGACATGGATTTCGGCGTGCATCCGGACGATCCGCCCTTCCCTCTCTTCAATCTCCCCAAGGTAGTAAACTGCCGCGATTCCATAAGGAGATATCTGGACCTCAACAAGAGCAAGAGGAACGGCCTTACTCTCTGCACGGGAAGCCTGGGCGCAAACAAGGATAACGATGTCGTTGCCATAGCAAAAGAATTCGCATCCGAAGGAAGAATTCCTTTCGTACATCTTCGCAACGTTAAGCATACATCAGATACTGATTTCCACGAGAGCGCGCATCTTTCCGAATGCGGCGATCTTGATATGTATGAGATCGTGAAAGCCTTGAAGGATTCAGGCTTTGACGGTTACATCCGCCCCGACCACGGCAGAAAGATCTGGGATGAAGAAAGCCGCCCGGGCTACGGTCTTTACGACCGCGCTCTTGGCGCAGCCTACATCAACGGTCTCTGGGAAGCAACAACTAAATCTTGATCAGGAGAATAAAACAATGCCCGAACTTACATTAGCTGATCTTAAGGGCGGCAGATACGCAGAATTACCTGTCGTAGAAACGCCCCTTTATGACATAGATGAAATGATCAAAGCAACAATGGAAGAACCTGTCTGGCTCCACTTCGGCGCAGGCAACATCTTCAGGATCTTCATTGCAGGGATCGCAGATCAGCTCTTAAACAACAAAAGCCTTACTAAGGGCATAATCGCAGCAGACCTCTTCGACGGAGAGATAATCGATGAGATCTATAAGCCTCACGACAATCTGACTCTTGCGGCGAGCATGAGAGCTGACGGCATAATTTACTTAAAGATCGTTGCATCCGTAGCAGAAGCCATCAACGGCACAAAAGGAGAAGATCAAAGCAAGAGACTGATCGAGATCGCATCCTCCCCTTCATTGCAGATGATGAGCTTTACCATAACCGAGAAAGGTTATGCCCTTAAAGGACTGGACGGCGATTTCTTAAATGTCGTTAAGTCTGATATCGAAAACGGCCCGGATAACTGTATCCACGCAATGAGCCGCGTCTGCGCTTTGCTCCTTGCAAGATATAAGAGCTGCAAAAAGCCTCTGGCCTTAGTCAGCATGGATAACTGCAGCCATAACGGCGACAAGCTCATGGAGAGCATCCTTACGATCGCGGAGGAATGGAATGCAAGAGGATTCCTGACTGAAGATTTCATCAACTGGATCGAAGAGAATGTCACCTTCCCTCTCACCATGATCGACAAGATCACGCCGAGGCCCGACCGCGAAGTGCAGGAAAAGATAGAAAAGATCGGCATAAGTTCGATAGACCCTATAACGACTTCCAAAGGAACATACATTGCGCCTTTCGTAAATGCGGAGATCCCCCAGTATCTTGTAATAGAAGATAAGTTCCCCGCAGGAAGACCGGATTTCCAGAATGCGGGCGTTTACATGACCGACCGCGATACTGTCAACAAAGTCGAGAAGATGAAGGTCACGACCTGCCTTAATCCTCTCCATACCGCTCTTGCAGTCTTCGGGTGCCTCTTAGGCTACAAGAAGATAGCAGATGAGATGAAAGACGAAGACCTTGTAAGTCTCGTAAACAAACTCGGCTACGCTGAAGCCATGAAGGTCGTAACCGATCCCGGCATAATCGCGCCTGACAGATTCATCAAGGAAGTTATAGAAGAAAGGCTTCCCAATCCTTATATCCCCGACATGCCCCAGAGGATCGCAACTGATACTTCTCTTAAGATGCCCATAAGATTCGGCGAGACGATAAAGTCCTATATCCTGGATCCTGAACTGGACGTAAAAGACTTGACCATAGTGCCTCTCGTGATCGCAGGCTGGATGAGATATCTCCTCGCCAAGGACGATCAGGGCAATGACATGGAATTAAGTTCCGACCCTATGCTGGCAGAACTTCAGGGGCACCTTAAAGATGTCAGATGGAACGATCCCGGATCTGCAGGAGACGCATTGGATCCGATCCTTAAGAATGACATGATCTTCGCAACAGACCTCATGGAATGCGGCCTTGGCGATAAGGTCAAGTCCATCTTCCGTGAGATGCTCGAAGGCGAAGGCAGCGTAAGAAGGACTATCAGAAGATATATCTGACCGTCAGGTCCCGATCTTCACTGTCGTGATCTTATAGAGCAGCCACTTGGGACCTGAAAGATTATTCGATATCTCGAAAGTATATCTTGAGCACAGCGAGAGGAGTTCATCGTATTCCTCCTGCGTCAGGAGCTCGTCCGAGAAAGCAGCTTTTTCGGCGATCTTAGTGACTTCAAACAAGGGTCTTCCACCCGTGAAGCGGCAGGTGAAGCGGTAGAGCTTATAGTATGCGATAGCGCGCATATTTATGTTGTCGGTCTTAAAACTCCTGGTCCAGTAGATGAAGAATACCAGCTTGGTAATGAGGCAGAGCAGAGCGGTCACTGATGCTATGGTCAGGACCACCTTGGCCCAGAAGATGAAATTTTCCTCAGCTATCTCCAGCCTGCTCTTTTCCTTTGGTGCAGGGACCTTCGTAGGTATGGGAGTCGGAGTCGAACTGGGAGTGGGTGTAACACTGACAGAGGCGGGCACGGTATATTTCGGGGCGGGATCGGTCTCGCCCGTCCTCTCTGAAGGAGCTCTGTATCCGATCTCGCTCTTGGATACGACAGGTTCTCTTTCATGCGCGAAGGTCTTGTTCTCGACGGAACTGTCTACATGTGCGACTGCGTCTATGTTGTGGGCTGCGGCGTCGACAGTGTAGCCGGGCGTCGCATCTCCCATTACCCATCCGTAGTCAGGCAGGAAGAACTCGAACCAGGCATGGGCCTGCGAAGCATAGATTATGCTCTCCTGATTGGGGTAGGAGCCGGTATCGATATAGCCCCTGACATATCTTGCGGGAACGCCGATCATGCGAAGGAGGATCATGGAAGTTGCAGCATAGTGAACGCAGATGCCGCTCTCGGCTTCGGATACGAACCAGGGCACGAAGTCCTTGTTCTTGGGAGGATACTTGGTGTCCTTGTCGTAAGGATGCAGCCCTGATACGAACTCGGTGACCTTACGGACCTTGTCGGCATCGCTCATCTCGCTGTTGCCGTAATAGACATCAAGATACCACCGGGGAAGCTTGCCGCTCGTGATGAGCGCCCTCTCGGTGGCCTCAGGGACCTTGAGGGCTGTGTTATAGACATAAGTTTCAAGATATTTCTCGCTGTAGATATCGCCTGTCCTGACCGGCTTTGCGGAAAGCGAGAAAGTGCTGCTGCCGCCTGAAGTCGTATTGTAGGGATTCACATGGGTTATGTCCGTATCAGCCTCCGAGATATACCAGTCGCTGTAGTAAGGGACTATGTCGACAAGACAGGGTTCCAGGGGCGTTACGCTGAGAACATATTCCGCCATGTTTTCACCGTCCTTGATATCAGGGAAAGAAAGACTCGAAGGATATGGATTCATCCTTATTTTCTCTGCGGTCAGCTTGTTGTTCTCGTAGGTGTCGAGAGACTCGACCTTGAGGTAGAGCGTATTGCCGGTGTAAGAGGAATAAATATCTCCGTCCGTGATGATATCCCAGCGTTCTTCGGGATTGCCTGAATAGTAGCGGTTCTTATACTTATATGTCTTCAGCACTTCGGTCGAAGATGGATCGAAGGGACCCACATCATTAAGATATGTCGTCGTCGCATATAGGGATGTGAACTGCCCGCCGCCGCTGCCGAACGCCGCGCCTCTCCAGCCCTTGTCTGCGATCTCGATCATCTTGTGGATGATGCTGTCCTCGTCTTGTGCAGACCTGTCGTAAGTCTCCCTTGCGAAGGCCAGGATGTCGTTGGCGAGCTCGTTCTTGTTGTAGCTGTTTTCGGGATAGACAAGGCCCATGACCGTGCCGAACAATATCACGGGGGCAGCAAGGATCACGAGCATCTTCTCTGCCATCTCCCTCTTCTTCCTGCGCGTGAAATGGACTATCAGCGCGCCCGTGAATCCGATCGATGCTATGATGACCGGGATCTGGTCCGGATACTTCGCGGTGTTGATGACAGAGCAGATGAAGAAAGGCAGATAAGGGATGAGTGACAAAGGAATGAACTTCCTCCTCATCAGCGCATAGGCCGTCAGTGAGACCGGGATGAGGTCATAAGCAAGGAAGAAGGGTATGGCCGATGAGCTCCTTTCGGCGACTCCCGTGTTGTTCTCAAGGAACCATAAAGTGGAATAGATCATGAAGTTCTCGAGGAACTGCGCGAGGCCCTCCCCTACGCCGAAGATATCGGTCAGGAGCAGGATGGCAAATATGACCGGCGCCGCGATCAGGGCGCTCATCGTGAGCCACTTGTTCTTAAGGTAGTAGAAGAAGATAAACAGGCCCGATATTACGACCGAATATACCAGGATATTGCCGAACGAATGCTGTATCTTGAAAGCCGTCGCCAGCATGACCGTGAAGCCCAGGCACATCAGGACCGTGATCCCGAATGCGATCAGGACCGATCTTAACTCCAAATGCTTATTCTCGATCGCCGATACCGTCTTCTCATTCTTCATGAATGTCTTCCTCCGGTATCTTCATCCTCAATACATTTACCAGGGCCTTGTCAAGATCTGCCCTGGATTCGACTTCGTAAGCTATCTCCTTCATGTCAGGAGGTATGATCCTTATCCTGTGCGGGACATCGTGATCCAGCAGATACTTCGACGTGAAGAGGATCTGCCCCAGATGCAGGTCCATGATATCTCTGTCCCTGGTAAGTTTTAATATCAGTCTGGAATGGCCCCCGTACTGCTCGAAAGGGTCCTTGACCAGGAGCTTGTCCTTCTTGGCGGACATCTTCCAGTGTATCGTCTTGACCGGGTCTCCTAACTGGTAATCCCTGATGTCGTAGATCTCCGACATCGGCTGCTTGGACCTTCGAAGGTTCTTCGCTTTGAAGCCGTAGGTATTCGGCATTATGTCTGGCATCTCGGGCTTGGGAAGGACTAATATCTCATACTCCCTGTTGAGCTTCCTGCTTATGAAAAAGAAGCCCAGAAGATCGTAGATACGGACCTTGGTGAACCTGTATGCGTAAGAGCCGCAGTGCGATGTATCGACGGGTATCTTAAGAGAGCCCGTATCGTGGATGCGGTAGGACAGCTTGCGCGAAGAATCCATCATGCGGTCAGTGATCCTGAGCCCCACCCTGCAGAAAGAAAAATAGGATGCGTATCCTGAGATCTTTATCTCTATGTCATTGGGATCTTCGATCTGGGAACTCTTCGGGAACTCGGTCTCGAACTTGAGATTGACTGCCGCAACGATGCAGGCGATAAGTGACAGGACGGGAACCAGCAGTATCCCGACCAGGCAATACCAGGCGACCCACATCTTGTAGCAGAGGAAGAAGACGAAGGCTGATATCAAAGCTATTAAATAGATGCCCCAGGTCCTAAACATATCAGATCAGACCTTGGGAGGAGTTACCGCCTTAACTATCTCTTTAGCGATGTCTTCGGTGGATCTGCTGTTGATCTCGGCTTCGGCCGTCAATAAGAGCCTGTGCGTTACGACGGGACCGAAGACCTTCTGCACGTCCTGCGGGATTATGTAGTTCCTGCCGTTAAGGTAAGCGCAGGCCTTGGCCATCGATGTCAGAGCGAGCGTCGCACGCGGGCTTGCTCCTCTCATGAGATCCTTATTGGTACGTGTCGAATTAATGAGTGTTACGATGTAATCAGCAAGCTTCTCATGGACGAAGACTTTATTAACTTCAGATTGCATGTTCAATATATCGTCGGCGCTGCATACGACCTTGACCTTGTCCATCGGGTTGATGCCGTTCCTTCTTCTCGACAGCATCGCCTTCTCGTCTTCGGGCGAGGGATAACCTATCGATACGCGCACCATGAAGCGGTCGACCTGCGAGTCAGGCAGCAAGGATGTACCGGATGCGCCTGCGGGGTTCTGCGTCGCGATAACAGTAAAGGGCTTGGGCAGCATATATGTCTTGCCGTCGACTGTGACGTTGCCTTCTTCCATAGCCTCCAGCAGAGCCGACTGGGTACGTGTCGATGCACGGTTAAGCTCGTCTGCGAGGAAGAGGTTATGGAAGATGCTGCCGGGCTGATATTTCATCGAATCAGTCGCACGGTCGTATATCGAAAAGCCTGTGATGTCGGAGGGCAGTACGTCAGGGGTAAACTGGACACGCCCGAAGTTAAGTCCCATCGTCCTGGAGAATGCCAGGGCCAGAGTGGTCTTGCCTACTCCCGGAACGTCTTCCATCAGGATATGTCCGCCTGCAAGGATCGCAGTAAGGGTCTGCTCGATCACGGTATCCTTACCGCATATGACTTTCTTTACTTCGAAGATGATGTTGTCACAGATATTAGCCATGTTAATACCCCCGTTCCAATTTCTTTAAAAGTATAACATTAAAAGGGCGCAAATATCTCTATTTCATTGCGTGATATTTGAATGAAGGCAAGATAAAACCCGGAACTTGCCGGGCTCTAAGGGGGGTACTAATGAAGACTGTTTGTTTTGCTTAACGACCTCATTATCTGACCCTTAACTGAAATGAACTTGAAAGAAATTCAAGAATTCAAAAAATCTTCCAGATAATTTGCAAGGAAGTGCATCGCGGCATAGACATAGAGCTGCTGCTGTTTCTCGTTAAGGTCCTTGTTGTAGTCCCATGCCTTCTGCGCGGCGATGGATGCGCCGCCCGTAACGAGAGCTAACCCCGCCTGCCCTAAGAACTTTCCTGCAGCCTTCTTGCGCTCTTCGGCAGTCGGTGTAACATCGACCGCGACAGCAGTCGAAGAAGACAGCGGAACAGGCTCTTCAGCAGCAGGATCGAAGTCACGCAGGAACGCTTCGTAACGCGCCTTGTCCTTCACGAAAACAGTATCCGCGATGATGCATGCATAACGGGAGTTATAACCGTACTTGATGCCCCAGCGCTCGTATTTGGTATCGATGAAGCAGAGCAATGCATCCATGTCCTTGATCGCGCCTATGAAGATGGTCTTGCCCGTGATAGGCGGATTCTTTTTCTTAAGATCCCAGGACTTCTCGCTCAGGGCAAGGAGCGTGATCTCATCCCCGCCCTCACCTGCTTCTTCGTTCATCGCATCGACCAGCTTGCGGAAGCAGTCTACCGCGTATTCATCCTTATATACAACGACCAGTTCTTTCTTGCCTGCCATATCTGCCTCCGGATCAATCTATGCTGTGGAGCCTGACGATCATGTCGCCGATCTCGGATTGGAGCTTCTCGAACTTGACGCACTGCTCGCTCCTGCCGGACTTGCTGTCACGGATCTCGCGGATATTACCCTCGATAGAAGCCAAAGACTTTTCTATCGGCTTATTGACCTTCTCCTGGATATATTTCTTGGAATAGTCTTCGAGCGACTCTGCAGAAGAATTAAAGGAACTCCGGATTATCCTTCTGTTATTCTGCGCAGCTTCCCTCTGGAACTTCTCATCGTAACCGTCCTTGACGAGGAAGAGCATCTCGACCATGGCGCCCGTCACCTGCATGGCGCCCGAACCGATCTTAACTCCCTTCTGAACGCCTCCTGCGACCTTGGCAGCCTTGCCTGCCTCGCTTGCAACTGTTGCAGCCTTACCGGTCCTGGTTGCCGCCTTGATAGCAGCCTCGCTTCCCTCTTCGATGGACTCGGAGATTATCCTCTTCGAAGCTCCCGTCGTGGACAGAGCCTTGAGCACGGCATCAGCGGAATCACCGAAAGCGGCGGTCAGTCCGGACTTGATGAGACTGTCGATCACGATCTCCTTTGTAGTCTCGATATTGGTAGCTGCTACGAATACTTTCTTAACGTTGTCTGGCAGTGAATCGTATTTATCCACAAGGCGCACCTTAAGGTTCTGCGTGAACTCTGTGTTATCGATGTCATCGAGGTTCTCGCCCAGTTCGGCAAGACGCGTGCGGACTGTGTCATCAGCTTCCTGCTGGCACATTCCCATTATCCCTTCGACCTGCTTCTCGTAGCGGTTGAATCTCTCTTCGAAGTCCTCCTGATCGAAGCTGTTGCCGTAGATGGTTGCGGCATCGAGACCCAAGTCACGGATAGATGCGGAGCCGTTGGCATAGATATCGGATATCTCCTGTCCGATCCTCTTCCTGGTATCCATCAGCAGGTGCCTCTGCTGGACGAGATTTTCTTCCAGCGCATCGATATCGGAATCAGATGACTTGGGCTGCAGATCTATTATCGCCTTATCGAGGATGTTATCGAGCATATAAAGTTCCGTCGTAAGCTTGACGGACAGACTCTTCTCGGAGACAAACGCATTCAGTGTCTCAACGAACTCGTTGTAGCCGCTACGAGCAAGAAGTTCGTCAGCCAGTTCTGGATCAGACTCACGCTCTTCCAGACTGTCAAGATAAGACTGGGCATCCAGGAAAGACAGATGGAGCTGCTCGGGCGTATAAGGCGCTAAGACTTCCTTCAAGCCCTCGCGTATTATCTCCTGCTGCTCAGGTGTATTGCCCTTGGCGGCGCGGTCCATCTTATTTACGACCAGGATCATCTCGCCTGCCTTATCCTTATCGATCGCAAGCTTCCTGAAGTGATCTGCTATATAAGAATCGAACAATTCATTTGTAACTACGAAGACCAGCATGTCAGCCGAAGCGATAGCCTCATAGGATATCTCATCGTGGTCGGGACGCAAAGTCGTATGGACACCCGGAGTATCAGTTATCTCAAGGCCGTTCCAGTCGTAAGAATGAGCTTCCTGGGTCGTGATCTCGGCGCCCGTTGCGATCGACTCATTGCCTGTCAGCATCTTTATGATCGTGGACTTGCCGGCACTGTACTGGCCCGCGAAAACAAGCTTGATCTTGTCGGACTGCCTCTGCGGCAGTTCGTACTCGATCCCGGCTTCGTCGAGCGCGCGGAGAGTCTTCTCTTTCAAGGCCTTAGCAGCGGATGAATATTCAGCTATCTTTAACATATCCTTTGTCCTCCGGTCTAACTGTTATCGTAGTCAGCTTCGATCCTGTAAGGCAGGAGCTGCCTTAACAGACGGATCCTGTTGTACTTCTTGATACCATGTATCCCACTCTTTATTTTAACAGTTTTATCTTCCCTGTCTAAAGTCAGATTTATCGAACCGGACTCGTTATCCAGCACGGAATTGATCAGCGCGAGCTCATCACCCGTGTCAGTAACAACGATGACTTCTTCAGACAGGATAGATGACATATGCGCTGTCTGCTCAGCAGAAACGGGAACGTCCTTATCGAAAACAAGCGCCATGCAGACACCCGGGATACGGGCAACCTTCAAAGCAGAAGGAACGACAACAGATCCGCCCGTAACCAAAGCAAACTCGGAAGTCATGGTGGCATTAAGAGAAAGCAGCTGAGACCCCAGTTCATTACATAAAGACGTCTGGGAAGAAGCAAGAGACGAAATTACCGCTTCTATCTTCTCGAACTCACGGATAACCTTATCGAGCTTGTTCTTCACCAGCCTATCCAGGTTCTGCTCGAGCTGCGTCCATATGCTGTCACATGTCGCATTAACTGAATTCGTGATCTCTTTCTCGAGTTTAGCCCTAGCACGTATCTCCTTGGTCTCACGGCTCTCCAGAAGCATGACCGCAACCGTACCCGCGATGGTGATGCCAAGAGCGATCCAGCCTGCAGGTCCCAGGGACACTTCAAGTATCTCGCCGATAAGCATTATCGCGCCAAGAGCGCAGTCACCCAGCAGGAAAGCAGACCACTGCACGATCCTCTGTGAATCAACGATAGTGGGAGTTAAGAAGTTCCTCTCAATGGTAGCAATGGATACATACTCGAGCTCGCTCTTCATCTCACGGATCGTCTCGCTTATGATCTCATCAACTGACGATTCAAGATCATCCAGGAGCACCTTGCAGCGCTCCTCGAGTTTCTTCGACTTGATGACTTCGCCCCATGCAAGATCCGCATGCTTATCCTGATAGTGTTCATCCACGAAGTCAGCTATATCCACACGCAGCTCACTCTTAAGCTGCATCATGAAAGACTCGATCCTCCTGCGGCTGTCCTTAACGAAAGCATCCCGCCTCTTGGCGATCGCGAGGCTCTTATCCTTTATGACCTTGCTCTGCGCATTATTAACCAGGCTCTGCCTGTTAAGCTCATCGATAGCAAGCAGCATCGGATTAGCTATAACATCCACGAATGTCTTGATCCTGATGAACTTGCCGCGCGAACTGACCTGCTCGACGAGCATAGACTTCAGAACATCTATCCTGCTCATCGAATTCCACAGAGCACGGTCTTCCTCAGTCTCCTGCTGCTGCGCCATATAAGCAGACTTCAGATGCACGAAAACAAAAGGCACATTGCTCCAGTCCTGACCCATGGGTTCAGCAAACTTCAAAAACTGCCTGCGGACAGACTGCAGACGCTCCTCATCGAAAGCGCGATTCATGTCACGCGCGATGAGCTTAACGCTCTTCCCGCCTTCGACAGACACCTTCACGTTCATAATCACTATCACCGGCTTACCGAGCTCAACTACCTGCCTGAAGCAGTCAGCCTCGACAGCCTGCGGTGCATCGTCAGTAAGAAGGAACAATATAAGGTCAGCAGTCTTCGCCGCATCGAAAGCAAGACGCGTATCCTCTTCGCCTTCGAAAGCGCCGATGCCGGGAACGTCAGTAACGGACAAGCCGTTCCAGGTATATTTTCTTATATCTCGCGTAGTCCTCTGTGCACCCTTGCCGATAGCTGAACCGTCACCCTCAGTAAGCACTTCCATGAGAGTAGATTTCCCTGCCATCGTTCGTCCGAACAAAGTAACGGAAAAGGATCCCATGTTATCTGCCAAAAGACGGAGATCCTCATCGAAAGAGATACGGAGGTCATCGACAGCCCCGCGGATGCTCTCGAGCTGCCCTTCAAGCATCTCGGTCATGCCGACCGTCTCACAAGGTGACCGGCGAAATTCAATGACCGTATCCCGGATGGATTCTTCGGCACGCCCCAAAGTCCCGTCCAGCAGCACCTTCTGATCAGATGCTATCTTCTGCCCGCGCACAGCAGACAGACTGCACTCTTCAAGTACTTTGGCAAAATCAGAACCGGCCATACATAACCCCCCGACAAAAGATACTAATAGTATATCATTTGCAACCTGTCAGTTCAGTAGCATAATCTCATTAGAAAGAGGTGTTAGGTGTGATGAATTTACTCTGTTGTTGAAGCTATTGACGTTCCTTACCGGGATCTTTGATTCCAGATATCGGCGGAAATAAAAGACCTTACCCAGGACGCAACTTTGGGTAAGGTCAAATGATTAACTTACTCGGAAGCAACCGTCTTTGCAGACTGTGCTTTCTTACGCATATTGTAGCACTTGACCCATATAGCATCAACGGATCTATATCCCGGACACTGCTCAACACTTAATTCAACTTCCGGACCGATTTTGTGAAGGATCTGTTGAATAAGGGGCAAAAAAAGGGCGAATTCAACACGTCTTTCAACTTTCGACCTCATTTTGTGAATGAAAAGTTGAAGAACGGTCAATCAAGCGAAAAGCCCCTGTTCCTCAACCTTTGTAACACTGTTACACAAGTCCAAAAGACCTCACGCCCACTCGAAATTCCCTTTACCAGCACCTAATTCGAAGTGATGCTTGACTATACCCTTGTCAGAACCCGACATGGGACCGGGAGCATAACTAAGAGTGACTTTATTGCCCTCGCCAACCAGCATGAACTTCTGGCGGTTTAAAGCAGTAGGCGCAAGCAGAGCAGCTTGGACACCGGCATTAAACCACTCAGGTGCTTCACCACCCTTATACTCGCTCACCTTGTCGGCAGGCTTATTCTTATGAGGCACACCCTGTATTACACCGTGTCCTACTACAACGATACCGGGTACGAACTTACCGGGAACAAGCTCTGATATATGTTTCTTATTGAATACTCCGCCGATCCACCAGGTATTAAGCCCTAATGTCTGAGCATATAACATAAGATCAGAAGAAGCATATCCCAAGCGTTCTTCTGCATCAGGAGCCTCATCTGCTGCCAGCACGAAATAATCACTCACTCCGCTCGACATAAACAACTTGGCGAAAGCATTAAGTCCCGCTTCGTCAGACCTGACAAGTTTAATCTCAAGGCCTAATTCTGAATTCATCTTATCCACACGCTCGTTAAGGCTTTGAACCTCTGTATCGGACAGTGATCCGGGTGTGAATTTGCGTACTGTGTGTCTTGCTGACATTGCTTCTTTAAGATCCATGATATACTCCTTTATTCATTAATATAACCGATGATCAACATGATGAGATATGAAAGCCATACCAATATGACGAGCGTAACCTTTGCGGGATAACTTAAGGTCTTGCTGCGGTTGAGCAATACCGTTGCCGGGATCGGATACATGATTATCCAACCCAACACCCAGATAACAGTAGGCATTTTAGCAGGAACAGCCTGAGCAACCTTATCTATAGGTTGTGTCTGAGCTTCCCCGTAAACATGAACATCCTCAGACTTATCGACCTCATCTTTCTCAACAAGAAAAGTTGCGCCACAGCTGTCGCACGAGCACTGTCCCGCCTCTTCATCGTACTTCATCGTGGCAGCACAGTTAGGACACTTAAGATCGATCAACTTCATAAACATTACCCCGATTCATAATAGTTCCATGTATATGATAACATACGAGACGAAAAGCCAAAGTTAGGTCAACTTATACTTGGATGGATTTTTCTGCTATAACATAATGCCTTAACTAATATGACGAACTGTATTCCTTAATCGGGATATGAATTTCTATATCAAATCGTGTTCTCTTCGTTGATTGGCTTCCTTTGTAATCATAATAGGTTTCCCTTTGCATACAAAGTGTTCCTGTATGACTATAGCCGTTAACATAAACTTGAGAAGTCCAATATGTACCTTTTCTATTGTCACTAGAGCCCATGGAATTATCATGAAAAGTCAACAAATATTTATATAACTTATCATATAATTCGGCTGCAACATCGTAGTTATTCAAATATAAAACTGTAGATACATAACTATCGTTTTCAACCGTAAAAGTTCCATTCATTTCTTCTAATACTTTACAACTAACAGATTTAACACAATTTACTGATTGTACAGTCTCATAACTATTTCCATCGTGATTATAATACTCCGTCCTAAACTCACAATAAGAACCAGAATTATTCTTGTATTCTGGTTTTACCGGGAACCTCTTTGGATAATTTGCTACAACATCTCCGGTTGACACCTTCGCAAAAGTTTTTAATAGTTTCAAAATATCAGAAGCCGTCTTGTCTTCCAATGTAAAAGATCCTCTTTGTTTTTCAGACACTTTACCTAGAGTTTTACCTGATTTGAAATTCGGTTTAGGTGTTGGTGAAGAAGTCGGCGTGGGCGTAATGCTCTTTGCATGATTTATAGCATCATAATCAATATCCGTACCCATAGTTATTCTGTCGCTAAATGATATTGCATCAATTTTGTCATAGTAAACTTGTTTACAAAACTTATAGAGGAAAGTAACCATTTGTCTGCGCAGACAATTTCCTGATGGTTTAAATGTTCCATCTTCATAACCTGCAACAATTCCTACTTTTGACGCCCATAGAACTGCCTTGTAGTAGTATTCTCCTTCCTTAACATCAGAAAACTTATTAGTTGAAGATTTGATATCAGGTTTACCAGCAAGTCTCCAAAGAAATGTTACAGCCTGTTTCCGTGTGCATAGATTTTGAGGTCTGAATGTTCCGTCACTATACCCCTCAACTATATGATTCTCATTACCCCAAAGCGCAGGCTTATACCAATAATCATCTTTGCTAATGTCGGAAAAGGGATTCTTTGAATTCTTAGGCTCAGGTTTTCCTGCAATACGCCAGATAAATGTAACCATCTGTGCTCTGGTACATTGATTAGCCGGTCTAAAGGTTCCGTCAGAATACCCGTAAACGATCTTGTTTGTTGCACCCCAATAAACAGGATAAAACCAAAAATCATCTTCATTTAAGACATCAGAAAAGAATTCACTAGCCAAAACATCATTTGATGAATTACCAGTAGGAACAAAACCGACTACAACAGCGACACATACAATAATACATATAATTCTTATACTATTTTTCATATGTTATCCCTCCTTAATAAATCATCATATTTATAGGCATTACCTTTTGATTTCTCTACTGGATACTTAACTTCATTCTGATCCATCTTCATGTTAACGATTTCATCTTCGTCAAGATCCAACTTATCTAATAAATCACGACAGTACACAAGCACATCAGCTAGCTCTTCTTTAACATGTTGCAAATCGTAATCATTATCACTCCATTGAAAGCATTCAAGGAGTTCATTTGCTTCAATAGAGATAGATTTTGCAAGATTGGCCGGAGTATGGAATTTATCCCAAGAAAGTGTTGAAGGTGTATTTGACTGGCTCACCAATCAACTGGGTAACGAAACATTCAAGAAAATATTTCCGGTAATCCTTACTGATATTTTAGTTTTACACTCAACCTTCTTATCTTATCCTTCTTATCTTCTCTTCCACTTTATGCACTGCATCTTCCGTCTTCTTCCTCTTCAGCGACTATAAAGTAGTATCTCCTCCTGTCCTTGGCTTTCATAACGTATCCCTCATCCGCTTTCTCATTCCCTAAGATCAGCCTGCAGTCCACCAGAAAGTCCCCGTATTCTATTGCTTCTTCGTAGCTGTCAAAAGCATGATCCCAATCCTTACAGTCGACACGTCCCACAGGTATAATCCTGAACTTGATCATAAAGCACCTCTCATTCCATAATCAGCTTTCCCTTGATCCTGCTCTTAAGAATGGTATTTTGACGTAAATCTTCTCTTCCTTGGTCCTCCCTTCGTTGGAAATGGGAGTTAATGATAATCCTCATTGGCGCGGCTTTGGTGTGCAGTCTGCACACTTTTCGAGCAGAAACAAAAAGCCGCCCGAAGGCGGCTTGCTGTTGGTTGGATCAGGGATTGTTATCCTTTGTTGTTCACATACTTATCGTACTTATATAGGAACGTCACCATCTGTCTTCTCAGGCACTTGCCTTGGGGCTTGAAGGTGTTGTCGTCGTAGCCTGCGACTATCTTCATCTCGGATGCCCAGATCGTTGCCTTGTAGAAGTAGTCTTTACTCTTGACGTCAGTGAACTTGCAGGTCTTGGCTTTGGGCTCAGGTTTGTTCGCCATCCTCCAGAGGAAGGTTACCGTCTGGGCTCTGGTGCAGATGCCCTTAGGGTTGAACTTGTACTTCGATACGCCTGTGGTGATGCCCTTTTCGACGGCCCAGAGGACTGGCTTGTAGAAATAATCCGTCTTCTGTACATCCGTGAACTTACAGGTTGTCGAATTCAACTTGGGTTCGCCCTGGAGCCTGTAAAGGAAGGTGACCATCTGGGCTCTGGAGCACTCGTTGGCGGGGCGGAACTCCGTCTGGTTCGCATAGCCCTTGACGACGCCTGTTTTCGTGAGGTAGTTTGTCGGGGCGTACCAGAAAGATTTGCTGTCCTTTACGTCTTTATAGAGGACCGTAAGGGTGCAGTTGGCCTTCTTGCCTGCTGCAGATGCGGTTATCGTTACGGTTCCGGCCATCTTGGCCATGATGTTGCCCTTGGAATCGACAATTGCGATGTTCTTGTCAGAAGACGTCCATGTAACATGATCCAGTGACTTTTCGAGTATTGCCCTCAGCTTATCCTTCTGGCCGCAGACGACACTGCCGGAGTTCTTGTTGAGCTTAAGCTTGACCACCTGGGGAACGCCCTTGCCTAAAGTGTCCATGGGGTCGTTCGCGGTGAAGTGCTCAAGAGGGAACGACTTGTCATGGAAATCAGGATCCATGCCGTCAGGCCATTCGTTCGTAGCGCTCTTGGTAGGTTTCATAGCGTACCAGTCGTAATATTCCATTGGATCGTCAGTCTCATCATCGACCCAGGTCGCATCTATGCCGTACCATTTCCCGTCAATGCATACCTCATTCCAGGCGTGAGAAGCGATAGTTCCGTGATAAAACTCTGCCTGACCTAAGATAATGTATGCATCCACACCGACACATTTCAGAAGAGTATACTCGATATTGGCGTAATCCTCGCATACTCCTATGCCACGGTAGATACAATCGTCCAGCGCTGTGCCATAATGGTTACCCGGGCCCACGTCTCCGTACTTCATGTGCTTTACAACATACTCCGTTACGATCTTTATCTTTTCCTCCGTGGAAGTCTTCTCCGTGATAGGAAGTGAATCGACGATCTCTTCTATCTTCTTCCTGATCCCTTTTTTAAAATCGGTATATTCGATCCCGTGCTTCTCGAAAAAGCTCACCAGTTCGTCATCGACAAACAGTTCTGTGTATCCTTCAAACCAGACACCTTTAATACCCGGCATCTCATACAGAACTTCCAGATTGCTGACTCCCGAAGGCAGGAAAACACTTTTCAGATTTTTCATATCCTTCAGGAATGAGATATCTTCAACAAAAGTATGTTTGATGCTGAGATCTTCAAGATCAGTCAGATACGATACCATATACTTCGTATCTTTATCTGTAAGGTTGCAGCCGGTCAGATACAACTCTTTCAGTCTTTTTGTCTTCTGGAAAAAATCTTTATAGTCCCCGATCCGCTGAGAAGTAAAATCGATTGATTCGAGTTTTGTAAGTTTTGAATAATCCGCCTTTGAATAACCCCTCATATTCTCGAGCATTATTTCTGTCAGGTTTTTAAGATTAACTATACTCCCGTAGTGCTTCGCCTTGTTTTCACACATGGAGATACTCGTGATCTTCGGATTATTAACTCCCTCAAAGTCTACAACAGCCCATTGAAACATCAGTCCAAGGCTGGAAGCATTTGTCTTAATGCCATTAATAAAATCCTTATCGAATGTATAACCGTTCGCACAGATATATGCCGATTCCAGATTAGGACAGAGCTTGATAAGCTGTATTGCGTCTTCGGTCTCTTTGTCGTATCCATTACTAAATACGCTTACATGTTTTACTTTCGCAAGTTTGGCCGGATCGTTCTTTATCTCGACGAGTTTATCAAGTTCTACATAAGAGTAGTCCTCATCAGCACGAAGCTGCCTGATGCCGGCAAAGGACCCCAAAAGGATCATAATGCTGAGTACGATCAATACTTTTTTTCTCATTTTTCCCACCCCCGAAAAGATCAGACCATAAGGCCTCGTTTACACATTATACCATCCTATCGAAGGCAGAGAAAAGGCGGGGCAGCAGACCGGATCAGTCTTCAGTGACAGGGCCCGCACAGTCTCCTTAAATGTTCAAATATTAAACAGCAGAAACATCATCCCCTTCAAAGGGATAATCTGCTTCGACTCCATATTGGGAAAGTATATAACTTTCGCAGGCTTTACGGTCCATAAAAAAGCAGGATCACTCGGCTATGTATTCGCTGTATTCCTTCTTGATGATGTCCCAGTCAAGGTCGAACCTGGACATGTGCTTGGAGAAAGCCGCGCATGCCGCATCCTTGTCGCGGGCTGCTATGGCATCCGCGATCGCGATATGGTCCGATACGAGCTTATTGTCCTTGATGGTCCTTAAGGACAGAGACCTTACACGGTCGAAATGAAGGCTCATGAGGCTTACCATGTAGAAGCACTGCAGTTTGTTGCAGGCGACATAGATGCTCTTATGGAATTCGTTATCAAGATCCATGAACTTAGGCGGGTCGTTCTCCAGATAGAACTGCTGGAGCTTGATATTTGCATAAAGGTTCTGGATCTCTTCATCTGTCGCGACATCACAGGCCTCCCTGATGAGGGCCGTCTCGACAGCGATACGGAGGAATCTGGATTCCTTGATGAGTTCGTAATCTATGAGAGAAACACTGCAGCCCTTCTGGGGCAGGATATTCAGTATCCTTGACTTGGACAGTTCGAGAAAGGCTTCGTGAACGGGGGTCCTGGAAATGCCGAGCTGGGATGCTATCTCCTGTTCGCCGATAAGGCTTCCCGGCTTGATCTCCATATTGATGATGTTGTCTTTTACCATCCTGAAGGCATACTCGCGGTTAGGTTCGAAATTATTCTTAGGTGTTATTATCATACTGGAAGACCCCTTCATAAAACTAGTTAGAAACTAACACAAAAAAGCCTTTGTGTAAAGGACTTGCATACTACACATATAAGCCGCATAACCCGAGAAGAGCGGTTATGCGGCTTTGATGGGATAGGAGGTCACCATGCGGGGTACAGGTGATCAGCCGTTTTTTGTTATTGCTTCCCATAGTCCGTTGATATAGGCAGCGCCCAGAGCGCGGTCGTAGAGACCATATCCCGGCCTTCCGGTCTCATCCCAGATCATGCGTCCGTGATCGGGTCTTATGTAACCGTCAAATCCGTTCTCATAAAGGCATCTTACGATCTTTGCCATATCAAGGTCGCCGCAGGATGAAAGGTGCGCGGATTCATAGAAATCCTTATCTGATACATGCTTAATATTCCTCAAATGAACAAAGTGGATCTTGCCCATGGCAGAAAATGTTGAAGCAATGTCGGCAACATCATTCGCAGGGTCAGCGGCAAGACTTCCCGTGCAGAGGGTAAGCCCGTTCCTATTGGATGGAACGAGGTCCAGATACTTGCTGATCGATTCCTTGCAGTTAACGACCTTGGGCAGATGGAAAAGAGGCCACGGCGGATCGTCCGGGTGTACTGCAAAATCGATATCAAGGGATTCTGCAACAGGTATGACAGCATCAAGAAAATACTTGATATTGGCGAAATATTCGGAAGAAGAAACATTACGGTAGTATTCAATATCATCAGCCATCTGAGCGAATCTTTCAGGCTCCCAGCCCGGGAGACTGAAGTTATTGGAACCACGCATCATGGACGAAGTGATATTGGACAATGAAAGCTTTACGGCATCGTCATGGTAATAAGCCATGGTATAGCTTCCGTCAGGCAGATACTCGGATAAGACCGATCTGTACCAGTCCATTACGGGCATGAAATTATAGCAGATACATTTGACGCCGCATGAAGCGAGATTCTTCATCGACAAAATGTAATTATCGATATACATATCACGAGTAGAAAAACCCTTTTTAATATCCTCATGGATGTTAAGGCTTTCTATCACTTCCATCTCAAGGCCATGGGAATTGATCATGTTCTTAACATGCAAGATCTCATCCATAGTCCAGACATCACCGACGGGAACACGAGACAGGAAGGTCGCGACGCCCTTAACACCGGGGATCTGACGGATCTGCCTTAAAGAAACACTATCATCTCCATACGGAAACCACCGTAATACCAACTTCATAACAAAACCCACCTTTAAGCCGTCATAAGGCAGCCGCGATCATAACTTCAGCCGTTACGCATACTAGAATACTAGCAAACAAACAGACTGTCAATAGAGAGAAACAGGCTCATTGAAACTGATTCAGGAGTCTCCGGCGCGGGCGTCTTCTTCCCTTATTTCTTCTAATATTTTTTTGTTCTTACGGGGTCCGAAAAGTCTTAACACGATCGGTATCAACGCAAAAAATCCGAATACTTTGACTACTTCTCCGAGTGATGCAAAATATACCGTGTAAAGATCATATTCTGTAAGATCCACGGTCTGAAGATAAGTACATGTCTTGGTCACAGCATAGATCAATAATCCCAATACGATCAATGCACAGGACAAGACCGTTATCTTGACAGGGATCTCTGTCTTCTTCCCGGGATCAAGTCTTCTTACGCTTATGAAGATACCGATGAAGACACATATTGCGGCGATCAGACCGCAGACCAGTTGTATTACATTAAGATCTATCCCTGCCATCAGGATCCTCCTCTGAATCTTTACCTGATACTTCTTCTTTCCTTTGCTGTTCAACACTGAGAGCTTTGGCAAAAGACTTCTCAGTTACCATCTGGATAAGATATGTTGCCCCGACAGGAACGATAAGAGCTGCCGGCGGGAAGAATATGCATATCGCCAATGCCACAATAACCACCAGCCATATGAGCAGGAAGCGCGGGAAATTCACCATGCATAAGATGAAACTGTTCGTTATGGTCCCCTTGATCCCGTTATCGAATCTTGCAAGCAAAGCATATACATACGGCATCGTGAATATCAGGGGAAGGAGCGGCAGTAAAGATACAACGGGATACCAGTCAGGAAGACGAAGATCACCGAATCCCGCGAAAGCAAAATAGGTGTTAAATCCTACGATCAAACTAAATACAGAATAGATCAGATGTACCACGATCCCGTTCTTAAGATTCGACCTGAAAGAACGGACGAAATCTTTGGAATTGGGATCGCCGCCCTTGGTGTATTTATTGTAGACAATATAGTAGAGAGCACAAAGGGAAGGACCTATGGTTACGACCGGCAAAGAAAAGAGCAAAAAAAGGCATGAGAATAAGACCACATCCGCTATGGCTTCACCCAGTCTATATAACCAGCTGTTGCTTATCCTGTCAAAAGAACTCATTAGGAAAAATGCTCCTTTCTTTGTTCGAAGTATAAAAGTGAAAAAGATAAAAATCAACGGCAAAAATCAGGAGCATAAAAGCGAGGAAAAACGATCGCTTTTTCTTACTTCACAAGAATAAAAAAAAGACGACCGGAACAGAATGACAAAAAAGTCCAGATTAGCTCTAAATAATTCTATTGACATATCTTGGGCGTGGTGATAATCTCAACGTAAACATACTTGTATGCAAGTATGCAAGAGCATCACGATGGTTAGCAGGAAGGTTGGTCGTATATGAGTAAGAAAGAGCAAGTCCCGCAGCAAACTACCGAGGAATGGTCTCCCAAGCAGATCGCCCTTCGCAAGAGAATGTCCAAGGATTTTAAGATCAACTGGCAGCTCTATGTCATGGTCCTTATTCCTGTCATCTACTACATCATCTTCCGCTATATCCCCATGTTCGGTAATATCATTGCTTTCAGGAAATATAAAGCCGGAGGCAATATATTCGGTGAGACCTGGACAGGTTTCAGATACTTTGAACAGTTTGTTGTTGACAGGACATTCTGGAGAGCATTTTTTAACACCCTCATTTTGAACGGTCTTTATCTGCTCTTCAGATTTCCTCTCACTCTCATCTTCGCCCTGCTCATAAACGAGATCAGGAATCTTCACTGGAAAAAGTTCGTACAGACAGTATCTTATCTTCCCCACTTCATATCGATCGTCATCGTATGCGGTATGTTAAAGGAACTCTTATCTACACACGGCCCTATCAACGCATTGATCGAGAGCCTCGGCGGAGAAGCGATCAGCTTCATATCACTTGCTGAATGGTTCAGAACGATATTTGTTGCATCAGGTGTATGGCAAAGCTTAGGCTGGGGCACGATACTTTATCTTGCTGCCATGACCGATATCAATCCCTCCCTCTACGAGGCTGCCAAGGTTGACGGTGCAACTCATCTGCAGCAGGTACTCCATGTCACCATCCCCTGCATCCTTCCTACCATAGCAACACTCCTTATCCTTGACATAGGAGGACTCGTAGGATCGGGCGGAGCTTTCGAGAAGGTATATCTCCTCTATAATCCTATGACCTATCAGACCGCTGATATCGTATCCACATATGTTTACCGAATGGGTATCGGTTCCGGCAATTACAGTTACGCGACCGCGGTTGGACTTTTCGAGGGACTCATCAATCTTGTCCTTCTGACTGCAGCCAATCTGGTCTCGAAGAAATTCGCAAGAACGAGTCTCTGGTAAGGAGGGTATGACATGAGCGTTAATGAAGAGAACAAGCCCCATATCCCGGTCGCTAATCCCAAGAACCGCATAAAGGAATCAACAGGTTATAAGGTATTCACGGTATTTAACACGATCATAATGATCTTTGTTGCGGCCGTAACACTCTACCCTTTCCTTTATCTGGTATCACAGTCCTTCACATCGGAGCAGGCGATCATCGCCGGCCACACGGGGCTCATCCCCAAGGACTTCTCCATCGATACATATGTCTACGTTATAACGCGTAACGATCATGAATTCTTAAGATATTACCTTAATACTATCCTCTATACGGTAGTGGGAACAGTGGGATCATTATTCTTCTCATCGATCCTTGCTTATCCTATGTCAAAGACACATCTCAGGATCAATAAGATCTTATCGCCTTTCATCATCTTCACGATGTATTTCGGCGGCGGTCTCATCGCAAACTATATCCTGATAGTAAACTTAGGTCTCAAGAATACCATGGGCGGCTTTATCCTTCCCATGCTCATCAGCACCTACTATGTAATCCTTATGAGATCCTTCTTCATGAGCCTGCCCAAGGAGTTGGAAGAAGCGGGTGAGATGGACGGACTTAACAAGTTCGGTGTATTCCTTAAGATATCCATCCCCTTATCCAAGCCGATAATGGCGACCATGACCTTATTCTATGCCGTCATGTACTGGAACAACTGGTTCAACGCCATGCTCTATCTCCAGGATAAAAACAAGTGGCCTGTCGCTTACTTCCTCCAGACAATAATCCGCGGTGCATCGGCATCCGAAGCTGACGCCCAGCAGGTATCGGCCAACATCAAGTCCTGCGCGATGGTACTTACAGTCCTCCCCATCATCTGCGTCTACCCTTTCATACAGAAATATTATGTTCAGGGCATGATGTTAGGCGGTGTCAAGGAATAACCAAGGTGCTCATGGGATCCTCCCAAGGCAATATAAAAAACTTATAAGAAAGGAAACAGTTATGAAGAAAACAGTAACAAGATTAACCTCTATTGGTCTTGCTCTGTCCATGATCGGCGGCTTTACGGCTTGCACAGGTCAGCAGAGCGCACCTACTGAGAGTACGAGCATGACGACTATTCCCAGTCAGATAGAGACTTCTGCGACAACAACAGAAAAAGAATTACCCTACAAGTTCGGCCTCGGAGAGACATTCCATGCCAACGAGCCTACAACTTACACAATGTTCTTCAGTGATGCCAGCTGGTATCCCATGATCGACAAGTGGAAGACCGAGGGTATATTCAAGGAGATCGAGAACAGGACCAATGTCCACCTCGACATCAAGTCCTACGACAGCGGCGACTACATGAACAATATCACCCTTGATATCAACGCAGGTAAGTCCGCTTACATCATCCCCAAGATCTATGACGATACTGCTTTCGTAGACGGCGGTGCGATCGTGCCTATCTCTGACTATGTTCAGTATATGCCTTACTACACTGACTTCTACAACAAGTACAATCTCTCCAAGGACATCCAGACGATCACAAGAGCTAACGGTAAGTACTACAAGCTCCCCGGCATGAAGGAAGGCAACCTTATCAACTACACCTTCATGATCAGAAAAGACATCTGGGACAAGGCAGGCGTCGATGTAGTCGAGCTTGAGAAGACTTGGACCTGGGGCGATCTGCTCGAAGCTCTTAAGAAAGTAAAGGCTTACATGGTCGAGCAGGGCATGTGCAAAGAGAAGGATTACATCTGGTCTGACCTCTGGTGTGGAAACGAATCCGGCAAGGGCAGCGGCGGTAACCTCCTCGGCGTCATGGGCGCAACATACGATGTAAACGCAGGTTGGAATATCGGCAACGGTATGAGATATAACCCTGCTGCAGACGAATTCCAGTTCTCCCCTGTATCGGACAACTTCAAGGAATTCTTAAAGGCTGCAAACGCATTCGTCGAAGCAGGAATCCTCGATCCCGAAACATTCACACAGGACGATGCAACAGCTACAGCACAGTACTTCAACGGCAAGACAGCCATCATGTCTGTTAACCAGTCACAGTTCGCTTCATTCGAAGGCGACATGGTAAAGCAGCTTGGCGAAGGCAAGTTCGAGAACTATTGTATCACTCTCCCTATGGGATCCACCAAGAACTCCACAGTATCTCCCGAGAGACTCGAGAATGGTGTCATGATCGCAGATCAGGCTCTTAAGGATCTTGGCGAAGACGGCTTTATCGAAATGCTCAGATTCGTTGACTGGCTCTTCTACTCTCACGAAGCATACGAACTCACAAAGTGGGGTGTCGAAGGCGTTCACTATGAAGTAGATGCTGACGGATATAAACACTTAAAAGAAGGCTTCTGCTGCTCCGGTCTGGGCTATGGCAATACTCCTGACAACACTCTGACAGACATCCGTTTCGAATGGGGTTACGCAGGCGGTAACTTCTGGTACGGCGGAACTATTGCAGAGATGGAAGACAACCTCGTTCCCAAGGTTCAGGACTATGTACACCGTGACCTCGAGTACAGGGAAGTACCTCCTCTGGCTCCCGGTATCGCACCTACATCCGATCAGTATGAGAAGATCAACCTGATCGCTACTCCTCTCATCAGCAACGTCAATACCTGGGTTCTGAAGTTCGTCACAGGTCAGGCTGATGTAGAAAAGCAGTGGGATGAATATGTAGCATCCTGCGAAGAGCTCAACTACAAGGGTCTCGTCGATCTTTATGCTCAGATCTATCAGAAATAATCAGTTAAATCTCCATAAAGGTTCAAAAAAGGAGCTGGCCTGCGGGTCAGCTCCTACTTTTTTAAGACAAACAAATCAAAACTAATATGATTCACCCCGTCGAATACATAATCAATAGTAAGTCGAGTATTAGGTTTTTCAAACACAAAATACCTTCTGTATTCTCGTCTACCAATATTAAATGTGGCCATATGGAGAACTGGTTTCAAATTAATACCCTTTTCGTCATCTGGTAAGAGTGTTAAAGTAATCGGTTCTTCGTCTTCCTTATCACATCCAATTTTTTCAAACTGAACGCTCAATAAATTCTGAATTATATTCCTCAAGAAAGTCTCGGTAAACCTATACTCGGCTCACCTTTTACATTATTTACCGATGATTTACAGAATGATTATTTTCAAGATTTTCCTCTCTCTCTAGTGAAGATTAAGAATATACCTCTTTAGAAGTTGAATGGTGTGCCAGGAGCATACTTTTAAGAAGGCATGAAAAAAGCCGCCCGAGGGCGGCTTACTGTGATTGGATCAAATTACTTCAGGTCCAGATATTTTTTTGCTTCCGTCAGTCAGACTTAAAACCTTATACAAGGCTGTAAACAATGTGTCATTCTCTTTGTTATAGTAGGAATCTGGCTTTTGCAGATATTTTTCATCTATCCAGTTGACACCTTTATCTCTAATTAATGCATTGTAATCGATACCAGTATTTCCGATAACAGGAAGCCCATATTTACTCGCAAGAGCTGCAGCACCGTCACTAAAGAAAAGGGCACTAGTGTCTGTGTCAATTTGGATAAACAAACCACCATTAACATTGGCCGTACCGTGCTCACCGTTATATACTCCCTGAGAAACTAATTGCTTATATACTTTTTCTAAAAGATCAAAGTTTCTCTTGAATGTCTTATCGTTTCCAACATTCATAGTATAGACAGTATTTTCGCATATAGCATATGCTACATTATAGGAATCGACACCTTTTTTCACCATTTCCGTGAGTTTATTAAACTTGGCTATATTATCAGTTGTTTTATCAAAAACCAGGTTTTTTATAGCTGTACCAACATCATAACGAATGGTATCGTATACAAAATTAGCAATCATGTTCTGGCTGAGTTCGCGTATTGTGTCTGCAATCCAATGCTCTTTATCGTTAATACTCTTCCTCTTTGCTCCGTTTTCAAGAACAAATATTTGCAGTTCATTAGCAAACCTATTTGCGTTAGCTTTGTCAACATACATGCTTACATTGGCGTAACCATTATTTCTCGGGTTGGATTTGTACCATATTCCGCCCTTACTTGTCGTGTTGAGCCATACGGGATACAGTGTAATATCAGATTTGGCTGTAAATACGAGACTATTCGATGAACTGCCGGGAGTCGCATTGGGGTTGGTTGAATAGTTATTTGCGAATGTATAACCGGGCTTCTCCATTGCTTTTCCGAGTCCATTTCCCTTCAGCCAGATCAAAAACTGAGAATAAGGTTCTTTACCAAAATCTATAGTTACCGTAGTGCCAACGGGATAAGAACGCTCATACCTAGTTGTACCGTCATGGAAAGTGCCGCCATTGGCATCAATTACTACCTTAAAATACTTTGTGACAGTAGGGGTTGGAGGAACAGGTGTTACTGTCTTTTTCCCCCATACGGCATAAAGAGTTGTGTTGTTCTTTACACCGTTGAAAGGATAAGAGACACCCAACTTATAATCAGGCGTAGTTGCCTTCTTATTGGTGGAGAAGCCCAACACTTCATATCCGCTCTTTGTAAATGAAGGGGGATTCAGCTTATTATTTGCTCCATATGTAACCAACTGCTTTACATTGGATGCTCCCTTGCCACCGTTTGCGTTAAAGATCACATAAGCTGTTCCTGTAGGTCTTAAGTTAAATGAGATCTCACAAACAGCAAAATTGGCTCCTGCGTTAGGTACGCCATAAACTGTCAGTTTGTAGTCTCCGGCGTTCAATTTCGACATATCCACCGAACCGGAATAACCGCAGTTATTAAAAGAGGCTTTCTTATTTACGCCCAATGTTGTTCTTACATCCGGAGTACAAGCAGCTACATCAGCGCGAGTAGTCCAACCAAAGTTCTTTATATTGCTGGCAGTGAAGCCCGGGCCTGAAACCTGGTAAGTATAGCTTTTGATTCCCTGATCGTGTACACACCATCCGCCAAAGGTAAATGACTTCTGACTCTTATCGTAGTACATCTGAACCTTTGAGGGTGTATTGGATAGGAAGCCTGCTGATTTCGGTGCATCAAGATTCCCGCCATAGTTAAATGTTTTGATTCCGCTGGATGGGTTTTTTGGTTCCCATACAGGATAAAGTGTCAGATTTGAAGATGCTCTCAGATTTCCCTGACCCGCAGTATATCTGACTGTGTTTGCTGCAGTACTTGTGTCGTAGCCTTTAAAAGTATAATTGGCTCTCGTAGGAATCTGAGAAGAAAGGCCATAAAGTGATCCGTCCCTTACTTCAAAACTTGCAGGAACAGTTACGCCTGAAATCCCGTTGGTACTATATGAGATCGTGTAATATCCCGGTCTGGATGCCTTGGCATTTGCAGGTAATACTGCGACCAAGAGCACGGTCATTGCCGTAAAGAGCAATGCCGAAATTATTGTTTTTCTTATGTTACTCATAGTGATTAACAATACCCTTTCTCGTAAATTTTCGCGCGTTAAAACGCTTCTGAATAATTTGAAATCAAATTCAGGTCGAACAAACGGATATCTCTTTTACACCCCCAGTCTATAAAGATTATGAATCATCATCCGTTTATATAATTGAATCCGTGAAGTTCCCCCGAATTTCACGTTAATATTTTACCGCAGGGGCATAATGCGCTCAACCAAGGCTGCCGGAATCTTATAGTTTTGCCTCATTATCTGGTATGGTCATTTAGCGCTGAAAGCCAATAAACAAGCCGCCCGGAGGCGGCTGATGCGCAATTATTTAAATCCAAATTATTGTTCAATATCTGAATATTTAGATGCCATATTTGCTGCTTCAATTATCTTGGATTTGTACTCTGTACTCAGTGTAACTCTTCCAAAAGTAATTTCTTGTCCATAATCAGGATCATCCTTGTGGTTAAATAGATAACTGTACATAAATACCACTTTATTTCTTGCATCTTCAGAACTTATATCTACATCAAGTTTGGGTTCTATGTTATCTTCCGTTAACATTCCTACAACTTTACCAAATAAAGATCCTCTAAACAGAAAGTTTATTAGCCACTCTGGGCTCGTACCATTGATGAGTTTATTATATTCATCCAAATTCATCATTCTCAATCCAATAGCAACAGGTGTAATTACAGAAAACAACAACCTTTCTGTATTCATATCTATAACCGAAAGATGGCTTTTGTCTTTTTTGTCTGTCACAGCGTATGTTGCTTTTCTTGATATTTGAAAATACTTCGACATTTCTCTTAAACTCATATGAGTATATTTAGCAAATTCTATGCATGTTCTTTCGCGCAGATTCATCAAATCTGGTATTCCAAAAGTATTCTTATAATTCCCCAAATCCAATTCTGGTAGTTCAATGCGAAGATCAAAAAAACGATCCAAATATCTACAAGCATCCAACTCCTCGCCGTAGAATCTTTTTATTGTATGTTGCAATTCCAATTGATTGATTGAAAAAACAAAAACCACTGAATCATTTAATAAATATCGCTTTATTCTCTCCAACAGTTTAACTGCAAACACCGGAGAACACCTGTCCAATTCATCGATAAAAACAATTAGTTTATTCCCGTTTTCTGGTAATAGCGAATTAAAAAAACTACTTATCTGCTCTCTTAACTCTATATTTCCTTTAATATTTTCAAACAAATCCCTACCTTTAGCTGACTCAACCAAATTTGATATATTCCTTGATGTTACCGTTTCTGCAATATTTGCAAGAATATCTGTCCAATCTCTTTTATTGGGAATATTCGTTAAACAGTAATTCTCATTCATTATTTCATAAACTATAGAAAGAAGCGGATCATCATCATCGTCATGTTCCCAAGCATCAAAGTAAGAGGTTATCATTGGTTCTATTTCTATAGGATTTTTACTATGATTCTTTTCCCATAAGCCAAGAATCTTTTTTCCATTTTCTGAGTCACTAAAAGGATTATTAGGATTAAAGGCATCTATAATCATTTTTGCCTGTTTCACAAAAAAAGTTTTCCCATTTCCCCATGAACTATCTATCGCAATAGAACAACCGCCTTCCATGCTGTTGATAATCGACACAAAAGAATCAACATCATGAACCCTTCCTATAGAATTTTCAACATATGTCTTATAAATATTTTCTTCTGTAGGTAAAACATCAAATCTTTTCATATATCTTCCTCCACTATCAATTTTTCATAATCATTGTACTTTATCCCATGTCTTAAAGAAATAATTTACATCCCGCTACCACTATTTTCCCAAACAACCATGCATATATATTACTTAAATAACAAAGGCTGCCTTCCAGTAGCCTTAATCAGTGATATATACTTGTTGCCTTTAATCCTTCCTTGTTCACATACTTATCGTACTTATAGAGGAATGTTACCATCTGTCTCCTGAGGCACTTACCCTAGGGTCTGAAGGTATTGACGGTTATACTGTCAGGTCCAGCTCGGCCATTACTATATCGACAACCCGTCTTAAGATGTCGTCAGGGAGCTTTTCGATCTTCTTAGCTTTCCATGAATTAAGATCAAGCGTTCTTATGTGTTCGCATAAGATCACGCCTGTAGTGGAAGTTCTTTCATCAAGATAAACATGAAGAGGAAACTTGTTATCCGTATTCGTGACCGGACAGACTACGGCAAGACCGGTCCTTCTTATGAATTCATCATTGCTTATGACTACCGCAGGACGGAAGCCTTTCTGTTCATGACCCTTCTGGGGATCAAAACTTACTTTGATTATGTCTCCCTGTCTTACCATACTTCCCTCCCCGAGGGCTCGCCCCAATCAATATCTACGGGTTCATAGCGGCCTTCGTAACCTGCGAAGAGATCATGTATGTCAGGGCGCTCCCTTCTTTCGAGGCGCTCGATTATTATCTTGCCGTCAGATACGGTAAGATCCACTTCTTCGTTATCGGACCAGACAAGATCATCCAGGATCACTTTGGGAATCCTGATGCCCCTGCTGTTACCCCATTTCTGAATCTTTACGGTCATAA
Organism: Saccharofermentans sp.; assembly: GCA_016292135.1. GTDB lineage: Bacteria > Bacillota > Clostridia > Saccharofermentanales > Saccharofermentanaceae > Saccharofermentans. Next base: position 74,554 of record JAEFAZ010000003.1, read on the forward strand.
AAACGCCTCCCGGAATGTTTATACATAGTATATACACATTTGAGGGTGTGGTCAACTTGTAACAGTGTTAAAACAAGCCGCCCGGAGGCGGCTTGCTGTTGCTTAGATTTTAGGTCCGGTGTAGGCCTTCTCGTTAACGTACATATCGTACTTATAATTCGTCACAACACATCGCTCTTGGCGTCGGACAAGTCCTCGTCGCTAAAGCTCCTCAAGGAACTGGCAGAGCGATGTGTTGTTCCTCTGCGATTTATTTGTTGTTAACATACTTATCGTATTTATAAAGGAACGTTACCATCTGACGCCTCAGGCACAAGCCCTGGGGTCTGAAGGTGCCGTCATCGTAGCCTGCGAGGATCTTCTTCTCGGATGCCCAGAGGGTTGCCTTGTAGAAGTAATCCGTAGTCTTAACGTCATTGAAATTGTTGGTGGACGACTTAGGGCTGGGCTTTCCTGCCATACGCCACAGGAACGTGACCGTCTGGGCTCTGGTGCAGACCGTCTTCGGTCTGAAGGTGCCGTCGTCGTAACCCGTGGTGATGCCGTTTTCGACGGCCCAAAGAACGGGCTTGTAGTAGTATTCGCCCTCTTTGACATCTGTGAACCGGCATGTCTTGGACTTAGGGTTGGGAGACCCTGCAAGACGCCACATGAAGGTCAGCATCTGGGCTCTGGTACAGTCGTTGGCGGGCTTAAAGAGAGTCTGGTCGTCGTAGCCCTTGACGACGCCTGCTGCCGTAAGATAGTTAGTGGGAGTGTACCAGAAATCGGAACTCTTGGTTACATCCCTGTAGAGAACGGTAATGTCGACCGAGAACCTTGTTTCAGCATAGTTGCCGTTCGCATCTACGGTAGACCAATCGTAAAGGATAACAGTTAATTTCGTATGACCTGCCATCTTAGCATTACCGACTCCTTCTGCAGCAAATACTTTCGGATTGGTAGATATCCACTTACGACTGTTAACAGGAACATTACTAGGGATAGCAAAATAAACACTGTCGCCACTGACAAGAGTAAGAGTCCCCTTCTCTTGCATTATGTATGTGATACTTTTGGACGTCGGGAGCGGGATCTCCGTCGGAGTCGGGGTAGATGACGGTTTTGCGCCGTAATTTTGTGTCGCGAGAGGATACTTCTTCTTGAAAGAATCCGTCTTGAACGCTTTATCCGGATCATGCCGGAACATAGAATCCCCGCATTTAAGGAAATAGCTGTAATTCTTGGCACCGAGGTCGTTGGTGGCGTCGACATAGTAGTATTTGCCGTCAAGCTTAACAAGGTTCCAGCCGTGACGTTGTCCTGCAAGATCGCCGGATATGAGACGGCAGTCGATACCCGCTTTGAGCATCATGTAGTAGATCGCCAGCGCAATTCCCTGGCAGACGGCCTCCTTCTTACAGAGAGCTCCATACATCGAATGTGCGGTCCCGGCAGTGTCGATCGCAGTATAATCATATGTGACATTCTTGGTTATGTAACCGTAGATCGCTTTGATCTTATCGTAGTCTTTCTTGCCGTCAAGCTTTAAAGAAGTAAGGATAGAGTCCGCTTTCTTCTTCGCCTCCGATCCCTGGGACTTGGTCATATGGTATTCCATGACAAAAAAGAAATGGTCGTAATTGTCCTGGGCTCCCGCTGCCGTAAAACCGATAGAAGACAAAGTCCATAAGAGGTAATCGCCCTCGTCGGGTTTACCGGTATGTGCAACCGCCTTATCCTTGATCTGCTCGAAGATAGCGACAACATCGTCAACCGTCGGTGCATAGCGCGGCTTATCTAATACTATGGTTACTTTGCTGTCAAAGTTCTTAATAGCCTTCCTGAGTTTGAGGCCTGCCTTCTCTATGTCGCTGTCTGCCTCGGTATAAGACTCCGGCTCGGCATTTGTCCGCGGTCCGCTCGGATCGAACCTTCCGCTGACAGACCCGTCTGCCCTGACCACGGCATTGATGTTGCTCTTCCTGCCATAATTTAATGGAGCTGCCGACATGATGACAGAAGCGATCATGAGGATCGAGATCAACTTGATAATGCGGTTACTCATAATATCTCCTAATTGTTTGCTGCCCCGTATGTATCCTTATTTGTTGTTCACATACTTATCGTACTTATAAAGGAACGTTACCATCTGACGCCTCAGGCACAGGCCCTGGGGTCTGAAGGTGCCGTCATCGTAGCCTGCGAGGATCTTCTTCTCGGATGCCCAGAGGGTCGCCTTGTAGAAGTAATCCGTAGTCTTAACGTCATTGAAATTGTTGGTGGACGACTTAGGGCTGGGCTTTCCTGCCATACGCCAGAGGAATGTGACCGTCTGGGCTCTGGTGCAGACCGTCTTCGGTCTGAAGGTGCCATCGTCGTAACCCGTGGTGATGCCGTTTTCGACGGCCCAGAGGACGGGCTTGTAGTAGTATTCACCCTCTTTGACATCTGAGAACTGGCATGTCTTGGACTTAGGGTTGGGAGAGCCTGCAAGACGCCACATGAAGGTCAGCATCTGGGCTCTGGTGCAGTCGTTGCCGGGCTTAAAGAGGGTCTGGTTCTCGTAGCCCTTGACGACGTCCTTGGCCGTCAGATAGTTGGTGGGGGCGTACCAGAAGTCGGAACTCTTGGTAACATCCTTGTAGAGGACAGTGATGTCGACCGACATGCGGGTTTGGCCGGGATTGCCGTCCGCATCTTTGTTGGACGCATCGTAATAGATAACAGTTACTTTCGTCTGGCCTGCCATCTTAGCACAGTCATCTAAAAATTTATATACATTGGGATTGGTAGATGTCCACTCGATACTGCTGTGAGGAAGATCCGGCATGTGAAGCATTATTTTGTCACCGCAGACAACCGTAATACTTCCCTCTTCTTCTTTCATTGTGTATTCGACTTTCTTGGGTGACGGGATCGGGATCTCCGTCGGAGTCGGCGTGGCTATCTTCAAGTAGTAATCCATTGTCGCCATCGGATACTTCTTCTTGAAGGAATCCGTAGTGTACACGTAATCCGGTAAATACTGTCCCATCGATCTCGGGCATTTTAAGAAATAGTTGTAGTTCTTTTCCCCGAGGTCGCCGGTGGCATCAAGATAGTAGTATTCGCCGCCGAGCTTTATGATGTTCCAGACGTAACTGTTTCCTTCAAGACTGCCGGATATGATGCGGCAGTCAATTCCTGCTTTGAGCGCCATGTAGTAGATCGCGAGGACAACTCCGTTTGATGAGGCCTGCTTCTTGCAGAGGGCCCCATACATTGCATACGAGACACCGGTAGTTCCCGCACTGGACTTATAGTAGGTAACGTTCTTGGCTATGTAATCGTATATTGCTTTGATCTTGTCGTAGTTTTTCTTGCCGTCGAGTTTCAGATTAGTAAGGATCGTATCCGCCTTCTTCTTAGCTTCGGAATCCTGAGACTTAGTCACGTGGTAGTTAAAGGTAAACTCGACCGAATTATATTTGTTATTTGAAGCACGTGCAATGTAATTGAAACGGGATATGGTCCATCGGAGATAATCACCCTCTCCGGGCTTACCGGTATGTTCAAACGCCTTATCCTTAACCTTCGTAATGAAAGCATTAATATCATTCACGGGGTTATCAAGTGTTACCGTTAACTTACTGTCAAAGTTCTTAACGGCCTTGCGGACTTTTTGAGCTACCTTGTCTACAGTGCTGTCCGCCTCGGTATAAACTCCCGGATCGTCCGGATCGAACTCTCCGCTGACAGAACCGTCTGCTCTGACCATAGTCTTGGTGTTGTCCGTCTCGCCGGTGATCTGCGGCAATGCCGACAGCACGAAAGCCGCGGTCATAAGGACTGCGGTCAGCTTTAAAATACGCTTGTTCATAAAACCTCCTGCATGCATACTGCCCCCCACGGGATGCGGCCGGTGCCTTATCCTGTCAGTCGCTTACCGGGTTTACGGGCAGCTTATTTGTCTTCGATGAACTCCCAGTGTACAGTATAACTTATATCAGAAAGATCCATGATCTGGGAGATGTAATTTTCGATCAGCTGCTTTGAACGGTTCTCTGCAGCCTTAAGGAGAGTCGTCTTATTGGTCACCTGTTCCCTGATCTGAGCATTGGCTTCCTTCATGGCGTCGGTAACATCCTGGGCCGTGATCTCGACATCGTTGCGGTACCACTTCTTGGGCATGAAGATAGGATCCGTCGTGGATTCGGGATGGACGTTGACTCTCAGTATTTTCGCGTGGGGCATGAAGATCGTAATGTCCCTGCCCTCGATCAGCATCTTGACCTGGCTGACATCGATGCCGAGGGAAACATCCGCCGTGTATTCGAACCAGAAAGGCGTGTCTTTTTCGCCCCAGTGGACGACACCGGTGCCCGCGGTCTTGATGGCTTTCGCGGTGTTATGGTAGTAGACGTCGAGAGTCGCGAGCTCGCAGATCGACTGGATCTGATAGACGTTCGGAACGATCTTAGGCTCGGTCTCCTTCGTGGTGGTGGGGGCGGTCGTTGCCGTCGTCGTGACGCTGGTCGGCCGGGTCGATGCCGTCGTCTCCTCAGCCTGCTTCCTGCAGGATGTGACAAGACCTAAGGAAAGGGTTAAGATCAGAAGATAAGTTACTATGCGCTTCATACCGGTCCCCCCTTCCTTACTTAACGAAATCGATCGTCAGCTTATAGTCGCTGTAGTACTGGCTCACGATCGGCTTAAAGAGTGCCTCGACCTCGTGGAGAGTGTTCTCGCGCGCAGTCTCTTCCATCGCATACTGATCACGGATCTTGTTCTTCATGTCGTCAAGGCACAGGGCCTGGGCCTGCGCGCCGCTTGAAGGATTATCGTATCTGCCGTCGAAAAAGATATATTCCAGAGTGTTCGCATCGACATTCGTCTCCTGCACTTCGACCTTGGGAAGGATTATGTTAAGGAGCTTGTTGTCCTCGTCGATGTCGAACTTGATCTGTGACGCATCGATGCCCCACAAGACCTTGCCCTCATATGCTATATAGTAGAGCTTGTTGCCGTTGTCGTCCCTGACTTCGCAGATGGAGTTATAAGTGAATTCGAATGTGGAAAGACGGCTGACCTCGATGATCTTCTTGATGTCGGGGCGGGCCGTAACTTCGGTGACCGTGCCCTCGGAGCCTACCACCTTATCCTCGATGAAACTCTCGACATTGCTCACGGCAGCGTCAACGCCCTTGGGCTCCGCCGCCTTGCGCTTGAGATTGCCGATAACGATACCGGTTATGACCGACGCGGTGATCAGGACCACCGAGCCGATGATTATGAAGATTATGTTCTTGCGATCGTATTCCATAGAGGTCTCCCTATCCCTGATCTTATGCTGCCGCCTTCGCACGGACCACGCCTGATGACGGCGGTCCTGCCCTAACCTTCAACTCTGCTTTAATTATATCTGACGATTCGGGCGGCGTAAACAGTCGCGCGGAAAGTTGAGAAAGTGATCTGGCAGGCAAAAGTCTGACGGCTTTGTGCCTTGTCAGGAGGCTGCCGTATTACAGGGCACTATCGAACTGATCTCAGCGCCTTTTTCCTCTTTAAGGTTCCTCATGTCAATGTCATTCTGAAGGTTAAGAAAATACATCTCAGATACCCCGAAATACCTTGAGAGCCTGAGAGAAGTATCAGCAGTTATCTTCCTTCTGTCGTGCAGTATATCCTGCACTCTTGACACCGGCACGTGTATCTCCTGTGCAAGTTTATATGCGGAGATCCCGAGAGGGAACATAAATTCATCCTTCAATATCTCACTTATGGAAGGTGTATCTATTCTGTTATCCATATCATTATGTCTCCTTAGTGATAGTCAACGATCTCAACATCCATACAACAGTTATCCTCATAAACAAAGCATATCCGATACTGATCATTGATCCTGATGCTCCACTATACCTCCCGCACGTGTATATGTCAAACAGGTATATATCTGAGCAATGCCAGAGCAGCAGAGCGATCCAATTATATTTCCGTAAAATCTATCGATTAATTATATCACATTTACATACATTTGTTCTCTTTTGTGTTATGATCTTATTGGCACAGTCTGCTTAATGGGCGGTTGCCTTCCGAGTACTTATACATCCTTCGGGACAGTACTGACGAAAGGAGGGCTGCTGATATGACAGATATTGAGATTATCTCTATCGTGATAGGCATTATCACTTTAGTCATAGCTTCAATCACTCTGTTGTTGAAGCTATTGACGTTCCTTATCGGGATCTTTGATTCCAGATATCGGCGGAAATAAAAGACCTTACCCAGGACGCAACTTTGGGTAAGGTCAAATGATTTACTTACTCGGAAGCAACCGTCTTTGCAGACTGTGCTTTCTTACGCATATTGTAGCATTCGCCTCCCCTATCGTCAACGAGATCGAAACTGCTTGTTTGCACGACGGAAGTTGGTACCATTACAGTAAATTGGGAAATGATGGTACCAAACTGCTCATATGTGCCGAGTGGTACAACAAAAAACAGGGGTATCTTGAAAGACACCCCCGCCGTTATTGTTATTATCCCTTCCCGTTTACGTACTTGTCGTATTTATAGAGGAAGGTTACCATCTGGCGTCTCAAGCACTTGCCCTGGGGCTGGAAAGTACCGTCAGCATAACCTGCGACTATCTTCATCTTGGATGCCCAGATGACCGCATCGTAGAAATACTCGCCCTTCTTTACATCCTTGAAGGGGCTCTCTGCCGTGCCTGCCGAGGGCTTGCCTGCCAGCCTCCAGAGGAAGGTCACTGTCTGGGCTCTGGTGCAGACGCCTTCGGGATTGAAAGTCGTCTTGGAGGCGCCCGTAGTGATGCCGTTTTCGACGGCCCAGAGAACGGGCTTGTAGAAGTAATCGCTCTTCTTGATGTCGGTGAATGCCGTGGTGGATGACTTGGGCTTGGGTTCGCCGTTAAGTCTCCAGAGGAAAGTCACCATCTGGGCTCTCGTGCATTCGTTGTCGGGCTTAAAGGATGTCTGGTTGTCGTAGCCCTTGACTATGCCCGAGTCAGACAGATAGTAGGTGGGCTCGTACCAGAAATCCTTGGGGTTGGTCACGTCCTTGAAGAGGACTCTTACAGATACCTTGTGCCTTGTGCCCTTAAAGTCGCCGGTCAACACGGCCTTCCCTGCCTTCTTGCCGGTGATCTTGGATCCGTCCAAGCCGGCGGTACCGCTCGCAGAACAAGTCCAGCTCCCCTTGTCACTATAGGGCGGCAGATAGTAGTTCAAGGAAAAACTCTGCCCGCATGCAAGCTTAAGCTCAGCGGGGAACTTGCCTTCCTCGAGAGTGATGCTGTCGAGCTTCCTGCAGCCTGACACATCCAGGCATTCAAGGGCGCCGCAGTCCAAGAACTTCAGTTCCTTATTGTTGGCGAGGTCCATCGTCTTGATGCTGTTGCCCTTTATGTTGAGGCTCTCGAGCTTGGTGTTCTTGGAAAGGTCGAGCTTGGTGATCTTGTTGTCATTACATTGAAGCGATGTCAGGCTCTTGTCCTTGCTGATCTCCAGTTTGGAAAGGCTGTTGCCGCTGCAGTGCAGTGACTCGAGGAGGGGATTGTTATTGACGGAAAGCTCTGTTAGGGAGTTGTTTTCGCAGTTGAGGCTGACCAGCTGTGTGTTCTTGCTGACATCGAGCTTTGTGAGCTTATTGTTCGAGCAATAGCAGGTAAAGAGCGTCTTGCATGTAGTTACATTAAGGCTCTCCAGGGCATTGTCGGAACATCTCATGTTCTCGAGCTTCGTGTTCTTCGTCAGATCGAGCTTGGCGATCTTGTTATGGTCGCAGCGAAGTTCCCTGAGCAGGGTATTCTTGCTGAGATCCAGCTTGGTAAGGCCGTTCCACTCACAGTCGATGCTCGTCAGCCTCGGGTTCTTGCTGAGATCTATCGACGTAAGCTTGTTGTTGCTGCAGTCAAGGAAAGCGATGTATGTGAAATACTCGATACCCTTAAGGTTCTTTATCCCCCGGTCGGCCACATCGAAATGCTCCGTATGCTTGATCTCGCCTGCGGAAATCGTGCCGTCGCCGTTTGTGTCTATATTGTTCTTTATATATTTTCGAAAAGCCGCATCCGGGAAATTGTTCTCGTTTATAAGGAGTCCGCCCGCCGACGCCGGTACAGCCGGTACTGTAACGACCGCCAATGCCGCCGCCAAAACCGTAACCGCCGCAGCAGCCTTGCTCAAAAGGTTTCTTCGCATATCTCAGGTTCCTCCCAGCTTTAAAGAAAATTGTTCTATCGATATTATAGCCATCCCTGTGGGCGAGGTAAACAGAGCGGCCGATACATCACAAATTCCGCATTTACGCCTTGCCTAAGTTGAGGCTTTCCTTTAGAATTATGCCGGGATAGGGAGAATAAACACATGAGAAGATACTACAAAGACGACATTCCTGAAGAAAAGAAGCCTAAGACCATCCTGGGCAAGGTGCTCTGGATCGGCCTCGGTATCGTATTCATCATTATCGGCTTGATCGGGCTCATGATCCCCGTCGTGCCGCAGGTTCCTTTCTTCGTGGCAGCAGCCCTCTGTTTTTGCCGTGTTTCCAGGCGCTTCGGCGGCTGGTTCAGGCACTTGAGGCTATATAAGCTCTTCATCGGCGAGATCAAGCCGAGGGATTTCTTCAAGAAGGACGTGAAGCCGCATCACGCCAGCGAGTACAGTGACTCAAAGGTGGAAGTTTAAGAGATAAGTTGTTTTTGACCAATACTTCAAAAACCGGCATTTGGTCAACTTTTCAATGAAAAATCTTTGACTAAATCAGCAATATCTGAAGTTTGGTCAAAAACTGCAAAGACAAAGGCTGTCTCGTATGCGAAAAAAGCTTTCGAGACAGCCCCTTATGTAATCTTATCTTGTTAAGCTGATCAGAACAGATCTACTGCGCCGGCGTTCATGCCGTTGATGACATAGTATGTCTTGTTGTCTTCAGGTTTTACATAGACATCAACTGTCTTGATGGATGCATCGACCTTGTTGACCTTATCAACGATCGTCTTGTAGTCGGTCTCCTTGCCCTGATACTGGATAACGAACTTATCGGGTGCCTTGATAGCCTTGGGAGCTGCCTTCTTTGCTGCGGGCTTCTTAGCAGGTGCCTTCTTTGCTGCGGGCTTCTTTGCAGCTGCTTTCTTTGCGGGAGCAGCCTTCTTCTCAGCCTTAGCGGGCTCTGCTTTCTTGGCTTCTGCCTTTACGGGAGCTGCTGCCTTAACGGGCTCAGCCTTGGGAGCCTCGGGCTTCTTCTCTGCTGCGGGCTCAGCCTTGGGCTCTGTCTTGGCAACTACCTTCTGGGCAACCTTGTTGACCTTGGCCTTGGAGCATTCCTTGACCTTGTCCTTCTTTTCGATCACTTCTTTCTTGACTGTCTCTGTCTTGTCCTCGACCTTTGCCTTTGTCTCCTTGGCAACAGTCTTTGTCTTCTCGACTGCCTTGCCTGCAGCCTCGCCGACTTTCTTGGCTTCTTCCTTAACCTTCTCGGAAGCCTGTTCTACTTTAACTTCAGCGGTCTTAACGACCTCTTTTACTTCTTTCTTGATCTCTTCAACTGCCATAACCGGCACCTCCGATCTTTCTTTTGTTAGTTCTTAGAACCCACATAATTTATACTTCTTTGGCAGATTAGTCAAATAATGTTTTCGAGCATCAAAGACCCGAATATCCGAGGTAGAGCGCCTTCATGTTCTCCTCGTTGTGGATATAAGTATTCTCATGCTCTTCGCCCTCAAAGATCTGCCTGCCGTCCCTGTAGACGATCAGCCGGTTCTTAGGGATCTCTTCCCAGCCTTCGCCTGTCAGCCGGCGCGTTGACAGGATCACTATTCCGTTATGGTCGTAACGGAACAGGGTCCCCTCCTCGTTCTTATGCACATAGAAGTTGTCACCATCGTAGATCAGAAGGTTCAGCTTGTTATGCTTGGACAAGTGCTTTACGAGTTCATCCACCGCTTCCAGGCGGTCTTCTTCCGCGGCTTCACCCTTTGCGCGTATGATGCTGTTAACCTTGTCTGTCAGATATAGAAGGACCCTCTCACTGTCGGTCGTGCCCTTCTGGATGCACTGGTATCTTGCAAGGTCCTGTGCCTCGAAAATGGTACCGTTATGCATCAGCACCCAGGATCTGCCGGATATGTCTTTCGTAATGAAGGGGTGGGTGTTCTCGTAGCAGATCTCGCCTATAGTCGCCCGCCTTATGTGGGCCATCAGGCGTGAAGACCTCAGTTCGCCCGTCAGGCGGCTCCTGAGATAGTAACTGTCGGATGCCTTGACGGGCTCCCTTTCTATCGAGATGTTGCCGTCGTCCAGGAAAGCGAGGCCCCAGCCGTTGGGGTGCTCCTGACTGTGACCGTAGAAGGTCTTGAGCAGGTGATTAAGTTCTATCTTCCTGTCAGATGACACTCCTAACAATTCGCACATTTTCAAGATACCTCTTATCTTCGGCCGGCAGGACTTTTGATGCAATATCCGTTAGGTATCCTGCCCAGTCTCCTGCTGTCTTTCCTTCGTAGATAACGGCTTCAAGGCCGTCTTTTTCTATTTCCTCGACTGCACTCTGGATCTCTTCGATAGTCGTGATGCCTGCGAGCACCTTATCCAGGGTCTTGAGATTCTTCTCCGAATAGACGAGACCCTTGAGGAGCGCGACATAGCCCAAAGCCTTGTCGATCGGCACCGCGTCCGCCACTCTTACCTCAATGTATTTCTTGACCCTGAAATGGAAAAATCCCATCGACATAAAGTGCTCTATTAGCTTCTTTCTTCTGTCTTTTTCGAGGAGCTTCTCATTGACCGTGCCGTCCTTGATCAGGTCCCCGGCGGTCTTGGATGCCACATAGGTGGTCCTGCCCTCATCGGTAAGGAGGATCAGAGGCGTTGTGTATATGACGTCAGCCATCTTGTCGTAACCGAAATCCTCATCCAACGACCCCGGCACGAAGCCTGTCCTGGAAGGGTCAAGATCGTCCCACTCCTGTATGCGGAGCAGATGCTTCTTGTCAGGGTGCTCAGGCAGGGTCGATATCTCGCAGGTCTTATTCTCCATGATTATCGACAGGACCGGAGCGATCTTCTCAAGGACGCGGAGCTTGGTGACCATGTCCTTCTCATCCTTATAGTCGATCGATACCTGGGCCGAGCCTGACGCTCTCATCATGTACCTGCCGTATCTGCCGGACTCCTGAAAATAGCTGTCCATGTACTTATATCGCTTCTTAGGCGAAAGAGTTATCTCATCCGGCGTGATCTCACCCAGCTCGACTGAAGGGAGATTGCCCTTGGTAACGAATCTGTAGCCGCGCTCTTCGAAAATCTCTTCCCAGAGCGTATAGAACTTGTCGTAGACCTGCCTTATCGTCGTCGTGTCAGGATAAGGGTTGATGCTTATCTCGAACTGACAGGCGGGTTCCAAACTCGTGGAGTATTCATCCGTAACATAACCTACCGGGTAGCCGTCCATATAGACGATCTGCGCTCCTAAGTCATTGCCGACTTTAAGGATCAGATCGGATATCTCGTGAAAGCCGATCTGTACGCCTGAGTCATCGACGATAAAGTGCTCGATCTCAAGTCCCAGGTCTTCCGACATGGATTCGCCGCTCCTGATGTAGTCTCTTATCTCATCTCTGATAGCCATTGCCTCATCCTCCTTTCAGGTCCGGAAGCCTTTGTTTTCGGGCGTTCCAAGGCGTTGTTTGACAGGTCTTGCGATGTTAAAGCCTATCGATTTTGTAGGTTATAACATACTAAGTCTATCAAGTCAATAGGTTTTACGGGAGAGGATCCATTCATGCTGATGGAAAAAGTGACGCAGATCAAGGAATTTAGTGACACATGTGTCACAAAAAGAGGCAAAATGTGTCACTTTTCGCGAAAAGGGGCGCTTGTCGACATATGCGCCAACAAAGAAGGGCTGCAAAACTGACAATATTGTCAGACTCAGAGATGAGAGGGGCGGACGGCCTTGGCTTTGCGGGGCCGCAGCTTGCGCCTGATGAAGGCCGTGAGGACGCGGCGGGTGAAAAGGTCGATGAGCCAGCAGACGCAGTAGACGGCCAGGACGATGAGCGCCATCTTGATGAGCCAGAAGCGGCTGTTGTAGAACTTGGGATCGGATATGTTGAAGATATCCGTCCAGAGCAGATCCCTGACGCGCGAGGATTCGGAGATCATGTAGACGCCGAGGTTTCCGGCGCTCACGAAGGCGATGACCCTGGCTACAGACGGGTGCTTTTCGAGACGGATCATCTCGAAGATCCTGAACAGGCATACGCCCTGCAGGACGGTTATGGGGTGATCGTAGTAGTAGGCGACTTTCTCGATCCTCTTGTCCGGGTAGTTCAGGACCAGCAGGACGTTGAGCACGAGAAGGATCAAGAAGATGAAGATGTAGATCCAGGGTTTGTCGAAGATCTTTGTTGTCCCGTCCTCCGCTTTTGAGATAAATTTGTGCTTTCGCATGTAGGCACCGAGGATGTACATGTAGATGAAGCCGTAGAGGCCCTTGCCCTCTTCGGTCCAGATGATGTTTTCGATCTTGAACACCTGGCGCATGGGCTCGAGCTTTGACAGGGGCTGCCATATCGAGAACAAAAAGAAGAGAACGCCGACCAGGATCAGGAAATTCCTGCGGTCGAGCTTTTCGATCATGAGGTTGAGGAAGGGAGAAAAGATGACGACCAGAAGGTAGAGCGTCATGAAATACCACTGCTTGGATACGGCGGGAAGAAGGGTCTTGATGATCAATACCGGTTTGCCGATGCCGCCGTCGGCTATGGCGAAGATGATCCTTATCACGACCGAGTAGAAGAGCATGGGGAAATAGACTTTAAGGAGTCTGTTGATGTTGATCTTCGTGCCGGCGGTGCTCAGGAAGTAGCCGGTGATCATGATGAAGATGTAGACGGGGCACCTTGAGAACAGGAGCAGGATCCAATAGATGACCTTGAGAGAGCCCTTGTCCCCGGCTGCCACCGACTCGAAACCGCCGTAGATAGCGAGGTGCAGATAGCAGATCTGGAGCATTATCACGACGCGCAGGAGTTCTATTCCCGCGTGTCTGGTCCTGACGGAGCTTTCTGAATTTATTGCTTGTCCCCTGTGGCCCGGCATATTGAATCCTTTGGTCGCTTTGATTTACCGGCATAGCATAGCAGGAATAATGCTTATTGTAAAGAAACCGCGCCCGTTACGCATATGGTATAATCTGCTCTAGGAAGGGGGATGGAGTTATGACTTATCTTAAGAAGATCACCTGCCTTGCACTGTACTTTATCTACACTCTCGGAGTTTTGGGCCTTACGGGCTGTCAGAGCGTCAATACCGAGGCGAGCAAGACCCTGGTCAAGGAGAGCCTATCGAAGATCACCGAAGCTGTAAGGGACAGGGACTACGAGTCACTCTCGGATTATCTTTACGAGGAAGACGACGACCTGAGAAAAGCCTTTAAGCTCGGCGAGGGCATTGACGACGAAAACACCGTCGCCGTCCGAAAAGCGATCGCATCAACATTCGCTTACCTGGTGCACGAGGAAACGCTGCAGTACTCCTTCTTCAACAAGATCGCAACCGTCAATGTCAACTTCATGGTCGTCGACTACGAGAAATTCGCGGAAAGCAACATCTACTACAGGAACGTTGAGCACCTGGAAGAGTCCCTGACCGATTACAACAACAAGAACCAGCTAATCTACACACTCCCGATGAGATTCGTGATCAAGGACGGCAAGGCCCTGCTCGAAAACACGGAACTGCTGGAACAGTTCTTTGCCTTCGCGGACTTCGATAAGATCGTTTTCGGTGAGAGCCTCATCAATTATCTCGGAGACCATACTTTCGTTGACAGCGAGGACGGCGTCTACGACAATCCCGATTCGCTGACTCTCAAGATCGACCTCAAGGAAGAGGGCCGCAAGTTCGACTGGAAATACGACTACGAAGTCGCATATACCGGGGAGATCGGCGGAGAAGAAGTCTTATTCACGAAATCGGATGAGACCAAACACGGATCCGAATCCATCCAGATAAGATATTCGAGCAGCACAAGGCTCGAAAGCGGCAGATACCGCATATCCATCCTCTACGGCGGCGATAAGACCGATTACGAATGCACGGTGGAGATGCCCGACAAGAGATACTCCGGCAGCGATTCCTTCATCTGCCCCAAGGGAGACACGCTGAGCCTGCTGCCTTCCGACATTGTCATCAAGACGCCCGAAGGCTATCACTTCGTTGACGAGGGAACATCTCTCGGCGATGAGATAATCGACACCTACGGAAGAAATATAACCGAGTTCATCGTCTCCGATGACGACAGCGACAAGTCCAAAGAATGCATGTACAGCGTCTACGCATCCGACTTCAACCATACGACCGAGGATCAGGTCATCGACTACTTCGCAAGCCTCAGGGAATATGCCTATAAGCAGTCCGGCGCTGAAGTCAAGACCAAGAAGGGCAAGATCAAGATCGGCAGGAAGAAATACAAGATGTGTGACCTCAAGGCCAAACAGAAAGATGTCACCATCACCGTAAGGCTGATACTGGTTCCCGCCCCGAACGGCTATCACCTCATATTTATCATCGCGAGGTCCGATAAGAAAGTAAAGACTTATACTTCGATGCTTCATTAAAGGATAAGGTTCTGATCCCGCAGTCGCTTATGAAATGTCCTCTTCCGCGGTTGTTGTTCACAAAACTGCTCACAAATCGCATGATTTTGTGAACAGATTTGTGAGCAAAGGGCTATTTGGGGCTTCTGTTCACAATAATGCTCACAAATCGCGTGATTTTGTGAACAGATTTGTGAGCAAAGGGCTGTTTTGGCGGAAGACCTATCAAATGTCCCTAATTCACGCAGTTTGACCGCATTATTATATTTATTCTGACAATAGCGCGCTTTTTGGAAAAATAATACAATACCACCAAAGAAAAACAGTTTTCCGAGGAGGAACAAACTAATGTCAGATAAGAAGAAGCACAGCAACCCCGGCAAGGTCGCACAGAGCGAAAAGAAAGAAGCCAAGTCCGGCGGCAGCAGCAAGGCGAAGAAGATCCTCAACAAGATCTTCATCGACGGACTGTCCGGTATGGCAACGGGTCTTTTCGCAACGCTCATAATCGGTACGATCATCGGAACGATCGGCGGTTACATCCCGCAGCCTGTCGGAACCTATGTCACGCTCGTCGGCAAGATGTGCCAGTGCCTCATGGGTGCGGGCATCGGTCTGGGTGTCGCGATCAAGTTCAAGGAGAGCCCGCTCGTTACGATATCGGCGGCTGTCTGCGGTATGATCGGATCCTATGCAAAGGTCTTCACGGCAGCGGCTCCCCTTCTTGTGGAAGGCAAGGTCCTCCTCCCTTCTCCCGGTGAGCCTCTGGGCGCTTTCATCGCTGCCCTGATCGGCATCACGCTGGGACACCTCGTTGCAGGCAAGACCAAGGTCGACATCATCGTAACTCCCCTCGTGACCATCGCCACGGGCGGTGCCGCCGGCATCTTCCTGGGACCCTATGTATCGGCTTTCATGACATGGCTCGGCAGCCTCGTTAACTGGGGTACCGAACAGCAGCCTCTCCTCATGGGCATCATCGTATCCGTCCTGATGGGTATCTTCCTGACGCTCCCCATCTCTTCTGCCGCGATCGGCGTTGCACTGGGACTCAACGGGATCACCGCAGGCGCTGCGACCATCGGATGCTGCTGCAACATGATCGGATTCGCCGTCATCTCCTACCGCGAAAACAAGGTCAACGGCCTCGTTGCACAGGGTCTCGGAACTTCCATGCTCCAGATGCCCAACATCATAAGAAACCCGAGGATCTGGCTGCCCTCGATCATATCGAGCGCCATCCTTGGACCCGTATCCACCTGCGTGCTGCAGATGACATCCAACGCCGTAGGATCCGGTATGGGTACCGCAGGTCTCGTAGGACCTATATCAACATTCACGACCATGATCGAGACAACTCCCGCATGGATCGTAATCATCGAGATCGTCGTCATGTACTTCATACTCCCCGCTGCCATCAGCCTGGGACTGTCTGAGATCATGCGCAAGATCGGCTGGATCAAGGCGGGCGACATGAAGCTCGACGACTGATATCGGGAAATATCAGACTTTTGTAAGGGAAAAGAGGAATAGATATGGCTACAGGAGCCGAAGAATACGTAAAGGCGAGAAAACTCGCCGTAAAGGAACAGCACAAGGCGTTGAGCCAGGGGCGTCACCCCTATCTCCACGCGCTTGACGATATGCTTACCAGCAGGACCACCCTCGCCGAGGAGTCGGTGGGCACGCGCGAGATCCCGCTCGCGCAGGTAGTCGGAACGGTGACCCGCGGAAGACAGGAATCCTTCGCGCGCAACTTCATGCCCCTGCTGGGAACTGATACTGAGTTTGCGGCCAAGTGGATAAGCTTGATCGAGTATCAGATGGAAGAAGGCATCAGCGATGCCATCAAGGTAATCGAGTTCATGGGCAAGTTCTACGTACTTGAGGGCAACAAGCGTGTGTCCGTCTTAAAGTACCTCGAACAGCCCACGATCCTCGCTACCGTTACCCGTGTCCTGCCTCCCGAATCAGACGATCCGGAAGTCGTCATCTACTATGAATTCTTAAAGTTCTTCAAGTGCACGGGCATCTACAACATGCTCTTCACAAATGTCGGATCCTACGACAAGCTCGCAGAATGCCTGGGTCTTACCTACGACGAGCCCTGGGACGACGACATCGTGCTCGACTTAAAGAGCGCTTTCCTGAACTTCACGAAAGCATATGAATCGGGCGGCGGCAAGGCCTTCTCCTCCATCACGGCGGCTGACGCTTTCCTCGTATATATCGAGTCTTATAAGTATGAGAGCCTCGTCAACACACCCGCAGAAGAGATCAAGAAGAACTTAGGACCCATCTGGCCCGAGTTCAGGATCCTCGCAAACGGCAATCAGATCACTTTCTCCGAGGAGCCGCAGCTCCACAAGAAGAGCACGATACCGATCATCGATACGCTTTTCGATAAACCGGCTTATAACGAGCAGCACCCGCTCAAGGTCGGATTCCTCTACGACGGCTACAAGGACAAGTCGCGCTGGATCAACGGCCACGAGATGGGCAGGGCTTATCTCGAATCCAAGTTCCCCGGCGTCGTCAACACCTTCGCTCTCGAAGGCATCAGCGACGAGGAAGAGTTCGACGAGGCGGTCGAGAAAGCGGCTGCCGCAGGAACGGAGCTCATCTTCACGACTTCGCCGATACAGATGGAATCTGCGCTGCGTGCGGCTGTCAAGCATCCTGAGATCAAGTTCATGAACTGTTCCGTGCACTTTTCGCACGGTGCCGTCAGGACCTACTACGGAAGGATGTACGAAGCCAAGTTCATGCTCGGCATCATCGCGGCTTCCCTTGCTGCCGACCACAGGATCGCATATGTGTCGACCTATCCTATCTGCGGCAACATCGCGAACATCAACGCTTTCGCGATCGGCGCATCCCTGGTCGACCCGGCTGCGAAGATCCACCTCACCTGGTCCTGCCTGAAGGACGAGTACTGGCGTGAATACGTGCGCGAAAACAATTTCCGCATCGTGTCCGGTCCTGACCTCATCAAGCCCGTCCGCGCCGACAACGAGTACGGACTCTATGCCATAGGCGACGACGGCCAGGTCACGAACATCGCTTTCGCCGAATGGAAGTGGGGCAAGTACTACGAGCTCATCGTCAAGGCCATCCTCAACAACGCATGGAACGCGGAAGCCGACAGCGATTCAGCCCTTAACTACTGGTGGGGCATGGCTTCGGGCGTTATCGACGTCAATCTCTGCAACGATAACATCCCCTACAGCACCAGGAAGATGATCGAGGGCTTAAGGCGCCTGATCACGGCGGATTCGATCAATCCTTTCGAAGGCGAGCTCAGGAGCCAGTCATCAGTTGTTAAAGAAGCTGACTCGGCAAGGTTATCTAACTCGGATATAATCAATATGAACTGGCTCAACGACAACATCGAGGGAACCATACCGTCATTCGACGAACTGACGGAGAAAGCCCAGATGGCAGTCAAGGCCAACGGAATACCGCTCTTAACGGAAAGTGAAAGATAATGAAAGTCCTGATAGTCGCCGACATAGAAGATAAGCGCTTATACGATTTCTACCGCAAAGACCGCACCGAAGGTGTCGAATTGATCGTAGCATGCGGCGACCTCAAGACAGACTATCTGGACTTCCTCATCACCATGGTAAACGTACCCGCGATCTATGTGCGCGGCAATCACGACGACAAACTGATCAAGGACCCTGTCTGCGGCGCGGAATGCATCGAGGACAGGGTATTTAAATTCAAGGGCTATACTTTCGCGGGGCTCGGCGGATCGCGCCGTTACAACCCCGACGGGCAGAATATGTATAGCGAAAAAGAGATGCGCTGGAGAGCCGCCAAGCTCGCCCCCAGGATCCGTCTCGCAGGCGGTCTCGATGTCCTCGTGACCCACGCTCCGGCCAAGGATCACGGTGACCTGGAAGACCTGCCGCACCAGGGCTTCGAGACCTTCAACCACATGATGGATAAATACAGGCCCGCTTACATGTTCCACGGTCACGTCCACGCCAATTACGCCCGCAATGTCAAAGCGCAGATGACTCATGAATCCGGCACCCTCATCTGCAACGCATACGGATACCAGATAATAGATCTTCCCGATAAATAATCTTATGGCACATCTTACACCGGCACAAAAAAGCGTTTTGGATCTTGCGGAATTCTACAAGGATACTGGGATCACAACACTCTGCGGTGCCGTCATATTCGATGAGGTCCTCGACAGGGACATCGTATCCGAAGCCGTAAGACATATCCTTTCCAAACACGAAAACTTCAATCTCCGGTTTAGCACCGCTGACGGCAGGACCGTTCAGGAAGTTGCAGTTGATGATGCCTTTGATATCAGCCATCTGTCCTTCTCTTCGATCGAAGAACTGCGCGGATACTGCAGCAGAGATGCCCGCATTCCTTTCAGCTGCGACGGTTCGAAGATGTACCGCATGGTCACTTTCGATCTTCCTTCGAAGTCGGGCATAATGCTGTCGGCGAGCCACCTTATCGCCGATGCCTGGACCTACAGCCTGATCGTTAAGGATTTCTACGATACTTATAAGGCTATTGAAAAGGGCGGCGACCTGCCTCCTGCTGCAGGAAGATACAGCGACTATATCTTAAGGTCAGATAAATATCTCGCATCGGATTCATACATCAAAGACAAAGAATTCTGGGCGGAAGAATACAAGAACGGGATCAGCCCCTCTTCACTCGGCCGCACCGTCAATGAGACAGGCACGGATTCAGCAAGATACATCACAGACATATCGGAAGAACTGTCACAGGCGGCAGTCAGGTTTGCATCTGACAACAACAGCTCGATAGCAGTTCTTTTTGAGACTGCGATACTCATATATCTTGACAGGATCAACGGCGGGGACGGTCCCGTCACGATCGGTGTTCCGATCTCGGGCAGAGGAAGCTCGGAAGAAAAAAGGACTGCAGGCATGATCGTCTCCACCATCCCCCTGACAGTCGATGTCGGGGATGGCCCGGATATTCTTTCCTTATGCCGCAAGGTCAGCTGCAAACACCGCGAGATCTTCCGCCACAGAAGACTTCCTTACGAAGACATCATCCGATCCGCAAGACAGAATTCCAAAGGTGCAGATAGACTCTATAACGTCATAGTAAGCTGCCAGAACTCAAGAACCTTGGTTCCTTCCGTCACCGAGTGGTTTACGAGCGGACATTCCGAAGTCCCACTCGCAATCCACATCGACGACCGCGACAGCAAGGGAAACTACAAGATAACGATCGATTACCAGACCGCAGTCTTCTCTTCCGCCGAAGCATCGCTGATCGCAGAAAGGCTTAAATACATAATCTCGCAGATGGTATCCTCCGAGGATATCTCCGTTAAGGATATATCGATCCTCCCTCCTGCCGAATACGATATGGCCGTAAATAAGTTCAACGATACTTATGCGGATTACCGTAAAGGTTCATGCGTGCAGGAAGAGTTCTCACGCAAGGCCGGTTCTGACCCTGACAGGATCGCTGTCAGTTTCCGCAGCAAAGACTATACATTCACAGACATAGATGTTATGAGCGACTCCCTGGCGGCTGCTCTCATTGCCAAAGGTGCAGGTCCCGGGCTTGTCGTTCCCATAATCGCAAGAAGGAGCCATCTTGTTATAACCGCGATGCTGGCAGTGCTTAAGACGGGCGCCGCATACATGCCGGTATCTCCCGACTATCCGCTGTCCAGGATCAACTACATGCTGGATGCAGTCAAGACTTCCGTCGTATTGACGTCGGGCTATGTTTTCGAAGGAGACGATGTGATAGATCTCGACAGCTTCGATTACAGTCCCGTTCCTAAGCCCGCGCCTGTCAGGAACGGTCCCGGTGACCTCTGTTATGTCGTCTTCACGTCAGGCTCCACGGGCAATCCCAAGGCGGTCGGCATCACGCACGGGAACGTGCTCAATTACTGCGCTGCCAACGAGTTCAATGTGGCCGGCGGGATAATCAAAGATACTGACCGGAAGATAGTTTCCGTGACAAATATCGTTTTCGATATCTTCGTGACCGAAAGCATCCTGGCCCTGCTCAACGGCATCAGGATAATCATGGCTGACGACGACGATGTCTTCTCGGGCAAGTCACTTGCAAAGCTCATCAGCAGATCCGGCGCGGACATCATCCAGACGACTCCGACCAAGATGAGGAGTTACCTGCTCGACAGAGAATTCGCTTCATGCCTTAAGGGCATCTCCACGATAATCTTAGGCGGCGAAGAATTCCCCGAGTCGCTCGAAGGGATCCTCGCGGCTAATACCAAGGCCTCTGTCTACAACATCTACGGGCCCGCCGAGACGACGGTCTGGTCTTCTTTCGCGTCCGTCGGCTCATCAGAGATCAGCATCGGAAAGCCTGTCGCCAACACCAATATCTATATCCTCGGCGACGACCTCACTCCCTGCCCCGTAGGCATCACGGGCGAGATCCACATCTCCGGCGACGGCGTCGGAATGGGTTATATAAACAACCCCGCGCTGACTTCGGAGCGCTTCATCGAAGACTCACTGAAGGGCGGCTCCGCGATGTATAAGACCGGCGATCTCGGCTACTTCCTGCCCGACGGCAGGATCAGGTTCTGCGGCCGCCGCGACGGGCAGATCAAGCTGCGCGGCTTAAGGATCGAGACGGGCGAGATCGAGTGCGCCATGAGCGATATCCCTGGCGTTGACCTTGCCGCTGTCGTCCTCCGGAAAGACAGTTCCGGCAACCCCTATCTCATCGGCTTCTACACGGCCTCAACGCCTGTCCTCGAACAGGACATCCGCACGATCCTGCTGGGCAGGCTCCCGTCCTACATGGTCCCCAACAGGCTCATCCCGCTCGAGAGGATCCCCCTCACCGCGAGCGGCAAGATCGACCGAAAGAGCCTGCCGGAAGTCACAGTAATCGCATCACCGCAGGAAGGATACACAGCTCCCGCAAGCGACAACGAAAAGCTTCTCTGCAGCCTTTATGCCAAGGTCTTAAAGCGCGCGCAGGTCGGCACTGAAGACGACTTCTTCGAGTTGGGCGGCGACAGCTTCGCCGCGATGGAACTCGTCGCGCTGGCATCGGACAAAGGCCTCGATATCGGCGTCAAGAAGATCTACGAATGCCGCACCGTGAAGCGCCTCGCAGCATCAGCCGCAGAAAGCGTTCCCGCAGCATCAACATCAGAGACAGATTACTCCGCTTTCCCCATGCAAAGACAGAACAGGGACTTAAGGTTCTTCCGCAGATACAAGGGCTTCTCCGTAAGGCACTACAGACTCCGCGCAACGTTTGAGACGGACATCGACTTCAGCGGAAGATACATAATCTGTCCCGACCACGAGACCATGCTCGACCCCTTGTGGGTGTGGGCATCCATAGAAGATAAGACAGACATCAATGAATGCGCCGTAATAGGTGCTGCAGAGTTCCTCGACAGGAAGATATCGTCCTTCATATTCAGGGTCATCGGCGGCATCCCGGTCGACAGGACCGGCGACTTTACACCCGCTCTTAAGCGTGCCGAAGAAGTCATTAAGAACGAAAAGCATCTGCTCCTCATTCACCCCGAAGGAACACGTTCGAGGACCGGCGAACTCGGCGAGCTGAAGACCGGTGCTGCCCTCATCTCGATCTCAACGGGAGTCCCCATAATCCCCGTATCCCTTCACGGCGCAGGAAAGATCTTCCCCGTCGGAAACAAGATGCCAAAACTTACGGGCGACCTTAACATCAGGTTCGGAACACCGATCGATCCCGCCGGCAGGACCTGTGATGAGATAACAGATGAGATAAAGAATCAGTTGACCGGGCTCCGTAAAAAATCGTAAGAAAACCCCCAAATCGCAACCCTTGCGAGCAAGTTGCTATATGTTATATCTTCGCTTCGCTTCGATATAACATAAAGTCGCAACCCTTGCGAGCAAGTTGCTCGGAAATATGTTATAATCACGTTCGCGACTCCGAGGTGTAGCGCAGTTGGTAGCGTACGTGCTTTGGGAGCATGGGGTCGCAGGTTCGAATCCTGTCACCTCGACCATCGATTCAATAATGAAAACGACCGCAAACGCCTTGATTTTAAAGGGTTTGCGGCTTTTCATTATATGTTTCATTACTATATGATAATGAAAAAATCAATCAGAATTTACTTCCAAATTTACTTCCAATAAAAAGGTCCCCGTTCGGCGAGGCTCGAACGGGGGTCCTAGGGGGGGATATTTTATGGATATTTTCGAAAGAAGGATTATCGGGTAGATCGAATGCCTCGCAGATATCATTTTAGATATTGGTTGAAGCAGAATCCCTGATAACAGGTATTCCCGTCTGTATACTGAACACAGTACCAAGATCCAATACGGGATCCCAGTCCCGCTACCGTCTTTCCCTTCTTAATGGTCTTCAGGACGTTATACTTTGTCCCGGGACCATCTCTTAAGTTCAAATTATCCTTATCAGTTACAACAGTATATTTCTTGTCGATACCTGGGTCTTTCGATGCCTTCGAAAGCATAGCGGCTTTGATAGTCTTAACCGCCTGAGTCGGTGTTGAAGGGGCTGGAGCTGCTGTCTGCTTCTCTTCAGTAAAGAAGGGTGATTGTGCCCAATATGGCCACGCCTTAGCATTGAACTTTGTCTTGACCACACCGTATGCATGTCCTTTCGCCTCGATCACATAACCATCAACATATACACCAACATGTGTCTTCTTGGAATCAGAGCCCTTGAAGACAAGCCTGCCGTTCATCTTGTCAAAGGATGCAATCTTACCCTTCTTTGTTGCCTTGTTATAGAGTCCGTTAGCCCCCAGATCCTGTGATGCGTTGTACTTCGGCACAGATGTAGGAGTATCTGACCACAAAGCCCCGTTATGGAGCCCCACGCAGTCATATACTCGTTGGCCATACTGTGAAGAGAAGTCTTTAGCCGTGTAATACTTCGGGTACTGTTTCTTCTTTTCATCATAGAGCTTCTTAGAAGAAGTCTGACCAAATGTTCCAAACCAGTACGGTTTTCCTACCTGGGCCTTGGCGTATTCAACCAGATATGCATTTGATTTCATCGTTATTATCTCCCTTCTTTATTTGATCTTTATTGCCCTATACCTGACAGAGATTTCAAGTGATGCATTTGAATCTGTATGATATGCTGTGAAATATACAGGTGTTGAAGCGCTCAGATTTAAAATGGTCCCAACATGCAAAATTGTAGAAACATTACTGGCAGTAACAGGAGGACATCTTGCCGAATTAACAACACCGCCTAAATTTTGTGATGTTGTCGATATTCCGCATGCTCTATAACCACCACTTGATGATGCAAAGATAAATCCAGCTTCAATCAACCAAACCCCTGCAGCAAAAGTTTCAGAAGCAATATTTGTCGGAGTCGAACCCGAACTCACCTGCTTTGAGGCAGGCTCTTTATTCTCGTAATTCGTGGGAACAGTATTAGTAGCCGCTATAGTTACAGTTCCACTGCTGTTCGAAAGAGAAACGTTGCTTCCCGCCTTTAAATTCAAAGCTGTAGTATTATTCCCCAAAACCTGCGTTCCGTTAACTTGAATTGGTCTATGGGTATTCGTATCGGTCGCTGCTATTGTAACCGTTCCACTGCTATTCGAAAGTGAAACGTTGGAACCAGCCTTTAGGTTTAGAGCAGTATCATTATTTCCCAACACCTGTGAATCATTTACCTGTATAGGTCTGTGCGAATTGACCAGGGGGCCGCTTAATCCGTTGCTGTTATCTACAGAAACCAATGACTTTCTGGAACCTGATGAATTATATACAAATATTTCTTTGTTAGTTCCGCTTCCGTTTGTCGAAAAACCTATTACACCGGAATTAGAAGCAGATGGTTTGACTCCAATAACAGCATTATTAGTTCCATTACCGACAACCGTTAAATCACCATCACCACTTGATTTTGCTTGAATTTTTATAGATCCGCTTGCAACTCCATCAACACGATCAAGTTTATCTCCCGTTATATATCCGCTATCGTTAATCAGATCTGATACTTTAGTGGGAATGCTTGGTTTATTCTTTATAAAATCATCAGATGTATTATTACTCTGATCCCAATCAGGCTGAACGTTGACTTCGGCTCCTGCAGCTATTCCTGCAAGTTTCGTCTTCTCGGTGGTTGTATAGTCTTCTGTAGACAACCCTTTTCCAGTTACCTTGTCGACCTTAAGTTCAAGTAAGGAGTCCACTTGTGCTTTTGTGTAATAATTTGAGAGATCAATAGAAGTATCACCTATTAATTCCCAACCGGTGCTCGTTCCTGTAATATTGATGTATTCATCGTATATATTATCCGTTTGAGCAGTTGTCTTCGGAAGAAGGTATATAGTTGATGTTGAAATATTCTGTGTCGGCAGAATCTGGACAACCAATATATTTATCGTTGATACTGCGCTGATCAAAGCATTAACTTCCGCTTGGGTGTATGTATCTGTCTTCAGATAGTAATTGGAAAGATTGTTAACAGTATTAGTGATAAATCCTGCATCATTTTGAAGATCTGAAACCTTGACAGGAATAGAAGAAGCAAGAGCGGCTATATCAGCTCTTGCTTGTGCATCTCCAACTTCATATAATTCCTCTTTGGGGGTATTATAGTACTCTGTCATCAGCCCGTCATAGTTAGGCATCAGGATCACCTTCCTCAACAGACTTTAAATTCTTCTGGTAATTTGATGCTAATATCGTAACGGCAACGCCAATAAAGGTATCAAGAGCCGCACATGTAGCAACGATCTGTTGGCCGTATGGAATGCCCCAAATATCGACTACAGCTGTCATAAATGTAACTGCAGGAGCAACTAACAATGCAACCTTTTTGATTATGTCATATGTCTTGTTATTCATCCTTTCACCTCCTGATTTTTCTCAAGATCCTCTATCCTGTGGTTTGCGACCTTGATTTGTTCTTCAGTAAGATCAGCTCGGCCTTCAAGCTTATACACTCGATCAATCAGACCATTATGCTTTTCAACTTCCTTTTTGAGCTCATCGATTTTGTAATTGGTAAGTTTATTTGCTGTAAAAACTGATACGACACCGCCCAAAGCAGTTCCGGCAAGAGAAAGAACTGCAACTAATATTTCACTTGTCATTATCCTTCCTCCTTAAGACTGACTTATTGTTATCGAGTACTCAACTTGCATGGTCTGAGCAGATGTTTTTGTGATAACAGATGCCAGATTATAGACGCTGGCCGCATACATCTTGTTAAGGACTGCCGACGGATATGGACAATCAAAGTAATAAGATCCCGACATACCGGAAAGCCAAAGTAACGGTTTGAACTTATCGGCACCAACAATATTCATCATCACATCCCTGCTGTTCCATCCATTCAATGCCGGTGCGTCTTTCAAACACTGATATACCGTATTGTTGTTTATGAGATGACCATTCGCCATCAGTATGCGGTTATGCCCTAAATAAACCGACCATGCCCAAGCTCTATCCATTGTGACATTACCAGGATTTGAAATGTCCGTAGTAGTTCCGGTTGCAATATCTACCTTCAAATAGGTTGATAAATCGCCCTTATAAAGATATATATAATCCGCTATACCATTATCGGAAGCAGGGTTTAAAGCAACATGTGCTGGTCTATAACCTGTGTTAACGTTCAGTGAGATCTGTGAAGAAAGAGTTAATGTTCGCGTTGTATTTGTTTTAGCTATCAGATCTATCTCGTTTAAATAAATCGTATTAGTAGGAGATGCTGTTATAATACCGATCGTAAGTTTCTTTGTACCAGAATTATAAAAGAAAAAATGCCTCACATTATTGATATTAGTAGCGGTGCCTGCAGAGAGATTAACGTTAAATGATTCTGCATGATCATTTTGTCCTTCTCCAACAGGGCCAAGAAGATCTGCTTTTGTAAGGATTATCGGAACCACTGAAACAGAACAAATCATATCCGTTATCGAATAACAGATCATCGTGTTTTCATCAAGCATTTCAAAAGGTTGCTTTTGGTAATAGCTGCTTATGTTATCAACATATCTCTTGGTAATAACTTTTGAGTTAATTTCTGCCAACGGACTATATGTCGGGAATGTCAGATTCGCTTTCCCTGTTCCGCAATCTCCTGTATCTGCATGAGTCAAAGTTAGGGCTCTTATGGGACCATTCCCTTGAGATGCATCCCATGTCCATACATGTTTCCAGCCGATTGCTTCTCCGCTACTGATAATCTCTTCAGAAAGATTTGAATTAGGGATACCTCGGGCAAGATCGTCAGCTGCACCACCGTGTTCCTGATCATATGTATTTTGTCCGGCATGTGCTGTCACTGAATTCGATGTTTCTGAAGGGAGAAATACATCATTGGTATCTGAAATCTCGCCACTCCATAAACATACGCCACCCAAGAGTTTCTGGTATATGGGCAAAATTTTTGTGAAATCTATAGTTCCCGCAAGATTCTTTTCGAAAATGTTGGCAATAGCGGGAGTTATGGTATTATCTGCTTCTTCATGTCTGACAATCTTCCCAGATTTTGCATCCCGAAGAGTGAGTGCAACATGACCATGTATCTTTATGTCTCTTAATCCATTAAGAACCTGCTTTTTAACATTATCAGTATACATTTTTATTCCTCCATCATATAAGATCGACTATTTTTCGGGAATCCCATAATTGATTGTCCCAGGTACCGGTAACATTATTGGAATTACATTCGTATAACAAACCATCATGTATAACAACATCGCCGGAGTTATATATGATCGTGCTATCATAATTGTCAGCGATCAAATGTAACAACGAATTTATTGCAGCCGTTATAGTCTTTGAGGAAGTCTCAAGTTCTGAAGCATACTCAACCTTCGTCACAATTGTTACCCCCAGTGTGCTTACAGACTGAGCCTTGGTAATATATCCCGACTCCTGAGTCTCATCTACTTGTGAAGTCATTACCAGATCACTATTTGCTCCCTGTGTAGTTCTTTCCATTTCCGACGTTCTCAAATTGCTCATTCTTCGTCACTTCCTTCCGTGATAATATTGTTCGATCCTGTTTCATCACATATACCATCTATTCCGTTCTCGGTCACCACATTCATTAACATTCGTTCCATAATGATCATTGCAAAATCCTGTATTCTTCCCTTCAGAGGAATTCCTTTGAATCTTTCAATCTGAACTGCGTCTGATATCTGAAGCGATCTTGGAACATCTGTATTAACTGTGACTGAATCAGATAATTCTTCAGGATCGATGGATCCAATATCCAATAACTCATATTCATCTCTTGCTGGAATGACACCATCCCAGACATCATCACCGAGCATACCCTGCGCCCATACCAAAATATGAGCATCTCCAGCATCGATTATTTCAGCCCCATTCAACCCAGTCGCAGTAACCTTCAGAACGTAGGTACCAGCAATAACACTTGGCAGATGATAATGAAAATTCACAGTATGCGCGTTATTGTTGCTCGTTCTATTTCTCTCTGTATATACAAGTGTTGTACCCCGTAATTCAAAATCAGGAACTACTCCAATATCCTCCCACTCTTCCACCGGGTGGTATTCCGTAAGCAACTCACCATTCAAGTAGTAGTTTATTTGGATTCCTGCTTTTTGATCAGAATTAAAGGTTGTATGAATTTTCAACTCAACCCAGACTTCAACATCGGCTACTTCAGAAACTGCAAACCTAACCTGTCCGATATCCACCTCATTGCTTCTCGTAATGATTATTGCATTAGGGTTAATAAATGAAGCGAATTCGATCTTTCCGGTACTATCTTCCTCGTCAGACAACTTGCTCAATCTTTTGTCAGTAAGACTCTGCGTCTCACCAAGATATGGATTTTTCCCAACCGCTACAATCTGATGCTCGCCTCTCCATTTCCACTTGTTCTTCTGAACCGGGATCAGAGTCGAGTTCATAGCTGCACTTCCGGTAGCCTGGATCAAGTCACCAAGACCGATAGCAGGATCCCCATACCAGCTGATATCAGATGGGGTATATCGCAGAGGGCTGATAGCATCAAGTATCTCCTGCAGGACATCCTCTGCCCATTCCTGTGTGTTCTTTTGAATAAAGTCATTCGCATCAAGTGCCAGATCCTGGCCACTGTCATTACCTACAGATATCAGGTCCTGTCTTCTTAAACAGCTGGCAGATGAATATACTACCTCGTAATCTGATATGCTTTCTCTTGTTCTTGCATCTGCAGGAATGGTCAATGTAACATCCGTGGCAAAACTCTGAATGAAGATCTTACCTTCTCTGTCGAGTATCGCATTACCGGCAAGACATGCAGCCATATCACCCAGAATATCTCGCCATGTCGTGGAACGATATTTATCACGCAGTTTGAATCCAACCTTAGTTCCGTTCGGAAGTGCACGGATCTGAGCCCTGGTTTGGGACAACGTCATACCGTTATTTACAGCTATAACTCCCAAAATATCATAAGCTTCTCCCGACAGTTCAATTCCGCCAGGATACTTCTTATCGAGCTTATCCATCTCGTCCAGGGCTGTGATCTTCAGAATGTCATTAGATGTCCTGATACATTCTTTGACCTTAAACACACCAAGAGGTACATCTTCCCACGGTTCAGGATTATCTGACAGTTTTACACCATGACTCAGAGTGATGGTCGCACCGTATATCTTGTATCTGTCGATGGTTAAGTATAACCCTATATCGAGCTGCGCCTGATATGCCTGGCCAAGTTTTAGTTCAGTATCATTAACACACTGGTTTGAGATTACCGGTGCTTCAGCCACTAATTCATTATCGATGGATACAGTAGTCCCGTTCTTAAGCCTGAGTGTTCCCGTAATCCGGGTCTCTCTTTGATCATCGAATATCGTATCCAGGTAAGCATTTGATACGGGATACATACTGTTACCTCCAATTAGAATTCAGTAAATGTTGCAGAATAGGACCACCGTGGCTCCCCGTTTGGAGCTGCAGTCATCTCCGCAGCTCCGGCCGTGAAATAGCCGTGCGCATCCTTATAGGAACCAAACCAGAAACGGATATCAACACTTGCCGGGCTAATCGCCTGAACAATTGTTGCCAGTTCAGCATCGGTCAGTTCTTCCCAGGAATAAGCACACTGATATACACCCTGCCTTATTCGTTCTCGGTGCATCTTTCCCGTTCCGACCGACCTGGTCGTGTTCTCCGAGTCCAGGTCATTCGTTTGAATAGAGATTCCCGTAGGACAGGGCATCGCCACGTTGTTTATCTTCAAATAATCAATGCTCATGCCCTGCCTCCTGATCTTCCGTTATAAAGTCTTTCGTACTTCTGCATACTCTCGAAAAGCACCTGTCCGTCAATTTCAAGTGTTATGTTTGTTCTCGTATCTCCACTGCCTGCTACAGCTGCATTGTTGGCACCCTTAAGGAAAGGAAGCACCTGCATCATGGCAGCTGCAACCGCTTCGGCGATCTTGCTCTCAGGGGCAACGATCTCGCCTTCCTTCTTGTTATCACCGATAAGTGCCAGCTGTGGTGTGTTCGCTTCAACAAATCCACCAGTGGCCAATCGAGGAATGGATACTTTTGAGAATTTCGGAAGCCCTGTATAGGGCTTACCCATAATCTCCGCACCTTTTTTCCCGAATGCATCAAGTTTCCCGAGGAATCCGTTAAGTCCGTCAACAATATGATTGATCGCATTTTCGATCGCTCCGAGCGCAGAATTGAATGCGCCCTTCACAGCACCGACGATGCTGTCGAACGCTTCTGATATAGGCGTGACCACATTATCCTGGAACCACTTGCTTGCAGATGCCCAAACACCACAAATATCGTCCCAAAGTTGCGAGAAGAATCCGGAAACTGAAGTCCAGACGCCCTCGAAAAATCCCTTCACAGGCTGTATGACATTGGTATCGAACCAGGTCGCGACTGAATTCCAGACGCCCTGGATATCAGACCAGAGCTGCGAGAAGAAACCTGATACTTTGGCTACTATTGGACTGAAGAACTTTACGACCGGCTGAATAACAGTAGAATTGAACCACTCTGCTGCTGTCGCCCAGATTCCGACGATTACCATCCAAAGAGACTCGAAGACTCCACCTACTGTCTCTTCAATAGGTTCAAAGAAGCCTATTATCGGCTGAACAACGGTTTCATCGAACCATGTTGCAACCCCTTCCCAAGCCAGATGGATTCCTTCGATGATCTTGTCCCACTCGAAGATCTGAACCAGATCCGTGAAGAAATTTTCGAGGTCCTTCCACAAATCTTCGAAAAGGCCTCCAATAGCACCGACGATATCCTGGAATCCCTTTGTTACAGTGTCCCAATCGCCGCTGAATATGCCGACAATAACCTCTACAACGCCCTTTCCGACAGTGAAGATGGACTTCAATACGGAAAGCATGTTACTGAAGGCCATGATCAATCCGGAGAAAAATGCTGCTCCATATTTCCCTAGGAAGTCCCCTATAGCCTTAATTACAGGCTTGATTACCGGATAGATCTTATTGAACCCTTTTGCAATGGTACCTATCGTCTCACCAATAGTCTTACCAATCTCACGAGCCTTGTCAGTAACACCGGAAGATTCAAAGTTCTGTCTTACGATATCGAACTTATCTTTGATGGCACTGGTAAATGTAGCGATCGCATCCGAGATGTTGACCGCTGCATCCGAGATATCTTTCTCGAAATTCTTGATTCCTTCGGCAAAGCCTTCCAGAGCGCCTGTTTCAAGCGCCTGCTTGAATTCAGTTATTACCGAGGTTATGTCAAAGAAGATACCTGCTATATTGGCACCGGCAATCTCAAGGTTTTCTGAATCGAAGACTGCCTGAAGGATATTGGATACAGACCCTGACAGGCTGGATATTGCATCTGCTTCCCTGCTCGACAGGTCGAACATGGTTACCAGATGATCTTTGATAGGCTGTTCATTCTGCGTCAGGAACTTATCAATCGTCCCTGTGGTTGTCTTCGTAACACCCAGAGTGATCGTTGCAACTGTTCCGGACACAGAACCGAAAGCCTTAGCCCATTTCTCAGCACAACTGTCAGCTGCACCCTGAACCTTAGGATCAGTAAATATCCGTTGTGCTGTTTTGCCGATACTAACAACATCATCCTTGATGCCATCAATATACTTGGATCCGTTATACGTCTGATTGAATCCGTCAACGAATGCATCTTTTAACTGTACTGCCTTTTTTACAACACCATCAAGCGCCTGCTTCCACTTATTCGTGGCTTTTGTAGCATCATTCGTTGCTGCCGCTGCCGCTTTTGTATTAGCGAGAGCCTTCTTGGAAGCACCACCTCCACCGCCGCCCGAAGAATCAGAATTCAGAGTGTTGATCTTATCGAACCCTGCCAGGTTCTGCATCATCTTCTTTGCAGCTCCGCCGGCGGACTTCATCCCCGTGCTGAGATCATCCGCGCTCTGTGCCGCACTTGCAGTAGCATCTGCCACACCACCGACATCGCCGTTCTGGGATACCCCCATAAGGCTTGCAGTGAAGTTTGAAAAGGCAGAAGCTGCCTGATTGGCAGCTTCCATTATCATGTTAAGCCACTGTACTATAGGTGTAAGGACATTGATCAAACCCTGACCTATAGTAGCCTTGAACGAATCAAACTGAAGGGTCAGCACACGGATCTGGTTAGCCCAGCCTCCGGAAGTTCTTTGGAAGTCTCCTGATGCGTCAGACAGTTTATCTTGAACAAAAGCAAGTCTCAAAGAAACCTTCTCCTGTTCGCTCATACTCTTGACGGTCTTGTTCATGCCCTGATACATCGCGAACTGGTTAAGTGCAGTCTCTGTCATTACGACACCGTACTTCTTAAGGACTTCTGTCTCACCGGAATATACGGCTTTCAATGCGTTGAAAGTCTCGTCAGTCGATTTGTTATAGAAGGATGCCATATCACCGGCCAGAGCCGTCAGGGACGATGCCTGGTCATATGCTTCCTTCTCCGAATAACCAAACGCTTTCGACATGGCACCGAGTGTTCCCATGTAATCCTTGGCGACAGTCTCGGACAAACCATATGACTTGATCGCGGACTTGGCAAACTCGTTGACATCGTTCGCCATATTGCCGTATACGACATCTACTACATTCTGAACCTCTACAAGGTCAGATCCCAGCTCCACTGCTTCCTTACCGAAGGAGATGAGTCCTGCAACGCTGACAGCTACGCCGAGAGCCCCAATAGCCTTTTTGGCAACAGACCCCAATGTGCTCAGGGCAGATGTTTCCTTACCGATGGCCGAGGTCACACTCTTTGATGCTGACTTTGATTGCTTATTGGCTTCCGATGCCGCGTCTTTAACTGCAGATTTAACATCCGCTATAAGTTGATCCTTCAAGACCTTGATCGACAGATCAACTTCTCCGACATTTGTCGCCATCTATAACCACCTCCTTCAGTCCCTTACTTCATCCCGAAAATCTTCCGTAATGCCCAATCAGCTTCCTCGAGAGAATGCGTGACTGTACGGGAGTGGTGGGATCTCCACTCGCTATAGATCTTTCTTTCCTGTGCTGTGAACTTGTCTCTTACTTTTCTGTTTTTCTCAGAACGGATCCTGACGAGGTACCCGAGCGGTGTCTCACCATTCAGACCGGCAAGAAGAGTCGTAAACTCGTCCCAGAGCATATCATCTTCTCTTCTTAACAGGATCCCGTATTGCTGTGCAAAAGATGCTTCGATAGCATCGTAATCTTCATAGAGATCGTACCAGACCTCATTCTTCGGTGTCGGTGCGAAAGTCGTCCTCTATGTCTTCCAGGTCCTTGTTCATCGCTACTGCCATAGCAGCCTTCATGATCGTTACCCAGTTATCGAAGGGAAGATTCATATCCTCGATCTGCTTGATCGCTTCATTGCCAAGCAAGATCTTTAAGATCTCGTTTATCTGTTCCAAATCATCCCCATTTTCGAGGGCCATTACCTTCAACATTGCGTTCTTGGTGCAATCGACCTTGTACTTATGTTTCTCATCAACGATAAGGAATCTCGGCTCCCTATCCAATTTGTTGCTTATGTTTATTACTCTACCCATTGTTAATCCTCCTTTAATAGAAAGGGAGAGCACTCTTCCCCGAATGCTCTCCCTGTTTTGTTTGTGTTGCTTTCTGATCAGCCGTTAGCATATGTAATTGTAGGCTTGCCGTTGCTCTGAACCTCAAATTCGAGCGGAGCAACATTGGTTGAATCACCATACTCATATGCTGTAACAGAGATGATCGCATCTGTAAGTGTGATGCTGTCACCATTCTTGAAGTTGACCTTGAAATCACCTTCAGCATCACGACCGTTCTTGAACGCATAAGAAGCAATTGCATCATTACCGGTATCACCGACATTTCTCTTACCAGAGCAAGAGAAGGCAATGCTCTTTGCGGTCATGAGTCTTCTGACCCAGCCCTCAGCATTGTAAGGGTTCCACTCTTCGATACCGTTGTCAATGGCGATAGAGAAGCTCTCAACATCTGCGATATCCTCAAAAGTGTTGTCCACCTTAATCTGGAACTGACCTTCGTAACAGGGAAATACACCTGTGAAAGGAGTAGGATCTGGCATATTTTTTTCCTCCTATTTTATGATATTGGTTTTGCATATACCGTAACGTCCAGTGTGTACTCGCATATCCCGTTTTCATCTTTATCGACATCAACGGGAGGTCGGGGACAGTCTATCCATCCGGTATGTTTTGTTGTAGTAAAATTCGCTCTCTTAAGTATGTTGTAGAGCGAAATAGCTTTGTCTTCGGTAACATCAAGAGCCTTTGTCCAATGAACCAAGATGGTAAGATTCTTGGCCGAATACGAAGACGGTCCGTAACTTTCAGGTTGTACAGCGGGATCCCTGGAATAGACTCCAAGAACCTGCGTCTTTCCTTTGGGGATATATCCTCCATAAAGATCTGTAATGCCCTGGGATTCCAGCCACCTGATAAACTCTTTAATGGTCATCATGTGATTTCCCTCCTCACCAGTTCAGCATATATCTTTGTCGGAAGATCCCCCTCTGCACCGTTCGGGAGATAATCGTCAAACCATCTTCCTCCAGCATTTGCGTTCTTACCCTGTTGGAAATTGTATTCCGGATGGTAATACAAACGTCTGGCTTGAGGTGCAATTGTCTTAATGATTATTTCTCCGGACGATACGTTGGAATCATCAACAAACGTTCTGTTATTTTGCATCTCACCGGTATCGAACGGCATCTTCTGCTTCTGCACAAGATCTGTCAGCACGGCTTGACCAGTCTTCTTCAAGGCTTTGACCTGAGCTTCAGACAACTTCTTAAGACCATCATCATTGAATCTGTAATTAGATGCCATTCAGATCACCTCGATTCTTGTATGGTTCACCGTACCGTCAGGGTTCCTCGGTCTGTAGATTCCCAGGATCTCTCTGTTAGAAAGACCTGCAATCGTAACACGACCGCCGGTAATTTCGTCGTTGATACCTGCAAGAAGATCCTGGCCAACATGGATGATCCCGGACAACTTTACCCAGTCACCATTCTTGTCCCTGACCCTTTGTGCTTTCTCCGACCAGTTCACCTTGCCGGACCACGTCAAGAGTTCAGAATCATCACCAAACTGCGACGGACCGCCTGTAAACACGATCGTGCATGGTGTCACATCCGCGAAATCGGGATACTTCAACTTCTTGATCATTGTCATATCCCCCTGTAAAGATATCCGGTCACGATGAGTTCATCATATGCACGTTGGGGAACTCCGTATGTTGCCATCATGTCAACATCAGAAGTTCCGCCTATCTGCATATTTACATCGCCTATCGAATATCCGGAAAGACCATTTGCCGATGCACCGCTGTTGTTACCTGTTTCCAGAAGAAAGTCGGCAGCAAGACATACCGCACGCTTCAGATGCTCCTTCTGAAAGGGAGTGGGCGGTTCGAGCTCGTCCTTATACCTGATCGCTCTTCTTACGGCATCAGATGCTTTCTGAAGATACGGCAGGGCTTCTTCCGAAGTCGAAAAGTCCGTTCCGTGATATTCATCTGTATAGAATTCATAATCCGCGTAAGATATGCTCACTGCTTCATTCCTCCGTAATTACTTCTTTTTCTTGGGTTTCTCTTCGGAAAGAGCTTCCTTCTGGGTCTTACCTTTAGGCTGTTCCTTCTTCGGAATACCACCGATCATGATACTCATAAAGCACCTCCTTACTCACATACAAGCGGTGACAAGTCATACTCCTTACGGAGTGTTGCCGTACCATCAGTAGCCACGATAATGAGCTTCTGGGTATTCTTGTCATTGATGTATGCTGCAAAGTTCTTATCCTCATCCTCGATGATCTCAACAAGGCCGCTGTCATCATCAATGGGAGTGGTTCCACCCGGCCCACCGTATGTAGGTCTAAGACCTACCTTAACGGAAGTCATATCCTCGGTGATTCCCAGAACTTTCATGGCGAGGAAGTTACCTTCACCCCAGTAGTTAACCAGAGCGCTCGGAGTATCATAATGCTTGAGTGTTCCTGTTACGGCATTCCCTACAACAGAAACACCGCTCTGAAGATCACTCACTGCCGAGTCGTAGATTGTAGCCCCACTGTCCTCGGGCTCAACCGAGGGGCTTACGAGGGGTTTGATGCCACCACATGAGCATAGATACCTGCTACCTTGTTCTCATAGACATCGTTAAGGCCATAGATCCTGTAACCGAACTTCCATGCGTCAGCATCCTGATTCTGTTCAGGTGTGATGACCTTCGGTGCCAGGTGCTTGACCGTCTGAAGAACTGCAGACTTGGCAACGATAAGGAAGTTAAGGTTCTTACCATCTGTGTGCCTGGAGTATCCGCCTGCTCCGGAAGTAGCAAGAGCAACCTTGCTGTAAAAACGGCTCTGCGGAACCTTGGTGATCTTGGCGAAAGAAGATAAGCAAGCTTTTGACTTGGTCGTATCCATATCCTCGATATCCTTAAGACCTGCAGGTGTGATAAAGAGATATCTCTCTTCAGCGGGAACCTCAGCATTATCCATCTCTGCCATAGCAGCAGAAACGGCTGCATACCACGCACCTGAAGAAAGGTTTGCGGAAGCACCGCCGATGTTGGATGTGCCCGCATACTGTGCGAAACGGACAGCGTCAACCTCAGGAACAACCTTTGTACGGATGAATTCACCGGCGAGCTTACCGAATGCGATACCTGCTGTCTCCTCGTTGTCCATAGCGTCAACGTTGAACATACGGCCACGCTCGTAGTTGAACTGCTTGGTCTCGTGAGTGAGAGTGACATCGCCCTGAGTATAACCGCTGTTACGGCTGTACGCTGCAAGCCCCTGCATCTCAAGCTTGGGTACGATGATCTCGTTAGCGTTAGCACCTGCCTGGAAGAGTTCAGAATCGCCATCAAGTACAGACGTAAGAGAAGCTTTCTTATAAACTTCATCAAGCAAAGGTACATACTTCTTAAAAAGTGCAATAGAATTTGCCATGTTATTATTCCTCCTTATGGCTTATTTCTTGTTGGGGGAAAGTCCGAAAGCGCGTCGTATCGCGTCATCGTTATCACCTCCCTTGTCCTTATTCCCGTCAGCTCCGATCTTGAATCCCGAAGTCTCCTTCGTATCCTTCAGTTCCGGAACATCTTTAAGGACCTGTTCAACGGCAGCCTTGATAGCCGCCTCATCCGGATTACCGTCATCATCGATGGTGATCTTGGTAAGGTCTGCCATCTTGACCACATAATCCAGCTTGTTGCTCTTGACACCAAGGCTCGAAGCCATGATTTGTGCATTTGCCTTAATCATTACTGCATTCGCTTTTGCGATTGCTTCCTGAGCGGTCTTTTCCGCAGCATCTGCACGTTCAGCCTGTGCTTTGGCATCATTCTTTGAAGCCTCTGCCTTCTCTGCCTTTGTCTTTTTGTACTCGGCTATAGCTGCATTAGCTTCTTCCTCAGTAAGACCCTGCTGCTGGAAGAAAGACTTCAAAGCTGACTTCTCAGCTCTGCCCGTTCTCTCTGTCACAATCTTATCCAAGTCTTCCTGCGTATACTGCTTTGTACCGGTAGCAGCTCCGTCGTTACCGCCGTTACCCCCGGCGTTAGGGTTTGTGCCGTTCGTATTGTTCTCGGCACCCGAATTCTCGGCGCCGGATCTTGCGGACTGCTGTTCATTCATCTCTGACATAGATGTACCTCCGTTTATTGCCCGTCGGCTATATTCCATCCTGTAAGCCCGGATGTTGGGCATGAAAAAGGGACCGCAGAGCTTTAGGCTCTTAGGTCCCGTGTAAGGGACGGTATCCGTTGGCACGATCCCGCCCCGAAGATCAGAAGAGATCTATATGCTATATTCATATTACAGGCGAAAAGCGGAAAGCCGAGTAATATGAAAGGAGCAACAATGTTAAAATAGTATTATTACTTGAATAAGGAGGTGGATATATGCCTAAGAATACAAAGCAGACTTCTGCAAAAGCAGCTTCTGCAGCCTCTAAGGTTCTGAGAGATGGAAGAACCAGCAAGGCTTCTAAGACTGCCGCTGGAAGTGCGTTATCTCAGACACCATCCAAGAAAAAGAAATAATCATTTTCTAGGAATGATCTGATTCTTGAAGGTACAGTATAGAGCTGTCGCTAAGCTCTGAACTGTACCTTCATTATTTACTAATTCCTCTATACCTAATGAATCTCCTATCGCATGTAGAACCTCGTGCAATAATGTCTGTTGTTGAAGGTCTTCTGGCATAGTAGAATCTATTCGTATTTCGTGAGTTAAGAAGTTGATTTCACCTTTTCTTGGTTCTTCTTTGTTAACACAATCAACATAGCTTATCGGATATCGTTGTCCGAGAATATCAATGAATTTCTTTTCCATGTTTACCTCCAATGAAAAAGAGGTCAGGGATCATTGTGATACCGAACCTCTTTGGTTGATTATGTTAAGTTGTCTGGTCAGTTACTGGTTGAACGATGCACTGGTTTCAGCAGGTCAATCAATACCAAGCACAGGATCCGGATTCAACTCCTATTCCTTTCGAAATATTATGATCCAAAATATGCACCATATGTCTAAGAAAGAATTTATACTTATCCCACTCAGGAAGGAACAATATAGCTACTTCTTGAGTCTTAACATTATAAGACACTCTTCCACTCGGACCTTTATCCGCCGGATCCCAATACTCATATACAAAAACATCGCCATCGCGACTTATCAACTTGTACTTAAGCATAGCCGTTTTCCTCCTTCCATTTTAGTAGTGCTTCTTTATAGTTGTACTTCTTCTGAGTTATTTCATGTGCAACATCATACGGAAGTCCCTGTGACTGCATTATATCATATTCCATTGCTTCGTGCAAAACCATGATAACGTCATGTTCTTGAACGTTAGTACAGCTAAACAGTCTTTGCATCGACTGGGCCATATCATAATCTGGAGGAAATGTTCCTACTCCATCTGCCAGTTCGTGGAGATCCTCAAATAAATGCTTATACACTTTTGTAGCTGTTTCAATATCAACATTAGCACTTTTTGCCATATTGGCAATAACGCCTTCCTTTTTGCGGTTCTTAAATTCCTCATACATATTTTCCGCTTGCTTATCTCTAAGCCTATGAAAAGGATCTGTTTTATCATTTAGAGCACCCGACACAGCACCATGTTGTATTACCACTGGCTTACCGTTACCTGTATACCCTGGTGCCAGTCTCTTCGGATTCTTCCTCAGATACGGGTGTTCGGTCAGATACTGATCATGCTTAGCCGTCCATTCCTTAACCCTGGCATCGTATTTCTGTCGATCTGCCGGATCCACAGCCCCGTCACGGAGTCTCTTGTACTTTCTTATCTCACGTTCCTGTCTCCTTTGCTCCTGTTCCGCCTTATAGTGTTCCTTGTTTTCAACATCGTTGGGAAGTTCTGCTATCTCCGTGATTCCTTCAATGTACATGAACAGCTGATGCCTGCAGTTCGGATGAAGGAAGCCAGCTGCCTTTGCTTCAGATACGAGCTTATGCTTCCCGTCAGGCTTACCTTCAGAGTACACGTCATCGATCATGACCTTCCCCTGCCACTCCTGGCAGATCGGACAGGTCATGCCGATCACATTGGATACGACCAGGTATTCACCCAGTTCGTTCCTGACATCGCCGTTTGCCTGCCTGGTGACTTCGGAAGAACTCGTCCTCAACGCCATCTCCGCATAAGATGCGATGTTTACACGATTACCGTTCCTGTACTCAACACAGTTAAGACCTGCTGCCAGGAAGTCTCTGGAAGCTATGTCCACCGCCTGAGGTATCGTATAGCTTCCTGACTGTGCGTAGATATCAGCCTTCCTTAGGAAGTCTGTATATCCGCTGTTCATCCTGTTGATCGCTGCATATCGTTTCGTATCGATATTCTGTACTGCCTCATTGATGATGATATCCAGCTTACTGCTGTTCACTCCGAAGAAACCCGGACGGATCCTCTTTTTTCCGAACAATGCAGCAAAACCTCTGGCATCATCAACACTGCCTTTGTAGGCTTCCTTCAGGAACTCGATAATAGCTGCTTTCGCTCTATCGAAGTAACTGTTGGTCAGTCCAGCAACATTCTTACGATATTCTCTTAATCCGGTTATCTGTTCGGCCTGCCACTGGGTCCACTTAAAGCCTTCCATCTTCTCCCAGTCTTCGTGCCTCTTCATGTTGCGGATTGCCATTGCAAAAAGGTCATCCTCCATAGCCTGGAAGATGTCGCCAATATCTTCCCAGGTCATTGGTACCTCCTGATGTTATTACACTGCGTATTCTTCCGGGGCAGGCGGTTCGATACCACCGTCTGCTATCCCCTTCTCTGCCTTTATCCTCTCGACCTCCGCTTTCTTCCACTCTTCGTCCTTCGTATCACCCCAGAGTTCCTCGACCTGTGTCTCCGTGCTCATCAGGTTGGAAGATGCGGCCTTACCCAGAGTCTCGACCTGAGCCTCGAACGACGGGTTCGCATACTCGCCGAACGTCACGGCAACATCCGTGTCCTCGATCCCCATGTCATAGAGGGTCGCATAGACAGCCAGGACATTCTTTACGAGCTCCGGTAAGACATCGTTAAGTGTATCGATTATGGTATCTCTCGTGTAGAGAGTAGCCTTCTCTTTCTCGCGTTGCGCTTCAGCATTGTCGAGTTTCTTCACATCGATACCCAACGTGCTGGGACTGATGATCCCCTGTAAGCACATATCCAGGGTATTGATATACGTGGCCAGAAGTCCGTCGTAATCGATATGCGGAGCTTCAACCGTGATCGTATCCTTAGAGTTCTCTGACATGGAGCTCTTAAGTGCTATAAATTGATTGTCGAAAGCATTCGGCTCCATAGCCTTTCCGGTGTTCGGATCTCTCGGGATCATCGTCTCCGGGATATATGTCTTGACTCTTCCGATCCTCAATGCATCCTGCCACTGTGATATGGCTTCATCAAACGCATCAAAGGCGTCCGTCTTCCTGTCGAAGATGGAACGGCCACGACCGGGGAACTTGGCTGACTTGTAAAACATCATCGGGAGAGCCATTACAAAATCATCTTCCCAGGTGATCGTCTTCAGGCCCTTAAGATCCGGAACACTATCGAGGCTGACCTCGTTCCCGTTTTCATCGAAGAGGTGATACTCGATCATGCCCTTGGTGTAGTGTTCCTCTAGGTAATAGACCTTACGTGTCGCTTCTACATAGTAACGGGTGTTGAAGATAATCTTGTTTATCCTTCCGCGTTTCTTCTCGAACTTAACACGGTCTGCCGGATAGAATTCTATAATGGGATAGTCCGAGATATCCTTATCGAATGATATCTTCCAAGCCCCGTCCCCCTGAACAAGAACATCACCGATCGCCTGTGATACCGTATCGACAAAGTTATTGTCTTCACTGATCTCCTGCCAGGTATCGTTCCAGACATCCGGATCCGTTACTTCAATAGCATTAAGATCTGTAATGACTATCGATGTCAGCATATCCACCATAAGCCCCGGAAGGCCGCTGTGGATCTTCCTCAGCCTGTTACCTCTTGACGGTACAGCTGCCCAGAACTTAGCTCTGACCACATCATCATGCACCGTAGTTAAGCTCTTATAGAACTGATCAAGTTCTGAAGCGCTGCCACGATACCAGAGATTGTACTCAAAGCACGCATCTTGATGTGACATATCAGCATCGATCGTTATACGCTGATTCTCTGCAGGCTTGATGTCAAGCCACCGCTTGATCATCTCTTTTACTGCGCCCATGCTCTCCTCCTTACGCCGCTAGCAGAAGCTGCTTAAACGGCTGTATTGAATATTCGTCCGAGTCGAGGCAGTCAACAGGATAGCTCCCGTCATCCACTCTGACCCAATCCTTCTCTAAGTATTCCTTCTCATCCCAGCACGCCTGTTCGTATGCATCGAGCCACTGCCGCATATGGGATGCGATCTTCTTTCTGCCCTGGTTGATCAGGATCTCCTGAAGGTGGATCCTGTCAACTATGCCTTCCTTCTTATAGGACGGCACTATGATCATGCTCTGAAGGCCGACATCATCCAGAGCCTTTCTCAAGGCCTGTCTGAATAGCTTGTCTGCCGATTCGCAGAACACGGTACATGTCTTAAGCTTCGGGTAAACCTTCGTCCACTTCAGGACGAATTGTGCGATCGCAGCTGCGTACTGAGCATGGTCCATTCCGTGCTCAATCCCCTGCTTATGGTAATACCCGTCTATCGCTACGACCTGACTATATCCGGATGCGAATCCGTTCAACGTGGCTACCGTCGCATCCGTACCACCGACATCGACTCCTACCGAGAAGTCAATAAACGATATCTTACGGTCATAGGTGCCGTCAGGAAGCTTTTCGACGATATCCTTCAGGTCTATCTCTACCGCCTTACTAAAGCCCGTGTAGATGATTCCTGAAGCCGTCGTGCGCTTTCCGAGGATATCAGCCTTGAACCACTGGCTCTTCTGATCGTACGTCTTGATGATCTCCCTGATCCTGTCATCAGAGATCGAGAGGTTATCGGCTATCGTGAAGTGCTGGTAGTTATAACCGTAATTAGGATCCTTGCTTTGATTCTCCTTGTGTACGGATTCTATCTCCTGATAGAACCAATGTCTGGGCGGCTTCGGATTCAGGTCCATGAAGATCCTTCGTCTGCCTGCTGCCAGCGTACGATCGAAGCATTCCTGTATGAATGTTTTGTGACACTCGTTAGCCTCTGTTATATACACGCATCCGAGCGAGAATCCTTTGATACGAGCTGCATCATTTATCTTCTGACCGC
Organism: Saccharofermentans sp.; assembly: GCA_016292135.1. Classification (GTDB taxonomy): domain Bacteria; phylum Bacillota; class Clostridia; order Saccharofermentanales; family Saccharofermentanaceae; genus Saccharofermentans. Next base: position 117,394 of record JAEFAZ010000003.1, read on the forward strand.
CCGCGATCAGTACGATCTTCTCGCCCTTGGCCGTCATTATGAACAGAGCATCTAACCCTTCATACTTTCCTTCCCGGCATCTTCCGCGGAAGTAATGCTTCAGCCCGAACCCGTTCGAGTCGATGATGTTCATCCTCGCCGTACCGTGCGTAACTCCGGCAGCTAAGTGGATCTTGTCTGTCGTGACCTCAATATTCATCGCGAATGCAATGATATTGATCACGTTCTTTCCGGCACGCTTACCGCCTTCGGCCACGTTGAGCCAGCAGGATCCGCTCCGTCTGATGTATGCGGCCTGCTTCTTTGTAAACGGTGCATACTTACTCATGCGTGTCACCTTCTCCCAGGAACGCACCAAGATCTCTGTCATCATCTGCGGAGAACACCTTGCAAGTCAGATCATCTATCTTGCTGAGTTCTGAAGAGTTCTCCGTAAGGACCTCGCGCTTGTCACGCCACTGATCCGGTTTCCTATTCTTGAGCCAGAAGATCTGAGCTGTCGTATCCGGAGCTACATCCTTCTCGACTTCTTTTACAGTGACCATTTCATACTGACCTGTAGTACGGTTCCACTGCTTTTCCCGTATGACCTCTTTCGCCTTATAACCGGTTGCCTTACGGAAGAGTGCCTGCTCGACCTCTCGATCGGCTACTTCCTTGTTCTTTTTTATGGCCTCGCAAATCTCGCAATAAGAATGTTGCCATCGATAAAGAGTAGCAACATTTATTCCCATGTTCTTAGCGATCTCTTCATCGGTCAGGCCGTCTCTGGCCCATCCTTCGATCAGAAGTAATCCTTCAGGCGTAAGCCAGCGTTGATACTTGCCTTTCGCCATAGGTTACCTCCTCTCTAAGAGTCCCACCTCAATCCGTACTCCTTGATAATATCGTCGAACTCTTCAACATCATGAGGTTTGACATAAGGCTCTCCTTTATCATCGATCCCGATATGCAGCAGCTCGTGCCACATCAGTATCTTCATTTGTTTGTCATCGAGGTGGTCACAGTTGAGATCGTAAATAATGATCACGAAATCATAAGGGCAGTACAGCTTCCAGATCTCCGGAACCTTCTTGCACTCCCCGTACACGAGTTGTGTTTTCCCTCTGGTCTTCTTCTTGGAAGATGATATGAATCCTACGGCTACACCCAGATCAAGCAGATCCTGTCTCTTAAGTTGCAGGACCTCAGCTCCCAGAGCGCCATACTCCTCTGATATGCAGTATATCGGTTCAGAATCAATCATATTCAAACTCCCAAAGGAAAAGGGCACCGCCTTTCGGCGATACCCTCAATAATTAGACACTATCAGGATAACATTATTTTTACTCTCATTTACTCTCATTTTCTCTCATTTTATGTTTTTTGTTGTCCGACTTCTTAATCAATCGTTTCTGCATCAACAGGAATCCACATCTTGGGATTGAAGTTGATCGTATATCTGTAGTTGCTGACATCATTGGCTCCAAGGTTCAGATCTTCGATAACATATGTAACGTTATCAGACAGTCCAATAATGTGCTTCTGATAAGTTCCATCATCCTCAACCGTTATCTCAAGCTGATTATCATCGGTATCAGCCATGATCGAAAGCTTCCCGACCATCTGAAAGAGTGTGTCTCCGGTAATACAGTCGATCACCGTCACCCTTCTAACGATGTTGAAGTTGTCAGCTTCCATAGACAGATTATAGCTTGCTCTCTCCGCCTGTGTACAACCAACAAGGAAGCCCATGATAAGGCATGTAATGCATACTGTGTTAATTACTAATGCTATTTTGTTTTTCATTTTTGTCTACCTCCTAGAAAATTGGTAATATCTGTAGTGTCCTCTGTTACGACCTGCCACTTCGGAATAGATATAGTGTGCTCCTTGGTGTTTTTATCTGGGAATACCCGAACCATGTAATAAAAGTCTGTTTCCTTTACCACTTCACCTAGGTATTCACTTCTGCCCATATATCTGGCAAGCGTGCTCATGATGACCTTCCTCTGTATAACCGATACAAAGTCTCTCTCCAGAGTCTCCAGCAATGACTGGTTGAATAGTTCAGCCTTTTGCTTACCTGTTCCATTGACAGGCTTTCCAGATAGTAGAGTCTCAGGACTTCCCTTCCTATACCGTCCAGAGAATAGATCATCTCTTCAGCCCATGCATTCTGTTCCTTCAGGTATGACAAACGTGCAAGCATAATCCTCTTCTCTTCATCGATCCGGTATATCGCATTGATGATCGCAACATCCGGTTCAGTCTGATGCTGAATCCGATCCTTGCTGTAGTCGACAGCTCCGGAAGTTACTGTCCCGAGAATATCATCAGCTATCGTATCCAATGATTTTTTTAGGGAATTGATCTCTCTGGAGTTGATCCTGACGTCATAGAATCTGGATTTAAATTCGTAGAAAGACATATCTCTCATTGAAGATCACCCTTTCTTACTTTTGTTGAAACCGCCGATGATCGCCAAAATGATGATCGTTCCGCAAATGATAAATGTGATCTGTACAGCTGTTGACATATTTACACTTCCTCTCTATTGTTGACTTTTATGTAGATGCCTTCTGTTCCTGTAGTCCAGTACTTGCCGATAATCTCGTAAGTAACGTATGCGTCGTCCTTCCAAAATCCCTTCTTAGTCATGCAGTCCTTCAGGAGCTTGATCATATTATCTGTATCAGGTTTAGTAATCTTAGGCTCCCTGTCCGGATGTTTATCCGAATGGAAGTAGAATATGACCATAAGCATGATGGGGGCCTTCAATGGTGTATCAGGCTTAAATGCATCCAGATGAGCTAAGTACTTCTCTTTAGCTGCCTTAACAGTAGCATCCGGGTATATGGTTCCTGTCTTCCTGTTGATCTTCTTCTCCTGAGCAGTAGCAGTAGGGATCCTCATCGGCATGAAAAATTCCATATCATTCCTCCTCTTCGTCTTCAGGCTCATACAGATTCGAGGATCCCTCGAGAATCAGCTCGAATTCATTGGAAAGCCTTAATCCCATGCCATACATAACATCGTAAAAGTCATCAAAGATCTTAAGATGATTCTTTTCAGGTTTGTTCTGCCAATCACAGAAATCTCTTCCATGTCTATCACTGAGAGCAATTACGATTCGAGTCATCATCTTCTGGACAATATGAAGATCTTCATACTTTTCAACTAAGGGCTTAAGTTCAGACTTACAGAGTGACTGCTCAAGTCTCATCGTATATGAATATAAACTCATCTCAGCCCTCTCCATGAGTTCCCAAAGATTTGTAATCATGGGGATCAAGACCTGTTCTTTTTCGAGTTTCCTTAACCGATCGGGATCAATATCAAGGATGCCATTCGCGAACTCGATGCAGATCTGCTTCCTGGCATCTGTGAGAGCCTTCTCGTTCTCTTTTAATCTTTCCCTCTCAAGTTCAGCCTTTGTCTTTTTCTTATCCTTTTTCTTCGGCAGCTTCTCGGCGATATAGATACAGGAATATGAGAATTGGCAGACTATCTCGTTCTTAGTCTTGGACTGTCGGGTCCTAATCGTGGTCTCGAGATCTTCATAATCGAAATCTTCGATATAAATGAAAGGACTTTTATTCTTACCAAATTGTAGTTTCTTGTACTCATCATTCCAGCTGAGATTTACTTTTACCTCCTTGATCCCGAGCTCATTAAAAAGCGATCTGATCTTTAATGTGTTCTCTTCGATCTTTTTATCTCGAAGATATCTATTGATATTGCACTCAAGATCCTCGGAATTACTAGATTCTCCCAAGATCTCAGATCTATCCTTAAGATTCTTGACCTTCTCCAATGCGATGTAGTCGCTGATATTAATCTGCCAGGACGTTTCCTTCTCAACCTTTTCGATGACCTTCTTCGGAAGCTTCGCAATCTCCAGTCTGTGTTTTACGGTAGCTTCGGAGAACCCGGTCTTCTCGCTTATTGATTTAACCGTGTCACCAAGATCCATCATCATCTGGAATCCGTGAGCCTGCTCGATAAAGGTCAGATCAGCACGCTGCAGATTCTCACAGAGCATTATTCCAATCTGTTCCCGGTCTGACAGATCCTCTACTATCACACAGGGAAGTTCTGTAAGTATTCCTTCAGATGCTGCGTAACGTCTGTGACCTATCAGAATATAAAATTCATCGATGCACGGCAGCGGCTTTGGAATAACTGTCAGATTCTGCATAACACCATGCTCACGAATAGACTCTCTTAACTCATCCAGATCTCCTAAGTCCTTACGCGGGTTATCCGGGTGCGGATGCAGCTGTGATCTTGATATCATTACTACTGAACTGCACTTATTATTTTTCATGTTTGGTACCTCCGTAATTATTCGCTCTTTGCTGATTGCGTATAGCTTATGTATGGTGTCCGTAGTAGTCGTCGTGCGTGAGCGTAGACGCACGACTACTCGGTACACTCATAAGCTGGCTGTTGTTGGAGCCGTGCGACATTTTTCGAAATGTATATTTATATACATGTTTTTGTCGTCGCACGGTTTTCGCTCATTTTTTCCGAACAAATGACATGTCTTGTTTGCCATCTTTGCTCTTGTTCTTAATGGTGTAAAAACGACCTTCAGACTCCTTAACTCGTCTCCATACAGTACGATCAGTACACCCAAGATACTCGACCAGATCCTGCACCGTGACCTCACCGCCATCGTTCAAGGAGCTGACCGCCTCGAAAGCATTCTCGAACTCCTGCTGACGTTTCTTTTTCTTGACCTCTGGATCCTTACGCTTCTCCATAGCCTTTTGCCAGGGAAGCTTGGAACCTTCTGCGTCAAGATCGGATAGTACGCCGATATCATCAATCTGATGAACGGGATAGTTGAACCAGAGATTGACCGGAGCGAACTTCGGGAATTCACGAAGAGTGCCTTCAATGCGCCACGCTGTACGTGCATCGAGTTCCTTGTTCTTCTCGTTGATCGCGATCTGGATCTCGCTCTTCTGGGCCCAGGAGCACTTATCATCGACAAACTTCTGCATCTTATGGAATGACAGCTTATCGTCTTCAGAAATAAATCCTTGGTCTTCCCAGTCCGGCATTTTTTCTGCCAAATAATTGCAGATAATATTGCACGCTGCAGATTCGCGCTGCTGTTTGGCCAAAGCGTCCGTTATCTCCAGTTCAATAAGATCGATGAGGGCATCCGGATCACGTGCAAACACACCGGATCCTGACGCACGGTCCATAGACCTTTTCTCGCCCTGGTGTCCCTTTGAGTGATGGTGACAGTAGATCACCGCACATCCGAGTTCATTACAGACCTTATCGAACTGGTTACAGAAGTGTGCCATCTGGTCTGCAGAGTTCTCGTCACCCGTGATTACCTTGTAGATGGGATCGATAATTACAGCTATGTATTCCTTCTTCTGGGCACGACGTATAAGTTTCGGAGCGAGTTTGTCCATAGGTAAGGAAGATCCTCTCAGATTCCATATATCGATATTGGAAACATTCTGAGGACGCCATCCCAGGCTCTCATATACATCATGGAAACGATGCAGGCACGAAGCCCTGTCGAGCTCCAGATTGACATAAAGGATCTTGCCCTGAGCGCACTTCCATCCTAACCAGTCTCTGCCTTCTGCAATTGCGCAGCACAGTTCGATCAGTGCGAATGACTTACCCGCTTTCGAAGGACCGGCAAGAAGCAGCTTGTGACCTTTTCGCAGTACACCATCGATAAGAGGATCTGCAAGAGGCGGCATGTCTATCCATACATCAGACAATGCTTCAGGATCCGGAAGATCGTCGTTGACTGCCTCGATCCACTCTTTCCATTCATCGAAATCCTTCTTACCGATATTGGTAGCAATAAGAAACTGTTTATGACCGTTACGCATAACGCCCGGCATACGTGAAAGCCTTGACGGATTCCTGTTCTGTGTATCTATCTTCAGACCGTTCTTCTTACAGACATCGTAGATGAAGTCCACACGCTTCCTGTACTCCTCGTACGATGCTGCATCGACACGGACAATGGCATGGATGGATTTCTTGCCGGAATGCACGAGACACGCCACAGGAAGCTCCAGATCACGAATAATAGTATTCTGCTGCGCAAGATCCATTGTGTCTGATTCGACCAACGCATATCTGAACTCGGTAACGTTATCGTTCTTGACGCCCTGACCGTCCAGAGGATTGAACCGGATCCAGGCACCTACTTCATCGTTGTAGTCGCCCAGAGCCTCGCCGATATTCTTATACTTCTTAAGATCCCGGATGATATCTCCGGCCGTTCTGGTATATGCTCCCTTGGACGGAAGATGCTTACCCTCGGTGTTCTGCCAAGTATCGGTAACATATCCGACTATCTCATCAGGCTGAAATAGAGTTTCAAGATAATTGGTAAGGTCAGATATCGGGTCCCAGTTATTCGGCTCCTCTATCTCTTTGATCTCCATCCAGTTCTTGTTAATGATGGTAAGATCGTCACCGTCATCCGTAATGACATCATCCCAGTCAAGCTCATGACCTTCGTCATCGTCGCGACGATGTGGCATCCAACCACACTCCTTGGCCATCTGGGTGATTGTCGCACCGGATACACCGGTACCGCCATAAGAGCCGAAAGAAGACCACTTCTTATCACACTCTCCCGGATGATATCTGGAAGAGTCCCTCTGCGACCACATATCCCAGACAGAACAGGAATAGCCTTCAGAATGAAGTGCCATGCCTACCTGAACCCATTCTTGATAATTGCATTGAGACGGATCGATATAATCCAGCAATTCGGTAAGATTTATCTCACTCATGCAGCACCTCCCGGAACATATTCCTTAGGTACCACACCATTAGGAATCCTCCACCCGTTGGCTGAGATTCGCGAGATCATCTTATTCGCAGAAACAAACGTCCAAGTTCCGACGTGATTGAATCCTCTTGCCTCAAGAAATCGTATCTGCTTAGGAGTAGCCAGACCTTCATCACGACGTTTGGCCAATCGGTTAAGAAGCATGGACGCTTTGCCGGAGTTCTCAACGACATCCGGCAGAATACCGAACTTCTCTAAAGCTTTAAGCTGCTTGTCCGAGGGTGGTGCCATCTCGGCCGGAAACACCGGAACATAGTTCACAAGGTCCTCCGCCTGGATCGACATTTCATACTGGAGCGGATCCACGAGTTTCTGTTTCCTTCTCTTCATCTCTTCCAGTTTTTTCGCAAGCGCTTCCTCCCTGGCCGCAACGACATCCTCAGCTGCAGCCTGCTCAGCTGCTTCGATATCTTCAGGCATACCTGTCATCTCAAGATTCTTGGTCATGCGTCTGGCCACTTCATCGTTCTCACATATCAAGTGTGCCGGATGACAAAGCTCATGCCTTTCGGTATGCCAAAGGAAGTCCAGCAGAAGAAGATGATCCTTACCGGGATGCAGCCTGGTGCCTCGCCCGACCATCTGGCAATACAGTGATCTGATCTTGGTAGGCCGGAGCACGATGATACAGTCAACAGATGGACAGTCCCAGCCTTCTGTCAGGAGCATAGAGTTGCAGAGCACGTTATACTCACCGCGATCGAATGCGGCAAGCTTTTCTGAACGGTCAACAGACTCGCCGTTTACTTCAGCTGCACTGAATCCTTTCTTACGGAGGATCGCGCAAAACTTCTGAGAAGTCTTTATGAGGGGCAGGAACACGACAGTCTTCCTGTCCCGGCAATGCTCCAGCATGATGTCCGCTATTTGCTCCAGATACGGGTCCAGAGCTGTTCCGATATCGCCGACAGAGAAATCTCCCTGACTTATCTTGACGTGACTGAGATCGAGCTTCAGAGGGACCGTAAGCGCCTTTATCGGTGACAGATACCCTTCTTTGATTGCTCTCGGCAAAGTGTATTCATATGCCAGAGTGTTGAAGAACTGGCCGAGGTTCTTCATATCACCGCGATCGGGTGTAGCTGTAACTCCCAAAATGTTCGCTTGAGGGAAGTGTTCCATAACGCGTTGGTACCCGTCAGAGAGAATATGGTGAGCCTCGTCAACAATAATGGTTCCAAAGTAATCTTCTGAAAACTGCTTGAGGCGATTCTCACGCATCATGGACTGAACGGATCCAACCACGATCTGATACCAGGATCCGATACAAGACTCTTCTGCCTTCTCGACAGCTGTCATGAGACCGGTCACTGAATAGATCTTATCCGAAGCCTGTTGCAGGAGCTCACCACGGTGTGCAAGAACAAGTACTTTTCTACCTTCACGAACCTGATCTTCAGCGACCTTGGCGAATACGACCGTTTTGCCGCATCCTGTCGGAAGAACCAGGAGAGTCTTACGATTCCCGGAATCCCATTCTTCCTCTATCCGAACTCTGGCCTCATCCTGATAAGGTCTTAATTCCATGATTCGAAGCCTCCGAAGCCATTTGCCTGAGGTTGTGCAGGAGCGGTCGGGGCCTGTGAAGCCATAGTGGTATTATCCGCCTTCTCGGGATCACAGAAGCTCTTAATCTTATTGGCTTTATGCTTCTCACTGTCATTGCCGGTATATTCATCAATATAGACTTTGCAGATGCCGGTAGCACCGGTAACCTTGTTCCACTGCATCTTCAGTGTCTCACCGTGCTTCTTAAGGCCAATCGATACAAAGAACTGCGAAAGAAGACCTTCTGTCTTTGAGTGGAGATAAAGCCTGTGCTTGATCAATGTTTCATCACCGGTTTGAGGATCCCACACGATGATCTCCAGCTCACACATCTTACAAGCCGGAAGCTTGGCCCCTCCGTTATACTGTCCTCTGTTCCAAGTCTTTACCTTGAACGGATACTTACCGGGCTGCAACAAAGAGAATTCTGTAGAGTCTTTGGTGATCTCATCATCCCAATCCAGTTCGTGTCCCTGATCGTTTACATTATCAAATCCTGCCATATTATCATCCTGCCTTTCTGTTAATAAGAATCTGGTCGTATACTTTGTCAAACTGTGCTATCAACATTCCGTCGATAAACTGTGGCGGATACTTGCTGACGAGCATGTCTTCCGGGCAAATGCCCTTAGAGGCAACCGCCTTTCTGATGTCCGCTTCCGTGACCGCTTTGGCCATCATGAGCGGAAGAAGCTTCTCCGGGAAATTCGGATCTGTGATCTGAGGATCGAAGCACTTTTTTTCAGCATCATCTGTTATTTCAAACGGAAGATCATCTGATATCTCGAACGGGAGCTCATCATTGTCAAATGAAGATGCTTCCTTAACGGGTTTCTGCTCGTGCTTCGGATTTGAATCCGATATCAAAAACAACCTGGCTATCTGGTCGAATTCGAACGGAAGTTCATCCGGAAGACCAAAACGGTTTTTCGCATCCCAAGCGGGGTGATGTGTCGTGTACATTACCCTCTGACCACCCTGAGCCTTCTTTTTCCCCTCGACGTCGACCACATAGGTCTTATAGTTCGCAAACAGCACAAGATCTGCCCATTCGCGCACCATATTTGCTATTGATGTCTTAGGCGTATCGTTGAGTTTCAGCGTGTATCTGTCGTAAGCACCGTTCTCATCCGGCTGTTCAAACTTTTTCAGAGCAGCATGTGCAATAAGAATTACATTGATACCCTTGTTGACGATATCTGTAAGGGCATTAAGAAGCTTGCCGAACTCTTCATAGACATATGTATAACCCTTGCCATATCCCCAGTCCTCTATGCCAGACTTCTGGTTCTTGTCACATATGTGCTTGATACACATACGCTCTGCCCAATCAGCTGTATCGATTACCAAAGTCTTGCAAAGTTCAACGTCAGAGTTTCTGACTTCCATAACATAGTTAGCAAGTTCCATCCAAGTCTTAGGGGAAGGATCTACGCGTCTTACGTTAATGTCTTTGGTCGACTCCTCTGTATCAATAAAAAGAGGATACGGTGCCTTCGATGCAAAAGTCGTCTTCCCTATACCATCAGTACCATAGAGTACAGCCTTAATGGCATGCGGCTTTATTCCGTTAGATATATTCATGAATCTGGTTCTCCTTTCTTACCATTTCCAATCTTCTTTTGTATCCGGAGGTGCACAGTGCTTCACAGACTCCGGGTCAACATCTCCGCCATAACCGTCGGTGATAATGATGCTGCATTCATCTCCGGTCGAGACTCGGGTGGCTATAGCCTGCAGGCCTTCTGATTCAAGCCACTTGCCAAACTCGTTCATGGTGTCGATGTCCATCTGCTCAAGCTTGTCGATGAGAACAAAACCGCATTCCGGGTTAAGCTTCCTTACGATTGCGGTGGCGACACGGAGCTGTTCTGAAGAACTCATATCTCCCCAGGTAAAACCTTTATATGTCAGCTCGCCATCTTTGACAGATAATCCTTCGAGCGGAAGATCTGCTCCATTAAGAAGGTCTATCTTATCCTTACGGATTTGTTCGATTTTGACGGTGAGATCGTCATATAGTGCCTGACCTTCCTTCGCAATCTGATCCGCACGCTCTTTATCCTGATTAGCGCGGATCTTTACATTGATCTCATCGATGTTTTTGATATTCGCCTCAAGTTCCACTGTAGATTCATCCTGCAGATCTTTTGCATCTGTCTCGGCAATCTTCAGATCAGCTTCAAGGTTTTTATGCTTCTGTTTTGCTTCGGCAAGTTTTTGTTCAAGTGCCTTGACCTCACCATATGCAAATGCACACTCGTGCAACAGCTGTTCGACACGGTCCCGCTTTCGCTGGTTCTCACCGTTTTTAGCAAGAATATCCTGTTGCTGCTTAATCAGTTCTGAGGGAGACATAAGGTCCTTCGGTACATCCGGATAGTATGTTAGTTCTGCTGCGAGAGCTTTCTTCTTTTCGACATCTCTACCGAGAACCAACCTCTCCTGATATAGTTCCTGTTCCTCGCGATCAAGTTTCTCGAGTTCTTCTTCCACCCCGATAATCTGAAGAAGCATCTTGGCCTTCTCCTTACCGGAGCTCTCCATGAACTTGGGAAGGTCCAGCGCAAGCTTGCTAATGAAGCTGTCAAGCAAAGTCTGACCGGACTTCTGACCCGAGGGATCAGTAATCTTCAGATCAGAGTTCTTTCCCTTCCTCTCCACGATAAGTCCGTTTGAGAGAACTACCTTCAATGTTGGGGGGAGAACAGAGTCCGCGTTCTTGGCGTCTGCAGGACGGTACTTGTCGCCGCCAAGAGCCCAGGCGATAGAGTCAAGTACAGATGTTTTACCCTGTCCATTCTTACCGCCGATAACGGTGAGACCTTCCTTGCCGGGTTCGATCTTGACAGCTTTGACGCGCTTGACATTCTCTATCTCCAACTTGTTGATCTTAATGCTCATATATAATCATTCCTTTCTTATCTGCGTCCCGAATACCGGGAATCTGTATGGTTCAACTCTTCTCAAATCTTCAACGCGACGCTGGTGTTTGCGACGCTCTAATCCGATGAGATCCTTAATAAGTTCTATGAAAGTCATCAGAACCCTCCGATCTGGATCTTTCGTTCCTCAACCTTGTTCTCAGCTACGTCCAGAATGGCATGGAGAGAATTCAGCATGAGTTCATCGACTTCTATCTTGTCTCCGGGTGCCAATCCGTAAATAACATCACCCATGTGAGCTGTAGCATCCTCTAGTGAGATTCCGAATATGTTCATCTCCTCACCTCCTTCTTGCCGATATCGAAGTACTTCCTTTTGTTCTCTGCTGTAGGTTCGATACCCTTGTTGCGAAGCAGAAGTTCCTTCTCCCTGACCGTGAATGCTATTTTCCCGGTCATGCGGCTGTTTACCGCTGCCACTCCCTTGTTGATCACATTGCCGATTTCCTCGTATGTGCTGTAGATCCTGCGAAGCTTTGGATATGTGCAATACTTTCCGTACTTCATGGGTCTTATGCTTTCCTTGGCTTGAGTAATCTCTTTGTCAGCTCTCTCCAGTTCCGCGTCTCTGGATGCTCGCACTTCTTCCTGGATCATCGGTCGGAAGATCGATGCCAGAACTTCTGCTTGTTGTGGTGTTATAACAAGTCCGTTCACTGTTTGCTCCTTTCTTCACACTTCGTGAGTGTCATGGGCAAAAAATAAATCCCCAATAGGCGTCTGATAAAAATTAGATATTCTAACTTTAATCTCATCCCTGGGGATCCTCTGGTCCAGTTCATACATCGAAAGCGCTGAAACGCTTATTCCAATTGCTTCAGCGACTTCTCTTTGTGATCTGTCTCCTCTAAGTGAAGATAACTTCTGTCCTATTGTCTGTGCCACTTGGATTTCTCCTTTCTTCACGTTTTGTGATTAGAGTTTAAATCATGCCTGAAAGTTTGTCAACACACTTTGTGAATTTTGTTGTTGAATTTTTCACAGTTCGTGTATATACTTGATTTATTACATAAGAAAGGAATGTCATATGAACAAATTCAAAGATATGTTGAAATACTTCCGAGAAAAGGAAGAACTATCTCAGGCTGAACTTGCCAGTAAGATTGGAGTAAAGCCCTCTACTATTGGTATGTACGAAACCGGCGAACGACAGCCGAATTTCGAGACTGAAGAAAAAATAGCAGATTATTTCAATGTTAGTCTTGATGTTTTAAGGGGGAAAAGGGAGTACTCAGCTCAACCCATTATTCTTTTGGAAACAATCGGTAGCAAGGCCTCTTCTGTAAAGATCCCTGTTCTTGGCGATGTTGCAGCAGGCATTCCTCTCAATGCTATCGAAAATATAATCGATTATGAGGAAATTCCTGAAGAGCTCGCTTCCCAGGGAGAGTTTTTCGGTCTGAGAATAAAGGGTGATTCAATGGAGCCCAGGATCTGCGATGGTGATGTGGTAATCGTCAGGAAGCAAGAAGATGCTGATTCCGGTGACACTATCATCGCCTGTGTAAATGGTGACTATGCTACCTGCAAAAGATTGGTTAAGCAGTCAGACTGCATCATGCTGGTATCCTTGAATAGCAAATATGCACCCATGATATATACCAAAGATGATGTTATCAACATGCCGGTAACGATCATCGGAAAGGTGGTTGAACTCAGGGGGAAGTTATGAATAAAATGTGGCATTTCTGAATGGTTGCTTGACGGGATCCTCGGGTGATTATAGAATATACATACAAAAGCTTCGGCTTTTGTTAATAAGTTTAACCGCCCAGGACAGTAAGCGCCCTAACTATCAGAGGGAGAGCAGAATTCCTGGGCATTACTATTTGTGGAGGTCGATATGATTAGGACAGCTATTTTAGTAGATGGTGGTTTTTACAGGAAGAGAGCCAAAGTATTAAAGGGTGAGCTTTCAGGAAAAGATCGCGCAAAAGAATTATTTCAATATTGCATGTCGCATATAAACGGCAAGAATTACGATGGTAGCAAAAATGAAGAAAAACAAACACTTTATCGCATTTTCTATTATGATTGTATGCCATTGAATAAGCGTTATGTCTTTCATCCTCTAAGCAAACAAAATGTAGATCTTGGTAAATCTGATTCATTTGACTGGACGGAATCAATGTTTAATGAACTTAGGAAAACTCGAAAAGTTGCATTAAGGTTGGGAGAATTATCTACTTATTCTAATTACAATCTTAAACCTTCAGTAACAAAAAACTTGTTTTTGGGGAAGATCAAACTTGAAGATATTAAAGTGAACGATTTTGAATTAAATATCAAGCAGAAGGGCGTTGATATGAAGATTGGTATCGATATTGCTTCTCTAGCATATAAGAAGCAGGTTGATCGAATAATATTGATTGCAGGCGATAGCGATTTTGTTCCTGCAGCAAAAACGGCTCGAAGAGAAGGCATTGATTTCATATTGGATCCGATGTGGACTAAAATAAACGACAATTTATTTGAACACATTGATGGATTAATGAGTGTTTGGCCCGATCCTTCGAAAACTACAAAATAAAAACCTTCCCCAATGCACCACCATCGGAGAAGGCAAGAAAGGAATCGTGTGTACAGTGAACGAACGTACTGGCAATTCCACGTTCATTGTACCACATTCCTACATATTTTAATAACGAGGAGGAATGTACAATGTATCAACATCACAATATCCCACAACCCAAGTGGGATGCAAAAAACAAGAAATGGATCCTGTCCATTATGATCAAAGGCAGAAGAAAGCAATTCACGTCCAGCCTGAAGGGTATGCCAGGCAAACGGATCTGCCGCGAAAAGGCTGCAGAGTGGATTGAATCCGGTTGTGTAAACACGAGCAATTCTACTATCAGTAGCGCCTTCAATACCTACGTAAAGGAATATCGAGCTCGATTTGGGGATAATGAACAGTTGGTAAATATCGAGAGCGTGGGAAGAGTATTCATTCTGCCTGCTATCGGCAATTACAAATGTTCCAGGATAACTCTGGATGATTGGCAGGATATCATCAATAACGCTAAGCCTACTGTATTTGTTCGTAAGGATGGTACTACATACCAGAGGACTAAGAAACTCTCCAAGAAATATTTGAACAATATAAGGGGTGTTATCATGACCTTCTGCAAATGGGCAGTTCCGAGGCATTACTTCAAAGACTATCCCAATGGTTTATACATTCCATCAGGAGCTCCTACGAAGGGAAAGGAAATACTCCAACTATCAGATATAGAGAAACTGTTTAAGAATCCTACAGGCCTGTGGTACGAGCGAGCCCTGATGATCGAGGTCCTTACCGGATGGCGTCCGGGGGAAGTACTGGGGCTCCAGAAAAGCGATTACGACCCGGAGACCGGACTCGTCGTGATAAACAGATCCGTTAATGCCAGAGGAATGATCACTCCCGGCAAGAACAAGAACGCACATCGAGCAATGGAGCTAACTCCAGAAGTTAAGAGGATCCTCGAAGAACAAATCGCAGAAACGGAATATCTTGACTCCGAATGGATATTCTGCAATCAGATCGGATGTAAGGCAAGACAGGAAGCCGTCCGAAGATGCTGGAGAGCTATAGTAAAACGCAAAGGACTCCCGGATAATACCTCTCCCTACTCCCTGCGTCACACTTTCTACACGCATACCGAAGCATATCTACCTGACAGAGTGATTAAATCGGTCTTCGGACATAGCGAGAAAACTGATGGACACTCAATATATGGTTCACATGTTATCTCCGAGGAAGCACACGAGGCAGCACAGAAGCTTTCTATCACACCGATATATCAAACTGCTTTCAACAAGAAAAAAGCGGAGTAATTTTACTTCTAATTTTACTTCTAACATTATTACACAGCTTGGAAACGCAGTAATGTCAATCATTTCGAAGAAGGCTTCCACAGGTTCGAATCCTGTCACCTCGACCATTCGCATTAATATCCCCCTTGCTTAGGTCCTCCGCACTCGCAAGCTCGCTTGTGCGGAAACAGCAAGGGGGAATATTAATGCTCATAACGGGCGCTTCGCGCCTGCGGAAAATGCGAGACTTTTATTTTGCTCATAACAGGGGAAGTGAGAGCAATCCTCTTACTTCTTATTCACGTTCTTATCATACTTATAATTCGTCTCAACACATCGCTCTTGGCATTCACTCATAACTTCTCGATTGCTTAGTCCTCCGCACTGCGTTTGTGCGGAAGTCGCAATCGAGCAAGTTATTCGTTCGGGTTATCCTTTTCCGTTAACATACTTATCGTATTTATACAGGAACGTTACCATCTGACGCCTCAGGCACTTGCCCTGCGGTTTGAATGTGCCGTCTTCGTAGCCTGCCAGGATCTTCTTGCCGGAAGCCCAGAGGGTCGCCTTGTAGAAGTAATCCGTAGATTTTACGTCAGAGAATTTCTTCGCATTCTTAGCGGGCTCCGGCTTGCCTGCCATCCTCCAAAGGAAGGTTACCGTCTGGGCTCTGGTGCAGGCGCCCTGCGGGTTGAAGCTGGTCTTGGATACACCTGTGGTTATTCCCTGCTCCACTGCCCAGATAACGGGCTTATAGAAATAATCCGTGCTCTTAACATCCTCAAAATTACATGTGGATGCCTTGGTTGCAGGGTTCCCGGCGAGCCTGTACATGAAGGTCATCATCTGAGCTCTCGTACATTCGTTGGCCGGCTTAAATGTCGTCTGGTTATCGTAGCCCTTTACGATGTCCTTGTTGGCAAGATAGTAGGTGGGCTTGTACCAGAAGTCGTTCTCGTTGGCGACATCCTTGAAGAGGACCTGGATGCTGCACTTCGCCTTCTTGCCGGCAGCGGATGCGGTGACGGTCACCATTCCGGCTTTCAGCGCATGGACCTTGCCGTTGGCATCGACCGTTGCGATCTTGGCATCCGAAGAGCTCCAGCTGATCTTGGCATCCGAACCCTTAAGAGTCGCCTTAAACGTCAGGTCTTGGCCGCAGATAACGTTCGCAGAACTCTTATCGAGCGTGAGCGTGATCTTGGGCGCCTTTGTGGGATCAGCGGGATTTGTGGGTTCAGCAGGCTGAGTAGGCTCCGGATTTTCGCTGGGGACCGGAGTCACACTCGGCGTGGGGCTGGGCGTCACCGCGGGCTTCACCTTAAAGATGCCCTTGATACTGACTTCATTTCTCTGGATCGTAAGGGTCGTCTCGGCGCCCTTGATGTCTTCGATCAAGGCATCTCCGGCCGTCATGTTCCAGGATGAGAATACATAACCTTCATCCGGCTCTGCCTTTATCGTGACCTTTTCGCCGTACTTGGCATACTGGCGGTCGACCGTTACCCTTCCGTGCAGCTCCTGGGTGACATAGACTCTCCTGTTTGTATTCGGATCTATCGGCTGGGGGATCATGACGGGAGCACTTGCATAGCTGAGATCATAGTTTTCGCTCTCACAGACTGCGATCAGATAAATATAGAAATCCCTTCCCCATCTGGCCACGTTATATTGGGACGGGATCCAGACACTGGCCTTGTTGTCGGAAATATAGGAAAGATCCATCGTCTCGAAATACTCGATCCGTCCCTGTTCGATATTGTATCTGCTGTATTCTTTGCTGATGATCATGACAGCCAGTTTATTGACCTTGCCTTTATCCTTGCCTGAAAGAGTGAACTCGATATCTACCATCCTGTCTTTTATGTAAAGATCATCATCAGTAATAGATAAACGCATATTGCTGTCAAACAGCACAGGCACATATGCTCTCGTATCGCCGTAATAATCATCTCTGCTGCTAATATAGACCGCAGTGCCGTCACCTACTCTGAGGGCGTTGTAAGCAGGTGCGGTGTCCTGATTATAATAACCATGATAAACGCCGTCAAAACCCTCGCCGGGAAGTTCAAAGACCTTGTCATTCGCGACGATCTGGATTGGCGTGCCCAAACGGCCTTCACTGACGATCCTGGCACAAAGTTTTTGTGACTTATAAGACGGGTCGAGCTTGCAGCTGAACACGTAGATCGTCTTGCCGTCATCGGTTACCTTTTTCGCATCCTTTATGGATACATTAGCTATGCTGTCTTCCCATCTGTAACCCGAAGGATATATGGCAAGATAAGTCGATGAGCTTGCCGCGACGTCCCCTCTCAGTTTCATGTGGATATTGAGGTTGACTCCGTCGTTCAAAGATACGGAATAACCCTTGAAAGCCGAATAAGCTGTCTGCTGGTCAAGGTCACCGACATAATTATCAGCTCCGTTGCCCGGATGCAGTGTTTTATAGTTTTCAAGATACTGATTATACACATGGATCTTTACCGGTCTCGAACTGATATAGTTAAAATCAGACTCGCCGTTGATGACCCATTCGAGGCCTCTCGGATCGGCATAGATATTCACATCATCACCATAGTAAGGGTAAAAAGCATGTTCCCCGATATGTCTTACAGTGGACGGGATACTCAGCATCGTGAGTCCGGTGTACATGAACGCCTCTTTGCCTATGTATTCAACTCCCTCGGGAAGGATCAGCTCGCTGATCGCGACATTACTGAAAGCGCAATCGTCTATGATCTTCAGTTTGGAATTTTCGGCAAAGACAACATTGATCGATTTGAAGGCATATTTGCCGATCCTGGTAACGCTCGAAGGCAGGTCTATAGTGGTATCAGGTGCACCGGAATTAAAGAAGGCATAATCTCCGATGCTCTGAACACCTTCTTCCACGAATATACCGTAGTAATAGGCTGCAGTGTATTCTTTCCAGGGTGTCTTATCCTGTTCAAAATCATACATCTCACCGTCGCCGCGTATTACGAGGGCATATTTTTTGCTTATGTAATTATCGTATTCGACCGCCCATACAACGTTATCTCCGCAGTAGCCGGTCCCGTATGCATCAACAGACGGAGTTGCTGTTACCCCGGGATCGGGAGTGAATTTCTTCAGCTTGGTCTCGTCAAACGCCCCGGACTCGATAATGCTGACGGTCTTCGGCATGTTCACTTTCTCGAGGAGCTTGCAGCGGTAGAAGCATGAATTCCCGATCTTCTTCAGACCTTGAGGAAGGACAACTTCCCTGAGGCTGGTGCAGCTTCCGAAAGTGTTTTTGCTGAGCTGGGTTATTCCTTCATTTACTATGAGCTTTTCGATGGAATCATCACCGGAAAAGACGTTTTCATATAAGCTCCCCTCGCCGCTTATTGTCATGACACCGTCTTCGAGCGTATAACGGCAGTAGGTTCCGCAAAAAGTCCTGCATTTATAAAAAGCATTTTTCCCTATCGTTGTCACGCTTGATGGCACATCCATCTTCTCCATTGAAGCGCAGCCGGCAAAGCATGCCTCACCTATCGTGCTCAGACTTTCGGGAAGCAGCACTTCCGTAAGGGAACTGCATTCTCTAAAAGTATTATTGCCAAGGCCTGTTATTCCCTCTTTGATGACGACCTTCTTTATGGTCTCGTTATCTTTGAAAGCGCTGTCATATACCTCACCTTTGCCGCTGATCGTCAGGACACCGTTCTTCAACTCATAGTAACAGTCATTTCCGCAACGATCTTTGCAGCCGAAAAACGCATCCTTGCCGATCGTTGTGACCTTGGAGATGTCAATCTTTTCAAGGATCTCACAACCATAAAAACACTGTCTGTAGATGTCCGTAAGACTATCGGGAAGGACCACTTCCTTAAGTGCCGTGCATCCTGCGAAAGTCCTGTAGCCGAGGCCCGTGATGCCATTTGCGATCACTATCTTCTTTATATCCGTATTATTTTCGAAAAAGCGGTTATCGACATATCCCGTCCCGGTTATGGTCAGAGTGCCGCTGCCGTCTATCGTATAGCTTGCTTTATCTCCGCACATGCCGTCCTTAAAGGGCAAGGGCCTGGGAGCCCTGTAGATACCGTTTTGACGAAACGGCTCCATTGACATGCTCAGTCTGGATTTTATGGCATTAAGGCTGTATACATGGTCCCAGCTTATTCCGCATTTTGCATTCGCTCCGAGCCCGTTACAGTCAACGACGCGGAGGTTATCTCCGCTGATCCCGAGAACGAGCATTGTGTGACCTGTTGTATCTACCCGGTATCCGTAGCGGATGACGTCTCCCGGAAGGATGGTCTCATCTGCAAGATCTGTCACACGGATAAGCTTCCAACCCGTAAAATCGCTTCCATACAACTTTTTCGAGAGCAATACCGAGAATCCGGCACACTGACAATATGAGCGGCCGTCTCCTGCCTTTATATGGTTGCATGTAGTCTCTCTGTTATGATTAGGGCACGGCTTGTCTGTCGTCAACTCCATGTCATCCGTATCTTTCCCGACGTGATTCCAGTAACGGCCGTCCGGGAACTGCTCCCTTAACGCATCCAGCCTGCGGAACAGGAGATCGTCGGTAAGCTCCGCCGACGGATCGAAAAGATCCTCCGTCCCGCTTCCGTTCTCATCGCGAAGGATGCCCGTATCCAAAGAGGACGCGTCAACCTTAACATTCAAAAAAGTAAACACTGCCGCCAAACTAATGACAGCAGTGCTCACAATCCTCAAATAATTAGAAAAGGATCTTTTCATAATTCCCCCCGATCATTATGTTTATGTTTCAGGATCAGATCCTGAATTTTTTCCTGCAATTAACCCTAGCTAATATAATACTCTTTGTTCTTAATTTTGCAATATTGTGTTCACACTTTCTTAACATTTTATCTTATTGCACTATAAATCGTCCCCGTCCTTGTGCCATTGCCACAAATGCCGTGCATACAAAAAGGTCCCGCAGACCTTGATCTGCAGGACCTTATCTTGTTCTTGTCTTGTTGGCTATATCAGTCCTTGCCGTAGAAATCGGTGAAGGAGATGGCATTCTCGAAATTGTAGATGTCATCTGCGATCTGGAATTCCTCGAAGGGGCCTATGTTCTCGTCACTGCCGTCGAATGAAGGAGCACCGGGGTTCTTGGCCTTATACATGATGTAATTGCCGTCTGAATCCCTCTCGCCTGTCGTGTAGTAGCATTCGTAACTCTCAACGATCTTCTTTTCGGGATTGTACTTCTGGAACTCGATAACGACAGTGTCGGCAGAACCTGAACCGGAACGGTAGAAGTTGCCGTCCTTCATGAACTGGAGACGGTTGCGTGCCCAGCCTGCAGTAACCTGAACGGCCTTGCCTTCGGAATCGAGTGTGAAGATGCTGAGGACGCTGATGTCGTGGTAAGAACCGTTGGCGACCTTAACTTCAACATCACCGATGACGAAGAGTTCTTCAGTTCCGTCCTTATCGATGTCGATGAGCTCATACTTCAGGACTGAATAGGGATCATCGCTCAGCTGTGCTGTCTCGAGGATTCCAGAGGGATCTGCAGACATGGCGAAATCGCCTACTTCTTTGGTATCGACCAGAACCTTGATCTTGTCTGTGATGTCCTTGTATTTATCGAAGGCTTCGCTCTTGGCAGAAGACTTGGATTCCTTGCTCGCCTCAGTATCTTTGGATGCTTCGGTATCCTCGGAAGCCTCTGTGTCCTTGGACTCGGAAGAGGAGCTTGCCTCAGTTGCAGCCGTTGTTGTTGTCGTTGTTGTCTGCTCGGGTGCGGATGTCTCAGCGGGCTTGTCCGCATTGCATGCAGTCAGAGCAATTGCAGCCAGAAGGACTGCGCTTACTATTGTCTTTTTCATATTGATCCTCCGTTCTTATTCGTCGTGTCACCCTTGGGCAACCGGGTTATTGTACTCTTAACGGGGATTTTTGCAATAAAAAAACCGGCCCTGAAGGCAACATAATACAATATTGCCTTATTTGAGGCTGAGTGAGGCCGGCGGCCTCTGACTGGTCCTTTATCTTTATCAGTGATTGATATTATTAAATACCGTGTTATTCTTTTTATGTACTATCTTTTCAGGAGGCCTTACCATGGAAGCCGAATTTATTCCGATGCTGTACAACACATTTTGGGCATTGATCCCGCCGCTCGTCGCGATACTGCTCGCGCTCATCACCAAAGAAGTCTATAGTTCACTCTTTGTGGGAATCGCAGTCGGAGGCGTGCTTTACACACTCAGCGATGCCGCACCCTTTGTCCACCCGGTCATGGCTCTGGAACACATCTTCCAGAAAGGCATCATCAAATCCCTTGCGGATCCTGACAACGTCGGCATCCTGGTATTCCTCGTCTTCCTCGGGGTGCTCGTGGCCCTGATGAACAAAGCCGGCGGTTCAGCCGCTTTCGGCAAATGGGCATCCAAGCATGTCCATTCGAGAGTCGGTGCCCAGATCGCTACTATCTGCCTGGGCGTCCTCATCTTCATCGACGACTACTTTAACTGCCTCACTGTTGGTTCAGTTATGAGACCCGTAACCGACAGACAGAAGATCTCCCGCGCGAAGCTCGCATATCTTATCGATGCCACCGCGGCACCTGTCTGCATCATCGCCCCAATCTCTTCCTGGGCGGCCGCAGTATCCGGTTTTGCTCCGGAAGGAACCAACGGCCTCATGCTCTTCCTCCAGGCTATCCCTTATAACTACTATGCGATACTCACCGTTCTCATGATGGTCCTCTGCACCGTCTTTAAGCTCGAATACGGACCGATGGCCCGCCACGAGATCAACGCCAGGAACGGCGATATCTTCACTGTCGCACCCGTCGTCCCCGAGAAGGATGACAAGGTCAACCCGAAGGGCAAGGTCATCGACCTCGTCCTCCCCGTCGCTGTCCTCATCCTCTGCTGCGTGACCGGCATGATCTACACGGGCGGCTTTTTCGAGGCTGATCTTTCGAACGGATTCTTTACGGAATTCGTATACGCTTTCGCCAACAGCAGCGCTTCCCTGGGCCTCGCTTACGGAGCGTTCGGCGGCATCGTATTTACCGTTATCTACTTCCTCATCAGAAGAGTCCTCAATTTCAGGGACTGCATGACCTGCGTCGAAGACGGCTTCAAGGCGATGGTCCCTCCGATCACGATCCTCACTCTTGCATGGTCTTTGAAGGCTATGACCGACTCTCTCGGCGCTGCCGAATTCGTGGCCGGCATGGTCGATGCTTCGAGGGATTCATTCATGAACTTCCTGCCCGCAGTAGTCTTCCTGATCGCTTGCGGACTGTCCTTCGCAACGGGTACATCCTGGGGAACATTCGGCATCCTCATCCCGATCACGCTGAAGGTATTCCCTCTCGACGGATCGAACGCTCTCGCTGTCATCTGCGTATCCGCCTGCATGGCCGGCGCCGTCTGCGGCGACCACTGCTCGCCTATCTCAGATACGACGATCATGAGCTCCGCCGGTGCCCAGTGCAACCACATCGCACACGTATCGACACAGCTGCCTTACGCGCTTACTGCCGCAGCAGTGTCGCTCGTGACCTTCCTGATCGCGGGATTCATCCAGAACGCAGTCCTCTGTCTTGCGATAGGTATTGGATTGATGGTGGCTACAGTCTTTGTTCTCAGGAAGCTGATACCGACTCCGGATTCTGCTTCTTTGCAAAGAGAGTCTCAGCAAGCTGAGACAGAATGATCGCAAGGAACATAAGCACACAACCCAGGCCCTCTTTGAACGACATTCCCTCGTGAAGGATCAGCGCGCCGGCGATGACGGCGAAGACCGATTCCAGGCACATCAGGAGTGACGCGACAACGGGGCTTGTGTATTTCTGTCCCAGGATCTGGAACGTATACGCGATGCCGCAGCTCATTATGCCCGAATAAAGAAGGGCCGGCCCGGCTTCCATTATGCTGCCGGTCTGAGGCTTTTCGAAAATGAACATCAGCACGAGCGATACGACCATCGCCACGGCAAATTCCATCAGCGACAGCTGTACGCCGCTGATCCCCTGACTCAGGAAATGGTCGATCAGGATTATCTGCACTGCGAAGAAGACCGCGCATATCAGGGCGAGTATGTCGCCCGGGTTGATCGCGGTCATGTCCTGCGGGTTGATGCAGAGCATGAAGAGCCCCACGAGGCCCAGCAGGATCGCGCCCCAGACCATAAGGTGAACCTTCTTCTTCAGGAATATGACGCTTATGAGCGGCACGAAAAACATATAGAAAGCCGTGATGAAGGCGATCTTGCCTGACGTCGAATAGTAGAATGCGAACTGCTGGAAGTTCTGGGCGAGCGAGAAATCGAGCCCCAGGATCAGCCCCGCGATAAGTGTCTTCCTCGAAAAGTCAAAGCTCCTGTTGATCAGCAGCGACACCGGCAGCAGCACGATCACTCCGAGCATCGTCCTGATCCCCGTAAAAGTGAACGCGTCGATCTTCTCCATGCCGATAGACTGGGCGACGAAAGACGAGCCCCATACGATCGCGGTGATGAGAAGCAGTACTATTCCCTGCGGCCTGGTCTTACGCATCGAAAAACTCCGGTCTGTCGAAAACGTATCCCTTATCCAGAAGATAGTCGATAAAGTGCTTGTAGTATTCGGGCACCAGTTCCTCGGTCTCATCGTGCGCGTGCAGGAGAAGCAGATGGTGCCTGCCGTCCTCCAGGACGTTCACGCCGTCTTCAGGATACGGATCTTCGACCCTCTTGAAGACATCCTCCTCCGTGAAGCCGCTCCCTTTTCGGATATTGTACTCCCCGAAGTCGAAAGTCCAGAAGGTGTCGATGTCCTTATCCAATCCCATGTCTTTCCAGAAGGGAAAGTCGAAGCTTGTGTCTGTAACTTTGTTAAAATGCCTGTCTTTTAAGTATTCCTGGAGGAATTCCTTATTCTCCCCGCCCTTGTCGCCGTAGGGGAATCTGAAGGGTCTGAAGCGCCTTTCGACCCCCGCATCTTCATAGAGCTTATCCAGAAATTCCTCATTCTTCTCGATCTCCTCGATGCACTCCTCCCTGCTGAGTTCGGAGAAGAAGGGATGCGTAAAACTGTGGTTGCCCAATATCATGCCGTGCTGCAGCGCATAGACCGCATTTTCGCGCGACCCGGGATACCAGCCGCCGACAACGAACATCAGAGCCTGTATGTCCTTGGAATTTAAGTAGTCGACTATCGCGCGCGTGTTCTGCGAGGGCAGGTCGTCAATGGTTAAGACTGCATGTATCATAAAGGGCCTCCTGATATATATCTGATAGAGATTATATTACAACTATAGCCTCCTGGCTCCTAAAGATGACGCAAAACCGCACTTTTAGTGACACATGTGTCACAGAATCAGCCGAAATGCGTCACTTTTCCGGTCAGCCGCCTGTCTCTTCTTCCTTGGGAGCTTCATAGATGTAGCTGTGCTTGGCAAAGCAAAAGCCCATGCATACACCGAGTGAGATGCCGACGCCGATCCCCGAGGGGCCGTCCATTGCCTGTGAGAAGATCATCGAATAGATTATGGCAAATACGATAGCCATTGCAACGTTGAATCCCTCGCTCTTCTGCTTTAACTCGGGGAGCTCTTCTCCCATGAAGCAGCCCTTGCCGGTTTTGTAGTAAGATGCTCTGCGGGCAACGAGGAACTTTACAAACTCATCCATCTTCTCTACTGCAGGATCGTCTGCGATCGAATCTGACAGCAGGCGCTCCGTGCATGAAAAGACCATATCTTCCTTTGTGGATATATATATCGCCTTGACCTTCTTCTCTTTATTTATAAAAGCATAAAATATTCCTTTATTCTCTATAACATCAGCATACGACGATAAGTCGAATTCGAAGTCCGGCTTATCAGCATATCTTCTCTTGAAAGCATTCCAGTTGTTGATCTCGACCTTCGAATATCCCGCTACATTAAGATCGTCTTCATTAAATTCCTTGTTATATTCCATTGTTATCCCCTCCTGATGATTACTTCTCCTATTTTATCAGAAGATTATATGTGTGGTGATTGCAGAGATCGGCTGTTTTGGCAGCAGTTACTGCTCCCTTTTTCGCGAAAAACTGCTGCCGGCGTCTGTTGACACAAACCGCATATTTGTTGACGCATGTGTCAACATGATAATGCGCGAAAAAAACAGGCGGACCGGAGTCCGCCTGCTGTTTGCATAATGCTTATCTTAGATCAGATCTCGTTGAAGCCTTCTCTTGCAGCGTAAGAAGTATGCAGGAGCTCGTGAGCCTTGTGGCTGTTGGGCTCGCCCAAGAACTTCTCGTAGAGCTCGACGATCTGGGGATTGTTGTGAGACTGACGCAGAACCTGCTTCTCGTCTTCGGAGTAGAGGGCCTTAGCTCTCTTCTCTTTGTATGTATCCATGATGTCGTCGGACTCGCCGTGGAGGAAGCACTCTCTGACATAAGGCTGGCCGCCGCCGTTGATACAGCCGCCGGGACAACCCATGATCTCGATGAACTGGTACTTGGACTTGCCTTCGCGGATCTCGTCGAGAAGAACCTTAGCGCTCTTCATGCCGGATGCGATAGCAACGTTGACTGTTGTACCGTTGATGTCGATTGATGCTTCTCTGATGCCTGCATCGTGGCCACGAACTGCGCTGAACTCGATAGGCTCGGATTCCTTGCCTGTGAGCTTGAAGTAAACAGTTCTAAGAGCAGCTTCCATAACACCGCCTGTTACACCGAAGATAACGGCAGCACCGGTGTAATCACCCATGATGTCCTGATCCCAATCTTCGTCAGGGAGTCTGTCGAAGAGGATACCTGCACGCTTGATCATGCGGGCAAGCTCTCTTGTTGTGATAACTGCATCAACATCATCGATGCCGTTGACCTTGAGCTGGTCACGCTGACGCTCGAACTTCTTTGCTGTACAAGGCATAACGGATACAACGAAGATATCTTCGGGAGCGATGCCGTTCTGCTCTGCCCAGTAGCTCTTGATGATAGCGCCCTGCATCTGGTGAGGAGACTTGCAGGAGGACAGATGAGGGAGAAGATCTCCGTAGTTGTACTCTGCATAGTTGATCCATCCGGGTGAGCAGGAAGTGATCATAGGAAGTGTTCCGCCGTTCGTGAGTCTGCCAAGAAGCTCTGTACCCTCTTCCATGATGGTGAGGTCGGCACCGAAGTTTACGTCGTAAACTCTTGTGAAGCCTAATCTTCTCATAGCAGCTGCCATCTTACCTGTAACAGGTGTACCGATGGGGAAACCGAACTCTTCGCCGAGTGCTGCTCTTACAGCAGGAGCTGCCTGAGCGATAACTGTCTTGCCGGCTGCGAAAGCTTCGTCGATCTTGGAAATCTCGGAGTGCTCCATGAGAGCGCCTGTAGGACAAACGTTAACGCACTGACCGCACTGGATACAGGGAGAGTCAGCGAAAGAACGGTTCTCGGCAGGAGATACGAATGTGTTGAAGCCACGGTTTTCGAAACCGAGGATGCCCAGGCCGTGAGCGTTCTTACATCTTTCGATACAACGGCCGCAGAGGATACACTTGGATGTATCTCTTACGAGTCCGGGAGCCAGCTCGTCGAAGTGAGTCTCGGAATGAACGCCCTGGAAAGCGCCTTCTCTTGCACCTGTTACGTTTGCAACGTGGAGAAGCTCGCACTGGCCGTTCTTATCGCACTGCTGGCAGTTCATGTTGTGGTTGGAAAGAAGGAGCTCGACGCTGTGTCTTCTTGCTGCTGTAGCAGCAGGAGAGGAGATCTTGATCTCCATACCCTCGGATACGGGGTAAACGCAGCTTGCAACGAGTCCTCTTGCGCCGGTTGCCTCTACGAGACATACACGGCAGGATCCCTGGTTGCACTCACCGTGGTTGAATGCACAGAGTGAAGGGATCTCATATCCGCACTTCTTTGCAGCTTCGAGGATGGTAAGTCCTTCCTCGACCTGATAGGAGATGCCTTCTATTTTAATATTGATCATCGCCATAGTAGTAACCTCCTTTAAGCTTTGGATATCGCGCTGAACTTACAGTTGCTCATGCACAGACCGCACTTAACGCACTTGTCGGGATCGATCTCGAAAGATGCGAGCTTGTGGCCCTCAGGAATGTACTCAGTCCTTGTGATGCAGGAAGCGGGACAGTTCTTGGCGCACATGCCGCAGCCGATACACTTATCCTTGTCGATCTTGTACTGCATAAGGCTCTTACATACGTGTGCAGGGCACTTCTTGTCAACGATGTGAGCAATGTACTCGTCACGGAAGTGAGCGAGTGTTGAATTAACAGGGTTGGAAGCTGTCTGACCAAGAGCACAGAGTGAGTTGGTCTTGATCGTCTTGGAGAGTTCTTCGAGCTCGTCAAGATCTTCCATTGTTCCCTTACCCTCTGTGATCTTTGTGAGGATCTCGAGGATACGCTTTGTACCGATACGGCAGGGTGAGCACTTACCGCAGGACTCGTCGCAGATGAATTCCATATAGAACTTGGCAACGTCGACCATACAGTTGTCTTCGTCCATGACGATAGCACCGCCGGAACCCATCATGGAACCCTTCTGTACGAGGTTATCGAAATCGATAGGCTCGTCAAGGTATTCCTCTGTCAGACATCCGCCCGAAGGACCACCGGTCTGGATGGCCTTGAACTGCTTGCCATTAGGGATTCCGCCGCCGATATCATAGATCAGCTCGCGGAGTGTTGTACCCATAGGTACCTCAACGAGTCCGACATTATTAACTTTACCGCCCAAAGCGAAAACCTTTGTTCCCTTGGACTTCTCTGTTCCTACTGCTGCAAACTCAGCAGCGCCTTCTCGAAGGATGTAAGGTACGCATGCGAGAGTCTCAACGTTATTAACACAGGTAGGCTTGCCCCACAGACCCTTGACTGCCGGGAAAGGAGGTCTCGGTCTCGGCATGCCGCGCTTACCTTCGATGGAGTTAAGGAGAGCTGTCTCCTCACCGCAAACAAATGCGCCGGCACCGAGTCTGATATGACAGTCAAAGTTGAAGCCTGTGCCCATGATGTTCTCACCAAGGAGTCCTGCTTCTCTTGCCTGAGCGATTGCGATCTTAAGACGGTTAACAGCGATAGGATACTCAGCACGTACATAGAAGTAACCCTCTGAAGCTCCGAAAGCGTAACCTGCGATCATCATACCTTCGATAACGCCCAAGGGGTTACCCTCGAGGATGGAACGATCCATGAAAGCACCCGGGTCGCCCTCGTCACCGTTACATACAACATACTTCTGATCAGCATTGACGTTGAGAGCGAACTGCCACTTTCTTCCTGTAGGGAATCCGCCGCCGCCACGGCCTCTCAGACCTGATGCCAATACTTCGTCGATAACTTCCTGCTGTGTCATGGACAGAGCCTTCTTCAAGCCCTGGAAAGCACCCATGCCTACTGCCTCATCGATATCCTCGGGATTGATGACGCCGCAGCCGTGAAGTGCAACACGACGCTGCTTCTTATAGAAGTTGATATCTTCCTGCTTTGTTACCTTGTTCTGGGAAGCGGGATCGACATAGAGGAGTCTCTCTACGATCTGACCGCCAACGATATCTGTGTCGATGATCTCTTCTACGTCGTCAAGGCTGACCATACGGTAGAGAGTATCTTCGGGATAGATCTTTACGAAAGGTCCCTGTGAGCAGAAACCAAAGCAACCGACCTGGTTTACTGTTGCCTTGTCGGAAAGACCCTTAGCTGCGAGAAGCTCATTGAACTTCTCCATGATCTCCTTGGAGTTGCTGGAAAGACATCCAGTACCGCCGCAGAGAACGATATGGCGCTTATCATCTGCGCCCTTGAGCTTATCATCAAGACATTTGGTACAAGCTGCACATGTCTCGTCGAGCTGAGCTACTGATGTGATCTTGTTCATGCGTTTGCCTCCTGTCTGTAAGAATCAATGATCTCTGAAACCTGACCTACGGCAACCTTAGGATAAACCTTGCCGTTGATACTTACGGCCGGTGCGATACCGCATGCACCGATACATCTTAATGCATCGAGAGTGAAAAGTCCGTCCTCCGTCGTCTCACCGGGCTTGATCCCGAGAAGTTCGGAGAACTTGTCGATAACAGTCTGTGCTCCCTTAACGTAGCACGCTGTACCGAGACAACAACCGATTACGTACTTTCCCTTCGGTGTCAAAGAGAAGAAAGAATAGAACGTAACCACACCGTAGATTTCTGCGACCGAGATACCGGTCTTTGCGGATACCAGTTCCTGAACTTCGAGCGGGATATAACCGTATTCGTTCTGGATGTCACTGAGTATCATCATGAGAGGAGTCTTCTCATCTGTGTATCTTGCACAGATCTCCTCGATCTTCGCTGCTGCAGCAGCATTCAGCTTAGCCATACCTGACCTCCTTGCTAAAAATACTCGATTTTGAGCCGCTTAATATTCTACCACGAAGGGCCCCCTTATTACGCCCGTTCTTTAGGGATTTTTAGGTGATATTCCGCCCACAAAACGACATTTGCCGTTTTCATTTTTATTATTAAGAAAAGACGCGTTAAAGTTCATTAACGAAAAGACATCACTTTTCGAAAAGTATGACTTGGGCAAAGGATGGGTAAAAATCAGGCAATCGGCAAAAAGGGTTGACAATCGTGGTTTACAAATGTAAACTAAGTTCAGTTTATGATCGTAAACCACGGAGGAACAATGATGAACGAATTATTGTTGAGCGAAAGCGAATACCGTCTGATGGACGTGATCTGGAAGAACGCACCCGTCGAATCCGGCAAGCTCGTAAAGCTTTGCGAAGCTGAACTTAACTGGAAGAAATCGACGACCTACACGATGCTTCGAAGGGTCATGGCCAAGGGCATGGTCCGTAACGACGATTCGCTGGTGTCCGTGCTTATCCCGAGAGACCGGGTTCAAAGATTCGAATCCGAAAGGATCGTATCCAAGACTTTCGGAGGATCACTTCCTTCATTCCTCGCCGCCTTCCTGGGCGACAGGACTTTGTCGGACAGCGAAGCCGATGAACTCATAGGACTTATCGATAAGTACAGACAGGAGAACTGATCAGGGGGAGAGAAAATGCAGCAGTTTATCTCGACTATCCTCAACATGAGCCTCACCGGCAGCATCGTTATCTTAGTCGTGCTAGCCGCAAGGTTGATGATGAGAAAACTTCCCAAGAAGTATCTCTATCTTTTGTGGGCTGTGGTAGGCTTCAGGCTCCTGTGTCCCGTGACGCTGGAATCAAGCCTGTCGATCTTCAACATCAAGCCCCTGAAAGATTCAATGGACACCGTTAAGGATCTGCCTGTTGTCAATCTGGCCGACAGGGATCTGTCAGCCGGCAGGATCATCAGCAGCCCGGTTAAGACCGCGGAAGCATCCGCTTTCTCTGTCGATCCGGCGCACATCGTGCTCCTGCTCTGGGCAGCAGTGGCGATCGCTATCGTAATATACATAATCCGTCAGTATTTCCTCCTGCGGAAGGACCTCAAAGATGTGACCGAACTCGCACCCGGCCTCTGTGTCGGCAAGCAGATCGACTCACCGTTCGTAATGGGATTACTGAAGCCTGTGATATATATGCCCGACGGGTTGGCTGATGATGAGATGAAATATCTTCTCCTCCACGAGAAGACTCACATCAGACGCAGGGACACTATTTTCAAGGCTATAGGGCTCTTTACAGTCGCCCTTCACTGGTTCAATCCGTTGGTATGGATAGCTTACAAGCTTTTCGTACAGGATATGGAGATGAGCTGTGATGAAGAGGTCATCTCAGAACTCGGCGCGAACGTGAAAGCTGATTACAGCATGTCACTGGTCTCTTTCGCTTCCAGAAACCATCAACCCAAGTACATTGTGGTGCCGGTAACTTTCAGTAAGAATGTTTTCGGCAGAAAGGAAGTAAAGATGAGAATCAAGAATATCTTAAGTTATAACGGAACATCTAAGCTGATCGCAACCCTTTCTCTCGTACTGGTTGCAGCTATCGGACTTGTATGTATGTTCAATGCAACAACACACGCAGACGCCCAGGCTGACGGGCAGCTCGCTACAGCTCCCACAACAGTGGAAGAAGATAAGGATGATGCACTTCAGATCACGGCTACCGAGGCTCCTGCAGAAGACAAAGACGCAGATGATGCCAACGTACCCTACGAAGGAACAGAGCCTGCAGCAGATGCAGATGCAAACGTACCCTTCGAAGCAAAAGATGCAGAAGAAGGTTCTGCAGTCCGCAAATATCTGGCTGAACAGCCCACAGAAAGCGGAAAAAAGATCGACCAGGATGATATCGATGCAGTAGATAAGTACATTGCAGAACAGGAAGCTGACCAGACATCAGGAGATAAACTTGCAATGATCACCCCCGGTTGCTTCGGCATCGAACTTCCCATCGTCGACAGTGAGCATATCTTCAACAAGGTCGATCTCGGCAAGGGCAAGCACACCACAAAGGAAAGCCCTGAACTCGGATTCTCAATGGGCCCCAATGAGGTTTTCAAGGGCAGAGTATTCGAGATCCGCTCTGACAAGAAAGTAGCCGACAACCTTTTCAATGCTCAGGTCGAAACACTCGAAAATATGGGCTTCGAAAAGTTCCTCGATGAAGTCAGCGGTACATACTACGGCTACAACAAAGATCTCAAGATCGCCGTAGTCATCGAGAACTGCACGGGAATCTACAGGACATCCTACTTCGATATGGCTTCCACTAACGAAGTGACTCCCTTCATGTGCCTCGGCTGATGTTCGTGACCAATAGGGGATCAGCTTAGAAAACTGTGCGGGGGCTGCCTTGACCGGCGGCCCCCTTTTTGATTGCCGGTGCGGCTGCCTCCTGCTCGTGAGTCTGTTCACAAAACTGCTCACAAATTCCATTAAATTGTGAACAGTTTTGTGAGCAAAAGGGTTAAAAAGCTGTTTGTTCACAGTTTTGCTCACAATCTACATAAAATTGTGAGCAAATTTGTGAACAGAAGTCCGAAGCAGTGATCACTAAGGCAGCGGAACCCGGCTGTGATATAATCTTTTTGGAAAGACATAGGGGAGGATAAGATAATGTTATACGACCGCGAATTCAAAAGATGGGTCTTCTCGGAAGACAGCGTCATCAGCAGCGAGGAACGCGAAAACCTGATCTACGACTACAACGAGTTCAGGAAAGAGATGCTGCATACCGACATCCGCGATATTAACCACGAGCTCTACGGTGCGCCCCGCCGCCCCGAGAACGAGAGTACAGCTGCCAAGATCAGGAACGTGGCAGTCACGGTGCTGGTCCTCGGCGCCTTAGTCTGCTGCGTATTGGCTCTTCTCATGCATAATATCTTCCTGTTCGGCATCTTCTTCTGCAGCTTCTTCTTCATGGCGGGAGCCATCCTCGCCTTCACCGGTCAGACCAATGCGAAGGACACGCCGACAAGAAAAGAACGCGGCAGGGTCACCGGCGTCTTCATCATGCTGGGATCGGGCGCGATACTTAGCCTGATATTGCTGCACGACAGGTTCAGCCAGGGAGAACTGATCGTCTGGATCGCATCTGCTGCTTTCGGCCTGTCGGGACTTTGCCTCGTGTGCCTGTCCATCATCGACAAGCTCTCGGCAAAGATCTTCTACAAAGAAGAGATCGATGCGAAGTGCATAGGATACGTAAGGATGGTGGATACCGAGAGCGACAACGAAGGTCCGCCGATGACGGTCATGTACATATCCCCTGTTTTCGAGTATTCGTATGAGGGACAGAGGATCGAAGCCCTCTACGATGTAATGGAGATCGGCAGCAGTTCGGATATCGGACTCGGCTCCTATACGACGATCAGGATCAACCCGGATCACCCTGAAGACGTAATGTCGCCGCGCGTAACGAAGACTTCGAACTTCATCGCGCTCCTGATATTCGGTCTCATCTTTGTCGTCATCGGTTCCGGTCTTGCCTGGTATTCCCTGCTCGGCAACGCGAAGGATCTTACGGTCGAGACGTCCTGGAATCAGATCATAAGCGAGGGCGAAACAGAGACAACGCCTTCCAAGAAGGTCGTTTACGACGAATTTATCGAAGAAAACTATGCGTCTGACATCGCAGGCAAGGAATGGTACCGCGAAGAAACCACGGTCAGCAATGTCGAAGACTACCAGGGCAACATGCTCCTTACTTTCGACGATACTTTCGAAAAGATGCTGATCAAGCCTTCGGATAGTGTCAAGAAGGGCTGCAGGATAGTGATCTTCTACACTGTATCCCGCGAAAAAGAGGAACAGAAGAAAGCATATAAGCAGCCTTTCGTATACACTTTGCCCGATGAGGTCGAATACACCGGCGACAGGGGAGCTTATAAGCCCTGATAGGGATCCGCAACCGATAAAAACAGAGGCTGTCTCAATGGTGACTTTTCACTTGAGAGACAGCCTATTTAATTCGATCCGGAAAGAAATGACGTTTTCGATCAAAATTCAAAAAACTTCAATTTGGTAGGAATATTTTCGCCTTATTTCCTACTAAATCTTCAAAATCTCAAGTTTAGTAGGAAATCTGAGGCTGTTTTTCCTATCAAAATCCGAATTTTACGGATTTAGTAGGAATAACCGGGCATTTTTTCCTATCAAAATCCGTATTTTACGGATTTAGTAGGAATAACGGGGCTTTTTTTCCTACTAAATCTTCGAAAAATGAGATTTGGTCGAAAGCAGGATGATCTCTGTCAGATACTTTATCCTCTCCGACTTTGAAAAACCGGAAACGCATCAGATCAAAGGCGATCATTTTGAGACAGCATTTTTACCAAAAAAAGAACCGGGACACTTTAAGTGAAACACTTAGCAGTGTCCCGATTAGGGGTTATACAAAGCCCCGGGGGGCGGGGCATTGCAGGCTTAAGTTCTTTCCGGACAGAAAGGTTCCGTTACTTGATAAGTCCGGCGCTGTCCATCACCGTGAATGAACTGATCCGCTCGAACTTGGGCAGAGTCTCATTCAGGTCAGCAATCATTTTATCATAATCTTCTTCAGATGTCGCGGGTACATATATATCACATGTAAGTTTTCCGTCCCTGACATAGACTTTCACCTGTCTGATGTCGGGCGAGAGGTCCTTTACCTTGTTTGCGATCTTGGACGAAGAGATGTTCTCGCCGTTGGCAAGAGTGATCATGGTGTCCTTGCGGCCGCGAAGATAAACTTTGTTGTCCACGATCTTGCCGATGTCGCCTGTCAGGAAGAAACCGTCCTCATCGAAAACGCGGGCCGTCGCCTCCTCATCCTTGTAGTAACCGCAGAAGACATTGTCGCCGCGGATCGCAAGCTCGCCGAAGCCGTCTTCAGCGGGATCTACGACCTTGATCTCAACATCGTCGAATATCGTGCCGGCGCTCTCGGGATCCTCTTCGTTGGGATAGTCGATAGCAAAGCCCGATGCGGTCTCTGAGAGCGCATAAGCGTTCATGAGATATATCCCTTCATCCGCATAAGCTTTCCGCATCTCGTGTGTCAGCTTGGCACCGCCGCAGAAGAAATATCTGAGCCTGCCTCCGAGCAGGGCCTGAAGGGGCACGTTCATCGCTTTCGCGCCTTCCATGAACTTGAGGCAGACGAGCGGGACTGCAGAGAATGCAGTCGGCTTTACTGCCATCATCTCCTGCGCCATCTCGGGGATCTTGTCAGCGAGGACGATCCTGTAGCCGAAGACGAGCGAATACATGAAGTTGAATATAGAACCGTATGTGTGGTTCAAAGGCAGGAAGTAGTAGCAGATGTCATCCTCGCCGAGACTGACGCGTTTCTGCAGTGACTTCCAGCTGAAGAAGCAGTTCTGTATCGACAGCATGACTGCCTTGGGGAAGGACGTCGTGCCGCTCGTGAAGACGACCTTGGCAGGGCGCTTGGGATCGGCTGCTTCGAGAGTGAAGAGACCTTTACACGAAGCCTTGCCCTCTTCTATCATCTTATCGAATTCATCCTCGATGCAGATGAACCTTATCGAAGGGAACTTGTCACGTACGGAATCAACGACAGCTGCATTGGCAGTGCTGTAGAGAAGACACTCTATGTCGCACTTGCCTATCGCGTAGACAAGATTCTCGCCGACCCAGTCTTTCGACAGGCCGACACACATTCCGACATAGTTCATTACCGCGATGTCTGTTATCATCCAGGCGATGGAATTCGGGCTGAAGATACCGATGTTCTTGTCCTTGTAGCCCTTGTCGATAAACCACTGCGCGAGGTAATTGACCTTTTCGATGAACTCACCGAATGTTACTTTCTTCTTGCTGCCGAATTCTTCAAGGTAGTCCCGTGATCCCCACTTGGAATAATCCTCTTTCAGGAATTCATTAAGCTGGTTTGTCATGATCTTTTCTCCTTATTCTATGTTCTTCCCAAGAAGGACATATTCATATACATCCTCGATCTTGTCACTTGCATATTTGCCGTTGATCTTTCCGTCCCTGATGAGCGATCCGATGGAAGGAAGACCCGTTGCCATGAGCTCTTTCATGACGGCATATACGAGAGCCTTGCCCAAGCCCTGATGCTCAGGCAGAACACCCATATAGAGCATAACATAACGCTTGGGCTTGTTCTTGA
Organism: Saccharofermentans sp.; assembly: GCA_016292135.1. Lineage (GTDB taxonomy): Bacteria > Bacillota > Clostridia > Saccharofermentanales > Saccharofermentanaceae > Saccharofermentans. Next base: position 153,043 of record JAEFAZ010000003.1, read on the forward strand.
GATTTAATATCTTCACGATGTTTACGGGGTTCGATGTGTGGTAGACGAGATTATTGTAATCCGGCACCGACACGTAGAAACCGACGGGCTTGCCTTCGTAGAAAGCGAGCTTGGTCATGGACATGTTCATTATCTTCTTGTAGCTTGCGAAAAGCTCGCAGAAATCCTTCTTGCCGACATCCTTAAAGATCGGGAAGTCACTGTAGAGAGTCGTGACCATGTCGTAGATATATCCGATCGCCTCATCAAACTCGTCTTCCCTCGGACTCCTGATCTCGTAGCCGTGGCTTATGAACTCGTTATATCTGTTTTCGAACTTCTCGTTGACATAAGACTCGTCGACCGCTTCGAAAGCATTCGACACATAGTGCTCTATCACTTCAAAGCCGTTGGCCTTGTATAGACCGAGATAGTAATCCTTGTTGTAGGGTTCGCCGGTGTAGGGCCTTTCAAACTTATTTATCTTGAGCCTGTACTTGATCCAGAAAGACGCATCGACGGGGCCTTCGATCTTCTCAAAACCTTCCGCCTTGCAATATTCTGCTGCCTGATCGAAAAGGAACTTTGCGACCTTTGCATCGTTAACGAATTCAACGAAACCGATGTATGCCGTCTTGTCGCCGTCGTAGGATGTGATGATGAACCTGCCCTTGACACCATTGTCATATACGAGGAATTTTGCAAGGTGAAAATACTTGCTCAGGGGGTGGCTTTCTTCCAGGATCGCCTTCATCGAAGAAGGGTCTTCCATGTTGTCCGAAGACGAATAGATCATCTGCGGAAGCTTTATGAAATCCTTGATATACTGAGCCTCTTTATCGAATCTGACCAGTTCCATTTATCTTATCTCCTTACCTTTTCTATCTTGCCTGTCGTGCCGTCGATCCTTATGACGTCTCCGCTCCTGATGAGATCCGTTGCCTCGTTCACGCCGACGACCGCGGGGATGCCGAGCTCCCTTGATATTATCGCAGTGTGCGAGAGCAAAGATCCTTTCTCGGATATTATCCCCGATGCGGATGCAAGAAGGAATACCCAGCCGGGATCGGTCATCTTTGCGACCAGGATCTTGCCCTTGACGTCCTTTGCATCCTTAACGTCTTTTATGACCAGTGCCTCGGCTTCCGCGATCCCTGCGGAACAGGGCACGCCCTGAAGGACATCAGATGACTTCTCCCTGCCGAAGGTGCCGATGCTTATAACTGCCCTGTCGAATTCCTTATCAGCAAATATGAGTCTCGAATAAGCGGGCAGCACCTTGAAGGCATCGTATCTTGCTTTCCTTTCATCGACTATTTCCTTCATGTCCTTCGCTTCTTCTGCAAGAGCGAATACTTCATCCAGAGACAGCATGTAGATATCTTCTTCGTTTGCGATATATCCGGACAATTTATATTGCTTTGCCATCGTATCGATGATGAGCCTTACGATGCCGTAGATCCTGCTGCGGTTAAGGCGTGAGATCTCGCGGTTGGCGATCCCCTTGCAGCAGCGTTTAAGACAGATATCCGTCAGGAGATCGCGCGGCATATCTTCCTTATGTTCCTTTGCAAATCTCTCCTGGACAGCAGCAAGTCTTGCAGGGTCTTCCTTAAGCTCTTCTATCCTCTTATCGAGCAGCTCCGGACTGCTCCTGAAAGTGCGGCTTTCGAGCTTTAACTCTTCGAGATTACGGTCTCCGTAGAGCTTTATGTATTCCCTCTTCTTTTCTTCGGAACCGTCTTCAGATGCGAGCTTGATCAGGGCCTTGACGGGCTTCATGCTCTCGATATCAGTTATGCCGCTTATGAGAGAATTTATCCTGCCTTCATCAAGATGATATTTCTTCTTCAGCCTGGACTTAAGAAGTCCCGTATAGATGAATGCATACATGTCGTTAAGGAGAGTCACGTCCCAGTTCTTGAGGAGCTTCTCCTTAACGCCGCCGAACATCTTTATGAGTTCAGCAGGCGTAAGGTCTTCGCGGAAGTTTTTGTAAAAGTCTTCGTTCACTTCCGTGAAACTCGTATTCAATCTGCGCATCTTCCTTGGAGCCGATGTGAGTTCCGCAAAAGAATTAAAGTAAGTTCCGATCCTTACGAAAGGGTTGAGCTTCAGATCGCCGTCATCATATGTCTTAGTCTTGACGCCAAGCATCTCCTGCCAGAGCGGGATTATCTTTTTCGAAAAAGGAAGGAATTTTATGACCGTGTACCAGTTGGATATCTTGTAGTAGATCCTGCCGTTCGCGTGCCCCGTCATGTTGGATATCACGTCTTCCCTCTTGGCTAATTCCTTCCTGTTCTTTAAGACGCGGTAAGCTAAGCCGCGGAAGACTCCCGAATATACCATGTCAACGAAAGATATGGTCAAGGGAAGCGATAAGCCGGGATAACTTTCCACTATGTTGCTGTTATCCAATACGACCGGATCGTCTGCGTTAAGGGTCGTGATGTCCCTTGCCTGCAGGATAAAGATCTCTCCGTCCTTTACTGCAAATTCGATATCGAGAAGGTCTCCCAACTCTCCCGTTACGGACTCTGAAAGTTCTGCGATCTTCAGTGCCAGGTCTTCCTTCAGGATGTCTTCGCTGCCTTCGTAGAAGAAGACTTTATCGGTCCTGTTCCAATAGTAGGTAACGCTATCAGAATCCGTCGTAACGACACCCTGTCCTGCGCCGCGGCCTGCAACGATGACGGTCTCGTTAAGTATGCCCTGGGGATTTGCAGTAAAGATAACTCCCGATATATCCGCATCGACCATCTCCTGGACGATGACGTTCATCTTGATATCCGATGCGGGGATGTTCATGGAAGAAGCATATGCCGCGATGCTCTCGGAATCAGCAGAATCGAATACCTGCTCCACTTTCTTAGGGACGTCAGCTGCAGTAACGTTAAGGAAAGTATCGAACTGGCCCGCAAAACTCGATGACGCGCTGTCTTCGATATTGCAGGCGCTCCTTACGCTGAAGAGCGATGCATCTGACGGCAGCCTGATCTCATCATCTCTGTTTTCGATAACGCTGAAAGGCGGGACATTAAATCCCGCGCGAGAAAGGCTCTTAAGATTTTCGATCTTCCTGCCGTACATAGCTTACCAGCTTATCCTGCCGAAGATGAGGAAGCAGACGATAGTCAGGAGCATCGTTGATTCCTGAAGGTAAGTATATAATTCGACCTTGCTTACTATCGTGAACCTGTAGGGATCCTTCATGAACTGGATGAACTTCCAGGTCATCCAGGATGCGAGCAGGAAAAGGACAGCGACGGAGATCTTGTTGAGATTCCATACGAGGATGAAGTTCGTGATGATGTCGACGATCGTAAGGATCATGACGAAGCGCGTGGATTCCTTGTAACCGAAGAGCTTGGAATAGGTCGTATAATCGTTCTCGTCCCTGGGCGCCTTGATCTTGCGCGACACTTCCCAGATCAGGGCCGGGAAATAAAGAGTCCAGAGAGCCATGATATTCGTAAGTCTTATCCAGGGCAAATCGTACTTGATGAGAGTGAATGCGATGATGTAAAGGTTGACGAATGCCTGCACGGGATTATGCGTAATGAGCGCGAGCGGCAGCGAGGGCTGGATCTTCGCTCTCTGGAAGAACCACTTGCTCATGAGGTAACCGTAGATGTAGAGGATCACAAAGAAGATCAGGTTCTCGCGCATGAAGATGATGTTCAGCGCGACCGTTATTACCTGCACGATGACGCATGCGAACATGACGTCCTTCTTCTTTACCCTTCCCGACGGCAGTGGCCTGTCGGGGAAAAGCACCAGATCAGTCTTAAAATCCTTAAGGTCATCCGCTATGCGCAGCCACAGGAGGAATGCGAATACGGTCCAGGCGCCGACGAATTCCTGAACGCCGATATTAAACTCTGTCACGCCCAGATTCAGAAGGATTATGAAATGTATCTCGAGGAATACTATTACACCCAGAAGGAGCCTCGGTAAGATGGGGTATCTTTCCTTGAAGTAGATATGAAGACGCTTTAACATCTATGTCCTATCCTTTCGCCGTATTTGACCTGAGTCTCTACCCCCGTAAGGCTCTGTTCCATTATATCACTATCGATCTCAATACCCGCAGGAACTATCACGATTATCGTGGATCCGCCGGGCTCGAAATATCCCTTCTCCTCACCTTTTACGAATTCTTTTTTGCCGTGATCTACGATCTTACCTACGAGGATCGCGCCGACTTCGATGTAACAGATCTTTCCGAATTCACCGGTATCAAGGAAAAACACTTTGCGCGAATTCTCCTGATAGATCTTGTAGTCCTTCGAAAGCGGGCTCACAGTGTGGAGCTTGCCCTTGATATCGTATTGCTCCAGGACAGTACCTGACGCAGGGAAACAGTACCTGTGGCAGTCGTCGATGCAGAGCCTATACACGAGCACTTTGCCGCCCTTATATTCATCCATGTTCCTGCGCGTGATCTCGCTCAGGAAATACTCTCTTCCCTTCACTATTATCCTCGTGTCATCATCTGCAGGATATACAAGAAGTTTGGAATCGGCAGGACTAATGAGACCGTCTCCTACGGGCCTTGCTCCGTCCTTAAACTTTCGTGTGAAAAAGTCCGTAAAAGATACGAATTCACGTTCTTCGAATTGCGTCATGTCGATGCCGTGATCCCTGATGAAATCAGGCACTTCTTTTGCCGATCTTCTGGAAGCTTTTTTCCTGCCGTAGATACGTGAAGGCAGCTTGGATATCGCGAGCCTCAAAAGGATCCTTCCGAAGGCATTGCCGTAGAGGAACTTAAGAGTATCGGAGCCGTACTGGGTGACTTCCTCATATTCTTTTCTGGCGCGATCGTAGACCTTCATCGGATGCCTCACAGGAAGATCAGGAAAACGCTTATCAGAACTATCGCAAGAAGACCGAAGAAGACATAAGCTATTCCCTTCGGCTTGATGATCTTTATCTTCAAGACCTGCAGCAGCGTAACGGCTGCTATCACGATCGCATAGATGACCATAAATATATTCTTTTCGAGCGGGACCGACAAAAGATAGAAGAGCGGGAATATCAGAGCGGAATATGTAACGGGCAGGCCGGTATAGTATTTGACGGGTCCTTCGGAATCCGCATCGACCGCATTGAAATATGCGAGCCTTGCGACACCGGATACCGCATAGAGGATATAAAGGATAACGAAAGGCAAAGCATTCATTCCTGTCGATGTGAATATCGCAATCGGAAGAGCGATGAAACTGACTGCATCAACGATGGAATCCATCTCGATGCCGAACTTCTTCTCTTCCTCATTCCTCTTGACTTTCCTTGCGACGGGACCGTCGAAAAGATCGAAGATCCCTGCCAGCATGAGGCATACGAAAACATAGGAGATCTTGTGTCCCGCAAGCAGCAGGAAGATACCCGCAACCGCGCATGCAAGACCCATATATGTCAATATCACAGATCTGTTCCACTTACCGATCATAAAGCACCTCATTATCTCAGGATACGGACTTCGCCTGTCGCGCCGTCCATCTCGATCTCATCGCCGTCCCTGATCCTCGCCATGGCATCCTTGCAGGCGACTATCGCAGGGATACCGTATTCCCTCGATACGATCGCAGCATGGCAGAGGATACCGCCGTACTCGGTCACTATTCCCGACAGGATCGCAAACTTCGGTGTCCACCCGGTATCAGTAAACCTTGTTACGAGTATATCACCTTCCTTAAGTCTTTCTATCTCGGAAAAATCTTCTATCACCCTTGCGACACCCTTGATGCGGCCGTTGTTCGCACCGAGGCCCTTAAGAGCATTCTTATCGTCTGATATGTCTGCGATCGCTTTGAAGTTATGGCCGATCTCATTCTCGCTTATGTAGTTCCTGTAAGCGTTGTAGTATACCCTGTTCTTGCGGATGATCTCCTTAAGATCAGCAGGGGTCTTTTTGCCGTCAAGATAGTCCCAAAGATCGCCGACTTTCAAGAACCAGATATCGTCTTCCTCGGCGATGACATCTTCTTTTACAAGGAGCTTGGAGAGCTCAACCGTATAAACTCTTATCATGTAGTAGAATCTCGTCGAGACGTCGCGGTATTCTTCCCTCCACCAGAGCATCTTCCTCATCTTGGAGACTTTCTTTTCGATCTTCTTATAACTTGAAGAAGACACTTCAGGCTTAAGCTTTGCCATGATGAGATCAAATTCTTTTTTGCCTCTTTCCTTGTCTTCGGAAGGAGAGAAAGAATCGTCGAGCAGAACCATGTCCTTTACCATCGAGATAAGGGTCTCAGGCTCTTCGGAATAACAGGGATAAGATACGTCGAGTTCCTTGTCCGAATGATATCCGTAATCGTCTATGAGCTTTCTGACTTCAGGCATGAAGAAGATGTCCTTATCAAGGTCTTCTCCTATCAGGGAAGCGTCATTGTCTTTCCAGTATCTGAAAGCATCTTCATCCGATCTTATCTTTCTCGTTATGTCCCACATATCGTAGAAAGGCAGAAGGTGCGAGATGTTATCTATGTTGGCAAGAAGCGTAAGATACTCGCTTCCCGATACATACTTTAAGAGGCTGTCCTTATACATCGACTGATGGATCGTGTTGATGAATATCTGCCAGAAATATGTCGTCTCGCTGCGAAGATAAGTCTCGTGCGTCAGACGGTAGAAATCCTTCTTAACATCGGCGGTCTTCTCATCGTATGCTTTCTTGTATCCGTAGTAGAGATCCAGGAGTTCCTGCTTGTAGCGCTCCGAGTTCTCGGTACGGTCCTTAAGGAGGGCGGCCTGCTTCTGCGCGATCACCAGCATCCTCGCAAGCGTCTTGGGATTTGCTCCCGTCACCTGCCCGTCGCCCTCGTAGTCGCCTACGATACCGTATTCGTTGTCAAACTCCCTCTCGCGGTAACCTATGATGCGGCTCATGGTCTTCTTTACGGCTGACAGGTTCCAGTAGCACCTGCCGTAGTACATGTTGCCGAGTTTGCGGGGGAGCTCGTCATCGCGGAGGATCTTGGAATCCACGATGAACTTCCTCAGGGAATATTCCCAGATATATTCATAGAGGCTCCACATGTAAGGAGTGCAGACAGTTGCGGATACTCCGCCGTCCTTGAAGTCTGCCGTCGTCCAAACATCTTCTATGCCGGAATAATTTATCTTAGTGATCTGCCTTGACTGCAGGATATAGATGACGCCGTTTTTTACTGCAAATTCGATATCGCAGGGAACGCCGAAGAACAAGGCGACATCGAGGAAAGCCTTAGCAGCTTCTGTTACTTTGTCAGCTGTCATGAGCTTGTTTTCGGAGTTGATCCTGACCTGCTTACCCTCATACCAGTCGTAGTAGTAATCTTCGGGTTTGTTCCTGCCCGAGACGATGTCTTCGCCCAGGCCTTCAGCGGCCTCGATCAGCATGATCTTGTCGTCGCCCGTCACGGGATCCAAAGTAAAACAGATGCCCGCAAAGTCCGCATCGACCATCTCCTGCACGACGACGGACATCTTAAGGTCCGACGCATCGAGTCCGTTATCAGCAAGATAACTTAAGACCGTAGCCGAAAACTGTGACTTATAACATTCGATAACGGCAGCGCTTACATCCTCAGCCTTGACGTTAAGAGAAGTATCGTACTGACCTGCGAAAGAAAAGCCCTCGAGGTCTTCCATCGTGCCGGAACTCCTGACTGCGTAGAGCTTGTCTTTTTCTAGAAAAGAAGTCATGTCTGATGCAGGGCTTATGCCGTCGAAAAGTGCTTTCACCTTTTCTGAGACTTCCGTGACATTATCTTTGCTGAGGCCTTCCGTCGCCTGCTTAATGCTGCCTGCGATGCCGGCCTTGTCAACGGTCCTGTCGTATTCATCCGTATCGAGAACAAATCCTGCGGGGACATTGAATCCCGCTTCTTTCATCTTATGTAAAAATGTTCCCTTATTGCCTGCCTTCGCCGTAAAATCCCTGTTGCCTAAAACCGATATCATCCGTTAAATTCCTTAAAACATATTTTTCCTGAGCTTCATGAAATACAAGAGCATGTTCAGGATAAGGTGCGTTGCCGCCCCGACGAGGACACACAACAAGTAACATAATACACCAATATCACAAAAGAGCCACACGACAAGTGCCACGCCGAAGATAGAATCAGCCTGGTCGAGGAATATGAAGAAGACCTTGGTGAAGCCGGATACGCTCTTGCCGGGCTTGATGTCGAACCTCCTCTTGAGGAAACTGTTCGGCAGTTCGAAAAGAGAATACCCGAGGCCCAGGAGGAAGCCGATCAGGAGGTTGTAGGCAAGTGTGTTCTCATGTCTCCAATAGAAGAAATTCCAGCTGTTGATGCCTGCTTGACGGCAGACCACGCCCCAGATGACGGCGAAGAGAGTATTGAAGATCAGGTATCCCGCGATGCCCTTCCAGGTCTTGTTGTCGCCGAAGATCCTTCTGCCGTCCACGAAGTTCCTGCCGAAGTCAACGGGCTTGGATAAGAACTTCAATATGGGCAGTTTTACCCAGATCATGTTCAGGATACCCGCCAGTATAACGGGCACCAGAGTGACATACATAAAAACGATGGTATTAAGCAGATCAGCCAGCAAACGCCCTGCCTCCTTGATTTTGTAACAGTGTTAATTATACATTAAGTTGAAAAATAAAAAAGCAGGCGGTGAAGCCTGCTTTTGTTGACCGGTTGGAACGGATCAGTCTTCCGGCGCCGGAACCTCCTGCGGAGGCGGGCCGCCCAGTCCGACCGCGGATACCACGAAGGGCGCGAGCAGGACGGAAAGGATATAGCTCAGCAGCATGGTCGGCAGAAGGATCGTGAAGAAGCTCGACAGCCACATTACCGGCATGGGCGGCATCTGGGCGAGAGCTTCGGCCGGAGCGCGGGACCTGCCCATCAGGACGCCCACGAGGCTCAGGATCAGACCGATGATGATGCTGTTGCCTACTGACATCGGGATCGCGTTCAGAAGATAGAACTTCAGGGAAGGCGGATTTGCTTTCGCCTTGGCTGCCAGGCCGCGGCCGAGTTTGCCGAGCGGCAGGAAGAGCGAGATGATGACGCCGAGAACGACTGACAGCAGTATGTTGCTGATGTACATGATCGCATGAGGCATGCCTTCGGCTGCCTGTGCGTTTGTCTTGAGTACGATGAAGGTCGCGAGGGCGCCCATTGCCATTGAGATGATGATGGTCATGACAAGACCGACTATTCTTTCTTTCTTTTTCATATCTTTTACTCGAAGTTTGATCTTCGGCTCCTCATAATTGATCGATATCTTAAGGTCGGACTTCGGGAAGCAGGAACACGGGTGGATGTAGCCTTTGGCGACGTCGTAACCGCGCCTGCTGTCCACCCTGCCGGGCGAGTATACCTCCCCTGAGATAAGGTGCGATCTGCAGAAACCGCACTCGCCGCTCCGGCAGTGCGAGGGTACTTTTATGCCTGCCCTCTCGAAAGCCGTTAATACCGTTTCATTTTCTCTCGCGGGAACAGTCCTGGCGATCCCGTCGTTGCTCGTGACAGTTATGGAGTAGACCTTATCGCTCTCAGGATCTATCTGATCCTTATCGCAGTCTGAGAGCCTGTACTGCCCGTAAGCGTCGCGCCTGATCCTGCGGGCGGGAACCCTTAGCTTGGCGAGTTCCCCGTCTATGTAATCGTACATGTCCTGCGAGCCGCAGACAAAGTAAGAGTGATCGGCGGCGGGAGCATATTTCCTGATGATGTCAGAGGAGATGAAGCCGTGCTCGAAGCCCGATCCTTCCGGAAATTCTTCTTCCGACAGGACATGGATGACTCGGATCCGGGGACATGACGCCTGAAGCGAATCGAGTTCTTCTTCGAACAATATATCGCCACCGGTCTTGCTGCCGTAGAGCAATGTAAGGTCCGCGTCTTCTATGCCGTCAGCGATAGCATAAGCGATCGAAATCAGAGGAGCGATACCGGATCCTCCCGCGATTCCTACGATGTGGGGCGCGTCACGCAAGGGCTCGTAGCAGAAGAAACCCTGCGGCGATGAGACATCAAGACAGGTCCCTGCTGCAAAAGTATTGTTTATGAATTCCGATGCAAAACCGTCCTTAGCGTTCTTTACCAGGATCTGATATTTGCCTTCCAGGGCAAGCTTCGGTGAAGCGCAAAGTGAATATGGTCTCGTGACGAGCGAATCGCCGATCTTAAGAGTCAGGCTGATAAACTGGCCCGCCCTGAAATAGGGAAGCTCACTTGTGCCGCGAGAAGGGTCAGCTACAAGAGTATAGAGCCTTGCATTAGTAAGATCTCTTACTTCGCTTACCTTGACTGCGAGCTTTGCCGGGTGCAGGGATCTGGCAAGGACATTCGCGTTGTATTCATAGCGCGGCTCGTCTTCGGGAGCGCTGTCGATAACGGCTTTTCTCCTGGGAAGGATCTCCTTGATCCTCTCTGCCGGGATCTCGTTCAGATAGTTTCTATCAGACATATCACTTGCCTCCCATTATGTAGCCGTACACCATCAGGCCGGTCCTGCTGCCGGTGGTGTATGTGGGAAAGAATCCCGACAGTCCCTGCGCGTGTCCTCCGACGAAGAAGAGTCCCGGGATGGTCGGCTCGGACCTTGAGGCGAGCATCCTCGCGCTCATGCCGTCCCAGCGGTCCGACAGGTAACCGTAGATCGAGCCCTGGGGTGTACCCATGTATCTTGCGAAAGTCACGGGACTTGCGATCTCTATCTCTTCGATGTGGGACCTTATGTCGATCTTCATGACCTCTTCAAAATAGGAGATCATCTTATCGGCGACCTTCCTCTTCGTCGCGACATAATCTTCGGGCTTAACATCTGCCCAGGCATCGTCGGTATAGGATATCGTCAGCACGAGCTCCGTCGTTCCTTCCGGCGAACACTCGGGAACTGCCATGTTAAGACAGCAGACGTCGAGTGCCATGTCATCCATGTCGAGCTTGGCGGAACTGTCAAATATGACCTTGGAATCCCTGGTCGTGCTGATGAAGATGGTGTAATCTTTTATGCCCAGTTCTTCAGGGGAAGCATCGAGTCCCAGGTAAACGCAGAATGCGCGGAAACCGTATTTGCGGGCGTTGATCTTCTTGATCTCCTGCCTGGGGACCAGATCCTTGTTGTCTAACATTTTCGAATAAACGATCTCGGGGAAGGTGTTGGATACTACCGCAACGGACTCGAACCTCTGGCCGTTGGAGGTCTCGACTCCGCAGACCTTGCCGTCCCTGGTCAAGACCTTCGTTACTTCAGTATCGAAAAGGAACCTTACTCCGAGCTGGCAGGCCCTCCTCATTATCGCGACAGACAGCTCATGCGATCTCATCGAAGGGCAGTATGCTCCGCCGAGAAAATATCCTGATACCATCATGATATAGCGGCTCGCATCGATCGTGTCGATGTCGGCGCCCTGGTAAGGCCAGTAGGCAGACATGATGTCGATGCACTTGCTGCTCATGCCGATCGCGCGGAAGAACTCGCCTGCTGACATGGAGAAGATCCTTGCGAAGTTCGGGTAGTGCGCCGCCATGACATCAGGGTCCACGACGCCGCGGCACTTGCCAACATATTCCAGACCCTTGCGGAGGTCTTCGGCCGCCATGAAGAATCTCTCCATCGCTTCCTTATCTTCAGGACACTCCTTTTCGATCAGGCGGTCGATATTCTCCCTGCCGTGAGGGAATGTGATATCGAGTTCCCTTACGCCGTTCTTCTCGACTATGTACCTGAAAGAATCCTTGATCGGACGCATGTCGACCTTGACGCCTAGCTCATCGAAAAGCTGTCCCAATTCGCCGCGGAGTTCACCCTCGCCGAAGTCGGGGATCTCGTGGAGTGCGGCCTCGAATTCGAAGCGTCCTCTGACAAAGGAACTCGCCGCTCCTCCGGGAAGATTATGTCTTTCGATTACCAGGGTCTTCAAGCCCATCCGGGCCGCTCTTAAGGAAGCCATCAGGCCGCCGTTGCCGGCGCCGATAACTATAAGATCATATCGTAAGTCCACCTTGGAGATCACCCCCTTTGTGATCAAATGCACCTCTTATAGATTACCATAATTTCTCACACAATCTACGGTCGAATTCGGAACGGGATCAGATCAACGGAAGATATCTTTAACGGTGCTGTGTTTAAACGATGCTACTGATCCTCTGGTTTTCCACAAAGATCGAATAATCAGAATTTAGTACCATGTTTTCCCTTTTCGAATGGTACTAAATCGGCTGTTTTCAAAAAAAAATGGAAATACTCATTCCAATTTGTTTCCTGACGATTTTTTCGATCCCTGATCAGCAACAAAAGAGGCCGCCTCTTGAGGCAGCCTCGATAGTATTATTCCTTTTGATCTTTTATTTCCTGTTGACCATTATGGAGACGCTCGGACTTTCGCCGTCGGTCCCTTCCCCGTTAACGATCGAGATCTTGTGCTTTCCTTCTTTGAGCATGATGCTGTCCTGATAGATCCTCATCGTGCCGTCGGGGATCTTTCTGTCGTGAACGACTTCGCCCGAGGCGTCCCTGATCCTTACGGAATAATCTCCTTCGGCATTTGCCATGACTATGTTGATGCTGACGGAGCTTTCCTTTTCGACATAGAATTCGATGGGCCTTGATTCACTGTATTCCTGAGATACTATATACTGCTCTGTGGTCTGAACGAGCTGATTCCTGAAAAGGTTGACAGCAGATACGGTAAAGCCCGAGATCATCATTACGGATGCGACGATGGCAGCTATGAGGAACCTCCTCTTCTTGTGGGTCGCGGGGTTTAAGAGCCAGAGGCCGAATACGATGAGGAAAGGCGCCGTGACGCCGCCGATGAGATAAGTCCCGAGGACCTGTCTTAAGGAATCGGGTGTCAGACCGACATCCGCTGTGGCACTGCCGCCGGAAATGTTGTTTAAAACTTTCATCGCGAAATAACTTAATGATGTCGAAAAGAAATTGACACCGAAATGCATGAGCGATGACAGTATTATGTTGTTCTTCTTGATAACGATGTAACTGAGACATGCGCCCAGGATCGCGGTGTTGATAAACCTTAACACCGACATGTGATTGATGCCGAAGAACAAAGCCATGATGAGAACGATGACCCAGTCTTTTTTGATCGATCTGAAGTTGGAAAGGATCGCGCCCCTGTGGATCGCTTCCTCGCAGACTGCGGGCAGGACAGCCACGATCAGTATCAGAAGAAGGTAACCCATGGGACCGCTCATGATGTTTATGAGCGACTGTACGTCACTGCCTTCGAGCGAGGACGGTATGAGCGTGCCGACAACGGCTACACTGATCAGTCCGAAATTAACGCCTCCGACCATCAGAAGGACAGAACCGAAGAAATCCCTTGCGGAAAACTTCTTTATGGGGAACATCTCCTTAAAAGGTATGCGGAAGATGACCGCGTAAAGAACGGCAAGCAGGAGAAAGAGGAGCTCGGTCGCTACGAGTCCTATTATGCCCCAGTTCATCTGCATGTAAGCACATAAAGTTACGAACAGTCCCATTACGACTGCAAACAGGACAAAGCCCATCCAGGGCTTAAGCCTGCTCTGGTTAGTTAATTGCTGCATAACAATATCCCTTTCTAAATAAATCCCTTATTTTTTCCTCGAAAACCATCTTGATTAATTTAGCATTTTTCAATATCGTTTGCAATAAAAATCGCCTGCCGCGCACGATGCGGCAGGCGTTCCGGGGATCAAAATATCAGATCTTATTTTTCTTCATTGAAGACAGTCTTGATGATGTTGATCTGTCCGTCTTGTGTGTAGTTAAAGTAGATGTCGAGCGTTCCGTAGAAGTCGAACTTTCCTGCTTCAGTTCCGCAGAGGCCCTGCCTTGCGATCAGACAGTTCTGTCCGTCTGCCCTGGCAGCCTTGATATCCCAGATGCCCCAGTCACAGGGACCGCCGATCTTATCGCCGGATGAGTACTTGCTGCCGTCAAGATATGCCTGCGCAACGTCACCTATGTCGTTGCCTTTTTCCTGCTTGGCGAGCTTCTTGTAATGCTTTTCGAGATCGAAAACGATATTGGTATCAGTGTTGTCGATCTTTATCACGCCCTGCTTGCGGTCATCTCCGACAGTTACACGGACGGGGAAGGAATTACAGGGATCACCGTTCTCATCGGTCATGCCGAACATATACGTGCTCTTAAGGTCCTTCCAGCTGCCGTCAGCGTCCTTCAGGGCAACGAACTCCATGAGAGGCATGGAATTAACATGGGGATCAAAGAGCATGACGATATCATCTTTGCTGTCGTTATCGATATCCATGTAGAATACGTCTGCGACATCCGTGTAAATGGTAACTTTTTCACTATAGACCTCTTCCCTGTTAAGTTCCAGATAAAAGGTTCCGGCACCTTCTTCGTTATATCTTTCAAAATAGATCTTATCTTTGGTACCGTCTTTGTCGATATCTGCCTCGAAAACAACATCCATAGAGACAACATCGCCTGCCGATGCAGCTGCATATGTCTTAGGGGGATCTTTATCAGGCAGCTGATCACCTTCGGTCACAGCGGGGGTCTTATCGGGAAGTTCATCTCCTTCGACAACAGCGGATGTCTTTGACTCTTCAGTTGCCTTTGTTTCTTCGGGATCCTTATTATCTGCAGGATCTGTCACTGCTGCTTTTATCTTTACATCGCTGCTGTCAAAGACAGCCTTGGCCTGTCTCGGGTTTGTCAGCAAAAGGACTGACAATACAGCACAACATACAAGTCCCGTGGCTATGAGCCAGAATGCGGGCTTTTTATAATTCAATACACTTTTCACTCTTTCTTTCACTCCTATCTCAGCAAATGCGACGGGACAGGCACTGACAAGATTGCCGGGGTACGATAGTTCCAAAAGGGACTTCGAATAACCGATCTTATCCGCCTTGCCCATCTGTCTTACGGCTCTCTCGTCACAGGCGAGCTCTATATCCCTGCTAAAGAGGATATAGGCTGCCCAGCAAAAAGGATTGAACCAGTGCAGGGCAAGCAGTGTGAAACCAAGGGGTTTCCACCAGTGATCGCGCCTCGCAAGATGAGCCTTCTCATGTTTCAATACATATTCCATTGTTTTTTCGTCAAGACCTGACGGCAGGTATATCACGGGTCTTATGATCCCCATGATGAAGGGACAATCGATCTCATCAGATATCCTGATCCCGGCGGAAGTCTCAACGGATGCCGCTAACTTCTTCTTGAGCTTTATGTAGTTTACGGCCCCGTAGATCACGAATGCCGCAACGCCCGCGAGCCACACTGAAGTGACTATGGTGATCATCAGCTGCGTTCGAGCCTGCGCGATCGCGGGGGTCGGTGTCGCTGCCGTTCTTGCACCTTTAGGGCTTCCGATCAACTCGTTTGCAACCGAATCGATCAGTTCCACTCCGGAATCAACATAAGGGGATGCGTTGATCTTGACCGGCTCGGCACTCGGTACCAGGCTCCACTCGGTCTCGAAAGATACCGGGCATAAGAGCCTTACGGCGACGAGGGCCCAGAGAAGGCAGGATATCCACTTGGGCGCCTTTTTGAAGAGCAGCC
Organism: Saccharofermentans sp.; assembly: GCA_016292135.1. Classification (GTDB taxonomy): domain Bacteria; phylum Bacillota; class Clostridia; order Saccharofermentanales; family Saccharofermentanaceae; genus Saccharofermentans. Next base: position 168,544 of record JAEFAZ010000003.1, read on the forward strand.
TCAAGAGTATGACCGCCAGTATGATCAGGACTGCCGTCATGCTCATGTTAAAGAGCTTTAAGAAAACATCGTTCATACTTTATTTCTCTCCGTTTTCGCGGAACTCGTCGATCATCTTCTGGATCTCATCAACTTCCTTAGCGGTAAGTTTCTTCTTGGAAACAAATGCCGCAACGAAAGCCGGAAGGGATCCTGCGAAGGACTCATCGACGATCTGCCTGCTCCTTGAAGAATAGAACTCTTCCTTGGATATGAGGCTGGTTACGGTACCGTTATCGTTTACGAGAAGTCCCTTCTCACAGAGCTTGCGGAGGACCGTGTAGGTCGTGGGCTTCTTCCAGCCGAACTCCTTTTCGCATATCTTGACGAGATCTCCCGATCCGACGGGCTCATTGGCCCATACGATATCCGCGAACCTTTCCTGTATCGCTCCGAGTTCAAAATCGATCATCTTTCTTACTCCTTTCCTTGCCCAGCGCCCCTTCCCTTATCCCATTCTCCGGGGCTTAGGCTTCCGGCCGGTTCTTTGCGGGATCGACGGTCGTCACCGTTCTCCCGCTTTTTGCTGTACAGCTGCATCCTGTCGACTTTGGTTTATCCGGATAAACCCTGATGCTCTTTGAGTTTATCGCGATAAACCAAAAATGTCAAGCGGTATTTTTAACTGATCTTTTCGTATTTGATCTGATGATCCTTACAGTATCCTTCCGCGTATGAACCGGGCGCGACACTGAGGGTAAGATCATCATTGCACCATGCGAAGGCACCTTCTCCTATATATGCCACACTGTCAGGGACGACTGCCTTGCCTAAGGCACTGCATTCGCTGAAGGCACCCGCATCGATCCTGATCACGCTCCCGGGTATATCCAGTTCTGTAAGAGATGTGCATAAATAGAAAGCGGCTTCACCGACCCTGCTAACGCTTGATGGGATGATAACAGTCTTCAGCTTTTCGCTTTCGCAAAAGGCATAAGGGCCTATCATCCTGACTCCGTCCGGTATCTTATATTCAGCCGTATCATAAGCGGCGGCAGAGAAGATGAAGGTCTGACCGGCTTTATCTATCAGAGCACCGTCCCTGATCTCGAATGCTCCGTTCGACGGTGATATCCTGATGTCGTTAAGAGCCCGGCAACAAGCAAACGGATTGGCACCCATCTTGCTGACAGCCGGCCCTATCACGACCATCCTAAGGGACTCACAGAAGCCGAAGGCCCTGTCACCGATCGAGATCACGCTGTCCGGTATAGTCAGTTCAGTAAGCGACGAACATGAAAGAAAGGCCTCCGTACTGATCAAGGTCACACTGTCCGGAACAGTAATGCTGACGAGTGATGCGCACTGTGCAAATGTCTGATCACCTATTTCCGTGACACCATCCGGGATCTTGATCTCCTTTATGGAAGCGCATCCTACAAAAGCAAAATCCCCTATCTCCGTGACCGTCTCAGGCAGCACTATGTCTTCGAGGGAACTGCAGTCGCAAAAAGCTCCTTTCCCGATGACCCTGACGCTGCCCGGGATACTGACAGAAGTCAGAGAGGAACATTGGTCAAAAGCGTAACCTCCTAATATCTCCGTACCTTCCTTTACTGCAAAACCGTCGATGGCCTTTGCCGGCGGGCAATAGATCAGACGCCTGTCCTCCCTGCCGTAAAGAACCCCGTCTGACATCTCAAAATACGGGTTATCTTCCGATACGCTGATATTCTTGCTTTTGCAGTCATCCCAAAAAGTGAAAGGGTTATCACCGATCCTGCTGACAGTTGCAGGTATGTTTATGACAAGCAGCGACGGGCAGTTATGGAAGGCATGATCTCCTATAGATTCAAGCCCCTCCGGTAGTTCAGCCAGTGCCAGCGAATTGCAGTAAGAAAACGCGTATTCACCTATGCTCTTAAGACTTGACGGCAGCCCGATCCGGATAAGTCCCATACACCTTTCAAAAGCATTGTCTTCTATCTTTTCGAGGCCTTCGGGCAGCGTGATCTCAGTAAGTACCGTACAGTCGGTGAAAGCTCCCTTCCCTATTATCTTCGTGCCTTCCGGGACACTGTATTCCGATACCGAAGCCTTTCCGGGATATGTGATAAGGCGCCTGTCCTTTTTCGCTATAAGGACATCGCCGTCAAATTCCAGATAGTCACTTCCTGACGGGAAAACAAATTCACTGATCTTGAAACACCTGATGAAAGGATTGGCTCCCAGATCTGCGAGCGTTCCGGGAAGCTCCACGCTCTCGAGGAAAGAGCAGCCTAAGAAAGCCTGATCTCCGATCTCCTTTATCCCTTCGGAAAGTGACAGCTTTCTGACACTGCCACAGTAGGCAAATGCCTCGCTGCCGATCGCTGTTACCTTCATCCCGTCCAGCTCGGAAGGGATCCGGATCTCGCTGTCGCTGCCCGTATATCTTACGATGGTAAGATTCCCGTCTTCATTCTTTACATACTCATAATCCCCGCACTTGGGGTTAACTTCCTCATCCCAGTCCGTACTGTCTTCAGTAGGGACTGCCGCTTTTTCCGTCCCGCTGTCTTCTGCCGGGCCGGAAACGCTGCTTACCGGGGTCTCCAAAGATCCCCCGGCATCACTGATATTTCCGGCCCCGCATCCTGCCGCAGGCAGGATGAGAGCCGATGAGATCAGCAAAGCCAATAACTTATCGATCTTTCTCATTTTTTCCTCCAATCCTGATATCGAAAAACTATCCTTAAAGGGGCGCTCACGCTTCCCTTATTCCCGGGTACGGCCGTGACGGGCCGTCTTATGCATCAGCATTCTGTCGACGTTGGTTTATCCGGATAAACCTCGAATGCACTTTGAGTTTATCGCGATAAACCAAATATGTCAACAGGGTTTTCCGGACATTTCCGGAAAACCCTGTAAAGCGTCTGATAGTTTATAGCGGATCCTTATCTCATCTGCATGATGGCCGAAATGATATAAGCTATGATCCTCACCGTAAACATCGAGCCCATTATGATGCCTATGATCATGAGGATCCTCAAGAGGAACTTCAAAGACTTCGGCGACCTGCCTGAGACATCGCCCGTCTGGCCGTTGACCAGGACCTGGAATATCTGGTTATTGTATTGGAAGGAATTGACCCAGACAGGAGCCAGACAATACTTGGCGCGGACATTGCTGTACTCGGGTTCGAACTTGATCTCTCCTGCCCTGTCGGCGGATTCCTTCTTGATGATGCCGCTGCGGATCATGTTGCGGATCCTGTCCTTGGCAGTCAGCCAGGCGGCGGGACCGTCTATCGAATAACGTTCTGCAAAGAATCCTGCCAGAAGGTCGGGATCGTATTTCTTAATGAAATTCATATTGAACTTGGATACACCGCTCCATACCGGATCGTTTGCGAGGCGCTGGGATGCTATGACCGTCTCGCTCTTGACATCGAGCCTGTAGACGCCGGACTTGTTGTACCACTTCGTATATTCATCGTCACCGCTTCCGTAGGTATAACCGAACTTGCCCGTATAAGCAGAATATGTGTCAGCATCGAAGACCCAGTAAGGAACATAGACTCCGACAAATCCCGCGGCTTTTGCATTCGTCAGAAGATCCGAAGGAGAGAAGCGTTGCTTGGAGATCCAGTTTTCGAAGATCTTCTGGGCCTGTTCCTTGCTGATCTTGAATGCGAGGACGCCCGTGGGCTCGAGCATTCCGGTCTGATCGTCTGTCTCGTTAAGGGAATTGGATCCGCAGTAAGGACAGTTCGCGGCGATGCCCTGGGCGTGCATTATGAACCTGCCGCCGCAGGTCGCGCAGCAGACCACCTTGGATGTCTGAAGATAGTGGGCGCCTGCATGGCTGTTCAGTTCCTCAAGGGAATAACCTACTCCCGGAGGCTGGATCTGCTGATGGATGTCGACTTTCCTGCCGCAGAAATCGCAGGCAAGACCGCCCGTCGCCGGATCGAACTTTAAGGTCGCTCCGCAGGACGGACACTTCCTGTTATCCGCACTTTCAGATTCGGGATTCAAGACTCTGACTGCATCGGCGGCAGCCGCATTATTATTGTTGTTCTCCATAACAGTCCCCTTTGTATAGATACTAATCTTTCCTACTCCGATAAGATTATATCACGGGACTGTTTCAAAGCAAAAAACAGGGGTTGCTCGCAACCCCTTAATGTACTTTACATATATTCTCTCTCTGCCATCATAGTCAGGAAATCGATCCTGTCTAACTCTAACTGTTCTTCAGCCGACAGGATGATCTGCCGGGAAGACTTCTTAGCACTTTGTTCTTTGTCATTTCTGACTTCGATCTTCTTCTCACCCATATCTGATCACCCGCCTTGAAAGCTGTTATTCTTATTCTACATATAAAGTTGATTTTTTATGTGTCATTGTTGTTTCAGTTGACCCCAGATGCCAAAATGACATAAATCGTTAAAGATCATTTCCAAATCATTCCCAAATAAATTTGTGCGTTGACAAAGGGATATAAAAAGACTTATCAGGCCCATATTATAATCTATATCCATAATAAGCTTTCTTGCTAAAGAGGGTGCGGCTGTCGTATAATCAAAGGTGCCGGGGGGAGTTTTTCGAGACGGCAAAACAAGAAATAAGACGGTGTATATAAAGACATGGACAGACCTAGACTCATCATCATAATTCCCTGTTACAATGAGGAAGAAGTTCTTCCTGTTACCGCGCCAAGGTTCAAGGCCGAACTCGAAGTCCTGCGTTCAAAGGGACTCGTATCCGGTGACAGCCGCATCATGTTCATCGATGACGGATCCTCCGACAGCACCTGGAAGATCATTAAGGACCTGTCGGATGAAAGCCCCGATTATACGGGTCTCAGGCTGAGCCGCAACAGGGGTCATCAGAATGCGCTCCTCGCTGGTCTCCTCGAAGCAAGGAAAGATTGCGACATCACGATCTCCATAGACTGTGACGGTCAGGATGACATCACCGCCATGGAGCAGATGGTGGAAGAATACCATAAAGGCGCCGATATCGTTTACGGCGTCAGATCCAAGAGAAAGACCGACAAGGCGTTTAAGAGATCTTCTGCCCAGTTCTACTACAAGCTCCTGAGCGCGATGGGCGCCGAAGTCGTATATAACCATGCGGATTACCGTCTCGCATCTTCCGTCGTCCTGAACGAGCTGGCAGATTTCGAAGAAGTGAATCTCTACCTCAGAGGCATGTTCCCTCTCATCGGTTTCACGAGCGCCGAAGTCCCTTACGAAAGACATGAGCGCCTCGCGGGCAAGACCCGTTATCCCCTGTCCAAGATGATCAGCCTCGGACTGAACGGGATCACGAGCCTGTCGGTCAAGCCCATAAGGATCATCACAGGCTTAGGCCTCGGCGTCGCCCTCGTAAGTTTCGTGCTCCTGATATATACTCTCGTACGCTATTTCATAGGCGCGACCGTCGAAGGCTGGGCAAGTACCGCAGCCATCATCAGCTTCATGTCAGGCGTCCAGCTGATCTGTCTCGGCGTCATCGGCGAATACATCGGCAAGATCTATATGGAAACAAAAAGGCGCCCCCGTTACATAGTAAGGGAGCGCACTGATAAAGAATGATCTTGTCTTTTTGAACTTATCCTTCGATGAGTTCTCCTAATCCGGTATATTCATAACCCAATGCTTCAGCAACATTCTTGTTGGTGATCTTGCCTGCGTAGCAGTTTACGCCTGTTGCGATGACACCGCTCTTCTTGCATGCCTCCTCAAGACCAGCCTCAGCGATCCTAAGACCATAGCGCAGTGTTGCGTTGGTAAGGGCGATCGTACTTGTTCTCGGAACTGCACCGGGCATGTTGCCTACGCAATAATGAACGACTCCGTCCTCAACGAAGATAGGATCATCATGTGTCGTAACCTTTGAAGATTCGCCGCATCCGCCCTGGTCGATGGCAACGTCTACAAAGACAGCGCCGTTCTTCATCTCGGGCAGATACTTGCGCTTGAAGAGCTTCGGTGTGGAACCGCCGGGGATAAGGACTGAACCGATAACGAGATCAGCGTTCTTAACGGCCTTCTCGACATTGGTGTCATTGGAGACCAGGGTCTGGATATGAGATCCGAACCTGTTGTCGAGTTCTTCGAGCCTCTTGAGGTTAACGTCGAGGATGGTGACGTTAGCGCCCATGCCGACTGCGATCTTGCATGCGTTCATGCCGACCGTGCCGCCGCCCAGGATAACTACGTTAGCCTTGGGTGTACCGGGAACGCCTGCGAGGAGGATGCCCTCACCGCCGAACTTCTTCTCAAGGTACTTTGCGCCTTCCTGGATGGAAAGACGTCCTGCGATCTGTGACATGGGAGCGAGGCAGGGCAAAGATCCGTCTACTTCCTGGATCGTCTCATAAGCTACAGCCTTGACCTTGCCTTCGAGGAGAGCATCTGTCTGCTCCTTGTCTGCTGCAAGATGGAGATATGTATAGAGGATAAGGCCTTCTCTAAAGAGGGGATACTCTTCCGGCAGGGGTTCCTTGACCTTGACCATCATGTCGACGAGCGCCCAGATGTCGGCGGCATTGTCGATAAGGGAAGCTCCTGCTTCAACATATTCATTGTCCGTAAAACCTGAACCTACACCGGCGCCCTTCTCCATATAGACATGGTGGCCCGCTGCGACATAAGCTCTTACATTGTCAGGGGTGAGACCTACACGGAACTCATTGTTCTTGATCTCTTTTACGCATCCGATCTTCATAGTCTTGATATCCTTTCGTTATCAGAGTGTCGACAATAATGTCGCGAAAACAATAACATTATAAAGGATGGGAAAGATGTTCTCAATTGTTTGCGTTCTTCTTTTACAGGCTGTTACAGCCGGACCGGCTTTTCGAAAATCAGTTTTCTGCAATTCCTACTAAATTGATAATTTTCGAATTTTAGTAGGAAATATCTTCTGAACTTTCCTACTAAATCTCTTATTCTCGATTTTTAGTAGGAAATTTCTTCTGATTCTTCCTACCAAATTCCGTTTTTCAGGATTTTGATAGGAAATCTCTCTTGATTTTTCCTACTAAATCTCATCTTTCCGGGTTTTGGTAGGAAATACCTTCTGATCTTTCGGATCACAGATCCTTATGCATCCTCACACAGTCGAAACTGCCGCAATGTTCGACAGGTCCGTTGTCCGATATGTATCCGAGCCCGGAATAAAAATCCGTCACTTCAAGGCGGCTGTCGATGAAGACCGTCTTATAGCCTGATTCAGCGATCCATTTTTCTGCTTCCGTTACGACCATGCGTCCGAGACCGCGTCCGCGGTATTCGGGAAGGATAACGACTCTTCCCAGTATCACCGAACCGGTATCGTTCTCATAGAAGCGGCAGGTGCCTACGGGGTAGCCATCGTCGAGCAGGACGATGTAGCGCGTTCCTTCGGTATCCTTGTCGTCGAACTCATCTCTTAAGGAGATGTGATGCTGGCGGTTCATACCCTCGATCCTTACTGAGTATGCTCCTGCGCGCTGCCATTCTTCCGTTGCTCTCATTACTTCCATAAGATCAGCCCCCGTAGTATAACTCCCTTTCCTCATCGTTAAACTGGTACTTTATTATCTTCTTAGAGGTATCCATGCCCCTATACATAACATATTCGTGGAGGGGTTTGAACCTGTCATCCTTCACCCTGTACTTGGTCCTGTCATAATCCCTATTGTACCAGTTTACAAGAGGCAGATAAGAATTAGCCACATCACAGCCGTCATTTGTACGTTCCTTATCATTCTGCATGAAGTATGTCAGGAAAAGATCATATTCGCCGAAGTTCGTGGTGCCCCATGTCGAATCGACATAATATCCTTTGCCTTCACACACAACATAGGTCCAGGCATGATAGAGCTGACTGAACTCACCGACCTCCAGGGCATCGACTCCGACCTGAAGAAGAAGGTAGGCATAGGATGACGCAAACTCGGTACAGATCCCCTTCTTGGTCATGAGGCAGGCATAAGTGCCGAACTCTTCAATGGTATTCCCGTCGATATCGCTGTAATCGTATTCAAAGTTATTTTCGACAAATTCGAAGATGCCCATGATCTTCTCGAAATCCGTATAATCGGAGCGGACGGATTCGTTCAGCATCCTTTCGATCTCTTTTTCGAAATTCTGCTCTCTTTCAAGGAACTTGTCCTTATCCATCTTGTATTTGAGCTTGCCGACGCCGTCCTTGAAGCCGTTTCCTATGACCAGAGTGCAGGCCGGCGGGAAGAGCGCACCGAAAGTGATCTCGCCCGTTGCGAATTCATATGCTTTCTTGTTCTTGCACTCGAAAGTATCCTTACCTTCGCGGATCGCATCGACGCAGTTGTAGAAGGCTTCCCAGTATTCATCCTTGGCATATTCCTTCGACAATATCTCTGAACGGACATGAGGGTTGAACTTAACGGGATCGGGAGCCTTGGTCGGCTCGGGCGTGGTCTCCGTGGTGGTCGTTGCGGTCGTGGTTGTTGTAGTTGTTGACTCAGCCGCCTCAGACGAAGCAACTGTCAGATCCGACGGCTTAACGGATGTCTCATCTGTCTGACTGATGCTGCAGCCTGAAACTAAGAAGACGACCGCAAGCAGGATACATATCGGTTTTCTCATATAAAAGCTCACTCTCTTTTCAAAGTAAACACATTATATATGTAGAAAGAAAACAAAAGACGGCAATCTTACGGCAAAGAGCTTAAAAGGCGGTCTTACTGAGGTTCCCATATTCCCTGCTGTCTTATGCCGGTCTCTTTTGCAAGGTCTTCGAGGAGCTTCATCTCTTCCTTTGTCAGTCTCACGTTCATGGCACCGGCGAGCTTTGCCGCATGAGAAGGCTTGGTTATCCCGACGATCGGGACTGCCCCCTTGCCGATGACCCAGAGTATCGGGATCTGGGAAGGATCTATGTTATATCTTGAAGCGATCTCCTTCATCGCGGAAAGGAGCTTTTCGATCTTCCTGAACTTGCTCTTAGGGAATGCGAGTCCCCTCATCGAAAAGAGCGGGAAGTGCTTGTCGGCGCTGTAATTGCCGGAAAGTGCGCCCTGCTCCAGGACCATGTATGCGTAGTAACGGATCCCCTTGTCAGCGCAGTAATCTATTATCGGCTGCTGGTCGTTCCTTAAGAGCGAAAAGTGATTCTGGACGGCTGTAAGCTTGAGACCTTCTTTTGCGAGGAATTCCTCTGCAGCCTTGATGTTTTCGAGCGAGACGTTGGATATGCCGATCGACTTGATTCGGCCTTCTTTTATGAGCGGGACAGCCTCGGACAGATTGTTGATGAGACCGTGCGGAACATGTATCCAGAAGAGCTCGACAGACTCTCTTCCGAGACGCGACATGCTCTCTTCAAAAGACTTTGTCAGCGTGCCTTCCTTGTATTTTTTGCCGGGCATGAACTTGGTCGACAGGAATATGTCTTCCTTGTCTTTTATCAGGCTTCCGAGCAGTTTTTCGCAGGTCCCCATTCCGTATACGGCAGCGGTATCCCAGTTGCGGAAACCCGCCTCATATGCCGTATCGAATGACTCCCTTAACAAGGCCTCATCCTGCTTCTTTCCGAAGACCATGGCAGAGCCGTTCGACCCTGTTCCCCATGCCCATGTACCTATCATGATGTCCTGCATAAAAGAGTTCCCTCCTGATTTATCCTTCTTCCGGAAGTATAACACAGATCGAAAAAACAAAACGGAAAGACCCCTTAAACGGGTTTGGGCTGCCCCGATTCGAGACAGCCCCTTCCCCCCCATATATAAGATAATTTATTAACTAACCCCTAAATGTTAATAAAATTATCTTGCTGATTATTCCGGCGACCTTCAGCCTTTACCGTTAACGTACTTATCGTACTTGTAAAGGAAGGTTACCATCTGACGCCTGAGGCACTTGTCCTGAGGAGCGAATCTGCCGTCGGGAAGTCCTGCGAGTATCTTCATCTCGGAAGCCCAGAGGGTTGCCTTGTAGAAGTAATCCGTCTTCTTAACATCCGGGAATTCCTTGCCGCCCTTAGGCTCAGGCTTGCCTGCCATCCTCCAAAGGAAGGTTACCGTCTGTGCTCTCGTGCAGACCTTCTGAGGTTCGAACTTCTTATCGGATACGCCTGTCGTAATGCCCTGCTCTACTGCCCAGATAACAGGCTTGTAGAAATAATCAGAGCTCTTAACGTCAGTAAACTTACACTCATTCTTCTTGATAGCAGGTTCGCCCTGGAGCCTGTAAAGGAAGGTCACCATCTGAGCTCTCGTACAGTCGTTGGCAGGACGGAACTCGGTCTGGTCGGCATAACCCTTGACGACGCCTTTTGCGGTCAGGTAGTTAGTAGGAGCGTACCAGAAATCATCAGGATTCGTTACGTCCTTATAGAGCACCGTGACCTTGCAGGATGCACTCTTGCCCATAACGGAGACTTTGACGGTAACGGCACCTGCCATCTTGGCTGTGATCTTGCCGTTGGAATCAACTGTTGCGATCTTCGTGTCAGAAGACTTCCAAACAACATTCAGGTTGGATGTACCCGAAGCGGCTGTTATGGTCGCCTTCAAAGTCAGGGTCTGGCCGCATGCAACCGATGCAGTCTTCTTGTCGAGCTTGACCGTAAGATTCTGATCAGGCTTGGGTGTAGGTTCCTGAACCACGGTCTCTCCGCTTCCGATATCGATCGCGGGGCCCTCATACTCACCTGCTGCCTTCAGTACGACAGCGGGAATGAGAAACATGACCATCATCATCGTAAAAGCAAATAAAGCAATCTTTCTAAACATCATATATACCTCCAATTTATACTCTTATGTCATTGTTTGACGACCCACTCGCCGGGGTTCTTCGACAGGTTATTACGTGTCCTTGTCCTGAAGATAAGGCTGAAGACCTTCGTGTTATAGGTGTCTACCAATTCGTCGTAGAGTTCCCCGTTCCTCGTTGCATAAGTGGAAGAATTCGCGAACTCCTTTACCTTCAGCGTAGACTTGACGATCTTCCAGCTTACAAGGGTTCTGGCTGTCGTGTACTTATGCCGCTTGCTGTCATTTGCCACGGCTTTTATCGCCTCATTGTAGATCTGTTCACACTTGTTGATATCAGCATCCGGCATCCGGTTATGCGCATCCATCGCGGATGTGTAATTCGTTCCGTCATAATCCAGATATTCATTACAGAAGATCTCTCTGGGTTTGGTGTCGTATCTTAAGCAGAAGAGTCTCCAATGGTAAGGATCCGGGCAATTCGAACCGCACAGATGGTTCTTGGCCTGCTTGGTCATGAGCTCCAGATATTCCCTGATGTAAGGAGCACCCTTTCCGTAGAACTCATTTAGGAAGAACTCGAGTTCCTTCTCCCAATCAGCGTTGGGATCTTCGAGCAATGTTGCTCCCATATAGAGCCTGATGTCATCGAACTCCGTATTGCAGTCCAGATGCCTGTCATTGCTCTGCAGGTAGATGCCTTTTACGCCGATCTGCTTATAGTATTTAATGTCATGTATAAGGGCTGAGACGTTGGCATAAGGCGTAATGGTGGAATACCAGTTAGCGTTATAATCCCAGATCCAAAGCTGTCCGCCGCCTGCTTTGCAGAGATCAGCCCACTGTTTCAGATATGCGCCGTCTTCCTTGTTCCTCTGGCAGACCTGATCGTTGCAGTCATGTGCATAGCAACGGTTGATCGCAGCATATCTTACGATGACATGATCATTGATCTTAAGTCCCTTGGGCGGCTTCAAAGTGTGATCGTAAGCCAGTGTGTCGATGTAGACATTCTGGTATTTGCCGTCCTTATGGATCTGCTCTGAAACCCAGTTGCAAAGATCGATGTAAAGGGGTGAGTCTCCGCCCCAGAAAGCCCAGTCTTTGTCGATCTCATCGGATTTGTATTTCTTCATGAAATCCGTACAGGAACTGCACTTACACCATTCCGAATTATCAGCCTGGCAGAGGGAGATGATCTGCATGGGTGCCGATGCATCGTACACCTTGCTGTTAAGTATCTTATAGACATGCTCTAAGATGTGCTGACGGGCCTTCGCATTAGAAAGGCAGGGCTGAGTCCTCTGTCTTACCCCGCCGATAAGTGAGAACCACTCAGGGTGCACCTTAAAATCCGCCTCCGTCAGATACTCGTATAACAGAGTATGTACCTGACCCGGATGAATACTCGCAGGATACAAGCTTACGCTCTCAGGATCGTAGAGATACCATCTCTGGTATGCTGTACCGAAGTTCGCGAAGTAACCGTTGAGACCATGTGCGATATCGAACATGCAGTTCTCGCCGTCAGCTACGGTACCATATGCAGCATCGATATCAGAGAATACGAAAGGACGCTGATAATCATAATTGATGTCCTTCTCGTACTTGAACTTCTTCTGGTTCGTTTTGTATCCGTCCTCGAATGAGAGCCAGTAGTAACCGCCACAAAGCGACAGGAACTTTGCTGAGCCGTCGATGACTCCGCGCTTGCCCTTACCTGTGATCGAGATACCGGAATCGTAGGAGTATATCTTATATGCTCCGTCAGAAGAATACTTCATCGTACCGTGTGCACGGTTCCTGGTGTTGCCCAGCGAGATCTCAAAACCCTTGCTTCCCTTTGTAACTGAATCGTTGATGATCTCAGGAGTATAGTTTTCAACTCTTGCGATATATGTCTGAAGACCCTTGGCTGCGTATTTCTCATATTCGGAAGCTGATGCCGGAATAACGATAACTGCCTTGGGCATGTCTTTCGTGTACTTGCTGTTCTTGTATGTCGAGATATCGCCGTCATCACCGGGATCTTCAGACACGCTGCCTGCATAAGGAGCATAGGCTTTTGCGCCGCCGCCGTATGTCAGCATCCTCTTTACGAGGTCCTTGAGGCTGCTTCTGAATTCAGAGCCGGCAAGGATCGCATTGGCATAACTCTCGCAGCTGTATGTAACGAGCGAGCTGATGTTATCGGAACCGTTCTTGATAACGATCTTAGCCTGTGTCTTAAGACAGGTTATGGGAATGTTCTTGAACTCTATACGGTAGAGTCCCGTATCTTCCTGCTTTTCGAAGTTCTTCGAATCTACTTTCACTGTTACGGTCTTGCCGTCATCACCCGCATAGCTCATCTGAGCGGAAATGTTGCCGGAAGGCGCAGTCTTGAATGAAGCGTATGCGATGAAGTCAACCGGATTATCGAACTCCAGTGCGACCTTTTCGATCCATGCCGTGGCAGAAGTAAGCACGTTTGTCTTAAGACATGTTGCTGCTGAAGTTACAAGCTTCGTTCCCAGTTTCTTCTGGTCGGATGTCAGCTTCGCATTTGCAAGGTTGTTCGTATTCCTTCCGAAAAAGGTCTGGGCAGCCGCACCGTAGTTGAGCATGTCTACCATCAGGGCACACTGCTTCAGATCCGCTTCCTTGGTCGAATTATCCTTGGCATTGATGACATCCATCGCATATTCCTTCAAGGAATAATATTGGGGATCACTTGCGTATGCCTGGTTGCCGCTCCTGCATAAGAACTCGCTCTTGATCCTGCTGCCGATCTGGACTGCAGTTACCTTGTCATAGACGAAACGGTACTGCTTGGTGGAAGCATCGTAGGTATAGTCCGTCAGTGTTACGGTATCCCAGGTATATGCTGCTCCCGCACCGCTGAACTTTTCGATCGATACACGAAGCTTGGGTTCCGTAAAACTGCCTGACTCGTTGATCTTTACGTTATAAACTACCGTAAGATCCTTCTGCGGAGCACATTCTATGTTCCAAAGCACATCGATGGGCTGTGTTGCCGCTGCCGACACAACTGTTCCGGCGTATCCGGGAATTATCATTCCGAGAGCAAGGAGCAAGCTGCTTAATTTTTTACTGATCGAATTTTTCACAGTATCATCCTCCGCTTACTGTCCTGCTACCTTGTATGTGACCGCATCAGGATCAAAATTAAATACCGTCGAATTAAATACGTTGTAATCGAGATACTTGTTCGGCGGATTATTCTTCGATCTCAGAGTAACAATAACCTTTTTCCCAGGGGCCGCATAATCCGGATGCTTGATGACCGTCAGATCCGTCAAGTTGATTTTCTCGGGGACCTTAAGAGGATACTTGATCTTAGCAGGATTGTTAAGCAAAGTATCTGAGAACTGTTCTTTTATTGACGGCATAGGCGGCATAAACATCTGAAAACCCCAGCCTGCAGTTGAATACAAAGCTCCTCCGCCTGATGCGGTATCCAACTCGCTTGCGTCCAAAGTAAAACGGTTGATATTTATATTCTTGGCCCATCGGCAATAATATGTTTTACCGTTTATTGTCTCGGGTTCAAAACAGTATTCGAAACTCGGATCATACTGTGCCTTGATCAGCATCGGAGTATAGTTACTCCTTATCTTCCATGTACAGTCAGTGATATTAACATCTCCGTACCATGCACTTCCGAAGTCAGTCCTGAAGGTAAGGAAATTTGTCGAATAGCTTGTTACTTTCTCAATATTCAAGGTTCCGAAACCGGAAGCAAGGATTCCGAGATGTCCCATGGTCGAATTCTTTACGGTCATATTGTATACGCCCATGTGAGCATCTATACGGCTTAACGCACAGTTGTTTACAACAATATTCTTGCAGAAATTCGTGCCTGATGTTCCCCATCTCATTGTATCCAGGTAACCGGTCTTATCAACTTCGAGAGGAGCCACGGGACCGTTGTTGTACTTGTATGCGATATACTCAGGCGTATACTTATTTGTCTTTGCATTCTTACATCCATCAAGTGTGATGGCTATGCAATTTGTTGCCGTGAAATCATAAGGCGCAGTGGAATCATTGTTATTCCCTTTGACATATGCTCTCAGATGGTTAGTCATGACACAGTCTTTCAGTGTTACATATGCGCAGTGATCCAAGGCGAAGAATCCGTATGTAGGCGCGCACTTTCTGGCATAGACATATACATCAGTACGCAGATAATTACCGTGGGTGTCATATCTGTCAACTTCCACCTTGCTCGTATTGTCAAATGTATCGATCTCTTTGTCGAGATAATGCTTTACATTCTTAACAGTTACATTACAACGCGTTATTGATATGCCTCTGTAGATATATGTAGGCAGTTTCTGGTTATTTACGATGGTCGTAAATGTACCGCCATTTACCGTAAGAGGTGTCTCATCGATTGTGTACTTGTAGATCGTATTGATCTTGCTCCAGTCCCACTGAACAGGAGACTTGCTGTCGATCGTACCGTTTTTATTTACAATGATAGGTTCGTTCTGAGCACGCGGCGGTGCGGAAGACGTATTGCTTCCGTTTCTTCCCCACCTCAGCTTAGACTGGGTGTAGATAACATAGAGAGCCTTCTCGTTGAAAGTTCCGGACAGTTTTGTCGTGCCCTTCTTGAACTCTTTGTTAATGTATGACTTGGCAAGCGACTCTTTCTGGCTGGGATAATTGGGATAGTTTCCGAGATTAGGATCTATACCGAGATAGGTACCCGTATCGGGATCCAAATACTTATATCCGTCACCTTTTGCACCTGTCGCATCGATAGTAAAGAGGAAACACTGACCTTCAGGGATATCATATCTGACAAGCTTACCATCTTTGTCATACACCTTGTTGTAATCGAGATCTCTGTCGTCTATGGTAAACTTCGCATCTCCCCAGTCCGTATCTGTCAGGATCCTTCCGCCCTTAATGCTCCTGGTGTCCATATCCTTAACGAAGTAATGTGCGGAAAGGTCTGCTTTGACGGGAAGTTTCTTGGCATTAGCATAATCATGGGTCATTACGATCGCATAGTAATCGTCAACCGCGCCGTTTCCTACCGCGCCTAACTGACGGTATGTTACGCAGCCTGCAGGAAGTGTTGCCGCATATGCTCCGGCGGAAACACCGTATGCCAGCATCTTCTTTACGAGGTCTTTGACGTTATCGTCATATTTGCCGTCAAGGATCGCCTTTACATAGCTTTCACAGCTGTACGAAACCGTTGAGCTTATGGAAGTATTGCCGTCCTTTAATACAATGGTAAGAGCAGCCTTAAGATATCTTGAAGGGATATCCTTAAACTCGATCCTGTAGAGGCCTTCTGCCTTGTTATATTCGAAAGCGGAAGATGCAACAGTTAATGTCTTGGCAGAACCTGTGTCTTCCGTATAAGAGACCTGAGCCTTCACATTTGACGAAGGAGCAGAATCAAATTTCGCATAGAGGATGAGATCTACCGGATTTTCGAAAGAAAGAGCGATCTTCTCTATCGATGCCTTTGCATCTGAAACAGCCGTCTTCGTTAAGCAGCTTGAAAGATTGGCATCAATCGATGATGCCAACTTCTTCTGAGCGGCTGTCAGATCCTTATTGGCAAGATTGTTTGTGTTCTTGCCAAAATAGACCTGAGCGGCAGAGCCATAGTTAAGCATGTCAACTATGGCAGTGCACTGTTTCCTGATCTTGTCATTAGTAGACTTGCTGTAGAAATTAAGCAGGGTCATTGCATATGACTTGACCGATGTTTCCTTGGTCTTACTCTCATAAGCCGTATTACCGATGTTGGCACAAAGCTTTGCCTTGGCAACTTCAGTCATCTCGGCTGCGGAGACGCCGCGGAATGTGAATCTGTACAAGCCGGTCTTTGTATCAGAAAAATCCGCCTGCTTGATCTCGGTCTTCTTGCCTCCGAAATCAACAATCAGGCGGACATTTGAAAAGTTCCCGGTTGAATAGATCTTGCAATTGAAGATCATGTCAAAATCTTCCTGGAAATCATAAGATACGGTGATCTTAGCATCGAGTTCCTCAGCCGCTTTAACGGCTACTCCGGAAAAGACGCCGACGATGAGCACGACTGCCATAAAACAGACAGCAGCTCTGCGGCACAAAGCAGAAACAGTAGTCATTTATAACCCTCCATACAGTCGCATTAAACCCCAACCTCAATACGACTATTTCCTCATAATGTGAACAATATATCACAATGTTCACAATTACGCAATATTATTTTCGATATTTTTCAAAATCGTGCCACAATATATAACAAAATATTTATTTTATTAATTAAAAATTAAATTTATTAATAACTTATTGCGCGAGTAGAATAAAATAATATACAAGAATAGCTTTTTATGTTACAATTTCCGCCGTGGGGAAAACTCAATTGTGAAAACTATTTGAACAACATTAGGGGGGAATGTTATGGATCCTGAAACTCTGAAAACATTTATCGGTCCTGCTATCGTAGTGGGATTTATCGTCATCATCGTCCTCTGCGTGATCGCAGACAAGAATTCCAACAAGAAATTCATAAAGAAGATCCAAGATCAGTACAAGATCAAGGATCAGCTTAAGATGGTCAAGATCACCGAGAACAACGAGGTCATGATCGAGCAGAAGTCCGGCACGGTCGCAGGCTACAAGGTGTGGAACATAAAAGATATCGTCTACATGGGCATGAACACCATCCCTTCGAAGGCGAACATGTACCAGCTCTCTTTCTGCTTCCTGGACGAGAACAAGAAAGTTATGCACGGCAACTATCTTACTCCTTCAAAAAAGCCGGTCCTTCAGTACAAGTTATCCACTTACGATGTAAGCAGGGAATCCGATCTTAACGAGATATACGATTTCTTAAAGAAATACAATCCTAACATCGGCCTCGTCAAGAACGGAAAGATAGAGGATTAAAAGCAATAAGATAAAGCCTTCTGCCCTGTTGTCCTAACGCCGGGATTTTGCTATTATTTAGGTACTTACGATTGGTAAGCAGTCTTTTATTCAGGAGGTTTTTTATGGCAAAATTTGTATTATCAGAAGCAAAGAACGGCTACAAATTCAATCTGGTCGCAACCAACGGTCAAGTCATCGCTACAAGCCAGATCTATAAGTCAGATGTAACCGCGAAAAAAGGCATAGAGTCTGTTTCGGCAAACGCACCTGTTGCAGGCATTGAAAACCAGACAGAGAAGGACTTTAAGACAGAAGTCAATCCCAAGTTCGAAGTCTATCAGGACAAGAAGGGTGAATTCCGCTTCCGCTTAAAGGCGAAGAACGGTCAGATCATCGCTACGAGCGAAGGTTATTCCAAGCTCGACAGCTGCCTCAAGGGGATCGCATCAGTTAAGAAGAATGCTCCCGATGCAAAGATCGAAGAAGCAAAGTAACTAACAAATATCTTTATCGAAAAGAGGGGCGCTTCAACAAAGAGCGGCCCTCTTTTTTCGTCCGAAAAGCAGCTCACCCGGCTCTTTCGTCAGTTACAAAATGCTTTATTTCCGGCGACGGAGACTTAAGTTCAGTCCTGAAAAATTCAGGGTAAAAAGTGACCGGATCATCAGGTGAGACCCAGATGAGCCTTTCCCGGCTGCCGCCATCTGCAAAGCTTTCCGAGACCGGTTCAAAATCATCCGGAACCTACATATAAAAGAAATAAGATATCTCATAGACAAGTTTTCCCTTATTCGAAGGAGAGTCCCCGTAAAAGTAATTTTCGTGGATAAATCCGAGCCTGTCGGGCTCCATCAGGACGCCTGTCTCTTCTGACACTTCACGGACCACGGCCTCCTCTGCGGTCTCTCCGAACCTGATCCTTCCGCCCACGGAATAAAGGTAGTCAGCCCGGTCGTTTCCGACCATCAGGAACTTGCCGTCTCTCATAATTATCGCGCCAACCCTGACGTTGATGAAGCCGTCTCCAACCGGCACCGTCATGTCCTTAGCCGTCACTCTTCTTCACCTTTTTCTTTCTGATAACGGATATTACGAACACCACTGCCGATACGATAACGAAGCCGGCCGTGAAGTTGATAAACACATCCCTGTATGCGGAAGAAGCAAGTTCTGCAGTCATCCCTCTTAAGAATACGTAGAGAAATACCAGGAACATCGTCGGTATGTATACGATCAACACTTTAAGCCAATAGTTCCTGATCTTGATATACTTAATGAGCGCAAAAGCGAGCACGATTATCAGCACCAGGACAGCCCTGTCCAGTTCGTGCCAGTTGCCGGAAGGATCTTCTTTAACCCCGCTTGCAAGATAAACGATACTGTTAACGATAGTCGCAACAGTATATAGCGCACAGTAAAGGAATACCGGCAGTTTCAGACAGCGGTTCCAGAAGGACTTAAAGCCCTTCGTATCCGGGTTTGGACGCGGATCTGACTTTTCAATATCATATTCATCTGACATATCTTTTCCCCCACACAAAAAAGATCAGCTTTTCCCGTTCACATACTTATCGTATTTATAATTCGTCTCAACACATCGCTCTTGGCGTCGGACAAGTCCTCGTCGCTAAAAGCTCCTCAAGGAACTAGCAGAGCGATGTGTTGTTCCTCTGCGATTTATTTGTTGTTAACATACTTATCGTATTTATAAAGGAACGTCACCATCTGGCGCCTCAGGCACTTGCCCTGCGGTTTGAATGTGCCGTCTTCGTAACCTGCCAGGATCTTCTTGCCGGAAGCCCAGAGGGTCGCCTTGTAGAAGTAATCCGTAGATTTTACGTCATCGAATTTCTTCGCATTCTTAGCGGGCTCCGGCTTGCCTGCCATCCTCCAAAGGAACGTTACAGTCTGGGCTCTCGTGCAGACTTTCTTGGGAGCGAACTTCTTGGCTGATACACCTGTGGTTATGCCTTGCTCTACTGCCCAGATAACCGGCTTGTAAAAATAGTCCGCGCTCTTTACATCGTCGAACTTGCACTCGTTAGACTTTGTCTTGGGCTCGCCCTGGAGCCTGTAGAGGAATGTAACCATCTGGGCACGTGTGCAGTCGTTGGCGGGGCGGAACTCCGTCTGATCCGCATATCCCTTGACGACGTTTTTCGCAGTCAGATAGTTGGTGGGTGCATACCAGAATTCAATGCTGTCGATTACATCCTTGTAGAGGACTGTTACTGTACACTTAGCTGACTTGCCTGCAGCTGTTGCAGTTATGGTTACCTGACCTGCCTTCTTGGCCGTGATCTTGCCGTTCCCATCAACGGTTGCGATCTTGGTGTCAGAAGATTTCCAGGAAACCTTAGAAGTGGAATTCTTCAATGTGGCCTTCAGTGTCAGATTCTTACCGCATACAACAGAGGCTGTCTTCTTGTCCAGATTAAGTTCCGGATCCACATGGATAAGCTTAACTTTTCGGGCAGGATTGCCGTCTGCATCACAAATGGTCTTCTTGCCGTCATCAAACTTACCGTTAACGGGCTCTGCGATCTTGTTGTATCCCAATCTCAGAATATCTGTCTTCATTGCAACAGATGAATCCCCTGATGTCTCCAAGGATACCGATACCGTCTTGTTAGCAACAGTGATCCCGTTGGATGCTGACATCGTATCTCCGTCGTCACTTGTAAAATCGACCTGACCGCCTTGGATAACAATATTTGCTGCAACAACGGCAGACCTATCAGATCTTCCCGAAATATTACATCCGTCGGAGAAGACGACGTAACTATCTGACTTAAACAGTTCTGTATTAGCAGTCAGTTTCGCAGTGCCCTCTGCTTGAATGGCAGAAGGAGAATAGAAGAGCGGCTCTGTAAGCGATGAATAATAACCATTTTTCGTATTATCGAAATCCACAAAGACCAGCTTATTCTCAGACGATATGAATTTTAATCTCCCGTCTGCACTCGAACCGAACAGATCAGCCAGGTTATCATGTGAACTGAGCTGGTGACCTGCTATATAGAGCGGATATTTGATCTCGTCATTACCGGGATAATGGTACTTTATGCTTGAATATAAACTGATCTGATTGCCGTTTTCATCGATCGCAGCAACGAAAAAATAGATGTCTTGCACATAATCTATGGATTTTAAACGATACGGCATAAAATAATCGGTCAGGCGGGTGGTTATGGATGTGCCAGAAGAGGAACTGGAACTGATCCTGTCCTTATAGTAGACATCGTACCTCGCGGCACCGGGATAAGCATCCCAACTGATAAGACCGTCGTTCTCTGTTAATCCGCTGATACAGTTGGTATCTGACGGCGTATAATCGGTATGCCTGATACAATTGTTATTGCTCATTTGATATTTTTTGTCACGGCACCTTGCACGCACAGAAATATCGTAACTATATTTTCCTTCCAAAAGGAATTGATCTGCCTGAAGTTCCGTAGAAGTCAGCCCTTCAATTGTCTTGGAAAAAACTTCATGATATGCATCAGTACCAAAATATGCAGAAACTTTCACATCAAACAAGACCTCAACATTAGCGGGCACGTCAGGATCAGTAAATTTCCAGGTTACGCGTTTCCCGTCAAATGTAAGATCTTGCACTTCATTCAGCTTGTGATAATCATATTCAAAGGTACATTCGTAATAGTATTCTTTACCGTCATATCTTTCCGCGTGTAAGACGATCTTATATGTACCCGGCTGGAGCATAGGAGAAGATCTTAATTGCAATTGCATATCTACTTTGGTCAGACCTTTGCCACATCCGCTTCCTCCGAAAAAACGATTTGCGTTGGAATCATAAACATCAACCCAGATTAATTCTTTTACATTCTCCGAAACATTGTCCCATGAGAGAACGTCACCATCCCGCTTTAGATTGGGAAAATCCACATGTTCCCCCGCAGCATAAACATCCGAAGGCATAAAGAACAGCATCCCCGCCAGGATAAAAGCAACAAATAGAGCACTTAAGGAAATCTTTAACTTATTCATAACCATCCCCCTCGAAAATATAATCTCTATAAGTTTATCACAGAATAAGGGCGAAATAGATCAGCCTTTCCCGTTCACGAATTTATCATACTTATACAGGAATGTTACCATCTGGCGCCTCAGGCACTTGCCCTGCGGTTTGAATGTGCCGTCTTCGTAACCTGCAAGGATCTTCTTATCGGATGCCCAGAGGGTTGCCTTGTAGAAGTAATCTGTCTTCTTTACATCAGGGAACGTCTTTGCATTCTTACCCGGCTCCGGCTTGCCTGCCATCCTCCATAGGAAGGTTACAGTCTGGGCTCTCGTGCAGACTTTCTTGGGAGCGAACTTCTTGGCTGATACACCTGTGGTTATGCCGTTTTCGACCGCCCATATAACAGGCTTATAGAAGTAATCCGCGCTCTTTACATCGTCGAACTTGCAAGTTGTTGCCTTGGTCTTGGGTTCACCCTGGAGCCTGTAGAGAAATGTAACCATCTGGGCACGGGTGCAGTCGTTGGCGGGGCGGAACTCCGTCTGATCCGCATATCCCTTGACGACATTTTTCGCTGTCAGATAGTTGGTGGGTGCATACCAGAATTCACTGCTGTCGATTACATCCTTGTAGAGGACTGTTACTGTACACTTAGCGGACTTGCCTGCAGCCGTTGCAGTTATGGTTACCTGACCTGCCTTCTTGGCCGTGATCTTGCCGTTCCCATCAACGGTTGCGATCTTGGTGTCAGAAGATTTCCAGGAAACCTTAGAAGTGGAATTCTTCAATGTGGCCTTCAGTGTCAGATTCTTACCGCATTTAACAGTTGCCGTTTTCTTATCCAGCGTCAGTACCGGTTCAGCATGGATAAACTTAACTTTTCGGGCAGGATTGCCGTCCTTATCACAAACGGTCTTCTTGCCTGCAACAAAACTGCCGTTAACAGGTTCTGATATTTTCATCTCTTCCATCGATAGATTACCTGCACTTAATGCAGGGCTTTCTTCATTCAAGGCTTCAAGTGTCACGGAAGAGCATTTTTTATTTAGCTTTAAGCGGCCTGAAGTTGACAAGGCTTCTGTGCCGCGGCTCTTAAGATCCAGTTGTCCGCCTTTGATCAGGATGTTTGCTGCAGAGACAGCAGCTTTGTCACTCACAAATGTTATATTGCAGCCGTCTTCAAAGACAACATCCTTGTCAGATTTAATTAATTCAGCAGGAAAATCGATTTTTGCATATCCACCGACCGTCAAAGTCTCGGTTGAATAGAAAAGAGGATCAGACTGGCCATAAAAATATTTGCTGATCCCGGTTTCAACATCTAAAAAGAGCAATTTGTTAGCAACAGGATCGTAAACCGTTCTCCCGTCGGTATTACTCCCGGTCAAATATGCCAGGTTGTCATGAGAAGTAAGCTGCCGGCCCATTTTATATATAGGATATTTCACTTCAGGTTTTCCGTAAAAATGATAGATTACGGATGTATATGAACCGATTACGTTGCCCTTTGCATCAAGAGCGGCAACACAAACTTCGACATCATGTTCAAAATTATTATTCCCGAAATAATAGAGCATGAAAACGCTGTTAAATCTTGTTGTAACCGGTGAATAAGAGTAACCATGAGTGGAAGTCTTCCTTTTAAAATGCACATCATACTTGGCAGCGCCCGGCAGATAATCCCAAGTTATGAAATCACCGTCTACCCGTAATCCGGTAACCGTACTGATATCGGAACAATTAAGATAAAACGTTCCCGGTCGATAAATAAACGGCCTCCTATATCCGTAAACGTCAGTATCCGGTTTGACGTAAACACAATACTTATATTCCCCTTTTAGAAGAAACGAACTGCTGGGCATCTCGCATGATGTGATTTTTTCGTATTCTCTGGTTAACACTACATCATCGGACTTATCGTACACTTCAACCTCAACAATAAAATAAATGTCTTTATAATCTGCTACTCCGGGGTCTTCATATACCCAGGTCAGTTTCTTACCATCAAGGTTGATATTCTTAACGTCAGCAAGCAAATGGTATTTATATTCGTATTCGAATTCGTAGTAATACTCTTTCCCGTTTATCTCATTGGCCCGTAAAATGATCTTATAGGTTCCGGCTTTCTTGCCAGTATTCTTGAAAAACTTCCAAAGATCTATTCTATGCAGCGACTTGCTATAAGTAGCGCTGCTTACGTTTTCATCTGAAGCGGATACACGGATATTCATATTTACAGATCCGTTAACAGTATCTTGGATATCATCCCATTCGAGCACGTCTTCGGCTGAAAGCTTGATATTAGGAAAAGGAATCTGATCCCCGGCTGCCTGAACCTCCGAAGGCTTTAAAAGCTGAATGCCTGCCAGGATAAAAAGAGCCAACAAAATACTTAAGGATATCTTTAACTTGCTCATAACAATCCTCCCTCAAAAAAAATCCTTTATTAGTTTATCACAGAAAGACAGTTAAAATCGACTTGACCTGAATGAATCCAACGTTGCAGATATAGCATAATTTGACTATAATAATATCAATATTATGCTACAGGAGGTTGCCATGACTATCAAACCATCCGCAGCGATCCGTCAGAACTATAACGAGATCTCTGAATACTGTAAAAAAACCGGTGAACCGGTCTATCTGACTAAGAACGGCGAGGGAGATCTTGTCGTAATGGATATTGACTCCTTTGTAAAACGAGAGAAAATGCTCACCTTGCGCGAGAAACTACTGGTAATCGAACGTGATCGTCTAAACGGTGCAAAGTATTACTCTATAGAAGAGTTAGAGGCTGAACTATCCGATATGATCCAGAGGGCAGAAGAAGGCGATGTCGCAGCAATATAAAGTCTTAATATCAGGCGAAGCAAAACAAATGCTGTCAGAACATGTGTACTTCTTGGCTCAGGTCGATCCCAAGGCAGCAGAAGATTGCAAACGCGAGATAATTAATGGTATCCGCAGCTTGGAAAAGATGCCGGAACGGTTTCCTTTATTCGAGCCTGAGAATCGTTTAAGTCCCTATCGGAAAATGTTCATTCCAAAAAGATATCTTGTTCTGTACATTATCAAAGAAGATACTGTTTACATCGAATATATCCTAGATTGCAGGCAAGATTACGGTTGGCTGATTGAAGAATGACCAAAACAATTCTCTTATATCAACATAAAACAATGAATCGTGATCCTATAATCTCTTGATAAAGAAATACTTACTCAGTCTGGAGTCTTCATCCTCACGGACAAACTCCAATTCATATCCGAGTTTTCTGTAAAACTCCGGAGCCTGGAAACCGAATGTCGTCAGTGTGATCTTCTTATATCCTTTGCCGGTATATTCTTCTTCAACAGCCTTCACGAGCTTCGTTCCGATATCCTGCCCTCTGCTCTTCTTATCAACGATCAGGTCAACGATATGGACATTGTTATAATATGCGCGTCCGGTGATCACGCCCAATATCTCCCCATCCTCTTCTGCAACAAAACAAAACTCATCAAAATTGAGTTCCACGTTGTTACTTAATGCATAGTCCGCGAAAGCCTGATCGAGAAATTCACCGATCTTATCATTAGTTTCCTTTACGTTTTTAATGATCATTCTGTCACCCCTGTTCGCCTGTGTAATTATCTCTAATATATCGTGCTTGTTTTTCCAAAGTCTCCATCTCAGAATCCAATACTTTACCGGATACTTTGAACGAAAACGGCTCGTTTATTTGCTCAGGAAAGGTTTCCATATAATTTCCGTCAAATTCGATCTGAATAACAGACCCAGGCTCCAGATTGCTAACAAGCTCCTGAGAAAACCATTGTTCCGGGAGCATCAGACAACTGTCATAATCTGTAACACCACCGTCCCTGCGACTTACATATATGACAGTAGCATTTGAAAATAGATACACTAATTCTTGAGAAAATGAAGCGTAAATACACTCGATCTTCTCAGCATCATCAGAGCTAAACTCTGCAACAAGATATTTGTCGTTACAAGACCAGACAAGTCGGTAGCTTAAAGAATCTCCGGCAATGGGAGTTCCCCAAGAATCCAACAGGTCTTGTCTGGTGAAGTTATAATTCTTAATTCCATGTGGATCGCTGTCCTCTTGACAAATTGCGAACATTTCTTCCTTGGCCGGAACTTGATTCTGTTTATTACATCCTGCAAAAGAACACCCCATAGTAATTATGAGCAAAACAGCTACTATTCGGTAGAAAATATTGTCTTTCATCATGTGATCAATCCTCTGGAAACTATTTTGTCTTCATTCTCAATTAGAAAATTAAACAGCCACTGCCTCAATAATACAAACTCTTATATTTCTCTATTACTTTATCGCTCCATACATGTGCTTCTATATATCTTTCAGGGCCGTATTTACCGCCGTCATTCCATTCCTGAGGCATACCGTATTTGTCAATTATCTCCAGTATCTCATCATACATATAGACCTTTTTTCTATACTCCTTGCCGTCGTTCACTTTATCGCTAAAAGTGGGCATTGAATCGCCATAGGTAAACGAGACTGTTCTCAGATCAAATTCATCTACCGGGATCTTTATATAGTCACATTCCTCAAACCAGGTTGACAGCCAGGGACTATATCCCAGAACCATATAATGCGGTGAATCTATCTCCATTATCCCGCCCTTTGCAGCAAAGGCTTCACGAAGCATTCTTTCGCAATTGTGCCTGCGTTTCACATACTCGTCATTTCTTTGCGCGCACAGGGAATCAGGGCGTTCTGCTTTGATCTTTTCGATCACTTCCCTGGCCTCTTCCTGCGGTATGGAAGTCAGGCTCTTAAACGGCCCTGTCCTGACATCGAAATAATGATATAGATACATGTTTTGCTGTCTTAAACTTATTAGTCAGTTATCAAATCATCTTCATTCTTTATCAAAAAACATACAGTCAATATACACTTAATCAGTATACAGCAATATTCTCAACAAGAAAAACAGAGGCTGTCTCTTCAGCGGCACAGACCACTTTTGAGACAGCCCCTGTCTTAGTTATTCTTTCGAATGAGACTTACTTATCAACCCTTCTTGTTGATCGCAGCCTGTGCTGCTGCAAGTCTTGCGATAGGTACACGGAAAGGTGAGCAGGATACATAATCCAGACCGATCTCGTCGCAGAACTCAACGGACGTAGGATCGCCGCCGTGCTCGCCGCAGATACCGATGTGGAGGTTGGGGTTAACACCCTTACCAAGATCGATAGCCATCTTCATGAGCTTGCCGACACCATTCTGATCGAGTCTTGCGAAAGGATCGGACTCGAAGATCTTGGAATCGTAGTAAGCGTCGAGGAACTTGCCTGCGTCGTCACGGGAGAAACCGAATGTCATCTGTGTAAGGTCGTTTGTACCGAAGCAGAAGAATGCAGCTTCCTTACCGATCTCGTCAGCCGTAAGAGCAGCTCTCGGGATCTCGATCATGGTTCCTACCTCGTACTTGAGGTCAGAACCTGCTGCAGCGATCTCTGCGTCTGCAGTCTCAACAACAACAGCCTTAACAACCTTGAGCTCCTTAACGTCGCCGATGAGAGGGATCATGATCTCAGGCTCGATATTCCAATCGGGATGAGCGTTCTTAACATTGAGAGCAGCGCGGATGACAGCCTTTGTCTGCATCTTTGCGATCTCAGGATATGTAACTGCAAGACGGCATCCGCGGTGACCCATCATGGGGTTGAACTCGTGGAGGGAATCGATGATCGTCTTGATCTCTTCAACTGTCTTGCCCTTTGTATCAGCAAGCTTCTTGATGTCAGCTTCTTCTGTGGGAACGAATTCGTGAAGCGGGGGATCCAGGAAACGGATGGTAACAGGATAACCCTCGAGAGCCTCGTAGAGAGCCTCGAAGTCAGACTGCTGCATAGGCAGGATCTTTTCGAGTGCTTCTTCTCTTTCCTCAACGGAATCGGAGCAGATCATCTCACGGAATGCGTCGATCCTGCCCTCACCGAAGAACATGTGCTCTGTACGGCAGAGACCGATACCCTCTGCACCGAGCTCACGTGCCTTCTTAGCGTCAGCAGGTGTATCAGCGTTTGTTCTTACCTTGAGACGGCGGAACTCGTCAGCCCATGCCATGATGCGGCCGAACTCGCCTGCGATGGTAGCGTCAACTGTAGGGATGATACCGTCGTAGATCTTACCTGTGGAACCGTCGATGGAGATCTCATCACCCTCGTGGTATTCCTTGCCAGCGAGTGTGAACTTCTTGTTAGCTTCGTCCATAGCGATGTCGCCGCAGCCGGATACACAGCATGTACCCATACCACGTGCAACAACAGCTGCGTGGGATGTCATACCGCCACGGACTGTGAGGATGCCCTGAGCAGCCTTCATACCTTCGATATCCTCGGGAGATGTCTCGAGACGTACGAGAACGACCTTCTTGCCCTGTGCCTTCCACTCCTTGGCGTCATCAGCCGTGAATACGATCTGGCCGCAAGCAGCTCCGGGGGATGCACCGAGAGCCTGAGCGATAGGTGTAGCTTCCTTGAGTGCTGTAGCGTCGAACTGAGGGTGGAGGAGTGTATCAAGGTTACGAGGATCGATCATGGCGACTGCCTCTTCCTTTGTTCTCATACCTTCGTCAACTAAGTCACAAGCGATCTTAAGAGCAGCCTGAGCTGTTCTCTTACCGTTTCTTGTCTGGAGCATATAGAGCTTGCCGTGCTCAACGGTGAACTCCATATCCTGCATGTCGCGGTAGTGCTTTTCGAGAATAGAGCAGACTTCCGTGAACTGCTTGAATGCTTCAGGGAACTTCTCTTCCATCTCAGCGATCTTCATAGGTGTACGTACGCCGGCAACAACGTCCTCACCCTGAGCGTTTGTAAGAAACTCACCGAAGAGGCCCTTAGCGCCTGTAGCAGGGTCACGTGTGAAAGCAACACCCGTACCGCAGTCGTCACCCATGTTACCGAAAGCCATGGACTGAACGTTAACAGCCGTACCCCAGGAATAAGGGATATCGTTGTCACGGCGGTAAATGTTAGCTCTCGGGTTATCCCAGGAACGGAATACGGCCTTGATGGCGCCCATGAGCTGCTCCTTAGGATCAGACGGGAAGTCTTCACCGATCTTGGACTTGTACTCTGCCTTGAACTGGTTAGCGAGTTCCTTGAGGTCGTCAGCGGTGAGCTCAACGTCCTGCTTAACTCCTCTGTCAGCCTTCATCTTGTCGATGAGCTCTTCGAAGTACTTCTTGCCGACTTCCATAACGACATCGGAATACATCTGGATGAATCTTCTGTAGCAGTCCCAAGCCCAGCGGGGATTGCCGGACTTCTCTGCAATGACATTTACTACTTCTTCATTAAGACCTAAGTTCAAGATAGTATCCATCATGCCGGGCATTGATGCTCTTGCGCCGCTTCGTACCGAAACGAGAAGAGGGTTCTCGAGGTCGCCGAACTTCTTGCCGGTGATCTCCTCCATTTTTCCTACGTACTCAAGGATCTGGGCGAAGATCTCGTCGTTGATCTTTCTGCCATCCTCATAGTACTTTGTACATGCTTCTGTTGTGATCGTGAAGCCCTGGGGAACGGGAAGACCGATGTTGGTCATCTCGGCGAGGTTTGCACCCTTACCGCCAAGGAGTTCACGCATTTTGCCGTTACCTTCGGTGAACAGGTAAACATACTTTGTTGTCGTCATTGCATTGACCGCCTTTCTTATATATTTTAAATTTTATTATATTTCTAAAGATTTGGCCTGCTTGTTACAGCTTCCACCTTATGAAATCAGAAATCAAACTTCCCGTTGAAGAACTCATCGAGCTTATCGATCGGGAATCTTATGTTGCCGGGTTCATACTCGACATTTGCCATGGAATCACGCTCCCTGATGGTTACGCAATTGTCCTCCTCGGAATCGAAATCGTAAACGACGCAGTAAGGTGTTCCGATCTCGTCCTGTCTCCTGTAGCGCTTACCGATGGACTGTCTGTCATCGAGTTCGCACATGTACTTCTTCGAAAGCTGCTCGTAGATGGGCATTGCCTTGTCCGTAAGCTTTGCGGACAGAGGAAGAACGCCGATCTTGACGGGAGCCAGGTAAGGATGGAATCTCATGACCGTTCTGGATGTGCCGTCTTCGAGCTCCTCCTCATCGTATGCGGCGCAGAGGAATGCGAGCATGACTCTGTCAGCACCGAGCGAAGGTTCGATAACATAAGGCACATACTTCTCGTTCTTAACGGGATCGAAGTAAGTAAGATCCTGCTTGGAGAATTCCATATGCTGCTTCAGGTCGTAATCCGTTCTGTCAGCCACGCCCCAGAGCTCGCCCCAGCCGAAGGGGAAGAGGAACTCGAAGTCTGTTGTAGCGTTGGAATAGAAGGCGAGCTCTTCGGGAGAGTGGTCTCTTGTACGGAGCTCCTCTTCCTTGAGGCCCAAGCCTGTCAGCCACTTGTAGCAATAATCCTTCCAGTAGTTGAACCACTCGAGGTCGGTTCCGGGTTCGCAGAAGAACTCGAGCTCCATCTGTTCGAACTCACGCGTCCTGAAGATGAAGTTGCCGGGAGTGATCTCGTTACGGAAAGACTTACCGATCTGGCAGATACCGAAAGGTATCTTCTTACGTGCGGAACGCTGAACGTTCGCGAAATTAACGAAGATCCCCTGTGCCGTCTCAGGTCTTAAGTAGACCTCGTTCTTGGCATCCTCGGTTACACCCATGAATGTCTTGAACATGAGGTTGAACTTTCTTACGTCGGTGAAGTTGTGACCGCCGCAGTGAGGACAGGGAATGTTCTTCTCTTTGATATAAGCTACGAGAGCTGCATCGTCCATGCCTTCAACAGCGACATCTTCGATACCGTTCTCTTTGTTGAAATCCTCAACAAGGTTGTCTGCACGCTGACGTGACTTGCACTGCTTGCAGTCGATCAGAGGATCCGAGAAGGAACCTACGTGACCCGAGGCAACCCATACCTGAGGATTCATGAGGATCGCACAGTCGAGACCTACGTTGTAGGGATTCTCCTGTACGAACTTCTTCCACCATGCGCTCTTAACGTTGTTCTTGAGAGCTACGCCTAAAGGCCCGTAATCCCATGCATTGGCAAGACCGCCGTAGATATCGGAGCCCGGATATACGAAGCCCCTTACCTTGGCGAGGGATACGATCTTTTCCATTGTTTTCTCAAATGCCATTACCGTCTCTCCCGTACCGATTATTCTTCGTCTTCGGCTTCATCTTCGAAGTCGTCTTCGATCTCATCATCGATCTCTTCTTCAGCCTCTTCAGCTTCCTGCTCTGCCTCGTCGGCATTAGCCTTGGAAACTGTAGCGAAGAGAGCATCCAGACCGCCTGCTGCTTCTATCTCCTGATCGAAAACAGCTACTTCCCTGTCTTCCTCGTTCTTGCGCCTGCGCTCTTCCTCGATCATCTGGCGTCTCTTGCGCTCTTCTCTTGTGATGGGAATGTCGCACTTAACATTGCCCTCTACACCTACGACCTTATCCGCAACGATCTCACGGCATGCCAGAGAAACGGCATTGGGAGCATCGTCTGAGGGAACTAAGGGCTGAGCGCCGTCGACCAGCTGTCTGGCACGCTCTGAAACGAGCATGACAAGATCGTAAGAGCTGTTCGTCTTTGTCTTGAGTTTCTCAATCGAAGGATCTGTCAACATTTCTTTTTACCTGCTTTCTTTATTTATGATCTTCAGTATCTCCTCCGATGTCTCATCAACATCGTGGTTTTCCAATATGTACTCGAATTCCCCTGACCTCTTCATCTCATTGGCGGCTTCCGTAAGCCTTCTTTCGATGACCTCATCGGTCTCGGTATTCCTTCCCTTAAGCCTTCTCCTTAATTCTTCCATCGAGGGCGGTGCCAGGAAGATCGTCACCGCATCGTCTCCGAAAAACTCCTTCAAGGCAAGGCTTCCTTCTATCGTTATGTCGAGCAGTACCACCTTGCCGTCTTCCGCCATCTTCGCAAGAGGCCCTGCCGGCGTTCCGTAGTAGTTGCCGAGATATTCGTCGTATTCAATTATCTGTCCTGCTTCGATCAGTTCTTCGAATTCTTCTTTCGAGCGAAAATAATATTCCACTCCGTCCTGCTCCGATCCTCTCGGCGCTCTCGTCGTAACGGAGATCGAATGAGCCACGTCGCGGATGCCTTCGAGCTTGGATTCGACTGCAGCCGTCACTGTTCCCTTGCCGACCCCGGAAGGTCCTGATATCGCTACGATAAGACCCTTGTTCATATCAGACCTGATCCTCCAAAGACTTCTTAAGATCTTCTGCAGTGTAAGAACTCAATATGACCGCATCTGTATCCATGACGATGACGGACTTGCATTTCTTGCCTGCACAGCAGTCGACGCATGCGCCCCTGTCCTTGGCATCCTGTATCATCCTCCTGATCGGAGCCGAATCGGACGATGCGATGCAGATGATCCTGTCCCTTGCTGCTATGTTTCCGAATCCTATGTCGATGAAACGCATCTTATCCTTGCCTCCGTCACACAAGATTCTGGACCTGCTCGCGCATCTCTTCGACGATGTTCTTCATCTTGAGAACGCGGTTGGTTATCTCGATATCATTAGCCTTGGAGCCCGTGGTATTGATCTCGCGGTTGATCTCCTGAATGAGGAAATCCATCTGCTTGCCGACGGCGCCGTCTGCAGCCAGGATCTCGGGAACCTGGGCAAAGTGGCTTGAAAGTCTCGTAAGCTCCTCATCGACTGCACACTTATCTGCAAAGACTGCAACTTCCGCTGCAAGTCTCGACTCATCGTAGAACTGACGGTTGTCGTCCTTAAGGAGCTCGTCGATCCTGTCGGACAGCTTCTTCCTGTATGTCTCGATAACGGTGGGAGCATACTGCTCTATCTCGTCCCTTATGGTCCTCAATGCATCGGTCTTGGCAAGGATATCGTCCTTGAGCCTGTCGCCCTCTGTCTTCCTCATGGCCGCCATGGAATCGATGGCATCGGACAGACACTCCATGATCTCCTGACCGATAATATCCTCGTCAACGGTCTTCTGGCCTACGACCATAACATCCTGCATGACTGCGATCCTGCCGGATCCTGTGTCGTCTTCTCTTCCCGTGATCTCGGATACTTTCCTTATGGCTTCGGAATATGCAACTGCCAGAGTCTCGTTAACGGCAACTTCACAATCACCGCCGGAAAGATCTTCGTAGTTTATGAAGATATCGATCTTGCCTCTTACGAGCCTGGATGTAACTTCCTTGCG
Source organism: Saccharofermentans sp. (assembly GCA_016292135.1). Taxonomy (GTDB): domain Bacteria; phylum Bacillota; class Clostridia; order Saccharofermentanales; family Saccharofermentanaceae; genus Saccharofermentans. The sequence continues at coordinate 201,361 of JAEFAZ010000003.1, forward strand.
GATATCGGCATCTTTGAAGTTCAGGATGCGGGGCAGCCTCAGATTGATATCACAATAACGGCTGTTGACCGACTTCAGTTCCACACTGTATCGTCTTGTGTCAGAGATCTTCTCGGATCTTCCGAATCCTGTCATGCTGTAAGCCATAGACACCCCGCGTAAATGAATTTTTGGAGACGAAAAAAGCCTGCTGCCGGGGGACCCCCTGCGCATGAGGCTTTTCTAACCGCAGTAATTATATATTATTATATAAAATAATGCAAATTATTTTGATAATCAAAACTCTTGAAACGCAATAGTATCAGGCGTTTGCGGGATTAAAAAATTTTTTGAAGGGCTTTTCAGCAGACCCTCACGGGGGCGAACCTAAGATAATCCGAAGACGTGCAGATATATTCTGTTATGCTTCCTGTTCCTTCGTTGTTCACGAACCTGTGAGCCATGCCGTGAAGGTGGCCGTAGACGCAGATGTCTATGCCGCCTTCCTCCATGATGTCAGTAAGTTCGGATCTCTTGATGTCACGCGTCATGGGAGGATAGTGGATCATGAAGATCCTCTTCTTCGTTCTGTCAGGATCGGCTTTATCAAGCTCCTTAATGGCGAGCTTCGTCCTCTCTACTTCCCTGTCGTAGATCTTCCTGTCTTCTTCCGTGAAATCAGACCCTGACTTGGGCAGGTTCCATCCTCTCGTTCCGGTTATGAGACAGCCTTCGCATTCCACCGCATTCGTCCTGACAAAGCCCATGCTGTCAAGCTTCCACTCGCTGAAGATCTTCTCCATCTTCGCCATCGTCGTCCACCAGTAATCGTGGTTGCCGCGCGACAGGAGTTTCCTTCCGGGAAGAGAGTTGATGAACTCAAAATCCTCCCTCGCATTTTCTAAGTATGTTGCCCATGAAATATCGCCCGAGATAAGGACTGTGTCATCGTCAGTAACAGTCTCTTCCCAGGCATTCCTGATACGGTCTATATAGCCTTCCCAGGATGTGCCGAACACATCCATCGACTTCTCCGGATTGGATAAGGACAGATGCAGATCTGCGAGTGCAAATATCGACATTAATCTTCCTCCCCGGCAAAATATTCCCTGACAGCTTTTGCGTCAGCTGATGAGATGCCCGGAACATTTCCGATCTCTTCTTCTGTCGCTTCGCTTATCTTCTTGATTGTACCAAAAAAGGCGAGGAGTTTGCGTCTTTTGGACGGACCGATCCCGGGGATGTCTTCCAGTTTATAGTGGATGTTGCGCTTGGCCGAAAGCCTTCTCTGGTAGCTTACGGAGAATCTGTGGACCTCATCCTGGATTGCAGTGAGGAATCTTAATACCGCAACTTTATCGTCGGATAGATCCTTGCCTTCAAGCTGTATCAGAGTGCCGTCCTCTGTAAGCAAAGCACTCGTCTTGTGGCGGTCGTTCTTGACCATGCCCGCCATTGGGATATCCTTGCAGCAGGGGATGTCCGCGACTGCCGCTCTCGCAGCGGAAAGCTGGCCCTTGCCGCCGTCTATCAGGATGAGATCGGGCAGGGCAAAACCGTCCTGTTCGTTGTGGCCGAACCTCCTTGAGAGGACCTCCCTCATGGATGCAAAATCGTCCTGGGTCTCGACAGTCTTGAGCTTAAAAAGACGGTAGGATTTCTTGTCGGGTTTGCCGTCCGTAAAGACCACCATACCGGAGCAGATATCGTCGTTTCCGAGATTGGAGATATCGTAGGATTCTATCCTTGATACAGAGTCTTCCTTAAGACCCAGATAGCGTTCTATGACACGGACCGGAGCCTTGGGATCCGCGTTGGCATTGCCGCCCCTTAAGATCCTTCTCACCATCATCTCGCGGGCATTGGATACCGCGAGTTTTTCGAAGTCCGAAAGCTCACCTCTTTCGGCAACATGGAGCACCACCTTATGCCCTGCCAAAGCCGCAAGCACTTCTTCTATGTTATCAGCGTCTTCAGGCCGGAAAGGGACAAGGACCGTAGCCGGGATGAAGGGGGCCTGCTCGTAGTAAGAGATAAGGAACTGCTCCAAAATCTCATTGCGGTCTGAATCGTTTCCCGCGACGAAAAACGTCGATGAACCGGTTACCGTTCCGCGCCTTAATTCGAGTTTTCTTATGCAGGTCTCGCCCGCGTCGGAATAAAGACCGACGGCATCGGCATCACGTTCAACCTTGAGAAAGACATTCTTTTCGGAACGGATATTCTTAAGGGCTATGAGACGGTCTCTCATAACCGCCGCCCTCTCGTAGTCCATGTTTTCGGAAGCCTCGTTCATTCCCTGCTTTAAGGCTTCTTCGATACCATCGTATTTACCTTCGAAAAACATGACGATCCTTTCGACCATCTCCCTGTAGTCCTGAGCGGAAACATCGCCCGAACAGGGTGCCATGCATTTGCCGATGTGATAGTTAAGGCAGGGCCTTTCCTTGCCGATGTCCCTCGGGAAGACCTTGCGGCAGCGCTTCAAAGGAAAGATGTCTTCGATCGAATGAAGGACTCTTGCAAGGTCAGAATTCATGTAGGGGCCGTAGTATCTGGCACCCGCCTTGCGCGCCTTCTCGTCTATGCGGAAAGCCTTCATTACTCTGGGATATTCTTCGTTAAGTGTAATGCAGATATAAGGGTAGCCCTTGTCGTCTCTTAAGAGGATGTTGTATTTGGGCTGGTAACGCTTGATGAAATTGTTTTCGAGAAGGAGAGCTTCGGTCTCGCTCGATACTACCGTATATTCGTAGTCGGCAACATTGGAGACCATCGCGGCGACCTTGGCATTCGTGATCTTGCCGCCTCCGAAATAGTTCGTGAGCCTGTTCTTCAGGCGCTTCGCTTTACCCACATAAATAACACAGCCCGAGGCATCCTTCATAAGGTATACTCCGGGACTCTGGGGTACTGTATCCAGTCTTGCGTCGAAAGACATAAGGGGATTAAGCTACGGGATTGTTAAGATATGCTACGAGAGTGTCAACTGCTTCCTTTGCATCGATTCCGTCTGCGGATATCTCGATCTCGGCGCCGTTCTCTATGCCGAGTGACATGACTCCCAACAGACTTTTTGCATTGGCACGGCGACCGTTGCGGATAAGATAGACTGTGCTCCTGAATGACGATGCCTTCTGGATAAGGATAGCAACCGCCTTCATCTGAAGAGTCTCTTCACACTGAAATACTACTTTCTCGTCAACCATACAGTTTCCCTCTCTTAACTATAAGAAAGAGTATATTTATCGGAGATTGTAAAATCAACATTGATTTTACTTGTGCAGGGCATTTTCGACTTTTTTACTCAAAAAGGTGGGCGCGGTAAAATCCTTTTGTTAAAATTCACAAACCATCAGAAGCGCATTGCGTCCCCTGCCGTAGTAATCCTTGCGGATATTGAACGAAACGAAGCCTGACTTAAGATAGAGGTTCTTTGCCGGTTCATTGTCTTCAGCGACTTCAAGATAGACCTTCGCGATGCCCTTATCCTTGAGGTATTCCTTAGTCTTTGAGATGAGTTCCTCACCCGTTCCCTTGCGCCTGTGATCCTTGTCTACAACGAGGTTCCCGATCTCTGCTTCATCAAGCAGAAAAGAGAAGCCGATATAGCCTGTTAAGGCTCCGTCTTCCTCTGCCGCAAAAGCCGCTTTATCAGGGTCTGTCGCAAGCTTGATCAGATCTTCTTCACACCAGGGATGCTCGATGGATCCGTCCTCGAGTCTCATGAGATCTTTAACGTCATCTTCTCTAACTTGTCTTATCGTCATTTGAGTTCATCTCCCGTGTGATATCTTTCGGCTCTCGAAACAGCGCAGTAGCTGGCCTTGATCTGCTCTGCCAGCAGGGCCTGTGTCCTTGCCGCTGCCAGGGCGACACCCTTGGGAAGGATCACTGCTCCCTTGGCATACTGGACATTGATGAAAGGGCACTCTTTCTCGATAGCCTTGCTCATGGGATCAGCGCCGCTCCCGACGACTATGAAACTGTTGTATCTGTCCTGAAGGTCAGACGCGATCTTCCTTGCGACTTCCAAAGCGTCGTATGCGCCTTCGGCCATGACAGTATCGAATGTATCGCCGTCCGTTGCCTGGGCGAAGACCCTGTTGTTCCTGGCATCAAAACAGGGAATGAAACAGGTCTTCTCCTTGTCGAAAGAAACGTTCTCGCATGATCTTGCGAGTGCCATCGTGGATGACACGGGGATTATCTTCTTCGGCTTTGCAGCAGCCATTCCGAGGATCGCGGAAAGTCCTATCCTGATACCCGTAAAAGAGCCGGGTCCTACCGTCACCGCGATCTCATCGATATCGTCGTAAGTCAGGCTTAACTTTTCGAAAACCCTTGCTACCAGGGGCATGAAAGTCTCGGAATGAGTCTTCCTTTCCATCGAAAGCTCATATCCCAATTCTTCGCCGTCGCGGTAGAGTCCCGCGCAGCATGTGGAATCCGATGTATCACATGCAAGTATCAGCATATATACCTCCTGCTAGATAAACTCACAGCCTGCTTTAACGGCAGCGTCCTTAAGCATTCCTATCTTACCGTCAGGACCCGTTGCCTCAAAAGTCCTGCTCGACGATACGCCTTCTATGTTGATCCTCAGGCTGTCCTCAGGCAGGATGTCGTCGATTATGTTGCTCCACTCGATAACGCAAAGACCGCCGTAACCGAAATATTCATCAAGGCCCGCAGCTTCGAATTCGTATGAATCGGAGAGCCTGTATGTATCGAAGTGGTACATCTTGATCCGGCCGCCCTCGTACTCGTTGACGATGGTAAAAGTGGGGCTCGATACCGGCGTCGTGACGCCCAATCCGCCGGCGATCCCCCTGGAGAGCAGTGTCTTGCCCGCGCCAAGATCTCCGTCGAGCGCTATCACCGTCGACGGCTCCACTGTCTCGCCTATAGCCTCGCCTAATGCAAGTGTCATATCAGCTGATGATGATATGAATCTGAGTGTCATCCTAGGATTTCCTTCCGTATTCTATACCTATTAACTGATGATTGCTGTAATTCACCAAAGGTATGTTTTTTCACTATTTAGTGAAAAATGATCGATACTTTTTTCACCAGAGCAAATTATTAAACTTGTTTGGTGAAAAATTGACAGCATTTCAGCCGAGATTTTTCACCAGCCGGGTTGTTGTTCGATGTTTGGTGAAATAATTCGTCATTTCTTTTCACCAACTCCCCACAAAAAACACTAATGGTGAAAACAACCATCTCATCTGTTGTAAAAAGAGCCGCTTCGTGAAAAGCGGCTCTTGAAATAGTTCGTAATCTCTCTGATTAACGCTTGGAGAACTGGGAAGCCTTACGAGCCTTCTTGAGACCGGGCTTCTTTCTTTCCTTCATACGTGCATCACGGGTAAGGAAGCCAGCTTCCTTGAGTGTTGCCTTGTATGTCTCCTCGTCTGCCTCGACCAAAGCTCTTGCGATACCGTGACGGATAGCGCCGGCCTGACCGGAGATACCGCCGCCGATCGCCTTAGCGATAACGTCGAACTTGCCTGTTGCGCCAGTAGCTTCGAGGGGCTGACGAACGATGAGCTTTAAGGTATCAAGACCGAAATACTCGTCGATGTCCTTGCCGTTGATCGTGATCTTGCCGGATCCTTCGATCAGGCGGACACAAGCTACTGCATCCTTACGACGGCCTGTGCCGTAGAAATAAACTTTATTGGAAGCTTTCTTTGCCATTTATAATCCCTCCGTTAGCCTTCGAATGTGTAAACTTCAGGCTTCTGTGCCTGCTGCTCATGCTCGGGTCCGGCATAAACATGAAGCTTTGTAGCCATCTTACGTCCGAGTGCATTCTTAGGGAGCATGCCCTTGACTGCAAGCTCTACAGCTTTCTCGGGATTCTTAGCCATCATGGTCTTGTAGTCGACTTCCTTCAAGCCGCCTGCGTAACCTGTGTGATAACGGTACTTCTTCTGATCGAGCTTCTTACCTGTAAGAACGATCTTGGAAGCGTTGATAACGATAACGTAGTCACCTGTATCCATGAAAGGAGTGAATGTGGGCTTGTGCTTGCCTCTGAGAAGTCTTGCAACCTCTGTGGAAAGGCGGCCGAGGGTCATTCCCTCTGCGTCGATGAGAAGCCACTTTCTCTCTATAGAATCAGGCTTTGCAACATATGTACTCATGTGCATGATCTCCTTGATCTAAGATTCAATGATATTGCCGCCTCAAAGGCGTGCTCGACTATATTACGACCACTGTCCCCGCTTGTCAAGGACTTTTCGTAAAAAATCTTACATAATCGGCGATTTTTTGCCGAAATCGCCGTTTTTCGCGATTATTCGCCCCTGACAAGCGAATAAGTCATGGAAGTGACGATGCCGTCCTTGGTAAAGAAGGACAGTTCCATCTTATCTTTCTGATACAAAAGGCCGCCCTTGTTCTCGACCTTGGGGTCTCCGTAGACTTCCTTGATCTTGTCGGGAGTATCGCCGTTGCCGACTCCTTCGGGAGTCTTAAGATCAGCGCCCTTGACCTCGACGATGCTGATGAGCTCGTCGCCGCCGTCCTTCTCGGTATAGGCATAAAGAGTAACATCTGTATAATCGTAGACTGAATTCATGCCCTCGTATGCGCAGTCTGCGCCGGAGAAGTATTTGTAGTCAGAACCCAAAGCATCGATCGCTTTCTTGCAGTCAGTGCCGGGAGTGATGTCAACACCCTTCCAGGAGCACTTATATCCGCCTGCAGCTGCCTTGTCCGAAGCCTTGGTATCAGCCGGAGTACCGGGTGTGCAGCCTGCGAGAAGAGATACTGCCAGGGCGATCACACATAAGACCGGACTAATCTTTCTTGTTCTCATTGTTATATCCTCCATTAATATATTTCATTGAAAGACCGGAGCGAAGATCGTGGTGGTCACAAAGTAAGCCGCCAGGATCATCAGACCGAATATGATCACGATCAGGGCAATTATCCCGACCGCTTTCAAACGCTGTTTCATCTTTCCGTCTGCCTTATCCATCAGGTCTCCTTGTAAGGGAAATCGGGACTTATCTTCTTGTTCCTGGTGTCGATATATTTACTCACGGACTCCTTGGATGTCTCGGGATAAAGCGAGCTGTCGAACCTGTGGATCGAATTATATACCCTTTTGACCTCATCATCGGTCTCCATGAAATCGAAAAAGTTCCAGTCCCAAGTGTATCGCTGGGCATCACAGTGGTACCAGCCGCCGTTAAGGTATACGAGGCACCAGTAATGCACTCTCCAGCTGACGGGATAGGTCGTGACGCAGATGTTGTCGATCTTCGCATAATCCAGCAGAGCCTTGCAGCAGGACCATGCGGCATAACAGGACCCCTGCCTCATGGTGAAGGCCTTGACGGCCGCATGAGCCCAGGTCGTATAGTCTGATGAGTTATGGGCGAAAGCGATATTGTCATGGACCCATGAGAAGATATGGAAGGCTTTCTCGACATCAGTGGTGTCGTCCTTGCAGATCTCGTTATAGATCTCCTCGGCAAGAGCGTACGCCCTGTTGATCATGTCCTGGTCTTCCGAGTCCGTAACGCCTGCAGTCCTGCGTCCGACGACGTTCACGTTGACCGTTACCTTCATCTCATTGCCGCACTCGTCGCGGGCGGTATAAACGAGGGGATAATTCCCGACAAGTCCGAGATTTACCTTCGAACTGTCGACCGTCAGCTGTGGGGCGGGGTCGAAATTGTCCCTGACCTTGATCCCGTTCCGGTAGGATACGGAATCCCCGATGATGACGCTGATATCGTGTGCTCCGCTGATCACGGGAGCCTGCCTGTCATTCTTTACCATGAAGGGAACTGCGACCGTCGTCCTGTTGCCGGATGTATCTTCGAGGATCACATCTATCTTATAATCCCCGCCGTCTTCGAAGACCGGCGTTCCATCCTTATAGTAGACCTTCACATCGGTAAGGTCTGTTATGTTCCTTACGCAGTCTTCCGCAGCAGGGACCTCATCGATGATGTAGAATTCCTGATAAAGCGCTGTTGCGAGCGGCGGCGTGTAGTCGACGACATTTACGACTGCCTCGCAGACCGAATCCTCATAGGCTATCTTAACAGGGTAACTGCCGAGCTTATCCGTGTCGATCTCTTCGAGGTCAGTGAGGAATTCGACTCCTGAAGGCACCTTGTCAAAGAAATCTCCCGGCGTGAGCTTATGGCCGTATTCGACACAGATCTCCCTGTAGCAGCCCAGCGTCCTGTCTGCGCGGAGCTTATTGACGGACGCAACTGCATAACAGGATGCGACAGCAAAGAGTATGATGCCGCAAACCGTCACGTGAACGGGACTGATATAAGTCTTTCTGTTACGGTCTTCAGTTCGTCTCATTCTTATAAGGGAAATCAGGGCTGACCCACTTCCTGGTCGAGCTTACATAACGCTGAACGGATTCAGTCGCTCTCTCAGGATAGAGTGATTTATCAAAGTCGTGATTACCACGCGCCCTGGTGCGGAGTTCCTCATCTGTCATCATGAATGCAAAATAGCCGTCTATCGGCGCCCAGGCCTGCGAGTCGCAGTGGTACCAGCCGCCGTTGAGATATACAAGGCACCAGTAGTGCACCTGGGATGAATTGGATCTCGTTACACAGATATTCTTGATCCCGGCAACATCGAGCATGGCCTTGCATACGGCCCAGTGACCGTAGCAGGACGATACGCGGCTCGTGAACGCCTTGACTGCGGCGTGAGCCCATGACCTGTAATCGGATGTGCCTCTCGCAAATCCCAATCTGTGGTATACCCAGTAGAAGATGGCCATGGCCTTTACGACATCCGTGTCATCCTCCTTGACGATACCCTTGAGGATCTCTGCAGCAAGATCATATGCCTTCTTTACGGTCTCTGCGTCGTCTTCGCCGGTGATGCCTGCCGTACGGCGGGTAACGACTTCAACCTGTACCGTGACCTTGTTCTCGTTGCCGCACTCGTCGACGGCGATAAAGGTCAGGGGATATACACCCGCGAGCTTGAGATTGACCTGGGAATTGTCGATCGTAAGCTGGGGATTGGGATCGTAATCATCCGTTACCGTGATGCCGTCCCTGTAGGAGATCGTGTCGCCTATAAGGACCGTAAGGTCATGAGCGCCATCGATCTGAGGTGCCTTACGGTCATCCTTGACCGTGAAAGGGACCGTGACGACGGAAGCGTTGCCGTATCTGTCGACAAGATCGACGTTGACATCGAACTTGCCGCCCTGGGCAAAAGAAAGGCCGCCGCCTGAATATGCGACACTGACATCCGACAGGTCGAAAAGATCCTTTATGACAGTTTCCGCAGCGGGAACCGGATCCTTGAGATACATTTCCTGGGGGACCGCCTTGGCCACGGGAGCCGTCTTGTCAATGATGTTGATGTTGCTGTAGACCTTTCGGCCGGCAACTTCTATCGCGACCCTGTATGTGCCGAGCACACCGGTGTCGATAACGGAAACATCGCTTAAGAGCCTGGCATCCTCAGGGACCTTGTCAAAGAAGTCGTAGATAGTGATGGGATGGCCGTATTCGATGTTTACCTCGCGGTAAACCGAGCCTTCGAGCCTTCCCACTGCATTAAGGTAGAGCATATAGGCCGCGAGAAAACCCGCGGATAAACCAAAGACTGCGGAAATCAGGATCCCCGCAATCTTTACTCTGCCTTGTTTATTGGATCTTCGTCCGGATTTACGAACCATTCAGAAACCTTATCGACCGGTCACACCACGAAGTTATATACGATGTTGGATACCTTATCGTTTGCGATGATCACGCAAAGGATCGAGTGGCCCTTCTTGTATGTATAAGTCGTGCTGTTGCTCGTCTCGGCATCAGGCTCACCGTAGATCTTCTTGACGTCGTCAAGGCTGCTTCCGATGTAAAGGCCTTCAGCTGTTGTGATGGTATCGTCGTACAAGGAGATGTTGGAGATGATGTCCTTATCTCCGTCGGGATTGGTGTTGATAACGAAAGAACCGGAGTTGAACGTCAGTGTTCTTGCAAGGCCGAGACCTGCGCAGGAAGTAGCCTTCAGCTCTGTGTAATCCTTGTTGAGCTCGCCGAGCTTGCCTGTCTTCTCAACGATATTGAGATCAGTGCCGACGTTGATGTTTACACCGTTATATAAGAAAGACCATCCGTCAAACTCATCAGCCGGAGCCGTGTTCTCTGTGGCAGAGGTCTCACTGCCGTTATTGTTCTTATTGGATTCGGAAGATACTACAACAACGCTGTCATCTCCGCCGCCTGAAGTATTGGAGCAAGCTGCAAAGCCGGCAACAGTCATTGTAAGAGCCATCATGATAGCCGCGATCTTGATCGATTTCATGTAAAATGTCCTCCCTTAATCGTCTTTATTTATTTCTAATAAATACCGAGAGTATATTATCACATGATGAGATTACAAAAATAACAATTTTTTGTCTTTTTGTGGCATTATTCTATGGCATTGGCACCATAATTCACGAGTTGCCCGTAGTTTGAGATCTCGGAAAGCTGGTCATCACGCATCTTTTCATAGAAACTTATCTTGTCAGAATAAACGGCCGATACCGCGGGATCTTCTCTCATATCCTTGAGGTCACAGTTGTCCTTGAGCCAAGCTCCTATGTAGTCCGCGAGCTTTTCGGCACCGTAGATATTGAGGTGGAGACCTGCATCGTAGGTATCCTTGCTCATATCAAGCCCGATATCGTCGATATGCTCGATGTAGTTGAAATAGGGAACGTCATATTCCTTCGCAAGATCCTTGACCTGGGCGTCCCACTCGTCGTACCAGACAGGATAGAGGATCGGAGCATGCACGAGAACGACCTTTATCCCTTTCGACTGGCAGAGCTCTATGGACTTGGCAAGATATGCCATGGACTTCTCATCGAAAGAATAGTCCATCAAAGGCACTGCAGGCGGGAATTCACCCTGGGGCATGACATCGCATCTCATGTAGTAGCCGTTGTGGGATACCTGATCTTTCGAAAACACATGATCCCAGTCCGTTTTGGTAAGCTCGCTCCAGCGGTCGTGGTATCTTAAGACCGGGAAGACATAGGACAGGAAAGTCTCGCCATCCGTCATGGACTCGTTGATGGCATTGACCTTGTCGGGAGACCATTTCATGCCGTCAAGGGTCATGCGGTTATAAGCCTCCTTGGGCTTGGTTCCTGACTGGAGCCCGTGAACGCTGATAACTATGACCTTGGGCGTCTCGGTCCTCAGAGTGTCCTTGATCATATAATAGGTCTGCCACATGTACTGCTCGGCGTTGCCTCTTATGTAGGACGATATGCCGTATTTCTGATAGAGTTCGATCGGCGAATAGTTTTCGTAGACATCACAGTCACCGTAGAAGATGACTTCATGCGGGACCTTCTCCTTGTAATACTCCTCCGAGAAAGATCCCTCTATGACGCCTCTCTGGTATTTGGGCATGAGGAGATTCTGTACAAAGATAAAAAGGAATATTGCCAGAGCAAGACCCAGAAGGATCAGGACCTGCGGCAGCAAACTCCGGGCAGGCTTATCATTCCTGCCCTGATCTTTGATCTCTTCCTGACTTACGGTCTTTTCCGTCACTTGACAGCCCCGTTCATATCCTTGGCAAAGGCGCGGAAATCCTTGAGAGCCTGCCAGCCGATCTTGAAGATCTTCTTGATATTGATGGAATTAACGCCGCCCTGTCTCGGCTTGAAGGTTACGACCCTGAAATCGTGGGTCTCGCCGAACCTGACAAAATAAGCCGTCATCATGATGTTGGGCAGATTGTAATCAGCGGGGAGCTTATAGAGATACTTGGCGAGCACCTTGGTGTTCATGAGCCTGAAAGGCGCATTGGCATCAGGCACCTTGACCTTGAAGTAATGCTTTACGAGCATACATACGACGCGCTCTACCATGGCACGGGACTTGCCGTCGCCTCTTACCTTCCTGTGGCCGAAGATACCGGAATAAGCGGTCCTGACCTGCCAGAAGCCGTCGAACTCGGCAGGATCGGTCTGACCGTCGGAATCGGTCTGGAATACATAATCCGCACCGTTCTTGATGGCGTAATCGTAGAGGGCGATGACCTTGGGACCATGGAACTTGCCTGTATCTGACAGGACTTCGAGCTGTGTATATGTCTTCTTAAGATCCAGGAGGATCTCGTGTGTCTTATCGTTGCTGCCGCTGTCGGCGATAACGAGCTTAGACTGAGGATCCTTGCCCTCAAGAACCGGATACCACTGCTTTACAACAGCCTCGATATTGGCTTCCTCGTTGTAAGCCGGCATTACGACATATAAAATATCCATGGAATTCCCTCCCCAATAGAACTTGATAATTGATTATAACATAAAAGGATTTACTGATTTCCTTTATTCTGCTCTTTATGGCGGATCTGCTTATCGGCGTACATCTTCTCGTCCGCGGTGTTCATCAGGGGCTCGAGAACGGCCTCCGGTCTTTCCGGATCGAAAGACGAAAAGGGACAGGATACGAGGCCTATGGAGACCAGGACCTTGTATGGTTTTCCCCTGAAAGCCCCGCAGGATGACGCTGATGCTTCTATCTCGTCGCGGAGTCCGGATTCAGTTCCTTCAAGAGGTTTGTCACTTACCATTACGAAAGCGAATTCATCCCCTCCGAACCTGGACGAGATGCCGTTCCCTGACACCCTTGCGCTTACCGCATCCGCAAGAGCCTTGATGACGAGATCGCCGTCGCTGTGGCCGTAAAGATCGTTGACGGTCTTGAGGTTATCGAGATCCATGGTGACGTAATTGAAATACCTGTCCCTGTTTCCGGGATCCCTGATCATGTCCAGGACCCGGCTCAGGAAACCTCTTCTGTTGTAAAGGCCCGTCATGTAGTCCTTCTCGGAAAGATCACGCATCTTGTCGTTCATCTTCAGGAGCTTGTCGTTATATATGACCGAGTGGACTATCGATGACAGATATGATCCCATCTCCTCGAAGCGCTGCTGGGTCCTGAAGGATATGGAAGGGATCCCCGTGCAGACATATCCGAAAGATTCGTCAGATGAACTAAGATAACTGAAGAGAAGATAATTGATCCCGCTCGTGCTGTTCATTATCTCCTGCTGATGCGGCACTGCCTTGTCGGGATTATAAAAGCTCTTGCCGTATTCCTTGACGCCCTTATATGAATAGAAGACATTGTCCGTCCTGTCCTCACCGTCCGTAAGGGCCACGAAGAACATCTGGTCGTCCCAAAGGTTCAGGTGCTCCTCCAGAAGGTCGGGAAGGTCTTCCACGTCATTGATCGTAATGGCCCGGGAAGTGAGCCTGCCCATCTCCTGGGTGTGCATGAAGTAATCCATGTTGTCGCCGTAAAGGTGGGTCGTTATCTTGTTTGCTTCTTCCAGTGTGGTATTGCCGCAGCCGCAGGAATCCTTGAGCAGCATCTTGTATGGGATCTTGTAGATCATGGATTCCTGATCGTCTTTATCCTCACTGTTGTAGTTGCCGGTGACCGAGGCGATGACCTTCGCCATCTGATCGAAATCCGGAGTAGATGTGGTTATGGTGGGCAGATGATAGAGAGCGTCCCTGACGCCGTCAAAACCCGTGACGATGCAGTCGTCCGGGATCTTGTAACCCTTGCCTATCAGGTAATCCGTAACGCCCATAGCCATGGCATCGTTGGCGCAAATTATGGCCCGGGGGAGCTTTTCGCCGTATTCGTTGAAATAGCCTTCGATCGCGTTGACCGCAGGTATATGCCAGAAGTCTCCGTAGAGGACCTTCTTCTCATCGAAAGGGATGCCTTTGGATTCAAGCGTCTCCTTAAAGACAGCGATCCTCTCGTCCGAAAAGGTGTTGCCTTTGGTGCCGGCCATCATGATGATGTCTTTGCAGCCATGGCGGTCAACAACATGATCTACTATCTCGCGGAAAGCTTCCTTATAGTCCAGTTCAAGATCGATGCAGCCCTTCTCCTTGTGTTCGATCATGAATACGGGGATGGAATCATCGCTGCCGATCTTCATGAGGTGGCTGATCAAATGATCCGACTTCAGCATCTCGGCGAAGAGCACGATACCGGCGGGCTTGAGCCTCGTCATGATATCGGCGAACCTTATCTCGATCTGCATGTTGGAGATCTCGGGCCTTACGACCGTGCCGAAAGTAAAGCAGCAGATCACATATTTGGATGTGATCTCCGGAACGTTGAGCTTTTCGAGGAACTTATTGAAATTCTCGGCATCTTCCCAGGCGCCGCAAACGACGAGGGCCCTTCTGTCGGCATCGGGAAGGTCCTTTTGTATCTCGAACGTGAAAGAGGGATTCTCATCCGATGCATCCTCAAGGACATTGATAAGCTTGGAGATATAATCTTCAAGCTCCGGGGACAGGGCGTTCATGCCGGACAGGATCAGATGCCTGTTGCCGGCTTCACCCGTGAGCATATCCATGAGAGCATCAAGATTCCCGCCGTAGTAATCCGGGAAGTCCAAGGCTTCCCTTAAGATCTTATGAAGGGACCCCTTGTCTTTGATCCCCGCGAGATTTACTAGCGGCGTGGTTTTCATATGTCAGCTGTTCTTGCTGTCTTCTCCGTTCTTGTCGTCAGAAGTTTTTTCGTCACCGGACATGGGCGGAATGAGATCTTCAATGCTTGAAACGGCAGTGGCAGCTCTCTTCTCTATGGCTTCATTGATCGTGAGCTTATTCTTTTTTGCGTAATCCGCAAGTTCAAGATCGCCGTTGGAATCGTAGATCAGTTCGAACTCGGGACCGTCGACAGTGAGCTTATCCTGAAGTCTTGCCGCAAGAGCTTCCATAACGCTTCGCTTCTCGTTAAGGATCCTCTTGGTCTCTTCGTAGCAGCTGTCGATTATGAGCTTGATCTCCTGGTCGATGGCAGCTGCTGTCTGCTCGGAATAGCTCTGTACCTGGCCCATGGAATAACCGAGGAAGACCTCTTCATTCTCATCGCCAAAGACCATATTCCTGAACTTGGACGACAGTCCGTATCTCTTGATCATGTTCTTTGCGATCTGGTTGCAGTGCTGCAGGTCGGATGCAGCGCCGGTGGAGACCTCGCCTAAGAAGATCTCTTCGGCAGCACGTCCGCCGAGGCTCATCTTGATGATGTCGAGGAGCATCTTTTCGGTATAGAAATCGGTGTCCTCAACGGGCTTATAAGCCGTATAACCGCCTGCAGATCCGGCAGGGATTATCGTTACCCTGTCGACCTTCTCGAACTCGCTCGTGGCCTTCAGGACGACAGCGTGACCTGCTTCGTGGTAGGAAGTGAGACGCTTTACCTTGTCGGAAAGCTTCTTGGAATTCTTCTGGGGGCCCATCTGGACGCGGAAGGTCGCATCGGTGATCTCACCCATGCTGATCTCCTTCTTGTTGCGTCTTGCAGTAAGGAGAGCCGCCTCATTAAGGACATTCTCAAGATCTGCGCCTGTAAAGCCGACAGTGGAAAGAGCGACCTCCCTGAGATCGACGTCCTTGGCGAGGGGCTTGTTCTTGGCATGTATCTTGAGGATAGCTTCACGCTCATCGGCGTCAGGCATATTTACCATGATCCTTCTGTCAAATCTTCCGGGTCTTAAGAGAGCCGGATCCAATACGTCCACACGGTTGGTGGCGGCCATTACGATGATGTTGGTGTTAACGTCAAATCCGTCCATCTCGACCAGGATCTGGTTCAAGGTCTGCTCACGCTCATCCTGTCCGCCGCCAAGGCCTGCGCCTCTCTTACGGCCGACGGCATCGATCTCATCGATGAAGACAACGGACGGAGCCGCTCTCTTTGCATCGGCGAAAAGAGACCTTACACGAGATGCACCGACACCGACGAGCATCTCGACGAAGTCGGAACCGGATATATAGAAGAACCTGACGCCTGCTTCACCGGCAACTGCTCTTGCGAGCAATGTCTTACCGGTACCGGGAGCTCCGTAGAGCAATACGCCCTTGGGGATCTTGGCGCCGAGTTCCTTGTACTTGGCAGGACTCTTAAGGAAGTCAACGATCTCGGAAAGCTCCTCCTTCTCCTCGACGGAACCAGCGACATCGGTAAACTTGACCTTGATCTTATCGGGATCCGTAAGCTTGGCCCTGTTGTTGCCGAAGGAGAATACGGAATTGCTGTCACGCGTCTGCCTGTTGATCGTGGTGAAGATCATGAACACTAGGACTATCGTTCCCGCGAACATCAGGATGTTGATCAGGATGCTCCAGTCGAAAGGTTCGGAATAGTTATAGTTACTTATCGTTCCGTTCTTCTTGGCGTCCTCGAGCACGAGAACGAGATCGTCAACGTATTCATAGGGTACCGACTGGTTTATGGTCCTTGCTATACCGTCGGATCCCTCATAGGTAAGCTTGACATTGGTGCCGTTTACATCGACCGTTGTCACCTTGTATTTCGGACTGTTTATATACTCCAGGACATCGGAAAGCGTGGTCTTTTCCTGCCTGCCGTAGTTGTTCCCGAAGATCACTGTTGACAGTACGACCAGTCCTACGAGCATCAGCCCGTAAAACAGCAAGCTCCCCAGCTTAGGTCCCTGTCTTCCTTCTTTGTTTTCCATTAATTACCTCCGCATTACTGCTCTTCGTTATCTTTTACTATCCTTATATCCCCGTAGTCACGGTACCTGCCGTCAAGGTCAAGACCGTAGCCTACTATGAACACATCGCCGACTTCGATTCCGCTGTAGTCGGGTCTGATATCAATAACTCTTCTTGCAGGCTTGTCGAAAGCCGTACAGATCTTTACCGATGCCGCTCCTCTTTCCTTCAGCATGTCACGCAGAAGAGCCAGAGTCCTTCCGGTATCGATGACATCCTCGACGATGAGGACATCCCTGCCCTTTACATCAACGGCGATATCCTTGTTGATCTTGAGGATCCCCGTCGAAGTCTGTCCGACATAGCTCGACACTTTCATGAAGTCTATCTCGACAGGCATCTTGAGAAGCCTTACAAGGTCGGCGGCAAAGATAAATGCTCCCGTCAGGACCGGGATGACCAAAAGCGGTCTGTCACCGTAATCACTGTTGATCTCATCAGCAACCTTTGCGACCATGTCTCTGATCTCGTCAGATGAGATCAGTATCTCCGATGTATCAGGCTTCATATCATTCCTCCGGGACTATCTCGACCTTAAGATATCTTCCTTTGTAGCCTTCCTCCAGGAACCTGTCGCGCGATCTTAAGTCCGTAAAACCCGTCGCATGACCCGCTCCCGGCAGCCAGAGGACCTCGTCTCCCGACGTCACCGCAAGAACGGAATTCCTTGCGGGACGCGGAACCTTCCTGTCGGCAAGAACATCTTTTACGAGCTTGCCTCCGTTGCCTCCGGCTTTTGCGAATCTCAAGTCCCCGGCACCATTCCTCAAGAGCAGCGGTCTTCCCTGAAGGGAAGGCATATCCGCAGGACAAATCCACGAGTGATTATTATACGCCAAATCGCCGATATTCTCAACGACTGTATATTTAAAAATATTAACGGTTCCTGCTATCTTTTGACATGAACCTTCGGTCAGGACAAGGGAAATGCTCTCGGGGGAAGTAAGATATCCTTCGTTCCCGGCCAGGGCGCAGGCGAGTTCTATGGTCTTGTCTCCTTCAATGAAGCCCGCAAGGCCCATAAACTTCCAGATCTTCCTGCCGAAAGGCATGTCGACCGTAACAAAGCCGTCCTGGTCTTCCCTGCCGATAAGTTCGGCAGCCTGCCTGAGGTTTATGTTCTCAAAGTCGGTCATGTCCCCGAAAGACTCCTTCCAGAGCCGGCGCACGACACGGGTGAAAAGAGCATCGTGAAGTCCGCTCACTGCACAGTCAACAGCCTTGAAGGATCCTACGGGCCTCACATAAGTCCCGTATGCTTCAAGGGATGCAGCATTGATGAAATCGCTGTCGGATGACAGGAGAGCGTGAGCTGACCTTAGGGCTTCCTGAGGGTCTCTTGAGGTATAGTTTCCGATATAGGGAAAGATCTTGTTGCGCCAGATATTTCTGCTGCCGATGTCTTCGAAGTTCGTCTTATCGGTCACGTATCCGATGCCGTTCTCATCCAGAAAAGCGGTGATCTCTTCCTTGTTCACACAGAGAAGGGGCCTGATGATGCCGTCTTGGACCGGCCTCATTGCCGTGATGCCGTCGAGGCCCGCTCCCCTGAAGAGGTTCATCATCATGGTCTCCGCCAGGTCATTGGCGTGGTGGGCGGTCGCGATCACATAGCTGCCGCAGTCCAAAGACTCCGCGGTCTCGCGGAAACAGCCGTATCTGATCCTGCGCCCCGCTTCTTCGACGGAGATGCCCATATCCCCCGCTGTCCCGGCCACATCAAAGGACTTGACGGTCAGGGGGATATCCATCTTTTCGCAAAGGTCCCTGACGAAAGCCTCGTCCCTGTCACAGTCTCCGGGCCTTAAGTTATGGTTTACGTGAACCGCATATATCTTTGCAGAAGTCCTGCCGGACTTTGAAAAAGCATCAAGGAGCGTAAGAAGACATACTGAATCGGGGCCGCCCGAGAGTCCTGCGATAATTGCGGAAACATCCAGCAGGCCGTACTTGCGGCAATAGTCGTATACTCTGTCTGATAACGTCCGGCTGTCCTTATCAATCATCGATCAATCCGTCCGGGAAATCCGAATGAGCATCATCGAAAATATCATCTATGGAATCATCCGATCCCGGACCGAATTCACCGGGATCAGGTCTGTCGTTTTCTTCTTCGAACCTGTAATCGGAAGCTGCCGCGCCCGGTTCCACAGTCCTGGTATAAGCCGATGAGCCCGGCTTCATCATACCGCTCTCTTCGGGATCCTCTCCGATCTTGCGGCTCTCCTCGGCGTAGAACCTGGTCCTCTTGGCCTCCCACTTGACGTTGACCTTGCCGACCGAACCGTGTCTGTTCTTGGAAAGGTAAAGGTAGGCCGTCTTGATCTCGGACTCCTCAGGCTGGGGCGTCTCGCCTTTGTTGTAGTAGTCGGGCCTGTCGATGAAGATGACCGTATCGGCATCCTGCTCGATGGCACCCGAGTCACGGAGGTCCGTAAGCTGGGGCGTGTGGTCCTCGTTCTTGGCCGATGTACGCGACATCTGTGAAAGAGCGATGACCGGGATCTGGAAATCCTTGGCGAGGATCTTCAGGTTTCTCGAGATATCTGCAACTTCCGTCTGCCTTGAAGCTTCTTTCCTTCCGGGCATCGTCATGAGCTGGAGATAGTCGACGATGACAAGTCCGATCTTGGAGTCGGGATTGGCGTTAAGCTCGGTGAGCTTGGCCTTCATCTTGATCGGGTTCATGTCAGAACTGTCGTCGATGTAAAGAGGGAGCTTGCCGACCTTGATTACCGACGCGTTGAAATCGTTCATGATCCTCTCGTCGTTATGGTGCTTATAAGTAATGTCTCCGACCGTGTAGCGTGTCATGGTCGAATTTATGAGCCTGTTGCCGATCTCGGTCTTGGACATCTCTAGCGAGAAGACCGCGACGGGGATGTCGAGGGCAGCAGCGTATGTTGCGATGTTGATCGCAAGAGCGGACTTACCCATGCCCGGTCTTGCGGCGATGATGTTAAGGGATCCCTGTCTTAAGCCTCCGAGCATCCTGTCGAGCTTGGAAAAGCCGGTCATGACCTTCCTGTTGTTCTCGTTCTTGCCCGACAGTTCGTTGCCGATCTCGGTAACGTTGACCTTCAGGATGTCCCTTATGACTTCGAATCCCTTCGTATCGTTATCCTTCTTGAGGCCGCTGATCTTAGCCACAGCGTAATCCGCGATCTCTGAGGAAGAGGCGCCCTTGGCAGGCATGCCCTTGAGCTCATCGAGAGTCTTCAGGAGCTTTCTCATGTCGCTCCTTTCGCGGATGATCTTGATGTAGCCCGATACGTTGGATACGACGGAAGCCTGATCGGCAACCTTGTAGATATATATGAGCCCGCCCGCCTTCTCGATATTGCCGTTCTTGCTGAGCATATCGGAAACGGTGAACTTGTCGATGCGTTCATCCGAGAGAAAGAGCTGGGTTATGGTGTCGAAGATAAGACCGTTCCTCGGATCGGCGAAGTCCTCCCTTACCAGGTGCTTGCCGACCGTCTCGTTAACGGCCTGATCCTGCCTTAAACATACGGAGAGCAATGCCATCTCGATATCGATATCCGATGTCGGATTATCCGGTGCGTAATTGAGCAGATTGTTATCGAATTGCCTGTCCATCCTAGCCTCTCGCAATGACCTGTTGTTTATGCTTTTACTTTAACGTCAACTGTTATCTCGCAGGACACTTCGGGGTGAAGCTTAACCCTGCAGCTGTAAGCACCGATATTCTTGATGGGACCAGAAAGGACCACATGCTTCTTATCGATGTCATATCCGGCTGCCTTGAGCGCGTTGGATACATCCTGGGCCGTTACGGCGCCATAGAGCCTCCCGTCTGCGCCGCCCCTTGCTTCAACGGTCACACTGGAACCTGAAAGCTTGGCAGCTGTTGCATTGGCTTCTTCCAATGCTCTTCTTGCGTGTTCCTCGGCTGCGCCCGTCTTGAGCTTTACATCGTTCAGGTTGGCAGCGGACACTTCGCGGGCAAGTCCCTTCTTGAGCAGAAAGTTCCTTGCATAACCGTCGGATACGTCAACGACCTGGTTGGCCTTTCCGACCTTCTTAACATCTTCCAAGAGAATGACTTTCATGAGATGAGAGCCTCCTTACTGTTTCTAAAAAAAGCCGGGCAGACCCTGAGGGATATCCTCAAGCCTTGCCCGGCGAATAACTTGTCTTCCGGATCTTAATCGCCTTACGGTAATTATCTCACGGTGAAAGGAAGAACTGCGACCTGACGGGCACGCTTGATAGCTGTTGTGAGCTCGCGCTGATGAATAGCGCAAGTTCCCGTCATACGTCTGGGCAAAATCTTACCGTTCTCGGAAACATACTTCTTGAGTGTCTCGCCATCCATAAAATCGATAGCAGTCTTGTTTGCGCAGAACTGGCAAACCTTTCTGCGAGACCTTCTCTGTCTGTTACCGGAAAACTCTCTTCCTGTCTTAGGTGCTTTGTTTTCAGCCATAAAATGATCTCCTTAATCTTAAATCTCGAAGGGAAGATCTTCAGCTCCGGGGCCCTCTGAAAAATCATTGTCGGGGACCGGTGCCTGTGCGGGATCGATCGATGTCATAGGTGCGGTGTGAGCCTGCTGAGCCACAGAACCCGGTGCGGGCTGCATCTGTAAGGCTTCTACAGGAGGCTGGGGGTCGGGTACCTGAACGGGCTGATTCGAATACTGGGGTCTTGCCTGCTGGTAAGCGCCGTCGTTGGCCTGTCTTCCGTTGGGAGCTCCATTCGCGGAATCTACGAATTCGACATCTTCTGCAAGGACTTCGGTAATATAGTGCCTCTGTCCGTTGTTGTCATCGTATGTCCTTGTCTGGATACAGCCGACGATCCCTATCCTCTGACCGCGTGTAAAATACTTGCCGATGAACTCGGCGGTCTGACGCCATGCAACGCAGTTGATGAAATCAGCCTGCTTGTTGCCGTTGTTGTCCTTGAACTTACGGTCGACTGCAATAGTGAAATTGCAGACCTTGACCTGGCTCGTTGTTGCTTTAACTTCGGGATCCTTTGTTAATCTTCCAACCAATAAAACTTTGTTCATCTTTCTTACCTTCCTCTAGTCAGTATCGTGTAAATTACTCTTCTACACGTACAACAAGGAAACGGAGAACACCGTCAGTGATCTTGAGTACACGCTCAAGCTCTCTGGGGAATTCGCTCTCGGCAGTAAAATAAATCTGAACATAGTTACCGCTAGTCTGACCGTCAATCTCATAAGCAAGCTTCTGAACGCCATTATCGTCCAATGCATCAACCGTACCGGCGGATGCAATCTTGGTCTTAATGGATTCCAAAAGAGATTCACGCTTCTCCTGATCTAACTCAGGGTTCAAAACAGTAACCAAACGATATTTGTTTGCCATGATCCTGTTCACCTCCTTCTGGTCTATTGCGGCCCGGACCATCATGCCCGGGCAAGGAACTGTAATATATATTAGTAAAACAGCATTGGAAAGAATACCACAGCCCTCTAAGAAAAGTCAAGGCATTCCTTCCGGATCCTCATGCAAAGACCGGAATTCTTCCTCATTGTCACGTATTAAGTTCCCGAATAATCTTACAGGGATATTGTACTATGCAAAGGGGTAAAAGTCCACATATATTTGAACATTTGTTCGGTCTTTCGAAGACAAAAAAAGAGCCGCACGGGGCGGCTCTTCTGCTGTCTTATGTCTTGCTCAGCCCTTGCCGTTTACGTATTTATCGTACTTGTAAAGGAAGGTGACCATCTGGCGTCTCAGGCACTTGCCCTGAGGCTGGAATGTGCCGTCGTCGTAACCTGCGAGTATCTTCATCTCTGATGCCCAGATCGTAGCAGTGTAGAAATAATCTTTATTTGTAACATCCGAGAAGTTGTTCTTCTTAGTCTTGGGCGCGGGCTTGCCTGCCATCCTCCAGAGGAACGTTACCGTCTGGGCTCTTGTGCAGACATTCTGCGGCTTGAACAGGCCGCCGGAATAACCCGTGGTGATGCCCTGCTCCACTGCCCAGATAACGGGCTTATAGAAATAGTCCGTGCTCTTTACGTCGGTGAACTTGCACTTGCCGGACTTCGTCTTGGGTTCACCCTGGAGCCTGTAGAGGAAGGTGACCATCTGGGCTCTGGTGCAGTTGTTGGAGGGCTTAAAGAGGGTCTGCTTGTCGTAACCCTTAACGACTCCCGCTGCCGTCAGATAGTTGGTCGGGGCATACCAGAAGTCGCTCGTATCAGTGACATCCTTATAGAGGACCGTGATCTTGCAGCTTGCCTTAAGGCCTGCGGCAGAAGCCGTGATCGTGACAGAGCCTGCCTGCTTGGCAGTGATCTTGCCCTTGGAATCGACGGTTGCGGTCTTTGTATCGGAAGACTTCCATGTGACTGTTCCTTCAGCGCCTTTCAGGGTCGCTTTCAGTGTCAGGGACGATGCGCACTTAAGGGATGCCTTGGTCTTGTCGAGCTTAAGGGATACCGTGCCGATCTTGACCTTGTCGTCGTATTTTAATGTCTGCTCGTTGTCGTATTTCTTGAGCTTATATGTTACGACATCCTCAGATACGCTCTTTGTTCCCTTCTCCTTTACTTCCAGGAGAACGTCGCATGCGGAGATATCGAGCTTTGTGATATTGTTTCCCTGGCATTCGAGCGTCCTGAGAGAAGTGTTCTTTCCGAGATCAAGATCAGTAAGCTTGTTGCCGGAACAGATGAGCTTCTGGAGCTTCGTGTTCCCGGAAATGTCGAGCTTGCTGATATTGTTGCCGCTGCAATCTAAGATCGTAAGCTTTGTATTACTGCCGATATCGAAGGAGCTGATACCGGTCTCCCTTACGAGAAGGGACTTGAGCTCGGTAAAGTATTCGATGCCCTTGAGAGATGTGACCTTATGGCCGCTGACATTTATCGCTTCCGCCCTCACGATCTCCTTTTTGTCGAGCTTTCCGTCGCCGTCCTTATCGATATAGGTCCTGACGTAATCCCTGAATGTCCCGTTGGGGAAGGTATCCTTGTTGATCTCAACGACGATATCGTTGGATGCCTTCTTCACAGCGGTGGTGCTGTCGATCTTCAGGGTATAGCCGTCCAATACATAGAACTTTCTTTCAGGATCGTAATTTGCTTCATCGTATGCTTCAGACAGGAATACGTTGTCCGAGATATCCAGTGTCTTAAGCTTGCTGTTGCCGTCACAGTAAAGAGTCGCGAGATTCAGGCATCCCTTGACATTAAGGCTCGTAAGCTTGTTCTTGCTCAGGAACAGACCTCCCAGCCTGGAAGTCATGCTTACGTCGAGCGACTCTATCTGATTGTTGTCAAGATGGACATAGTAGATCCTGTCACATCCCGTAAGATCCAGTCCGGTAAGCTGGTTGTGGCCTGCATCCACGGATATCAGCTGCTTTAAGCCCTTTATGTTAAGACTCGTAAGCTTGTTATAGGAGCAATCAACCTTTGTAAGTTCTTCAAGCCCCGACAGATCGAGCTTGCCGAGCATGTTCCTGTTGCAGGAAACAGAAGTAAGGGCTTTGTTCGTCTTAAGCGAAAGCGTTTCCAACATGCAGCTGTCGCATTCAAGATTCGTAAGCGATGTGCATCCTTCGACATTAAGGCCGGTCATGTCGCTGTTCTGGCCGCAGTAAACTTCCTTAAGAGCCTTCATGTTCTTAAGGTCGAGCGATGTGAGGCTGTTCCAGCCGCAGTCCAGCTCTTCAAGAGCCCGGCAGCCCGCAACGTTCATCTTGCTTATCTCGTTGACGGAGCAATCCACGTACTTGAGCTTCTTGTTCTTCGAAAGATCCAGTTCGCCCGTAAGCCCCGTGTTGCAGCAGACGAGCTTTTCGAGATCGGAAAAGATCTCAATGCCCTTAACGGAAGCTATCTTCCTTCCGCTTATATTCATCTCCGTGCAGTATGCTGCTTCACTTGCTTCGATCTTGCCGTTGCGGTCGGCATCGAACTTGCTGAAGACATAGGACTTGAACGCCGCATCCGGGAAAGTGTTGTCGTTGGGATCGTTCCTGTCAGCCAGCACGGTAAAGTCGGTATAGCCCCTGAAATAGACAACGGTGTTGTTGGGGAACTTTCCGCTGTCGGAATGTCTCTTGATGCAATAGGTGTATCTGACACCGGCCTTAAGATCCTTCGAATAGAGGCGGAAGTTATCGGTCTCATCGATATCGTCATTATATCCGATCGAGTCCATGTCGGGATTGTAGAGCGTTACCTGGGGATCGTCTCCTCCCTCGGACCATATCAGATAGTTGCCGTCCTTCTCGGGGGTCATGTGTATCCAATAGTATTCGTATTTTTTGAAGTTGACGTTTATAACGTCTCCGGGATACAGATCCATGTAGCACGCTTCGGCATTTACATCCTCCGCCGGAACGAAAGCTATTCCGAGCGCGAGAGCCAAAGCCAGGAATGTTACCGCGAGCTTAGATGACAGTCCGCCTGTTAGTTTTTTCATGAGAAGCCTCCTGATAGATGATCATACTGGAGCGGCCGCTTCTAGCCAGCGACAACTCCAGTAATTATAAACTAATAAGCAAAGCGAAAAAGCAAACAAATTATTAATTTAATGCTTGCATCCTTACGCCCTTGCGGCACCCAGATCCTTGATGATGTAGGGGAAGAGAAGTTCTATCCAGGCAGCGAGAGCCTTGGCGGTATGAGCGTATGTCGCATCGTTCTCGCCCGTGGGATCGGGGATGGCGACCGATATGAGCTTACCGTCACTGTTCTTCATCACCAGACCGCACCTTGCGGCATAGCTTGAAAGCGAGAAGACCTTGTCCTTGATATCAGGATAGTCGGATACGATCCTGAAGGCCTGTTCGTCCCTCATGGTGAGGATGAGGTCAGCCGCATTATAAACATCAACTGATACCCTCTTGGATCTTAAGTAACTCATGTCACGGCTGATGACATCCGACAATGCTTTCGCCATCTTAGGATCCGGCTCATCCTCTCCGAAGATCGTAAGGCCCGCGGAATCCGCATAGATCTCGCAGTCGCAGTCATCGTCCGCTTCGAGCCTGAAAGGTCCTTCCCTGTTGATCAGTTCATCGAATATGACTTCCGCCGCAGGAGACATCGAAAGGTTCTTCTCGTCAACGAAGAGCACCTGGGCAGTATATGTCGCTGAGTATGTCTTCTCCGTCACGATCTTTCTTTCCTGCTGCTCTTTCTTAACTTCATCAGATACACCGGTCTTGGCGGCAGACTTCGAGAGCCTGTTCATGTAAGCTGTTGCCAGTCCCTCTTCCGGGAAACCCTGGGCAAGTATGATATCGACTTTCTGGATATCAAGGTCCCTTAATCCCTCGAAAAGATAATGGGCGGCTGCCGCAACGTCGGCTGCCTTACCGTATGTAAAGAACTCCAGATGCATCAGCACGTTCTTCTCGAACGCCGCTTCCAGCAGATGCCTGACTTCGACTCCCGCATAGATGCCGACACGGGCAAAGGGATTTGCCGCAAGGATCTCTTTTACCCTTCCGACGTAGGGGAAGGCTATGTTCACCAGGAGCTGCCTTGCTTCTTCCGTCATCTCCTTGAAGTCGACATCAGACCTTCTTCCGTCCGAGATCCCGTATTCTGCTTCGACATCTTCCGGAAGATCCATGATCTCGACCTCACAGGAAGGAGCATAATGACGGTATTTCATCCCGGGGGACCTCGGAGTCTCCCCTTCCTTGATAACGTATGCTTCCTTACAGGAGCCTGCAGCAGCCACGATCATCTCTCTCGTGACCGCACCGGGACGGAGGATCACGGGAACATCGCCCGTGGCATCAACGACAGTCGATTCGAGACCTACATCGCAGGGGCCTCCGTCGATCGCGGCATATATATAGCCTGACATATCTTCCATCACCCTGGAGCAGGTCGTAGGCGACGGCCTTCCGGATATATTGGCGGAGGGCGCCGCGACGGGGCAGCCGCATTTTTCGATGAACTCTTTTGCAACCGGATGTGAAGGCATCCTTATGCCGACGGTATCAAGACCCGCCGTAACTTCGGCAGGGATCTTGTCTGATTTTTTCATTATGACCGTGACCGGACCCGGCATGAAAGCTTCGATCAAGGCTTTGGCGGTATCCGTCACTTCAGATGCTATCTCATCTATCTGGCTCTTGTCCCATATATGGCAGATCAGGGGGTTGTCCGAAGGACGCCCCTTGGCTTCGAAGACCTTCTTTACCGAATCAGCCAGGAAGGCATTACAGCCAAGGCCGTAGACGGTCTCGGTCGGGAAAGCAACGACTTCACCGTCCCTTAAACGGCGGGCGGCTTCCTCTATGCCTTCCCGGTCATTGCCTTTTATCTTCAGTGTCTTCTCGTAGATCTTTTTTCTTTCCATTTTTCTTTCCTCAAGATGCTTCAGCTGCGCTGTCTGCCGCCGCGGCGACGGTAAGAGCGTCTATTATCTCATCAAGGTCTCCTGCCAGGATCTCATCGAGCTTATAGAGAGTAAGACCGATCCTGTGATCTGTAACTCTCCCCTGATGGTAGTTATATGTCCTGATCCTCTCGGACCTGTCACCCGAGCCGACCTGGTTTTTCCTGTTCTCGTTCATCTCACCTGCATCAGCCGACCTTGCCATATCCCAGAGCTTGGTGGTCAGGACAGCCATCGCCTTCTCCTTGTTCTTGATCTGGGACCTCTCATCCTGGCAGGTTACGACTATTCCTGACGGGAAGTGCGTAAGCCTTACGGCGGAGTCGGTCTTGTTGATATGCTGTCCGCCCGCGCCCGATGCACGGTAGGTATCTATCTTTATGTCAGCGGGGTTGATAACGACATCCCTGGGTTCGGCTTCGGGAAGAACGGCTACCGTTGCTGCCGACGTGTGGATCCTTCCGCCCGATTCCGTGACGGGAACGCGCTGCACACGGTGAACGCCGCTCTCGAACTTGAGACGGCTGAAGGCGCGCTTACCCTTGACCTGGAAGACTATCTCCTTATAACCTCCGAGCTCGGTCGGAGTCTGGTCTACGATATCTACCGTGAAGCCGTGGGAAGAAGCGTAACCCATATACATCCTGTAAAGGTCGGATGCGAAGAGGGCTGATTCCTCACCGCCGGTGCCCGCTCTTATCTCCATGATGACCGAGCGGTCGTCGCGGATATCACGGGGTGAGAGCAGTTCGTTTATCTTCTTTTCGGCTTCGGCAAGTTCAGTCTTGCCCTCGGCAAGCTCTTCGTCAGCCAGGGCCTTGATCTCGGCATCGGCGCCCGACAGGAGATCTAATGCTTCCTCTATCTTGCGCTCCGCTTCCTCGAGCTTTTTGATCTCGGAGATGACTTCCTCCATGTCGGACAGCTCGCGGGACAGCCCCGTGAACTTTTCGCGGTCCGATACGACCGACGGATCCTGAAGGGATGTCGTCAGTTCATCGTATCTTGCTTTGACCTGTTCCAGTTTGCTCTTGTCAATCGCCATTTTTCGAAGTCGCTCCGCGCAAAAGATCCATTCCGTCTTTTTCTTTCGTTGTAGTCGTTGCAGGCTGGCTTTCGCCTTCTCCCGTTCCGGAAGAATCATCAGCTGTTACGGATGAAGATTCCGTTGTCGTGCTTTCTGTCGTGGCCGCTGAGGTTGTTGTCAGCGGTTCGGTCGAAGCCTGTGCCTGCTCTTCTTCGGCCTTATCCCTGGCCTGACAATATCCGGTGATGATGTCCGCCAAGGCCTGGTAGTAAGGGACGCCGCCCTGCTTTACGACAGCGGTATCGATGACATGTTCTTCAAAGCCCTTGCCGAAAGAATAGAATACCGAGTCGTAATCATCGAATGTTCCGGTGATTATATACATCGCTTTCCTGATCTCAACGATGGGTTTCTTTCCCACGATGACGGCCGGGACATTGTTCAGGGCCAGGCACTGCCTTATGACCTCGATATCAGAAGACGTAAGGTCCTCAACCTTATCGATCACGATGAGAAGGTCTTTCGTATAAGTCCTCGGTTCGGTGCTAGATACGATCTCGCCCGCCTGGTTATATTCGGTAAAACTGATGTTCGTTGACTTAACGGGCATCTTGTCTTCCGTTATCTTTCCGGGCGTCAGGAGGACGGTCTTATCCTTAAGAGGCGACAATTCTTCGGGGAAGTCTCCTGCCCAATATATGGTGATGTCGCGCCCCGCGATGAGTTCGGCAGTCTCGGTTAAGTGTTTTTTCTCCCTGGCGGAATTTTGCTTCTGGTTAGTGTTGTTTAGCAATATGACCGCAAGGAAAGCGAACATGATGCAGAATACCGCCATGGGAAATATTAGAAAGGTCTTTCTGTTCACTTGTTCCCTCTTTCGTAGTAAGGATCAGCCGATCCTGTCACCTGTTTTGCAAAGGATTCACGGAAGGATACGACCAAAGGAGAAAGGCCGTCCAGATAAGGAACGATATAGGACCTGAACGAATCCATGAGATAGCGTTCCCTGTCGCCTTCAAGATCCGATTCGATTATTATCAGCCAGTTGAGATTGTCGTCAGACATCCTCCTCATCAGCTGGATCCAGATCTTCTTTATGTCGCTGTCGACCTTGAAGAACTCCATGGTCATCTCGCGGAGCTTCTCGGGCCAGTGATCGGGCTGTCCGACCTTGACCGATTCATCCGGGGGAGCTATCTGTTCCCTGATCATGTCGCACATATCCTTGCCGAAAAGGACCTCGTCCGTGCCCGGGTTGATGACGAAACCGTCAAGTCCCATCTTCTCTTCCGTAACAACGAAAAGGATGTCTTCGAAAGTCGCAACGATCCCGTTCTGCTTCTTTCCTTTCGATGCATTGTCGAAGGACTCCGAGTCCGAGAAGACGACCATGTGCTTTCTGCCGTTAGCACCGGATACGGCGTGGAACTTGAACTCGCCTTCCTTGCCGTCAACGGGCACTATGAACTTGGACACGGCCGCCGCCTTGAGGAGCTTTAACATATTCTCCTCAGAAGAGTCGGATCTTAATGTCGCCATCAGGTCCTTGAGTTCTTTATTTTCGATCCTGTTTTCATCTGCCATTGCATGATTCTCCTTTAGTTTTCAGTTCTTCAGGACTTGGATGCGCTAGAAGAACACAGTCCTTACGAGCCAGGTCCAGAAGAGCGCCGCCAAGGGAGTAAGGAGAGTCGAGAAAGTAACTATCCTCGCGCAAAGAGACGGCGACATATTGTATTTATCGGCATATACCACGCAAAGGGATGTGGAGGGCAATGCCGTCATGAGTATTATCGTTGCCTTGGTAACAGGTCTTATCTCGACAAAGCCCGACAGGGACAGGACGAGACCGAAGACCAGTGCGGGAAGGGCCAGCATCTTGAAGACGACGGTCACGTATGTTTTCGAGTCGGCGAATATCCTCTTGAGATCGAGATCCGCTATGTTGGAACCCAGCACGATAAGGGCCAGGGGGAATGCTATGTCACCGACGAAGCTCAAGGTCGATCGGATCGGGTAGCCGAACCTCCAGGGGATAAGGAAGAGTATCACGGCAGCGATCGATGCCGTTGAAACTATATCCGTGATGATGTATCTGGGTCTGAACTTTCTTCCGGAGATTATCGTAACGCCGAAAGTATAGAAGAAGATGTTGAACACGAGGTTAAAGACCGCCGCGAGCAGGAGACCCTCGTCACCGTAGAGTTCCTCCAGGAGGGGCATGCCGATGAAGCTCGTGTTGGAGAAGATTATGCAGACGGTCATGACGCGCTTGTCGGCTTCAGACTGCTTAATCCTCTTATTGGCCATGCTCATTATGCCGAGCAGGAGCAGATAGGATATGGCCGCATAACAGGCAACGGCGATCATGGACTTGACCATCTCGTCGTCATAAACGTACTGGGAGGAAGCCAGGATCATGAAAGGCAAAACTGCCTTGATGAGGATGTCACTGATGCTCTTCTCGGCACGTGCGTCGGTAACACCGGTGCGCTTAAGGATGACACCGAGGATAAAGCATACGACTATCTTTAGCGTTACGTAGTAGATCTGTGTCATCAGCCTTCCTTAGCAAGGATCGCGGTCCTTACCGCGTTCTTATATCCTTCCATCCTTCTTTTGACTTCCGCGGCATCCATCTTCGGATCGTATTCCTTCCTGGATGCATAAAGGGAACTTACCGTATCGATATCCTTAAAGAAGCCGCATGTGAGTCCTGCCATAAGGCCTGCGCCCATGGCTGTCATCTCATCCGTCTTCGCTCTTATTATCCTGATGCCGAGCATGTCAGCCTGCAGCTGCATCAGATGATCGCTGCCGCAAACGCCGCCGTCGACCTTCATCGCTGGCGCATCGGTCCCCGTATCCCTTGCCATCAGTTCAACGAGTTCCGTGACCTGATAGATTATCGACTCGATCGATGCCATGACGATGTCATCGGCGGACGTGCCGCGGGTAATGCCCGTGATAAGACCCCTGGCGTCAGGATCCCAGTAGGGTGCGCCGAGACCTGTAAATGCAGGGACCATATATACTCCCGAATCACGCTTTGCGCGCGCTGCGACGATGTCGCAGTCGGAGGGCTTATCGATCAGGTGCATCTCATCCTTGAGCCAGCTGATTATGGAACCGCCCTGGAAGACGGATCCTTCCAGCGCATAAGAAGTTACGCCGTTTATGGACCAGGCGGCGGAACAGAGAAGTCCGTTGTCAGAAAAGACCGGACTGTTGCCCGTGTTCATCAGAGTGAAGCAGCCTGTACCGTATGTGGTCTTGGCTTCGCCCTTGGCAAGAGCGTTCTGGCCGAAGAGAGCCGAAGGCTGGTCTCCTATTACGCCCGTAATGTGAACTCCGTTAAGGGAAAGAAGGCTCTTCGTTTCAAACTCGTCAAGACCTGAAGCCGTGAGTTCTTCAGCAGTAAGTCTGATCTCGCCGAAATCAGATGCGCTCGGCAGGGCCTTGGCAAGATTGTTCCTGCCGATGCCGAAAAGAGCGAGAAGGTCTTCATCGTAATCGAGCTTGTTTATGTTGAACAGGAGCGTCCTCGAACAGTTGGAATAATCGGATGCGAACTCCGCTCCTCCCGTGAGCTTATATACCAGGTAAGCGTCAACGGTCCCGAAAAGGACATCCCCTTCTTTCACCTGATCTTCAAGGCCGTACTTTTCCTTTATCCAGACCATCTTGGTCGCTGAGAAATAAGGATCCAGCTTCAGACCTGTCTTGGATGAGATCTCTTTTTCCCTGGACTTGAGCTCTTCCCTTCTGCATATATCCGCAGTCCTTCTGCACTGCCATACTATGGCGTTACAGAAAGGCTCGCCTGTCTTCTTATCGAAAGCTATCGTGGTCTCCCTCTGGTTGGTGATACCGACCGCTTCGATCTGCCCGAGCGCCTCAGGGTGCTCACCGAAGAGATTCGCTATCGCCTTAATGGTCGAAAAGAAAATCTCCTTGGGGTCGTGCTCGACGAATCCCGGCTCGGGATAGATCTGGGTCAGAGGGACCGACTGTCCCGGGTAAAGGCCTCCTTCAGCGGTGAGAAGAAATGCCTTGGTCGATGTGGTTCCCTGATCGATGCAAAGAATGTACTTGCCCATATGAGACCTCTTTCTTATCTGAAATATATCCTGTTGAGATCCTTATAGAAACCGTTGTCTACCGATGCCAGGTCCTCCGATGTAAACCTTACGACCCAGTTGCCGTCGGCTGTTCCGGGGATGTTCATCCTCGTGTCGGCACCGTATCCTAACATGTCCTGTACGGGGATCATGACAACGTTCGCATGGCTCATCCAGAGGGTACGGATTATCGCCCTGCATGAAGGGCTCCTCGTGCCGCCTTCGCCCCAGTTGTCTCCCTGGAAGCCGCAGTACTCGAGGCAGCATCTCCTTACTTCCTCGGAGCTGTCCCAGAGCCAGCCCAGGAGTGTGTTGTTATCATGTGTGCCTGTAAATGCGATGCAGTTGCTGTCGTAGTTATGAGGCAGATATGTGCTGTTGTCACCGGGATTAAATGCGAACTCCATTATCCTCATGCCGGGGATGCCGGTATTGGCAAGGAACTCCTCAAGGTCGGGAGTCCATTCGCCCAGGTCTTCGGCAATGAGCCTTTCCCTGCCGCCGAACTTCTTGTCGACCTTCTTGAAGAATTCAAGGCCGGGGCCTTTGACCCACTCGCCTTCCTTGGCCGTATCGGCATCGGAATCGACTTCCCAGTAAGAACAGAAAGCCCTGAAGTGATCGATCCTTAAATAATCGTAGAGCTTGTAGCTCTCCTCGATCCTGTCCATCCACCAGGAATAGCCGTCTTCTTTCATCTTGTCCCAGTCGTAGATCGGGTTGCCCCAGAGCTGACCTTCGGCAGAAAAATAATCCGGCGGGACGCCTGCGACCTTCTCGAAGACATAGGCAGTCTCCTTCGGAGGCCTTGCCTTCTCATCTTCCTTCAATGCCTTGGCATAGTCGCTGTCGAGCTTTTTCCTGCGGCCTGCGGAAGCCATCTTGAACATGTCCCTTGCGGCCCAAACATCGGCCGAGTCACAGGAAACGTAGATCGGCATGTCTCCTATGATGGAAATGCCGCATTCGTTTACCGCGGCCTTGACCTCGGTCCATTCCTTGATGAACAGGTACTGGACGAAAGCATGGAAATAGTATTCGTCAGATCCTCTGAGCTTTGCGAGAGCCTTAGCGTCGTGATCTTTTAAGGCCTCATCTTCCCACTGCCACCAGGCCTTCTGGCCGTTGGCATTCTTTATCGTCTGATAGAGGGCGACTTCATCCGCCCACTTGTTTTTCTTTGCAAAATCACAGACCTCACCCCTCATCCGGTCTGAGATCCTCGAATAAGCGGTGCGGAGCAGCTGTTCGCGCTGACCCCTTAAGTAATCGTAATCGATCCTCCACTTATTCACGTTATATTCCGCTGAAACGACATCCTCACCTGTAAGGAGCCCCATCTTCATGAGCCTTCTGGGGTCCAGGAGGAGCCAGTTGCCTGCAAATGCGGAAAAGCTCTGGTAAGGGGAATTCCCCATGCCGGGATAGGTAAAAGGCAGCACCTGCCAATACTTCATTCCCTGGTCCCTCAGCTGTTTTGCGAAAGCTACCGCCTCCTCACCCATCACGCCGATACCAAACGGACCCGGCAATGATGTTATGTGCATGATAACTCCGCCGCCTCTTTGCATTGTATTCCACCTCGAACTTCTATATAATATCTTGGCTTTAATAATAAAAGACCACGCTAATTATACAACACTGAGGTTTTTGTTCAAATGTCATATACTACACAAGAGCAGATACAAAGGCGCAAGACTTTCGCCATAATATCACACCCTGACGCGGGTAAGACCACCATGACCGAGAAGCTCCTCCTCTACGGGGGCGCCATCCACATGGCAGGTTCCGTCAAGGCCAGGAAAGCCGCCCGCCACGCGACATCCGACTGGATGGAGATCGAGAAGAAGAGAGGCATCTCAGTTACCTCTTCAGTCATGCAGTTCGAGTACGACGGCTACTGCATCAATATCCTCGATACCCCCGGTCACCAGGACTTCTCCGAGGACACATACAGAACCCTCTGCGCTGCCGACTGCGCGGTCATGCTGCTGGACGGCGCCAAGGGTGTCGAGGCCCAGACCATCAAGCTCTTTGAAGTATGCCGCAAGAGAGGCATCCCGATCTTCACCTTCATCAACAAGATGGACCGTGCCGCCAAGAACCCCTTCGACCTCATCGACGAGCTCGAAAAGGTGCTCGGCATAAGATCCTGCCCGATCAACTGGCCGATAGGAACCGACGGCGATTTCGAAGGCGTATATGAACGTGATTCCAAGCAGGTCCTCCTTTTCGACAAGACGAACGACGACCACGGCGCATCGATGGTAACAGAGCAGGTCGCAGGCGTAGACGACTCTTCGCTCGAAAACATAATCAACCACTATCACCTTGAGACGCTCAGGAACGACATAGAGCTCCTCGACATGGCTGGCGACGAATTCGATGAGGAAAGAGTCGCATCAGGCAATCTGACTCCCGTATTCTTCGGTTCCGCCATCACCAACTTCGGTGTCGAGACCTTCCTTAAGCACTTCCTCGAGATGGCGCCGGCTCCCCAGCCCCACCACACGACGGACGGCGAGGTCCTCCCTGAAGACGAGATGTTCTCAGGTTTTGTATTTAAGATCCAGGCAAACATGGATCCCAACCACCGCGACAGGATGGCTTTCGTAAGGATCTGCTCCGGCAAGTACGAGAAGAACATGACCGTAAACCACCTGAGGATCGGCAAGAAGATAACCCTAGCCCAGCCCCAGCAGTTCATGGCCCAGGACCGCAACATCGTCGAGGACGCCTTCGCAGGCGACATCATCGGGATCTTCGATCCGGGGCACTTCAGGATCGGCGACACTCTGATCTCGACCAACAGGAGATTCGAATTCGATCCCATCCCGGTCTTCGCTCCCGAAAACTTCGCAAGGGTCGAACCCAAGGATTCCATGAAGCGCAAGCAGTTCGTCAAGGGCGTTGAGCAGCTCTGCCAGGAAGGTGCGGTCCAGCTCTACAAGCAGCCCGGCATCGGAACGGAGACTTACATCATGGGCGTCGTCGGCATACTGCAGCTCGACGTCATCGAATACAGGCTCAAGGCCGAATACGGCGTCGACATCCTGAGGACTCCTTTGAACTACACGCTCGCACGTTGGGTAAAGTCGGAGGCTGATCCCGCATTCGATCCTACGGCCCTGACACTTACTTCAACATCCTGCCTCGTCCTCGACCGTGACGATGAACCCGTCATCCTCTTCGAGTCAGAGTGGGCAGTAAGCTGGACAGTCGAACATAACGAATCGAAGAAGCTCGTATTCGAAGGAATACACAGCAGCTCTGTCTGATTTGTTAGTTATCCTCATAGCAGAAACATATTGTTATTCTATACAGCGTTTGAAAAAAAGCGTACTAAATAGGCACATTTATATTTCGAGCAATAAAATATACGACTAGAATTATTAACATTCCAACGATTAGGCAAATAACATGTTTTTTCATATCTTTGGCAATTACGGAAACAACCAGTGATATAACAAGCGAAATGAAAAATGAAATTGGGAAATCATATATCATTGCAATACGAACAAATTCGTCTTTTCTAGATTTATTTACTTCATTTAGTTCACTTAGATCATTCTATTTGAGTAAATAAATGCAACAGCAATAAGCAAAATGATGGCCCCAACAATCAATAGAATTACTTTCTTATTGTTTTTGGTTTTTAGTAAGATAGCCAAAACCAGCACAAATACTACTATTGTAGTCAAAAAGGATTCAATTATTTGTAACCACGGCAAGTCATCTATTATTGTCCAAACTTGTGCAACATTCGTTTTTTCTTCAGAATAAATTCTACTTGTTGTTAATGCAATACTCCCCACATATCTACCTTTTACTACTATTTTACTTTCAGAGGAAATCATCCCGAATTTACTTAAGGGAATATCTTCAAACTCTATATCACAGTCTTCACCTTTTGATAATTTTGCAAATAGACTATAAAGTTCTTCTTTAGATAAAATTCTTTGATTATCATTAAGTGTATCCCTTAATGTCGTATTTTCAAAATCAATATATGCTTGATAATCGTTTGATATTTCTACTGTTCCTTCTCTTCTTCCAACCACAATAACATCTTCTATAGATGACCATTTTAGCAACCCTGGATCATTATCCACATCACTAAATCCATTTATCGCTATCAACGGTTCTGAAAGATGGACACATATATTGGGGTTCTGATATTTCCATTGAATTTCAGGAACAACAAATGCAAAAAGCACTGACACAAACCAGAACGTTGTTATCAATAATGCAAAAATAATTGATTTAATTTTACCCATATTGCATAGTCCTTTCTAAACAAAATATACAGACACGAACCTTATTTCTGTACATATTGTTCCCCCATATAAGGAATAAACAATTATGCCGCTATCATGGACTTTAACACGCAGAAGAAATGAATTCAACTGCATAGATTAATTCTTTAGATCAGGAAAGAGACTTATGCAGTTCTTTAAGGACCTTTATGAGTTCCTCATCAGTTGCAACTTCGATATCGGACTTTATTTCAGGAGAGCCGATCCCTCTCCTGTTTATCCATATGCAGTGCCAGCCGCTTTCTATCGCACCCGTTATGTCATGCCTGTATGAATCACCTATCATCCAGATATCTTTGGGATCTAAGTCCAGTCTTTCTTCGATCATGCGGCATAGCCTGACATCAGGCTTGGAGATGCCGGCATCACCCGTGACTATTATCTTGTCGCGGTCAAACCAGTTCAGGAGACCTAACATATCCACTTTGTTCCACTGGTGGCTTGATTTGCCCGATGTGAGGACAGCAAGTTTTATTGCAGGATCAGCCTTGAAAGCATCAAGCACTTTTACCATGTCCTCACTTATCGACATATGGCTTTGAAGTTCAAGATACTTATCAGCAGTAAGGACACCGTCGCCCGGAACGAAAGGGAGCCCCAATATCCTGAAGGTCTCTTCGTAGCGCCAGCCGTTGATGTCTCTCGTCTTGATTTTTCCTGCCTCCAGCGCATCCATGTTGATGTCGCTCTTGGCATAGTAAATGTCTATGAATTCCTTCGGGTCGATGACCTTAATTCCCAGGACATCCTCTGCCGCGGCAACGATCATGTCCTGTCTTACGTAAAGTGTATCGTCTATATCAAAGACTATTCCCTTCATAGGAGGCTCTTATACCTTCCCCTCTTTGAACATCCTCATCATCTCGCAGGTGAGTGAGAAATCATCAGGCTGGAGGACAGTCTCTTCCGGGGTCACCCACTGCGCGACCTTTAATTCTCCCGTATCCATCCTGATCTCATCGGATCCCGCAAGTTCGCAGAAGAAACCGCAGAGAATGTCTCCTGCTATGCCCCAGGGCTGGGACTTGTAGTAGCGGATATTCTTTATCTCAAGACCCGCTTCCTCCATGACTTCCCTTCTGCAGGCGTCTTCCAGGGTCTCCCCTATCTCGACGAAGCCTGCGACGAGCGCATAGAAATCAGCATCGGGCCTGTTGTATTTGGTAACGAGCAGTTTGCCTTCGTTCCTGACACCTACTATGACAGCGGGATTTAATCTCGGGAAGACTTCCAGACCGCACGACGGGCAGACCATGGCGCGCATGGTCTTGTGATGCTCCAGATGGGCATTGCACCTTCCGCAGAACTTCGTGTTGCGGTACCAGACAGCAAGATGGTAAGCGGTGAATACCGCAAACATCTCCGTCCCAATCAGCTTGCCGGACCTTCTTAGCTTGCGGATGTTGAAAGCTTTTAGGTCAGACGTATCCTGAGGGACTTCCCTCAGAAGGAAATACTCGGTTCCGTCTATAGCGAAAGCATAAGTCAGGCTGCCTTCTATGTCTGAAGCTTGGGGGATCGATAAAGACCCGTCAGAGTCTTCTTTAAGGAAGACCTTGTCGGCATCAAAACACAATACCGGCGATGAAGCGGCAGATGCCGCCTCCGGCCGGTATTCGTTATAGTATCTTGAAGGATAAATATCCTGGATCATTACTTGATCTCGGCGTGGAAATCCTGAAGCGCCTTGACTCCGATCTGTCCGCTCCTTGCAGCCTTGATACCCTCGGCAGAAGCCTTGGCAGCCGCCATGGTCGTGATGTAAGGAATACGGTTCTTGATGGCACCCTTACGGATGTAGCTGTCATCGTTGACGCTGTCCTTGCCTGCGGGAGTGTTGATGATGAGATCGATCTCGCCGTTTGTAACGTGATCCATGATGTTGGGACGGCCCTCGTAGAGCTTCTTAACGTGCTCTGCTTCGATGCCTGCGTCTGCGATCATCTGATAGGTCTTGCCTGTTGCGAGGATCTTGAATCCTAAGTCGGAGAATGCCTTTGCAACATCGAGAAGGTCGATCTTGTCCCTGTCGGATACGCTGATGAGGACCGTTCCTTCGAGAGGGAGCTCGGACTTGGTAGCTTCCTCGGCCTTGCAGTATGCATCGCCGAAGTCGGGAGCGATACCCAGAACCTCACCGGTGGATCTCATCTCAGGTCCCAATACAGGGTCTACTTCCTGGAACATATTGAAGGGGAAGACAGCTTCCTTAACTCCGTAGTGAGGGATCTTCTTGTTCTTAAGTTCCTTAACGGGAGATGCGTTGCCCGTAAGGTCTTCGGTCATGATGGCTGTTGCTGCCTTGACCATGTTGATGGCGCATACCTTGGATACGAGAGGTACCGTTCTGGATGCACGGGGGTTAGCCTCGAGAACATAGACCGTATCTCCCTCGATGGCGTACTGCATGTTCATGAGACCTTCAACATGCATCTCGCATGCGATCTTCTTCGTATAATCACGGATCGTTGCTACCTGCTCATCGGAAAGATTGAGTGAAGGCAGAATACATGCGGAGTCACCGGAGTGAACGCCTGCGAGCTCGATGTGCTCCATGACGGCGGGAACGAAACAGTCGTCACCGTCGGCGATGGCATCAG
Organism: Saccharofermentans sp.; assembly: GCA_016292135.1. Lineage (GTDB taxonomy): Bacteria > Bacillota > Clostridia > Saccharofermentanales > Saccharofermentanaceae > Saccharofermentans. The sequence goes on from JAEFAZ010000003.1 coordinate 240,356, forward strand.
CCTCACACTCGGTAGCGTGATTCAAGAATCTGTCGATAAGGATGGGTCTGTCGGGTGTTACGCCAACGGCTGCCGACATATAGACTTTCATCATGTCATCGTCGTGAACGACTTCCATTCCTCTTCCGCCCAATACGTAAGAAGGACGGACCATGACAGGATAACCGATCTTGTTTGCGATCGAAAGAGCATCCTCGACCGTTACGGCCATGCCGGACTCAGGCATGGGGATGCCGAGCTTATCCATCATGGCGCGGAAGTGATCACGGTCCTCAGCGAGGTCGATCGTCTCGGGGGATGTACCCAGGATCCTTACGCCGTTGCGCTTAAGGTCAGCTGCAAGGTTCAAAGGAGTCTGGCCGCCGAACTGGGCAATGACACCCAGAGGCTGTTCCTTTTCGAAGATCGAAAGAACGTCTTCCAGAGTCAGAGGCTCGAAATAGAGCTTGTCGGATGTATCGTAGTCGGTGGAAACCGTCTCGGGGTTGCAGTTGACGATGATGGATTCAAAGCCGAGGTCACGGAGTGCCAGAGCCGCATGTACGCAGCAGTAGTCGAACTCGATGCCCTGACCGATCCTGTTGGGGCCGCCGCCTAAGATCATGATCTTCCTGTTGGAAGATACGGGGCTCTTGTCTTCTGCAAGGTGATATGTCGAATAGTAGTATGCAGCATCCTGTGTTCCGGATACGTGCACGCCTTCCCATGCTTCCTTGATGCCGTAAGAATATCTTGCAGCGCGGATATCGTCCTCGGAAACGTTGAGGATCTTGGAAAGGTATCTGTCAGAGAAGCCGTCGAGCTTAGCTGTACGGAGAACGTCCTCGGAAGGAACCTTGCCTGCGTTTGCGATGAGGCTCTCTTCTTCTTCAACGAGTTCCTTCATCTGTTCGATGAACCACTTCTTGATGCGTGTGAGATCGTAGAGCTCATCTATGGTCGCGCCCTTGCGAAGTGCCTCATACATGAGGAACTGTCTTTCGGATGAAGGTTCTGTGAGCTTCTTTAAGAGTTCTTCCTTGGAAAGCTCATTGAAGTTCTTGGCAAAACCCAGACCGTATCTGCCGGTCTCAAGGGATCTTATTGCCTTCTGGAAAGCTTCCTTGTAGGTCTTGCCGATGCTCATGACCTCGCCTACGGCTCTCATCTGTGTGCCGAGCTTGTCGGATGCGCCCTTGAACTTCTCGAAAGCCCATCTTGCGAACTTGATAACGACATAGTCGCCGTCGGGATAGTACTTATCAAGTGTGCCGTACTTGCCGCAGGGGATCTCATCCAATGTGAGGCCGCATGCGAGCATGGAGGAAACGAGAGCGATCGGGAATCCCGTCGCCTTGGAAGCGAGAGCGGAAGATCTCGATGTTCTCGGGTTGATCTCGATCACTACGATCCTGTCGGAAACGGGGTCGTGTGCGAACTGGCAGTTGCAGCCGCCTATGACGTCGATAGCTTCGACGATCTTATAGGATGCTTCCTGAAGCCTCTGCTGGACTTCTTCGGAGATGGTGAGCATGGGGGCAGAGCAGAAAGAGTCACCCGTATGAACGCCCATGGGGTCGATGTTTTCGATGAAGCAGACAGTGATCTTGTTGTTCTTGGCATCACGTACTACTTCGAGCTCCAGCTCTTCCCAGCCGATGACTGCTTCTTCAACGAGAACCTGATGAACGAGGGATGCTGCAAGGCCTCTCTCGCAGACTGTCCTTAATTCATCGACATTGTAAACGAGGCCGCCGCCTGCGCCGCCCATGGTGTAGGCAGGTCTCAAAACAACCGGGTAACCCAGTTCGTCAGCAACCTTGACGGCGTCTTCCACGGAATATACTTCGTGGGATCTTGCCATCTCGATGCCCAGCTGGTTCATTGTGTTCTTGAACTCGACACGGTCCTCGCCTCTTTCGATCGCATCGACCTGGATGCCGATGACCTTGACGTTGTACTTGTCGAGAACGCCGGCCTTGGCAAGTTCAGAACTTAAATTAAGTCCCGACTGACCTCCAAGATTGGGGAGGAGTGCATCGGGACGTTCTTTTTCGATTATCTGGGTAAGACGCTTAACGTTGAGAGGTTCGATATATGTCCTGTCGGCAACAGTAGGGTCTGTCATGATGGTAGCGGGGTTGGAATTGACGAGAACGATCTCGTAGCCCAACTTCTTTAACGCTTTGCATGCCTGCGTTCCTGAATAGTCGAATTCGCAAGCCTGGCCGATGATGATCGGGCCCGAACCTATGATCAGGATCTTGTTGATGTCTTCTCTCTTTGGCATTTGTCTTATCCTCCAATAATTTAGTCCGCAAAAATTTCATCACTAAATATACCATAAATAGTGACTAATAATAGTTACATTTTTCAGCTGATCGAAAAGATCAGATAACTATCCTGAATCTCGACTTGATGGGTGCCTTACTGCCTCCCCACCAGCCGTCTCTTCCGTAGTAAACGGTGTCGTAGAACTTGCCGTCAGCCTCTACCCAGCCGTGGGTATCGTGACAGAACTCAACCTTTTCGAAACCTACCTCGACAAAGAGGTAAGCCATTGCGGCGGACTGGGAATTGCACTCGCCTCCGCACTTGCGCTGGTCGCCGTATGCGTTAAGGATATTGTTTGCATAATGAGCATCGTAGCATGCCCAGTCCTTGCGGTGGGAAGTGATGGGCATGTCCTTGACGAGGACGGGGAATGAAGTGACATACTGCCTGCACTTCTTGGCCTTAGCTGCAAGGGACATGGAACTGTCGGTGATCTCGGCTGCGACTTCACGCGCCCTGATCATGACGGGGATCTTCTCCTTGGCATAGTCTGTCATGACTGCCTTGCCGTCTGATGCGAGCTTGATGCCGTTGGCCTCGCCGTTCTTGACCATCTTGGCCGTCTTGCGGTCACAGAAATAATAGTTGTCTTCAACCTTGTACCAGCCCTTCATATCGGTCTTGAGAAGCTTGCCGTCCTTGCCGAACACGCAGCCCTTGCTGTCGATGTTGTAAGCGCCCGTAGCCATGGCTCCGGTCTTGCCCAAAGTCTTTGCCGACTTAAAGAAGTAGTACTTGCCGCCGTCGATGGTCTGCCAGCCGGTCGCCATCTCACCCTTGACGTGTGCTGCGCCGGATGCAGTCTTGGAAGACCTGTAGAAATAGAACTTCAGCCCGTCGATCGTCTGCCAGCCTGTCGCCATCGCACCCTTGGGGTGGGAAGAGCCGGATGTCGTCTTGGATGAACGGTAGAAATAGTATTTGGAGCCGTCGATGAGCTGCCAGCCGGTCGCCATCGCGCCCTTGGAATGTGCATCACCTGACGTGGTCTTGGAAGATCTGTAGAAATAGTACTTATAGCCGTCGATGGACTGCCAGCCCGTAGCCATTCCGCCCTTCTTGTGGGCCTCGCCTGACTGGGTCTTCGCGGAACGGTAGAAATAGAACCTCTCACCGTCTATGGTCTGCCAGCCTAATGCCATCGCACCCTTGGTGTGGGCTTCGCCGGATGAAGTCTTCGATGAACGGTAGAAATAGAACTTAACGCCGTCGATCGTCTTCCAGCCTGTAACGGGCTTGCCTTTCTCATAGTAGAAAGTCTCGCCTCCGTCTGTCACGAAGCCGTTGACAACGTCGTCTGAGATGACAACATTCTTCTGCTTGAGAAGAAATAGAGAAGTGGAGGCAAATGCCGCCAGAAAGAGAATGACCGTTATGGTCCTTGATAAGATCTTGTTCATGTATATCTTGCGCCTCTTCTAAGGTTGATCTTCAGGAATAGGTGTCTCATGCAGCCACAGGCATACATGATCTCAGTAATTATAGCATTTTCCGCCCCTGACTTCCAGCGTCAAAGGGCTGCGGGAACAAGATAAATAATAACGGGGTGAGGTCAGATCTTGACCTTGAAGAGAGGCTCGTCAGGATACTCCTTCATATCGTACCATTCCATACCCTTGGTCTCGATATAGAGAGGATCCCAGAATCTGCCGTCAGCCTCCACCCATGCGTGGGATTCGGTGTGGCAGTAATAGACTTCCTTAAAGCCCGCGGCATCGAAAAGATAAGCCAGGCATGCCGCATCCGAAGTGCAGTCTCCGCCTAACTTCAGCTGGTCGTCGTAGGCATTGAGGAGATTGTTTGCGTAGTGCGCATCGTAGCATGCGTATTCCTTCATGTGATCGGTTATAGGATAATCCTTGAGGAGATAGGGCATGTCCTCAACGAACTTGTAACATCTCATGATGATGTCATCTTCGCTGCCGCCCTCTGCAGCAAGCTCATCGTATACTTCCCTTGCCTTAACGAGCACGGGGAGCTTCTCCTTGGCAACATCATCCATGACGGCAAAACCGGAATCATCGATCTTGATGCCGTTCACTGTAGCGGACTTGACCTGCTTGCCGTCTTCCCTGCCGATGAAATAATACTTGCCTTCTGATTCACACCAGCCCTTTATATCACCGGCAACAGTCTCTTCAGTTTCAGAAGGCGCCGGAGTCTCTTTGGCAGTAGTCGTTGTGGTCACGCTGCTCTCATCAGTTGCCTGACTTGCGGGCGTCGAGGGACTGCAGGCTGCAAGGCCTGAAGCCATGGCCAGTATAAGGACCGGAACGGTAAGACGGGTTAATCTCTTCATGCGGATCTCCTCTGTCAGATGACTGACGTGTAGCTGGGAGTAGCAGGATAATGCTTCATCTCCCACCAGTCCATGCCTCTGGACTTGATGAACAGAGTGTCATAGCAGAGGCCGTTGACCTCTATCCAGCCGTGTGTATAGGATGTCTTAAAGTAGACCGTGCCGAAGTTCAGCTCATTGAAGAGGTAACCGAGGGCAACGGACTGTGCGCAGCACTCTCCGCCGCAGGTCTTCTGGTCGCCGTAAGCGTTGAGGATGTTGTTTGCATAGTGGGCATCGTAACAGGCATAATCCTTGTTCTTGATGTGGTCTCCTATGGGCGCATCCTTATAGATATAAGGGAACTTGGCTATGTACTTATAGCACTTCCACTTCTTCTGCTGGAGGGTATCGGAAGGGTTCGTGATCTCGGCAACGATCTCACGGGACCTGATCATGACAGGGATCTTCTCCTTGGCAAAATCCGTCAGCTGGGCCTTGCCGTCGTTCCTGAGATAAATGCCGTTGGCATTGTCGTTCTTGAGCATCTTGCCGGTCTTGCGGTCACAGAAGTAGTAATCCTCACCGACCTTATACCAGCCCTTCATATTGGACATTACGAGCTTACCCTTGCTGTCGAAGACGTAACCCTTGTCGGATATGTTAAGGCCGCCCGTCGCCATAGCGCCTGACTTGTGCGTCTCTGACGCGGACTTGTAGAAATAATACCTGTCTTTGTCGATCGTCTGCCAGCCGGTCGCCATCGCGCCCTTCGTATGGGCTGCGCCGCCGCTGGTCTTGCCCGACCTGTAGAAATAGTACCTTGCGTCGTCAATGGTCTGCCAGCCGGTCGCCATCGCACCCTTGGTATGAGCTGTGCCGCCGCCGGTCTTGCCTGACCTGTAGAAATAGAACTTTTCGCCGTCGATGAGCTGCCAGCCCGTAGCCATGGCACCCTTGGAGTGCGCTGCACCGGATGTCGTCTTGGAGGATCTGTAGAAATAGAACTTCTCTCCGTCGATGCTCTGCCAGCCCGTTGCCATCGCGCCCTTGTTGTGGAGAGTGCCGCCGCTGGTCTTGCCGGATCTGTAGAAATAGAATCTCTCACCGTCGATGGTCTGCCAGCCGGTCGCCATCGCGCCCTTCGTATGGGGCTCGCCGCCGCTGGTCTTGCCCGACCTGTAGAAATAGTACTTGTCGGAACCGTCCTTGACCCAGCCTAAGACCTTCTTGCCGTTCTTGTAGTAGAAAGTCTCGCCGTTCTCTTTGACGAATCCGTCGGGAACCCGGTCTGCTTCATCTGCCAGGACCTGTGATCCTGTCAGGAGAGAGCCGTTCAGGTCGCCTTTATATGCCAGATATATCCCTGATGCGAGCAGTGCCGCAAGAAGGACTAATAAAACACGATCAAGAGTCTTAACAGCTTTCATCGTTTCACCTTGTTATGAGAATAGATTTGATCAGAATACTTCTGTGACGATCCAGTCGGAATCGGGAGTCTTCTGCTCACACTGAACAGTAAAATCCTTGTATTCGATGATGGCAAGTCCGACATCGTCAACGCACGCCTGTACGACCTTGAGCTTGCCGCCCAGGACCTTGATCAGGGACTTGGCCTTCTTGCCGATAAAGGACTCTGCGATCTCGATATCTGTCATTCCCTTATACTTGGCCTTGGGATCCTCTGTCTCCTTGGGCTTCTTTGTCGTGGTGGTTGCTTCTGTCGTTGTTGTAGTCGTAGTAGCTTCCGTCGTTGTGGTAGTCGTCGTCTGCTCGGTAGTGGTAGTGGTAGTCGTAGCTTCCGTTGTTGTAGTGGTAGCTTCAGTTGTAGTCGTAGTCGTGGAAGCTTCAGTCGTCGTATCTGATGTTGCTTCCGGCTGTGCCGCGCCGCTGCATGCTGACAATGATAAAGCGAGCATGAGCGCTGCTGTCATTGCTATAATCTTCAGTCTCTTCATTGTATCCACCTCTTATTATATTAATGTCTCCGACGGAACGATTGTATCACTATCTTCAAGGCGTAACAACCGAAGCCCCTTGCCATTTTCGACAAAAAACAGGGCTTTCAGGCTTATATTCTTGATTTGTCATCGAAAAGTAACAGCCTGCCGCGAAAAGCCTAAGAGGGCATTCAGTGCATGAGATCTCCCGTGGGCAGCCTCTTCCAGGCGAGGGGAAGGAGTTCACCTATATCCGTCTTGATGATCTTGCCGTCATCGTCCGCGAGGATGACCTTGACTGTGGGCGAATACTCCATGAGCATCTGACGGCAGTTGCCGCAGGGCGAGAAGAGTCCCGCAGGCCCGTCCGGATGGACCGACACGATGGTATCAAGGTCATGCTCTCCGTTGCTCACGGCGTTGCCGACCGCGATGAATTCAGCGCAGGAGCCGTGTATGCAGTCACAGTTGACACCCGTATAGTAGTTTCCCTTAACGGTCTTGAGGCAGCAGCCGACCGTGTGAAAGAAGTTCCCTTCGACAGATGCCTTGTTGAGGGTATCGTATGCTTTTTTGATCATCTCGTGATCTTCTGCGGTTACTTCATAAGTTCTCATCATGACTTTATCTCCCATATTACATCATCTTCCCTGCGTCCTTCATCACTTGCGCCCACCGCAGAAGCTAATCCTGTCGATACGCTGCCGGCGAAGGACGCATGGCTTAAGTTGAGCCTGGAATTCATCTGTATGGATCCTATGACAAGGGACTTGCTGCCTTCCGCCCTGACTGATACGCCGGTATAGGAAACGCTGATATCCGCTCCGTCGCAGCATTCGGATGTCATGCCTATGCCGCAGAACTTGGATCCTCTTCCCGACATGTTGATATATGCCTTGTCTATATTGATGTTGGCGCTGTTTCCCGACAGGCTCCCTATGCCGGTTATGACCTCACCCGTCAGCACGCTCATCAGCTTGGAATTCTTTATCTCGATGTCGGCATCACCCGAAAGGGACCCTATGCCGACTCCGTATCTTCCCTGATACTCCATGTCGATATAACAGTACTTGACCGAGATCTTCGCGTTGCCCTTGTCACAGCCTATCCCGACACTGTTCCTGCCCTTAAGTCCGATAAGATACCTGCCGCGCTTGATGTTGATCCTGCCGCCCAGGCCCGATCCGATACCGATGGAGCTCTTGGTATCGATCTTGATGGTGACCGTTCCGTCCTGATTGAAGACCAGGTCGCCGTGCCTCGAATCGAGATCATTGCCGATCGCATAGGGACAATCGTTCTTGGAACCTATGGAAAGGAAGCCGTCACCTTCAAGCGCGAGCTTGGACTGCTCGTCGACCTTGATGCCGCCTTCAAGGTAACTTGCTCCCTTGAGGGCTATGGTCACGTAGGAATTGCCGGTGACCGTTATCGCGGGAGCACCGATCTCGGTCTGCTCGATATCGACATTTTCGAGAGTGACCCTGCCGCTGTATCCGTTCATCATCTTTATCTGCATTGGGATCGTAACGCCGGGCGCACCGACGATCACATAATCCTTATAGCTCGCGTCAACGTTATTAAGGACGATCGTGTTGAACTTATCCTTGGCAAGATTTGCAAGGTTGATCCTGGAATCCTTGCCGGCGCAGTATGTACCCGCGGGGTAACGGTGCCTTGCAGGCTGCTTTATGATCTCGTTAACTATGTCGGGATCGATCTCAGATATGAGCTGCTTTTCGGGCTTGGCGATATAGTATCCCTGGATGAAATCAACGTCCAGCTCGAGCACCGTCTTCAGTTCCTCGGGTGTCTCTACGCCTTCAGCGAGGGCGAGGATGCCGTTATCGTGGGAGAACTCTATGATGTCCTTTACGAAATGCTGTTTCTGGGGACTGTCCTGGATATCCGACAGGAGCTGCCTGTCGATCTTAACGTAATCCGGCATGTATCTTAGGAGATTGGCAACATTGGAATAGCCCGTGCCGTAATCGTCGACTGCTATCTGGACGCCCGCTTCGGACAGGACGTTCTTAATGTCGTCGAGTTCCTCGTCCGTGACTTCAGCGTGCTCGGTAAGCTCTACGACAATGCTGTCCGGGCTCTTGCCGACCGCGCTGATCAGATCTTCCAGAGCCTCTGCCTTTATCATGTGGCCGGGAATGCTGTTGATGAAGATCTTTCTGCCCTTGGTTATAACATCCTTCTTCTCGTTAAGGATCCTTAAGACGTTGTCGAAAGTAGCTCTCTCCACATCAGAGAGCCTGCCGAGGTATTCAGCATATTTCAGGATCTTAAGAGGGCTTAATCCGCCTTCCGTATCAGGCCTCATCAAGGCTTCGTACGCGAATATCTCACCCGTGTCCGCTCTGATGATCGGCTGGAAGTGGTAAGAGAGCCTTGCATCATCGAGGATGCTCTGGACCTGTCTTGCTTCCTCCATCTCGATCTCAGACAGGGAATCCTCACTGCTGATCTTGTTGGAAGTAAACTTGATATTGTTCTTCTTGGCGATAGCGATGTTGACCATCCTCTCAAGATCGTCGACCGTGGCAGGCGACCCGGATTCTATCGCGCAGTAGACATCCAGGCTGTATCCTGCGCCAGACTGCTGGTTATGTTCGGCAAGCTTTGCCAGGAAATCGTCGCGCAGCTCCATCAGTTCAGTACTGTTGTTGCTGCTCGTGATCCTGACTGCGACAAGTTCGCCGTTGCCTACACAAAGGCACATGCTGTTGCGGGAACGGAATGTCCCCTCCAGGAAACCTGCCGCCTCTATGATGGCCTTGTCGCCTTCCGCCCTGCCAAACTCACGGTTTATGACCGCGAGGTCCTTGATGTCTGCTACCAGTACGCCAACGTGATTGCCGTTGTTCTTTACCATGTGGATAAAGGTCTCCGCCTGCCTGACGAAGCCCTGGTAGTTATAAAGACCCGTAAGGTTGTCCCTTATGATGCCGGTCTCGATGATTGAATGCGACCTGATGAATTCATCGGATCTTCTGAAGTATTCCAAGCCCCTCGATGCGCTCTTGAGCCAGGCCCTGAGTTCCGAAGAAGCTCCGACAGGCCTGTTGCCGTAACTTATCGCGCTGTAACCGAAAACATGGTCATCAAAGTTGAGAGGGAAGAAATACCATGCTGCAGGGTGATCCCTGTCCTCGAAAACGGAAGGCAGCATCTCTTCCACGGGGAAAGTGTTCTCGAAATCAAGACGGTCCCTGTTGGCATCCACGGGTCCGCACCTTATTACGGGGATCATGTTCCCGGTATAACGGGATCCCGTCTTTTCGGCCCTGACCCCGTCTCTTATGTTCTCGTTAAGACAGATGGCGAAATCCTCGAAATCCCTGATCTGATATACATAGGAAAATATGGTGCTTATAAGTCCCGTAAAGGATGTCTGGCTCAAAAGATCGTCATCCATGTAATTGAAGAGGGAGAAGACGGTCGCCTTCGATATCTCCGTATCCCAGGAGTCCCTCAGGATGTAACCGGTCTTGGCGGAATCACAGCCGCAGCCGCAGCTGCCTCCGATAAAGAGACTTACATCCGCCTTGAATGGCTCCGGCTCTTTGCCATCAAGGATCTCTTTTACGGCAGCTGCAACATATTGTCCGAACTCTTTCATCGGAACGGGTGCCGACGTCAGCGGGACAGGCGCATGCTGGCCTTCCTCGTTGGTATCGTATCCTACTACCGCTATGTCATCGGGGATCTTAAGTCCTCTGGCACTGATCTCCTTGGCAAAGCCTATGGCCATACAGTCGTTGGCACAGACCAGGGCCTGAGGCAGCGCTCTTTCGGATGCCATAAGGGTATCGGCAAGGCTCTCGCCGCTCGTATACCAGAAATCACCGTAGAAGATCCTGTCTTCATCAACGCTGATCCCGTGCGCTTCCATTGAGTCCCTGTAGGCCTTGAGCCGGATCCCCGAATGGGGATGCCATGACTTGCCCGTAAGGAAAGCTATGTCCTTGTAACCGTGCCCGTCTATCAGATGGTCCACCAGTTTTCTGACTGATGTATAATTGTCCATCCTGTAGGTCCTGTAATAACTGCTGTCCTTTTCGATGAAGACGACTTCGCCGTCGTAGTTCTCGTGAAGGTCTTTTTCTATCTTATCCATCGCGCCGGGCGTCTGGATGGTATCCGCCAGCACGACAACAGCATCGAACTTCTTCCAGTCGGGAAGGTTGAAGATCGATATCTCGCCGATCTCCCTCTCGGGAGTATTCTGATATTTGATGAATGTTGAGAAGATGAGGACGTCGTGGTCATTCGCGAAAGCCGCGGAAAGAAACCCCTCGATGAATCTGGTCTGAGAGGATTCCTCAGCCTGTCCAAGGAGCAGAGCTATTCTTTTTCTTACGGACTTGTCCACAGTCTTTGTCCCCCACAAAACCTTTATCCGCCTGCTGCTCTAATAGAATATTAGAATTGCGGGAATTTATCAATCATTTTATTTTACAGGCTCTTCCTTCTTCTGATCTTTGCGGCTCCTGAAATAGAATTTGGATTCAGTGCCGTTTTTTATCCTGATGATATTCTCCTTATGTCTTACGGTGACAAGAGCAGTCCCCGCGATCATGATGAGGATTACAGGCCAGAAGTAAGGAACAGCTGCAATAGCGGAAAATACGATTATCGCGAGCGTGCCTGAATTGCAAAAGACAAGTACGGCAAGGGACATGTATCTTTTCGTGAAAAGGAAGAGAGCCATCATGGCAAGGGCGGCAAGTCCGGCCTTCCAGTCACAGAAGAAGATGGATACCGCCCAGACGAGGAAACCCTTGCCTCCTGCGAACTTGTACCAGACGGGGAACACGTGACCCAGGAGCGAACAAAAACCGATGAAGGATGCGACCAATTGTCTGTCCCAGCCGACAGCCGTAAGGAATAAGATCCCTCCGAGTATTACAAGGAAAGTCTTTCCGATATCCAGCGCGAAAACGAACCAGGCAACCTTGTTGCCGTAGACTCTCTTGAAATTCGTAAAACCGGGGTTGCCGCTGCCCTTGGTCCTTATATCCTCTTTGTAGACGAGCCTTGCCATTATGATCGCAGGGTTAAGGGCACATATGAGATATGCAAGTACTCCTGCGGTTATAAACAAGACGGTCTTCAGAAAAGGATCCATCAGCTCTTACTCCGCGATGAAGATGATGTCGGCATCGATATTGCCGCCGTCGATCTCAAAGACCTCGGCGAAAGGATATACTGAACGGGTCTGGCCTGCAATGGCCTTCCTGGTCTCATCCTCAACGGTGTTGCCGTAGATGATGATTATAATGTCGTTTTCCTCAGCCTTGATCTTATGAAGGAGATAGGCTGCGGTATCGGAAATATTCTTCTCGGAAGACAGCATCTGCTTGCCCGAGAATCCGATGTAGTCACCCTTGACGATGTTGACACCGTTGATATTGGCATCCCTTACGGATCTTGTGACCGTAGCGGTCTTAACGCCTTATATCGCCTCTTTGAAATTCTCTTCAACCGCATCAGCATCTTTCAGATCGTAGTTGGTCATGGTCATGGCAGCATAACACTGTCCTATGTCACGGCTTTCGATGACCCTGACATCGCAGTCCTCGCAGAGGTCGGCTGCCTGCTTGGCGGTCATGATTATATTCGAGTTATTCGGGAAGACGAACACCGTTTTCGCATTTGCTGCGCGGAAAGCATCAAGGAAAGTCTCGGCAGAAGGGTTGTTGCCCTGCCCTCCTTCGATGATGACATCGGCGCCCAGGGAGCGCATGACTTCGCAAACGCCGTATCCTGTTGCAACGATGACCGATGCATATTCGGCGGGTTCCCTTTCCTCTTCCTCCACATCTGATTCGTGATAAGTGGAGTTATGCTGAAGCGTCATGTTTTCGATCTTCATGGTAAGGAATTCGCCGTACTTCTGACAGTGATTAAGAACATCACCGGGATTCATCGTATGGATGTGGACCTTGACGATAGAGTCCATCTGGAAGCAGACGATCGAGTTGCCGAAATCAGACAGTTCATCCCTGAACTTCTCCGCGGAGAAATCCCCGATATAGATCTTGCTGTTCTGGAGCTGTAGCAGGAACTCTGTGCAGTATCCGAACCTCATGATGCTGTCGGAATTGAACTTGGTTATATCGACCTGCTTTACTTCAGTCGTTCCGATATGGGATGACAGGGTCTCTCCACGGAGGACGCTGTATGCACCCTGAACGATATAGACCAGACCGGCTCCGCCGCTGTCTATTACTCCCGCTTCCTTAAGGACATCCAGAAGATCCGGGGTCCTCTGAAGCGACCTGTCCATCTCGGCGAGGCAGTCTTCGAGAACAGAATCGACTGTACTGTCATTTCCTATCCTCTTGTTGACATATTCAGTGGACTCCCTGGCAACGGTGAGCATCGTACCCTCAGTAGGGTTCATGACAGCACTGTATGCCCTCTCTACGCCGGATTTCAATGCGTAAGCGATCTTCTCGGCATCAGCCTCATCACAATCCTCAAAACCGTCAGCAAGGCCTGCTGCGAGCTGGCTCAGGATAACTCCGGAATTGCCCCTGGCGTTCAGGATCATGCCCTTGGCAGCAGCCTGTGCCACGGAAGAGAGAGAATCGTCTTCGCACTTCTCGGCATAACTCAAGCCGCCGTTTATAGTCCTCATCATATTCTCGCCGGTGTCACCGTCCGGGATCGGGAATACGTTAAGATCATTTACTTCCTGACAATTTGCGGAAAGATATATGACTCCTCCCCTGAGGAGTTCCACAAACATCGGACCGTCAAGTACCTTACTGCTCATTTTTATCACCGGATCTGAAAGTGATCTCTTTGCCCCAGCCGAAAACAGCCATGCCTGAAGGTCCTATGGATGATCCGATGATAGGACCCATGTATTCTATCTGAATAGCCTTGCAGGGGATCTTCTCCTCTATCTGCTTCTTGACGTACTCAGCCTCGTCAAGACAGTCGGCATGGGAAATGTAGATCGTCTGTTCCTCTGAATCGATGATCGCCTCGGAAAGGAGCTGGACTATCTCATCCAAAGCGGCCTTTCTTCCCTTGACTTTCTTTATGGCAGTCTGGTCACCCTCGGCATCTGCAATGATGATGGGCTTAACACCCAGAAGGTTGCCGAAAAAGGCGGAAGATGCCTTGACTCTTCCTGCTCTCTTAAGACAATCCAGTGTGTGGACCGTACAGAACTCGTGGCAGTATTTGATATCTTCTTCAACCTTGGCTGCGATCGTATCCGCATCGAGACCCTGGTCCCTGTACTCTGCAGCCCTGATGGCGAGCATTCCCTCACCTGTCGATGCATGCTTGGAATCGATACAGAAGATCTTGATGCCGGGGTTCTGGCTCATGATGTCGGCAGCGACCGTCTTGGCAATGTTAACGGAACCGGACTGTTTGAGTGAACATCCGACATAGATTATGTCATAACCTTCCTTGGCATACTTGCCGAAGACATTGACGAACTCCTCAGTGGGAACCTGTGTGGTAAATACCCTGTTGCCGTCACGCATGATGTCGTAGAGCGACTTGGGTGTGTAATATTCCCAGTCAAGGCTCGCAGGAGTCTCTTTACCTTCATATTGGGTATTCATACGACAGTAATCGATGTCGTATTTCTGTCTCATTTCTTTTCCCAGGTCACCACAGGAATCAGTCAGGATCTTGATCTTAGCCATAGTCTGCCACCCTCCGAAATCAGAAATAAATATTAAAAAATATTATATTCGACGCCTTAAATGATACCACAATAAAGAGATTAAATCACAACCCGAAAAAGTCCGCTTTTTTCCTCGCGATCTCTTCCGTCCTCATCATGTAATCGAGGACATCCTTGGACGATGAACAGCGCTCCACACGGTACTTGGCAGTATCGACCTGTTCGAATACCCTCTTGCTCATTCCGCCCGCGCCGAAGGACAGGACATCCCTCGCATCAGTCATCATGGCGACGTTATAAAGGCAGGCCGTACCGCCCTTTTCAAAACCCGTATTCTCGAGCCCGTGTCCGGTGTCTTTCTGCTTATACATATAGTAGGGACGGTAGCCTGCATCTTCGAGCATCCCGTAGACCGCGGAGACCGCCTTATCAACCTCACCCGCGGGATCATCCGTCATGACGTCAGCCAGGCTCATCGCAGCCCTCCGTTTCTTGTAGAGGGTGTGGACTGTTATGTTTTCGAGACCTAACGCGATCATCTTCTCCGCAGTATCGATAAAATCCTTAGCCGTCTCATATTTAAGGCCCGCTATCATGTCGGCGTTGATGACACTGAAGCCCGTCTGTCTGGCTTCTTCTATCGCTCTTACGGTATCGGCCGAAGTGTGTCTCCTGTTGAGCTTTGCAAGGGTCTCATCGTTCATCGTCTGAGGGTTGATGCAGATCCTCTTTATTCCGTGGGATGCCATGGCCTTAAGCTTGTTTTCCGTTATGGTGTCCGGGCGCCCCGCTTCCACGGTGACCTCGCAGTCCTTATCCACCGCAAGGTTTTCATATACTGCATCTATCAGATCACGGAAATCATCATCATCGAAAACGGTAGGCGTTCCGCCGCCTACATAAAGACTTGAGATCCTCCTTTTTATGCCCGGGGAAAGGAGCCTGATCTCTTTTATCAGGTGCTCTTTATATTCTTTCAGCCTTCCCATGTGGAAAGAGATGTCCGAAGATACGAAAGAACAGTATTCACAGCGCGACGGACAAAAAGGGATACCTATATAGATGTTGATATCCTGAGGGGAGATCTTTTCGAGTATCCGGACTTCCTCCCTGCCGGTCTTAAGGGCAAGAGCTGCCTTATCAGGTCTTACGAGATATCTTTCTGACAGGTCTTCAGCAGAGTCCGTCTGGAGGGCAACGAGCGTAGGCCTTATGCCGGTCAGGCATCCCCAGGGCGGCCTTATGCCGGTAAGATCCGTCAGAGCCATATAAAGAGATCTTTTGACTTCGCGGCTTGCTTCTTCCGCGGGGCCTGCGAAATAATATTCCTTCCCGTTCACCCTGCAGACGGATCTTCCCGAGGGAAGGAGTTCGCTTTCTATCAAAAAGTCGGGAGCGCCGGCGCAAAAGACCTTTCCGTTCTCCCTGTCTTCGGCCGGGGAAGGGAAAAAAAGCCTTACGACATCAGCCAAGGCATAGTAGCTTTCATGACCTTTAAGGACGATCTCAAGCATTTTTCGCGCCCTTCAGATAAGTCATGTAGAAATCGACATATTCGTTATCAGGTACGTGATATGTCGCGACACCGCCCTCCTGACCGTTCGATTTCAGGAAGAGGTTATTCGATTCCCTGCCGATGTCGTGGATAAACCTGGAAAGCTCCGTGCTGTGGATATCATCCCAGTAGGCATCGGATGCTTTCATATCCCTTATCACGGGAGCCATGTCCTCGTAGGAAAAATAATCCGGGAAGATCTCGCCTTCCTGCCCGGCATATTCCTTAACGACCGGGTAAAGGCTCGTGAAGATAAAATAGTATCCGGCGTACATGTATTCACTGTCCTTGGAATGTATGCAGGCGATCGATGCCATAAGGTTGCAGTCATTCTCCCTGGCGAGACCCTTGGCATGGCAGATCTCGTGGCAGAGTGTCATGGGGAAGGATGTAATATCCATATAGTCCGTGTTGATATTCGCCTCAACGAACACCGGATCATACATACCGACTATCCCGGTCATGCTCCAGTAGTGGCTTGCCGCCACGGGTTTGGATCTTATGAAAGCTGCCGACAGGGGAAGTTCGTACTTTACGGAAACCGTATTGATCAGGCTGTTGGCATATTTGGCATTAGCCTCAAAACTCCTTGCCGTATGACCGACTCCCCTGTAATCCTGGCCTATGTTCCTCCTTGCCTTGACCATGCCGTTATAGGACCATTCCAGGACCTGAAGATACTCGTCATATGTATATTCCCCGTGCCGGAGTCCCAGATACTGATATACTGTCTTGCGCCTGTATCCTATGCCCAGCATCAGATCGAACAATATGATCAGCACCAGCACCAGGGTCAGAACGTGTTTTAACACCGTCAGGACAAACCTGCCCGCCGTCTTACTTATGATCCTCCGGATCAGCTCCACCAGGAACACTACCGATAAAATGATCAGCATTATCCCTCCCGCAACAACGATGAGTTCCGTCAGGGAATTATGGAAGAGGTTGGAGAATGACGCCGGCAGGAAAGAGACATAGCCGTACATATTCCTGTGGTAGAATTCTGCCCAGGATGCGGGTATGAGATTCGGCACCAGCGAAAACAAGACTATGAACAGGACCTTCACCAGGATGCCTGCTATCATCCGTCCTATGGACTTTTTCTTCTTCTCCTGCTTGATCATCATCTGCCGCCTGCCAATTTAACGAGCATGAATATGCCGAGAAGGATCCCGTACATTATGGGCTGGTGAACAAGATATACGATCAGGGAATGCCTGCCCATGAATGCGAAAGGACGGCTGACGGTCCTGACCCAGGCAGGAGCATCAGGGAAGAGCGTTTTCTTGCCAGCATATAAGATCCTTCCTGCTGCGCAGCCTATGAAGAACACGCCGATCCAGGGAAACAGGGGCATGAAATCGCCCTGCGCCGGAATGCAGTTCATCTTGATGCCCGTGGGCAGCAGCAGGATGTTATTAACTTTATAATCGAAAAGCCTCATATAGTGACCCAGGATCGCGGTATAGCAGCCTAATGACAGAAGGATAAAGTTCGTGACTTCCGGTCTGATCTTCGCCTTCTTCTCGATAAAAGAGATAAGCGCATAAAGAAAGATACCTACCGTAAGCAAGCCTATGACATTGAATATGATAAGGCAGTACATGCCGAAATAGAAAGTGACGATAAAGGTGCCTGCCGTAAGGGCGAGCGCGACCGCCAGGAGCTTAAGTCCGCGGAAGACATTGTTTCTTGAAAGAGTGCAGCATATACCCGATACACCTACGAATATCACGAGGAATATCGGGTGGAGCAAGCCGGAAAACCAGCTTTTCTCGATGAAACCGAAAGCAGGGATCCCGAATGAATATCTTAAGTCCCAGGCAAGGTGCATCAGGATCATGAAGAAAAGTGCCAGCCCGCGCAGGAAGTCCAGTTCGAACGCTCTGTCACGCTTCATCTTCCATTCCCCCAGCGACATATGCTCCCAGCGCAGTCGAATAGACCGCATTTTCGGGAATGATAAAATTGACGTCATACATAGAGGAAAAATCCTCAGCGGTCTTCCTGCACCAGTTAAAGCCGGTAAGCTGGCCCGTGAGCACTATATCCCTGACGCCGCAGGATCTGGCGCTGACGACTGCCAGGCAGCCTATAACCTGGTGGACCATATTGAATACACCCGCAGCCACGTCTTCCCTGGAAAGGCCGTCTGTGACCTTGCCGAAGTTGGAAGCTGTCGCATCAAAAGGGAGCCCGGGTATCTTAACATCAGTGAGATCTCCTACCGTAAGGTCAGCTGCTCCGGCATTTCCCTTATCCGCAAGGTCAGCGAGGACTATGGGGTCTGATATGCCGATCGCGGCATTGCAAAGGCCTACCAGCGTTCCGCCGCCGACACCCGAACCTATAACGGTCCTTGTCTCGATCTTTCCTGCAACCTTTTTGGCTTCAAGGATCGCAGTACCGGTACCCATGCTTACGATCACGGCATGATCCTTGCCCGAAACATAAAGTCCGCCCGTTCCGATGGCCGTATATTCTTCAACTCTCGTTGTCTTTATACCCAATATCGGGTTAGAGGAAAAACCGGAACCGACTCCGGTTATGAATATCTGTTCGATATCCGCTACTGAAAGGCTGCATGAATCTATCAGTTTGCCGACTGCTCCCGCGGACGATGCCACGGGGTCATCAGATCTGACTATAGATGTATAGATGATACTGCCGTCTTTAATTCCGGCGATCTTGGTGGTGCTCCCGCCTATATCCAGTCCGATCCTGACAGCCATGTTCATACCTTCCTTAGAGAATTTCGTCTATTCTATCACATCCTGAGTACAAAAACTAAAAAAGGGACTGCACGCAGTCCCTTCTTATGTTCAATATGAATTAGAACCTTATTTTGTCTTCTTATATGTGATCGAGTCCATATACTTCTCATCACCGGTCTCGTAACCGACCTGACCGGACTTTCTGAAGGGGTTCTTGCTGAGAGAGATGCTGCCGACTTCAGAATTGAAGTGGGGAACCATAATAGAACTCTTGAAGCTGTAGGTCAGCTTGCCGGGATTATAGTAATTGTCAACGAGGTTGACCTTATACTTAACGACATTGATATCAGAATCCCACTGGAATCCCATGTAGATATCCCACTTCGTCTTTCCTTCCTTGGTCTTGTTCTGAGCCGTAGGGAAAACGCCTGTGGAATTACAGTAAAGAAGGCTGTTCTTGACTTCGTATACATAACTGCCCTTGGCTACATCATAATTAACATAACGGTAGAATGCCTGCTCAAAACCTCTGGCAAACAGCATTGCGTAATCGGCAGAATCATTTTGGTTATAAACCGTCATATAGGAGTCCTTTATACTGACGATCAGTACGACAAAGAGACCGCTGATCATAGCTATAATTGCTATAGACAGCATCAGTTCCAGTAAGGTAAAGCCTTTCTTATTCTTCTTAGAAATCTTTCTCATAGCTCCTCAACTCCCAACTTTAGTATCTGTTAGCGGACATATAATCCTTCAGTATGATCTTATTTGTTGACCTTTGATTTTTGAGGATTATCATCACCGAATGCATAATGGAAGACCTTCGTGCCATCATCTTTTGTGATCTTATAACCCCAATAGAGTTCATCGGTTCCGTTCTTCTTGTATATCCTTATCTCACCGGGATGCTTTGCGTCATCCGAGTTGTTGCAGGCAGGATAATAAACGAATGCATAACGGTTATCAGCATAACTGCTGTCTCCGCCGCCTGCATTCCAATACTCTTCATATTCATCGATATCGGCTACGTTATCATTCAGACCCGTATTGTTCTTGGTCTCCTTGAAGACCTTGAGATTGATGACTCTCTGACCTGCATCATTCTTGGGGGTAATGATCAGTTCCTTACCCTTGAGGCCTGTAAAGTACAATGTTGCATCGTTAGTCTCACCGCTCAGCTTCTTGTAAGACTGACTCTTTACATCGTTATCTCCTGATGATCCGTGAGCTGCATACTCGGCAAGATCTGACATTGCTGCAGCATAGTTGCCGCCGGCGGACTTCCAGTAAACGGAAGTGTTATGCGAATAGTTCATCGTAGACATAAAACCGTTCATCAGCATTGTAGAGATAATAACAAGGAGCGCAACGGATAATAAGGTCTCAAGAAGGGTAAAACCCTTTTTAGTCTTCTTGACTTTAACTATCTTTAACATGTCTGACCTCCTTAGAAACCTAATGCACCGAGTTTGGATTCACGGGCAGAGATACCTCTGTCATTATTGTTCCTGACATCATCAACGCCCGTGCCTATGGAACTGTTGGCATCCTGTGCATTCTTATATATATCATTGACACCTATACCAACAACTGCGGCAAGTATCATGATTATGGCGATTACTAATAACATTTCGATAAGAGTAAATCCTCTTTTGTTCTTGGTTACTCTCCTCATACGCACCTCCACACACTGTAAAGAATAGAATTCTTCTATTACTTACTCATTATACCTGCTTTTCAATATTTTTCAACAACTAATTAACAATTTGTTAAAATTTTTGTTTTTTCATTGTAAAGATCGATCCCTATCCATTTTCGTCCGGAAAAAGAAAAGGGGCGAGTTGCCTCGCCCCTGTTCTGGTCTCTAGTTAGTTAATTAGAGAGCTGCTTCAACTGCTGCGTTTACAGAAGAGATGGAAACGTTGTGCAAGGAAACAGAGGAAGCTGCTGCCTTAGCCTTTGTCAGGTATGTACCGATACCCATAGCAAGAACTGCTGCGAGGATAACGATAATAGCGATAACGAGAACCATCTCGATGAGGGTGAAACCCTTCTTGGACTTAGAAATCTTCTTCATGGTAATTTTCCTCCTAAGGTTTTATTGAGTTTGTAGTTTAAGTATAACACCTAATTTCATAATTGCAACACTTTTTTTTAAATTTCTTCAATTTTTTGCCACAATTCCAAAATCAGGGCTTAAACTCCTTTCTGATCAGTTGGATACCTGCGTCATGTCGTCGGCATCCGTTCCGTTATTAGCGTTGGCATCGTTTTCAGTAGGATCAGGCTTACCGGTAACATAGAGGATACCTTCTTTGTCCATTTTCTTGGTGAAATATGCATTGACAACCCATGGTGTGTAAGGTCTGTCAATAAATCCGCCAACCTCTCCGGAGAGAATAGTCATATGATCCCAGAGACTGTCTTTATTAAGAACGATATAAGGCATTCCGATAAAGCCGCCCTTGGTATCGATGTTCGTATGACCGCTCCAGTATGTATATGCCTCCTTGCTTGTATCAGTGGATACACGGTTTGCAAGGTTAGCACTGAAGAAATTAACAGTAGCTGTCAAAGTCATAAATCCGGACTTGCTCTCTGCCTTGATGCCTGTGACCTTGATGCAATCCTTGTTGTCATCAGCGATCTGCTTCAAAGACTTAAGGAAGCCTGAATAGCCCTGGAAGTTCTCCACCATCAACGCCTGCTCTTCTTCTGTAGGCTGATAATCATCCTTGAAAACGAGCTTGTATCTTAATGCGCTCAATCTATCAAGATCTGCGATCATGGCCAGCGGGATCTCAGGAGAGATCTTCATCGTATCAGGATCTCTGAACAGAGGAGTTGCATTATATGTCGTAGGCAGGAAACCATCTCCCGTTGCATATGTAATCTCGACACTTCTGCAGAGGACCGAATTATCTGAAGTTGTACCGTCAGGCAGAGTGATGGGATTCATGGGAACATCACTTACCGTGATCTTATTCAGGAAAGGACACTCGTTCTTCTCGAAGGTAGCAAGCAGATACTGTTCGATAACTTCTGTCTCGAGCTTATCGATAAAGGAAAGTTCGATCTTCTCTATGTTAGCTTCGAGAGTCTCGATCTCTTTCTCCATCTTGGCGTTTTCCTCTTTCAGTTCATCAAGGAAAGCCTTTCTGGCCTGAAGATCTGTCAACTTCTTCTTGTATTCATCATACTTATCATTAAGGATACGTATTCCGAAGAAATATACCAGGAAAATGATAAGGATGAGAAGGATACCGAAGGCCATTGCCTTCTCTCTTGTTGTCAGGTTATTCATTTGCCTTCACCTCCCTGTGCACCTTCAGCCGGGGTCTCGACAACCTTGTCATACATGAGCTTGATATCAAGGTTCTCGTAAGCTGTTCCCTGGATCTTATTGTTGGCTATGATCGTAGCCAGATTGTTTGCTGTAACTGCAACATTGTTAACGGTAATGGAATTGAGCGTATACTTCTGTCCGCCCGTCTCATATGTGGCAATATCTGTGAGCTCATAAGGATTTCCGATCTTGACCGGCTTCGTCTCGATACCGGAAAGGCTCTGGGAAACGTCTCCTGTCGTATAACGGCCGACGGAGATGTAAACCTCTGCAAGCAGTGTTCCGGTGATCGTGTACGTATAATAGTTATTGATGATATTTGTAGGAATAAGATCATCGTTAACAAATGAATCTGCGCCACCGATATTGGTAGGGTCAAAGGTCTGGATCTCACACTGGGGAACCGTGGTAAAGACATTTGACTCGTTGAGCTTATGCACCATATCAACAACACTGTAATAAGAGAAAGAATAACCAAATATAGATGAGGAACTCGTGTTGACCTCATAAGCCTGAACCCAAGAATCACTCGGGATGCTTTCTGCAAGTATGTCAGGGAGATCAACAGGGGCAGTACCCGATGTATCGACCTGCTTTCTCATCTGAGTCAGAGTATAGAAAGTCTTCTGTCTCTCTTCAAGGATCCTCGTGAGTTCCTTCGCTTTATCCTCAAGCGTAGAATACTCTTCAGAATTCAGGACTACTTCCAATGAAGTGATCTCTGCCTTGATAAAGAAGTTACGGATAAGGTCATATCCTACGATAGCAAGAAGGACGCCTACTACGATTACACCGATAACAACAGCATAACCGAACAGTCTTCTCATCTTCGCGGCGTTTGCGGTAAATTCCGCGAAGAAGTTCATATCCTTCTTGGCTAACAGTCTTTTGTTAATAGCCATTTTATTACTCCCTCCTTAGTCTTCTCTTATAAGAGCACCGCAGCAGTTTACAAACTGAGGAAGCTCAAGATTTCTGCCCTCAACGTTGCTCAGGGCCTTGAGGACTTCGACCTGAGTTCCGAGCTGGCGTGAAAGTTCCTTATCGATCTTCTTGTAGGAAGCACCGGAACCATAGATAAAGCAGGTACTGATGGCATCGATACGGAATTTGGATATCGAGAACTGAGCCGTACGGGATACCGCATCCACGAGGCTCTTAAAGTAAGCATTTACAGCGCTCTGCAATGCAGGCTGCTCAGCGACAGTCTCGTTCCATACATCGATATCTTCGATCGGTACGGAAGAATCACTGTCAGACTTTGAGATGTTAAGTCTTCTTGCAAGAGAGGACTGTCCGACTTCGCCGCCCTGGAGCTTCCTTACGGAATCAGCTACCTGACGGATGTTCTGGTGTCCGAACTGCAGTCTTCTGCTGAGTACGGGGAAACCCTTGTCAAGAATGGTAACCGTCGTTGTCTTCGTGGAAAGCTCGAGGAGCATCAGTGTGGACTGCGCCGTGCTGTGGCTACCGTTGATGATCGTATTTGCGAAGAGCTTCCTGACGGCATTAGGATTGACATCCATAGCCTCGGGAGCGAGATCGAGCTGCTTTAAGAGCTCTCTGAAATCACCGATTACTTCGACAGGAACCGCGGTAGCTCTTACCTTGAGCTTATCGGCATTTGTCTCTTCGTCTGTGGTCGTTCCGTAAACGATATAGTCGATAGAAAGATCACGGTTGGTTCCCTGACCCATTACCTCATATCTGACCATGTCCTTGAGCTGATCTTCTTTAACAACAGGAAGTTCCAGGTCTCTCGAGTGAATGAAAGCACCCTCTGTTGTAAGGATAACGCTCTTTGCTCTGATATCGAGTTTGGCAAAAGCATGCTTTAATGCCATAACGATACCGAATGAATCTGAGATAGCACCGTCTGTGATGGAGTCGCCCTCCAACGGTACTATACCGGACTTATCGATAACGATCTTACCGGTCTTGGGATTATAAGATCCCATTGCAACCTTCAAATCAGAACTCGAACAGTCAAGAACCAATTCGGTGCCGCCTTTTCCAAATGATGAAAAATCCATTTATAATCTCCTTTCTTCTGATCAGATATAAGATGCCATGTTGAATATAGGCATTGCGATACCGCCGACAACAAGACCGACTACGATAGCCATGATGACGATCATCATAGGCTCCAGAGTTGCAACAAACTTTGATGTTGCTGCATCGGCTTCGTCTTCGAAGAAGTCGGCAGCCTTTTCAAGAATGCTGTCCAATGTACCGGATTCCTCACCGATCGATACCATTGCATAGATCATGGGAGGGAATTCCGTAATACCTCTGATGGACTTGGAGAGAGCAGTACCTTTTCTAATCTCGACTCTGGCATCCGCGAGTTTTTTCTCGAGAACGACATTATCAAGAGCTTTCTCGGTGATCTCTACTGAATTCAGAACGGAGATACCGCTTCGCAAGAGCGTGGATACGGTTCTTGTAAATCTTGCCGAAGCATTCATCCTTGTCATCTTGCCGATGACGGGGAGCTTCAGCATGAGCTTATCCCACTGATAAGCACCCTTTTCGGAATTACGCCACAGTTTGAACGAATATACCGAAACACCGATTACCGCTACATAGATATACCAGAAATGAACAAGAGAGTCACTGATTGCCATGATCCCCTTGGTAAGACCCGGGAGTTCACCGCCAAGATCCTTGATCGTCTCGGCGATACCGGGAACGAGGAAGGTCAAAAGACCAACTGATACGAGGACCGTTACGATCGCAAGCATCTTAGGATAGACCATAGCCGATGAGATCTTGTTCTTCGTCTTGGATTCCTTCTGGAAGTGTTCGGCAAGTCTGTACATAACTTCATCCAGACGTCCGGATTCTTCACCGGCCGCGATCATCTGGATCATGATGTTAGGAATGACACCCCTCTGATCAGCGAAAGCTTCCGACAGATTCTTACCACCCTGAACTGCTTCGTAGATCTCACCAATACACTTCTTAGCCTTCTGTGTTTCAAGCTGCTGGTAGAGCATATCGAGAGCACGAACTACGGTAATACCTGCGGACAGCAGTGATGACAACTGTCTCGTGATAACAACCAGTTCCTGGGTCTTGAGTTTGGAACTTCCGATCTGGATGTTCCCGAAAGTGCCGCGGTCAAGCTTAAGCGATGCTATATACTTGCCGTCTGATTTAAGTTTACGTGACGCTTCACCGATATTCTCGGCTTCGATCACGCCTTCAGACGCCTTACCGGCACTGTCAATGACCGTATATTTAAAATTGGCCATATACTTATCTCCTCCTTACTAGACTTACAAGCTGATCCATAAGATCAGGCAAAATCAAGATCATTGAACAACGGCGAGTTGGTTGCACCGCCGACGTTGTTGATATATCTCTTGAGATCATCAGGGATACGGCATCTCTGCAAACCTGTGTCTCTGGAGATGATACCTCTCTTAATGAGCTCGGCAAGGTAGAAGTCCAAAGGACACATGCCCTGCTGAAGGCTCGTGGCAAGAGTACTGTCAATCTGATAGGTCTTACCTTCACGGATATTATTACGGACAGCATCATTAGCGATCATGATCTCGAATGCAGCACAGCGTCCGCCGCCGATCCTCGGAACGAGGGTCTGACAGATAACAGCAACAAGAACGGTAGAGAGCTGAACTCTTACCTGATCCTGCTGATGAGGAGGGAAAACGTCGATGATACGGTTGACTGTATCAGCAGCGGATGATGTATGCAGTGTGGAAAGGACAAGGTGTCCGGTCTCGGCTGCAGTAATAGCGGTACTGATGGTATCGAGGTCACGCATCTCTCCGACGAGGATGATATCAGGGTCTTCACGGAGGGCAGCTCTGAGAGCGTTAGCGAAAGACAGTGTATCCTCGTGGATCTCTCTCTGGTTGATCATGGCTTCACCGTGATCATGGAGATACTCGATAGGTTCCTCAAGCGTAAGAACGTGGCACTTCTTATTGCCGTTAACGTGACCGATCATGGCAGCCAGCGTTGTGGACTTACCTGAACCCGTAGGACCGGTAACAAGGATAAGTCCTCTAGGCTTCATAACGAAATCCTTGAATATATCGGGCAGACCGAGCTGCTCACATGTGGGGATGGAATTCGAGATGGATCTTGCAGCAAGCGCATATGTACCGCGCTGCTTGTAGATATTACATCTGAAACGGCTGTAGTCCTCAACAACATAAGAGAAGTCGATCTCGCCTCTCTCGTTCAAATACTGCTGTCTGGACTTGTTGATCATTGACTTGCAAAGATACTCGGTATCTGCTGCAGTCAAAGGCTGATTACCCAACGGCATCAGTGTACCGTCGATACGGATCATCGGCGGCAGACCGACCGTGATATGGGTATCTGATGCGCCCATTCTCACCGCTTCGGACAAAACGGATTCCATTGATAAACTAAATCCTTCCACTTGTTAACTCCTCCTCAAATATTTAATCTGTTGTATTAGTCTATTGTGTACGCAACTCTGTTAAGTTCAGAGACCGTAGTAATACCTTCCAGAACAAGAGCCCTTGCAGAATCCTGAAGCATCTGGGTTCCTTCTGAAACAGCCAGGTTCCTCATCTCTTCTTCACTTGCTCTCTTTTCGATGAGAACCTTCATGGCTCTTGTCATGACAACGATCTCATGAATGGCGATTCTTCCCTTATATCCTGTTTCGTTGCACTCCGGACAGCCTGTGCCGTGATAGATCTTCTGACCGGGCTCGAGCTTCAGGAGAACGATATCATCCTCTCCGGGATCATATGCCTCACGGCAGTTGGTGCAGATACGTCTGACGAGACGCTGGGATACGACTCCGACAAGAGCGGAGCATACCATGTAAGGCTCCAGACCCATATCGATAAGTCTGTTGATCGAAGATACGGCGTCATTGGTGTGGATGGTACTGAATACCAAGTGTCCCGTGATGGCTGCACGCATTGCGATCTCAGCCGTCTCACCGTCACGGATCTCACCGACGAGAACGATGTCGGGGTCCTGACGCAGAATAGAACGAAGACCGCTGGCAAATGTCATTCCCGCTTTTACATTAACCTGAACCTGGTTGATGCCGGGGATCCTGATCTCGACAGGGTCTTCTACAGTGATTATGTTTGTTTCCGGTGTATTCTTCTCCGAAAGTAGTGTATAGAGCGTAGTCGTCTTACCTGAACCCGTAGGACCCGAGATAAGGCATATGCCCTGAGGGACCTTGATTATCTTATTTATAAGTTCATTATTATGATCCGATATACCAAGGTATTTCCTGTTAAGGTTTCCGTCGTTCTTGGCAAGGATACGGATAACCGTCTTCTCACCGGTGATACAGGGAAGGACGGATACACGCATGTCGACCGGTTCGCCGTTGATCTCCGTCCTGATACGGCCGTCCTGCGGGATACGTTTCTCAGCGATATTCATACCGCCTAAGATCTTTATTCTCGTGGTGATGGCATCCTTGGCGGATATGGGGTTGCTCATGACCTCCTGCATAACGCCGTCGATACGGATACGGACTCTGACACGGTCCTCAAGAGGCTCAACGTGGATATCCGAAGAACCTGCCCTGATAGCGTAATCTATCATGGAGTTAACAAGCTTAACAACAGGAGCGGAGTTGATAGCCTCGTTCATCTCGGCGTCAGCTGCAGAAACTTCAGCTTCAAGCTCTACGCCTAACTCCTCTGCTGCCTTTTGTGCGATCTCCTTACCGTAATTGACCTTAACTGCTTCCAGGATGGAAGATCTTGTGGCCAGCATCAATATTACCTGATAGCCGGTACGGAACTGGAGTTCTTCTTCTATAGTAAAGTCCATGGGGTCGTCGATGGCAACTACAAGGTTGTCTCCATCGAAACCAATGGGAAGGACTGCATGTTCGGAGCAGAATTTCTCATCCAGGAGGGCGGTAGCCTTCGGGTCTATCTCAAGACTCGTCAGGTCGATAATAGGGTAATTGAACTGACTGGAAACGGCCCTCAGGATATCAAATTCCGAAAGGAGGCCACTCTCGACGATAACTTCTCCTAATCTCTTTCCGGTTTCTTTTTGCTGAGAAAGTGCTTCTGCGAGTTCAGTAGCGTTTAAAAAACCGCTCTCAACGAGAATATCTCCTAATCTCTTCATTAAACCCTCCGTTTTAAGGCCCCACAGGTCATGGTTTGAAACGAAAATATGCCGTTTAAGAGCACGCAAGGCATACTCCTGGCGAGCATATTCTATAAAACTATATAGCAATTCGGACTAAAATACAAGTATTTTGGCAGTTTGCATAAATTTGAGCGGTTGACAAGTTCGTGACAAAAATGATAGACAAATTACAACGAAAAGCCCCTTTCCGACTGCCTTACTTCCTATATTTTTGATACAAATTATTACTATAATATGGTATATTAAGTTGTTAATCTATTGGAGGTAGACTGCTTTGCCGGGGATCATCTATACTTTTTTTGTTATATTCTTCACCCTTCTTGGGTTTGTGATCGGAAGTTTCCTTAATGTGATCATATACCGCATTCCCGCAGGACGTTCCGTATCCAAGGGACATTCCATGTGCATGACCTGCGGTCATACTCTCGGTGCTTTGGATCTGGTTCCCGTGTTCAGCTGGCTCTTCCTCCGCGGGAAATGCCGTTATTGCGGTGCACCCATAGCATCCCGTTACGCCAAGATCGAAAGTTTCACGGGGCTTACTTTCGGTATCACTGCCATTGCGGTATGTGAATACGCGGCTCCGATCATCCTCTGGCCCGATAATCTCTCTCTTATATTTTATATGATCTATTTCCTCATGCTGATAGCCGCCATGGCTGTTGCCATATCTGCCATGATGATCTTATATGACACGGGAAAATGCTTTACCGGCTTCCCTGTCACGGTCCTTGTTCTTACAATGCTTTCCGTATTGCTTCCCTTCATCATGGGATTCTACGGTTACAGCACGGCAGCTTTGATCTTTGCATTCGAGCTTATCATAACGTCCTGTGGAAAGATCGCTTTAGGTCTGGGCATCACTTCCCTGCTCTGTCTCATTTTCAAGAGGAAATACGGCAAGGCGGAACTCGGCATCGACATCATCATGCTCTCGATCCCCTGCTTTGATCAATATATGTCTTTTGGCAACGACATCATAAGAGCTGTTATCACCGCCCTGGTATATTCCGTCATGATGTGCATCATGAGGAGCGCGAAGCTCAGGAAATATTCGGCCATTGCAGCCTTTATCGCTATTCTCGTCTATACGGCAGTCAGGTTCTGCCTTATTAAGATAATTCAATAATTCGGAGGTCATTTATGTCCGGTCATTCAAAATGGAGCAACATCAAACGTAAAAAGGAAGCTGCTGATGCAGCAAAGGGAGCCGTCTATACGAAGCTCGCCAAGGAGATCGCGGTAGCGGTCAAGGCGGGAGGCGCCGATCCTGCGGGAAACTCCAGACTCAAGGATGTCATTTCCAAGGCAAAAGCAGCCAATATGCCTAATGACAACATCAACAGAGCCATCAAGAAGGCAGCGGGCGCCGGCGAGGGAGATGACTACGAAGAGATAACATACGAAGGTTACGGTCCCGGCGGAGTTGCCATCATGGTAAGGGCACTCACCAACAACCGCAACAGGACGGCAGCCGATGTCAGGCACATCTTTGACAAGAACGGCGGAAACTTAGGTGTCGGCGGAAGCGTTTCATTCCTTTTCGAGGAAAAAGGCGTTATCGTTATCTCAAGAGAGGATTTTGAGGATGAGGATACCGTCATGGGTGATGCCCTGGATTGCGGCGCAGCAGACTTTTCATCCGATGATGAATACTATGAGATCATAACGGCGCCTGAAGACTATTACACAGTTAAGGATGCCCTGGAAGCCAAAGGCTATACTTTCGCAGACTCTACCCTGGGTCCCGTTGCCACCACCAGCGCAAAAGTCGATGATGAGGAAACCTGTGAAAAACTCGAGAAGATGCTCGACATGATGGAAGAAAACGAAGATATCCAAGAGGTATTTCATAACTGGGAGTCATAAGATCAGGTGAGTGATAACGGACAGAAACAGAACACCGGTAAAACAAAAGCTCTAATACCGGAGCTTCGCGCCACTCTGCACCGTTTGGACAGAACAGCGTCCGTTACATCCGCGGCCTCAGAACCCGTAAGAGACATAGAACTCATACTGGACAGCGAATCACTGACACGTGAGGCGCTGTCCCATATCGCAGTCGTTGCATTCGTCGGACCTTCCGGCACCGGAAAGAGCACCCGTGCCATCTCCGTCGCTTCAGCCAACAATATCTATTACATCATAGATGACGGTCTTCTCATCAACGGAAGCAAGATCGTTGCAGGGACTTCCGCCAAGAAGGCTCCGACCAAGATGGAGTCGGTAAGGCAGGCGATCTTTACTGATGCCACAAGATCAGCCGTCATGAGAAGAGCTCTTGTGGAGACTAATCCTGCCGCCCTCATGATCCTGGGAACGTCTGATTCGATGTTATCCAAGATATGCGATAACCTCTGGCTCAACCAGCCTTCCATGTTGATAAACATCGAGGATGTCTCAACAGAAGAAGAGAGACAGGTCGCCCGCAACACGAGGATGACTGAAGGAATGCATACCATTCCCGTCCCGAGCATGGAAGTCAAACATGAATTCTCGGGATACTTCTCGGATCCTTTCAGCAAACTCCGTCAGAGATTTGACCGCGAAAGAGGAGTCGTACCACAGGTCCCTGACTTTGAAAGGACGGTGGTCCGTCCGACCTTCTCCTCCCTGGGTTCATACTCGATCTCGGATGAAGCGCTGCTCGACCTTATAAGGATAGTCTTAAGGTCCGTTCCGGGTATAGCCAAGGTCGAGTCCTTCAAGACGGAGAAGAGGACTTACGGGATCGAAGTCAGTCTCGAGCTCGCACTCTATTACGGCTTCAATGCAAGGAACGCACTCGAACAGGCTCAACAGCAGGTCGGTCACGCCATCGAGGAATTCACGTCGATCACTATCGTGGGAGTCAATGTCAGAGCCGGACACCTTCTGCACAAAGGAGAAGAATAATGGAAAAGATATACATGATCCCCGTAAACGATGCATACGATTCAGATTGCGAATGCCCCTTATGTTCACTAAGGGACAATGCTGAAAAAAATTATCTTGACTATTATCTCGGTCCATCCCTCATGGAACCCGATACCAGGAAGATCACAAACAGGACAGGATTTTGCCCTGTCCATATGGGAATGCTCAACAACAGCGAAGCCGGAAGGCTCGGCCTGGGTCTTATGCTCCATACCCACCTTAAGAATATGGATGCTGAAGTAACTGGACGGATCGCAGATTCCGTTCCCGAAAGATCATCCGGATTCCTCAAAGGAAAAGATTACAAAGCCAAGCTCAATGCCGCGGCAGATCTGATCGATGAAAGAATAGCAAGATGCCCCATCTGTGAGAACATGAACGAAGCCATGGGCCACTATATCGATGTCATCATATGGATGTTCAAGCATGATGACGCTTTCAGGAGCAAGCTTGAGAACAAGACCTGCTGCCTGCCGCATACTGCTGCTCTCCTTCGCGCAGCCACAAGCCTTTCACAGTCTGATGCATGTGAATTTGTTAAGATCTTGCTCAACAATTCAAAAGAGTCTTTCAAGGTCCTGGAAGATGATGTTGAATGGTTTACTTTGAAGTTCGACTACAGAAACAAAGACAAGCCCTGGGGCAACAGCAAAAACGCGATACAGCGTTCGATGAGATTCTTATCTTCAGACAGGAGGGATTTCGATGAACAGAGAACAAAGCAATGAGATCCTTGAATCTCAAGGTCTTGATCTTCTCCCTGAGGAGGAAAGATATTCACCTGATGCTGCCTTAAAGCTTACCGTACATATCAAGCACGACTGGTATTCAGAAGACAGCAGTCACGGACGCATGATGCTGTCATCGTTTATGTCAGTCCTGTCAGATCCTTCTTCAAAGATCGGAGTCCTTCTCCTGTCAGGATCTGCTGTCAGGATGACAGATCCTTCATCGGATCTTCATGATGACCTTTTGCGCATAAGCCGCAATTCTCTTATGACAGGCGTCCTGATCGACAGTATTGATGAATACGGAATAGATCCTGCCATTCTGACGGATCTTCAGATCACGGAATACACAGCCCAGGATCTCGCTTTCGAACTCATTAATGCAGAAAATTTGATTACGCTTGAATGATCCAAAATACAAAACAATAAAAAGGGTTGTCCGTCGGACAACCCTTTTTTGTGTCAGATAATAAGTAAGATACTATCAGTCACCGGTATCTTCGCTGTTATAGAAGTACTTAACGCTCAAAGCTCTGTACTTTGACTTATATTCAGGCCAATCCTCGGTTACCTTGCTTCCGGGACCGGGACAGTAAGGCATATCAAAGTCACCTGAAGTGTTCTTGACTACCGTCGCCATAAGTCTTCCATAGAACCTGAAAAGTGCACTGCTGGTGATATTGGTGATCGTAAGCGTGCTGCTGATGCTAGAGTAGTTAGCCTCAAATAATCCAACATAACCTTCGATTATCGTACCCTTCTTGACCTCGATCTGGTTGCCTCCCATACCGTAAATATTCATGGTAGGCTTATTGACACCATTATGACCGAATGTAGAAGCAGAGTTCGACATCTTAAAGGTGCCGCCCGTGATGGCATTATAGTATTGCTGTGCACTATATCCTCTCGGTATGGAAAGGAATCCCGTTCCGATCAATCCTCCGCTATCCCACTTGTCATCCTCGCTCAACTTGAGATTCTTGCCCTGTGCAAGAATGAAATACTGATGATGCTTGTCATTGGCACCGACAACAGCAAAGATGACATTGTAAAGATTCAAATGATCACTTACAAACAGATATGTATCGATATTACCGTCAAGGAATACGACCTTCGGAGCAGTTGCTGAATTAACCTTGCTTACACCTGTAACAGTACCTCCGCCAATGATCAGTTTAAGAGGAGAAACACCGTCAGAAGATGATATAGGCTTAGCCTTTCCTGTTGTATTCAACGCATGCTGTTCATTTACTATATCAGAGAGCGATTTACTCGTGAAACCCTTCGAAGATGCCTCAGTGGAAGTTCTGGGAATACCGTAATCTGAATACATCGCGGATGATGTAGGATAATCCTTTACAAGATACGATCTGTCTGTGGTGTAATACATGGAAGCATTTTTCAGGGCAGCGTTATCGGAACTGTAAGCATTCTTCCAAGAATCAAATTTAGTAGATCCGGCACTATAAATATTTGAATAAAGATCAGAGCTCCATGTTCCGCTGTCTCCTAACTTTGTAGAAGAAGGCTTGCCACCATATGCACTGGCACTAAGAAAGATTGCCGGACTAGCATTTTTAATTCCGCTAAACTGAGGACCTGTATTACTGCTTGAATCACTAAATTTTCTGTTGACAAAGATCCATGTTTGAGTACTTTGTGCATATGTTCGAGTGGCTGAAAAATCATTTCCACCCTCAAGACCTCCATTGTCCTTAACCTTCTGAGTGGTAAATGCTACATCCTTGCCGCCTTTAGCCCCGAGGAAATATACATTACCTTTAAGGTCAGGACAGGTGGAACTCCAGCTGTAGTAATAATCATCCATGAAAATGAGATTGCCTCTCATATGCTCATTGTTCTCAAAATAAGCTACATTAGGTGTGTTCTTCTTGCCCAGGAAGAGCATATCGGAATATGCAGTCGTATGCTCGGACTGGTTGGAACGGTAGTTGCCTCTGTAAACGATAAAGTTATCGCTTGCACCGGAAGGAGCTCCGGCACCGATGGAAGCACGGAAGTTATTTCCGGCATCGCCTATGTAGTCAACCTGAGCAGCGAAGAGATCAGGATACTTCTCATCTTCGCCCTCTTTAAGAACAAGCTGGGCATATTCAGTCTGTGCATCGCCAACCTGTGTCCTGAAAGTAGCATATACTTTCTGCTCGCCGGGCTTATAGACCAGACGGACCTGGGTCTTGCTGTCTTTGGTGTTACGCATACCGGGAACCTGGTTTACTGTTCCCATATTGAGGTCGATCCAGTCCTTGGTCTCATCATCAGATGTAGCCTGAGCGACTTCGATGAGGTGTTTATCATCGATCTCCTGCATCTGAACAGCCTGATAGAAAGTTTCTACGGCAGATGTAAGAGTAAGCCTGGCCTGAGTCTTTTCAGCCCTGTCATAGACACGGGATCTCGTAGCGCTCGTAAGCAACAGGGCACAGGAGATAAAGATCATCGCCAGAGCGAGGATGAACAGGACGGTAACAAGGATAACACCCTTCTTATCCGCTCTGCGCTTCTTACTTTTCATAATCATTTTCATCATAGAAGTACACCTTCCTTCTTATAATGTATGTGTCAAACCGCGTCATAAGGCACGATAGATAGTATTCGTTAAATGTATTTTACGGCATATGAAATCATTTTTCAATAAAAATTTCAGATTTTGCTAACTTTTTTTCAATAAAATATTAACACATTATTCACAATTTGTCTGCCCTTCTTCTTCGGAAGGCTGTTGCGGAGCAGGTGCGGGAGCTCCTTTGACCCCGTATTTGTCAAATTCTTCCTTTTTGGAAGCGACAAGATAATAGTCGTTCTGTGTGGCAAATCTCATGACTACGGCGGCATAATACTTGCCTCCGGTCCTCCTCTTGGCCCGGACTCTCACGAAGATATCGCCGTGGGTTGAACAGTTCATGAGCCCGTACAAAGACTTTCTGATCCTGAAGGGGCTTATCGTTGAAGCAAGCCTTGCCGAACACAAAGGGCAGATCAGGATCTTCTCTTCCACTTCGGCAAACGCGGCATCGGCTTCTTTCACATCAGAACCCGTGAACGAGAATTCGGACGGCATGTCGGGATTGACCGACGAGCTCGATACGGCCGATATGACCTCTGCAGGCTTGTTATGCTCGAATATCTCCTCGAAGACCTCACCCGTATACTGGGCATCCGCCGTGGCGCTGTGGAAGATATCCTGCTTGGCTATGTTATAGAAATCGACAGCGAACTCCACGCTCTTCTGCTGGCCGGGCTGGCCGCAGAAAACGGAGAAGATCGGCTGGAGGTCGAGGAAATCCACGCCGAGGCTGTCGTCCAGGCCGAAGAACTTGAGATTGTTCTTCAGGATCTTGGGATCGGAATTGCCCCAGCCGACCAGAAGGTCAGCACCCTGCATGAAGTCCCTGAAGTTTGCGGCTGCCTCTTTAAAACTAATGCCGTTCTTAAGATCCTCATCCGTCTTATGGGTGATCTTCATTACATGATAATGTAATTTCTTATATATAACGGGTTTGATGTCACAGGAAAAAACGGCTTTCCTCGAAAGACGGCCGCCGGAGTATTCATATTTGACGGCACCGATCTCGATGATCTCACCGGGGAGCACCGTTATCTCGTTGCTGACGGTCTTGCCGGAGAACGGCTGATTCCATTCCATGTCAAAGACCACGAGTTCTGTTCCGTCAGTAATCTTCTTGCTCAGCATACTCTTGCCTTCCCGCCTTGCCTTGTTCCTTTATCCTTCTTGTTCCGCCTGACCCATCTTGCGTAAAACAGAGCGATGGACATGGCAGCCCCCAGCATGGACAGGTAGAACCCCAGGCTCTGCCCCGGGGAGACTTTTGATATCCTTATGTCAACATCCTTATCCGGGCTGTTGTTGTCAAATCTTACCGCCAGCATGTTCTGAACGGAGTATGTTATTACTTTATCATTATTTACGCTTACGGCATAATCACTGTCGTATGGAAGGTTGGTCAGAAGGTAGTTATCGCCCTGCGCCACAAAGGACGGATCGATGAGGAAATTCTTCTGGGACATGATCCGGGTCTTGTTTTCGACATCGGCAAGGACATCTTTGTCAAGGATCAGGACTTCTATGGGAGCCGTCACGGATTCGCGCCCGTCGATCCCGATGGCGATGTCGATATGCCTGCCCTTGCAGCTGATCTGCTTAAGGAAGGCGCCTTCGGAACTGAAGTAGTCCGTATCTTCACCGTCGTCCTCCTCAACGTCGTTAAGACCGTCGAAACCGACATAAAGGTAGAGTTCCTGTCCCTCTTCCCTGTCCACGCTGATGGTGAGGAGGGCCGAATCGGAATTGGCGGTAAAATAGCCGCTGTCGTCCGAACTTATATTGTCCTGAGCCTTTATCTCAAAATCCTTCTTTTCGAAAAGCCTCTCTCCAGTAAGGCTCCTGGATACGGAATTGATGAATACGGGAAGGATGGAATCGTCCAGTATCACTGCCTCTTCGGCCGGGAAGACTATATACTTGTCGTCCGCGGAATTGAAAAGAGAGATCTCGTCGTCCGATATGAGATCCAATCGCTCGTAGACCTTTTCGCTCACGAAAGACGCGGAAACGTCGGCAGGCTCAACAGACCCCGTGGCATATATTACGAATGTGTTGAAGAAGATAAAGGCCAGCCCGAATATAAAGACCGGATATAAGTATCTTGCAGGCAGGAAATCCTTCCTCTTGCGGTAGATCAGGAGGCAGAGGCCGATGATCACTGCACCGGGAAGATAAAGAGCCGTGATGTTGTAGGAGACAGCGCCGCCTAAGCCGTTGAAAAGGATGATGGCAATGACGGGAGCGCAACAGCCCGCAAGGACCGCCGTATCCGAAAGGCCGTCAAGATTGACGAGGCAGAGCGCGGAAAGGAAACATATCACGGCGCAAAGTCCGATAAGGCGGAGATCCGTCAGCACGGATGAATAGCCGAAAAAAGAAAGTGTCAGATCCACGACCGATACCGCACATGAGATGTGTGTCAGGGCGATCAGGATGAGGGATGCGAACTTTAACCTGGCCGGTATCTTCCTGTTGAAGAAGAAGAGGATCAGGAGGATAAGGGGCATTATACCGAAGTATATCGTCGGGACCGCACTGTAATCCAGAGATCCCCCGGCTCCGGTGAACATGGTGGAGAGCATGTCGAAGAAGGAATAATAGACTTTCCTGTCATCGATGATCTTCATGAAGTCGTATGTCATTCCGTAGCTTAGGAATCTCGGGACGATCGCGACCGATGCGGTCAGGACTCCCGCTAGGACCGCAAGGAGGATCCTGCCCCAGGAAGCGAGAGCGCGCTTGACAGAATCCGTAAGAGCGGTGCTTACTATGAGCGATGCGGATATGATAAAGAGGGTTCCGGACAGGGTGCCTGCCGTACCCAGGATGCACATAATGAAAGATATAAGCCCGACGAAGACATGGCTCAATGAAGACCTCTTCCTCACGGCTTCGTATATCAGCGACAGCGCGACAGGCATAAGGAGCACCACGTTCATGCCCTGGGACAGTGATGCAACGAAGATCACCCTGGAGCTTAAAGCATATGTCATGCCGGTCAGGATCGCGAATGTCCTCTTAAGAGCCATCCTTCTCCTGAGGAAGGAATACATGAACGCTGCCGCAAGACCGATCTTGATCACATAAACGGCAGTGAAGAATGCTTCAAGGGAAGCATCAGGGATGATATATCCCAGGAAGAAAAAAGGATCACAGTAGTCGTCGAGGATTATCTTGCCTGAAAGGTCACCTCTTTTGAAGGCCTTGCAGTCGGATGCGGTGGTCTTGATCTTGCCCAGCATATCCTCATCGAATTTGCTGAATCTGGAAGTGAGCTCGGACGGGACGATCTTCCCGGGTTCCGTGTTACGGCAGAGGAAGATTGCGCCCGCGACGATAAGGCAGCTGATAAGGAAAGCCGCGATAAAGCCGGTAATATAGTATCTTCTGCTTGCCGAAGACTTTTTCATCTGATGTCACCCGTATCAGGGGAAGGAATATCGGCGGGAACTTCCGGAAGGACAGCCCCTTCGTCCTCGTAAGAGATAACGGGTGCTATATCTTCCACTTTCTTCCTGCGGCCGCCGGTCAGGATCAGTACGCCTATGGTAACGATCAGGGCGGCAAAGGATACGATTATGCCCAAGGTTATGCCGGCAGGAGTGTATACCAATTTTACGGTATGTGAACCCGCTTCAAGGTCTACACCCATGAGGGCATCGCCGATCGGCACGATCTCTGCGGGGTTGCCGTCGACCTGGCAGGTCCAGCCTTCGGAATAGGGGACCGTAAGGAAGAGGAAGCCGCCCTTGGTATCGATCGTTCCTTCAAGAGACGTTGAATCGTAATGAGTCACGTTGAGCTGCTCGTCACCCAGGGTCTTGAGCATGGCTTCGTAACCTTCGGGATCGGACGAATATGCATATACCGTTATCGTGCCGGGATCATCGGAATAGTTAACGGTAAGGGTTATCTTGTTGCCGTCGGAAACGCCGCAGGTGATTATCTGGTAACTTCTTATCTCAAAGTTCCTGAAGATCTCGCCCTGTGTTATCGCGACCGTGCCGCCCTTGTTGGAATTGACATAGACATATACGTCCCTTCCTTCGGGGACGCCGTCGATATCGACCGTAAAGGACATCTTCTCCCCGTCTGAGATGCGGGATGAATAACGGAAGCACTGTCCTTCGGTATCGTCGGTGGAACATCCGCTCTCCTCAACGGCCTTCATGCTGATCGGAGTATAAACGGGTTTATCGGAACCCATGGCAGCGATCCACTGGTTCGTTTTCGAGAAGACGTCTGTCGTCTCGTTCTCGGGATAGAAGTCGACGATCTTCCTGTCGGTGATGTAACCCACGGAAAGAGCGTCGGGGTTGCCGTAAGACTTTACATCGCCCTGCTCGTATTCCAGTTCGAAGAGGGCGGGAACAGTCTGGGTCTCCTTGATCTCGATGAGGTTCCTTATGCCGAGGAGGGATGCCGTGGTCCTGGTAAGTCCGGCATTGCGGAAGCCGTTGATGCCGTTGTTGTGGAAACCGTAGTTCCTCATGTATTTTACGAAGCTCTCACGGGCCGTCGATGAGAAGATCGAGATGCCCTTGACATTATAGATGGACTGGATGTCACAGATGTTGTTGGGATAGAGCTCGCTCCTCTCAAAGCTCCTGTGGCCCTCTGACCCTTCGACATCGTTGACATAGGTCTCGATCTGGTCCTTGTTCTTGCCGAAGAAATCGTATGTTACGAAGCCTTCGTTGTCGGCGACCATGGAGATGGTAACGATGGATGCCGTGAATATCTCGATCAGCATCGTGACCGTGATGAGGGTCTCACGGAACAGGATGCTCTTTGAAGATCTCTTGCAGGCGACATAGAGGGCTGCTCCCTGAACAAAGAGGAAGAGCAGGGTAAGTCCGATCTGTATGTATCCCTCGTTGCCCTCACCGAACTTTTCGAAAAGGACGAGGAATACGGCGGCGCCGCCAACGGATCCCATTATCTTGCCGAGGGACAGCATCCTTATCCTGCGGATGACCAGATGCGACGCGAAGATGATCACGAATGACATCAGGAAGGACTGCCTGTAGGGGATCTGATTGGGGAAGTGCATTCCGTGCCAGATAAAGTTCAGCATCCTGTTGGAGAAGCTCAGGTACATGATGAGGAGGATCAGGCCGAAGCAGATCTTATGCCTTAAGCCGATCCCGCTCTTGCGTGGCAGGAAAAAGAGCAAAGGCAGCAGTATGACCGCGATAAGGCCGCAGTTGACGTTGGCCATGCCGTCCCTGATGTTGGGATTTGCCGATACCATGAACCTTCCGAGGAAGTCAAAGAGTGTATTACCGAGCTTGAGGTTGACCTCCAGCTTGTCGCCTGTTGCGGAACAGTGCTGAAGGATCAGGTAGGTCGGTACGGTTATGAAAGCCGACAGGGCTCCCGCAAGGATCGAGCCTGCGGCAAACCTTCCGGCGCATACAAAGAACGATTTCAATGTGATCCTCAGAGGATCGCTCACGTCAGCCGCGGGCTTATAGAGCATTATCCAGTAAAGCGGTGCGAAGAATATGAGGAAGAGGCAGATAAAATAGCCCGAATAGTAGTTGGAGATGAGAGCTATGGCGAGGCTGATGACGTAAAGTCCCCACTTGCCCTTCAGGAACATATTGCGCAGGCCCAGGATGATCAGGGGCAGCAATACGACCGCGTCAGCCCACATGATGTTCCAGAAATCCGTTACGAACCATCCGCAGAGGGCATAAGCCGAAGCAAAGGCGACCGTGATGTTGTCGAGCCTGTCATCGTCATTCGCCTTGAGGAACATCGTCATGAAAAGGGATGCGAGTCCGGCTCTGACTGATGTTACGAGGCCTATGAACACCGGCATGGTCTTTGCCGTGAAAAGGAGCGAAAAGATGTTGAGGGGGCTTGCCGCATAGTTGGCAAAAGCCGCGAAGAACTCGTTTCCGCAGCCGTCGCACCAGCTGTAGAGGAGGGAATCCCCGCTTAAGACCTTATTGCGGAAAGAAACAAGGAAAGGCGCATACTGGTGGTAGAGATCCACCGTCAGCATCGTCCTGTCGCCGAGAGGATAACACTGGTTTATCGCAAGCGCCGATATAACTGTCAGAAAGGGGAAGAGAAAAGCCAGCAGATACTGCGGCATTTCAGCATTCCTTAACCTGGGTGTCACGTTCATGACACTCTGCTCTGTATTCTGTTCGGAATTGATCATCTTGGACGAAAATCTCTCCTTTAATTAATTTTTGATTACAAATCCTATTTAATAAGACAAACGTGTTAATAATAGCACACTTTGCCTCATTCTATACCCCCTTTTATGTTAAAGTGGTAACGACTGCGAGTATGTCTTGCGGTTAATCTTGGCGTAAAGGTTTGTTATATCGGTGAGACTCAGGCTTAAGATCATACTCAACCCTTCTTCCGGAAGGGAGACGGCAAGGACCAAGATCGACGACATCCTGGCATATCTGTCAGGACAGTCTGCCCTGGAACGCGCCGATATCTTCTACACGGCCTCAAGGTTCGATGCGACGAACTACGCCATGGATACCAACCCTGAAGATTACGACATGATCCTTGCGGCAGGCGGTGACGGCACCGTCAACGAGGTCATAACCGGCATGATGCGCAAGGGCATAGACCTCCCTCTCGCGATCTGCACGTCAGGTACGATGAACGATTTTGCGGCAACCACTTCCCAGCCCAAAGAGCCTGCGGAATTCGCAAGGATGCTCATGAACCGCAACATGATAAAAGTTGACTGCGGCAAGACGGGAGACATGTACTTCCTTAACGTTTTGGCAGGCGGGCTCCTTACGGATGTTCCCTACAAGGCACCCGTGGACCTTAAGACCCTTTTCGGTCCCGCAGCCTACTGGATGGCTGCCATGAAGGATCTTCCCATGGCGGGCAGCACGATCAACATCCACCTGGATTGCAAAGAGTTCAGCGGGGATTCGGAATGCGTTCTCTTCCTCGTATCCAATTCTTCTTCCGTAGGAGGCTTCCGCAATCTCATGTCAAATGCCGACATAAGGGACGGCCTTCTTGATGTCCTCATCCTCAAGAGGATCACAGATGCATCCGAGGCCATATCGCTGATAGGAAAGATGATGATCCAGGATCACCTCGCATCCGACAATGTCATCTACTTTCAGACCGATAAGATCAAGATATCATCCGCAGACGGCAAATCAGCCGTTCTCGATGTCGACGGCGAGGAAGGTCCTTCCCTGCCCGTCACGATAGAATGTGTAAAAGACGCTATAAATCTCATAGTTCCCGGAGAGGAGTAAACCGTGAAAAACAAGAAAGATAAGAACCGCGGACGCGGAGTGAGAAAAGTAGAGTTCAATCCCGGTGCAGAAGCTGCTGCCGGTGAGGAGATCATCAACGAAGAAAACACCGCCCCGGAAGAAGCTGCCGAAGAGATCCCGGCCGAAGAAGCGGGTGAAATGTCAGCTGAAGAAGGCGATGCGGTCATTTATTCCGACAGCGAACACAGCGAGCTCATCGAACCTGCAGAGCCCGACGAGGAAATGGAAGCCCTCAAGGAAGGCGACAGCAAGAACATAACACTGGATGACCTGACTGACATAGATCCTGACCTTCTGACAGGAAAGACCAGCGCCCTTGCGGATGATACGGCAAAGAAAGCCAGGCTCCGCGGCGTCTCGCGCAAGAAGGTCGAAAAGAATGAGGTCCCGGAAGTCGCGATAAGCCTTGAAGAAGACGCAAACGAGGTCTCAGGCGATGCCGGTGCGGAGAGCAAGGGCAAAAAGAACAGGAGGAGAAGCCTTGGGCTTGCTTTCGTAGTCGTCCTTTCGATAATCGTCCTCATCACGGTAGCTACGACCATCTTCTACGAGGCCGATATCGACGAGCAGTTCAAGAGTCCGCTCACGGTACACGGCCAGGCCGTGCCCTCCGACGAGTTCAGCTTCATCTACCACTATGAGCTTATCAACTACGGTGTTGATCTTTTCGCTTCCGGAACCGAGGCGATGCTCAACTCACCCTGCGAAGAGAACCCGGATTTTGCAACATACAGGGATTATTTCCGTGACATCGCAGCCAAGGACTTCCAGCAGATGTATATCCTCTACGACGATGCGACGGCTCACGGGCTTTCGATCGGCAAGGAGCATTACGAGCGCGCCCAGGCCTACATCAACTGGCTCAAGGGCAATGCGGATAATCTCGGAGTCCCGATCGACACCTACATCCACGGCGTTTACGGAGCCCAGGTCGACGAACAGTGCGTACTCAACACCCTCGCAAAGAAGTATTTCACGGAAGACTATGCCGAAGGCGAAAAGCTCGTGGAGCTCTCCGCCACGGACGAGCAGGCCGAGGAAGCTTATCTTGCCGACAGGAACACTTACGATCTCGTAAGTTACAAATTCTTCCGCTTCACATACGAATCCCGTGACGAAGCTTTCGTCAAGACAGCCCAGCTCCACGCTGAAGAGATCATCCAGAAGATGAACAGGGATCCTTCGAAGTTCGAGGAGATCGCAGCCAAGTATTTCCACGGCGCAGCGGCAGATGCGATCGCCGTGCCCGATTCCACCCTGATCGCAGACATGAGATACGGTGACATCACACACACAAACTTCCGTGACTGGCTCTTCGACACCCAGAGGACCGCCGGCGACTCCGTTATCTTTAACGATGAGGACGGATTCCCCATCATACTGGTATTCGTTAACCGCGACAGGATGATGACTCCCGTAAGAGATGTCTACCAGGTGACCGTATATACCGAGATCAACGACGACGGCACATCGAACGTCGGCGCCGCCCAGAGCCTGGCCCAGGAGATCTACGACTACATCACAAAGGAATCCCAGGTTCCCGAGATAGAGAATGCCT
This sequence comes from Saccharofermentans sp., assembly GCA_016292135.1. Taxonomy (GTDB): domain Bacteria; phylum Bacillota; class Clostridia; order Saccharofermentanales; family Saccharofermentanaceae; genus Saccharofermentans. The sequence goes on from JAEFAZ010000003.1 coordinate 283,381, forward strand.
ACAACGCTTATGTCCTTTCGGGCACCCTGTCCGTAATGCATAACGAGTATACCTATCACCATGAATTCGATGATGCGATCGACTCCTGGATATTCAACGATGCCAGAAAGAACGGCGACAAGACCATCATCGACGACGGAAACGGGACCTTCAACGTCCTCTACTATGTCGGCGAATCGACTAATCCCGAATGGTACGACAGGGTCAACAGCTTCATCAGGATGAACAATTACCAGAGCTTCATCGAGACTCAAAAGGAGCTTTATACATTCTCGTTCGATGAATCGGGTCTTACCCAGATCCGTGACATTCCCTGATCCGGGGCAAAAAAGACAAAATAATAAGGGGGCTGTCATAAAGGCAGCCCCCTTTGTCTGTTTACGAAAGATTGCGCGTCAGCCCTGCGCCATAGCCATTATGGTCGCGACCATCGCGAAGACAAAGGTAAGGACCATTGCTCCTATAAGGATGAGCGCCACGAGTTTTACGGTTGTGCTGTTCTTGTTTCCATTAGCCATATCATTCTCTCCGCTTCAAAAATATATAGATCAGTCTTCTCCGAAGATATCGAGTCCGCCGGGTTCGCGGCCCTCAGGCTCGTCTCCGTCATCGGGTTCGGTCTGCTCAGGCAGAGGGAATGTGGGCGCGGTCTGTCCGTCATTTCCCTGTCCCTGTGAGATGCTCTTCGCATCCGTATAGTCACCGGAATCACCTATCGTGAATACGATCGTCTCCTGTTTGCCGTCTCTTACGATCACGACATCGACCTTGTCACCGACGCTGTGTGAATCTCTGACAACAATCATATCAGAAGGCGTGGATATTTCAACACCGTCAAAGGTTAAGATCCTGTCTCCTATCTTAAGGCCCGATCTGACGCCGGGGCCGTCCACGATCATGTCCGTTACATATACGCCGGGTTCAACGCCATAATAAGATCCCTCCTCGAGGAGTGCGAGCGTCACGCCGAGGTAAGGCCTGTTGATGACCTTGCCGTAATTGATTATGGATTCTATAACGGTCTTTACCTTGTTGATGGGGATAGCAAAGCCCAGACCCTCGGACGTGCCGGTCACCATCTTCGCGTTCGTGATGCCGATAACCTCACCGTAGGAATTGATCATGGGACCGCCCGAATTACCGTTGTTGACCGCCGCATCCGTCTGGATTACGGGGATCGTGTAACCGTCATTGTTGATCTCCCTGTCGAGAGCAGACACGACGCCGACGGTAACTGTCCCGTCAAGAGTTCCGAGTGCGTTTCCGATGACTACAAGGAGTTCTCCGGGTTCCAGGAGATCGGAATTACCGAGTGTTACAAATGACAGCTCCTTTTCGGACTCGATCTTGATGACAGCGATATCAGTCTGGGGGTCAGTTCCTATCACCTTTGCTTCGTATGCCTTGCTGACGCCGGGGACCTTGACCTTGATCGTCGCTTCGCCGGCCGCGGCATTATCCACGACGTGGGCGTTGGTAACGATGTAGCCGTCCTTGGTGATCACGAAGCCGGATCCCGCGGAAGTTGCAGTGTCCTTGCCCTGGACCGGCTGATATATGTCGATGGACACCGTGGAAGGCGCCACCTTCTTGACTATGTCAGTCGTTGAAAGCCTCTTGGCATCGCTGTAGTCGATCGTTGCTTCCTCGAGCGAGAACCAGGGCTCGTAGGTTTTGTCTGAAGAGACATCATCCGGTTTTTCCGTCGGCTTGCTCTCCTGACTGTCATTATCCTTGCTGCCGTTCATGTAAGTCTTGATCCCGGCAGATCCCGTATTGAGCATGTAGATATATACCGTCTGTATCGCTGAATAAGCGACCGTGAGCACCAGAGCTGCTGCAAGTATGATTATCCACTTGCCGGATCCGCTCTTCTTTGTCTCAACGGGCTGGTAACGGGTGGATATCAGCCTGTCTTCCGTAGTGACATCCTTAACATAAACATTCTCTATCGGAGAGGAAAGGTCTTCCACGTAACCTGTCCTGCTCTCTTCTTCATCTGATCCCTTAACTTCCGCTGCGGTCTCTTCCGCCGCATCAGGCAGGATATCTTTTGTCTCCATATCCTCCGGCATGTTCATATTCTCCTCTTCCATTTGTCTTTCCGCCTTTCGCTATACGTTCTTCATCTTTCCCTTTTGCTAATTATAGGCGATTTTTGCCTAAATAAAAGTCAAAAAAGCGTCAAATGCTCCTTGACCAGTTCTTCGGTCCCCGACAGTGAAACAATCGCTCTTCCCGAAGTTATGTCTGTTGCAAAGCTCCTGAACCTGTCTTCGGCGCTCTCTTCAGTAAGGATATCTATCTCCACCTTGTTGCCGAACCTGGATCCTTTCACTCCGTAATCTCTTTTGCCGCACTCGAAAAGGAACTTATCGTAGTCCGGGTAATCGATCGTGACAGTAAATATCTTTCCCGGCACGACTTCCACGGGGTCAGCGTCAGCCAGGGCCGCGACACCGGCTTCCGTATAGGCTCTGACGAGTCCGCCCTTGCCTAAGAGGATACCTCCGAAATATCTGGTCACGACCAGGGCGCAGTCAGTAAGGCCCTTGCTCTGTATTATGTTGAGCAGGGGCATGCCGGCCGTGCCCGAGGGCTCTCCGTCGTCGCTGTACTTGCTCATGTTGACAGTGCCCGTAAGGACCCAGGCATAGCAGCTGTGTCTCGCATCGGGATATAAAGCCCTCTGCCCGGCAATAAATGAGGATGCGTCCTCGGGACTCGATATCCTTCCGGCGCATCCGATAAATACAGATTGCTTGATCTCGATCTTGGAATTGCCGCATCCGGCGAGAGTCAATGCCACTTAGCCCAACTCCCTCATCTTCTGGAATGCGACCATGAGAAGCGACTTGTCCTGTCCGTAAGTTACACTGTCCATGGCAACTTCGACGGGAACAAAAGAACTTTCGAGTATGCCTTCTTCCACGTTGGGTACGCAGTCTTCTGTCTTGGCCGACATTACAAACCATGAGATGTTGTTATGGACGGGCTTGCCTCTCGTAGCCGAGTAGAATTCGTAGCTTGTCTTGCCGCAGGGTGCAACGACATCCGCATCGATGCCGGTCTCGATAAAGACACGTGACTTGGCAACATCGACCAGTCTGTCACCGGTCTTGCAGACGCCCTTCGGGAAACTCCACTCGTGCTTGTCATTGCGGATCAGGAGCACTTTGTCTCCGCAGAAGACCAATCCTCCGGCGCAATTACGAACTATCATGATCCGCACCCCCTTCGTGATTTCATATAAAGATTTTAACACAGGCGCACGATAATATGAATTATTCCATGAAACTTTGCTTTTTGCTTTTTATTACTTATGCTTATATAATCTATAGCATGAGTTACAACAATTACGGCAATTACAACTATCATCAGGGACAAGGATACGGTCAGAACGCATATCCCGACGCCTACCGGAACAACTCCGGCGGCTACAGGAACAGTCCCCCGCAAAGGCCTCAGAACAGACCTCAGAACAGGCAGCCTGACAGGCGCCGCTCGGCCCAGTCAGAGAAATACAGGCGCGCGGGCTTAAAGCGCAATGCGCTTATGGCCGCTCTTGCGCTCTTCTTCATCGCAGAGGTGATCGTGATCGCCCTTCTCGCGAATTCCCTTTCGAAGAAGCCTGCCAAGAGCACCGAGACCAGCGCAACGTCCGCTACTTCCGAGACCACCGTCCCCACCACTACCACGACCGAGACGACTCCCCGGATCACCATCAGCGAAAAGCTCCCCGCAAGTTCCCTCGCGGACAGCTACTGGGGTCCCCTTCCCGTATGCGAAGCACCCAAGCAGTACAAGCACTTCGAGGTCAAAGGCCTTTATACAAGGGCGGCAGTCAATCTCGACAAGTGCATATCGATAGCCAACAATTCAGAACTTAACACTTTCGTCGTAGATCTTAAGGAATCCGAAGGCATCTACTACCAGACAACAAACGAGACTGCGATCTCGGTAGGATACAACCTCAAGGCCTACGATCTCAATGCAGTCGTAAAGAAATGCCATGACGCCGGAATATACGTAATCGGAAGGATCGTCTGCTTCAAGGATCCCGCATATGTCAGCAAGTTCCCCGACAGGGCCATCTGTGACAGCGCAGGCAACCCGCTCAAGTTCAAGAACGAGGGCAAGGAGGCTTTCGCGAGCCCCTACGACAAGAGGAACTGGGATTACTATATAAGCCTCGCGGAAGAAGCGATAAGCTTCGGAGTCGATGAGATCCAGTTCGACTATGTAAGATTCCCGACCGGAGGATCCACCAGCGGTGAGAAGCCCTACTACGGCCAGGAAGGCACGGTCCCTTCCAAGGCTGAAGCCATCAACAGGTTCCTGCAGACCGCAAGGATCAGGCTTCAGGACACCTACGGGATCCCGGTAACGGCCGACATCTTCGGCATCGCCGTTACCAGTACCCTCGACGGGGAGATCCTCGGCCAGGATTGGGCAACATTGGGCTTTACGGGCATAGACTCCCTCTGCCCCATGATCTACCCTTCGCATTACGCCCTCGGCACGATCTTAAACGGCGTCAAGTTCGAAAAGCCTGACAAGAACCCTTACGATGTCATGTATAACGCCCTGAAGCTTTCATCCAAAGTCCACACGCAGCCGGGTTACTCCACGGTAAGGCCTTACGTACAGGCATTCACGGCAAGCTACATCGGCGAGGGCAACTACATGAAATATGATTACGATGCCATCAACAGGCAGATCAAGGCCATACAGGATAACAACATGACTGAATTCATCCTCTGGAATGCTTCCGGCAACTATGTTGAAGGAAAATACGGGGGCAACCAGGGCTGATATAGTGATACAATTAACAAAGCTTTAAAACAAGATATCTTTCTCGGAGGTATAGATAATGCTCGACATAAAGTTTCTTCGCACGGATCCCGACATCGTCAAGGAGAACATAAAGAAGAAGTTCCAGGACGAAAAGCTCCCCTTGGTGGACGAAGTCATCGAACTGGATAAGGAATTCCGCGAGGCCAAGACCCGCGCTGAGTTCCTGCGTTCCCAGCGCAACAAGATATCCAAGCAGATCGGTTTCTTCATGGCCCAGGGTCAGAAGGACGAGGCCGAGAACGCAAAGGCTGAAGTTGCATCCATGGCGAAGGAACTTGAGGACCTCTCCGTAAAGGAAACAGAGCTCGAAGAGAAGATCCGCAAGATCATGCTCGTCATCCCCAACATCATCGACCCTTCGGTCCCCGTAGGCAAGGATGACAGCGAGAACGTAGAGATCGAGCGTTTCGGCGAGCCCGTCGTACCCGATTTCGAGATCCCCTACCATGTCGACATCATGGAGAAGCTCAACGGCATCGAACTTGATCCCGCAAGAGACACATCCGGCAACGGCTTCTACTACCTGAAGGGTGACATCGCAAGACTTCACTCCGCCTGCCTGTCTTATGCAAGGGACTTCATGATAGACAGGGGCTTCACATACTATATCCCTCCCTACATGATCAGGTCTTCCGTCGTAGACGGCGTCATGAGCTTCGCCGAGATGGAGAACATGATGTACAAGATCGAGGGCGAGGATCTCTACCTTATCGGAACCTCCGAGCATTCCATGATAGGCAAGTTCATCGATACCATGATCGACGAGAAGGACCTGCCCCAGACATTGACATCCTATTCCCCCTGCTTCCGTAAGGAAGTCGGTGCACACGGCATCGAGGAGCGCGGCGTTTACCGTATCCACCAGTTCGAGAAGCAGGAGATGATCGTAGTCTGCCGTCCCGAGGAATCCCCCATGTGGTACGACAAGCTCTGGCAGAACACCGTTGATTACTTCCGTTCACTCGATATCCCCGTAAGGACACTGGAGTGCTGCTCCGGCGACCTCGCTGACCTCAAGGTCAAGTCCTGTGACGTCGAGGCATGGTCTCCCAGACAGAAGAAGTATTTCGAAGTCGGCTCCTGCTCCAACCTGGGTGATGCCCAGGCAAGGCGTCTTAAGATCCGCATCAAGGGCGAGAACGGCAACTATCTTGCACATACTCTCAACAACACCTGCGTGGCTCCGCCGAGAATGCTGATCGCCTTCCTCGAGAACAATCTCAACGAGGACGGTTCCGTCAGGATCCCGGAGGCCTTAAGGCCTTATATGGGCGGCAAAGATAAGATCGGCTGATATAAGCCTGATTCTTTTCGCTTTCGATGCCACAGGAAAGGAACAACATCTTCACATCCCTTTACAGGAGTTTCAATGGTCTTAACAGAAAGACCCTGTCTGTTGTTGTCCTGATCTTATTCTGCATCTTGACGGTCCTGGGGCTCATCATCCATGAGCCTACTTTTGACGAGACCAAAGCCTGGCTCATAGCAAGGGACGCTCCCGTTAAGGACCTTTTTTTCCTGATCCCCCACTACGAAGGACATCCTCCCTTCTGGCATCTGCTCCTGGCAGTTCCTGCCAAAGCGGGTATCCCTTTTGAGGCAGGGCTTAAAACCGTCCAGTTCATCTCCTCGATGCTGCTCATATCAGTTTTCCTCTTCCTTACGCCATTTAACAACACGGTAAGGACTGTTATCCCTTTTACCTATTTCTTCCTTGTCAGATATAACATCTACAGCAGGCCCTACGCGCTCCTTTGCGCCTCCATGCTGCTCGCTTCTTACTTCTACGGCAGGCGCAGGGAAAAGCCCCTGCAGTTCATCCTGATCCTTGCCCTGATCTGTCTTTGGTCTCTTTACGGCATCGCGATCGCGGGAGGCTTTGCCCTGGCATGGATCATCGAGATAATGACCGGGCTTATAAAGGAAAAGAAGAGTGCCGCCGCTTTCTTTCTTGAGGATAAAAAGAGGACGGCGGGATTCATCCTCCTTCTTCTCTTTGCATGCTTCCTTCTCTTCCTCATGAATCCCTACAAGGATAATTTCATCTTCGAAAACAACGCGCTGCCCCCGGAAACATACATCTACCGTTTTGTGCTCTTTATCCTGTCAGCGCCTTCTGAATGCATGTTCACATCCTTTTTCGGAGATGAGTTCTTCTATTCACAGCAGCCGACCTTGGCCGGGCTGGCCGTATGCTATACCGTCTCGTCCGTATTCTATTTCCTTCTGATCGCAAGAACATCCGACAAGAAGAAGCTTTTGTGGTTTTTCCTGCCCTATGTCCTTTATTCCGTGATATCGACCGTTTACACTTCGACACATCACTTCGGCATAATCATCTTCCTTTTGCTCTTCTATTTCGCCGTCACGGGCGGAGCTGACAAAAAGGAAAAGAGAGGCAGAGGACAGCTTGCAGTTAAAGCCGTCTCGGCAGCGGCTGCCGTCATATTCGTCTTTACGGGGCTTTACTGGTCCCTGTCCTCATTCCTGACCGAAAGCCTCTTCAAGACTTCATTCGGCGGTGAATTAAGCAGCTGGATCGTATCCTGCGGCATCGATTCATCAGACATACATTCGGCCTGGCATATCGACGGCGCAAAGGAAGGGTCCGTAAAGGGGATCTATCCTGCGTACGGGACTGAGATATTTATCCCGGCAGCCCCTTACTTTAAGGGCAATATAATGTCAAATTCACTGCGGGAGGAAACTTTCACCGTGGGAGGCGGATATTCGGAGGAGGAGATAAATGCGGCAGCAGACCGTCTTAAGGGCATGGATCCTCCGGAATTCATTTTCTCCTCGAGTTCTTCCAACGCCGAGGACTATATCAGCTATGCGGGATTCGGATCTGAATATGTTCCCGTCTATAAGGTAAACGAGTCTCTGATATTCAAGAACGAAGTCACTCATTACTTAGGCGGCATCATCTGCTGCCGCAGGGACCTGCTCGATAAGTACGGTCTTGAAGAGATCCCGTATATGTAAAACAAAAAGCTCCGCCTGAGCGGAGCTTCATTCAGTCAAATCAAAGAATCTTATGCTCTCTTAACTTTGCCGGAACGAAGGCAACGAGTGCAAACATTCATCGTCTTGGGGGTGCCTTCTACAACAACCTTGACCCTGTGGACATTGGGCTGCTGCTGTGTGAGTGCACGACGTGATATCTGCGAACGCGTAATTCTGATCTTCCTGCCGAAGAACATGTCTTTGGAACAAACATCACACTTAGCCATGTTAACACCTCCTGTTTAATCTTTAGCGCTAAAAGATAATATCACACAAGATCGAATGATGCAACCTCAAAAATCAGTCTTCTGTATCAAAAATCCTTCTTATTGTGATAATTTGGTCAAAAATCTCGTTATCTGCCTCAAAAGTCCTTAATCTGACGGTGGTCTGGGCCGTTGAGATCATGAGGAAAGAGCCTTTATCCGTACATACGCCCATCGAATCTATCGTGCGGTTTCCCTCTGGGGAATTGGGTGCCCGGAAGAATACGATGTCACCTTTCCTGATGCAGTCAAGATCGATGTTGCCGCTTACGGCGTCGTACTCGATCGCGACTTCCTCACCTACGGCAGCCTGGTCTTCCATGGTCCTGGGCATCTTGACGCCGTTGATCTCGGATGCGACATAGACTGCTCCGTTGACGGATATGCCGTTCATGGTGAGTCCGTTTTCGAGATAGGTCGCGTTGACGAAGAGCAGGAGCGATCCGACGAAATATCTTGAAGGAACCTTTCCGACCTCGCCTCTCGGATCCGTCTCGATAACTCCCGATGAGCCTATCCAGCCGGTGTCACCGCCGGGGAGATAGACCCTGTAAACGCCTTCCCTCTTTACGTCTGCATAAAGGACCGTGTTCATCATGACCTTGCACATCAAGGTGCCGTTGGATGCGTGGGTCATTATGTTTTTCGAAAGGTCGGATACGACGAGCTTATATTCATGCAGGTCGGGCTCCACGGAAGACATATCCGCTATGACCGAATCCGCCTTGATGTATCCCTGGATCCCGTCAGAAGTCTCTATCTTTATAAATCCGTTGACCTCACTGCCGGTTACCTTTACGGGCTCGTTATAGAGGACCTCGGAGATCCTCTGCGACGTGATATCGGCATCCTTCATGATATTGACGCTGGACTTGGTTATTACGCGGTAGGACGGGTCCTTGAACTCGTAATTGATGACGGGTTCCTCGAAAAGCTCACCGATATTGGTTCCCCTGAACAGGCCGGGGAGCACGTTCGGCAGGATGAAGAAGATCCCTGCGAAGAGGATGATGAAGACCGTTACCGCGACGGCCAGAGTCATAAGGGTGCGTCTCTTGCGGCGCCTTAAGCTGGACTCGTTGTCGGTAAGGCCCCAGCTTTCCCACATATCCTCGGTCGAACCGTATTCCTCGCCCGTGGACGGGTCAGAATCGGCAAGGAAAGGGAGCCTGACCTGGCGCTCGATGAATCTTACGCCCAGATCGTCCTTCCTGCCGCTGTCGAAAGGCTTCTTTTCTGTGAAAGGCGAACTTTTGCCGCCTGTTATCTCTTTATCCCTTTTTTTCATTATCTACAGGATCTTCCTGAACTTTATGAGATCAGTCCCGCATTCTTGAGCTTGCCGGCAAGCCTGACGTCACAGGCGGAGAGGAGCTCTTTCTGGCTCTCATATGTGACGATGACCGTCTTAAGCCCCGCTGCGTTCCTGATCTCGAAAACGGTATTCAGGACATAGGCGATCCTCCTCCTTGAGGAGATGTCTGCGGCGAAGTCGTCTATCACGAGGACTTCACAGAGCTTAAGATCTTCTATATCCTCATCTTCCATATCCTCTATCGATTCGCATTTCAGATAGAGCACGCTCTTGCCCAGGTTGATCATTCCCTTGGCGATGACTATGGAAAGGAAGGTCTTGCCCGTCTGAGGGGCTCCCTGATAGATCCAGATGTTCTTATCAGCCTTGTCTCCCCTTCCGAGGCAGGCGTTGAGCAGGCCGTTCATGACAGCCTTGCGTTTCTCGCCGTTGCCGAGATAATCACTCCTGAAATTCTCGGGCTTTACGGATTTATAATCCCTCATGCCGGATCTGTCGTAACATTCCTCGAGCAGGTCCTTTTTGCAAGAACAGACCTTGAGAGTGCCGTCTTTGCCGGTCACAAAGCCCGTATCTTCACATTTTGCGCAGACGAAGGATTCCTGATCGAAATCGAGCGGAATGTTGTTTTCTGCGAGATATTTCTCCCTCTTCTTCCTGAGGTTCGATTCCTTGGAAAGAAATCTTTCGGCATATTCATCCCTGCCTTCCAGGGATGCGAGCATATTGGACTTGCGCAGCTCGATGAGGTCTCCGTCGATGGCTGCAAGCTCAGGGAACTTACGGTAATACTCACTGACCTTAAGATCCTTGGCTATGCTTCTTTCGGCTTCTGTCTCAGCCTTGCTCATCTCGATCAGTTCTTTAATCGTTACCATCACTGCCTCCGACTCCGAACATGTCCAGTATATCGTCGGGAATAGGTTCTTCCTCGGCGGAAGGCTTGTCTTCCTCAGCCACGCTGCCGTCTAAGATGCCGGCTTCGGCACCTGTCTTCCAGGAACTTCCGGCTCTCCCCTTCTTCCTCGAATACTTGCTCTTGTTCTCTTTATGGCGTTCCTCTTCATATACCACAGCGGATTCAACTCCCGTAACACCCGCCTTATACCAGGCGGAGAGGGTGTTCTCCACGTCAGTCGTCTTTATCTCGCCCTTGTAGTCGTTTACCCTGAAGGCATATCTCAAGAGCTCTTCATCGGTATCGTATGCCATGACCCACTTCTTTATGTGCTCTATGTCGTTCTCGTTCATCCTCCTGTGCATGAGGGCAGCCAGGACCTTCCTGAGCTTATTGACCCTGCCGTTCTCCTCAAGGAAGGAATCCAGCCTGTCGCAGGTCGTGTAGCCCTTCTTGTACCAGTCGGATGCCACCTTTTCCATGGCGATGTAATCCCTGTCTATCCTGTTGTCCTTGCCGTATTCGAAGAGCTTATAGACCACCTGGCCTTCGAACTTGTACTCGTTGAGGCACTTGTCCAGAAGCCTGTAGAAGACATAAGGCATATAGCCCTGATAGAAGGTGCTGTTTATGCTGTTAGCGAGAACGTCCCTGGTCTTGTCGTCAGATCCCGTTCCCTTGTCATTGTTGACATATCCTCTGGCAAGGACATCGGCTGTATATTCCTCGACCTCTACGACCTTGAGATCGGTGATGACGAACTTCCTGTCGGACTTGCCGATAAGGCCCGCGGAAAGGAGATCTGCGATAACCTTGTCGGTGTCGCTGACGGGGAAGATATTAAGTTCCTTGACATCCTTTTCGGTGAAAGATGAGCCGCTCCCGAACCTCATCATGAGCCAGAGATAGAGCAAAAGGGCATCACGCGTAAGGGACTGCGCATATTTCGCGACAAAGATATCGGGTATCCCCGTATCCGATAAGAGCAGTCTATCCTTGAAATCCTTAGGCATTATGATGTCCCCTGTATTTTTTCGATTATTAATTATAACACGCAATGACTGTTCTTATATAATAAGTATGAGATTAGTTTTATACAACAAGGGGGATATCCATGAACAAAAAGACCATTCTTACTGCTGCCTTCCTGTCCTTGGCACTTTTGCTTACTTCCTGCAACAGTAAGGTTCCTGCGGATACCACGACCTCTGCGGCTCCAACAAGCGCCACATCTGAGATCACGACGACCACGACTGCCGTTACGACTACAAGCAGCGAAGAGACCACTACGACCACTTCAGCTTATGTTCCCGTCCCGAGGGATCATGTCTTCAATCCCCATGTTCTGTCAGAGGTATGCGTCATGGCTTACGGAGAGGGATTCAGGGAGAACTTCTTCAGATACTGCGATGCGGTGCTTGCAGGCGAAGACCGTGTAGCTCTCGACAAGAAAGCATACTATCAGCAGTGCAGGGATACTGTCAGGACCTGTCTGCCCGTAGCCGATGAATATGTCTGCTTCATGGATACCAAGGAAGCAAAGAACAAAGACGGCACATATAAGCTGGAGTATTCCATCCCGAAGGACGAGTACCTTGTAAAAGTCGAAGAATTCAAGACCAGGATATGCGAACTTATCAACAGGGCCTGTTATGAGGACGACAGTTATCTTGAATCGACCCTGGCCCTCTACAAGTCCGAGACGGAAAGGCTCGAATACGACTTCTCCGCGGCAGGCAACGACATCACCAGGGGCTGCAATCCTTATCACGCGCTGATGTATGACAACGGTATCTGCCAGGAGATCGCCGGCGCATATGCCTATCTCCTCCTTCAGGTCGGCGTGGATGCCACGACATGCGGAGCCCTTAACAATTCCAATACGGAATCACATGAATGGACGGTCGTAAAGATCGGGGATAACTACTACCACTGCGATGTTACCTTCCAGCTGAACAGCAAGGATACTCTCGACTATTTCGGAATGACCGACGAGAAAAGGAGCCTTGAAGGCGACTGGAAGATAAAAGGCTTCAACTTTGCCGATTCCAATATCATATGGCATAAGGACCTTCCGATCGAAAACGGTCTCTTCGAACCCGTCTGGTCGGCCACGAGTTACGAGATCGACCGCGAAAAAAACCTGCTCTACTGCTACGATTCAGGACAGGACATGACGGAACCTTACTTCATGATGAACATGTCATTCTTCGCTTTTGCCGCCTAAACCACAAAAAACGCATGAAAAAGGCCCGTCCGGTCAGATCCGGACGGGCCTCATTATTTCATGATCTTATCAGATCTCGATATTTGCTGCCTTTCTCTTGTAGGAAGCAAGACGGTCAACGGAATCCTGATAGCACTTGTTGAAGAGACCTTCAACAACATCCTGAGGATACTTCTTGAGGAGAGAGTTGTATCTGACCTCAGCCATGAGGAATGCATTGAATGCCTCGTAGCCGCCCTGAGGATCCTTGGAATCCAGTGTGAAAGGATTCTTGCCTTCTGCAGTAAGAGCAGGGTTGAATCTGAACAGGTGCCAGTAACCGCACTCAACAGCTGCCTTCTCTCTCATCTGAGCTACCTTGAGGCCGCCCTTGATACCGTGGTTGATACAAGGAGCATAGCAGATAACGAGGGAAGGACCATGGTAAGCCTCAGCCTCTGTGAATGCCTTGATGGTCTGAGCAGAGTTGGAACCCATAGCGCACTGTGCAACGTATACGTAGCCGTAGCTCATTGCCATCATGCCGAGATCCTTCTTCTTGATGTTCTTACCGCCTGCTGCGAACTGTGCAACAGCACCCTGAGGTGTGGACTTGGAAGCCTGTCCGCCTGTGTTGGAGTAAACCTCTGTATCAAGAACGAGAACGTTAACGTCTTCGCCGGAAGCCAGGACGTGATCAAGTCCGCCGTAACCGATATCGTAAGCCCATCCGTCACCGCCGATGATCCACTGGGATCTCTTCATGAAGAAGTCCTCATACTCGAGAGCCTTCTTAGCGGCATCGGAACCTTCAGCCTTGAGCTCATTAGCGAGTGCATCAGCGAGGGCACGTGCGCCTTCACCTGTCGTGAAGCCGTCGATCCAAGCCTGAGCTGCTGCCTTGAGGGACTCGGAAGAAGTGTTAGCTACTGTCTCTTCAACGAGGTTCTTAGCTCTGTTCCTGAGCTGCTTGTAACCGAAGTACATACCGAGACCATGCTCAGCGTTATCCTCGAAGAGGGAGTTGCCCCATGCAGGACCGAAGCCAAGGTGGTTGGTCGTGTAAGGCATGGAAGGAGCGCTGCCGCCCCAGATGGAAGAACATCCGGTAGCATTGGAGATCTGCATCCTGTCACCGAAGAGCTGTGTGATGAGCTTAGCATAAGGTGTCTCTCCGCATCCTGCGCAAGCGCCGGAGAATTCGAGGAGAGGCTGCTCCATCTGGCTGCCCTTGACTGTGTTCTTAGGCTGTGTGTTCTCCTTGTAGGACAGACCCATGCAGTATTCCCAGTTCTCGGCTTCGACCATGTTGTCCTTGAGAGGAGCCATGGAGATCGCCTGAACCTTCTCAGGACATACAGTTACGCAGACGCCGCAGCCCAAGCAGTCGAGAGCGGAAACCTGCATACGGAACTTGTTCTCAGATGCCTTAGGCTTTGTATCTGCAACTGCGAATGTTGCGCCAGCTGCCTCTTCTTCGTTGAGGAGGAAGGGACGGATAGCAGCGTGAGGACAAACGAGGGAGCACTGGTTGCACTGGATACACTTTGTTGCATCCCATACAGGGATATCAACTGCCGTGCCGCGCTTCTCATACTGAGCTGTGCCCTGAGGGAATGTACCGTCTTCGATGCCCTTGAATGCGGATACGGGGAGAGTGTCACCCTTCTGTGCATTCATTACGTCAACGATGTTCTTGATGAAATCAGGAACGTCTCTCTTAGCGGGTTCTGTGTCAGCAGCTGTCTTCCAGGACTCGGGTACGTCGTACTTAACGACTGCATCAACACCTGCGTCGATTGCAGCGTAGTTCATGTTAACGATATCGTCACCCTTCTTGCCGTAGGACTTCTTTGCAGCAGCCTTCATGTATCCGACTGCCTCGTCTACGGGGATGATGTTGGAAAGCTTGAAGAAAGCAGACTGGCAGATCGTGTTGATACGTCCGCCGAGACCGATCTCCTTAGCCTTTGCAACAGCGTCGATCGTGTAGAACTGGATGTTGTTGTTAGCGATGTAACGCTTCATCTCGCCGGGGAGGTTAGCGTCGATCTCTTCTGCCGTCCACTGTGTGTTCAGGAGGAACGTGCCGTTGGGCTTCAAAGTGGAGAGCATGTCGTACTTGTAAACATAGGACTGGTTGTGGCATGCAACGAAGTCAGCCATGTTAACGAGGTATGTGGAACGGATAGGTGTCTTACCGAATCTCAAGTCGGAGATGGTGATACCGCCGGACTTCTTGGAGTCGTAAGAGAAGTAAGCCTGAGCATACATATCCGTGTGGTCGCCGATGATCTTGATGGAGTTCTTGTTAGCACCGACTGTACCGTCAGCACCGAGACCCCAGAAACGAGCGGAGATCGTACCCTCGTTTGCAACGTCGATAGCTTCGGAAGCGTCGAGCGAGAGGTATGTAACGTCGTCGTTGATAGCCAGAGTGAATCTGGGCTTGGGATCTGCCTTAGCGAGCTCCTTGTAAACAGCGTAGATGTGGTTCGGGACTGTATCCTTGGAACCCATACCGTAACGGCCGCCGATGATGACGGGAGCATCCTTCTTGCCTGCGAATGCTGCGCAAACGTCGAGGTAGAGAGGCTCGCCCAAAGAACCAGGCTCCTTTGTCCTGTCGAGGACTGCGATAGCCTTAGCTGTAGCAGGGATAGCCTCGAGGAACTTCTCTGTAGCGAAAGGACGGTAGAGGTGAACCTTAACGAGTCCGACCTTCTCACCCTTAGCTGTCAGGTAGTCGATAGTCTCTTCGATAGTCTCGTCAACGGAACCCATGGCAATGATGACACGCTCAGCATCGGGTGCACCGTAGTAGTTGTAAAGCTTGTAATCTGTGCCGCGGATCTCGTTGATCTTACCCATGTAGTACTCAACGATCTCGGGGATTGCCTCATAGAAGGGGTTGGAAGCCTCTCTGCCCTGGAAGTAGATGTCAGGGTTCTGGGCTGTACCGCGGAGTGTAGGATGGTTAGGAGAAAGAGATCTCTTTCTGAAAGCTGCAACTGCATCGTAATCTACGAGCTCTGCGAGGTCTTCGTAATCCATAAGCTCGATCTTCTGGATCTCGTGGGATGTACGGAAACCGTCGAAGAAGTGCAGGAAAGGAACTCTGCTCTTGATGGTGGAAAGGTGTGCAACAGCTGCGAGGTCTGCAACTTCCTGAACGGAGTTGGAGCAGAGCATTGCGAAACCTGTCTGACGGCAGGCCATGACGTCTGCATGGTCACCGAAGATGTTGAGAGCGTGAGCTGCAAGAGCTCTTGCAGATACATGGAATACGCAAGGGAGAAGCTCACCTGCGATCTTGTACATATTAGGGATCATGAGGAGCAAGCCCTGGGATGCCGTATATGTTGTAGTAAGAGCACCCGTAGCCAATGATCCGTGAACCGCACCGGCTGCACCTCCTTCAGACTGCATCTCGACGACATTTACTGTCTGTCCGAAGATGTTCTTTCTGCCCTCCTGGGCCCACTGATCCGTGTAATCAGCCATTGGTGACGACGGCGTGATAGGATAGATAGCTGCGTTCTCGGTAAATGCATACGAGGTATAAGCAGCAGCCGTGTTACCGTCCATGGTCATTTTCTTAAGTTCACGTGCCATAGATTATTCTCCTTCTTCATGAAATTTGTGAATAGTCAGTCGTAACTGCTTTTTAACTAAAATATTATAGCACCCATATAATAATAATAGAGAGCGACTTTATCCCCTTGCAGGCTGTAGTTTGCAAAATAACTTTGTTTATAACGACATATGTCGTTTAATTCTTTTCGAAAAACAAAGCAGGCTGCCCCCGGAAGGACAGCCCGCATTAAGAGCATTTTATGTTATCCGTCAGTCTCCTGAAGAGTCATTTCCGTCACCGGAACCGCCGTCGTCAACAGATGCCTTTGTCTTCTTTGTATCCTTGGAAGGCTCGGTGGCTTTGGTATCCTTGGTGGCCTTCGTGCTGTCCGATGTGTTATCGGTAGGCTTGGTATCGGAAGTAGGTGCGGGTGTGGAATCCGTAGGCTTGGTATCAGAAGATGATGTATCCGCAGGATCGGGAGATCCGTCAGGTCTGGTGACCTTGCCTGTCGCGGGATCGAGCTTGCCGATCACGCCGTCGACATACTTGGTGCCGACTTCGACTCTCTTCTTGTAAGCATTATATCTGGATGTTGTTACTTCCTTGCGGTCGATCTCGTTGCCGTCGGCATCCAGCCATACCTGGTAGCTTACGGCCACATATCCGGTGTGAGCGGCACGCACGGTGTTGGTAGTGCCTACAGCCATCTCGTTGTTGGCAACATATTCAGTGCCGGAAGGCTCTGTCTTGGATGTGATCTTGGTGGAGAGCTTGATCTTCTGTCCGTTGGGGAGCTTGTCACCGTAGATCTCCACATGACAGGTCCTGTCGGAAGACTTCCAGTAAGCAACGATAACGATGGGATACTGGGTATTGTTCTCGAAAACGAAATCCAGGTTGCCGTAGTCAACGGTTGCATCGAGTCCGACATCGACATAGTCCGAAGGCCATGCGTGGGTATGTCTGCTGACTACCTTGAGGTCTCCCTTGAGGACTGCGTCGTAGAGCATCGTGCTGGTCTGGCAGATTCCTCCGCCCATACCCTTCTCGTACTGGCCGCCGAGGATAACAGTTGCTTCGTAGAATCCGTTGGCCTTGGTCCTCTGTCCGACAACACCGTTGTAGGAGAACTGCTCTCCGGGATTGAGGATCTTTCCGTTCATAAGCTCGCATGCACGGGTTATGTTCTTGTTACGGTTGGAGTTAGGTGATGTGGTGGAATATGCCGAAGACCTCAGACCGAAGTTTGCTTCGATGTATTCGCCGGTAAGAGTGGGCTCCGTGATATTTGCATCGACATCGACAACACCCTGATACTGTGCGCTGTCGAGCATCTCCTTGACGTCCTTGGCTGCCTTGTCAATATTGATGTCATAACCCTTGTTGGAAGGGGTATAGTTGAACTTTAATGCCTCGGTATTGAAGCCGGTGATCTCGGCGTTCTTCATCTCGACTACATAAGGCTTGAGGACCTTGTTAACAATGTCGTGGATGCCCTCGGACTTGACCGTGTAAGCGGTGTTATATGTCTTCTGTGTCTTCTGGAGCTGCTGGATGGCGTTGAACTTTGCAACGACCGCATCAGCATCCTCCTCATCTCCTTCAACGGGCTTAAGATAGGAATAAGCCTCATTTACGACCTCATCCAGATTTGACTCAAGACCCAGGGAACCCAGATCCAGATCGATCGTCTTGCCGTCAAGTTTAAGATCGATGTTGATGTCAATGGGGCGCTCGGGCTGGGCTGCTGCAACTGCTGCCTTACCCTGCTCAAGTGTCATACCGCCGACTGCTATGTTGTCGATAACGATACCGGGAGCGAATGTATTGATGTTGATCGCATCATATGCCTCTGTGAGAGCCATGGTCTCGGTCGTGCCGTCAGCCAGTGTAACATCAACCTTCTCGGCAAGCCAAGCGGAGATCGTGCCGTTGAACCAAAGGACTGCAGCTGCGACGGCAGCGGCAAGGACCAGGAATACGACAACGCCGGCTGCTTTCCCGCCGGACTTCTTCTTTTTCTTGGTTGTCTTCCTGGAAGCCTGAGCCTTGGAAGCCGGCTTTGCGCCAGTCTTCTGGGGAGCCCTGAATTCCGAATATGATGATCCGCCCTGTCTGGATGCGGAAGAAGCAGACCTTGAGCCTGCGTAACTGTTTCCGTTGGAACGGACCTGTCCGTTCGCTGATCTTACATTTCCCTTAGGCTGTCTTGCTCCTGAAGGAGCACCGTAACCCTGCATTCCACTCTTCTTCATAAAATATCTAATACCCGCTTTCAGAAGATAGTTCTTTTGTCCTCTGATATGATACTCATGTTCAGTCATTATTTCAATGTAACTTCCACCACAAAATGTTTAAAAATTTGAGGTAAATAAAAGGCAAGTCAGTAAAAATCACGAGTCCTTGTCAATCGCGTCCCTTTCCAATATCATATTCCCATGAGTTACGAATATTTATTTGCAGCAGATATGGATTACACTCTCCTGATGCCGGGCGAGGACATACCGGAAGAGAACCTCAGGGCCTGTCTTGCACTGAAGGACGCAGGCGTGGCACTGACCCTGGGAACGGGGAGGTCGTCATACCTGGTCTCCAAGTTCGCTGACGCCGCCTTGATCGACGTCCCTCTCATCACCGGCAACGGAGGGGCCCTTTTCGATCACAGGACGAGAAAACACATCTTCTCCGCCGATTTCGATCCGGAAAAGGCCCGGAATATGCTCTATATGATGCTGGACGCGCACGCCGATGCTACCCTTTACAGCACCGAAGGGATATTCTTCGCGCCCGATTCTGACAGGAGATGGTTCTGCGAACGCTATAACGAGGGTGTCCCCGAAGATAAGAAGGCTCCTCTTTTTTACATAGACAGGACAACGGATCCCATACCGCCCGTGAACAAGTTCCTGCTCCAAAACCCGGATCCCGCCATGACGGAACTGCTCGTTAAGGATCCGGAGCTCGAAGTGTGCTTCTCGGGTCCGGCGCTCTTAGACATCATGACCCCGGGCACCACCAAGGGCAAGACCCTGATGATACTTGCCGATCACCTCGGGATATCAAGGGAAAACACTTTTGCCATCGGTGATTCCGAGAACGATCTTTCCATGATCGAAGCAGCCCGCTGCGGCATCGCCATGGGCAACGCCGACGATAACATAAAGGAAAAGGCATCCTACACTGCCCTTTCCTGTGAGGAAAATGGCTTTGCGGATGCCGTCTTCAATTATGTAATCCCTAAGGTCAAAGGCCTTATCTGAGCTCTTCCTCCACGAAAGAGACTATGTCCTTCTCTGCCTTGCCGAGATTATCCAGGGCCTGATCCCTGTCGGAATCGTAGATGCCCATGTAGATCTTGAGCTTGGGCTCGGTACCGGAAGGTCTTGCGCAGGCCCAGTCCAGGCCCTTGGCGCCTCCCAACTCGTAAAGGAGGACATTGGACTTGGGCAGGGTAATGGGCGTCTTCTTAACGCCTTCTGCCGTGAACTCATATCTTACTGATGTATCGTAATCCCTTACGGCTGTTACGTCACAGCCGGGCAGGAGCTTCTTTGCATCTTCTGAATCTCCGCAGTCTTCCAGGGCAGACCTCATGTCCTTCATGCAGTTTGCGATCTTCTCGATGCCTTCTTTGCCTTCGAGAGTGAAGCTCAGCGTCTTCTCTGCGCCGAATCCGTACTTTGCATATACGTCTTCGAGCCTGTCGGCAAGTGTCTTGCCCTCATCGAAAGACTGGGCAGCCATTCCGCAGATCAGCATGGCGGCAACAACGGCATCCTTGTCACGGACGTCACGGCCGGAAAGATAGCCGTAGCTCTCTTCGAAACCGAACTGGAAGTGCTTGTCTCCGAATTCGTCGTCGTCCTTGATCCTCTCGCCGATGAACTTGAAGCCGGTCAGTGTCTCCTGGAGCTCGACTCCGAAAGATGCGCATACGGAAGATGCGAGCTTGGTGGAAACGATCGTCGTAACGGCGAAAGACTTATCGGGCAGCGTTCCCAGCCTCTTCTTGGAAGACAGTACATAATCCAGGAGCATCAGGCCCATCTGGTTGCCCGTGAAGCACTTGTATGTGACCTCCCCGTCAACTACGCAGCGGGCTGCAACGCCGATCCTGTCGGAGTCGGGGTCCGTACCGAAGACGAGTGAAGCATCCGTCTTCTTGGCAAGGTCGATCGCCATTGCCAGAGCCGCGGGGTCCTCCGGGTTGGGAAGCTTGACCGTGGGGAAGTTGCCGTCGGGGAGTTCCTGTTCCTTAACGACATGGATATTGGTGAAGCCGACGGTCTCGAGGATCCTTCTTACGGGCTTGTTGCCTGAACCGTGAAGAGGAGTATAGACGATGCTCATGTCAGCATTGCGCTCTATGGATTCCTTGTCGATGACGAGTCCTGTCAGCATCTTGTTATATGCTTCGTCGATCTCGGGGCCGAAGTCTTTTACGAGTCCAGCTGCCCTTGCTTCTTCCATGGAGACCGACTTCATGGTCCTTATGTCGTCTATGGCCTGAATGTATTCCATGATCTTGCCGGCTGCTTCCGGGGGAACCTGGCCGCCGTCTTCGCCGTAGACCTTGTAACCGTTGTATTTTGCGGGGTTGTGGGAAGCGGTGATCATGACGCCTGCGACAGCGTTAAAGTATCTTACCGAGAAACTCTCCACGGGAACCGGACGGAGCTCGTCGGAAAGGTAGCTCGGGATGCCGTAAGCTGCAAGGGTCGTTGCGGTGACCTCTGCAAACTCGGGTGAATAATTACGGGAATCGTAGGAGATGACAACGCCCCTCTTAACATTCTCGGGGCCTAAGTCCAGGATGTATCTTGCAAGTCCCGTCGTGGCCTTGGCAACCGTATAACGGTTCATCCTGTTGGTTCCGGCACCGATAACGCCCCTGAGACCTGCCGTACCGAAATCAAGGTCCTTATAGAACCTGTCTTCGATCTCAGCCTTGTCATCCCTGATCGTAAGGAGCTCGTCTCTTGTCTCCTGATCAAAGAAAGGGTCATTTGCCCAAAGATCGTACAACTCAATAAAACTCATCTTATTACCTCCAGACCTTAGTCTTTTTTAATTTCTTCTGTTTCTGTTTCCTTCACGGGAAGGGGCTTTGCCTCAGCCTTCTTCGTATCTTTCTTCTTTGCGAAAACGGATTCATAAAGGGCAAATGCCGCCAGAAGGACCACGCCTGCAACGGACACGGCTATTCCCGCTTTCGTTCCGGGTGCCGTAAAGGTCAGTTCGGCAACATGCGCGCCCTCCGGCATGTCAAATCCTATCAGGGCATCCTGGTAAGGAGTGATCTCCGCTTCTTTGCCGTCTATCTTCAAGGTCCAGCCCTTCTCGTAAGGGATGGTCGTCAGGACTTTCTTGCCGGCCTTGACGTTGCAGTCGAATGAAACATATCCGTCCTCGAACTCCTTAAGGGAGACTTCAGACCTGTCGATCTCATCGAACTGGCTGTTGAATACATCGTAATCAAAGTAGCCGACATTAAGATCCTGGATAACGAACTTGTCACAGTCGGCAAGGATCGATACCTTGACATCCTGACCTTCTTCAAAGGCGCCGAGCCTTATTATCTGGGAATAGAAGGTTCCTTCGGAAGCATATTGAAGCTGGATGCCGTTGCAGTATATCCTGCATTCAGACATGGTCGAAGGAACGGACATGTTAAGGTAGATCTCCCTGGTCGTAGGCGCCTTGAATTCATATTCTATGACCATGGGGATCTTCTCGGACTGTCTGTAATAGACATCCGAAGAAGCCAGGGCCTTGTCGGCAACGGTATTTTCGAGACCCAGAGGATCTGTATCCGCCTTGACATTCTCTTTGTCCTGCTCCCTGGCACCGCTTGCGAGCTCGCTCGCTTCAAGGATCTGCGCATTGGACTTGTACTGTTCGGGATCGTAGGACATCGCATTGGTCACTTTGGGCTGACCTATCTCATCGTCGGAAAGGCTCTTGAAGAAATCCTCCTTGAACCGGTCAGGGAACATGGAGCGGTACCATTCGTTCTGGAAAGCGAAATAGTCCTTGTTGTCCTGAGCCTTTTCGAGCTGATAGAAATCGAAGTCATATGCCTTGGGATCCACTGCGAAGCCGAGATCCAAAACATTGTTGTTTGCATAGTAGTTATAGCCGCAGCCGAAAGCGTCGGTGCCGGCCTTGCCCGCCAGTTTATAATCCTTGAGGGACGCTACCGTTCCTATAGAGAAGAAAGCATCCGTCGAAGGAGCGCTGTAACTGTATGTTGCAGCAAAGTAATTGAAGTTGACATTGTAGCCCAACTGCTTCAGATACCTGTAAAGATACTTGTTCGAGCTCGAATTGAAGAAGGACATGCCCTTGAAGTTGCCGAACATCGCTTCTCCCTCATTGACTATGTAACGGGATGAATAAGAAGATATCCTCTCGTTCTCGGCACGGCGGGCGCCGGTCTCGTTTTCGACGAGCTTGGAGACCTCTCCCAGTTCCTGCATCGCATAGATGGAATTGTTGTAATCTGCCGCAACGCCCTCATAGATCGTGAAGGTCGCAAGATCCTTGGAGAGCATGGGTTCAAGATAGATCCCCTCGAAGCATACGAAGAGCGCCATCAGGAAGGGCAATATCCTCGGCATGTCTGCAAACTGCTTTCCCCAGTCCTTCTTGCCGAGCAGGAAGAAGATCAGGAAATAGATGCTTATGAATACGAGGTTATAGAGGAAGACCTCGTCATATTTCTTAAGATCTCCCAGAGCTCCCACCACGAAGAGCATGCCGAGCAGGATCCCGTAGGATATGGCAAGATGCCTGCGCGAGACTTCTTTGATCGAAGCTACCGCCCTCTGTGCTATGAGGATCATCAGGGGGAAGAATACGAAAGCGTGCCTGTGTGAAAACCAGTTCGGCTCATCGAAGACCTGCCATGCGACATCGATGAAGGATATCGAGACAGACAGGAACATAAACACTATCCCTGCTATATGCACCCTTCTCACACGGCCCTTATATACCGGGCTCACTATGTATATCACGGTCAGTGAAGTGACAAGGAGCGATAAGAAGAGCCAGGGGAGATTGTAAGGCATGACATCCGCAAACTCTCCGGTCTCACCGAGGAAGAACTGTCCTATGAACTGTATTATGTCAGTCCTTATGAAATCGTTCGACTGGGCATAAACGGTCTTATCTGCCGACATGATGGTATCAAGACCCGTCGGGAGCAGCATGAAGCAGACGATCATGCCGCTTAACACGGCGTGCATGACATATCTTGCGAGAAGCTTCAGCGATTCCTTAAGCGGCTTCTTTTCGACATAGAGGCGGGCAGCAAGATAGATAAAGCTCATGATGCCTGCCATGTAAGCAATGTAGTAATTCGATATGAAGAGGATCAGGAGCGTAACGGTAAGCCCCATGTACTTGCGCGTTTTCATGAACCTTTCCGCAAAATAGAGAAGGAGCGGTAAGAGCATGTATCCGTCGAGCCACATGATCTGGAAGCCGTATGCCACCACGTAGGACGAGAAGGCATAGATCATCGACAGGAGTATGGGCATCTTCGAGTTCTTGTCTTCCGACCTTTCATCGAGGAAAAGGCACATGAATGCCGAAGACAAAGTGAGCTTCAGGAGGATCGCTATAACGACGAATCCTTCGACTGCGGAAGAATCCATCAGGAGATAGATGAGGTTAAACGGGCTTGCAAGATAGTAGCCGAATGTCGACATGAAGTTCTTTCCGAGACCCGACTGCGAAGAATATGTAAGATTTGAAATGAGCCTCGCGGGATCCAGGGCATGCATCTTGTTGTTGTAGAGCGAAAGGAACGGAACGTACTGGGCCGTCATGTCGCTTAAGCTGAAGAGGAATTTTCCGAAGGGGAATATCTCGCAGATGAGGCAGAGGAAGATATAACAGACGAGCGTAAGTCCTGCTGCGATAAAAGGCGCAGTCCTGATCCTTAGGCGGTTCTTCTCTTCCAGCGCAACAACTTCCTTCATTTTCCAAAGTCCCCTCTACACAGTTTCTATGTACAATTCTTTTGATTTTTTGATTATAATTAATTATCGCATATCTTTCAATCTAAGGAGGGGCTGAATAACATATGCTAATAAGTCTGGTCGTACCCTGTTACAACGAAGAAGCTGCTCTTCCTCATCTCTACAAAGCCGTCTGCGAAGTCAGAGACGGTTATAAGGACAAGGATAAGGAATTCGAGTTCATCTTCGTTAACGACGGAAGCCGTGACAAGACGGCAGAAGTCATCAAAGGACTGGCTGAATCCGACGAGGATGTAAGATATGTATTCTTCTCCCGCAATTTCGGCAAGGAAGCCGCTATGTACGCAGGCATGGAAGCAGCCCGCGGTGAATATATCGCCATCATGGATGCGGATATGCAGGATCCCCCTTCCCTCCTTCCCGACATGATCACGTCTCTTGACAACAACGATTGTGATATCGTCGCGGCAAGAAGAGTAACGCGCAAAGGCGAACCCAAGATCAGATCATTCTTTGCAAGAATGTTCTACAAGCTGATCAACAAGATGTGCGACGTTGAGATCGCAGACGGCGCAAGGGACTTCAGGCTCATGAGAAGACAGGTGGTCGACGCGATCCTTGCCATGGGCGAGAAACAGCGTTTCTCCAAGGGTATCTTTGCCTGGGTCGGCTTCAGGACCCGCTGGATCGAACATGAGAATGTGGAGAGAGTCGCCGGCGAGACCAAATGGAGCTTCTGGAAACTGTTTAAATATGCAGTAGACGGCATCGTCGCATTTACGATCGCTCCTTTGAGGATCGCGACTTATACGGGCATGACTTTGGCTTTCGGCGCCTTTGCTTACATGCTCTATTACTTCATAAGAGCGATAATCGGAAAGATCTGGACAACAAACGCAGGTTACCCTTCCCTCCTCTGCTTCATCCTCTTCATCGGAGGACTCGTACTGATGGCTTTGGGGCTTATCGGAGAATATATCGGCAGGATCTATGTCGAGACCAAGGCCCGCCCGATATATATCAAGTCAGAGGATAATCTCAGGCAAGATACCTGAAGAAGAAACTATCCTCGTAATCTTCCACATAGAACTGCTCTTTGATCGAAGCGGCAAGCTCCGGCGCTTTTATGTTGCCGAAAGAGCCGATGCAGTCCTCGGGACCTTTGTCGCCTGTCAGCGTGGAACCCACTACGACGAGCATCTGATGAGCAGCCGGGAAGGTCATTAAGAGTATCAGCAAAGTTGCTATGGCAGGCTTTACCAGTTCGCGTAACTTGTACTTAATACCGTTTTTGCTGTTCTCCCTGTCCTTGTCGAAGGCTTTGACAGATGCTTCACAGACCATGACCGCCAGTATGAACAGGCCCGGCATGGAAGCTCTCATCGCAAAGTCATTCTGGTAGGTTATCTTGAACATGGGGATGATAAGGAGCGTGGCAACGGATACGATATAGACTATATCTCTCTTTTTCTTTGAGAAGACTATCGCTGCGGCAGGTACGACTTCCAGAAGTATGAGAAGCAGATAGCAGAGGATGAACTTGGGGATATTGCCGTAGAACGAAGCCGTAAAGCCCTTTTCACTCGACAGGCCCGAAGTCGAAAGATAGAAAGGTACGAATACGAAGAGCAGCACGGCTACCGAGGCGATGTTGACCGGAGACACGACGTCCTTCATTATCTCCTTCACTCCGCGCTTGAGATTCTCCTTATCGAAGATCTTGGCGATCGTGATCGGCAGGATCCCTATCACGGCCCAGGGAGAGTAGCAGAAGAGCAGCCCGCAGCCGAGACCCAGGTTCGATGGTCTCCTGCTGATGAGGAGCATCGCGCATATCAGATAGCACGGGACTGCCTGGTGGAAGACGTTGCCGAGGTTTTCGAAGTTGCATATATAGCTCATGTGAGGGACCCAGCCTTCGAGCCAGAGCCAGTCTTGATATCCCGTGATCTCGTGGACAAAGTAGGGGATGACATCCAGTCCGCCGAAGAAAATGTAGAAGAAAGCCGACATCAAGGTTGCCCTGCCGGAATAAAAAGACATGGCGACAAGGGTTAAGAATACGCCCACGGCCGTCCAGAGCATCAGGACGAGATTTGCAACGGCTATGCTGTTGCCGAAAATCTTTCCCGCGACCGCAGCCGGTATCCAGTAGACAAAGTAATAGCAGAAAGCCGCCCTTCCGGAACTGCCTGTGATGTTGATGACCTGGGGATCAGTCTGGGTGGACATGTCGTAGATGACGGGCCACTTGTAGTTTACGAGGTCGTTAAGGATGGCTCTCCTGTATGAATGGTCCTGGAGCGAATAGATATATTCTCCGACTCCCGAAAGGATGCTTATGAAGACCGCAAGCAGGATGAAGGCGATCAGGTACTTTACGGGGATCTCAAACTTCCTTTCATCAAGTTTCCTTATGGCCAAAAACAGGATCGCTATGAATATCAGCGTCAGGATTATCCCCGGGAGGATATTCAGGTAAGACGCGCAGAAGAGCATTACCGGAATAACGAGCCAGATGAGGGCACAAGACGCCAGGACCTTATAACTTAAAGTTATATTGCCTTTAAGGGGATTTTCTCTTTTGCTCTCATTTAAGGATGCCACTTCTTTCATGTTTATATTATAATCATCTGGTAAGAGATTATTCAACAACGGGGATTTATCACATGAAGATTTCTACAAAAGGACGTTACGCTTTAAGGATAATAGTCGATCTTGCAAGACACGATAAGGACGGTCTTACGACGCTTAAGACACTTGCGGAAAGAGAAGATATCTCCAAGAAATACCTGGAACAGATCGTGCCCCTTCTCAACAAGGGCGGGATCCTGATCACCGAAAGAGGCTTCGGCGGCGGTTACCGTCTGGCCAAGAGCCCCGATGACATAACGGTAGCGGATATCTTAAGGCTGACTGAAGGAAGCCTTGAACCCGTTGCCTGCCTCGACAGCACCGACCCCGAATTCATCTGCAGCCGTTCGGCAGGCTGCCCCACTCTTCCCGTCTGGAAGGGCCTTTCTAAAGTCATTAACGAATATCTTGAGGGAATAACGATAACGGACATAATCAATCATTCTTCCGAAGCGGGAGACGATTACGTCATCTGATCTTATACGCCTTTTCTGGTCAATACCACGCGGATGGTCTTTAAGATTATCTCCATGTCCAAAGGGATGCTGAAATTGGAGATATAGTATCTGTCGAGTTCGCAGACTTCCTCGAAGTCCTTTATCTCGGATCTTCCCGATATCTGCCACATGCCCGTAAGGCCGGGTTTCATCGCAAGCCTGGACATATGGTCGGGCCTGTAATGCTCGAACTCGTCGAGCGTCGGCGGTCTGGTTCCGACAAGGCTCATGTCGCCCTTGAGGATATTAAGGAACTGCGGGAACTCGTCTATGCTGGTCTTCCTTAAGAACCTGCCGATCGGGATGACCCTGGGGTCGTCCTTGATCTTGAACATCTGGCCCTTGACCTCGTTATCCTTGAGGAGTTCGGCCTTCTTCTCATCGGCGCCCATTTCCATGGACCTGAACTTATAGAGCGTGAACTTGCGTCCGTTGAGTCCGACCCTGGTCTGCTTGAAGAAGACGGGGCCCGGCGACTGTATGACAATGATCGGCGCGAAAATGATAAAGAATAACCCCGTCAGGATCAGCCCTATGATAGATACGAAGATGTCGGCAGCCCTCTTCATGGCCTTCTGCTCGGGTGTTATCGGCGTCATGGTGGAACTGATGAAAGTCATGTTGCCGATCTTGTCGACTGTCATGTTGGGAACTTCGTTGATGAAGATGTCACTCATGACGTGAACGGCGATACCCATGGACAGGAACCAGCTGATAAGGCGGCCCGTATCCTTGACCTCTCTCGTTTTCGAGCCGATAAAGACCTCGTCAACTACATGGGTGCGAAGGAGCTCTGCGATGTCGTTGCGGTAAACGACCTTGATGCCGTTGATCGGTTCATATCTGTTGTCCTTATCGAGGAGCATGATGCGGTCGACCTGATAGATATCGAGTTTTCCTCCCATCAGGTTATCGACCATGAACTGGGCATTCTCCCTATAGGTGACGATAATGACGTGGATCTTGTTGCCGGACTTGCTCATCCTGTTGAGGACGAACTTCTTCCAAAGTTCCCTTGCCAGGAACTGCAGGAAGAGATTCAGAAGGAAGAAGGTTCCGACAAAGATACGCGAGTGGATCTGTATGGTCTGCAATGCGAAGAGGAGCAGCAGGATAGCAGCAAACTCCGCTATGTCCTGGAAAAGGACCATATAGAACTCGGCAAAGTGACCTCTCTTCAATATCCCGCTGTGGAAGGGGAACAGGAAGATTATTATCAGGTATATGAGAAGGGTGTAGATATTGAACTGGGTGTAGTTTGCGGGCGTGTCAAAATCGCTCGAGAACCTCAGAAGGTACGAAGCGATAAATGATATTTCCAAGGCCAAAAGATCGATTATTATGAAATCGATGTGCTTGATCCTCGAACTCGGTTTGCGATCCAATTTCAGATCCCCCTGTTGTTTTTCGCCCGAAATTTCGGTTTTACTATTATATTACTTTTACAGAATAATTCTATCCTATATTATAACCCACAACAAATAAAGGGATGTCCCGGACAACTCGCGGAACATCCCCAGGCTTATGTAACTATGGCTTTAAGGAAAGTAATTACTCTGCGAAAAGAGGAGTTGAAAGGTATCTGTCGCCCGTATCAGGGAGCAGGGCAACAATGTTCTTGCCTGCGTTCTCGGGTCTTGATGCGAGGACCGTTGCAGCATAGAGGGCGGCCCCGGAAGAGATGCCTACGAGGATACCGTCTGTTCTTGCGATGGCCTTGCCTGTCTTGAAAGCATCCTCATTCTCGACTGCGATGATCTCATCGTAAATACCTGTGTTAAGAGTATCAGGCACGAAGCCTGCGCCGATGCCCTGGATCTTATGTGCGCCGGACTGGCCCTTGGAGAGCACGGGGGATCCTGCAGGCTCAACAGCGACGACCTTTACGTCGGGATTTTTGGACTTAAGGTACTCGCCGATACCGGAGATCGTTCCGCCTGTGCCTACGCCGGCTACGAAGATGTCTACCTTGCCGTCCAGATCTTCCCAGATCTCGGGACCGGTTGTTGCCTTGTGGGCAGCAGGGTTAGCGGGATTGACGAACTGGCCGGGGATGAATGAATCGGGGATCTCTGCTGCAAGCTCATCTGCCTTGGCGATAGCGCCCTTCATGCCCTTGGTCCCGTCTGTCAGTACGAGCTCTGCGCCGTAAGCTTTCATGAGGTTTCTTCTCTCGACGCTCATCGTCTCAGGCATCGTGATGATGATCCTGTAGCCCTTGGCTGCAGCGATCGCGGAAAGACCGATTCCGGTGTTGCCGCTGGTGGGTTCGATGATGACCGAACCTTCCTTGAGAAGGCCTTTTGCCTCAGCGTCCTCGATCATCGCCTTTGCGATCCTGTCCTTTACGGATCCTGCGGGATTCAGGTACTCGAGCTTTACGAAGATGTTCGCGTTGGGAGCGTTCTTCTTGTTGTAATTAACGGGCTTAACGATCGGTGTCTTGCCTACTAATTCTGTAATAGATTCATAAAATGCCATGTTGCTGTCCTTCTTTCTTTCAATTTCCAGCAATCCTATCGGATTGGTAGGTTTTATGTTTATGAGGTTATTTTATCACCTCTTTTCCGATTGTCAACAGTTTTTTGAAAACAGTTCCCTGAAAGCTCCGACCGATCGATACTATCAGGGATCAAAGACAACGCATGAAGCAGTTCTGATCACTGTTTTATCATGCCGCTCCCGCTGAAGAGACGACCCACACAAAAAGAAAGAACAGCCCAAAGGCCCCGATAATGAACGAAAAAGTGATCATGATGACAGCGCCGATGATACCTCCGATACGCTTCTTCTTTCTGATCGTGCTCTTTATGGATCTTACGAGCAAAACGATCCCGCCTATAAGCAAGAGCAAGCTTATTACAACTAAAACTATCGTGAGAATATCCGAACCAGCAACCATATTAACCTACCTTTAAGACAGATCATTTCATCTTTTGAGCTTGCTTCACAAGACACTTGTTAACAATTATGGTTAATCATCTGAAGAAAGAGTATTTTCCAATGTAATATTTTCGCATTTATTATACATGACCTTTCCTTCTCGTTGTCCAATATAGTCACCATATACCCTTATATCTATTTCTATCCCTCTTACAAGCTCTTGAATCTGCATTTCATTCATATCTCCAACATATACATCTAAAATGACATAACATTCTGTTTGTTCAAGACGACCGATCCTATAGCCATATACTGCATCTGCTTGAGTCACAAATAGTATTTTTTCTTTATAGATAGCTGCGTCTTTCAAAATCGCATTAATATTGAATTTATCAATTAAGCAATTACTGGATGCCATGAAATAACAATAAATTGACATATAATCTTCCGGATTGTCAGACGGTAATTCACCATTGAATGAATATACATAAGTCCCATCTTCCAATTCTCCCCGATTAGTCGTTTCAGCCTTATATTCAATTGAAGGATAGACAGCATCCCATTTTACGCATTCAACTTTCAGAGGACTAAAACGGACAGGAAAAACGATCTGCGAAAATATCAACCCCAAAAAGCACACTGCAAAAACAATTATTATAATCCTACGTATTATCTTTTTTTTCATCTTATTCACCTCACATTTTATTGATTTTCACTCTTAATATATAGAAGTGTATCTATTCTATTTATTCGTAAAACTATAGGAATTATACATAATGGTAATATCAACACAACCAACAAGCATGCTGAGATAAATATACCAACAGGAAAACTATAGAGATAGTTTCCTAGATCTCCTAACATCAGCGATTGAATACTTCTAGTTATGATATAGGAAATCAAAAATGACAATCCACATCCACATATATAAATCAACAATATTTCCAGACTGTTTGCTAAACTCAGTTTGTCCTTCGAAATTCCTATACATCTTAATGTGATCAGATCTCTGATGTTAATATGGATTTTTGTATAAATGGAACAGTATATTGATACTGCTGCCGTAACAAATATTAATGCAGAAAACAGAATTACAACTCTGCGAAGTATCTGATTTGATTTGATCAAATATTGTTCCTGCTCTTCTGGTATTGTTAAGGTTGAACCATCATTTCCAGAAAGAAACACTTCTGTTTCTCTTTCATAACCTTTTACTGAATTAACATAAAACACATCCGGATATGTTTTACCTGTCAATGTTTTAAATGTTTCTTCTTTCACCACAACACAGACCATATTACAGAGCCCGCTCGGATATTCTTTCAATTTATCAACAACGCTTACTACTTCTACAGGATATCTTCCCCCCGATTCAAATTCTATTATATCACCTACGCCGAAAGATAAAGGGAACCCTTCATCTCCTCTTAATGGTATTGTATTCGAGAGGACTATTGCTTGATTCGGATTCAGCACCAAATTATCTTTACCATTACTATTCATTAATGCATTTATTTGCGAATCATCATAACCTAAAACCACAACTCCTAACTTCACATATTGAGAGTAACCTAAAGTCATACCAATATCAGTGGAATTTCGTTTGCCCAAATATGAAACATAATCATTATTGAGAACGTTCGAATCAAATTTCGCTGTTAATACCGATGAGTAATCAGGTTTAACAACCATATAGTGGTTATTAAGCGCTTCCATATAAAAGCATTCCTGTTCAGACTCATCGTAATCCATATCAAATTCAATCTTGAAATCATAGGGACAGCTATAACCGAAAGCCTGAATATTTACTTTGATGAAATACATGCCTATAACTAGTAAAGAAATAACTAGGCCTACAGCAACTGTGTTAGTTGCAAGATTGATCTTGCTATTTCTCATACAGTTTTTTGCAAGTTCGATTATAATATTCTTCTTTTTCTTTTCTATAGAAAATAAAGGTTTGCCTTTTCTGCTCTTGCTGACAAAACGCTGATTATTAAAAATCTCTACAGCAGATAGATTATATAGTCGGTATGCGATCGGCAATAATACGATTCCAATTATTAATAGATAAGAGCTTATACTTCCTAACAGCAAATTACCCCTAACTGACCTTATGATTACAGGATAAGAGATTTTCTCCATCAAAAACAAACAACTAAGAGGAAGAGCTATACTATATGAGATCAATAGACCAACAATAATACCACATAATACTATAACCAAAATATATGTAACATAAGCAAGTATTATCAGCCCCTTCTTTACTCCAAGCATATTTATAATCGAAAAATCAATTCTACTTTCTTCGATAGAAAGTTTCAAAATATTATAAAAAGCAACCATACTACAAAGGATGATAATCAGATAAATAATCATAAAAAACCGTGTATTTGCTGTTAACACGTTCTCACCAGTCATTATTCCCAAAACAGTAAAAAGATTAAAATTTATAAAACACTTGTTGGGATTAATATTATATTCATTTGTTATTTCATCAAGAACTCTATCGTAGTTTTCAAGATCATTTATCTGTAACAATACACAATTATACTGATGTTGTTCATTAAAAAATACAAATCTGATTTCGTCATCATTCGATGCGCCAGCACTGTCGAATTGCATAACTCCTGATATTTTATAATCAGTGTAATGTTCTCCGTCCTGATCAGGCAATGAGATTCGTGCACCCACCATGTCGGCTGATATCAATCCTAATGAATATAAATAACTCCTTTCTGCCATGACTTCATTTGAAGCCTTTGGAAATGTACCATCAATTATCTTGCAGCCAATATCTCCCAAAGCATTCTCTGTAGTCTTATAGTAGATCATCGAACATTCATTTTCATATACAGTTTCTTCGTAAATTGGACGTGCATATACTATTCTTTTATCAGACTCCATGTCTTTCAATCGAGGAATTACGGTATAATCTTCAATAAGAACAGTATAACTACCGTATGTATCATATGTATCATTCAACATAATAGTCTCATTTGTCTTGATTATATTCATAACTGTGGTTATCGCAACCACTGACAAAAGCACTATTGCAAATAATAAAAATGTATATTTTCTATTTTGAAGAAGCGCTCTAATTATGTTTTTAGTCAGCTTCATACACTTTCCCGTCAATCATCATCAATCGTCTATCGGCAAGAGCTTCTTTAGACTTATCGTGTGTTACGTATAGTAAAGAGCTATGTGTTTCTTTTGCACACTCTATCAATAAATTGAATACTACTTCACTATTATGGCTATCCAAATTTCCGGTCGGTTCATCAGCAAGAATAACAACGGGTCTATTAATAAGCGCTCTAGCTATGGCAACCCGCTGTTTCTCTCCACCAGATAAAACAGCAGGCATATCATCCAGTTTGTCAGAAATATCCAGTTTCTCAATAACATAGTCATAGTATTTCTGATCAACACGTCTCTTTATCGCAATAGCTGGAAGTAATATATTATCTCTAACATTCATGGAAGAGATCATATAGCAACCTTGAAAAACCATACCAACCTCTTTTAATCTATATTCAGATAATTGTTTCTCTGTCCATTCTGACAGATTATCTCTTCCAAATAAAATCTCTCCAGTCGTTGCTTTCACCAAGCCGCCTATAACATTTAAAAGGGTGCTTTTCCCGGCACCTGAATTTCCAGCAATACAAATAATATCACCCTTCTGAACGGTAAAGCTCACATCATCGACAGCTCGAACCAAAGTCCTTCCAGATCCATATTCAACAGATATATTTGAAATGGTATATTGAAAACCTTCGTTACACATCTACGTACACTTATAGAATTGCAAGTGAATTACACCACAGTTTTAAAATTGATGATTGTCCATTTCACATCTTTACCAAACTTATTCCACGAGACCAATCTAAAATCAGTAGGAGCAGTATCTGTCGTATGATAAGCAATCTTAATATTCCACCTTTTGCGAGTATTATCATATGTTTTATGTGTAACAACAACTGAATGTGATTTTGTGGTTTTCCCAGGTTCTAGAGCTTGCAAAATATCACCGGTAGAACAATCACTCAAAAACTTATTAAGTTCGGATTCCGTCGCTACCGAGTATTCTTTCGTTTTTGCAAATCTATTTTTCATATGCTGATAAAATCCCCAAAAACCGTTTTTATCCTTTGAAACAATGGACCAAGTAGATGTCCATACAAAATCTGTCTTCTTTCTAATTTCAATGCCTAAAAACGACTGGGTGCAAGTGTATTTCTGGCAATCCCAATATGCTTCTGTCTTAAATACATTTCCCAAGTTACTATAACCAATCTTACTTGTAGGAACTGATTTTACCTTAATTCCTCCTGCCTTAACACATTGAGAAACAAAATTAGTACAATCAGCACCCATCTTTGGGTAATTGGCGTTGTAAGATTTTGCATGCTTAATTGCATAACCAGCAGCCTTGTTCCCATCATATGCTTCAGCAAACTGTGAAAAGGCACCTACAGATAAAATGATAACAATAACAGAAGCTATTAACCGAATAAAACGATTCCCCATAATAAAACCCTCCCAATTGTATTTATACTGAATGAAAACAAACAAATTGTCAAGATATCTTTTCTTTTGTGCTTTTCAAGAAAAACTATGGTTTCTCAATTATAAGAAATCGTACTTACATATATTAATCTAGAAATTGGTCATTCTAAGTGATTTGCCTCAGAAATATTAAATCCTCATCAGAAAAAAGTATCTATTATATCTTTCTTTTTCAACACACCGACAGCCTTTTTTCGATAATGGAAATCCCGCTAATCGAAATCAGTTCATCTCGCGAGGATTGACTTCTCTCTTTACATCATACCTGAACAACGGGTCACCGTTTTCTTCGGCAGCGTAGCAGACCATACCGCCTTTTTCCATGGCCTTATATGAAGCGATATTGTCTTTGGCGCACCCGCCGTGAACGCTTTGAAGCGAGAAGTCCTCAACTGCGATCCTAAGCAGTTCCTTTACGCATTCTGTCCCGTAACCCTTGTTCCTGTATTCTTCATCAAGCAGGATGAATATTTCAGGTTCCGTGTGACTTTTGCTTCCGTCCAGACCGCACCAGCCCATGATGGTATCAGGATCCTCTGCAGCACAAACAGCAAGGCACAGATGGAAGATCGAGCCGGCAATGTTTTTCGCGCAATTGCTTTGCAGATAGGAGATCACGCCATATGCCTCCTCTTCGGAGATAGGACTGTGATCAGAAGGCCAGGTCCTCATGACTTCGGCCAGGTCTTCTTCGATAACATAATGAAGGATCAGCTTATCTGTTCTGTAATCCATCTTTTACCTCCGGTATATACTGCGATCTGCCCATAACTGAACTTCGATATAAGCATATCTGCCTAACGACTTTTTGCAATACTCTTCAACTGAACCATCACATGCACTGATCTCATCCAGTAGCATTGCTTTGGTTAGAACGACTGGTTCCTCTCCATGGATCAAAAGTGCGCAGCTGTCACCAAGCGTAAAACTGATCTGCTCGTCAGAAATATCCGAAAGAGCTAATACTATCTTATCGTTTGTATCAAACCAATTTCTCAAGTATTCACATTCTCCCAGTACAAAAGAATACGGATGCTTAAGTTCGGGTCTGCCTCCGAGCTTTATAAATTCTTCACGAACATATTCATCGGCCCTTTTCCTGTCGGGATAGTAATTTGCAAAATCCGAAAACCGTCCGAAACTGGTCGTATCCTTGTGCTTATCAGCAAGTTCTGCTGCAACACGGAAAGCCTCCTGTTCCGGGAGATTCATGATGTTTTTCCAGGGATCCGTTCCCGGATAGAAGTAATGAGTTATATATAATTCTTCCATGCTCTTAAATATTCACTCAAACGCATTCAATACACCGTGATCCGGGTCCGGCAAGCATAATGCCTATCTCTTCCAGAAAGTCCAATGCCAGCCCTTGCCATAACCGATCTTTGAGTAGAAAGGATCTTCTCCGCCTGTCATGTGCGTGGCGCCGAGTTCTTTCATCCTGCGGTAATGCTTTGTAAGAGCTGCGGCTGCAAGGCCCCTGCGCCTGTGTTCCGGGTGTGTACACAGGGGTTCCATGTAAGCAAGCTTATTCCCGGGGACCCACCACATGCCGGAAAAGCAGACATACTCTTCATTCTCATCGGCAATGATCACGGAATATCCTTGAGTTGAATGAGGAGAAGGTGCCATGAAATCAGCCAATACATCCTTATGGGATTTGGCGGGAGTCCAGTCGAGCGAATCGTCGTATTTATCGTAATCAACAAATTCACCCTTTTCGCCGTGACCGAATCCGTACCAGCAAAGTCTGGAAAGCTTTACGGGATCCGCATCTTCTGCGTCCACAAAGTGATAGCCTTCCGGAAGCTCGTAGTTCAGTTCGTTCTCAAAATCGAAAATGAGGGATTCGTATTCGTAAACCTGTTTGAAGCCTCGTTTTGCCGCCGCCTTCTTAAGCTGATCCTGACCTCCGAAAAGAATGAACTGCTGGTTGCCATCAAAATTTGGCATGGTCGTGATAGCGTAATCTATAAGTTCGTCAGCCAGGAATTCATAGCCGGGACGCAGATTAAAATAGATATCCGTTACGGGTGCCTCATAGAAAACGAAAGCAACCACCTTATCCCCGTCAAACCAGAGCCTGTCAAGAAAAGAATAAGACGAGTCTGTCCATGAAGCCTTGATCGCGTGCTCAAAGAAAGGAGCAGCTACTCCGTCATCTTTCTTATATTCATAGATATCGACCAGAAAATCCCACACGAGACTGAGGTCCGTGAATTTCTGGAACTGTTTTGTCGTAATGTTCATAATGATCTCCAAAAATCAGGGCTGCCTCAAATGAGATCTTTGAGACAGCCCATGAGATAATTGATCTAATCTGATATCAGTAGTTCTCAGCCTTTACTTCGAAGAAGCTCTGGGGATGAGCACATACCGGGCACATCTGGGGAGCCTTTGTTCCGACTACGATATGACCGCAGTTACGGCATTCCCAGATCTTGACTTCGCTCTTCTCGAAAACAGCTGCTGTCTCAACGTTGTTAAGGAGAGCTCTGTATCTTTCCTCGTGCTGCTTCTCGATGGCTGCAACGAGTCTGAACTTGATGGCCAGATCCTTGAAACCTTCTTCTTCAGCTGTCTTGGCAAAGTCCTCATACATGTCGGTCCACTCGTAGTTCTCACCA
The DNA here is from genome assembly GCA_016292135.1 of Saccharofermentans sp. GTDB lineage: Bacteria > Bacillota > Clostridia > Saccharofermentanales > Saccharofermentanaceae > Saccharofermentans. The sequence continues at coordinate 320,707 of JAEFAZ010000003.1, forward strand.
TCAGCGGCTGCCTCGAGATTAGCCTTGGTATCGCCAATGCCCTCGAGTTCCTTGAACCACATCTTGGCATGCTCTTTCTCGTTGTCTGCCGTGTGCATGAAGATTGCTGCGATCTGCTCGAAGCCTTCCTTCTTTGCTACGGATGCGAAATATGTATACTTATTTCTTGCCTGGGACTCGCCTGCGAAAGCTGCCTGAAGGTTCTTCTCTGTCTTTGTTCCTGAATATCTGCTCATAATACTGACCTCCCTAGTCAAAGTGTATTCTAACTATATCAAGTTAATCGTTATATAACAAGGCTTAGAGCTGTACGGTCATGAGTTCGATGACCTGGGGCTCAAGGGGCCTGTCGTGGTAATCGGTGGCAACGGATGCGATCTTATCTACGACATCCATGCCCTCGATGACCTTGCCGAATGCGGCATAATCGCCGTCAAGGTGAGGAGATGTCTCATGCATGATGAAGAACTGTGATCCTGCCGAATCGGGATCCATCGCTCTTGCCATGGAAAGGACGCCTCTTACGTGCTTAAGATCGTTCTTTACGCCGTTGCTTGCAAACTCGCCCTTGATGGTATAGCCGGGGCCTCCCATTCCCGTTCCGTCGGGGCAGCCGCCCTGGATCATGAAACCGGGGATGACCCTGTGGAAGATCAGGCCGTTATAGAAACCGTTGCCTGCGAGCTTTACGAAGTTATCGACCGAGATGGGGGCGATGTCGGGATAAAGTTCAGCCTTGATGACTCCTCCATCCTTCATTGTGATCGTTACGATAGGATTAGACATTGTTATTCCTCCTCTTATGCTTTCTTCTTGTAAGAATGCAGAATGTCATTCTTGATATCCCAGAGTTTCTGGGACAGGTCAACATAATACTTGTGAGGATTCTCGAATCTCTTGACGGAATCCCAAAGGGAATCTACTTCCTTTGCACAGTATTCGCGGATCTCGGCAATGGAAGGCTTGTCGTATACGAGCTTGCCTCCGTCGAAGATCCTGACCATGATCTCCTTTACATAGTAGTCAACGACTACCTTGGAGTTCCATGTCTCGATAGGATCGAATATCTCATAGGGCTCGCCGTTGGGGATCTCCTCATCTTCACACATGATGAGGTCAGCTAAAGCCTTGCCCGTATTATTGTCGTAGAATCTGACGATCTTCTTGCTGCAGGGATTCGTGACCTTGGCGGCATTCTCGGAGATCTTCATCTTCGGGATGATGTTGCCGTCCTTGTCCTCCACGGCGGAGATCTTATAGACGCCTCCGAAGACAGGCTCTGCCTTGGAAGTGATGAGCCTCTCGCCTACGCCGAAAGAGTCTATGCAGGCGCCCTGGCTTATGAGGTCTCTGATGATGTACTCGTCGAGAGCATTGGATACGGTGATCTTACAGTCGGTAAGGCCTGCATCGTCAAGCATCTTCCTTGCCTGCTGCGTCATGTAGGTAAGGTCGCCGCTGTCGATCCTGATGCCCTTGAGGCGGTGGCCTGCGGGCTCGAGGACTTCCTTGGCGCACTTGATCGCGTTGGGAATGCCCTGTCTCAATACATCGTATGTATCGACCAGAAGGACCGTGCCCTCGGGATATGTTTTCGCGTAGGCAGCGAAAGCCTCATACTCACTGTCGAAGAGCATGACCCAGGAATGGGCCATGGTGCCTGACAGGGGAATATCGAACTGCTGGCCGCAGATGGTGTTCGAGGTTCCGGCAACGCCGGCGATGTATGCTGCCCTTGCACCCAGAACGGAAGCGTCGAAGCCCTGGGCACGTCTTGCGCCGAACTCCATGATCGGACGGCCTTCGGCAGCCTTCACGATCCTCGCGGTCTTCGTCGCGATGAGGCTCTGGTGGTTGATAGTGCAGAGGAGCGCGGTCTCCAGGAGCTGGGCCTGGATCGCGGTGCCTCTTACCTTGATCAGGGGTTCCCTCGGGAACACAACGGTTCCTTCGGGAACAGCCCATACATCACAGGTAAATTCAAAATTCCTTAAGTAATCGATGAACCTGTCGTTGAAGCCGTATCTCGTCTGGAGATATTCCAGGTCTTCCTCGGTGAAATGCAGGTTCGAAAGATAATCGATGACCTGCTCAAGTCCTGCGGCGATCGCAAAACCGCCCTGCTCAGGGACATCCCTGAAGAACATGTCAAAGTAGGTAATGACATTTCCGGCATCGTTATCAAGATAGCCGTTAGCCATCGTAAGTTCATAGAAGTCTGTGAGAAGACTCATATTGGTCTTATCCGACCAGGCACTCTGTGACATAAGGTTCACCTCTTTTTTGAATTATTTGTCCTTAACTATTTCCTTGATGCTCGTTGCAAGGCTTGCCGCGCCCTGGAGATCGGACGGGATGATGATCTTGGTGGCAGGGCCTTCGCCGAGCTTCTCAAGAGCTTCCAGACCACGCAGGGAGATGACGGAATCGTCAGCTCCGACGTCCTTGATCATCTGGAGACCTCTTGCCTTTGCTTCCTGGATCTCGAGGATAGCCTGAGCCTGACCTTCAGCCTCACGGATGGCAGCCTGCTTCTTAGCCTCGGCTCTCAGGATAGCTGCTTCCTTCTCACCCTCAGCCACACGGATAGCGGATTCCTTCTGACCTTCTGCGATGAGGATCTGCTCTCTCTTCTCACGCTCAGCCTTCATCTGCTTCTCCATCGCAGCCTGGATCTCCTTAGGCGGGATGATGTTCTTGAGCTCTACACGGTTGACCTTGATGCCCCAAGGGTCTGTTGCCTCGTCCAGGATCTCACGCATCCTTGTGTTGATGATGTCTCTGGATGTGAGGGTCTGGTCGAGCTCCAGGTCACCGATGATGTTACGGAGAGTCGTTGCGGAAAGGTTCTCGATAGCCGTGATAGGACGCTCGATACCGTATGTATAGAGCTTGGGATCGATGACCTGATAGAAGAGGACCGTATCGATCTGCATGGTAACGTTATCCTTTGTGATAACGGCCTGGGGAGCGAAGTCCGCAACCTTCTCCTTCAGGGAGATCTTCTTTGCGACACGGTCGATGAAGGGCCACTTGAAGTGGATACCGGTCTCCCATGTCGTCTTATATGCACCGAATCTCTCGATGATGAAAGTCGTTGCCTGAGGTACTATCTTGATGCATGCAACGATAAAGATAAGCAGGATAATGATCGCGATTATCGCAAACGGTACGATCGGATTAACTGCAACGATTAACAATGACATTTTCATATTTTTCCTCCTTTATCTGACGGGTTCTACTACCGCCTTAACTCCTTCAAGGGCCAATATCTTAACTTTTGCCCCCTCTTCTACGGACACATCACACTTTGCGCTCCAGATCTGTCCGTCCACTTTAACCTGACCTTTTCCCGCAACAGGGTCGATGGGAACTATGACAACGCCCTCGTGTCCTATGACACGGTCGGCATTTGTCGGTTGTATCTTGCCCATCCGTCTGGCGTCGACCACAGGTTTGATCCATATGATGCAGACTATAAAGCTAATGACGGTGACTATGGCCATGACTACTATCTGAGCCACGACATCAGCATGACACAGATCCATGATCAGAGCCACAAGGCAACCGACTGCACACCAGACAGTGGTAAGACCCATCGTTGCAGCTTCGATGATAAGCGATATCACGAGCAGAATGAGCCAGATTACCCACATTGGAACAGTTGACATAAAACTCACCCCTTTCTCCTATATTCCATAAAAGAGCCCCATAGGGCCCTTCAGAGATGATTATATCAAGATTGGATTAGCCTGTATATAAAAATCGTACTTACAGGACCGGATCAAGGAATACTTCTTCCAAAGTGAGCCCCTGAGGGGGAAGGGTCCTTCCAGCGCTCTTCCTGTTCCGGGATTCTATTATGCCGGGAATGTCTTCAGCCTTGATCTTGCCTTCACCCACTTCCACGAGGGTTCCTGCGATTATCCTGACCATGTTATAGAGGAAGGCTTCGCCCCTTACTTCTATCTCGATGAGAGAAGGATCTGCATCTGACTGCCTGACACTGACGCCGTATAGTCTTCTTACGTAGTTATCCGCAGTGCTGCCTGCGGCGCAGAATGCTTCGAAATCATGTTCGCCCGCGAAAAAGGACGCCGCCTCCTTCATCGCGCTTATATCAAGATCGTATGAATCGAAGTAGGCATATCTTGAATAGAGGGGGTGCCTTACCCTGCCCGTGTAGACCCTGTAGATATATCTCTTGCCGTAATTGGAAAATCTCGCGGAAAAATCGTCACTGACATAGAAAGCCTTTAGCACGGCAAGGTCTTCAGGAAGGAGAGCGTTCATCGCAAGGGGGATCTTTTCGGCGGGGATCTCGAAAGGGACATCCATGTGGCTTAAGTGCCCTCTTGCATGGACGCCCGCATCGGTCCTCGAACAACCCGTTATCTTTATTTCCTGTTTATAGAGTTCACCCGCAGCCTTTTCGAGGACATCGGCAACTGCTCTGCCGTTCGTCTGTGACTGAAAGCCGACAAAGTCAGTACCGTCGTATTCGGTTATTACGGCGAGTCTCATCTTAAGTATCTATCTGCCGTTCTTGCCGTCGTCCAGGCAGGCCTTGCCCATCATGGCGGCGCCTACGATACCTGCATCGTTGCCCATCTCGGCAAGCCTGATCTCGGTCTTCTTGACTCCGGGACCGAAGTAAGGCCTGCTCATGGTCTTCTCTCTCATGGGGATCAGGAGAGGATCGCCTTCGTTGCATACCCCGCCTCCGACTACGAGGACTTCGGGCATGAAGGTGTTGATGACGTTTGCAAGGCCGTCGGCCAGGTAATCAGTATATCTGTCTACCAGTTCTGCTGCCACCTTGTCGCCGGCCTTCATGGCATCGAAAGCGAGCTTGGCATTGGGACCGCCTTCCTTGGCGATCAGGTCCTTAAGGATCGAATCAGGATTGCTGTCGGCAGCTTCCTGCGCCATCCTGGCGAGAGCCGATGCAGATGCATACTGCTCAAAGCAGCCGCGCCTTCCGCACTTGCACTGAATGCCGCCGGATACGAGAACCGTATGTCCGAATTCTGATCCTGCCTGGTTAAAACCGGAATAGATCCTGCCGTTGATGATGACACCTGCACCAACGCCCGTTCCGAGAGTGATGGTAACGGAATCCTTAGTGCCCTTGGCAGCGCCCGCAACGGCTTCGGCCATGGCAGCACAGTTTGCATCGTTGTCTATATATACCGGAAGATCGATAACATCACGGATGAGCTTCCTCATGGGAGCCATGTTGAAAGGAAGGTTGGCTGAATACACCAGCAGGCCCTCTTCATTGTCGGGGGTTCCGGGTGAACCGATGCCGATGGCCTCTATATCTGAGATCTCCTTGCCGCAATCCTTTATGACATCGACAGCAAGTTTTCCCATATCATAGATGATCTCCTCCATGGAGCGTTCCGCGTGGGTCTTGATGCTGAGTTTGTTCAGGAGCTCACCCTTCTCATCGACGACTCCGGCCTTGATATTGGTCCCTCCGAGATCGATACCGACATAATAAGCCATAATAAGAATTCCTTTCGTTCTAAGGATTAGAAACAAGGTGATTTTATCATATGGAACAGACTAATTAAATAATGACTTGCCCCAGAAAGCGGTCGGTTACGACCAGGATCACAGCCAGCAGGGCAAGGACGATCCCTATGACGATGTCGGCCCTGCGGATCTTGAGGGGGTTGAGCTTTGTCCTGCCGACACCTCCCCTGTAGCACCTTGCATCCATGGCGCAGGCAAGATCTTCCGCACGGTTAAAACTGGACACGAAGAGCGGCACCAGGACCGTGACATATCCCTTGATGCGCTTCATGAATCCGCCGGTATCGTAATCTGCGCCCCTGGACATCTGGGCGTTCATGATCTTCTGGGTCTCATCCGACAGGGTCGGAATGAACCTTAAGGCGATCGACATCATCATGGCCATCTCGTGGACGGGGAAACGGAAGACCTTCATCCAGGAGAAGAGGCTCTCCAGCGCGTCTGAAAGCTTGAGCGGAGTCGTTGTCAAAGTCAGGAAGATGCTGGTGATCATGATGAGGAAGATAAGCCTCATGCCCATGAGTATGGCTCTCGAAAGGCCCTCATCGGAGATCACGATGAACCACTTGCTGAACAGTATATTTCCGGTCCTTATAGTGAAGAGATTGATCACGACGATAAATACCGCCAGCGGCAGGACCGGTTTTATCGTCAGCCAGATCATCTTCAGCCTTGTGTTGCTCATGACAACGAGGACAGTCGTGATCAAAGCCATGGCAACGAGACTTACGGGATCCGTCACCATGAAGATCGCGACCAGATATATTACGTAGAGTAACAGCTTGACCCTGGGATCCGTGCGGTGGAGGACAGAGTCGGTATTGGAGTATCTGCCGAGAGTGATGTCACCTATCATGATGATCACCTCCCGCATAGTACGCCGCGAGCGCAAGAGCTTCTCCTTCGGGAGTGAAATCCCCGCAGGAAGCGTAACCTGGGATCCCCGCAAGGTCTGCGACCTCCAGGGCGAACTCCGTTATATAAGGTCTCGGTATGTTGAATTCGTTTTCTTTCCCGCAGAACATCTCCTCAGGCCTTCCGACCTTGACGATCCTGCCCCTTCTCATATAGCAGACCCTGTCTGCCACGATGGCTGAATCATCCATGTTGTGGGATACGATGATGACCGTGACTCCGGAATCCCTTAGCCTGCTGATCATGTCGAACATCGATTTCCTTCCCGTGGGATCAAGGCCCGCACCGGGTTCATCCATGACCAGGATGTCGGGTTCCATGACAAGGACTCCGGCTATCGCGGCTCTCCTCTGCTGGCCGCCCGAAAGGTCAAAGGGACTCTTTTCGAGATATTCGGTCTTAAAGCCCGTCATCTTGCAGGCTTTGTCCACCCTGTCCGGAAACTCCTTTTCGGGTACTGACCATCTTTTGAGACCGAAACATATATCCTTATAGACTGTCTCATCGAAAAGCTGATATTCGGGATACTGGAAGACGAGGCCGACTTTCTGCCTGATCTTCATCACGTTCTTCTTGTCTGATGTGTCGATACCGTTTACGGTGACGGAACCCTTCTGCGCCTTCAGGATACCGTTGAAATGAGTGATCAGGGTGGTCTTGCCGCAGCCGGATCTTCCGGCAAGGACTAAGATCTCGCCCTTATGGACATCAAGATCGATGTCTTCTATCGCGAAGGTCTTCCCTTCGTCGTAGGAATAGGACAGGGCCTTTACGGACATGATGACTTCATCCTGTGCCTTCCTTTCCTTACGCTTCGTTCCGGGGACCATATCCGCCTTAATCTTCTTTAATTCCCTCGCACAGGCGAGCTTAAGCGAATCCCTTCCCTTAAGGTCTTCCGCCGAAAGGGTTCCCTTTGACATTTCCGCGATCTTATAAGCAAAGGAATATTCCACGGGCAGGACGAGAGACATCTCTTCTATCAGTTCCTTTTGTGAGAATACTTCGGAAGGAGTGCCTTCCAGAGCGACCCGGCCGTCCTTTATTACCAGGATCCTGTCGCATCTTGCAGCTTCCGTCATGTCGTGGGTAATTGTTATGAGCGTCAGTTCATCCCTTATCCTCATGGCTTCAACGATCTCAAGGACTTCCTGCCTTGAATGGGGATCTAACATAGCCGTGGATTCGTCCATTATCAGGATGTCCGGATGCATGGCCAGGGCTCCCGCGATGGCGAGCTTCTGCTTCTGGCCGCCGGAAAGCGCTGATGAAGGTCTCGTGCGGTATTCATAAAGGCCGACGTCCTTCAGGGCCTTATCGACCCTTTCGCGCAGTTCGGCCGTGGGAACGCCCAGGTTTTCGGGCCCGAATGCCACGTCCTCTTCCACTGTCGTTCCTACTATCTGGTTATCGGGATTCTGGAATATTATCGAACACTTGCGCCTAACGTCCCAGAAAGAATCTTCTGATGATGTGTCCTTTCCGAAGACCACGATCCTTCCCTCATCGGGCATCTCAAGGATATCGATGAGCTTGGCAAGCGTGGATTTGCCGGAGCCGTTAGGTCCGGTTATGGCAGTATAAGACCCCTTCCCTATCTGAAGAGATATTCCGTCCAGAGCCTTCTTGGGAGGCTTTGCTGCGGTATCATCTTCCGAACTGTAGGAGAAGGAGACTTTTTCGACCTTTATCCTTTTGTCATCAGTTAAGTTGGCCATAGCGAAGTTATTATAAAAAGAACGGAGGGAATTGTAAACTCCCTCCGCTTCTTTAATTTACAATTATCTGTTCCGGATCAGACGAATTCCAGTACAGCCATCTCGGAACCGTCACCACGGCGTGTGCCGATGCGTACGATCCTTGTGTAACCGCCTGCGCGGCCTGCATATCTGGGAGCGATGTCCGTGAACATCTTGTTGACGGGATTGACGATGTTGCCTTCCTCGTCATGGCTCTTGCGGAGCCAGTAGCTCATCTGCTTACGTGCTGCAAGACGTGAAGGAGCGTCAACCTGAACGGATACTGTCTTGACCTCACGGTCTACGACTTCGTACTTGTTGCCGTTCTTGGATGTCTTTGTCTTAAGGACCTTCTTGCCCTTACCGTCGAGCTTTGCAGCGGAAACGGTAACATCCTTTGTTGTGTAGTTATCCTGCTCCTTGACTGCAGAAGCTACGAGCTTCTCAACGATAGCGGATACTTCCTTAGCTCTTGCAACGGTGGTCTCGACCTTTCCGTTTATAACCATGGTCGTAACCAGGTTTCTCAGAATGGCAGTACGCTGGTCTGACGCACGGCCCATTTTTCTGTTAGGCATTGCTTTTTCCTCCTGATATTAATCCTGATCCTTCAGTGAAAGACCGAGTTCTTCGAGTTTGTCTTCGATCTCATCCAGGGACTTCTTACCGAGGTTTCTGACCTTGATCATCTCTTCCTTGGTATGTCCTACGAGATCACCTACGGTATTGATCTGTGCTCTCTTGAGACAGTTGTATGTACGTACCGTAAAATCAAGATCCTCAACGGGCTGTGTGAGCTTCGTATCTGTCTCGCCCTTTTCGACGGGGCTCTTGAAGCTGATCGCAGGCTCTGTCTCAGCGAGACCTGTGAAGAATCTTAAGTGATCGATAAGCCAGTTAGCAGCAGAAGACAGGGACTCGTCAACTTCGATAGTTCCGTCTGTCCAAACCTCGAGGTTAAGTGAATCGTAATCGTAACGGTCACCTACACGGGTGTTCTCTACTGAATAATTAGCTTTCTTTATAGGTGTGAAGATGGAATCGATCGGGATCAATCCGTTCTCCTGTCTTGCAGGCTTGTTCTGCTCGGCTGTGTTGTAGCCTCTGCCCTGCTCGAGTGTGAATTCGATGAAAACATCGGATGCACCGTTCAGGTGAGCGATAACGTGCTCAGGGTTCATGATCTCTACATCGGGACCGTGAACGATATCACCTGCTGTAAGCTCGCCGGACTTGCCCTTTGCAACGCTTACGCTGACGATGGAAGACTCCGAATGGAGCTTTGCCCTTACACCCTTGACGTTGAGAATGATCTCCGTCATATCTTCGATTATGCCGGGTACGGTATCGAACTCGTGCTTAACCTTGTCAACCTTGATTGCCGTGATGGCAGCACCGGGGAGTGACGACAGGAGTACTCTGCGCATGGAATTGCCGAGAGTAATGCCGAAGCCTCTTTCAAGCGGCCCGATAGTATACTTGCCGTACGATTTGTCTTCGTTGGTCTCTATGCACTTTACGGTGGGTTCGCATACGTCCATCATAATTTATCCTCCTTGAAGTATTCTTAGTCGGGTCGGTCTTATTACTTGGAATAAAGCTCGACGATGGCAACTTCGTTGACGGGAACAGTGATCTGCTCTCTTGTGGGAATTGCCGTTATCTTTCCTGCGAGGTTCTCTCTGTCGGAATCGAGCCACTCGGGGATTCCTCTGGAACCTGTTACCTCAACGATATCCTTATATCTCTGGGAAGCCTTGCAGCTCTCCTTGATAGTGATCTCGTCGCCGACCTTAACACTGTAAGAAGGGATGTTTACCGTCTTACCGTTAACCTGTACATTCTTGTGGCTTACGAGCTGTCTTGCTTCGTCTCTTGTACGTGCCAGACCCATTCTGAAAAGAACGTTGTCGAGTCTTAATTCGAGGAGGATCATGAGATTCTCACCCGTTGTACCGTACTTGAGCTTCTGAGCCTTTGTGAAGTAATTTCTGAAAGGCTTCTCAAGAACGCCGTAAATAAACTTTGCCTTCTGCTTCTCTTTGAGCTGCATCCCGTACTCGCTCATCTTGCCGCGGGTCTGCTTGCCCTTTCTCTTTGATCTTTTATCGTATCCTAATTCAGCAGGCTCAATACCCAGTGCTCTGCATCTCTTAAGGACCGGTGTCATATCTCTTGCCATGTCGATAATCCTCTCTTTATCTAGATATCATTCAACGTCGTTATCAAATCCCAAAAGGATCAGACTCTACGACGCTTGGGCGGACGGCAGCCGTTATGAGGAACGGGTGTAACGTCCTTGATCATGGTTACCTGAAGTCCTGCTGTTGCAAGAGCTCTTACTGCGGATTCTCTTCCGGAACCGGGGCCCTTAACATAAACTTCAACAGTCTTCATACCGTGATCGACAGCCTTCTTAGCTGCTTCCTCGGAAGCAACCTGAGCAGCATAGGAAGTTCCCTTACGGGAGCCCTTCATGCCCTGCTCGCCTGCCGATGCCCATGAAATGGCATTGCCCTGCTTATCTGTGATCGTAATGATCGTATTGTTGAATGTTGCGTGGATGTGAGCCTGTCCGTCGATGACGTTCTTACGCTCACGTCTCTTAGGTCTGATTGCTTTCTTTGCTGCTTTAGCCATATCTTACGAGCCTCCCTTACTTCTTCTTGCCTGCGACAGTACGCTTGGGTCCCTTACGGGTACGTGCGTTTGTCTTTGTGCGCTGGCCTCTTACGGGGAGTCCGAGTCTGTGACGGCGGCCACGGTAGCAGCCGATATCAGACAGTCTCTTGATATTGCTCTGGACTTCTCTCTTAAGATCACCTTCGACCTTGTAATCGTTCTCGATGCTGTCACGGATCTTCGCGACTTCTGCCTCTGTGAGATCCTTAACTCTGGTATCAGGATTGATGCCTGTATCAGCAATGATCTTAGAAGCGCTTGTTCTTCCGATGCCGTAAATGTAAGTAAGAGCTATCTCAACTCTCTTATCATTGGGCAAATCTACGCCGGCTATACGAGCCATTTGGTGTACCTCCAATTAATGGTATTTATTTGGTTTTATATACAACAATGGATTGTAAGGAACTTCCGGGTTAGGGAAGCAGCCGCCCTTACGGCACCGATGCAATATGTAATTCCAATAAGTCTTGTTTTGCGGTTAGAGCAGTTCCGCGTGTGTTCTCTTTGATCCTACGGCCGGGGCTAAATCCGGGCGCAATAGATCCGTTATCCGTTATTATCCCTGCTTCTGCTTATGCTTGGGATCGGAACAGATAACCATTACCTTACCGTGGCGACGTATGACCTTACACTTCTCGCACATCGGTTTGACTGACGGTCTGACTTTCATGTTAGAACCTCCTGCCTTGTTTTTTTCAACACAAAACTAGCGCCAAAAAGCGCATGCTAAAAAATTATATCAGAATCTTTTTGATTTTCAACAGGAAATTCAGCTCTTTTGAAAAAAGTTCCCTGTCCCCCGGAAAGCCTTATTTATGGTAGAGTTTCTTGGTCTGATAGACAGGCTCACAGGTGAAGTTTACACCGAGTCTCCTGAACATGTTCGCATCGACGGAAGAAAGCATCGTCGTCGCATGCGCATCAGAGTTGCGGAGGTTGCCGAGCTGCTCGATCGCGAGCTTGGCCACGGGGTTGGTGGCTGCGGAGATCGACAGGGCGATCAGGACCTCATCCATATGGAGTCTCGGGTTGCGGTTGCCCATATGGTTGATCTTGAGATCCTGGATAGGCTCGATAACGATGGGCGAAATGAGCGGAATATCGTGGGATATGCCGGCCAGAGCCTTGAGGGCATTAAGGAGAGCTGCAGCGGAAGCGCCGAGAAGATCCGATGTCTTGCCCGTTACCATGGTACCGTCGGGAAGTTCGATCGCTACAGCGGGACCACCGGTGGACTCAGCCCTTACGAGTGCGGAGCTGATGACTCTCCTGTCGGAGATATCTATATCTCCCTTCTTCATGAGAAGCTCGATCTTGGATGCCTCCGTCCCGTCGGAAGTGCCCTGCTTGGCAGCGCACTTGGCTTTATAATATCTTCTTATTATCTCCTGCTTGGCTGCTTCCTTGCAGGCTTCGTCGTCGACGATCGCAAATCCGGCCATATTGACGCCCATGTCCGTGGGGCTTTTGTAGGGGGACTTGCCGAAGATCTCTTCAAAGATCGCATTGACTACGGGGAATATCTCAACGTCACGGTTGTAGTTGACCGTGGTCTCACCGTAAGCTTCCAGATGGAAGGGGTCGATCATGTTGACATCGGCGAGGTCTGCCGTTGCAGCCTCATATGCGAGATTGACGGGATGCTGCAGGGGGATGCTCCAGATCGGGAAGGTCTCGAACTTTGCATAGCCTGCCTTGATGCCGCGCTTGTTCTCGTGATAGAGCTGGGATAAGCATGTTGCCATCTTGCCGGATCCGGGGCCCGGAGCCGTTACGACAACGAGCTTCCTTGAAGTTTCTATGTAATCGTTGCGTCCGTAACCGTCCTCACTTACGATCAGGGGAATGTTGGAAGGATAGCCGTCGATGGGGTAGTGCCTGTAGACCTTGACGCCCAGCTGTCTCAATCTGGTCTCGAAAGACTCTGCCAGGTTCTGGCCCGTGAACTGGGTGATGCATACGCTTCCAACGAAGAGTCCGAACTCGGTGAAGGCATCGATCAGCCTTAAGACCTCCTGGTCGTATGTGATTCCGATGTCGCCGCGCTTCTTGCTCTTCTCTATAGCGTCTGCGTTGATGGCGATAACGATCTCGCAGTCCTCGGAGAGGGCCTTGAGCATGCGGATCTTACTGTCGGGGGCAAAACCGGGCAGGACCCTCGATGCATGGTAGTCGTCGAAGAGCTTGCCGCCAAACTCCAGATAGAGCTTTCCGCCGAACTTGTCGATCCTGTCTCTGATGTTCTTGCTCTGAAGTTCTACATACTTATCATTATCAAAACCGATCTTATACATATGACGGCCCCCTCGGAGATGTTCTTTTCGAAGATTATTTTAGCATAACTGGTCAGGGGTATAGACAATTATTTTATTACAAATTATAATGTTAGTTAGCCGTGGCTAACCAATACCGGCTCCGGCTGCCACTTACCTTCTTACATAAGCCGAAAGAAAGGCTGCTCCGCAAGCGGAACAGCCTTTCATCTTGCTTTTCTTTTCCTGTCAGACAGGCCCTACCCGGTCTCCCGGCGGAGGAGTAAACTCGCGCCTTGACATACGGTCGAAAGCTTTCCTCAGCCTTATGGTCTCGATGAGTCCCGCGATGCCGCAGAGCATCAGGGCGATGCCGGCCAGGATCGAGATAACGTTGTCCGCGATCTCCGCGAAAAGAACGATCCCGCCCAGAATGGCAGCCGCAAGCCCGAAGAGAGCCGTGACCCACCAGCCCTTGCCGACCCTCCGGGAGTTACCGAGGGAAGTGATCAGGACAACGATTCCCGCCATGATCATTATCGATCCGAATATGTAGTTGAAAGCGGATACGACGACATCCGGCTTAATCAGGAAGAACAGTCCCACAAGAGCTGCCGCGACGCAGCCCGCCATCATGATGGTGTCGACAACGCTCTTCTCCTTCATGGCTATAAATACGATGACGCCAATGATGCCCAGGAGGACAAACACGCCTCCCACGACCTGGACGAACATGGTCGCCATGAACTGGTTGAATATTATGAACAGCGCACCCAAAAGTATCAGTATGATATCCGCAAGCAGGAGCCTGAGTCTTACGTTCTTGATCTTCATCGGTCTCTCCTTTTCTCTTTTAATCCCTCGCCTCGGGATATTCATTGCAAAGAAGCCTTAGGGGCTCCTCATCCTCTTCTATCTCAGGGAACCTTCCCACGGGAGGGTTGAACCTGTTGTCTATGTTATCATCGTTCACTTGTGACACTTCGCCCAGGAGGACCGGTCCCGTGCCCTGTTTGACCTCAAAGTCATGGTAGAGCCTTGGAGGTATGGTGATGCTCTCTCCGGGCTTAAGTTCGATCTGCGTGCCGGCAGGAACCAGGATCCTGACGCCGTCTAAACTTACTGAGACATCTGATACCTTATCCATGGTCTCGTCCGGCATGGAATTATAGACCCTGATAAGGAGTGTCCCGCCGCCCCTGTTGATTATATCTTCCATCTTCTTCCAGTGGAAGTGGTTTGGAGAATACTGGCCTTCCTTCTGATAGATCAGTTTCTCGGCATAGGGCTTGGGGTACTTATCCGGCATCCCGACATTGCCGTTACGGAGGGTGATGAGGGAAAAGCCGACTTTGTCAAAGTCCCCGAGACCGTAATCGGTGATATCCCAACCTAACATATTGTCCCGGATCTCGTCATATTCATGGCCCTTATCCTGCCAGTCGGCGGGAGTGAAGCCGCAAAACGGAGGCAAAGAGATCTTCATCTCTTTGATGAAATCCTCCATCTCAAGGAGGGCCGCGTTGATCTTCGATCTTTTCATAGATTACCTCCGGAACCTATATTATGATACAGAATTTTTACCGTTTTGTCAGATTATAAACTTCCGGACGGGTGTATATTATTATAGAACGATTATACGCGGAGGACCTTCTATGAAGATCGGCTTAACAAAGTATAAGTTAACAGGAGCTATTATCCCGGCGCTGTTCATCGTCGCGGCATCACTCATCTTCGGAGGCAGCAGAGCATACGCTGATGACGAACCCCTGACAACGGAACCCCTTGACGGCTGGGTCACTTCATCAGACATCACCTGCTACTATCAGGACGGAAGCCTCCTTACGGGCTGGCAGAAGATCGACGGGGACGATTTCTACTTCTACAAGTCCAATAAGGACGGTCATGTAAAAGGCCAGATGGCTACGGGCTTCCTTTCCTATGAAGGTTCCAGATACTATCTGCTCCCTCAGGAAACGGACGGACACAAAGAGGGCGCGATGGCGACCGGCTGGCAGTCGGTAGACGGACAGAAGTACTACTTCTACAAGACAAACAATGACGATCACTCCAAGGGAGCAATGGCCACAGGCTGGCAGTCTCTGGACGGATTCAGATACTATTTCTATAAGTCGACCAACGACGAGCACGGCAAGGGCCAGATGGCTACAGGCTGGCAGTCTCTGGACGGATTCAGATATTATTTCTACAAGTCGACCAACGACGAGCACGGCAAGGGCCAGATGGCTACGGGCTGGCAGTCTCTTGACGGAGCAAGATACTATTTCTATAAGTCGACCAATGACGAGCACGGCAAGGGCCAGATGGCTACAGGCTGGCAGTCTCTGGACGGATTCAGATACTATTTCCATAAGAAGAATGCAGACGGATTTGTTAAAGGACAGATGGCAACAGGTTCCCTCACCGTGGACGGTGCCGACTACTACTTCTACAAGTCGACCAAGGACGGCCACAACAAGGGTGCCATGGCTACGGGCTGGCTCATCACGGACGGAGTAAAGCGCTACTACTGCGAGAGCAACAGCTGCAGCATGGGCAAGGGCCAGATGGCAACCGGCCTGGTCGAGCTTAAGAAGGGCCTTTACTATTTCTACGAAGAAACGGATGACAGCCACCTGAAGGGACAGATGGCCACAGGCCTTTGCGAAGCCGGCGGTGAGACCTTCTACTTCTATAAGTCCACCAAGGACGGGCACGAGAAAGGCACGGCTGCAAAAGGCTGGATCAGCTTGGACGGTGACAGATACTATTTCTACAAGTCCTCTGCCACTGACGGCGGCACGCCCCACACCAGGTATGCGATGGCAACGGGCTGGCAGACACTGGACGGCGAAAAGTTCTATTTCTTCACATCCAATGCGACCGATTCCGGTGAGCCCCACAACAGAGGCGCGATGGCAACCGACTGGCAGACCTTGAACGGCAACAAGTTCTTCTTCTACAAGAGCGAAACAAACGGTCACCCCAGGGGAGCGATGGCCCACAACTGCAATATCGATAAGTACACTCTCGACAGCAACGGCGTTGCAGATGCCGTTAAGTACAAGATGACGGAGAAGGCCCAGTCCATGACCAGCAAAACATCCTGGCTCATCATGGTCGACTACACCAACTGCCGTGTCGGCATCTACAAGGGAACCAAGGGCAACTGGAAACTCGTCGACTACATCAAGTGCTCACCCGGAAAAGCCTCAACACCTACCGTCATCGGAACGTTCAGGATCTACAGCAAGGTCAGGACCTTCGTATCCGGCAGTTCCTGGTGCCACTATGCTTCATTCTTCCACGGCAATTACGGCATGCACAGTATCCTCTACAACAGGAACGGCAGCCTGCAGGACGGCAGGCTCGGCAAGCACCTCTCCCACGGCTGCGTAAGACTCGATACCGATGTCGCCAAATATATCTACCAGAACATCCCCGTAGGGACCACGGTCAGAATATATAAGAAGTGATCGGATAACAGCACAAAAAAACGGGTTTGCCTTATAAAGGCAGACCCGTTTTTAAATATGTTTTTCTAAGCTTGTACTTCATTTTTCGAAAAACGGAAATTCGAAGTACAACTGTCGTCTTGGAGTTTTTGTCAGGCTCCGTCGGGTTCGTCCGGCACGGCCGCATCGTCCGTTTCATCAGATTCATAATCGTTTTCGGGCTCATCGCTGATGTCGTCCTCATCGGTGGCTCCGGCAGCATTGATACCGGTCTTAGATGCTCCGTCGAGGATTATCTCGTCGATGAACCTGTCGGTCGACTTGCCGTCAGTGTAAGTGAAGTTCTTCTTTACAAAAGCGTCTATTACGTTCATGTCGTAGTCAGGCGTCTCATAGAGGTTCCTCATCAGGGATGCGAAAGATCTGCAGATATAACCCGGAACAGTATCGGTATAGGATTCGTAGAAGGACCTGGACCTGGTATAGGGAACAAGGTCGAATGCGAAGAAATACATGGGTCTTCTGAGAAGCGAGAACTCGTACATAACTGATGAGTAGTCAGTTATGAGGACATCCGATACGAAGAGGATATTGTTGACCTCACGGTACTCGGAAAGATCGAGCATATAGTCCGCGTACTCTTCGGGGATCGGAACGGGCTCGGTAACGAAGGGATGCATCTTGAGGATAAGGATCGAGTTCTCCTTCTTGAGGAACTCTCCCCAGGTCTCGAAATCTATCCTTTGATAAGGGAAAGATGCATTGAGAGCATTCTGGCCCCTGAAAGTCGGAGCATAAAGATAGACCTTCGAACGTTCTTTGAGCACCGGATAGAGTGAGTAGAGCTCTTCACAGATGTTCTTCTTGTATTCCTCATCGAAGAAGATATCCGTTCTCGGAACACCGATCGGAAGGAATACGTTTTCGGGAAGACCGAATCCCTCGGCGTGGTGGAGAGCGGAATGCATAGATGTTACGGGCATGTGCGTGTAGCACTTATGTACTCTCGTATCGATCCTGGGCGCGCCCTTCTTGCCGATCCTCTCGAATCCGAGGGACTTGAAAGCTCCGCAGGCATGCCATGCCTGGACGATCTTGACGCTCTCGGGATAATCGAACTTATATACGAAGGGCAGGTAGTCGTCGATGATGAGGATGTCGCAGGATGCGAGCATCTTCGTATACTTCCTTACGCCGATCCAGGAACGTTTCTTGGAAATGGACTTAAGGAAATTGAACTTGTATATGAAGTCGTCCTGCATGCCGCGCTCCATCATGCGGTTATATACGAATTCCTCGTTGCCTCCGAGTTCGGCTCTCGAATCCGAAGCGAACAGGATCGTCTTCTTCTCATGCGGCTGGGACATATATTTTTTGCTGGTACGGTTGAAGAGCCTTACTAGCGAAGCGTCTCTTGCGGGCAGGATCCAGTCCTTGGCGACCCTTACGAAAGCCCTTCCAAGACCCCTGAAGCCTCTGCCGAGATCGGCGAGCTGCTCTCCGAAGGTCGGGTTCTCCCTCTGGTGGATAAGAAGCGCATCCCAGCCTACAGTACCGTCTTCGGCAATTGTCCTTGTCAGTTCATACTGCTCTTCGCCGTGTTTTTTCGTGCGTCTTAAGTGACGGAAGTTCATCTTCGTGACTTCCTCAAAATATGCATGGGTAAGTCTTGCGTCGAGATAGGAATAGTAGTCATTGCCGTCAACAGTAAGGATCAGCTTATAGGATCCCGTGGGAAGAGGACCTCTCTCGTAGAGGTCACAGATATGGAACATCGCTTCGAAAGTCCTGTGCTTGACATCGACCTTGACGTGCTGGGGACGGCCTTCGAACTCTTCACCCTTAAGAGATAACGTTGCCTGTGAGATGTCCCCTGCCACCGATTCTGAGATATATCCTTCGATTTTGAGGATGACCCTGCGGAAAGCGACCGAAGTGAGGATCGCGCCCGTCAGGCTGTTCTGGAAAGCATCCTCCTCTTCGGTAGGCGTATAAGGCTCGCCTTCCATCTTGATCTTGTTGTTGTATCCGTAGATGGCACTTGCGATCGCCATGTCTACGTCAGTTGTTATCTTGATGTTGGATCTGTCGCCCGGAACGGTATTGATGGTGATGCCCTTGAGCATGCAGATCTGTGCCGTACCGGTGATGACCTTGCGGTCTTCTTCCGTCAGGGAATCGATCGAGTTCTTGAGGACCTTGAGCTTAAAGCTGTCGGGAGCCTGACCGTGGTAAAGGTTCTTGCGGGCAGGCATGTCCTTGACTTCCGTCTGGCCGTCCTCGATCCAGAGCATGGTATCGACGACCGGATCTGCCGCGACGACCGCATCACATGTATCGAGGGCGTCGAGCGAATCCTTTATGATCTGGTCTGTTACGAAAGGCCTTACTGCATCATGGATAAAGATCTTGTCATCATCTCTGATGCCGAAATCGTTATCTATGGCGTTGATGACATTCGTGATGGTATCAAGTCTCTCGGCACCGCCGTTGATAACCTTGATGTTATCGTCGGTAAGGCCGTACTTTTCTAGAAGATCCATGAGGAAATCGTTCCAGTCGGGATGGATAGCGATATAGAGCACATCGAAGTTCTTGCCTTCAAGAAGTCTTCTAGTCGTATGGATTATTATCGGCGTTCCCTTAAGATTCAAGAACTGCTTCGGTCTGTCGGCACGGACCATCCTGGATCCGATACCGCCTGCAAGGATCGCGGCGTAATTCACTTGTTAACCTCCCCTTCGCTCCAGCCGATAGCCAGACGCTTCTGCTTTATTATCTCAGCAACATCGAGCTCGCACTTCTTGAACAGGGATGATGAACCTGCCACGTACATATCGGCACCGCGTTCGTAGAACTTGGCCGCATTCTCGATCGATATGTTGCCGTCGACTTCGATCTTAAGATCGCTCTTGCCGATGGAATCAAAATATTCCCTTGCCTTCTTAACTTTCTCGAGAGTGGATTGCTCGAGCTTCTTGCCGGCAAATCCGGGCTTGACCGTCATGAAGAGGATGCCGTCGATGTCATTGAGGTATGGATCGCAGACAGTAACGGGCGTCTCGGGGTTGATCGCGATAAATGATGTCGCCCCCAGCCTCTTGGCAGCCTGGATGCATTCAGCGACATGATCGTTGCGCTCGATATGGAATGAGACATTGTCTCCTTCCCTTATATCGAACCAGCTCATCTTCTCCACGGGCTCGACAACGAGGAAGTGATAATCGAAAGGAATGTCACTGATCCTCCTCAGGCTCTTAACGTAATCCGTTCCGAGCGCGAAATTGGGAACGAACTCGCCGTCCATTATGTCGATATGCAGATACTCGAGGCCTGCGCTCTTGAATTCGCTTATGTAGTAGAAGATCTTATCTATGCCCGCACACATCATGGATGCGGAAAGGATACCTTTTCTCTTCTTTATCTCGCCCATGCTCTTTCCATCCTTTCAGCCGGCATCTTAGTCCATCACGAACATTCCGCGGGACTTGGGTTTTGATTTATCTCTTAAGAAATCAAATGCTTCTTTGTATTCGTCGAGTGTGAATGTCTTTGTTATGAGTTTTTCGAAAGGGATGCTGCCTTCTGCCATAAGAGCTGCCACATCCTTCCAGTCGTCTTCGCCGTCGCCCTTGAAAGTCGAATTCCAGGTTCCTGCGAGAGTAAGCTGTCTTCTCAATATCTTCCAGTAAACGTCCTTGGGGAGTTCAAAATCTCCGTGGGGATTGCCGACGGCTACGACCGTTCCGCCCGGGCGCGCTGCCAGTACCGCCTGGCTCATGGCCTGATTAGTCCCGACCGCTTCGAAAACGGTATCAAAAGCGGGATCGCCGCTTTCGAGGCTTGCGGAATCTCCCGTGGCAAAGCCGAGGTCAGAAGCAGGCGCGAGGCTTGCCGCCCTTCTTCCGAAAACGGTAACTCTGCCGCCCATGTTGCGGGCAAAGCAGGCGATCATGAGACCGATGGCACCGGTCCCGATGACAGCCACATCAGCGCCTTCCTTTATATTTCCCTTCTTTGTTGCGTGAAGGGCAACGGCCGCAGGCTCGCTCAGAGCTGCGACCTTTATATCGACATTATCTTCGATGAGATTAAGGTTCCACATGGGAACGATAAGATACTCGGCAAAAGCTCCGTCGTTGCGGGAACCGAAATACTTGTAGTTGGAACATGTCTCGTATTCATGCTTTTTGCAGGAGGGGCACTCCATGCAGGGCAGGAGGGGGAAACAGGATGCCTTGCGTCCGATGAGAGACTTATCAACATCATCAGCCACGGCTTCGACCGTGCCTGCGAACTCGTGTCCCGGAACTGTCGGGAAATGGTAAGTACCTGTCTCGAAGATCCTTGCTTCATCAGAGGAACATATCCCGCACGCGCCTATCTTAAGAAGGACTTCTCCCGGTGCCAAAACGCCGATGTCTTTCTCCTCGAGCCTGATGTCTCCCACACCGTGTAAATTCAAGATCTTCATTCTCTGTTTCCTTCCTAATGTAAAGAAGTTTCTATATGCTGTCACTAAAGCCTTTCAGGACTTAGGGATTTCCCCCTTCAGAAGCCGGCAGCGGGTCCCCTTCTTTAATCTCCGCCTCGATCTCGGCCTCGGTAAGCCCGAAATCGACAGAAGGCGCAAACTGTGAGCCCTTGATCGCATCCATGTTCAGAAGTTCCGGGTTATGTTTGGCAACGACATTGATGGCTGCCGATACCGGAGAGATATTGGAACCTTTTTCGAGAAGGTTTTCGAGCTTCTTGGTCCTCTGCTTGATCCTCTCGAGTCTCTCGGCATCCAGTTTCTTCTCGTAGATCTCGGCGAGAGCTCCGATCTCCTCTTCGTTTGTCGGCAGGTCATTACCCATAAGGAAGCCTTCATATGCGTTGCAGATCCTGTTGACGTCTTCACTGAACGTTATCTGCTTTCCGTGATCGAGCCAGAGGACCTTGTTGCAAAGTTCCCTCACCTGGGGAACGGAGTGGGATACCAGGATTCCCGTAACGCCGGTATCCAGGATCTCCTTCATCTTCTCACCGCTCTTGACCCTGAAAGCGCCGTCGCCGACAGACAGGACCTCATCGAGGATGATGATGTCGGGATTTACGAGACATGCTATCGCGAATGCGAGCCTGCTCTTCATGCCGCTCGAAAGCTGGTTGAAGTTATATTCCTGGAATTCCCCCAGCTCGGCAAAATCGATGATCTCATCGTACATTTCGTTCATGAACTCTTTGGTGTAACCCAGCATGGCTCCTCTAAGGAAAGTATTCTCCCTGACGGTCATGTCGCCGTCGAAGCCGGATGTAAGCTCCAGGATGGCAGCGATCCTGCCTTGAGTATGGATGCTTCCCTCAGCGGGCCTCATGATGCCGGAGATCGCCTTAAGGAGGGTACTCTTACCCGCGCCGTTCGTTCCGATGATGCCCAGCATGTCGCCTTCGTTGATCTTGAAGGTAACGTTCCTGTCGGCCCAGAATTCCTCGACATGATAATTGCCTGTGAGATGGCGGACTACATATTCCTTGAGGCCGATTGCCTTGAGGTCACCCGTTACGTATTTAATGCTGACGTTTTTACACTCTATCGAAGTCTTCATTTACGATACCCTTTAGAAATAATAAATGAACTTGTTATTGTTGAGCTTGTAGATGATGGCTCCGATAACCAGGAATACGATGGGATACAAAGCGCAAAGCACATGATAGTTAAACGAGGGTATCACGCCGTCTATAGCCACTGTCCTGAAATACTTGATCACGACGTAGACCGGATTGAAGAGGAAGAGCTGCTGCTGTTCCGGGGTAAATCTGGTTACCGGATAGAAGATCGCGGATACGTATGTGAGGAGCATGAGGAATACGTTATAAAGGTATGTCATGTCCCTGAAGAAGACATAGAGAGCTGATAAGATCATGCCCACTCCGATATTCAGGAGTATCAGGCAGATGGTGGGATAAACGAGGGCAAAGAAATGCCATCCGAAATGGATCTTATCGATGACGCAGAAAACAAAGAAGATGATCAGGGTTAGTCCGAAGTTCATCAGCGCCGATACGTTCTTGGATAACAAGAAGAGATACTTGGGAACGTTGATCTTGGATATGATGCTCGCATTCGAAAGGAGCGAGGTCATGCCGCCGGTCGTAGCATCCTTGTAGTAGCTCATTACGATGTTGCCTGCAAGAAGATAGATCGTGAAGTGGGGGGTATCCCTTCCCAAAAGTTCCGTGAAGACGATCTTCATGATGAACAACTGGAGCAAAGGCAAAAGAACGCTCCAGGCCATGCCTAAGACCGTTCTCTTATATTTGTGGGTAAAATCACGCTTTACGAGCTGCTCGAAAAGGAAGCCGTTCCCCTTGAGCCTGCTGATAGTACCGTCTAATGAATGCTTAATACGTCCCATAACAAACGCAACTCTATACTAAATAATAATATTTTTCAAGCCTTGTAAAGATTTTACCATAATTGTGCCAAAATTAGCCCTTATCAAAAGCTTTTGTGGTATTTTCTGCCCAAAAACTTAGCCTTGAGGAAGGATACGATCTTCTTCGGCCAGTTGACCTTTTCGGGAGAATAATAATCCAGTTCGCATATGCTTCCGGGAGCTATCTTACCGACGGCCACTTCCCTGTCGAGCCAGCAGTTGAAGAGGAGTTCAGATAATCTTCCGGGGAAGCGCCTGTCAAAATCGCTCAGGCCCTTGGAAGGATCTATGTTCCTGCATACTTCCGCAAGGACCTTCATGAGCCAGTCAAGGTATTCTTCGGCGAGCTTCCTCTCCATTATGTTCATGTTGAACATGTAGCCGTCACGGTCCTTGAGGATCTTGTCCCAGAAAGTAACATAATCGGGACTTACTTTCTTCAGGGCGGACCTGACCTGAACAAGGTGCGACGCATCCAGCGTATGTGCATAGTGCGATCCCAGATCGTCTATAAAGTAATTTCTCGGGCGGGGCACGAAGACCCTCGTCTCAGGAAGATAAGACCTGATCTCTTCTTCCGTCAGGGGTCCGCTCCTCTTCTTCCCGAAAAGCCTTCTGTAGTGGACCAGCCCTATATAGGCGACAGAAGGGTCCGCATTACGGACAGCCCAGTAATAGGCAGTAAGCTCACAATAGTAAGGATTAAGTCCGGATATATTGTCTCCCGTGTTGTCGGCTTTCCAGCCTGAAGGAAGGAAGACCTCCGAAACGGAAGCCCCTGCCAGAACGGGCTGATATATCTCTTCTTCCGGCATGTCGTAGGGCTTATGCGATGCAACAGCGATCAGGATCTTATCAGCGGGCATATCTTCGGTTTCTTCCTTTCGTGGTGACTGTTTCTTCAAGAATACGGCAGTCAATATGAGCATAACAAGGGATACAAGTGATATCACCGCGCCTGCCAAAAGACCCGGAGTCTTATATCTTAATTCGATCCTGTGCTCACCCTGCGATACCTTAAGTCCGGTATACATAATATCTGCGGGCATGACCTCACACTCAGCCCCGTCACAGTATGCTTTCCATCCTGAAGAATAAGGGATCTGCAAAAGAACATATCCGTCCTGAGGAGCCGATATGGCGAACGATACTCTGTCACCCTTGACCTTAGTGTCCTTAATGCATGACGACCTTTCGATAACAGCCTGCGCCTTGCCCGTGATCATGTCTTCGGGGATCAGCTCCACGCTGATCTCCTTAATCTTGTATGCACCCGGAGTAGTGAATGTGATCTTGGGTTTCCTAAGACCCGCTTCTACCCTGCCTAAGCATACCGCAAAGTCGCTCTTGCCGTTATACCAGTTGAAATCCTTAGTGTAGTAAGATACGCCCTTGCCCGATACGGAGATATCAGCCCTGTCACTGCCGCCTTCATATTCCATTCCCTTGATCACGACATAGAGCTCGCCGTCACACGGGCACTCCACATCCAAAGGCATTACTTCTTCGCCGTTTGAGCTTATGTCAGCCGTCTCTTCCCTTAAGGTCAGGGCATCCGTTGTGATCTTATCTCCTGCTCCCGCCTGATCCAGTACGACGGATGTCATCATGACATCCTGCTTTTGCGTCACGCTGAGTTTGTTCCATTCGCCTGCCGGGACCGCAGAATCATAAAAGGACGCGAAGGGCGCGGCATTATCCGTGCTGTAGATCACATAGCCTGCGGCCGAAACAGGGTCTTTATAGCCGATGGGCGCCTTTATCAGGTCTTTCTGATCTTCGGGGACCACATAGTATCTTGCTCCTGCAAGATAAGAAAGGCCTGCTCTTCCGTCGTAGCCTGTATAGTAGTAATCCCTGTATTCGGGGATCGCAAGGGCGCGCCTTGCATCTGTTACGGCCCCGTTGGTCTGCGACCAGTAATACTGGGTCGAATAAGTCCCGAAGACGGCTGATGTGTTCTCGTTGAGATAAGGTCCCGTATATCTTACGGGATAAGAAGCATTGGCATCTCCGATCCCGGCAACTGCTGCGGAATCGGATGTGTTCATCGCAAGGCTTATAAGATCCGTCGAAAGGAAGTCCTTTGTCCTGTCAGCGCCCATAGCGGTATTAGGGATCAGGCCGTTAATGACAAGATTGACGATGAGAACGAGACAAGCGAGTTTCCCGTCGCGGAAGGTATTGGATCCGGACGTCATTTTTGCGGCCATAAGGAGAAGGAAGCCCGATATCAGCTGAACCGTAACGGGACCTGAATCATTGGTCGCTATCGATATGGCGAGAACGATGATGCCGTATACGCCGAATATGACCATCAGCTTCATGAAGCAGTCCTTTATATTTGCGATAAGATCATCCCAGACCGCGAAGACCGTAAAAGATATCAGGAGCGTCAATGCGAAAGACCACCTGTTCGTCGCATAAGAGAATCCGTTCATCACTTTTCCGAAAACAGGGAATATCATGAAGAGCAAAGCGATGCCGGAAAAGATCTTGAGCCTTACGTTTCCTTTCTTTGTCAGAAGATATATGAGAGCGATGACTCCTGCCGCGCCGAAGCCCATAAGAAGATATTCCGAAGAGGATCCGCAGGCAAGACCCGCAGGGATCGTCAGATAGTGCTCTAGATCATAGAAGAAGACCGCTCCGCCGCGGTCACCCGATCTCCCGTCGCTCATAAGGAATATTATCTGGGGAACGAGGATCACGGCAGCAATAAGGCAGCCCGCGATACCCGATAAGAGCATCATCAGGAGCCTTTTTACCTTTGGGTATCTTATCACGGCATAGATAATGCTCATGATCACGATCATGTAGAAGAAATACACGCTGACGACCGCCGACAGGGCAGTAACCGCAATGAAAAAGTATGGTCTCTTCCCCTTCCCGGTCTTCTCTATCCCCAGAAACATCAGGGGAAGGAGGATTAAAGGATTCAGGAAGAAAGAGTGCCTGACTGCACAATACATCGCCCAGTTGGAAAGAGAATAGATAAGTCCTCCGCAGATGAAGGCCGCTGAAGATGCCTTGGGCTTCATCTCCCTTGCGAAAAAGATAAAGGTCAGGCCCGCAAGGTATATCCTGATCAGCGATAACAGGGTATAGCATGCGCCCATCAGCTTTTCGGGGAAGAACAATACGATGAGACACAAAGGATCCCCGATGCAGTAATAATGCAGGGTATCTATGACATCGGATCCTTCCCCCAGGGAGAAGCTCCACATCGGGATGTCGGGATTCCCGCTGAATATGCTCCCTATGATCTCCAGGAGCCATTTGCGGAAAAAGATAAGGGCCGGTATATGCTGGCTTATGCCGTCAACATTCCATACGAAGGTCCTTCCGAGAAGGATAAAGGGCAGCCATATCACGACAGAACACAGTGCAAAGAGCAGTGTGAACCTGAAGATGATATCTTTTATGTCAGAAGACTTGTATCTCAATTGATCCTGCCCCCTATTACACAACTGCCGTAATTATATCACGAGCAACAAAAAACCTCTCCTGTTGTTGCAGAAGAGGCTTTACGGTGGAGCGGGATACGAGATTCGAACTCGCGACTTTCACCTTGGCAAGGTGACACTCTACCACTGAGTTAATCCCGCGCGCTTGAATATTATATGAGCGAGCCTATTTTTTGTCAATATGCTTTTCGCTTATTCAGCAAGAAAATGGAGCGGGTTACGAGGCTCGAACTCGCGACATTCAGCTTGGGAAGCTGACACTCTACCAACTGAGTTAAACCCGCACAGGAAAAATATAAAGGTTTCAGGGGCATTTGTCAAACATCAGTTGACCCTGTGATAACTGGCGCCGTTACAACTCTTTCGTCTTCTATAAAGGCCGTGAAATCATCCGTCATCTCATGACGGAAGCCGTCCTTGACATAAGGGACCCAGAACTGCAGGTCCGAAAAATTCGCCCAGCAGAGCATATAAGCCATGGCTTTGCCGCCTTCAGATCCCATGATCGTATCCAGCGTATCGGTAAACCAGGTCTTAACGAGATTTCCTTCGGGAGCAAGGCCTTCGTAGTAACTTCCGTCAGCCGCATCAGAGAAGGTCCTGTAACCTGTCTCGGCGAAAACGGGGATCTTGAAGTGCTCCTTCGCGCATTCCGCAAGGTTATCGAGGGTCTTAGTCAGGATGGAAGCGTAGCCGTCGCCCTTATGGGGGTGGTCGTGGTAGAAATCGACACCCATCACGTCGACGATGTCGTCGCCCGGATATCTTTCGAGATACTGTTTCTTGCTCTCTATTGGACCGTTGGGCGAATAGCAGATCAGGAAGTTATCGATCCCCTTCTTGTCCAGCAGATAATCCACCGTATAGCGGAAGAGCTCTATGAAGTGGGTGTCCGCAATATACTCTTCGCCCCACCAGAACCAGGAGCCGTTGCTCTCGTGGAAGGGACGGAAGATCATGGGGATCTTGTTGCCTTCTATGTCAACACACTTGCCCGCAAACTCCGCGATCTTATCCAGGAATCTCAGATATTTGGGGTTAAGGTCTCCGCCCTCCATTATCCTGTGCGCGCAGTCGCCTTCGGTGATGTTAGGGGAATAGTCGTAGTAGTCCTCCCCGCCCAGGGAGAAGTTCGGCATGTGGGAAGACAGGGTTATTATGCAGCCCTGCCTGTGAAGGTTCTTTACTGTCTTGATAAGGTCGGTCATGTTGCCTTCATATCCCAGGAAGCTCAGCGTGTCTATACCGACAACGGCCGGCTGCTTTCCGCAGATGTTCTTAACATCGGATTCCGTCCCGTCGTGAAGACTGATGGAAACGCCTATGTGTCCTGCGTTCTGCTGGCCGAACATGATCTTACCGGACCTTGAGTATTCGCTTAAGGTCCCGAGAAGGGATAATGTCTCATCCGACCTTATATACTTCATCTTGTCCATATCTGTCCCCCGTTCAGGGAAGTTCCGTCATTTAGTGCCGGCATTCTTTCCCTTGGCCGAAAAATCGCCGAAAGGATCTTCGATATCGGAGATGTCTCCTCCGAGCTTCTGGATACCCGACATCATCTCATAGAAGAGGTCGCGCGTGATCGTCTTCTGGTTGCGGTTGATATAGTTCTTGAACATGTCTACCGCTCTCTTGTCACCGTAATCGGCAAGGCAGATAACGGCATAGATCTTGTTGTCCATGTATCTGAAAGAGTGCCTTAAGGCCTGATAGATCTCCTCCGAAGGAGCCTTCTGGCCCATGGCAGTCAGCATGATCACCAGGTCCTCCGAGGGGCCCTTCATGCCGGAATCGAAGTTCTCCTCCATCAGTCCGATCACGAAAGGAACGGATACTTCAGGGAATGCTTCTATATACTCCGCAACAGCCTCGGCCACGAACTCGCGTGTTATGGGATAGCTCATGAACTTGTCGAGCACTGCCTTAACGAAAGACGCATCTCCCTTAGCGATGAGGACTTCGAAGCAGGCCTTCACCTTTGCAAACTCTATCTCGAAAAGCTTATCTTCCGAATCCATCTCTTCCTCGGTCCAGGCGCAGTCGCCGATAACTGAAGAACAATAAGATGAGACACGGTCAGAATCAGCATGCTCTGCAAGTGATGCGATAAGGGACTCCGGGACGCCTCTGTCGAGTTCGAGAGCGCAGTATTCCAAGCACTCTGTAAGGTCTTCGAATTCCATCTTACGGAAATAATCGTGAAGCGAGATCCCGCCCAGTCTCTCATCGGGCGTGTTCTCAAGCTCATGCGTTGCCGTCTTGGTCTCATCTTCTGCCAGAAGGCTTATATACTGATCGTAAGTAACGCTGTCGGCATCAGGCGGAACCTCATCCATCCTGTCCGAAAATTCATCTATCTTCTGCTCTAAGATAAGAGCTTCGATCTCGTCGTATCTTGTAAGTATCTCTTTTACTCTGTCGTCCATATCATTTCCTCCGCACCCCGGCCGGGTGCAAGTTAAAAAACTAAAGGCTGCCTCACGCATGAGACAGCCCTCGTTATCTTGGAGGTACCACCCGGATTTGAACCGGGGCATAAGGGTTTTGCAGACCCTGGCCTTACCGCTTGGCTATGGTACCATGGTGACCCGTACGAGAGTTGAACTCGTCTCTCCGCCGTGAAAGGGCGACGTCTTAGCCGATTGACCAACGGGCCGAAGTGGTAGCGGCAGTGGGATTTGAACCTACGACCTGCCGGGTATGAACCGGACGCTCTGGCCAACTGAGCTATGCCGCCACGTAATGCACTTACGCGAAGTGCTTATGAATTGTAGCAACTTTGACAAGGGATGTCAATAGAAAGCAAACAACATTCCATATGAACAGGAACTGCCACCGACAGTCGTCAGTGACAGTCCCTTCTTCATAAACCCTGTTCCTTACAGTTTAACCCTTACCGTTGATGTACTTGTCGTACTTATAGAGGAATGTGACCATCTGGCGGCGTGCGCACTTTGCCGAGGGCTGGAATGTGCCGTCCTTATAACCTGCTACGATCTTCTGATTAGATGCCCAGATAACTGCATCGTAGAAGTAATCGCCCTTCTTAACGTCAGAGAACTTGCACTTTGCATTTCCTACGGAAGGCTTGCCTGCCATCCTCCAGAGGAATGTAACTGTCTGGCCTCTCGTGCATACGCCGGAAGGACCAAACTTGGTCTTTGATGTTCCTGTGGTAATGCCCTTTTCGACGGCCCAGAGGACTGCATTATAGTAGTAGTCGGTCTTCTTGATATCGGTAAAATCAGTCTTTGTTGACTTGGGCTTGGGGCTGCCGTTGAGTCTCCAGAGGAATGTGACCATCTGAGCTCTCGAGCAGTCGACATTGGGCTTAAACTTCGTTCCCTTGTCGTAGCCCTTGACTACGCCTAATGCAGAAAGATAGTAGGTCGGTTCGTACCAGAAATCAGAGATCTTCGTTACATCCTTATACATTCCGTCGATGGAGATTGTATAAGATGTTGTTTCGATCGGAGTCACTTTAGGATCGTTGATGCAGTTATCGAACTCCAGGTAGTATGTTCCCGTCTCCTTGGCAGTGATGTCATAGTAATCGACCTTGTTGTCCCTCATGACATATTCGATCCTGTCGCCTCGCCATGAAGCTCCCTCTTCGGCATCCTTCTTGTTATGGTAGCCGGTGATCAGGAGAGTGGTCATGTCAAGATCAGCGTTTTTCGGTGATTTTGCCCTGAACCTTCCTGCGACACCCGTTACGCAGAGCCTGTAGGTCTTTCCCTTGACGGTGCTGAACTTGTACCAGTCAACATCACTTGCTGCCGCCTTCTGGTAAAGGTCGTAGTCTCCGATCTCTCCTAACACGATCTCACCCGGAGTAAGTTCTGTTGCCTTGCTGACCGTATCATTAGGCTCGTTCGGATCTTTTACCGAAGCGAAGACGCTTGATACCGACAGACCTCCGACCATCATAGCCATGGTCACGACCGATGTTAGTACTTTCTTGAAATTTTTCATGTCATACCTCCCTTATTCAATTGTTTTTGAATCCTTAGTTTGATCTTTAAGCATCTTATCCGAAGATCCTTTCAGGGGATAGAAATATCGGCACGAATATGGGGAATATCAGCCGGTTTCCCTCATTTGAACCCGGATAATACTTGATGTTTTTTCTTATGGATATTAAGCTGCGATCAAGCAGAATGCAAAGCGTGGAATAATTGTTTGATTAATTGCATCTTGCTTGTTTTAGGTTTCCCCCGGGACTTTACGCCCCGGGGTCTCTCTATCCCTATCCTTTCCCGTTGACATACTTATCATACTTGTAAAGGAACGTTACCATCTGGCGTCTTGCACACTTATCAGCCGGCTTGAATGTACCGTCGCTGTAGCCTGCTACGATCTTCTTTCCCGATGCCCAGATGACCGCATCGTAGAAGTAATCACCCTTCTTAACATCCTTGAACTTGCAATTTGCATTGCCCACGGAAGGCTTGCCTGCCATCCTCCAGAGGAATGTAACAGTCTGGCCTCTTGTGCAAACACCTGAGGGACCGAACTTGGTCTTGGATGTCCCTGTAGTAATGCCCTGCTCTACTGCCCAGAGGACTGCATTGTAGTAGTAATCACTCTTCTTGATGTCAGTAAACTTTGTGCTCGTTGTCTTGGGCTTGGGGCTGCCGTTGAGTCTCCATAGGAACGTTACCATCTGAGCTCTTGTGCAGTCGTTGTCGGGCTTGAACTTCGTTCCGTTGTCATAACCTTTTACAACACCCAGGCCTGCCAGATAGTATGTGGGATCGTACCAGAAGTCTTTATAGTTCTGTACATCCTTATACATTCCGTCGATCGATATCGTGTAGAATGTTGTATCCACCTTATCCAGAAAATCGTTTACGAAGTTATAGATCTTGATGTAATACCATCCTGTCTTCCTGGCTTCAAAATCAATGTAGTCCTTTCCGTTTCTTCCCATATCACCGTAGAAATAATCGTTATCCGGATGCCAGATGGTGTTGGCATTGGCTAGATCCGTTAATCCTACGATCATGAATGTCGTGTCTTTAAATCTCTTGTTGTAACCCGTTACGGCAAGTCTGTATTTTTTACCTTTGGTAACTTTAACCTTGTACCAGTCAGTATCCCCGCCCTCTTTCTTATACCTGTCACGATCTCCAAGCTCACCTATAACGATCTCCCCCGGGGTAAGGACAGTTGCCTTCTCCGCTTTGTTGTTAGGCTCGTTGGGATCTTTTACTACAGCAAGCAGGTTCCCCATGGAAAAACTGCCGACCAGCATGATAGCTGCCATAAAGCCGGTCATAACTCTTCTTAATGCCTTCATAATGAAATCCTCCCTTTAATTTGGCTCTAAGCCTCTTTATTCCACGTCTTTAGTGTACTAAAGAAAAATCCGTCTAACAATTGACACGGAAAACAGAAAAAATATCGGGCGGGAATTCCCCGTTATCAAAGTTGCACAAATCGGTGTTGCGCCCCTTATATACATATATATACGAAAAAAATCCCGGGGATATCCCCGGGATATTAAACTCTTTAAAGAGCTGTTCTCTTTAACGGTTATCCTTTGCCGTTGATATACTTATCGTACTTGTAAAGGAATGTGACCATCTGGCGGCGTGCGCACTTATTATCAGGCTGGAATGTTCCGTCCTTATATCCTGCTACGATCTTCTGCTTGGATGCCCAGATAACTGCATCGTAGTAGTATGCACCCTTCTTAACGTCAGAGAACTTGCACTTTGCATTGCCTACGGAAGGCTTGCCTGCCATTCTCCAGAGGAATGTAACGGTCTGGCCTCTCGTGCATACGCCGGCAGGACCGAACGTGGTCTTGGATGTACCTGTCGTGATCCCGTTCTCCACTGCCCAAAGGACTGCATTGTAGTAGTAGTCGCTCTTCTTGATGTCGGTAAACTTTGTGCTCTTTGTCTTGGGCTTGGGACTGCCCTTGAGTCTCCAAAGGAAAGTTACCATCTGAGCTCTTGTGCAGTCGTTGTCGGGCTTGAACTTCGTTCCGTTGTCGTAACCTTTTACAACACCCAGACCTGCCAGATAGTAGGTGGGATCGTACCAGAAATCTTTAAAGTTCTTAACATCCTTATACATACCGTCTATAGAGATCGTATAGAATGTTGTATCTATCACGGTTGACTTCATACCAGGATTTAAGAAATAATTGTGGATTCTGATATAGCAAGTATTAGTCGAAGGAGCCGTAAACTCATACCAGTCCCTGTTATTTGTATCCATACCGTCCGTACCGTAGTTGATACAGTCATAAGCTCCGCTATGGTATGTTAATTTGCCGGCTGCAGATTTCTTCTTAGCTTCCGCTTCTGAGGTGTACAAATAGATCAGCATTGTAGTAGGCTTGAATCTCCCAGCTTTACCCGTAACACAGATCTTATACTTCTTTCCCTTCTCAACCTTAAACTTGTACCAATCTTCGTCGACTTTCTGTCCGGCTGCCATATAGGTATCATAATCGCCGATCTCTCCGAGAACAAGTTCACCTTTCTTTAATTCAACCGCTTTGTCCCAATCATCATTGGGCTCATTAGGATCCTTAACTACAGCAAGCAGATTTCCAACTGAAAAACAGCCGACCATCATCGCCGTGGTAAGAATACCGGTCAATACTTTTTTGAAGTTCTTCATGATCTTCCCCTCCATATTATTATTCGCGAAAAACACGCGTACAATAAGTATATATGCAAAAGGGCTTGGTGTGCAATGGGAAAATCATACAGATTTTGCCGCACTGTGCCCGATCTGTGCTTTTCCTGAGTTCAAATGCAAAAAGGCTGTCTTAGTGACAGCCTTCTTGTGATTTTGTTGATTAAGTATGGATTACTTGATCTCGATCTCAGCGCCGGACTCTTCGATCTTCTTAGCGAGAGCGTCAGCCTCATCCTTGGAGATGTTCTCCTTGAGGTTAACAGGAGCCTTCTCAACGAGTTCCTTAGCTTCCTTAAGGCCGAGACCCATAACGTCCTTAACAGCCTTGATAACTGTCATCTTGGAATCACCGAAGCTCTTAAGAACAACTGTGAACTCTGTCTGCTCAGCTGCTGCTGCGCCTGCACCGCCTGCTGCGGGACCTGCTACTGCAACTGCTGCTGCTGTAACGCCGAATTCTTCCTCGATAGCCTGCTCGAGCTCATAAAGCTCTGTAACGGACAATGTCTTGATCTCATCAAGTATACCTGTAATCTTTTCACTAGCCATTTTAGATATCCTCCTATATTGATTTAATTGTAGGCTTAAGATTCTGCGGGTGCCTCAGCAGGCTCTTCCGCGGGTGCTTCTTCAGCAGCTGCCTCTTCAGCAGGTGCTTCTTCAGCGGGTGCTTCCTCAGCTGCAGGTGCTTCCTCTGCGGGAGCCTCCTGCTCTGCGGGTGCTTCTTCAGCTGCTGCCTCTGCAGGAGCTTCAGTCTCCTCTTTTGCTGCAGGTGCCTCACCGCCTTCTTCCTTCTTCTCAGCTACTGCCTTAACGAGCATTGCGAGCTTTGTAAGAGGGAAAAGCAAGCCATAGACAACCTGGCTGTAAAGAACTTCTGTTGTGGGGATCTTGGAAAGTGCAACGATCTCATCGATGGATGCAGCCTTACCGCTTACGATACCGCCCTTAACCTGAAGTACTTCAATGTCTTCAGCATATTTGCAAAGGATCTTGGGAGCTGTTGTAACTTCGTCACAGAATGCGACTGCAGTCGGACCTTCGAAGATATCGTCAAGACCTTCAACTTCGAGCTTTTCGAAAACGCGCTTCAAAGTCGTGTTCTTGATGACCTTGTAGGTTACGCCTGCCTCACGAAGCTCTTTTCTCATAGCAGTATCCTGAGCAACTGTAAGTCCACGGGCAGCAACGAAGACGAATGTCTTATCACCGGACATAGACTCAGCAAGCTCTGCAATATGCTCTTGCTTCCTGGCAAGAATTTTCTCACTGGCCATATTCGTTATTCCTCCTTGTTAAATTTCTTATAAAAACCCCGTTCTGCGTCAAGACAAAACGGGGCGATAACTAGCTTTATGCTTTCTATCTTCCTCGGCTGGCTGTCAGGAACTGACATTTGAAGGGTTTCCCCTGCCTGCTGTCTTCGGCAGATTAAGGATATTTAATTGTATAGGTTCGAAGTTATCAGTTGATGAACTTCTGGGCGTTCACCTTGATGCCCGGGCCCATCGTGGATGAGAGCGAGCAGCTCTTGATGTACTGTCCCTTTGCTGCTGCAGGCTTAGCCTTGATGATGGCGGTCATGACGGTCTTCAAGTTCTCCTCGAGCTTCTCCTGACCGAAAGAAACCTTACCGATAGGGCAGTGGATGATGTTGGACTTGTCGAGTCTGTACTCGATCTTACCGGCCTTAACATCGTTTACAGCCTTGGTAACTTCCATCGTAACGGTACCAGCCTTGGGGTTAGGCATCAAGCCCTTAGGGCCTAAGACTTTACCCAGACGGCCGAGCTTACCCATCATGTCGGGTGTTGCGATGATAACATCGAAATCGAACCAGTTCTCTTTCTGGATCTTCTCGATCATATCGTCGTCGCCTACGTAATCTGCGCCGGCTTCCTTAGCTTCATCAGCCTTGGGGCCTTTTGCAAGAACGAGAACTCTCTTTGTACGGCCTGTACCGTGAGGGAGGACTACAGCGCCTCTGACCTGCTGGTCAGCATGACGGGAGTCAACACCCAGGCGGACGTGGAGCTCAACGGTCTCGTCAAACTTCGCTTTACCTGTTTCCTGAACAAGCTTAACTGCATCGGAAGGATCATAGAGTACTGATCTGTCAACGAGCTGCTTGATCTCGGAATATCTTTTTCCTAATTTCATACTCTTTTACTCCTTTCCGTCAGTCGTATTTTACAACGATACCCATACTGCGGGCAGTACCTGCTACCATTCTTGCGCAAGCGTCGATATCTGCTGCGTTAACGTCGGGCATCTTGATCTTAGCGATCTCTCTGCAATCGTCGAAAGTAACCGTTGCGACCTTCTGTGTGTTAGGTCTGCCGGAAGCCTTCTCGATCTTTGCCGTCTTCTTGAGCAATACCGGTACCGGAGGAGTCTTTGTGATGAATGAGAAGGAGTGGTCAGCATAAACTGTGATGACTACAGGAATGATCATTCCTGCATCCTTCTGTGTTCTCTCGTTAAACTCTTTCGTGAACTGCTGGATGTTGATTCCGTGCTGTCCGAGAGCTGGTCCTACCGGCGGCGCTGGTGTTGCTTTACCTGCAGGTATCTGTAACTTTACATAACCTGTGATCTTCTTAGCCATAAAGCGTGCCTCCCATTTAATTAATTTTCTATCTTAACGGATCTTATCCTGTTAAGTACTTTAGATCTTTCTTACGTTGATGAAATCGAGCGTAAGAGGTGTTTCCCTTCCGAAAAGACTGACTTCAACAGTAACCTGCTGCTTGTCTTTGTTGATCTCCTTGACAACAGCCTTGTTGTCGCGGAAGGGTCCGTCAGTTATCCTTACGAGAGAGCCTACATCGTAATCGACTTCGACCTTCTCGGGTTCCACAAGACCCATGGCGATAAGATCGCTGTCGGTCATGGGAAGAGGCTTGTTGGGGTTAGTCCCTACAAAACCCGTAACACCCTGTGTATTTCTGATGAGATACCAGAGCTTCTTGTCACCCTCATCGTCGTAACCGTACACGAGTTTCAGGAATACATACCCGGGGTACCTCTTGTGCTCGGTCTCATATCTCTTTCCGTCGCGGGTCTCGACTGTCTTGTCGACAGGAACCGATACCTCCTGGATGACAGACTGGAGGTTCTGGCCCGTAACGATATTTTCCAAAGAACGCTTTACTTTGTCTTCATATCCCGAATAGGTATGAATGACATACCAGCGGGCTTCTCTTTCTTCAGACATGTATCAATTCTCCCATCATTGAAAGGAACGCATCAGGTCCCTTCCGGCTCATCATGCTGCAGGCGCTGTTGTAGTCGTGGTGCCTTCATCTGCAACGGATGCAGAAGTATCACCTGTCTCTACCGTAGCGGAAGGATCGAATGTCTCTTCGCTGGTAGCTTCTGTCGTGGTCTCTACAGTGTCATAGAAACCGATCTTGTCGAGGATCCATCTTCCGCCGTCACTGATAAGCGTCAGATATACGGCAAAGAAAAGGATTACGAGCAAAACAACAGCAGAAGTATTCTTGAGCTTTGTCTTGTCGGGCCACTGGACCCTCTTGAGCTCCGCAATAACTTCCTTAAACTTCTGACCAATACGGCCGAAGATGTTCTTCTTTTTATCAGCCATCTTAATAACCCTCTGTTAAGATTACTTTGTTTCCTTGTGAATGGTGTGCTTACGGCAGAAAGGGCAGTACTTCTTGAGTTCCAGTCTGTCGGTATCATTCTTCTTGTTCTTATATGTCTGATAGTTCCTCTGTTTGCATTCGGAACATGCGAGTGTCAGCTTATCGCGAGCGCTTGCCTTTGCCATGTCAGAATACCTCCGTTGATTACCTGCCGGAGCCTTATTTCATTGCGTTTCTGCTCAAAAAAGCGCGCAATAAAAAAAGACCGTAAGCGGTTTTTAGCGCGAATAGTCTATCACGCGCCATATTAAAAGTCAAATACAACTTTGAAAATATTGACTATTATCCTCTTCTGGACCTTAATTCCTTCTCGATATCGTCGAGTGTGATATCACGGTCAGCCATGAGGACCAGAAGATGGTAGTGAAGGTCGGCGATCTCGGCGATGATCTCGCTCCTGTCGTTCTTGGCTGCGGCTATGGCAGTCTCGACTGCTTCCTCG
The DNA here is from genome assembly GCA_016292135.1 of Saccharofermentans sp. Classification (GTDB taxonomy): domain Bacteria; phylum Bacillota; class Clostridia; order Saccharofermentanales; family Saccharofermentanaceae; genus Saccharofermentans. The sequence goes on from JAEFAZ010000003.1 coordinate 357,953, forward strand.
CCCACTTTCTTGGCAATCTTCTCGGTACCTTTTTCCAGAAGATAGTTGGTGTAAGAACCCTCTACGGGGTGCTCTTTCCTGTCGATTACCACTCTATAGAGTTCATCGATGATCTGCATATATCATTCCTCCTGATCGTCACCCGAAAAGTCCCACTCTTCGAGTCTGGTATAAAAACATGATCTGTTGCCCGTGTGGCAGGCTGCACCTGTCTGCTCGATCTCGTAAAGGAGCGTGTCCCTGTCGCAGTCGATCCTGCAGGATACGACCTTCTGGACATGACCTGAAGTCTCGCCCTTCTTCCAGAGAGTGTTGCGTGACCTCGAATAGTAGTGCATATATCCTGTCTTTGAGGTAAGTTCGAAAGCCTCATAGTTCATGTAAGCCATCATGAGGACCTCGCCGCTGGCGCTGTCGATCGTGACCGCGGGAACCATGCCGTCTGAATTCTTCTTCATGTGGGCCCACATGTCAAGCTCGCGTGAGATCGTCCTTACCGGGATCCCGCGGGATGACAGGTATTCTTTAAGATCTGATATCCTGATCTCGCCGAAGTGGAAGAGGGATGCCGCGAGGACGGCATCTGCCTTGCCCTTGACGATCCCGTCGTAAAAATCTTCCATGGAGCCCGCTCCGCCGGATGCGATGACGGGTACTGCCACGTTGTCAGCGATAAGAGCCGTTATCTCATTGTCGAATCCGCTCTTGGTACCGTCCTTGTCCATGGAAGTAAGAAGGATCTCGCCTGCACCTAGGGATACTGCCTTCTTTGCCCACTCCAATGCATCGAGCCCTGCGGGCTTCGTGCCGCCTGCTACGACTACTTCGTAGCCTGAAGGGAACTTGTCTTCCTGACCCTCGCGTCTCTTGACGTCTATAGCGCAGACTATGCACTGGGAGCCGAACTTATCGGCTGCCTCCTTTATGAAGTCAGGGTTTCTGACTGCCGCGGAATTAAGTGAGACCTTGTCGGCTCCCGCGTTAAGGATGGCCCTGATGTCATCTACTGTCCTGATGCCTCCGCCTACAGTGAAGGGGATGAATACTTCATCGGCAACGCGCCCGACCATGTCGATAACGGTATCCCTTGCTTCAAGTGTTGCGGTTATGTCAAGGAAGACGAGCTCGTCCGCGCCGGAGAGATTATACTGTTTGGCGCACTCGACAGGGTCTCCCGCATCCCTTAAGGATACGAAGTTGACGCCTTTAACGACTCTTCCGTCTTTAACATCAAGACAGGGTATTATCCTTTTGCCAAGCATCATTCTCCCTCCTTTGCATATTCTACCGCCTCAGCAAGATCCAATGTCCCGCTGTAGATGCTCTTACCGCAGATGGCGCCGTAAAGGCCCATCTCCTTGCAGGCAACGATGTCATCCATCGTCTTTACTCCGCCGCTGGCTACGATATACGCCTTGTCCTTCAGGGCATCTGCCAGGTCGGCTAACTGTTCCACATTGACACCCGTAAGAGTGCCGTCTCTCGAGATATCGGTAAAGATAAAATACTTAATTCCTATCCCGTTCATCTTTAATGCCAGATCTATGTAGTTGACGTCCGATGCTTCGAGCCAGCCTTCGGTCGCGACCATGCGGTCCATCGAGTCGATCCCCACGACGATCTTTTCGGGTCCGAAAAGATCTATCGCATCCTCAACGAGCTTGGGGGCCTTCAGTGCGGCAGAACCCAGGATGACACGGCTGATGCCCATGTCCAGGTATTCCCTTATGGTCTCCATGTTGCGGATACCGCCTCCGACTTCGACCTTAAGTCCCGTGTTGTGGCAGACGTCCTCATATATCTTCGTGTTGACGGGTCTTCCTGCCTTGGCACCGTCCAGGTCCACCATGTGGATCCACTCAGCACCCTTTTCCTCGAAGGATCTGGCTGTCTCCATGTAGTCCTCGGCGACCTTGGAAGCCGTGCCGAAGTCTCCTTTGACGAGCCTTACGCAGTTGCCGTCTTTAATATCTATAGCCGGGAATATGATCATGTCAGACCTCCCTTGCAAACCTTATCAGCATCTGAAGTCCGGCTTCGCCGCTCTTCTCCGGGTGGAACTGGGTTGCGAATATGTTGTCCTTCTCGAGGGCAACGGTGTACTTTATGCCGTATGTCGTTTTCGCGCAGCCCGCCTTCTCATCGTCGGGAGCGCAGTAGTAAGAGTGTACGAAGTAAACGTAATCACCTTCGCGCATCAGTTTGCCCGTGACATCCTCCAGTTTGTTCCAGCCCATCTGGGGAACCTTAAGACCGGCATCAACAGTCTTGTCCTGCGGGAACTTTATTACCTTGCCCGGTATAAGACCGAGTCCTTCTATGAGACCCGGCGCCGCGCCTTCCTCGGAAGCCGACAGGAAGAGCTGCATGCCCAGGCAGATGCCCAGGACGGGCTTTCCCGTAGCGGCAAATCCTTTTATCGCGTCATCGAGACCCTTGGATCTCAAAGCATCCATGGCGGGGCCGAAAGCGCCTACGCCCGGAACTATGAGACCCGAAGACAGGGCGATCGTCTCGGGATCAGATGTTATCGTGGCATCCTGACCTATGTACTTCAGTGCCTTATAGACTGAAGCCAGGTTTCCCATGCCGTAATCAACGATAGATATCACTTATCAGATTTCCTTTCCCGTCAGGCGAGAATAGCACTCACGGTATTTCTCTGCAGTCTTGCTGATGATCTCCTCCGGGAGGGTCGGAGCGGGATATGTCTTATCCCAGTCCAGTGTCTCGAGCCACTCTCTCAAATACTGCTTGTCGAAGCTCTTCTGGGCTCTGCCGGGCTGGTAATCCTCAAGATCCCAGAATCTGGAAGAGTCAGGAGTGAACATCTCGTCTGCAACTACGAGCTTGCCGTCGAGTTTACCAAACTCGAACTTGGTGTCGGCAAGGATCAGGCCCTTGGTGAGAGCAAACTCAGAGACCTTCTTGTAGAGTGCAAGGGAAGCATCACGGAGAGCCGTTGCATCTTCCTCACCGATGAGGTCAACGAGCTGCTCGAATGTGATGTTGATATCGTGACCGCTCTCTTCCTTGGTGGAAGGAGTGAACAAAGGCTCGGGGAGCTTGTCGCCCTGTACCATGCCCTCAGGCATCTTAATGCCGCCTACCGTGCCGGACTTCTTGTATTCTTTCAGAGCGGAACCTTCAAGGTAGCCTCTGACGATGCACTCTGCAGGGAGCATGTCGACCTTCTTTACGAGCATGGATCTGCCCTGAAGTTCGTCCTTAAACTTATCAAGACCCATGGGATATTCGGAAACGTCCGTCGTGATGACGTGGTTGCCGATGACGTCCCTGGTAAAATCGAACCAGAAAGCCGAGATCGAAGATAAGACCTTGCCCTTGTCGGGGATCAGCTCGTCGAAAACGACGTCGAAAGCCGAGATCCTGTCGGTAACGATCATGAGGAGAGAGTCTCCTAAGTCGTAAACGTTCCTTACCTTACCCTTGCAGAATACGGGAAGGTCGATGAAATCTGTGTCCTTGATAAGCATTTTTGTATATCTCCTTAAAAGTATTTACTAAATATTTCAGAGTACGCCCTTGGTGGAAGCTACCTGGTCGCCGAACCTGGGATCGACTGAGACAGCCTGTCTCAATGCCCTTGCCGTCGACTTGAACATAGCCTCGGCCTTGTGGTGGTCGTTGACGCCGTAGTTACACTTAACGTGCAGCGTGATGCCCGCATTGGAAGCGAACGCCCTGAAGAATTCCTCGATGAGCTGGGAATCGAGCTCGCCGATCTTGTCCTGGGCAAATGTGCATTCGTATACGAGATAGGCCCTTCCGGAAATATCCACAACCGCTTCGCCCAGAGCTTCGTCCAGAGGACAGGATGCGCTGCCGAACCTTACGATTCCGACCTTGTCACCCAGTGCTTCCGCGAAAGCCTTGCCGAGCGCGATGCCGACATCTTCGACAGAATGATGCCCGTCCACGTAGAGGTCACCCTTGCAGGTGATATCAAGATCGATCCCGGAATGCTTGGACAGTGCCGTCAGCATGTGATCGAAAAACCCGATGCCGGTATCGATGGAGGACTTGCCCTCACCGTCGATGTTGACAGCAACCTGAATGTCTGTCTCGCCTGTCTTCCTGCTGATCTTAGCTGTTCTTGACATAGTCGATCTCCTCTCTTACACGGGCGATGAATTCATCCATCTCACCGTCGGTTCCAACCGTTATCCTTAAGTAATCCCCGATAACGGGTTTATTAAAGTACCTTACAAGTATACCTTTTGCTTTAAGATTTTTGTATAGCGTTTCGGCTTTCAGGGGGAGCGGAGGCTTGGCGAAGAGGAAATTCGCGCCGGAATCCGGCATGGTGAATCCCAGAGCTTTAAGCTCTTCTGCAACGCGCTTACGCGTGCTGATGATCTTAGCCCTGGTCTCCTCGTAGTATTCCCGGTCCCCAAGGGCTGCCGAAGCGATCAGCTGGGCAAGCCTGTCAACGGGATAGGAATTAAAGGAATCTCTTGCCCTTATGAGGCCTTCGATCAGGTCCTTGTCTGCTATGGCATAACCGACTCTAAGCCCTGCGAGGGAATATGCCTTGGACATGGTCTTGACCACGACCAAATTCTTATATTTCCCGATCAGGCTAACTGCCGACACATAGTCTTCGGCGAACGCCTGGTAGGCCTCGTCGATCATGACGACCGAATCCGGATTTGCCTTAAGGATCTTTTCGATGTCTTCCAGAGGCATGACCTTGGATGTCGGGGCATTGGGGTTGGCGATCGCGATCCCGCAGTTGGGGACATCCGCATAGTCCTGCCAGTCTATGCTGAAGTCATCCTTGAGAGGGATCTTGCGGCATCTTACGGAGTAGAAATCCGAATAGACGGGATAGAAGCTGTATGAGATCTCGGGGACCAATACAGCCTTGTCCTGATCGTATTCCTTCTCCCAGTATGTCTGCCAGACAAGAGCCAGGACCTCATCGGATCCGTTGCCGACAAAGACGTTCTCCGGGGCTACGCCCTCCGCCTTGGCAGCTGCCTCCTTGATCGACATGGCATCGGTGTTCGGGTAGAGCCTTAAGTCGGCCAGATCGTAGGACTCGAGCGCTTTTTTGCATTCAGGCGAAGGCGGATAAGGATTCTCGTTGGTGTTGAGCTTAATGACCTTGACGCCTTCGGCGGGCTGCTCGCCTGCCACGTAGGGCTCTATGCTGTTTATCTTTTTGTTCCAGTAGTTATTCAATTTTCGAACCTCACTCTTACGGATGCGGCGTGACATGTAAGTCCCTCGCTTTCCGCAAATGCGGCAACATCCTTATATACTTCCCTGAGCGACTCTTCGTTGTAGTTGATGACGCTCATCTTCTTATAGAAATCTCCGGTATTGAGAGGCGAGAAGAACCTTGCCGTGCCGGATGTGGGCAGTGTGTGGTTGGGGCCTGCGAAGTAATCTCCCAAAGGCTCGGGTGACCAGCTTCCCATGAACACCGCGCCCGCGTTGTTGATCTTATCCAATACGGCTTCGGGGTCTTCCAGGAGGAGCTCCAGGTGTTCGGGAGCGATCTCTTCGGAGAACTCTATTGCCGTAGCCAGATCATCACATACGATGATCGAGCAGTAGTTGGGCAGGGATTCCGCGAGGATATCCTTACGCAGAGCCTCTTCTGACCTTCTGTCGACTGCTTCCATTACCTTGTCCGCGAATTCCTGTGAAGTCGTAACGAGGATCGCGGAAGCTATCTTGTCGTGTTCAGCCTGGGATAGCATGTCCGCAGCTGCAAACTCGGGATCGGTCGTTCCGTCGGCAATGATCAGGATCTCGGAAGGACCTGCGAACATGTCTATGTCCACCTGTCCGAAAACAAGTCTCTTGGCCGTATTGACATATATGTTGCCCGGGCCGCAGATCTTGTCGACTCTCGGGATCGTCTCGGTACCGTATGCCATAGCGGCTACTGCCTGGGCTCCTCCGACCTTGTAGATCTCTGTCGCGCCTGCGATGCTGGCTGCCGCCAGGATTACCGGAGCGATGCTGCCGTCGGCTCTCGGGGGAGTACAAAATACGATCCTCGGAACTCCTGCGACCGATGCCGGGATAACGTCCATCAGGACTGTCGAAGGAAGGGGTGCCGTTCCGCCCGGAACATAGATACCTGCAACGGAGATGGGCCTTACCTTTGCTCCTACCTTGCCTCCCTTGCCGACTTCCATCATGAAGCCTTCTTCCTTCTGCATTGCATGGAAGGATCTTATGTTGGCTGCGGCTTTCTTCAGTATTGCGATAAGTTCGGGATCGACTTCGCCTAATGCTTTGTCGATCTCTTCCTGCGTTACTTTCATGCCTTCAGCCGTAAGGTCAGCCTTATCGAACTTCTTCGTATAAGCCAGGACTGCCTTGTCGCCGTTTTGCTTTATATCTTCGATAACGGCATTAACCGTTTCGATTATGGGACCGAGATCCATCTTGCCGCGTGCTCCGAGGAGAGCGCACTGCTCCTTAAGATTTTCCTTGCTCCCTTTTACCATCTTGCATTTCATGTCTTCCTTCTCCTTAATCTGCCTTGTTCATGATCTCCACCTGCTCCTTGAGCTTGGCGATCATGGGCTTGATCTCGTCTGCTTTCATCGTCATGGACACGCGGTTCACGACTACTCTTGCGGAAATGTCCGCAACGGTCTCCAGAACGTCGAGACCGTTCTCGTAGAGGGTCCTTCCGGACTCGACTATATCCACGATCACCTCGGAAAGGCCGATGAGGGGAGCTAATTCGACGGAACCGTTGAGCTTGATTATCTCGACGCTCTCCTTCTTGACTCCCTCGAAATATGCCCTGGTGATGTTGGGGTATTTTGTTCCGACCCTCTTGTTGGGGATCGTGTCGAGCTTGCCCTTGAGCTGCGCAGGACCGGCAACGCACATGCGGCACTTGCCGAAGCCTAAGTCAATGACCTCATAGAGCTGTCTTCCTTCTTCAAGGAGGGTGTCCTTGCCGACAACGCCCAGGTCTGCCGCGCCGTACTCGACATAGGTAGGCACATCGGCGGGCTTGGCCAGGATGAACCTTAAGCCGGTGTTAGGGTCTTCCAGTATGAGTTTACGGGATTTTTCCCTTCCCGCGGATACGTCGTAACCTGCTTTTTCGAGAAGATCCAATGCCTGGTCGGCAAGCCTTCCCTTGGATAATGCGATCGTGATCATTGCTCCTGCCCTCCTTCGTTGATATAGAAGACAGCATCTATGCCTTCCCTGTCGGCATAAGCTTCAAGTTCTTCTTCGCTCATGGCGGTCGGATCGAACACGACCCTGGTCCCGTCTGCCCTCATGGTCTGGGCGAGAGCGATAGCGGAAGCCCTTGCACCCTTGACATTGGAGTCAAATCCGATGACAGCGTCGGGTGCGGGATCCGGCATGACGGCATCCTGTCTGATCAGAGCCGTGACGGCCAGCGTGATGGACAGTGAGAATCCCACTGCAGCAGCTTCCCTGCCGAACTTGCCTACGACATTGTCGTATCTGCCGCCCGATATGATCGGGAATCCGACTTCGTAGGTATAACCCTTGAAGATAATGCCTGTATAGTAATCGATGCTTCCGATAAGGCCCGGGTCCACTGTAATGTACTTAAGAACGCCGTACTCATCGAGACAATCCAGTACTTCCTTCAAGTACTGCAATACTTCCCTTGCAGTACCGTCTGTGACTCTTTCCATGAAGGAATCTATGACGTCATACTGACCCTGACACTCGGGGAGCATCAGGAGAGTCTTGCGGTCCTCGTCAGCGAGCCCCAGTCTGTCGGCGGTCTTATCGATCGTGACGGAATCCTTGGCTTCGACCGCTTCCCTTATCACGGCAAGGTCTTCCCTGCCTATGTTCATCTGCCTTGCAAGACCTTCGATGAACATAACCTGTCCGATGGAGATCTGGAGATCTTCGATGCCCATCTCCCTTGCGGAAGCGATCGCGAGGGCGATTACCTCCGCATCGGCTGCAGGCCCCTTGGCACCCAGGAGCTCCACGCCTGCCTGCGTGAATCCGCTCTGCTTGCCGCCGCCCATCTGGTTAAAGCGGTACATGTTTTCGATATAAGAAAGCCTTACGGGCAGTTCGTAATCCTTATAGGAAGTCGCTGCAAAACGTGCGGCAGGAACCGTGCCGTCGTATCTTATCGCGAGGAGCCTGCCCTTCTGGTCGGTGAGCTTATAGATCTCCTCCTCGGCAACAAAGCCCGTCGAAGTATAGATATCGCAATACTCGATCCCGGGCGTCATTATCTCTTTATATCCGTTGAGCGCGAAAAGCTCACGGAGCTTGCCTTCACAGTCCTTCTGGAAGGTGCATACGGACGGGAGCATGTCGTTAAAGCCGTCCGGTGTATAAAACTTTTCTCCCATATCAGTTCCCTCTTTTTGTAATTTTCTTTAGTTGACTAAAGAATTTCTTGACGTTTGAAATTATAATCATCAATCCCTGATTTGTCAAACATGAATTTATTTATGGTATTTCTCGCCCCTTGCGATCTTGAAACCGCGGTAGAGCTGTTCCATCAGTACGAGCCTGGTCATCTGGTGGGTGAGCGTGATGTTTCCGAAGGCGATCTTTCTCGATGCCCTCTTCCTGACTTCATCGGAAATGCCGCAGGATCCTCCGATCACGACCGTGATCTTCGCTCCGCCCTTTTCCATGTCTTCGATGAGGTATTCCGAGAGTTCCTCGCTCGTAACTTCTTTGCCGTGAAGATCCATTACCCATACCAGGTCCTTATCGGAGATCTTTGAGAGTATCGCCTCGCCTTCCCGCCTGATGCCTTCCGCTTCAGGGATGGAGTCAGGGGAATCGGGGACTTCTGTTATCTCGACCTCGGCATAACCTGACAGGCGCTTGCTGTATTCCGCAATGCCGTCCTTGAGCCATTTTTCCTTTATCTTGCCGGGAGCTATGATCCTGATCTTCATACTTCGTACCCTGCTGTAGGCTTAAGTTTATCCGCAGTCCTGAGCTCATAATCCCTGCCCTTTACGAGACCGAACTGAGCCATATATTTCTCGGTGCATTCCAGCGCCTTCTCGTCGGTGTTGTTGTTGGGGCTTAAGTGTCCCAATATAAACTTTCTCGTGCCTGAATCGTAGAGCCTCTTTACCTGTTTTGCGCACTGTTCGTTGCTGATGTGGCCCTTGCCGCCGCTGATCCTCCTCTGAAGGGGGAAAGGATAGGGGCCGGTCTTGAGCATAACCGGATCGTAGTTGGATTCGATGAGGATCGCATCGACGCCCTGGGAGAAACCTTCCATGGCGGGCGTGAATTCACCGAGGTCGGTCATGACCGCTACGGACTTTCCTGTTATGAGATTCTTTATCTTATAGACGACGGAACCCGCGATATCGTGGGGAGTCGGCAGCGCCATTACTTCTGCTGCACAATCCAGTGTCACAACCTCGTTCTCATCGATCGTTATGTATTGGGAAGCTGTATTCTCCTTGGTCGCGATCTCCCTCATCTTCCTGTGGGATACGGATGTCGCGAAGACAGCAGCATGGTGTTTTCTTACGAACACGTCGATTCCTGCGATATGGTCACCGTGACCGTGGGTTACGAATATGCAGTCGATGTCATCGGGATAGACATTGACGTTCATGAGAGCTGCTTCCGTCTGCTTGCAGTTCTTGCCGCAGTCGATGAGGAAGCAGGATCCGTTGCACTTTATCAGGGTTGAATTGCCGCCGGAAGACGAATAAAGAGGGATCAGTTCCAATCCGTCCCTCATGCCTCGGTGTCCTCCGAAGTATAGTCAACATTGACCCTTTCGATCGTTGCGCCGACAGCCGTAAGCTTGCTTACGATATGCTCGTATCCGCGGTCGATCCTCTGGGCGTTGTTTATGAAGGATGTGCCTTCGGCCGCAAGCGCTGCGCACACAAGTGCGGCACCGGCTCGCAGGTCAGTCGCCTCGACCGTTGCGCTCTTGAAGTCCGTGACTCCGTTGACCAGCGCCATCCTGTCGTAGACGGTGATATTGGCACCCATCTTGGCAAGTTCAGGAACATACTGGAATCTGCTCTGCCATACGTTTTCGTGCATACGGCTCATGCCGGCTGCCTTGCAGAGAAGGACTACAGTCTGGGGCTGAAGGTCCGTCGGGAACCCGGGGTGGGGACTGGTCTTGACGTTGATCGCATAGAGTTCCTCATCCGGGTAAGGATTATAGACTCTTATGGTATCGTCGCCTTCTTCTATCGTATATCCCATCTCACGCATCTTTGCGGACAGAGGGTCCATGTGGGGCGGGATCAGGTTATGTATGGTGATGTCGCCGCCTGTTACGGCTGCAGCGATCATGTAGGTGCCTGCCTCGATCTGGTCGGGGATTATGGAATAAGTGAAGTTGCCGGGCAGCACGGGAACACCGTCGATCTTGATCGTATCGGTACCTGCACCCTTGATCCTTGCGCCCATGGCGTTAAGGAAGTTTGCAACGTCGACTATGTGAGGCTCTCTCGCGGCGTTGTTGATAACGGTCTTGCCCTGGGCCTTGCAGGCTGCGAGCATGGCATTGATCGTGGCTCCGACGCTGACGATATCGAAGAAGATATTGGCGCCGTGCAGGGGATCTGCCTTGAGGTTGACTATGCCGTTATCGATGTCCGTGGGCCTCGAACCCCTTGCACCCATGAGCCTGAATGCCTTGAGGTGAAGGTCTATGGGTCTCTGGCCGAAGTTGCAGCCGCCGGGAAGCCTTATCGAAGCCTGCCCCGAGCGTGAAAGGAGCGCGCCCATAAGATAGTAGGACGCACGTATCTTGGAGACCAGAGCTCCGGAAGCCTTGTATGTATTGATGGTCCTGGGATCTATGACCAGGGTGTGGATGTCCGGTGCTTCTATCGTGGCGCCCAGGGATCTGCAAAGATCCACCATGACATGGACGTCTGAAATATCGGGAACATTCTCGAGGGTGCAGGGACCGTCGACCATCATGGCAGCAGCAATGATGCCGAGAGCGGCATTCTTGCTGCCGCTTATCTCTATATCTCCCTTGAGAGCCTTTCCACCCGTTATCTTGTAAGCATACGGACGGGTCTTATCTACTGTATTATCTGTCACTTATGTTTGCCTTCTCTTTACTTAAACCGATAAGATATCAGTTTTCGCCTAATGGTGCCGAATCATCCAATAATCTCTTGAGGGTCGATTCCGATTCGGTCTTTTTCGCCGTTCTTCTCGGTGAAGAATCAGGATGGATAGCCGCCTTTTCCTTCATCTTCTCTATGGCAGCCCTGCCGGATGCAGCCTGGGGCGTTGCACTAAGCTGTGTGACCGGAGTCGTGAGTATCTTACGGGCTTCTTCTTTACGCCTGCGGATTTCCTCCGCCTCATCGTCTTCGGGACTATAGGATACATCATCACGGGGCTGTTCGCTAATTACATTCTGAAGAATTTTCGTTTCCTCAGGGATATCAATCTGTACAGGCTGTTGACTGTACTCAGCGCCCTGTATGGGCTGCTGTTCTGTCCCGGTCCCGGCTTCCGGTGCGGCAGGCATCTCAGCCTGTGCCTGGGCTACCCTGTCAAAGAGGGCTTCAGCCGTATCTTCGGGGATCTGGTTTACAGGATCCTCGGGATCGTACTCGCCGTAATCCGACATGTCGTCAAACTCCTCCGTGAAAAGGAGTTCCTCGGTCATGGAACGGAAGCGCCCTTCATCAAAGGCTCTGAGGAGAGCCGTCATGGCCTTGTGCTTGCCTTCAGCCGTGCACTCCTCATAATCCTTGACCTTTTCGTACATATCCTCATATTCAAAGGACTTTACCGCCTCGGTTATCTGCATGCAGAGGTACTGCGCAGCCGATTTGTAGATCTGGATCTCGCTTATGACGCCGCTTGCAGCATCCTTATGGACCGTCTCGAAAACAGCCTCAGCCGTGGGCATCGTGAAGTTAAAGACGGACCCTGTCCCGACGCCGGAAACGACACTTATGGAACCTCCGTGCATCTCGGCGATCTCCTTTGCGATCGATAGACCGATGCCCGATCCGCCGACTTCGCGGGAACCTGAATTATCGACTCTGTAGAACCTCTCGAAAAGGTGGTTCAGGGACTCTTCGGGTATGCCCCTGCCGTTGTCTTCTATCTGAACGCTGATCTGGTCCCCGATCACGGCGATCATGATCTTGATCTCGTTGGGAACTGTCTTGCCGTCGTAATCTATGTACTTGACCGCGTTTGTAAGCAGGTTGATTATGACCCTCATGACGAGGCTCGCATTACCGTAGAGCAGCGGATACTGCCTGTCTTCGGGCATAATGAAGTGGACATTCTCTCTTCCCGGGTAATCCGTAATGTTGGAAAGAGCCTTGGAAACATCATCCCTGATATCGAAAACAGTCATCCTGTTAACATGCGAGCACTCTGACAGGACAAGGAAGTCCTGGACGATATCCCTCATCCTGTCGGCATTGACGGATATCCTCTCTCCCCACCTCTTGATGTCATCGTAGGAGGGCATGTTTTCGGGAGTTATGTTATCGAAGAAATACTCGCTCATCTTGATGACGGTAAGAGGTGTCTTGAGCTCGTGTGAAACATTGGCTGCAAGGTCCTTCTGGCGCCTCTCGTCATCCTTGATCTGGGTGATATCGTCGATGATGACTATCTTGAGATCGTGGTCGTGGAAGACCTTGTATTCATCGTCCGCAAAGGCGTTGCGCACGATCTTGATCTCGTAGATGTGCTTGTCGCATAAGTAGTTGGCCCTGATTATGTTGATGCCGTTCTCGCATCCCAGGATGTAGGAAGATTTTAGCTTGTTATCGCCGTCATCATAAGCATCGAGGAAAAGATCGAGCGATTTGGGAATACCTTTGCCAAGACCGAATCCCGGCAGTTCAAATACCTTGTCGTTGGCATAGACGAGACCTGAAATGTCGTAAACGATAACACCCAGCCCCACTTCTTCAAGAACAGACTTTTTGACAAGATCACGGCCTGCGATCTTGCTGTATTCCTCTGTTACTTTCTTGCGCAGGGACGTATTGCCGACAATATAGCCCATGGCAACACCTGCCATGACCAGGAGGAGTGCGATAACTATCGCGAGGGGCAGATTCCACCTTATAGCGTCCCAAAGACTGACGGACAGAATCAGATTCATCTTACTTAAGATCGTTAGGGAAGAAGTAACCGAAGCCGCGTCTTGTCAGGATGTACTTGAAGTACTTCTGGTCGGGTTCGATCTTCTGCCTTGTCCTCTTGATCGTAACATCGACGGTTCTCTCATCGCCAAGGAAATCGTATTTCCAGACCTGCTTCAACAGTTCGCCTCTGGAGCATACGCGGCCGGCATTCTCCTCAAGATACTGAAGGAGCTGGAATTCGCGGTTGGTAAGGTCACAGCTCTCCTCGAACTTAAATGCCTGCATCGCGTCGTTGTCGATGATCAGCTCACCGTCACAATATACTCTTCTGTTCGCGGATTCCTTGCCGCGCTTGTCGTTATATTCAAGTCTTCTCTTGAGTGCCTTGATCTGTGAAAGAAGTGCGCTGGCATTATAGGGCTTGGCGATATAGACATCGGCGCCGCCGTCGAGTGCCAGTGACTCGTATGTAGCTTCATCACCCTTGCCGGTGAGCATGATTACAGGCGTCTGAAAACCTTCTTCCCTGTACTTTTCAAGGAACTGCATACCGCTCATCTCGGGCATCATCCAGTCGAGGAGGATGATGTCGGGAGACTGGTTAACTGCTATGTCATATCCTGCTTTGGCAGATGTTGCCGACAGTACTTCATATCCTGCACTGTCTAATATCTCGGAAGTTCCGGTAACGATCTGATTATCGTCATCAATTATCAAAATCTTAGTCATAAAACACCTCTTACGGTAACCAAGTGAAGCTTTACTTAATAATTTTACCAATAAATATATTCTTAGCAAATGTAATTATTACATTTTTTGTAATATTTTATGAGGCAAAAAAAGGGGACTTTAGCGTTTAGCGCTAAAGCCCCCGTATAATCCGGCAGCAACCTATCTTCCCGGACCGTCGCCAGTCAAGTATTGTCGGCACGAACGAGCTTAACTTCTGTGTTCGGGATGGGAACAGGTGTGGCCTCGCCGTAATCACCACCGGAATGGTTGAGAGTCTTATACCCTCAAAACTACACCGAAAACTAAACACTCGTCAAAGATCTGACAGAGTAGGATCTAATTGTGTTTTGTTTAAAGACATTGAACATAACTTGTGGTCAAGTCTTCGGGCGTTAGTACCGGTTAGCTGAACATATTTCTATGCTTACACGCCCGGCCTATCAACTGGTAGTCTTCCAGTGCCCTTATCAATGAGGGAAATCTCATCTTGAAGCTGGCTTCACACTTAGATGCTTTCAGCGTTTATCCAATCCAAACTTAGCTACCCAGCTATGCCCTTGGCAGGACAACTGGTACACCAGAGGTTTGTCCATCCCGGTCCTCTCGTACTAAGGACAGCACTCCTCAAATTTCCTACGCCCACGATAGATAGAGACCGAACTGTCTCACGACGTTCTGAACCCAGCTCGCGTACCACTTTAATCGGCGAACAGCCGAACCCTTGGGACCTAATTCAGCCCCAGGATGTG
>JAEFAZ010000013.1 GCA_016292135.1 Saccharofermentans sp.
ATTGGAAGAAGTTGAAGAGTATTTGTATAAGGACGGAGATATGTCGGGATATCTGTTCAAATGCATCCATTGCAACAAATATCATCTTTGGGTGGATGCAAATTAATTAGAACGATAAATCCTGAATATAACTAACTAAGAAGCCTGCGAAAAATGATTCGCAGGCTTCAATAATTTCAGGTAATTTTACAGCGGAAGATCATCAATACACATGTAATAGACACCTAGTCTCTTGATCCGCTCCGCCTCATCATGCTTGATGCGGATCACCTCATAAGGCTTCCTTTTTAGCCTAGCCAGGAGAACAGCCAACGTTCCGCCCCAAACGACAGTAATATTACTTTCCACGAGATTCGATCTTTTCTTTGATATTTGCTGTATGTGCAGTACAACAAACAGATTTTTGTTTCTTTTGACAAACTCTCATCATATCCTCCAAACACTAGAAAAATATTGAATGATCATAAAGTTTTGCAACTGTCTGATGGCGGAAGCGAGCTTTACGGCGAGACATGGAATAGAAAAGTGTAACTTGAGGATGAACATCTTGGTCAATTACCCCGTCGTTAGTGCATAGTTATGAAAGCGCTGAATAATATACGTGACAACACATTGGTTGACAATAGTCCACCAACATGTTATATTCGTGGTTGACAATAGTCCACCAATGTAAAGGAGACTTCATTATGCGATTGACAGATTCAGAATGGAAGATAGCTAATTGTCTTTGGAATAATAAATGTATGACGCTCACCGAACTTACAAGGGAGCTTCTTGACAGTACGGGCTGGACGAAGTATACGATCATAACTTTGCTCAAGAGAATGATCGAGAAAGGCATGGTTACTTATGAGCAGGTAGGCAGGACTAAGAAATTCTATCCTGCAATAGACAGAACAGAAGCTGAACTTGAAGAGACAAATTCTTTCATAGACAAGGTTTACGAAGGCAACGTCGGTCTTATGATCGCCAATCTCATAGGTTCAGATGCGCTGACTGAAGAACAGTTAGCAGAGATCAAGAAAATGATCGAGGAGATATAATATGCTGCGTTATATAATCGGCATCTCAGTATTAGCTGTACTCATAATGATCATAAGAAAACTCTCAGATGGAAAGATCCTGAAGAAACATCAGTATGCTCTGTGGTTGCTTATTCCTCTCTATATGATCGTTTCACCCTTCCTGAAGATCGATCTACCGATCCTGGAAGCACCTTCAGTTTCGGCTGTAACAACACAGACGGAAGTAGTACCCGAAAACGGTACCGCTAATGTGGATGTAGAGCCGATTCAACCTGTAAATATCGATCAGGAGCAGACGGTCTATCCTGAAACAAATAAGAATAACAGCGTGGAAAACAGGGTTGTTGAGAACAAAACGCCTCTGAATATAGTTGATCTGCTAACGACTATAAGCCTGTCAGTATCCGCTTTACTGATATTTGCATTTACGGTTTATAACATCGGATTCATTCTGTACTGCAGACGTAAGAGGTATTTTATCCGTCAGGATCAGACCTGCGGACTTAAGATATACGCAATAAAATATAAAGGCACTCCGTTTCTTCTGTTCAATAAGATATATGTTGATGAGAAGTCTGACGGAAACAATGAATATATTATCTGTCACGAAGCATGCCACTATAAGCATGGTGATCCTTTCTGGATCGTATTGAGATACCTGATCTTGGCACTTAACTGGTATAACCCGATCATTTGGGCTGCGTTCTTCATGTCTGGCATCGATTGCGAGTTAGCATGCGATGAAGAAGCGATAAGACTTCTCGGAAGGGAATACTCTTCGGAATACGCCAAGTCACTATTTGCGATCTTAAGACAGCAGTCCGAAGTTGCTTTCGGTTTTACTGTATCCGCAGGAATGCGAAGTGAATTCAAGACAATGAAGAAAAGGATAGCCAGTATTAAGACTCCATCAAAGAAGAGCTATAAAGCCTTAGCACTTTGCATGGCGATACTGGTTGCTTTTTCCGGCTGTACCTTGGTCAATCCAACAGAAGCTGTTCCTAATGTTAATGCTGTTTCGAATGCACCCTTCGGTGATATATCAAATGCGAGGATCCGCTTGTCTAATATCGGGATCGTACCTTGTGTATTTGATGCTGATGAGAATACAGTAAAAGAACTTGCGGGAGTATTCAATACTTCTGAATGGCAGGAGGCTGGTGTTGATTTTCCTGATGGTCTTGATGGAGAAGGGGTTAACGTATTTATAAATAACAATGGGGAGTATTTCCAGCTTTGCTTCAGAGCAGAGAATTATGTAAGGATTCAGACATCAAAGGATACAAGCACTAAATTATATAAGGTGTCGCCAGAAGCGGCGATGGCAGCTTATAA
>JAEFAZ010000007.1 GCA_016292135.1 Saccharofermentans sp.
TCTTCGCCCATTTCGCGCGAATGATGCAGAAGCAATGTACAGGAATTGGACATATGATCCAAGAGTAGCAAAATACTGCCGCTGGTTTCCTCATAAAAGCCTGGAAGAAACCCAGGCATATCTTCAGTTTTGCTTGAATGCTGAATACTGTTGGGCAATTACTTTAAAAGAGAATGACGAACCGATAGGTGTTATCGATCTCGTTGGAATCAACAGTGTCGGCGTCCCTGAGATCGGTTATGTGCTTATGCATGATAAGTGGGGACAAGGGATAATGACTGAAGCGGTAAAAGCCGTTGTTGAGGAGCTGTTTAAAAACGGATATAAGAAAGTTGGTGCCTGTCATAATATAGATAATCCTGCATCAGGTCGTGTTATGGAAAAAGCAGGAATGAAATATGTCAGGTCATGCATGGCTCAGAGAAAATTCGGTTCTGATGAGCAATGCGAAGTCCGTTGTTATGAGATATCAGCTGAATAACCTCTAATGTGAATATTCCAGAATAAAATCTACTAAGAAGCCTGCGAAAAATGACTCGCAGGCTTCATTAATTCCGGGTTGTTTTATAGCGGAAGATCATCAATACACATGTAATAGACACCTAATCTCTTGATCCGCTCCGTCTCATCATGCTTGATGCGGGTCACCTCATAAGGTTTCCTTTTTAGCCTAGCTAGGAGAACAGCCAGCGTTCCACACCAAACGATAGTCATATCGCTCGGCTTACCCATAAATCTCAACAAATTCTTTTATAGTAGCTTCGTTGTAGGCTTTGAGATCATTTTCGAATTTGCTCTCGAATTCCTTTTTAGCTAAAACTGAAAGTGTGTTGCTTTTTCTTGTGAAGTTAAGCCACTCTTCAACCTTATCAGTTACAATATTGAAGCCGCCAAGTTGAATTGTGAAAATGATTTTAAGAACAGATCCCGTGTATGAAATAGTACGAAGTGTACTACATCCTAGTTTTTCTAAGTTTTTCATTTCATATATAAATGCTGCGTATTCAGATGAATAAGTGTCTGGATTTAAAAGTTTTTCCGCATTAAAAACAAAACCATAGATATTATCTATCGGCGGTTCATTGTATTTACCAAGAAGAATGTCCGGAGAGATTCTGCAGATTAACCTTATTAGATCGGATATAGTTTCGCAGTGCTTAGTTTTTGTTTTGGAAAGTTGTTCAACTTCATCCCTGTAAGCATCATCAACACTCCGAATAATGCCGCTCTCAAAAGCAATCTCATTACTAAGGAAACGACCTCTCCAGCTCCTGTAGTCTTCGAGTCGAGGATCTTCAAAATCTGTAATTTTATCCAGAGCAAAGACCTGACGTTTATCATACCAATAACTTAAATAGGTGTTGAGAACTGTATTACAGTCAACTTCATTATCAATAATAAGCGCAGTCTTACCATCCTGTTTCTCGATGCTTATAGAATAATGGTCCTCAAGTTCAAAAAGGATGTGCATAATATCTTCCGCTGATGTGATGTTTATATCTGACAACGCGGTAACATCCACATCCAAAGCATCAGCAATTGCCTTTAGCATGTCTGCTTTAGGTGTTCTAATGCCGTTTTCATACTGCCTTACTCTGTCACCCTGAAGACCAATCTTTTGACCTAATTCTTCCTGTGTATAACCACGAAGATTCCTATAATATCTGATTTTGTTACCAATTGTCATAAGCATCCACACTCCTTCGTAACTGCATTTTAGCATAGACTGTGCGGAAAAGTAAACACCAAAAGTATAAACAGGAACAGAAATGTACTTGCAAAACAAAATTGAATGTTGTATAGTATGTGATAGGAACATATCTGTTCCTGATAGATATTGTGAAAGGAACGGATAAGGTGCGGTGAAAGCCCGCGCGTGAACCTTGACAACTAAATAAAAAGATTGGAAAGTACGAAACTTGTATAAATGCATATTAATAGGACTAAATAATGGGGAATAAAATACTTGAAAGTCACAAATCGGTACAGAGTACTATTTGCAAATACAGGAACCGTTGCTTGGGCCGGAATAAAAATGTTACAATATGATTCAAGAGAAAGTTATTCTGTAATATCAGGAATTTAATGCACTAAGCCTCGGAGTCAAAATCCGAGGCTTATTTATTGAATGATTATAGCGGAAGATCATCAATGCACATGTAATAGACGCCGATTCTCTTGATAAAATCGTTTACATCGTGCTTAATATGAGCCACCTTATAAGGTGCTCTTTGAATCCAAGCTAGAAGAACCGCCAGAGCTCCGCCCCATACTACAGTTGTGTCACATGGCTTATCCATAGGTTTCTACAAATTCTTTAATGGTAGCTTCGTTATAGGGCTGGAGATCGTTCTCGAATTTTCTCTCGAACTCCTTCTTAGCTAAAACTGAAAGTGTATTGCCTTTTTTCGTGAAGTTAAGCCACTCTTCAACCATGTCGGTGACAATATTGAATCCGCCAAGTTGAATGAAGTAAGTGATTTTAAGTACCGAAGGGAAAGCTCGAAAGCACATAAAGCGAACGGAAATTATTTCAAATAACGCCCGCATTATTCGAAGCTGTTACCCGCTAAACATAAAAAGCATTTGACATCACATCCAAGGTGTATATAATGTATATATACACTAATTAGTTTGTGCGGTGAAGACTCTGAATGCGCATAGGTTGTCTGATCCGCTGCAACAAGCGCAGTTGCAAAGAGGTAAGAATGGATATCATCATCAGCAATACTTCCGGTGTGCCCATCTATGAGCAGATCGAGGAGCAGATCAAAAGTCAGATCATGACAGGCTCTTTGGTTGCAGGCGAAGCCCTGCCATCCATGAGAGTCCTGGCCAAAGAGCTAAAGATCAGCATCATCACGACCAAGAGAGCATATGAGGATCTCGAACGCGACGGTTATATCGAATCTGTAACCGGTAAGGGCAGTTTTGTTAAAGCTGTTAACAGCGACATAGTCAAAGAAAACATGATGTTTGAGATCCAGGAACTCCTGGATAAGGCATGTGATAAAGCTGTCATCGGCAAGGTGACGCGGGATGAACTCAAGGAAATGATCGACCTGCTGTACGATGAGAAGCAAAAGTATTAATCAGAGGTTTACATGGATAATTATACGAATGTTATTGAGCTTGATAACGTCGTAAAGGATTATGGTGATTTTAAGCTCGACAATGTAAGTTTTGCGGTCCCCAAAGGTTCTGTCTGTGGATTTATTGGTCAGAACGGCGCAGGTAAAACGACTACGATCAGGATCATGCTGGACGTTATAAGAGCGGACAGTGGAAAGATAAAGCTTTTCGGTGAAGACATAAAAGGCAATGCACCGAGGCTCAGAGAAGACATTGGAGTTGTTTACGACGAGATGGGCTTCCATGAATTCATGACCGGTAAAGACATCAATATAATGATGAAGCATATCTATAAGAATTGGGATGAGAAGGTCTTTTTTGATTATCTGAAGAGGTTCTCACTTCCTTCCAAAAAGAAGTGCGGGGATTTCTCCCGAGGCATGAGGATGAAGCTTCAGATAGCTGTTGCCCTGTCTCATAACGCCAAGCTGCTCGTCATGGATGAACCGACGGCGGGACTCGATCCCATAGTAAGGAATGAGATCCTGGATATCTTCCGTGAGTTTGTTCTGGAGGAAGATCACTCGATCTTAATATCGTCTCACATCACTGGGGATCTCGAGAAGATCGCGGATGAAGTTGTCTTTATCGATGGCGGAAAAGTATTCCTGCAAGGCAATAAGGATGAAATACTGGAAAAGCACGGTATCCTCAAATGCAGGAAAGATGAGATCGGCAGTATAAGCAAATCCCTGATCGTCGGAGTGCATGAGGGAACATTCGGTGTTGAGGTATTGATAAACGACATGAAAGCTGCCGCAAAGCTCTATCCGGAACTAGTCATCGACCGGACAAGCCTTGAGGAGATAATGCTCTTCTATGTTGCTTCTTTCAGGGGGTGACGATATGAAGGGCTTGATCATAAAAGACCTAATGTGTCTTCGAAAAATGCGTGCCACTTTTGTTTTCGTGACAGTATCGTCGTTTGTAATTACTGTAATGGCGTTGATATCTGCGCGTATCGGTAATATAGCACTTGCCGAGAAGGAGTATCTTGCCGGCGGAACGGATATGCCTATGTCGCCTGTACAATTGCTCTGGTATGCGGTATCTGTCATGGTGCTCTTGCCACTGGCTTCCCTTGGAGATTCACTGACATTGGCCTTTGAAGCTGATAAAAATTCCGGTTTTACGGTAGTTGCCGGCGCTCTTCCGTTATCTGTAAAGCAGCGCGTCACCGCAAGATATATAACGCTGTTCCTGACATGTGGAACGGGCACGGTCATAAGTCTCGTGCTGTCATTCCTATTATCTGTGTTCACGGATATAATGACCTTCGGGGATTTCGCCGGGCTTGTATTGTCAGCAGCCTCGCTGATACTGATATTCTCTTCTTTAGAGATGATCCTGATCTTCTTTGTGAAGATGAATAATGCCGATTACGTCAGGATAATATCTCTTCTTATCATGACGGCAGTCTTCCTCCTTTGTTCGTCAGGCAGGATAATCGGTGCTTTACGTGCAATGAAACCTTTTGAACTTATTACAGAAGGTATCATATTTCTGGAGAACAGATGGTTCATATTGGCAGCTGCGGCAGTGCTTTGTCTTATTGCATCTTATCTTATATCGACCGGTATAGCAGAGAGAAAGAGGGGTGAGATCTGATGGGCGGATTAATGTATAAAGACTTCATCGCTATCAAAGGCAAAAGAATCTGTATCATACTGTTGTCAGTTATTGCTCTTTTATGTATCCTGCGGGTTATCTTTCCGGGAAGCATGGCGGAAAGAATGGATCTCATTGTAACTAACGATGCAGGCGTAGAGGTAAATACGCTGGATTTAATGTTTGTTACTTTATATGGCTGTATTGTTATCACAATAGTGTGTTTTATCGACTTATGGTGTACAAGAATATCTGAAGCGGATGCTTCATGCACCAGGATAAAGAATTATGTATCATCGCTCCCGGTCGCGGCAAACGCTTATGTTGCTTCAAAGTATGTTTTCATAATGATAACTGCGTATGTCCTGATATCGTTACTGAGTATTGCAGGAATAATCATTGCTGCGTTTACGGCCCCCGGATTGGGACAGGATCTGATCAGGATGTGTGAGGTGTTGGTCCTTCCTGTTGCATCTCTAATTATCCTGGTTGCTGCTGTTGAATTACCTTTATATATCCTGCTCGGGAAGGAAAAAGGAAATCTTGCCAAGGTCGCGATCGTACTTTTTATCGCGTTTGTTGTGATCTGGTTTATGCTTTTTGCTGATATGAGCTGGTTCTCAGAACGGAATGAGTTTCTCATCAGATTTTTCAACTGGTTTATGAAGTATCAGACGGAGATAACATTGTCATCTTATCTGTCTCCTGTCATAAACCTGATCATCTTCTACATCTCTTACAGGATCACAGTTTACTATAAAGCACGTCAGGAGGCGTGACATGAATATCGAAAAGAAAAGATTATTGATCTATCTCGGATTAGCGTTCGGGATGGCATGGCTCGTATTTTTTGTTTTTATCCTTACGGGACACACTTGGTCCGGCAGTACGCCCGAGCTGATGTCTCTTGTAAGTCTCGGAATGCTCGCTCCGACTGCTGCTCACATAATAACACGTAAGATCACCGGCGAAGGTTTCAGACTGTCCGGCAAGGATTCAATGATGCTCGGTATTGATCTTAAGGGGAAGAAATGGTTGTTTTTCCTGGTGGCGGTGATCCTTCCGGTCATATATGCAACATTGGGAGACATTATAATTTGGCTGTCGTGTCCTGAGGCTTTCGGGATAACTGATGTGAGACCGTTTGTCGCGATCACATATCCGCTTCTTGCGGTTGTATCCGGTGTAGTGTTATCATTTGCCGCCTTAGGCGAAGAGCTTGGCTGGAGAGGATATATGATGCCCAAGCTTATTGAACTGATTGGAATGCCAAAAGCAATTATCACCGGCGGTATCATCTGGGGTCTGTGGCACGCACCTCTTACATGCGTGGGGCATAATTACGGGATGGATTATCCGGGCTTTCCATATGTTGGAATAATCCTGATGTGTCTTATGTGCATGGCATTAGGAACCGTATTGACATACGTCACCATAAAGACCGGTTCAATATGGCCTGCAGCATTTATGCATGCAATCAATAATTCTTCCCCGAGTGTTATGGTCGTGTTCATGAACCATGATGTTAAGATTCCGATATGGATACATGCTCTTTCGAATATCCCGCTAATATTATTAGCAGTACTGTGTTTTTCCCTGATGATGAAAAAGAAGGAACAGACCCGCTGATCAGTTAAGAGCTTTTATCAGAAATAACACTCAGTTTTCGAATGTCCATTAAATGGATAGAGATACCGCCTCCCGAGAGAAAATCAATCTTTCTTTACTGGGCATGTTATAATCCCTATCGAGGGGCAAAGGAAAGAAGGAATCCTTTGTCGATTAACTTTTAATATCATGATGAAAGCAACAAGATTATTATTGGCAGAAATAGCCGAAGAAAAGGCGCTGACTCCTTTCCATGGTTTTGAAGAAGGCAAAGAGTCTAACCTGGGTCCGATCATTCAGCTGTTCCCTAAGTGGACGCTGGAAGAAGCTGACGGTCTGTGGTGCGCGGCTTTCGTTTATTATTGCATAACGGAAGCGGGCTTCGATATTCCGATCCGTCCGAACGAATGCAGGACATGTCATTTGGCAGGCTGCATCGCGTGGGAAGAATTTGCTCTTGGCAATCCTCAGATTGGATATTACAAAGGTGTTGCGGACTTTATTCCTGAGCCGGGAGACATTGTTCTTTATGACCGTGTTTTCGAGAACATGGAACACGACCACATCGGTATAGTAATCGAAAAGCGCGAGAATACCATCCTCGCCGTCGAAGGAAATGTTAATAACAGGTCAGTGATCATCGAGCGACCTGTGGATGAGCATATCCGCGCATTTATAAGGATTCCAAACGGCTATAAATATGGATGACATTGTTTCACAGTGGTATGAGGATACCAAGAACGTTGATGAGATGCAGGACTGGAATCCTGCATTAAAAGAATGGGAAAAAACAGTTGCGGGGCACTTCCCTTCCGGCGCAAGAATATTGGACATCGGCTGCGGTTTGGGTCGCGAAGCGTTTGCATTATGCGATCTCGGCTTCGAAGTTGTCGGGATCGACATCTCAAAAGAAGTAATAACACGCGTAAAGCAACTCTCTGCTGCTAAAGAATATAAGATATCATTTTTTGATTACGACGGAGAGCATCTGGATTTCCCTAACGAGTCTTTCGATGTCGTGCTGATCTGGGCGCAGACCCTCGGACTGCTTTATGGGGAAGCGTTAAAGAACAGGTATCTGTCGGAATGCAAAAGGGTCCTTAAGACAGACGGTCTGCTCAGTTTCTCGACGCATGATTATAATTATCTGAAAGAGAATTATCCCAATTGCCTGGATGGCCGGAAATTCTTTCCGTATGCCAATGCAGATATTTATTGGGAGGCTTTTGAATCAGATGATCTGATACAGTTCGCGGACCAGGCAGGCATGGAAGTAATCCTTTGCGAAAAGGGGAAAATATACAGACCGGAAGACGGAACGATCCTGCATTGCCTGTGCAGAAAATGAGAGTTGAAGGACTGGGGCAATACTTGATCCACATGCAAATAAACTTGTGTGATTAGTCGGACATTTCGCAAAATTACCGACAAATCGTAGTATATAATTGAATCTGACAGAGCAGTCGCTTTGTCAGTTTTTTTAACTAAACAAACTACCGGGGATCTATGGTATCGGCGGACGATTATATTAGGAAAAAGCATGTTCCCAAATTGTTCCCCAAAGATCCGAAAACGAAACGGAATACAAAGAATATAGGGATTTTTGCTACGAGATGTTGTGTTATAGAAATGAGATAGACACAACATATAGAAGTCCGCACAGAGTACGAATAGTCTACAAACGCTGGAAACGCCCGTAAATAGGGAGTTTTCAATTTCTATGTCAACAAAATGTCAACTGAAAATGAACCCAGACGCATTTTTAGAACAATCCACAACCGTGTTTTCCAGTCCAATTTGATGTCTGAAAAATGATATCAGGAGCTTTTTACTACGATGATATAATATGGGAGACAGAGGGAGATCCTTAGTCGGGAAAGTTTTAAAATTCTTAAAGAGGAAAACGATGGCCAAGAAAAAAGCAACAATTAGCATACTGACTTTTGTGCTTTTGGCAGTAGTTTTTGGTACTGCAGTTTGGCCTAGTATATATGATTACCAGTGCAAAAATAGAGTTTACAGTGATATTGAAGCTGAGAGTAACTCTGTTGAAAGCTGCAATATAAGAATCATAGCTGTGTCGGAAAGAGAGGAAGAAAACGTAGTATCTATCTCGTACTCTGCGGGTGCAAGCGGGGTGATCTATGATTGTAAAGGCAGTGTTTATTATGCATTGACCGCATGTCATGTTGTCGATTCGAAAGATGCAAAAAGCTTCATTATTGCAACAACACTAACGCCTACTTATGGTGAATATAGAAAAGAAAAAGGACTAACAAGCCACATACCATTAACTGATTATTATGCACTAATGCCGGAAGCAAAAATCGAATACAGGAACGAAGAAAACGATGTAGCCATCATTTCTTTTCAATATCCGGAGAAACTGGAAGTAGCTGAAATAACTTCGGAAAACCCGAATAAGGATGATAGAATCTTAGTAATTGGCAATCCTGCTGATATGGAGAATCGCTTTGCTCATTCTTATGGTAAAATTGACTCTTCCCAAACGATTGCCTTTGATGCAAGAGATGGTCGATCGCCAACTCAAGTTTTGAAGCATAGTGCTTATGTGTCGCCAGGATATAGTGGTGGTGCTGTGTTTTCTGATCAGATGCAGTTAGTAGGGATCAACATCGGTGGTGGAACAGATTTTTGGGGACGTTTTCGATATGGTGTAATGGTTCCAAGCTTGCAAATCAAGAAATGTATTGCTGATTGGAATAACCAACAGTAAAAGTCGAATATAAGTATATGGTTATTAAAGAATAAGGAGCTGAAAGATATGATAAATCACGATTACTGGAGAATCATCAAATGAATGAACTTATATTTGAATCTTTTCCCGAGCTTAATACCCAAAGGCTTTTATTAAGACAGATCACTCAAGAAGATGATAAAAGTCTTTTAGAAGTCTTATCTGATGAAGATACCTGTGAATATCTGACACATAATGCTGTTAATGATATGGAAAATATCAGAAGAATGATCGCCGGAATGCAGAGATTTTTTGATGAGAAACAGCGTATCAGGTGGGGGATTGCGCAAAAAACGGATAATGTTTTAATCGGACACTGCGGCTTTTTCGATATTGATAAATTCAACTGCTCTGCAGAGATCAGTTACTGCTTGAAAAGAGGATCTTGGGGACAGGGAATTATGACAGAAGCAGTGGATGCAATGTTAAGATTCGGTTTTGAGGATTATGGATTTAACAGAATAGTTGCAAAGGTTATTAAGGGTAACGCAGGTTCGATTAAGGTGCTGCAGAAGCTCGGTTTTGTACAAGAAGGCATACTGCGGGAAAGCCTTTTAAAAAACGGGCAGTATCATGACCTTATTGTTTTTTCGGTCTTAAAGAGTGAATACCATACTTGCGATAAAGACTGATGTATGTTTTAATCTCTGTGTGAAACCTTTCTTTGATCTTTTATCCGGCATTATTCTCTGTTTTTAACAGTGCTTAAGAATAGTGCTATTTCATTTTGTTTGAGCATATAGTGTTTTTCGGGATCTATTCCCGTACTTATCGCTGCTTTTTTGGGAGAGGATGAAGAGACGTCTTATAGGAAGGTGGTTCTGTTTCTGAATGAACAGAGCTTAGATAAAGATATTTTGAGTTTACGACAAGGAGATATAAGTGGACAATTTACTTGAAAATGCAAAAGATCTGTACGATCTGAACGGATATGAATTATACGATGTACCCGGCCATGAAGGCGGGCGGAATCTGGTATATGTATGTGTAAGAGAAGGGGAGCCGGAATATGTATTAAGGCTTTCCATGCTTGGCGACAGAGAAAAAGAGGATTATCTGGCAGAGGCAGAATTTATACATTATCTTGCTGTAAACGGAGCCCCCGTGACGGATGTGATCCCGTCTTCAAACGGGAACTTTGTTGAATCGTTTTCTTCGGGAGAAAAAGAGTGTTTTGTGATGCTGTTTGCTTATGCCAAAGGAATGCTGATCTCGGACAACGGATACAGATACAGGGACGGGGCACCGCTTGAAGAGTATTTCTATAACACGGGGAAAGCGTTAGGCGCGATCCACAGGCTGTCCAAGGAATATAAGCCCGTGAATAAAAGACCGGAGTTTTTCGAAAAATACAACAATGAGCACATCGATGCTCTGATCCCCGACGGATACGAAGACCTGAAAAAAGCGATCGGGGAGAGGCTGGAAAGTTTTCGTGAGCTTCATTTGGATCCGGACGTTTACGGACTTGTTCATTTTGATTACAGTGACGGCAATTACCATGTTGACATGAACACCGGGGATATCACGGTATTTGATCTCGACAACTGTATCTATTGCTGGTATATGTTTGACCTGGCGAATCTCTGGATCCATGGGACCGGATGGTATCAGGGTGAGCCGGATCCCGGAAAACGCATGGAGGGGATGAAAGGTTATTTTGATACGGTGCTGTCAGGATACAGGAGCGAGACAGACATTTCCGAAGAGGAACTGTCGCAGCTGCAGCTGTTTATCGATATGGTCCTGATCGAGAACATTGTTGACGAGTGCGAGTGTTGCGCGCGTGAGGGAGAAGAACTTGATCCTGAAGATATCGAAGATGCGGCGGCATGTCTTATAAACCGGATACCATATGCAGGCTTTGGCGGATGAAATTTTATAATGTATCCGTTTGAGGACTTGAGACATTTGAAGTAGTAAAGAAAGTAACTCTTCCAAGAACCTATATGGCGATGGATGTGTACTGCACATATTCTGATGACGGCAAGACCCTGACGGTCCCCATCAGCAAATACGATTACGATAAAAGAAAATATATATACTGCAGATGCGAGTATGAGACGAAAGATTATACTCTGCTGAGTCAAACGGAGATCCCCCGTCAGGAGGTGGACCTCTGGACTGATTCAAAGGAAGACTGACCGCATGATATAATGATCATACCAGTCAATATGGAGGTGCTTGATCATGGCTAACGCTTCTGTTTTTTCGTTGATTATCCTGATCAGTGTGATCGCAGTTATTGCAGGGATCGCCCTGCTGATAATATCGATAGTCTTTACGGCAAAAGGCAAGAAGGGATTCATTGCCGGCATTATAACCGGTGCGGTCATCGGTCTGGCCGGAGTGATGTTTTTCACATACGGAGCATTCGGAGCGCTTGTATCCGGCGTAAGCACTGCAGCGAGCGATCTTGCATCGACAGAGTTTACTCCGGCTGAAGGTTCCAGACCGATCTCAGGGACATTGAAGATCAACGGCGATGAGGTAAAGCTTCCCTGTATGGTTACCGATCTGACCAAATTGGGATATAACACAGACTTCGAGTATTTTAATTCCAATATAACACTGTGGCCCATGGGCAGTGATAATTCACATCACGATGCTCCGCAGTTCTACGCATATATAGACCGCAGTTATGGTTATAAAAGTTATGATCACGTAAAAGGAAGTGATCAGGTCGATGCTGTTATGGTCAGGCATGATGGAGGGATCGATTTTGAGCTTAACGATATTTCATTCGGTATGAGAAAAGAAGCTTTCATCAAAGAATACGGAACACCCGCTTATGAGATAGACGATTCGTTCTTTGGAGACAGCCTGTATTATCTGGGCGATAACGATGTTATCTACAGATTCAATTTCGGTGCTGACGGTAGTTCAGATAACCCGCTTGTCGGGCTAATGGCAGGAACATCAGAATATATGAAATTGGAAATGAAAGGGCTTTATCATAACTGATCTGTTGCCGGATCTGATGAGAATTGTCAACGGGTTCCCGCTTGTAAACTCAAAGTAGATTATACCCGCAAATGCCTGAAGACATTGCATTCTACCAACGGTCGATTGATAGGATCATCCCGAACTGATAAATTATGATCAGCTAATCATCAGGAGGTGCCCTATGAGTTACCGGAAAATCTTATGCTTTTTGATCTCGGCCGTTCTGGTCTTATCAACATTCTTTACAGTATCTTTGGCAGACGGCACGGAGGACGGGCAGATCTGTACGACCGAAAGCGGGATCACGCTGACTGTTCCGCCGGAATATGTGAATGTTATATGGAACGGTATGGACGAAGATGATCCGTTCCTGAAAGAATTGGGAGTTGATAAGGAAACGATCACGCAGGGCGGGATGGAACTCCAAACTTCAAAGTATGACGGCGGCGACAGTTGGATCTTTGTTATTGTTTACGAGACGAAAGTAGCTTCGGATCTGAATTCCGGGTTTGCTGACAAGATCCGCGGGATGTCACCTGACAGTTTCCAAAGAACAGAGATGTTCGGGTACGGTATGGAGGAAAAATCCGGCTTCCCCTTTTACAAGATCGTTTATCAGGTATCCGGAGATTCGGTCTTAAGACTGAACCAGTACTCCCTGATAACAGCTTCCGGTAAGATGCATCAGTTCAATTTTATGCTGATGAACGCTACGGATGGCAAAAAGACTTCCTTTACCGATGAAGAGATCAGGCAGCTGGATGAAGCAACTGAAAGCTTTATGGGTTCAGTTAAGCTGTCGGATGAGCTCGCTTCTGACGTGATAAGTCCGGAAGGAGCTGAACTCTTTAAGATCGTGAATGGAGGCTCAACAGATAATTCTCAGGAAAACGATTCTAAGGCCGGGACTTCCGTAATGCCTTTCTTCAAAGCTCTCACAAATTATAACCTCCCTGTATATATTGTTCTTATTGCCCTTGCGCTGCTTTTGCTGTTGGGAAGCAAGCCCTCAAAACTGCATGAATGGCAGGAGGAACCGCTCTCTCTTGATGCGTCTAAAGCGATAAAGGGATTTGCCGCAGTAGCCGTCATCCTTCACCATCTTGCGCAGGAACTGGCGGAACAGGCGGATGCGATAGGCTTCTTCGATGACCGGGGAGTTCTCTTTGTAGGTATCTTTTTCTTCTTTTCGGGCTACGGACTATATACGAGCCTGAAGACAAAAGAGAATTACCTTAAGGGGTTCCTCAAAAAGCGCCTGTTGACGATATTGATACCTTTCTATATGTGCATCCTGGTATTTACTATAGCGGCATTTATCTGCGGCAAGAGATTTACTCCCCCGGAGTTACTGGCTGTCCTCTCAGGATGGTCGCTCATAAATATGCACATGTGGTATATTGTCGAGATCGCGGTATTGTATCTTGCTTTCTTCCTGATCTACCGCCTTATAAAGAACCGTACGGCTGCTACTGTTGTCATGGCTCTGTTCGTTATAGCGATGATGACGGGAAGCTTCCTGCTCTGCCACGGCAAAGACATGTCCTGCAGTTACTGGTTCCAGGGCGAGTGGTGGTATAACTCCTCACTCCTTTTCGTGACCGGTATCATCTTCTCCAAACACGCTGACGGTATCCGCAGGATCGCAAGGAAAGCGTATGCGGTACTGCTTCCCGTTTGTGCTGCTCTTACGTTTGTATTGGGACTCCAGACCCAATATATGCTCAAGACATATTCATACTGGAGCGAGACTCCGGGGCAGGATCCCAAATACCTTGATAAGATCCGCTGCCTGTCAGTTCAGTTACCGTGGGTAATAGTCTTCGTATGCCTGGTTCTTCTCATCATGATGAAGGTCAGGTTCGGCAATCCGGTCCTTAAGTTCCTCGGCACCATATCCCTTGAGCTCTACCTCATACATAATCTCTTCCTCAAAGGACTTCATGACGGCACTGTTTTCATGGTAACGAATCCCGGAATGTATATCATCCTTACTATCCTTTTGTCTGTCGGTCTTGCAACTGTCATAAGCGGTGTCGATAAGTTCCTGATCGCGCTTATCAAAGGAAAGAATAATACTTTGGCTGAGCCTGCTTTGAAGACTCCTTCCCACATCCATTCGATAGATGTGATGAGGATCGTTATGGCATTCCTGGTAATCGTCATTCACTTGCCCTTTGACGGCAAGGCAGGCGAAGTCTTCATCACTTACGGAAAGACAGCCGTACCCTTCTTCCTTGTAGTCTGCGGCTATTTCCTTTACCGTGAAGACAGCAAGGAGATGATGAAGCGCCTCTTGAAACAGACTAAGAGGATACTCATTTTCTTCGTTGCATCCAATATATTCTATATGGGCTTCCGTGCGATCTATCTGAGAGTTACGGAGGGCAGCTTTAAGGGCATGGCCGAATGCTTTACTCCCAAGGCGCTTACTGATTTCCTGCTCTATAACTTCTCGCCTTTCTCGGAGCACCTCTGGTACTTAGGATCGCTTCTCTATGCACTTCTCATCATGCTGTTGCTGAATAAGCTCAAGGTCATGAAATATGCGATGTTTATAGCTCCTGTCCTTGTTGCGGGCTATGTCGTTCTGTCGCATATGGGTGTCGGCGAAAGCTATCAGCTCCGTAATGCGGTCCTGGTCGGACTCGGATATACGATGATGGGTATGCTCATCAGGAGGTTCGAAAAGAAGATCCTTGATCACAAGGCCACGGCTCCCGTACTTTGGATCGTATTCATCATATGCTGCGTGACTGCCATCCTCGAGCTTAACCACTATAAGCTTGGGACCGCCGTTCCGTTCGTAAGCTGTGAGATCCTTATATATGTGATCGCTCTTCTCTGCCTTAAGTATCCGGACTTTGGCAAAGGAACATTTGCAGAGTGGCTCGGCCGTGAGTGCTCACTTACGGTATACATCATGCACATCGCAGTCATGTACCTGTTCATCATGACCGGCAACGACGGATTCTTCGGCAAATACGGAGCAATAACGGTATTTGTTACAACAACCGTGATCGCAGCACTCTATAAGAACATAAAGAATGCCATAACAGACAAAAAGAAGCAGGCTGATACCTGATCTTAGGGGTTCTTGTATTCGGGACGACAACTCGGTTATAATTTGCTTACTGAGGTAACAAGTCTTAATGGACAAAGAAAAAACAGGACAACTTATAACCGAGTTGCGTAAAGAGAAGGGACTTACCCAGAAGCAGCTCGCCGATGCTTTGAACGTTACGGACAAGGCTGTTTCCAAGTGGGAACGGGGCTTAAGTTTCCCAGACATCTCAATGCTTGAACCCATATCAGAACTGCTGGGGGTCTCCATAATGGAGATCCTTGCCGGTGAACGGCAAAACGGAGAAGGTACACTTACGCGCGAGGAGGCACAGGATCTTATCAACGCTTCCGTCGAGCTAGGTGACGAAGAGATCAGGCATAAGAAGGAGAGGAGCAGATTTATAATCATAATCCTCATTGTCGTAACGATGCTCTTGATATCGATAACGCTGAACGTTATCAGTTTGCTGAGATGAGGAAAGGAGGAGACCGGTGGATCTGACGATCGCTCTGTACATTTGTTTAGCCGTACTTGGTGTGATCCTTTTCGCGGGGTCGTCGATAAGGCCTGTATCTGATGCGGCATTTTTCGACCGTGTATCGAGCAAAGAGATCCAGGGCGCTCTGGCTGTCTTTATCATCTTCCACCAGACCGTTGTCGCGCTGGAAGCAAACGGTGAAGCCGGAGACATGGAATTCTTCTACTATTACGGGATCCTTGCGGTCGCTTTCTTCTTCTTCAGCTCGGGATTCGGTCTTTTGAAACGCCGGATGACCGACGAACACTATATCAAGGGCTTTATGAGAAGAAGGATATTTACGGTCCTTGTTCCCTTCTTCATCTGTAATTACATCTATTTAACCGATGCCTTGCTAAACAACATCATCTTCCGTAAGAGCTTCGGATTCGGAGAAGTTATCTTAAGTTTCTTCGGAATATTCCTTGTAAATAACGAGATGTGGTTTGCTGTTGAGATCATGATCCTGTACGCTGCATTCAGGCTTGTTTTCGCGAAGATCAGGAAACCTCTTACAGGCATTATCATCATGACCTGTGTGGTCCTTATCATGATGACGATAGGTCTTTTCTCAGGTCATTCGACCACGGGCATCATGTCCTATTGGTTTAAGGGCGAGTGGTGGTACAACACGATCTTTATGTTCCCTATAGGAATGCTCTATGCATATAAGGAAGAGCAGATCAACAAGGTTATAAAGAAGGCCTTCGCATCGATCCTTATCGCATCATCCATCCTGTTCATTATCATGGATCATATCCACAGGAACCTTATCTCAATAAGCATCTACTGGACAGAAGATTATAAACCCCATCATATCCTCGACAAGCTCACGGGACTGGGTCAGGAGACTTTGTTCGAACTTATCTTCCTGATCCTTGTCATCACCCTTATGTCGCGCATCAAGATCGGCAATCCCGTGATAAAGTTCTTCGGTAAGATCTCTCTTGAAGTGATAATGCTGAACTATCTGATGATCGATAAGCTCTACTTCCTGTATACGATGTACGGGATCGGAGTCTATCTGCCTGCAGTGGTAACAGGCACTATCGTCAGCGCATCCCTTGTCTATCTGGTCAAGAACATCGTCCTTGAAAGAAGGTCAGGCCTGTTCGACGGCAAAGTAACCTGATGGAGAACTTATGCTCATACATCCGATACCGCCGGTTTTCGATAAGGATTCAAGAGTGCTGATACTTGGAAGTTTTCCCTCGGTCAGGTCAAGGGAAGAAGGCTTCTTTTACGGGCATCCGCAGAACCGTTTCTGGAAAGTGACAGCTAAAGTTTTCGGAGAGGATGCGCCTTTAACCATCGATGAGAAGAAAGCCTTTCTGCTGAGAAATCATATCGCGCTCTGGGACGTTATCGGTTCATGTGAGATCGAAGGTTCATCTGATTCTTCCATACGCAGCGTGAAGGTCAACGATATATCGATAATCTTAAACAGCGCGGATATTCAGGCGGTGTTTCTTAACGGAAAGAAAGCATTTCAGCTTTATCAGAAATATATCTTCCCCGATATCGGGAGGGATGGGATCTGCCTTCCTTCAACGAGTCCCGCGAACGCGGCATGGTCTGTCGAAAAGCTGACGGATGCCTGGGGAAGGATCAGGATCTTCTATTGATTTTTACCAATTTTCAGGCGGGGAATATAGTTATTTTTTTGTTGATGTTTGATTTATAATAAAGTCATATTTTTCTCATGGAGGTGTTTGTATGACTTTTGAAGAATTAATGGACTATGCGATTGCCCGTGGCTGTTCTGATGTTCACATCACACAGGGTACAAATCTTGCAGTAAGACGTTATGGGGTGCTTCATATTCTTGATGAACGTCCGACTGCCGAAGAAGCAGAGGCAATGATCTATACTATCCTTACCCCTGACGAGATCAAGAAAGTCGAGTCAGGAAAAGACGTTGACGTCGGACGCATGATCGACAACGGCATCAGAGTAAGAGCCAATGTATACCACCAGCGCAATAATCTTGCCTGCAGCATCCGCCTTCTTATGGCTGAGATCCCCGAGTTCGAAGACTTGGGACTTCCTGAAGTAATAAAGACTCTCGCTACCGCCAACAACGGTATCATCCTCGTTACGGGTCCTACGGGTTCCGGTAAGACGACGACACTTTCTGCTATCGTTGACTACATCAACAAGAACGAAGCAAAGCATGTCATTACGATCGAAGACCCCATCGAATATATCTATCCTCACAACCGTGCCATGATCCATCAGCGTGAGCTCGGAAGAGACGTTGAATCTTTCGCATATGCTCTGCATTCGGCTCTCCGTGAAGACCCTGATATCATCCTCGTCGGTGAGATGCGTGACTTCGAGACGATCTCCGCCGCCATTACTGCTGCCGAGACAGGACACCTCGTTCTCTCGACACTGCATACGCAGAGCGCCGCACAGACGATCAACAGGATCATCGACGGTTCTCCTATCGATATGCAGGCTACGATCCGTTCCCAGTTTGCCCAGAGCATCCGCGGCGTTATCTCCCAGCAGCTCCTTCCTACGACCGACGGTAACGGCCGTGTGCTGACAACGGAGATCATGGTCGGAACAAATGCCATCAGGAGCCTTATCCTTGAAGACAAGATCCAGATGATCCCCGGTGCGATCCAGTCTGCAAGCCAGCAGGGCATGCATACTCTCAACATGGATCTTCAGAGACTCTATCAGATGGGCTATATCTCGAGACAGACAGCCATCGATGCCACATACGATCCTAACGATCTTAAGAAGGCACTCGGTATAAACAATTACGGTTACTGATATACAGGATCAGATATGATCTTATGGACTCCGGCCGGTCGATCCCGGCCGGATTTTTTTCGCGGATCAAAACGCGCATGTTTGTCCGCGTAAAAAAAAGAAGATAGAAAGATCATGAAATACTTGATAGAATGGTCAGGTTAGCTTCGTGAATTATTATCAGTCGCAGAAAGCCAAGAAAGATCGAAAAGAAGGTTATTTCAGATGCAGTCTTTAAGGGGGATATCAGACAGCAGTTGCAGCCGGGATAAGATCCGGCGCTTCTTCCTTCATATTGCAATATGGTTCGTGATCTGCATTCTCGCAGAATGTTTTCTTTTCAACTTCAGGTTCTGGGAATCCCTGGGCAACGATCCTGTTTCTCCCGATGTCAGCCTGTCTTATGATGACGGTTCGACCATCGTGGATATCACGGGATTTGACTGTCACGTTAATAATCTTTTTATCGATATCACTCCCGCCGAATCTTACATTCAGAACTACAATATCCGCATGTATGCAAACGATGCGACCAACCTTGAAGGCTTCATGCTGCCCGACACAAATATCTATAACGAGATAACCGAATCCAAGTATCTTCGTCTTCAGCTCAACGGTAATTCGACTCACTTTAAATGCAAGATAGATAACCTGATCGAAGAAGGAAATATAAGGGTTACGATCAATGCGGTAAGACCATTCAGATTTATCCTTATCCGTCTCACCGGGCTGTTCATGTTAGGAGCCGTCATCCTGCTGCTTAAGAGCCGCCTGCTCGGCATGCCGCTGAATACGGGCAAGCCTGTACAGATAATGTGCATCGCAATAGTATCCGTCTTCCTCGCGTTCATATGGTCTCAGATCGTAACAGGATCCTATGTGGATGAGGGAGGCTTCGTCTATCTTGACGGCATACATAACGTTGAACACATATACAGTTATACTGCAAGGTCTTTCCTTAACGGTCACCTTCATCTCGATTTCGATCCTCCTTCTTACATGAAGGAGATGGTCAATCCATATATCGAAAGCGAGCGCAACCGTTTGGGCGGTCTGACAGGCGAGATCGCTCTTACCGACTACGCCTATTTTGACGGACGATACTACTGTTATTACGGTATCGTTCCCATTATCCTTTTCTATCTTCCTTATGTCGCATTGACCGGAAAGCTCGTACATAACTGCTATGTCATCGCACTGCTCGGATCTTTATTCATCCCTATATCTTTCGCATTGACAAGTCAGCTGGTCAAGAGGTTCAGAGGAACTATCGCATTCGATTCCTATCTGCTCCTGTCACTGGTCTTCATATGCTGCTCAGGCTTCATGACCTTCATTAAGATGTCCAGTATCCATACGGTTCCGATGGCAACGGGTTTTGTCTTTATGGTCCTGGGACTTTACTTATGGCTCAAGGCGGATGAAAAGCCCAAACTCAACAGACTCTGTCTTGTCCTGGGTTCCATATCGGTCGCGCTCACTCTGGGATGCAGGCCTCCTCATATCGTGATGGTGCTCGCCGCTTTCCCGATCTTCTGGCACAGGATAAAGGCAGGAGAATTCTTCCGTATGGAGAAGAAGAGCATTATAAATACGCTGATGGTGATAATGCCGATCCTTCTGACTGATGCGATATTCCTCTGCTATAACGGTCTATGCTTCGCCAATCCTTTGGAATTCGGATCGTCGCTCAATCTGTCGAGAGATCTGATGGACGACGGCTTCATGATCGAGCGTATCCCATTCGGAATGTATTCTTATTTGTTTATGCCTCTTCATGTCAATGCCGCATTCCCTTATGTGCATGTCAGCAATCCGGGCGATGTCTTCCCGGCAGACTACATGGGATTTATCTATAACGAGAGATTTTTCGGAGGAGCGTTTGCCGTCGTGCCCTTCTGTCTGGTGCTCTTTTTGCTGCCCTTCATGAAGTTCAAGAAAGATGCAAAAGAAAAAGGCGCGAAGATCTTTATTTTCCTGCTCGTAATATTGTCGGTGCTGATCGCTCTTCTCGATCTCGAAAAGGGAGGGATCTCCAACAGATACATGACGGATTTTATGATCCTGCTGGTGCTTGCATCGGTCATAGCCGTGTTGTCCGTCAAGGAACCTGTTATGTCTGTAAAGGCTAAGACCCTGTTCAGGATCGCTGCAGTCATATCTATTTTGATGATGTTCTTCTTATTGCTTTCGGATGCCAACGGCAACTCCATGCAGGAGAGCATGCCCTATGAATACAACTGGTTTAAATACCTGATATTTGTCCTGAGATAAAGCGTTTTTCCCTGTTTGGGATTTTTTTCGAAAACAACTTGACAGTTCCAGACTATCGTAGTAGTATAGACTACAAGAGTAGTCTGGAGGTGCAATATGCAGGAAAAACTTTTCGACAGCGAAGCAAAAGTAATGGAGATCTTGTGGGAAAGAGGTCCTCTTTCCGCTAAGGAGATCAGCCTGGTCGCGGCGGAGTCTATTGGCTGGAATAAGAATACGACTTACACGATCATAAAGAAACTCGAAGCCAAAGGATTCATCAGACGTGATGAACCGGGCTTCATGTGCACTCCACTGGTTTCTCAGGAGGAGATGCAGAAGAAAGAAGCGTCGACATTGCTGAACAAGGTCTTCGGAGGATCGCGAAAAGCTTTGTTCTCGGCTCTTCTTGAAGACGAGAAACTCTCCGATAAAGAGATCCAGGAATTAAAGGATCTTATAGACAGAAGGTGAGGATATGATAGGGGAGATCTGTTACTGGATTTTCAATATGAGCATCGTGGCATCCTTTATGGGACTTATCGTTCTCGCTTTGAGAAAGATAAGGATCATACCCCACAGGCTGTCGGTATTCTTCTGGCTGATCCCTTTCTTCAGGATGTGCATTCCTGTCGGTCTGAATAACCCTTACAGCCTGATGTCCCTGATATCGAAGTTCACGACAAAGACGGTTACCGTATATGATCCCGGATATGACATAGCTTTCTCCGCAACGAACACTCTGATGGCGGCAGACAGTTATTCTCCGATGACATATAAGATCAACATGCTGGACGGTGTGTTTAATGCCGCAGGAACAGTCTGGCTGACCGTGGCGCTCGCCATCCTGATCGCATTGACGGTCATCTATATAACCACAAAGGCCGAGATCAGTGATTCAGTTCATCTGAAGGACAATATCTATCTGTCGGAAAAGGTCACGGGCCCCGCGGTATACGGGATCATAAGACCTAAGATCATCCTTCCTTCATCTTATGAAGAAAAGGAATTGGAATACATCATCAGACATGAAAAGACGCACATAAGAAGACTCGATAATCTCTGGAGGATCATAGGATTTATCACGGCATCCGTTCACTGGTTTAATCCTTTGTCCTGGATCTTTCTGAAAGCGTTTCTCGCAGATCTTGAACTAGCCTGCGATGAGATGGCTGTAGCCGGATTGAGCAGTGACGAACGTAAGGAATATGCAAGAACACTGCTGTCGTGTTCACAGAGCAAGAGCATGCTGGTGTCGGCCTTCGGCGGAGCCAAGGTCAGGACCAGGATCGAAAACGTACTCTCATACAAAAGGATGACGCTGGTCTCCGCAGCAGGTCTTACTGCGCTGATCGTTATCATCATATACACATTGATCACAAATGCGGGATAAGGAAAGGAGAAATAAAATGAAGGTCAAAGTATTGATCATGGCCTTGTTGCTGATGCTGTCTTTTACGGCATGCAGCGTTGTCAAAGGCGCGGAGGTCACCCCTTCGCAAAATGCAGGACAGGAAGAAGGAGACAGGTCTGTCGAAGAACTGCAAAAAGAATGCCCTGAGTATTTCGAACTTAACAGTTTCAAAGGGATAGAAGTATATGTCTGGGAGATGGCGGAAGACAGCTTCAGGTGCGGGATGCTGAGCGGCACAAACCGCAACAAGACAGATGAGGAGATATGGGGTCTTGCCACGAGATCGCTCTCTATAAGCGAAGCAAAAAAGATCCTGGATCATCTTAAGATCGATAACAGTAGTTTCTTTGTAATACCTGTTGTCCAGCCGGTATCAAGTTATCAGTATGAGATCAACGGTGCTTACGCCGAGAAGGTGAAAAAAGCCTTCGGTGATACGGCAGTTAATGTAGTCATCATGGGATATATCGATAGTGCAAAGGAGACGGAAAAATGAAAAAAATGATAGCGGTAATGATCATGGTATTTTCGCTTATGGTCATGACATCATGTGCGGGAAACGGAGCAGGAAAGATGAAGGACAGTGACATCGAGAAGATCTATAAGACAGTGTGTTCAGCCGATGAGGCGCTGGCACTTGCAAAGAGTTCTTCCGTTGCCGTATTCGAATTTAGGGGATGCACATCAGGCAAGGAGACCTGGAACGACTTTTACAGAAAAGTATCAGAAGGAAAAGCTGCCTCAGTCCTTTGCGCGCATTACTATACGCTGGATAAGGACCATATCAGTGAAGAACTATACGAACAGGAGAAAGATCTCTATCCGGAACTGTATTTTTATCTGATCAAATTTGACGGCAAAAAATACACCATAGATATCAGGCTCAGCAGTTCGGAGCAGGAGGAAACACAGGATGTATATTCCAGTCTTTGCCATTATACCCGTGATGCCCCCAATTCAGATTCGCTGTTTGAAAAATACGATTACTATGTGCTGACGGATGATCCGGACGTAACCTGGGATGAGATAATACGGAGTATGATAGATTCTTCCGATCCCTCGATGATAAGACACTGTACGGTATACGAAGACTTCACGGGCTGGAAAGGCAAGTAAGTTAGGAGATGATCTTTTGATGAAACGGGGCTGTCTTGCATAGATCGGGACAGCCTCGTTCTTTTTTCGCTTATGAGCTGATGTATGCAAGTGATATAATCGTGATAAGGGATATCTGGATCCTGTTCTTCGAAAAATCTTAAGGAGATGTGTAATGAAGATAAGACACATCGCAGCATTACCGCTTTTGATAGTTCTCATGACGGCCGTTATCTTGGGGAATTCCGTATGTGTATACGCATCCACCGCACATGATCCGGTCGGGATCACGTCCATGGAGATCTCGGTAAAGGCTCCTTTATGCGGAAGCCGGTCGGGTTCGAAGATCGAATGGTACCCTTTTCTTGCAGCAGGAAAAGAAGATATCGATATCTCATCCTCGGTGAAAGTCATAAATACGCATTGGATGACTGTGGAAAAGAAAAGCGGGAAAAAAAATAAGGATAATGAAGAGAATAAGAGCCCTTTTTACGGTACTTTTAAGGGCGGAAAAAAATACAGAGCATATATCAGTTTCGAACTGAAAGATGCTTTCCGCTTCAATTCGGGTCTTAACAAAAAAAAGATCAAATGGGGATCCGGGATCGAGAATGTCAACATCATCGAATTCAAAGAAAACAAGATGACTTTCACATGCGATCTTAAATGCATGCACGACAAAGAGCTGGTAAGCACCGAGATCACGGCAGCCACATGTATCACGTCTTCCAAGGAGAGATATCACTGCCCCGGCTGCGGTCAGGATGTAGAGGAAACAGGAAAGATCAACCCCAATGCGCATAACTGGAACGATTGGACGGTTCTGACTCCCGCAACAACGCTCACAGAGGGAAGCAGGAAGCATAGCTGCAACTTATGCAAAAAGGAGGAGACAGTCAGTTTTCCCAGGACCTATTCTCACGTCTTTGAGCCTGAAACATCCTGGAAGATGTCAGCTACCGTTGCATGGCCTTCAGACGGACATGTATTCGAAGCGGCAAAAGAAGAAGTCCGTCCCGCAGTTGCCTTCGTATGGCTGGATAAAGATCTTAAGGTCTATGACCGTAACGGAGATCTGCTAAAAGAGAATATCGAAGAATATGTCAGGGACACGGCTTCTTCCATCATCCCTGCTTTCTATATCAAAGATCCCGGGACGGCAGAAGCACTTAAAGAGTGGCTGGAGCAGTACGGACTTAAGGATTGTTTTGTTGTCGGTACGCCCGGAACAAAAGATCTCGTAAGGGATGTTGCAGACCTTGTTCAGGTAAGGGGAATGCTGGACTATTCCATTTTCGATAGATTCAGCAGAAATGATCTTGCTGATATGACGGAAGCCGTAAACCGGTCTCACGGAAGGGTGATCATCATAAGTCAGAAGGCAGCAACAAAGGAGAACATCAGGATTCTTCAGTCTCTGGGAAATTCCGTCTGGGTAAAGACTCCGGATGACCTTAAGAGCGTTATGACTTTCTATACGGAAGGAGTTAACGGGATCGTAACGGAAGATTATTCCAAAGCGTTGAAGGCCATAAGTTTCTTCAACGATGATGCACCGACTCTTCTGAGAAAGCCTTTCATCATCGGACACAGGGGCGATCCCTCAAACTATGCGGAGAACACATTGGAATCTGCAAAAGGAGCATATTCCGAGGGCGCTGATATAGTGGAAAACGATGTCTATTTAACTAAAGACGGAGAAGTGGTGATAAAGCATGATCCGACTCTGGGATCGTTTACCGGTCTTGATGACGTCCTGATCAAGAACAGGACGCTTGATGAGATCAAAGCCCTGAGCTTTGCCTGGGACGGAAAAACAGGCATAAGATCTTCTAATGAGGTAAATGCGAATAACAGGACATACGGGAAACTTTTCGGAGGGAAGCTTTATGGAGAGGATAGTGACTATGAATACAAGATCCCGACCTTAAGAGAATATTTCGAGGAGTTCAAGGATAAAGATATCGTGTTTTTCATAGAGATCAAATCTTATGACGAGAAAACCCTGAAGGCGGTAAGGGACCTGATCAACGGGTATGATCTGCGTGACAGGGTCGTGATCATCACATTCGGGAAAAAGACCATGAAGTCCATGTACGATAATTATCCATATTTCTCAC
The DNA here is from genome assembly GCA_016292135.1 of Saccharofermentans sp. GTDB lineage: Bacteria > Bacillota > Clostridia > Saccharofermentanales > Saccharofermentanaceae > Saccharofermentans. The sequence goes on from JAEFAZ010000007.1 coordinate 25,282, forward strand.
TGGGAGCTCTGGGGGTGAGTATCAGTGAATACGGTAAAGGTTATCCTTACAAGGCATATAAGGAAGTCTGTGAAGCGGAAGGATCCGATGCTGCACTTGAGAGGATCAGTGAGAGACTAGACAGGTGGAATGCGTCATTGAACATTACGGATCCGGATAAGGAACTCGTGAGAGCGGGACGCCACAGAGGTCTTACCGCATGGCCCTGGACATATACTCTTCCATACGAATCCGAAACTCTTGCAGAAGACTATATGTTTGGCATGACCGGTCTTACCGTTGACCAGCCATGGGCATTTTCGGATTTCATAAAAGAGATCAGAGCCGAAGATGTAACCGCAGAAGATATAAACGATCTTTCAAAACCTGTGGCTGTAACCAGGACCGGAGATGAGATGGTCCTGGATAGTGCCGAAGTCAAGATCATAGAAGAAACAGCTTCTCCGGAAGGCGGCATCCTTGCAGTATGGAGATATAAGGAGAGGCTGTATGTCGACGGGATCGAATACGGGAAATACTATCTTTATTCCGATCCGTTCACGGTAAAGATCGTTAAGAACGAGATAAATGAAACTGAAGAAACAGAAGAAGAAGTCCCGGAAGAAAAAGATCCGCTGCCCTGGATCCTTGGCAGCATATCGGTATTGACCTTGGCAGTTGCAGCAGCAGTATTTGTTATCAGATATAAGCGCCAAAACTTGTAATTGAATTGCAAAGAATAAGTACTTGGATAATCAAAGTTTTATGTTAATATAGGGTAGATGACATTTAAGGAGGTATGAAGAAATGTCTGAAGTACAAACAAGCGGAAACAACGGTAAGCCCCTGGCAATCGCAAGCATGGTTCTTGGAATCCTTTCCATCTGCTCCAGCTACGGTCCTTTCATCGGCGTTATCATGGCTATCGTAGGTCTCGTACTTAACGGTAAGGCTAAGGCTGCAGGTAATGACAGCACATTCCTTAAGGTTGGCAAGATCACATCCATCATCGGTATTATCCTTGGCGTTATCCTCGGAATCGTATGGATCATTGCTATCGTTGCTGCAAGCGCTATGAACATTTCTGCTTACGCTAAATAAGGATTAGGGAAAAAGCAGATCAACGATCAAAGAAGGCCGTCTCCTCAAAAAGGAGGCGGTCTTTTTCTTTGAATGATACAAAACGGTTAAAATGCGCGTTTTTATTATATATACATACCCTTTTGCTCCGGAATCATTTATAATAAAGACTGCAGGGGTATTGTCTATCTTCGAGAAAGGGGGATAAAGAATGGCAAAAGAACAACTGAAAGAACAGCTTATCATTTCTGTCGGACGTGAGTTCGGAAGTGCCGGGCACGTGATCGCCGAGGAGATCGCCAGGAGACTCGATCTTCCTTTCTACGATTATCAGCTGCTCCGGAAAGTGGCAGATGAGAATGACGTCGATATCAAGGTCATGGAAAAGTATGACGAGATACCGAGAGTTCCCTTCCTGTCAAGGTCAGGAAACGGGTCGAGCAATTCACCCTCATACAACATCGCCATGATGCAGTTTGACTACTTGAGAAAGATGGCTTTTGAAGGTCAATCCTTCGTCGTAGTCGGAAGATGCTCGGATGTAATACTTAAAGGATACAGCGGACTTATAAGGATCTTTATCCTTGCAGACATGGAGGATAAGATCGTAAGGACCTGTGAATTGTTCGGGATGGACAGAGTATCTGCGGAAGAGGCTATAATACTGCAGAACACAAAACGAAAAGAGTACCATAACTACTATTGCGAATCACGTTGGGGTGACTCACGTAACTACGATATATCGATCAACAGGAGTACATTGGGTATCGAGGGAACGACCGATTTCCTGATGGACTTCATAGAGAAGCGAAGAGAAATCTTAAGGAGGAAATAACAATGGGTTTATGTTTTCGCAAATCGATCAGTCTTGGCAAAGGATTAAAGCTTAATTTAAGCAAATCAGGACCGAGCGTCTCTTTCGGCAAGTCCGGATTAAGACAGTCCATCGCTCTCAACGGTAAGACGAGGACGACTGTCGGTATCCCCGGCACCGGTGTTTATTACACCAAGGCTTCTTCCGTAGGTAAGATCGCTGATTTTATCACCGGCAAGAACAAGAAAGACGACAAGAAGGCTGATGCGAAAACTGCAGGCAAGAAAGCTGCAGCCGGCGCAGGAGCGGGTGCTGCAGCAGCAACAACAGCCGCAGCAAGCGAAGCAGCCCGTGCAAAGCAGGCGGCAGCAGAAGAAAGAGCAGCTGCAGCAGAAGAGAAGGCAGCAGCCCTCGAGGAAGAAAGAAAGGCAGCCGAGCAGGCTGTTGCAGAATATGAGGCGCATATCGAGGAAATCAAGTCAGTACATAAGGCTTCTGACGGTGCGATCAACTGGAACTGGGTCAGGGAAGGCAATGTTGCACCCGAGCTCAAGGTCCTCGTTCCTCTTGCTCAGAGAGTAATGGACGGTGATATAGATGCATACTTTGAAGTCATCCAGGAAGTCGGACCTTTCGACGATCTCCTTGAATACGGAAGCGGATTTGAGATCGGAACGGATATCCCGAATATCCTTGAAGTCGAATTCCAGGTCAAGTCCAAGGAAGTAGTTCCCGAGAACAAGCTCTCTCTTACGGCATCCGGAACTCTTTCCGACAAGCCTCTTCCCAAGGGCGCATACTACGACCTCGTTCAGGATTATGTTGCAAGCACGATCCTGAGAGTAGCAAGAGATTCATTCGCACTGCTTCCCATCGATACAGTGCTCATCCATGCTTGTGACAGAGTACTCAATACTGCAACGGGTATCGAAGAAGACATGACACTCGTTTCCTGCAGGATATCAAGATATACAGTCGATAAGATCAACTTCGAATTTGTTGATCCTTCTGACGCACTCTCTAACTTCGAATGCAATATGAAGTTCAAGAAGACCGCAGGTTTTGAACCTGTAGACAGGCTCCTGCCTTAATCTTTCGAAAGGAAGAAGTTAAGGACAGTCGTAAAAGATGGCAAGCCCAAGGAAGATAGCGATATTAACAGGCCGCCCGGATGAGGCGGGTCAGGCAGAGTTCATTAAAGGTTTCGAGCAGAAGGCATTTGCTCTGGGATTTGATGTATATGTTTTCGCCATGTACAGAAAATACCAGAACACTGCCGCGCGCGAGGCCGGTGAGTCTTCCGTTTTCGACCTTGTAAGATACGAGGATTACGACGGCATTGTCCTGATGACAGAACAGATAAAGACGCCCGGTCTTATCGAGAGGATCGAGGAGCAGTGCAAGCGTCACGCGAAAGGTCCCGTCATCTGTGTGGAGAAATCCGGTGCGGGTTTCCCGGTCGTAACCTGTGATCACCGCAAGGGCATAAGCATGATCACCGACTATCTGACTGACGATCTGGGATACAAAGACATCGCTTTCATTACCGAGGGCAGATGGGACAGCCTTTCACCTGTAAAACTCGGAGCCTTCCGTGAGGCTCTGGCTTCAAAAGGTATCTCCCCTGACGACAGGAGGATAATCCAAGGGAGGACAGGATATGAAGGCGGAAAGAATGCCGCCAGGATCCTTACCGAAGATCCGGAGGGACTCCCCCAGGCAGTTCTCTGCACCAATGATGAACTTGCAGCCGGAGTAACGGATGCCCTGATCGAAGCAGGATACAAGGTCCCCATGGATATCGCGGTCGCAGGCTACGATTCAAGGCCCGCCGATCCTGACGATGAAATAATAACTTCAGTCTCCTTATCGAAACAGAGAATGGGAAGCGAGACTGCAGCCGCCCTGATAAGACAGATGGATGGTGCTGCGGAAGGATCCTTCTCCATGAAGATGGAACTCGTTTACGGAAGCACCACGCCTTTTACGGAAAAAGCGAGAAAAGCCGTGAGCCGCGAATATCTTCCCGACAGAAAAAGATACGGCGTGAAGAAGATATCCGACACCGTTCCGGATTATCTTTGCGAGGACATGATGAACAGGCAGTCGATATACGATCTTCTCAACATCCTGCTAACTTATGCGCCGTCAATGGATGATTCAGACGGATTCATGATCTATCTTAACGACAGCCGCCCCGACGCGCCTAAAGAAGCTGCCGAAGAAATCGCAAGAGAAGAAGGCGAGCCTGATCCTTTCAGGCATTACACGCCTTACATGATGAAAGCCCTGACTTATAACAGAGGGACTCCCGGCTCTATAGGAACGGATGTCTTTTTCGACAGAAGGAATATTATCTTCGATCAGGATAAGGAAGGCGAAGCCGAAGGATTCATAATCACTCCCTTGTTCTTCGAAGACAAGGTGTTCGGCTATGCAGTAAGAAGTTCATATACACCCGGAACTTATTCCGGTCTTTACAGATACCGCTTAAGAGACGTCATGCTCGGTCTCGAAAACCTTTCCAGGAACGAAGACATCATGCGCAAGACCAAGGCGCTCGAGGACAGGATGATAAGGGATCCCCTTACCGGTCTTTATAACTACCGCGGTTTCTCAAGACACGCCGACAGCATCCTCTTCAGGTTCCGCAAACTCGGCGCGGAGAATATAGGCGTCCTCGCCATCGACATCAAGGGCATGACCGAGATCAATAACACCCGTGGAAGAGAAGCCGGAAACGAAGTGCTCACATACTTCGCCAAGATGATCCGCAAGATCTTCCCGAACAGCGGTGTCTTCAGGTTCGGAGGTGACCAGTTCATAGTCGTAAATCCTCTCGGGACAGGCGGTATCAGGGAGTTCGATAACGGCCTCATCAAGATGGGCGTTGAGATGGATATTTTTAACCGCGAAAAGAAGTGGGATGACCCCATAGAATTCCACTACGGTACCGCCATGGGAAAACCTTCCGGCAGGAAAGATCTGGCCAAGCTCATCACCGAAGCGACACTGGTAAATAAAGAGAAGAAGAATGCAAGACTCCTCGCCCTGGCATTAAGGGTCGACGAGGATTCCGAGAACGCGCGCAAGATCGACGAGATCATCGAAAAGAATGCGTTCAAATATATGTTCCAGCCGATCATCGATTCTTCCACGGGAGAGATCTTCGCATACGAAGCTCTGATGAGAGCGGACCTTTCACCCGAAGTAACTCCCCAGGCGATCCTGGAATATGCGGCAAGGACCGGAAGGTTATATGAGATCGAAAAAGAGACGATCGGCAACGTTCTTACTTTCGTAAGTGAGCATTCAGATTATTTCGATCCCGAAGCGAGGATCTTCATCAATTCCATTCCGGGAAGCCACCTGACCGGAGAAGACATGAACAGGTTCTCGCAGATGGCGTCCAAGACATCCAACAAAATCGTAATCGAACTTACCGAACACGGTCAGCTGACAGACGATGAGATCGTTAAGAGCAAAAAGCTTTACGAGGATCTCGGAATGGAGACAGCGATAGACGACTACGGAACAGGTTATTCCAATACCGGAAACCTCTTAAGATACATGCCTGATTACGTTAAGATAGACAGGCTCCTTCTGACTGATATCGACAAGTCTCCCGCCAAGCAGAGACTCGTCAGCGATACGATCTCCTTCTGCCGCGAGAACGGCATCAAGTCACTTGCCGAAGGTATCGAGACCGCCGAAGAACTCCGCACGGTAATAAGCCTCGGCGCGGACCTTCTCCAGGGCTACTATCTTGCCCGTCCTTCGACGGTAATACCGAGGGCTCTCAAGGGCGACATCATCGAAGAGATCTTAAGCGACCGTGCCATAGAAAAAGCTTCACCCGAGATGAGGACATACATCGCAGGATTCAATCCCGTTATAAGGCTTTCGGATTTTGAAGATACCAATGTCAACAGCATCAGGATCCCTTCCGCCAACGCCAATTGCTCGGACATAGTGATCTCCGGTTTTGTTTCTTCCCATAAGGGAAACAATGAAGACAAGAAGGAAGAATCGCTCATGACCTTGCACATCGAAGAGGGCTACAGGGGAACCATCACACTCAACAACACGAGGCTCTCCGGAACCGCTGCAGGCATTGCGGTCGACATAGGTGAAGACAGTGATGTAACTCTCATACTGAAGAGGAACAACGAGCTCACGGGAAGCATACGCGTTGCTGAGACTTCGACTCTCCATATCGAGGGCGACGGCAATCTTGAGATCAACGTATCAGGCGGAGATGTCTTCGGTATCGGCAATTCTTCCGAGAAGGGCAACGGCAGGATAATCTTCGAGCAGGACGGTCTGATCAAGATCAAGCTCGACGGCGCATCAGGCGTTGCGATCGGAAGCGGAACGGGCGGCATCATCGAGATAAAGAAAGGCCGTTACGATCTCTCTTTGACAGGTGCTAAGGGAGCCGCCATAGGAAGCATCAAGGGACCTGCAGACATCAGGATCTCCGACTGCGTCATGGACATCGAAAACGAACTCCAGAAGGGAGTATCCGTAGGTTCTGTATCCGGTGACTGCATCGCGAGAGTCGAACATATCGCATTCACGAATGCAGCAGATACTTCGGAGGGGGCGGGCATCGGTTCTGTCAGCGGCAAGGCGGACATCTATATAGTCAACGGAAGCTTCAGGTTCACGGCGAAAGCCACGAGTTATATCGCCGTCGGATCCTGCACCAACGGCAACGTGAACGTGATCACCGAATATATCTCCTTTGAAGGCGATGTAACGGGACACGATACCGGTCTCTTCGGCAGCCTTGCCGAGGGAGCTCATGTCAGCATGTCCAGCAGCCTTGTCGAAGGAACGCTTAAGAACGACTCCGATATGGATATCAATGCTGCTGATGAGAACATCAAGGTTGTTGGCGGCAGGACCCGCATAATCGTGAACGACAGGGTCCTTGAGCGCGGGGAATGACAGCTGGTAAAAGATGAAAAGTCCTCTGAACAAAAAGAATAATCTTCTTGTAGCCCTTCTGGGCGGAACGATAGGTTCCGGGAAAAATCCTGAAGGGATAGTAACGCTCTCAGGTGATCCTGCAGGAGCGGATCTTTTCGATTCGATCGACAAGAGGTTTTGTTATAAGGTTATATCTCCCGTCAGATATTCATCCGAAAATGCAGATGCATCAACATATAAACAGGCAATATTAGGGATCCTTGAAGAGGCCAAAAGGCCCGGAACAAAATACAAGGGGATCCTGATCCTTCACGGTACCGACAGCATGGCTTTTTTTGCACAGGTCGCGGTAAGGACCTTGTCACAGCTTAAGATCCCCGTCATGATCACCGGCAGCAAGAGACCGGCGGACGAAGATAAGTCAGATGCATTAAAGAACGTCACTCTGGCTCTGGGCATACTTCATGCTGCAGTGAAGGACGGCACCGGCGCAAGGACTTTCGGCGTCGTCTACGAGGATTCCTACACGGGGAAAGCCGTTTACATGGATGCAAAGGATGCTGAGACCGCCGACATCAACGGTGACATGAGGAGCTTTGTCGACAGGAGCGGCAAGGAATACATAAAATTTTCGAAAAAGGGCAAGTCCCCGTTCGCATCGGAAGAATACATGAAGAAGACCGAAAGTTTCATTAAGAGGGAAGCAGGGAAGATCCTGGTCATCCCCGCGGTACCGGGCGCATACATACCCGGAGCCCCGGACGGATTCAAAGCGGTCCTCATCGAATGCTACCATTCCGGAACGGCTGACGATAAGAATCTGATTTCCCTCGTAAGGAAAGCAAAAGAAGCCGGAATCCCCGTCCTGATGGGTCCCGCTCCCGAAGACGGAAACATCTACACGAGCAGAAAAGTCCTTGAGCAGGAAGGAGCAAAGGTCATATCGGGAATGCCCTTCGAAGGGATATGGGCAGAGGCAGTGATAGATAACGCATAAGCCTTTAAAAGCAGCCTGAAGACGCAGTTCTGACGGCATATTCACACATTCTTCATTCATATTGCCACTTGACGGAAACGGATTCCTGTGACATACTTTGTTATACAAATAGTTTGATAATCAAAGTAATTAAGGCAGGAATCAGATGACAGGCAGGATAATTGGCTTGGGTTCATATCTCCCCGAGAAGGTCGTCACGAATGACGATCTTTCCCGTATCGTTGATACAAGTGACGAGTGGATCACCGAGAGGACCGGTATTAAAAAAAGACATATATCTGATCATAAAAAAGAAACCACATCTTATATGGCAGGCATCGCAGCTCAAAGAGCGATAGAGGATGCCGGCATATCAGGGTCTGAGATAGACCTTATAGTTGCAGCTTCGACCACACCTGATGTTGTTCTCCCTTCGGTTGCATGCACTGTTCAGCATGCTGTCGGCGCAACGGAAGAGTGCGGTTGTTTTGACGTTAATTCCGCCTGCCCCGGCTGGATATCAGCTTTCCTTACGGCGCAGAGCTTTATTGAAACGGGAAGGGCTAAGAAGGTCCTTGTTGTCGGTGCGGAAACCCTTTCGAATTATGTTGACTGGACTGACAGGGGAACCTGTATCCTCTTCGGAGACGGCGCCGGATGCGCGGTCCTTGAAGCCTGTGAAGGAACACCCGTCACATCGATAATGAGATCTTCATATGAGAGAGGAGACTGTCTTTACTGTGCGAACATGAAGCAGCCCGACAGACTGGATGACGAAGACTTCATAAAGAATACTCATTTTCAGATGGCCGGCAGGGATGTGTTCAGGTTCGCCGTAACAGAGGTTCCGAAGATCATAAAAGATGTTCTTAAGAAGGCCGGAGTATCTGCTGATGATATAGATTATTTTGTCCTTCATCAGGCAAATGCGAGGATCATCGAAGCAACAGCTAAGAAACTCAAGATCGACCTCGGAAAGTTCCCCATGACCTTACAGGAGACGGGCAACACTTCCTCTGCATCGATCCCTTCTCTCATGAATGAAATGAAGAAGAACGGTCAGCTTCAAAAGGGACAGAAACTGGTAATAGCGAGCTTCGGCGGCGGACTCACATGGGATGCCGCATATATGGAATATTGATCAAGAGTCGAAAGGAGACTTACATGAAGACGATAGCTGATATCTTAGGACTTAAATATCCCCTCTTCCAGGGAGGCATGGCCTGGGTCGCAGACTGGCATATCGCAGCTGCCGTTTCAGAGGCAGGAGGCCTCGGCATCATCGGTGTCGGCGGTGCTGACGAGAACTGGCTTAGAGACCAGATCAAGAAGATAAGGGAAGTTACCGATAAGCCTTTCGGCGTTAACCTCATGCTCATGAATCCCAGAGCTGACGAGATCGCCAAGGTCATAGCCGAGGAGAAGGTCAAAGTCGTAACTACGGGCGCAGGTTCCGCAGGCAAATACATCCCCATGTGGAAGGAAGCTGGCTGCTTTATCGTTCCCGTTGTTCCTTCAGTCGCTCTTGCAAAAAAGATGGAGCGTGACGGCGCTGATGCCGTTATCGCAGAAGGTACCGAATCAGGCGGACACGTGGGCGAACTTACGACGATGGCTCTGGTCCCCCAGGTAGTCGATGCGGTAAGCATTCCCGTTCTCGCAGCAGGCGGTATCGCCGACGGAAGGGGCGTTGCAGCATCCTTCATGCTCGGTGCAGTCGGAGTCCAGTGCGGAACGGTCTTCCTCGCATCGGAGGAAGTCAATATCCACCAGAACTATAAGGATATGGTCATCAAGGCAAAGGATACTTCCACGAAGGTTACCGGCAGGTCTTCGGGTGCTCCCGTAAGACAGATCAGGAACCAGCTCACGGCAAAGTACCTGGAACTCGAAGAGAATCACGCAAGCTTCGAGGAGATGGAAGCTCTGGGCGCAGGTTCCCTCAGGAAAGCCGTAGTTGACGGTGATACTAAGGAAGGAACTTTCATGGCAGGCCAGATCTCCGGCATGATCAGGGAGATCAAGCCCGTTAAGACGATCGTCGATGAGATGTTCAGTGAAGCAAACAAGCTGATGGGCGATGCCGGTCCCGTCTGCTGAAAAGGATAAAAAGATGAAGATTGCATTTATGTATCCCGGCCAGGGAGTACAGAAGATAGGAATGATAAAGGACTTCTGCGATAAGGAGTCTTTTGCCGTTGATATGGTTAACGAAGCATCTGAGGCGGCAGGTCTTGATATGGCAATGCTCCTTTTCGAGGAGAATGACGATATCAATGTTACCGAGTTCACCCAGCCCGCTCTTGTTACCGCTTGTCTCGTGATCACGAAGGCTCTCTGCGATGCAGGTATCAAGCCTGATATTACTGCAGGACTTTCGCTCGGCGAATACTGTGCGATCAGCGCTGCAGGAGCCATGTCTTTTGCTGATGCGGTAAGGCTTACTAGGATCAGGGGAAGGCTCATGAGCAATACCGTTCCGGCAGGATGCGGCGGAATGGCAGCAGTTATAGGTCTTGAGCCGGATGTAATCGAAGGGATCATATCCTCTTTTGAAGAAGTTACCATGGCTAATTTCAACTGCCCCGGACAGACAGTTATCACGGGAAAGGCAGAAGGCGTTGCGGCTGCAGCAGAAGCCCTTAAGGAAGCAGGCGCAAGGAAGGTAGTCGTCCTCAATGTATCGGGCCCCTTCCATTCACCCATGTTAAAGCCCGCCGGAGACATGTTAAGGGAAGAGCTCGATAAAGCTGAGATAGCTGATCTTAAAGTTCCTTATATAGCAAATTCCACGGCAGCTGTTGTCAGTGACAAGGACAGCATTAGAGATCTCCTGCAGGTGCAGGTATCCTCACCCGTTCTCTGGGAGCAGTCCTTAAGGACCGCGAAGAAATTCGGAGTGGATCTCATAGTGGAGATAGGACCCGGCAAGACGATAGCAGGCTTTGTAAAGAAGACTGTTCCAGAGATAGAAGTGATCAATGTGTCGACCGTGGAAGAAGCGGAAGCGGCAATAAAGAAGATAAAAGAAATCAATTCATAAAGGAGATCGGAAAAATGGCTAAGAATGCAATCGTAACAGGAAGTGCAAGAGGCATAGGCAAGGCTATCGCAACACGTCTTGCAAAGGACGGTTACAACATCGTCATCGTTGACGCATGCCCCATAGAGAATTCTCAGGAGACGGCAGACGAGATCGCAAAGCTCGGTGTTGCCACCAAGGCTGTAAGATGCGACGTAACGGATTCCGCCCAGGTCAATGAGCTCGTGGAGAGCGTCAAGGCAGAGATGGGTTCCGTAGATATCCTCGTAAATAATGCCGGCATCACACGCGACGGACTTCTCGTAAGGATGAAGGAAGAAGATTTTGATGCGGTAATCGCAGTCAACCTCAAGGGCACATATAACTTCACGAGAGCAGCTGCTCCGATCATGATGAAGCAGAGATCCGGCAGGATCGTATCGATCAGCTCGATCGTAGGTCTGCAGGGCAATGCAGGTCAGGTAAACTATTCCGCTTCCAAGGCAGGCGTTATCGGTATCACCAAGTCAGTTGCAAGAGAGCTGGCTCCCAGGGGAGTAACGGTCAATGCGATCGCCCCCGGATACGTTGAGACTCCCATGACGGCAGTCCTTCCCGACAAGGTCAAGGAAGCCATGCTCGGCGCCATCCCCGCAGGAAGATACGGCCAGCCTGAAGATATCGCAAATGCGGTAGCTTTCCTCTGCTCCGAAGACGCGTCCTACATCACGGGACAGGTCCTCTCGGTCGACGGCGGAATGCACATGTAATGAAAACCACAACAGTCTGTTTGAGATAAGGAGATAAGAACCAATGTCAAGAAAAGTAGTGATCACCGGAATGGGTGCGATCACACCCCTGGGTAACGATGTAGAGTCCTTTTGGGCCGGTGTAAAGAGAGGCGAAGTAGCGATCGCCCCCATCACCAAATACGATGCATCCGAACACAAGGTAAAGATCGCAGCCGAGGTAAAGGATTTTGATCCCTCCCGCTATATGGATGCCAAGGTCGCTAAGAGAATGGAAGGCTTTGCCCAGTTCGCGGTTGCCGCTGCGACTGAAGCTGTCGGGCAGTCCGGCCTCGTCATGGAAGATGAGGATCCCTATAGAGTCGGAGTCATCGTAAGTTCCGGTATCGGCTCGATGCAGGCTCACGAAAGAGAGCAGGTAAGAATTGCCAACGGCAAAAAGATCTCCCCCATGTACATCCCTATGATGATCGCGAACATGGCATCCGCCAACATCGCGATCAAATACGGGATGAAGGGTAAGAACACCTGCATCATCACGGCATGTGCCACAGGTTCACACTCCATCGGAGACGCTTTCAAGGCAGTCAAATACGGTGAAGCAGATGTCATGATCGCAGGCGGCTGCGAAGCTGCTGTCTGCTATTCCGGTGTCGCCGGATTTACGGCCCTTACGGCTCTCTCGACCAATCCCGATCCCAAGACCGCTTCAAGACCTTTCGATAAGGACAGGGACGGATTTGTAATCGGCGAGGGTGCAGGCGTTCTCGTACTCGAAGAAGAAGAGCACGCCAAGGCAAGAGGTGCGAAGATCCTGGCGGAAATTGTCGGATACGGCGCGACATGTGACGCATTCCACATCACTTCACCGGCTGAGGACGGATCCGGCGCGGGCGAAGCCATGAAGATCGCGATGAAGGAAGCAGGCATCATGCCGTCCGAAGTCGACTACATCAACGCACACGGAACATCCACCCACCATAACGACCTTTTCGAAACGAGGGCTATCAAGTATGCTTTCGGCGAAGATGCATATAAGGTATCGATCAACTCCACCAAGTCCATGGTCGGACACCTCTTGGGAGGCGCAGGCGGCGTTGAGCTCATCACCTGCATCAAGGCGATAGAAGATTCTTTCGTTCACGTAACGGCAGGATCGAAGGAGAGCGAAGGCGAACTGGATCTCGATTACACATTCGGTTCAGCCAAGACAAGAGACATAACATACGCGATGAGCAATTCCCTGGGATTCGGCGGTCACAACGCATCGCTCATCGTGAAGAAATACGTATAAGGAGGAAGCTTTGACATGGCAGAAAAAGCAAGAACAAATCCCGGCTTGAACGTTGAAGAGATGAAGGATCTCATCCGTGCGGTATCCGAGTCGGGTCTTGACAGCTTCGAGTACAAAGAAGGCGATTACCAGATCGTCCTTCACACCAAGAACATAGGCCTTATCAAGGGCGATCCCTCCCAGGCGGCAACGGGCGCGGGAATATCCGTACCTGATCTGTCTCTTGCAATGGCAGAAGCTGCCGAGGCGGCTTCCGGCGCCGAGGACGAGGATGATTCTTTCGTCATCAAGTCACCCCTGGTCGGAACTTTCTATGCTTCACCTGCAGCAGGTGCGGCTCCCTTCGTATCCATCGGTGACCGCGTTAAGAAGGGCCAGGTCCTGGGCATCGTCGAAGCTATGAAGATGATGAACGAGATCGAGTCTGACTGCGACGGCACTATCGCAGAGATTTGTGTAAAGAACGAGAGTCCCGTTGAATTCGGACAGCCCCTGTTCAAGATAAACTGATCCCAAAGGAGAATGACAATGGCTAAAGCACTTACAACAACAGAGATAATGAAGATCATTCCTCACAGACACCCTTTTCTTCTGATAGACAAGGTTGAGGATTACGAGCCCGGGCAGTACTGCATCGGCTACAAGAATTTTACTTATGACGAATATTTCTTCCGCGGACATTTCCCGGAGATGCCGATCGTTCCCGGAGTCATCACGGTCGAGGCTCTTGCCCAGGCAGGCGCTGTTGCCATCCTCTCCCAGGAGGAGTTCAAGGGCAAGATCGCAGTCTTCGCAGGCATCGACAAGTGCAAGTTCAAGACTGCAGTAGTTCCCGGTGACACGGTAAGGCTCGAGACAAGGATCACGGCCATCAGAGGACCTGTCGGATTCGGTGAGGCAGTAGCTTCCGTCAACGGCAAGGTCGCAGTTCAGGCTGTATTGAAGTTCGCGATCCTCCAGTAAGGATTAAAAGATGATAAAGAAAGTTCTGATAGCAAACAGAGGCGAGATAGCCGTACGCATCATCCGCGCATGCCGCGAGATGGGCATCATGACGGTCGCGGTATGCTCCGAGGCGGACAGGAATGCCCTGCATTCCCAGCTTGCCGATGAGACGATCTGCATAGGTCCCGCGCCTTCTTCCGAATCCTATCTCAATGTCGGAAGGATAATATCTGCGACCATGACATCAGGTGCTGATGCGATCCATCCCGGCTTCGGATTCCTTTCCGAGGATGCCGAGTTTGCCAAGATATGCGAAAAGTGCAACATCACTTTCATCGGCCCGACATCGGAAATGATCGCGGCATCAGGCAACAAGGCCAATGCCAAGAAGACCATGATCGAAGCCGGAGTCCCCGTTATCCCGGGTTCCGCTGAGGCTGCCAATACGCCTGCTGACGGGCTTAAGCTTGCCAAGATCGCAGGCTTCCCTGTCATGATCAAGGCTGCCCTGGGCGGCGGCGGCAAGGGCATGCGCGTTGCAAGGAGCGAGGATGTTTTCGAAAAGGCCTTCCTGACGGCACAGGCTGAAGCCAAGGCTTCCTTCGGTGACGACTCGATGTATGTCGAGCACTATGTCGAGCACCCCAAGCATATCGAAGTCCAGATACTGGCGGATAAGTTCGGCAATGTCATCCACCTGGGTGAGCGTGACTGTTCCGTTCAGAGGAACCATCAAAAACTGATAGAAGAGACCCCCTGTGATTCGCTTCCCGAAGATCTCCGTGAGAAGATCCGTGAGGCTGCAGTCAAGGCTGCGAAAGCCGTCAGCTACGAGAATGCAGGAACATGCGAGTTCCTGGTCGAACCCGACGGCAAGTTCTACTTCATGGAGATGAACACGAGGATCCAGGTGGAGCACCCCATAACCGAATGGGTCACGGGCGTCGATCTAATAAGAGAGCAGATCAAGATAGCATCAGGACTTCCTCTCGAATATAAGCAGGAAGACATCAGGATATCGGGCCACTCGATCGAGGTCCGCATCAATGCCGAGGATCCCGAGCATAAGTTCAGGCCCTGTCCCGGCAAGATCGAGACGGTATATCTTCCCGGCGGCAAGGGAGTACGTGTCGATTCGGCCGTATATGCGGGACTGGAGATCCCTCCTTACTATGACTCCATGCTCGCCAAGCTCTCGGTCTGGGCTCCCACAAGGGAGGAAGCCCGCCGCAAGATGCAGACGGCTCTGGGCGAGGTGATAATCACGGGCATCAAGACCAATATCGATTACCAGTACTCGCTCATCACTCACAAGGATTTCATCGAAGGCAGGACCGATATCGATTTTATCGACAGGATCAGCAGAGGATAAGCTAAATGGAATTAAGATATCTTTTCAAGAAGACCCAGACCGTAAGGGACGATTCACTCGACCGTGAGAAGAAGGCCAACAGGCCCTCTGCTCCCAACGGGCTCTTCCACAAGTGCCCGGGCTGCAACGAGACTCTCTTCTCGGATGAGCTGAAGCGCAATCTCTTCGTGTGCCCCAACTGCGGATATTATTTCAGGATGTATGCTTCGACCAGGATCGAATCCATTGCCGACAAGGATACTTTCACAGAATGGGATGATGACATCGGGGAGACGAATCCTCTCTCGACACCCGGCTATGAGAAGAAGATAGAAGCGTTGAGGCAGGCAACTGAGCTCCACGAAGCTGTCGTAACGGGCAGATGTAAGATCGGAGGTATAGACAGCGTCCTCTGCGTCATGGACACCCGCTTCATGATGGCTTCGATGGGACAGGTCGTCGGTGAGAAGATCACTCGTGCAGTGGAACGCGCGACGGAAGAAAGGCTTCCGGTTATAATATTCTGCGCATCGGGCGGAGCCCGCATGCAGGAAGGCATCATATCCCTGATGCAGATGGCCAAGACCTCTGCTGCCCTTGAGCGCCACAGCAAGGAGGGCCTGCTTTACGTATCCGTCCTGACCGACCCCACGACGGGCGGCGTGACGGCGAGCTTTGCCATGTTAGGCGACATCATCCTCGCTGAACCCGGTGCCCTCATCGGCTTCGCAGGCCCCCGCGTCATCGAACAGACCATTGGCCAGAAACTCCCCGAAGGTTTTCAGCGCGCGGAGTTCCTGGAAGAACACGGCTTCGTCGATGCAGTCGTCAGAAGGGGAGACATGAAGGATACCTTATCCAAGATACTTAAGCTCCACTCAAAGGGAGAGTTTACTCCTTCCGGGATCAAGGTCCCTAAGAAAAAGGGAAAGAAAGCAAAGCACACCCCCTGGGAGAAGGTCATGATCTCCCGCGGCAAGGACAGGCCCATTGCCGACGATTATATAGAGAAGATATTCCCTGATTTCACCGAATTCAAGGGTGACAGATACTACCGTGACAACAAGGCCGTAAGATGCGGTATCGCGACTTTCGCGGGAATACCCGTAACGGTCATCGCGCAGGCCAAGGGATCCAACACGAAGAAGAACATCGAAAGGGATTTCGGCATGCCATCACCCGACGGCTACAGGAAAGCCCTCCGCGCCATGAAGCAGGCCGAGAAGTTCTCGCGCCCCGTAATATGTCTCGTTGACACTCCCGGCGCCTTCTGCGGGATCGAAGCGGAAGAGAGGGGCGAGGGTGAAGCGATCGCAAGAAACCTTGCAGCCATGTCATCCCTTAAGACACCCATACTGTCGATCGTAATAAGCGAAGCCGGATCCGGCGGAGCTCTGGCGATAGCGGTAGCCGATAAAGTTTTTATGCTCGAAAACTCGATATATGCTATACTCTCACCCGAAGGTTACGCGAGCATCCTGTGGAAAGACTCCAAGCGCGCCGATGAGGCTGCCAGCGAGATGAAACTGACCGCGGATGATCTTCTGGATCTCAAGGTAATAGACGGCATCATTGCCGAACCTGAGGACCTGTCGCGTAAGACAGTAGGCGAGGTGGTACCCGGAATGATCTCCTGTATCGAGTCCTTCATAAAGGAGACGAAAGACATTCCCGCGGAAGACCTGATCTCGTCAAGATACGGGAGGTTCCGTAAGTTCTGATCATGTATGATGTGATCCTTTTCGATGTGGACGGGACGCTGCTTGATACGTCCCGGGGTATTTTGCTGTCTTTGGAAGAGACGCTTGATAAGTATGGTATCGATTACAGCTTCCTGACCGCTGAGGACAGGGAGACATTTATCGGTCCCCCGATGGAGCTTTCCATGGAAAGATGGTTCGGCATCAAGGGGGAGATGAATGCCGATATCTGCGCGGGATACAGGAAACATTACAGGGAAGTAAACCTCATGACCGCAGACCCTTATGAAGGCATCGAAAAGATGCTCGATGACCTTATCGATTCAGGTTTCATACTGGGCGTTGCATCCTACAAGAAACAGGACTATCTCATGAAGATCCTGGAAGGCTTCGGCCTTGATAAATACTTTAAGTCCATATGCGGTTCGGACTATTCCGGGAAGCTCACGAAAGCAGACATCATCCATAACTGTCTCAGGGAACTGGATGTTGAAGACAGATCCCGCGTCCTTATGGTGGGGGATACCTGCTACGACTCAGTTGGAGCGGTCGATGCCGGTGTGGATTTTTGTTTCGCAGGATGGGGATTCGGCAAGATCTGCGAATGTGACCCCGTGATGAGCTGCGAAAGACCCGCTGACCTTCCGGCTTTGCTGGCGGACTGATCCTCTCCTAAAATAAATAATTTATTTGTCTTTCGAAATTAAGGGTATAATCATATTAGACGGATCTTTAACTTTTTTCAGGAGGGTCTTTAATGAGCAGATATGATTTCCTAATCGTAGGTGCGGGTCTTTATGGGGCGACATTTGCAAGACTTGCAACAGATGCGGGCTATAAGTGCCTCGTCATCGACAGAAGAGCGCATATCGCAGGCAACTGCTATACGGTCAATGTTCACGGCATCAATGTCCATAAGTTCGGTGCCCACATCTTCCATACCGACAGCAGGGAAGTATGGGAATTCGCCACGAAGTTCGCTGATTTCAACAGATATACCCATTCAGTCGTTGCCAATTACAAAGGCGAGATCTATTCACTTCCTTTCAACATGTACACCTTCAACCAGATGTGGGGCGTCGTAAATCCCACTCAGGCAAGGGAGAAGCTCGACGAGCAGATCGCAGACGGTTACAAGGAAGATCCCCAGAACCTGGAAGAACAGGCTATCTCCCTCATCGGCCGCGACATCTACGAGAAACTCGTTAAGGGTTATACCGAGAAGCAGTGGGGCAGGAAGGCAACAGAACTTCCCGGCTTCATCATCAAGAGACTTCCCGTAAGGCTCATGTACAACAACAACTACTTCAACGACCGTTACCAGGGCATCCCCATGAACGGATATACCGAGTGGATCGGCAACATGCTCGACGGCATCGAGGTCAAGACGAACACCGACTTCATCGAGAACAGGGAAGAGTGTGAAGCTCTTGCCGACACCATCATCTATTCCGGCATGATCGACGAGTTCTACGATTACGAGTTCGGCAATCTCGAGTACAGATCCTTGAAGTTCGACAGCGAATACATCGCAGGCATCGACAATTTCCAGGGCAATGCGGTCGTCAATTACACGGACGGCAGGACTCCTTTCACGAGGATCATCGAGCATAAGCACTTCGAATTTTCGGAGGGCCAGGGCACGGTAATCACACACGAGTATCCGGCTGAATGGCACCTGGGCGACGAGCCTTACTATCCCATCAACAACGATGCGAACAACCGGCTTTTCGAGAAGTACAGACAGAAGGCTGAAGAGGAAGGCGGAGTCTTCTTCGGAGGGCGTCTCGGCAAGTACAAGTACTTCGACATGGATGACACCATCGCAGATGCGACAGCCGATTTCCACAAGATCACCGGCAAATGATCTGACTTAAGACAGATGACATGAGGACCGTCTTTAAATAAAAAGGCGGTCCTTTCTTATTTTTGTGATATAATCGGTAAGTTATATCGCTTTATGGAGGCAAAAATGAAAAAAGAAACCGGAAATATCTATAAGACACTGCTGGGTACAGTCCTTGCAGTATCAGTCTCACTTTCGGGAGCAGCTGCAGTCTTCGCAGATGAGACTAGTTCATCCGAGACAACTGCCCAGACCGAAGCTACGACAACTACCGAGACATCAGAGGAGACCTACGAGAGCGTAGACCTCTCCGGCAAGGATATCACGAACATCTACGGTTCGCAGTTCTATCCTTACCTGAACCATAAATATGTTTTCAACGGAGAGGAAGTTCCGATCACGACATCCAACTTCTCCTTCGTAAACGCCTTCCTGGATCTTTGCAACTACGGTTACTGGGGTTACTATCCCCTGACCGGTGAAGGTTATTACGACCTTGCTGCCGAGTATTCGGGAGAAAAGTACAAGGACTACGGAGATATCTTCATCTCCTATGCCGAGAAGTCCCTTGCCAACACCCTCATCATGAACAAGCTCGCAAAGGAACAGGGCATTGCTCTCGACCTGAAGACGACCGAGAAGCTTGAGGAATCGATCCAGGGATTGGAGAAGAAGGCAAAGGCTGCAGGCAAGACATTTGAAGAATACCTTGCGATCTATTACGGACCCGAGATGACTCCCGATATCTTCAGAAAGACTATGGAGATGTACTACATCACGGATGTATACACACAGCACTTCTGCGATAACTATCAGTTTACCGATGAAGAGAAGAAGGGACCCGAGATCAGATACGTCCTTTTCGAGGCGCCTGAACAGGGTTCGACAGACGATGTCAAGAAAGCTGCAGAGAAGAAGGCGAACGATCTTAAGAATTCCGCAGATTCCCTTGAAAAGCTCAAGACATTGGGCGATGAGGCAGTTGCTGCAAAAGAGAGTCTTGAATCCAACGATATCCATGTCGTTAAGGGCCAGACGGTAACAGCTTTCGAGCAGTGGGCTCTCGATCCTGCCCGTAAGGAAGGAGACATCGATGTCATCTATGCTCAGGAGTACGGTTATTTTGTAGTCGGTTTCCTCGGATTGACAGATCAGTCCGAAGAAGTCCTTGAGAGCGTCGCTGTCGAAAAGCTCGGTGACATGATCAACGCCGATATCGAGTCAGGCAAGTATAAGCTCGAGACAAAGGATACATACGCTCCCGCTGTCACGGTAGCTCCCACGCCGACCACAGCCGAGACGGAACCTTCTGCTTCCGGAAGCTCCACTGCCGCAACTTCTGCAGGCGAGACAACGAAAGCAACCGAAAAGGGATCTTCTTCATCCTCTTCTTTCTGGACTCCCACGAATGTCATAGTAGTCATTCTTGCTGCAGTGGGCGGAGTTGCCCTGATCGCAGCCATCATCATCCTGGTAGTTCAGTTCATAAGGAACGGTTCTTCCAAGTCGAAGAAAAAGAAGAAGAAGTCCAACAACAGCAAGAAGAACAACAAGCCCAAGACTGAAAAGACGGCAAAAGAAGATAAGCCCGTTAGAAAAGCAGTCATTAACAAAAAAGAGGACGAGGAAGAAAGCGAAGATCCGGAGGAAGAATAATGGAGATCACAGCTGACCTGATCGGGTATCTGGAAAAACTCGGACGCATCAGGCTTACTCCCGAAGAAGAGCAGAGGACATTGAAAGAACTCGGAAGCATCCTGGGTTATATCGATAAGCTCGGCGAACTCGATACCGAGGGCGTCGAGCCTCTGAGCCATGCTTTCGGAAGAGAGAACGTGACAAGGGAAGATACCGTTGCCAACGGCGACATGCAGGATCTTATCCTTGCCAATGCTTATGAGACTAAGGACGGAGCGATCCTCGTTCCGAAGACGGTGGAGTAAAGTTATGGCTGACATGATCAACAACGAAGAGATCCTCAAGACGGATGCTCTGACCTTAGGAAAACTCATCAAGTCGGGTGAACTCACTTCCGTTCAGGTGACATCTGCGTTTATGGATGCCATCAGGGCGAAGGATCCCGTAATCAACTCTTACATCACGATCTCCGATGCTGCCCTCGATGAGGCGGCTCTGATCGATGAAAAGATCAAAAAGGGAGAGCTGACAGGTACTTTCGCAGGCGTCCCCGTTGCAGTGAAAGATAACATCTGCACCAAGGGAATGCTCACTTCCTGCGCTTCCAGGATGCTCTCTAACTTTATCCCGCCCTACGATGCTACCGTAGTCAGCAAGATAAAGGAAGAAGGCATGGTGATCTTAGGCAAGACCAACATGGATGAATTTGCCATGGGATCGACCACTGAGACTTCATATTACGGTCCCACGGTAAACCCCTGCGGTGAGAACAGGGTTCCCGGCGGATCTTCCGGCGGTTCCGCAGCAGCAGTTGCGGCTGACCTTGCTCCTATAGCACTGGGTTCAGATACAGGCGGATCCATAAGACAGCCCGCATCTTTCTGCGGCGTCACGGGTCTTAAGCCGACATACGGAACAGTCTCAAGATACGGTCTTGTGGCTTTCGCTTCCTCTCTTGACCAGATCGGACCCATAGGAAAGACCGCCTTGGACTGCGCTGCCATGTTTAACCTCATCAGCGGAATCGACGAGCGTGACGAGTCTTCTGCCGAAAGCAGGAAGGTCGATGTTGAGGCAGTCAAAGATTTCGATGTCAAGGGCAAGAAGATCGGTATCCCCAACGAGTATTTCGGCGAGGGTATCGACGCAGACGTCAAGGCCCGCGTCATGGAAGCCGTTAAGTACTTCGAAGACAACGGCGCCGCAGTCGAGACATTCGAGATGCCGATCGTGGAATACGCGATCCCCACTTATTACATAATCGCCTGTGCTGAGGCCTGCTCCAACCTGTCAAGATACGACGGCGTCAAGTACGGCTACAGGCCCGAAGGCGTTGACAACCTGATGGATCTTTACATCAAGTCCAGGAGCGAGGGATTCGGAATGGAAGTCAAGAGAAGGATCATGTTAGGAAACTTCGTTCTGTCTTCCGGTTACTACGATGCATACTACAACAAGGCTCTTCAGGCGAAGGCTCTGATCAAGAAGGCATTCGATGAGGCATTCGCAAGATACGATGTCGTAATAGGACCTGTTGCTCCCACGACCGCCCTTAAGGCAGGCGAGAGCTTATCGGATCCTTTGAAGATGTATCTCGGTGATATCTGCACGGTATTGATCAATATCGTCGGACTCCCCGCCATCTCCGTTCCCTGCGGAAATGACGGTGAGGGACTCCCTGTCGGAATGCAGATCATCGGCAAGCACTTCGATGAAGAGACTATCCTGGGATTCGCCGCGAACTTCCAGAAAGGAGGCAGATCATGACAGATTATGAGATGGTGATCGGACTTGAAGTCCATTGTGAACTTTCCACCGAGTCCAAGATCTTCTGTTCCTGCTCCACGAAGTTCGGAGGAGCTCCCAATACCCACGTTTGCGAAGTCTGCTCCGGCATGCCGGGCACGCTTCCGACTCTGAACAAGAAAGTCGTCGAATTTGCAGTCAAGGCAGGTCTTGCCCTGAATTGCGAGATCACGCGCAAGAACAAGTTCGACCGTAAGAATTATTTCTACCCCGATCTGCCCAAGGCATACCAGATCTCGCAGCTCTACTATCCTATCTGCAGGAACGGTCATGTCGACATAAAGACAGATGCCGGGACTAAGTCCATCGGCATCCATGAGATCCATATGGAAGAGGATGCAGGCAAGCTGGTCCACGATCCCTTAACGGGCAAGACCATGGTCGATTTCAACCGCTGCGGCGTGCCTCTTCTCGAGATCGTCTCCGAACCTGATTTCAGGTCGGCAGATGAGGTCATCGCATATCTCACCAAGCTGCGTGACACCATGCAGTATCTTGGAGTATCCGACTGCAAGATGCAGGAAGGATCCATGAGAGCCGATGTTAACCTGTCGGTAAGGCCCCGCGGACAGGCGGAATTCGGTACCCGTACAGAGATGAAGAACATCGCATCCTTCAAGGCGATCGCACGTGCGATCGATTACGAGTACGACAGGCAGGTAGATCTCATCGAAGGCGGCGGCAAGGTCGTTCAGGAGACGAGGCGCTGGGATGACGAGAAGGAATTCACATATGCGATGAGGTCCAAAGAGGATGCCCAGGATTACAAGTATTTCCCGGATCCCGACCTCATGCCCGTATTCATAAGCGAAGAGTATCTTGCCGAGATCGCGAAGTCCCTGCCGGAGTTTGCGGATCAGAAGAAGGACAGATATGTTAGTGAACTTGGTCTGCCTGAGTACGATGCGGAGATAATCACGGGCTCAACGGCCCTGGTAAAGCTTTTCGAGAGGACCGTAGAGCTGACAGGTGCTCCCAAGGATTCTTCCAACTGGATAATGACGGACGTCTTAAAGCTCTGCAGCCAGGCTCATATCACACCCGAAGACATGACCTTCGATGCCGATTCTCTCGGTGCCATAATCAACATGGTCTCCGAGGGCAAGATCAACCGCAAGGTCGGAAGGGAAGTCCTGGAGAAGGTCTTCGAAGAGAATATCGATCCCGAGAAGTTCGTTGCCGACAACAACCTCGCCCAGGTATCCGATACATCTGCCATCGAACCTGTGTTAAGGGACGTCATCGCCAATAACGAAAAAGCCGTAACAGAGTATCTGGGCGGTGTCGAGAAGAGCTTCGGCTTCCTCGTAGGCCAGTCCATGAGGGCTCTCGGAGGAAAGGCTGATCCCCAGGCGGTAAGACAGATCCTTAAAGACATCCTGGACAGCATGAGATAAATCATAAATATATGGATATTGCGCTAAAGATAATCCTTGTTTTGATCCTTGTTCTGATCAACGCACTGTTCTCGGGTACGGAGATGGCCGTCATAAGCCTTTCCGATATCAAGGAGAGAAAACTCGCTGAAGAAGGCAACAAGAAGGCTAAGAAGGTCTTAAAGTTCATCGACGACCAGCCGTCTTTCCTGTCGGCTATCCAGGTCGGTGTGACCCTGGCCGGCTTCCTGGCATCGGCTTTTGCATCTGAGGGAATAGCTCTCAAGATCGCAGCTGCCATCGATCCCGAAGGGACAAGATTCTGGATGGCTTCCCTCTGGACCATTCTTATCACGGTCGTCCTGTCATACATTACTCTTGTTGCAGGCGAACTTGTCCCCAAGAGGATAGCTTCACGCGATCCCGAGAAATGGGCTTACCGCACAGTCGGCTTCATGCTCTTATTCATAAAGATGATTAAGCCCATGGTGATATTCCTGACGGCTTCGTCAGACCTTGTGCTCCGCATCTTCGGCATCAGTCCCGAGGATAAGAACAAGGCCGTTACCGAAGAAGAGATCATGATGATGGTCGATGCAGGTTCCGAGACGGGATCGATCGAGGATTCGGAGAAGGAGATGATCGAAAACGTTTTCGATTTCAACGACACCGAAGTTTCCGAGATAATGACCCACCGCAAGAAGATCGTATCTCTTCCTCTTGATGCGTCATATGCCGAAGTCATGAAGGTCGCTGTCAAGGAAAGACATACGAGGATCCCCGTATACCGCGGCACCATTGACGATATAGTCGGAATCCTTCACATCAAGGACCTCCTGGCTGTCAAGGCGCCGTCTGAGCCCCGCAAGTTCAATCTCAAAAAGCTCCTGAGGGAGCCCCTCGTGGTCCACGAGACGAGAAAGATCTCATCCCTTTTCGCCGAGATGAGGACATCCGGCATGCAGATGGCGATCGTTATCGACGAATACGGCGGAACAATGGGCGTATGCACCCTTGAGGACATCATCGAGGAGATCGTCGGCAACATCTCTGACGAGTTCGATGTTGATGAGGAACAGCAGTCCCTCAAGCTTTCGAACGGAGATTATATCGTGGCAGGAGACATGCCTCTTGCCGATCTCGAGGATATCCTGGGCATCGATTTCGATGAGGAAGAATACGACACCATGGCAGGATTGGTCCTCCATGTCCTCGACAGGGTCCCCGAAGAAAAAGAGAAACCTGAAGTTACATATAAGAACCTCAGGATAAAAGTACTTCATGTACAGGACAGATGGATATCCAAGGTAATGATCCATGTCCTGCCGGTATCCGATGAGGTTCCTGCGGAAGATGAAGATGAGTGATCTCCGTTACGACCTGGTTCTTTACGATCTTGACGGCACGCTGACGGACTCCATCCCCCTTATAATGGATTCTTTCAGATATGCCTACGAAGCCTTTCCGGAGCTTCCTCCGAGAACGGACGATGATCTCATGAGCTACATCGGAAAGCCCCTCGAGACTTCTTTCGAGGTTCACGATGAGGAGACGGCAAAGATCCTTCTCGAAAGATACCTCGACTATAACCACAGGAGACTCTGGGAGGGTGACCTGGATCTTTTCGAAGGCATACCTGAGGCCCTTTCAAAGATCAGGGACATGGGAGTTAAGCAGGGGATAGTGACTGCTAAGAGAAAATATGCAGCCATGATCACCATAGAAAAGAAGGGACTTGACGGGATCATCGACGGATATGTCTTCGGAGATGACGGATGCAAGGCCAAGCCCGCAGGGGATCCGGTCATCGAAGGAGCCCGCAGGTTAGGGGTAACGGATATGTCCAGGGTGCTCTATGTAGGCGATGCCCTCCCCGATATCCTCTGTGCCAGAAATGCAGGCTGTGACTTCGCTTTCGTAAGTTGGTCCAAGATGCCTGAGGGCGAGAAAAGCGAGATAAGAAGTCTCCTTCCCGAATATGAGGCAAAAGTTCCTGAAGACCTTTCTTGCATTATCCGCGACAGCGAATTATAATAGACAATGCTTTTTTCTCGGAAAAGGCGTCGTTTTGATGTCTTGAATGGGGATAAGGGCTACAAAATACTTTGATAAGGCAGGTTTTTGTCTCATGAGCAGATCTGACGGCAATAAGCGTAAGAAGAACAGATCCGGTAATGCCAATGTGATCAAGATCATCGTTGCGATCGTCTTGGTACTTGCTCTGGCCGGATATGCGGTATATTCGACCGGTGCCATTCCCAGGATCCTGAACGGAGTCACGGTTACCAAGACCATGAGTGACGGTTCAAAGAAAGTTGTCGGGAAAACATCGGTCCTCGAGACCAACTTCCATTTCTCGGGAATTTTTAATCAGTATTATTATTATGGACAGGTCACCAAGGAAACTCTTGACAATGTCAAGGATGAGACGACCGGTGAGACCTGGAGGATTTTCCTCATTGATACGACTGCCGAGCAGATCGAGAATCAGATCCTTATCCTCGATCAAGCCAAGACCAACGGATTTGAAGAGTTATCCCAGGCAAAGAGATGTGCTGAATTACAGTCCGAGACTCTCAACTCGACCGCCAAGACCAACGGATATCCTTCCGTATCTGCATATCTTTCCGCCGCATACGGCACGGGAATGAGCCTGCGTCTTTACAAGGATTATCTTGCAAAAGAGATCATGACCGAAGAATATGAGAACTATCTTACACAGTTCGAGATGATCCCCAGCAATGAGGATGTCAAGAAGGCAAACGAAGAGAATCCCGACCAGTATCAGATGGCTGACTTCGATTTCTATTTCTTCTCCGCTGAGACAGACGAGAACGGCAAGGCCAAGAATCTTGATGAAGTCGAAAAGCAGGCACAGAAGGTTGCCGATGTTGCCAAGGATCCTACCACGTTCATGCAGGCGGTCATTTCCGTTCTCAAGGACAGGGGAGAGGATTCCTATGCAGAAGCTCTCAAGAGCGGTGAAGACACAACTCACCACGACGGCATGACATCTTCTTACCTTTCTTCCCTCAACGCCCAGATCACCGAGTACCTGTTCAAGGCTGAGAATATCGGCAAGGCAACAGTCATCAAGACGGATACGGGTGCATATGCCGTATATCTCGACAAGCTCTATCAGGACATGACCCCTACGGTTTCCTACAGGACACTTACTCTCAACGTCAACACCAAGGACAACGCTTCCGAAGAAGATATCAGCAAGGCTGTAGCCGATACCGAGGCAAAGGCCAACACCCTTCTCGGAACGACAAGACTTACCAATCTCGATTTCTATAAGCTCGTAAAAGCCAACTCCGATGTTACCGATGAGATCCTGGACGGCGGTTTCGTTGCAAACGGAGTCCTCAAGGATTTCATCCCCGAGGAAAACGCTGAGGCTGAAGACGGTGAAGATGCCGAATCTTCCGAGAAGAGCAAGGATCTTGCCAAGGAAGCAGCCGGAACATGGCTCTTCGATTCCGCAAGACAGGAAGGCGATACATACGTATCAGTATCCGATGACAAGAAGACGGTTACGATCTACTTCTTCATCGACAATATTCCCGGTTGGGCATACTCTGCAAGATCTTCCCTTGCAACCGACACATACAACAAGTGGAAGAAGGATCTTCAAGAGACCGATACTCCCAACTACGTTATCAATGCAGGCTGGGTTAAGAACTTCGCTTACTGATAACAGACATTAATATGTTCTTTATATCACCGGCAGCATATCCTGCCGGTGATATTTTCTTTAGGACTGTTTTCGAAAAACACTTGACGTTCTTGACAAATGGGTGTACCATTTTATACTGCGTCTATATGGGTAGGGGTATTATGCCCTGTCCGCTTGACGAAATGGCATTTTTATGGTATTTAGAACGCTTTTCTCAGTACCTGAACTGCCGCGAATATGTACGGAACACAACGTTTTGTAAGAGAGGTGATTCGATAAATGGTTCATTCCATCAAACAGGGCAAGACAGAACGCCAGTCCTACTCCCAGATCAACGAAGTAATCGATGTTCCTAATCTCATTGAAATCCAGAGCAACTCATACCGTCGTTTCTTGGACGAGGGTATTCAGGAGGTTTTCGATGAGGTATCCCCGATTACGGATTCCCAGGGAATCTATGAGATCTATTTCCTTGAGAAAGTCTTTGATCCGGACTCCCCGATCAATCCTACGGATGCTGCCGACAGGAAGAGCTCGACTAAGACAGATACGAGCAATCTTTCCAAGGCATATCTTATCGACCAGTGCAAGAAGAATGACAGCAACTATGCTGCTCCTCTCTTCGTAAAGATCCGTCTGCGCAACAAGGACGACGGCACGATCAAGGATGAGATGGCATATATCACGGATTTCCCCATCATGACCGAGCACGGCACCTTCATCATCAACGGTGCTGAGCGTGTAGTCATCAGCCAGATCGTTCGTTCCCCGGGCGCTTACTACGGTACTGCAAGCGGCAAGTTCGGTCAGAAGCTCTATACGGGAGAACTGATCCCTTACAGGGGCGCATGGTTCCTCATCGATGAGGATGAGAACAAGAGCGTTTCCATCCATGCAGATAAATCACACAAGATCTCTCTGTCCGTATTCCTGAGATGCTTAGGTCTCGAGAACGACGAGGATATCATCAACATGTTCGGTGACGAGGAGTGCATCAGAAACACTCTCGCCGAGGACAAGACAAAGAACCGCAAGGAAGCTCTTGAGGAATTCTTCAAGAAGGCCCGCCCGGGTGATATCGCCAGCACGGAAGCTGCAGAGAAGTATCTCAACAACACATATCTCGATTCCAGAAGATACGACCTCGCACGAGTAGGTATCTTCAAGGTCAACAAGAAGCTTTCCATCGCAGCCAGGATCGAAGGTCACAAGGCTGCCGAGGATATCACATCCGAAGACGGTGAAGTTATCGTCAAGAAGGGTACCGACATCACGAGAGAACTCGCTGAGGCAGTAGAAGAAGCAGGCATCACACAGTGCCTTATCTTCCCTATCAGCAGGACCGGTGATGAGATCAAGGTTGCCGAGGAGCCCCACAAGGTCATCGGTAACGGCAGAGTCGATCCCGACAGATTCATCCGCGACAGCTTCAAGAAGACCGATCTTAAGAACTTCGACATTACAAGAACGACTGTTAACGAGCGAGTCAGAGTCAGCGTATTGAGAGAGATCATCGAGCAGGTCAAGAAGAACTCCAAGAAGGCTGATATCGCCAAGGATCTTGAGTCCCTCCTCGACGAGAGGAAGAGCGACCTCATGCCTCTGAACCTCTGCGTTGACGATTTCATGGCATTCGTTTCCTACTTCATCGGTCTCCACCACGGTGTAGGTTCCGTTGACAACATCGACCACCTCGGCAACAGAAGAGTCAGATCCGTAGGCGAGCTCCTTCAGAACCAGCTCCGTTCCGGTATGGGCCGTGTTGAGAAGAACATCAGGGAGAGACTTTCCCAGATCAACTCCGGTGAGCCTGACAAGGCATCCCCTCTGCAGCTGGTCAACACAAGACCTCTGTCCGCAGTATTCAGAGAGTTCTTCGGTTCTTCACAGCTTTCTTCGTTCTGTGACCAGACCAACCCCCTGGCCGAGCTTACGAACAAGAGAAGACTTTCCGCACTGGGTCCCGGCGGTCTCACCAGAGACAGAGCTTCCCTCGAAGTCCGAGACATCAACCCTACCCACTACGGAAGAATGTGTCCCATCGAGACACCTGAAGGTCAGAACATCGGTCTTATCACATCCCTTGCAACTTATGCGAGGATCAATAAGTACGGATTTATCGAGACTCCTTACAGAAAGTTCGATAAAGAGAATAACGTTATCACAGACGTAGTCCGTTACATGACGGCTGACGAAGAGGATAACTACAATGTTGCACAGGCTAACGAGCCTCTCGATGACAAGGGTCACTTCCTTAACGAGAAGATCGTCTGCCGTCACCTGGACCAGTTCCTTGAACTCAGGCCCTCACAGGTCGACTACATGGACGTATCTCCTAAGCAGCTTGTATCCGTATCCACGAGCCTTATCCCCTTCCTCGGCAACGACGACGCTAACCGTGCCCTCATGGGCTCCAACATGCAGCGTCAGGCTGTACCTCTTATTAAGCCTGAAGCACCTATCATCGGAACCGGTATGGAATTCCGTGCCGCCAAGGACTCCGGTGTCTGCGCAGTCGCTGAGCATGACGGTGTCGTAAGCTATGTTGCTGCCGACAAGGTCGAAGTAACGACCAAGGAAGGCAAGATCGATACATATCAGCTCTCCAAGTATCAGAGATCCAACCAGAGCACCTGCATCAACCAGCGTCCTATCGTCCATCTCGGCGACAAGGTCAAGGAGGGTGAAGTCCTGGCTGACGGTCCTGCTACCGACAACGGTGAGCTTGCATTAGGACGCAACGTTCTCATCGGATTCACCACATGGGAAGGTTACAATTACGAGGACGCTGTTCTCGTAAACGAGAGGATCGTAAGAGATGATGTTTACACATCCATCCATATCGAAGAACACGAGTGTGAAGCAAGACAGACCAAGCTCGGTGATGAGCTCATCACAAGAGAGGTTCCGAACGTAAGCGACGAAGCATTGTCCAAGCTTGATGATGACGGTGTCGTAATGGTAGGTTCCGAGGTCAAGGACGGCGACATCCTCGTTGGTAAGATCTCTCCTAAGGGTGAGACAGAGCAGTCCGCAGAAGAGAAGCTCTACAAGGCCATCTTCGGTGAGAAGGCTAAGGAAGTTAAGGATACTTCCAAGAGAGTCCCTCACGGCGGCGGCGGTGTCGTTGTCGATGTCGTTAAGTCCGACAAGGAGACCAACCCCACTCTGGCATCCGGAGTCAAGAAGAGAGTAAGAGTATATATCGCACAGAAGAGAAAGCTCTCTGTCGGCGATAAGATGGCCGGCCGTCACGGTAACAAGGGTGTTGTCTCCAGGATCCTTCCTGAAGAGGATATGCCTTTCCTTCCCGACGGTACGACACTTGATATCGTGCTCAATCCTTTGGGCGTTCCTTCCCGTATGAACATCGGCCAGCTCCTCGAGGTTCACCTCGGACGCGCTGCCCGTGAGCTCGGCTGGAAGATCGCAACACCTGTTTTCGACGGTGCAAACGAGAAGGATATCGAAGAAGCATTCAAGCTTGCAGGTATCGACAGCGACGGTAAGACAGTGCTCTACGACGGCCGTACGGGCGAAGCTTTCGAGAACCGCGTAACAGTCGGTGTTATGTACTACTTGAAGCTCCACCACCTGGTTGACGATAAGATGCACTCCAGATCCACAGGACCTTATTCACTCGTTACTCAGCAGCCTCTGGGCGGTAAGGCTCAGTTCGGCGGCCAGAGATTCGGTGAGATGGAAGTTTGGGCCCTCGAGGCATACGGTGCGGCTCATACCCTGCAGGAGATCTTGACAGTCAAGTCAGACGATATCGAAGGAAGATCCAAGACATACGATGCGATCGTCAGAGGTCACAACGTACCCGATCCGGGAATCCCCGAGTCATTCAACGTTCTTGTCAACGAGCTCAAGGCTTTGGCTCTTGACGTCAGGACATATGTTGATGATGAAGAGATCAACGTTGCCGAGACATCGACATCATTCGAAGGAGTCAATGATGCAGACGAGAAGATGAGAAGATCCATCGACGGTGACGATTACGAACCCATCGATCCGGACGTTCCGTCTATCAGCGAAGAGAATCTGCTCGACAACGGTTACGTTGAAGCAAACGCAGACGGCAGCATCATGGAAGATCTTTCGGACAGTGATGTTCTCGATGAAGATTGACGGTTAATTGGTTTTGGAAGGAGTTTTACAATATGAGTGATACAAAACGTCTTACAAGAATCAGTATTAAGCTTGCTTCTCCCGAGGAGATAAGGAAGTGGTCAAAGGGTGAGGTCAAGAAGCCCGAGACCATCAACTATCGTACTCAGAAGCCTGAAGCTGACGGTCTTTTCTGCGAAAAGATCTTCGGACCCACAAAGTCCTGGGAATGTAAGTGCGGTAAATACAAGAAGATCAGATTCAAGGGCATGATCTGCGACAAGTGCGGTGTTGAGGTTACAAAGAATACTGTCCGCCGTACCAGAATGGGTCACATCCAGCTTGCGACACCTGTTTCGCACATCTGGTATTTCAAGGGTTCACCTTCCCGTATCGCCACGATGCTGGGCGTCACACCCAAGAACCTTGAGAAGGTCCTCTACTATGCTGCATACCTTGTTATCAGCACAGCTAACGATGAGGCTGAGGCTTTCCTGAGCGAGAACAACCTCAACAATGAGGTCAACAGCAAGGACAACGTCATCATCATCGATGAAATGACATACAGAGAAGCCGTAAGCAAGTTCGGCAAAGAGGCATTCGACGCAAGAATGGGTGCCGAGGCAGTCAAGATCCATCTCCAGAGGATCAATGTCGAGGAGATGATCGTAAAGCAGCGTGAGATCCGTGCTTCCGCAGGCAACAGCATTCAGAAGAAGGCTAAGGCTGCGAAGGTGCTCGAGGTCCTCGAAGCTTTCATGACATCCGGCAACAAGCCCGAATGGATGATCCTGGATGTACTCCCCGTACTTCCTCCGGAACTCCGTCCTATGGTTCCCCTCGACGGCGGCCGTTATGCAACATCCGATCTTAACGATCTTTACAGAAGAGTCATCAACAGAAATAACCGTCTGAGAAAGCTCCTCGACCTGGGTTCTCCTGAGATCATCGTACGTAACGAGAAGAGAATGCTCCAGGAAGCAGTCGACTCCCTTATCGAAAACGGTAAGAGAGGCAACCCGGTAAGAGGATCCACGGCAGCTACATCCAACAGAGAGCTCAAGTCTTTGACTGACCTCCTTAAGGGTAAGCAGGGAAGATTCCGTCAGAACCTTCTCGGTAAGCGTGTAGACTATTCCGGCCGTTCGGTTATCATCGTCGGACCTGAGCTTAAGATGCATCAGTGCGGTCTCCCTAAGGAGATGGCTCTTGAGCTCTTCAAGCCCTTCGTAATCAAGAAGCTCGTAGAGCGTAACGAGAAGCTCAACGTCAAGACGGCACGCCGTCAGGTTGACTCCAGAGTTCCCGAAGTATGGGATATCCTGGAAGACATCGTTAAGGATCACCCCGTTCTCCTGAACCGTGCTCCTACGCTCCACAGACTTTCCATACAGGCATTTGAGCCTATCCTCGTAGAAGGCCGTGCCATCAAGCTCCATCCTCTCGTATGTACGGCATTCAACGCCGACTTCGACGGTGACCAGATGGCTGTACACGTACCTCTCTCCGCAGAGGCACAGGCTGAGGCAAGGTTCCTCATGATGTCCACCAACAACCTCCTGAAGCCTCAGGACGGTAAGCCGGTTACGGTTCCTTCACAGGATATGGTTCTGGGATGCTACTATCTCACCATGCTTACCGAAGGTGACAAGGGTGAGGGTAAGGCTTTCTCATCCATCGATGAGGCTATCATGGCATACGACGAGCACGAGATCACACTTCACAGCAAGATCAAGATCCGTGTTACCAAGGAAGTTAACGGCGAGATGAAGACAGGTCTTGTCGAGTCTTCCCTCGGAAGATTCCTCTTCAACGAGGTCGTTCCCCAGGATCTCAACTATGTTAACAGATCCGTTCCTGGCAACGAGCTTCTCCTCGAAGTTGACCAGCAGGTCGGCAAGAGCGAGCTCCAGAAGATCATCTCCCAGTGCATCGCTGTTCACGGAACAGAGAGAACAACAAAGTTCCTCGATGCAGTTAAGAGCATGGGTTATAAGTATTCAACTATCAGCGGTATCTCCATCGGTATCGAGGACATGATCATCCCTGAGATCAAGGAGAAGCTGATCGCAGAAGCTGAGAACAAGGTTGACAAGATCAACATGGGTTACAACATGGGTGTTCTTCGTAATGTCGACAGACATAAGGAAGTCATCCGTGTATGGGAAGGCACGACAGATGCGATCACCAAGGCCCTCATGGCTAACCTTGATCCCACCAACCCTATCAAGATGATGGCTGACTCCGGTGCCCGAGGCAGCGCTAACCAGATCAAGCAGCTCGCAGGTATGAGAGGTCTCATGAACGATACGTCAGGTAACGTCATCGAGATCCCGATCAGGTCCAACCTCCGTGAAGGAATGAACGTTCTCGAGTTCTTCATCTCCTCACACGGTGCAAGAAAGGCCCTCTCCGATACGGCTCTCAAGACGGCTGACTCCGGTTACCTTACAAGACGTCTCGTCGACGTTGCACAGGAAGTCGTTATCTCCGAACCCGACTGCGGTACGGATGACTTCACATGGGTCAAGGAGATCGTTGACTACCAGAACAAGAAGAAGACGGTCATCAAGCCTCTCTACGACAGGATCTACGGCCGTTATGCAGCTGCAGATATCGCTAATCTCCAGACAGGTGAGATCATCGTCAAGAACGGCGAGCTGATCACGGCTCTCAAGGCTCAGGCTATCGATGCTTCCGTTAAGCTTGCACAGAATGAAGCCGAGGAAGCAAGAAAGGCTGTCAGCGAAGGAATCAAGCTCAAGAAGGGCGAGACCGAGCAGGACAGGATTGCAAGAGCAGAGAAGGCTGTCGAGGATGCAGAGGCAAAGGGCAAGATCCTTACCGTATCCGAGATCGAAAACCTCGGCAGGATCAAGATCAGATCAGTATTCGACTGCAGATCCCGTCACGGCGTCTGCGCTAAGTGTTACGGTATCAACCTCGCAACGGCAAGACCTGTTGCAGCAGGCGAAGCAGTCGGTATCATGGCTGCCCAGTCCATCGGTGAGCCTGGTACACAGCTTACGATGCGTACCTTCCACTCGGGCGGTATCGCTTCCGGCGAAGATATCACACAGGGTCTCCCCCGAGTCGAAGAGATCTTCGAGGCAAGAAAGCCTAAGGGAGAAGCTACCATCTCCGAGATCGACGGTTACGTCAAGATCGAAGACGGCAACAAGGGTAATAAGATCATCAAGGTATTCCCTGCTTATGAGGAAGGCGTCGAGCACGAGCCTCTCCTCGACAAGAAGGGCAAGGTTGTTGACTGCCTGACATACGAGCTCAAGCTCCACGATACGATCACCGTTATCGAGGGCCAGTTCGTTGAAGCAGGTGACAAGCTCACATCCGGTCCTGTTAACCCTAACGACATCCTTAAGGTCAAGGATAAGAGAGGCGTTCAGAAGTACATCATCAACGAAGTCTCCAAGGTCTATAAGCAGGGCGGTGGTGTTTCCATCAACGACAAGCATATCGAGATCATCACGAGACAGATCATGAGAAGAAGAGCTATCGACGATCCGGGTGATACAGGCTTCATGACCAACACCACGGTTGACGATATGGACTTCAACGCACGTAACGAAGAGTGTGAGAAGGCAGGCCTCAAGCCCGCTACAGGTAACCTCAAGCTCATGGGTGTTACGAGAACCGCTCTCGCTACTGACTCCTTCCTGTCAGCTGCATCCTTCCAGGAGACATCCAAGGTTCTCACGGATGCTGCCATCAAGGGCAAGGTCGATCACCTGATCGGTCTTAAGGAGAACGTCATCATCGGAAGCCTCATCCCTGCAGGTACCGGTCTTGCCGTACACAGGAACCTTTCCGCTGTTCCTGTCGTCAGATCCAATGCCGAGATCCTTACCGGACACAAGTACGGCGAAGACGAGTCTGATGCGGCACTTTTCGAGAACGAGTATCTTGAACAGGTCGAGGACGAGAATGCAAAGGCAGACGTTCTTGATGCCGAAGCAACAGCTAAGCAGCTTGCCAAGGAGTCCGCTAAGAAGTAACATTTTATGTCTTCTAAATGTAAAGCATGTTGAAGTGCTAAGGGTATATAATAGCGTCGGAGGTTTCTCTCCGACGCTATTTTGCCTCAAAGTACCAAGATTAATGGTCTTTGCGATGGTATAATTAGCGTGTCCGGACAAGAAAGGAAACTTATGGTCTTTAAGAAAAACAAGAAACAACATATCCTTGCGATCATTGTCGGATCGGCCGTAGCTGTTCCGATGATAAGCCTTCCGATCGGTCTGAGATCAGGTTTGAGTCCTGCTCTGGCTGTAAGGCAGGCCTACACGAACCTGTTCGGTAATTACGAAGAGGACACCGGCGTCGAGATCGAGGATTGGGCTCTTGTCAATAATGAGGACGAAGCCTTTTCACCGGAGAACGTCGCCATCGACGGTGACAGCCAACCCGAAGACGTCGTGGCTGATTACAGCGATATCCCCAGGCATACTGTTTACCAGGTATACGATGAAGCTGACCTGCCGATCGAGCTTCTCGCACCTCAGTATTTTGCGGAAGATAATACCCAGTACTATATCAAGGCGAGGAATTCCATTCTTAAGGAAACTCCGGTCATGGATTCAACTACTCTGACCACATTGAGATTCGGTCAGGGTGTTACGAGGATCGGTATCGGTGATACCTGGTCCAAGGTCAAGACAGAAGACGGCAAGGAGGGATTCGTTCTCACGAACTCCATTACCGATGAGATGGTATGGCAGGATGTAAGCGATACCGTATGGGTCGATACCGACAGCCTTATCGTCAGATCCGAGCCTTCGACTGCCAGCGACATGGTTACTATCGTAAACGATGAAGACAGACTTACCGTTATAGGCGTTGCGGATAAGTGGTATAAGATCAAGACAAAAGACGGCAAGACAGGATATGTTTACATCTCATATACCACTCACAAAGCTCCGCCGACCCCCACACCTACTCCTGTCCCCATCAGAAGATCTTCCGGCGGCGGCAGTTCAAGCGGCGGCGGATCGAGCAATATCCGTAACGGCAGGACCTATACCATTACCGGAAGGAACGGTGAGAGCATCGTCAATATCGCAGCATCCATGCTGGGCGTAAGGTATGTTTTCGGTGGCGCTTCGAGCAGGGGTATCGACTGTTCAGGACTTACTCTTTACTGCTATAAGCAGTTGAATATCAATCTGCCGCACAGTGCCAATGCACAATGTAACGGATACGGTGTCCGTGTTGACAGGAGCAATGTCAGGTTAGGCGACATCATCTGTTATGAATACGGCGGATACTGCGGACACGTTGCCATCTACGCAGGCGGAGGCAAGGTAATACATGCCTCGAGATCAAGAGGCAGGGTCTGCTACGGCAACATGGACATGATGTCCATCCGAGCGATCAAGAGGATCCTGAACTAGAGTCCGCCTGATCATCATCAGCTTGACTATATACGCCCGTAAGGGCGTATTTTTTATACTGGGCTTCGTCATCCTTGAGCTGGACTCTCATCGAAGACAGTCCTGCAACGGCTGCCAGGAGCAATATGACGGCCACAGATGCCATCGTAAAGCGGAAAGACCAGGAGAATGTTGATTTTTTGAGGTCAACTTTCCGAAGTTCCGAGCGCAGTTTTCCGGTCTTTTTCCCGAGATCCGCCAGTCCTGTTATGGCAACAGGAAAGAGCATGATGAAATATGGGTATGCATAAGGCGACTTTGCTTCCCAGAATGTGTGGAAGATGAATCCTCCCAGGAACATAAGAGGAAAGACAAGGGAATCCAGAAGTTTTCCGTCACGCCTTTTACAATTGATCCAAAGGAAGATAACGATACCTGACCAGATCATGAGCTGGAAGGGCTCAAAGCAGATGCTCTGAACATAGGTGGAGAATCTGTCCTGCAGCATGTGGCTGAACAAAGAGTTGTCCGGCCCTTCTTTCATGACCTGAATGCTCCTGTTGGCCCTGTATATGGGATCCGACCATTGGTGAACTTGTTTCCGGGTCATGAAGTTGATCATGTAGGAGGGGTCGGATATGAATCCGTCGATCTTCT
This sequence comes from Saccharofermentans sp., assembly GCA_016292135.1. GTDB lineage: Bacteria > Bacillota > Clostridia > Saccharofermentanales > Saccharofermentanaceae > Saccharofermentans. The sequence continues at coordinate 62,632 of JAEFAZ010000007.1, forward strand.
CTTTATAAAGCTTTTTTGCGATCTCGCCCTGGGCTTTTTTGTCTCCGTCGGCTTCCGCGAAAGAGAAGGCGTTGTAACCGTTATAACCGCCTGCAAAATTTTGGGTGTCTTCTGATGCTCCCATGGCAAGGTAAGACATATAGTTGGTCCCTTGTGTCTTATAGCCAGACAGACCGTATAATATGCGGCCCGGGATGATCGAGGAGAGAGCCATTGCAACTATTATGCCTGCAACGGGAAGCATCCTTAAGTATCTGCCCGAGGATATTGACCTGAATATGAGCCAGATGCAGACCGCAACGAGCATCACGAAGACATTCTGTTTGAAAATGCAGGCAAGTCCCGCACAGAAGACCGACAGGATCCCGTAAAGGATGCATTTCCTTTTTTCATCAGTTCTCATAAGATCGATAAGAAGGCGGACGGTCAAAGCAAGAAACGCTATGCTTTCGATATTGCCGTATACGATGAGAACATATAAGAAGGCAGGGAGGAAGATGAGTCCAGCAAGAAGTACCAGCAATTGCCCTATGGGTCCAAGACCCAATCTCTTGCCGATGGCTGAAAGTTCTCTGTAAAGGAGAAGGAGAGTCAGCAGATTGATAAAAAGGATACAGGTCTCGAGGTGATCCCCGGCGACAAGGCTGATCATGTAGTAGAAGATCACCAGTCCGTTCAGATGAGGATAGATATCAAGGTAACCCAAATGGCTGAAGGAGGAGTGATCTCCCGTCCTGATCCCTTCTGCCGCCTCAAGTATGGATCTTGAGTCATAGACCTGTTCGTAATCGGATGTCAGGATAAGCAAGGTTCCGAATATGGCAATAAGGGAAAGGATAATGACCTTGGCCCAAAACAGATGACGGTCTTTGCCGAGAAATTCCCTGATGTTTAGATAAGCTCCTGTCCGGGGGAGAAAAATACAGCAGGATAAACCTATGGCGATCAGGAGTATGTTCACCATAAAGATGTCACCGCAGTAGAAATTGAATTCAAGGTCTCCGCACAGGACTCTTGAGGTGGTGAACACATTAAGCACCAATACATAAAGAGCAGCAGAGAAACTTAAGACAGTAACTATGTTGACATAGACGGATCCGGCAGTACGCCTCATAAGTTCAGGATTTTTGTTCATGATCGTCACCTGTTTTCTTTGCCTTTGAGATCTTGCTCATTATCCAGTCGCGGTCCCAGAGTTCGATGCCGGTCTTCTCTGCAGTATCGCATGCGGCCTGGGAGAAATAATTATTCGTGATAACGGCAGCCTTGTCGCATTCATACATCATCATGCCGGTATATACTTCCTGGACGGCTTTGTTGGGCACTTTGCATTCCATCCTCTTGCACTGGACGGCATAAGTCTCACCGTCCTTACGGCATAAGATGTCGACTCCGTTATCCCTGGATCCGGACGTGACCTCGACATGCGAAAAGCCGTTGTATTTTAGGAATTCTCCGCACCAGATCTCAAAATCCCTGCCGTCCATCTTGTCGACGCCTTCGATGAAGGACATGCGGAAGACCTTTATCCTGTGTCTTACGATAAGTACGAGTATGGCAAGGAATATGACTGCGATAAGTCCTATGATGACGATCTTGAATACATCGGCCGTTCCTGCATTAAGCGGGACGGGAGAAATGTCCTGAGTGTCGTCCAGGATCTCACAGAACTTGCCGAGCATGACGGTGTCAACGCCCTTGCCGGAATCGTCGCGCCATACGTCGCCGTGGGATCTGCCTTTGACTTCGTAATAACTGATCTTCGATGAAAGGTTATTTTTCTTCCAGATATCTATGCCGGCAGACGCGGGCACTCTCGTGTCGGCATCGGAATAGACTGCCATGATACGGGCATTCGAACTGTTAAAGCCGTTTATTGCCGTTGAGTAGATCGTATTTCCGAAAAGGAGATATTCGTAGAATGAGATCATGGGCTTTTGCGGCTCTATAAGAGGACCTGCATAGGGTCTTGCAAGAGCTGCTATGTAGTCGGGAGAACTGTTGAAACCCGCGATGCACAAGGCAGCCCTGACTTCCGGATGGAGGTTCAGGACCGAGCAGGCGGAGAAAGCTCCGGCCGAATGTCCTGCAGTCGCTATCGGATAATCCTTACCCGTGATGTTTGCCTCAACATGATCGATCGCCTTATCCATGTCGAGCGTCCCCTGGGGGAATCCTTTAACGGATCTTCCTTCACTCTGGGCCGTGCCTGTGGCATCGTATGCGAAGACCAGGTAGTCGTGACCTACCAGATAATCGTAGATCCCGACATAAGCGGCCTGACCGGATCCGAGCCCGTGCGCGAATACGATCATGCCCTTGTAGTGGGAAGGGAGTGAGGACGGGGATTCTCCTTCGTATTCTGATCCGTAGTATAGGTATCCTGCGAGGTTCTGGCCGTAGTTGCCCTTAAAGTCCATCCTTACGGAAGAGAGACCGTCAAAGTCCGAAGCAGTGTAGAGGATCTCGTCATCCGGGTCGTACCTTTTGCCGAACATGAACTGATAGAAACAGATCCCTCCGATAAAGGGAATGACTATCAGGAGCAGGATGAGGATAAGGATCACCCTGAAGATGATCTTCTTTATACTTGTTTTTTTATGCTTTTTCTTCCCGGATGATGACATGCCGTGAGCCCCCTCATGATTAGCCAACTGCCTCTTACATGTGCTATTATAATATTATATGGTACATTTTGATCTTTTGTTTTTCGCGAAAGGAGGCTTGTAACCATGAAAAAGATCAGTTTAAGAAAGATCGTTGCCTCTATCGTGTTCTTTGCGGTCTTGTCCGGGACCGTAACGTTTATCCCCTGTCAGAATAAAGTTGCAGCTGCTTCTGAACAGATAATAGAACTGCGTGATGCAGACCTCACCAAAGATGTATCTGTTGCCATCCAGAATGCTTTAGACAGGGCACATAAAGAGGCAAGCGAAGAAGAACCATTCATTATCAGATTACCTCAGGGAAAGAGCTATGATCTCTATAGTTCGCTGAAGATATTCAGCAATACGACATTAGACCTTAACGGGTCCACACTAGTCATGAAGCCTGACGGAAATAGTTTTAACATGATCCATATCGGGTCATACGATTCAGACACGGCCGGCGTCACGGGTTACGATGCTTATGAGAATATCAGGATCATGAACGGCACGCTCGACGGTGACGGCAATTCATCGACACTCCTCAAAGGAGCGCATGCCACGAATGTTACGATCGAGAAAATGACGATAAAGCACACCGTCAGCACCCATCTTTCGGAGTTTGCGGCGATCGACGGACTTAAGATCACTAAATGCAAGTTCTCCGACATGAAGCTTTCCGATGCCAAGGAGACCTTCTACGAAGCGGTCCAGCTTGATATACTTGTCCCTTCACACTTCGGCAATTACCGTGCGGAAGCGCTGCCCGTAAAGAACGTTAAGGTATCAGGCTGTACATTCACGAATGTCCCGAGATCCGTGGGAAGCCACACTGCGATCTTAAATGCCCCCATGACCAACATCACGATCGAAAATAACACCATCAAGGACTGCACCAGTGCAGGCATCCAGATCTGTAACTGGAAGGACGTTACGATCAAGGGCAACAAGATCACGAACTGTCCCCGCGGCATCGCCGTATTCTCGGTCAACTGCAACGGTGGCGAATCATCAGCAGCAAACGGAACCTATAAGGCTTCCTTCATAAGCTCTGCAGGTAATACGACATCTTCCATATCCAATTCCTATAAGGAACCGGGCGACATGAATATCCTTATAGAAGATAACACGATCAGTCTTTGCAAAAAGGAAGATTTCGGCGGTTACCTCCACTGCGGCATTCAGATCAACGGAACTGAATACACGGCCGTCAAGATATCCGGTGACAAGTCCGGAGACATCCCGACAGGAAAGTATTATGTTAAGGGAGTTACGGTCAGACATAACATAATCGACTCCACGGGATACGGCATCAGAGCTGTCTATGCTTCCGGCATCACCATCAGCGATAACAAGCTGGATATGGCAAATGCCAAGCCAAGGAGCTCCGATCCTGATTTCTACGGTATCTCCGCATCGAAGAACGCATCCGGAATAAGCATCACATCGAATAATGTTGCCAACTCTCCCGCATGCGGCATCTTCATTAACGGCAAGTCAACAGACGTCGACATCTGTGACAACATCGTAAGTCTGGCAGGCGACGCCGGGATCAAGGTTACGGAAGACAAGACCGTAGTCAACAAGATCACGGGCAACACCGTCGTGGCAGCCAAGGGCAACTTCTCGATAGTCGTTACCAACAAGGGAACAGTCAAGTCCATTATGGATAATCTCATCAACTGTCCCAAAGATTCCAAGACAGCCGTCAAGGTCGACAACACCAGTAAGTGTCAGACCAATAAGAACAACACCATAAGGAAGTTCAAGGACGTTACCAAAACATCCGATTTCTGGTTCGTTCCCACTTACTGGGGTGCTGCCAAGGGAGTCGTAAAAGGATATAACAACGAGACCGAGTTCCGTCCCTCCAACGTATGTACCAGAGCACAGATGGTAACTTTCATGTGGCGTCTGGAAGGATGTCCCGAGCCTTCTGCCAATACTTGTAAATTCAACGATGTCAGGAAGAGCGACTATTTCTACAAGGCCGTTATCTGGGGCAACGAGAACGGTATAGTCGAAGGATATAAAGACGGATCGTTCGGACCCCAGATCGTATGCGCAAGAAAGCATGCAGTCACCTTCCTCTGGAGACTCGCAGGACAGCCGCAGCCTTCATCGACCAAGAACAAGTTCAAGGATGTAAAGACTTCAGATTATTTCTTCCTGCCGACACTGTGGGCATCCGAGAAGGGGATCCTGGCAGGTTACTCCGACGGAACCTTCAAGCCGAACGGCCAGTGCCTGAGGCGCCAGATGGTGACCTTCCTCTATAAGTACGATAAGTTTGTAAAGTGAGAAAAAACCTTAAGAAATGAAAAAGGGGGGCAGCAAGCCCCCCTGTTTTTATCTCAGTGAATATGTTACTGACATATCCTGACCTTTTGCGGTCACCTTTCCTATCGCGCCGCTGATAACGGGGAGCTGGGGAGAGACATGACCCAGGTCGATGTCGATGATTATGGGCACGTTGAGTCTGGACAGATAGTCTATATAAGCATTGATGTGGCTGAGCTCTTCGAAGTCGCATTCACCGCCTGATCTTCCTATCAGGATGCCGCGGCAGTAGTTAAACCAGCCCGCGTTATCCATCTGCCAGACTGCGCGCCTTATCTCGTAGGGATTGAGCTCACAGCTTTCGATGAACCAGATGATGCCGTCGTCTTTGTATCTTTCCAGGAAGTCAGCGGTCTTGTCGAACTTTGTTCCCGTGAGGTTAACGAGACAGTCAAGACAGCCTCCTGTGAGCCTGCCTTCGAAAGAGACTTCCCTGTCAGACGTGAATTCCTTTCCGTCGAAGATCTTGATATCGCGCTTCTCTGTCGCGTTGAGAGGAGCGAGAGGGTTATCCTTGCTCTTAAGGGACTCTTTCTCAAAGAGACCGTATCCCTTAAAGGTCAGCTTCTTTCCTTCAAGAAGATCTTTGGCATCCTTCAGGAAATCGTGCATGGGCTCCATGCCGAAGGACTGGGCGCAGGGACCGTATATGGCTGCGACATCGCAGATGGTCGTCAGGAGATAGGTGATGTTGGTATTGTCTGAATAGCCCATGAACCACTTGGGATCCGCAGCCTTGATCTTTTCGAGATCGATGAAGGGAAGGATCTCGCACATGAGTTCGCCACCTCCTACGGAAAGCAGAGCGGAACTGTCGGCTGAAAGGTAGAAAGAAGTAAACTCTTCCGCGCATCTTTCGGGCGTGTTGCTTATGCCGCATCCCTCACCCGCATAGGCGTTAGGTCCCAGCAGAGTCTTGTAGCCCGAGCCCTCCCATTTCTTAAGGGCGTTATCGAAACAAGTCCTGTAGGGTTCGATCGAGCAGCCGAATGAAGGTGCGATATAGCCAAGGCTGTCGCCCGGTTTGATGAAAGGCGCGTATCTCATAGATTATCCTCCGTGATCCCAGGTATGTGTGCAACATTCTTTATCTTTTGATTGTATATTATAATAGAATCCGATGGAGGTGGATAAGATGAAAAGAAGAAAAATGTTAACATCAGTCCTGGCGGGCAGCATCCTGCTCGGAGGTCTTGCGGGATGTGCTCAGAACAGTCCTTCAAAGAACAACAGGAGCGATGTGAAATATGAACCCGAGGTAAATTACGCTGCCGTTAAGGAAGGCACATATCAGTCCTTCGACGAGAAGAAGGCAGTTGAAGCATATAACGGATATGCGATGAACCTTTTCTCGAAAGTCGCATCCGGCGGCGGCAAGAGCAACATAATGGTCTCACCCGCTTCGGTGATGTTCGCCCTTGACCTTGCCGATGCCGGAGCCTGCAAGAATACACTTGCCGAGATCAACAAGGCGATCGGAGGAGACCTTACCCCCGAACAGCAGCATGCCTTCGCATCAGCATGGATGAAGTCGATCAACGCATCCAAGGATGTCGAGTTCTCTGCCGCAAACGGCATATGGTCCAACAACAAGATCATCGGCAAGGACATGAACAAGGAATATATCGATTATGTCGAAAAATACTTCGATGCAAAAGTAAAACCCATGGATTTCGGCGCGTCTGCCGTAAAGGATATCAACGGCTGGGTAAATGACAAGACAAAGGGCATGATCGACGAGATAGTAGATCAGCTCGATTCGAACACTGCGGCGGTACTTGTCAATGCCATTGCTTTCGAAGCAGCCTGGCAGGAGCAGTATGAGCTTATAAAGGACGGAACCTTCAAAGGCGCGAACGGCGATTCCGAAGCAAAGTTCCTGTCGGAAACATCCGGAAGCTATTATGAATCCGATAAGGCTATCGGTTTTTCCAAGATGTATAAAGGCGGACAGTATATGTTCGTTGCAGTCCTTCCCAAGGATGAGGGCATCGATGCAAATAAGTTCATGTCAGGGTTTACGGCTGATGATTACTCAAAGTTCATGGCTTCCGTCAGCTACGCATATGACGTGGATTCCAAGCTCCCCAAGTTCAGCTATGATTACAAAAACACTGATCTTATCGAGGTCCTCAAAGCTCTCGGCATCAAGGAGGCATTTGACAAAGAAAAGGCTGATTTCAGCGGAATAGCCGATATAGGTGAAAATCTCTATTTAGCCAAGGCGATCCATAAGACACACATCGAACTGGATGAGAACGGTACCAAGGCAGCGGCGGCGACTGCATTAGCCATCGATGCCGAAGGCGCTTTCTTCAATGAAAGAGAGACAAGAGAAGTCATCTGCGACAGACCTTTCGCATACATGATAGTCGACACGGAAAACAACATGCCCGTCTTCGTCGGAACAGTCAACGACGTTTAAGGATATCAGCGGGCAGCAAAATATGGAGGCAAGAAATATGAGATCGAAAAAGTTATTAACCACGCTCCTTGCAGGGAGCATACTTCTCGGAGGACTTACGTCCTGTTCAAACACAGCCGCGCCTTCAAAGCTCAAGAACGTAGCAGATCCTAAGCCGGAGATCGATCTTGCTTCGGTAAGCAACGGAGATCACGGGGATTATCAGGCAAATGCCGCGGCAGAAGGATATAACAAATATGCCCTTAAGCTTTTCGCGGATGTCGCAAAAGCGGAGGGCAAGGACGTTAACATCATGGTTTCACCCGCGTCGGTCATGTTTGCCCTGGATCTTGCTGATGCCGGAGCCTGCAAGAACACGCTTGCCGAGATCAACAAGGCGATCGGAGGAGAAGGTCTCACTCCCGAACAGCAGCAGGCTTTCGCTTCACAGTGGATGAAGGATATCAATTCATCGGATAAGGTTTCATTTTCCGTTGCGAATGCGATCTGGTCCAACAACCAGGTCGTAGGCGACAAGTTGAATCCCGATTATGTCAAGTTCATCGAAAAGATGTATGAGGCCAAGGCCAAGACAATGAACTTCGACGGTGCCGCTGTTGAAGATATCAATAAGTGGGTAAATGACAAGACAAAGGGCATGATCGATAATATCATCAGCCGTCTGGATCCCCAGACTGCGGCTGTCCTCGTCAACGCCATCGCATTCGAAGGCGTATGGGAAGAACCATACGAAGACTACCAGGTGCAGCCCTGGACGTTCAAAGGAACATCCGGCGAAAGCGATATGACGGGTCTGACGGAAGCATCGTCTTATTACTACGAATCGGATAAGGCCACCGGTTTCTCGAAGCTTTATGACGGAGGCAAGTATAAGTTTGTAGCGATCCTTCCCAAGGATGAGAAATCGGATGCAAATACCTTCATGGCAGGCTTTACACCCGAGGATTATTCAAAGTTCATCGGTTCGGCCACATGGGAGTATGAAGTCCATTCCAAGATCCCCAAGTTCAAGAATGAATATGACGTCATCCTTAACGATGCTCTGAAGGATCTGGGCATTAATGACGCATTTGATCCCGAAAAAGCTGATTTTACCGGCATCGCCCACACCGAAGAGAACATGTTCATCTCCCAGGTGCTTCACAAGACCTTTATCGAACTGGATGAAAAGGGCACTAAGGCTGCGGCGGCAACTGCCATCACGATGGAGACCGCAAGCGCCGAGGTACCGATGAAAAAGTTGAAGGAAGTCATCTGTGACAGACCTTTCGCTTATATGATCGTTGACTGCGAAAACGATAAGCCGATCTTCATCGGAACAGTTAACAATATCTGATCAGTGCCAGAATACGAGGAGCTTCTCCACGTACTCAACTGCATAAGGGAAGTTAGTGCGGAAGTTATCTCCTTCAGGCAACAGGGCAACTCCTCCATAGTAGATGATAAGGAGCCACATGGCGGCTGTCGACAGGACGGCCGCCATTACTGTTGCGGCATAGAGTTTCTTATGAGATGACGGACACTGTGTCAGGACGAGAGCGCAGCCGATGATGACGGGGACGGTGAAGTCAGCCGTATATCTGAAGCAGGCTCCGGCCATACAGTAGACAGACCATGCGATGATGAGCGGAAGTATGAATGCCACCGACAGAACGGCCTTGTGTTCAAGGAAACCGGCATTCCTGTCTTTGAGCTTGAGGAAGCAGTCCTTCTTCATGCTTATGTTGGGAAAGAACATGATATAGGCAAGAAGGAAGACAGGGAAGAAGAGCAGGCCCAGGTTCAGTACCGTATAGCGGTAGCTCTCCGCATTGGATATGATGTTGTTTGAGTAGTCGAAGTAGGGGAACAGGTCAGTCTGTCTAGCCGGGATCAGGAAGAAATAGTATATGGACAGAGGGAATGCCGACAGTGACATCTTCATGTTGTGGATGTCTCCTACGGTGAGCTGATATGTGGCGCCGAAGTCCATGAGGCTTCCGAATCTCGCATAATTATAGTAAAGGACGCCGGTAACTGTAGCAAACAGGGGAACCAGGAAGATCCCTGCCTGTAAAGCTCTTGATCCTATCTTTTGTTTTTTGTCCAGAAGGACCGCGATGAACCTGGGGATCATGAGAGCCGCACATACTGCGATGATTGGTCTGGATCCTGCCGTAAGTCCCAGTGCAAGTCCGCTGATAAAATATAGGATGTACTTCTTTATGCCCGGCGTGATGGTCGCGGTAAAGCCTGTCCAGAGGCTTAATGACAGGAACATCAGCGCCGTTATGCAGGCGACGTTGTACATGTATCCGTAGTTCATGAGAACAGGTATGTAACTTAAGGTGCTGCCTGCAATGAGCATCAGGAGGACCAGCAGGAGCTTCGCCTTGGGACAGTAGATCCTGATGACGGAGAGCATGGCGAGAGCGAGGAAGAGAGTTGCAAGCGCACCGTTGATCGCAATTACCGTATCACAGGTAGGAACGCTTCCGGTCAGGAAATAGATTGGATAGTAGTTCGTGAAGATCGGAACCACGCCGAAATAAGAATAATACCTTCCGTTGTAATATGCATGGTCCCAGAGGAAATCCTCGATCCCTGCGGATTTGCGCTCGCTGTAATCGTAGGGATTGTCGAGTGTGGCAAGTTCCGCGGGAGGATCGAAATCTATGTGGAGCTGGTCTTTTTCGAAAGCATCAAAAGTCTGAACATAGATATCGTAATAGTCGACTGACTGGGTCAGGGGATATTCCACGATGTTCTTATCGGGTCCCTGCACGGTGAAGGTCAAAGCCACGGCCGCAAATACGACCAGCTCGACTGCTATCCTGTGACGCGGGTTGTTCCTGTCGTAAGTTATGTCGTGGAGCCTGAAGATGAGGACGGCTGCCACGATGAGTACCAGGAACCAGATGAGGATGATCCTCGAAAACATGAAACTGTAGGGTGCCGCATCCCAGAGTGTAACGGATGAGATGAGCATGGGAGCCGTGTTGTTTCCGGCTTCGATCGTGGCATTGTCGTAAGCGAAGTTTTCGTTCTTGGCAGGGTCCACCTGGATGCCCAAGGCAAAGCCGGAATCAGCGGGCTTGACCGCGAAGTCGGTCCTGCCGTAGTAGCCGAACGATCTCTTGGCACCGACGGTCATATAGGAGTCCGACATCGATGAATCCTTGATCTCGGCCGAGAGGATGAATGCGCGGTTATCCTTCGACTCCTGCCTCTGCTGATTTATGGAAACGAACCTTACGTTGCCGGGAAGGTTTTCGTATACTAGATAAGTCTTCCCGAAAACATAGATCCCGTCATCGTAGAATATGTATCCTTCTTTCTTGTCTTCCTCCATGCTCGCGATGCCCGACAGGGGAACATTGCTCTTTATGAGATGGTCTCTGTTTAAGGACATGCTCTTGAGATTGAAGAAAAGACATTCGGCTATGAGAAGGATGAAAGCGGAATATCCCGCGATCTTAAGAAAGCGTGAAAGCTTATCCTCTTTGATAACGAGCGAGGATGCAACCGCTATAGTCGCAACGAGGCTGACGGATATGAGTGCGGGCAGGGGTATCACATGATCCTGCCAGAGTACGAGGTTACTGAAAGTCTTAAGTATGAATGTCGTGATCAGGAAAGATATGAGCTGGATGAGGGAGCAGATGATGAGTCTCTTGATGGTCTCTTTGTCTTTGTGACCGGTGAGCGCGAGAATACCGAACGCGATAAGACCGGATAATACCGGAACCAGAAATGCAAATAAAAAGTCTGCCATGGAGCCCCCTCAAGTTGAATAGTTCTGTCTGTTATTTTACACCGTATTATGCTATTTATGTTGTAAATATGATATTCTGAAGCGAGAACGGTATGGTACGGGGGATGTATGTTTAACGGCAAAAGAAAGACGATAGGTGTATTTCTCAACAGAGCTGAGAAAGAATACCAGTCCAATATGAGTTCGGCCCTGATCAGGTATGCGGCTGAAGCAGACTATAACATCCTCTTCTTCACGAGCTACGAGATCCGCGAGGTAATGAACCACTATGATGTCTACGGCAACATCATAGTAGATTTCGCGCCCATAGAAGATATGGACGGCGTGGTAATAGCTCTTGATACATACGACAAGAGCGATTTTCGGGACAAGCTCCTGACAACGATCAAGGACAGGGCGAACTGTCCCGTCGTATCTTTCAGGGAGAAGGTGGAAGACTGCTACAGCGTAGTGACCGATGCCAACTATGCCGTAGGCGATGTGCTCTGGCATCTCTACCATGACCACGGCTTCCGGAAGATCGCCTTTATGGCGGGATACGAAGGCCATTACGACAGCTCGGTAAGACTTGAGATCTATAAGGAGTTCATGAACGAACATGATCTCCCTGTTTACGACAATTACATCTTCTACGGTGATATGTGGAAGACCAAGGGTGAAGAGGCCCTGGACTTCTTCATGTCTGATCCGGAAAGGATCCCGGAAGCGGTCGTGTGCGCGAACGACAACATGGCGAGGTCACTTGCCGATGCCGCTTTCAAGGCGGGGCTGAAGGTCCCCGGTGACCTGGCCGTTACCGGCGTTGACAATGAGGCGATATCCTATATCATCGACCCCAAGCTTACCAGCATAGGCTTCGATATCGACAGGATGGCCAAAGAGACAATAGACATCATCAGGGATGTCAACGAAGGCGTTCCCAGGAGCACGATCGTCCATGTTCCTGCTGACATCAGATACAGGGAGAGCTGCGGATGCCATCCGGATGAAGAGCAGATATCGTCCAATGTCGTTGAGTACTATTACCGCGAAAATCTGGAGCTGACGGATAAGCACGCTCTGCAGAATTTCTTCAGGATCGACATGGGCGCATCCATGGTCTTCGATGACATACTGGATATCATCTCCGATAACATTACGATCAACGGTGATGTTAAGGAATTCTATCTCTGCCTGCTGGGTGAAAGGGACGAATTCGGCTTCCCTCTTTTCAGCAGCGCGCTTTCGAAAAAGGCGGATCTCATACTCTCCTGGAAGAACGGGGAGAGGGAGCCTTTGGAAGCTTTCAGGAGCTTTGATACGAGGGATATACTCCCGGCGGGAACTTACGGGGACGAACCCTTGTGCTACTACATCACCATGCTCCATAACAGCAAGGACAATTTCGGTTTTACGGTGATCAATTTCAAGGATATCTACGACAAGATGGGTATCTACTACCATAACTTCAACCTGACGATCGGAATAACACTTTCCCGTTATTTCATGTACAAGAGGGCAGAGGTCCTTATGGATATCTACGAGAAGAATTCCCTTACCGATTACATGACCGGCATGAGCAACAGAAGGGGCGGAGAGAATTATTTCAGCCTGAACAGGGACAAGTGGATCAAAGACAACAAAGAACTGATATTCATGAGCATAGACGTGGATCTTTTGAAGATGACCAACGATACCTTCGGCCATGAAGCAGGAGACGACATAATCAAGGGTCTTGCAGGCGCGATCAGGAAGGTCACTCCGGCTGACGGCTGCTCCATAAGGATGGGCGGCGATGAGTTCCTCTTGATCGCTGCAGGAGACGACGCTGCTGCAAGGGAACTTGAGAAAATGCTGCAGGATGAGATCGATCTTTGGAATAAAGAAAACGAAAGACCTTATGAGCTTTCCGCATCCGCCGGCTTTGCAACGGTCAGGGCTGACGAGACGCTCGATATCCACAGGTGCATAAGGAAAGCCGACCAGGTGATGTATCAGCATAAGTCGGAACGAAGAAGAAAAAGAGACTGATGAAGAAGGGCAAGAGCTTAAGGACTGTCGCGATCACGCTGGCGGTTATCGCCGCCCTTCTTTTGCTTGCGGCAGGAGCCGTCAAGATAAACGATCTCATAAGAAGGAATGAGGACAGGTCACTGATGGAAAGATTCGGACTTTACCATCCTGTTGACGGAGGAGGATCAGATCTTAACCTCATATCCTACGGCAATGCTGACGGCCATACTATAGTCTGCCTGTCAGGTCTTGCTGTCGAAGACATGTGCATCACATACAGGGACATGACTGATGAACTGGCGCGGGACAACAGGATCGTCTTTATAGACAGGGCAGGCTACGGCATGAGTGATGATTCCATGACTCCCATGACGGTCGGAAATATCGTGGATTCATACAGGACGGCCCTTGCAAACGAAGGGATAAAAGGACCTGTTATCCTGGTGGCCCATTCTCTCGGGGGAGTATATGCGACCTATTGGCAGAGTCATTTCCCTTCTGAAGTCGAAGGGCTGGTATTGCTTGACAGCACCCAGTTAAGGGATGGGATCTTCGAAGGAGACACTCTCAGGAACGGACACAACATGCAGGAGATCTTACTTAACAAGCTGGGCCTTTACAGGATAGGTGAAGACAGACCCGAAAAGAGTATAGAGGAAGGAGCAGGCCTTGAAGATGAGAGGACGAGAAAGATCCTTTCTTACAGGATGACTTTGACGGGCCTTTGGAACTTCGCCATGAATTCCGAGTATGACCTTATCAGGGACAACTGCTCCAAAACCTGGAATTCCATTGAGACTAATGACATCCCCAAACTTTATATCTGTGCGACATGGGCCTCAGAGACCGAGCAGAAGTATATAGATGCCAGGAACAACATCCTCATGCCTTACCTTCAGAAGATGGGGAATGCCAGGCTTGCGCTCCTTGCCGGAGAGCATCTGATCTACGAACAAAGACCCGCTGACTGCGCCCGTCTGATAAAAGAACTTATCGATACGGTCTGAAATAAGAAAGAGGCTGTTCCGTAAGAACAGCCTCTGATAGTTTCTGATATAAGGACTTAAGATCAGGCCTTACCGTCGGAACCGAGAACGTACTTGATCTTGTGAGCGACCATATCCTTAACAGCCTGACGTGCGGGCTTGAGATACTGGCGGGGATCGAAGTGATCGGGATGCTCTGCGAAGTACTTACGGATGTTGCCTGTCATTGCAAGACGGATATCGGAGTCGATGTTGATCTTGCAGACTGCGAGCTCAGCTGCCTTACGGAGCTGCTCTTCAGGGATACCTACTGCATCAGGCATGTTTCCGCCGTACTCGTTGACCATCTTAACGAATTCCTGAGGTACGGAAGAAGAACCGTGAAGAACGATAGGGAATCCGGGAAGTCTCTTGATGCACTCTTCGAGAACGTCGAAGCGGAGCGGGGGAGGTACGAGGATACCGTCAGCGTTTCTTGTGCACTGATCTGCAGTGAACTTGTATGCGCCGTGGGAAGTACCGATAGCGATAGCGAGGGAGTCGCATCCTGTACGGGAAACGAACTCTTCAACTTCCTCAGGTCTTGTGTAGGACTCGTGGCCTGCCTCTACGACAACCTCATCCTCGATGCCTGCGAGAGTACCGAGCTCAGCCTCAACAACTACGCCGTGATCGTGAGCATACTCTACGACCTGCTTTGTGAGAGCGATGTTCTCCTCGAAAGACTTGGAGGAAGCATCGATCATGACGGATGTGAAGCCGCCGTCGATACAGGACTTGCAGAGCTCGAATGTGTCACCGTGGTCAAGGTGGAGTGCGATCGGGATCTGGGGATTCTCGATGATAGCTGCTTCAACGAGCTTTACGAGATAGGTGTGGTTAGCATAAGCTCTTGCACCCTTGGAAACCTGAAGGATTACAGGGCTGTTGAGTTCGCCTGCAGCCTCTGTGATGCCCTGGACGATCTCCATGTTGTTAACGTTGAAAGCACCAACAGCATAACCGCCGTCATAAGCCTTCTTGAACATTTCCTTGGTTGTTACTAATGGCATATATAATATCCTCCTAGTGATATATATTTTTTAATCATTAATATCTTACATTCTTTCCCGAAAAACTCAACCTAAAAATATACCAAAGAAAGGGTAAATATCCGTCATATAGCCGATAAGGGAAAAGTGCAGACCTTATGATTTTGTCTTTCTGAACTTTGTCTTGACGGATCCTGCCGCTGCCTTGTAGAAATCAGGGCTTATGAATACCAGGAGAGGGAACAGTTCCAGACGTCCCGCGAGCATGTCAAAGATGAATACGAGCTTGGACAATACCGAGAAACCGGCGTAATTACCGGTCGGACCGACCAGGCCGAGTCCCGGTCCTATGTTGTTGATAGTCGCGGCAACGGATGTGAAGGTCGTGACGGGATCAAGATTTTCGAAGGAAATGAGGAATACGGAAAGCGTGAAGACCGCCATGAACGTCGCAAAAAAGACGTTTACCGAGCGGATGACGTCATGCTCTATGGGATGTCCGTCCATCTGGATCTTCTTTATGTTGTTGGGATGGAAATATCCCTTAAGGGACTTTCTTATGGTCTTGGCAAGTATATGGATCCTGGAGACCTTGATGCCGCCGCCGGTGGAACCCGCGCAGGCACCTGAGAACATCAGGACAACGAGGATGAAGCGGCTTACCATGGGCCACTTATCGAAGTCCACATTGGAAAAACCTGTAGTAGACATTATGGATCCGACTGTGAAGAAGGACTCCCTGAAAGAATCCGCAAAGCTGCCGGTCTGGGGCAGGATGTTGAGCGTGACAGTCGTTACGGTTACGAGCGTTATGCCGAAATAGACAAGGATCTCCTCCATTCCGAATGCTTTCTTGAACTGCTTCAAGAGGATGAAACTGTAGAAGTTGAAGTTCATCGCAAACAGATACATGAAGACTGCCGCGACATACTGGCAGTAAGGTGAATAGCTCATGAAACTGTCGTTCTTAACACCGAATCCGCCGGTGCCGGCCGTTCCGAAAGCATGGCAGACCGAATCGAATATGGGCATGCCGCCTGCGATCAGAAGGATTATCTCCAATGCGGTAAGTGCCATGTAGATGGCATAGAGAAGCCTTGCGGTCATGGATATCTTGGGAACGACCTTGCCTACGGAAGGTCCGGGGCTTTCAGCTCTCATCAGGTTGATCGTGGATCCGCCGCTCGAGGGGATGATCGCGAGAAGGAAGACGAGAACGCCCATGCCTCCGATGAAGTGGGTCAGAGAACGCCACATGAGGGCCGCATGGGACATGGCTTCGATATCGGTAAGGATCGAGGCTCCCGTTGTCGAAAGACCGGAAGCAGTCTCGAACATGGCATCGATGAATGAAGGGATCTCCCCCGAAAAATAGAAGGGAAGACATCCGAAGATGGTCATGGCGATCCAGGAAAGACCGGTAGATACGAGTCCTTCCTTGATATAGATGTTGGTATTCTTGGCTTTTTTGAAGTTGAGAAGGAAGCCCAGAAGGAAGGTTAAGACCGCCGTTATCAGATAGGCAAGACCTTCGTGTTCACGATAGACAAGAGAAGTAAGGCAGGGCAGGAGCATGAAGGCGCCTTCGCTCATGAGGACCTGTCCTAAGATCTTTCTTATCATCGAAGTATTCATAAGTTATTACCCCAGGATGTCAGTAAGATCAGTAAAACCGCTGTGGGTGGTCACTACCATGACGGAGTCTCCGACTTCAATGGTGTCGGAACCGGAAGGGATGATCACATCCTTGCCCCTCTTGATGAAGGAGATGATGACGCCGTTCTTGGTGGAAAGGTCCTTAAGGGGGATACCCGTGATCCCTGACTGTTCCCTGACAGTGAATTCCATGGCTTCAGCCCTGTTGTTGAAGAGCCTGTAAAGGACTTCCAGGTTGGAGTCAAGAGATGCCTGTCTTGCCCTGACATAAGAAAGGATCGTCTCGGCACAGATATTTTTAGGAGTAACGACGCTTCCGAGATCAAGCGAATCGATGACCTTGTCGAAGGAGATCCTGTTGATCTTCGTTACGACCTTGGCATCGGATACGGATCTTGCGTAAAGCGTCAGGAGTATGTTCTCTTCATCGATACCCGTCAGAGGCACGAAGGATTCGGCATGGGTAAGTCCGGCTTCATAGAGAAGCTCTTCCTTGGTACCGTCAGCGTTGATTATCGATGCTCTCGGCACCAGTATGGAAAGCTGTTCGCATCTTGCGGGGTTCGATTCGATGATCTTAACATCGATACCGGACCTGATGAGTTCCTTCGAAAGGTAATATGAGGAAGTTCCTCCGCCTACTATGAGCGTATCGGAGACCGATCTGGTCGGGAAGCCGATGGCCTTGAGGAAGGCGATGGTCTTTTTGCGTGTTGATACGAAGGAGATGATATCTCCGGCTTCTATCCTGGATGAACCGTTGGGGATGAAGACATCGTCTTCGTGTTCAACGCCTACGATGATCAGGCCGTCGGTTATGTTGCGTGACAGTTCTCCAAGTGTCTTTCCCGCGAGCATGTTGTTCTCGGGGATCTTGATCCTTATGAGTTCGGCCTGGCCGTGAGCGAAAGTGTTGATCGACAGGGCGGTGGGGAGGAAGAGGATCCTTGCCGTCTCCCTGGCGGTCTCATATTCGGGATTGACGATCATGGCCATTCCGAGAGTTTCTCTAAGGTATGCAGAGTCTTCTGCGAATTCGGGGCTCCTGACCCTTGCGATCGTCGCGAGGTCTTCGTTGTACTGCTTTGCGATCGTGCAGCAGAGGAGATTGAACTCGTCTGAGGCCGTCATTGAGATGAAGATATCGGCATCCATGACGCCTGCATCATCCAGGACGGAATGGCTCGCGGCATTGCCGACAACGCCCATGCAGTCATAAGCATTTGCGATCTCGGATGCCACCTTCTCGTTCTTGTCGATGATGACGATGTTGTGACCCTCTTTCGTAAGGAGTTTTACGAGAGTCTGCCCGATCTTGCCGACACCGACGATTATTATCTTCAATCCACGTTTAGCCATTTGAACCTCTACGAACAATTATACCCAAATTCGTTCAGACTCCGAAAAGTTCTTTGACTTTTTCCTTGTTGACGCCTGAGCCGATGACGCAGATCTTGCCGGTAACATCAGCGGGGCCGGTACGGACTTCAGCTTCACCCGGAACATAGTCGAAGTGGATCCAGCTGCCGTCTTCTCCTGCAACGATACCCTTTGAACGGAGGATCGTGCCGTAGGTCACGCTGTCGTCCAGCTTGCCGAGGATATCCTCGATAGTAGCCTTTGTGAAGGATCTGGAAGTCTCATAACCGATGCTGTCAAAAACCTCATCAGCGTGATGGTGGTGATGCTCATGGTCATGATCGTGACAGCCGCATGTGCACTCCTCACCGTGCTCATGATGATGCTCATGCTCTTCATCGTGGTCGTGGTGATGGCAGCACTCATGGTCGTCATCATCGTCGTCATGGTGATGGCAGCAGCACTCGTGATCGTGATCATCGTCATCATGGTCGTGATGGTGGTGCTCGTGCTCATGCTCTTCTGCTTCTGCCAGAGCCTGAGCCATGTCAGCTGCCGTGATGGGTTCCTCGATCGCCTTGAGGATCTGTACTCCGGAGAGCTTGTCCCAGGGTGTCGTGATTATCTGTGAATGGTCGTTGATCTCTCGGATCAGCTCAATTGCCTGGTCGAGCTTCTCCTGCTTGATGTCGGATGTACGGCTCAATATGATCGTCCCTGCGTACTTGATCTGGTTCTCGTAGAACTCGCGGAAGTTCTTAAGATAGATCCTGCACTTGGAAGCGTCGATGACCGTGACGGTTCCGCAGATCTCCGTGCCTTCGACCTTCTCGATCGCTGCGACGACATCGGAGAGCTTGCCTACGCCCGAGGGTTCGATGAGGATCCTGTCGGGAGCGTATGTGTCGATGACTTCCTTAAGGGCCGTGCCGAAGTCTCCGACGAGGGAGCAGCAGATGCAGCCGGAATTCATCTCGGTGATCTCGATGCCGGATTCCTTCAGGAAGCCGCCGTCGATGCCGATCTGGCCGAACTCGTTTTCGATGAGGACGAGCTTGGCTCCGTTGTAACCGTCAGCTATCAGTTTCTTGATGAGTGTCGTCTTGCCGGCTCCTAAGAAACCGGAGAAAACATCTACTTTCGTTGCCATATATGTACCTCTTTCTTTTTGTTTGCTTATCTTATGCCCGTCAGTTGAAGTAGATGACTTCGTTTTCGGGTGCGGATGTCAGTGCGTAGGATTCGACTTCGAGACAGGGCAGGGCGGGTTCGTTGGGATCCTCACTGCCGTTCGAGTAGTACTTGACCGTGCCTGTGACCTTGACCCAGGAATCCTTCGGGAATCCGGGCTTTATCTGATAAAGGCAAAGGATCGCCATGACTCCGATGTCGGCGGCACAGCAGGTGTAGGCCTGGCGCTCGAGAGCGAAAGCCTGGTTGCGGAACTGCCTCATGAGCACAGCGCGTCCGATAAGTGATACTTTCTTGCCGTCGTATCTGTCGGCGTTGTCGATCGCATCTGTAAAGAAGAGACCGAAGTCGTCGGCTGCGATGTCGCAGGGCTCCTTCGAAAGGTCGTAGGGCAGGTGCTCTGTCATCCTGATGATGTTGTTGTCCTTGTCGAGGAAGTTGATGCTCATGGCGGGATTGACGCTCTTTACGGAACCCCTGAGGTTCATGATGTCGTCATTTTCGGGATCGACGCGGTTAAATATCACCGTGTCGGAATACCTGAAATAATCCGCGAAAAGCATCTGCATATTCTTGTAGTAGACCCTGTATGTGGATGTGTCCACGACAACGATGGCGGCAGCCAGTGCCCATCTTCTGGGTACATCTACCTTCTCGAAAAACTCGGCGGGTGATACGGATCCGTTCCATTCGATGAAGACGACATCGGGACGGTATTTCCGCTCGATGTCGAAGGTCATGTCCTTGTTGACCTCATCCGTCTCGCAATTGATCACGACAGGCTTGGCGGAAGGGTAGTTTTCCTGAATGTATTCTTCTTCTCCCTCTTCCGTAGCTATAACGACAATGTTCTTGTCGCGAAAATTATCCCCGTCCATCCATGAACAAATGACAGAGGTCTTCCCGCTGTCGAGAAAACCCGTAAAAAAATAAACCAGACAATCGTCCATATGATTTACTCCTCTTTTTATGACAACATATATTTTGTTCTTGATTTATAATTATTTCAAGACAAATTTCTTATACAAGGAGCCTATAATTGGCAAGCATCGGAAAGATAAAATTGGATAACCCCGTCTGCCTTGCGCCCATGGCGGGATTCTCGACGGTAACATACAGAGTCATATGCAGAGGATTCGGTTCCGCATATGCCCCCACGGAACTGTGTTCGGCCAGGTCCATAAGGTACAGGGGCGTCGGGACTTCATACCAGTATCTGAGGATAGATCCGGAGAGGGAAGGGCTTACTTCGATACAGCTCTTCGGTTTTGATCCCGCGGACTTTGAATATGCGATAGGAGCGATACTGGACGACGAACTCCTGTCGAAGACGGACATGATAGATATCAACATGGGCTGCCCCGTGCCCAAGGTCATAAAGACAGGAGCGGGATCCGCCCTGATGAAGACGCCGGAAACTGCGGGAAACATAGTAAGGGCGGCCGTGAAAGCCGCCTGCGGCAAGCCCGTTACGGTCAAGACCAGGATAGGTTTTGACAAAGGTTCCAAAGGCGATCCTGATTTCATAAAGGTGCTCTCCGACGCAGGATGTGATATGATCTGTGTTCACGGGCGTTCAGCCGCTGCCATGTATTCAGGCGAGGCTGATACCGATGCCGTTGCGGTGATGGGCAAAGCCGCAAAAGAAGCCGGCGTGACCTTCTTTGCCAACGGAGACATCTGTGACGGCAGGAGCGCTCTGGCAATGAAAGAGAAGTGCTTTGCCGACGGCCTTATGGTCGGGAGAGCTGCATGCGGCAACCCCTGGGTCTTCGATAAGATCCAAAAGGAGATGAGAGGCGAAAGCTTCACGGAACCTGATTTTGACGAGCGCAGGAAGATGCTGCTCAGGCACCTGAAAGAAGAGGTGGAACTTGCTCCTTCAGAAGATGCCGCGGTAAGGGCGATGAGGAGCGTGTTCGTATGTTACGTGAAGGGAATGAGGGGAGCAACAGGCTTAAAAGACCGTCTTTGCAGGGCGGTCTCGGTAGCTGAGGTGGAGGATATCTTGTGGAACTGACCGATCTTTTCGTCAGCGTTATACTTCTTATCGCGGGGATCCTTATCTGTTTTAACGGATACAGGTTCTTCCGTCTTTCAATGACCCTGCTCGGAGGCTTTATGGGCTTCATAGCGGGAAGGTATGCGAGGACCGTGCTTGAACCGATGATAATCGGGATCCCCTTCGCGGGCTACATAATAATCGCCCTCTGCATAATCCTGTTCGCGGTGCTGTCGGGAGTCTTCTGCAAGAAGGCCTGCATCGCCATGACCTGCCTTTTCTTCTGCTGGTGGATCTATACCGACTATTCGCAGTATTTCAAAGTCCCCTTTGTTGCGGCACTGGCGGGTGTCGTGATCGGCCTTATCGCAGGGATCCTGATCTGGGGTGCAAGACGTCCCATTGTTGCCGGCGTAACATGTGCCGTCGGGGCGAAGATGATAGGGAGCGTCGTGACCCCTTATTTCATGGGCGTTCTTTCGACTCCGCAGGGTACCAGTGCAGCCAACGGGATAGCCGATTTCATTTTCGGCGTAAAGTCCGTTACGACACCTTCGGAATCGGTCGTTGCGGGTGTCGTTATGATCATATTCGCGGTGGCGGGTTTCCTTGCCCAGATGAAATCTACGAAGAATAGATGAAGATAAATCATAAAAACACAAAAAAATCTCAAAAAAGCAACGGTAATATAGTTTACTTTTTGCCCTATTCTTGTTATCATTCAGTTACACGAGAGGGAAGATTGCCCGAACAGGTGCTTTTCGATCGTATGACAATGACATTTTTCTAATCTATCCCTTATTCCATGCCATGGGCGTCCGAATAGATTCGGGCGCCCATGGTATTTTCGGAACTTTTTTCTTGATTTCGGACAGTTATATTATAATAACAACGAGGAGACCCCGATTCCCGCCGGGATGAGGGACGGCAAAAAGAAACAATGCAAGGAGTTTCCTGTTATGTACATCTTATGTTACGGAAGATCCGAGAAATCGCTTAAACTCGGGAAATACCTGATGGAGAATCTGGACGGCAGGTGGATCGAATCGGCCGAGTTCTTCAGTTCCAGGACTCCCCTGACAGCCTCGGAAAAGAATGCCTGCATCGTGATGATCCTTCCTTTGGAAGCATGCTGCGGGATCTTAAGTGACAACTATTCGCCGATGATCGCATCACTGCCGGTCATCTGCGTGTCTCCCGACGGCAAGTTTGCAGCCGTCCTCCGCAGGGCCGGCGTCATGAGCCTTGTCGATACCGATGAGATCTACAGGGCGATCGCAGACCTTCTCGGCAGGGACTGCTTTACCTCTTTCGGTGATAATTCGGATTTTGCACCTGACCTTGTAAAGACGGCCAGGGCTTACAACATGACTCCCAACGATCCCGAACTCCTTCCGATGGTGAATTCATACATCAAGTCCGGAGGAAGGGTCAATGTCTATACGGACCTTCCGGTATCTTTCGCAGAGCCTGTTCTTGACAGCCTGATCTTCGATGTGAACAGATACGGTTCCCATACGAGGGATTCCTTCATAGAAGCCTATGTCTCCGAAAAGAAGAAAGATTCCGACAAGCCCGCAGTGTTCGTAACCTGCACCAATCTGCCCGATGTCGAAGGCGAGGGAAGACCCCTGGTCCTGATCCCCAGAAGGATCAGCATCGGACTTGAGATCAAGGACAAGGTCGATCCCGGATACGCGGTCAAATATGTAAGGTCAACGCTCGTCAATCACATGATCGAACCCGGTGCCGTCGCTACCGTAGCGGTCACCCAGTCCGCCCACTCGAGCGAGATAGTAAGGGCCATCGCAGATGATCTGGGCGCATCAGTTACGGCCTACTCGGCAAAGCAGCTGTCGGAGGTCGTGATACCCCTTCAGATGACCTTTGCTCCCGAGAAGATGCACGAGGTCTGCACGGCTGCAGCCTGCCTTGCATCATCTGACGGAAACATCCTGATAAGACGTGCCGGAGGCAATTCCGGACTCGTGTTCAGCGCCTCCCTTCAGAAAGGGAATATCATGATGACAGAATAAAAGACAAACAGTGATATCATTAACACATGAAAGAGAGACTATGCCGGAGGTGGAGAAATGAGAAGATTACATAAAGATCTGGGAAGATTCATATCCTGTGTTATCTGCGCCAGCATGACCGGTGCGGTTGTCCTGACAGCCTGCACGGTAAATATCGACAGGCTTAACGATGGCCTCAATGATCTCGGAGATTCGTTTTCCGTCACTTCTCAAAGTACTGCGGGACAGAAGGAGTCATCTGAGATTACGATCCCCACTGTGATCGACGAGTCTGACCCCACCGAGAGCATTCCCGACCCTGACCCGACTCCGCTGCCCACGGCAACTCCGATCCCCACACCCACTCCCGCTCCGCAGAGAGTTGATTTCTCCTTCCTGAAAGATGAGGAGATCGGCAATTCCTTCAAGGTCTTTAGTGAAGAATTCAGTGAGACCGGGATCGACAGTAAAGGCGCAGCGATCGTCAGATACGGGGGTAATACCGTAAGGGTCGAATGCGAAAACAAGAACATCCAGGAAGCAGTAAACTGCATGCTCAGCGTCTTTGCCAAAAAGGCTGACGGTGCGTATGCTTCCTACTATCAGAAAGCCCTTGCCGCAAGTTACCTGACGGGACTTTCAGACGAGAGATATGATGTCAGCCAGGAGATGGCCTGGTCTGATAACGGAAGGCTCCTTTCCGTGATCATGCACTATTCGGTCACAGGACCCGACGGTATCGTTGAAGAAGCAACGGATTATGCCACGTTCGACATGCTCACCGGCCAGTATCTGACCATTGATGCCATAACACAGGATGTTGATGCACTTACGGGTCTTCTGGGCGAGAAGCTGATCTATGCATACATGAATCCCGTTGAGCAGCCCGCTGATGACGGCGAACAGGGAGAAACTGACGCCACCACGGCTCCCGGGGAAGATGCAGACAGCGGCAAGAAGGATGACGGTAAAGAGAACAACGATAACAAAGACAATAAGGACGATAAGTCCGGCGATAAGGATGCGAAGGATCCTGATGACAAGAACAGCGCCGGCAAGCCCGTGAAGCATGAAGTCAGGATAGTCTTCATCGCAGCCCAGAAGGCAGGAGCTGAGACAGCGCCCGTGGAGATCTACGGCACGGTCGACGGAAATCCCTGTCATACCACGGTCGATCTTAAGATCTACGCAGCATATCTGAATTCGTTCGGAAAGATCGTTTTCGGGATCGAAGAGTAAGGATCGAGGACAAGTCCTGAGGAGGAAAGAAACCGATGAAGAAGATAAAGATCATTACCGCAATGCTGCTGGTGTCGATGGCAGCCGGAGTAATCTCCGCCTGCAACGATACGACAGACGGTACCACCGTAACATCCGGTAATGAAACAGAAGCAACTGCCGCAAGCACTGTTCCCAAGGAATCGGACAAGGCCAACGAATCGACCGCGGCTACCAAAGAGGCAACCGGCACGTCTTCTTATACTGAGCTCAAGGCGCAGAAAGTAACCGATGAAGGTGAAGACGGATCGCTCCTGGTCTGGGGCTGGAACAAGGAAGGCGTTAACCTGATCGAAAAGTACAGTGACGTCACTTTCAAGAAGCAGATCTCATCCGGAGCTGCCGCATATCCGGGGCTCCTCGACAGAGCGCTTGCATCAGGAGACAACGCGCCCGACGTTTTCTTTTTCGGTCCCGAATCCGCCAAGAGATATCTTAATTCCGATGATGTCCTGCCTTTGAACAATCTCGGGATCTCCTATGACGAGTTCATGGACCAGTCCTTCGATTTTGTCGTAAGGACCGGAACGGACAGGGACGGTATCGTTAAGGGACTTTCATGGCAGGCATGCCCCTGCTGCGTCATCTACAACAAGGCCGTGGCCAGGGAGGTCCTGGGCGTCGAAGAACCCGAGGAGGTTGCACCTTTCTTCAAGGACTGGGATACTTTCCTCGATACGGCAAGGAAAGTCGAAAAGGTAAGCAACGGGGATGTCAAGATCATCTCCGGTACGGACGATGTATGGAGATTCTTCCTTAACAGCCGTTCCAAGGGCTGGATCTCAGACAATGAACTCAACATAGATCCCGTAATGAAAGAATATATGAATTTCGCCAAGATCCTCAGCGGTGAGAAGCTGACTTTCGGTACAACGCAAGGGTCTGCCGCCTGGTCCAAGAACATGACCAACCACAAGGTCCTCGCATACTTCGGCTCGCTTCAGACCGTGAAATATTCCATGGGCTTTGCCGACGGTTCCAACAAGACTTCGGGCGAGTGGGGCATCGTTGAGGCTCCCGCTTCCTCCTACCTCGGAGGAACCTGGATCGCAGCAACGAAGTACTGTGACATGAAGGCTTCTGCAGCCAGGATCATCAGGGATCTTTGCATAAACGAAAATAACCTTACCGACATGGCCCGGTCGGGCGAGTTCGTCAATAACAAGAAGGTAATGATGGGAATGGCTCAGGATCCTGTTTTCGCATTTGAGAGCCTCGGCGGTCAAAACCCGGTTCCCCTCCTTATAAATGCGGCCAACGCGCTGGATCTTTCGACCGTTCAGGAGAACGACGAATATATCAACAACGCATGGTGTTCGGCAGTCACGGCCTATTGTGACGGCAGGGTCGATTCCGTGGCCAAAGCCGAGGCAGCGTTCAAGGCGGCGGTTGAAGATCTGGGCATACTGACGCCTGCGGAATAAAGCCTGATACAGCGGATCTCAAGAGGGCCGTCCTGACAGAGGGCGGCCTTCTTTGTTGTCTTTTTATTAACAATTAAGTAAAGGAATGCACGCGAAATGTAAACATATGAGCTTAAAAATGGTGTAGAATTAAGGGACTTTTGAGTAATAAAACAACCACGGAGGCAACACCATGAAATTCGGACATTTTGATGATGTTAAGAAGGAATATGTCATTTCTTCACCCAAAACCCCCTATCCCTGGATCAACTACCTCGGAACACAGGCATTCTTCTCGCTGATCTCCAATACGGCAGGCGGCTACAGTTTTTATAAGGACGCACGTCTGCGCAGGATCACCCGTTACAGATATAACAATGTCCCTATCGATATGGGAGGAAGATATTTCTACATCAACGACAACGGCACCATCTGGAATCCCGGCTGGTCCCCTGTGAAGACGGAGCTCGATGAATACGAGTGCCGCCACGGCATGGGCTATACCGTTATCCGCGGTAAGAAGAACGGCCTTTCTGCAGAAGCCACCTTCTTCGTACCCCAGGACTTCGACGGCGAGGTCCAGCAGCTCGTACTGACAAATGAATCCTCTGAGGCAAAGGAATTCGCTCTCTTCTCGTTCGCAGAGTGGTGTCTCTGGGACGCTCAGGACGACAGCAACAACTTCCAGCGCAACTTCTCCACCGGCCGTGTGGAGGTCAAGGGTTCCGTAATCTATCACAAGACAGAGTACAGGGACCGCCGCAATCACTACGCTTTCTATTCCGTCAACGATGAGATCGACGGTTACGATACGGACAGGGACTCCTTCATTGGCCTTTACAACGGCTTTGACAAGCCCCAGGCAGTCGAGGCAGGCAAGGCAAACGATTCCTTCGCAGACGGCTGGGCTCCCATCGCATCCCACTACAAGAAGATAAGCCTGGCTCCCGGCGAGTCCAAGACGCTTGTATTCGTCTTAGGTTACGTCGAGATGCCCGTTGACCAGAAGTTCGAAGCTGACGGCAAGACCATCAACAAGGTCAAGGCAGAGGAGATGATCGCAAAGTTTGCGACTCCCGAGAAGTTCGCTGAAGGACTTGCAGAACTCAAGGCTTACTGGGATAAGCTCCTCGGCATCCTCAATGTCGATACACCTGATGACAAGGTCAACAGGATGGTCAACATCTGGAACCAGTACCAGTGCATGGTCACATTCAACCTTTCCAGATCCGCTTCTTACTTCGAGTCCGGTATCGGCCGCGGAATGGGCTTCAGGGATTCCAACCAGGATATCCTCGGATTCGTACACCAGATCCCCGACAGAGCCAAGGAAAGAGTCATCGACATCGCTTCCACACAGTTCCCTGACGGCGGATGCTACCACCAGTATCAGCCCCTCACGAAGAAGGGCAACTCCGACATCGGCGGCGATTTCTCCGACGACCCGCTCTGGCTCATCCTCTCCGTTTCCGCTTACATCAAGGAGACAGGCGACTGGTCTATCCTCGACGAGATGGTTCCTTACGACAACGACGTATCCGCTGCAAAGCCGATGCTCGACCACCTCGATGTATCCTTCTATCACATCGTAAATAACTTAGGTCCCCACGGACTTCCTCTGGCAATGAGAGCAGACTGGAACGACTGTATCAACCTTTCCTGCTACTCAGACACACCCGGTGAATCCTTCCAGACCTACACCAACCCCAAGTTCGAGGCAGAGGGCGGTTACTCCAAGGTAGCCGAGTCCGTAATGGTCGCAACCCTCTTCACATATGCAGGCCCCAACTACGTTGAGATCTTAAAGCACCTCGGCAAGGACGAAGAGGCTGCCAAGGCCCAAGCTGAGATCGACAAGATGAAGAAGAACATCATGGAATCCGCATGGGACGGCGACTGGTTCCTGAGAGCTTACGATGCCAACGGCGATAAGATGGGCTCCAAGGAATGCGAGGAAGGCCAGATCTTCATCGAGCCCCAGGGCTTTGCCATCATGTCCGAGATCGGCAAGGATCAGGGCTGCGACATGAAGACCCTTGCAGCTATCGACGAGCGTCTCAACACAAAGTACGGTCTCGTTCTCAACAACCCCGCATTCACCAAGTACTATATCCAGTACGGTGAGATCTCCACATATCCGGGCGGATACAAGGAGAATGCAGGTATCTTCACACATAACAACGCATGGATCATCTGCGCCGCAGCATATGCAGGCCAGGGCGACCAGGCATTCAAGTACTATTCCGAGATCGCTCCCGCATTCACCGAGGAGACATCCGATATCCACAAGACAGAGCCTTATGTATACGGTCAGATGATCGGCGGTAAGGATGCAGGTTCCGATATCGGCAGGACCGGAGACAACTTCGGTCAGGGCAAGAACTCCTGGCTCACAGGTACGGCTGCCTGGAACATGGTCGCGATCTCCCAGTACATCCTGGGCATCATGGCTGATTTCGACGGTCTTAAGATCGATCCTTCCATCCCTTCTTCATGGGACGGCTTCAAGGCTAAGCGTCAGTACAGAGGCGCAACATACGAGATCGACATCAAGAATCCGGATCACATCTGCAAGGGCGTCAAGTCCATGACACTGGACGGTGTACCCGTTGAAGGATGCGTGGTCCCTGCCGCAGCTGACGGCGGTGTTCACAAGGTCGAGGTCATCCTCGGCTGAACGAGTAAAAGAAATAATGGATCGGGGTCCCGCCCTCTTTGAGAGCGGCGGGGCTTTTTCCCGGTAACGGAGGTATGTATATGGCTTATTACGGACAGACGGCAAGAGGTCAGAAGATAACTGCCGCTAAAGTCCTTAAGGACAGATTCGGGGAAGGATTGACCGGAGGGGGAATATCGGCTCAATTCGTTTCCTTCGGAAAGGAACCCCTTGTAATAGGTGCAGCAGGACTTAAGTTCGATTCACCGCTCATCCGCGTGATAGCGGCATCAGGAGATTATTCGGATCTCATCTCAAAAGAGACCGGGGAAGGATACAGCCTTCTTTTCCTCAAGGATAAGATCCTCAGGGAAAAGGGCGGCAAGGTTGAAGAATGTGACGTATCTGCTTCGGCCGCAGCATCCATGATCGACATGGCATCCGGATGGGGCGGCAGCCTTAACGGCAAGGGCGAACTCACGTTCGATCCCGCAACACCTGCTCCCGGACCGCATTTTTATACGAACATGCTGATAGGAAACAGGATCGGTTCTCCGAGGCCTTTGCAGAGCACGCCCAAGAGCGCGGTCGGCATGCTGGGCGGCGGATGCTTCCGTGCACATGCCGATACCCAGGTGCTCGCCACCAAGTGGGATTATCTTCCCGAGGAAAACGGTTTCCCTGCCAACCGCCAGTTCTATCTCGTATCAGGCGGAAAGAAGATCTTCTATTCGGGTCTTGCCAAGGCAGAGGGCCTAAAGTCTGCAAGGACCACCCACTCCCAGAACAGGACAGTGATCGAATACGAGCTGGATAACGGGCTTAAGGTCAGAAGGACCATCTTTATCCTGCCCGCCAAAGAAGGACTTCCCCTCGCATGTGAAGCCCAGATGATCGACATAGAAAATAACTCCGCAGATGATATGGATCTGCGTATCGTCTATACGGGAATGTTCGGAACGGATGAAGTCCACGCCTTAAGAGAAGACGTCATATTCTCGACGGTCGTTGCCCAGTCAGAGATCTTTTTCGATGAGAATGATGACCTCAGGGCTGTAAGCTTTAATCCCAATCCCAAGTGGACAAAGGGCAACATCAGATTCCATGTTGCGATGCTCCATAAGGGCGGAGAGACTATCTTCCCTGATGAGTACTGTGCAAGATACGATGATTTCGTAGGCAACGGCACATTGGCTGATCCCGAGTTCATAGCTCCCCTGGCCTGCGCTCCTTCGAGGAAGGGCCCCGGCTTCTTTGCCGTATCGACGCCTTTTGCGCTGAAGGCCGGAGAGAAGGTAAGAGCAGATAACTTCACCTGCCTTTCTTCAGACGCCGTAAACAGCGGTTTTGTTGTCGACAAGACCTGTAAGGTCGAAGCCGAAAAGCTCATAGAATGCTACAAGGATGAAGCAGCTCTTGCAGCTGATTATGCCTTTGTTTGCGATTTTGCGGACCGCTATTCATCCTACATGAAGATCTCTTCAGAAGATCCTGATTTCGAAGCATATGTCAACAACAACCTGCCTTTCCAGGTCTTCTACCAGACCTTCGTATCCAGGTCTTTGGACTGGACGCAGAAAGGTTACAGGGAGATCGGTTTCCGTGAGATCCAGGACATCTTCGCATCCATGTATTATTTCGCCGGAATGGGGCGCACCGACTTCATCAAGAGCCTGCTCCGCGAATGGATCGAAAACGTATACACCGAAGGTTATGCCAACCATAATTTCTACTGGAAGGGCAAGGAGCCCGGCTGGTGGTCAGATGACGCGCTCTGGCTCCTGCAGGCCCTTGACCGCTATGTAAGCCTTACGGGCGACGTTGCTTTCCTCAAAGAGGAATTCGCAGTGGCCGGTTCCGATGAAAAGAGGACACTCCTCGATACGATCAAGGCGATAATCACTTACAGCGCCAAGATCTCCGTCGGATCACACGGCATCCCCCTCATTGACAGGGCTGACTGGAACGACTGCTTAAGGGTCGATCCCGACTGCATCAGCGGTGCCGAGAAGATCGAGCTTTATAAGCAGCAGCTGGCTGAATCCGGCGCAGCATACGGCGAGGAAGCATTTAAGTCGGAGTATTCCGAATCCGTAATGAATGGCTTCCTTCTGAAGGTCGCGACCGATGCGGCTTCTGTCCTCTTCGGCCTTGCGGGCGATGCAGGATATGCTGAGGAATTAAGAGCCTTGAGCGGCAAGATCCGTGAGGGTTTGAGGGAGAACGCATGGAAGGGAGACTTCTATGCGAGAGTCCTCTTCAACAGGAAGGACAAGCCCAACCTCAAGTATCTCGGTGCATCAGGCGACGGTCTTGCCGTGGAAGATGCTCCCGGAACATATTTCCTCAATTCCTTCTCCTGGGCTCTCCTGTCAGGATGCGCCGATGAGAAGCAGATCGAGACCATGCTCGACAGCATCGACAACTATCTCAAGTCACCTTACGGATACAGGCTCTGTTCCACGGTAGACTATCCCCAGATCGCACCCAAGATCGACGTTATGCTCTACTATCCCGGTGACCGTGAGAACGGCGGTGTCTTCAAGCACGCCAACATGATGGCGGCATCCGCCATGTTAAAGAACGCCAAGACCGTATCCGACCCTGCCCTCGCAGAGCGTCTTGCGGATACGGCTTACTGGATAATCGACAGGATCCTGCCTTTCAGGACCTTAAAGTCGCCTTTCACCGTATGCGGCAACCCCAGATGGTGCACCCAGTACAACAACAGCGATTCAGGCGAGAATATAGGACCTACGCTCTCCGGAACATCGACATGGCTCCTGCTCTGTCTCTTCCAGTGCTTCGGTGTCGAGTTTACGGCCGATCACCTCGACTGCAAACCGATCCTCCGCAAAGAAGACAGGGAGCTGAATGTAGACATAACGACGGAAAGATGTTCTTACAAGATCCACATTACCAAGGGTGAGGGCTTCGTAAGGACTGTGGAAGGCGTTAAGATCAGCGTAGACGGAAACGATATCGAAGGAACGGAAGTGCCTGTTTTCGAAGACGGTCAGGTACATAATGTCGAGGTTGCTTTCCAATAAGCGGAGGATTAGATAATGCCCTATTCAAGCGTATTTTTATCTGATGTCGTAAAGGCTTTCGATCTGGAAGTCGTTTTCGACACGGGCGATATTGAGGAGAGAAGGATCCAGGTCGCCGACGCGACAAGACCCGGCCTTCAGCTTGCAGGTTACTACGACCACTTCGGTCCCGACCGTATCCAGATCATGGGCAACATGGAGCATGCTTACCTGGATCATCTGACACCCGAGGAGAGATACAACTCCCTTAAGGTCCTTTTCGAAAAGAAGATCCCGGCGCTCATAATCACCCGTGACCACAAGGTCCACAAGGAACTGCTCGAAGCGGCGAAAGAACACCCCACGCCGGTCTTAAGGACCAGCCAGGCAACGTCTGATCTCTATTCGGCTCTCATCAAATACCTGAGCCTGGAACTTGCCCCCAAGGTATCCATGCACGGCGTTCTTGTCGAGGTCAACGGTGAAGGTATCCTGATCCTGGGTGATTCCGGTGTAGGTAAATCCGAGACGGCTCTCGAGATCGTTAAGAGAGGTCACAGGCTCGTTGCAGACGATCAGGTCGAGATAAGGAAAGTATCCGAGACCCAGCTCATAGGAAGCGCTCCCGAGGTCATAAGACATCTCATCGAGATCCGCGGCATCGGCATCCTTGACGTTAAGGAGCTATACGGTGTTTCGTCCGTAAAGCCGCAGGAGACGATAGACTTTGTCATCAACTTCGAGCTCTGGGACGAGAAGAAGACATACGACAGACTGGGTCTCACCGATGAGACCACCGAGATATTGGGCGTTAAGGTTCCTTCCGTTACGATCCCCGTAGGACCCGGACGTAACCTCGCCATCATCGTCGAAGCTGCGGCGATCAACCACAGGGTCAATAAGATGGGATTCAATGCGGCCCAGAATCTGGTAAGCCGCGTGTTCCCGGGAAGAGACCAGACATATGGCTGATATCGATATCAGAAGAGATGTCCTTCTTAAGCCTTATACAACGATGAAGTGCGGCGGACCTGCCGCCTTCTTTGCCGAGCCAGGAAATGCTGAAGAGCTGGCTGAGGCTTTCCTCTTTGCACAAAAAGAAGGTCTTCCCGCAGTCATCCTCGGCGCGGGTTCCAATGTCCTTATCTCAGATAAGGGTTTTGAAGGTCTCGTGATCAGGATCGGAAAGAACATGAGCGGCATAGAAGTCGACATGAAAGAAGACGGCGGCATAATAAGATGTCAGGCGGGCAACATGCTTTCCAATTTCGGAAATACTTGCGTCAGTTCGGGTCTTGAGGGAGCCGAGTTCTGCTGCGGCATCCCGGGTTCCGCAGGCGGCGCCATATACATGAACGCCGGCGCATACGGAAGGCAGATGGAAGACATCGTGACCGAAGTAAGCTACTGGCAGGACGGCGACATCAGAAAGATAAAAGGGGACCAGGCTCAGTTCGCATACAGAAAGAGCATCTTCTCCGGCATGAAAGATGCCGTTATCTTAGGCTTTACTGCGGAAGTTCCTGCAGGTGATAAGGACAGGATCAAGGCATATGCGGATGAATTGAGACAGAAGAGGATCAACTCCCAGCCCCTGAACCATCCTTCATGCGGATCGACCTTCAAGCGTCCCGAAGGCTACTATGCCGGAAGGCTCATAGAAGATGCAGGGCTCAAGGGATTCGCTCTCGACGGTTCCGGAGCATGCGTATCCGAAAAGCATGCGGGCTTTGTCGTAAACATCAACGGTACGGCTTCCGCTTCGGACGTCTACAGGCTTATCCTTTATGTACAGGAAAAGGTGCTGGAGAATTCCGGAGTTACGCTCGAACCCGAAGTTAAGTTTATAGGGGATTTCAGTCTTTAATGAGCGGGACGACTTTCTCGGACAATGTTAAATACGAGATATGCAAGGTCAGGTATACTGCCTCATCTTTTGAGTGGTTCCTGTCCGGTCTCCTGCTGGCTTCGTCGGACGGCGAAAAAGTGTCCGGCAGGATCAAGGCCGGCGGCAGGGTATTAGGGAGGCTGTCAAATCTCCTTAACGACTGGAAGATCGAAAACACCCAAAAGGACGGCAGGATCTATATCGGAAAGATCCCCGAAAACGTCAGGGAGAAAGCTGCGAGCTTCCTTGAAGGAAAACTTCCCGAAGAAGCCGAATTCGACGGACACACCAATTCAAGGGCTTTCCTGGGCGGTGTCTGCATCGGTGCGGGGCACATAAGCGACCCCGACAACACATACAAGGTCGAGATACATCTCAAGAGCGAAGAGGCCTGCAAGCTGGTCTTTTCCGTCCTCGCTTATGAAGGTATCGATCCCGGCATCACGAGAAGAGGCGGGATATGGTGCGTAAGGTTTAAGAACGGTGATTACGTATCTGATTTCCTCGGCATGACCGGAGCCGATTCCGCGAGGCTTTCTTTCGAGAACACAAGGATAGAGCATGAGATAAGGAAACAGATAACCCGTGAAGTCAACTGCGATGACGGCAACACCAGAAGACAGGCTGAGGCCGGAGCTTCGCGCTATGAGCTTTTCGAAAAGCTCTTAAGATCTGATAAGGGCAAGGACCTGCCGGATGAACTCCTGGCGGCCGCAAGGGCTAGCATAGATAATCCCGGAGCATCCATAGCGGAACTGGGAGAGATGATGACGCCTCCCATAAGCAAATCGGGCATGAACAACCGCTTAAAGAAGCTCATGAGGATCGCTCAGGACCTCTGACCGAAGGGATATTTCCACTTAAATATATGATACTTATAGTCATTTGTTGAGGATTTTCGCCCCGCGTGGTAAAATGCGTTATTATATGCGGACACCGGGCCGTCGGTGTTGCACGGAAAGAACAGGAAATGAGACAGCAATACATAGAACCTGACAACAGTTACTATAAGCCTTCCCGGGATCCTAACGAGGGACAGGTGATGTTGGTCGTCATAATGACGATCCTGTTCGTAACCCTTACTGCCATACTGGCAGTGGTCTTTTTCAAGAAGAGCAGCAATGAGGATATAGCAAGGAATCCCGAGGGCAGCGAAGTGAGTTCTTTTATTTCGGCAGCGACGCCTACTCCTACTCCCGCGCCTCCGCTCGAATCTTACCAGAATCCTCTCTTATATCCTGCCAGGAGCTCGGTTACCATAGATAAGGAAGTCAAGGTCGATCCTGAGGCAGATCCTACCGCAAGGGGTCTTGTGGAGTCCGTCACGATGGCAGGCACCGATACGGAGGAATATGTAAGGGGAGAACCCGTATTTTTCTCAGATCCCATCAATTACGGCAAAGTACCCGGAATACTGACTTTCAGAGGCAACAATTTCCGCAACTGCGCATCTTTCGGTTATACGGAAGTCAAGCAGGGAACGGTCGAACAGACCTGGGAATTCTCGGATATCGGATCCAAGCTCGCTTCAACCCAGCTTTTCGAATGGAAGGGCTTGAGATGGACAGGCCAGCCCCTGGTCGTACAGTGGACGGATTCCATGAAGAGTTCCATGAACCTGAAGGACAGCGCCAAGTCCAAGGCAGGTCTCGTGGAAGTAATAGCTGCAGCCCTCGACGGCAAGATCTATTTCATGGATCTGGAGACCGGGGAGTTCACCCGTGAGCCCATTAACGTAGGAGCTTCCATCAAGGGAACTCCCGCATTGGATCCCAGAGGCTATCCCATACTCTATGTCGGTCAGACTGACGATAATTCCGACAGCGGCAAGTTCGGTATGTATATCTATTCACTCGTTGACGGGCTCTGCCTTTACAGCTTTGAGGGCACCGGGGACGGCGCCTACAGGAGCGGCTGGCACGCCTTCGATTCATCACCGGTTGTATCCGCTGAGACAGATACTCTTATCTGGCCCTGCGAGAACGGACTTATCTATACCATAAAGCTCAACACGGCATATACTCCGGGATCTTCCGTGATCACGATCAATCCCGAGGCTTGTGCATATAAGTACATCTTTAACGACAACACCGCAAGCCACATGGGCGTCGAGAGTTCTATCGCGCTCTACGGCAACTACGGTTATTTCGTTGACAACACACAGAACCTTGTCTGCCTCGATATCAATGCGATGAAGATGGTCTGGTGCCGTAAGTTAGGAGACGATTCCGACGTTACACCGGTCATCGACGAGGAGGACGGCGTGCCTTATGTCTACATCGGCTGCGAGGTCGATAACCAGGGCCCCGTAGGCGAATTCAACGGTGCTGCCTATGTCTATAAGATCAACGGTCTTTCGGGCGAAGTCGTATGGCAGACATCGGAGGCATGTTATACTTATAACGGTCAGACTTCAGAGACGGATCAGAGCGGCGGATGCTTCGGCAATCCCATTGTCGGAAAGAGGACTATCGGCAATCTGGTCATATTCTCTTACAGCATGACCAACAACCTTTTGAGCGGAAACAAACTCGTAGCATATGATAAGACTCTCGGAACCCTTGTCTGGGAATATAAGATGAACATCTATTCCTACAGTTCGCCGGTCGACATATATGATTCTGAAGGAAATGCATATATCCTGATCGGTGACAGCATAGGACAGATCCATCTCATAAATGCCTCCAACGGCAAGAGAGTTACATATATCCAAACGTCGAGACTCTTTAAGACGGACAAAAAGACCTCATCCGGAGTCTGCTTTGAAGCTTCACCTGTCGTATGGGGCAATACAGTCGTTATAGGCACCACTTCAGGATCTGTCTTCGGCTTAAAGATCTCATGACGGAAGGTAATGGTAAGATGAAGACGGAGGGAATGTATGATGATCTTGTTGTCCTGGAAGTGGAGATAATCTCCTTTTCCAACGAGGGATATAAGGTCAAATACGATTTCCGCAGAAAGATATTGTCATGGAGAGACAATTATATGTGGAACAACAATTTCACGAGTCTCATAAATGACGGCAAATTTGATCTTCTCAAGGAGAAACTCCCCAAGATAGGAGTCCTTGAATGGATCAAGGCATATTCGGAAGGTGATGCCGAGAAGTTCGGCAGGAAGGTCTCTGTTTCCGGTATGTGGAAGATGAAGGCCGAGTTTAAGGATAAAACGGTCATTGCGACCGGCAGTGAGGAGATCTTCCCCGCAAAATGGGATGATCTGAGATCACTGATCGAGATGACGACAGGAACAAAGTTCGCTCTGAGATGACCGGAGCAGGGCTTTAAAGAATAGCATAAGGAGACGACATGGATTATCTCGAAGGACTGTTTCTCGGGAAGTTGTGGAGTGATACCGATTTTGAGAACAGAAGGCATACGGCCCTTTTCGTGCTGTATGGTATTTTTGTTGAGTCTCTGGTCCTCTACGGTTATGTAAGCGGCAAACCGCTGCCCTTTGTCGGGGATTTCACGACTACGCACCTCGTATTATTCGGGCTTCTTTTCGTGGCATGTCCCTTCATATGCATGAGATATTACAGGATGCCTGCCTGGGGCAAGGCTCTCGTCATGATCGAAAAGATGGTCAAGAGCTTTATCGTCGTAGGCTTTACCGTGGACCTTATCGGTTCAAAGATCACGGTCGGGGCAAACGATCTGCAGACCTTCACCATCGGTTACCTCAACGATACTCTGGAAAAATACACCAAGATGTTCGCTTCGAGCACAGGTTCTTTTTCGACCGTCATAGGCGTGCTCGTCGGAGGTCTCCATGTGCTCTTTGTGATATTGCTGATATTGTTCCTTGCTATTGTGGTCCCGGGGATCATCTACCTTCTCTACAGGTTATTGCAGTTCTGTTATGACTGGGTGATCAACAAGCTCATCATAAAGAGATTCATTCCCATCAGAAAATAAGAGAGGAGCATAAGATGGCTCAATTACAGGATAAAGCGGACATCACCATAGAGGAACTCGAAGAGAATCTGGGACAGGTAAAGCTCCCGAAGTTCATTGAAGAATCGGAAGCCCTCTTCCTTTCGAGGATAGACAAGATAGTAAAACAGATCTGCCGGGATAAGAACATCAAGGCGATATTCATATCCGGGCCGACATCTTCCGGTAAGACGACCTTTACCATGAGGCTCGCCGACGGTATCACGCAGGGCGGAAGAACGGCTCATTTCCTGTCGCTTGACGATTACTACAACATTTCCGAGCTGAACTGTGACAAGGACGGCAGACCCGACTTCGAGACCATCGAGGCTCTGGATATAACAAGGTGTGAGCAGGATATAAAGGATATCCTGGACCATAAGACGGTCATACCCCCTCACTTCAATTTCATGACCCGTGTACAGGAGGAAGGATCCCCCGATTCGGCGATCACTCTCCCTGATGACGGTGTCCTGGTCGTGGAAGGCCTTCACGGGCTGTCACCCAGGATATCCGGCAACATCGACAGGGCAATGTGCGCCAAGGTCTTCATCATGCCCTACGGCAATGTCTTCTGTGATTCCAAGCTCATGGACAGCCGTGAGATCCGTCTGATCAGAAGGATCGTAAGGGACAACAGGCACAGGGATGCCCACGCGATCTCCACGATCGATTACTGGCCGATGATCGCAAGGAGCGAGGAGGATTTCGTCGATAAGTATCTTGCCGAAGCTGATTACCACATCAATTCCTTCCTAGCATACGAGCCTCTTGTACTGGCTCCAATGGCCCTGAGCGACATCAGGATCGCGGTCGACAAGGTCAACGACGGATCGGCCGAGGCCAACGTGTTCATGAAGCGTTCCCCCACGGGCAAGCCTTTCGCTGATCTGTCACGTGCGATGGCGAAGGCCGGAGTCCTTACGGAACACCTGAACAAGATCCCCGTGATCAACCCGGAATATGTTCCGGAAAGATCCATACTCAATGAATTTATCGGTTCGTAAACATATACAGGAGATAAGAAATGCCAATTAGGATACCGAACAATCTTCCGGCACGCGCCACGCTCGAAAAGGAGCGTATCTTCGTAATGGAAGAGACGAGAGCTCTGACACAGGATATAAGACCCATAAAGATCGTCATCCTCAATCTCATGCCTGATAAGATAACGACTGAGACCCAGCTTCTGCGCGCTCTGTCGAATTCCCCCATCCAGGTCGATATCGAGCTCCTCTGCATGGCATCTCATGAATCAAGGCATACGAGCCAGTCTCACCTTAACAGATACTATCTGACTTTTGATAAGATCTCTGACCAGTATTTCGACGGCATGATCATCACGGGCGCTCCCATCGAAAAGCTTCCTTTCGAGGAAGTCGACTACTGGGAGGAACTCTGCAAGATAATGGAGTGGAGCAAGACCCACGTCTATTCGACCATGCATCTTTGCTGGGGCGCTTTCGCAGGCCTTTACTACCATTACGGCATCCCCAAGTATGTCCTGGACCGCAAGGTGTCCGGCATCTTCGAGCACAGCATGACATACAGCCGCCCGGTCAAGCTATTCCGCGGATTCGACGATATCTTCTATGTACCCCATTCAAGATATACCGAAGTGAAGCGCGAGGATATCGCGAAGGTAAAGGAATTGAGGATCCTGTCCGAATCCGAGGAGTGCGGTATCTATGCCGTTTCCGATCTTACGGGAAGACAGATATTCATAACAGGCCACTCCGAATACGATGCGGATACCCTGGACCGCGAATATAAGCGCGATCAGGATGCCGGGATCGATCCCGACATGCCCGTCAATTACTATGTTGACGACGATCCCTCCAAGGGCTTTTTGCTCCGCTGGAGATCCTCGGCGACGCTGATGTACACCAACTGGCTCAATTACTACGTTTACCAGGAGACACCTTTCGATATCGGTCTCATCGAAAACATCAAGCAGGGTGATATTCCGGCAGGAAGGGATGAAGAGCGCGATGATTGAGATCACGAATGATTCCGTGAGATCACTGCTGCCCCAAAGAGATGGGAGGGGCCATAAGGGCACGTTCGGTACGGCGCTTATCGTTGCCGGAAGTCCTTACATGACAGGTGCCGGCGTTCTTGCGGCGGAATCCTGCCTGAGGAGCGGAGCAGGCATGGTCAGATACATGTCTGACGAGAAAGCCCTCCTTCCCGTTCAGATCAAGTGTCCCTGTGCTCTTACTTCTTCTATCGGCAATGATATGGAAGAGAGCAGAGCTTCAATAAAGAAATACTACCCAAAGGCATCTGCCTGTCTCATAGGACCCGGAACGGATGAAGAAGATGACAGGATAAGAACGATACTTACGGTCCTTATCAGCGGTGCAAAAGCTCTTGTAATAGATGCATCCGCACTGAACATCATATCGCGTTACAAAGATCATTACCTGCCGCTCATTGCCTCAAGACAGGACAAGGGACTGGATCCCGCTGTTCTGACACCTCACCTCGGGGAATTCGCAAGGCTCTGTGACGGAGTACTCGACCCGGGCGAAGAGGGAGCCTTAAAGTTCGCATCCGAGTACAAAACGGTCCTCGTGCTCAAGAGCCACGATACGCTCGTCGCTGATACGGAAGGGAACTGCTATGTCAACAAGGGAGAGAACTCGGGTCTTGCCAAGGGCGGATCGGGTGACGTTCTTTCGGGACTCATGACAGGTCTCTATGCACAGGGCATGAAAGCACAAGATGCGGCCGTTGCGGCCGTATACATACATGCGAAGGCAGGTCTTTGTGCAAGATCGCAAAAGGGGGAAAGGGCAATGCTGCCGTCGGATCTTCCGGACATGTTTCCTGAAGTCA
Organism: Saccharofermentans sp.; assembly: GCA_016292135.1. GTDB lineage: Bacteria > Bacillota > Clostridia > Saccharofermentanales > Saccharofermentanaceae > Saccharofermentans. The sequence continues at coordinate 103,061 of JAEFAZ010000007.1, forward strand.
TAAACGGTATCTTTGACAAAGGATAAGCTATGCAGATAAATGACGTTAATTTTGACAGATCATGTGTGCTGATCGACCTTGATGCGGTCAGATATAACTACAGGCAGATAAAGGCAGTGACATCGGATGACACCGATATGTTCTGCGTAGTCAAGGCTGATGCTTACGGGCACGGCGCGGTCCGCCTTGCCAAGGTCCTCGAGGAAGAGGGCGCGGCAGGTTTCTGTCTCGCGACCGTCGACGAGGCGAAGGACCTTGTCGAGAACGGCATAACAAAGCCCCTCATGATATTGGGATATACTTCTCCCGACAGATTTCCGGATATCGTTAAGTACGATATTGGCCAGGCCGTCTTCTCCGTTGAGGATGCCGAGCTCCTGTCGGAGGAAGCAGTAAAGCAGGGCAAGGACTGCAGGATTCATATCAAGATCGATACCGGCATGGGCCGCATAGGTTTTGCGACGGACGGAACAGCTGACGACGATATAGTCAAGGTCTGCGAGCTCCCCGGTCTTATCCCGGAAGGGATCTTTTCGCATTTTGCAGTATCCGATACAGCTGACGACGAATATACGGAAAAGCAGTTTGGGATTTATAAGGCAACCGTTGAAAGGATCGAAGGCAGGGGCATAAAGTTTGCAAGACACCATATCTGCAACAGTGCCGGCATCTTCAGATTCCCGGGCATGCACCTCGATACCGTAAGGGCAGGTCTCATCCTCTACGGAATGTATCCCGAAGGATGTCCTGACCGCGACAAGATGCCTGACTTAAAGCCCGTTATGACCTGGCTTGCAAAGGTCATCTTCGTAAAAGAAGTACCCGCCGGGACATCCGTAAGCTACGGAAGGCATTTTAGGGCCGGCAGGACGACCAAGGTCGCAACGGTCGGGATCGGTTATGCCGACGGCTTTTCGAGAAGGCTGTCGAATGGCTTCATGCTGAACATCAAGGGCAGTTACTATCCCATAATCGGTAATGTCTGCATGGATATGTGCATGGCCGATGTAACCGGAAGTGATGTTAAGCGCGGCGATATCGTTCAGATTTTCGGAGAAGGAAATCCCACGGATAATCTGGCGTCTTACATCGGTACGATCAACTATGAGATAACCTGTGATGTCGGCAAGAGAGTCAAGAGACTCTACCTTGCGGACGGAAAGATAGAGTAAGGAAAGTAAATGGCTCCTTGCTTTTTGCCATAGAAGAGTATATTCTTATTCGGGCATTAATCAGGGCCTTAAGGAGAAAGAAATGAATTACGAGGGCGGATCCAGAGTCGCAGTCAACTTCGCGAAAAGAATCGTTGTCAAGGTCGGTACATCCACTTTGACCTACGATAACGGGAAGATGAACCTTAACAACATAGAAAGACTTGCACGTTCGATATCAGATCTCATGAACCGCGGTATGGAAGTTATCCTTGTATCTTCCGGCGCCATCGGTGTCGGTATCGGATACCTTAATCTCGACAAGAGGCCTGATTCCACCAGAGAGAAGCAGGCTATCGCCGCAGTCGGCCAGGTCGAGCTCATGAACGCTTATGCCAGGGTCTTTGCAGAGTACGGTTACAAGTGCGGTCAGATCCTCTTAACGAAGGACGATCTGGCGGATAAGCTCACCAAATCCAACATCAGCAACACCCTCGAAGCTCTTATAGAAAAGAAGATCATTCCTATCATAAACGAAAACGACTCCGTTTCCACGAGCGAGATCATGCACAACGGCACTTTCGGCGACAACGACACCCTGTCGGCTCTCGTTGCAATGCTTTCGAATGCCGATCTTCTCGTAATACTTTCTGACGTGGACGGTCTTTACGATTCAAATCCCAAGGACAATCCTGACGCCAAGAGGATCTCCTATGTCGAGGATTTCACCGAGACCCTTAACGAGATAACGACAGGCAAGGGTTCATGGCTCGGAACAGGCGGCATGACGACAAAGATCATGGCCATGAAGACCGCGACCGAGCACGGTATCAACGGTGTCATTGCGGAAGGTTCCGACACGAGTGTTCTTGAAAGGATCCTCGATCAGGACAATATCGGAACATTCTTTGCTGCCCCCATCCCCGAAGAGGAATAATATAAACTATCAGGGCATAAAACCCGGAGCAGGAGTCGGAGAAGGTTCCGGCTTATGTATTGTGCACGGGTTGTCCTTCTTCGGGCAGAAATCCGAACCTGAAATGAAATAATCAGTTACGACGGTACCTGCAGCCTTGCATTCATCTGTCGCGTAACAGCCTGACTCGGTGCAGACGGATGCCTGAACGATCGATTCGGGACGTTCGAACTTGGCGCCTTCAAGGTTGGCGTGGATCTTCTGCATACAGTACATCCAAATGTGAACGGCGTTACGGTAGTCGTCTTTTATGATCTCCGTCTGTCTCAACCTGTTGTCGTATCCGTACCATACTGCTGCGGCATAGTAAGGGGTAAAACCGCAGAACCACTTATCGTTGTTATCGGAAGTCGTACCTGTCTTGCCGGCGGTGCTTATCTTGGCTCCGTCAAGGCCCTTGATCTGTCCGCCGAACTTGGAAGGAGTACCGGATGTTACGACGCCCATGAGCATATCGGCAACGAGGAAACAAGTCTCAGCCGAGAATACTTTGCGCTTTGCGGGGTCAGAAGACATGATGAGGTTCTCATCGCTGTCCAATACCTTCGTATAGGAATAAGGCTCGCAGTAAGTTCCTCCGTTGGCGAAGGTCGCATATGCGGCAGCCATCTCGAGCGTTGTCATACCGTTGGTAAAACCGCCGACTGACTGTGAAGGGAAACTGCCTTCACTCGTTCTGTCGATGCCGTTCTGGGCCAGATACCAGAGAGCCGTATCTCCGCCGACTTCACGCCAGAGCATCGCGGCTATGGTGTTGCGCGATTTAACAAGAGCCTGTCTTACCGTAAGCGGACCGATGTAGTTGTTCTCATAGTTCTTAGGCCATGGTCTCTTGGGATTTGAAGGATCAAGATAGACCTTCTGGTCAGTAAAGAGAGTCGACGGGACTACGAGGCCCAGCTCTATCGCGGGAGCGTAATCCAGGAGGGGCTTGATCGAAGAACCGGGGTTCCTGCGTGAGGCAGTGGCACGGTTCCAGGCGAGATTCATCGTCTTCTCGCCGAAGCCGCCCTGCATCGCGGCTATGGCTCCGGTAGATACATTGACTACGACCATGGATCCGTTAGGCTTCTCAGGGTAATCCTCGATCTTGGAAGGTTTCTTCTGGAAGAGATCCTTATTCTTGAAAGCCTCATCGAGAATGGCCTGAACATCAGGTTCAAGAGTGGTATAGATGTGATAACCGCGGTTATAGACTATGGAAGAAGCGAGTTCCTTGGATATTCCCCTTGCCTTTGCAAGATCCGAGATAACCTCGGAGATCGCATATTCCGCAAAGTAGGAGTTAACGGCATTATAAGATTTCTTCTCACGCGTCTTGAACTTTACATCGCTGTTGAGAGCCTCACGGTACTGCTTCTCGTCGATCTTGCCGAGCTCGTACATCTTTCCCAGTACGATCCTCATTCTCCTCAGGGCGTTGCGGCGGCCCGTCTCTCTCATGGGGTTGTAGTAGGAAGGGCTCTTGGGGAGACCTGCAAGAAGAGCGCACTCGGGAAGTGTTAATTCTGACGCGTTCTTGCCGAAGTAGTTCTGTGCGGCTGCCTGGATGCCGACATAGTTGTTGCCCATGGGAGCCAGGTTGATATAAAGTTCCATGATCTCATCCTTGGAAAGTTCCTGTTCGAGAGACATGGCAGAGAACCATTCCTGGACCTTACGGGAGGTGGAGTGTTCGTCCTGTCCGCTTATCAGCTTGATCGTCTGCTGGGTGATCGTGGATCCGCCGTGTGTCGCAGATCCGCTGTTGGCAAGGGCGGATAACACGGCACTCCCGATCCTCTTGAGATCGATGCCGGAATGCTCGTAGAATCTTTCGTCTTCTATTGAGATTATCGCTTCATCTATGAAAGTGTTCTTGACTTCACCGAAGGGGATATAGATCCTGTCCACATTCTCGGTTCCGGTGAGCTTTGTGATTACCCTGCCCTGTGAATCGTATACGAAAGAGGTCTGCACCTCATCGGCAGTCGTAAGATCACCTATCGAGAGGGGCTTTGTCGTGGAGGCATATCCCAGGAGCATGCCTGCGCCGAAGCCTCCGAGGGTAAAAGAGATGCAGAGCAGGAGTACGACGAATATCTTTACGAGATCGCCAAGGAAACCGAAGATCTCGTGAGGCAGGCTCCTGTTGAAACCGGCCGTGGTCGGCTTGCCCTTGAGATTACGGCGCAATTCGTCAGCCAGAGCTGAATTCTCCGGGTTGACTGGGCTCGTTGAACGCTGTGCATTTCTGTTGTTACTCAATCCCTTGATACCTCTTTATGGTTTTCACTCCCACCATTTTATCACGATATCGGCTATAATGAGCATATTATAAATATTACACGAGGTTTGCCATAAACATCATGGAGAGGATCGACATAACATCATTGTCCAATGAGGGCCTGGGGATAGGTATCCTGGAGTCCGGCAAGAAGTGCTTTGTCGAAGGTGCCCTTCCCGGTGAATCAGTCACGGTCTCCATGATCAAAGAAGCCTCCAAATACTCTTTCGCGAAAGCGGAAGAATACCACAGCATATCCCCTGACAGAGTCCTGCCCGCACTTTCGGATCCGGTCCCCGGAGCTGCCATGGCGCACCTTTCATACGAAGGCCAGCTTCGATATAAGTCCGGCAAGGTAAGGGACTGCCTTATAAGGCTCGGAAGGATAGAAGAAGAGAAAGCTGACGGCATTTTGCAGGCAATCGTTCCCTCGGAGAAGACCACAGGCTACCGTAATCACATGCAGTACAGGATAGACGGCAACCTGATAGGGCAGACCGGAGCAGACGGAACGACGGTCATCCCTTTCGAAAAGGAATACCTCGAATATCCCGTTTTCGGAAAAGTAATAGAGGCGGTAAAGGATATCCTCGACAGGTCTCCCACAAGGCTTCTTACAGGCCTTGTCTTAAGAGGATCTGAAAGGACCAAAGAGATAACCGCGGAATTCATCACCGGCGATACGAGATCCCATGAACTGGTCGTAAGAGAGATGAACGAACTCATAAGTTCCACAGGTCTTATAGACAGGATAAGAGAAGCCATAGGGGACTATAAACTCGCAGGTGTCATGTTCAGGATAAGTCCTGACAAAGTATCGAGAAGAACCAGGAGCGGCAAGAGATTCATCATCGACGGGAACTCGTCTTACGAAGAGATCTTCTGCGGCAGGAAATTCACGGTTGAAGCAGGCTCCTTCTTTCAGGTAAACATCCCCCAGGCAGAAGCGATCTGCGGAAAGATAAAAGTATTCCTTAATGACTGCCAAGTAATCTGTGACCTTTACTGCGGAGCAGGAACTCTCGGATTATCCGTTCTTCACGAAGGCGGAGAACTCTTGGGAATAGAGTCATCAAGGGAAGCGGTTGCATCAGCCGTGCGTAATGCGGAATCGGCATTCCCGGGAGCAAAGGACAGGATAACTTTTGTCTGTAAGGACTGCGGCAAGACGGATCTGAAATCCTTCATAGACGGAGGCAAGATCCCGTCCCCCGATGCAGTGATAGTGGACCCTCCGAGAAAGGGCTTGGACGATCAGGTGATAATGCAGCTTATAAGACTGAACGTCAAAAAACTCGTATATGTCTCATGTGATCCTGCAACCCTTGCAAGAGACCTGAAGGAGTTGTCAGGAACATACAAGATAGAGTCTGTAACGCCTGTTGACATGTTCCCGATGACGCAGCATATAGAAAACCTCGTAATCTTAACAAGAAAGAAAACAGAGCATCAAATGAACCTGGATCCTGCTCCATATGAAATGATCAAGAGCGGATCGAAAACGATCGAGCTCCGTTTGTTCGATGAAAAACGCCGCAGGATAAATCCCGGTGACACGATCGTTTTCACAAATAATGAGACAGGAGAAAAGCTTTTTACAAGGGTTTTGAAACTTCACTGTTTTAAGGATTTTGAGGAACTTTATAAGGCGTTGCCTCTCATGCAATGCGGATATAGTGAAGACGATATTGACAAGGCAAGCCCATCCGATATGGAGCAATACTACTCCATAGAAGAACAGAGAAGATACGGCGTTGTCGGGATAGAACTTATCCCGATTTGAAGAAGCAAACAGGATCATATGCTTCAAGAAAAATTGTAACCGGATGATACAGGAGGGAAAGACACATGAATAAAGAGTGGTCAGAAAAGAATAAAAAGATGCAGTCCCTGATCAAAAAGGAGACAAGCTTTAAGGAAGGGATAGATGTCCTTTTGGAGTTAAGAGATGAACTCTTTTCTGAGATAACATCTATCGTTGATTCTTATCCGGCGGAGGCATTCAGTGAGATGCCTTTCGCCAAGGCTGACGGCTATCACAGCAAGACTCTGATCTATTCCATGTGGCACATATTCCGCATCGAAGATATCGTAGCTCACACCGTTATATCTAACGACGAACAGGTCCTTTTTACAGATGGTTTTCTTGAGAGGACAAAAAGCCCGATCATAACTACAGGAAACGAACTTAAAGGAGAAGAGATCGCAGCTTTCTCAAAAGAGTTGGATGTCAGGGCAGTATATGAATACTGCCTAGCCGTAAAGAATTCGACCGACAGGATACTAAGGGATCTGGAATATAAGGATCTTAAGAGAAAGATTACTGACGAAGACAGGAAAAGGGTTGCTGACAGCGGGTCGGTGAGTAATGATGAAGATGCAGTCTGGCTGATCGGTTACTGGTGCAGCAAAGATATCGCAGGACTTATCAAGATGCCTTTTTCGAGACACTGGATAATGCACATAGAGGCTATGGGCCGTATCAAGAGCAAGTTATAATAGACCGGCGGACGCTTTTTGTTGTTTTCTGCATATAATCCGCAAAAATATATGCAGAAAATCCCCTTATTCCCTTGGTTTTCTGCACATAAAATGATACAATTATATGCAGAAAAGGAGGAATACTATGAGAAAATTCGACTATGGTTTTCTTGATAACGGATTACTCCCGGCCAATCTTGTAAGCATTACAAGCGGTATCTGCTCTTTGCAGACGGCCGCCGGTGTGAGAAGATCGCAATACAATACGGTCTTTACGGAACTGGAGTCTGTCGCTAAGGTTCAGTCAGTCAAAAGTTCCAATGCCATTGAAGGTATCATCACAAGTGATCAGCGTATCGCACAGATCGTAAACCAGAGCAGTGCTCCTCTTAACCATGAAGAGGCAGAGATCTCAGGATACCGTGATGCATTGAATATGATCCACACCGGATATGAGCATATCGGATTCAACATAAAAGATATTCTGCTCCTGCACGAAACGATGATGACTCCTTCAGGCGATCCTCTTGCCGGCAGATATAAGCAGACAGATAACGTTATCTTAGAGATCGATCAGTATGGCAACAAAATGGTAAGGTTCCGCCCGATCCCGGCAGCTGAGACGGAAGATGCAATGGAACAGTTTGAACTGGCGTATCTTGAAGCTTGTTCAAATTCCAATATCAATCAGCTGCTTCTGATACCATGCGTGATCCTGGATTTCCTGTGTATTCACCCCTTTAGGGATGGAAACGGCAGGATGTCACGGTTACTGTCCTTATTGCTGCTATATAAAAACGGATATGATGCAGGAAAGTATATTTCGTTTGAAGAACAGATAAACAGAAATAAGGATCTTTACTATGATGCTTTGCAACGTTCTTCAGGCGGATGGGATACAAACAGCAATGACTATTTCCCTTTTATGCAGAATTTTCTTATTACTCTCCATATGTGTTATAAGGAACTTGATAAGCGTTTCGCTGTTGTTCACGGAAAGCGTGTAACAAAAACGGCACGCATTGAGGCAACCGTACTCGAAAGTCTGATCCCTATATCCAAAGCAGAAATCTGTTTGATACACCCTGATATCAGTCCGACAACAGTCGAAGCTGTTCTCGGGAAGATGGTTAAAGAAGGGAAGATAAAAAGGATCGGCGAATCAAGAGGTTCCCGGTATATACGAAACGGATAAAACTGCCGTGCGGCGAAAAAACTAACATATGGGCGAAGAGAGGACAATAGATAATGTTTGACCCGAAAACAGAAAAGTTTCCCTATCCCATGGAGACTGATAAGCACTATCTGGAAGTACATAAGGACCGTAAGATCGTCTTCGACACCAAGTATCCTTATATCGACCGTTCACCGTTTTTCAGGTTTAAGCAGGGATTTGCGCGATTTCTGCTCCACATCCTGGTCTTCCCGGTCGCGACGGTCCGTATGGGTCTTAAGATCGAAGGTAAAGAGAACCTCAAGAAGAACAGGGATCTTCTTAAGAACGGAGCCCTGTCTGTTGCCAATCATGTGCACATGTGGGATTATATCGCGGTCATGAAAGCGATCCGCCCCTTCCGCTCAAATCTTCTGGTCTGGGCACCTAACGTCAACGGCGAAAACGGAACGCTGATACGAATGGTCGGAGGAATCCCGATCCCCGATTCAAATGCCGCTGCCATGAAATCCTTCATAAGGGCGGTAAACGGCCTGCTCGTTGACGATCACGGCTGGCTCCATATCTATTCTGAAGGAAGCATGTGGGAATACTATGCTCCTGTAAGGCCTTTCAAGCGCGGAGCAGCCCATATCGCATGTGACTGCGATAAGCCGGTCCTGCCTTTGGCTTTTTCTTACCGCGAACCCGGCCGGATAAGGAAACACATCTTCAGACAGATAGCAACATTCACCCTCACGATCGGCGAACCCCTCATGCCGGATAAGTCCCTTAATCCCAGGGAGAGGGAGAAGGACCTCACGATCCGCTGTCACGATGCGGTCTGCAGGCTTGCGGGCATAGACCCCAAGGATAATCTTTATCCTGCGGAATTCAAGGATTCCAAGAGGGTAGACTATTACACTTCAACATACGGAGCAGGTTATAAGGGATCGCACTGATTTTGTCATAACCATGCGGAGTGGTAGTATGGTAAGGGTTATGAAGGGAACAAGAAGGAGAAGATATAATGAAAGACTTTGGAAAAAAGTACGGGCCATGGATATTTACGGCAGCTCTTACGGCCGTTGTGTTGTTTATGTTATCAGCATGCACTCCGTCTGATGCAAAAGTAACTGAAAGCACTTCAGCGACTGAAACGACCACGGCAAAGCAGACTGAGAGTACTGCTGCGACTACCACAACGGCAGAGACTACCACCGTACCTGAGGAAACAACAAAGGCGACCGTCCCTGCCGCAGTAGCAGAAGGCCTGACCGGAAACTGGAGCTGCGAGGATCTCGCATCCGACGGAAAGACCGATACCAGCTTCTATGCGATGTATATAAAGAGGAACGGATACTTCAGCCTTTACGATCAGGAAGCAGGCAATCCCGGCATATCAGGTTTCATGAAGAACGACAGCGGGACATCCGTTGACTGCGTTTTCGAGACGGATGATTTCGATGTTCCTTCCTGCTGGAAACTGAAGGCAGAAGGGGATACTCTGAACTATGAGCTCGACGGTGACACTTTGAAGCTGGGGCATAACGATGTATGGATCATCTTCCACCGCGGGGAAGATGATGAGGATGAAGATATCGTTTACGAGCACCTCCCCCGTTCGCTGGATGAACTGATGACTTTCGATGTTCCGAAAGGCTATCTGCCTGACATGAAATATAAGTACAACGACGAGGAATGGAATCCGGTCGTACAGAGGGCTTATTCAAACGAGAAGGATGGAGCTTTCTCGGTAGCGATATTCTCTTTCGAAGGATACGATTGTCTGGGCGATTACGAGCAGAAGATCGATGTTGAAGACAGTATAAGCCGCCTTAAGGACAAGAGGGAGATCGACATCGGAGGCCTGACCGGATATATCGGTACGAAGGAATCAGATGATACTGAAGACATGGAAGCCGTAGCTTATGTTACATACGGTGATTATGTATTTGAATTCAGGTTTACTAATTTCGATGACGTTATCACTGAAAAACAGATGAAGACTCTGGAAAAGATCGCGGGATCCGTGAAGTTCAACTAAGGGGCGGACGCAGTTTTAAAAGAGAAAGGAGTCTGATAAGTGAATACTCTTATCATCAACTGCAGTCCCGTGAGAAACGGCGCGACGGCAAAGATAGTGAGCACGGTTGCTGACTGCCTGTCTTCCGCATCTGATGTCAAGACGGTCTGCATCGACGACTACAAGATCTATTACTGCAAGGGATGCAGGACCTGCCATGAGACGGGCCAATGCGTTCAGACAGATGATGTGGATCTTCTGATGGCTGAGTTTGAATGGGCGGATGTCATCGTGTCGGTTGCGCCTTCCTACTGGGCTGATGTTCCGGGACAGTTCAAGGTGTTCATTGACAGGTGCACCCCCTGGAGCAATACCCACGAACCGCACAGGAAACTCTCCCCTGGGAAAAGGGGTTATGCGATCGCTCTGAGGACAGGACCCAACATGAAAGAATGCGAGAAGATCATACAGAGCATAGAGCATTTCTACGGTCATCTTGAGATAGAAGCAAAAGGTCATCTGGGACTTGTCTCGGTCGAGTATAAAGAAGATCTGGAAGCGAGGATGGAGGAGATAACCGGATTTGCCGGCAGCATGATCATGAACTGAGAAATCAAAGGGTTTAGGGGCCAGTAAGGAGGTAAAAATCATGAGGTTAGGAACATCATCGCCGCTCGCTCATTCATCTCCCGAAGAGTGGGCAATGAATCAGGTAAAGTTAGGATCACGATGCGTAAACTTCCCCCTGAACTGTGAGGATCCGGAAGATAAGATCATCGCTTACCGTGATGCAGCCCGAAAATATGATCTTCTCATCGCCGAAGTCGGCATATGGAGAAATGCGCTTGCCGCAGATCCTGATGAGAGAAAAAAGAATATCGATTACTGCGCAGGGCAGCTGAGGCTCGCCGAATTCATAGGCGCCCGCTGCGCCGTCAATGTGGCCGGAGCATTCGGTCCGAGATGGGACGGACACTACAGGGAAAACTTTTCGGACAGGGCGTGGAAAGAGACCGTGGATATGGTCAGGGAGATCATCGACACCGCGGATGTGAAGAACACGTATTTTACGCTCGAGCCGATGCCCTGGATGATACCGACGGGACCCGATGAATATCTCAAGCTGATCGACATGGTGGACAGGGACCGTTTTGCGGTGCATATGGACATCATCAACATGACAAATTCTGCGCAAAGATATTTCAATGCTGAAGAGTTTGTCGATGAGGTTTGTGAGAAACTTGGAAAGATGATAAGAAGCTGCCATATCAAGGATGTCCATCTGGCTGAAGAATACACTTTCCGACTTGAAGAGTGCGCACCCGGCAAAGGTGAGTTCCCCTTGAGATATTATGCGGAGAAGATGAGTTCGATCGATCCCGACATGCCGGTGATCTTGGAGCACCTTAACACAGACGGAGAATATATAGAATACATGGCTTATCTTAAGGAGGTCTTGGATGGAGTATAACAGGATAAGTGATGCGAATGTCATCACGAGAGAATATATGGATTCTATCCTCATCGAAGAGAGGATAATCGGTTCTGTAGTTGCCGATACCGCGGTAGATTTTCTAGGAGAGACTTTCAGCATGCCGGTGATGACTCCCGCATTCTCTCACCTCATGAACTTCAACGGCAGAGAGTTAACGGGCTTAGAAGAGTATTCCGTCGCGGCAAAGAACATGAACATCCTTAACTTCTGCGGCATGATGGAAAACAATCTGTTCGAAAAGATCGTTAAGACAGGCGCAAAGACAGTCCGCATCGTAAAGCCTTACGACGACAATGCCAAAGTCAGGGATCAGCTGCAGTTCGCTGAAGATGCAGGCGCATTTGCAGTAGGTATGGATATCGATCACATCTTCGGAGAGACCGGTCTTGATGTCTGCGTCGGCGAGAAGATGGCTGTTCAGACAGAGGATATGCTCCGCTCCTATGTCGAGTCGACAAAACTGCCTTTCATCGTAAAGGGTGTATTGAGCGTAAAGGATGCGGTAATCAGTGCAAACACCGGAGCCAAGGCTGTAATCGTAAGCCACCATCACGGCAGGATGCCCTATGCCATCCCTCCCATGATGATCCTTCCCGAGATAAAGGAAGCCCTGGAAGGAACGGGAGTAAAGATAATAGTCGACTGCGGCATCGCGAGCGGCGCGGATGTCTATAAGGCCATAGCGCTCGGTGCGGATGCTGCTGCAGTCGGAAGATCCATGCTTTCCACACTCGAAAAAGACGGTGTTTCCGGAGTGGAGGAATTCCTCGGCAAGGTAAGAAACGAATTAAGGTTCATCATGAGCAACACGGGCTTTGCGAAGGTGGAAGACATCGACGATTCTGCACTCTGGTTTAAATGAGCAAAGGTGAAAATGGAAGAATTATATCTGGAACTTAAGGATAAGGAATGGCCCTTCACGGGCACGGACCATGACAGGAATATAGTAAGATCGATCGTCGTTGACGATGACGGTCATTTCTATTTTGTGAGAGCCGTAAGAGATGATGAATTCGGCAAGTCAACCCTGATCGAGACTGCAGGCGGCGGTGTCGAAGAAGGTGAAGACCTTGAGACTGCGGTTAGAAGAGAACTTAACGAGGAATTGGGTGTTGAAGTAGATATCATCTGCAAGATCGGAGTCGTAAGCGACTATTACAACCTGATCAGAAGACACAATATCAACAACTATTATCTTTGCAGGATCAGTTCGTTCGGAGACAGGAATCTTACTCAGCAGGAGATCGAAGATTACCATCTTTCGACCTTGAAGCTTTCTTACGATGAAGCAACGGCTGAATACGAAAGATGCAGGTGCACTCCTTTGGGAAGGCTCATCGCGAACAGGGAAATGCCCGTGCTGAAGAGAGCAAAAGAATTGCTGGAGATATGAATATCAGATCCGGATGAATATAATGGAATCATTAAAGGAGAACACGATATGGCATCGACAAAAGAATATCTTGAATTTGTCTTGGACCAGTTATCAGGTTTGGACGACATAACATACAGGGCCATGATGGGCGAATACATCATCTACTACCGCGGCAAAGTCGCAGGGGGGATATATGATGACCGCTTCCTCGTAAAACCGACAAAGTCGGCTGAAAAGATGATGCCTGATGCAGCAAGAGAACTTCCTTATGAAGGCGCTAAGGAAATGCTCTTAGTCGACGATATCGACAACAAGGAATTCCTGACGGAGCTCTTGAATGCAATGTATGACGACCTTCCCGCTCCAAATAAGAAAGTGAAGGATAAATAACATGACAGCAAAACTCTTCTTCCGTGCGATAGCAGCGTTCTTTGCAGGTCTTGTCATCGTAGGCCTGCTCCTCTTTCTGCCTGCGGGAAGCTTTGCTTTCGTCAAGGCATGGATCCTGATAGGCATACTTTTCGTTCCGATATTTATCGCAGGGATAGTCATGATGTTCGTAAATCCCTCCCTGCTCGAAAAGCGTCTCAACGCGAAAGAGAAAGAGGGCGAACAGAAACTCGTGATAGCTTTGAGCGGCCTGATGTTCATTGCGGCATTCGCCGTTGCAGGATTGAACTACCGCTTCGCCTGGATAGAGATGCCCATGTGGACGAGCCTTGTCGCGGCAGGCATCTTCATTGCAGCCTACATCCTTTATGCTGAGGTCCTTCGCGAAAACGTTTACCTGTCGAGAACGGTCGAAGTCCAGGAGAATCAGAAGGTCATCGACACGGGCCTTTACGGAGTCGTCCGTCACCCGATGTATATGGCTACCTTGCTGCTCTTCCTTTCGATGCCTCTCATATTGGGGTCGCCCGTCTCTTTCGTGATAATGCTCGCATATATACCGATAATCGCAGCAAGGATCAGGAACGAAGAGAAGGTCCTGGAAGAAGGTCTTGAAGGATATGCGGAGTATAAGAAAAAAGTTAAGCACAGGGTGATACCTTTTATCTGGTAAGAGGGAAAACTCAATTGGAGGAAACATGGATATCAGACTGACCGAAGTAAAAGAAGAAGACCTTAAGACTTTATGGCAGATGCAGACAGAAGCTTTTGCCGAACTTCTCGAAAGATACCGGGATTACGATATGAGTCCCGGCAACGAGGAGTACGATAAGGTCAAGGCAAGGTTCGATCAGCCGTGGACGACTTACTACTTCATCGAAAGAGGTGAAGAAAGAGTCGGGGCTGTCCGCATAGTCGATAAGAAAGACGGAAGCCGCAAGAGGATATCTCCGATCTTCATCATGTCAGAATTCAGGAACAACGGATATGCACAGCAGGCGATCCTCGCAGCAGAAGAGATCTACGGATCAGACTACTGGTGTCTTGATACGATCCTGCAGGAAGAAGGGAACATCCATCTTTACGAGAAGATGGGTTACCACAGAACAGGGCAGACCGAACACATAAACGAGCGGATGGACATTGTATTTTTCGAGAAGGATTGAGAGGCGGATGACATGACCAAAGACGAGATGATGGATCTTATCAACAGATCTTTATTTGCAACTTTCGGATATATCGATGAAGAAAACAGACCCAATGTCAGGAGAGCATTCTGTGTTTGGCATAAGGGAATTGGAAGGCATCTTATCTCTACCAATACGAGTTCTTCACACATAAAGAGTTTCCAAAAAGATGACAGGATGTGTCTCTATTTTTCGGACGATGAAAGTTTTGAAGGGATCTGTTTATACGGCAAGGCAGTAGTTCATTTCGACAGGGAGTATAAGGAGCTTCTTTGGAATGAAGGTGACGAGAAATACTATCCCAAGGGAATAGACGATGAAGACTACTGTATACTGGAGTTTGTTGCAGACAGTGCAAGGTACTACAGGTATGATGGCAAGGGAGATCTCGATAAGGCTGAGATAGAATCCTATGACGAAGGAAAAGAGTTCGTAAACGGTTACAATGAAAGAGGATAAGTGAGGTATCTATATGCATAAATGGTATGACGAAGAATATGAATTTACGGTAGAGGTTACAGGTTTTCTGCACGGCGATAAGACGGAGAGATATTGCCGCAACGGTGAGGAGATCGGTGACAGGTATACATCTACTTACGGGTGTCCCGTCAATCAGGATGGACAGGGGATCTGCTCGAAGACTATGATGATGCTCTACCCTCTGATGGAAGCGGTAAGGAGCGGCGGCGATCTCGAAAACTTAGGCGGTGACGGCAAGTACGAGAAGACGGTCGTCTGCCCTGACGGCTGTGTCATATTCAAACTTACGGCTAAGCCTCTGGGGAATGAGAATTTCCATAAGGGCGGATTCTGGGAATATCCGGATCAGACTGTATGAGATAATAATGCAGGATATAAACATCAAGGATAAAGGAGAGCCTTCAACATGACAGAAAACATCAAAGTCTTATTTCACAGCAGCATAAGGATCGCAACTGATGCAGGAGTTGTTTATGTCGATCCTTTCAAGATAGAAGGCGAGCCCAAGGATGCCGATTATATCCTTGTGACCCACGAGCATTACGACCACTTCTCACCTGAAGACATCGCTAAGATAAGCAAGGAAGGTACGGTACTGGCAGTGCCTCTTAACATGCGTCAGAAGGCATCGCAGGCTGAAAGCATGGTAAGCTCGATCGAGACCGTCGAGCCCGGCAAGACTTACAAGATCGGAGGGCTCGATATCGAGACGGTTCCCTCATATAACATCATGAAGCCCTTCCACATGAAGAGTGCAGGCTGGGTAGGCTACATCATCACCGATAACGGCAAGAGGATCTATATCGCAGGCGATACCGACATCAATGAGGATATCGTAAACGTGACCTGCGATATCGCTCTCGTTCCCATCGGAGGGACTTATACGATGGATGCAAAAGCCGCTGCGCGCTTAGTCAACATGATCGCACCGGAGCTTGCCATCCCGACTCATTACGGCAGTATAGTCGGAACTTCCAAGGATGCCGAAAAGTTCGTAAAACTCGTTGACGATCCCATCAAGGTGGAAGTCCAGCTCTAAGAAAATAATATTTTCAAAAATATAAAAACTATGCTTTGACTATGGGTAGATGCTCGTTTAAAATAGTAGATGTTCAGTTTGCGGGAAGACCGCATCATCAAATTTTAGGAGGACATCAAAATGCAGAATATCCCTGTAGTAAAACTCGGTCTTATTGCTGTATCACGTGACTGTTTCCCGATCAATCTCTCGATCGCACGTCGCAATGCAATCGTTGCTGCATACGGTGATGACATCTATGAGTGTCAGGTAACCGTTGAGAACGAGAAGGACATGTTGAAGGCAGTAGAAGAAGTTAAGGGCGCCGGCTGTAATGCTCTCGTAGTATTCCTCGGTAACTTCGGACCTGAGACCCCTGAGACTCTCATCGCAAAGAATTTCGACGGACCTTGCATGTTCGTCGCAGCCGCTGAAGGTGACGGCGACCTTATCAATGGTCGTGGTGACGCTTACTGCGGTATGCTCAACTGCTCTTACAACCTGGGTATGCGCCATCTTAAGGGCTATATCCCTGAGTATCCCGTCGGAACAGCTTCCGACATCGCAGCTATGATCAAGGACTTCGTTCCCGTAGCAAGAGCACTTATCGGTGTTTCCAAGCTCAAGATCATCACATTCGGCCCCAGGCCGCAGGACTTCTTCGCTTGTAACGCTCCCATCAAGGGACTTTACGAGCTCGGCATCGAGATCGAAGAGAACTCCGAGCTCGATCTGCTCGTTTCTTACAAAGAGCACGCCGGCGATCCCCGTATCGCAGACGTTTGCAAGGATATGGCAGGCGAGATGGGCGAAGGCAAGTACTTCCCCGATATGCTCGAGAGAATGGCACAGTTCGAGCTCACATTGCTTGACTGGGCAGAGAACCACAAGGGCGCACGCGAGTATGTCGCATTTGCTGACAAGTGCTGGCCTGCATTCCCTCAGCAGTTCGGTTTCGAGCCTTGCTATGTTAACTCCCGTCTTGCTTCCCGCGGTATCCCCGTAAGCTGCGAGGTTGACATCTACGGCGCATTGAGCGAGTACATCGGCGCTTGCATCTCTCTTGATGCTGTTACGATCCTCGACATCAACAACTCCGTTCCCGCTCAGATGTGGGAGAGCCAGATCAAGGGCAAGTTCGATTACGAGCTTACAGATACATTCATGGGCTTCCACTGCGGTAACACACCCAGCTGCAAGATGTGCGCTGACAGAGCCGTTAAGTATCAGCTCATCCAGCACCGTCTCCTTGAGCCCGCAGGTTCCGATCCTGATTTCACAAGAGGAACACTCGAAGGCGACATCGCTCCCGGCGAGATCACATTCTATCGTCTGCAGTGCGACAGCGAAGGCGTTCTCCGCTCCTACATTGCAGAGGGTGAGGTTCTCCCTGTTGCAACAACGAGCTTCGGCGGTATCGGCGTTTTCGCTATCAAGGAAATGGGCCGTTTCTATCGCCACGTTCTTATCGCTAAGAGATTCCCTCACCACGGTGCCGTTGCATTCGGTCACTTCGGTAAGGCTCTCTTCGAAGTATTCAAGTTCCTTGGCGTAGAGGACATCGGATACAACCAGCCTAAGTCTCTCCCTTATCCTAAGGAGAATCCTTGGGGCTAAGATCAGCTTAGCTTAAAGCAAAACTAATAAGACTCCGGCCGCCTTCGGGTGGCCGGAGTTTTTGTTGCTGTCGCGCTTTTCATCAAATGGTTTTTTCGAGGTGCTTGGTGAAAAAAATCAGTCAAATATTTCACCAAACTTCTAATATCAACCGGGTTGGTGAAAAATCCGGATGATCTGAAGCTTTTTTTTTCACCAAATAACATTTAATTGAAGGTTTAGTGAAAAAAACTATAGAAATTTTTCACCAAAGGAGCGCTTTGGAATGATTTGGTGAAATATGCGGTTATTAATCATGTTTGGATCTTGAGAGTTACAAGACTCCGGCCGCCTTCGGGTGGCCGGAGTTTTTCTTGTGAACTAAAGTCGTTTTAAATGGGTGTCTGGTTCAAATCAGGATTCAAGACATAATTTTTCATTCAACGCACTTGCTTCAAGCTGCCTGATGCTCTTGAAGAAGAGGATCAGGAATGCGATCGATGCAAGACCTATGCCGGAGATGATTATCATCACCGAAGATCCGAATCCCGCACCCTGTTCTGTTACGTGTCCGATGCCGTCGGCGAGAAGGCCCGAGAAGAGATATGCAACGACATAACCTGCCTGGGAGATGAGTCCTATGAGAGCCCATGCGCGGCCCTGGAGCTCGTCGGGGATGTTGGTCCTGACGAGATAGTCGAGACTGTTGTTCGCGAATGCCATGCCTACGAAGAATATGAATCCGAATGCACTGATGACATAGAAGTTATGGAAGAGACCGAAGCCCGTCATTCCGATGCCCGAAAAGATGAGGCTGAAACTTAAGATCTTTGTGAAGTGTTTCCTGATGCCGAAGATACCCAGTACCATTCCTCCTGCGAGCATGCCGGATGCACAGACGGTCTCGACGATGCCCACCGTTTTCGCATCGGAAAATGAGAGGACGAAAGGCTCTGCCAATACCTGGAAGATCCCAATGAAGAGAGTGAGGAAGGAAGATACGATCACCAGGAGGAGCAGTCCCCTTATTCCTGCGACTGCTCTCCAGCCTTCCTTGAGGCTCTTCATGAAGGGATCCTTGTTTTCGATCGCTTTTGTCTTAAGACCTTTCCTTACGATTGCTGCGCATACGACTGTCAGGAAGAAAGTGCAGATGTCGATTATGAGGAGAAGCTTGATGTCTGATACTGCGAGCAGGAAGCCTGCGATGACGGGAGAGAAGAGATATCTTGCGGACCCTGCAAGGGATACGAGGCCGTTGGCTTTAGAGTACTGTTCCTTGGTGAGAAGGTCTGTGATGGTAGCTGTGAACGCAGGCTCAAGGAGCGCCGTGAAGACGGAGCTTATAGTAACTCCTACATAGATCTGCCAGATCTGGGCTTCACCCGTCAGCATGCAGATTAGTATGAAGAGTACGCCTAACCCGGAGCAGCCGTCGCCGATCATCATGAGGAGACGTCTGTCGTATTTATCTGCAAGAACTCCTGCGGGGACTCTTAAGATGAGCGCCGGGAGGAATGCTAACAGCGTCATGAAAGCCATGCCTGCGGCACTGCCTGTCTTCTGGTAGATATAGATCCCGAGTCCGAAGCTTGACAGGCCCCCTCCAATGGAAGAGATCAGTTCTCCTGACCAGAGAAGAAGGAATTTTCTGTAATTGCTCTTTGTCTTATCCATTTCCGGTTTGACTCCTTTGTCTGTCACATCTTACAGCCTAACTATAACCGTGCCCGACTCAATTATCTTGAGCTGTTCCTTGTCCAATCCTTAATTAATCCTTAAATCGCTCCAAGGTCGATATCAGGAGCCTTCCGTGTTAGAATTAGTGGCAGGACAACGAGTCCTTTGGAGGGCTTTATGAACGAAGGATATAAAGATCTGGGATTTGCAAAACTCGATATTGACCGCAAGGCCCGCACGGGTTTTGCCGAGGTCGTTTTCTGTGAGGGGAAAGAAGAGGAATATCTTGTTAAGATCTATAAGAACCTTTTGGAAGAGAATGGTGAAGTCTTCGGAACCAGGGCGAGTATTGCTCAATATGAAGCAGTAAAAGCAGTTATACCAGAGGTAAGTTACGATAAGACATCGAGGATCCTGAAGGTCAGTAAGGCTGATAAGATCCTGACAGGAAATATTGCAGTTTGCACTGCGGGAACTGCGGATATCCCGGTGGCGGAAGAAGCGGCCCAGACTGCCGAGTTCTTCGGCGGCAAGGTCAACCGTTTCTACGATATCGGAGTCTCCGGATTGCACCGCCTGATGGCAGTAAAAGATCAGATCGCGCAAGCAAATTGCGTTATCGCTGTAGCAGGTATGGAAGGCGCTCTGGCATCAGTCCTTGGCGGACTCGTATCCAACCCCGTTATAGGTGTTCCGACATCGACAGGATACGGTGTGGGTGCCGGCGGAAAGACCGCGCTCTATGCTATGCTGTCGACCTGTGCCAACGGCGTTGCAACAGTCAATATCGATAACGGTTACGGAGCAGGATATATAGCAACACAGATCAACCGCCTGGCAGAAGGCAAAGGTTCCGCGGAATGACGGATCTTGCGGACAGGTTCGAAAAGCTAAAGAGCATCTTACGTGATGCGGGGTCAGCTGCGGTCGCATTCTCGGGAGGCGTCGATTCGACATTCCTTCTTTCCGTTGCAAAAGAAGTCCTGGGAGACAAGTGCCTTGCCATAACGGCGGATTCGCCGGTGATACCCCGCCACGAGATGGAAGCGGCTGTGGCTTTCTGTAAGGAACACGGGATCAGGCAGATCGTGTTTGATCCTAATGTGTTGTCGGATGCCGTTATAAGATCCAATCCCGCTGACCGCTGCTATCACTGCAAGAAGGCTGTTTTCGGGAAGATGATGACAATGGCAAGGGAGAATGGCGCGGCTTATCTTTTCGACGGGACGAACAAGGATGACGAAGGCGATTACCGGCCGGGGATGAAGGCTCTGGACGAGCTTGGTGTAAGAAGTCCCCTGCGTGAAGCGGGACTTACGAAAAGTGATATCCGCGGACTGTCGAAGGAGACCGGGCTTGATACATGGGATATGCCGTCTTTTGCCTGCCTTGCGACAAGGATCCCTTACGGGCAGGAGATAACTCCTGAGCTGCTGGGTAAGATAGAGAAGGCGGAGACCGTCTTAAGGGAAGCAGGTTTTAAACAGTACAGGGTCAGGGCGCACGGGGATCTTGCGAGGATCGAAGTTGCGCTGTCTGATATGAATAGATTATCGGAGATGAGATCCCTCATATCGGAGGGTATCAGGAATGCGGGATTCAGGTATGTTACCGTGGATCTCGAAGGATACAGAACAGGGAGTATGAACGATGTTTTATCTTGAATGTGAATCAGGTATCGCGGGCGACATGATGGTGGCGGCGCTTCTGGATCTGGGAGCCGATGAGAAGAAGCTTTTGGATGTGCTCAAGACTCTGCCTTTGGAAGGTTATGAGATAAAGATATCGCGCGTTAAGAAAGCAGGTATCGATGCATGTGATTTCGATGTCGTATTGGACAGCGAACATGAAAGCCATGACCACGATATGGAATATCTTCACGGGGCTCATGAGCATGAACATGAGCATCACCACGATCACGAACATGAACATGAACATCATCATGAACACCACCACCATCACGAGCACAGGCACTTGAGTGATGTCTATAAGATAATCGATGCAGGCGTCATGACAGACCGCGCAAGGGACCTTGCGAAAAAGATCTTCAAGACTGTTGCAGAGGCTGAAGCGAAAGCCCATGCTACATCTGCCGATGAGGTGCATTTCCATGAAGTCGGAGGTGTTGACTCGATAGTCGATATCGTGTCCGCTGCAGTATGTCTTGATGACCTCGGTATCGAAAAGATCATAGTTCCGTACCTTGCAGAAGGTGAGGGAACCGTCCGCTGCGCTCACGGCGTTCTGCCGATCCCCGTGCCCGCAGTCCAGCACATTGTCGAAGATCACAAGATCCCTCTTAAGAGGATCGGCTGCATGGGCGAATTCGTCACTCCCACCGGTGCCGCGATCGCAGCAACCATGAGATCGGATGATAAGCTTCCTGAAGTATATAAGACCTTAAGATCCGGATACGGCGCAGGCAAGAGGAATTACGAGAGGGCAAGTCTTGTAAGGATCTATGAGATAGAGCCTGTAGCTGATGAAAAAACTGATACTGTATGGAGGCTCGAAAGCGATATCGACGACTGCACCGGCGAACGCCTGGGATATCTGATGGATAAGCTCTATTCCGAAGGCGCAAGGGAGGTCCACTATTCTTCGATACAGATGAAGAAGAAAAGACCCGGAACGGAGATAGTCGTGATCTGCGATGAAGATAAGCGGGATGCGATCGAGAAGACGATCTTCATTGAGACGACCACGATCGGGATCAGGAGGGTCAGGATGGAAAGAACGATCCTCCCGAGAACGATGAGTTCGGTCGAAACTTCTTACGGAAGAGTTTCCGTTAAGGAGGTTGAGCTTCCCGACGGAAGGACAAGGACTTACCCCGAGCACGATGATGTGGTAAGGCTTGCAAAAGAAAAAGATCTTCCCGCAGCTGACATCTGGGATGAAGTCATAAGAACGATAAACAAATAGAAGAAAAAGAGTGTAGAATATACACATTGTAAAAACGAATCACAGGAGGGTAAATTATGGCTTGTTTTCTAGTACCTACTGCAGAGGCAGTCATCGTCACCTTAGCAACAAAGATCAAGGAGAAGAGCGATGCATCAAAGCCCGTAAAGGTAGATGCTTCCAAGGTCTCCGACAAGATCCCTTTCACGCGTAAGCTCAAGTGGCTTTCCGGAATGCTCTGGGGAGGATCAGCGCTTCTCGCTTTCGAACACGTTTGGCACGGAGAAGTCACACCCTGGTTTCCTTTCCTTACGGCAATGGGAAGTGAAGCGGATGCGATGGAGATGCTGCATGAGATGGCAACTGCAGGCGTTATGATGGCAGTCCTGGTCACGGCTGTCTGGGGAGTCATGTGTGTTGCAGCCGACATCATAATGAAGAAGTCTGCTAAGACTGAGACAGTGAAGGGGGAAGCAGCATGACATTACTTATTACTGTTTTCGCTGCTATCACAGCAACCATTGTCTGGTACTTTAAGAATCAGAGCAAATACATGATCGGGACACTTGCACTGATGTACTGGGGCGCATCGATCATGTGGTTTGTTGATGCGATCTTCGAGTATGCGGAACTCCAGGCGGAATTCTTTACTCCCGCTGCCAAGGACATGCTCAACGATGCATTCCTCGGTGTTTCCGTTGTTGCTCTGGGCCTTATCATCTGGCTTATCATCCTGATCATGAAAGATCCCGACGGCAAGCTCCGCAAGACACTGCAGGGGCAGAAAGCCTGATCAGATATTGAATAACAAAAGGGACTGTCTCAAAAGTGATCCCGGCTTTTGAGACAGTCCTTTTATTTTGGTCAAATCAATATACGGTCTTTTTGTACATCGAATTCCGGTTTTTCGAAAAACGATGTACAAACTAAAAGACTGCCTCTGATTTTCTATTCAGAGACAGCCTTTTTGTTTGTTCAGATCTTCTGTTTAGCTCTTTGCGATCTTCTTAACGTTGTCGAACGTATCCTGGATCTCCTTGGAAGGAGCAGGTGTTACGAGGCTGATGACGATGATGAAGATGATGGCTGTTACGAATGCAGGGAAGAGCTCATAGATCTTTGCAAGATAAGGGGACAGAGGTCCGATGAGGTATTCCCAGACGAAGACCATGATACCGCCGGAGATCATTCCTGCGAAGACGCCCCACTTTGTCGTTCTCTTCCAGAAGAGCGACAGGAGCATTGCGGGAGCGAAAGCGGCACCGAAGCCTGCCCATGCGAAGGATACGACCTTGAATACGGAGGAATCCGGATCCCATGCGATTATCACGGCAATGAAGCCGATCACGAGAAGGACGACTCTTGCGATGATGAGAGCTGTCTTGTCTTTCAGATTGATCTTGAAGAATCCCTTGAAGATATCCTCGGAAACAGAAGATGATGCAGCGAGGAGCTGGGAGTCTGCCGTTGACATCGTGGAAGCCATGATGCCTGCGAGGATGACGCCGCCTACTATTGCGAGTGCCCAGCCGTTGGAAGCGATGTGCTTGGCGATGTTGATGATGGCTGTCTCGCCGTCAGGCAGGAATTCAAGAGTTCCGTTAGCCGTCATTGCGTTTGCGATCATACCGATGAGGATGGCGACTGCCATGGCGATAACGACCCATACGGATGCGATGCGGCGTGAAAGCTTAAGCTTCTTACGGTCCTCGATCGCCATGAAGCGGAGGAGGATATGAGGCATACCGAAGTAGCCAAGACCCCAGGACATCGTGGAGATGGTCGTGAGGAATCCGTAGTTCGATGCTTCTCCGATCTCGTTGGCTGCTCCGCTATGGGATGTTGCAACAGAAAGGTAGCCTGCCAGGTTCTTGGCATTGTCTGCAACTGCGCCGATGCCGCCTGCCTGATATGTGCCGTAGCCCAAAACCGTGATGAGAGCTGCGGTCATGATGATGCTCTGGATGAAGTCGGTTGTTGAAGCAGCAAGGAATCCGCCGAGTGTCGTGTAGGCGAGGATTACGATGGCGCTTATGATCATTGCGTAGTGATAATCGATACCGAAAAGTGTCGAGAACAGCTTTCCGCATGCAGAGAAA
Organism: Saccharofermentans sp.; assembly: GCA_016292135.1. Lineage (GTDB taxonomy): Bacteria > Bacillota > Clostridia > Saccharofermentanales > Saccharofermentanaceae > Saccharofermentans. Next base: position 127,338 of record JAEFAZ010000007.1, read on the forward strand.
CCGGATGCGGTGTAGGGGATGAAGAATACCACGATAACGAGAGCCGAGATGAGTTTCAGTAATCCGGTCTTGTCGTTGTATCTTCCGGAGAAGAAGCCGGGTACCGTGAACTCGTCGATCTCCTGGGAATATACTCTCAATCTGTTCGATACCAGGAGCCAGTTAAGATAGGTTCCGGCAGCAAGTCCCAGGGCAGTCCAGAAAGGATCGCAAAGACCCGATGCGTAAGCTACGCCCGGAAGACCCAGAAGGAGCCAGGAGCTCATGTCTGATGCTTCGGCGCTCATAGCGGTTACGAAAGGTCCCAGTTTACGTCCGCCAAGATAGAATTCGGATGTCGATGACGATTTGGAATATCTGAAGCCGACGATGATAACAGCTGCCAGATAGACGATGATAGTCGCCAACATGATCAGGTTAATTGTGTTCATAACGCCTCCTTAAGATTTTTATAACAGACTTATTGTATTTTATATCGCTTAAGAAAACAATTACGGTGGTATTACTTAATTGAGGTAGAAAACGGAAATAAAATGTGTTATTATCATCAAGCACGGCAAAAGGAACACCGATACGGAGAAGTACCCAAGAGGCCGAAGGGGAGGCTTTGCTAAAGCTTTAGGCGGGGCAACCTGCGCGAGGGTTCGAATCCCTCCTTCTCCGCCAAGACCCGTAAACATTGAGTTTACGGGTTTTATTTTGCCCATGTGAAACCCTTTATAAAGGGAGATTCGCGGCATATTAATTCTCGTGCGATTGCTTGAAAAGCATAGTTCTTTACTGTACTATTTATCTGTTAGGGCTATAGTATTTTAGAGTATTTTAGAGAGGACTCCTGATGGCGTCAAGGAACAAACTGTCCACCAAGATCATCATTATGGTAGAGGTCATTATCCTGATCTCGAGTTTTCTCTTTTGCCTGGTTTCCGTTTACATTGCCAGAGTCGGAATACGAAGGGCTATCCAGCAGCGAATGCTGGATATAGCCAACTGCGCGTCAGGTTCCGTTGACGGAGATTTTCTTGCGAAGTTTACCGAAGATGACATCGGAACTCCCGAATATCAGGAGCTCTTCAAAACACTCAATGTCTTTAAGGAAAACGTTGAACTGAAATATGTTTACAGCATCAGGGAAGTGAGTGAGGGCAACTTCATCTTTACCTTGGATACGGACCCCGTTGCTCCCGCCTCATACGGGGGCAGCGTAAAATATACGGAAGCCCTGGCCAAGGCAGGGAAGGGAACGGCTGCAGTCGATGAAGTTCCTTATTCCGACCAGTGGGGTGAATTCTACAGTGCATACAGCCCCGTTTTCGATTCGAAAGGAAAAGTTGCAGGCATCATAGCGGTCGACTTTTCCGTTGAGTGGTTCAACGCCCAGCTTGCCGAGCAGACCCGTTCAACGGTAGTAAGCTATGCGATAATCCTTCTTTTCTCTCTTGTTGTTGCAGGACTTCTCTCGGTCCTGACCGTAAGACCTTTCGTAAGAAAACAGAATGAACTCATGGAGGAAAAAGTCCGCGCGGAGAGCGCCAATCTTGCCAAGAGCGATTTCCTTGCGAACATGTCCCATGAGATAAGGACGCCTATCAATGCGGTCATGGGAATGAATGAGATGATCCTCCGTGAAGGCCGCATGGCCCAGGAGATCCCGGAAGATGACAGGCAGGCAAAACAGGATGCCATAAGGAATATCGTCGTATATGCTGGCGATGTCGAGAATGCGGGCCATAACCTGCTCGCGATAGTCAACGACATCCTTGATTTTTCCAAGATAGAAGCCGGAAGGTTGGATCTCGTTGAATCGCCCTACCAGTTAAGTTCGCTTCTTAATGATCTTTCCAACATGATCCTTTTCAAGGCTCAGGACAAGAAACTCGATTTCGAGATAGATGTGGATCAGGAACTGCCCGATGAGCTCTGCGGCGATGAGATAAGAGTCCGTCAGATACTCATCAATCTCCTCAGCAATGCCGTTAAATACACGGATGAAGGATCGGTCAGAATGTCCGTCAAAGGCCAGAAACATAATGATGGCTTCATCGATCTTTATGTGAACATAAAGGATACGGGTATCGGTATCAGACCCGATGACAAGGAGAAACTCTTTTCGAAGTTCCAGCGTCTCGACATGGAACGCAACAGCACCGTCGAAGGCACGGGTCTGGGTCTCGTGATCACCAAGCGTCTGCTGGACATGATGGGCGGAACGATATCCGTGGAGAGTGAATACGGCAAGGGCTCAGTCTTTACCGTCATGATCCCCCAGAGGATCGTATCCGATACCCCCGTCGGAGATTTCAAGAGGAGGTTCGAAGCGAATCTCCAGGAAGATAAGAAATACAGGGAATCCTTCCGTGCACCCAAGGCGAGGATCCTGATCGTTGACGATACCAGGATCAATCTGGCTGTCGTCGTAAATCTCCTCAAAAATACGCATATGCAGATCGATACGGCCAACAGCGGAGCCGAGGCGGTTGAGATGGCGGAGAAGACCGCATACGACATTGTCCTCATGGATCAGCGCATGCCTGAGATGGACGGAACGGAAGCATTCCACCGTATCCGAGACAGCGAAAACGGATCGAGCCGGAATGCGCCCGTTATCTGCCTGACCGCAGATGCCGTAGTCGGCGCGAAAGAAAGATATCTTGCGGAAGGCTTTACGGATTATCTGTCCAAGCCGGTCGACAGTTATTCGCTCGAAAAGATGCTGATGAAATATCTGCCCGAAAGCAAGCTCGAGCGCGTGCGCGATGAGGTCAGCACGGACTCTGATGCCAAGGATTACCATACGGTTCTGCGCGCTGCCGGCGTGGATCCCAAGACCGGTCTGATGTATTGCCAGAACGATGAAGACTTCTACCGTTCCATGCTGGCAGAATATGCACATGGTGAGAAGGAGAAGAAGGAGAGCCTCCAGAAGAGCTACGAGGAAGAGAACTGGCACGATTACGCAATCTATGTACACGCCCTCAAGAGCACTTCCAAGATGATCGGAGCCCTTATGCTTTCCGAGCAGGCTGCTGAACTCGAAGCGGCCGCCAGCGCAGATGAGGGCGGGACCATCAAGGCGGAACACGACTCCATGATGAGAAGATATGAAAAGGTTACGGAAGCTATCTGTTCCGTTATACCTGCAAATGAAGGCGGTTCCGACAGCGACGGAGTCCTCGAATTCTCATCGGGAGACGACGATATCATGGAATTCCTGCCTGAAGAGTAATTAATTGTGACTTCCCTTTTGACGAACACCTTCTATGGTGTTATTATTGTCCTTGGCTCTTTTATTTTATTAATATAAAGCGAGGGAGGACAACACGTGCCTGTAACAGATTTATTGAGACGCAATGCCAAAGAGCACGGCAAGGAAGTAGCTTTGGTAGAGCTCAATCCTACAATGGAAGACACGAGAAAGATCTCGTTCAAGGAGTTCGATCTCGTCCAGCAGACAAATCAGCGCTCCTACCGTCATGAGATCACATGGCAGGTCTTCGATGAGAAATCCAACAGAGTTGCCAACATGCTCCTCGACAGAGGCATCGGCAAGGGTGACAAGGTTGCTATCCTTATGTTTAACTGCCTTGAGTGGCTCCCCATCTATTTCGGTATCCTGAAGACGGGCGCTATCGCTGTTCCCTTCAATTTCAGATATACGGCTAATGAGATATCCTACTGCGCGGACCTGGCTGAAGTATCGATCATGTTCTTCGGTCCCGAGTTCGTTGACAGACTTTCCATAAATGCAGACGAGCTGGCTAACGGAAGGCTTCTCCTTTACGTAGGAGAAGGACTTGCTCCCGAATTTGCAGAAAACTACTGGCAGCTGGTTGCCGATTTCCCGAGCACCGATCCCATGATCGAGCTTACGGAAGAAGACTATGCAGCCATCTATTTCTCATCCGGCACGACCGGTTTCCCCAAGGCGATCCTCCATCCCCACAGAAGCCTTACACAGGCAGCCGAGATGGAGGCTGTCCACCATAAGACGGGCAAGGACGACTGTTTCCTCTGCATCCCGCCTCTCTATCACACGGGAGCCAAGTTCCACTGGATGGGTTCCTTATGGACCTGCAGCAAGGCTGTCCTTCTCAAGGGCACAAAGCCCGAGGTAATCCTGAAGGCCGCATCCGACGAGCAGTGCACGATCGTATGGCTCCTCGTACCGTGGGCTCAGGACATCCTGGATGCTCTGGACAGGGGTGAACTCAAACTCGAAGACTATAAGCTGGACCAGTGGCGTCTCATGCACATCGGCGCGCAGCCCGTACCTCCTTCGCTGATCCGTCACTGGAAGGATTACTTCCCCCAGCATCAGTACGATACAAACTACGGACTTTCCGAATCCACCGGCCCCGGCTGTGTTCACCTGGGTCTTGAGAATACCCATAAGGTCGGCGCGATCGGCGTGCCCGGTTACCGCTGGGAATGCAAGATCGTCGACGAGGAAGGCAATCCCGTAAAGCAGGGTGAGGTAGGCGAACTCTGCGTCAAGGGCCCCGGCGTCATGCTCGAATACTACAGGAACCCCGAGGCAACCAAAGAGACCTTGAGGGACGGGTGGCTGTTCACGGGCGACATGGCCCTTCAGGACGAGGACGGCTTCTACTTCCTCGTAGACCGTAAAAAGGACGTTATCGTATCCGGCGGCGAGAATATCTATCCCGTCGAGATCGAGAACTTCCTGCAGGAATATCCCAAGGTCAAGGACGTTGCAGTCATCGGACTCCCCGATAAGAGACTCGGTGAGATCACCGGCGCGATCGTCGAGATCGAACCCGGCAGCAATTGTACGGTTGAAGAGCTCGAAAAGTTCTGCAACCAGCTTCCCCGTTACAAGAGACCCAAGCAGATCATACTGGCAGATGTTCCGAGGAACGCCACAGGCAAGATCGAGAAGCCCGTTCTCCGCAAGAGATACGGTGCCGAAAGACTTGTAGAACAGGAAAATAAATCATAAAATATCATCCCTGTGCCGGAATTAATACCGGCGCAGGGATTATTATGCAATAAAATTGCTTCCTGACTTTAGAGGGGCAGGAAGCCGGAAGTGAGGAATCATATATGGCAGTAAAGATCATCTTTCTGGTGCTGTTCTTTGCAGTAATGATCGGTATCGGTGTCATTACCCGCAAGAAGGCAAACAGCGTTGAAGGCTTCGTCCTGGGCGGAAGATCCGCAGGACCCTGGCTTACGGCATTCGGTTACGGAACATCCTATTTCTCGGCCGTTGTATTCATCGGATACGCAGGTCAGTTCGGATGGAAGTACGGTGTGGCATCCACCTGGATCGGTATCGGCAACGCGGTCATCGGATCGCTCCTGGCATGGATCATCCTGGGAAGAAGGACCAGGGTCATGACCAAGCACCTGAACTCCAAGACCATGCCTGACTTCTTTGGCAAGAGGTTCGACAGCAAGGCTCTCCGCATCACGGCAGCCCTGATATCGTTCATCTTCCTGATCCCTTATACATCTTCCGTATATAACGGTCTTTCAAGACTCTTTAACATGGCCTTTAACATCGACTACAAGGTATGCATTATCGTCATGGCAGCACTTACCTGTGTCTATGTTATCCTGGGCGGATACATGGCAACTGTCGTAAATGACCTCGTTCAGGGCATCATCATGCTCTTCGGCATCACGGCAGTCATCTTCTCCGTTCTCAACAACAACGGCGGCTTCATCGGAGCTCTTACGACACTTTCCCAAACACCTTCCGACCTTCCCGTAACTGAAGGCATGCAGGGTGCTTTTACTTCCTTCTTCGGACCTGACCCTCTTAACCTTCTCGGTGTAATAATCCTTACATCCCTCGGTACATGGGGTCTGCCCCAGATGGTCGGCAAGTTCTATGCCATCAAGGACGAGAAGTCAGTTAAGGCCGGAACGATCATCTCAACATTCTTTGCATTCGTCGTTGCAGGCGGCTGCTACTTCCTGGGCGGGTTTGCAAGACTTTACAGCGGAAATGCCGCTATCTACAAGGAAGACGGAAGCGTTCTCTTCGACTCCATCATCCCTACGATGCTCGAAAACCTTCCTGACATCCTCTTAGGTGTCGTCATCGTTCTCGTTCTTTCTGCTTCCATGTCCACACTGTCATCGCTCGTTCTTACATCGAGCTCCACGGTTACATTGGATCTTATCGAGCAGATAAGGCCCAGAGAGGGAGAAGACAAGAAGAAGACAGAGAAGACACAGCTTATCACCATGAGACTCCTTCTCGTATTCTTCATCGCCGTATCTGTCTTCTTATCCCTTAACCCGCCGACCTTCATCGCACAGCTCATGGGTTACTCCTGGGGTGCTCTTGCAGGCGCTTTCCTTGCACCTTTCCTCTGGGGTCTCTACTGGAAGAAGACAACAAAGCTTTCCGTATGGGTATGCTTCATCTTCGGTGTAGGCTTCACGGTTGCAAACATGCTCTTCAAGTTCATCGCATCCCCCATCAACGCCGGTGCGGTCACGATGCTTGCAGGTCTTGTAATCGTACCTCTCGTAAGCCTTATCACACCCAAGCTTGCCAAGGACAAGGTTGACGGCATCTTCTCCTGCTATGATGAGAAGGTTACGGTCGAGAAGAGATATTCACTTCCCGAGAATGCTCCCGCAGACGAGTGATCTGACTTAACATCAATTTTCAAAGGCTGCTTCCTTTGAAGTGAACCCCTGAAGTTGGACAAACTTCGGGGGTTTTTATATGAAACTAACATTTGAAGACAAAAAGACAATTTATAACATGCATCAAGAAGGTTATGGTTATAAAACTATAGCTATTCAAT
>JAEFAZ010000014.1 GCA_016292135.1 Saccharofermentans sp.
AAGGACGGAATGATCTTCCATCAGATCTATAAGGGACAGGCAACAGATCAGCAGATGTATCAGTCAATAAGCGATACACTGACACTTCTCGCTCAGGGAGGTGACAACTGATGAAGGCCGGTTTCTATCCCAAGATGGCCGTCAGCGGAATGCGTAAGAACGGCCGGCTTTATGTGCCTTATATTGCGGCATGCATCCTGATGGTTGCGATTTATTACATCATGCACCTTTTAGGCTTTTCCGAAATGCTCGAAGGCTTTACGGGCGCAGGAACAGCAAGAGATATATTAAAGCTCGGATCAGCCGTAATAGCGGTCTTCGGAACTATTTTCCTGTTCTATACACAGTCCACGCTTATCAAGGGCAGACTTAAGGAATTCGGTCTTTACAGCGTGCTCGGAATGAACAGGAAGAATCTCGGGAAGATCATATTTTTCGAGACATTGATCACATGGTTCGTATCTGTTACTGCAGGTCTTGCGATCGGTATCGGCTTGTCCAAGCTTGCCGAGCTGGGCTTTAGAAAGATGCTCGGCCTTGAATCCAGCTATAAGTTTGTTATCAGCGGACAGTCGATTAGCTTCACTGTTCTCATATACAGCATTGTCTTCGTCCTGATCTTCCTCAATGCAGCAAGACTCGTAAGGTTCTCTCGAACCATTAATCTTATCAATTCCGATAAGGCAGGCGAGAAGCCCCCGAAGGCAAACTGGTTCGTAGGTATCCTGGGCCTCTTTATCCTTCTGACAGGTTATGGAATCGTGCTCATGATCAAGACTCCTCTGCAGGCACTTGCGATGTTCTTTGTTGCCGTGATCCTCATCATTATCGGAACATATCTTGTGCTCATCGCAGGTTCTGTTCTGCTCTGCAGGATCCTTCAGAAGAACAAGAGATACTACTACAAGACAAACCACTTCGTATCAGTATCCTCAATGGCATACAGAATGAAGAGAAACGGTGCGGGTCTTGCATCCATCTGCATCCTGCTTACCATGATCCTCGTAATGATGTCATCTACATCATCCTTGTATCTTAACAGGGAAGATGTTCTTCAGAATCATTACCCGAGACAGCTTAATGCTTCTGCCAGCAATTACGGTTATTCGGAAAGCTATACGGAAACAGCTAAAAGACTTGAGAAAGAGGTCATTGAGAAGGCTCATGAATTCGGCGCAGAGACCACGAATGATATCTCTCTTTCCTGCTGCAGTTTTTCAGGTTATATGGAAAACGGCAGACTCCGTGTCGATATAGATCCGTTTACAATGGGAACAAGCATCAATTTCGATAATGTCGCTACTGTTTATTTCATCGATCTTGAGGATTACAACAGGATAACCGGAAATAATGTGGTCCTTGGCAAGGGAGAAGCGCTCGTTGGCGTCAGCGGCAATATTCCGGTCGAAGACAGCATCTGTATCGGTGATGAGACATTCAAGGTCGCAAAGAGGATCGATGCCAGAGCAGATGATCTGAAGTACATCGGATTAAATGAAATCGTATCTACGATCACGCTTGTTGTCGATGATCTCGGTGAGACAGCTTCACGCTATTCCGGTCTTAAAGATTCAAGAGGCGATACAATGCTTATGTGGCAGTGGAACTTCGCTTTCGATACCAACCTTGATGAAGATAAACAGGCAGAACTCGGAAAAATCCTCGCAAAACATATCAGAGATGATCTTTATCCGAAGGAACAGGATTATTTCAGAGTCGTCTGCGAGAGCAGAGTTGAACAGCGCAGCGATTTCGTCAGGACATTCGGAGGACTGTTCTACCTGGGTATTCTTCTCAGTCTCATATTCCTCGTATCCTGCGTGCTTATTATCTACTACAAGCAGATCTCTGAAGGATTCGAAGACCAGGGAAGATTCGGTATCATGCAGAAGGTCGGAATGACAAAGGAAAATATCAAAAAGAGCATTAACTCACAGATGCTGACTGTATTCCTTATTCCTATCATATTTGCGTGCGTCCACCTGGCTACCGTGCTTCCTATCATCCATAAGCT
>JAEFAZ010000004.1 GCA_016292135.1 Saccharofermentans sp.
ATCAGTGTACTTTCGAACCATATGACGTTCTTTCATTGCCTGCTTCATATCCATGTTATTTACCTCCTCGCACCTCGGTGCCTGTTTATAAGAGAAATGAATATTCCTACAAATCCCGATTTGTCATACTCATTTATATTAAAATATATTCGACTGTTTTCCCATTGTCCCCGTAAACACTGTGTTTACGGCATTTCCCTGACCAATTTCAGCTGATTTTCCCTTATCTTTTCCCTTACGAGAAATCTATAAGGGAAAACCGTCAGCCTGTCAGTTGGTCAAGTAGTTTAGCAGAGGCTTTCTTGGATTCACGGTCTCCGTGTGCGTAGTGATTCATTGTTGTACTCACCTGCTCGTGCCCTAACATTTCCTGCACGTCCTTAGGCGATGCTCCGCTACGAAGGAGATTCGTTGTAAAGGTGTGCCTTAATGTGTGGAAGTGAAATCCTTCAAGTCCCGGAACCCTTTTAGAAGAGTACTTGCAGATCGTATCAAGAGTGCAAGGTCTCATAAGTGTACCGTCTTTGCGTCTGCAAACAAAGTCGATTCGCAGGTATTCCTCAGATACTTCGGTAATACCGTCAAAGGGGTAATATTCGTAGTATATGCGGTTATTCTCATGAACTTCTTTGTAGTAGCAGTTCTGGTATAACGAGCCGTATTCCTTCTCGTTTGCCTTCTGCTGCTTTCTTGCTTCCTGAAGTATCTTCGCGAGTTTGTCTCCGAAATCTACCACGCGGATCTTGGATCTCTTCGTAGGTCCGATCTCGTCCTTCCCACGAAGTCCGCTTCTTGCTACGCTTCTTCTTACAGTAAGGTACCGCTCTTCAAGGTTGATATCCTGCCAGGTAAGTCCTGCAACTTCTCCGATACGAAGCCCTGTATAGTACGATATCTGTACCGGGAGCACAGCATCGGGATGGTGTATCTCCATATAAGAGATAAGATCCTTATACATCTGTACCGTCAAAGGCTTTGTCTTGGATTTACAATCCGCCTCAGTCTCGAATAGATCAGCTGTAGATTTCCTCTTTCTGATCTTTACATACTGCATGGGATTGAAGGTAATATACTTCTTAGGGAATACTGCATATCTGAACGCCTGATTCAGAATACAGGAGAATGTGTTTACATAATCCTTTGTATATCCCTTGCCGGTATCAAGTTCACCTTCCTTGCCACCAAAGGTAACAAGATCCATAAGAGCCTGAAGTTGTTCCGATGTTATGGAAACAATTCTCCTAGTGCTTATAGGATGCTTCTTGATCCTTCTGATGGTGTGCAGATAGTATCTGACGGTACCGTTACTCAGAGAGCCAGGTTTGAGTTCTTCCTCTGCCCAATTGTCAAGGAGCTCTGCGAGTGTGATATTCTCCGCTGTCGCTATGAACTTCTTACTGTCGTATTCATCCATAGCCTGACGAAGGAGCTTCTCAGTCTCGCTCTTGCTTTCTGTTCCGACACACTCTTTCTGAATGAGTTTGCCGGAAGCATCTTCTACGTAGAAGCGGTAATACCACTTCTTACCCTTTTTTCTTACAGATCCTTTTGCCATTTAATTAAATTCCTTTCTTTAATCCGGCAATCGGAACTGTTGAAATGCTACTTAATTACTATACGATAATTCCGATTGCTTTTCTAATCTTTTTGCAGCAGTCTCTTGAGCTGCATGTAAGCGTCTTTCGAATCCTTCGAATAATTCCTGAGTATTACCTCAATGTCATTGAAGGCATTTATCGAGTGGGTTATCTCTCTGAGGAACATTACTTCGTTATATTCCTTAACGGAATCAAAGCCTGTTGTCTTTGCTATGTTCTTTCCTCTCTGAGATCCCTTGTACTTTTCACACCCTGAGCGGAACGAATCCAAGAAGGATTCATATTCGCTTAAGATGTAAATGAGAAGGTCTTTGGAAAAGGCAAATTCTTCGTCCTTGAGTTCTTCCTGTTCCATACAGGTAAGTCTTCCGAATATGTCCTGTAACTTCAGATCCTTCTCGTCTGAGATATCTGTTATGTATTCTTCTGTTTCTCCTTTCAGCCACTCGACAGAAACATGGAGAGCATCGGCAAGACCTTCAAGCACTAATTTCTTTGTGTTATCGATAGAGCCTGTCTCATATCTCTGGATTGTGGACTTGTTGACATCCATCTTCTCAGCAACGTATTGCTGATTAAGACCTAATTCCAATCTCCTTTGTTTGGCTCTGCTACCGATAAGCTTTCTAAGCTCTTTATTACTCATACGAAAATGCCTCCTCAAAGGTTTATGCAATAACTTTAGCACAAGGGAAATCAAAATGCAATATGCAACCGCAAGAAATATTACAAAATTGCATAATGCTTGACAAGTTAAATCGCAGGCCTTATATTATGCGTAAGTCAAAAGTTGCATAATGCAACAGAAAGGAGAGTGAAAAGATGCAGAACATCAGGATGGCATATTCGATCGACGAAGCGGCGGAGTTTACAGGGATAGGAAGGAACACTCTCCGTATGCTGATCGAATGGAAAAAGCTGCCGGTACTGAAAGTCGGGAGAAAGCTTCTCATACGTGGTGACACGTTGGAAGCTTTCATCCGGCTGAACGAAGGCAGGGATCTTAGGGACAGGGATACCGTCAAGGCTATCTCTGTCCATTCGGATGGATGAAACCCCGTAGGGCGCCTTGACTTTTGATACGCAGTGTCAAAAGTCATAAGGCGTTACTTCTGACAGAAGTAACAAGACTAAATCTAACGGAAAGGAGGTAAATTCGATGTCGAAAACAATATCATTCGTTAAGGGTAAAGGAAGCATTAACCATAACAACAGAGACTTTACAGCAAAGAACGTAGATGCGTCAAGGACATCTATGAACGTTATCTATGTACAGATACCGATAGAGGAAGCTTACGAAGATATCTTCGGACAGGCGGTAGCAGATTACAATGCTAAGCAAAAAAGAAGCGACAGGAAGATAGGTAATTATCTTTCTAAGATAAAGCAGTCCAAGAATAACGAGAAAGCCTTTTATGAGACGGTCGTACAGATCGGCAAGAGAGACGATACGGGAATCTTAGACGAAAACGGCAACATCACGGAAGATGCAATGCTGGCAAAAGAAGTATTGGACGAATACGCAAGGACATTTCAGGAGAGAAATCCGAACCTGATATTGTTCAATGCGGTACTGCACATGGACGAGGCTACCCCTCACCTTCACCTTGACTATATCCCCGTAGCACACGGATATAAGACAGGGCTGAAAACAAGGAACAGCCTTACTAAGGGATTACAGGAAATGGGAATCGCTCCTGCTATAGGCAAGAACGACACTGAGACGATGCACTGGCAGAAACGGGAAAGAGATCACATAGCGGAATTATGCAAAACCAGAGGGATAGAAACAGAAGTTCTCGGGATAGTCCGGGACAATTACACCATACCTGAATACAAGGCAGCAATGCGCGAGAAAGAAGCGGCAGAGGCTGAGATAGAGATACTGCACTCCGAGAAAGAGGAAGCAATATCCCTGATAAATGCTACCGGCTCTCAGATCCAGAGCAACTACGAGGTTATCGACGAACAGGAAGAAGAACTAAAGTATATCGAGAAGCGGATCGAAGAGGCGGAGCAAAAGATCAGAGCAAAGCAGGAAGAGATCGACAGCATCGCCGAAGCGATGAAGCCGTCAGATGCGGAACTACAGGAAATCGAATCAAAGGTAACACCCGTTCCTTCCGTATTCGGTAAAGAACCGATGGTTAAGATGCCACGCAAGCTCTACGACAAGCTGATCGCAAGGTATCAGCTCGCAGACACGCTCGAAAGGCTTTATCACGAATATGAATCTAAGACACGGACACTTAAGATCAGGGTCGATGAACTCAAGGCGGAAGTAGCTTTCCTAAAGGATAAGGTTCAGAAGTTTACAGACTTCATAGAAGCCAAGGGGCTTGTTGAAGCCTTCAAAGAGTTCCTGAATCCCAAGAAAGCTATCGAAAAAGTTAGGGATGACAGAGCTAAGAAGGCTGAGCCAAGGATAACCGGTACGGTTCCCGCAAAGAGAAAAAAGAGTGGAATAGCGAGATAAAAGCAAAGAGAGACCTTATCTTCACGGTACTGTAACAGTTTTTTCTTTATTTATTATCAACCGAGACGTAAAATATAGGTGCGACACAATCGAATAACTGTCCAAAGATAACTGACGTTTGGCAAAAACGTTAGTCTCTTTCATTATCTTTGGATGGTGATTGTGTCGCAGCAATTGAGGCTAACGATTTTCGGTGCGGTAGCTTCGGTTGCCGCACTTTTTTATTGCGAGGAAATAATATGAATACGTCAGAGGTTAATAAAACTGGTTATCCTTCTATAGATAAACCTTGGTTGAAGTATTACAAGAAAGATCTGAACGGAAAGACTTCCGATGATTTCATATCTATTCCATCATGCTCAATCTACGATCACTTGTTTTCCCGTACCAAACCATATCTTGATGAAGTAGCACTAGATTATCTGGGTACAAAAATATCTTATAAGCAACTGCATCAAAACATTGAAAAGACCGCTAAAGCTTTAAAAGCTATCGGTGTAGAACGAGGACAGATCGTTTCTGTATGTCTTCCCAATATTCCAGAGGCAGTATACCTTTTTTATGCCATTAACAGAATTGGAGCTGTTTCCAACATGTTAGACCTCAGATGTGCCAGTAAATGGTTAAAGACTGCTCTGAATGACGCACATTCTGAAGTGCTTATTTGTCTTGATTTAGTTTCTGAAAAGTTCAACGAGTTTTTATCGGATACTGAGGTAAAAACAACCATAAGCGTTTCTTCAATTGAATCTCTTCCTACAATAAAGCGTGATATAGCCAAATTAACACATAAGGAACTGAATCCGTCTGTTCCTGTATCGTTTATCCCTTGGTCGAAGTTCATTAACAATGGCAAACGGTATTCAGGTGATATAGACGTTGAATTCGAAGAAAATGCAGATGCCGTTATAGCCTATACCGGTGGAACGACGGGCGACCCCAAAGGTGTAGTCGGAACAAATGAAACAATAAACGCACAATTCCTGTCTCAATTAGAATTCGGGCATAATTGCACGATGAGAGACAGAATGCTTGCATTAGCACCCCCGTGGACATATTACGGCCTGTGCAATTCCTTAAACAACTATTTGTGTATAGGTGCTTGCGTTGTTCTAATCCCCAAAACAGATCCAACTGAATTTGGGAATCTAATTAAATCGACTAAAGCAAATTTTATAATAACTGTTCCATCATGGTTAAATGTATTGCTCTCGGATAAAAGTATAGAAAACCTTGATTTGTCTTTTGTCAAAGCACTTGTAGTGGGTGCGGATAAGCTGGATGAGACATTGGAAGAAAATGTTAATATGTTCCTTCACAGTCACGGATGTACCACAAATGTATCTAAAGGTTATGGAATGACGGAAGTTATGGCTGCGGCTGCCTGTTCTAGTGACGATGGTGTTATAGGCAGTGTTGGAATTCCAACTCCGGGAATTATTATATCTGCGTTTACGGAGAACACAGAAGGAACAATCTCAGAATGCAAATTAGGAGAAACGGGAGAAATAGCAATTCTGTCACCTTGTATTATGAAAACATATTTCGGTGCGGCACAATCCGAAAACAGTGAGATTAAGAAGCTCCATTCAGATGGGAAAATATGGGCTCACACTGGTGATTTGGGATATATAGGCGAAGATGGGCGTGTTTATATTGTTGGAAGAAAAAAGAGGATGTTTGTAAGAAATGGATACAAAGTATTCCCGGCAACTATCGAGAAAGCTTTATCTAAGCATCCATCAGTATCACAAGCTGCTGTTGTTTCTGTTCCTGATAAAGAACATGGAAACATTACAAAGGCGGTAATCGTCTTAAACAAACCAGCAACAGACACTGAACCAATTGAAAATGAGTTACAGGCAATGCTGACTGAGGAATTGTATGATTATGAGTTGCCAGATATTTATATTTTTGATAAGGCATTACCGCTGACGCCAATGGGAAAGGTTGATTATAATGCTCTGGAAAAGATGTAGAGCAAAAAGCATTTCGAACTAAGGTATAATATCAAAAGCATTTCAACAGTCCGATTGTCACAAGATGTTATATTGTGTAATCAGATAATCATTCCCTTATTCTTTCCCTTATCAGCGTCGTAATACCAAAAGGAACGACAAAACACGAGGGAAAACTTAAGGGAAAGCAGACCGCATTAAATTCCAATGTTTTCGGGGCTTTGAGAGTGTTATCGTAACACAATACAGAAGAATAAGAGATTAAAAGATTGTCATCTTAATCAATTAAAAGTTAATCGACAAAGGGAAAGTCCCTCTATCAACAATAATATACCATTCGTTGCAACGCCCTTTAACAAATAAATGATCAGCTTATGTTTACGATCCTTGAAATGCAATATCAGGCATCGATTTATATGCACGGAACCCGTTAAGTTTTGCCTTCTCCCATTCCCGGTAAGTGAAGGGACTAATAATCGCTTCAACGGACATGTTAAAGATCCATTCTTGAAAGAATAAACTCCGGCGCCTCTCCTATGACAACAGAGTCTGTAATCTCAATTACTTCACAAGCATCTTTACTATATTCGGATATAAAGCACTGTTCATTATCAAAAACTATTTCCTTCCCATACCAGGGCTTTGCAGATCGAGGTGTCAATTCCAGATATATGGTCTTGTCTTCTGCGTAAAAAGTCAAAACTGTATGGAACATTCCATGCTGCCTGTCATGCAAAAGCCAGATCTTACTCGGAACACTCTGTTCATCAAGAATAGCCTTCATCAGAACAACTATGTCGTTGCAGGTACCCACTTTTGCCTGCCTGGTATCTCCGGGATCTTGAACGCGGTACTCCGACAATAACCGGTCAAAGAATTCCTTATCAAACCCATTAGACATATCCGGTTTGTATGTCTTTCCATTCAGATAAAACCCATATTCATAACCATTGTCTAAAAGCTCATCTTTAAGCAACCGGCATATTCTTTGAATCATAGATAATCCCCCGGTAAATAAATAGTTTATCAGCTAACCACCTAATTATACCAAGCATCTCCGGCTGTCCATAGCATATTGTATCTTTGCTAATTCTTATCGGATATTACATCATGCTATAATTGCCTTGGCGGGTAAGCAGCGGGGAAACATCAGAACAGCCTGTAAGGCATCGGAGGGGAATATGCTGACATATAGAGTTGCCGAAGATAAGGACCTTAATGAAATATGCAAGCTGTGTGCAGATGCCTTTATGGAATATGATTTCTACAGGCCTTTTGTTGAAGATCCCAAGAAAAGACGGAGATTCATATATGAACTGCATGTTCATTGCTTCAAGGCCGAGATCAGCCGCAAACAGGCAGTTGTCGGCGAAGAAAACGGAGAGATCATAACAGCATTTTCCCTTCATGAACCCGGAAGGAAACAGGCAGGATTTTCCGAATACATCAAGTCAGGTGCATTAGGCATGCTCCTGCACTACGGCTATACTCCTTTATCCTGGTTTTCCATGTACGATAAATGTGTGGCTCCCGCCGACCGTTTCAACAACAGCAATCCGGATGTCTACTATGTCGAGATCCTTGCCGTAAGACCGGACAGACAGAGGCAGGGCATCGGCACGAAAGACATTCACGAATACATGATCCCTTATGTAATATCCAAGGGCGGCGGCTTCCTTTCGCTGATAACTAATTCCGTCGAAAACACTTTGTTCTATGAATCAAACGGCTTTAGCTGTTTTGATCACTCCAGAGTTCCCGCTGCGAAGACCGAGATCGGAAACTGGTGCTTCAGCATGAAAGTAGAAGCTGAACAAAAAACTTGATCGACTAAGTTATCCTTTTGCCGATTATCTCACAAACAAGTTCGCGGGAACCATCCCGAACATTCGTCACATACTCCCAGTGGAAGCTGTTTTCCGTGATGTCAGAGAAGATCCAATAAGTACTCTCTTCGTCCAAAACTTTACCGGCCAATCTGTCGCCCTCTTTTTTGAAGGTAAGTCTTTTCATCGTACCGGCACAAGTATAAACAACGTCGTACCATTCATTGTCCTTGTTGAACATGCGTAAAGAGGAGCCATATTCACCATCCGGCTGCGGGTTGTCTTTCTTGGTAGCTCTGGACGGGAAGATAAATATATCCTGGATCCCCGTTCCTTCCAATACACGTCTGAAGATCCATTCGCCTTTTACATGGCGCTTTTCGCCTTTGACGTACTCATCGTAGTAATCACAATCCCAGTCTCCTATCAAAGGAGCAAACCAGTCAAACTCCTCCGGGATCTTATCTGTCTTTTCGCTTAATAGCGCTTCTGAAAATGTATCCATGTTCCTCAAGATCCGTTCTATCAAGATTTCTTCATTGATCAATGATTAGATTATATCGACATTTGTATATAAAGATAAGAGAAAAAGTCTTCTTTAAGCGTAAGAAGAACATATGGGAATGTGGTCAAATGATATAATAAGATTCCATAGATCCGGATATGGAGGGGGAACAGCATGAATGAAAACAGTCTGGTATCAGCATTGGAAAAGGGGTCCCTTTCTGCTCTTCAGAAGATAGCCAAGAGCGATCTCCACAGTCATGCGGGAAGAGGCATATATTGTTACTTGAAGGAAAGGTGAGAGCTTGATGGGCAAGACCCTGCTGACAGGATTTAAGGGAAAGAATAATTCCTCAAGGATAGTTGCAGAGCACCTGTCTCCTGATCACCTGCTCCTTACAAATTCATTTGCGGGACTTAGGAAGGATATATCTTCCATCGAAAAAGAATACGGTCAGGCCGTGATGTTCGGAGTTGATAAGACTTTGACTTCTAACGTGAGGATCGAAAAGCTGGCTTCCCTGGATTCCTGTAAGGCAGCCTCGGTCTTGGATCTTGCGAAGATCGCGGCCTGTCTGAAAGATGCCGGCATAGAAGCGGTGATCTCGGATAAAGCAACCCGTTATCTTTGTAACGAGGCATATTGGCATGCCCTGGAAAAGTTTTCGGGAAGAGCGGTATTCATCCATATACCGACAATAAAGTATGTTGATGAGAGTTTTATGGATAAGATGAAGACGGCTTTCAGGTCTTTCGAAAAGTGTTTTTGACAGAAGCTTCAGATCGGATGATAACGCTGAAATAAACTGATGTATAATTATTGGGAGGCGCTGACCGTCTCAAAAGATCAACTTTAAGGATAATTGCTGATGAGCATTTTCGATGACGTAAACAACTGGGAGAAAGACGAAGGATCGAAGATCATATCTTCGATCCTTGATGTGTCTGATCCCGTGATCCTGGATTACGGGTGCGGCGCCGGCAACTATTCTTTTGCAGCAGCTCATGCTTTTGGTCAGAAATGCAAAGTGTATGCAGTCGACATCAACAAACAGTGTCTTGACCACATCAATGAGAAGGCAAAGGGTGAGAAGATCAGCTGCATCGAGACAGTCCCGGGGCGTGAAGATTACCGCCACGATTTCGATGACGATACTTTCGATCTTGTCATCTACGCAGACATGTTTCACGGGGAAGAAAAAAAATACGGCGGTCTTCACCGTTTTGTGATGACGGAAGAAGCTCACAGGACATTGAAGAAAGGCGGCATCCTTGCCGTGATCCCCTTTCACCTGTCGAATTTCCGTGATAAGGATAAGAAAAAATGCAAGTACACATATAAGAAGCTGATAGGCGAGATAGAAGCCTTAGGGTTCAGTTACATCGAGAACGACCTGCAGGGCATCCATTTCGAGAAAGTATACAGTCCCTATTACCGGCAAAAAGGCAGCGTCACTTTTGACAGCCTCGAAAGAGGCCGCATCCTGACCTTTGTTGCGAAATAAGATATTTGGATAAGGAGCGATCAATATGGCAAATGACATCTTTTTTTCGATACTGATCCCGGCAAGCGGCATTGTACCGTTAATAATCTCCGTTGCGGTCCTCGTCATGGGAATCGTGGTAATCATAAGCAAAGTCAGACAGACAAAGATACTGGGTCTGAGCTTGATCTTATCGTCTTTGGCCGAGATCATCACCTGTGTATACCGTCTCGATTCCCTTTCAAGTAATTCCGGGATGATTGCAGGATTGAGAATGTTGAACACCTATGCCAACGCAGTGCTGAGCCTGGCTGTCTCTTTTTGCATCTGCTTTTATATTCACAAGACATATAACAAAAGATCCGTCTATATTCCCGTATTCCTCATACCGATTGCCGCGGGCATATTAAAGACTGTCATAGCGTTCCTGATCAACAGAGGTCCGGACTACGGGGCATCCAGGGTTCTGATCCCCCTCATACAAAGCATCATCTCCCTACCGGTTTTTATCGTAGTTTCCGTAATCCTGCTTATGGTCTTTTATAAGAACAGGAACATAGAGAAGATCATCCCAAAAACATATATCGTCAGGATCATCAATCTTGTATGGGGATGTTTTTCCGGGGCTTATGCCATCCTGATGTATGCGTTGATGTATGCATCATCGAAGATAAGAGAATCCGATTTTCCTTCCTTCCTGGTCGGGCTGGCACATTATTCCCAGCCTCTGAACATGATCTTTACGATAATAGGATCTTTTATGTCCCTGATATTCCCGATCTATCTTCTGATAAGCATAAGAAAAGCCTCAAGGCAGCCGGAAGTACCGGAAGCCTGAGGCTTTATCATATTATCAGGAGCTTTTCGCGGTCCCCATCTTTTCGAATATCTCAGCTGTCTCACTGCTGCTGTTGCCGCTTATATAGTATGTGATACCGCCTGACTTGAACCTGATGCAGCTGTCCGACTCCATGTTGAGGAAGATGTTGCAGTTGTTCTCGCCGTTTACGATAAAGGTTCCGATGAAGACGGGAGGCATTCCGATACCGACCTGTCTTGTAAGGTGGAAACCCGTATTCATCTCGCATATCTCGGCTTCGCTGATATCAGCCAGTGGGATCTTGTAGTAATCTATCACCTGATTGCATACCAGAGTGTCGCTGCCGACGCTGACCTTCATTCCGGACTTCGCAAAGGCACTGATGCATATCACGAAGGCAATAGCTGCGATCAGGAACAGGGCTGTCACGATCATGATAACTTTGCCCGCAGGATGACCGATATTGATCGTGCCGCCTATGCCCATCCTCTTTGTGACGTTCAGTCTCCTGTCGTCAGGATTGTAATAGAAGGAACCCAGGATCCAGTGATCGTCATCATCAACTGCTATCGTAGTCTCCTTACGGTAATGCCTGTCGACTGCAAGAGACTTTCTTACCAGCATTGCAAGGCCCGCAACTATCAGGATCACATAGACCATCATCTGGATGATGAGCACCACGTCGCTCCTTATGAAAAAGAGAAGTGCCGCGTAAAGGACCGCCACTATGGCATTGGCCCAGGACATGAAGATAAACATGTCGGCAAAGACCTTTTTCCTGGCCCTGTTATAGTTATGGTTCATATCGCTGTCTGATGAGATGACCTCATTGCGGGTGCGGTCCATCATGATGGCGATCGGTATCAACATGAGACCTATGAAAAGGAATGTTGCTGTCATGGAGGTAAGCGCGAACGAACCTGCCTTTTCAGTATCCTGAATAAGTCCCGGAAGGACTATTACTCCCAGATCGTAGAGAAGCGCTGCGATGAAAGCCAGCAAAGATATAATGTTCGGAATGATCAGGGCTGTAATATTGAGCGCGCTGACCGAACCTGCTGCTTTAAGATCAGTATATGTGGTGCCCTGTTCGGACTTTATCCCGATCTCCCTCTTGAGGCTCTTCATCTCGCGGTTGGATCTCATGAAAGGTACCGCGATCAGGACGAGATCCATGATGATGAACACCACCCATATCGTAACCCGTACCGTAACGTCAGGTATCAGAAAGATGAGTCCCATCAGGATGAAGGAAATGATCAATATGATCAGGGCCTGCTTTCTTGTTTCTGAAACGATCCTGCTTACTGCGGAAGAAGCCTTCTCCTCTTTGAACTCGTCACGGTTCCTTACACCGAATATTAATTTCCTGTCCTGCCATCTTGCCGGATAATCATAGAAAAACATGATCAGCAAAGCAGCTGCCATCAATATCAACAATGTAATGTCTGCAAAATAATCCATATTATTATCCTCTTTGCCCTTTTCTTATATTCAGATCTTTCCGTAGTAATAGCCGTCGACCAGGTCACGGATCTCTTCTATGGAAACTCCCGAAAGCCTGGCTTCCGAGACGATCCTTCTCAGTTCGTTCTTGTTCTCCCCGGATATCACGCCGGTCTTTTCGATCTGCTGCCTTACTCTGGCCCCGTTCTTGCGGTCGGTCATGATATAACCTTCGTTCTTTAAGATCTGGTAAGCCTTGCTCACGGTCATGGTATTGATGCCGATCTCCAGGGCAAGAGCCCTTACGGTCGGGAGCTGCTCTCCGGCGGCAAGTTCGCCGGAGGAGATCCCCATGACTATCTGATTCCTGATCTGCATATAGATCGGAAGGTCAGAGTATTCGTCTATCTTTATAACCATAGCTTTTCCTCCCTTATAAGGATTCCGCCGGAGCCGTTTCCTTCTTCCTGTCTTCCTTCAGGAGCACCACTGCCATGACCGCCGCGATAACGATCGTGGGGATCAGGCTCACGAGACCGTGAGGGGCGGGACCGAAGACCATGAGCCTCTGGATATCATCGATCTTATTGCCGTTCAGCAGCAGCTGGAACATGGTTGCTGATGCGTTTATGCCTCCGTGGAGCAGAGCCGGGAACCATATGCACTTAGTCTTGTCGTAGATAAGCTCATGGAACATGCCCCATGTGATACAGGTCAGAGTGAACGTCACAAGACCCAGGACAGGTGCGCCGATATAGTCCATGCCGTATTCATAACCTGCGATCAGCATTGCGGGGAAATGGAAAGCAGCCCAGATCGCACCGCCGATGATCCAGACCGTTACTCTGGAAAACTTCTTTTTGAGCTCGGGATAGAGGAATCCTCTCCATCCGGCCTCTTCGCCTATGGCCAGAAACATGTTGATGAAAGGCGCGTATGTTACGCACTGGACTGCCGTTATCAGCAGGAGCAGCCCCATCGATAAGCCCTGCTTCTCCATGGCATCCATATACTCGGCAGGGTCAATACCCTGTGCTTCCACGATCTTCAGCATATACGAGCCGTCCAGACTGAACAGGTCAGGGCGGATCATGAAGAAGGCCGCAGCACCCAGGACCGTAAACAACATCGGCATCAGAAGAGCAAAGAATATCCATTTGACATTGCCCTTGAGCTTAGGCTTCCAGCCGATGCTCTTAACGCCGGTCCTCACCAGTATCGATACGATAAGCGGCACGAACATGCAGACCATAAGACCTGCCTGGAAAACTCCCGTTCCGATCATGCCCGGGTTATATAAGGCGAAAAGCGATACCGCGATCTGGATCGCCCATGCCGCTGCCAGAGTGATCAGCACAAACTTGATTACTTTCTTCTTATCCATATTTGCCACTCCCTTTCTTCCTGTCTGATACAGACCTTATTGCGCGTCTGTATCGTTTGTATTAGTTGTTGTAATACAAAGAATACAACCTTTCCGTAAAAAGTCAATAGTTTTCGATGAAAACCGTTGCGTAATTTTCGGATATTTTATTGTTATGGTAATCTCTAGTAATGGGACATCTGCTGTCTCATTCCCGAAAACAGGGCATTTGCTCGTTTTGTGTCCTGTTTTTCGAGGGAGGAAAAAGCTAGACTCGAGCCATCACTCAAGGAGGCATGAAACATGGATCAGCAAAAGATCGGAGAATTCCTTAAGGCACTTCGAAAGGAAAACAATCTTACTCAGGAAGAACTTGCAGATAAGATGAACGTAACCAGAAGGACAGTCTCAAGATGGGAGACGGGAGCCAACCTTCCCGATCTTTCAATCCTGGTCGAACTTGCAGATCTTTATAATGTCGACATGAGAGAAATCTTTAACGGCGAGAGGAAAAACGAGACTATGGAAAAAGATCTTAAAGAAACAATGCTCATGGCGGCAGATTATACTGACGACCATATGAAGAAGGTTTTTAAGAGATATCAGCTGATGTTCATAGGAGCAACGGTCTGCGGAGTTATCTATCTCCTGGGCCTCTTCCTGGGGTCAGGTAATCCGTCACCCGTATTCGACTTCATCTCGGGCACATGCCTGGGTATCATGTTCGGGATGCTGATATTAGGCATCTTCGTTACGGATAAGAATTTCTCAAAGTTTGCAGAATGGAAGCATTCCAAACTGAAGAGCAGCGGTAAATAATCCAAGGAGTACAAGATGATAAATAAAGAAGAGATAACGAACAGGAAGTTCGCTGTATTTATGACGGCTTCTTTCGGGGCCGGCTGGATCCCTCTCGTGATCGCGGGGATCCTGATGAGATCGGGAAACATGACGGCGGGGCTTGTGCTCTTCAGGTTCATCGCGGTATTTATCCCCCTGATAGCAGTTGCAGTATCGGGGCTTCCCTTAAAGAAGATCGGCTGGAGGCCGAAGTTCGGCTTCAAATACCTTCTCATGGCTCTTACAGGACCTCAGATATTAAGCTGGATAGGTGCCCTGATATTCTTCGTCTTCAATAAGGATGCATTCGGTCCGTCCTTATCGGGACTCAGTTCCGTCTTCCCAGCTGAGACAGCCGGCGCACTTACGGAAGCAGGCGTTACGCCGACAATGCTCATCGTCATGTCGGTCATAATGTCGCTGACGTTCATGCCTCTGTCGCAGATCCTGCCGAGCCTCGGTGAGGAAGCAGGCTGGAGAGGAGTCATGTATCCTTACCTCAAGGCCAAGCTCGGTCCCGCCGCAGGAAAGCTCTTGGGAGGAGCGCTCTGGGGCATCTGGCATTGGCCGCTCGTCATCATCGGAAGTTATTTCTACGAAGGCGCTTACTGGGGCAAGCCCTTTACGGGACCTGTCATGATCTGCCTGAGCTTATGCGCTTTCGGCATCCTCATAGATCATCTTTATGAGAAGACGGGCTGCATATGGATCCCTTCGCTTATGCATTCATCCATGAATGCATCCGCCATACCCCTTATGTTCATGTTAAGGAGCGGAAACGAGGCTCTTTCGATATGGGGACCTAACTGCTTCGGGCTCATCGGCTGTCTGCCCGTGATCGTATCAGCCGCAGGTCTTCTTATATGGACTTCACTTCCGAAGAAGGCTTAGAACAGCCGCAGTTTCCGCAGAAATTCATGGTGCAGAGGGTCCTGCAGTTCGGGCAATGCCAGAGGGTACCGAAAGTGCGGACCCTGCCGCACTTGGAACAATAGTTATAGAAGTTCTCGGATCCGCACGAACAGGTCCAGCTGCCGACAACAGAAGGCTTGTAGACGGTCTGGACTTTGTCAGGCAGTGTAACGATACAGAAATCGTTGTTTGAAGACCTGACGATAAAGATACAGGACACTGTAAAGAGCGCGATGATATAAAGGATCCACAAGATCAG
Organism: Saccharofermentans sp.; assembly: GCA_016292135.1. GTDB lineage: Bacteria > Bacillota > Clostridia > Saccharofermentanales > Saccharofermentanaceae > Saccharofermentans. The sequence goes on from JAEFAZ010000004.1 coordinate 15,487, forward strand.
ACTGAGACCTGCAAGAGTATCTACTCCCGAAGCGTATCCTGCCATAAGGATCGCATCGTATACACCGTGGGTCACGATGGGGACGAATATCGAAAGAAGTGTGAAGCCCGCATACCTGCCCTTGTTACCCGTAAGCAGGGCGTACTTGGACTTGCCGTAGAAATATCCCATGAACACGGCATAGCAAGCGTGTCCCGGAACGGCAGTCATCATACGGAGGAAGGCTGTTCCGGCACCGTTGCTGAATACGTAATTGATATTTTCGAGACAGGCAAAACCGAGTGATACGAACACCGCATAGACGATGGCATCGAAGCTGTAATCGAAGTTTTTGTTCTTCCAGCTAATGATCCTAAGAACGAAAAACTTGCCGAGCTCCTCGGCGGGACCGACTATCACGATCGCAAGAAGGACAGCCTTGACTACTGATGAATCAGGCAGGACGGCTCCCAGCAACAGCTGGCCCAGGATTTCGGCGGCCATGGCCGTAAGGACCGTGCCCATTCCCGCAAAGAACAATGCGACCAGGAGACCAATGGGTTCTTTCTCTTTCTTATCGTTGAAATATATGAAAAACAGAAGCCCGACAACGGGTATCAGAGCCAAAACAAATAACATACTGCTCTCCTTAGATCCTTTCGATATCAGACCTCTTCTTCATTCAGGTCCGCACTTTTCAGAATAGCATTTTATATAATCCGTGTCACTTACAGTTTTGTGACTATTCCCCATCCCCTGCCATATGCCTTATGAAATGATATAATCCTAAAAGGAAATAAATAGACAAGGCATGTTTGTGCCGGCGGAGGCGAAAATGAGCAAAAAGATTATTTCGGCATCAGTTGCCGCAGCAATGATCCTGACCATGGTTTCGGGTACGGGCTGCAATATGTTGGGCGATGCGGTGACGGGCACGACCCCGGTCAGCACTTCAGGCAGTCAGACGGAAACATCCAAGTCCGAGACGACAACCTCCGCGACAACAGAGAGCAGTCAGGAAAGTGAGACCGGATTTAATCTGTCCTGGAGTAATTTCGACTCCAAACAGCTGGACATGAACATACAGAAAAAGTTCAATGGTCAGACGCTGGCTTCCTACATATCCCTTTTCGGCTTCACGGACGAACTCAACAAGATGTTTACGGATTGTGCAAACGACCTTTACGGCACAGATTACGAGAGCATCCCTTTCTCCGAAGTAAACTATTTCAAGCTCTACATAACTGACGTGAGCGCGACCGGTCTTATCGGTGCCTATTCCAGCAGTTATGAGATCTTCTGCAGCAATTATCTGGACTCCCAATATATCTACACGGACCCTTTTAACGAAGTCCTCATGAGCTATCTCATCAGCAAGAAGATCCCCTTCGGAAGCACCATACCCATTGAAGACCTCAAGGCCTTTTACGGTGACAACGTTTATCAGGGAAAGGACACCGGCTATCCGGATTACATTGCCAAAAAGGGCCTGCCCGGCAGCAAAAATGACTCCTATAAGTACAGCAAAGACGAGCTTTTGTACATCCTGTTGAACTACAACGATGCCATGAGCACACTTACGATGGCAGAGGGCATCTACTCAAGAGATTTCTTCGATACGAACCCTGAATATGCGGACAGGACTGCTCTCGTAAAGAAACTCATAAATGAGCATCTCAAGAAGTTTTACGGTGACGCTGCATGGCAGTTGGGAGAAGTCCCGACGGAAGAACAGTATAACAAGATCTTCGGGAAAGCCCCGATGGATCTTTCCTACGTCTATACAGCTTACGAAAACAACGCAGATTAAGCTTTTCGAAAGGAGCGGTAATGGGGCAGGCGATCCTTGACTTTTTGAACAAGACCGATGACTTTCTGTATTTTCCGGTACTGATAATCATCATGACCATCGCAGGACTTTATTTTTCTTTCAGGACCGGGTTTGTCCAGATCCGCCTGTTCAAGGAATCCTGCAAGCTCTTACTCGAACCGTCTGAAGACAGATCAGGCAAGACGGTCTCTTCATTCCAGGCCCTGATGATATCCACCGCTTCCCGTGTCGGAACGGGAAACATCGTCGGCGTATCCACCGCGGTCTGCATCGGAGGACCCGGCGCCTGTTTCTGGATGTGGGTAATGTGCATCATCACTGCCGCATCCGCATTCGTTGAAAGTACACTCGCCCAGATATTCAAGAGAAAAGATGAGAACGGCAACTATTTCGGAGGTCCCGCTTACTACATCGAAAGAGCTCTTCATGCGCCCTGGCTGTCCATCGTGTTCTGCATCTTCCTAATCGCGACATACGGATTCGGTTTTAACCTTCTGTGCTCTTATAACCTTCAGTCATCATTTGCGGCCTACGGTTTTTACAACAACTTCACCTTCAAGCTTTTCGGCAGTGAAGTAAGTGCCGTAGCTGTTGCAGTCGGCATCATACTCATGGTGCTGGTCGCCTTCTTCATGCTCGGCGGAGGAAAGCGCGTAGTCAGATTTACCGAGATCCTGGTCCCCGTTATGGGCATAGCATATGTGGTCATATCGCTGATCGTGATCGCAGTCAATTTCAGGAATATCCCTTCAATGTTTGCGGACATCTTCAAAGACGCATTCAACTTCAAGGCGATCTTCGGCGGTATCGCCGGATCCTGCTTAGTCTACGGCATCAAGCGCGGCCTGTATTCGAATGAAGCCGGCGTTGGTTCAGCGCCTAACGCATCCGCTTCCGCCAATGTTACGCATCCCGCAAAACAGGGACTTGTTCAGACCTTGTCCGTCTATATCGATACCCTGCTCCTTTGCACTGCAACGGCATTGATGTGTTTATCCTCCGGCGCCGAGAGGAGCGCGGACGTGGCCGGAGCCCAGTACGTACAGAATTCCATATCAACAGTCTTCGGAAGATTCGGTCCCATATTCATCACTGTGGCGATGGTCCTTTTCGCATTCACGACCCTGCTCGGAAATCTTTTCTATGTTGATAACGCTCTCGCCTATATCAACCATAAGAAAATGCCTTCGAAAAGATTCCTCGATATCTTCCACCTCATATGCGCAGTCATAATCTTCTTCGGCACCGTCATCCCGATGGATGCTGCATGGGCTGTTGCGGATATCACGATGGGCGGCATGACCCTGATCAACATCCCCGCTTGTGCGCTGCTCGGAAGCATAGCCTTCAAGACTTTGAAGGATTATGAGAAGCAGAAAAAAGCGAAAAATAATCCCGTTTTCAAGGCAGCCGACATCGGACTTGATCCTGAAGAGACGGATCTTTGGAAATAGGATCAGGCAAAGGGAGAATAATCGAAAATCTTTTCGTTGCCGTCCGCATCAGTATAGTAGATAAGTTTCTTATCGTGGTCCCATGAGATAAGATGACCATCCTTTAAGGGCGCGAAAAAGTCATCATCCGCATCATAACGGTCGCCTTTAAGTTCTCCCGATTTATTGCGGGCGAATGAGTTCTTGCTTTTCTTATATCCGTCATCTTTCTCACGCCTCTCATCGGTCATCATGAGATAGGACAGGTTGACACCGGACTGCATCGCATAGGTCGCGTCAACATGATAATGATTGCCGTTGATCGTCACGTAAGACCAGGAATGTCCCTCGCCTGAATATTCGGTATTTCCTCCGATGCAGTCAGCCTGGACACCCGCCTGAAGCAGGAGATAAGAGAAAGCGGGGCCGCACTCGGAACAGATCCCGTGACCCGTGGTAAGGAACCTGTAAGGCGAGAGATTATCCACGTAGTGATCGTTCATCTCATAGTATGTATCGTAATCGTATGAATAGTTTTCCGAAAAATAGATATAGAGAGCCAGGACCTTCTCAAAGTCCGAATAATCATCCCTTAAGTTCTCGTTCAAAATATTTGTGACCAGCTTTTCGAAATCGGCGCTCTTGGCGGCAAATTCTTCCTTGGAGATCTTATACTGGAAGGTGCCCCTTCCCTTTTTTACGGCACCAGCATAATTGGATTCGGTATACTCGCCCAAAAGAGGGTAACAGTGAGACGGGAACTGGCCGATCATCCAGTCATATGTCTCTTCATCCTTTACCTCGAAAGAATCCTCTCCTGCCCTTACGGCATTGACATAGTTGCAGTAGGCCTTATACATATCTTCGCCCATGTAGTCCTTGAATATCGGACCGATCACGATGGGCTTGAATTCAAAGTGGCCTCTGGCTTCAGTGGTCGTAGTTGCTTCTGTCGTGGTCTCAGTCGTCGTTGTCGCGGACGTAGTCGTCTCAGAACTGACGGAGCTTTCGCTTGCGGAAGTAACCGCACTTGTCCCGGCAGTATTAACAGCACATCCTGCTATGGAGGATGTGATCACGGCAATGCTTATCAACGATATCAGCAGTCTTTTCATATAAGTCTTCTTTCCTGTCTGTCAAAATGTTGGCGTCATTATAGCAGATATATCCATATGTAAATCCCGGAGGGGAAACTTACTTCATTTTTGCCACGATTGAAGGAAAATCTTTTCGGACCGGGGCCATGTAGCTTCATATATAATCAGAAATATCCTGTCACGAAAACAGGGCAAAAAAAGTCGAGATTTTCCTTTGGTTCAAAAGGTAATATAAGCTCATGGAGGAGATGAGCCGATGAAAGAACATAGAGCAGCAGTAAGACTGATGCAGGATTATATCAGCAGTCATATCCGGGAAGATATAACGATAAACGACCTTGCAAGGGTATCTTCTTTCTCGCCCTGGTATGCGAGAAGACTCTTCATCAGATATCTGGATATGACACCGGCAGTTTACATCAGGCGCCTTAAACTGTCCCGGTCGGCGCTGGCCTTACGTGATGAGAACGTGTCAGTCCTGGATATTGCTCTGGACATGGGTTTTGAAAGTGTTGACGGTTACAGGCGTGCATTCAGACGTGAATTCGGCTGCAATCCGAAAGAGTATGCTTGCGCCCCTGTCCCCCTGTGGCTCTTCACTCCCGATCTTATAATCGATGAAGAAAGGAAAGTGAGCAAAATGAGTGAGATAAGAAACGTATTTATTCAGCTGATCGAAAAACCGGCGAGGAAAGTCATCATCAAGCGCGGCGTGAAAGCGACCGAATATTGGAGCTACTGCGAGGAAGTCGGCTGCGATGTCTGGGGACTTCTTACGAGCATAAAGTCGATCAGCGGAGAGCCCGTCTGCCTCTGGCTTCCCGAACACTTAAGGAATCCTTTGAGCAACGAGTATGTTCAGGGCGTGGAAGTTGAAGCAGACTATGCAGGATCCGTTCCCGAAGGCTTCGAGATCATAGATCTTCCTGCTGCAAAATATCTTCTTTTCAGGGGAGAGCCTTTCGCTGAAGAAGACTATGTCGCGGCGATCAACGAGATCTGGGATGCCGAAAAGAAATACGATCCCGGCTTCATAGGCTATGTATGGGATGACAAGAATCCGAGGATCCAGCTTGAACCCGTGGGAGAAAGAGGCTATATCGAACTTGTTCCCGTGAAGGAAAGGTAATGATCTTAAGGGGCTGTCAAATGACAGCCCCTTTAATCTTGTAAAAAAATAACAGGCTTGTATATTAATATCTCTTTTGTTACAATTCTCGAACCGACAAAATTCAGCAAAGGAAAACGCGAGCAAAATGCCGGAACTTAAGGATGACAAAGCGTATATAAAGAGACTCCTTCTGATCGCCCTCCCCATGATGGTCCAGAACGGTATCTCCAACTTCGTAAACCTTCTCGACAATCTCATGATCGGGCAGGTCGGTACGAACGCGCTCTCCGGTGTTGCGATCGCCAACCAGCTGATCTTCGTATTCTACCTTGTCATATTCGGCGCAACAGCCGGTGTCGGCATCTTTACGGCACAGTACAAGGGCAAGGGAGACGATGACGGGATCCGCTATACATTCCGCTTCAAGATCGTATTTAACACGATCATATCTTCCTTATGCATACTGATACTTGCCTTCCTGTCGCCTTATCTCATCAACCTCTTCCTGCTGGGCGAGGGAAATCCCGCAGATGCGGCAGAGACGCTGGTGATCGGCGTGGATTACATGCACATCATCCTGATAAGCCTGATACCGATCGGACTGTCCCAGGCTTACGCAGGCACACTTAGGGATCTCGGCGCCACAAAGGTACCGATGTATTCATCTCTCTGTGCGATCTTCGTTAATCTCGTCGGCAACTACATACTTATCTACGGCCATCTCGGACTCCCTGCAATGGGAGCGGCCGGTGCCGCCATTGCAACAGTTATCTCAAGATTCGTCGAGCTTGCCATCCTCATCATATACACAGGCAAGCATGCTGATCTCTTCCCTTTCATCCGCGGTGCCTTCAAGGATTTCAAGGTGCCGATGGATCTTGCATTCAAGTTCTTCTTTAAGGCTCTGCCTCTCATGGCTAACGAGACCTTGTGGTCACTCGGCATGACGACGATCAACCAGTGCTATTCATACAGGAGCCTTGATGCTGTCGCGGCCTTCAATATCGAGTCCACCCTCTGGAACCTCATGGGCGTTGCCTTCATAGCGATGGGCGAAGCCGTCGGCATCATGATGGGGCATATACTCGGATCAGGCGAACTTGCCGAAGCCAAAGAGAAAGCAAACAAGATGCGTTGGGTCACCGTCTTATGCGGTATCGTTTTCGCGGTTATTATGGTATGCATCTCACCCTTCTTCCCTCTGCTCTACAACACATCCGATGAGATCCGGGCAATGGCTTCGGGCTTCATTCTCATAGCAGCGGTGACGATGCCTTTCTGCGCATATACGCACGCATCTTATTTCATAATGAGATCCGGCGGAAACACCATCATCACGGTCATCTTCGACAGTGTCTACACCTGGGTCGTCACGGTCACCCTGGCTTATATCCTGAGCCGCTTTACAAACATCGACATACTCTGGCTGGTCGGCATCATCCGCAGCCTGGAATTCATAAAGTGCATAATCGCCTTCTTCTTTGTAAGGTCAGGCATCTGGGTCAGGAATATCGTCAAATAGCTATTCTTTAGTTAGCTTCTTCAGGATATCTATATATTCCGATGTCAGGTGCGAGGGATGTATCGAGTTGGGAAGTATATATCCTATCTCCATATAGTCGTCGACCTTGAGCTTCTTGGCAATGATGTTGGGTCCGTTAAGTTCCTCGTTGATCACGCCGCTGCAGATCGTATATCCGTTAAGACCTATCAGCATGTTGAAGAGCGTCGCGCGGTCCAGTACGACCAGTTCCTTATCGCAATCGACAGTGCTTAATATCTCCTCCGAAAAATAGAAGGAGTTATGGCTGCCCTGCTCGTAGGAGAGCCTCGGATATGGCTTCAGGTCTTCCAAGGTAAGATATCTCTTCTTCGCAAGAGGAGAGTTCTTGCCAATGAAGACATGCGGCTCAGCCCTGAACAGAGGATTGAAGGACAGATTGTTATCTTTTAATGTCTTAAGTATTACTTCCTGGTTGAACTTATTAAGATAGAGTATGCCGATCTCGCTCCTTAAGTGCGCCACGTCATCGATTATGTTGAAGGTCTGTGTCTCGCGCATATGGAACTCGTACTTGTCCGCGCCGCTCCTCTTCAACAGCTCCACAAAAGCTTCCACCGCGAACGAATAGTGCTGGGCGGACACGAAGAACTTGAGCTTACCGGTGTTGGTCCCCTTATAGCGCTCCTCAATGAGCTGGGTCTGATCTAATACCTGTCTTGCATAGCCCAGGAATTCTTCTCCTTCCGGTGTCAGCTTTATGCCTTTATTCGATCTTGCGAATATCGTTATGTTATATTCGTTCTCCAGTTCCCTTATGGCGGAAGTAAGGCTCGGCTGGGCGATAAAAAGTTTTTTCGCGGCATTTGTTATGTTGCCTTCCTCTGCAACGGTAACTATGTATTGAAGCTGTTTATAGGTCATCAGGAATATATCCTTTCTATCGATTCCATCTGCATTTTAGCACTTGCCATAGATTTTATCTATGGTCAAGCAAGATTTAATGTATTTTACCTATCAATATGGTCGGTTTATACTCGCTATCAATAAAACAAATCCGCAATGGAGGAAACACACATGAATACATCAGTAATCGGCTACCCGAGAATAGGCAAGGACAGAGAGTTAAAGTTTGCATCCGAGAAGTTCTTCGAAGGACAGCTCAGTGAACAGGGACTTCTTGATGCGGCTAAGGCCATAAGGAAGGAAGATCTTCTTGCTCAAAAGGAAGCAGGCATCACATATATCTCTTCCAATGATTTTTCTTTCTACGACAACGTACTCGATACGGCATGCCTCTTCAACATCATCCCGCAAAGATATAAGGACCTGGGTCTTTCGGAACTTGAAACATATTTCGCTCTTGCAAGAGGTTATCAGGGGAATAAAGGAAACGTAAAAGCCCTCGCAATGAAGAAGTGGTTCAACACCAACTACCACTACCTTGTTCCCGAGATCGACAACGATACGGTCATCAGTCTTAGCGGAACAAAGCCCGTCGATGAATTCACGGAAGCAAAAGAATTGGGAGTCGATACAAAAGTTGCTCTCATAGGCCCTTTCACTTTCTTAAAGCTCGCAAAGTTTACGGGCAGCAAGAAGATCGCCGATGTATCTTCTGTCCTTACTTCTGAATACATAAAGCTCGTCTCAAAGCTCGCATCCGCAGGTGCAGGACTTATCGAATTCGACGAGCCCTATCTCGTAAGAGATCTCGATGCAGCTGACATCGCTCTTTTTAAGGACATCTATCTTCAGATCCTCGAAAACAAGAACGGCACAAAGATCTTACTCCAGACATATTTCGGCGACATCAGGGACATCTACAGCGAAGTCATAAAACTCGGTTTCGATCTCATCGGTCTTGATTTCATCGAAGGAACAAAGACCGCAGATCTCATCAAGACATATGGTTTCCCCGAAGATAAGATCCTCGTTGCAGGTCTTGTAAACGGCAAGAATATCTGGAGAAACGACTACAAGAAGACCTTATCCGTCTTAAATGAGACCGGCATCGGAAATGTCGTCCTCGGAACATCCTGCTCGCTCCTTCATGTGCCCTACACACTCGCGAGCGAGACAAAACTCTCTGCTGATTACAAGAAGCATTTCGCATTCGCAGAAGAAAAGCTTACTGAGCTTAACGAGATCGCATCACTCGCAGGGAGCGGTTACGAGAACAGTGACGTATATAAGAAGAACCAGGCACTTTTCGAGGGACGTATCGACAGCGTCGACAAGGAGGTCCAGGACAAGGTTGCAGCCATCACTGATGCCGATTACGTAAGGCTCCCGGAGTTCTCCGAAAGAGAGAAGATCCAAAAAGAGATCCTATCTCTCCCTCTCTTCCCTACGACCACGATCGGTTCCTTCCCCCAGACACAGGATGTCCGCAAGAACAGGCAGGAATTCAAGAAGGGCTTAAAGAGCAAGGAAGATTATATAGAGTTCAACAAGAACAAGATCGCTGAATGCATAAAGCTCCAGGAAGAGATCGGTCTCGATGTCCTCGTTCACGGCGAGTTCGAGCGTAACGACATGGTCGAATATTTCGGTGAGCACCTGAACGGATTCATCTTCACTGAGAAGGCATGGGTGCAGTCCTACGGAACAAGAAACGTCAAGCCTCCGATCGTATGGGGCGACGTATCGAGGAAAGAGCCCATCACGGTATTCTGGTCGAAATTTGCAAAGTCCTGCACGGACAAGCCAGTCAAGGGAATGCTCACAGGTCCCGTTACGATACTTAACTGGTCCTTCCCCAGAGAAGACATCTCCATCAAGGAAAGTATCCTCCAGATCGCTCTTGCGATAAGGGATGAGGTATTGGATCTTGAAGCCAACGGCATCAACATCATCCAGATCGACGAGGCAGCTCTCCGCGAGAAGCTCCCTCTCCGTAAGTCCGACTGGTACAGTGAATATCTTGACTTTACGATCCCCGCATTCAGGCTCGTTCACAGCAAGGTAAAGCCCGGGACACAGATCCATACGCATATGTGCTACAGCGAGTTCACTGACATCATCCCCGCGATCGATGCGATGGATGCTGACGTCATAACTTTCGAAGCATCACGTTCTGATCTTCAGATCCTCGATTCCCTGAAAGAAAACAACTTCAAGACGGAAGTCGGCCCCGGTGTCTACGACATCCACAGCCCCCGTGTTCCTTCAGTTGAAGAGATCGTAACTGCCCTCACCAGGATGAGACAGAAGATCGAAGATTCCAAGCTCTGGGTAAACCCTGACTGCGGTCTTAAGACAAGAGGAAACGAAGAGACAAAGAAGAGCCTCATCAACCTGGTCGAGGCAGCCAAGACTATCAGAGGATAAGTAATGAAAGTATCACAGGTCTACAATACAAAAAGAAGTCTTTCCTTCGAGATCTTTCCGCCCAAGAAAGATACCGAGCTCGAGAGCATCGACGAGACGCTCGAAGTCTTGAGCGAGCTTAAGCCTGACTTCATAAGCGTAACTTTCGGTGCAGGGGGATCTTCCAACTGCAACAGGACTATCGAGCTCGCAAAGAAGATCAAGTACGAATACAAGATCGAGCCTGTGGTACACCTTACATGTCTTCACTACGATAAGAACGAGATCGACGAGTTCGCCCGCGTCTTAAAAGACGAAGGTATAGAAAACATCCTCGCACTGCGCGGTGATCCCAATCCAAACGCAGCTGCGAAGGATGACTTCAAACACTCGTCCGACCTCATCTCCTACCTTAAGAAAGAAAACGACTTCTGCTTCCTGGGCGCCTGCTATCCCGAGTGCCATCCGGAGTCAACGAACATGATCTCCGAGATGAAGAGCCTCAAAAAGAAAGTCGACGCGGGAGCAGAAGTACTCTTATCCCAGCTCTTCTTCGACAACGAGATCTTCTACCGTTTCCACGAAGACTGTGAGATCGCAGGGATCGACATCCCCGTGATCCCCGGCGTTATGCCCGTCATCAACGCAGCCCAGATCAAGAGGATCGTGCCGATGTGTCATGCATCTTTCCCGAGAAGGTTCCAACAGATAATCTCCCGTTACGAAGACAACAAAGATGCTCTCTTCGATGCAGGCATGTCATACTGCTTAAGCCAGATAATCGACCTTCTCGTAAGCGACATCAAGGGGATCCATCTCTATACGATGAATAACCCCCTTGTCGCAAGAAAGATATGCGAAGGAATAAAGAATATAATCTGATCAGCTCCTGTTCTTCCAGACGTAGCCGGACTTGATCACGGTCTCCACATGGTAACCAGCTTTGCCGAGAGCTTTCCTTAACATCTTGATGTGGGTATCGACAGTCCTGTCGTAGCCTTCGTAATCCATGCCCCAGACCTTATCGAGGATCTGATTTCGAGTCAGGACCATTCCCTGATTATCGAGAAAATACATCAGCAGCTCATATTCCTTGGGAGCAAGATCGCAGGCTTTGCCTTCCACGGTCACGTAACGTCTTGCAGGTTCTATCGTGATCTCGTCAACAGTGATCTTGCCGTCCTTAACAAGAAGGCCGTGATAGCGGCTGATGAGAGCGTTGACTTTTGCCAGTAGGACCTTGGACGAAAAGGGCTTGCTGATATATTCATCCGCACCGACTTCATAGCCTTTGACTATATCTTCTTCGCCCCCCAAAGCTGTAAGGAATATTACCGGGACATCGTACTTGCCGCGGATAAACTTACAGACTTCCCTGCCGTCTTTGCCGGGCATCATTATGTCTAAGATCACGATGTCATATCTGTTCTTATCGGCATATGAACATGCATCAATACCGTTGCTTACAGCATCCGTCTCAAATCCGTTCTTGCTGAAGAACATTGTAAGGATATTCCTTAATGTGTCGTCATCTTCTGCGATCAATATGCGATACATTACATATCTTCCTTCTTAACCGAATCCATTGCGAACCAGAAAACAGTCCCCTGCTCATTGCTGTCACAGCCGTATTTTGCTTTATGCAAGTCCAGTATGTTCTTTACTACAGACAGTCCCACCCCGCTGCTACCTATTCTATCACTCCTGGATTCGTCTGTCTTATAGAAGACATCCCATACTTTCTTAAGATCTGACCTTGCTATCTTCGCGCCGTCATTAGTTATGGAGAACGTTATCTTTCTGCCGGATTGTGTCAGGCTTATCCTGATCTTCTTATCAGCATATTTGACCGCGTTAGAGATGAAATTGCTTATGACGATGTTCATCATGTCAAGGTCGGCTGATACCGGATACTCATCACGGTCGAAGGATATCGCTATATCGAGTTTTCTTTCTTTGACGATATCACCCATCCTGTTGCAGACACTCTTTGTCAGGGCCATAAGATCGACCGTCTCGGGATTTATCGTTATATTGCCGCTGCTGTACTTGGACAGGTCCAGAAGCCTTGTAATAAGACCTGACATATGGTCTACTTCAGTGATTATCTTTTTCGAATATTCAGAGCGCTGATCCTCGTCTATATATTCCCAGTTCTCGACACATGTCTTCGTGATCGCAAGAGGTGTCTTTAATTCATGAGCTATACCGTGCGTGAGCCTCTGGCTCTTGATCTCGAATTTCCTCTGTGCCTGGCAGAGCGCCACAAAGTTCATTACGACCACACCCTCCATTATGAGAAGTACCAGAACAAAGAAAATATATACATCCAGATTCTCCTGCAATACAAAGCTCAAAGGTTTAAATACTTCCGCATAGGCCAGCATTATGGTCCTGCCAGAGACGTTATAGACGTGGATGTCATAATAGGTCGTTGTGATATCTCCCTTTGTAAATGCATAAGTTCCGGAGAGTCCGTCAGCACCAAAGTTATCTTTATTAAGTTCCAGTCCCTGTATAAATACTTCCTTAGCTTCACCATTCATCTTTTTCTTTGCTGCGCTGTTTCCGAAAGTATAAAGCTCTACGAAAAGATTCTCGTGGAACTCATCCCATTCTTCATAGGGAACAGTCTTGGCGAGGTCAGCATTCTTCGGGCGGGAAAGATAGAATGTCTTTGTCTCTCCCTCCTCATACCAGGACAATGTTCCGTCAAATGCGTAGACACCGTCACATTTTCCGCCGATCATGGAAACGGTTGAAGCATCATCAGGATCAGCAGAAAGATCCGTATCCTGATCAAAGGTGTCGTCAACGAGTGCAATACGGATTTCGCTATAAGGTTCATAATCCGGACCGTTTTCTTTGAGCGTTGTTATCTCCATAAAGTTCTGAACTTCCGCAATTGGTCTGAAACCGTTGTCGACATCCAGTATTGCGCCGTAGAAGCCCCTTGTATTGGTTACGATCTTACCGTGACTTAAATGTTCCCATGGGCCTGTACGGGTAAGTTTGCGCTGATCACTATAATATTCCCAGTTGCCGTATGCATAAGCCATAAGAGGATCCATATCATCAAATTCCCTGTCATCATCACGGATCTGACTGTGTGCTGACAGATTGATGAATTCTTCGTTGACTTTGCTGAGTTGGGATGAAGTAAAGATCATTACTCCCACGCTAAAGACCGTCAGAAGGATCAAGCAAAAGAGCATACAAGCTAAAAGATAATGTTTTTTCATAGGTTTTCCCTCCCCCTCTTATCCGGGTTTTTCTTTTTACAGCCGTATTGTAAGGAAAAGATGTGTAGTCTTTATGAACATCAAAAAACTTTTTTGCGCTGATCAATCCGCAGTACCTGTATAGTCTAATTATGTTAGAATGTATCTGTCGTAAAAGGACCTGTTACACGAGACATACGGAACTTTGCGATGAACTAAGACAGGGAGATATTCTTAATGTCTGATCAATATGACGGCAATACAGAAAGAGAAGATAAGGAGACAGGGACTGATGATGTCCTGACTTCTCCTGAAGAGGAGAAACTCGAATACAGCAAAGCATGTGTAGCGGGTTTTGTTTTCTCTTTGCTCGCTCTTGTCTTTGTCATCGTATCAATGGTGTCAAGCTTCATGTCCTATAACATCGTCAGGGATAATCCGCTCCCTGCGTCTGAAGATCCGCGTCTTCCCTATCTTTTCATTATCATGCTCACAGGAACAGTTACTGCATTCGTCCTGTGCTTTGTTTCTTTTATCATATCCACAGCAGGTCTTATCACTTCGGTAAAAAAGATCAAGAAAGGCAAGTGGCTCGGCATAGCCGGGATCACGTTATCTTCGATACTGGCAATAGCTTTTATCTTCTTTATTGTGGCATTCCATCTCAAGTTCTCTCTCTTGGAAAAAAACTCCACTCCGCAGCGTTATAACGGTATGGCTGAGATCCAGGGCGTTTTCGAGTACAAACACGATAAGGACAGGACCGAAGCGACCGTCCTAACCTGGTACTGGGACGGAGACCCTCAAAACAAGAGGATCGAGATCGGGGATGAGACCTTGGGGAACGTGAAGATCACCGGTATAGGTGATGAGGGATCCTTGTTCCCTGCGGAGTTCAGGGTAAAGATCAGGGACAGCAGCAGGGATTATTACCAGACCGATGAGTTCAAAAGATCTCCTGCTTTCAAGAGCGACAAGATACCGACAGCAGATAATGTCGATGAATTAGGTGTCGGCAAAGATACTAAAGTCAAATTCCGGAACATTTTCTTTACCGTAGCCATTAACAAGGACATCGGGAGCATCAACATAATACAGAAGCGCTCCCGCGCTCAGAGTCTCGGATACATCAATGACGACGGAAGCATCACGATCTACAGGATCCATTACCGTTTCGAATGCGATCCGGACAACAAGATCTATTATTCCCTGAACGGAGTACTCTATTCAAAGATCGATGATGACCCTGTATTCGTCTACCTGCCCGAATAGACGGAGTAATTGCAGATGCTTATCAGGACTGAGATCAAAGCAGCAGGTGACCGTTATAACGGAAGCTATTCATGCGGACTTACCATGTTGGGAAGCGGAACAATGGAAGCTTTCCGTCTTAAGGAAGGCTCTGAGGAATGGGAAGAAGGGACCGCAGTCTACGAAGATGACCGGGGCCTTGTCCTGAAGGTCATTAAGACACAGGACGGGGATGCTCTCAGAGTTAAGACAACAGTAAACAATAACAGCAGTCACGAAGTCGATCTGGAACTTATCACGAGCTTTGTTATCTCCGGAGTAAAGGCAGACAGGATCCACCGCCTGCAGTCCTTCTGGAGCGCTGAAGGGAAACTCCGCACAGAGACACTCGATGAGATGCACATGGAACCGTCCTGGGCAAACTACGGTCTGCGCATCGAAAAGTTCGGCAACCCCGGCTCCATGCCGGTCAGGAAATATTTCCCCTTCCTTGCAACTGAAGACAGCAGTACAGGCGAATTTCTCGGCATAGAGCTATACGCTCCTTCGACCTGGCAGATGGAGATCCTTTGTGAAAAAGAAGCAGCCCTTACGATCGCCGGCGGCATAGGTGACAGGGATTTCGGACACTGGATGAAGACATTGGCTCCGGGAGAGTCATTCACTTCTCCCGAAGCGGTCCTTGCAAGAGGCGGATCTCTTTACGATATATTCGATAAGCTCGTCAAAGCACAGCACCCCGCCATATCTCCTGCTGATAACGACATGGCGATACTCTATAACGAATACTGCACTACCTGGGGAAATCCCACTTTCGAGAACGTCAGGAAATGCTGCGACAAACTCGAAGGCAAGGGTATAAAGTTCCTGGTAATAGATTCAGGCTGGTACGGCGACGATACATGGTACGAGTGTCTGGGTGACTGGGAAGTAAACGAAGAAAGATTCCCGGGCGGCATGAAAGCCATCGCGGACTATATCCGCTCCAAGGGCATGATCCCCGGTATCTGGTTCGAGCTCGAGACTCTCGCCTCAAGATGCAGATATTATAACGATCCTGACCACCTTGTTAAGAAGGACGGCCTTCCTCTTCAGGTAGGCGGCAGACGCTTCTGGGACATGGAAGATCCATGGGTAACGGATTACCTGACCGATAAGGTCATCAAGTTCCTGAAGGATTCCGGATTCGGCTACATCAAGATCGACTACAACGACACCCTCGGCATGGGGTGTGACGGAGCCGAAAGCATTGGTGAATCCTTAAGGCGCAAGGTTGCTGCCAGCCAGGAATTCTATCGTAAGATCCGCAGGGAGATCCCGGACATCGTAATAGAAAACTGCGCGAGCGGCGGCCACAGATTGGAAGCTTCCTGGATGGAACTTGTCAGCCAGGCAAGTTTCTCAGATGCCCATGAAACACCTGCGATCCCTTTGATCGCGGCTAATCTCCAAAGGGTTATAAAGCCTGAACAAAACCAGATCTGGTGCGTCTTAAGAGGAGACGACAGCAAAGAAAGACTGGAATATTCCCTTGCCGCAACTTTCCTCGGCCGCATGTGCCTGAGCGGAGAGATCTACGAGCTGACAGATGAGCAATGGGCTGTGGTAGAAGAAGGCATGTCTTTCTACAACAAGTGCAGCGGCATAATCAAAAACGGAAAAACGATAGTCCATAGATACGAGAATACTACTTACCTTAAGCCGCACGGACAGCAGCTCGTGATCCGCGAATGGCAGGGCAAAAGGCTCGCCGTCCTGCACCGTTTCGAAGATTCTGAAAAGATAGAACCCGAATTCCCCGAAGGCGTGAAGATCTTAGCTGAATTCGGCAGCGGTGATTCCGATTTCTCAGCCAAGGCATGGCTCTACGAACTGTGAGGGAAGCCCTGATGGAAAGCGATATCTTATCTTTTGAAAGACCCGCTTCTGACTGGAACGAAGCCCTTCCCATAGGGAACGGCAGGATGGGCGCGATGGTGTTCGGAGGAGTTGCGACAGAACTGCTTCAGCTCAACGAAGACAGCATATGGTACGGCGCTCCCAAAGACAGGATCAATCCTTCTGCCCGTGAATACCTTCCGAAGATAAGAAGAGCGATCGATGAAGGCAGGATCAGGGATGCAGAGGACATGTGCGTCCTCGCCCTGTCAGGGACCCCCGACAACCAGAGCCACTATGAACCGCTGGCAAATCTCTATATCCTTTTCGGTCATGAGAATGAAGATGTCACTTCCTATTCCAGGGAATTAGATATTGCAAGATCCGAAGTCCGTATCAGCTACACAAAAGACGGTGCGGGCTACTTAAGGAAAGTGATCGCATCCTTCCCTGACAAGGTCATTGCAGTGAAGTTAAGCTGTGACAAAAAAGGAAGGATCTCTTTCAGGACCCAGCTCGCAAGAGGCAATATCACATGGGATCTCGGGCCTTATAAGGACCAGGTATACAGAAATCCCGGATACAACAACTGTGTTGATTCCATCTTTAATCCGTCTACTGACAGGACAGTCCTGACGGGAAGATGCGGCGGTGAAGGATCTTTGGATTTTGCGTGTGAGATAAGGCTAGCAGCAAAAGGAGGCAGCGTCAGTTCCATAGGAAATACGCTCGTTGTCGATTCCGCTGATGAAGCTCTGATCCTGATCGCGGCGACAACGGGTTTTTACAACAAGGATCTGACGGGATACCTTGATAAGACACTGGATAGTGCAGTGCTCAAAGGCGAAGATCAGATCTGGGAAGATCACTTGAAGGATTATTCTGATCTTTACGGCAGGACAAGCCTTACTCTTCCTCCGTCAGAAACAGATGTCGTCCGCATGTTCAACTTCGGCAAATACCTTACGATCTCGGGGAGCCGCGAAGGCAGCCAGCCGCTTAATCTCCAGGGCATCTGGAACAAGGATTTCGATCCCGCTTGGGGATCCAAATACACGATCAACATCAACCTCGAGATGAACTACTGGCCCTGCGAAGTTCTGGATCTGCCGGAATGCCACCTGCCTCTTTTCGACCTGATCGAAAGGATGAAGCCGAGGGGGATGGAAGTTGCTGAGAAAATGTACGGGATGCGCGGCTTTGTTGCCCACCATAACACGGACCTTTTCGGTGACTGCGCCCCGCAGGACAGTTGCCTGTCTTCATCTTACTGGGTATTAGGTGCAGCCTGGCTCTGCCTCCATATATGGGAACATTACCGCTACACGGGCGACACGGATTTCCTTAGAGAACACTTTGACAGCATGCTCGAAGCAGCGGTCTTTATCGTCGATTACAGTGAAGCCGAAAACGGCTTCCTTGCCTTGTCTCCGACCCTGTCGCCCGAGAATGAATATATGCTCGAAGACGGGAAGAAAGCATCCGTCTGCAAGGGCACAGCGATGGACGATCAGATAACGGCCGAACTTTTCGAAGCAGTCCTTAAAGCTGAAGATATACTGAAGACAGGCCGTCCGGAGATCGAAGAGATCCGCAGGGCCAAAGAGCTGATAAAGCCCGTAAGCCTTACTGCAGACGGAAGGATAATGGAATGGCATAAAGAACTTGAGGAAGCAGATCCGGGGCACCGGCATTTATCACATCTGTTCGGACTATTCCCGGGCAGCACGATAAGAGGAGAAGATTTGCTTAAGGCATCTTCCCTGACTTTGGAAAAACGCCTCGCATCAGGCAGCGGCCACACCGGCTGGAGCAGGGCATGGATCGTCAACCTCTATGCGGCGCTCGGAAACGGCGCCGAAGCTTATAAACATCTTAGGCTGTTAATGTCGGACTCTCTCCTGCCTAATCTTTTCGATAACCATCCACCCTTCCAGATCGACGGAAACTTCGGCCTCGTATCAGGCATCATCCGCATGATCCTGGGAAGAGAAGGAGAACAGCTTCCCGCATTGCCGGAAATATGGAAGGACGGTTCGGTCACGGGTCTCGTGCTCCCCGGAGGATCAAAGACCGATATTACATGGAAGGACCATAAAGTCACTTATTCCAGGATATACGGCAGATAAACTTTTAGAAAAACTTCATGCTGCGTGGTATACTGTGCGTTGGAAATAAACTAGCGGGAGAATAACATGAAAAAGTTAATCGTAATAATGCTGCTTGCTGCATCACTCATGCTTACTGCATGTGATCCTGAAAGAAGAGTACAGGGCGAGACGACCACCAGGGGCGTAACTACTACTGAGGCTCCGCAGCCTGACAAAGCACTGGCCGACATGAATGTTGAAGATCTTAAGAATACGATCATAAACACATTGGGTTATCTGGATACGGACAACTTCGGTTCACATGAGATCCAGGTGATAGAAGCTAACCTCAATCCCGATCTCGGAAAGATCAACAGATACAATTTCGTCCACATGGACAGGAATTCCGGAGTATTTGACGTGCTCTTTGACATGTACGAATTTGAGGATGCTTCGAAAGTTTCCTCTCTCAAGCCCGGTGACACTTTAAAGATCCTTGTCGACGGTGAAGCAAGCAAAGTCAATCCCGATGACACCGTTACGGTTACGGCTGTCAACGGCAAGTTCGTTATAACCATCAAGGACTATGCTGACGTTAAAGGCGGTGAAGTTCCTGTTGCAAACACGACGGGAACGTTCTCGAGCACATCAGCTCAGGCGATCTACGACAGATTCATCTCTCTTAAGTGATCTGATCCTTCTTTTTCCTGCCTACCATGAAATGGCGGGCTAATGCATAAGCTGCCCTGTAAGGAAAGGGCAGTAAGGCTTTGTCGGCTTCCTTGAGCTTCTCTCTTATCGGTATATTCTGCGGACAGTGCATCTCGCACTTGCCGCATTCTATGCAGCGTCTTGCATCTGCGGGTTCGATCCTGAGGGATATCGTCTGAAAGTATTCTCCCCTGCCCGCACTCTTGTTCTCGGAATACATGTGGTTATAGCAGGAGAAGATGCCGGGGATATCGACTCCCTGAGGACAGGGCATACAGTACTTGCAGCCAGTGCATCCGACCTTTGTGTTCTCGTTTATGTAGGTCTTGATCTTTTCGATCATGGCAAATTCTTCATCGCCGAATCCGCCTTCTTCCGCTTCCGATGCTATGCGGCAGTTCTCCTCGATCATATCGATGGAATTCATTCCGGAAAGAACGCAGGTGATGTCACTCTGGTTCCAGAGCCACCTGAAAGCCCACTCTGCAGGAGACCAGCCGTGAGGGTCTTGCGCTATCTCTTTCTTTGCTTTATCGGGCAAGAGATCTACGAGTTTTCCGCCTCTTAAGGGCTCCATTATGAAAACGGGAACACCCTTTTCAGCTGCGGCTCTGATCCCTTCTTTTCCGGCCTGGGAATTCTCATCCATGTAGTTATACTGGACCAGGCAGAGATCCCAGTCGTATGCGTTAAGGATCTTCTTGAACATCTCGGTATTGCCGTGGAAGGAGAAGCCGATATTCCTGATCTTGCCTTCTTTTTTCTTCTCTTCTATCCACTCACGGATGCCCACTTTTTCCAGTTTCTCCCACTGGGCAATATCGGTCATGTGGTGCATGAGATAGTTGTCAAGATGATCTGTGCGGAGCCTCTTGAGCTCGGTCTCAAGATACTTGTCTAAGCCCTCGCGGTTCTTGATGAAATACTGGGGGAGCTTGGTCGTAAGGATTATCTTGTCGCGAAGACCGTTCTTCTCGAAAATGTAACCTAAGGCTTCTTCGCTCCCCGGGTAGATATATGCCGTATCGAAGTAGTTGATGCCGAGTTCATAGGCCCTTAAGATCTCCTTCTCGGCTTTCTCAAGGTCTATCTTGTTGTTATGGCTCGTAAATCTCATACAGCCGTAACCTAATATCGAATATCCCTTACGGTGCTGCATATTACCTCCAAACGGACTTCACCTGCTGAAACTGATCATATTTTATCATCTATCTATCACATAAAGAGAGCGGGTTATGGTGTAGTATATTTGTGTTATCGATATTCGGAGGTGTTGATATATGCGCGAAAAATGGTCATCAAGATCTGCTTTTATCCTCGCGGCGATCGGTTCTGCCGTAGGACTCGGCAATGCCTGGAGATTCCCGGGGCTGGCTGCCAAGTACGGCGGCGGTGCCTTCCTGTTTGTCTATCTGATCGCAATGCTCGTGATCGGTATCCCTCTGCTCATGATGGAGATCTCCGTCGCAAGATACACGAGGCAGGGTGCTCCCGGATCCATGCGCGCCCTTAACAAAAAAGCAGAAGGCATAGGCTGGCTTGCAGTATCCAACGGTATCGGCATCTCGATCTACTATGCGGCCGTATTCGCATGGGTAATACTGATGTTCTTCATGAGCTATAAGTTCGCAGGACTTACGGGCAACACCGAAGCGGCAAGTTCCCTCTGGGCGACCACGATCAAGACCACGGGGACCACGAGCGGATTTACGACCATATCCTGGCCCGTCTTAGGCTGTCTCGTACTGGCCTGGGGCTTCACATATCTATGTATCCGCAACGGCACGACGACTGTCGGAAAAGTAGTCAAGTTCACCGTATCGCTTCCCGTCATATGTCTCGTGATAATGGCTGTCCGCGGCATGATGCTCCCCGGAGCCCTGACAGGACTTGCAAAGCTCTTCCTTCCCGACTGGACGGCACTTGCCGATTCCAATCTCTGGGTCGATGCGATAGGTCAGGTCTTCTATTCCCTCTCGACATCGATGGCGATCATGTTCGCATACGGATCCTTCCTCGACAAGGATTCCAACATAGCGGTCGACACTATGATCATAGCCTTTTCGGATATGTTCATCAGCGTCCTCGCAGGCATCGTCATGTTCACCACGATGGCAGGTGTCGGAATGCTCGACAGCATGTCTGCATCCGGTATAGCAACAGCTTTCATCATCTATCCGCAGGCGATCGTACAGATCTCGAACAACGGCATCTTCAACATGATCTTCGCCTTCATCTTCTACTTCTGTCTGATCACGCTCGCTATCGACTCACTCTTTTCGATCATCGAGGGCGTATCGACTGCCCTGTCTGACAAGTTCCATCTGAACAAGAAAAAGACCACTCTCACTATCTGTATAGTGGAAGGCATCATCAGCATCATCTATGTAACCGGTGCAGGACTTGCAGTCCTTGATATAGTCGACTACTTCATCAACAGCTACACTCTCCTCATCACGGGAGTCCTCGAGATGATCGCAGCAGGGTGGCTCTTTAAGACGGGCAAGATACTTGTTGAACTCAACCGCAACACCAAGGGCTTTAAGATGCCTTCATGGTGGTTCCTGCCTTCGATCAAGTTCATATCACCTGTTGTCCTTTCGGGACTCTTTATCTGGAATCTCGTAAACCTCATCAGGAACGGAGGCATATACGGTGCTGCCGACGGCTATTCGCTTAAGGCCAACATCATCTTCGGCTGGGTACTCTGCGCACTCATCCTCTGCTCCGGTCTCATCATCAAGCTGATAGTAAAGATCAAGTCTTCTTCTGGTTACGAGGAAGACGACAGGAGCTGGGACGAGCTTAACGACGAAGCCGGCGTTAAGGTCATAGAATAAGAACACCGGATCCGAAGAGCAAAGGCGGTTTCGCTCATCTTCACCGGTGTTCTCACCGTAAAAAGAAGGTGTTCACGGGGTGCCCATGAGGCACCCCGCTATTCGTTAAGTATCCTGTAATGCGGCAAAGCCTGTCTCACCAGTCCTGATACGGACTACATCTGCAACGTTGTAGACGAAGATCTTACCGTCACCGATATGACCTGTGTAGAGAGCCTTCTTTGCAGTCTCAACAACCTTGGCAACAGGTACTGCGCTTACGACGACTGATATCTGTACCTTAGGCAGGAGCGATGCTTCGACAGGAACACCTCTGTAGAATTCCTGACGGCCCTTCTGAGCGCCGCAACCCATTACGTGAGTTACCGTGATACCGGTTATGCCTATGCCCATGAGAGCATTCTTGAGGGCATCCAGTTTGGATTCCTTACAGATAATGTCAAGCTTGGTATAACGCTTGCCGTCAGCTGTAACGGGTTCTTCAAAGGAAGGAACTTCTTTGACTTCGACAGCCTCTGCTTCAGGTGTTTCTCCTGTTACCATAACGGGAGCAGCTTCACCTTCAACGATAGCCTGAGGAGCAAAGTGGAAGCCTGCATATGCACTAGACAGACCATGTTCTGTGGGATCCAGACCTTCGATCTCTTCTTCTCTTGATACACGAAGACCCATTGTCTTCTTGATGACTGTGAATGTGATGACCATCATGACTGCCGTCCAGAGAACGATGGAACCGATACCTAAGCACTGTACGCCCAATACCTTCATACCGTCAGCAAAGCTCGTGCCGTGGATCAGAGCATAGACGGGACCGTCAACACCCAGTGAGGATGTGTTGGTTGCAAGAACACCTGTGAGGATAGTACCTGCGATACCGTTAGCCAGGTGAACTCCGCATGCACCGACGGGGTCATCGATATGGAGCTTAAGATCTAAGAATTCAACTACCCAAACTACGAGGAGTCCGGAGATAACGCCTTCAACGATAGCACCTGCTGCGTCGATAGCGTGGCATCCTGCTGTTACACAAACGAGGCCTGCGAGGGAAGCGTTGATACACATGGAGACATCAGGCTTACCGTTCTTGATCCAGGTGTAGAGCATACATGTAACTGTAGCAACTGCAGGAGCGATCGTTGTTGTTAAGAAGATAGCTGCGAGCTGTGTTCCGTCAGTTGCGGCAGCACCGTTAAATCCGTACCAGCCGAACCAGAGGATGAAGCAGCCCAATGCGCCGATCGGGATGTTATGACCCTGGATGGCGTTGACCTTTGTAACCTTGCCTGCCTTGTCTTTTACATACTTACCGATCCTGGGGCCAACCATGATGGCACCGATAAGAGCTGCTACACCACCTACGGTGTGGATGCAGGCAGAACCTGCGAAATCGATGAAGCCGAGCTGAGCAAGCCAGCCGTTGGAATTCCATGTCCAGCCTGCTTCGATGGGGTATACGATCAGCGAGAGGATCGCAGAGTAAACACAGTAGGATGAGAACTTTGTTCTTTCAGCCATAGCGCCCGATACGATCGTAGCTGCGGTAGCGCAGAATACGAGGTTGAAGACGAAGCTTGCAGCATTTGTTTCCATAAATCCTGAGAAGTCAGTGAAGATGTTGAGGTTGGGGATTCCCACAAAACCGCAGAACATATCCTCGCTCATCATGAGACCGAATCCCAGGAAGATGAAGCATACTGTACCGATACAGAAGTCCATCAGGTTTTTCATCAGTATGTTGCCTGCATTCTTAAATCTGCAGAAGCCCGCTTCCAACATGGCAAAGCCTGCCTGCATGAAGAATACCAGGGCTGCACCGATCAGGAACCATATACCGAACACTTCGGTATTTATTAATTCTTTTACAGCAGTTATATCCATATTTTCCTCCTTCAATGAATATGGCAGTCCGTCTCAGATCAAGAGCCGGGCTGCCATAGACCGATCATATTTAATTTTCTTTTGCTTTTTATCTTACTGCGAAGAGCAGGTCACCGTATGTAGGGAAGGGCCAGAACTCAGAAGATGTCTTTGTCTCAAGACTGTCGCATGCCTTACGGAGATTTTCCATGTCGGGAATGATGACATCCTTGTAGTAGTCTGCCTTCTCAACGAAGTCTTCCTTCTCCTCAGCGGTCTCGAGGTTGGATCCGAGATCCTTATAAGCCTGGTATGCATCCTTCATATATCCGGAGATCTCACCAAGTATCTCACTCTCGAAAACTGTGTCTGCTCCGACTTCCTTCTTTGCGATGATGGAATCTGCAAGTGATGTGGAATATGCAGATACCTGGGGAAGGATATCCTCGCTTGCCATCTCGACCATCGTTTGTGCTTCGATGTGCAGGAGCTTGCAGTACTTGTCGAGGAAGACCTCGTGTCTGGATACCATCTCTGCCTCGGAATAGACCTTATGGGAGATCATGAGATCCATGTTCTTCTGGTCGAGGTAGTGTGCAACAGCATCAGGTGTGGTCTTGAGGTTGGAAAGGCCTCTCTTCTCTGCTTCTTCGATCCAGGAAGCATCGTAACCGTTGCCGTTGAAGATGATCCTCTTATGTTCCTTGATCTCAGCCTTGATGAGATCGTGGATCGCACCGGTGAAGTCCTCTGCGCCTTCGAGCTTGTCTGCAAATTGCTTGAGAGCTTCTGCAACTGCGGTATTGAGGACTGTATTTGCAAGTGCGATGGATGCAGCAGAACCCAACATTCTGAACTCGAACTTGTTGCCCGTGAATGCGAAAGGCGATGTCCTGTTACGGTCTGTCGTATCTCTCGGGAACTTGGGAAGTACGTGTACGCCTACCTTAAGAAGTTCCTTCTCCTTTGCACCGTAAGGTGTATCGTTCTCGATTGCTTCCAGGATCTCTGTGAGCTCGGAACCCAGGAATACGGAGATGACTGCCGGAGGAGCTTCGTTTGCACCGAGTCTGTGGTCGTTGCCAGCGGAAGCGACCGAGATCCTCATAAGATCCTGATACTCGTCGACTGCCTTGATGACTGCGATGAGGAAGAGCAGGAATTGTGCATTCTCATAAGGTGTGTCACCGGGTTCGAGGAGGTTGATGCCCGTATCGGTGCTGATCGACCAGTTGTTGTGCTTACCTGATCCGTTGATGCCGTCGAAAGGCTTTTCGTGGAGGAGGCATACGAGACCGTGGCGGCCTGCGACCTTCTTCATTATCTCCATCGTGAGCTGGTTGTGATCAGTCGCGATATTCGTTGTAGTAAATATAGGTGCGAGCTCATGCTGTGAAGGTGCAACTTCGTTGTGCTCTGTTGTTGCAAGGATGCCGAGCTTCCAGAGCTCATCGTTAAGATCCTTCATGAAAGCCTGTACACGGGGCTTGATGGCACCGAAGTAATGGTCTTCCATCTGCTGTCCCTTCGGCGGGGGTGCACCGAAGAGTGTGCGGCCAGTATAGATGAGGTCTTTTCTTGCCTTATATCCTTCTTCGTCGATGAGGAAGTACTCCTGCTCAGGTCCAACCGTTGTTGCAATGGATGTTACATCGTCGTTGCCGAAGAGCTTGATGACTCTCATAGCTTGCTTGTTGATGGCTTCCATTGATCTCAAGAGAGGTGTCTTCTTGTCGAGTGCCTCACCACCGTATGAGCAGAATGCTGTAGGAACACAGAGGACGCCTTCTTTGATGAATGCGAATGAAGTGGGGTCCCATGCTGTATATCCTCTTGCTTCGAATGTTGCGCGGAGTCCGCCGGAAGGGAAGGATGAAGCGTCAGGCTCACCTTGTGTTAGTTCCTTACCTGAGAATCTCAGGATGATCTTGCCGTCATCCGTGGGATTGATGAAGCTGTCGTGCTTCTCGGCCGTAACGCCGGTCATGGGCTGGAACCAGTGGGTGTAATGTGTACATCCCTTTTCGATCGCCCATTGCTTCATCTCGTTTGCAACTACGTTAGCTGCTTCGGGAGAGAGACGGTGACCGTGATGGATCGCACGCTCAACTTCCTTGAAAGTCTCCTTGGGGAGTCTTTCCTTCATGACTGATTCCGAAAAAACGTTTTCGCCAAAAATCTTATCGGGGCTATTCATGTTTTGTCACTCCTTTTCTTTACGGTTTTTGCAAAAGAAAAAGGCACCACAGATTATTAATCTGCGGCGCCTTTGCCGTTTGCTTTATGCTTAACTGCCGTTATGTTACATCCAGTTCTTTTGCTTGTCAACACCGCTTTGTACAAAAAAAGTAAACGATTTTGCACCTTACGCAATTGACTTGATTTCTTATAAGTGATAGATTTTTTCTTATGAACAATGGCGTTCATCCAAAGGCTCATGAAGCCTTCGGATGAGCGCCTTTCTCTTTAAATGACGGACAGTCGTTTGAAGTAAACAGGCGGTAAATCAATATATAAAGTAACAACGGTCTATTTTATAAATCGGAGGATATCATATGGATCTTACGACTAATGAAGTAATGCAGTACATCGAGGAAGAGGATATCAAGTTTATCCGCTTGGCATTCTGTGATGTAACCGGAGTGCAAAAGAACATCTCCGTAATGTCAGGTGATATCGGACGTGTCCTGCAGCACGGGCTCCCCATCAATGCATCCTACATCAAGGGCTTCGGCAAGGACGCATATTCGGATCTTTTCCTGCACCCTGATCCTTCCACCACAACGCTCCTTCCCTGGAGACCGGAGAACGGCAGGGTCGTAAGGATGTTCTGCGACATCACCTTCCAGGACGGCAATCCCTTCCCCAACGATACGAGAAGGATCCTCCAGAACAGCATCGCAAAAGCAGCGGAAAAAGGCCTGTCTTTTAAGATCGGATCAAGGATGGAGTTTTATCTTTTTAAGACTGACGATGAAGGCAACCCGACACAGACTCCGCTCGACAACGCGGGCTACATGGACATAGCTCCTGCCGACAAGGGCGAAAACATAAGACGTGAGATCTGCCTCACATTGGAGCGCATGGGCATCGTCCCGGTCAACTCCCACCACGAGGCAGGCCCCGGTCAGAATGAGATCGACTTCACGAGTTCAGATCCTCTTACGGCAGCAGATCAGGCAAGCACTTTCATGATGGTCGTAAAGACGATCGCAGCAAAGAACGGTCTTTTCGCAGACTTTTCCCCCAAGCCCTTATCAGGACGCCCCGGCAACGGCTATCACATCAACTTCAGGTTGGAAGGAGAGAAAGCCCAGGAATATACCCCTGCCGCAATAGCAGGTGTCCTGGACAACATTCAGGATACAACAGTCTTCTTTAATCCCGGTGAGGAATCCTACAGGAGACTCGGTGAAGACAGTTCTCCCCGCTATATCTCCTGGTCTTCGGAGAACCGCGGCCAACTCATCAGGATCCCGCCCGCAGAAGGCGGACGCCATTACGCCCAGCTCCGTTCCCCCGATGCCGGCTGCAATCCCTACCTTGCATATTCGGCTCTTATCGAGATGGCCCTGGACGGCATCGAACGCGGTCTTGAATTAAGCGAAGCGGCAGACCTCGATGTAAGTCTCCTGGGTGATGAGGACAAGATGCGTTTCAAGCTCCTTCCCAATTCCCTGGAGGAAGCAAGACAGAAAGCAACTTCGAGCGCTTTCGTAAAGAAGATCTTCGAGCAGTCGATAATCGACTGTTATTGCAAAGGATAACTTTTAAGGAGTTAAAAGGTGACGGACAAAAGGACATTCAGCGTGCTGGTCGTATCCTCGGGTGAGAAGTTCAATCTTGCCCTGAAGGATGTTCTGACCCCCGACAGATTCGATATGGTCCATGTCGAATCGTCGGTCGGTGCCGCGCGCCGCGATCTGATCGACAGGTCCTACGACATCGTCATCGTCAACACTCCCCTTCAGGATGAATTCGGAGCGGATTTCGCACTCGACATGGCAAGGGATTCGGGATCCGGAGTACTGCTCTGCGTCAAGTCGGAGTTTTTCGATGAGATATCCGACAAGGTATCCGACTACGGAATACTCACGCTCGCCAAGCCCACGACCAGGCAGACCCTGACACAGTCCTTAAGGCTCCTTTGCGCCACGAACGAGAGGCTCCACAAAATAAAGAAAGAGAACGCTTCTTTCGAAGAAAAGATACGTGAGATAAAGCTCGTCAACAGGGCCAAGCTCCTCCTGATGGAGAATGAATCCCTGACGGAAAACGATGCTCATAAATTCATAGAGCGGGAGGCGATGAATAACCGCCAGACCCGCGCGGAGATCGCAGAAATAATAATCAGTCAATATACGGGAGGTGCATCATGACAAAGTATATTTTCGTAACAGGCGGTGTTGTATCCGGCTTGGGCAAAGGCATTACGGCAGCATCCTTGGGCCGTCTTCTGAAGCAGAGAGGCCTTAAGGTCGCAGCTCAGAAACTCGATCCATACATCAACGTGGATCCCGGTACCATGAGCCCCTATCAGCACGGTGAAGTCTATGTCACCGAAGACGGCGCGGAGACCGACCTCGACCTGGGTCACTACGAGCGTTTCATCGATGAGGACCTCAACAAGTTCTCCAACCTCACGACCGGTAAAGTATATTCGAACGTCATCGCCAAGGAGCGCCGCGGAGAGTATCTGGGAAGCACCGTCCAGATAATCCCCCACATAACCGATGAAATAAAGAACTTCATATACAGCGTAGGAAAGAAAACGGATGCCGACGTCGTAATAACCGAGATCGGAGGAACGATCGGTGACATCGAGGGACAGCCCTTCATCGAGGCGATCCGTCAGGTCGGCAACGAAGTCGGCAAGGAAAATTCCCTTTATATCCATGTAACTCTCGTACCCTACCTCAAGGCTTCCAACGAGCACAAGTCCAAGCCCACCCAGCACTCCGTCAAGGAACTCCAGGGCATGGGCATCTCTCCCGACATCATCATCCTGCGTACGGATGAGCCTATAACAGATGCCAACATCTGCGGTAAGATCGCACACTTCTGCAACGTCAAGGAAGACTGCGTCATCGAGAA
This sequence comes from Saccharofermentans sp., assembly GCA_016292135.1. Lineage (GTDB taxonomy): Bacteria > Bacillota > Clostridia > Saccharofermentanales > Saccharofermentanaceae > Saccharofermentans. Next base: position 44,693 of record JAEFAZ010000004.1, read on the forward strand.
CCGCACCCTGCCCGTCCTCTACGAGGCACCCCTCATGCTGGAGGAATCAGGCCTGTCTGACATCGTGGTCCGCGAGTTGAAGCTCGATGCACCCGCACCCGACCTCACGGAATGGAAGGCTCTCATCGAATCGATCAAGAATCCCAAGGGCAAGATCACGATCGGCATCGTCGGCAAATACGTTCAGCTCCACGATGCATATCTTTCCGTTGCAGAGGCTCTGCACCATGCAGGTTATGCGCTCGGTGTGTCAGTCGATATCGCCTGGATAGATTCAGAGGGCATAAACGCAGAGAATGTCGGATCAGTACTTGCCGGCATCAACGGCATAATCGTTCCCGGCGGCTTCGGCATGCGCGGGACTGAAGGAATGGTCGACACCGCAAACTACTGCCGCGTCAACGATATCCCTTACCTCGGCATCTGCCTCGGCATGCAGATCGCGGTCATAGAAGCGGCACGCAACCTCGCAGGTTTTGCAGATGCAAACTCCAACGAGTTCGATCCGAATTCGACCCATAAGGTCATCGACTTCATGCCCGGACAGAACGATGAGATCTCCAAGGGCGGAACCTTGCGTCTCGGCAGTTATCCCTGCGAGATCAAGCCCGGCACTGTCATGGAGAGATGCTACGGATCCCTTTCGATCGCGGAAAGGCACCGTCACAGATATGAGTTCAACAACGAATACCGTAATGACCTGTCATCAGCAGGTCTCGTCCTGAGCGGCCTGTCACCTGACGGTGAGCTCGTCGAGACAGTTGAATATCCCGATAAGAAGTTCTTCGTCGGAGTACAGTTCCATCCTGAGTTCAAGAGCCGTCCCAACAAGCCCCATCCGCTCTTCTACGGACTGGTTCAGGCTGCCATCGAGTAAGCGGCCGGCTCAGTTGAGCCTGGACTTAAGATAGTCAAACTCCAGTTCTGAGACCGCGATGTCTATCGCATTAAAATCGAGCTTCTCGAAATACCTTACCGGATAGTTCTCGAAAAGGTAAAGATCCTTATCGTTGGTGTTCCGTCTCATCCCGAGATCCAATGTGTTGATGGCACCTTCCGAGTAATAGCTGCCATCGACATAAGTCGTTACATCCTCTGACTCTGAAAGGAGGATGTAGTAGGGGTGGGATGCAAGTTCCGATGACGTATCCTGAGCCCAGGTCTTTCCGACTCTGTAACTTTCATCCACACCTATTATGGCGTAGACATGACCGTTGATATAAAGGATCTTGCACTCGATGAAGATATCTTCGAAAAAAGGTCCTCCGGCCGGAGTGTCGTTGTTGTATGAATACCAGGCGACCGGTTCATAGTGCAGGAAATCATATTCTTCCGTCCGGGTCACGATGGCGTTATATACATAAAAAGGTGCCTTGATATCTTCCCCCTGCTGCACCAGCTTCATGTCGCTTCCTTCAAGATCATCAGGTTTGCGGTCATAAAAATCGTCACGGAAAACCGCATACATCGTAGCGGGAGTATAGTAAGAATATGTTAGATTGGAATAGCCTTTGTAGCGGGCATTAAGGCCCTCTAAAACAGCTTCGTCCTCTCCGGTAAAAAGCAGTCCCCTGTCGGCAAGTTCCCTGTAAAAATCCGAAGATGTCTTACCCTGATCTTTTTCCCTGACTCCGATCTCGTTACGGATATCATAGGCAAGATCCGATATCTGATCTTCAAAGACTATAAGGAGTCCCGGGATCATGGGGATGATTATCAGAAGCCTTGCAAGGTGCTTCTTCCTCTTCGGCAGCAGGGCCTTGATCTCCTTGCGGTACCTGATAAGGATACGGATGGGGTTGACGATCAGGATCATAATGGCCATCACTATGCGGCCGAGGCGGAAAAAGATCAGGATCGCCAGTGCGCTGCCTATGATGTCAAGACCTCCCAGAACATCCGACAGACTGGACAGGGCCCAGATCTGAAGCAGCCATGAGCTGAAGAAAAACACTGCAATCAAGGCAAGGTTGATGATGATCTCGACCTTAAGGTGTCTCGACATCCTGCCTTCAGTCAAAAGCTCTGACCCTTTCTCTTCTTCCATATAAGCACCCCTTATCAGCGATCACGATAAGTCAATTATATAATGCCTCAGCTGATTTCTCAAAAGACGTCATCAGATAAGAGAAAGCGGACCGCCGAATTCAATGGCTGGTCCGCTTCCTCAGGCGGTAAGGTACAAACTATTTAAAGAAAGTTATCAGTCCTTAAGATATCTGTCGACACTCTCTGCCGCATCGCGGCCCTCACGGAGACCCCATACTACCAGGGACTGTCCGCGTCTCATATCACCCGCGGAGAAGACTCCGGGAACATTGGTCATGAACTTATCGGTATCGACTGTATTGCGTGCGGTAACATTAACGCCGAATGCATCCACGATGTAAGACTGGGCACCGACGAAGCCGGCTGCGATCAGGACGAGATCCGCATCGATGATCTCTTCGGATCCAGCGATCTTGGACATGTTCATGCGGCCTGTCTCAGGGTCCTTCTCCCACTTGAGCTTGACTGTCTCGATCTGCTTTACTTTGCCCTGGTCATCCTTGATGAACCTGTTGACGGTCGTATCGTAGATCCTCGGATCGTGACCGAAGACAGCGATCGCTTCCTCCTGACCGTAATCGGTCTTGAGGACCTTAGGCCACTCGGGCCAGGGATTGTTTTCGGCTCTCGTTTCCGGGGGCCTGCTCATCATCTCGAGCTGGACTACGGACCTGCAGCCATGTCTTATCGACGTTGCGACACAGTCGTTGCCCGTATCACCGCCGCCGATGACTACGACGTGCTTATATTTTGCACTGATGTAGTTTCCGTCTGCCATGTCTGACAGCAAAGCCTTGGTCGTCGACTTTAAGAAGTCCACTGCGAAGTGGATGCCTTCCGCGTCCCTGCCCGGAGCATTGATGTCCCTGGGCTGGGATGAACCGCAGCAGAGGATGACTGCATCGTACTGCGACTTAAGTTCTTCGGCGGAGATATCAACGCCGATGTTGGCTGAAGTGATAAACTCGATGCCTTCCTCTTTCATCAGGTTGACGCGTCTTTCGATGATATGCTTTTCGAGCTTCATGTTGGGGATGCCGTACATGAGAAGGCCACCCACGCGGTCTTCACGCTCGTAGACAGTCACGCTGTGACCGCGGCGGTTAAGATAGTAGGCGCATGATAAGCCCGAAGGACCTGAACCTACAACGGCCACCCTTTTGCCGGATCTTACGCGCGGCGGATGGGGAACCATCTTGCCGGAAGCGAATGCCGTCTCGATGATCGCGTACTCATTCTCTTTTACCGTTACTGCGTCTCCGTCGAGTCCGCATGTGCATGCCTTCTCGCAGAGGGCGGGACACACGCGCGAAGTGAATTCCGGGAAGGGACTCGTTATCGACAGGATGTCTGCCGCCTCGTCCCAGAAGCCCTTGTAGATCATGTCGTTAAAGTCGGGGCAGAGATTGTTCAAAGGACACCCTGCGACCATGCCGCAGACGGGCTTGCCGTACTGGCAGAAAGGAACACCGCAGTTCATGCAGCGCGATGCCTGGCAGCGCCTTGCTTCAACATCAAGGGGCTGATGAAATTCACTATATGTCTTTATTCTCTCCAAAGGATCAGTTGCGGGATTGTCGACCCTTTGATGATCCATAAAACCTGTTGCTTTACCCATTTATGTCACCTCTTTGCCGCGTTCTCGCGAAAAGCTTCGATCTCAGCCTGTTCGCGCGTCTCGCCCTGAGCCAGATACTTGGCGATCGAAAGTCTCATCTTCGTGTAGTCGTAAGGCTCGACCTTCTTGAAGTTGGACAGTTCCTTGTCGAAATTATCAAGTATCTGTTTTGCCTTGACGGAACCTGTGAGTTCGTAGTGCTCCGTGATAAGGTTCTTCAACAGTTCGATGTCTTCCTTATCCTTGAGCCTTGAGAACCCGACCAGCTGCTTGTTGAGCTTGGTATAGAGGTCACATTCTGTATCGTAGACATAAGCCGTACCGCCGCTCATGCCGGCTGCGAAGTTCTTGCCCGTGTTGCCTAAGATAACGGCAACACCGCCCGTCATGTACTCGCATCCGTGATCGCCCGTTCCTTCAACAACGACCGTGGCACCGGAGTTCCTGACGCAGAATCTCTCGCCTGCGACACCGCTTATGAATGCTGAACCGGATGTCGCGCCGAACAATGCAACGTTACCGACGATTATGTTCTCGTCAGCCTTGAAGACGGATCCCTTGGGCGGATAGAGTACGAGCTTGCCGCCCGACAGTCCCTTGCCGAAATAGTCGTTGGCGTCGCCTTCAAGATATATGGTCTCGCCCTTGGGGATGAATGCGCCGAAGCTCTGGCCTCCCGCACCCTTACATCTGATCTTGTATGTATCTTCCTCAAGAGTGTTGTAATAACGCCTCGTGATCTCGGCACCCAGGAGGGTTCCCAGAGTACGGTTGAGGTTCGTTACTTCGAGTTCGACCTCACAGGGCTCGCCCTTTTCAAGAGCGCTCTCAAAATGAGGTATGATCACTTTCTCGTCCACAGTGTTTTCGAGTTCGAAATCGTAGATGTCTTCCTTTACGAAATGCTGCTTGACTTCAGGGGCGCCAGCGAAAGGATTATCAAGGATACCGGACATGTCGATCCTTGCCTTGACGTTGCCTTCCTCGTACTGCTTTTCGCAGAGGAGATCTGAACGGCCGACGAGCTCATCCACTGTCCTGATGCCGAGGGATGCCATGATCTCACGCATGTTCCTTGCGATGAACCTCATGAAGTTTACGACGTACTCCGGCTTGCCGCGGAATCTCTTACGGAGCTCGGGGTTTTGTGTCGCAACACCTACGGGACATGTATCGAGGTTGCAGACTCTCATCATGACGCAGCCCATCGTTACGAGGGGAGCAGTTGCGAATCCGAATTCCTCGGCGCCCAGCATGGCTGCAATGACAACGTCCTTGCCCGTGAGCATCTTACCGTCTGCTTCGATGACGACCTTGGATCTCAGGTTGTTGCGGATCAGGGTCGTGTGAGTCTCAGACAGACCCAGCTCCCAGGGGAGACCCGCATTGTGGATTGAACTTGCGGGAGCTGCTCCCGTACCTCCGTCGTAACCTGAGATCAAGATGACTCCTGCGCCCGCCTTGGCAACACCGGAAGCGATCGTTCCGACTCCTGCCTCGGATACGAGTTTAACGGAGATCCTGGCGTTCTTGTTTGCGTTTTTAAGATCGTAGATCAGCTGTGCAAGATCTTCGATCGAATATATGTCGTGATGAGGCGGAGGCGATATCAGGGCAACGCCCGGTGTGGAGTGCCTGGTCTTCGCGATCCAGGGATAGACCTTGCCTGCGGGAAGGTGTCCTCCCTCGCCCGGCTTTGCGCCCTGTGCCATCTTGATCTGGATCTCTTTGGCGGAGATCAGGTACTTGGATGTGACGCCGAACCTGCCCGATGCGACCTGCTTGATCGCAGAACATGTATCGTGATCCGTTCCTGCGGTCGCGATCCTGTCGTAGTCTTCGCCGCCTTCACCGCTGTTGGACTTGCCTCCGATCATGTTCATGGCCTGGGCCAGACACTCGTGGGCTTCCTTGGAGATGGAGCCGTAGGACATGGCGCCCGTCTTAAACCTCTTCATTATCGATTCTTCGCTCTCGACTTCATCGAGCGGGATGGCACCGCCTTCCGGGAACTTAAAGTCCAGAGTGCTTCTTAAAGTAACGTGCTTGCTCTCGCCGTCTATCAGAGATGTGAACTGCTTAAAGGTCTCATAATCACCCTTCTGGGTCGCGAGCTGAAGGAGATGGATCGTCTCGGGATTATAGAGATGCTCCTCCTTGCCGCTCCTCGACTTATGGCGTCCGATAACGCGCAGGTCATCAGTAGTCTCAAGACCCGCAGGATCGAATCCGGTATCGTGGAGCTTACGTGTTCTCTTCTCGATATCTGAAAGAGTGATGCCTCCGATACGGCTTGCTGTGTCGGTGAAGTAATCCTTCATGAGCTCTTCGCCGATACCCAGAGCCTCAAAGATCTTAGAACCCTGATAGGACTGCAAGGTAGAAATGCCCATCTTGGATGCGATCTTGACCATACCGTTAACGACAGCGCTTATGTAGGCTTCCGAAGCCTGTGTATAGTCCTTGTCGACTCTGCCGCGGTTTATGAGATCGTGGATCGTATCGAGTGCGAGATAAGGGTTGACGGCAGATGCGCCGAAGCCCATGAGGGTTGCGAAGTGATGGACTTCGCAAGGCTCGCCCGTCTCGAGGATTATCGATATGGCCGTGTTCATCCTCGTCCTTACGAGATAGGTCTCGAGGGCGGCAACTGCCAGGAGCGAAGGGATCGCCAGATGCTCTTCGTCCACTCCCCTGTCCGTCAGGATGAGGATCGTGGCTCCGTCATCGTGAGCTTCGTCAGCCTGTCTGTAAAGAGCTTCCAAAGCCTGCTCCAAAGTCTCATCCTTGGTGTAGAGCATGGAGATGTCGGCTGTCTTGAGTCCTTCGATCCTGCTGTCCCTGATCTTCATCATATCAAGGTTCGTCAGGATCGGGTTATTGATCTTCAGTACACGGCAGTTCTCTTCCTTATCTTCCAGGATGTTGCCTGCGATACCCAGATATACTGTCGTGTCGGTCACGACCTTCTCCCTGATGGAGTCGATAGGCGGGTTCGTGACCTGGGCGAACTTCTGCTTGAAATAATCGAAGAGCGGAGGATCCTGCATCGACAGAGGCGGTACGGGAGCATCGATACCCATGGCAGCCGTAGGCTCTGAGCCGTTAAGGCACATGGGAATGATCTGGTTGTTGATGTTACCGAAGCTGTAACCGAAGCACTTCTGCTGCTTTACGAGGTCTTCGCCTTCGATCCTCAAAGGCTTATGGTTTTCGATCGAAAGTTCCTTTAAGGGGACCATATTGTGGTCGAGCCACTCACCGTAGGGATTTCTCTTTGAATAGTATTCCTTGATGTGATCGTCGTCAGTGATCTCGCCCTTGACGAGGTCAGCCAGGAGCATCTTGCCGGGGCGCAGACGGTCCTTCTTTATGACGGACTCAACGGGGATGTCAGGCAGAACGCCGACCTCGGAAGAGAGGATCAGGAAACCGTCGGATGTCAGATAGTATCTTGAGGGCCTTAAGCCGTTACGGTCGAGGACCGCGCCGACCACGTCGCCGTCTGAGAATATGATCGAGGAAGGTCCGTCCCAGGGTTCCATCATGGTCGCATAGTACTGGTAGAACGCGCGCTTGTTGCGGTCCATAGTATCGATATGCTGCCAGGGCTCGGGGATCGTCATCATTACGCAGAGGGGCAGCGGAACGCCTGCCATGTTCATGAACTCGATCGTATTGTCGAGGCGGGCCGAATCGGAACCCGTAACATCCATCATGGGATAGATGTCATCGTATCTTCCGTCCAGGAAATCCGAGTGAAGGATGTTCTCTCTTGAGAGCATCTTGTTCATGTTGCCCGTGATCGTGTTGATCTCGCCGTTATGCACCATCATGCGGTTGGGATGGGCACGCTGCCAGCTGGGGTTGGTGTTCGTGGAGAACCTCGAGTGAACGATGCCCACGGCGGACTCATATTCGCCCGACATGAGGTCGGTATAGAAAGTACGGAGCTGCCCTACCAGGAACATGCCCTTGTAGACGATCGTCCTTGAAGAACAGGAACATACATATGTATCGGCGTTCTTGTTCTCGAATACCCTTCTTGCAAAGTAGAGCTTCCTGTCGAAATCGATACCCTTATCACAGCCTTCGGGGATCGCTACAAAACCCTGATAGATGTTGGGCATGCTCTCGTGAGCGACACTTCCCAGGACATCAGGATTAACGGGCACTTTTCTCCAGCCCAGAAACTCCATTCCTTCCCCTGCGACTGCTTCTTCGAAATCCTTTTTGGCAGATTCGAGCCTTCCCTCATCCTGGGGGAAGAAGAACATGCCTATACCGTACTCGCGCTCTCCGGCAACCTTGATACCTGCTTCTTCCGCCTTCTTTGCGAAAAACTCATGAGAGATCTGAATCAGGATACCTACACCGTCACCGGTCTTACCCTCGGCATCCTTACCTGCCCTGTGCTCGAGTGTCTCAACGATCCTTAAAGCCTTGTCAACGACTTCGTGCGACTTTGTGCCGTCGATCTTGACTACTGCGCCGATACCGCAATTCTCATGCTCCATCGAAGGATCGTATAATCCTTGTTGGGGGTAAGCCTCCTGCGTTCTGTAATCATTAACCATTGCAAAATACCGCCTTTACTTTTGCATAAAAAATGCGCTTACCGACACCGGGACCTTCCCGGATCAATAAGCGCCTTTGCTTAATATTCGATTACATAGACTTATACTCGTTTAAAAAATAGATGTCAACCTCTGCCCTCCAACAGAATAAAGAAAGGTAATAAATCGTTATCTTTTGTTGTATTTTTTTATTTCACGTTATTGTTGTACTTATAAAGGAAGGTTACCATCTGGCGCCTGAGGCACTTGCCCTGGGGCCTGAATGTGCCGTCGTCATATCCTGCAACGATCTTCTTGGCAGATGCCCAGATGACCGCATCGTGATAATAGTCACCCTTCTCAACATCCGAGAAAGGATTCTTGGCTGATCCGACCGCAGGCTTGCCTGCCATCCTCCAGAGGAAGGTAACCGTCTGGGCTCTCGTGCAGACCTTGGACGGGCTGAACGCAGTCTTCGATGTTCCTGTCGTGATACCCTTCTCGACCGCCCAGATAACAGCCTTGTAGAAGTAGTCACTCTTTTCCACGTCTTTGAACTTGCAGGTGCTGCTGTTGGGAGCCGGCTCGCCGGAAAGCCTCCAGAGGAAAGTTACCATCTGGGCTCTCGTACACTCGTTTGCAGGCTTGAAATTCGTCTGCTTGTCGTAACCTTTGACGATATTCTTGTTAGTCAGATAGTATGTGGGTTCATACCAGAAATCTTTTTGGTCCGTCACGTCCTTATAGAGGATCTGGACCGATATCGATGCCTTGGCTCCGTCGGATGTCTTCGCCGTGACCGTAACCTTGCCGGCCATGATCCCCTTAACGTTGCCGGATGAATCGACCGTAGCGATCTTGCTGTCGGATGACGAATAAGTCACGCTCTTGGAAGAAGGAGATACGGTAACCTGGGCTTTCGCGCTCCTGCCCGCAACGATCGTACCCGCAAGTTTCATCGTTATCTTTGTTCCCGAGGATGATGAACCCGAAGAAGTCTTGGGAGTGGGTGTCGCCGTAGGCTTGGCTGTCGGCTTCGGAGACGGGGTCGGATCGGCATCATTAACACTTGTAAAGATAACAGTATAGTTCAGGCTGGTGGATGCTCCTGATGCATTCTTCAGACCTGAGATGCTTACCATATACTGGCCTTTAAGAGCAGATGTTCCTAGGAAGTCCGTGCCGGGAGCGAAGATGACACAGTATGTTATCGAGCCGTAACCCGCATTGCTCGTAACAAGGTAAGACTTCGTTTTGTCGGAATAAGCACTGCTCTTTATGGTGCATGTCTTATTGTCGCTTACTCTCGTTATCTTTACCGTTATAGCGGAATCGACAGGCTCGGAATAATCAGCCGAGTTAAGGGAGACTGACCATGGATTGACGGGACTGAAAGTCTCGGAAAGGTTATATCCCGAAGCAGGCCAGGCAATATATGTATATTTGCCCGGGTTTGATGTTGTCTTGTTTGCCCCGTATGAAGAATCGTAGAAACTGTTATACGGATTGGAGAACACTCTGACAGCGGTGTAATACTCGTTCCAACCGTCTTTGACATATGCCGAACCGATACCCATGGTCTGAACATAAGGATTCAAAAGCCACCTTCTGTGTCCGACACAGTTAAGATTTTGGCTGCTGCTATTATCGTCCATCTGCCCCGAAACAGCGGAATTTATAACATATTTCTCATAATCAGACGAAGAATACAGAGCTGAAATGTTAGATGTCTGTGTCGTATACTCACCTCTGTTAAACATGCTCTGGGACATAGAGGACGGCTTATTGTAGCTTCCGTTTTCGTAGAAAGGATAGTGGGATAACTGACCGTATGCGGCATCAAGCAGGGCACCGTATGAAGCATCGGTATTGAGCTTGTCGTCGAAAGTGATCGAGGGGACCCTTGCCGCATAGCGGTAGTAATTGATCCAGTCGAGGGCGCTCTGCCTGGCATCCTTGGTCAGGGTATATGTCTTATAAGGCGACTTTGCCGATCCCTCAGTCTCGAAAAGCTTACTGTATGTCTTGATGTTCTTATATAGTTTCTTAAGTTGGGAGACACTCTTCTCCTGAGTGACTATGCCGGATACCGACTCAGTTGCAGCTGATAAGTTTTTGTCCTTGGCAGGCAATAAGCTGACCAGGGGGATCATGAGCGCTATTCCGGCGCACATCAGGACGGATACTGCACTTCTCTTAATATTCAACATAAACTTCACCTCTCATTCATGCCGGGATCATCTGACCCTATAATGAGATTTTACACCCCCGTATTGTTGAATGTGTTAACAGAGCCCCCGAAGAATGGGGGCTCTTGTAAACTTTCAGTAAAAGATAGTTTGGGGATCAGGCTGTCTCTATCTTGCTCGCATCCTCGAGGGATCTTCTCTCGACTGCCTGCTCACGCATCTTGTACTTTAAGATCTTGCCTGCAGCGTTCATCGGGAAGTCGTCCACGAAGTCAACGTAACGGGGAACCTTATGCTTAGCCATATGGTCTCTTACATAGTCCTTGATCTCTTCTTCCGTTGCTTCCTCGCCGGGATTCAGGATAACGCAGGCCATGATCTCCTCGCCGTAATCCTTGTCGGGAACGCCGATGACCTGAACGTCGCGGATCTTCGGATAGGTATAAAGGAAGTCCTCGATCTCCTTGGGGTAGATGTTTTCGCCGCCGCGGATGATCATGTCCTTGATACGTCCCGTGATCTTGTAGTAACCGTCCTCAGGGCGCTTAAGGGCAAGGTCGCCGGAGTGGAGCCAGCCGTCCTCATCGATCGCTGCAGCCGTAGCCTCAGGCATCTTGTAGTAACCCTTCATGATGTTGTAACCCCTTGCGCAGAACTCGCCGGGAACACCGTCAGGCAGTTCTTCGCCTGTCTCGGGATCAACGATCTTGGTCTCTACGCCGAAGATGGAAGGCCCTACGGTATTTACTCTCTGCTCGATGGTATCGGTCGTCTTGCTCATTGTCGTAGCAGGGGATGCCTCAGTCTGGCCGTAAGTGATAACGATCTCAGGCATGTGCATCTTCTCGATTACTTCCTCCATCGTCTTGATCGGGCAGGGTGATCCTGCCATGATGCCCGTTCTCATGTAGGAGAAGTCGGTCTTGGGGAAGTTCTCGTGACCCAGCATAGCGATGAACATGGTCGGAACGCCGTGGAAGCATGTGATCTTCTCGCGGTTGATGCAGTCAAGACCTTTTCGCGGTGAGAAGGCCGTGATAGGGCTCATCGTAACGCCGTGCGTAACAGATGCGGTCATTGCGAGGACCATTCCGAAGCAGTGGAACATAGGAACCTGGATCATCATGCGGTCAGCCGTGGAAAGATCCATGCAGTCGCCGATCGCCTTACCGTTATTAACAACGTTGTAGTGTGTGAGCATAACGCCCTTGGGGAAGCCTGTCGTACCGGATGTATACTGCATGTTGCAGACATCGTGCTTGTCGACCGTACGGCGGAGCTTCTCGACTTCCGTGTAAGGAACCTTCTCGCCTTCCGCGACAGCCTCTTCCCAGGTATAGCAGCCGGGAACGCGGGACTGGCAGGTGATGATGTTCTTTAGGACGGGAAGTCTCTTGGAATTGAGGTTGCCCGGGCGGGATGCCTTGAGTTCGGGGCAGATCTCGTTCATTATCGCGATGTAATCGGAGTCCTTGAAACCGTCGATCATGACGAGGGTGTGCGTATCGGACTGCTTTAAGAGGTACTCGGCCTCGTGGATCTTATATGCCGTGTTGACGGTTACGAGGACAGCGCCGATCTTGGTCGTTGCCCAGAAAGTGATGTACCACTGGGGAACGTTGGTCGCCCAGATGGCAACGTGATCGCCCTTGCCGACACCCATCGCGAGAAGTGCTCTTGCGAAGTTGTCTACGTCGTCACGGAACTCTGGGTAAGTTCTCGTATAGTCAAGCTCTGTATATCTGAATGCGTATTGGTTAGGGAACTCCTCGCAGATACGGTCCAGGATATCCGGGAATGTATAGTCTAAGAGTGTCTCCTTGGGCCAGGGATAGTAGCCCGTGTCACGCGTATCTCGCTGGAGGCTGTGCTTGTGGCGGGTCTTGTAGGGCTCCATGAAGGAAGCGAAATGAGGGACCGCGATACCTGCATCAAGAAGATCCTTAGCCCATCTGTGGACCCACTCGAAAGTAACATAACCCTGATAGTTGATGGAGTCGAGCGCTTCGAACATCTCATCGAGGGGCATGTCTCCTTCGCCCATGAGCTTGTAGGAGACCTTGCCGCCCTCAGCCATTACACTGTCCTTGACATGTGTGTACTTGATGTACTCGCCAAGGTTGGCAACAGTTACAGCGGGTGCCTCATTAAAGAATCTGTAGGGGTGGTGCATATCCCAGAGGGCTGCGATCTTACGGTTCGCAACACGGTCCAGGAGAGCCTTGAGCCTTGCCGTGTCGGCATATACGCCGTTGGTCTCGACAAGGAGAGTTACGTTGTATTCTTCAGCGATCGGGATAAGCTTCAGCAGGGCTTTGTAGACAACGTCATCGTCTATCGCCTTCTCAGGTGCCGGATTCTTGTCTCCGAGGAGTCTTATATAGCTTGAGCCCAGCTTGGAAGCGAGCTTGGCATAGGAAGTAACTTCCTCGATTACCATGTCGATATTGTCCGGTTCAGACAGGACCGTAGCGGAAGACAGGCAGGGGATCTCGATGCCGAGGGAATCGAGCTTTGCTTTTGTCGCATCTACGTTATCATCGCGAAAAGGCGCCGCCTTGTAAGAGAATATATCCTGACCGAGACCGCGAAGTTCGATACCGTCGAAGTTCAGGTCTTTCGCCATGGAGTATATCTCTGCCCAGGGATAATCCGGGCAAGCCAATGTCGAAAATGATGTCTTCATCTTATCCTTCTCCAAAATAATCTGTTCGGTTTTCCGGAGGCGCGCATAGACATACGCGCACTCAGGGACTTTAATACTATGTATTTGCGGTCAAAAGTTCAAGATGTTCAGGGCTTTTGGCACAAAAACATAAATATTATTTTATGCAAAGTTGATAAACAGAGTGCATTAAAGCCTTTTTGCTCTTATAATAGGCATATCCCGTCAGGGAAAAACCAAAGGAGATGCGATAAGGACAATGCCGCAACTATCCACACTCGACATGTTCAAACTGCAGTTATCCCGCAAGGGAACACACAAGCTCAGCGATGATGAAGTATCGCGTGTGCAGGATATCACATACTCCATTCTTTGCGATGTCGCAGACCTTGCAGATCGTCTTAACATCCCCTTCACGCTGGGAGGCGGCAGCGCACTTGGCGCCGTAAGACACGGAGGCTTCATCCCCTGGGATGACGATGTCGACATAAATGTCGAAAGACGCTATATCAAGAGACTCCTCGATGCGATCGAAGAAGAGCTGGGCGACAAGTATCTTGTCATGGCTCCCGACCGCACTCCTGATTACATCTACACTTTCTGCCAGGTCCAGAAACGCGGAACGACCTTCCGCGAGAGCCTGTCACAGAGGGACGGCGAGTGCGGCATCAAGATCGATATATGGATCCTGGAGAACACCTACGACAATCCCGTGCTGCGTTTCTTCCACGGAATAGGCTGTGACTTCAACAGCCTTCTTCTGTCCTGCATAAGGATCCACGACAGGAAGGACGAGTATCTTGCCCTCGCGGAAGGCAACAGCAAGGCGACCTCTTCCATCAAGCTCAAGAGCGCCATAGGTGCGCCTTTCGCACCTTTCTCAAGACACAGGATCAGAGCGGCACAGAAGTGCTTTTCGAGATGCCGTGATAACGGGTCACGTTATGTGACATTCCCTTCCGGCCGCAAGCACTTCTTCGGCGAACTCTACGAACGCAGCAGTTACTGCAAGACCGAAGGATTTAAGTTCCGTGACAGGACCTTCCGGGTCACATCCGGATACGATACATACTTCAAGGCTCTCTACGGAAACGGTTACATGACGCCTCCGCCGCCGGAGAAGAGGGAAGCGCACGTCATATACGATCTTGATTTCGACGGGCCCGTAAAGCTCGGCCTTAAAGAATTCCAGTCCGAGCTCCTCAAGGCGACCGACGAGTTCGACAAGTTCTGCACCTATCATAATCTCACCTGGTATCTCGTGGGAGGGTCTCTGCTCGGAGCATTCCGTCACTCGGGCTTCATACCCTGGGACGATGACATCGATATCGGCATGCCGAGAGAAGACTACGACAGGTTCATCAAACTTACTGCCAAGGACGGCTTGACTCCCGAGATAGGCGTCATATCGGGCGACCTCGGAACATATACCCTTCCTTTCGCCGAACTCGTGCTTAAAGACCTCACCGTATCAAGAGGATCCACGGAATATATCCGTCCTTCCATGCAGATATTCAAAGCGGTCGTTGACGTATTCCCGCAGGATGCATGGCCTTCCGAGGACAACTCCTGCATTAAGACCGCAAAGACTGCCGAGAAATACCTATTTAAGATTCGCATGTCGAGAGCAAGGTTAGGAAGAGGCACGTCATTCGTACGCAAGGTCGGCAAGACCTTCGCGGTCATACCGGCAAGGATCGTCGGCAATAAGCGATACAACAGGAAGTTCATCCAGTATGCCAAGTCTTTCGGCGATTACGGGACAGCCCGCTATGTCGGATCGATAACATACGCCATAGACGGTATGGGCGAACGCTGCGACGGCGCCAAGGCAAGGAAGATAATCCGAGTTCCTTTCGAGGACAGGACTTACCCGATCCCCATGTCATACGATGAATATCTGACCGGAAAATACGGTGACTACATGACGATCCCTTCAGAAGGTCAGCGCAAGACCCATGAGATGGAAGCCTACAGGGCCAATCCCCGTAAGTCCTGATATTCTTTATCATTTAAGATCGATCCTGTATTCGTCCACCGGTTCACCGAATACGCTGCCCCAATCATCTCTGATCTCCACGTACGGATCCTCACCATCGATAACGAATATATTCGCATAGACAACGCGATAATCATTGTCCTCTATATACAGCACCAGCAATCTGTCAACTTTGTCCTTTATGGAAGGATAGATATCTTTATAGACCTGATCTATACTGTCCATAACACTGTCTTTGGTATGTTCTGCAACATGAACATCTATGCCTCTTATACTGTAATCAGTCCTTTCGAAAAGCACACTGTAGTCATCACCGTATTGATAGTCCTCATATTCTATGAATCTTATATCCGGCTCAATATCCATGTTGTCCGGCATATCATATTTATCGTCCAGGTAAGATGAAAACTCTGATAAATAGGGACTGTGAGGGTCTGCATACATATCGATAAGGTCATCTGAAAAAACATAGTCATCCTTAGGATTGATCTCATTTTTAACGGTCATATACTTGCCTTTCAGAGCATCCGTAGTAACGTTGTAAGTGCGGGTACCATTTTTTGTCTTATGGATTTTTATACCTTCAACAAAGTTTGTCCCGTATTTATCTGAAAGATACTCACTTATCTTATCAGGATCCTTAGAAGCAATGAAATCAATTTTGGCCTTGGAAAGAGGCGTAACGGCTATGAACCCGGCGATGATGCAAACGACCGAGATCAAAGAGGCTATCCTCAATGCCGGGTGATCCGGCAAATGTTTTACGGCATATACGATCTGATAGATGATGCTTGCCGGAACGAAAATGATAAGAGGAGATAATAACAGCGATGCGAATATGGCATCAAAACCATAGAATTGTCCAGCTCCCCGGAAAGCAAAAATAAAACCGTTGATCCCGTTATAGATCAGACAGATATAGGGTATGAAAGCAACAAAAAAGAAGAAAGCTTTAAACATCTCATCGCCCGTCATGGGCACTGTTTTCTTATCCATGTTTTTCCCCTCCGATCAAATCCTTCTGATGGAATGATAACATGGCTATTACTGATTTTCAAGAATTTTTTATCGTTTTTCGATATATTTTTATTGTTGTCAAAGAATATGCTCTCAGACAGGAGCAATGAAAAAGGGCAGCTTACTGCTGCCCTCAGATAGTCTGTTTTAAGATCTCAGATCACTTTTTCAGATTGAATGCGTCAAACTTGGGATATACGGCAGATACGCCGAGCTTCTCTTCGATCCTTAAGAGCTGGTTGTACTTTGCAACGCGCTCGGATCTTGAGGGAGCACCCGTCTTGATCTGGCATGCGTTCATCGCAACAGCAAGATCTGCGATCGTTGTATCCTCCGACTCACCGGAACGGTGGGAGACAACAGCGGTCATGCCGGCCTTGTGAGCCATCTTGATGGCTTCCATCGTCTCGGAAACGGAACCGATCTGATTGAGCTTGATAAGGATAGAGTTGCCTGCACCGAGCTCGATACCCTTGGAAAGTCTCTTTGTGTTCGTAACGAAAAGGTCGTCACCTACGAGCTGGACCCTGTCTCCGATCCTCGCGGTCATCTTCTGCCAGCCTTCCCAGTCCTCCTCATCGAGACCATCCTCGATGCTGATGATGGGATATCTGTCGATCAGGGATTCCCAGTGAGCGATGAGGCCGTCTGATGTATAGTCCTTGCCGGACTTGGGCTGATGGTAGAATCCGGTACCCTGCTCGCTCTTCCACTCGGATGATGCGGCATCTATGGCAAGCACGAAATCCTCGCCGGGCTTGTATCCTGCTGTCTCGACCGCCTTTAGAATGAGCTCGATCGCTTCCTCGTCACCGTTGAGGGAATTGGGGGCAAATCCGCCCTCGTCACCGACAGCGGTAACATCGTTCATGTCGTGAAGGAGTTTCTTGAGTGTATGGAATACCTCTGTGCACCATCTTAATCCTTCACGGAAAGAAGGTGCTCCGGCAGGCATGATCATGAACTCCTGCGTGTCAACGGAAGAATCGGCATGGGCGCCGCCGTTTAAGATATTCATCATGGGGACGGGGAGCCTGTTGGCGTTAACGCCGCCGAAGAATCTGTAAAGAGGGATGCCAAGAGACTTAGCTGCCGCCTTGGAAGCTGCGATAGATACGGCAAGGATGGCATTTGCGCCGAGGTTGCTCTTGTCTTCCGTACCGTCAGCTGCGATCATGGCAGCATCAACGGCATAGATGTCGGATGCGTCGATACCGATGACTGCATCGGCGATGATCGTATTAACATTGTCAACTGCCTTGGATACACCTTTGCCTCCAAAACGGAACATATCGTCATCACGGAGTTCCAGTGCTTCAAACTCACCGGTGGATGCGCCGGACGGCGTGATGGCTCTGGCAACCGTACCGTCAGCCAAAGTAACTTCTGCCTCAACTGTCGGGTTGCCCCTGGAGTCGATAACTTCACGTCCAATAACACTTACTATCTCAAGATTATCGGTCATATGATCTTCCTTTCTGATCGATGCTTTCGCGGCTTTTTTTCCTTTATTATTTTTCGCACATATTATATCAACACATTGTCGCAAAACATTTAAGTAACGGTGCTGAAACTTGACGCCCCCTGACAGGGGTGTTTTGTGCGTTTTTATTATAATATGGCATCTTTGGTGTAAGACGCAGCACAAGGTTGCATTGAAAGGTACAAAAGTATAAAATCCCAAAAGGAAAAACAGACATCGAAAGGAAATAACATGGATTTAAGCCTCATCATCCCCGTTTACAATACCCGGAAATGGCTTATCGAATGTCTTGATTCGGCTAAGGCCGCTATCGATGGCATCGATGCCGAGGTCCTCCTTATCGATGACGGCAGCACTGATGACAGTGGTCTCATAGCAAAAGAATATGCGGAAAAGAACCCTTCTTTCCACTACTATCACAAAGAAAACGGGGGCATTTCTTCAGCAAGGAACTTCGGCATCTCACATGCAAGAGGAAAGTATCTCGCCTTTCTCGATTCTGATGACAAAGTTGCTGACTGGATCTACCGGGACATGCTCTATATGTCTGAACTCCATGGCACTCCTTTGGCAATATGCAATGTAACTTATATCAACGAGAAAAACAAAGTCCTTGCAGCACCGCTATACCAAAAAACATTTTCTAATCTGTCGGATCCGGTCACTTCAATAAGAACTGATCCTATCCTTGCTTATGACACTTCTGTTTGGAACAAACTGATACTTCGAAGTTTTTGGAATGAACATGATCTGTCATTTCCTGAAGGTTATTTTTTCGAGGATGGTCCCGTTGCACTCAGGCTTCACTGGTATGCAGATAAGGTATCGATCCTGCCGGGATTCGGTTATCTGTACAGAAAGTATTCCGAGCATTACCATGACGGATCCGGCTCTGTTACACAACAAGTCTTTTCGATGAAAAAACTGCAGGATAAGTTGTTGATGGAAAAAGATATCCTTTCTTTCATAAAGGATAGGATAGATGAACCGGGTGCCCGTGAAATCTTAAATTCCGTGCAAAAAAAGATCGTCGGTTTTTCGATTGAACCGCTCATTATGAATCTCTACAAAGCTGATCAAAAAGTTCAGGAACAGTTCATCAGTCAGATCGGTGAATTTCTGTCAGAAGAAATCTCAGAAAAGGCGTTGGAGGAACTGTCTCTATATCACAACAGCAAATACAGACTGCTCACTTCCGGCAACAGGGAATCGTTGCTTCAATTGATGAACCATAAGCGTCTTGCCTGGAGAACAATGCCAGTAATAGAACAGGATGACATACCGATGCTTAAATTGCCTGTAAATATTTACGGCAGAGCCATGACCCCTGCCGCAAAGGAACTTCAGGATGATATCCCTCTTACCCGTATCCGACATATCAACAAGTCAGAAGATAAGATCTTCTTCGATATGACAGTCTACTACCCCAGGATCAATGTCCTGCAAACAAACATCCAAAAGATATCGGCATTTCTCTTCTGCGAATTTACTGGAGAAAAGATAGAACTTAAGACAGAAACCCGTCTCTCACCCGACCTTACAAAAGAATGCGGAACAATAGTCTGCATGGATGATTTCCGTGTTTACCGATATAACTATGACGGTGCCGGCTGCAACATCACGGTCGATCTTAATGATCTTTGGAAGCATCCTGCAAAAGGCCGTTGGCACCTCGGCATCAACTACGAGACACCCGTCGCAAAAGGTTCACGACTTGTACGAAGTATCTCTCCGGCTGCAAAGAAGACCATTACGGAGGATCTTTCGGATCTGAAGTCTGTAAACATTGACGGTTCCACTGAAGTCTCGGCTAAGTTCGACCTGAGAGAATCTTTCTATTTCGAGAAATATTAAGATCTGCCGATCAACAGATACAGCCCGAACAACAATACCAAGAAGACAATGTTCACGAGTGAAAATGCCGGGATATAGCCCGGTGTTTTCTTGTCTTCGGGCTTAGGCATGGCACTGTGGAACTTGTAAGTAATGAGGCTTGCCATGCTTGCGATCAGCGTTCCCAGGCCGCCAAGGTTCGTACCGATTATCAGTGCATCAGCGTTATCTGTGAAAGCCGAAAGAAGAAGAGCTGCAGGCACATTGCTTATCACCTGCGAAGACAGGACGGCCGTAAGGACGGGCGCATTCCCGACCACATTTCCTATCACATCCTTTACGGCATCGATCCTTCCCATGTTGCCGACGAAGACAAAGAAGAATACGAAAGTTATAAGGAGCGTGAAATCCACATAGTGAAACGCTTTTCGATCGATAACGAGCATGGCGGCGATGAGCACTGCCAGGACTATGCGGTAATCGATGACTCTTGCGACCACAAGAAGGCAGCAAAGGAAGAGCAGAAGACTTATCAGCAGTTTGGGCTTGTTAAGAGGGGTTAACTTGCCGCTCTCTCTTTTCGAAGATCCGCCCTTCCTGCAGAGAATGAACACTGCCAGGCTGACAAGTGCCAGTGACAGGAGCGAATACGGCAGCATAAGCAGGAGAAAGTGACCCAGGGGAACGGAATATCTTGTGTAAAGATAAAGGTTCTGAGGGTTGCCGATCGGGGTCTGCATGCTGCCTAAGTTGGCAGCGACCGTCATGAGGATCAGGGTGTAAGTGGTGTTCTTCCTGTCACCGAAAGAGGTCATGACACCGATCGCAAAAGGCACCATCGTAACGAGCGTCACATCGTTCGTAAGTATCATGCCCATGAAGAAACAGAGCCACACAAGTATCAGCGACACGGCCCCGGAAGAATGTACTCTGGCAAGGAGCATGTCAGTCAGGCGCTTGAAAAGACCTATCCTGACGAGTTCGGCGACAACCAGCATCATGCTGAAAAGGATCCCCAATACACGCCAGTCGATATAAGCAAGATATTCCTGATCCGGGTGCACGAAAAAGCAGGATACTATGGCAAGTATCCCTGAAATAAAAAGTACCGGATCTTTTTTAAGATATTTGAGCATACCGCGAGATTGTACACCTTGCAGCGCGAAAAGTGTACAGCTATATTCCAGCTCCTCCCGAAAACGGAAAAATTGTAGTTTTTTGTGAGATTTTGTGAGATTTTCGGGTCCTTTTCGGGGCTATCATTAGATCACAAGAAATCAGTCTTTCAAGGAGGCCCGCTATGAACAACCATTTTTATGAACCTCATTTCTCGGCCGAACATATGGCGAGAAAGATCTTTTATCTGGAAGACAAAATGAAAAACCTGAGGAGCGGTTCTCTGGTCACCAGACGCGGAAATCAATATATCAGGATCCCCGAAAAAAGAAATTCCTACTTTGAGAAAAAGGCAGATTCTCCGGAAGGCAGGATCTTGCTTAATGAAATATTGGAAGCGAAAAAAACCAAAAACGAATTATCCCTTATCCTCAAAGAATGGAAAAAATACTATCCATCTGTTGATCTGCTTCCTCCCCCGCCCTTACGCCGGTCTCTGCCCGTCCCCGAACAGATGACTCTTGAGAATTATCTGAACCATCCAAACTGCAACAATCCCCATCCGAATAAAACTCCTTATGTCTTTGAGGACATTGTTCTCCGCTCCAGGTTCGAACTGATCGCAGCTCAGGCATTCAAAGATCTTGGCATCAGTTTCAAAAACGAGTTTCCTATAATTACCCCCGCAGGCATATTCTTCATGGATATGGTTGTTCCTGTTCCTGAGCGCGGAAGGTGTGTGGGATTTGAATTTGCCGGGCGTATCGATGACCCTGTATATATGAACAATGTCAACTACAAGATTACAAACTACATAAGTGTCAACCTGATCCCAAATCACGATGTGATATTTGTTTTCGGCGGAAAAGACTGGCTGCCGTCAACCGATGAGATAAAGAAAGCCATAATCTTTGGAATAGAAAACTGCTAACCTGAATTTCCGGTTTTCAAAAAAGTGTTCACAAAAGTGCTCACAAAAAACCTCGAGTTGTGAACAGATTTGTGAACCAAGGGGGTAAAAGCGCTTTTGTTCACAAAAGTGTTCACAATAAACAGAAAATTGTGAGCAGATTTGTGAACACACACTTATAACTTCAGCTTATGGCATCCTTCATGGACTTAACGTACTTGGCGACGTGCGCGGGAGCGTCCTTGCCGTACTCAGCAACTATCTTCATTATCGCAGACCCTACAATGACACCGTCGGCGCACTCAGCCATGGCAGCAGCCTGGTCGGGAGTTGAGATGCCGAAGCCGATGGCACAGGGTACGGAAGAACTTGCCCTGATGGCATCAACGAGTGAAGGGATATCTGTCGTGATCTTGCTCCTGACACCGGTAACACCGAGGCTGGATACAACATAGATGAATCCCTCGGCTTCGGATGCGATCATGGAGATGCGGTCCTCGGAAGTGGGTGCGATAAGAGATATCAGGTCAACTCCGTACTTACGTGTGATATCCACGAATTCACCCTTCTCCTCATAAGGAATGTCGGGCAGGATCAGTCCGTCTATGCCTACTTCGGCGCAGCGGGAGATGAATCTCTCGGAGCCGTAGGAGAAGACAACGTTGGCATAAGTCATGAAGACCATCGGGACGGTTACAGTCTCGCGAAGTCTCGTAACAAGATCGAAGACCTTATCTGTCGTGGTCCCGGAAGACAACGCGCGGAGGCTCGCCTCCTGGATAACGGGTCCTTCGGCCGTGGGATCCGAAAAGGGGATCCCGAGCTCGATGAGGTCTGCGCCTGAGCGGGCCGCTTCAACGACGATCTCATAGGTCGTATCCAGATCCGGATCGCCGCATGTGATAAAAGGTATAAACGCTTTGCCTGAGGCAAATGCTTTGGCTATATTACTCATGGATATCCTCCCCTCTGTATCTTGCGATCGCAGCGCAGTCCTTGTCTCCGCGGCCGGAGACCGTGATGACCACAAGCTTGTCCTTATCAAGCGTCGGGACGAGCTTGAGCGCATGCGCCACTGCATGAGCCGATTCGATCGCGGGGATTATGCCCTCTGTGCGTGAAAGATATTCGAAAGCCTTTACGGCTTCTTCGTCGGTTACGGCAACATACTCTGCGCGGCCCGTGTCGTGAAGGTTCGCGTGCTCGGGTCCGATGCCGGGATAGTCGAGGCCGGCTGAGATCGAATATACGGGTGCGATCTGTCCGAATTCATCCTGGCAGAAATAGGATTTCATGCCGTGGAAGATACCGAGCTTGCCCGTGTTGATCGTGGCGGCAGTCTCGAAGGTATCGATACCTCTTCCTGCGGCCTCACAACCTATGAGCCTTACGGAACTGTCTTCGATGAAGTGATAGAAAGATCCGATGGCATTGGAACCGCCGCCGCAGCATGCCATTACGACATCCGGCAGGCGCCCTTCGGCTTCCATCATCTGGGACTTGATCTCGCGGGAGATAACGGCCTGGAAATCACGGACGATAGTCGGGAAGGGGTGAGGTCCCATAACGGAACCTAAGCAGTAATGTGTATCGGATATCCTTGAAGTCCATTCGCGCATCGCTTCGGAAACGGCATCCTTCAGGGTCCTGGTACCGGTCTTTACCGGGATGACCGTGGCTCCCAGAAGTCTCATCCTGTAAACGTTAAGAGCCTGACGGATCGTATCCTCTTCGCCCATGAAGACGACACATTCCATGTCGAGAAGAGCCGCAGCTGTTGCAGTGGCAACGCCGTGCTGGCCTGCACCGGTCTCGGCGATGAGGCGGGTCTTGCCCATCTTCTTGGCGAGAAGAGCCTGGCCTAAAACATTGTTGATCTTGTGGGAACCCGTATGGTTCAGGTCCTCACGCTTGAGATATACCTTGGCGCCTCCGAGGTCACGCGTCATCTTGTCAGCGTAATAGAGAAGGCTGGGGCGTCCTGCGTAGTTGTTGAACAGATCCGTAAGTTCCTTGTTAAAGGCGGGATCAGCCTTGTAGTGGTTATATGCTTCTTCGAGCTCGATCACGGCGTTCATCAGAGTCTCGGGGATATACTGTCCGCCGTGGATCCCGAATCTTCCTTTGGGATCATTCATATGATCTTACCTCCCTGGCAAATCTTATCATTTTCGAATAGTCCTTCACGCCGTCATCTTCAACACCGGAGCTGACGTCAACGGCAAAAGGGTGAAGTTTTCTTACGGCTTCACCTATGTTGTCAGGTGTTAAGCCTCCTGCCAGGAAATAGTCCCTGGTCATTCTTCCGGCATAGAACCAGTTGAAGGTCTTGCCGGTCCCTCCGACACCCGAGTCGAGAAGGATGTAATCGGCCACGCTCTCGCGGGCTGCCTTGACATCCTCTTCAGATTCAGGCCTGATCATCTTGATCACCCGGAGGAAGGTTTTGCTGCGTATGGCATTTATGTACTCGTTATCTTCATTTCCATGAAGCTGGATTAGATCAAGTCTCGCATCTTCCGCGGATCTTATTACATAGTCCAGAGGTTCATCGACGAACACTCCGACGGTCTGTGTTTTCGGGGGCAGAAGCGCCTTCCAGTCGAGGACCTGTTCGGGACTTACGTAGCGGGCGTATTTCTGCGACATTATGAATCCTGCGTAGTCGGCATCGAGCATCGCTGCGTACCTTACATCGTCTTCGCGCCTTAAACCGCAGAACTTGATCTTTGTCATGTATTACTCCTTGAGCTTTGCCAGGAATGCCTTCTTGTCGGCTGACCTCATCATGGCTTCACCTATAAGAACCGCATCTACCTTGTTATCGAGGAGGAGCCTTATGTCTTCGCTTGAACTTATGCCGCTCTCGGCAACGAAGAGGATCCCCTCAGGTATTTTATCACGGAGTCTTAAGCAATTGGCGGCATTGACCTCAAAAGTGCGCAGGTCACGGTTGTTGACACCGATGATCGAAGCTCCGGCATCAATCGCCATCTTAACTTCGTCTTCGTCGTGCGCTTCGACCAGGGCTGCAAGTCCCAGGTCTTCCGCCAGGTTCCTGTATTTACAGAGAGTCTTCTCGTCAAGTAAGGAACAGATCAGGAGGACCGCGGATGCGCCTGCCAGATATGCTTCATAGATCATGTAGGGTGATACCGTAAAGTCCTTGCGGAGGACAGGTACGGACACCGAGGATGCTATCTCCTCCAGATAGTTCAGGGAGCCCTTGAACCACTCGGGTTCGGTGAGGACCGATATCGCGGAAGCGCCGGCTTCCTCGTATTCCCTTGCTATTTCAAGGTAAGGAAAATCCTCTGCGATGATGCCCTTGGACGGGGACGCCTTCTTGCACTCGCAGATGAAGCTCATCCCGGGCTTCGCGAGAGCGTCCGTGAAAGACGGTACCCTGCCGTTCTCCGACACGAGCTTCTCGTATGCCCTGTCGCGCATGATCTCTTCGGATACGGATTCTTTCGCCTTGGCGACCCTTATCCTGGTATGCTCAGCTATTTTTTCAAGAATGTCACTCATATCAGATCAAACCTTTTTCGATAATTCGATGAACTTGTTCATCGCTTCTGTTGCCTTGCCGGAATCGATCATCTCACCGGCGATCCTGATGCCGTCAGCGATGCTGTCAGCCTTGCCTGCAACGTAGATAGCGGAACCTGCGTTCATGAGAACGATGTTGCGGCGCGTGCCCTTGATGGAACCATCCAGGATTCCGCGGGTGATGGCAGCGTTCTCTTCAGGGCTGCCTCCGACGACCTCTTCCTTTGTTCCTCTTTCAAGACCGAACTGTTCGGGACTGATCTCATATCTTGTGATCACACCGTCCTTGAGCTCAGCGACAGTCGTTGCTGCAGAGATGGAGATCTCGTCGAGCTTATCCTGTCCGTAAACGACCATGGCACGCTCTGCGCCGAGGCTCTTCAGAACCTCAGCTACAACATCTACCAGATACTCATCGTAGACACCGAGCAGGTATCCTTCGGGATGAGCGGGATTCGTTATGGGTCCCAGGATATTGAACACGGTCCTGAAGCCGAGTTCGCGGCGGATGGCGCCGACATACTTCATGGATGTGTGATATTTCTGCGCGAAAAGGAAACAGAAACCGGATTCCCTTAAGATCCTTGAACAGCTCTCGGGCTCAAGATTGATATTTGCTCCCAAAGCCTCGAGGCAGTCTGCCGTACCGGACTTGGACGATGCTGCGCGGTTGCCGTGCTTGGTGACGTTGGCGCCTGCGGCTGCAGCTATAAATGCCGATGTCGTGGAGATATTAAAGCTGCCTGCCCTGTCTCCGCCCGTGCCGACGATCTCGAGCGTCTTGAGACCCGGATGTTCCAGGGGCGTTGCATGCTCCCGCATGGCCTGGGCGCAGCCTGCGATCTCATCGATCGTCTCTGCCTTTGCGCTCTTTGTGGAAAGAGCTGCAAGGAATGCGGCGTTCTGTGTCTGACTCGTCTCGCCGTTCATGATCTCGTTCATTACGGTATAGGCCTCATCGTAGGTCAGGTCTTCCTTATTTACGATCTTTTCGATTGCTTCCTTTATCATCTTCATATCCTCCTTTTATCTCGCGATGTTTATAAAGTTCTTAAGTATCGTCTTGCCTTCAGGTGTCATTATGGATTCCGGGTGGAACTGGAGGCCAAAGATCTCATATTCCTTATGCTCTACAGCCATTACCTCGCCGTCTGACGTTCTTGCGGTTACCCTGAGACAATCCGGCAGAGACTCCTCTTCAGCCGCAAGGGAATGGTATCTTGCCACCTTTATCTCTTCAGGCATCCCGCGGAAGATCTTGCTTTGGGTATCGATCTTCGTATCGGACTGCTTGCCGTGCATGAGTTCCTTGGCATAGGTTACGACTCCGCCGTAGGCTTCGCAGATGGCCTGGTGGCCAAGGCAGACACCCAGGACGGGGATCTTGCCTGCTGCAGCCTTTGCGACCTCCTCGCAGACGCCTGCATCACAGGGGCGCCCGGGGCCCGGTGACAGGACTATTCCCGAAGGAGCCTTTGCAAGGATCGCATCCGCTGTAAGTGCATCATTCCTTATGACTTCAATATCGGGCGTGATCTCGCCGATCAGCTGATAGAGGTTATATGAGAAACTGTCGTAGTTATCTATTATCAGTATCATCTTTTTCCTCCTTCACATCTCGTCGGCGTTCTCGATCGCCCTTATTACCGCTGCAGCCTTGTTGATGCATTCGCGGTACTCATTGGCGGGAACGGAATCGTATACGATGCCTGCGCCGCTCCTTACGTAGATCTTGCCGTTCTTCTTGTATGCAAGGCGGATCGCGATGCAGGTATCCAGGTTCCCGCCGAAATCGATATAGCCTATGGCGCCGCCGTAGATGCCGCGCTTGTTGCCCTCGAGCTCATTGATTATCTGGCATGCCCTGATCTTGGGAGCTCCCGACAGGGTTCCTGCAGGCAGGATCGCATCCACTGCATCGAGAGCATCCTTGTCGTCCCTGATACGGCCCTTTACGGTCGATCCGATGTGCATGACGTGGGAATATCTTTCGATCGAATGGTACTTGATGACTTCAACTGATCCGAACCTCGCGATCTTGCCGATGTCGTTGCGGCCGAGGTCCACGAGCATGTTGTGCTCGGCAAGTTCCTTGGGATCGGCAAGAAGATCGGCTTCCAGGGCTTTATCTTCTTCCTCTGTCTTTCCTCTCGGGCGTGTTCCCGCAAGAGGGAAGGTGTAGAGGTCACCGTTTTCGAGCTTGACCAGCGTCTCGGGAGATGCGCCTGCAACTTCGACATCGGTGCCTGAGAAATAGAACATGTAAGGCGAAGGGTTCATGACGCGGAGGGCTCTGTAGACATTGAGGATGGAACCTTCGTAATCAGCCTCGAGCCTGTTGGAAAGGACCACCTGGAAGATGTCTCCTTCCTTGATATAGTGCTTTGCGCGCTCGACCATGCTGCAATATTCTTCTTCGTTGAAAAGAGGGCGGACCTCCGACAGGAGCCTGCCCGCATCTTCGGGGGCAGGCCTGCCGGTGTTTAAGAGGTTTGCTATCTTTTCAAGGTCTGATGTAACCTTGGCGTAATCCTCTCCGGCATCGTCGAGCCTGACATTGCCTATGAGGATGATCTTCTGTTTAAGGTTATCGAATGCAATGACCTTATCGAAAAGCATAAGGTCACAGTCCTTGAAGTTTCCGGGATCGTCACAGTCGAGGTCCAGGCTCTTCTCGGCATATTTGATGTAGTCGTAGGAGAAATATCCGACAAGTCCGCCGGTGAAGGAAGGCATGCCGCTGATAACGGGCGACTTATAGCCCTCCATGAGCTTTCTGATATAGCTTCCGGGATCGGATGTCTCGTATTCTTCGTCACCTATCTTGAGGTGACCGTTCATGCAGGTGATCTCAAGAGTGGGATCGAAGCCCAGGAAGGTATATCTTCCCCAGCGTTCCTGATCCTCAACTGATTCAAGGATATAAGTGTGATCTGATACGCCTTTTAAGATCTTCAGCGCTTCGATCGGCGTCCTCATGTCGGACAGCATCTCGCACTTAACGGGAGCGATCTGGTATCTGCCTTCCGCTGCGATCTTCAGGATCTCATCTTTTGCAGGTGCAAACTTCATTCCGGTTACCTCCTTCTCGTTCGTCTTTCCGGCTTTTCGAGGGAGGCAATAAAAAATCCCCGACAAAAAGCCGATAGCTTTTTTGTCAAGGACGAATCATATTATAATCCGCGGTGCCACCTTGATTCACAATCACTTGTGCACTTACTCAGGTACCAACATACCCGGGGCTTTCTAACGGGGCCTTCCGTCATGGAATACTCAGCATAAGCTTTTGACCATGCCCTCATCGGACCATTATGATGACCTGCTCTCCGCCCCAATCTCAGCTTACGGGACTCTCTGTAGGCGCTGTGATCACCTTTACTTCCGAATCAACGGTTTGCTTTTTTCACTTAGCACTAAAGATATTCCATGAAAAGATGTTTGTCAAGGATTTTTTATCACGAGCTCACCGGGAAGAGGACTCTCTTGTATCTTAAACGGTATCTTAAGACCTCATCGATAAAGTATACCGACAGGCCCCCGAAAAAAGGAAAGGGAATATCTGAAGGAAGATCCTGGCGATCAGGACCCAAGTCTCGTTCATCGGCCCTGTCTCCTTTGTCCGGAATATGTTAGCGTAATATTATCAACATTCCCCGCCCTTTGAAGGAAACCGTGGCGGTTGGCAGTTTTTGCGTGGCGAAATGCAGTATGAACATCCCATCACCTCTCTGAACCTATAAAGGCCCGCATCTTTGTGCGGGCCTCCCTGTCTTCTTATAGTCTTACAAGATCATCAGTTTCCAAGCATCTTGGAAAGGTCTGCTGCAGAAGGTACATCTACCTTCGTCTTATCCTCGATGGTGTCTGCTACCTTCTCGTAGACTGCATTAGCCTGCTCGTTGTTAGCTACCTGCTCGAGTGCGTCACTTGCGCCTTCCTTGATCTTGTTGATGTCGGGCATGTCCATAGTTGTATCCTCCCATATAAAAGATTGATAGCCTGATTATATCACAGACGGGTCGCCTTGTTATCAAATCTCACACACCACGATCTCCGGGAAATCGTTGATCCTGAAAGGAAAGATGCTGTTTCCGAGACCCCGGCTTATGACCATCTTTGTGCCTCCCTCCTGAACGATCCCGGATGCATACTTTGGGAAAAGCCACTGGTCAGGTGCTGCGAGGGGACCTATGCCAGGCAGGACGATCTGTCCTCCGTGAGCGTGCCCAGCGAAAACGATATCCGCACCAGCCGCCGAGTAGTTGGAGATATACTGCGGTTCATGGGCGAGCACGACCTTCTTCAGGTCAGATCCGTTCTCTTCTTCCGCCTGCTTAACAAGAGCTGTCAATGTGTTATCCTCAAGCGAATAATCCTCAAGTCCGATGAGAACGAACTTCGACCCTTCCTTTTCGACGACCTCGTAAGAATTCGACAGGACCTTCACCCCAGCAGAAGCAAGACCGTCTATGAGCTTAAAATAGTTATCCTCCGACAGCCTGTATTCATGGTTGCCGGTAACAAAATAAGTATCTGCGATCTTGGCAAGTTCGCCTGCGGTATAAAGAGCTGAACCTATATCAGTATGAGTTGAATCGGCTATGTCGCCCGTAAGGACGATGATGTCAGGATCGAGTGCTTTGGTCTCGCGGGTGATCCTGTCCTTATCCCACATGATGTTCATGTTGTGAAGGTCCGATATCTGGACCACTCTCACCCCCACGGAAGTACCGGTATCATAATGCGTGATCACAAGATGATTATTCTGGTAAGTCAGGAAGATGCAAAGGAAGATATACCAAACGCAGAAGAAAGGGATCCAGATCCTGAACTTGTTTTTCCTCGTCTTGTGGCGGCATAAGATCATGCCGAGAAGACAGCCCCATGCTCCGCCGATAAGTGCCAGCAGGATAAGGTCTCTTTCCATGATACGGCGCCTGCCGGTCCCCGCAAAATGCTTGTCGGCAGCAAAGGCCGCGAAGCCCGCAAGGTTAGTCAGGATAAACCATATTACAGCAAACTGCCAAAACTGCATGAGATGCACTAATCCCTTCCTTAATTCTTGTGTATTATTACGCATTAAGAATAACACTATAGTGGTACCATATATACTATCAGGCGTAAAAATTCCGCAACATTCATACGAGGGGACAATCACATGAACAAATGGACGAGAGCGGCAATTCCCGCTTTGCTGATACACTGTTCGATCGGAACAGTGTATTGCTGGAGTACGTTTAAGGAAGCAATCGCAGACAGGATCGGCATGAGCACTTTCGCAGTCGGCTGGGCATTCTCACTGGCTATATTCTTCCTGGGAATGTCAGCTGCATTCGCAGGCAAGATCGTCGAGATGAACATCCACAGATCCTCCCTTATCTCCGCCATCTGCTTTACGACGGGCATGCTCGGAACGGGCCTTACGATAAAGTTCTGCACCGGAATAGCAGCACTCATCCTCATCTACTTATTCTACGGCTGCATCATGGGTATCGGTCTGGGCATAGGATACCTGACTCCCGTTAAGACTTTAATGCTCTGGTTCAAGGACCATAAGGGCCTTGCGACGGGCATATCCATCATGGGCTTCGGTCTTGCCAAGGCAATCGCAACGCCTGTCATGGAACTCCTGCAGAATTCATTCGGCATCTCTGCAATGTTCATCATACTGGGTTGCATCTATTTCGTCATGATGTTTGCAGGACACCTTCTCCTCAAGAAGCCTGCAGACTGGGTCGAGAGCAAAGCCGTCAACGACAGTTTCAAAGTCAGCTCGATGCTCAAGAACAAGACCTTTATCGGCATCTGGCTCATCTTCTACATCAACATCCACTGCGGCCTTATGCTCATCACTTATGAGAAGCAGCTCCTCAACGAGAAGTTCGCAGGTCTTGCAGTCCTCGCCGTTATCATCAGCGTCGTTCCTTCCGTGACCGCAGTATGCAACGCACTCGGACGCATAGGCTATTCCACTGTCTCCGACAAGATGAAGGACCGCGCGACTGTCTACAGCATAATCTTCATATCCTGCACAGCGATCTGCGCATTGAGCCTTGCCGCCAATTTCGGATTCATAATAATCATCCTGCTCATGATCATTAACCTTGGCTACGGCGGCGGCTTCTCTACGCTTCCCGCCCTGCTCGAATCCAGGTTCGGCATGAAGAACATTTCAAAGATCCACGGTCTCGCCCTCTCTGCATGGGCTGTTGCAGGACTTACCGGCAACAACCTCTCCGAAGTGATCCTTTCCAACTCCGGAAAGAACTATTCCCTCATCATCGCAACTGCCATGGCTCTCTACGCCGCAGCCTGGGTGATCTACTTCTTCATGGTCAAGGGCAAGAAGGAAGAAAAGAACTAAGATCAACACGGGTCATATGAAAGAATTAAAAGGACTTCAGACTGAAGTCCTTTTTTTTCGGAAACTTTTCGAAGATAATGACAAATAGAAAAGAGTCGCCTCGGCACGACGACTCTTTGTTGACTGTTAATCGGTTATCTGACGATAACCTCCTCCAAACTTGAAAAAACCTTAGAAAAAAACGAATCCGGAGGAGATACCATCATGCGATCCGCGGGACATGAGGCCCATTACGGATCGATCTTCAATCTGTCCCATCGGAATCACCTCCTCCAAACAAACTCAATATCTTCAAGCGGGTACTTACTTGATAGTTTTATTATATTCCAGGCTCTTGTAAACGGGTTGAACAAAAGATTAATAATATGTGTATCTCCAACCCTGATTGTGATTAGATTGTGTCAATAAAGAAAGATTATGGCAGTCAATGCTATAATCCAATCAGATCAGGACCAAAGGAGTGCCCATGAAGATCGTTATCGCAATGGATTCGTTCAAAGGCAGCATGACTTCTCTTGAAGCGGGAAATGCCGCAAAAGAAGGCATCCTCCGTTCATGCCCTGATGCCGAACTAAAGGTGCTGCCTCTTGCCGACGGAGGCGAAGGAACCATCGATGCGATCGCTCCATTCATGGAAGGCGAACGGTGCGAGCTTAAAGTCAGAGGACCCCTGGGTGATCCGGTTGACTCATACTATCTCTTTTCGAAAAAAGACAGAACCGCTTATATCGAAATGGCAAAAGCGTCCGGCCTGACCCTCGTCCCTCCCGAAAAAAGAAACCCTTACGAAGCGACAACATACGGGACAGGAGAACTGATAAGGGATGCGATCGAAAGAGGCTCCGACAGGATAGTCATCTTCATGGGCGGCAGCGCCACCAACGACGGCGGGACAGGGATGCTTAAGGCTCTGGGATGCTCCTTTAAAGACAAGGACGGCAAAGAGACAGCTGCAGGCGCGACAGGCCTTAAAGATCTTCATTCCATAGATACAAGCTCTTTGAAGGGCCGGGATATAGAGATCCTGGCAGCGACCGATGTAACGAGCCCCCTGTGCGGTAAGGACGGCGCAAGCTTCGTTTACGGCCCTCAGAAGGGTGCTTCACACGACATGGCCTGCAAGATGGATTCCTGGCTCATGTCTTTCGCAAAGATCATCGATGCCGATCCTTTTGAATCGGGAACAGGAGCTGCAGGGGGCTTAAGCTTTGCCCTCAGGAATTTTCTTAACGCTAAGATAGTATCAGGCGCGGAACTGGTCACGGAGACAACGGAACTCGAAAAACATATCAAGGACTGCGATATCGTGATAACAGGCGAAGGCAGGATGGACGGGCAGACACTTAACGGCAAGGCGCCATTCAGAGTGCTGCAGCTGGCTGCAAGATACGGCAAACCCGTATACGGGATCACAGGCACTTTATCTGATGAAGCTGATGCACTGACCGATGCGGGATTCAGCAAGATCATCCCGCTGACAGATCCGGCAATGGAAAAAGACAAAGCTCAAAGAAGCGTCAGCCTGACCTTATCCCGTTTATTCGAAAAGACATAAAAAGACCGCCCCGAAGGGCGGTCTGTTCATCTCAGTCTTTCAGCTGATCAGCCTTTACCGTTTACGAACTTGTCGTACTTATAAAGGAATGTAACCATCTGACGTCTTGCGCACTTACCTGAAGGCTTGAAGGTTCCGTCTTTGTAACCTGCAACGATCTTCTGATTGGATGCCCAGATAACTGCTTCGTAGTAGTACTGTCCCTTCTTAACATCGGAGAAAGGATTCTTTGCATCACCTATTGCGGGCTTTCCTGCCATTCTCCAGAGGAATGTAACCGTCTGGGCTCTCGTACACACGCCGGCAGGTCCGAACTTGGTCTTGGATGTACCTGTCGTGATGCCCTGCTCTACCGCCCAGAGAACTGCATTGTAGTAGTAGTCACTCTTCTTGATGTCAGTAAATGCAGTCGTCGTTGACTTCGGCTTGGGGCTGCCGTTGAGCCTCCAGAGGAATGTAACCATCTGAGCTCTCGTACAGTCATTGTCAGGCTTGAACTTGGTCTGGTTGTCGTAACCCTTGACTACGCCCAGTCCGGACAGATAGTAGGTAGGCTCATACCAGAAATCAGAGGACTTGATAACATCCTTATAGAGTACCTGGATGGTGAAAGTCTTGGTCTCACCCTTATACTTGTAGGTAATGGTGGCAGAACCGGCCTGCTTGCCTGTGATCTTGCCGTTGCTGTCGACCGTGGCGATAGTCTTGTCGGAGGAACTCCAATCAGTTGCATCTTTGACATTAGATTCAAAAGTCTTGCTGCATGCGACGGATGCAGTAACGATCTTAAAGGTCTTTGTTATGGAATGCTTATACTTTCCGACACCGGTAATGGTGAGGGAAGCTGTTCCGACCTTGTCGTTATCCTTGAGTTCACCGGTAAATTCTTCCTTACCTTTAAGCTGTGTGCCGTTCAATACTACGGAGATATTGGGGTGTACGGGAATACCTACATAAGGATATTCTTTATGCTCGAAGCCGACACTGGCATTCTTGATCGAAGTCTTTGAAGTATCTTCAGCGATCTTTACGGTAATGCACTTTGCTGCACTGTCACTGTAATTTGAATCTCCTTCTGCCTTATACCAGACATAGTATGTTCCGCCTTCACTTGCCGTAGGAACGGATGTCGTCCAGCCGGACTTGGGAGCTGTCTTGGCATCCTTGCCGAGAGCGTACTTCAAGGTACCGTTCTTTGCTGTACCTGCACTGACGAGTGCCAGATCTGTGCCGTTTTCCTTAAGGCCGGTCTTAGCGGCGGGAGCCTTGGAAACTTCTGCCTGACCCATGGCGATCTTCACCGTGATGCACTTAGCTGCAATGCCTGTGATGTTGTCATTGCCTTCAACCTTGTACCATACATAGTATGTTCCTGCATCCTTTCCGGTGGGAACGGAAGTTGTCCAGCCGGATGTCGGGGCTGTCTTGGAATCCTTGCCGGCTGCATACATCAAAGTGCCTGCAGTAGCGGTACCCGTGCTTACAAGAGCCTGATCCGCTTTATTGTAGGTCAGAGACTTAGCTTCAGGTGTCTTTGACAGGGTTGCCTTGGCCTTGGCGATCTTTACAGAAACACAAGCGGGTTCAACGCCGCTGTAGTTGCTGCCGCCAGCGACCTTGTACCATACATAGTATGTCTTGGCATCTTTGCCTGAGGGAATGCTCGTGGACCATCCGGATGTAGGAGCAGTCTTGTTATCGGACCCGAGCGCATACTGCATTGTTCCGTTTGTTGCTTCTCCCTTATCTACAAGAGCCTGATCAGCACCTGTATAGGTGAGATCCTTGGCGGCAGGTGCCTTTGTCAGGGAAGAATCGCCCTTGGCGACCGTGATTGTGATGACCTTGCTTGCTTCCTTATAGGAAGGTGTAGCTGCTGCTTTGACCGTGATCTCGGCAGAACCGGCGGCCTTACCTGTGATCTCGAACTTGTTCGTACCTTCAACCTTCTTATAGTCCACTACTCCGGTGTTGCCCGTAACGGAAATTGCACCCTGTGCAGCGGGTTCGATCTGGATCTTGTCTCCGACCTTGATCGTATAAGAACTCTCTACGCCCGTGATGGTCTGATCCTGCTTTGCAGCTGTCCTGACGGTACCCGAGAAAGTAAGAAGATTACTAACAAAATCATTCTTGCCTACAGTATAAGTCGTGCCGTTGACAGTCAAAGTAACATCGGAAGATCCTGCCGGGAAGATATAGGTATCGTCCTTGGGAGCGAACTTGATCGTATATCCGATATCCATGTCACCTTCGACCGGATTGGCAGTAGTCGTATACTTTGCTTCCGAGATCACATAGTTGGCATCAGCATCCTCTATTGTGCATTCAACGGAACCATCCGCAGTAACGCTTGATCCGATCTGAGGAACGGGAACGGTAACATTGATCGATTCAATGGACTTGTAGGGCGACGGGAACTGGACTTTCTTATATGTGAGAGTCTGTCCTGATTCACTGGGATTAATAGTTTTACCAATAGTGGTCGGATTAGTTGACGTCCATCCCATACCGGCTTCCTTGTTCTTGACCTTGCCGTTTATAGCTTTGCCATTGCCGCTTGCCGTAAATGAGCCGCTGGATATGGTAAATGTACTGCTTTCTGCGGTAAGGTTGATACCGTAACAGCTAGAAGCCGTTCCGGTAGCAACGGCATTCAGGACGCCGTTAGCTTCCAGCGTTCCCGTCTCACAGGTAAGAGCGGAATTAACGCCCTTCAGATCCAGGCTGCCGCCTCTCTGTGTAAAGCGAGTAGCCACAACGGCTGATACACCGTCATTGTCAGTTTCAACGCTGATATCACAAGCGATCGTAGTGATCTGAGTGCCGGATGATGCAGCATATATTCCGATCCCCGATGCTTTTATGCTAAGGGAACCGGGATTATTATTGTCTAACATAAATGTTACGTCTGCCTGTGTGGAAACAAAGCCGTCAACTTCATCTGTACTTTCCGGATCTGTGACATCTATGGAGTTATCACCGATCAGAATAACATTCAGACTCTTTGTTCCCGTATATTTGACCGTATCGGTGAAAGTCGCATCTTTTAAAGTCAGTTTGCTGACGGAACCGGAGTCATCAAAAACAAATGAATCCGTTGCCTCTCCGCCGAAAGATGACATATTTTCATAAGTAACCTGTTCTGCACCTACGTAAAGAGGATACCCCTGCTCATCATCTGCGAAAACCGTAAAACTCATTCCGGAGAATACGCTCAACATCATCGCAAGGCTCAGGAGCCCGCTCGTCAGTTTCTTTCCTTTTCCTCTACCTATACCCATAAATCATGCCTCCTTTATTCCGGGAATCTGACCCTTCCGGGACCCTGTCCCATATTCAGCAATATGCTATATTTTATCATTTTTTAATAAGATATGCCACGGTAACAGGAACGGCCGCCTGTCAGGTAAGGCGGTCGATCATGGACTTGTAGCTTTTGGAGATGTGGAGCCCCGAACTCTTGAACTGGGGTATGTAACCTTCGTAGAAGATATATTTGGCAAGGTCCGGATATGACAGGGATGCTATCTCATCAAGGACTTTGAGCTCGTTGTCCGCCATCATGGAGAGAAGGGCAGAGATGCTCTGTTTGCCTTCGGATTTCTTATTTTCGATGCAGGCCGTGCGGTAGGGATTGTCAGAATCCATGACGGCCTTCTTTACGCATTCCGAAAAATCACCGTCCGAAGATATCGTATACACTTCGCCGACGAATTCCGAATAGGCTTCGATTATCGATTCCTGGGACACACCGACCTCATCGACAGCCTCAAGAAAGCTTACAAGGCTGATAAAGGGTTCTTTGGTCCTGACATCGCGGAAGATCGCGAGCGAATTGATCTTGCTCAAAAGTTCAGACATGCCTATACCTCCTCTGCATAGAAAACGTCGTCCCAGATCGTCTCCGGAGCACCCTCGTAAATACGGCGTTCTATCTGTACTACAGTATAGTTCAGAGTTTCGGCTGAAGGGAAGTCTATCTGAATGCATCCGACGGTATTCCCTGTCTCCTTCTCCTTCACGTAGATCATGAAGAACTTTAATGTGACCCCCTCCATGCCGGGAATGTATTCGTTCAGCATCTCTTTGGTCAGGGAAATGAACTTATCCTGTGTGATGTCTTCCGCAGCCTTTTCGACCATAACCCCCGCTATCTGATAAGAGGTCTTATCGTAGAGCATCGTTGTGTCGGCGCCGTCCTTAAAGCCCGTGAAATCTATCCTTGAGATATGGACCTGGCAGTGCATGCCGTCAGGCAGACCGTATCTTAAGTCAAGATATTTCCTGAATCCTTCCTCGTAGTCCTTGTTCTTACCCAGAAAACAGACCACAATGTCATCGTAGTATCCGTCAGGTGAATCATCTATCTCGAAGACCTTATCCGCGGGAAGGACCGGAGATCTCCCCTTGAAAGTTCCCGCATCGTAGGAATAGAGCGTAAGATCCGCGCTGCCGGCGAATTCCTCCCCGTAGTTTTCTTTCAGATAGGCCCTCACCTTTGGCAGGAGTTCTTCCGTCCTGGCTTTCTCCCTGAAGGCAAAGACAACGCAGGTTGCTGCCGTTGAAATGATCAACAGCGCTGCAAGTGCTGCAGCTGATATCTTAAGGGCTGTGTGTTTTCTCCTAAGGTATGCGAAGCCGAATATGATCTGATATATCAGGCAGACGGGGAAGACCGGGATGATGCAAAACCATTTGAAAGTATTGGCAACTGCAAGCCAGCCGTAGACGGTCCTGCCTTCAAACAAAGACTCGCTGACACCGCCTGCCGAGGCGAAGGGCAGGATAACGAAAGGAATATAGCTCGCAAAGAAGAATATGGTCCCTGCGATGCCCAATATCTTCAGGCCTGTCTTTCTTCGACTGTCCTTTTCCATTGATCGCCTCAGTTACGTATCCTGTGATTGGGATAATCTATCCTGTCCTGGATCGATTCCTTGGCGCTCTTGGGATAGTTTTCCACGGTATAGTAGTATCCGTTGTAGTTGTTCACGCGGAAAGCCTGAAGCTCTTTGGTCGTGTAACCGAAGACATAGGATCCGTACGTGTGGCGGGGCGTACTGTCGCAATGGTACCACTGGCCGTCGATCTTGATGTAGTTCCAGTAATGAGGCGAGCGGCCGTATTTCTCTCTCTTGATTATCATGTTTTCGATGCCCGCAACATCGAAAAGGGCCCTTGCCGACATGGCATAGGTGTAGCACCTGCCGTTCCTGGCAGTAAGTCCCTGATAAGCTGCCGCGGTCCAGGAGCCCGATGCCGACCTGTTGCCGTAGTTGATATGGTATCTGCACCAGTATGTGATCTGCAATGCCACCTCGAGATCCGTCATGCCGGGCTTGGTTATCTGGGCGAGGACCTCGCGTGCGGCGGCATAGACCACCTCGGGATCGACATAGCCTTCAGGCTTGACCTTAAGAGTTATATTGATCGTAACCTGTGTCGTATTGCCCGTAAAATCGGTCGCCGTATAGATAACCGGATAGGTGCCTGCCTCTTTGAGGTTCACGGCGGAAGCATCTATCGTAAAGACAGGATCGGGATCGAAATTGTCCCTGACAGTGACTCCGTCGCGGTAGCTGACGGGATCTCCTATAAAGAGTTCCTTGTCCTCCGTTCCGCTTATCTCCGGAGGGAGGGTGTCGCGTGTAACATCGAAGGGAACCTTGACTACCGTCTCGTTGCCGGAAGAGTCCTTGACGCTGACATCGACATCGTAGTGGCCTCCCATGCCGATCTTCGGGAAATCAACATATTCCACGGTACAGGGATTGAGATCGTAGACATTCTGCACCACATCTTTTGCTTCGGGGACCGTGTCGGTGCTGAACATGTGCTGGGGGATCACTTCTGCCGAAGGCGGAATGGTATCGACGACATAGATCGTGCAGGGTATCTTTTCGCGCCAGAAATAGTAACTGTAGCTTACGATCTGCGGTACATTGGTATCGATCATGTTTACATCGAGATTGGTCGAAAACAGGTCTTCGATCGCAGGATCGCCGTTCATGAGCATATCCCCGGTAAGAGGCATGCCGCACTCCACGGTGATCATCCTGTTTACCTTCGCGATCTCACGCTCGCGGAATTTTATAACAAGATATGCATCTGCTGCAAGCAGCAGAAGGATCATGACGACAAGGACAAGGACAATGCCTTTCCTGCCGGACTTCTTTGTCATTTTATCTGCTCCTCTATTCCTTCAGTCACGGGGTAATCTCCCGTGAAGCATGCATCACAGAAAGACCTTCCGGGATCGGACACGATATAGGAAAGCTCTTCCGCGGAAAGATAAACGAGCGAATCAGCACCGATTATCCTGCTGATCTCCTCGATCGAATGATGGCATGCTATAAGATTTTCGCACGAAGGCACATCCGTACCGTAGAAGCAGGGATGCATGAAAGGCGGCGACGAGATCCTGACATGGACTTCGGTCGCCCCAGCATCGCGCAGCATCTTAACGATATTCGCGATCGTGGTCCCGCGTACGATCGAGTCGTCACACATAACGACCCTTTTTCCCTTTACAGCCTCCGATATGGGATTGAGTTTGATCTTGACCGAAGACTGTCTCGACTGCTGGGTAGGCTTGATGAAAGTCCTTCCCACATAACTGTTCTTAACGAACGCTTTGACATAAGGGATCCCCGACGCCTTCGAAAATCCCAGTGCCGCATCTATTCCTGATTCCGGTACTCCCGTGACCACATCGGCCTCGACCGGGCTCTTGCGGGCAAGCACTTCTCCCGCCTTTATCCTCGACTCGAAAACAGAGACCCCGTCGATCCTGCTGTCGGGTCTTGCAAAATATATATATTCGAAAATGCACTTTGCAGGCTTGCTCTTTTCCATCGGGAATATGGATCTCATGCCGTGGCGGCTCAGGATTATGACTTCACCCGGTTCCACATCCCTTATGAATTCTGCTCCGGTCGCAGCCAGCGCGCAGCTTTCGGATGCGAAGACAACTGCGTCTCCGATCTTTCCCATGCAAAGAGGCTTCAATCCGAGCGGATCTCTTGCAGCGATCAGCTTGGCAGGGCTCATTACGAGAAGAGCATAACCGCCCCTTATCTTCTTCATGGTCCCGGCTACGGCTTCCTCTACTGAAGGGAGGGAGCTCCTGAGGCCTGCGATCAGGTAGCAGATGACCTCGGAATCAGTGGTAGTCGTGAAGATCGCACCCTTATCCTCGAGTTCTTTTCTTAATATGTCGCAATTAGTGAGATTTCCGTTATGAGCTATGGAGAGCGTACCCTTGACATAATGCGTTACGAGCGGCTGGGCATTAACTGCAGTGGAAGCGCCGGTGGTGGAATATCTTACATGACCGATCGCCATCGTTCCCTTGAGGGATTCCAGAGTCCCGGGGTCGAAGACCTCACCGACCAGACCCATATCCTTGCGGCATGTGATCTTTGCATCGTCGTTAACGGCTATACCGCAGCTCTCCTGTCCCCTGTGCTGCAGGGCGAACAGGCCGTAGTACATAAGAGACGATACTTCATCTCTTGGTGCACCGTATACTCCGAATACTCCGCACTCCTCGTGCAAATTTCCCATCATAGGAAGAAGTTCTCTCCTTAATATGTTCAACGAGATTTTACCACTTTATCAGTGAACTTTTACATAATACGGAATATGTCATTAAACTGTATTTTCTCTTATTGACGGCCACTCTTTTGGCAAAGTTGCGTATAATCTTTATAAAATCCGCACATGAGGTATCCCGATGGAATACATATGCAATCTATGTCCGAGGCAGTGCAATGCCTTAAGGACCGAAAGCGAAGGTCTTGGTTTCTGCAAGGCCCCTTACCTTCCGCAGGTGAACCTCATCGCGCCCCACTACGGCGAGGAACCGGTCATTTCGGGCAGGCGCGGCTCGGGCACCGTATTCTTCGAAGGCTGTTCCCTGGGCTGCATCTTCTGCCAGAACTACATGATCTCGCACGGCCTTTCGGGAAAAGGAAAGGCCATGACGGCAGAAGAACTTGCAGACAGCTACCTTATGCTGCAGGATTCCGGAGTCCATAACATCAATCTCGTGACCTTCATGCACTATGCGCCGGAAGCAGCACGCAGCATCGAGTGCGCCAGGAACAGAGGGCTGAAGATCCCGGTCGCTGCCAACATATCCGGATATGAAGAAGTCTCCACCCTGCGCATGCTGGACGGTCTCATAGACATCTATCTTACCGACATGAAATTCTATTCTTCCGCCCTCTCGTCTGACCTGGCTCATGCGCCCTCGTATTTTACGAAAGCCTGCCTCGCCCTGGACGAGATGTTAAGGCAGACGGGAGACCCCGTACTTGATGAGACAGACCCCGGGTGTCCTCTTCTCTTAAGGGGAACCATCGTGCGTCATCTCATGCTGCCGGGGAATCTTTTCGACAGCAAGCACATCCTGGATTACCTGGTCTCCCGCTATAACGACAGGATCTACATAAGTCTGATGAACCAGTACACGCCGCCCGCGGGACTTGAAGGAAAACTCCCGCCGGAACTCGGAAAGACCTTGTCTGAAGATCACTATCTCAAGCTGATCTCATATCTTGAGGAACTGGGACAAACCAATGCCTTCGTGCAGGAAAGCGATGCATCGGGCAACGACTTCCTGCCGGCTTTTAAGTATTAAGACTGCTGAACGCAAAAAATGCTGCCTCTTTGAGGCAGCATCCGTAATCATCCTTTAAGGTCTTCAGAGCGCGTATTCCGAGAGCATTACTCTGATATCGGGAAGATTGACTCCCACGACTTCTCCTACGATCTTTCCTTTCACGAAAAGCTTCACGGCAGGAATACTCGATATTCCGTATTCCATCGCCAGAGGTGCCTGTTCATCGACATTGACCTTGACGAGAGTAAACTTCCCGTTGTACTGGGTCTCGATCTGTTCGAGGGAAGGTCCCAGCATCCTGCAGGGTCCGCACCAGTCTGCATAGAAATCCACCAGCACGGGTATGGGGGAATCGATAACATCTGTCTTGAACGACTCTACTGTTGCATTCTTTGCCATATCCTTTTCCTCTCTTTCTTACTTTCTGTACTTTACACAGGACATCCCGCAGCCCATAAGACCGCCGGGGCATTCGACAACATTCTTTGCATCCGATCCGTCAACGATATTAAGATGCGCGGCATTGACCAGAAAATCCGCGAGTTTCTTTCTTGCAGACTCGTATATCTCGGTAACTGTGGTCCTTGAGATATCCATATGCTTCGCGCACTCCTCGTGAGTAAGGCCTTCCAGATCCACGAGCCTTACGACCTCGTATTCATCGAGGTTCAGCTCGACAACGGGCATGTCCTCGCGGGGACGGCCCACGGGCTCGAACATACGGTATTTAAGATCCTTGGTGCATACTTTTCTTTTTCTGACCGGACGTGGCATTAATATTCTCCGTTTCTGGCGTGTAATAAGATGACGTTTCCGTCATATGTTGATAATAACATCTTTTCGCGAAAATACAACGACCGGCAAAAAAGTCTTTTAAGATCAGTCTTCTTCTTTCTTCTCAGATGCGCTTTCATCTGAGGGAGCGGCCTTATCCTCCGCTTCCTTCGGGGGAGCTGCAAAGCCCTTAACGGGAGCGGTCGCTGCTTCATTGGCGGCATCAAGACCCGTCTTGGCGATCTTGGGCGTAACTTCGGATACTTCAGCCGGGCGCTCGACTTCGGCATTGGCAACTTCACTTCCCACGACAGGTCTTACGATGGCACCGTAAGGCGTGGGCTTGCCGTCTTCTGCAGAAGGCTCTTCAGCAACCGGTGCTTCAGCTGCCTTTTCTGCTTCATCTTCCTGGCTGAAAGCCGTTTTGGAGGCCGTGGGGCGCTTCAGCGCCGTTGCCTTGACCTTCTTCGGGGGTTCATACTTTGCGGCGATCTCCTCCTCTTCGCTCTCAAGATCGGCTTTCTGGGCTGCTCTTGCCGCAGGTGTATTGGAATATACGGGTCTTATCGGTGCCGTATTAGACTTCTGCAGATATCCGTTGATGACTTCCGGAGGAACGTTCTCTTCTTCCTCCTTCTTCTTTGCCGACATGCCGAGATTGCTTCCGAGAACGACAGCCGCTTTTTTCTGTTTGTCTTCCTCCTTGACCTTGATGCCGGTATCAACGGGTTTGTTATCTTCTTCGGACAGCTCCTCGCCGTTGTACTTGCGGGCGGCATCCTTGATATCCTTCTTCTTGCGCTCTCTTCTGTTCCAGGCCATCGACTTGCGCTCATTATTCTCGGAGCTGCGCTTTTTGACTGTGACCTCGATAACGAAGATTATCACGAAGATGGCGACAAAAGAGGCAAGAAAGACCATGGCGGATTCCACTTCAGGTAATCCGAAGATCCTCGGGAACCTGAGCCAGGAAGGCCATTCAAATTGTGCAAGAAACAGATCATCAAATATATTCATAGACAAATTTCCTAACAGGCAGAATCAGACTTCCAGCTCGATCTTGCGGCCGCTGGGATCATACTGTTCGAACTTGACGCCGGCAGACGTCAGCATCTGTCTTGCTGCAGCAGCCGTATCGGTATCGTGATATTTGTCCGACTGATAGATGATCTTACCGACACCCTTCTGGATAAGAGCCTTGGTGCACTCGTTACAGGGGAACAGGGTAACATAACATGTGGAACCCTTGATGTTGGGGGCCTTGCAGTTCAGTATCGCATTCATCTCGGCATGGCATACGAAAGCATATTTGCTGTCGAGCACGCCGCCTTCCCTCTCCCAGGGAAATTCGTCATCAGAACATCCGATCGGCATACCGTTGTATCCGACCGAGAGGATCTGCTTGTCATCATCTACGATACATGCTCCGACCTGCGTATTGGGATCCTTGGATCTCATTGCGGCAAGGTGGGCAACGCCCATAAAATATTCGTCCCAGCTGATATAATCTTCTCTTTTCATCGATAACTCTCCCTAAAAGTGGCTGTTAATATTTTATATTAGAAAGGCTCTCTCGGCAATAAGCGGCTTAGACGATCCTCAAAGAATCAACGGCGAGCTTCGCCTGGGCGATACAGGCCGTGAGGTTATATCCGCCGCTGATACCGTCGCAGTCGAGCACTTCTCCCGCTAAGAAAAGTCCTTTGGCGATCTTGGACTCCATGGTCTTCCTTACGACTTCATCAGTATCGACTCCTCCCGCCGTGACATATGCCGTCCTTATGTCGGGATCTGCGGCAGCAGTGATCTTAAAGTCCTTCAGGACCGCAAGGACCGCCTTCCTTAAGGTCTTGTTTACTGCCTGACAGCAGATCCCCGGATCTGCTTCGGAAGCCGCCAGAGCATATTCCGCAAAAGACAAAGGAATATATTGAGCCAGTACATTCACGAATCTTTTTGCCGGGTGTCCGTCCATCTGATCGAGAAGGATCCTGTCTGTAAGGCCAGGCGCAAGGTCTGCCTTCAGGACCTGACCCTTTTTTATGTCTCTTGCAAGCTCCATTACGGCAGGCCCTGAAAGGCCGTCGTGAGTAAAGAGCATGTCACCGGTTGTTTCCCTTATGACCTTGTCGCCGTCAACGAGCTTCAGCCTGCAGTCTTTCAGCGTAAGGCCGGCGGGGACTGATATCCTGCTCCGTTCCTCTGTCTTTACGGGCGCGAGAGCCGCCCTGGTCTCTGTCAGACTGTGTCCTGCAGCCGAAG
The DNA here is from genome assembly GCA_016292135.1 of Saccharofermentans sp. GTDB lineage: Bacteria > Bacillota > Clostridia > Saccharofermentanales > Saccharofermentanaceae > Saccharofermentans. The sequence goes on from JAEFAZ010000004.1 coordinate 89,264, forward strand.
CGATCCTGTATGAATCCCCGGTCGAACCTGTATTTGGATATGACATGCCTCCTGCTGCCAGCAAGATATTCCTGAACCTGAGGCTGTCGCCTGCTGAAGACTTAACTTCCCAGATCCCGTCAGGTCTTAATTCCGCCGAACTCACTTCAAAGTTCAGCCTTATGTTGTCCTGCCCTATATCGCGTGTAAGGGCATCCACGACATCCCGGGATCTGAAAGACGCCGGAAATATGCGGTTATTCTCTTCTTCAGCGAGTTTCAGACCGAGTTCCTTTTCGAGAAAGACATAAGCTTCAGACGGCGGAAATCCCGCGAGAGCCGGATATAGGAAATTGCCCTTGCCGTGGTAGCAGGATTTAAGTTCAGCGGCGGACTTGAGGTTCAGGATGTTGCATCTGCCTCCGCCCGTAAGAAGGAGCTTGTTGCCGCAGGAGGAGGTCTTCTCAAGGACAAGAAAACTTATATCCCTCCTCTTAGCAAAACAGGCGGCAAACAGCCCTGCTGCGCCGCCTCCTATGATACCGAGATCCAATACTTCTCTTATGCTCTCTTTTCGCATTGTCTTGCTATCTGATCGCAAAGATCTTCGTATGATATTCCTGCGTGTGTCGCTGCCTCAGGGAGGAGCGAAGTATCGGTCATGCCGGGCAGGTTGTTGGCTTCAATGAACCAGATCTTTCCGTTTTCCTCATCGACTATCATGTCGATCCTGCCGTACTGCTCCATCCTGAGAAGATGGAAGATCTTCAGGGCAAGGTCACCGATCTGCTTCGTTTTCTCCTCACCGAGTTCGGCGGGGCAGATATGGGTCGTAAGACCAGCCTGATACTTGTTCTTATAATCGTAGAAACCTTCGTGAGGGATTATCTCAGTGATGGGGAGCGCCTTGTCATTAAGGATACTGACCGTGATCTCACGGCCGGTAAGGAATTCCTCGACAAGGATCCTCTGATCGTATTTGTCCGCATATGCGAGTGCGGCTGATACTTCCTCCTCGGTCTTTACAACGGATACGCCGCAGGAAGAACCGCAGCCGATCGGCTTTATGACACAGGGTATGCCGATCTCGTTCTTGATGCGCTCGAGAGTTACGTTCTCTGCATCATCGGTAAACCATCTGCCTGTATCGAGACCTGCGCCGGCAACGATCGACTTGGAGAAATCCTTATCCATGGCGATCGCGCAGCCCAGATATCCGCTGCCCGTATATTTGATGTTATAAGCGTCAAGGAGTGCCTGAACCTGGCCGTTCTCACCGTGAGAACCGTGAAGTCCGAGAACCACGGAATCAGCAGCCTTGCAGAGTTCGATCACTCTGGGGCCGACCCACTCGCGCCTGCCGCCGTGTGATGCGATGACAGCCTCCAGATCCGGCTCTGACTCGGGAATATCGTATTCATAAGGCTGAACCGTTCCTCTCCTGAAAAATGTTCCTATTGGAGAATCGTCATTCTCTATACCGTCGTAGAGATCCACGAGCGCCACCTCATGACCTTTTCGCAAAAGAGCATTGGCGATAAGCCTTGCTGATTTTTTGGATACGTCGCGCTCGGGGGACAGTCCGCCTTCCAGTACCGTGATCTTCATTTCTTATTCTGATTCCTTTCCATGTCTTTCGGTTAATTATACCCCTTGTCGCCTCATCTTACGATTTTGTTACAAATTTGTAATCTGACATACCGAAGTGTTTTTTTAGATAGGAGTGATTATTGTTATACTTATGCTGTCTAATTATGTAAACAGAGGAATTATCTATGATCGCAGTAATGTATCTTGTACTTTGTGTGACTTTCGGCTTGTCTGTTCTGCAGCTCCTTCTGCCGAATACGAGAAGGCTTATCGTGGCCTGTGCCGCATCCAAGAAAACAGCAACGTGCGTCCCGTCCGCGATGTTTACCGTACCTTGCGGCATAACCATTGGTCTCATTACGGTATCTTTCGTTCACTACTATGCTGCGCTCGCGCTTTCCTACTTCATCAACAACCCGGATCTTTGCAAGAACATCTCGATCCTCGTGGTATTCGCGGTCTTCCTCTGGCTTATCCTGACCAATCTCATAATCGTATCCAAACGCGAAAAGCGTGACGACCCCCTGGCATCCTCCCTGCCTCAGTACAAGAGGACAGTTGCCGGCGTCATCTTCTATACACTGTCGATAGTCCTCTGCACGGTTGCCGCAACCTTCCTTATGTTCTACACATACAGGATCGACGGCAATACCCTCATGGCGGGATACTCCACCTATTCGGATCTTTCTCCCCATACAGCAATGGTCTCCTCGTTCGGCTCGGGATTCAACTTCCCCACCCAGTACATGCACTTCTCCGGCAACGGCATCCAGTACCATTTCTTCTTCTATTTCCTCTGCGGAATGCTCGAATACATGGGCATGCCTTTGGACTACGCAGTCAACGTGCCCAGCATAATCACCATGTGCTGCGCGCTCGTTCTTCTGGGACTTCTTTCAATACTCATCAGCGGCAGGAGGATCTCCTTCCTGATCGCTCCGATCCTGGTATTCTTCAGGAGTTCTTTCAACGTCTTCCTTCACATACGTGACCTCCTCGAACAGGGAACATCCTTCAACGAGAGCCTGGATCTGATCCGCTCATCCGTTACATGGTACAAGGAAACGCCCTACGACGACTGGGGCATCTGGGCCATCAACGTATATCCAAACCAGCGCCATCTTATGCTTGGCGTAAGCGTCATACTGATACTCATCATCCTCTTCCTGCCGCACCTGCGCAGGATGGGTACGAGTTTCTTAAGATTTGACAGCACCAACGAATCGCTCAAGTATTTCTTCTGGTCACGCAACGCATGGCTTCCCCGGAAAGCCGATCCTCTCAATTCCGTCGGGATCGCGGTTACGGCCTGCCTTATCGTTATAGTGATGCCCTACTTCCACGGATCAGCACTGATCGCCGCTCTCCTCATACTCTTCGGAATGGCGGTATTCTCGGAAGCAAGACTCCTCTATCTTGCCACGGCCGTCTGTGCAGTCGCATCTTCCTTTATCCAGACCATGGTCTTCTCAGGAGGAGCGGGAAACGTCGTAAGCCTTGAAAGAGTCACGGGCTTTGTGATCCCCGAAGCAACTGAATGGGAGACCTTCAAATACATAATCATCGTGACCGGCCTCACTCTCGTGATAGCGGTGATCTGTGCCGTCACGATATTTGTAAAGGATCTTATCAAGCGCAAGCCGGTCTACCGTTTCTTCCTCCTGATAGCCATCCTGATCCCCTTCCTGTTTGCCTTCAATTTCCAGGTCTCACTGGAGATGCTCGCTAACCACAAGTTCATCCAGATAAGCCTGATCCTGGCAGACGCCTTCGTCGCCTGCGCTCTGGCTAACATGTTCTACCTGCCCGTAAAGATCAAGGGACATGCGCAAGCAGATGCCGATATAGTGACAGAAGCCGCAGCCGCTAATACTGCTGAAGAAGAGACTGCTTCATCAGAAGAAGAGACGGAAGAAGAAGCAAAGACGATCGCAGAGGAAACTGCTCCGGAAGAAAAGCCTGCCGAGATCCTTTTCGGTGACGAGGAAGATCCTTCAGGCGAAGCAGAAAATAAAGCATTGGCTCTTAAAGAAGAGACAGCTTCCCCTGCCGAGATCAGTTTCCCCGGCAAGGAAGAAACCGCTAAGGAGATCCCGTCTGAAGAAGCTGAGGAAGAGGACGGGGAAGAAGAAAGCGAACCTTCCAAGACCCCCATGGTCCATGAACCGATCGAGGATAAGAAAGAAAAGGGCCTGTCCCTTCCCGTCTTTATCGTATTCCAGGTGATCACGGCGGCCCTGGCTCTCGCACTCCTCGTTCCGCTAACCGCCACCGGCGTATCGGAATGGTGCACCTATGTCAATCTCAACAAGGGTTACGTAACAGTCAACATGGATTCGCCTCTTGCAGAATGGATACGCAAGAACACCGATACCAAAGACGTATTCCTCACTCCCTGCTGGGCTCTCAACAGGTTCTCCCTGTCAGGCCGCGCAATGTACTACGGCTGGCCCTACTACGCATGGTCCGCAGGACACGATACAGACACCAGAAACATCATCTACGGCTGGCTGGCATCAGGCTGTGACGGCGATGTCGACGAGTTCGTAAGATACTGCAGGGAACGTGACATCCGCTACGTTATCGATGATCCCGATTTCTACGATCAGGAGCTCGCCGACGGCAGGACTTACAACCATGAGTTTTTCGCAGAGAACTTCACGACCGTTGCTTACTTTGCAGAGGATAACAACACCACGGTCTACAGGATCTATTGATATTCTCTTTTCGAAATGACGAAGATAAAAAGGGCTGCCACTATGTGACAGCCCTTAATCAACTTATCAGTCCTGCTGATTACTCTTCTACCTGAGACTCAGCGATGACCTTGTCAGCGATCTCCTGAGGAGCCTGCTCGTATCTTGCGTGCTCCAGAGAGAACCAGCCGCGGCCCTGTGTCATGGCCTTGAGGTCGGTAGCATATTCGAGCATCTCGGCTGTAGGAACTTCAGCGTTGATGACAGAACCGAACTCGTCTGCATCGATACCGAGGATCCTGCCGCGGCGCTTGTTCATGTCGCCCATAATATCGCCCTGCTTCTCCTCGGGGATGTGGATCTCAACGGAGGAGATGGGTTCGAGGAGGATGGGGGATGCCTGTGTCATACCTGCCTTGAAAGCGAGGTTGGCTGCGATCTTGAATGCCATTTCCGAAGAGTCGACATCGTGGTAGGAACCGTCGACCAGAGTAGCCTTCAGGTTAACAACGGGATAGCCTGCGAGGACACCCTTCTTAACTGACTCCTGGAGACCCTTCTCGACTGCAGGGAAGAAGTTCTTGGGAACGGCACCGCCGAATACGCTCTCAGCGAAAACAAGCTCTTCGGATTCGGGATTGGGTTCGAACTCGATCCAAACGTCACCATACTGACCGTGACCGCCGGACTGCTTCTTGTGCTTGCCCTGGACCTTTACCTTCTTGCGGATAGCTTCACGGTAAGCAACCTTGGGCTTGCCCAGTTCACAATCAACATTGTAAGGCTTGCCTGCGAGCTTGCTGATAAGGACCTTGAGCTGCATGTCGCCAAGACCTGAAAGGACCATTTCCTTGGTCTCGGGATCTGTCTCGATGGTGAAGCACCTGTCTGCATCTGCGAGCTTCTGGAGACCGGAGATGATCTTATCTTCGTCGCCCTTGTTCTTGGGAGAAACGCTCTTGGAAAGGCAGGGTGTAGGGAACTTGATCTTGGGAAGTTCAAGAACTCTTGCCTTGTCGCAGAGAGTATCGTTGGTATCCGTAACGGCGAGCTTTGCTGTTGCGCCGATATCGCCTGCAGTGATCTTGTCTGTAGGGATCTGCTTCTTGCCTACGAGATAGAAAAGACCTCCGATCCTCTCTTCCTTGCCCTTGGTTGCGTTATATACTGCCGAGTTAGCCTTCAATGTACCTGCGTTGACCTTGAAGATGGAGATCTTACCGACGAAGGGGTCGGACAGGGTCTTGAATACGAACATAGCCAGAGGATCGTCGATGCTGCAGGAAACCTGGGTCGTGGATCCGTCGGGAAGTGTTGCTTCGAGAGCGGGCTTCTTGCCTGCCGGAGGAGTATCCTTGGAGATACAGTTCAAGAGGAAATCAACACCGATGTTCTTGAATGCGGAACCGCAGTAGATCGGGTGGAGCTTACCTTCACGGAAGCCGGCATGTACACCGTGACGGAACTCGTCTTCGGTGAAAGGCTCGCCTGCGAAGAACTTCTCCATGAGAGCATCGTCTGCTTCAGCAACGACCTCGTTGACCTTCTCCTGAAGTTCGTCGATACGTGCGTTATATTCATCGGGCAGAGGCATCTCATTGAGCTTGCCTGTAGCCTTGTCAACAGAGAAAGCCTTGCGGTTCATAACGTCTACGATACCGGTCATCTCGCCGCCTTCCATGATAGGGAAGGACAGAGGGATAACGGAAGATCCGTAACGCTCCATCATGCGGTCTGCAACTGCAAAGAAGTCTGCGTTGGGCTCGTCCATCCTGTTAACGAAGAACAGGAAGGGAACGTTCTTGCCGGAAAGAAGCCTGATGGCCTTCTCGGATCCGACTGAGGAACCGCCCTTAGCGGAGATAACGATGACGCCGCTGTCAGCGATCCTGACACCCGACATCTCTTCACCCAAGAAGTCGAAGTCACCGGGAGTGTCGATGATATTGATCTTGCTACCCTTATATTCACAACATGCAACTGCTGTAGATACGGACATGCCTCTCTTGATCTCTTCGGGATCAAAGTCCATTGTCGTGTTGCCGTCGGTGATCTTGCCTAAACGGTCGATAGCCTTTGTGGAATAAAGGATCGCTTCTGCAAGAGTAGACTTGCCGGTCCCCACGTGTCCGAATAAAGCGATGTTACGAATCTTGTCTGCGGAATAGTTTTCCATCAGTGCTTCCTCCTTGTTGAAAATTTACACTACCCGCCTATTATATAATCTTTTCTATACTAATTCCACAAAGAATTTATCGGAATAGCAAAAAGTTTTGTGCATTTTCTGTCAGCCTTCACGCCGGCCGAAAAAGTTGACCGAAAACGGTCTTTAAGGCACATAACGGGAATGTTTCCCCGACTAAAACGGGCCGTCCCGCAGGGGACAGCCCGTTTCCATTATCTTTTTACAGACTGTGTCAGCCGGCATTTCTCTCGAAGATCATGACAACGCGGTCTTCCTTGCTGTTGAAGGAACCTACTGCAAGGGATGCGGACTCCGTGGTGTCACCGAGTGAAGACTGGAGCTTACCTCCGTCATCGTTGATGAGGGTTATCAGCTTCCATCCGTCGGAAGCCTTCTTCTTCAATATCTTAGCTATCTCGGCGGTATTGACCTCGCCGTTGTGATTATGCTCGACTGTCTCGACACTGTATTCCTTCGGACCTGCATCAGCTCCGGCGAGACCATCGCGGATCCTCTTTTCGAGTACTGCGATAGATTCATCCATGGAATTCAGTTTCTTCTCAAGTTCTTCCTTCTCCATCTCAATCTCCTTGATCTTCTTATCTTTCTCTTCGATCTGCTTTTGCATAGCGCCCTTATCGCTCTCTGTCAGGGCAACTTCCTTGAGGAATACGGCCTGCTTCTCGGCGTTGAGGATTATCTCCTGGGCTGCTGCTTCGGCAGCGATTTCGGCATTCTTGGAATCTGCGATTATGCGCTGAGCCTGCTCATATTCGCCCTGGATGGCTTCGATCTGGGTCTGGAGTTCTGATGCCTGTGTCTCATACTGGTTGATGAGTTCGGCAGCTTCATTCTTCCTGGCCTCGAGAGCGGCAGTCTCTTCTTCCTTTGCGGCCCTGTCAGCTTCGATCTGTTCTAAAGCCTTCTGCTGCTCTTCCTGAGCCTTGTTGAGTTCGTCTATGATGCCGTCCCTCTTGGATGCGGCTTCTTCAGCCTCGCTGATGACGCCCTTTGCCTGCTCGACGAGTTCTTCAAGTTCTGCCTGGGCAGCCGCTTTGCGCTGCTCGGCTTCAGTGATCAGCTGATCCCTGTGTGCAAGTGCAGCATCTCTTTCCTTCTCGGCCTGTTCTTTCTGCTTACGGGCTTCGGAAACCTGCTCTTCGCCGATCCTCTTGGACTCTTCCTCGATCCTGGCCTTCTCCTTCTCGAAATCCTTTTCGAGGGTCTCCTTATCCTTCTCGTACTGGCTGTTCAGTTCTGCGATCCTGTCCTCAGCAGCCTTGACCTCAGCTTCTTTCTCCTGCTTGACCTTCTCGGCGTTGTTGACAAAATCCTGGATCTCCTTGGCCTGTTCGAGGAGCTCATCACGCTTGCTCATGGCCTCGGTATATTCTTTCTCGACCTGGATGGCGAGCTGTTCGGTCTGGATCTGAGCTTCCTCAAGGATGCGCTGCTGCTCGGCCTTAGCCGCTTCGATCATCTCATCGTGCTCGACCTGCATCTTCTTGCGGGTGACTTCTTCCATCTCCTCGGCTTCCTTACGGAGCGCGTCTCTTCTGGTGCGTGCGTCTTCGAGATCCGCTCTCGTTGCCTCGAGAGCCTGATCCAGTTTCAGCTGCTCATCGATGTTGCGCTTCTGCATGGCAGCATATTCGGACTCCATACGGAGTTTCTCGGACTCGAACTTGGCCTGGATGGTGTTAAAATCTCTTTCCAACTTTTCCTTGGCTTCAAGGATCCTCTTCTCTTCTTCGGAACGCTTGGCTTCAGCCCTGGCTATATTTTCCTGTTCTTTCTGTTCAAGGATCTTCTTTGCCTCGTCGGCAGCCTCGTCGGTATTGCCCTGAGATGCTTTCTGGAAATCATATTTACACATGGAGCAACGGGCAACGTTATCGCCCATCATAACTCCACAAACCGGACATTTCTTCATCTGTCAGTCTCCCCAATTAGTTTAATTACTCGTACATTATACAACGCAAATGAACAAAAATAACGCTTATTAACACAGAATTTTTTAACATTTGACGATTTTTTAACAAAGAAGTGGAAAAAATAGAGGAGTTCGAGTACATTTTACTGTAATTAAAATCTACAGTGGAAAGGCAATAGAAATGAGATCATTTTCGAAAACATTAACCGCAGCGATCCTCGCTGTCTCCATGGCGTTGGGCATCGCTTCATGCGCAGTAAACAATCAGTCACAGGGTACCGTTACCGTAGGCATCACCCAGGAACCCGGAACCTTTGACCCTCACACGGTAGTCGCAGCTGGCGACCAGGAAATAATCTTCAACATTTATGAAGGTCTTCTGAAATACGACTCAAAGGGAAACCTCAACCCCTGCCTTGCGAAAGAATATAAGATCAGCGACAGCGCTGATGTCTATACATTCACCATAAGGGACAAGGTCAAGTTCCATAACGGTCAGGACCTTACTTCTGATGACGTTGTCTTCTCACTCCGCCGCGCCGCAGGACTCCTTCCGGAATCTGACGGCAAAGCCCTTATCGCTTCATTCAGCAAGATCAAGTCAGTCGAGATATCCAAAGATGACCCCTCAAAGGTCGTTGTTACGCTGGATCAGCCCGACAGCGAGCTCCTGAGCTATTTCACGGTCGGAATCATCCCCAAGGATTACGAGAATTCCGACAAGGCTCCCTGCGGAACCGGTCCTTTCAAGTTTGACAGTTACTCTGTCAGCCAGAATGTAACTCTCTCGGCCAACAAGGATTACTGGGGCAGCAAGCCTGCGATCGAAAAGGTCGTCTTCAAGATCTGTGCTGACATGGATGCGGGTCTCCTCGAACTCAAGAGCGGCACGATCGATATCTTCCCGCATCTTACAAAGGACCGCGCTGACCAACTGTCCCCTGATGCATACAACATCATGGACAACGCTTCCAACATGGTCCAGATCTTCGCTCTCAACAACAAGGTCGCTCCCCTTGATAACCCCAAGGTCAGGGAAGCTATCAATTATGCCATCAACCGTAACGACATCATCAGCGTCACGATGGACGGCGCGGGTGTCGCCCTTACAACAGCCATGAGCCCTGCCATGGGCAAATGGTACGATACATCACTTGACGGCACATATTCCTGCGACCAGGACAAGGCGAAGAGCCTCCTCGCAGAAGCGGGATACGCTGACGGCTTCGAACTTACGGTAACTGTTCCGTCTTCCTATCTTGTTCACGTCAACACGGCAGTCGAACTCGGATCCGAGCTTTCTGCCATCGGCATCAAGCTCAAGATCGAGCAGGTAGACTGGGCGACATGGCTCGACGAAGTCTACAGCAAGAGGAACTATGAATCGACAGTTATCTGCCTCACATCTGATTACGCACCTTACGATGTCATCCAGAGATATGCTACGGATTCCAAGGATAACTTCATCAACTACAGCAACGCTGAAGTTGACGAACTCATTAAGCAGATCCCCCTGACTCCTTCTGAAGAGGAAAAGATCGGACTCTACCACAAGATCCTCAAGATCATGACGGACGACAACGCATCCTGCTACATCCAGGATCCCAATGAGATCGTGCCTGTTGCAACAAAGCTCGAAGGTTATAACGTATATCCCATGTATGTTCAGGATATGTCAACAGTAAAGTTCAAATAATCCTTACCTATTGATACAATATATGTCATGGGCAGGAAGACAGGATTTATAATCTCTAAGATCGCGGAATTGCTTGCGACATTACTCGTAGTGTCGCTCCTGACTTTTGTGGCCTTCAGCGTGATACCCGGAGATACGGCTCAGGTAATACTCGGACCTGACGCATCCCAGGCACAGCTCGATGCGTTAAGAGCCGAGTTAGGTCTCGATAAGCCCCTTATCGTTCAGTATCTTAACTGGCTCGGAGGCCTCTTCACTTTCAATCTCGGAAAGTCCGCTGCCTTCGGAGTACCCGTTGCAAGTCTTATCGCGGAACGCCTCCCTGTTACGATCGGCATGAGCATCATCGCGCTGATATTCGTCATCGTGATCTCATATCCCCTGTCCGTCCTGAGCGCAAGGCGCCCGGGGAGAGCATTGGATCAGGTGTTCTCCGTCGCTGGACACATCCTCTTCGCGATACCGCCTTTCGTATTATCCCTGCTCTCGATCATTGCGGCTTCCGCCCTGTTCTCGGGATTCAGGGCAGGTCAGTATTTCCGCCCCGAAGATAATTTCCCGGGCTTCATAGGATGCCTCCTGCTCCCTTCATTTTGCATAGCGCTTCCCAAGATCGCCATGACCTTTAAGTATATGCGTTCCTCGATCATCGAGCAGAACGCTTCGGAATACGTCAAGAATGCCAAGGGCCACGGCCTTACGGATTTCCGCATCCTGATAAAGCACGTGCTTCCCAATTCCAACGTTTCCGCAATCACCGTTATCTCGATCGTCCTGTCGGATATCCTGGCCGGAAGCCTTATCGTGGAACAGGTCTTCAACCTTCCGGGAATGGGGCGCCTTCTTCTTTCGGGTATCGCAAGAAGAGACTTCCCCCTGCTTTCCGGAATGGTCTTTTATATCGCGTTCATAACGGTGCTGCTCTATTTTGCAGCCGATGTCCTGGGCAGCATAGCTGACCCGAGGATCAGGCTTAAGTGAAAGGAGCTCCGCCTTGAAGAATCCGTCCTCGAAGATCTTTTTTACAGCAGGTTTTATACTACTCGGGATCGTTCTCGGGACATTTATCGTGAGCTTGTTCTGGACCCCCTACGATCCTTCCGCGACCGACCCCGCATCCAAGCTCATGGCGCCTTCCGCAATGCATCTTTTCGGTACTGACAACTTCGGAAGGGACACGCTCTCCCGGGTGATGGACGCATCCAAATACACGGTATTCATCTCCTTTGCCGGAGTCGCGATCGCTCTTATCCTGGGACTTTTAACAGGCATTCCGGCCGGCTACTACGGCGGCTGGACCGACCGCGGCATAATGCTCCTTTCCAACAGCATCATGTGCTTCCCGGGCATTCTCCTGGCTTTGGTCGCCGTCGCTGTTGCAGGGCCTTCCATGTATAACGTCGTATGGGCCCTGGGACTCGTCTTCGCTCCGACCTTCGCCCGTGTCTGCCGTATAGGGACTATGGAACTTAAACAACGGGATTACATAATACATGCCAGGGTAATGGGGATCAGTTCCCCCAGGATCATGTCTGTCCATATCCTGCCGAACCTCCTGGGGAGCCTGCTCCCTGCAACGGTAATAGGCCTTGCCAACATGACGCTTTTCGAGAGCGGGATGAGCTATCTGGGTCTGGGCGTTCAGCCCCCGGATGCAAGTTTCGGCAAGCTCCTGGCTGATTCCCAGTCCTACATGACACGCGCCCCCTGGCTCGTGATCTTCCCTTCTCTGATGCTGATACTCTACATACTCGGTCTCTACTTCGTTTCCGAGGGCATCCGCGTGAGATCACAGAAAGGAGGAAACTGATGGAAAACATATCCGCTGAACGCATTAGGCATATCCACCTGGTCAAGATCAAAGACCTTACCCTCAAGTTCCCTGCGAACGGCAAAGAGCCGGAACATGTGGTCCTCGACAAGCTCACTTTCGGTATAAGGGACGGCGAGATCTTAGGTCTCATCGGCAACTCAGGTTCCGGCAAATCCATGACCTGCTATTCTGTCGCAGGCCTCCTTCCCGAAAACGCCGTGATCACGGAAGGCACGATCAAATACCAGGGCAAGGACCTCCTGTCCATGAACGCGAAGGAGAGGCGTAACATGCTGGGCAAAGACATCGGCATGATCTTCCAGGAACCCGCATCTGCCCTTGACCCTCTCATGAAGGTCGGAAAGAGCCTGGACGAGATCCTCCTGTCCCACGGAATTACAGACAAGGCCGAAAGATATAACCGCATCTCCGACATCCTTAAGACTGTCGGCTTCGATGATCCCGAAAAGATATACGAACGCTATCCGCATCAGTTATCGGGCGGCCAGCGCCAGAGGATCCTCATAGCAGGCGCAGTTCTCCTGTCGCCGAAGCTCCTGATCTGCGACGAGCCGACATCTTCCCTTGACACGGTTACGACCGTTGCGATCCTTGATCTGCTGCGCAGGCTCTGCGTTGAGATGAAGATAACGATCCTCTTTATCTCCCATGACCTGTCCGCCGTAAAGAATTTCTGTGACAGGGTAATCGTAATGCGTGACGGCAAGATCGTTGAAGCCGATACTACAGAAGACATACTCATGAATCCCAAGAATCCTTACACGGCTGAGCTCCTGACCAACGCAAGGCTCGACCCCAGGACCTTGGATCTTACGCACGCCGAATACGATCCCGAAAACAAGCCTGTCTTATTATGCAAAGACGTGTCTGCTGCCTACACGGCATCCCTCTGGGGCCGCTGGGACGAAAACCTCGTCCTTTCGGGCGTCAACATGTCGATCTATCCGGGTGAGATCAAAGGCCTTATCGGCAGTTCCGGCTGCGGAAAGACGACTCTCGTCAAGACCATCCTGGGACTCATGAGATCGGAAGGTGAGATAAAGCGCCCTGAAGGAAGCATCGGTGCGGTCTTCCAGGATCCTGTATCCTGTCTCAATCCCGCGCACAGCATACTCTGGCATCTCAAGGAAGCCTTAAGGCCCATGAGGAAGACCATGTCGAAAGAAGACATTCAGGCAGCGATCGACAATGCCGTTGACACGGTCGGACTTGACCGGAGTTACTTGAGCCGCCGCCCGAATGAACTGTCAGGCGGCCAGCGTCAGCGTGTCGCAATAGCGATGTGCATGATCACTAAGCCCAAGCTCATAATCGCTGACGAGCCCTTCTCGTCTCTCGATGCAACTTCGGCGGCAGAGATCTTAAAGCTCCTCGCCAAGATCAACCGTGAAAATAAAGTCGCCATCCTCATGATCACCCACAACATCCACATCGTAAGAGCCGTCTGTTCGACCGTTGCGGTAATGGATGCGGGAAAGATCGCTGAAGACAACATAACTGAAGAAGTGCTTGAAAAACCTTCATCGGAAGCAGCCATAAGACTTCTCGATGCGGAGAAGAGACTGCATTCATAAAAAAAGGTTGCCGTGACGGCAACCTATGATCTTAAAATTTTCAAGATTTATGAAGTGTAGTAGATCTTAACATCTTTAACTTTGACAGTTGATCCTCCGGGCAACGATGTTCTGCTTTGGAAAGTATAACTGGAATTATTGATATCATAGTTTCCGGTATATGTGACCGTCTTTCCATCCGGTGATATAGTTGCATTCCATCCATTGTACATTGATACACTGTCGATCGTAGTGTCATACGAAACAGAAACAGTAACTGTCTTATAAGATGTATTCTTCTTCAAGTTAACTGTTGTCTGGGCAACGGTATTACCCCAGTTAAACAGATCGGTTGAATGACTGTAATTGCTAGACGGAACCGGGGTTCCACCGCCATTGTTATTGTTTTGTGTTGTAGTCGGATCAGGCTGAACTACTGTCGTAGTCGTAGTCGTCTCATCATCGTCATCATCATCACCGGGATCGGGATCATTTGCTGGTGTAGGTGTCGGAGTTATTTCCGTCGGGTCAGGGAAGCTCGTGTTGTCGGGGATCGGAGATCCTGCACCCTTCAACATGTTCTCTACTGCATCATGTGCATCTGCCTCGAAGTGATATCCTCCGTTTTCCTCAAGATCTTCTTTATATCTGTTGTAATCATTTATAGATACGATCACACCGGTGATGCCGGCACCCGCAAGAATAACGATTATTGCTACAACAACAATTACCTCGGTGAGAGTAAAGCCCTTTTTTGTCATTTTCGATTTTTTACAGACCATAATATCACCACCTTTGCAAGTACTTACAATCCTACGTATTTAGATTGTAAAGCATTCAGGCGTCAATCGCAATTTGTTTTTGGGCAAAAACAATTTTACTAACAGATAATTTACAGAATCGTATTTAATTGTTGTCTAATTATTTTTATCCCAGGGTGATGATGAGTTCATTTCCGGAAAAATCGACGGATGTTCCCCAGCTTTCGGGTTCGGGGATCGACTCGGAAACGCTCACGACATTGGTGATGCCGGTAAGGGCGATCCTCTTGTTGCGTCCGAATCCGTCAGTCTTAACGGTGATCTTGTTTCCTTCCTTAAGGACGTTGATGACACCCGATGCCTTGCCCTTATCGTCGAAGACCTCGCATGCTGCGACCTTGCCGTCAACAGGAGCAAAACAGGTGAAGGTGATGTTGTCCAGGAATGAATGACCCGATGAACGGCTGTCCGGATTGGAGAGGGTCGTGATTATGGAATTGGGTCTTACATATACCGGGAATGAACCGGGTTCTTCTTTTCGGGAAGCAAAACGGGGACCTGACAGGGTCTCTCTCGTAAAGATATTGGTCCACTCGCCTGCAGGAACATAGAACCTAACGGAAGCAGCCGAAGATGTCAGCGGAGCAACGAGTATCGAAGATCCTACCATGAACTGATCCTGGGCGAAAGCTGCGAGAGCATCGGACGGGAATTCATATGCCATGGTGCGGAGCGCGGGATTGCCGTACATCGATGCTTCCATTACGGAAGAGTAGATGTAAGGTGACAGGCTTGTCCTCATCTCGGAGAAGAGCTTGATCTGCTCGAATGCTTCCTGGGGAAGATTTGAAGGCATGCCTTTGAGATTGCACATGATCCTTGCGTGAGGAGCGAGGAGAGCAACCTGGAGCCATCTCCTGAAGAGGGTCATGTCGGTTACATAAGGAACATCGATATTGGAGAGAGTGAAACCGGAAAGTCCGTAAGACAGCGCGTTGGAAATGGCTGCGGACATGCCGCCGAGACTGATCTCCGAAGAAGAAGGAGAGATGTTCCTGTATGCTACGGACAGATCTCCCGTTGATACGATGTCGGCGAGCATGAAGGAAACTTCCTTGCCCTTGGCACGGGAAGACGCATCCTTGATGGCGCCGTTGAACTCGGATACGAATACGGAATTGAAGCCGTCCTCCTTGCCGTTGTTCTGGCCGCCGATGCCGATGTTGCCGATGAGGTTGAAGTCGAATGAACCTTCCACCATATCGATACCGGAATCGATGAGTTCTCCGACCTTCATGCTGAACCAGTTGCGGGCAGCGATGTTGGTCATGTCGATGAGAGCCACGGATCCTTCCTGAGTGTCGATGATGACAGTATTGCCTCTGGCATCCTTCATGAAATAGTTATTGTCGGTAAGCTCGTCGAAAAGGTCATCCTCCTCGAAAATATAAGGGGTAACAGTCGCACCGAGCCTTACTCCCAGATCGTGTACCGTCCTGCAGAAGGAAGCTGCCTCAGGGAATCTCTTGCTGTCCCATTCAAATCCGGCGGGCGCACCTGCAGGGAGATAGGATCTTCCGAGCCAGAGTTCGGAGATCGAAAGACCTGCATCAGACATATTGCGGATCGATTCGATCACATCATCCTGGCTGACCGTGAAGTCGTCCTGCATGACGAAAGACGTGCAGATGGATGTCGCGGAAACATGTCCAACCCTGCCCATGAAGCCGGTGAAGGAATTGATGATCTCTGCAACTGATGCACCTGCGAAAAGCTCGAACTCGATCGAAGATCCGGCTGCCTCGAATATCAGGCCGTTGCCCTCGCTCGCGCAGTCGAATGACACGTTGCCGATCGAATTAACGAAGATACCGTAGTTAGCTGAAGATACGAAGAAAGGAGTATTGGTCTTGCCGGGGGAAGACAGTGCCGGATCCGTCTCGATCTTCCTGCCGTTGGCGATAGTGGAAACGCCGCCGCCGAAGCCCATGAATCTCTCACCGGCCTGAACGTTCAGTACCGCGCCGGTCCTGAACTGGTCCTTCCTTCTGTCGAATGACTCTTTTACATATATGCCGCCCGGAACGGCTGAATGAGACGCGATCACATTGTCTCCGAAATAATATGTGATCTGCGGAACTGCAGTCTTGCTGATCCTTGCTTCGGTAAGACCGCTCTTGAAGGATATGTAATCGTCGGTCTCGCTGATCTGGCCGCTGCCTGAATCACGCGTCTTGATAAATGAACCGTCAGCCTTGTCCTTTTTCTTGTGGCTCCTTACGACGACCTTGATGACGTTATTAGCAGGTGATGACATCATCAGTGTGATGTTGCCTGCGCCCTGCATCGTCATGGGAAGCTGGGACAAGGACTTTGCCGCCTGCTGGGTGCCCATCGATACTGTCAGGACATTCTCCGTGAAAGATACATTCTTGATTCCAAAGGGGTACTTGGTTACGCTCTGTTCCATTTTTTCTCTCCTGTACAAACTTCAATAAAACCTCAGGTCTGTTACTATCCTACCACTAGTTCGAAAAAATCCGTAAGATCTTTAAGATACTGTTCCCTGACCGCCTCACGCATCAGTTCGTGCCGCTGCGGTCCGTAATCGATCGTCCTTATCTTGGAGTGCCCGTTGGCCTTAAGTGCCGAAGCCACTTCCTCGACACCCGCACCGTATGCTCCGACGGGGTCTTCTCTTCCGTAAGGCATCAATGCCGGAGCGGACGCGGCCCCCGCATATGCCTTCTTGCTCTGTATGAACTTCATCATCACCATCATGGCGCGGAAGCCTTCGTTGGTGAACATGAAGCCGCAAAGCGGATCTGAAATATATTTATCAACTTCATTGGGATCGCTGCATACCCAGTCGAATACCGTTCTGGCATCAGGGATCCTCTTGCAGTAGCTTCCGAAAGCGATGCTGTTGAGCATCTTTCCCTCTTCTTCACCCTGCCCCAGACCACACATGAGTGACGACAAAAACAATCCCATTCCCACTGCGGGATTAGGTGCCGAAGTCGATGCGAAAACATAGCCCCTGAACTCGGAAGCATATTCTGGTGTCGAGTAGATGTATCTTGCCACCATCGATCCCATCGAATGCCCGTAAAGGATATAGGGCAGGTTCGTTCCGAACCTCTCCTTGGCCTTGTCATGCATCTTCATTATATCCGCCACGGTCTTGGCCATCGCATCCTTGCCCTTGCCAAAATAGCCCTTGGGCATGCCGATCGCCTTGTTGGCTTCGTAGCTCTCACCGTGACCTAACATATCGAGACCTGCAACATGCCAGCCTTCGAGATTAAAATGCCTTATGACATCATCGTATCTCGTTATATATTCCGCCATCCCGTGACAGATCTGGACAACGCCCTTCGGGCTGGCCTCATCAGTCGGGTAAAAGAAGCCCGCCACACGGGCCTGACCCCCTATAGATGCAGGGAATATTATCTTCTCGCAACTTGCCATACCGCCCACCTCCGATATATCGCGATAATATCAATATAACATAAAAGAAAGAAGGGACGATTGTGCATAATCGCTTGTTTTGAAGGTGCTTTTTGGTGAATATCGCAAAGATGGAAAAGAGGCAGACCCGGTCAGTCGCTTACGGCCATGGGAGGCATCACGAAAAGATCCTCGCTCAGGACCACTCCATCCTTGATCTTCTTTAAGAGCTCATCGTGATCTGCGCCTTTCTTGCAGCAAATAGTCGCGCCGTCATCGGTATAGAAGTAATCGTCATATTTATAGAGCCATCTGCCGTCTTTTAAGACCCCGCACATGCCCCATGACCAAAGACAATAATCAGCATCTGCATAATCACCGATAACGGAAAAACCGAACCTTTTTGACTCGACATAAGGAAGCGACCCTCCGGGCGGGATGGTCCCCTTTATGTCGATCTTATATACCTCATCGACATTCCGGATAACAGGGAAGTGATTATATCCTGCTTCACCTCCCGAAAGGTAGGTGACATCGCAGTCGACTCTCAAGAAACCGCCGTCATCACATTCGATATCAAAGCCTGTGACATCCACATTGTAGATGTGTTCGGTGTCATAGTATTTATCCCCGTAGCGGAAAAGGAATATCGTCTGGTCATCCGCATCCGTCTTGTAGATCTGATCCACCACGGTCGCTTTCCCGGGATCTTTAAGTCCGCTTACATCGATCTGTCCGTTCCTGCAGCCCGCAAGACCCAGAGCAAGACCCGCAGTCAGAAAGGCAGCCGTTATCTTAAGTAAATTTCTTTTCATAATAAATCTCCCCCGGCAGAGTAGTTATACCTACTATACAACCGGGGGAGTCAATAAGTTGCAATTAATCAGCCATTACCGTTGATATATTTATCGTACTTATATAAGAACGTTACCATCTGACGGCGCAAACAATTGTCATTGGGCTTGAATGTTCCGTCACTATAGCCTCCGACTATCTTATTTTCAGAAGCCCAGATGGTTGCCTTGTAGAAATAATCCGAACTTTTGACATCCTTGAACTTGCAGCTCTTGGCTTTGGGCTCCGGCTTATCTGCCATCCTCCAGAGGAAGGTAACGGTCTGTGCCCTGGTGCAGGTACCATTGGGATTGAACTTGTTACCCGATGAACCCGTGGTTATACCCTTTTCGACAGCCCATATAACGGCTTTATAGTAGTATTCGCCCGTCTTGACATCAGCAAACTTACACTTGGAACTCTTGGGTTCGGGACTGCCGCTGAGTCTCCAAAGGAAAGTTACCATCTGTGCTCTAGTACACTCATTGGAAGGCTTAAAGGTCGTCTGTTTGTCGTAGCCTTTAACAACATCCTTCTTCGTAAGATAATAGGTCGGTTCAAACCAGAAATCAGAAGGATTGGTCACATCCTTATAACGGATATTTACTTTCCATCTGTGCTTAACTTTATTTTCTATTATGGTAATGCTGGTTTCTCCGGCGCTCTTTCCCTTCAAATAAAAGTAATGCGAATCTTCAACATAATCACCGTCATCAGCAATAGTATTGGTATCGATGAGATCCAGTATCTTATTGGAATCGTAATCGTTTTTAACGAGCAGGATGTCTTTGTTGTCAGAAGTAATCGTCCGCCCCTTAATGTTCTCCACCATGATCACGGTCTGTCCGCATGAGATCGTAAGATCCTTTACGGTCTGTCCGAGATATACCGTTTTGACCTTGCTGCATCTGCTTATATCAACTTTCGTATAGTTGTTCTTATGGCATACAAGCTTCTTGATGTTGGGGCATCCTGTGAGATCGAGCTCCTCAAGCTTGTTATACGTACAATATAACTCCTTCAGTGTGCCGGTCTTCGGCAAAACAAGTTTTTTAAGACCATTATAACTGCAGTCAACTACTTCAAGTTTCGTATTCTTGCTGAGATCCAGTTCTTTGATCCCGTTTCCGTGTCCTATGAAATAATCTCCTACAACCAGAGTCTTCAGATTGACGTTCTTGGACAGATCCAGACTCTTAAGATAGTTTTCATCACAGTAAAGTTCTTCGAGTTTGACATTCTTGGAAAGATCCAATGAACTGATGCTGTTTCCCCAACAAGAAAGTTCCTTAAGTTCCGTAAAGAATTCGATACCCTTCAAGCTTTCGATCAGTCGATCATCAACCATATACTTGTTCTCAAAATCAATTTCCAGATCCTTGACATTTTTTATCTCAGTCTGTGACAGGGTACCGTTCTTGTCCTTGTCACACATCTTCGATACACATGTCCTGAAAACCTTATCCGGAAAATTCGTTGCATTGATGGCAACACCGCCTGCAGCAAAAGCCTCTTGCGGAAAAGCACCAAGTCCGATACCGCCTGCCATGGCAACAGTCAGAGCAAGTGTCACAACATTTTTCAAAATTCTCATGTAATACCTCCCCGAAAACGATACAAAGATCGTGATACGAAATCACGCATACAGCACAACCCCGTTAACCTGATGTTATTGCACGCAATAGGGCATGTCAATAAGAAATTGTAACCATCTCCAATAATTACGCGTTATTTGTTAGTTAACGATACACATATTTTGATTTCAATAATTTGTGTATCGTTAACTTTGACTTTGCTGCGAATTGTGCTATTATTTACCTAAAGAACAATTGGAGGTCATTCCATGAGACTATTTAAGCGTGAAACCTATCTTAGAAAGATCCGGGGCTTTTATGATGCTGATGACATCATAAAAGTTATCACCGGTGTCAGAAGATGCGGCAAATCAAGCCTCATGGAAACTATCGCCACCGAGATCAGAAACAATGGAGTTTCCGAGAAGAACATTATCTACATTGATCTGGATAAACGCGGATTCAAAAGTGTAAAAACAGCTGATGCCCTTGAGAAGATAATAGATGAACGCGGATCTGCCAAAGGATTGAAGTATCTTTTTATCGATGAGATACAAAATGTTGACGGCTTCGAAGAACTGATTAATGGTTATAGGACAGATGGAGATTGGTCGATCTTTATCACCGGATCCAACTCCTATCTTTTGAGCGGTGAACTGGTTACAAAACTGACTGGACGTTATCTAGAATTTGAGATGTTTCCCTTAAGTTTTGGTGAGTATGAGGATATGAAAAAGTTCTACAAAAAACCTGTAGATACCAATCCTCAGATTGAACTTACGAATTATATTCTGGAAAGCGGTTTCCCCCGAACCATATTCCTGGATAACACGGCTGACAAGAGAAGATATGTACAAGGCGTAATCAATGAAATATTTGAGAAAGACATTCGCAAACGGGTAAAGATCCGCAAGAAAGAGACATTTGAAATAGTACGAAGATATATTATCAATAATTTTGGGGCTACCACAAATGTTAAAAACATATGTGAAACACTAAAAAACAACGGATATGAAATTAATAGGCCGACTATATCCCGATATATAAAAGCTTTAGTCGATGCCAAGATTCTGTACGAGTGCCCCAGGTTCGATATGAAGTCCAAGCGATCCTTAAGCGGTGAGAAGAAGTACTATTTGTCGGATCTCGGATTCTATTATGCCGAGAATACCGATAACCGTGTCAATTACGGACCGACATTGGAGAATATGTTATATGTTTATGCCTGTGCACATGACTGTTCCGTAAGTGTCGGAAGGATCGGCAAACTTGAATGTGACTTCATCATCCGTAATCAGGAGATGGATTATTCCTATGTTCAGGTTGCATATACTATTGCACTGAGCGAAGAAACAGAAAACCGTGAATACAGACCTCTAGAGATGATAAAAGACAATTATCCCAAATATGTTATGACCACAGATTACCTGCTGCAAAAAAGAAACGGTATAAAGCACGTTAACATTATAAAGTTCATGCAAGAGGATCAGGGGTTCTGATACCCATTCCGATAGCACAAACAAAACCGCCCGCATCTTTCGAAGCAGGCGGTTTGTTAGTTGTTGTTAGACTTTATATCAGCCTGCGTTGCAGATGATGGAGAAGTCCTCAGCCTTGAGGGAAGCACCGCCTACGAGACCGCCGTTGATGTCCTTCTGAGCGAAGAGGCCGGCTGCGTTCTTAGCGTTGCAGGATCCGCCGTACTGGATGGTCATAGCCTCAGCGCACTTGTCGCAGTAGAGCTCAGCGATGATGCCGCGGATGAATGCGCAAACTTCCTCAGCCTGCTCGTCCGTTGCTGTCTTGCCTGTGCCGATAGCCCAGATAGGCTCATAAGCGATCGTGATCTGGCAGAGCTTATCTGCAGGGATATCCTTGAAAGCTGCAACGATCTGACCCTTGATCCAGTCAAATGTCTCGCCTGCTTCACGCTGCTCGAGGGACTCGCCGCAGCAGATGATGGGACGTACGCCGTACTTGAGGAGAGCGAGCGCCTTCTTGTTGACTGTCTCGTCTGTCTCAGCGTTGTACTCTCTTCTCTCGGAGTGACCGATGATGCAGTATGCAACACCCATCTTAGCGAGCCAGAGAGGGCTGATCTCGCCTGTGAATGCACCCTTCTCTTCGAAGTGGCAGTTCTGGGCTGCGATCTTGATGTTGGAATAAGCTGCTGCGTCAACAGCTGCAGCAAGAGCAGTAGCAGGAACACCGAGAGCGATCCTTGCGTCAGCGTTCTTTACGAGGGGCTTGAGCTCTTCGATGAGCTTTGTAGCGTCAGCGGGTGTACCGCAGTTCATCTTCCAGTTGCCTGCTGCGAATGTTCTGCCGATCTTCTTGTCGTTGAGGCAATCGATACCGGGAAGGACCTTACCCTCGATGAACTCGAGAGAAGCGCCGCCGCCTGTGGAGATGTGGGAAACCTTATCAGCATAACCGAGCTTCTCGATAGCAGCTGCGGAGTCACCGCCGCCGATGATGGAGATAGCGTCTGTCTCAGCGATAGCCTTAGCGAGAGCCTCTGTTCCTACTGCGAACTTATCGAACTCGAAAACGCCTGCAGGGCCGTTCCAGATGATGGTCTTAGCTTCCTTGATAGCTGCAGAGAATGTCTCGATGGTCTTGGGACCGATGTCGAGGCCTTCCCAACCGTCGGGGATCTCCATGGAAGGAACTACCTTGGACTCAGCGTCAGCTGCGAACTCTGTTGCAACAACGGTATCCTCGGGGAGCAGGAGCTTAACGCCCTTCTCCTCTGCCTTAGCCATAAGCTCTTTTGCGAGCTCGACCTTGTCAGCCTCGAAGAGGGAGTTGCCTACTGTGCCGCCCATAGCGCCGATGAAGGTGTAAGCCATACCGCCGCCGATGATGATGGTGTCTGCTTTATCCAAAAGGTTTGTGATAACGCCGATCTTGTCGGAAACCTTGGCGCCGCCTAAGATAGCAACGAAAGGTCTCTTAGGATCAGAAAGAGCGCCGCCGATGAAGTCGATCTCCTTCTGGATCAGGTAACCGGATGCTGAAGGCAGGAAGTTTGCAAGACCTGCCGTGGAAGCATGTGCCCTGTGAGCAGTACCGAAAGCATCGTTTACATAGAGCTCAGCCATGGAAGCGAGTTCAGCTGCGAACTTAGGATCGTTCTTTGTCTCTTCCTTGTGGAAACGGACATTCTCGAGCATAAGGATCTCGCCGTCCTGGAGGGCAGCTGCCTTAGCCTTTGCGTCTTCGCCGATAACGTCAGCTGCGAGAGTGACGGGCTTGCCGATGAGCTCTGCGAGTCTGTCTGCAGCGGGCTTCATGGAGAACTTAGCCTCAGGGCCGTTCTTCGGACGTCCAAGGTGGGAAACGAGGATAACCTTCGCATTGTTGTCTACCAAGTACTTGATGGTAGGAAGGGCACCCTTGATCCTCTTGTCGTCAGTGATGTTTCCGTCTTTGTCGAGGGGTACATTGAAGTCAACACGGACAATAACTTTCTTGCCGGTGACGTTCAGATCTTCAACATTCTTCTTGTCATACATTCCCATGGTGTATCACACTCCTGTCATTTATTTACGGTGGTCTTTAAGACCTAACACGCGCACAAAAGATTATACAATCTTTAGACTATATATTAAAGGGCAGATTTTATTTTTTCGAGAACATCTCGACGACTTCGTGGACCTTGAAGGTCTTCTGGCCGTCAACATAGAAACGGAAGAGCTCGCCGTCCTTGCTGTAGATCTCGAAATGCTTGCCGTATGAGACAACGAGACCTCTCATGGTATTCATGTCGAACTCGATCCTTACGGGCTTGCCGGCTTCATCGAGATTGCGCTTGGCATATTTTTTCAGGGCCTTGCCGTGCCTATAGGGTATGCCCTCCGAAGAGTCGCAGTCGGTACCCTCGTAGACTATCTTGCCGGGAGTGACCGTGACGGTCCCCTTGCCCGTATTCGCGAAAATATACTCATCCCACTTCTTGAAGAGGTTTGCCTGCATCTGCATGATGAAGCCGTCACCTTCGACCTGCTTGCGGATCAAGTCTCTCTCCCAGAGGACCCACTGGTGAAGGTCGTCGAAGACCTTGCTCTCGGCATCCGCCTTCTCTATGAGACCCGTCGGCAGGACCCTCGCGCCGTTGCCGCAGTTATTGCACTGGATGAGATCGTGCCTGCCTGCATTAAGGCAGGTCATGGTGAATTCCCTGCCGCACTTCGGGCAGGCGTATGCTATGTTCTGGATGCCCGCAGCGAGAGCCTTGTTGCGGAACTTCCTGCCTTCCTTGCGGGCCCAGTCGTTCTCGTTGTAGCTGATGCCTTCAAGGATCTTCTCCTGAAGCTCTTCAAGAGTGGAATTCTCCACTTCATCAGAATAGATCTTGCGGACGAATTCGGCAGTGATCTTGCCCGGACGTCTGCCTGACGTTGACCATCTCGGCCAGGACATGTAACCGCCGTGGATATGAGCTATGTATATGGATGCGCCGGACTTCTTTGCGAGCTTTGCGACACCGTCGTCAAAGCCGATGGAACTGCCGTCGACCGACCTCGTGGCCTCGGGAAATACGATCAGAACGCCCTTGCGCTTCATGACCTTGACCATGGATTTGACGGATACCGCATCCACGACGAACTGCTTCTTCGGGATGGCACCGCCCTTCTTGAACCAGGTTCCCCAGGGCTCCTTGCGGAAGACGAACTCTCCGCATACGAAGTTGGCCTTGCGGTGGCCTGTCAGCTTGTTGATGATCATGGGATCCAGATATGATACATGGTTCGACATGACGATGATGGGGCCCTCATGTTCCATGAACTCCTTGTCCTTCTTTACGCGGATGTTCATAAAGAGAGCCGTTAAGGGCACGATTATCCTGGAACCCAGAAAACCGAAATAAAAAGTGCTCGGCACGCATCCGATGTCAAGTTCTTTCTTCTTGTCCTTATCTGCCATGTTAACCTCGTGAATTTCTTAATATCGCTAAAATATTATAATTTGCGCATCAAGTATTGTAAATTATCCCGCCACACAAATCAATCCGAAA
This sequence comes from Saccharofermentans sp., assembly GCA_016292135.1. Lineage (GTDB taxonomy): Bacteria > Bacillota > Clostridia > Saccharofermentanales > Saccharofermentanaceae > Saccharofermentans. The sequence goes on from JAEFAZ010000004.1 coordinate 114,369, forward strand.
GAGAGTCAATAAATAAAAGAAGAACGCCCACTGCTCTTAGCGCAGCGGGCGTTGATGTCAAAAAGACTGCAAAGGGCTTATCCTTTCTGAGCCTCTTCTTCGGGAAGAACGGCTTCAACGGGTTCCGTATCCTCGCCGATGGGACCGCCGTCCCTTATAACGATCGTCTTGAGATCGTCTTCATCGTCGGAGGCATCCTGGGCCTGGCCTTCGGGAAGCTCATCACTGTCGATGATGACGATGTGGCCTTCCTTTGCGATGCCGTCGAGCATTGCTTCTGAGAACTTATCCTCGACCATGGATGTGATGACACGGCGTAAAGGTCTTGCACCGTACTGGGGATCGTATCCTCTCGCAGCGATAAGATCCTTGGCTGCTTCCGTGACCTCGATCTTCATGCCGAGTCCTTCGATCCTCTTAGCGAGCTTTCCTACCATGTTGTCGACTATGGTCATGAGAGCCTTGCGGTCGAGCATGCGGAAGAATATGATCTCGTCCACACGGTTGACGAACTCGGGCGTAAAGGTCTTGCGGAGCTCTTCCAGTACGACCTTCTTTGCATCGTCGTAGGACTTGCCGCCGTAGAGCCTCTCGCGGCTCATCTCATCCTTGTCGGAATCATCCGCCATGTCGAAGCCGATCTTGCGGCCGGCATCTCCCGTAAGGAGCCTTGCACCGATATTCGACGTCATGATGATTATCGTGTTCTTGAAGTCGACGGTCCTGCCTTTGCCGTCGGTCATACGGCCGTCGTCCAAGACCTGGAGCATGGCGTTGAAGACTTCGGGATGAGCCTTTTCGATCTCGTCGAAAAGGACAACGGAATAAGGATGACGCCTTACTGCCTCAGTGAGCTGGCCGCCCTCATCGTATCCGACATATCCCGGAGGGGCACCTATGAGCTTGGAAACATCGTGCTTCTCCATGTACTCTGACATGTCGATCCTGACAAGGGAATTTTCATCGCCGAACATGACTTCGGCCAAAGCCTTTGCAAGCTCGGTCTTACCTACACCGGTCGTACCGAGGAAGATGAAGGTTCCTGCAGGACGCGATTCGTCCTTGATGCCGAGCCTGCCGCGGCGGATCGCCCTTGCGATCGACTTTACGGCTTCTTCCTGGCCGATTACTCTCTTGCCGAGTTCGGATTCAAGATTCTTGAGTTTCTCGGCATCGGATTCGGAGATCCTGGCAACAGGGATGCCGGTCCATTTTGCGAGGACATCGGCAATGTCATCCACGGAAAGGGTTCCGGTGAAGCCCTCGCCGTCGGGCTTGAACTTCTCTTCGACCTTGTCGAGCTCAGCCTTGAACTTCTCCTCTTCGTTCTTAATATCGGCTGCAGTCTCGAAATCCTGGGTCTCGACTGCTTCCTGCTTTCTCTTTTCGAGATCGTCTATCTTGGTCTTGAACTCGCGGCGGGCCTTCTCGTCAACGAAATTGATCCTCTTGGATGCTGCCGCCTCATCGATAAGGTCGATCGCCTTATCGGGAAGGTATCTGTCGGAAACATATCTCGTCGAAAGCTTGACCGCCTGGCTGATGACGTCATCGGGAATGCGGATCTTGTGGTGCTCTTCGTATTTGGACCTTAAGCCCTTCAAGATCTCGATCGCCTCCTCCTCGGAAGGCTCGTTGACCATGACTTTCTGGAAACGTCTTTCGAGAGCGGAATCCTTCTCTATGTGCTTGCTGTATTCATCGAGCGTCGTTGCGCCTATGATCTGAAGCTCGTTCTTGGTAAGGAGAGGCTTCATGATGTTGGCTGCATCGAGCGTGCCGTCGGAGTCTCCGGCTCCGATGAGGGAGTGGATCTCGTCGATGAAGAGGATCGTGTCGGGATCTGATACTGCTTCTTCGAGGAGCTTCTTCATCCTTTCCTCGAACTCGCCGCGGAACTTGGATCCGGCTACGATCGAGCCCATGTCAACGCTGTACATTGTCTTTCCCTTTAAGACATCGGGGACGTCATCGTTTGCGATCTTGAGAGCCAGGCCTTCCGCTATAGCGGTCTTGCCGACACCGGGATCACCTACGAGACAGGGATTGTTCTTGGTCCTTCTGATGAGGATCTGCATGACCCTGTTGATCTCTTCTTCCCTTCCTACGACAGGATCGATCTTGCCCTGTTTTGCAAGTTCGGTAAGGTTCTTGCCGAACTGGTCCAGGACCTTCTTTTTGCCGCCGGAAGATCTTCTTCCCCTTCTTTCGGGTTCCTCATCCTCGATGTCGGGGCGTTCGTAGACACCTGACCTTTCATCGTCGTCATCGTCATCAGGTCTTTCGGATGCGCTCCTTATGAGACGTGTCAGTCTCTCGCGCAATATCCTGGGATTAACGTCCATCGCATCAAGGGCATGCTGGATAACGGATCTTGCCGTGAACCTGTAGTTTAAGAGCACATAGAGGATGTGCACGGGTTCAACGAACTTGCAGTTGGTCTGCTTTGCGGGTGTCTCCGCGAGCGTAAGGATACGCTTTGCATCCGCCGTAAGCCTGTCATTCGCCTCGTCGATGAGAGACGGGATCGATTCATCAGGGACCGTCACATATGTGTTGACGCCGAGCTTTAAGATCAGCCCGTTGATATCGTACACGTTCTCCGCGAGGAACTCCCTTGCAGGAGTCTCAGCCATACAGAGGGATGCAAACAGCAGAACATCATTAAGCGGCTTTCTGGTCTCGTTGTTCAGCGCAGCCGCGGTCGCCAGAACTCTTGCCGAATCTTTCGAAAACATATCAATCATCTCCCTTCAGATATTCTTTAACTGTCTTTGCCCTCTTCTTATTCGCAGCCGGAAGTGCCCTGTTCCTGGGCCTGTCGCCCATGCACTCACGGCATATCTCGCCTGTTATCATGTTTATGGTCTTCCAGGAGATCTCGAAAGGAAGATCTTCCCTGTCCTCCTGATCCTGACTGTTGTCCAGATAGTTCTTATAGATCCTTATGTTGGACAGATTTGTCAGTATCTCCAGAGGCTGCTGGACCGTTGCATATTTGAGAGTCCCGTATGCCCTTGCATAGAGGTCCTTATACATGGCCGTGTTGCCGCCAGCGATCTCGAGACGGCATTTTCTCTCAAGATCTATTATCTCTCTTATCAGCTGTCTGCCGTTCTCCTTTATGCCGCTTCCGCTTACTCCCAGCATGGCGTCAGACAGGATGAAGAATATGCCTGCCGCGCCTGCTCTCTTGAAGGGAGCCGCGAGTTTCCAGTCGTACTGCTGGCATCTCTTGGAGACGACCTCGACTCCGCGCTCGTTCCTGCAGATGCCGGGTATATTGACCATGGCAAATATCCTGAGGCCTGTTCCGGTGTCAGTGAGGTTCGAGTTCAGGAAGCCGTACTTTTCGGAGAAGGAGATGTCGAGCTTGGATTCGAGCATCGAGGCGAACTTATCCGCCCTGTCTGCAACATCAAGATCAAAGCCTGCGCTCCTTGCCTCAACAGTAAGGTGCTCGCTGAAATTCACGAAGACATTGAGTGCGCTCTTTTCATCCGTATAGATCACGCTGTTTTCCGACAGTTCCGCGCCCTCGGTCATGAGGACTCTGTCGCGCATGAGCTGCTCCATCTTGGTAAGGTCTATCTTGCCGCCCTCGAGACGCTCCATGGGAAGGCCTTTCATCGCTGAATCGACTTCCGCTTTGACATGATCGAAATCCGTCTTCTTCATCTTTGGAACGAAAGGCGTCCCGTTAATGCTTCTCGATACGACTGCCGTGGTCATGATCACGACATCGGAATCGATACCTTCATTCTCATACCACCTCATCGTTGCCGCCCTCCTTCCTGTTATTGAGCTCATCACGGATCTTGGCCGCGAGTATGTAGTCTTCCGCTGCAACAGCCGCCGCAAGAGCTTCCTTGAGTTCTTCATCCGGAAGGTCAGCTATCTTGCCTTCATAGAAGTCGTTCTTGATCTGCTCGATCTTATCTTCTGCAGTCAGGCTGCCCTTATCCTCTTCCGCAGCTGCGGAAACTTTGGGATCAAGTATATCCTTGATCTCATCTGTCTTGATGTCAGCCTTGGCTTCCGGATCGTATTTTGCAGGAGTGCGTCCCAGATACTCCGTGCTGCCCTGCTCCTTCAGAAGGATCTTGGATATCGCATTGCCGAAAGTATTAAAGCACTCTATGCATCCGACCCTCTTCTCGGTCTCTATCTCCTTAAGGGACGTGCCGCATTTGGGGCAGGTCAGGGCGCTGTTGCCGAAATCCAGGTTGCTCATATTGAAGATCATGCCGGCTTTCTTTTCGAGCGGCAGGTTGAAGAAATCATCCATCGACTTGCCGATCTTGCCCTGGCACATCTCCTCAAAACAGTTGGCGCACATAACGCTTCCGTTGAATATCCGAAGATCGTTCTCGGGAACGTATCCTCCGCACTTTGAACAGATCATTTTCGCATCCTCCTTATCATCGATTCTTATTCCGATATCAGAGCCAGCAGCAGATTCTTCATTATCCTGGCCCTTACTTTTGATCTTGTTTCCGTTTCGACCAGTCCCAAAGCCCTGTCTGAGACTGCCGACATTATGATTATCGCATCCCTTTTTGTTATGGCTCCCGCGCTTACCGCTCCTTCCAGAAGGATCCTCGCCTGCTGCTGGGTAACCGCATCTCCTATCGCGTCGATCATCTCCTTTAAGTACTCGAACTTGTTAAGGAAATCGACCCTCGTTACCGTTATCTGGCCTCCGCCTCCGCGCCTGCTCTCGACTATGTATCCCTGCCCCGATGAAAATCTCGTCGACAATACATAGGTGATCTGGGAGGGCACGCAGTTGGCCTGCTCCGCCAGGGCGGATCTGTTGATGGTCGCGATGCCGTTGTTCTCGTCGATCATCTCTTTGATCATATCTTCTATCACATCTACAAGACGCGCCATCGATCAGGCCTCCTTTACACTTTGACTTTCTTTGACAATTAGATTATCCGATAGCCCCTTCTCTTTGTCAATCATCACATTTTTCCGGGAAATGAACGGATCTGCACCCGGGGGTGAAGTGCAGATCCGCCAGTCTCTCTCGTGCGCAGTTTCTATCCCTTGCGCACCCTTATCCACAAACTCTAAAGTAAAGTGTCATCCTTCGATCGCTATGTTGCCGGACGGCAGTTCCTTCTTCTCATCCTTCTTGGGAAGGGTCATCTTAAGGACACCGTTCTTGAACGCAGCCTTGATCTCATCCTGCGTTACCAGCTCTCCTACATAGAAGGTCCTGGTCATCGCTCCCTCGTATCTTTCTTTTCTGATCACCTTGCCGTGCTTCTTGCCTTCCTTGTCAACTGACTTGCTGGCATTGACCGTAAGGTAACCCTCTTTGAGATTGAGGTTGATGTCTTCCTTATCGAATCCCGGCAGATCGATATCGATCTCATAAGAGTCCTCATGCTCACGAACATCGGTCTTCATGAGGTTGGCCGCCTTCTTGCCGCCGAAAGGATTCTTTCTTCCGTAAAGAGCTCTCTCGAACTCATCCTCGGGGAAATCCAGATCGTTCAACATTTCATCCATCAGACTTTCTCCGAAAACATCAGGTAAATACAACATATGTCATTCCTCCTTTTGCTCTTCGGGTCCTGTATAACGGGGACTCAAGCTTCTTGTTTTTCGTATAGGAAGGATCAGGGGATCTTTCCTTTACGGCTATGTTATACCACGCCCGTTAGCACTCTGCAAGGGGGAGTGCTAATTATTTTGCAGATTTTTTGACTTTTTTTGACTTTTGCCTCATTTTTCACTCAGATAGCCCTACTTCTCTCCTGCTCCTGTGACACAAAACAGCCTTTCTTGTGACGCATGCGTCACTGATAACGGTGAAATGCGTCATTTTCAGCTGATAATCGGAAAAAGTGACGCAAACCGGGTGTTTTAGTGACGCATGCGTCACAAATCACACTGAATTGCGTCACTCCGGGAAAAATCAAAGATGCTGCGGGCATAAGAAACGGGGCTGCCCGAAGGCAGCCCCGTGTGATCTTTATCTTTCGATCAAGCAGATCAGGAAATGATGCTCTGCTCTGTATCCTTATCGAAGATGTGGATACGGTTCGTATCGATAGCCAGGTCAACAACCTCACCGATAGAGGACTGGGATGTTGTAGGATCGACACGGCATGTAAGAGGCAGGGAAGCGTTAACCGTAACATAAAGATATGTCTCGGCACCAAGCATCTCGACGACCTCGACGTCAGCTGTGAATGCAGCTTCAGGGTGATCGGTAACGAAGTTAGCTTCGTCTGTGATAGCCTCAGGACGTACACCGAAGATAACTTCCTGTCCGTCTCTCTCCATGACTTCCTCAACTGCATATCTCTCAGGGAGCTTGATCGTAACGTTCTCGAAGGAGATGAATACGTCAGAACCCTCAACGTTGATAACAGCATTGATGAAGTTCATAGGAGGCATTCCGATGAAGCCGGCAACGAATGTGTTAACCGGGTTGTCGTAGAGCTCCGTAGGAGAATCAACCTGCTGGATGAATCCGTCCTTCATAACAACGATTCTGGTACCCATTGTCATAGCTTCTGTCTGGTCATGGGTAACGTAAACGAATGTTGTCTTAAGTCTGTGATGGAGCTTTGTGATCTCAACACGCATCTGTACACGGAGCTTAGCATCCAAGTTGGAGAGAGGCTCGTCCATAAGGAAGACCTTAGGGTCACGTACGATAGCACGGCCGAGAGCAACACGCTGTCTCTGACCACCGGAGAGAGCCTTAGGCTTTCTGTCGAGGAGGTGCTCGATCTCGAGGATCTTAGCAGCCTCAGATACACGGCGATTGATCTCGTCCTTAGTCATCTTTCTTAACTTAAGAGCGAAAGCCATGTTGTCACGAACGGACATATGAGGATACAAAGCGTAGTTCTGGAAAACCATTGCGATGTCACGGTCCTTAGGGAGAACGTCGTTAACGCAACGATCGTCGATGTAGATCTCACCCTCGGTAATATCTTCGAGACCTGCGAGCATACGGAGAGTTGTGGACTTACCGCAGCCGGAAGGGCCAACCAAGATAACGAATTCCTTATCGGCAACCTCAAGGTTAAAGTCAGATACGGCTACAACGCCGCCGTCATACTTCTTGTAAACATGCTGGAAAGATAAACTTGCCATAAAATACCTCCAAAAATCGCCGATGTCCGGCTTTTTCATAGCAAAATAGTACCACAAGCCCTAAATCATTGACTATATGGCATTATCCATAAAAAGGCAGAGGGTATTTTGGATTATATTTTCAATCATTTTAGTCAGTTTGCACATCATAATGTTTTTCATTTGTGCACCGTGTTCAAAAACATTGCGAAAAGCCCTAATTTATTACATTTTCGGGGCATAAAAGCGTTGTTTATCATGCACAATGGCTATTCGGAGTATGATGTGATCAGCGCAAAAAACGGCAGCTGAAGTCATCAGATGAACATCCTGCGATTTTTGCATAAATATTCATTGTTTTTGTATATTTATGCATCATTATCACAGGATACAGAACTTTTGCTCATTATTCTTATATAAATATTCACAAACTTTGCATATGCGGGTTGACTTTTGAATATTTATGCATTATAGTGCATAAATCTTGCGCTAAATAAATACGTATATATAACAGGAGAAATGACAACATGATCAAAGTAAGCATTATCGGAGCAACAGGCTATGTAGGATGTGAACTCGTACACGGGTTCGCTTCTCACCCCGAGTTCGAACTCGTACACTTAACGAGCAGGACTTTCGCGGGACAGAAGTTTTCGGATATCTATCCTGTCTTCCGCGGCGTCTGCGATATCGTCCTGTCAGATGATGATGTGGAAGCAGCTGCAGCTGACTCGGATCTTGTCATAACGGCCCTGCCCCACGGAGTATCTTCCGCAAAGGTTCCCGCGATCCTCGCAAAGGGATGCAAGGTCATAGACCACTCCGGTGACTTCAGATATAAGAACGTAGAGACATACGAGAAATCCTATAAGCTCGAGCACCCCGCACCGGAACTCCTCGAAGAAGCAGTCTACGGCCTGCCCGAGTTCTACAGGGATGAGCTTCAGACGGCAAGGCTCGTAGCCAACCCCGGCTGCTACCCGACCTGTTCCCTCATCGCTCTCGCTCCCTTCCTCTCACAGGGCCTGATCGATACGGATTCCATCATAATCGATGCGGTATCCGGTGTATCGGGAGCAGGACGTAAGGCAGATCTGGCTTACTCCTTCTGCGAGACCGACGAGGCTTTCAAGCCCTACGGCGTCGTAGGGCACCGCCACACGACCGAGATCGAGGAGAAGTGCTCCTTCATCGCGGGCAAGGATATCAACGTCACTTTCACGCCCCACCTTGCACCTTTCAAGAGAGGAATGCTCGCGACCATCTACGCAAAGCCCGCGGAATGTTATAAAGACGTAACAACCGCATCGCTTTACGGAATCTATAATGAGTACTATAAAGGGGAGACTTTCGTAAGAGTCCTTCCCGAGGGAACCCTCCCCGATGTCAAGGCCGTCAACGGCTCCAACTACATTGACCTGGGCGCTGCATTTGATCCTGCCACCGGCATGATCAAGCTCTTCTCAGCACAGGACAATCTGGGCAAGGGCGCGGCTCTCCAGGCTATCCAGGCTGCAAACTGCATGTTCGGCCTGCCCGAGGACACGGGACTTAAGAATGTGATCAGAGGTGTCTGACAAGATACTTTTCGAAAAGGATAAAGTGAGGAACAGATTATGGTAAGCAAGAATGAGATGCCCGACATCACGGGCGATATGCAGAACATGGTGGAAAGGGCCACTATACTGGCCGAAGCTCTCCCCTACATAAAGAAGCTTAGAGGGCAGACCATCGTCATCAAGTACGGCGGAAATGCCATGATCAACGAGGATCTGAAGCAGACCGTCATGGATGACATCACCCTCCTTAAATACATCGGCATCAACCCGATCATCGTGCACGGTGGCGGACCCGACATCAACAGCATGCTCAAGACCGTCGGCAAAGAGTCGACTTTCGTGAACGGCTTAAGGTACACGGATGACGAAACCATGCAGTACGCCCAGATGGTCCTCATCGGCAAGACCAACAAGGAGATCGTATCCATCCTCTGCGGCAAGGGTGCCAAGGCCATCGGCATCTCCGGCATCGACGGCAACCTGATCGAGGCCGAAAAGCTCGACACTGACGCTGACGGCAACCCCGTCGATATCGGCTTCGTCGGCAAGATAAAGAAGATCAACACCAAAGTCATCGAGATGCTCGCAAACGACGAATACATCCCCGTTATCGCGCCTATCGGTGTCGGATCAGACGGCCAGAGCTACAACATCAACGCTGATACGGTTGCATCTGAGATCGCCGTAGCCCTTAAGGCCAGCAAGCTCATGTTCCTGACTGACGTCGGCGGAGTACTTGATAACGATAAGCACATAATCCCCGTCCTGTCCGAAAAGGATGTCGCCGACTGCATCTCATCCGGCATCATCTCCGGCGGCATGATCCCCAAGATCGAAGGCTGTCTTGATACCGTCCGACGCGGCGTTAACCGCGCTCACATAATCGACGGCAGGATACCTCACAGCATCATCCTGGAGATATTCACCAAGAACGGTATCGGTACCATGATAGTCAAAGAAAAGAGGGAAAATTATGAATATAGAAAATGATCTTTATCTGATCTCAGATTACGACAAGAAATACTGCATGCAGGTCTTCGGACCCCAGCAGATCGCATTCACGCACGGCAAGGGCGTATACCTTTACGACACTGAGAATAAAAAGTATATGGACATGATCGGCGGTATCGCCGTAAATTCCGTGGGCCACAGCAACCCCAAGCTCGTAAAGGCCATCTCCGAGCAGGCCAAGAAAGTCATCCACTGCTGCAACTACTATCTGATCTCACAGAGGTCGGAACTTGCCTATAATCTCTGCAGCAGGAGCTTTGCCGACAAGTGCTTTTTCGCAAACTCCGGAGCGGAAGCCAACGAAGGCGCCATCAAGCTCGCTCGCGGCTACTTCTCCCACAAAGGGATAGACAAGTATGAGATCATCACTGCCAAGATGAGCTTCCACGGAAGGACTATGGCAACGATAACCGCAACAGGCCAGCCCAAGTTCTCCGAACCCTTCAAGCCTGTTCTTCCCGGCTTCAGGTATGCGGAGTTCAACAATATCGATTCCTTTAAGGAACAGGTCAACGGACATACCGCTGCCATCATGCTCGAACTCATCCAGGGTGAGTCCGGCGTCCACCCCGCAGACAAGTCCTTCGTACTTGAGATCAAGAAACTCTGCGAGGAGAAAGGCCTCCTTCTCATCATCGATGAAGTCCAGACAGGTATCGGCAGGACGGGAACCCTCTTCTGCTACGAGCAGTACGGGATCAAGCCCGACATCATGACACTCGCAAAAGGTCTTGGCGGCGGAGTCCCGATCGGTGCGGTCCTTGCTACCAACGATGCGGCAACAGGTTTCAAGCTCGGTGACCACGGCTCGACATTCGGCGGCAATCCCCTGGCATGCGCGGCAGCAAATGCCGTCCTCGGGATCATTACGGAAGACCGGCTCTGCTTCAACGCAGGAACGATAAGCGAACTCATCGTAAATAAGCTCAACCAGATCAAGGAAAAGCGCGGCTACATCAAGGAAGTTAGAGGCATGGGCCTTCTCATCGGAATTGAATTCGATGAGCGCATTATGGCATCCGGCATGAGAGATGCTCTCAGGAACAAGGGCTACCTCGTATCCTCGATCGGCCAGTCCGTCATCAGGATCGCGCCTCCTCTTATCATCAATGAATACGAGGCCGGCAGGTTCTGTTCAGCCGTCGATCAGGTATTAAAGGAAACAGCAAAAGCAAGCAAGAATAAGATAGGATTGGAGCTTAAAAAATGAAACACTACATTGACTTTCACGAAGACGTAAGTTTTGAAGATCTTGATAAGATGCTCGATATCGCAGTCGATCTCAAAGCGAAAACAAAAGCAGGCATACCTCACCCCATCCTGGCAGGAAAGACCCTCGCCATGATCTTCACCAAGTCCTCCACAAGGACCCGTGTCTCATTTGAGGTCGGTATGTACCAGTTAGGCGGAATGGCTCTCTTCCTCTCCAATAACGACATCCAGATCGGCCGCGGCGAGACAATCTACGATACTGCCCATGTCTTATCCGGCATGGTCGACGGCATCATGATCCGTACCTTCAAGCATTCCGATGTTGAAGATCTTGCCAGGTACGGCACGATCCCCGTAATCAACGGTCTCACCGACGACCAGCACCCTACACAGGCATTAGCTGACCTCCTTACCATCAAGGAGCACAAGGGCGGTCTTAAGGGCTTGAAGTTCGCATACTTAGGTGACGGCAACAACATGGCTAATTCCCTGCTTCAGGCCTGCGCCAAGGCAGGAATGGATGTTGCGATCGCATCTCCTTCTGACTACACCTGCCCCGATAAATATGTTAACCAGGCTAAGAAGGATGCAGAAGTTACAGGTTCCAAGATCTTAATGACGACCGACCCCTTCGAGGCTGCTGACGGAGCTGACGTTATCTATACGGACACATGGACATCCATGGGCCAGGAAGCCGAGAAGGCTGCCAGAGTCGAGATCTTCAAGGACTATCAGGTCAATTCCAAGATCATGGGAGTTGCCCACAGCGACGCGATCTTCATGCACTGCCTGCCCGCATACAGGGGTTACGAAGTAACTGAAGACGTCATCGACGGACCTCAGAGCGTTGTTTTCGATGAAGCTGAGAACAGGCTCCACGCCCACAAGGCGATCCTTGTCAACTGCATGAGCTGATGGATCTCGAGTTAAGGACCGCATTACCCGAAGAAGCATACAAGATAGCCCTTCTCATAAGAGGGGCTATGTTGTCCTACGGCAAGGATTCGCACATTCCCTACGGGATGCTCGAATCCCTGACCGAGAGCGTGGAATCCGTTGCAGACAGGATCTCCCGCGGTCACTGCCTCTGCTTCTGGGACGGGCCTGAACCTGTTGCGACGGTAACACTGACTGTCGTTTCAAACCCTTTAAAGTACAGTTTTTCGGAAAAGACGGCAGATGCTCTTTCCGGGATCGCACCTGCCGGATATATATCAAGATTTGCCGTAAGATCCGATCTTCGCGTATCGGGTCTCGGCGTTAAGCTCCTTGATGCAGCCGAAGACTTGGCAAAGGATCTTGGTGTCATGGGACTTATCCTTCACTCATCGTCAGACAACAGGTCTTTGTCGGCTTTCTACTCCAACCGCGGCTTCGTCCTGACCGACAGCGAAAAGAGCCGCGGCTATAACAGAGGTCTGTTCATAAAGAGATTTTGATCCCGGTCTTCAGATATCAGACTCAGTCTGCAGAAGTAGCGGGATGGGGATCTTTTTCCAGATTGAGTATCGTAAACTCTCCGCACATACTGAATCTGTTCGTGATCTCCTCAAGTTCTTCCGTACTTGCATCGATCACTTCAAGGAACACGTTGTTTCTTTCTACATCTATTACGACTGCTTTGATCTTATCAGCGATCTTATCATCATTTCTGTTAAGAGAACGCCGGCAGTCATCAAGTTCGAAAAATGTTTTGATCAGATCGTTATAAGACCGTTTGGCTTTTACAAAGTACAGATCCTTATCGTCTAACAGGTTTCTGATCTCATCCATGATCTCAGGATCATCACTTGTCAGGAGTATATACATGTCTTTCCCATCGTTAAAAGCTCCTCCGTAATAATCCGGATAACTGCCGTTCCAATGTTTTAAGAGAACAGATATTCTCTGCTCCAGCCATTGGGGACGTTCTGCAGAAGGCTTGTCTGGATCGATCGAAACAGATAGGGAAACCGCCGTGTCGTTTAATGACATCGCCTCATATTCGTCCATGGTAAGATACATGACTTTAACCCCGGCCACGTAATCTGTGTGTTCGCAGTCATTGTATACTATCTCTGTCATCCCTCCTTCCTGGACCACTTTGCGGGTCAGTTCCTCAGTCAATACATCTTCTGATGACTGATCCACGCTCGAGGTCTCAGGTGTATAAAGGATCTTTGAAATGTTCTTTATCCCGAATATTGCCAGGAGAACAGCGCACATCGCACCCGCAAGTCCTATATAGAACTGCGGGCGGATCCTCGTAACCCTGGCCTGCCTTGCTTCTTCGAGTTCGGCGACCAGATCGTCATCCACATCTGACATTATCTTTAACAGTTCTTTTGCAGTCATACTAATCCATTCTCCATAAGAACTTTCTTAAGTTCATTCCTCATCCTGAACAGCATCGTGTTTATCCTGCTCTCCGAATATCCCGTATTCTCTGCGATCGATGACACCTTCTCCAGATCGAAATACCTTCTCATGAAGATAAGCCTCTTCTCTTTGGGCTGCCCGCGGAGATAATCCGAGATAGCCTTCGCCATCTCCTTATTCTCTGTCTCACTTTCAACTGCGCTCTCGGATGGCAGGCACTGCTCGAGTTCTCCGGTCAGTTCCACGATATATCCTTTTCGCTTCAGCCTGCTGTCGTGAATGCATCTGTTCAAGGATATGTTCCTTACGATCTTGGAAAGGAAAGACGAAAGATAATCGCGCGGCTCATTAGGAGGAATCCGGTTCCAGGCCTCGAGATAAGTGTCGTTCTCACACTCTTCAGAGGTTTCCTGATTCTCCGTGATCCTGTAAGACAAGCTCCTCAGCATACGTCCGTACTTGTCTGCCGTATGCTTTATCGCCATCTCATCGCGATCCAGATACAGATCTACGATCCTGCTGTCATCCATTCCGTTTCCTTTCCTTTGATGGGCGCCTTCACTATATATAGCAACTTCCATGAGAATATCTTACACTGAATTTAAAATTTTTCGCGTAAACAAAAACTGACCATGTTTTCAAGCGGAAAAGAGGGTCATCCCCTGCGGGACAGCCCTCTTTCATTTTCCTGAAATATTTAAAGTGATCTTTCTCATCCTTTACCGTTAATGTTCTTATCGTACTTGTAAAGGAATGTGACCATCTGTCTCCTTAAGCACTTGCCCTGCGGCTTGAATGTTCCGTCGCTGCTGCCTGCAACGATATTATTGACATATGCCCAGATGACCGGCTTATAGAAATAATCACTGCTCTTTACATCCTTGAAAGGATTCTTTGCAGATCCTATAGAAGGCGAACCTGCCATCCTGTAAAGGAAGGTAACGGTCTGTGCCCTGTTACATACTCCCTGGGGATTGAAAGTTGTCTTGGAAGTTCCCGTTGTGATATTGTTCTCCAGAGCCCAGAGAACTGCCTTGTAGAAATAATCAGATTCCTTTACATCCTTGAAGGGGTTCTTTGTGGTCTTCGGCTTGGGACTGCCGTTAAGTCTCCACAGGAACGTTACCATCTGGGCCCTCGTGCAATTATTTGCGGGCTTAAACAATGTCTGATTATCGTAACCCTTAACTATGCCCTTTTCGGCAAGATAGTAGGTGGGCTGATAATAGAAAAGATTCGGATCGGTAACGTCCTTATAAAGTACCGTAAGCTTGCACTTGGCAGTTTTGCCGGCGGCAGTTGCCGTGATCGTAACGACGCCTGCCTGCTTGGCCGTTATCTTGCCTGAATCGACGGTTGCAATGCTGGTATTTGACGACTTCCATGTAACCTTGTCAGTGGAACCCTTTAAAGTTGCCTTCAAAGTTTCGGTGGAACCGCAAACTATGCTGGTCTCGGTCTTATTCAAGGTCAGCTCGATATTCTTCTCGCATATGGCTTTGATTACAACATTCTTCGATCCGATATTAAAAGTTGCAGTGGGCTTCGTTGCAGAAGAAAGAGTTACTCCGCCCGATACTACCTGCCACTTCTTGAATACATAACCGTCCTTGGGAGTTGCCTTAATTGTAACTTTTGTGCCCGTGTAGCCCTGCTTGACAGAAGTGCTGACGGTCGAGTTGCCGTCAGTATTGACGGTAACTGTGTACTTGGTCTTTACTACGGGTTTTTCAACAAATTCAGGATCACTTGCATAATCAGTCTGCTTTGTTCCGTTTATATCTTCTGCAAGGATATAAACAAAATACTTTGAATCCCAGTCAGCAAGTTTAAGGGTCGAAGGCAGAGTGAATGTGCCCTGGCCGTTTGCTGAATAGTTTCCTTCAAGTGCATCGTAATACAAGATCTTGGTATCTTCTCCACGGTATTCCGTATCAAGGATAAGAACGGATGCCCTGTTGGCATTTGCTTTATTCTTGCCGGAAACAGCGTAAGGTATCGTTACCTTGGTTCCTTCAATTGTCGCATTTTTACCTGAAGGAACTTTAATGGAAAGATCGTCATCCTTTATCGTTAACTTATATTCTGATCCTACTTCATTGAACTTGCCTGAGATAAGGGATGAGAAGATAACATATGAGTAATCGATGTTTATTGCAGGGCAGACTGCAAAATCGGTTTGAACAAATCCTGACCCGATTTGACCTCCGATTCCGCCACCGCCGACTACCCCGGCAGAATTCATTCCGGAGTCATGATACATGGAACGCATCCAATAAAGGTCTTGAACTGTACTAGGTCCCTTTACTCTGTTATTGGAAGTAGTGGCAGTATTATAACCGTAATCGATGTTTGAAAGTTCTTCTACATCAAGAATGAAGACCTTCTCACCGGTCAACGGAACATAACCATCGTAATTGTCTCTAACTCTGGAACTAACACAGCCGGGTGTATCAGTTTCACAAGGTATAAGTTGATGTCCTTCTACGTAGTTTTCAGATAGTGCCTTCTTTTCCACTCCGGTAAAAACGCCTTCTTTATTGAGGAACTTCTCCCCGTTAAGGCCTTCTCTTACATCGCTGTATTTCCACTCATTAGCATAGTGTGTTCCATCATTAGGCTCACCGTCATTATCAAAATATGCTTTATAAAGACACTTATCACTGTCGAGGAAAACCGTGCCGTTGATATTGCCGTATTTGTCAGACAGCGGATCCAGCACACGGAACTTGATCTCGTCATCCTGCTCAGGATAATAGTCGTCGCGATTATAGTCGTAGTTTCCGTAATATACATAACTTCCCGACCAGGGTTTATCCTTTTGAGGATCTGCGGGGCTTGCAATTCCTGTCGTTCCGAGACATGTATTGCTGATGTCCTTTTTCTTTTCTTCAGCCGCGAAAACGTCACTTGTTCCGGTGACCGTCGGGATAAGAGAAACTGCCATGGCTGCAAACAGGACCGATGCGGTCAATCTGCTGCATACCTGTTTCACTCTCTGATTCATTGATACAATTACCTCCCATAAAGATTATTAATCAGTGCTTCTTCAGCACATACATACCCGTTTCTCTAAATAAGGTTCAAGCCCCCCTTGAACACAGGTAAAGCATATCATTATTCCGAGAGCATTTTCAACAATAAGATATGGAAAAGAGGGTCATCCCTTACGGGACGACCCTCTTTTGTAATCTTATAAATTCTAATCTAGAAATTATTCGATGATCTTGGAAACGTTTCCTGCGCCTACTGTATGACCACCCTCACGGATAGCGAACTTAAGACCCTGCTCCATAGCGATAGGTGTGATAAGGTCAGCTGTGATGGTTACGTGGTCACCAGGCATGCACATGTCTGTGCCCTCAGGAAGAGCGATGTTACCGGTAACGTCTGTTGTTCTGAAGTAGAACTGAGGACGATAGCCGTTGAAGAAGGGCTTATGACGGCCACCCTCTTCCTTTGTAAGAACGTAAACCTGTCCCTCGAACTTTGTGTGAGGAGTTGTTGAACCGGGCTTAGCGAGAACCTGGCCTCTCTCAACTTCCTTACGGTCGATACCACGGAGGAGGCAACCGATGTTGTCGCCGGCCTCAGCCTGATCCATGGACTTACGGAACATCTCAACGCCTGTGATAACTGTGGACTTGGGCTCATCCTGGAGACCAACGATCTCAGCAGCGTCACCAACCTTAACAGTACCTCTCTCGAGACGGCCTGTAGCAACAGTACCACGACCGGAGATCGTGAATACGTCCTCAACAGGCATAAGGAAAGGCTTGTCAACAGGTCTTTCAGGTGTTGCGATATAGCTGTCAACTGCAGCCATGAGCTCTACGATGGAAGCATACTCAGGTGCAGAAGGATCTGTAGATGTGGACTCGAGAGCTGCGAGAGCAGAACCACGGATGATAGGAGTATCATCGCCGGGGAACTCATACTGGTTGAGGAGGTCACGGATGTCCATCTCAACGAGCTCGAGGAGCTCTTCGTCATCAACCTGGTCGCACTTGTTCATGTATACAACAATGTAAGGAACGCCAACCTGACGAGCGAGCAGGATGTGCTCACGTGTCTGAGCCATAGGGCCGTCAGAAGCAGCAACTACGAGGATGGCACCATCCATCTGAGCTGCGCCTGTGATCATGTTCTTGATGTAGTCAGCGTGACCGGGGCAGTCAACGTGAGCATAGTGACGTGCTTCTGTCTCATACTCAACGTGTGCTGTGTTGATCGTGATACCACGAGCTCTCTCCTCGGGTGCGGAGTCAATGTTACCATAATCCTTAAACTCTGCGCCGCCCTTCATAGCGAGAACCTTTGTGATAGCAGCTGTAAGAGTTGTCTTACCATGGTCAACGTGACCAATGGTTCCGATGTTTACGTGTGGCTTGTTACGTACGAACTTTTCCTTAGCCATTTTAATTTCCTCCTAAAGAAGTAATAGTAATCTTTTGTTCCGCAATTTTCACGCGATACCGACTATTGTACAAAGTTTTTTGTAATGTTTCAAGTATCGGCTTGAAATATGCGGTGTTAAGATGCGAAAAACATCTTATTTCTTGAGAATGTCCTCCATTATGCTGCGAGGTGTCTCCGCAAAGTGGCTGATCTGCATAACGAATGTGCCTCGGCCCTGGGTTGCGGAACGCAATGCTGTAGCATAACCGAACATGTTTGCAAGAGGTACCTCTGCATGGATCTGCTGGGAGCCGTTAAGAGGCTCGATAGTCTTGATGGCACCACGGCGAGCATTGAGGCCGCCGATTACGTCGCCCAGATATTCATCCGGAACTTCAACGTCTACCTTCATGACAGGCTCGAGCAATGCAGGATCAGCCTTGGCCATACCTGCCTTGAATCCCATGGAACCTGCGATCTTGAACGCCATTTCGGAAGAGTCGACATCGTGTGAGGAACCGTCGTAAACGGTAACCTTAACGTCAACTACCGGATAGCCGCCCAGGACACCTGCCTGCATAGCTTCCTGAACACCGGCATCGATAGGAGCGATGAACTCCTTCGGGATGGAGCCGCCGACTGTAGCGTTGACGAACTCGTAACCCTTGCCGGGTTCCTGAGGCTCGAGTCGGAGCCAGCAGTGACCATACTGACCGTGACCGCCGGACTGACGGACGAACTTTCCTTCCGCCTCGACTGTCTTTCTGATGGTCTCCTTGTAGGATACCTGAGGGGCACCTACGTTAGCTTCGACCTTAAACTCACGGAACAGACGGTCAACGATGATATCGAGGTGCAGCTCACCCATACCTGCGATGATCGTTTGTCCTGTTTCATTATTGGTGTATGTACGGAATGTAGGATCTTCCTCTGCGAGCTTCTGCAAAGCGATGATCATCTTCTCCTGAGAAGCACGGCTCTTAGGTTCGATGGCAACCTCAATAACAGGCTCGGGGAATTCCATGGATTCCAGGATGATCGGATCATCCTCAGAGCAGAGAGTATCACCTGTAGTCGTATCCTTCAGTCCTACCGCAGCAGCGATATCACCGGAGAATACTTCGTTGATCTCTTTACGCTCGTTAGCGTGCATCTGGACGATACGTCCGATCCTTTCCTTCTTACCCTTTGTTGCATTAAGAACATAGGAACCGGATTCCAGGATACCGGAATAAACTCTGAAGAAGCAGAGCTTACCGACATAAGGATCGGTTGCGATCTTAAATGCGAGGGCTGCGAAGGGACCCTTATCGTCAGCAGGTCTTTCCTCTTCTTCCTCTGTATCAGGGTTAACACCCTTGATCGCAGGGATATCAAGAGGAGAAGGCATGTAGTCGACGATAGCGTCGAGCAACATCTGGACACCTTTATTTCTAAGGGATGTACCGCAAGTTACAGGGATAACCTTACACTCGCATGTTGCCTTACGAAGTGCGGCCTTGAGCTCTTCGACTGTGACTTCTTCACCCTCAAGATACTTCATGGTCAGTTCGTCATCTGTCTCGCAGATCTTCTCGACCATCTCTTCTCTTGCAGCCTTAACGGCATCAGCCATGTCAGCAGGAACCTCACGGTCCTCATACTCTTTTCCGTCTTCGCTTGTGTAGACCTCGGCACGAAGTGTCATAAGGTCTATGATTCCTTCAAAATCACTCTCTTTACCGATAGGCATCTGAATAGCGACAGGTACGTTCTTCAGTCTCTCGGAGATCATGTTGCAGACATTGTTGAAATCTGCGCCCATGATGTCCATCTTGTTGACGAAGACCATACGCGGAACGCCGTAGTGCTCAGCCTGTCTCCAAACAGTCTCTGTCTGAGGTTCAACGCCGCCTCTTGCGGACATGACCGTAACAGCACCGTCAAGAACACGCAGGGAACGCTCAACTTCTACCGTAAAGTCAACGTGGCCGGGAGTATCGATGATGTTGATACGATGTCCCTTCCAGGGTGCCGTTGTAGCAGCGGAAGTGATAGTGATACCTCTTTCCTGCTCCTGAACCATCCAGTCCATGGTAGCGGCACCGTCATGAACCTCACCCAATACACGGTTGATACCGGAATAGTAGAGGATACGCTCGGTAGTAGTCGTCTTACCTGCATCAATGTGAGCCATGATACCGATATTACGGGTCTTTTCGAGTGGATACTGTCTTTGCTCCATCTTTTCTTTTGCTCCTTGTCGCTGTTATCAGCGGTTGTAGTGTGCGAATGCCTTGTTAGCCTCGGCCATTCTGTGCATTTCTTCCTTTTTCTTGAAAGCACCGCCTGTACCGTTAGCTGCATCCATGAGCTCGGCTGCGAGACGCTCCTTCATGGTGCGCTCGGATCTGCTCCTGGAGAAGTTAACGATCCAACGGAGACCCAATGTAAGCTTTCTGTCGGGTCTTACTTCCATAGGGATCTGGTAGTTGGCACCACCTACACGGCGGGCCTTGCACTCGAGGTCAGGCATAACGTTATCAAGAGCCTTGTAGAATACATCGATAGGCTCTTCGCCTGTGCGCTCCTTGATGATATCAAAAGCGCCGTAACAAATTTTCTGAGCTACGCCCTTCTTTCCGTCGAGCATGATGTTGTTGATGAGCTTAGACACCTTAACATCATTGTAGACGGGATCCGGAAGGACCTCTCTCTTTGGGATATTGCCTTTTCTTGGCACTGGTCTTCCCTCCTTTATGATTCACAGTTATCTGAAACCATAGGTACTCACGTTTCAGTTTTTGGCCTAATGGACGTGTCGTGCGCTCGAGTAAGCAATGTCCTGATATATGAACAATGTACTGAACGCGTTAAATTGTCCAATCCTGTTTTGTTGGTCCGACAGGGTTTCCTGTCCGACACCGGGATCACTTCTTAACCTTTGCAGCCTTGGGCTTCTTAGCACCGTACTTGGAACGGCCCTGCATACGGCCCGTAACGCCTGCTGTATCAAGAGTTCCTCTGATGATGTGGTAACGTACACCAGGGAGGTCCTTAACACGGCCGCCACGGATGAGTACAACAGAGTGCTCCTGAAGGTTATGTCCGATACCCGGAATGTAAGCAGTTACTTCGTAGCCGTTGGTAAGACGTACACGGGCAACCTTACGGAGAGCCGAGTTAGGCTTCTTAGGGGTTACTGTCTTAACGACTGTGCAAACACCGCGCTTTTGAGGAGAGGAGAAATTTGTCTCTCTCTTCTTGATGGTGTTCGTGCCGAACTGCAAAGCCGGGGAAGCAGACTTATAAGTCTTGGACTGTCTGCCGGACTTAACTAATTGATTGAACGTTGGCATCAATACATCTCCTTTCTTCATTATTTGCCGCACCGAAAACCTTATGTCCTGTTTGCCTCCCGAAAAGGGCCGCAAAAATACGACGCAAGGCATCTTGCGAGCAATTAAGTTTACACCCGCACTTTTCGAAAGTAAACCCCAAATTTTTGGTTATTTTACTGATAAATATGGATTGCAAAGTGTCCTGCAATTCTTTATACTTCTCAATGGTAATTTTTTATTTAAATAAGAAGGAGTGTACCCTATGAAAGTTAACATCACTGAAACGGTGTTGCGTGATGCACAGCAGTCACTCATCGCCACACGTATGCCCTTCTCCGACTTCGAAGGAATATTAGAGACATTGGACAATGCCGGCTACTATTCTCTTGAGTGTTGGGGCGGCGCAACATTTGATTCCTGTCTTCGTTATCTGGACGAAGATCCCTGGGAGAGACTGCGCAAGATCAAGGCTGTCTGCAAGAAGACACCTCTGCAGATGCTCATCCGCGGCCAGAACATCTTAGGCTATAAGCATTATCCCGATGATGTCGTAAGACTCTTCTGCCGTAAGGCTGCAGAGTGCGGCATGGATATCTTCAGGATCTTCGACGCTCTGAACGACTTCCGCAATATCGAAGTCTGCATCGACGAAGTAAAGAAGTGCGGCAAGCACGCTCAGGGATGTATCTGCTACACTACTTCCCCCGTACATACGATCCCGAAGTACGTTGAGATGTGTAAAGAACTCGAGTCCATGGGTGTTGATTCCATCGCCATCAAGGATATGGCAGGTATCTGCTCACCTAAGGAAGCATATGATCTCGTTAAGGCCCTGAAGGCAGAGGTCAAGGTTCCTCTCTTCTTCCACACACACCATACAACAGGCATGGGCCCCATGACACTCATGAAGGCTGTTGAGGCCGGTTGTGACGGTATCGACTGCGCCATCTCCTCGATGGGCGGCGGCACATCCCAGCCTGCTACAGAGACCATGGCTTACACATTGAGCCAGTTCGGTTACGAGTCCGGTCTTGATATGAACAAGCTCAAGGAGATCGCTGACTTCTTCGTACCCGTCAGAAAGAAGTTCCTCGACAACGGAACTCTCAACCCCACAGTAATGGGCATCAAGGCTGACATCCTCAAGTATCAGGTTCCGGGCGGAATGCTCTCCAACATGATCGCCAACCTCAAGGACATGAACGCTCTTGATAAGTTCGACGAAGCTCTGGCTGAGATCCCTGCAGTCCGTAAGGACATGGGTTATCCCCCGCTCGTTACACCTCTGTCCCAGATGGTAGGTAACCAGGCTGTTTCCAACGTCCTTCTGGGCGAAAGATATAAGAACATCTCCAAGGAGATCAAGGCTTACCTCCGCGGTGAGTACGGCAGAGCTCCCGGAGAGATCAATCAGGAACTCATCGACAGATGCTGGAAGCCCGAAGAACTCGTTCAGGGCCGTTATGCCGACACGCTGGAGCCTCTTTTCGAAAAGACAAAGGCAGAGCTCGGCAAGAAAGCAAGATCCGATGAGGACGTTCTTTCCTACATCGCTTTCCCTCAGGTTGCAGAGAAGTTCTTCGCAGCACGTGAGGAGAAGGAATCCAATACAGTCAACTACACGATCGAGAAGGTGGAGGACTGATTATGATCACCACACTGATTAATTACGCAGAAAGAGGAAACGTGCTTTCCGTACCTGACGCTCTCAAGAACGCGGGCTTTACCATCATGGTCGTTTTCGCGGTACTCTGCCTGATCTTCATCATCATCTCCATTGCAGGAAAGATCTTCTCTGCAACGAGTAAGGCAGATAAGCCGGCAGCCGAGACTGCTGCACCGGCAGCAGCACCCGCAGCAGCCGCTTCCGAAGAGGAATTCTCCTCCGGTTCGTTAAGGCTCAAAGGATGCGACGAGAAGACCGCAGCCATGATCATGGCCATCGTGAGCGACAATACGGGGATCCCGCTGTCGGAGCTCGTTTTCAAGTCCATAACCCTCGTAGAAGATAAGTAAAGGAGAACACCTCATGATCTACAAAGTAACAATTAATGACAAAGAATATGAAGTCGAGGTAGAGAAGGGTAAGGCTAACGTGCTCCGCACAACAGCCGTAACCGCTGCTCCCGCTCCTGCCGCAGCACCCGCTGCAGCACCTGCACCCGCAGCTGCTCCCGCTCCCGCAGCAGCAGCTCCTGCCGCAGCAGCAGGCACAACACCCGTTAACTCACCTATGCCCGGTACTATCCTTGATGTTAAGGTAGCTGTCGGACAGGCTGTTAAGGAAGGCGAACTGGTCGTGATCCTCGAAGCCATGAAGATGGAAAACGAGATCTACGCACCTTGCGCAGGTACCGTTGCTCAGGTACTGACTTCCAAAGGCGCTTCAGTCAGCACAGGCGATGCCCTTATCACCATTTCTTGATCGGAGGCATAGATAATGATTGAAGTAATTAGTGATTTATGGAGCCAGTCGGGCATTGCCAACATGACCTGGCAGCAGGGCGTGATGCTTCTGATATCATTCGTCCTGTTCTATCTGGCCATTAAGAAGCAGTTCGAACCGCTCCTCCTTCTTCCTATAGCATTCGGTATGATGCTCACCAACCTTCCCTGGCCCGGCGGCGGGATCTTCCACCCCGAGTGGTTCGAAGGCGGCATCAACTGGGCTGCCCTCGGCGGCCACGGAGTCAACGCTGCCGGCGTCGAAGTTGAACCCGGTCTCTTTGACTTCCTCTACATCGGAATCAAGCTCGATATCTTCCCCTGCCTTATCTTTATGGCAGTCGGAGCCATGACGGACTTCGGTCCCCTCATCTCCAGACCTTCGAGCTTCTTCATGGGCGCAGGCGCTCAGTTCGGTATCTCCTTCGCATTCGTAGCCGCTACACTGCTCGGCTTCGATGCACAGGGTGCGGCTTCCATCGCCATCATCGGCGGTGCTGACGGCCCTACGGCTATCTACCTTACATCCAAGCTCGCTCCCGAGCTCCTCGGCGCTATCGCCATCGCAGCTTATTCATACATGGCCCTGATCCCCATGATCCAGCCGCCTATCATGAAACTTCTGACGACCAAGAAGATGCGCCAGGTCAAGATGGAGCAGACAAGGCCCGTATCCAAGGTCGAGAAGATCTGCTTCCCTGTTATCGTATCCGTAGTCTGTATCCTGATCCTTCCCACCGTTGCTCCTCTCCTCGGCTGCCTCATGCTCGGCAACCTCTTCAGAGAATCCGGTGTTACTGAAAGACTTTCCGATACAGCTCAGAACGCTCTTTGCAACATCGTAACGATCTTCCTCGGAACTTCCGTAGGTGCAACAGCTATCGGAACAAACTTCCTGAAGCTCGAGACACTGAAGATCATCGGACTTGGCCTTGCGGCATTCGCATTCGCTACAGTCGGCGGTCTCCTCATCGGCATCGTCATGTATTACCTGTCCAAGGGCAAGATCAATCCCCTTATCGGTGCAGCAGGTGTTTCCGCAGTTCCTATGGCAGCACGTGTTGCTTCCAAGGTCGGCCAGAAAGAGAACCCTTCCAACTTCCTTCTCATGCACGCCATGGGTCCGAACGTTGCAGGCGTTATCGGTTCTGCCGTTGCAGCCGGTGTACTTCTCTCACTCTTCGGCTGATAACAAGTTAACTTTCAATTACCATACGGGCCGTCTCAAATGAGGCGGCCCTTTTACTTTGCCTGTACGGGTACAGGACCGATCGATCCAGCAGACTGCATGATGGTCTTTATCCCCCGGTGTGGGCAGTACTGCCCACAAAAACATCTTTTACCACCCACACCTGTTTTAAGTCCCGGTAAGCAAACTTTATCCCTATATATCCGAATATGCGCAAAAGATAGGGGCTGCCCAAAGGCAGCCCCGGCTTAATTACAATATGAATATTATAAATATAATTATTTAGCCTTATTGATGGTCTTATCGTACTTATAAAGGAATGTAACCATCTGACGTCTCAGGCACTTGTCCTTAGGCTTGAAGGTGCCGTCGTCATAACCTGCGACGATCTTCTTGTTGGAGGCCCAGATAACGGCGTTGTAGTAGTACTCGCCCTTCTTGACATCCTTGAAAGGACACTTGGAAGATCCGATGGAGGGCTTGCCTGCCATACGGTAGAGGAATGTGACCGTCTGTGCTCTGGTACAGACACCGGCAGGATCGAACTCCGTCTTGGACACACCTGTGGTGATCTTATTCTCAACAGCCCAGAGGACTGCTTTGTAGAAATAATCACTCTTCTCGATATCCTTGAAGTTTGTCTTTTGGGACGTGGGCTCCGGACTGCCGTTGAGCCTCCAGAGGAAGGTTACCATCTGAGCCCTGGTGCATTCGTTGGCGGGCTTGAACTTGGTCTGGTCATCGTAACCCTTAACTACATCCTTAGCCGTCAGATAGTATGTGGGCGTGTACCAGAACTTGGATGAATCCTTAACATCGGAATACTGGACGTTGACCGTGACCTTTATGGTCTCCCCGTTGTGATCGCCGGTAATGACCGTCTTGCCGATCTTGTTTCCGGTAATGACGCCCAGACTGTTGACGGAAGCGACCGACTTATCGGCAGAAGTCCACTTTGTTCCGGAAGAGTTGGGGATCTTAAGGAGCAGTCTTTCCTTATTGTTAAGATCGAACTTTACGCTATCGCCGTCATTAACGGTCTTGACGACAGCTGTCTTGACAGGCTTAACCGCCTTGGAATCGCTAATGAGTTTCTTATCCTTCAGGTCTTCCATCATTTCCTTGGTTATCCTTCTGGCAACATTTACATAATTGTTACCTGCAACATGGATGCCTGCGATATAGTAATCCTTGTCGAAAACGGGTCCTCCGCTGTTGCCGGGAGTTGTATCAAGGGTATAGGAAAGAAGTTTGTCATCTTCAATAGTATAGTCGTATGCGCCCATATCTATAACAACACCGGTATGGACTTTGCCAGATGCCATGTAGAGAGGATCAGAAGGCAAACGGTAACCTCCGACCTTGAAGGTCTTGTCTTCGATCTGACTGTCGGAGAAAGCCTTCAGGCCATAGTGACCTGTAATGGATCCGATGGGGGACTTGAACTTGATGTATGCATAGTCATCATCTTCCGAATCCCAGCCGCTGCTCGTATTGTAGGCATAGTCAGAGCTGTAATAGTAGTCCTCACAACCGCTGACACCCAATACATAACTTCCGCTGGTATTGTTGTAGCCGAACTTAAACATAATGGATGAAAGTCCTGCGCCGTGTTCTTTGCAGTATACACAATGACCTGCAGTAAGCAGAGTGTTGTCGGAGATCATAAAGCCGGATCCGTATCCGCTGTCTCCGCAGGTAAATTCCAGTGTGATATGTGCTATCGCGCAGTAAGGATACTTTGTTGTATCCTTGATCTTCGTCCTGTCATCTGTGCCGATGATCTTCTCCGGATTGAAATCCGGACCGAATTTGATGCTCTCGGCAGGACCCTTGCGTCCTATGAGTTCTTCTTTGTTCTTATCAGCCTGCTCCTGGGCAACAGTAGAATCTGATGCTGCCAGTACAGGGACTTTAGCGCCAAATGTTCCGAAAACAGAAGCTGCAGCCAGAACGAGCGCTATCTTTTTGATCATTGTATTTTTCATTTATTCCCACCCTTATTGAATTTTGGCTCAAGAAATCCCGGGGCACCCAAGATGCCCCGGGAGATCATGTTTTTACTGTTTACTTATCTGAACAAGCCATCAAAACTTATCAGCCTTTACCGTTAACATACTTATCGTACTTGTAAAGGAATGTGACCATCTGTCTTCTGAGGCACTTGCCATCAGGTCTGAAGGTACCGTCATCATAACCTGCGACGATCTTCTTCTTGGATGCCCAGATAACAGCCTTGAAGTAATAGTCAGATTTCTGAATATCAGTGAAAGGATTCTTTGAAGTATCTACGGAAGGAGAACCTGCCATCCTGTAAAGGAAGGTAACGGTCATTGCTCTGTTACAGACAGTCTGAGGGTTGAACTTGTTATTGGAAGGAACAGTAACAATTCCCTTCTCAGCTGC
This sequence comes from Saccharofermentans sp., assembly GCA_016292135.1. Classification (GTDB taxonomy): domain Bacteria; phylum Bacillota; class Clostridia; order Saccharofermentanales; family Saccharofermentanaceae; genus Saccharofermentans. The sequence goes on from JAEFAZ010000004.1 coordinate 141,368, forward strand.
CCAGCGGACTGCATTATAGAAATAATCATCCTTCTGTATATCATTGAAAGGGTTCTTGCTGGAACTCGGCTTAGGGCTGCCGTTGAGTCTCCAGAGGAATGTTATCATCTGAGCTCTCGAACAGTCGTTAGCAGGCTTGAATTTTGTCTGCTTGTCGTAACCCTTAACAACATTCTTGTTTGTAAGATAGTATGTAGGTTCATACCAGAAATCAGAGGATTTGGTTACATCCTTATAGAGGACCTGTACCTTGGCCTTTGCTGTATAAGAACCGTTTGTTGCCGTAATGGTAACAGAACCTGCCTGCTTGCCCTTTACTCTGCCAAGTTCGTCAACTGTAGCAATAGAAGTATTGGAGGACTTCCATGTTGGATTATTGAAGTTTGCTGCAAGGAGGAGTTCCCTGCCGCAGACAACGTTTGCCTTGACAGTTGTGCCGTTCTGAACAACAGCATAACTTGCTTCTTCGATCTTGAGCTTATAAGTAAAGTTCTTGCCGGTATGCTTCCAGTCGGTATAGTTCCAGATCTTAATATATAAAGTACCTTCAGCGCTTACCTGGATGTAGTCAACATCGTTGAGCCTACGGAAAGAATCTCTCAAGCTTAAAGCACCGAACTCGCTGTCATCAAAATCAGACTTGCTTCCTGCGCTGACAATAAGCGTCGTATCCTTGAATGTCTTGCAGTAATTGGTCATGGTTACCTTGTAGACACCCTTCTTGACCTTGATCTTGAACCAGTCTTCGTCCGTCTTGCCGGATTTACTGTACTTGTTGTAGTTGCCGATCTCACCGTCGTAGGTCTTGCCGAGAGTCACGGATGTTGCCTTGCCGATCGTATCGTTAGGCTCATTCGGGTCTGCGGAAGCGGCAAAGAGCGTTCCGACGGACAGTCCGCCAACGAGGATGACTGTTGCCAGAAAGCTGGTCATGACTTTCACGAATTTTTTCATTTTGCTTCTCCTTTGTCCATTCATTTATTTTCTGTCAGCCTCTTGGGCTGTCAAAAGCTTGTGGATAGTATAAAGCCTCCCCGCTGCTTTGCCGCGGGGAGGCGGCTTGATCTGAATAGATTATATCAGAGTTTGGGGCCTGCTGCTACAAGAGCTTTGCCTGCTTCGTTGGTCTCATACTTGCCGAAGTTCTTGATGAATCTTCCTGCAAGATCCTGAGCCTTCTTGTCCCACTCTGCTGCATCAGCGTATGTATCTCTGGGATCGAGGATCTCTGTGGATACGCCGGGGAGCTCTGTAGGAACTTCGAAATCGAAGTAAGGGATCTTCTTTGTAGGAGCATCCTTGATGGAACCGTCGAGGATAGCATCAATGATTCCACGTGTATCGGGAATGGAGATCCTCTTGCCTGTGCCGTTCCAGCCTGTGTTAACGAGGTAAGCCTTGGCTCCGACCTTCTCCATCTTCCTTACGAGCTCTTCAGCATACTTTGTAGGATGGAGCTCGAGGAATGCCTGACCGAAGCAAGCGGAGAATGTAGGTGTAGGCTCGGTGATCCCGCGCTCTGTACCTGCAAGCTTAGCCGTAAAGCCGGACAGGAAGTAGTACTTTGTCTGCTCGGGTGTCAGGATGGATACCGGAGGCAGAACGCCGAAAGCGTCAGCAGAAAGGAAGATAACGTTGTCTGCATCAGGACCGGAAGAGATCTGGTTAACGTTCTTAGCGATCTTCTCGATATGATCGATAGGATAGGAAACACGTGTGTTCTCTGTAACGGACTTGTCTGCGAAGTCGATCTTGCCTTCAGCGTCAACTGTAACGTTCTCGAGGAGAGCATCTCTCTTGATAGCGTTGTAGATGTCAGGCTCGTTCTCCTTGGAGAGGTTGATAACCTTTGCATAGCAGCCGCCCTCGAAGTTGAAGACGCCGTTGTCGTCCCAGCCGTGCTCGTCATCACCGATGAGGAGTCTCTTAGGATCTGTGGAAAGCGTTGTCTTACCTGTACCGGAAAGACCGAAGAAGATAGCTGTGTGCTTGCCTTCCATATCTGTGTTTGCGGAGCAGTGCATGGAAGCGATTCCGTCGAGAGGCAGATAGTAGTTCATCATGGAGAACATACCCTTCTTCATCTCACCGCCGTACCATGTGTTCAGGATAACCTGCTCACGGGAAGAAACATTGAATGCAACGCATGTCTCGGAGTTGAGGCCGAGCTCAGCGTAGTTGGCAACCTTAGCCTTGGATGCTGTGTAAACAACGAATGTAGGCTCGAAGTTCTCGAGTTCCTCAGCTGTGGGGCGGATGAACATGTTGGATACGAAGTGTGCCTGCCAAGCTACTTCCATGATGAAGCGGACAGCGATGCGTGTATCCTTGTTAGCGCCGCAGAAAGCGTCAACAACGAAAAGTCTCTTGCCGGAAAGCTCTTCCTGAGCGAGCTTCTTGACATATGCCCATGTCTCTTCTGTCATGGGGTGGTTGTCGTTGGGATATTCAGGTGTGTTCCACCATACTGTGTCCTTGGACTTCTCGTCCATAACGATGTACTTGTCTTTAGGGGAACGTCCGGTGTAGATACCGGTCATAACGTTAACAGCATCAAGTTCCGTGAGCTGTCCCTTATCGAAACCCTCCAGTTCGGGCTTCATCTCTTCTTCGTACAGGAACTCGTAGCTGGGATTGTGAATGATCTCGGTAGCTCCGATTACGCCGTACTTTGTCAGATCAACATTTGCCATAAAAATGACCTCCTTGGCTTACTTTGCAATTAACCGCGGCCAAAATACCGCAGTCTTACATTCCACGGTAAATTCTAAAACAGCATATTATAAATAGCAAGGTAAAAAAGATGTGGCAAATGTCGAATTATTACCGATTTATGCCGATTTCTTTTCCCAATGTGCGTAAAAGTCCACATAACCCGTAGGAGCGGAATTCGAGACACTGACCTTGTTGCGGTACATCTTGTAGGAATATCCTTCGGGAAGCTCGCCGTCCACACGGGCTACCCACAAGGTCTTGCGGGTCTCATCGTCGTTGGCGTATACGGCCCACTTGCCGTCATATTCCCTTCTGACCTTCCAGCCTCCGAAAACATAACCCTTCTTCGAAAAACCGCAGGATTCATAGCTTGCAGTCTCTGTCAAAACGCCGAAATGAACGGGTGTCGTGATATCGGCAGTGATCTTGCCGTTATGGTATCTGATCTTGTATCCGTCCTTCGTCCAGGCGGCATAGAAGTTGACATTGCCCCCCTTGGAGGTGTTGGAGATAGTGACACCGTCCGGATAGATCTTGTAGTCGTAACCCTCGGGGAGTTCTCCCGTCCCGGTCGGCTCCACCCAGACCGTCTTCTTGCTCTCATCCGAGATCTTATAGGCAGCCCAGCAGTTGTCCCTCTCGCGGAAAACGTGCCAGCCGGCAAAGATCGATGAATCCTCACTGTCTATGCCGAGTTCGGCGGCCGTCTTTGTCTTGGTCTTTATGCCGAGCGTTATCGGCGTGGAGTCGTATATCAGCTTGTCGTCGACATAGTAATTTACGAAGAACTTGTCGATCCAGTAGAAATAATCGAGGTCAACAGGGCCGTTGATTCCTGCCACGCGGCCGTTTGCAGTATACTGCCAGCCGTCGAAGGGGCCAGTATAGGTTATTCCGGGAAGTTCTGCGGATGTCCAGTGGGCAAGCCAGATATAGTAGTTCTTGTAGATCTTGTCTGCGAGCAGATAATCCCTGAAGCAATAGTCGCTCGCATAGATGCCACCGGTATATCCCGCCTTGGTAACCGTCTTGCAGAATGCGTTCACGACTGCCGTTCGCTCTTCCTTGCTGCCGCCGTTTTCGAGCCTGTAACCGGGTTCCCACTCGTAGTCGATGATGATGGGAAGGTCGAGATCGTATCCTTTGACGGCCTCGATACAGAACTTGGCTTCCTCAATGCCTTCTTCGACCGTCAAGGCCTGGCTGTAGAAATACACGCCTACGGCAAGACCTGCCTTGAAAGCATTCTTGAGATTCTCTTCTCTCCTGTCATCCTTATATATCGTGCCGGAGCCGCCGTATCTGCCTCCGACTCTGATGATGACCGCTTCGATGCCGTCTTCGACGACCTTATCCCAGTCGATATCACCGTTGAACTTGGATATGTCCATGCCCTTATGGGCAGTCATGTACTGATCGCGGATACGGGCAGTCTCCCTGCTCGGACCGGATACAGTCTCATTTTGGAAGGAGGACCCCATGGTGTCTCCGCCCTCGGGATCTTCGACCCGGGAAGCTGAGGATGTTGTTTTTTTCCTGCCGGGATCATTAAGGGTAATGTCTTCGCCGCCCCCGAAGGATACGCCGATCATCTTCTCCCTGGGGGGGATCTTGTCTATAGTCTTATAGTCGGGAACCGTCTCAGTCTCAAGTGCTTCATAACCTATGGTAACCGTTTCTTCCCGGCTGCCGGTCTCTGCAGCAACGGTTCCTCCGCTCAATGTCACGTGTCTTACCACGGCAAGCTGCCCGGCGGAAGGAAGGGCAGTTCCCGTAAAGGTCACCAGCATAATACAGCTGATCAGTGACAGCGCAAATTTCTCCATTTTCATATTCATATCCTCGGGGACATTATACACTCCGCATTTTACGGTTGTGTTACGATTCCTTCTTCACTTTCTTACCGATCTTCTTGAGACCCTTATAGATTCGGTAGCTCGGAAGCTTCTCGAGTTTTCTCGCGTGTGCTTTCGTCTCGGCAAGATCTGCCTTGCATTTCTTCAGATCATCCTTTGCCTGCTCGAGTTCCCTCTTCATCTGAATAAGGCTTTCAGAGCCCATGTTGCGCTCTTTTTTGACCATCTCGAGCTCTGTCTTCGTATCGTCGAGGATCCTCATGTTTTCCTTAAGTTCCTCGCCAAGGGCTATATTCTTCTCCATGTGCTTGTGGCGTGAACCCTTGAGCTTTTGGTTATAGTCATCGCGGAGCAGGAGACTTTCCTGGAGCCTTCCGATCTTCTCTGCATCAGAACAGGAAACGAAAGACTTTATGGGTTCGCCGGGAGGAGGAAGGAGCGCATCCATGGGTGCATCCTTCCTGTTACGGTCTTCCTTGTAGATATGATCTATCCCGTTCTGATCAAGGAAAGCGATAAAGTGACTGAACTTCTCTTTATGTGTCTTGATGTGGGAAGCGAAATCCACTCCTTCGATCATGCTCTCGAAAGTATCTTCCCTCCGGACCTGATCGAACCTCATGGAGGGGAGGTTATGGTATTCGCAGAGTTCTATGATCCTGCCGTCTTTTGCGATTATGAACGCCGGCGTTCCCGCGAGGATCGAGACTATGTTGCCGTGGAGCCTCGCGCCGAAGCTTAAGTCCATGCTCTTCATGTAAGCGAACCACGAAGGCACATCGGTAAAAAAGCGCATCCTGTCTTCCTGATAGATCCTCGAGGTCCATCTGTCCATATAGCATTCTTCGGTCTCGAATCTCTTGGTGTCTTCACCGCGGTCGATGGCATTCTTTATCTCTCTTTCACGCTTGGCGATGAAGCTGGGATTATCGAGTCCGTAGTAGAGGGATCTGAGTTCCGTATCGTTCTGTCCGACAAAGAGCGAATTGGGATATCTTTCGATGACTTCCCACACTTTCCTTATGGTCCTGAGAGGCGTCCAGTCCGAATAATTGACGGATATCCTGCTTTCGGGTGTAAGCTCGAAAGGCTTCTGAGTCAGGTGCTTGCCGAATGTAAACAGCGACGGGCACCCTATTACCGTAAAATCCTTTTCTTCCGTAAAGCCGAACTTTCGGAGATACCCTGCAGTATATTTCCCCCTTACTCCAATGATCGTGGTCTTTTCGCGAACGGCCTTGAGGAAATCCCCGGCTTCCTTGTCAAAATCGTAGTCCTTATCGTAATCGCAGTTGACGAGCCTTGCGCCCACGCCTATCAGATAGACCGGTATCGTAAGTCTCTTTATGAAAATGGTAAGGTCTCTTAACTGTGTCTTGAAATCGGATCTGAAAGCATCGGCCATGGGCAGGATGTAGGCATCGTATTCCGAGTTGATCCTGTCAACATCCTCTTTCGAGTAAAGGCCGCGCTCCGCATAGTAATTATCGATATCGATCTTCGTGTCTTCCGTCATGAGCGTTCTCATAACGGAGAACGCATAGAGCATGTTCCCCGAGTTGGTGCCGATCCTGTCACGGAGGATGATGTCCTGTATCGTGAAGGTGTCGAGCGGTGATATATAGGCTCTCATCAAAAGTTTTCGCATGGCTTACCTCATAATAATGTTTATTATACCGTAACAGTCCCGGATTTTTACCACTCCCCTTTTCGACATCCTGAGGGAACTTTTCCTTTGTTCTTTTGTCGATAGTGTCCAATCCCATTTGTTATTGTCTGTTTAAGGAAAAATCGGGTAGAATAACATCATGCGTAAGGAAGGGGGCCGTACAGGAGCTATGCCGGAAAAAAAGAACAGCAAGAACAAGAAAACCGTAAAAAACGATACAACAGACAAGAAGGAGACTTTGGAAGAGACCGGGACAGCAGTCAAGAAGGAACTTCCCAAAAAGTCATCATCCTCAGGCATCCCGGACAAGCTCACAAGATTCTTCCCCTTGTCCTTCATCCTCGCTTTCGTTTTCGACCTCATATACGGTCTTTTCTATTACAACAGCTTTGAAGCGACTGCTCTCTTCGACACATCTTCCTATTATGAAGCCGCGGGCAGATTGGCGGAAGGCAAGGTCGATCTTCTAAGGACCCCGCTTTATCCGGTCTATCTCCGTTTCTGCGAAAAGATAGGCGGTGAAAACGTCAATCAGGTTGCCGTATCCTTCCAGATCATCTTTTTCTTCATCAGCATCTGGTTCTTCTATAAGCTCCTTGAGCAGTTTACTTCCAACCATGTAATGCTCGCAGCAGGCAGCATCCTCTACGGCTGCATGACCCCTTACATCAACTTCAATTTCATGATGCTGACGGAATCTTTCTCGGTCAGCATGATCATCATCTTCTGTTATTTCCTCGTAAGGACCGTGAAGGAAGATAAGTTCTCCTTCCTTACAGTCTCGATAATACTGAGCTTCGTGATGACGATGTTAAGGCCGGGCGCGGTCTACCTTTATATCGCGGACCTTCTGGCCATGATCCCCTTTGCGGTGAAGTTCATAAGGAAAAAACTGTCTTTTACGAAAGCGGTCCTTGTTCCCCTGATCAGCTTCATCTTATGCGTTGCAGCCCTTTTCGGTTACATGTCGAAAAACAAAGCCGACAACGGCTACTACGGCTTAAGCTACGTATCCGAGATGAATAAGTTCTATGACGTGGTAATGGCCGATATCTGGTATGACAACCAGGACAAGGAGATCGTGGATAAGATAAGCGAACTTACCGATGGCGGTCCCGGAACACTGGGTGCCGCGATCGATACGGAGACCGAATTCCGCGACCCCGCCAGGATCAAGGCCTTCAACGCCGAAGCGATCGATGACCACACGACGGAATACTGTATGTTCCTCTTGAAGAAAGTCTGGACCATGGGCTATAACCACATGTCATATAACCTTTCACACGATTCCTATTACCTCAAGGAAGACGTGAGCAGGGATATCTACTGGATCGGCGACTTCCTCGACTTCAACGTCAGCTTCGTTTATCTGATCGTGCTCATGTCAGGGATCTTCATTATCGCTATGATCTTCGACAGAAAACGTTTCCTCTGTCCGGAATTTCTCATTACGGCGGTAATAGCGGGCCAGCTGGCCGTCAACATCCTCGCAGGTCCCGCGGAATTCCACCGTCTGAACGCGACCTGCTATCCGCTTGCGATACTCCTGCTCTTCGCATGGGCGGGCCTCGCTTACGACAAGATCAGAGGCTCCGGAAAAGCTAAAGAGGAAGACTCATCCAAAGACAAGGGATAACAGGTTCAGAAGCACTTTTTCTTATGATCCTGCTTACACTCGTTTACTGAAGGACATTTGTAGCATACTTCGTTTATGCTGTATTCGTTTTCGAAGAATCCTGCTATGTTATCGAGCGTCGTATCCGCGATGTTCGTGAGCGCCTCCTCGGTCAGGAAAGCCTGGTGTGAGGTCACGATGACATTTGGCATGGAGATCAGCCTTGCCAGTGTATCGTCGTCAACTATGTGGTTGGAGTAATCGTGGAAAAATATATTGGATTCCTCTTCGTAAACATCCAGGCAGGCAGCTCCGATCTTGCGCTGCTTGATGCCTTCGACAAGGCTTTCCGCATCGATAAGCGCGCCTCTTGAAGTGTTGATGAGGACGACGCCTTTTTTCATCCTGGCGATGGTTTCCCCGTTGACCATGTGACGGTTCTCGTCAGTCAGGGGACAGTGGAAGGAGATTATGTCGCTTCTTTCCCAAAGCTCATCCAGGGATACGTATTCGATGCCGCTCCCTTCTGCCGGGAACTTGTCGTAGGCGATAACGTTCATGCCGAAGCCCCTGCAGATATCGATAAATATCCTTCCGATCTTACCTGTTCCGATGACACCCACGGTCTTCCCGTGAAGATCGAAACCGGTAAGGCCGTTAAGGCTGAAATTGAAGTCTCTGGTCCTTATGTAGGCCTTATGTATCCTTCTGATGGAAGTAAGGAGCAGGGCCATCGCATGCTCGGCCACCGCATAAGGGGAATATGCCGGGACCCTGACGATGTGGATCCTGCCGTAGGCATAGGCAACGTCAACGTTGTTATAGCCGGCGCATCTTAATGCTATGAGCCTGACTTTCATCTCAACGAGCCTGTCGATCACTTCCTTGTTGATGTCATCGTTAACGAAGACGCAGACCGCATCGCAGCCCTCTGCCAGCCTGCAGGTGTCTTCCGTCAGCCTGGTCTCGTAGTAATCGATCTGATACCTGTCCTCATTTGACTTTATGAAAGATGCCTTGTCGTAATCCTTGGCATCGAAAAATGCAATCCTGATCTTATCCATGTTCATGTTCCTCCGCTGATATTATATCTTATATCGGCAGAGGATCAGACAGTTCAAAGATCCTTTTATCCTTTGTAACAGATTATCCTTTCATTGTTCATGTCATTGATCAGCCTGAAATCAAGTTCCGAGACATCGTATACATAAACGATATCCTTTACTTCCTCCATCTTGGGATCAAGTTCCAAAAGGATATTGTCGTATCCTGACAGCATGTCCCGGTTATAGACAAGTGTCTTATCGTTTTCGAAGATCGCATTATAGAGGATGCCCGCTTCCACAAGATCCTGGAAGAAGTGGCTGCCGTAAGACAATTCCGGATTGTATCCTGCCCTGGAGTCTGCGACCTCGCATATGGCCTCGTATTCGCTGATGTCCGAAAAGAGAGCCGGAACGCCGAGTTCGGGTGAAGATGTGCCGATCCTTCCGGGGGTCAGAAGGAGCATCTTCCTGTTCTTTCCCCTCATGAGCCAGTTGATGCTCCCTACGGCCTGCCCTGCCTTATACTTATCCTTATAAGGCATGTTGTAATAAGCTACGGGATCGACTGCAACGATAATATCGAGTTTCTCTAACCTTGAAAGACCCATGGAAGAACCTTTGCATTCGAACAGGATCTTATCCTTATCGACATCTTCCGGTATCTCCATTTCTTCAGAATCCTTATAGACCTGAAGGGGCCTGCACTGCAGCAGGTTGATGACATGATCCCCGTTCTCGGACAGGTTGACCGTAAATTCCGTATCGACAGGATAGTCGTATTCGCTCTGGATCGCTCTTAATATCTCCCTCATCTCCTGCATGAGATCGTCCTTTTCAACGACCCCCTTGCATGAGACGAATTCAACCGTCCTTGACTGGCCTCTTTCCCGGAACATCCTCTCGGCGTCTAAATCGTGTTCGAAAAGCAGCCTTTTCATGTAGTCCGGAAGATAGGGTTTTATCATGTCCGGTGAAACCTGTTCCAGCTTCCTTGCGGCCCGGTTCATAAGTTCCAGTCTTCTCTGCGAAAACTGGTGTTTCTCAGTACAGTTCCTTGAAGTGGTCGCCTGCGGCTTGTCCAGGCTCACGAGCCTCGGGTAAGATCCTTCCGTCCTGTCGACAGCCGAAGTTCCGAGACCCATAACAAGTCTCAGCATGCCCGCATTGGGATCAAGATCCTCCATGAAACGGTAGGGGCTGTATGAATAGCCGACTCCGGCAACACAGGGCATGTAGTACTCATCGTAATAGGAACCCGATACTCTCTGGACGAGAAGTGCCATCTGTTCGTCCCTTTCCTGCAGGCCTCTCCTGCTCCTGTAATCCAGGGCGGACCTGCTCATGGTGCTGGCATATACCGTGCGGATAGCGTTTTCGAGTTCTTCGAGACGTTGGTCCATGTCACCGGAATTCGAACAGAAGACCGATTCGTATTTACCTGCAAAAGCATTCCCAAATCCGTCCTCCAGAATGGAACTCGACCTTACGATGATGGGATCCTGCCCGTAGTATTCCAGGAGCTTTACAAGCTGTTCCTCCATCTCTCGTGAAAACTTGCCAGTAAGGAGCCTTCCGGCAAATTCATCTGCGACCGAAAAGTATTCTTCCGGGCTTCTCTGTCTGATACGGAGATCCCAGAAATGGTTTTCGACTATAAAGGAATAGAAGACATCCGAGCCGATGTAGAAGGAATCGTGCGGCTCGAACTTCTTATAGATCTCAGGACACTTATTCTCGATGATCTTCCTTGCCAGGAGCATTCCGCATGCCTTGCCTCCGATCATACCGGTACCGATCATGCGCTTTCTGACCGTAAGATAATCTTGAGGCTTAAAGTTCGCTTTGATCATCTCACGCATCCTCTCGTCCCTCGACATCATGATGTTGCACATGCGGTGACACTGTTCAGTGACATCGAGTCCGTTCTCATACATGCTCTCAGCCATATTGAAGAACCTGTCCCAGCTGTCCATGTTCCCGCGGTCAGGGGCTGAAGTGTTCTCGCCTAAGATCTGATAAAAACGGCTGGCCTGAACGCCGTCAAGGATAGGCTTGAAATCTCCCGTTGAAGGAACATAAAGATGGGGTAGGAACATGGTCTCGGAATAACGGTTCCAGACTTTGTCCGGACGGACATAGACATTCCCGTCGGCAGCATAGACATCTAGGAAGAGCTGGGTGGTATCCCTTATCTTTGCTATTGCCTGGAAAGAATGTTTGCCTCTGATGAGAGGAAAGAATGCGACCGTATCAAGGATAAAAAGGTAAGGACAAGTCACCTGGAAAAAATTACCCATCATGAGATCTGTCGACCAGGCTGTCTGAAGTTCCGACAGACAGTCGAATACGTAGAAGGCATCCCTGCCCTCGCGGGTAATGTGTTCCCTTATCTTGACGGTAAAATTCTCAAACCTGTGGTTAAGCTCGACATTTATGATCTTTAATCCCTCCTGCTCTTCCAGCAGGGGTTCGTGTCCCGCGAAACGGAAATAGATCAGGTTGCGTTTATCCTTTATCGCCTGCTTCACATATGGTCTCATGAAGAGCTTAAATTCCTCAAGGTTATCCACACGCCATACTACATTGTCACCCAGACGGATGTTGTCAAAGTGCTCATCCATCTGCGGGATCCCTGATAATACCCTGTCAAACGCCGCCATATTGACCTCCTAACAGGTCCCGGACAAAAAGACAAAGGCGCCCTAATGCCGGGCGCCTTTGCCTTTCGCTTATCATACAACAATGACCTGAGATTTTCCAGTATTTACTGCTGTTTGACAGTTCTGTAAATATCCATCAGTTTCTCACCGGGGATGAACCTTGACCCGGCATCTTTCAGCGGACGGAAACCGTCGGCTGCATCAGTCTTTTTATCAAAACAGGGACCAAATGCTTTTTTCCAGCTGCCTTTATCCGATATCCCGGCAAAGATGTTTCCGCTGATGTCATTCCCATTGTTCTTCCCTGAATAAGCTTCGGTGAATTCGACGGCAGTCTGCCCGCCCAGGATCAGATTGGCGTTTATCCTGTTGTCTTTGCTCTTCTGCACTGCGATCTGAGTCCCGTTGTCAACGAGCGTGTTGTGCTCGAAAACACAACTCCGGGTCAGACCGAGACGGGCATCGTAGCCTCCGAAGCAAAGGCCTGCCCAGCCTTTGCAGTCCGCTATGACGTTATCGTGCACATTGATCCCGGACACATTGAAGAGGTCGTTATCAGACGGGCTGTGTTCCGTTGCGGCTTCAAGTCCGATATCGCAGTTGAATATGAAGTTTTCACAGATCTCTATATCCTGTCCGCCGTCAACATATATGCCGCCGGCGCAAAGATCGTATCCGCTGCCCTCACGGTAGGCTTTGTTCCCTTTTGTGCTTATGTTGTAGACGACATTTCCGCGGCAGATCCCATTCCTTACAAAGTCTGAGTCATAAGGATTGACACCTTTCATGCTGCCGGGATGCTTTGCAGTCCCTTCGAATCCGATCATGTCGATCCCGATATTGTTGTTGTCATGGATGATGTTGTTTTCGATAACGAAGCCTTCCACGTTGCCGTTGATGACCAGCGATTCGCTCGATCCGCATCTGCAGTCAGACACCTCGCAACCTTTGATCGTAAGATCTCTTACCGGATGCAGGTCATCAGCTGCATAAACGCAGATACCGTGTTCGCCGCGGACACTGCGGACGGTGCAGTTACTGATGCAGATATCTTCAAGGGAGTCTGTAGCGGCATCACGCTTACTGAGATACTCGATCCCGCGCTCCCCTCCTTTTGTCTCCAATCCTTCTATCAGGATATGGGAAACATTGAGAAGGCTTATGCACCTGCCTTTGTCAGCACTTATAACTGCCTTCTCTCCTTCCATGACACGGATGACTGTAGGAGAAGTGCCCGTACCCGAACACCCGGATCCGAGGGACACGGGACCGTATTCCCCTCCGTGAACCAGGACGACCGATCCGGGATAAGCCTCGGCCGCATGAGCAATGCTTGCAAAAGGCCTTTCTTCCGTACCGTCTCCGGTCAGGTCATCGCCGTCCGGTGCAACATGTATAAAGAGCTCTTTCTCTTCCGTCTCAGATGTCTTTGATACTGAAGTCTCTGATGTGGCCGGTGTTGTTGAAGGCACTGATGTCTCTGTTGGGTTTTCCGTTGTCACGGACGATGTTTTTGGCAAAGAAGCCTGCTCACTGCCGCAGGCAGATATCCACAATAACATCACCAGGACAAGCTGAAAGATCAGGACCCTGCCGGATATGTTCCTTATCCTGTGCATCTTCATCTGTTTCAGCCGGGATCCTTCCTTGTAAGCAATACCGCGCATTCCACCGACTCGGTCCAGGGGAACATGTCAACGACCGTATATTCTTTTGCATCGTATCCGAATTTTCCAAATTCCGCGAGGTCGCGCGACAGGGTCTGGGGATTGCAGGAGATATAGACGACCCTTTCGGGTGAGATATCCTTTACTGCCCTTATGAAGGTCCTGGTCGTACCCTGCCTCGGAGGATCTAACACGACGACATCGTAAGAGGTTCCGCGCGATGCCTCTTCCTTCATGAAATCTGTCGCATCCGCGCAAACGAACTTCGCATTGGAAAAACCGTTGGCGGAAGCGTTATGTCTTGCCTCCTGAACTGAACTTCTGTTGATCTCGACACCCGTGACGGACCCTGCGATCTTTGCGAAGGAAAGTGTCGTCGTGCCGATCCCGCAATATGCGTCAAGGACCTTATCTTCGGGTCCGATATTTCCCATCCTGATCGCGGTGGAATAGAGCCTTTCGGCCTGTGCGCGGTTGATCTGGAAGAAAGTGTCGGGACCTATCCTGAACTTCATGCCGAGGAGGGTATCGGTGATATAGCCCTTGCCGTATTCGATGCGGCTTTCCCTGCCGAGGATCATGGAATCGGATCTGGTGTTTACGTTGGTAAGTATCGTCGTTATCTCAGGATGCAGCTGTCTTATCGCGCCGATGAATGCCTTCTTGGATTTAAGGAATTCGGATCCGGTTATTAGGACGACCATGATCTGTCCCGTTCCGTCCGCAGTCCTCACCAGGATCCTGCGGAGCTGCCCGGTCCCGTTCTTTTCGTTATAGATCTTAACCTTGAACTTTTGGGCCAGATCCCTTACATCCCTGATTATGCCGAAGGCTTCTTTATTTTCTATTATGCACTCTTCAACTCTTACGATCCTGTGGCTTCCCGGTTCGTAAGGGCCGCAGATGATGTCACCCGAGGGGGTCATGAAAAAGCCCGAATGCACTTTGTTGCGGTAGTTGAAAGGATCTTCGCACAAGACCGTCATGTGGGCGCTGCAGTTCTTCGGCATAAGGCCCGCGACATACTCGGTCTTTTTTCTTGCCTCGTCGATATATTCCTCATCCGAATCCATGCATCCGCCGCACTTTGCTTTGTAGGGACAGGCATTTTTCGCGTGGAGGACATTGGGGGCTATGCCGCGTATGTCGATCGAAGGAGGATTCATTTTTTCATTCTGACGGCGTTTTCTGTCGTGTACTTGAGGAGTATCGATGTGGTAACCGCTCCGACGCCGCCCGGTACCGGAGTTATGGCCTCTGCTATGCCGGCAATGTCTCCGTATACGGCATCTCCTACGAGATTCCCGTCATCGTCAACATTCATTCCGACATCTATGACGACCTGGCCCGGACGGACAAAGTCCGCGGTCAGTATTCCGGCGCGGCCAGCTGCTGTCACGATGATATCCGCATCCTTGCAGATGCTCTCGGTATTGACGGTCTTCGTATGGCATACGGTGACCGTTGCATTTCTGTTTATGAGCAGGAGCGACACGGGTTTGCCTATGACAAGGCTCCTTCCGATGACTGCCGCTTTCTTTCCCGTGGTATCTATCCCGTAGTAATCCAGGATCTCGATGACGGCTGCAGCCGTGCAGGGAGCGTAAGCATCTTTCTTTCCTTCGAGGATGCCTGACATATGCGCGGGATTCATGAGGTCGACATCCTTGCCGGGATCGATCGTATCCTTTGCATGATCTATGGATAATGTCTTGGGCAAAGGCCTCATAACGAGGATGGCATTTATGCCGGGATCTTCATTCAGTTCATCGAAAACCTTATCAAAATCTTCCTGGCTTACATCCTCCGGAAGCTCCTTTACGACTACCCGGGCGCCGGCGTTATCGAACCTTCTCATGATACCTCTCTCATAAGCAAGATCGTCAGACCTTTGTCCGACTCTCAATATGGCAAGTACGGGAATTACGCCGTATTCCGCCATGAGGCCGGTACTGTCCTTATCAAGTTTTTCGGCAACGGGCTTACCCCTAAGTTCGATCATGCTCCGAGTTCTCCTTTTATCCTGTCATATACGGCATCACAGTCTGAGCAGATGCTTTCGACAAGTGCCTTTGCATCTTCGTTCATCTTCTCAGCCGCAGCCCTGTCTGACATAAGCTTGGTATTGATATAGATGTTCATGGCAGCGCCCTTTGCGGTGGCGGAACAAAGTGCCGCCGCGACTCCGGCATCGCTTATGGCAAGGCGCGAACCGATATCCGCAAGCCTCACGACGATGTCACGGACATCTGCTGCCGTCTCAACGATCTTATAGGGTGCGGATGCGGCATTTATCAGGGCTTCCTCAAGTATGGCTGCGCGGTCAGGATCTTCCTTCGGGATCCCGTATGCGGCTGCCAGAGGCGCGAAAGCCTTCGCATCCTCTTCGATCAGGTCTTGCATCCTGTCAGCCAGGACCTTCGTATCTTCCAGGATCTTATCGATCTCGCCCTGATATTCGGCATACTTCTTCTTGCCGGTCGTAAGATGGGCGACCATTCCTAAGAGGGCTGCCGACAGGGCGCCTGCCAAGGCCGAAGCGCCGCCGCCGCCCGGTGTGGGTTCGGCTGAATTTAATACTCCTATGAAATCCTCGATCCTTAAATCTTTCATGATGATCTTACTCCAATGTCTGTCTTTCTTTCCGATGATATTAACACGACTATTTTACCCGTAAAAGGGCTCTTTTTAACATTTATTTTCACTCTATGTTAAAATAGTCCTATTATTTTTCGAAAAGAGGTAACTCTGATATGTGCGGAATAGTCGGCTACTGCGGCAAGGAACAGGCCGCCCCCATCCTGCTGGAAGGATTGAGCAAGCTCGAATACAGAGGTTATGACTCCGCAGGCATCGCCGTAAGAAACGAATCTGACAACCCCGAGATCGTCAAGGCCAAGGGCCGCCTTCATATCCTCGCCGAAAAGACCAACTTCGGCAAGAGCATGAAGGGAACATGCGGTATCGGTCATACCAGATGGGCTACGCACGGAGAGCCTTCCGTAGAGAACGCCCATCCCCATGCAACTGACGATTTCAATGTTGTAGGCGTACATAACGGCATCATCGAGAACTACAGGGAGCTCAAGGACAAGCTCATCCGCAAGGGATATACATTCTATTCAGATACAGATACCGAGGTCGCGATCAAGACCATCGATTACTACTACAAGAAGTATACGCATGATCCCATCGAAGCATTGGCCAAGACCATGGTCCGTGTCAGGGGTTCCTATGCCCTGGCCGTTATCTTCCGTGACTGCCCCAACAAGGTCTATGTCGCAAGGAAGGACAGCCCTCTCGTAATCGGCGTTACAGACGAGGCATCTTACTGTGCTTCTGACGTTCCCGCCCTGCTCGAGCATACGAGGAACATCTATTACATCAACGACCTTGAGATGGCTGAGCTTTCCGCTGACGGCACCGTCTTCTATAACCTGGACGGCGATACCGTCGCCAAGGAACCCGTCCTGATCGACTGGGATACGACGGCAGCCGAAAGAGGCGGCTACGAGCATTTCATGATCAAGGAGATCCATGAACAGCCGAAGACCGTCGCAGACACTCTTAACGCTTTCATCAAGAAATCTGAGGATGCCGGCAGCAAGTATCATATCGACCTGTCCGAATCGACTCTGACAGACGAATTCTTAAAAGATGTCAACAACATCTACCTCGTAGCATGCGGATCCACATATCACGCAGGCGTTACCGCCCAGTATGTCATCGAACAGCTGACAGGCATCCCCGTAAGATGCGAGCTCGCATCCGAGTTCAGATACAGGGATCTTCCTTTCTGCGGCAACTCCCTCGTGATCGCAGTCAGCCAGTCAGGTGAGACCGCCGATACTCTTGCAGCCTTGAGACTCGCCAAGAACGCGGGCGTCAAGACTCTCGGCGTCGTCAACGTCGTCGGTTCTTCCATAGCAAGAGAAGCAGACTGCGTCCTTTACACTGTAGCAGGTCCCGAGATCGCAGTTGCGACTACGAAAGCATACAGTTCACAGCTGATAGTCCTGGATATCCTCGCCATCAAGCTCGCCCTCCTCAAGGGCACGATCGACGATGAAAGAGCGACCCGCCTCATCGACGAGCTCTTCACGATCCCCGATAAGATCAAATCCATCCTCGATGACAAGGAGCGCCTCCAGTGGTTCGCATCCAAGGTTGCAGCCCAGAAGGACGTATTCTTCATCGGCCGCGGAATCGATTACGCCGTTTGCCTCGAAGGCAGCCTTAAGCTCAAGGAGATAACCTACATCCACAGCGAAGCATATGCTGCGGGCGAGCTCAAGCACGGTACGATCAGCCTCATAGAAGACGGCCTCCTCGTTATCTCCGTTCTCACGCAGAGCTCGCTCTTCGAGAAGACCCTGTCCAACCTGGTCGAGGTCAAGAGCCGCGGAGCCTACACCATGGCCCTTACGACTTTCGGCAACTACAGCATAGAGGATACCGCCAACTTCGTTACTTACGTTCCGAGGATCGACGATCTCTTCGCCGCATCTCTTGCGATAGTACCCTTACAGCTCTTAAGCTACTATGTATCGGTCGCAAGAGGTCTTGATGTCGATAAGCCCCGTAATCTCGCAAAGAGCGTTACAGTAGAGTAAGTTATGCCGATGAATCCGGAAGAGATCTTTATCACTTCAGAAAAACTGGAGGATTTTGCCTGCCTCCGCATCTGCTGGTCCGAGCTTTCGGGGGACCTTCCCGTCATGGTCGACGCGAACGTTACCTGCGAGACTTCATATCCCATGACTCTGGACGATCTTGCGGAAGCGCTCGAAAACGCCTCCTCTCTTCCCCCGGGACAGTTCCTCCTCGACTGGTGGATCCCCCTGGGCAAGTATTTCTACGAGGCCCTCTGCCTCAACGAGATAATGACCCCGACTTTCGATGAGCTCGCCGATGCGTCCGAGCCCGATCTTCCGCATACTCCGGAAGATCTGATGTTCTGGATCTTCGTGATCCTCGCAAGGGAAGCGGACATGATAATCAGCGATTTCTTCAAGTCCAACGGCAAGGACAGCATGCTGGTAGATAACACGACCAACCAGCTGTTCAACACTGATGCCATGCTGAAGCAGATAAACTATTTCACGGAAGACGAGGAAGAGGATCTCCCCTTAACGGAGAGGCGCTTCGTTCCCGAGATAAAAGAGAGTTTCATTGTCCACCGCGATAATCAGCTGGTCATCTCAGACCTCACCAAGGAAAACAAGCTCCTCTTCCGCCGTTTCGCGGATGAGCTCGCGGAAAACAACAATTTCGTAGCGATCAAGTTCAAGGCCTATGCCTACTTTTCGGGCGGTCCCATATACGGACAGAACTATGCCAAGGCGGCAGTCCTGCTGAAGAGGCTCCTGGTCGAATTCAATTTCGGCTATGCCGCCAACACATTGGGCTATATCTACTACGACGGCAAGATCGACGGTACTCCTGATTATGAGAAGGCCTTCTTCTATTTTTCCGCCGCCACGCTTTTCGATATAGCGGAATCCAGGTTCAAGCTTGCCGACATGTATGCCAGGGGTCTTTATGTCTCGCAGGATACAGACATGGCCTTTAACCTCATCAACGATCTTTATAACGATGAGAGGTTCAACTTCGAAGAAGGCAATACCGGCAACTATTTCCCCGAGACAGCATACAGGATGGCCATATTCTTCTTAAACGGCAAGGGCTCCATCCCCAGGTCTGAAGTGGTAAATCTTTACGGGGTGGCATATAAATACCTGCTCGAAGCGAAGTGTGCTCTTCGCATCAGATCCGAACAGGGACGTCATCCGGGCGACGATGCCCTTCTTCAGGACATCGACCGCGCGATCGGCATCTGCTCAGGGAACATCCCTCCCGTAACGGAAGATACTTACGTCACGCAGGCTCCGAACCTCATCTCCGAGTTCATAAGATCACACAACGCCTGCCTCTACATGCTCAACATCCGCGAGTTCAAGAAGGTCTACCGCGTCAGCATAACGAGGGTGTTCGAGTCCCTGGATAAAGAGGCTCCCGCGAAGTCCATAGTAAGCCAGCCCTGGTTCGGTGTCTGCACTTATTCGGACAGCATAAGCTTCAAGATCTCCAAGGATTCCGGCTTCATCGCCGATGAATACCTTAAGCGCAACATCCTCTTCAATGCCTTCAATCCTGAGGTCATCCCGGGTGACGACATGATGGACCTGGTCTTCTTAAACTACGACAATGTCGCCGCGGCATTCAGCACCAAGGAGCTGATCTTCACGCGTCCCTGATCCCGGTAAGATCAACAACAATAAAGGGACTGTCTCTGAAAAAATCAGAGACAGTCCCTTATATCTTATGTTCTCAGATCCTTATCCTCTGCCGTTTACGTACTTATCGTACTTGTAGAGGAATGTGACCATCTGACGGCGCAGGCACTTGCCATCGGGCTGGAAGGTTCCGTCATCGTAACCTGCAAGGATATTCTTCTCGGAAGCCCAGAGAGTTGCCTTGTAATAGTAAGCAGAACTGTCAACATCGGAGAAGCGGCTCCTCGTCGAGGACGGAGCGGGCTTTCCTGCCATCCTCCAGAGGAAGGTGACCGTCTGTGCTCTCGTGCAGACATTCTGAGGTTTGAACGTGCCGTCGCCGTATCCCGTGGTGATGCCCTTTTCGACAGCCCAGATAACAGGCTTGAAGAAGTAATCGGAGCTGTTTACATCAGGGAAGGAACATGTGGAAGAACCGGGTGCAGGGCTTCCTGCAAGTCTCCACATGAATGTCAGCATCTGTGCACGCGTGCATTCGTTGGCGGGCTTGAAGCGGGTCTGGTTGTCGTAGCCCTTTACAACGCCTGCAGCTGTAAGGTAGTTAGTGGGCTTGAACCAGAAGTCAGACGAATTGATAACATCCTTATAGAGGACCGTAACCTCGCAGGTTCCAACGCCGCCGTTGGATTTTGCAGAGATCTTCACCGTGCCTGCCTTCTTGCCCTTGACCTTACCGTTGCTGTCGACCGTTGCGATGGAAGTATCGGCTGAACTCCATGTTACGGCACTAAGGGGAACGTTCACGCTTGCAGTCAATGTGATCGTGTTGCCGCAGATCACATTAGCCTTGGTCTTGTTGAGCGTGACCTTGGGTACGACCTTGACCGTGATGTTCTTTGTCTCAAAATAGTATCTGTCTGTCTCGGAAGCGGATATCGTAATAGTTGCTTCTCCCAGGTGCTCTGCATGCACATTGCCGTTGGCATCGCAAGTTACCGATACAGAGTTTCTGACATTGTAACTTAAACTGCCGTTGCCGGAAGTCCTTGCTCCTATGTTCACTGTATCGCCGAGAGCGATCGTCATGTCGTTTGCAGTAATGACCTGTGTCTTCTTTATGCGGCGTAATGAATCGCTGGGGAAAGAGAGATAATGCAGTTCACCATCGATGGTATCGGCATATGTGATATATCTTTCTCCGCTATCGAAAGTCCCGAAAGAAGGAGTAACTTCTTTGATAAGCTTAACGAATTTAGGGTGATCCGAAAGATCAACAACTTCGATCGGATTGCCTGCACAATCAAATCTCTTCAGGGCCGTATTCTTGCTGATATCCAGAGTCTTTATCTTGTTAAGATAGCACTGAAGTTCCGTTAACTTGGTATTCTTACTTACATCAAGCTTTTTCAGCTGATTGTATGCGCATACGAGTCTGGTAAGAAGAGTATTTTTTGAAACATCGAGAGAAGTCAGTTTGTTTCCTCTGCAATCCAGATCCCGAAGACCCGTAAATAATTCGATACCCTTAAGACTGGATATGCTCATGGAATTGCAGTCGATAATGGATAGGTTCTCCAGTGTGTCGAATGAGATATAGCCCTTGCCGGTACCTATATACTCATCCACATATGCTCTGAAATTAGCATCGGGAAAATCTTTTTCCTTGATGAACATTCCGCAGACTGCATTCTGGCTTACGCGGAGAAAAGCTTCTCCGGAATTGTAGTTACGGTCGATGTATTTTCCGTACTGTATATCTTCACCCTTGCTTACCGTTCCCTTATCAAACGCTTTTTTGAGAGCCGGGGAATTATGGAAATCCACAAAAGTAAAACCGTTATTTGCAACTTTAAGGCTCTTGACCTTCTTGTTGTTGGAAAGATCGAGCGTCTCAAGATTCAGCTTCAGGAGCTCGACAGTCTCAAGATTGGTATTCTTGGACAGGTCAAGCGTCCTTACATAGTTGTAATTGCAGATGAAGGTCTTGAGATAAGTGAAGTATTCTATGCCGTTAAGGTAATTGACTCCGCAGTCAACCAATTCGATCTTGGTAACCTTCTTGATCTCGGCATCTGACAGTTTTCCGTCGTTGTCCTTGTCGAAATTCTTCTTAACATACTCCCTGAACTTGGCATCCTTGAAATTCTGTTCATCGATAGTAACAGATGCGGCAAGGACATTCTTCGCCGGGAACAAGCCACAAGCAAGTATAAGGGACAAAAAAGCCACGGAAAAAGCCGTAATGACGGTCTTAATGCTCTTCATAAAGCACCCCCCAGTAAAATTATTAAATTATTCGCTAACCTGCGATAACCCTGCAAAGGAGTATAACATAGGAGGGCATAATAATAAAGCCGAAAAAAGAGAACAGATCAAACTGTCTTATGCGAAGAAATAAACGATCCCCAGAATGTGAAGAGCTCCGCCGATGAGGACGAAGAAATGCCATACCATATGGGAGAACTTGAATCTCTTTCCGGAACTGAAGAAGAGCATTCCGATCGTATAAACGATCGCGCCGGAAACGATCAGCCAGAAGGTAAGGTGAGATGCCTTCTGATAGAAGAGTCCGATCAGGGGAAGGATAAGCCAGCCCTGGAGTACGAAGAGTATATTGGAAATGGCCGTACCGATCTTGTTGGTCTTGTAGCAGAAAGCCGTAACAAATACGCCTGCGAGCGCTATCGCTGCCTCAAGGGCAAAGATGACGGGACCTGATATAGTACCCAGGAAATTGATGCAGATAGGCGTATAAACGCCGAGCACTGCAAAGTAACACAAGATCCTGTTGAGCTTGCTCATAACTCTCTTGTGGGGAGTTCCCCTCTTCATGAAATGATATACGGTCGAAAAGAGAAGTGACAGGAAGAAGGTGATAAGGAAGCTCGACATGCCGAGGACAGACATGATCTTGCCTTCTTCGACTCTGTTATAAGCAACGATGGAAGCGTAAGGGATGACGCAGAGCACATAGACAGCCATGACACCGGCCGTGATGGAATTACCGACTTCCTCGCCGAATGTCTCCTGGGTCTTCTTGATGCTGTTCTTGATTATCCTCTTGGAATTCTCATGCCAGGACAGGCGCTCGAGACCTTCCTCAAGAGGGTCTCCGCTGTCTCTTTCAAATTTGCTGTCCTCACTGCTTGCAAGGACTTTCTTCCAGTACTTGTTGTTCTTAGCCATTGATCTCTCCGATCTTCCATATCTTATCTAGAGTATTGTACAGGCTTGACTCTATATTTTCAACTTCCCTGTATATTCAGGTCCTAAGCTTCCTCAGGAAGGCGGGGGACCCAGTCTTATTACATCTCCGGGACCTAAGGCAGGGGAAGAAGCCGACTCGGGAGCTTCCACGTTCTTGGGAGCTTCTCCCTGCGGTGCCTCGATATTCGCTTTTCTGACCTTGTTTCCTTCCGGCATCTGGATCGGACGGTCCTCCGATGCAAGCTGTCTTGCCTTCTCCATCCTTGTTTCGATATTGTAGTCGTTCTTGGCTTTCCTCTCGACTTCTTCGGGTGACTTGGATTTGGAGGGAGCCGATATGACCGTTCCTATGACCTCAGGCTCGACCTTGGCATCACGCGTGGTGAATACAGGATTGGATGGAGTCGAGGGCGCGAGCTTTTCGGTAATGTAAGCCTGTCTGCAGAACCTTGCATATTTGACCAGGAGCGGCACGAGGATCGCTATGGGCATGATCCAGCATGCAAGGTGTGATGCGGCCTTGTCTCCGACGATGGTCGACATTCCAGCAAAAGGCGCATTTACAAGATCGTACATGCCGCGGAAAAGATAAGCCATGCCGAGCTTCACCAGGCTGTCGGCTTCCTCAACGCCTTCCAAACGGGGAAGGAATATCAGCGGCAGATATGCCATAACACCGTAGAAAGCCAGACCGATACAGACCCAGGTCCTGCGGTAGTAAGATGTGACAAGAGGGATGATGAACAGGAAGAAAACGGTATAGAATGCGCTCATCATTATCTCAAGGAGACTGAAAGCGCGCGGCACTACGGTCCCGTATGTGAAGTAGACGGGATTAGCCCATATAAAGGCCAAAGCCCCTGCAACACATGCCAGAAATACAACCGTGAAATAGTCTCTGCGCATCCTGCTGTTATGCTCCTTCCCTTTTTTTGCAACTCATATATTCTATATCAAATCAGCCGTCACCGAAAGGGTGCTCCGGCAGGGGATTCGAATAACTGATCTTTATCTTTACTATCCTGACTCCGGGGCGGCCGGGGTGGATCCTTACGGTAAGTGATTTGGAACTGTGCGGGAAGATATAGAACTTGCAGTGTCTTTCCTCCTCTTTACCCTCTGTTCCGTTCCAGCTCATGACCGAGATCGGTATGCTCGTGATGAATACCGTCACCGGTATCTGGGCGAGTCTTCCGAGATCGGATATTCCGGTCGCGACCATGTCGTATTCTCCGGCGATCCTGCCCGTGACGCCGAACACGAGATCGCTGCCGTCCGACGTATCCTCATCCACTATGATCTCGCATCCGTTATCGACATCGTAGTACTTATCCACTGTCACATCGACATCGTCTTCACAGAAAGGATTGTTTTCGTGGACGATCCTGACCCCGTCGCCTGTCAGCCTGTCGAAAGCCGCTGTCTCGGCCGCAAACTCCAGGATGTTTTTTGCAGACCTCTGAAGTTCAGCCCTGCTTATCTTTTCGCAGGTCCCCTTCTTAAGCTCTTCCATTACATCAGATTCATTGATGAATTCATCCTCGACTTCGTGGCAGACCATATAAAGATCGTTCTGGGACCTTGCCATTACCGAGTGTTCGGTCAGGGAGAAATCTTCGACCGGCTTGCCGTCCCTGCTGATAGATGCCCACCAGTCGGTCATGACGATGCCTTTATATCCCCACTGTTCTCTCAGGATGACGGTGTTGTGCTCGTAGTTATTCGCAGTGAACATCCCGTTGACCCTGTTGTAACTGGTCATGATGCTCCTTGCGCCGCCTTCCTTGACCGCGATCTCATAGGGTTTGAGATATATCTCGCGGAGAGCCTTCTCGGACACTACGGAATTCATCTTCCTGCGGTCCGTCTCGCGGTTGTTGCAGCAGAAGTGCTTTATGGTCGGAGTTACCTTGTTCTTCTCCATCGCCCTTACCTGGGCAGCTGCCATGAGGCCCGTGAGCAGGGGATCCTCCGAAAAGTATTCGAAGTTGCGGCCGTTAAGGGGATGCCTGTGGATATTTATGCCGGGGCCTAATAGTGTATCGACTTTGCATGACAGCATCTCAAGTCCCGTATATCCGAAAAGCTTTTCCACGGCGTCCGTGTTGAATGAGCATGCAAGACAGGTGCCGTTGGGAAGCGAAAATGCTTTCTTGCCGCTGTCGATCCTCATGCCCGAGGGACCGTCTGCGCAGCAGACTGCAGGAATACCCTTCATGGCCAGGCTCTTTGAAACGCCTCCGAAAGCGCCCGCCGTTCCCATCGTGACCTTCATGCTGCCCATGCCTTCGCCTCTTATGATGAGGCTGAGCTCCTCATCGGAAAGCTGTGCAACAAATTCATCCATGCTGTTTTTGCCGGCTTTAACATCAGACAGCTTTATGCCCTTATCACCCGTCCGGGGGATCTCAGCGGGAATGATCCTTTCCTTAAGTTCACGGTATCTTTCATCCCTTAAGGGAGCCTTCTCATATCCGTTGCGCGTAAGGCGTTCGAACTCTTCCACGGGGGCTGCGACAGGCTCGATCTTTTCGGTAAGATAAGACTTCTCATTGAAGTAAGATCCCGCACGGACGGAATCTGCCAGACTCCCTCCTGCGAAGAATTCATACTCGCCTTCTTCAAGCACCCAGCCTGTACCGAGACCTGCTCTTCCGTCGTCGTCAAAGGAGACAAGACGGCTAAGAGGGATGTCCATGCTGATCCGGCTCTTTTCTCCCGGAAGGATGATATCCGTTTTCGCAAAAGCCGCAAGAACGGCAAGGGGCTTCGTGATCTTTCCCTCAGGCTGCTTTACATAGATAAGGCATGCTTTTTTGCCGGGAACCGTTCCCCGGTTTACAACATCAAGAGAGATCTTGAGATCTTCTTCGTCCATGCTGAGCTTGAGATCCTCGAAAGCGAAGTCCGTATAGGACAGACCATAGCCGAAAGGATAGAGGATCCTGTCCGGAGCGAATGTCTCAAAGTATCTGTAGCCGACGAAGATATCCTCTTTGTAGATATCCGTAAGACCCGTCTTTCCGAAGTTGGCATCTGACGGGTAATCTCCGAGTTCTTTTGCGACCGTATCGGCAAGGCATCCTGACGGATTGACTTTGCCGGTAAGGACATCAGCCGCGGCCGTGCCTCCGGTCATGCCGCCCTGCCAGACATATAGGACAGCAGAAGGACCGTATTCATCAACAAATGACATGTCGATTATGTTGCCCGTGTTGAGCACGACGACAGACTTGCTGAAAACGGAAGTAACCAGCCTTATCATGTCCTTCTCTTTGGCCGTAAGATAGTAGGATCCTTCCTTCGCGGAATTGTCCCTGTCTTCGCCTGCGGTCCTGGCAATGACTATCACTGCGGCATCGCACCTTAAGGAAGCGTCTTTGACCAGTCCTTCTTCAAGCGGCATCTCTTCCATGGACCAGGCTTCCCTGCCCCAGCCGAGATTGTTGTATTCAGTGTTTTCGGAATCCCACTTATCGTAGACCGCGGCAAGTTCCTTATCGACTGTTACCCTGCCAGAATCTTCCAGGCCTTCCCTGATGT
Source organism: Saccharofermentans sp. (assembly GCA_016292135.1). Classification (GTDB taxonomy): domain Bacteria; phylum Bacillota; class Clostridia; order Saccharofermentanales; family Saccharofermentanaceae; genus Saccharofermentans. The sequence continues at coordinate 167,582 of JAEFAZ010000004.1, forward strand.
CGGTGATATGGCTTACGTTGACCATTCCGCCCGATCCCGTGCCGGACTTATAGTAGTGGTTCTGTGCGCGGCCGAACATGGCGATCTTCATGCCTTCTGCCAAAGGCAGGCTGCCGTCGTTCTTAAGGAGCACTATGCCTTCGGAGGCACAGGTCAATGCCGCTTCCTTATACGAGTTCCAATCAAGTACTTTCTCAGTCATGCGAAAGCCCTCCAGTATGCCGTTAGAGAGTATATTCTTGGGGGTTGGCCTTGGTATATCTTATGATCTCTTCCATCCTGTCACGTTCCTTGAAGGAAACGAGACTGTAAGCGGACCCGGTCTTGCCGGCTCTCGCGGTCCTTCCGATCCTGTGAAGATAGAGTTCGTTCTCGTTGGGGATGTCGTAGTTGAATACGGCTTCGATATCGTCGACATCTATGCCCCTAGCCGCCACATCCGTCGCGACAAGCACGTCTGTCTTTCCGCTCCTGTAGGAATCCATGACCTTGTTCCTCTTCCCCTGGCTGATGTCGCCGTGAAGGATGCCTGCCTTTATGCCGGCCGTTGCGAGCTTGGCTCCGACCTTGGAGGTCTGGTCCTTGGTATTGCAGAAGACGATGCATTTGCGGTAGTCTTCCTTTGCGATGATCCTGATGACCGCTGCCGTCTTATCCTTTTCGGGACATTCGATCATGTACTCGTCAATGTCGGGATGGTCTTCAGCCTTGGGCATGACGTCTATCGTTGCCGCGCCCTCCATGAACTGCCAGGTGATATCCTGGATCTCACGGGGCATGGTAGCCGAGAACAATGCCATCTGCTTATCTTTCGGCGTGATCTCTATTATGCGCTTAACGTCTCTTATGAATCCCATCTTGAGCATCTCGTCAGCCTCGTCCAGAACGAGCGTGTAGATGCAGGATATGTCGATCATCTTGCGGTTGACCATGTCGAGGAGCCTGCCGGGTGTCGCGACCACGATCTGCGGCTTCTTTTTTATCCTCTCCTGCTGGGTGCGCATGTTCTGGCCGCCGATTATCGAGACGACCCTGACGCCCGGAATGAACTTCGCCAGGAGCTTGATCTCGCTCGTGATCTGCAGCGCGAGTTCTCTCGTGGGAGCCAGTATGAGCGCCTGGATATAGTCCTCGTTCATGTTGAGGTATTCCAGTATCGGTATCGCGAAAGCGAATGTCTTTCCCGTTCCTGTGGGGGCCTTGGCGATAACGCTGACGTTATCCATCAGATAGGGTATCGCCTCCCTCTGTACGGTCGTGGGTCTTGTCATGCCCATCTTTTTTAAGGACTTGCGGACCTCGTCCGACAGGTCCATGTCGTCGAAAAGTGTTATCTTCTCATTATCCATCGGTCAACTCTGCCATTTTCTTTTGGTTTATAATTCACAGCATCAATATTGCTATAATTATTTCAAGAAAATATATTATACACAAGGAGCACATTCATGGCAAAACGCGTATTCCTTATTATCCTTGACAGCCTGGGATGCGGCAACGCTCCCGATGCATCCGCTTTCGGCGATCAGGGCAGCAACACCCTGGCAGCGGTCCTTTCCGCTTCAGATAAGCCCTTCCCGAACCTGTCATCCATGGGACTTTTTGATATAGACGGTAACTCCGATCCCCGTATCCTGGAATATCTTTCGAAAGATCCGCAGGCAGGGCGGCCTGCCCCCATCGGAGCCTACGGCAGGCTCCGTGAGGAATCCTCCGGCGGCAAGGACTCCACGATAGGCCACTGGGAGATAGCAGGCGTAGTATCGGAAGATCCCCAGCCCACATATCCTGACGGCTTCCCTTCATATGTCGTCGACAAGCTGAAGGAGGTATCCGGAAGAGGCGTATTATGCAACCTCCCCTACAGCGGCACGCAGGCGATCGAAGATTACGGCGAAGAGCATTTTTCTTCAGGGGACCTGATCCTCTACACTTCCGCCGATTCCGTTCTCCAGATCGCAGCCCACGAGGAGATCGTCCCCCTGGATGAGCTCTACAGGATCTGCCGTGAGATGAGGACTTTCATGACGGGAAAGGATGCCGTGGGCCGCATCATCGCCCGCCCCTTCACGGGAACGCCGGGCAGCTTCACGAGGACGGCTAACCGCCACGACTTTGCGGTCGAAGCGCCTTCTGCCACCATGATGGACCACCTTAAGGCCAAGGGCTTTGACGTTATCTCCGTAGGCAAGATCTATGATCTTTTCGCGGGAAGAGGCTTTACGGAGACCAACCCGACAAAGGGAAACAGCGAAGGCATAGCAAAGATCAGGGAATACCTGGACAAAGACTTCACAGGACTCCTTTTTGCCAACCTCGTGGATTTCGACATGCTCTACGGCCACCGCAACAACATCGAAGGATATAACGAGGCTCTCCATGAATTCGACGACGCGCTGGGAGATATACTCGAATCCCTGAAAGAAGATGATCTTCTCATAATATCCGCAGATCACGGCTGCGATCCTTCGACCGTCTCAACTGACCATTCAAGGGAACAGGTCCCTCTCCTTATCTACGGCAAGGGCTACAGCACACCCCGCAATCTCGGCAGCATAACAGGCTTCAGTTACATATCACAGGTCGTGGTCAATGCTTTGTCCGGAGCAAGGTTTGAGAAGAGATTCCCGGAACGTGACCTTGACCCTTCCGACCCTGATGATGTCATGACCTATGTCGACCTTACGAATCTTAAGGTCACTGCAACTGAAGACGATATCAAGGCACTGATCGACAGGGCCATAGCATCCAAGACCATGTCCGTCTGCATCCCTCCCTGCTATGTAAGATCCGCATATGACTACGCTAGGGGACGGATCCCCATCTGTACGGTAATAGGCTTCCCCAACGGTTACAACACGACATCAGTCAAAGTCACCGAGGCAAAAGATGCCGTGGACAACGGTGCCTGTGAGATCGATATGGTAATAAATGTCGCTTTCGTAAAAGCCGGAAAGATGAAGGAAGTCGAAGACGAAGTAAAGGCCATAGCCGGTGCCGTTCACGAGAAGGGCGCGATACTTAAGGTCATAATCGAAGCATGTCTTCTTACCGAAGAAGAAAAGGTCGCTCTTTGCGGCATAGTCGAGCGCTGCGGCGCGGAATATATAAAGACTTCAACGGGCTTTTCGACGGGCGGCGCGACAGTGGAAGATGTCGCTCTCATGAGGGCAAATCTCTCCTCTTCCGTAAGGATAAAAGCTGCCGGCGGAATAAGGTCGCCTGAAGCTGCCCGCGCCATGATCGATGCGGGTGCAACAAGGATAGGAGCTTCGGGCTTATAAGGTTCAGATCCTGGGCAGAGTGGAACCGCCGTAAGGCATGACGAGGACCTTGCCTTCCGGTATCTCTTCCATGGCCTTTGCGATGGCTTCCTTAACGTCGCTGTAGGGCTCTAAGAACATGCTCTTTACGAAGTCCGCTTCAAAAGAAGAAACCAGGAAGATCCTTGCCCTCTCGAGCACGAGAGCGATGGCTGCCGCCTTGTGGCCTCCAAGGACGAAATCCTCCTTGATGTGAGTGATCATGTCAGACGCTTTTTCGTGACCTGTCATCCACTGCTCAAAGTGCTTCTCGCCCAGACCTTCGGAACACTCTGCGATCCATACGATTATGCCGCCGTCCTTGACTGCGTGCTTTGCGTTATCAAGAGCCTTCTGGGCCTGGTACATGTTGATGTCCTTCGGGAAGCCTCCTGCCGAGACGACGACGATATCAGCCTTCTCCTTCAGTTTGATAGCATAGAAGGAATCAAGGAATTTGCAGCCTTCGCGGTGAGCCTTGACGGAGTCGCCTGAGAAACACTTGATGATCTCTTTCTTCTCGTTAAGGACAACATTGACTATGAAGTCGATGCCTACGATCGCGCCGGACTCCTCGATGTCTTCTCTTACGGGATTGCCTTCGAGCCTGCCTGCGCATGCTTCGGGCTGGACCATCCTGCTGTGGTTGTTCTGTATGGCATCCCTGGTGGATACGCCCGGCATCAAAGCCTTGGCGCCTCCCGAATAACCTGCGAAATAGTGGTACTCGATATTGCCGAGACAGATGACCCTGTCAGCCTCTGCAACGGGCGTAAAGATGTCGACGGGTGTGCCTCTGGATGTGACACCCATGCGCTTAACGTCGTTCATGTCGGAATCAATGCAGTTTACCCTGTCATAGACGGCATCGCCGACGAGCGATCTCTTGCGCTCTTCGGAATGTCCGCCGTGGCTTCCCAGAGCGAAAACGACCGTTATGTCCTTATCGTCCACTCCCGCCTTTGAGAGTTCATCCAGTACGGGAGGCAGGACCTTGTAGCTCGGGATGGGCCTCGTTACATCCGATGTAACGATGACGATCTTCTCGCCGGGCTTTACGATCTCGGAAAGCTTCGGGCTTCCTATGGGTTCCTGTAAAGACCTTACGACCTCATCCATGCCGGTAAGTCCGATCTCCACTTCGTTCGGTACGAGTGTACCGAGGTATCTGTCATCGGGGATGCTGATCTCGATCTTTTCCTTGCCGTAGCCTATCAGGGTATTCATTCTTATTTGCCTCCGGATATCATGTTCTTTCGGTCAAACATTATACATCTTTTTAAGCAAAAAGGGTTGTCCTCGAGACAACCCCCTTCTCTCTATCAACAGTCATTCTTATCGGTCAGTTATACAGCATCGATCATGCTGATGATCTGTTCCTGTATCACCTGCGGTTCAACGCCCTTTATTACCGCCAGTTCGTTGTCGATCCTGCGCATCGCTTCATCGAGCGCCCTCTCGTCCTGGGCGTTCAGTTTTCGCCCTTCGTTTTCGAGAAGCTTGCGGTGGGAGATTACGAGTTCGATGAGAGCCGCTATCTCGGACCTTGTTCCTGAGGATAAGACCCTGGTAAATGCCTCTTTCCTCCTGTTGCGGTCTTCGATCCATTCCATGCCCGTGACAGGAAGGCTCTTTATGAATTCATCTGCTTCCTTCTCGGTCATGATAGGCTTGATCTTATCTGTCTGGGCAGGGTTATCCAAAGGCACATAGATCACGGAAGATGACTTTACGAAAAGCGGCGACAGAAAATAGTAAGTCTTAGGAGGCTCCTTAAAGAAACTCGTCTCCTTGATATCGTCGATCTTACACACGCCGTTGCTGCCGTATACGATGATCTCTCCGACTCTAAAGTCCATCTGTCACCTCACCGAAGGGGCCTAAAAAAACACTTGCAAAAATACCGATTAGATATAAAATAAAAATTTGATTTTCCGTCCGTCCAAAATTATTCTAACATCTGACAGACACGATTTCCAAGGGCATTTTATACAAAAAACACCGGCGAGTTTATTTCAAACGGATAGGTATTTTCCGCACTGACAAAGAGGCTGTCTCTCATCTGAGAGACAGCCTCTGTCAGCCGTTGTTACAAGTCTTGGCGGGATATCAGCCCTGGGGATTTTCCGCCATGTATTTTCTGATCTCAGCGACACCGGTAAACTTCTTGCCGCCTGCGACGAGCGTAGGTACCGTGATTATGTCGTACTGTCTTGCAAGAGCATCGTCATCGTCTGCGTAAACGGTGTCATATGCGTACTTGCCGGAATCGAGCATTCCCTTGACTGCCTTGCAGTTAGGGCAGGCGTGTGTCGTGAAGAGGAGAGGTGTGTCCGTTCCGAAGGAAGGAACATCAAGTCCCTCGTCAGCCTGTGTTGTTGCGAAAGCCTCGTTGGCATCGACACCGTTGATGTTGTGCTTGCCGTGGAAGTTGGAGTTGGGGATGTCATATACTTTACGATCCTTGAACTCCTGAGCCTTACCGTCGTTCCAGTTCTGGATAGGACGGTAGTAACCGGTGATACGGCTGTAACTCTCAGTGGGAGCACCGCAGTGAGGACAGTTCTTGACTTCGCCTGCAAGGTAACCGTGTGCCTGGCAGATGGAGTATGTGGGAGACAGCGTGTAGTAAGGCAGGGAATAGTTCTCGGCGATCTTACGTACGAGGGCTGCTGCCGACTTCCAGTCAGGGAGCTTCTCGCCCAGGAAGGTGTGGAAGACCGTACCTGATGTGTAGAGGGTCTGCAGATCGTCCTGGATATCGAGTGCCTCGAAGATGTCTGCCGTGTATCCGACGGGCAGATGTGAAGAGTTGGTGTAGTAGTAAACGCCGCTGTCATCGTGTGCGGTGATGATGTCGGGATATCTCTTCTTGTCGTGCTTGGCAAGTCTGTATGCCGTGGACTCTGCAGGTGTAGCCTCGAGGTTGTAGAGGTCGCCGTACTCCTCCTGATAGTCGGACAGACGGTTTCTCATGTGGTTGAGTACATCCTTGGCAAATTCCTGTGTCTCCTTGTGTGTGAGATCCATGCCGATCCACTTTGCGTTGAGACCCGTCTCGTTCATGCCGACCAGACCGATCGTCGAGAAGTGGTTGGCGAATGTTCCGAGGTAGTGCTTGGTGTAAGGATAGAGACCTTCCTCGAGGAGCTTGGTGATGGTGTTGCGCTTTGTCTTGAGGGACCTTGCCGCGATATCCATCATGCGGTCGAGTCTCTTGTAGAAATCAGCCTCATCAGCAGCAAGGTATGCGATCCTCGGGAGGTTGATCGTAACTACGCCGATGGAACCCGTGGATTCGCCGGAACCGAAGAAACCGCCGCTCTTCTTACGGAGCTCTCTCAGGTCGAGACGGAGTCTGCAGCACATGGATCTTACATCGGAAGGCTCCATGTCGGAGTTGATGTAGTTGGAGAAGTAAGGTGTGCCGTACTTGGATGTCATCTCGAAGAGGAGTCTGTTGTTCTCTGTATCGGACCAGTCGAAATCCTTCGTGATGGAATATGTGGGGATAGGATACTGGAAGCCGCGGCCGTTGGCATCGCCCTCGATCATGATCTCGATGAATGCCTTGTTGACGAGGTCCATCTCCTTCTGGCAGTCCTTGTACTTGAAGTCTGCTTCCTTGCCTCCGATGATGCAGTTCTGCTCAGCGAGGTCAGCAGGGACAGTCCAGTCAAGCGTTATGTTGGAGAAGGGAGCCTGAGTACCCCAGCGGGAAGGAGTGTTAACGCCGTAAATGAAGGACTCGACGCACTTCTTTACCTGGTCGTATTCAAGATTGTCAGCCTTTACGAAAGCTGCAAGATATGTATCGAAAGAGGAGAATGCCTGAGCGCCTGCCCACTCGTTCTGCATGATGCCGAGGAAGTTGACCATCTGGTTGCAGAGTGTTGCAAGATGCTTCGGAGGAGCGGAAGTGATCTTGCCCGTGATGCCGCCCAAGCCCTGCTGGATGAGCTGCTTTAATGACCATCCTGCACAATAACCCGTGAGCATGGAAAGATCGTGGATATGCATGTCGGCATTGCGGTGTGCATCTGCGATGTCCTTGTCGTAGATCTCGGACAGCCAGTAGTTAGCCGTGATAGCACCGGAGTTGGAAAGGATGAGACCGCCGACGGAATATGTAACCGTGGAATTCTCCTTAACGCGCCAGTCGTCGATCTTAACATAGCTGTCGACGAGTGACTTATAGTTGAGGAGAGCCGAATTCATGTTACGGATCTTCTCTCTCTGGTTTCTGTAAAGGATATATGCCTTGGCTACATCCTCATAACCCATTCTCTGGAGTGTAGTCTCGACAGAGTCCTGGATGCTCTCGACGTCGACCTTGCCGTCCTTGGCTTTCTTCTCAACGTCTGCTACGGCATTCATGGCCAGAAGGTCAATCATCTGGCTGTTGTATTCTCTCTCCTGAGCAATAAACGCCTTCTCGATGGCTCCTGTGATCTTGGAAAGATCAAAATCGACTTCCTTGCCGTCACGCTTGATGATCTTGTACATAAGTAAAGCTCCCCTTTGTGTTATATATTTTTGGCAGCTGTTCGTTCCGCTGCATTGTTCTCTTATTCTTCGCCCCTGATCTTTGCTCCGGGGATCACTCTTCTTGCATTTTCCAGCATCTTGTCGAGCTCTTCCCTTGACGGGGCTTCATATCTTGTTTCCTGTTTCCCCTCGCTGCCGTTGTCCGATACCAGATCACCGGTATCCTTGAAGGCCTGAAGGAAGTATTTGTCCGATCCTGCGATAAGCTCTGCTATCTCGCCGAAGTCTTCCGACCTGTGAAGCCGGCCGACCACCGTCGTGCGGAACTCGTGGTCTATTCCGGATTCTTCGATGATCCTGATGCTCCGCTTGATACTTTCCGTATCAAAGCCCGGAACGCCGACCGTCATCGGGTATCTTTCGATGGTGTTCTTGATATCCACCGCCACATACTCAACAAGCCCTTTATCGAGTATCGACTTGAGCCTGTCCGGGAAACTCCCGTTGGTGTCGAGCTTCACCTCGAACCCCATGTCTTTTATCCTGATGATGAAATCCTCTATATCATCATGGATAAGAGGTTCTCCTCCTGTTATGCAGACACCGTCAAGGAGCTTCTTTCTTCCTTCAAGGAATTCCCAGAACTCTTCTTCCGGCATCGTGGGACCGATCGCATTGACGAGTCCCGGATTATGACAGAAGGGGCATCTCATGTTGCATCCGACTGTGAAGACGGTACAGGCTACTTTCCCGGGAAAATCCAGTAAGGTGACCTTCTGTATCCCGCCGAGTACCATGCATTTACCTCTTCCCGCAAGTTTTCAAACATCATGTTTGCGCTCATATAGGATACCATATCTTGTGGTTCAGTCAACAGCAATACACAAGATATGGTAATTTGTAATATTTTTGTAATCGGGCGGAAGAGGCGGTCTTCGGGCTTCGTTGAGAGCTTTAAAGATCAATGCTTTTCGGCATATAAGAGGGGGTATCCCGTCAGGCACTCTGTTTTGAAGAGCGTGATCCGGCCGTGACAATACTGACGGCCGTCCCTATGAGCTCCGCGATGATCAGGGCGATGATCAGGACCGCAAAGGGCATGGTCCACTCGAAGAAGGGCGAGGGGACCGCCAGGATCAGATAGAGCCTGATCACGGGATCGATCACAAGATCGTGGACAAGATAAAAATACAGAGCATCCTGCCTGCCTATCCTTTCGAAGAACCTTGAAGGGTGACGGTCTTTCTGTCTTATGCAGATGACGAGCATGACTGCGGAGAACGGCATCTTGAACAAGGGGGAGATATCAACCCCGCCCGGCCGGAGACAGGCAGTCAGTATAACAGCCAGGGCTAAGGCGCAGGCCGTCAGGATCAGTGTGAGATCCTTAAGCTTTATCCTGTCCTTGAACCTGTTGATCGAAAAGCCCAGGAGCATAAGGGGGAAAGCCGCGGCTAAGGCGTTAGAGCAAAGATGGTAGTTAAGACCCAGCGTGCTTACGGTTATGTCGCCTGCTATACAGAGCAGTGCGCAGGGCAAGAGCAGATAATGGATCTTATCTTTAAGGCCGAAAAAGAATAACAGCCAGAAGATGAGGTAGGCGAACAGGAGCGCTGCCATAAACCAGAGGGGCTGTCCGCTTATGATGCCGAAGTCTCCCGGGAAGAGCATCTGGATGTAGATGACGGGATCTTTAAGGCTTTCAATGAATCCTCCCACGTCCCCATACATCATCCTGTCAACAAGCGTATAGATAAAACACACCAGGACCGCGATCAGCGTGATGATCAGGTTCCTTTTGAACCTCTTTAATATCCTGCCGCAGATGGTGTTCTTGTCAGCTCCGGGATCGTAGAGAGCATATCCGCTTATCAGGAAGAAAAAGGCGACTCCGCATGTGCCGAAGGCAGCCATAACGGCACCGGCATAGCCCGGAAACCTTATATGGCAAAAGCAGATGGACAGAGCGGCGATCCCTTTCCAAAAGTCAAGGCTGCCGTTGCGTTCATTCTCCGTGCCGAATACTTTGTTCCCTGTTGCCTTAGTCATATCACTTCTTCACGATCTTATTGAATTGGGGCCTTATCTCAAGTTCGCTTATGACTACTCCTTCGGGCGCCGTGACAGCGTTCATTACGGCACGTGCAACTTCATCGGCAGTAAGGCAGCTTCCGCTGTCAGGAGCAAAATCCGCATTGCGGTAGAGGGCGGTATCCGTGAGATCCGGACAGACTGTAATGACCTTCACGCCGTTCTTCCTCTCCTCTTCGAAAAGAGATCTTCCAAAAGACCTAAGGCCCGCCTTGACGGCGCCGTAGCAGGCGGCATGTGTGTTTATCCTGGTCGCCGTGACCGATGCAATATTTACGATCATCCCTTTTCTCTCGCGGAGGCCGGGCAGGAACTGCCTGCACAGGAGCATGGGGAGTTCGAGGTCGACCCTGACCATCTCGGAAATCTCGCCGGAAGCCAGCTGCCCGTGCACGCCATAGTAAGCGCAGCCCGCGCAGTTGACGAGGATATCGACAGGTCCTATGTCCGTCATGGCATTGAGGGCGCGCGGTAAATCCGTAAGATCCATCTCCACCGTCCGGAAAGGATTATCCGCTTCGAACTTGCGGCCGAATCCGATAACATCGTATCCTTCGGAAGAAAGCATCTTTGCGATCGCCCTTCCGATACCGGAGGAAGCTCCGGTCACCACTGCCGTCTTTGAAGTCATTTCCATAGATATATCTTTCTCCTTTCGGTGTGTTTCAGGAGTTCTTTCATCACAAGATCCGTCATGGCATCCGCCTTGACTTCAGGATAAGACATGACACCTCCCTTGTTGTCATAAGGATACCATGCAGCTTCGGAAAGAGGACCGTTCTTCCGCATGCGCCTGACATAATCCGCTGAGATCCTGAACGTTCCCAGGGAGATATCACGGACCGCATTAAGATCCACCGCGGAAGATACCTGCTCCATAAATCTTCCATATACAGATGCGAAATCTTCTATATGCATCAGAGGATCGAAACAGAGCCTGACATTAGCTCCCGAACCGAGCGCTGCCTTGACGGCATTGAGGCGGGATGACAGGTGCGGTGTCTTCTTCTCATACTTTTCGATGACTTCATCCGGTGAGAGCGTGAACGCATAGATTATGTGCTCCGATGAGATGAAATCCGAAGGGGCTGACTTGGTCCTTATCTCTATGGTAAGGCCTTCCCTGTCCTTCGCGTAATCGGTCCACATGTCACAGAGGCCCGTAAGTCCGTTGAGAGCCAGAAGATCTGTGTCGTAGGAGATGCAAAGATACAAAGGCCCTTCCTCGAGTTTCCTGTCGACCTCTTTCTGATAGTCTTCGAAGTTTACGAAGACGACGATGTTCGGCGTATCGTAAACACCTTTCAGGAAACAGTAATCACAGTCGTAGATGCAGTTCATCACGGAATTCGTATAGGAGAAATTCTCCATGTCAAAATCCTGGCACATCGGGGCGCCTTCGTAGATGAGACGGCCCGTGTTGCGGGCCAGTATAAGGGAGCGGCTTTTCTTTTGAACGTCGTACTGCTGACGGGATCTCGCGAAGACATCCTTATAGTGACTGACAGGTATTATCTTCGCATTGGGAAGGCGGGAGACTATCCTTTCCGTCACGGCGTCTCCAAACAGGTCTTTTTCGATATAGATACGGGCGAAGTCATTCCGTGAGCATGTCTTTGATCCTTCTTGCATAGACTGCTCCTTCTTTCTTGTTTCCCGCAGGGAGTACGCCCTTCTTCTCAAGTTCCGCTATATAGTCTTCAACGTCTTTCAGTTTGCCTGACGCCTTCGCATATCTTAAGAGATTGTTCATGTCGTTGTTCATGGCTTCGGTAAGACAGAGCTTTCCGCGGAGATCGGGAAGGGATAGGATCTCCTGCTGTTCGTAAGATCTTGCCGCCAGCCTTTCTATCGCGGATTTTATGGTGTCCTTATGCTTGGATATGATCCCCGTCATCATCTCGTCTGCCGGGATATCCTTGCCGTGGTCGGATACGATCTTGATGAAGAGCATGGAATCCGGTGAGAAGAACTTCTGTCCCGCTTCAAACACCGCAGACGCTTCCTCATCGTAAAGCTCGCCCGGCTTAGTTTCTGTCACGATGTCATCGCTCGTGAAGATATGTCCCTCATCTATGTCTTCCGGAAAGAGCGAGAGGTCCGGATAGTATTCCCTGCCGCTCCTCATGTCGGTGATCTTGTTTATGAAATGAAGGCTTCCTGCAGAGATGTCCTCTCCCGCGCCGCACACTCCGATATTAAGGATCTTGTCGTAAGGAGAGACCTTGCCGGAATCGATCAGTTTCTTTACTGAATAATAAGCATTGTCAGGCCCTATGCCCGTCAGTATGCAGGTCATGCCGTCCCTCATCAGATCAGAGACTGCCTCCGCCTCACATTTCATCGCAGCTATCAGCCAGATCATATCCCGCTTCCCTCCTTTATATTGTCTAATATTATACAGAACTTGAAGAGGATTGTTTCAAGTGATAAAATTACGCGAACGATTTAAGCGCGAAAGAGGTATAACCATGGACAGACTCTTAACAGGATTGCAGCCTTCGGGCGCACTTACGATCGGCAACTACTGCGGAGGCATCAGCCAGATCGTCAACTATCAGGACAAGTACGAGACTTTCCTCTTCGTACCTGACATGCATGCCATCACGGTCCCCCAGGATCCTGAAGCACTGCACCGCAACATCATCAACGCTATCGCAATGTACATCGCATGCGGAGTCGATCCCGACCTCCCCAACATGCATATCTATATCCAGTCCGAAAACCTCTATCACGCAAACCTGTCCTGGATATTCGAGTGCCACACGCCCCACGGCGACCTGACACGTATGCACCAGTTCAAGGCAAAGTCAGCAAAAAACGAAGCCTTCACCGAAGGTCTCGTAACATATCCCGACCTCATGGCTGCAGACATCCTTCTCTACGATGCAAAATACGTTCCCACGGGGATCGACCAGAAGCAGCATGTTGAGCTCGCAAGGAATCTCGCAGACCGTTTCAACAACCGCTACGGCGAACTCTTCGTTGTACCCGAGCCCCTGATCCCCGTGATCGGCGCCAAGATCCGCGACCTGCAGAACCCAGAGCAGAAGATGAGCAAGTCCACAGACAATCCCAAGGCATCTGTCTTCCTCTCCGATGACGAGAAGGTCATCCGCAAGAAGATCATGAGCGCCGTAACGGATTCCGACGGCAAGATCGCTTTCGATGAGGAGAACAAGCCGGGCGTATCCAATCTCCTCACCATCTATTCCGCTTTCTCCGGATGCACGATCGAAGACTCCGTTGCCAAGTTCGAAGGCGGCGGATACGGCGACCTCAAGAAGGCCGTTGCGGAAGTCCTCGTTGAGAAGCTCACGGCTTTCCAGGACAAGTACAACAAGATCCTTGCATCCGGTACGATCGACGAGATCCTCGACCGCGGACGCGACTACTCCATCGAGATCGCTGCCGCCAAGTACGAGCAGGTCAGAAGAGCCGTAGGATTCGGAAGGATCTGATAGGTTTATTTGATCATTTATAAAGCTGTCTCGATGATCGGGACAGTTTTTTCTTTTGGTAGCACTAAACCGCCATTTTGGTAGCAGTTACTGCTACCAATTTACCCTTTTACTGCTACCAATCAAGTTTTTCTTTGACTTCTTCGCCCAATGCGAGTATCCCATCATCTATAACCGCGAAAATGATATCAATTTCATAGTCAGGATGACTGTTGATGAAATCCCTGCATGATCTGAGTGCGACCTCCCAGGCCTGTCTCTTGGGATAACCGTAGATCCCCGCAGATATGAGAGGAAATGCTATCGAATGACAATCATTCTCAATGGCCCTTTTAAGGGAGTTTTCATATGCTCCGTAGAGGAGTTCCGCTTCATTGCTGTTGCCGCCTCTCCATATGGGACCTACGGCATGGATGACGAACTTTGCGGGAAGATCAAATCCGGGCGTTATCACGGCCTTGCCCGTAGGACACCCTCCTATCTCATCACAGGCTTTCTCCATCTTCGCCCAGCCCGCTTCACGGAATATCGCACCGCATACTCCGCTGCCGCCCGCAAGGCGGGAATTCGCGGCGTTGACGACCGCATCTGTTGCAAGTTCTGTGATACTTATCTTCTTTATCGATATGGAACTCATGATTTCTCCTTTACTTAACGTAGAAGACCCTGCCTTCGTTCCTTGCGGGAGGAGATGCAAGGTCGCCTTCCATATAACCTACGGCGCAGTGGCCTATTCCTTCGTAATCACCTTCGACGCCGAGGTCCTTTAACAACTGCTTCCATTCATCCTGTTCGAATTCTTCCTTCGCACGGTGGATCCAGATGCTGCCCAGGCCCAAAGAATATGCTGCATTCATCATGTTGCCCATGGTGAGGGATCCGTCGTAGAGATATGTCATGCAGTCTTTGTTTGCAAGCACTATGAGGATCGCAGGCGCCCCGTAGAAGGGATCGAATCCTTCTCCCCAGCCGCCGACGGCCCGGTTGGCATCAGACAGCCTGTCACGCACTTCCTTGTTGGTAACGGCTACGATTATCGAAGCCTGCTTGCCCATGCCGCTCGGTGCATAAAGACCTGCTTCGATGATCTTGTCCAGGTCTTCAGCAGAAGGCATGTCAGGCTTAAAGCTCCTTATGCTCCTTCTTTCTTCCATTGCCCTGATGATATCGTTCATGGTAACACCTCCCCTTGCTATTTCCGCAGTATACGGATGTTTAGATTATACAGTCGGGGAAATAAAAAAGCATGCCGTGTAAGTTCAAAGCATGCTCAATTTTTTCAGTTCAATTCTTCTTTGATGAAATTCTCGATCGCCTCATCGTAAGCTTCGGGATGCACGAGACGGCTTCTCGAATGTTCGCCCGATTCCATCCAGGCAATATGCTTATGAGCTGATCCGCACTTTTCGAAAAGCTTGACCGCATTCTCGGGAAGCGCATAGGAATCCTTGCGGCTTTGGATCATGAGGATCGGCTTCTTCATCTTGTCGATACGGAAGATAGGTCCGTCTGTGACCATATCGCCGCCGCCAATATGCTTTTCGAGTTTTGTCAGTATCCAAAGACCCAGTCCTATGGGGCGCTTTTGTTCTACCATGTGAAGCTTGAAGGGTTCGTAGAATCTGGTATACATTCCTTCCGATACCATCGCGTCAAGATATTCCGGACACTCGTCGGAAGTGAGCGCGTTAAGCGCGGTAGAAGAACCGATGCATATACCGTGCAGGATGACTGACTTGTTGCCGAACTTATCGTGGAGCATCTTTGACCACTCGATGATGTCACGGTATTCCTTGCATCCGAGAGCGTTGTATTTTCCCTCCGACAGACCGTGTGATCTGTTGTCGATGACGAGGATGTTGTAACCGGATCTCTCATAGGGCGGTGCAAAGAAGTAAGAGTAATTGCAACCTTCGGTACGGCCTGCGATCATTATAGCCGCGCGGTCGAAACCGAGATCGAAATATTCGCCTGCGAGCTTAAATCCGTCTGATGTTACGGATACTTCCTGCTTATACTGTTCATGAGCCTTGCCCCATTCTGCGCCCTCATCGAAAAGCCTCTGATATTCGGGATCTTCCGGGAAGGAGCTCTTCCTTCCCCACTTCTCGGGCTTGGTCCTTACGAGCAGAAGACGCCATACTATCCAGGCTGCCAGGGGCGGCATGGGCAATACGAGAACGGCTATTACTATTACGATTATCAGAACTACAGTTTCCCAGCCCATATCACGCTATACCTATTATCCAGCTGTAGAGTGACTGTCCGCCGTTGAATACGGCAACATCCATGAGAGGGAACTGCTCGGCTATCTTATCCGTCAGGAGATATTCATCGTCATCTGTCGTGCCTTCGCCTCTGAAGATGACGCAGATCTCCTTATCTGCTATATCAGGTATCTCAACGATGCCTCTTATGAGAGTGTTGGCCCACTCGTTCTCGAAATCGGATTCGGGACATGCCAGTATGACTTCATCGTCGAGCGTGACAAAACCGTCACCTTCGCTTAAAGATACATGCTCGTTGGAAAATGCTTTCGTTGCCCTTGTCATGGCCAGGCAGGAAACACCTTCTATACCGGACTTCATCTGGGCGATCCTCTTCTCGACATCGGTCTCGCTGGGATTCTCCATGGCTTTCGCAAAATAGCCTTCCGCGATGTTGGCGGATTCGAGGACAACGATCTTCGGCATCTTCTCTTCGCCTATCTCTCCGGCGTAGAGCTTCTCAGCCTGGACGGCTGCAAGGATCGTATTCTTGTTGTCTGGAAGGACGACGATCGTATCGGCATTAAGGCCTGCATATTCGTTGACGAAATCCTGGGCGGGAACGTTCATGGAAGGACCCGCATCGATAACCGCATCACAGCCCAATGTCCTGAAGGTGCTCTTCACACCCTCACCGTTTACGACGGCTACAACAGCCATAGGCTTGCGGTTCTCTTCCTTGAGCTTTAAGGTGTTGCGGTGATTATGCATTACCTGCATGTTCTCAAGCTTGAAAGTGATGAACTCGCCGTAAGCCTGGGCGGTCTCTATGACCTTCGCGGGCTTCTTGGTGTGGATATGGACCTTGACTCTCATGTCATCCTGGATCGCGACTATGGAATTACCGAAGTCAGACATATCGTTGATGAACTTGTTGAGCCTGAAGTTCTTTAAATAATCCTTGCCCTTCATCATCTGAAGGATGAATTCCATGCAGTAACCGTCAACGAAAACGGAGTTCTCGTTGAAATGCTCCATGTCGATCATGGGCGACGATTCGGCAGACATTCCTTCAGGGAGGGCCGCGGGCTTGCTCTTCTGCTTGTTCTCGACCTTCTCGCCGTAGAGGTATTTGAGCATGCCTTCGACGATGTAGATATAACCGATGGCGCCGCTGTCGACAACGCCTTCTTCTTTCAGAACATCGAGGAGTTCAGGAGTGATAGTAAGGGTCTTTTTCATCTCGGCAAGATACATCGAGAGCATATCCTCGACCGGAGTCCTTCTTCCGATCTGAGCCCTTATGTTTTCGATGCCGAGACGTGTGACCGTGAGGATCGTTCCTTCTGTCGGTTTTACAACGGCCTTATATGCGCTCCTGTAACCTCTGATGCAGGCGTTACGGAGTTCCGCCGCACTGACCGTGGGGCATCTTGAAAGTTCGAGATAGAGTCCGTTGAAGAACTGGGAGAGGATAACGCCTGAATTGCCTCGTGCGCTGTAGAGCATTCCCTTCGACAGGGACTGCAGGAACAGATTGGCCTCTGCGGCAGGCTTGGCGGACTTGAGACCGCCTTCGAGCGTGAGCCTCATGTTCGTTCCCGTATCGCCGTCAGGCACCGGGAAGACATTCAGCATGTTTACTTCTTCTTCATGGCAGCGTATGTTCTCAAGGCCGTTCTCGAACATGGCCCGCAGAACGTTGCCATCAACCCTCATCGTCTTCATCGCATGATATCCCTTCTCGAACTATCCCCTCTTATCCTTCGGCAAGAGCACCCTCGATGATCGCCTTCTCTTCAACAAGGCCCTCGGAAATGGGCTTGCCGAGATAGAAAGCTCCCATGAGACCTGTTCCGATGTTTACGCCGCAAGGAGGGAAGATATCGTTGATATAAACTTCCTTGGGATGGAACTTCTCTTCGATCATCTTCTTGTATTCTTCAGCCTGAGCCTGTCTCATCGTATGAGCGATGAAGATGATCTGCTCTTCGGGATTCTCGATGGTCTCTTCCATGTACTTCAGGAGGACCTTGTAACCGGCCTTGGCACCGCGTGCCTTGCCGAGGATGGATGTCTTACCGGACTCGTCAACTTCGCCGATGGGCTTGATGCCTGCGAGCTGACCGAAGAATGCCTTGGCATTCGTGATACGGCCCTTCTTTGCGAGGATCGAAAGATCGTCCATCCAGCCTGCCTGGTGGTAACGGTTCTTGTTCTCTTCGATGTAATCGGCAACTTCGGTCATGGACTTGCCTTCCTCGCGCTTCATGGCAGCGTGAACAGCCATGAGACCGTAGCTTGTGGAATATCTTCTGGAATCCACACAGTGGATCTTGATGTCGGGATACTTCTTCATGACGGCATCAGCTGCTGCCTTGGAGAAATTATATGTACCGCTCATGCCCTCGGAGATCGTGATGAAGAGGATGTCCTTGCCCTCTGCTGCGATCTTCTCGAACTGATCGGTGAACTCTGCGACCGACGGCGGAGCTGTTGCAAACCCGTTAGGGTCCTTTCTGAGATCAGCGTAGAACTGGTCTCTGGGATACTGGTCCCAGTCTGACTGCCACATGATCTCATTACCTGCAGGCAGCTTGATGTGTGTGGGGATAACGATGATATCGTACTTCTCACAGAAACTCTTGGGGACGTCAGATGTGGCGTCAACCATGATCGCAAATTTGTTCATTTTCGAACCTCCCTTTTATTTAGCTCCATCACCGAAGCCGTAGTCAATAAATGATCTGACTGCATCAGCAGTCTTCTCGGCACCGTATATATATGTAACGGCATGCTGGCCGCCTTCGATGAACAATTTTCTATTGTCTGAAGAGCAAACCTCACTATTATAGCACGAATGCGCGATTGGTACCTTAACATCTTTGGTCCCGTGAATAAAGAGCACCGGGATCGCCGTTTTGGCAAGACTGTCAGCCACTCTCTGCCTCATGTCAATGCCGATGAAGATACGTGCAAACAAAGCCATGAAGGGCGTTAAGATCTTTACGATCGTATACTTTCCGACGGACGAATCGTAGAGCATGGTAAAGGGTGATTTAAAACCCGATTCCATTATCAAGCCGGCAACACGCGCAGGATCAAGCTTATCCGATGCGAAGCCTGCCGTCGCAGCTCCCATGGAAACCCCGTAAACAAAGATCTTGCCGGGCTTTCTTGCTGCAGCCCATTCGCACCACTTAACAAGATCAAACTGTTCCTTTATGCCGAAGGTTACCCACTTGCCGCCGCTGTCGTTATGTGCGCGCTGCTCGACCAGAAGGAAGTTCACCCTGTCCTTAAGGTCGTCACACTGCTTGGCAAAATTGGAATACTTATTGGACGAGAAACCGTGCACGAATATCACGGTGTCATCGCTTCCGTTATCGAAAAAGTCAGCAACAAGATCGAATCCCTCTTCACTCCTGACGGTGACCCTCTCGTGGGGCATTGCCTTGATCTTCGGGATCAGTTCGACATACAAAGACTTGTACTTTTCGAAAACGGTACCCGTTATGTCCTTCGTGTCAAATGACTCACAGCGGAATCTCGAGAAAGTCGTATAGAAGCCCACCGCGGCAGGCCCTATGATATAGACGAGGAAGACCCCTATCAGAATGAGATTTACAAGTAATACGGGATTCATCGCAAATGTTAATTCTCGTTGGGATATACCAGGCGCTGGTCCGTATTGAACATCGTGGATACGCCTCTGAACATCGTAACGATGAACCTTCCTTCATCAGTGATCGTATATGTGCCGTCACCGTTATCAACGATAGTGCCGGTAACGAGCTGCTCGTCGAATCTCTTGTCAAATGCGCCGTAGTCGTTGACATACTTGGCGGTAAATACTTCCCCGATGTCTTCCTTGGTAAAGGTCTTCTCGGAATTCTCATCCATATAGCTAAGCATAAATACGGATACTGATCTTTCGACCGTGACCGGGATCAGGGTAAAGAGGACCATGTTGACGCAGCAGAAGATGACGAAGACCATGATGATGTCTCTTACGGTAACGAACTTCCAGAACTTTCTTACTATCCCCATTACGATGGCGGAAAGGATCCCCGTGAGGATAAGAAGGCCAATGCCTCTGTACATTAGGACCTTCATGTTGGCCAGGACCGGAGTATGGAAAAGCGCTATGAAGATAGCCGTGCATACGACATATATAACGATATAAATACCGATTAGTCCTAAGATCTTCTTTGCTTCTGTCTTGTTTCCTTTGCTCATCTTCAAAAACCTCTCTGATATTTTTGCCCTGTGTCAGATATCCTTCTTAAGCACTTCGAGCTTGTTATAGGGAACAGATGCGCCGTTAGAAGCAAGCCCTTCTATAACGGCTCTGTTGCATTCTTTTCTTACCGCCAACTTATCCCTGGCGCTGCAGCTTACTGCCAGAACATATTCGATCTTTGAATCGGCCAACTCCGCGATGCCTCTGTTCTCGGCATTTTTAACGAGGGAACTCTTCTTTATCAGTTCAACTACATCCTCCACCGTCTTGTCGGCTTCATCAAGGCTCATCTCGTAAGGGATGGGGACCCTGTAGTAGAAACAGTCAGGCAGGACTTCGATCTGCTCTATCTTTCTGTTTGCAACTGATATGATGCTTCCCGTGGCAAGGTCTCTTATCTTTGTCGTCTTTAATCCCAAAGACATGATCTCACCCTCGCGTCCTTCATAGACTACGACATCACCAACCTGATAGTAATCGTCCGACAGGATCGTGGTGCCGCGGATTATGTCCTTGAGCCAGTCTTGTATCGCAAGACCTATTACGATACCCGCGATCCCTACACCTGCGAGGAGCGATGTCACGTTGACGCCGTTGATCTGGAGAAGGATAAGGATCGTTGCGATCAGTATCACGCTGCTCAAAAGATTACGGGCCAGTTCAAAATATGTCCTGTTCTTGCCCTTGGCCAGAAGGCCGTCAGACGCTTTTTTTGCATGCTTGTCGAGAATGGTCATGAGGATCTTGTAGAAGACCGCGACGACCACAACGATAATGATCGACGCCACTATCCTCACGCTGAATATCTCTTTTAACATTTCTATGATCTTTGTTTTATCCATATGTTCCACCGGAAAGATATTATACATCTATCAGTATACCACCTCAAATACCATCGGAATCCCGGGTTCGATCAGGACTTCCGTGCTGTAGTCAGCCTGCATCTTAAGATCGAAGACCTCGTCCTTCTTTGTGAAAGCATATTCTTTTCCGGTCTTCTTGTCCCTTAGACAGGATGCTTCGCGCATGGAATGAACAGTGACACACGCTGCATGGTTATCTTCTTTAACGTATTTATAGATGACTATAGTTCCGTCGTCGAATCGGAAGAGCGACACATTTTTGCCTTCCGTATAAATACCGCCGGTGTTTAAGACTTTCTTTATCTGACGGAATGCATCCTGCGGGATCCTTGCAATGTCCTGCGGATCATCAGGAACTGCCAGAGTATAGATCCTGCCCTTGCCGTAGGGGCTCTTGATGAACAGCGGGCAATGGTAGTCTCCGTCACCGCCGTTAAGGAGCGACCAGGACGCATTGTTCGCATGGTTTATTTCCGGGAACAGACAGGGCGCCTGGCCCTCTATGAAGCCCGACTCGCTGTCGGTTATCTGATATCTTGTTACGCTGATCTTGGATCCGGTGACTTCGACGTCGGACAGCTCATCCCAGGCATCTTTATCACAGTTTCTGACAAAGCCCGAACTTACTGCTGCAGTTCCCCCGTCTTTCACAAATTCCCTGAGCTTATCCATGACATCCTTATCGCAAAGGGATGCTTCCGTAAGGATGACAAGGCCGCTGCCGGAAGGGAAGTCCGGTGTCATCTCGACCGGGATACCCTGCATGCCGAGACGCATCGCGAGATGATCTTCGCCGTGGGAATCTATCGGGATATATACCGGTATGCCGGCAGGCTTTCCGGCAGCAGAAAGGATCTCATCAGCCTGCTCCAGGATGTAACCCGCAGGACAGGTGAACCTGTTATCAACAAGAAGATCCCACATGAAGAACATGATCTCTTTGGGACGCGCCAGGGCGGTAAGAAGGATCTGCTCAAGGTATCTGTCCGTCGACCAGCAGGAGAAAGTATCTATCCATCCGCCGCCGTTATGTTCAGGCCAGACGTTTTCGACCCAGCGCATGAGCGCATAACTTAAATATTCGGGGAGCCTCTGATCCGTATATCTGGGATGCCTTGTCTCGGTGCCCGTATATATCATGTCGAAAAGCTTTCTTTGTTCACCGGGCACATATCCCGTGCGGTAGAAAGACTCCTGCCAGTTGGGATATTTTATCGTGATCCTGACATTGGGATTCACTTTTCGCGCAGGTCCTATGATCAGATTTTCGGACACATCGAGCATGAGTTCCTTGCGGAATTCAGGCCAGGTCTTGTCGCCCTTGGCTGCGATGCAGGAAGGGCAGGTGCAGTTGGTGAAGAAAAAGTCATCAAGGATTATCTCATCGGCCAGACCCGCCGTATATTCCGCTATCTCTTTTACGAGAGTCCTCATAGCGGGATCGGTGTAGCACATCGTGCCGAAAAGACGGTCCCTGTCGTCAGGCTGGCCAACCCTGTTAACGGTCGTGATGCCGCCTGCGACTTCGATACCCTTGCCCTCGAGCCAACGCTTGATCATGAGGTACTGTTCGGGAGATACGGTTACGTCGCGGAAAGTCTCAAGATAGACCTTGTCGATCTTAAGATACCTGCTGATGAAGTTATAATCCGACTCAAGTTTTTCCGGCGTCATCCGCACGGCAATGCCGGCGGGGATATAGACCACCGTCTTGAAGTTCTTGTAATTTGACATGGCAAAGAGTCCCCCTCTTTGTTATGGATCAGATCACTCGTTTACCCAGAGTCCGTGGAGGTTGCAGTATGCGTATGCTGCCTTGACCTCTGTTCCTTCCGTGACAGCAAATGTTGCAACAGGCTCGTTTCCGGCTGCAAGCTCTGCGATCTGGATGCCGTTGGATGTCTCGAGAACGATGAACTGGATGAAGTGCTCGGGTATCATGGGATGGGCAACGGAACCTACGCTGACCGTTACGATATTTCCGTCAACAGAGATGACGGGAACGTGCTTTTCGACTGCAGCGTCTGTTGATGAGGGAACGAGTTCCTCCATCTTCTCTCCGCAGCATACTACGGGTACTTTCTTATCTACCACCTTGATGATGATGTTTCCGCAATGGGAACAACGATAGAATCTGACTGCCATGATTAACTCCTCCTTAGCTTTAAGGTATATTTATTTCCGGTCCCCCGGTTTATTGCTGTTCATTCCCCAGTCCGACATAACCGGATGCTTCTATCATACGCTGTCCTTCGTCGGATTTCAGCCATTCGATAAGTTTTTCCACGTTGGGATCATCATTATCCTTCCTTCTTACCACATAGAAGTTTGCGGTGAGGGGATAAGATCCGTTCTTGATGTTATCCGCATCGGGATATATTCCGTTTACGGATAACATCTTGGCACCGGCGGCTTTGACCATGCCGACGAGATAATATCTGAATGAATAACCTATGGACGCGCCGAATATCGATAAGGGGGGCCTTGATCCGATCATGTCATCTTCCATGAACTTATCCATCATGGTCTGGCTTCCCGAACCCTTGATCCTGGTCAAGGGATTGATCGTCTTATCAACGCCTCCGACATCCTTCCAGTTCGTGATCTGACCGCGGTAGATCTTGCGGATCTCATCGACCGAAAGATCATCTACGGGATTGTTCTTGTTTACGAAAAATACGAAAGCTTCCTTGCCTATCGGAACGATATCCAGCTCAACTCCAGCTTCCTCTGCCTGCTTCATCTGATCGGCAGAAGGATGTGCCGTGAAAAAAAGATCGACGGATCCGTCCACGACGGCGTTGAATCCTCTTATCGTGTTCTGGTATCTCATCGCGCTGTCAGTTGCAAAATTCTCGCCGTAGTAATTATCATCGGAGAACTTGCCGCCCTCATACTTAACACAGCCTTCCGGGTAGCAGTTATCTATGACCGAGGCATAGACCGGTACCAGCGCGGCAGCGCCGTCAAGAACGGGAAGATCATCAGAAGAAGAAAACTTCAGAGATGATCCTGTCCTTGCAAGATCGGATCCTTCCTCGAAAGGCAGGTATTTCCCGACATCGACCATCTTGAGCTGGCTCGCGCCCGAGAAATTATTCTTCAGCCTTTGAGTAACAGCAACATAGAGGAAGATATTTATGCCTGCGAAAAACAGGATCAAAAGAACGATAACGGATATCTTTTTCACGGCCAATACTCCCTTGCGACAAACTGGATGATCGAGGAATTGCCGTAAGCATAGGCAATATAAGCCATGTGGGCCGCCGTCAGAAGGACGCCCGCTATTGCGATCACTATGAGGATCCTGATAAAGGTCTTATTGCTCATATCACATCGATGTCATTATCGCGTAACCGATGAAAGCCACCAGCGCTACGAGTCCGATGATAAGAGCCGCAAGGGCCATCGCAAAGATGAACATTACGATGAACCCGACCTTGCGCCTGCGCTTTTCGCGTTTTGCCTTAACGGAATCCACGATGAAAAGAACGACCGATGTGATTATGTAAGCGAGGCATACCAGCCCGACTCCCAGAACAAAGAGTTCATCACTGTTTAAATGTGTCATATCTATCCTCCGAAAAACTTCTTCCAAAACTGAACTATATTTTACCACTTAAAGGATGAGACCGCGACAAGCCGTCTTCTCCTGCAAAAATATAATATCCCCGGACTGCCATTGGGGGGGAGCAGCCCGGGGAGAAGATCCTGCGGAACCTTATATCAGTCTGCTTTAACCTGATTTACGGTACCGATAAAGATCGGGGTATTGTCTGTTGTATCCACGATCGCATATGCGAAAGGCCTGTCACAGAAAACATCCTTTTCCTTGGTTTCATCGATAATGACCATGTTCTTGTACATCATGACTGCTGTAACGGCTGCAGCCTTTGTTCCGTTGCGGTCGACCTCGATATGGGTCTTGTGGAGAACATTGCCTATATAAAGATCGTTGTAAGGACCATCCGTCATGCCGGAGAAATCAGCTGCAGGACTGAATGCAGTATTCATTCCGAGAGCCTTAAGCTGGGAAACGATCGACCGGCTCCAGTCGTATGAGAATTCGGGCATCTTCGTATTAACTGTATATTCATCAGTAGCGCTCTTCATGTACTCATCAAAGGTCTTGCCGTCGAAAGATGCGAGGAGGGTTCCTGCGTCCTGCTTCTTGTCCTTGGGGAGCATGACTACGAATGCGTACTGGCCGCCCTCGTATTCCTTGATGAATCCTGTCGCAAGATCGTTCTCAAGATAGATCTTGGAGATCCCGTTCATCATGTTGACCTTGTTCGTGCTGCCGTCAGCTGCGGTGAAATCTTCCGGGATCACCTGGCCGTCCTTATACTGCTCTGCCCACTTGCCTTCGAAGCAGATCGCATTGATCAGCATCATCGCCATATCGGGATCCAACTCGTCGACAACTCCGGGTATCATGTTATTGGTCTTCTCTTTTACCCAATCGTTGATCCTGTTTTTAGCTTCTTCATTGAAGATCAGGGCATCCGCTTCGGCAGCGAATTTCCCGTGAATGAAATCATAATATTCTTTCGAGATGCCTTCAGGCATTACGGTGTTGTTGATCCATACGGAATTAGCCGCATTGAGCTTAACGCCCTCCGCGTTATTAAGTCTCGACATGAGCATTGCCGCGTAAGATATCTGGGCTGAAGGATCCTTGACCCCTCCGAAAAGATCGACCATCTCACCCAGGGTCAGCCCCTTGGCGCCTGCGGCGGTCATGTCCAGGGCGAGCATCACGGAAGCGGGTGATACCATGATGTTTGCATCATGGCCGTCCGAATCGATACATCCGTTGATCAGCTTAAAGCTGAAGTCAACATATCCGTCCCTGTAAACACCCGTCTGCTTATCACTGAGCTTCTGGATGTCAAGGCTTGCGGAAAGATCAGCATCCACGGCAAGGCCATCGTCTTCATTTCCCTGTGTCCCTTCAGCTGCCGCATCAGAGACTGCAGCCGTTTCCCTGCCGGCAGTCGTCCCTGAAGAAGTATCTGTTACAGACTCTATAACATCCTGTCCGTTACATCCGGCGAATAACGCCAGTCCCATCGCGGTCACCAGACCGAAAGATATGAGTTTTTTGAGTTTCATGGTATGTACCTCCCTTTGCCCATATATACAACAGGCGAAAAGAAAATGTTGCGTTAACTGATCTTTTTTTTCGAAAAAATATCCGCGTTCCGCCGTAACTTTGTTACAAAGTCAGTCTTTCCAGGGCCTCACGCTGCCGATCCAGCCGTTCTCTTTCCAATATTTATAATCCGTATATTCGGGATCAGCCTTGCCGAGATCCGTCTGGAGCATCCTGACTGCATAGAATTTACACTTGGTGATAAGGTTTGTTCTTGCTCTCTTCGAATAATCGACCGCAAGGAATCTTCCTGCATCCCTTTTAAGCGTGTCAGTCATCTTTGCACGCCTCTTCCCGGTGATCTTATCCCAGTTGACTTCGCTCATGAGCTTAAATGATCTCTTCTTAATGTAACTTATGCCCCACCAGGAAAGACTGTCCCTGATGTCCTTGGCGGCAGGATTACCGCCGGCACCCAGACACTGGGTGATGATGTAAGCCCTCTTGCCGAACATCTCTTTGGCCGGGCGGTGAGGTATCCACCTGTACCCGAAGTGATCGAGCATCGCCTTCATCGCGCCGGTCACGTGGAATACATATGCGGGCGTTGCAAATACCAGCAGATCCGCTTCAAGGACAGCCTTCTCGATCTTCTGAACATATTCCGCATCCTTGCATAAATGCTGGTCCTTGAGAAAACATGTCGTGCAGCCGGAGCAAAAAGACGGACAGTCGCGCGGCAGATAGAATTCCGTTATCTCCGCCTTATTCCTGAAGGGCTCCAGGAAGATCTCCTTCAGCCTGTAAGTAACACCCTTTTTCTCTGTACCGTTTATTACCGTTATCTTCATTTATCTATTCCTCCCGTATATCCTGTCGAACTGTCTTATGTGCTCATCCAAAAGCTTGAGCATCTCCTCTTCCCTTTCGGGCTCCCTGTCGCATATCGTGAGCAGGTAGTAGATGGGCGCGTAGAAATGCAGCGTCATGACCTGAACGTTATCCGTCCGGAGGATCCCTGATGTCACCATGAAGCCGAAGAGCATTCCCTGATAAGAGAGGGGATCATCCACATAAAGCTTCGAATAGACTTTGGCAAGGTCCTTGTCGTGGAACTGCTCGATCGTCAGCATCTTCCTAAACTTCCTGTTGTAATCGTCGTGAAGGTAATAGAGGAAGAATTCGCGGCCGAGCTTCAGGAGCTGATCTTCCGGCAGGGTCCTGTAGATATCTGCATCCTTGCCCGCGTCCGTCCCGTTAATATTGAGAGATTCCGCCTGCATGGCAAACCTCCGGTTCATCTCATCAATGATCGCTTCGAAGATCGCCTTCTTGCTCTTATAGTGTTTATAGAGCGACGGTGCCTTGATGCCGACACGCTCAGCGATGTCGTTTACATATACATTGGCATATCCCTTCTCGGAGAAGAGTGTCAGTGCCTCATCCAATATCTTTTGTTTTGTGTCCATAATGATCTTCCTTTTCGAAAATGGCTAATTACAATTAGCCGGATTATAGGCTAATTCGGATTAGCCGTCAAGCAGGATCTGAATAAAACATGAAAAAAGCCCCAAAGCAGGAGCTTGGGGCTTAATAATATCTCTTACGGGATTCATCCCTTGTCGTTTACAAACTTATCGTATTTATAAAGGAAGGTTACCATCTGCCTTCTCAGGCACTCGCCGTCCGGACGGAAGGTGCCGTCATCGTAACCTGCCAGGATCTTCTTTTCGGAAGCCCAGAGAGTTGCCTTGTAGAAATAATCGGAAGTCTTAACATCGGAGAACTTGTTCTTCGTGGTCTTCGGCTCGGGTTTGCCGGCAAGACGCCAGAGGAAAGTCACGGCATGCCTTCTCGCGCAGACTTTCCGGGGACCGAATGTTCCGTCGCTGTAACCTTCGACAATGTGATTCTCGTTGCCCCAGATAACGGCTTTATAGAAGTAATCCTCTTTCTTGACGTCACCGAATCTGCAGGTCTTCGCCTTGGGCTTGGGGCAGCCTTCGAGCCTCCAGATGAAAGTTACCATCTGGGCACGTGTGCATACGTTTGCAGGCTTGAACTTTGTCTGTTCGTCGTAGCCCTTGACGACTCCGGAATCAGTAAGATAATAGGTCGGTCCGTACCAGAAATCTCCGGGATCCTTCACGTCCTTATAGAGGACCCTGATATCGAAGATTGTCGTTCCCAATGAGCTATAGGAAGTTACCTGAACGGAACCGGCTTTGACCGCTTTGATATTTCCTTCCTGATCGACCGAAGCTATGACCGCATCCGAAGAAGAGTAACTAATCCAGGTATATTTCTCGTCAGTCTTGAGCAGCATGGTATTGCCGCAGATGATATTGACCTGTATCTTTTTGCCGGATGTATATCTTAAGACCATATTGCTCTTGGTATTCGGATCTTTATTGATCTTCAGTACGGCAACATTGCTCGTGATCTTGCCCCAGTAAGGATCATTGACAGCAGCCTTGACATAATAAGTTCCGACATTGGAGGGAGCCGATCCGGTCTTGAGACTGCCGTTGTCCGCAGGTGTTACCTGATTCTTGCAGTCTTTGTCGGTATAGTATTTGTAACTGACACTGCCGCTTACATCCGCCATGCCCGCAGGATCGACCGCCTGAGGTTCTTTGTTGTATGCGGCGGTCTTATCAGCGATCAGCAGCTGAGGATAGACTGTATTATGTCTTTTCGTCTGAGCAAACTGATCCGCATAAGAACCGGGCTTGCAGTGTATATTCACTCTCCTTTGGACCGGACTTCCGTCGCTTACCCAGTAAGATCCCGTCCAGGTGAGGTCATCTCCTATGGTCTTAACGGAAGGCTTTATGTAAACGTCCGTGAGGGCACTGTCATATGCGAAACACCTGCTGCCTATCTTAGTCAGCGTGCCCGGAAGCTTTATTGTTGTTACGTTCGGAATGTTCGAAAAAGCGTTTTCGCCAAGGGATGTGATCCCTTCTTCAACGATTATCGTCTTTACCTTCAGCCTGATATCAGCCGGCATGGACTGCGCGAAGGAAGCCTTGACTTCTCCCGTTCCTGATATCGTGAGGACTCCGTCCTTAAAAGACCAGGTAGCGGCCGGGCCTGCGAGCCTGTACTCCTTCGCGGAGTACGTCCCTTCAGAAGCGTCTATCGAGATGAACCTTACGCATGTGTTATCGGAATAACAATAGCTGACTTTCCCGCCGGAAAGAACGGGTTCACAAGAAGACATATGCGCTTTGGTCTGCCTGTAGATCTTTGAAAGCTTGTTGCCGGATCCGTCGATAAAACAGTAGTTTAAGCCGTTCTTATCGTCCGAGCCCGTATATCTCTCCCAAAGGACAAGGAATCTGTTGTTATTGATCTTTACGATCTTGATGTTCCTCTGCGAATAATTGTCGTTATCAGTCGTGAGCCACTTAACCTTGGTCTTATCCTCTGTGAAATTATTCTTCGGCGTTACCGTCAGATAGATGTTATATGTCTTCTTATAACTGCTGTCATCGTACTTCGACTGGTCGATCGAAGAACCCAGGCCGATAATGTTATTGGACGAAGTTTCCAGGTCATCTGCAGTCGCATATGTGGCGATCGCCCAGGCGCTCGTTCTTTCTCCGCCGTATTGCATGACTTTTATCCTTGATACGGTCCTGTCGCCGTCTATATACCAGGCCGTGTTCTCGACCACTTTGCCGAGAGTCGTGGCTCTCGATCCTTCACTCTCCTCATATACGTAGATATCCTTCTTATCGTCAACAACTATGTGCTGCGAAAAAGAATGCGCCAAATTAGAGCTCAGTATTTCCCAGCTCATGTCACTGATCTTGATCGCAAACATCAGGAATCCCTGATGTCCCTGGTTGTACTGGGGATCCACGTAACCTTCGTGTCCCGTTACGAGAAAGAGTTCACCGTTGCATTCGGCAAGTTCTGTCGTCGCAACATCGAAAGGATATCTTATCTCATTGCCGAACGAGCCGTTTCCGTGCATCTTGGCCGCGCCGAGACGTTTCCAGTTCCTGTCGTACTTTACTACCCTGATGACTTCCTTGTCATCCACTTCGTCAAGATTGTTCTGTCCGAAAACAAGATAATAGTAATCTTTGCCCGCATAGAAAGTCTCGAAATGTGAAAGTTCCGATTTGATGCTCTTCCTGCTCTTGATGTTAAAAGACTTGTCGTAGTCTTCGGCGAAAAGTCCGTCTTCGGTCTTAATAAACCTCATGTAACCTTTATCGGTTACAGTCAGAAAATCTTTACCGGACTTATATGTAAGAGGAAGTATATCATTGCTTCCTTCAGCCGCTTTGTCCTGTCTTGCGGGGAACACGGTAAAACTCAAAACGGCGATCAGGACCGCCATTATCACAGTTATCTTTTTCATGAAAGATCATCTCCTTGACGAAAAACGGATCATTCCTGAATATATTATACGCCCGAAAAAAGGGCTGTCCCAAATATTCTTGAGACAGCCCCGTGAAGTTTTTCGATAAGAAGACGAGCTTCCTTACATTCCGCCTGCACCGCCCGGAACACCGGAAGATCCGACGTTGCCGTTCTTGGTTACCATAAGCTTCAATGTATATGTGTAATTTCTCTTAAGCTTGAAATCAGGGCTGGATCCGTTCAGGAGCTGGCTGTAGATCGCTTCTTCTCCGAAAAGATCTATATCGCCGTACCACTGGGTTCCGTAACCTACCTTGATGGTATAGGTGCCAGCCTTAAGCTTGACCTTCGCATTCTTGCCTGCCCTGATGAAGATCTGGGCAACCGCATTTCCGTTCGAATCGTAGAATTTCAGGAATACCGATTTGTCGGAAGGAGCAACGATCTTCATGGAAACTCCGCTGCCGTAATTCTTCTTCTTTGATCCGTTAGCGGGAAGATCCTGTTCGCACTGGGATGCCTTGGTCTTGGAATCCTTATAATCGGGGATCGTGTTATAGAGCTTCATGGCCTTATAATATTCGCCGTTGTTGAAATATTGCTCGGCATCTTCATAAGTCTTCTTCAGCTTTTCTATCTTCTCTTTCTCAGTCTTGCAATTCTTGTAGTGAGTGCTTGCATCGAGGAAATCTCCGATCTCCTGGAAAAGGGCCATAGCTTCTTCGTAATTACCCTTCTCTTCGATCTTGACGGCATCATCATACTTGAAGCCCTTAACGGCATATGTCTTAAGTTCCAGCTGATCATCGTCGGGGGGATCTATCAGATCTGCCAACGCATTATAATCGCCGGGCTCACCGCTGTTATAAGCATCTGCGATAAGCTGTTCCTGATCATTCTTGGGTGCAGCCAGATAATTGAGTTCATAATCCTGTATCTGCAGACCGTAAAGATTTGCGATGATGCCGATCCAGTTTTTATCGGACTTTGCATTATCCGCATTCAACAGGACATTGCAATAATTCCTGTCGGAAGAATAATCGACTTTTGCCTTCTTGATCGAATCAAAATATCTTACAGCCAGCGCATAATCCTTGTCTCTCATGGCATCATAGGCATTTATGATGTTGGCGTAATCTTCAATGAGTTCATCAGCTTCCTTGCCTTCACTGCTGCTGCTTCCGAAGAAATCCTTACGCTTGTTCAGAAGATCGATAGCTCCGCTGTAATCTTTTGCTTCGACACGTGCGTCGATATTCTTGCTGTCGATCTCGACCTGGCAATACTTGGCCATATACTCGGAATCTTCATAGTCTTCAAGTTCGGTGAACATCTCTTTTGCAACAACATACTGCCCGTTGTCAAAAGCTTCCTTTGCCTCGTTATACTTCTGGCTTACGGCGTACTTACGGAAGCCGATAACACCCGCAACAGCAAGACCTGAAAGGATTATGACTCCTCCGACGATGCTGAGGACTATGATCAGTGGTTTCTTTGATCTTTTCCTGGGAGCAGCCTGTGGAGCAGAAGTCATGGGGATCTGCTCGGGCTGTACCTGCTGAACTGATACGGGCGGCTGGAATGTCGTCTGTATGGGCTCTGCCTGAGGCTGCTGGACCGTAGGCTGGACAGGTGCTGCTTCCTGGACCGGAGGCTGTACCGGCTGAACAGGCTGAGCAGGTGCTGCTTCCTGAACGGGAGCCTGGACAGGCGCAGGTTCTGCAGGAGCTTGTACCGCAGCCTGCTCCTGAGTCTTTATGATCGTGTCGATCGTCTCTGTCGACATCGTTACCTTCGCTCCGCAATTGGAACAGAAGGGAGTATTATTTATCGGTTGACCACAATTACTGCAAAACATGGGATTACCTCACTTCAAAACAATTTCCGGAAACTTCTTCTTACGTATAAAATATCAGCGGCAGAATCCGCTCCTTCGACCCTTCCTTACAATCGGATTATAACACAGCCTTAAAACATAATGTTATAGTATTAATATCACTGTTGTGATATAAACACCGGATAAGACAGGAGAAAGATCATGAAGAGAATTAAGATCTTATCTGCATTACTGTGCCTTACAACAGTCTGCTCTTTTGCAGGATGCAGCGCAAACACCCCTGCTAATACTGCATCCTCTTCCACAGAGGAAACGAGCACGGCGTCAAGCGAAGAGACATCCTCTTCATCATCCGGATCAGCAGCGGTAACAATGGTCGACAAGACCGAAGGAAGCAGGGTCAATATCTTTTTCGAGCGCATCAATTTCCTCGAAGGCTTCGATACTTTCGAAGTCACATCGAGCGATCTCATAGGAGATAACTGGGCTGATTCCTTCTCGACAACGACTGCCGGCGACGATGCTTCCCCGCAGCTTTCATGGAAAGCTGTTGAAGGCGCGGCATCTTACGTCGTATACATGTTCGATCAATTCGGAACACCGGTTATCCACTGGCTCTCAAACGGCATCACCGATACGGAGTTGCCCACGGGCTGGGCTCCCAAGAGCGAATACATAGGACCCGTCCGGCACGCCGACAAAACGGCTCATCCCTATGTGATATATGTCGTGGCACTTAAGTCTCCCGTTGAAAAAGCACCCGGAGATTTTTATAACGGAAACTACAAGTTCGAAGAAAAGATCCTTGATCTGGATACTGACGGTAAAGGCAACAAAGGCAACATAATCTCCTACGGCCGTCTCGTCGGATACTATGCGGGTGAAGAGAATCCCGATCCGTCAGAATGGGTCGCCTGGGTTACAGGGGATTGATCTTTCATCTGATCCCTGATCATTTCCATTACTCTTAGTTCCCTCTCGACCAGGACTTCCAAACACTTATCGCAGGGAAGGACTTCTTCATTTATCTTTATGGCTTCTTCTATCGGAACAAAGAGGGTGACAAAATCATCCCTTATCTCGCTTGCAGTCAATTGAGGTTCGACCGTACGGTCTTCGACTTCACAAAAATAGTAGCTGGTATCCTGGATATATACGGGTTCGAATCTGCCCTTCTTGATCATGTGGACACGCCCGAACTCACGGATCGTCTCAGGCTTTACTATAAGCCCCGTCTCTTCCCTGACTTCCCTCATCATGGCCGAGATCGAATCCTCGCCGGCTTCGACTCCTCCGCCCGGGAATTCACAGTGCTTATTCTTCCTGCTGTAGCTCACGGCGACCAGTCCGTCACGGAAGATTATCCCTCTTGAAGACAGGCGTCTGAAAACGTCTCCGTTGGGATCGTAATCTTTCCTGTCCATCTCAAAAAGTAATCTCATTATCCTGCCTTCCGGTACAGCCAGATTAGTTCAATTATACTTCATAATCCCGCTGTCTATGCATGAGAAAGATCGGGAAAATAAAGTTTGTCTTTTTCTATCGATCCGATTCCCTCTCCCCTGTAAAAAAGCCTGTAATCCTCACCGCCGTCATACTCCTCATAAAGACAGATATCCCTGTCGATTTCTAGAGGAGTAAATCCCAGCCTTAACCTGTTGCCGCTGACCGTGATCCTTGCAATAACGTCTTTAAGGGCTGCTTTTTCTTCTGACAGGACAGACTGCAAAACAGTATCTCCGTCTTCATCAAGAACTATAAAACGATCCATGTCTTCATCGTAGAAAACAGTGTCAAGATCCGCCGTATAGAACATCTGCAGACCATACCTGTTTATCTGTTCAAATGAAGAATAACTTGCGCTATTCCTGACAAGTTCAAGGTAGTGTTCTTTGACTTCCTCCGGCATGTCTTTAACGGCTTTGAAAAATTCTTTTTTATCCCGGTCAAAACATCCTTCTCTGACAAAATATCTGTACTGGTTTTCGATCTTAAATCCCATCTTCCCGTAGAAGCCCGCTGCGCTCAGATCACCGAAAAGATATATGCCGTCACTATCGTTCTCATATTCAGCAATGACATGTCTCATGAGCTTTGCTGCAAGACCTTGATTCCGGTGATCAGGATCCGTCATGACGGTACCGATCTGTATGTAGTCTTTGGGGATCCCGTTTTGAACAAAATGCATCCTGTTGGCAGAAACATTCGAGACTATCTTTCCGTCACAGACCAGGGAATAAGGAATGTAATCTCCTTCGAAATATCCTCCGCCGACCCAGCCTTCAAAATCAAATCCGAAGGTCTTTTGTGTCAATTCGTTCAGCATATGACGGAGCTTATCGTCCCTCATATAATCACTTATCAATTCCAAGTCCGTTCTCCTTCAGGAAAGCCCCCTGACATTGCTCCTCAAGAGCAACAACAGGAGGTCTTTTGCTGTCTTCATTATACATTAACATTAAAAAAGCAAAACACTCCCGGATGAGAGTGTTTTGCCTCATTTGAGATATGTCAAAATGTATCTGTTACTTACATTCAACGCCCTCTTTTTTGCAGATCCTCCATGCGGCATATTTGCCCTGGGCTGTTGCCGGAGGAAGTCCGCCGGAACCCATGAGCCACTGGCCTGCAAGGAAGACATTCTTGAGGGGCTTTACGACACCCGGTGTCGTAACAGTCTTGGTATCCTTGTCGGCTACGAAAGCCATGTATGCGCCCCTGTATGCATTGAAGCGCTTGGCATACGTTACAGGTGTCCAGGTATCGAGAATGCTGATCTTGCCTGCAGTCTCCGGGAACTGCTTTTCGATGAGCGCCATCATTGCAAGAGCGATCTCGTTCTTCTTTGCTTCGTACTTTTCCTTGTCCTTGGCAAGATCGAACCACTTGTCCACATCGTCAGCATACTGGAATATCTTCATCTGCAGGATAGTCTTGCCTTCGGGCGTGATCGTCGGATCGTAATCGTAGCAGATTACGCCGATATCCTTGATCTCCTTGCCCCAGACGTTGAGTCCTTCGCTCTCCCAGAAGGAAGTATCTGCGGGGATATCCGTCTTGCAGTCAACAAGGAATGCTGCATGGTACTTGCTGAACACCGAGAAATGCTCTTTGTCTTCGTAGCACTTCCTGAGCTTCTTAGGCATATACTTTTCGGGAAGGAGCTGAGTGAATGTATGGTTGGCATCTGATGCCAGGATCACGTAATCGGCCTTTGCTTCCGTTCCGTCTTCAAGGACGATGCCGCTTGCGACTTTCCCGTCGAGCTTAACGCTCTTAACGGGCGAATTAAGGTGGAGCTTACCGCCCTTCTCCTTGTACCTGTCAGCGATCCTCAATGCTGCCGCAAGAGAACCTCCCTCGGGAATGTCTCCGCTCCCTGACGTTACCATTGCATAAGACATGATGAAAGAATATGCCTGTGTGTTCTCAGGATGCATGAGCTTGACTGCGCTTCTTAACACGGGGCTCTTGAAGCTGTCGGAAAGATCCTTGACGCTTACTCCCTTATAAGCCTTCTGTGCGGCAGGAACGTTCTTTACGAAATCGCCGAGCTTCATGAAGTCCCTGGGGCCCATCTTGTCCATGGGCTTGTCTATGGGCATGATCATGCTCTCCGCCCTTACGACGTTCTCGAAAAACTTCTCTATGACTTCCTTGTCGTCGGGGGAAAGCTCGAGCATCTCGCGCTTGGTCCTCTCCTTGTCTCTCCAGAAAGTTATCCCGCCTTCTTCTCCCTTGTATTTGAAAAAATAATCCTTGCTGTGCATCGTAAGGCCTTCAGCCAGCATTCCGATCTCGTGCCACAGCTCGTTCATGGCACTGCCCTTTTTGCTGCACATGAGATAGTCGATACAGTTATCGATATAGACTCCGTCCCTCTTCCAACCGGTCAGCTCTCCTCCCGGAATGGCATTCTTCTCGTAGATCTCGGTCTCAAAACCCGAGTTCTGCAGGATGATACCCGCAGTCATTCCGGAGATACCTGCTCCGACAATGATCACTTTTTTCATTTGATATATACCCTCCTGGTGATACTATGCCCATAGGCACAATAGTAAGTATAACACTCAAGTTTTCATGATCAGATCTTTTCATAGAAAAAAGACCGGACATCCGTCCGATCGTCATTTTTGGCGGAGAAGGGGGCAAGTAATGGCTAATTTGGTTATCTCTCAACAATCCTCGAAAAGCCTTGGAATTAGAGGCTTTCCGCATATTTGATTTAGCCTTAACTCTCGATAAGTCTCTGTGGAGCACTCGTATTTTTTGGTAAGTTTTTTGGTAAGGCTTTTCGGACGATGCCAGGGAAAAACTATTTTCAAATAAAAGAAACAACTGATTATTCGATATGCTTAGATTATTGAAATACTGCAAAAGCGTTTATATTTTCCCCGTTTTCAAAAAAATGTATTGACTTGGAGTTAACTCCAAGTTGTAGAATTAACTTGTGATCACAAGATTGTTGCGAAGGAGGTCTTCCTTATGACTATAAAAGAAGTGTGCGAGAAGTTCGATATTACACCCGATACGCTCCGTTATTATGAGCGAGTCGGTGTAATACCTGAAGTTCACAGAACCAAGGGCGGCATCAGAGACTTTACGGATGAAGATGTAGCCTGGGTCGAAAATGCTATCTGTATGAGAAGTGCCGGAGTTCCGGTCGAGATGCTGATCGAATACGTAAGACTTTATCAGGAAGGCGATGGCACATTTCAGGCCAGACGGGATGTCCTTGAAGAAGCAAGACAAGAAGTACAAAAGAATATCGAGAAGTATCAGGCGACATTAGATCGTTTGAACTTTAAGATCTCGAGATATGACGTGGCAATTAAGACAGGTGTCCTTTCGTGGGACGATTGCAAGGAGGAATGATCCATGATGAAAACGGCAGAACTTAATTTAGTACAGGAGTGGGATAAGACTTTCCCGAAGAGCGATAAAGTAGAACATAAGAAAGTGACCTTTGCCAATCACTTTGGCATCACGCTTGCAGCAGATATGTATATCCCTAAGGATAAGGATGGCAAGCTTCCTGCAATTGCGGTATCGGGACCTTTCGGTGCGGTCAAGGAACAATCGTCAGGATTGTATGCTCAGACAATAGCTGAAAGAGGATTTCTCACTATAGCCTTTGATCCTTCGTTTACAGGCGAATCAGGCGGAGAACCGAGATATATGAACAGTCCTGATATAAATGTCGAGGACTTCCAGGCTGCTGTAGATTTCCTGTCGGTGCAGGATAATGTTGATCCTGAGAAGATCGGAATTCTTGGTATCTGCGGCTGGGGCGGTATGGCACTTCAGACAGCATGTATTGATACACGTATCAAGGCTACAGTCACTTCTACTATGTATGATATGTCCAGAGTTACAGGTAACGGGTACTTTGATTCAGAGGACGACGAAGAGTCACGACACAACATGCGTGTGATGGTAAATAAACAAAGGACCGAAGACTTCCGCAATGGCGAATATGTAAGACAAGGCGGAGTAGTAGATCCCCTCCCTGAGGATGCACCTTTCTTCGTAAAAGACTATCACTCTTACTACAAAACAGAGCGCGGATATCACGCAAGAAGCCTGAATTCGAATGAGGGCTGGAATTCAACAGCGGGTACGTCTCTCATGAACACGAGGCTCTTCACCTATTCCAAGGAGATTAGAAGTGCAGTTCTCATGATCCATGGCGAAAAAGCTCACTCCTGCTACTTTTCTAAGGATGCATATGCCGACATGATCAAGGACAGCAAGTATGCTGATAACAAGGAACTCTACATCATTCCTGAAGCCGTACATACGGACCTCTACGACGGCGGTGATAAGGATTATATTCCTTTCGATAAGATACAGAGTTTCTATGAGCAGTATTTGGGATAAGTCCATGAAAAGATTCTTAGCATTAACAGCAGCTGTTGCTTTGCTTCTGTCCATGACTTCTTGCTCAAACACTGAGGTTCCTGCATCCGAGTTCACAAGCGTAATCACTTCTGAGAGCACAACATCAGCCTCTGCTGTCTTAGAGACTACGACAGAGGTGTCAGCAAGTGATACTGCAGCTCAGACAGAGAGTTCTGAAACGGAGGCTGAAATGGTTCTTAGGATAAACGATCAGGTCATACAGGTTGAATGGGAAGATAACGAATCGGTAAAAGCACTCAAGAAATTGGCATCCAATGGTACGATTACTATAGAAATGTCTATGTACGGTGGATTTGAACAGGTCGGCCCGATTGGCACAGATCTTCCGAGAAACGATGAACAGACAACGACTTCTCCCGGTGATATCGTTCTTTATTCAGGTAATCAGATAGTTGTATTCTATGGCTCTAATGCCTGGGCCTATACAAGGCTTGGAAAGATACAGAATATGAGCGAAGAAGACCTTACAGCTCTTCTTGGTGCTTCACATGTAACTCTTACCATTAATTGGGATTAGCTTGCATTGATTTTGCAGAAAAATTGGTAAATTTTTGGTAAGTTCGGAAACTAAAAATCAAAAAGTCCCGGAAATAAGGCTTTCCGGGACTTCTTAATTAGTTTTGGCGGAGAAGGAGGGATTCGAACCCTCGAAACCCTTTTGGGGTTTACGCGATTTCCAGTCGCGCGCCCTCGACCAGGCTAGGCGACTTCTCCGTATGCTGTCCTTATGACAC
Organism: Saccharofermentans sp.; assembly: GCA_016292135.1. Classification (GTDB taxonomy): domain Bacteria; phylum Bacillota; class Clostridia; order Saccharofermentanales; family Saccharofermentanaceae; genus Saccharofermentans. Next base: position 206,202 of record JAEFAZ010000004.1, read on the forward strand.
GCTCAAAGATTGTATAATCTTTAAAGGCTTTTGTCAACACAGGTTATGCGTGGTATAATCGCTTGGTGAAAATATTCAGATATAAAGTGAGGTTTAAGGGTATGCATAGAACCGTCAGACATATATCAGCAACGATCCTCATAGTGGCTTTGCTGTTCACTATGGCAGGATGCAAGGGAGCCATATCTTCCGAAGATACATCTGCTCCGTCCGATGCAACGACCGAAGTAAATTCATATCTGCTCCTTGATACAGAACTCAAGGAGTTCAATGCCGTATATAACCTTTATATGAGGACCCATTCCTCCGAGATGGACGTCAAGAGGGGAACGGGCAAGACCCCTAACGGCGAGGAATGCACTTTCTCCTATACCAAGACGGAAATGTATAAGAGCCTTACTCTCATGAGAGAGCTCAGCGACAAGACGATCGTTGACGAATACTTCAAGCTGGATGACGGCGCCCTCTTCCTGGCAAGGTCGACTGCTTTCAAGAACGGGACTTTCGGTCCGGTCGAGAAATATATCGTAAGATCCGGCAAGCTCTTCTCTCTCAATACGACTGATCTGAAAGTCGATACCCTCGCAGATCTTGAGACTGACGGCGAGACCAAGGTCATGGCAGATCACGATATGTTCCTTCACTTTGAAGACATAGAATATGTCTATGAGCAATAAGCCTTCCACTGACAAAAACACTTTCAGGCAGGGAATCCTTGACGGGATTCCTATTGCTTTAGGCTATCTTTCGGTATCCTTTTCCTTCGGCATACTGGCAGTCACATCCGGCTTAACCCTCTGGCAGGCCGTACTGGTATCACTTTTCAACCTGACCTCAGCCGGACAGGTCGCAGGTCTTTCGATCATGACCGCTTCGGGCGGCCTCATCGAGATGGCCGTATCCCAGCTGATAATCAACCTGAGATACGGACTCATGTCTATCTCCCTGTCACAGAAAACGGATAAGACCGTTACGGTCCCCGCAAGATTCTTTCTGGCTTACGGAATTACGGACGAGATCTTCGGTGTCGCAGCCGGTGTCGATCACCCCATCGGGCGCCGTTATCATCTCGGTCTGATGCTGCTTCCTATAGCGGGCTGGACTTTGGGAACATTCATCGGTGCCGCCCTCGGTGCGGTCTTCCCCGAATTTCTTTCCAACGCACTCGCCATCGGGATCTACGGTATGTTCGTATCGATCGTAGTACCGAAAGCCAAGCACAACCGCGGCATCCTCATCTGCGTGCTGATCGCGGTCTCGATATCGGCTCTCTTCTACTTTGAGCCGCACCTTTCATCAGTCATATCAGGCGGATTTGCCACGATAATCGCTGCGATCATCGCAGCTGCCGTGGGAGCAGCCTTCTTCCCGAAAGACAAGGAGGAGGATGCAGCATGAACCCGGTAACTTTCTTTATCTATCTCGCCGTAATGGCCGGAACGACCTATCTCGTGCGTATGATCCCCTTCGTGCTCTTCCGCCGCAAGCTCAAGAACCGCAGGCTCATCGCATTCTTCGAGTTCATCCCCTACACGGTCCTGGCAGCCATGACACTGCCTGCCATGCTCTTCTCAACGGGAAACATCTACTCTGCAATAGCAGGCTTCATCGCGGCAATGATCTTCTCCATTCTCGAAAAGAGCCTTCTCACGGTCGCCATCGCAACCTGCCTTGCGACTCTCGCAGTCGAACTCGTCTTCAAATTCGGAGGCTTCTGATCCATCCCCAAAAGGTCTCGCTTTATCAGATCTATATGGCCGCGGTTCAAGATCCTATTCATAAATTCTGTGATACGAAACTGATGTCCAACAGATCAGTCCGTGGATTTACGATTTTGCGGACACAATTGTGGATATTCCTTATTCTGAGGCAAATATCCAACAGATCAGTCCGTGGATTTAAGAAATAGCGGACTGTTATGTTGGACATTTTATTGCCCTTATACCCCGCTGTTTCCGCACAAGCCGTAGAATGAACAACACCATATTTGCTGTTTCCGCACAAGCCATTCAGTGGATAATAAAATACCCCGCTGTTTCCGCACAAGCGAAGCGCGGAGGACCTAAGCGGGGTATTATATTATTCACTGGAGCCCCCAAACAGGCTTGAACTGTTGACCTCATCCTTACCATGGATGCGCTCTACCTACTGAGCTATGGGGGCGTCACGCGAGACAAAGTATAGCATATGCCTCTTCTATTTACAACAGGGATATAGAAGGGGCGCGGAACCGGGTTCAGTTATCCTTGTCCAGAGGCGTTTTGCCGCTCATTACATAAGTATCGTAATAGTACTTGATTATGGCGCTCCTTGTTACGATACCGATAAAGAGACCGCGGTCGTCAACGATCGGAACGAAGTTAGCCGTCATGGTGCTGGCGATGAGGTCTTCAACGCTGTCCGTAATGTGCGCCAGAGGGCTTGCATGCTTCTTCTTGTTGAGGTCGATCTGATTCACCTTGAACTTTTCGAGCGACTCGATCGCCATCGTGTGAGGCTCTCCTCCTTCACCCTGTACGATGAACCAGAGAAGATCTCCTTCGTTGATCGTGCCGAGATACTTGCCGTCCCTGTCGATAACGGGGACTGCAGTATAAGATGTGTTATGCATCTTTTCGAGAGCCTGCCTGACCGTATAATCCGAATACAGATATGTGAGATCTGCCTTCGGTTTCATGAAAAATGCTACATTCATTCTAATTACGCTCCACCCAAATCCTTATCTATTGTTACTGAGAACGGTGCCGCGGTAAGACCGTTTTGAGCATGCAGGGGCGTAGGGCCGTAACTTACATACGCATATCTTACCTTGGACGGATACACAACATGGGGACAGTTGAGCAATACCGTTCTTCCGTCGAAGTCGATCGACGCCTCTGCAGGGAAGAAGACTTCGTCTTCGCCTGCCACCTGGAAGCCGGATTCCTCGCTCGTATAAACGACATCCAGGTTGAGGAGAGCATAGTCTCCTCCGAAAGTGATCTCAACGCCCTCTCCTCTTCTTGCATCGATGATGTAAGGAGAAACTGCGTTGACATTGTCAAATCCGTAAACGAACTTTTCGGCCAAAAGGGCCAGTCTGTCTCCTACCGTCTTCTTGTCCGAAGGGTGGAGATTGTCGAACTCGCCGCAGTCGATGATCACAGCCATATAGACGTTCGGAACATCGATGGCGACGATCTGCTGCTGTTCCCTCAGTGTGGGCCAGCACATGTCCTCGTAGCCCATGTACTTCTTTTCCTTGGAGATATACATGGGGAGCTGACAGAAGAGGAAAGGCATTTCCTGATCGAAGAATACTTCCCTCCACTCGGCGATGAGAGTGGTCAGGACCGCACCGTACTCGTTGGCGTGCTCCCAGTCGGACTCGCCCTGATAGAAGAGGACTCCTCTTAAGGTATAGGGAGCGATCCTCAGTACCATGCTCTCAAAGAAAGAGCCGGGATGCCTGACGGCCTTGGGACCGATCGGCGGAGGCCAGGGGAACTCACCGACATCACGGTCAGCTTCCTTGTATGTAAGGAAAGGATTCTCCTTGAGAGCCGCTTCCAGAGCCTCGTTGTAGACTTCCATCTTGTGCTCGTACTCACGGCTTCTCTCTTCGTATTCTTCTTCGGTAAGCTCTTCGCTGTTGCGCTCGAATTCCTTAAGGATGGTCTTTCCTTCCCTGGTGGAAAGAAGCGAATCGACCGACTGCCAGCAGTCGATGGGGGAGCTGCTGTAACAGCAGCAGATGATGCCGATCTTACTGTCTATTCTCGATTCGACCTCGCGGGCAAAATAGTAACCGATGGCGCTCATGTTGCCTGCGGTCTCGGCATCTATCTTGACCCACTGGGATTCTTCCTCTGCCTTGGCCTGGGCCTCGTCAAGGAAGCCTGCCTGGGGAACTTCGTAGTAGAAGATCTCCGTATCCTGTATCTTTGTGACTATGAACTTGGCAAACTCGGATCTGTTCAGAGGATAGAGCATATTTGTCTGTCCTGCTGCGAGCCAGACTTCTCCTGCCCAGGTATTGTTCATCTCGACTACGGCGTCAGCCGCGCTTATGCGGATCTTAAAGGGTCCGCCGGGTTCATCGATAGAAGAGGAGAAGATAAGGAAGCTGCCGTCTTCCTCGAAGGATCCTTCACCTACGGAAACGACATTGCCTTCCTCATCGGTAACTTCACACCTGATAACGGTCCCGTTGGTCTCCGTGCCTACGCTGGCTTCGTCGCAACAACCGAACACGCGGAGCTCGGCTCCCCACTGGAAGACCATGTTATCCTTGAATATACCGTTTAGCTTTATCGTCATGCCGCGCTGTCCCGTCACGAGACGGATCCTTTAAAATTTTTGTTACATTATATTATTATACAGCATAACGGACATTAAATCAGTTCTTCAATAACTTTTGTTCAAAACAGAGAACAAGGCCTGTCGGAACAGCCTTGGAAATAAAGTGGATCACCTTCTGTGAAAACTTATATACGAATACCCGCCTTCCGCGGAAAGAAGCCTTAAGTGAAGCCTTTGCAAGCTTATCCGCATCCGCAACGAAGCTCTTTCTGATCCCCGTAAACTCAGTCTCGCGTCCGCCCGTAGCCTTGCCGAGGAACTCTGTATCGACAGGTCCGGGGCATACGGCCGTGACGACGATCCCCTTAGCTGCCAGTTCGGCTCCAAGGGCTCTCGAAAAGTTCAGAACATAGGATTTGCTGGCCGCATATACGGCAAAGCCGGGCTGGGGCAGGAAAGCCGCAGACGAAGCGATGTTGATGATCCTGCCGCCTTTCTTTTTCACGGGAGCCGTCTTTATGAAAGGCAGGACTATCTTCGTGAGCAATGACAGGCTCTGGCAGTTGACGTTGATCGTGGCTGCGATATCCTCTATGGCATTGTCGGCCACATTGCCCCTCTTGCCGAGACCGGCGCAGTTTATGAGAAGATCTACACTGTAGTCTCCTGCTTCAAGTCTTTTGCCTATGGATTCAAGATCGGATGCATCGGTAAGGTCAGCCTTGACCGGACGCAGCCTCCTGTCGCCCGTAAGAGCAACGAGGGCATCCAGCTTGTCCTGTCTTCTTGCAACTATCCAGATCTCGTCGAACTTATCGTCAACAGAGCAGATCTCTTTTACGAAAGCCTCACCGATCCCTGAAGACGCGCCTGTTACGATAGCGATGTTCTTCATCGGGCATCAGCCTTCCTGAACATCCTTGCCGTCGACTTCATTTCCGGCGTTCCCCATGGGGATGGAAGAATTCAAAATAGAAGGTCTCTTGCCTTCAAGGGCCTTGCCGAGTGCAGGAGCAGAATCCTCTTCTTCCTTCTTGCCGGCACTGTTGGGTCTTCTGATGCCGCCGTATACAGACTCGGATTCCTCACGCTGCTCAGGCTGGCTGCTGCTGTGCTTTGCTTTGTTGAAGAAAGCAGCCTTGCGGGAAGATCCCGATGTGAAGCTCGTAGGCTCATCGGAATCGATATTCTTTCTGAAAGTCTTTCCTGCTCCGGACTTGGAATCGGATGAAAATCCTGAAGATGCGTTGGAAACAAATCCCGCTACAGCGCCTGTTGCTTCATCCTGTCCGACGGGCTTAAACGGAGATGCTCCTCCGTAATTATCCCAGTTAGCACGGACCTTGGGTCTTGCCGAAGCGGGAGGCGGAGTCTTGCTCTTGCTCAAAGCTGAACCCAAAGCGTTAACTTCGTCCGAATCGGGTTTTCTGTGTTCGAAATTAACTATTGATGCACGGTAAGAAGTATCCTTCTCTTCCTTTTCCCAGACGGGCTTCTTGGGGATGTCAGGTTCCTTGTTTGCCGTTTCCTGTTCTTCCTTGTTATCCGAAGACTTGAATGCGTTCTTCGTTTCTTCTTCCACGGTCTTTCCTCCGATCGTAGTTGTTATCGCCTGTGTCTTTTCCGCTGTGTCGGATACCTTAGCCTCGGCAGCTTCCGCAGCCTTTCTTGCCTCTTCCATCTCGGCGGCAGCCTTCTCGGCTTCGGCTTTTGCTTGTGCCGCCCTCCTGGCAGCAGCCTCTGCTTCTTCCTTGGCCTTGGCAGCTTTCTCTATAGCCTCCTTCTCTTCGGGAGTCAGCTTGGGAGATGCGTTTTCCATTCTGTTATTCCTTTCAGGTACAGCTGTTGTATTCTTTATCTTGGCAGGTTCTGCCGGAGCATTCTTTGCCGCGGTATCCTGACTCTTTATGGGTGTCACGGGAGCAGTCTTGAGTGCGGGAGCAGATCCCTCTTCCATGTCACGGATAGACTTCTTTGCAGACGCGGTATTAAAGCCTGAATGACTAGATGAGGCTGTTGCCGCCATGGCGGCTTCCGCGGCGATCTGCGAATCGAGCATGTTTTTCGAGACATTACAATAGAGAACGGGAACACCCGGGATCAGCCTGATCAGGCTCTCCCTGGCAGTGTATTTTTTGATCCTGTTGAGGTAGATATATCTGCCGATAAGAAGCAGGAGAACGAATATTGCGATAAGCTGCCAGAAAGATCCCTTGTTATTCTTTCCGGGAGTCGTTGCTGCCAGCTTAACTTCGTCAGGACCGTTTCCGTCCGTTCCGCCACCGCCTTCCGAAGGATCAGAAGGATCTGAGGGAGTTGTCTCGTCCTTTGCGGCGATAACAAGAGGAACATCAGCCGCGCTTGTCTCTTCACTTGATGATGTTGTCGTTTCTTCTGCCGAAGTCGTAGTCGTTGTACCGTCTTCAGCTGTCGTTGTTTCTTTGCTTTCTTCCGTAGTAGTCGTAGTCGAACTCTCATCCGGAGCAAGCGTAGGCGTTACTGTCGGAGTGCTTGTCGGAACGGCTGTCGGTGTTACCGTAGCAGCCACAGTCGGAGCTACAGTCGGTGCTGCCGTGGGAGTTACGGTCCTGGCAGGTGCCGTAGTAGGCGTAGCAGTAGGGGCTTTCGTAGGAGCAGCTGCAGTGGGCCTTGCTGTCGGTGGCGGAGGAGTCGTCGGCATGACCATGGGCGTAGGACTGGGTGTAGCCGTAGGCGCCGTAGTGGGTGTAGGCTCGGGGACGGAATACGAAGTAATCTTGACCTTGGTATCACGGGCATCTTTTCCGATATTCATTCCCCAGGCAGTGCCTTTGATGTGGTCACCTTCGGGGAAATCAGCTTTATGGTAAGTAATATCGATCTTAATGTAAGAATCGTCGTAAGCAGGACCTGACGGTCTTGAATATCCGATACGGGGATAGTGAATGTTGCATGATGTTACTTCATGGGGGAATTCGACCAGGATAGTGGCCTTGGCGCCTTCCTCGAAACGCTTCAGCTTGATCGTGAAATTTACTCCGTCATCCCAGCCTTCGTGCTGGTAAATGAACTCGACATCAGCATCTGCTGCCTGCACGGTTTTCACGGGACTCATGAACATCACTGAGCCTGCCAGCAAAGCGGCGACAGTGAGAAGAATAACAGATCTTAAGGCTCTGACTTTCCTCAAGGGATAAGACCTCCATGTGCACAAAAGCGCATATTTGTTTTATTCGTAAAGGAAATTATAAGGCCTCGAAAAGTGAAATTCAATCTTATTATATTAATAATTATTTAACACTTCGGTTACAGCAAACGCTGTCCCGCATTGCTTTCAGACTATCACTCCGCCTAATGCCACCAGATCGTTGTCGTAGAATACGGCAGACTGTCCCGGAGCCGGAGCCCTTACCGGTTCATCGAAAACTGCTGTCAGAGAATCTTCTCCTGTCCTGGTCAGAGTGCAGGGAACCTGCGGGTGGTGGTATCTGATCTTGCCGGAAAGACGCAGTTGCTCTCCCGGTCTTATATCCTCTGTTGCCATGAAGTTAAGGCCGGATATCCTGACTTCCTTAAGGAAGAGGTCCTTGTCTTCACCGATTATGACTTCGTTCTTTACGGGATCAATACGGGTAACATACTGTCTTTCGCCGAGAGCGATACCGAGGCCGCGGCGCTGTCCTATGGTGTAGTTGATTATGCCCTTGTGGCGCCCTAAGATATTGCCTTCGGTATCGACATAGTTACCTTCGGGAGGGACATTTCCTTCAAGTCTGTCTTCGATAAAAGCTGCGTAATCCCCGTCCGGAACAAAACATATCTCCTGGGATTCTTCCTTGTTGTAGACCTCTATGCCGGCTGCCTTTGCGATCTTTCTGACTTCCTCCTTGGAAAGTCCTCCCAGAGGGAAAATGGTCTTGGAGAGCATTTCCTGGCTCAAGCGGTAGAGCATGTAGGACTGATCCTTGGCGGTGTTTTCCGATGCCTTTACGGCGAGCCTTCCCGAAGGGGCCGTCACTATGCGGGCATAGTGGCCTGTCGCAATGAATTCGGCGTTATGGAAAGCGGCGGCTTTCATGAGACCCTTCCACTTGATGTCGCGGTTGCAGCCCGTGCAGGGATTCGGAGTCTTGCCGGACCTGTATGCCTCCGTGAAGGGATCCACAACATCCCTCATGAACTCGGTCTCCATGTTTACGACGGAATAGGGTATACCGAGGATCTCGCATGTCTTTGCGGCCTCAGACACTTCGCAGCAGCGGTTGATGTCGTGCCATATCTTCAAGGTCACGCCATAGACTTTGTAGCCGGCGGCTTTAAGGAGAACACATGCGACAGCGGAATCCACTCCGCCGCTCATTCCTACTACAACGCCTGCCATATAAAGTCTTCTCTACCTCGTTATCTTGCTTTTCGATCAGTGAATTACTCGTCGAAGAGAACTGTTGAAAAATATCTTTCAGCCGTGTCGGGCAGGACAGTTACGACCCTCTTGCCCTCTCCAAGCCTCTGGGCGAGCTTTAAGGCTGCGGCTACATTGGTGCCGGAAGAGATGCCGCACATAAGGCCTTCTTCACGTGCAAGCCTCTTGGCCGTGTCGATCGCTTCCTCGTCCGTTACGACATAGATGTCATCGTAGATCTCCCTGTTCAGAATGTCGGGGATGATGCCGTCTCCTATGCCCATCTGCATGTGGGTGCCGATCGTGCCGCCGGCGAGTATCGCTGCGTTCTCGGGCTCGACTGCCCATATGACCATATCGGGATTCTTCTCCTTCAGCACTTCACCGATACCGGTGAGGGTGCCGCCTGTTCCGATGCCGCTGCAGAAACCGTCGATCGGGCCTCCGGCCTGTTCCATGATCTCCAGGACCGTAGCCTTCTTGTGGGCCAGGACGTTGTTGATGTTTGCGAACTGCTGGGGTACGAAGACCTTGGGATTGGACTTCTGCATGTTGAGCGCCGTGTTGAGACATTCCTCTATGCACTTGCCGATGTCGCCCGCGTCGTGGATGAGCCTGACCTGAGCGCCGTAGTGGCGGACGATCTTGCGTCTTTCCTCACTTACGGAATCCGGCATGATGATTATCGTTCTGTAGCCTAAGACTGCGCCTACGAGCGCAAGTCCTATGCCCTGGTTGCCTGACGTGGGTTCAACGATGATGCTGTCCTTATCGATTATGCCCTCTTCTTCGGCCGCCCTTATCATGTTATAAGCGGTCCTGGTCTTTATCGACCCTCCGACGTTGAGTGCTTCGAATTTTACGAGGACCTCTGCGCTTCCGGGCGCGGGCATCCTCTTGAGCCTTACGAGAGGCGTATTGCCTATTGCTTCAAGTATGTTGTCGTATGCCATATATCTTTCTCCATTCAAATATGCCTCATGTATTCTACAACATCTTTGGGACAATATGTTAGACTTATCGATATTCATTTTCGGGAGGATCTGATGCAGGCTATCGGAGCTAATATCTACAACAATCTGACGCCTTCGGTAATAGTGATCGCCATGGTTGTGATCTCGGCTCTTCTCGTGACCGTGATCCTTGCGAGGATCTCCGTTCTCGACAAGAGGGCCATATGGGCAGTCCTTGCGATATTCGTCGTTTATCTGGGAGGATTCCTCTATGTCACTTTGCTTTCGAGGGAACCTGCGGGAAGGTCGACTATCGTCCTTTCACCCCTTGCGGGATATAAACAGTCCATGAGGTTCAATCCGGGTTTTCTGGATTTCTTAAGGCTCATATGGCACAAGCGCTTCGCGGAATCGATCAATACCATAGAGATCACGTCAGCAGCAAGATTTGAAGAGATCCTGCTCAACATCCTGCTCTTTGTACCTTTCGGTTTTCTCCTGCCCACGATGGCAAAATGTTTCCGCAAGCTGATCGTGACGGGCCTATTGGGATTTGCAGTTTCAATACTGATAGAAACGGTCCAGTTCTTCACGGGGTTAGGCATATTCGATGCTGACGATCTACTGAACAATACGATCGGAGCATTGGCGGGATATATCCTCTTCTTTTTCTGCATCAAGTATTTCGTGCGCGAAAGGAAAGTCAAGGTCAGACAGGATAATGCCGCACCCGTTCGCGAAAACGATCATTGGGATGACGTCGTCATGCCCGAGCACGTCGACCGCAAATACCATCAAAGATATATCAAGCCCTGATCTTTCAGCCTCTTATTTCACGAGTTCTTCCATCCTGGTCGCATAACACCACTGGGCAGATGTGAAGTTTCCGAAGATATATTTGGAGGAAGCCGATTCGCACATCGTGTACATCTTGCCGTCAACGAACTCGATCTCTTCTGACATCGGAGCGATCTTGACTTCGCTCACCCTTGATGAACTGTCGAGAGCATAAAGAGGGAGACCTGCGAATTCTCCGATGGAGTTGAGTTTGGAGCTGTCGTAGACTCCGATCGTGGAGAAAGCGACTGCGTAAGATTCCGATACGTAGATCTTTCCGTCCTTCCAGGCCATGCCCTGGGAAAGATCGGGAAGCAGATATGCTTTAACGGGATCTGCCTTGAGACCGTACTGATCGTCGGGAGAATCAGATAAATTGTATTCAAAGGCGACAGCCTGCAGATAGTCTCCCGCGGGCGTCGTGAACTTGTGGGACTCAGGTGTCTGATAGTTGGGATCACGGTAGAATTCACCCACGATCAGCCTGCCGTCGGTCACCGTTGTAAACGCGACCTTTACTGATTCCCCACCGTAGGACAGATCGAAAGTCCCGAGTGTCGGGATCTGTTTGCCGTCTTCAGCCGTTATCACTTCTTTCTTGTCGTAAACATAAAGGCTGCTGTTCTCACCGCTTGCAACATAGACATAATCCCCTGCAGCAGAAAGCCCGCCCGCATGAACAACGAGTGCCTCTCCGAACTCATTAAGGAGCTTAACTTTTCCCCTGTTCTCATTGCCTTCTTTATTTATGCGCCAGATATATGTGGCAGATCCGTCTTTCTGGTAACCCGTGACCAGGAAGACCTTGTTGTCCTCATCGTAGGACAAGCCCTGGGGAACGAGTCCGTCGGAAAGGCCGGGGATCTTGAAAGCCTTGTCGGATGCCTGATAGTAGGAGCTCACGGGGATCCTGAAGTAGAGCCTTGCGCCGAGCAGTACGAGCGCAACAAATATCAGGAGTCCGATCAGTATCTTGATTATAACGGGTACTTTCCTTCTTGATCTTGCCATCTAAATATCCTCCTTGATCCTTCAGGGCTCACTGCCCCAGATGTTCGTTCCGTTGCTCAAGACAACGATATTGCCGTCTCCCGCGAGGGAATGGCTCGCTGAAGAGTTCATGTTCTGCCAATCAGAATAATGGATAGAGAAGTTTATAGTCAATGTTCCTCCCGGACCGACAGAGCCTGCATCGGGAAGCGATATGACAGCGATCTTGTTGCATGATGCCGTCTTGTTCTGAGGGTCTTCAAAAACACCCGTAACTCCGTTTACTCCGGAATATGCTCCGTCTGCCTGGATAAGGCCCGAGTAGTAGCAGTCGAATACAGGAGACTTCCCGTCGTCAGCGACAAAGAAATATCTGACCTTTAAGGTCTTGAGACTGATCTTGTCCTTGCCGGTGTTCTTTATCTCCATGGATCCAGAGATGCAGTTGCCGGAACGGCTGTCGTATTTCAACGTAAGCTTTACTTTATCGGAAGCCTTGCCTGTCGCAGCGGTGGCTTCAGTTCCGCTTGTGCTAACGGATGTACCGGTCCCTTCCGTGACCGGTGTCTGATCCTTGCCGTCTGCCGAAGGCTCATTGCCCCAGACAAGTCTGCCGTTATCGTAGAGGCATATGCCCTTGCCCTGAAGGTCCTTATATGAAGGATCGTTGCTGTTGTCCCAGGCTCCGCCGGGATTACGCATCCTTACCTGGATCTCCGACTTATAGTGTTCCTGGCCGCCCGGATAGAGACTGCCGTCGTCGAAGATAACGGAAAGGTAGTAGAGGTTCTTGTCCTTGTTCCAGGCCTTGATGCCGCCGACCCTTCCGCTCTGCATGTAGTTCGCATTTACTTCGAGAGAATCCGCTTTCTTGCCGCCCTTAATGACTTCACTGAGATCCAAATAGTAGCGGAGTTCCAGGGAATTAGTCTTTCTTGCGGGCCATGCGGTCTTGTTGAAGACGAGCGCCTTGATCTCTACGAAATCCTGACCGTCCGCATTGACGGATCCTTCGACGGAATATTCGTCAGCAGTCTGTTCCACTGCGCCGAAGTCCTTGATGGTCTTGCCGTGGTATTTGCCGTACATCTTGGCAAGGATCCCCGTGAAGCCGGCATTGTAATCGCAGGCTACTTCGTTGGCTGTGTAATCTGAAACGATATCGTTATAGTTATCTCCCGCATCAGGGCCTCCGACCAGCGCTCCGTAGAGAGTGTGGCGGTGTGATGCCGGTTCGTTCATGTTGTTGGAATAAGAGCCCTGGGCCGTTCTGTGATGAGGGTGTTCGGGAGGGTTCTCACCGAATCCGACGACATAGGATCTTCCTGAAGATCCGAGAGCATAATTGACCTGGCTTTCGGCAAAGTTCTGATAGGCTTTCGTTTTCGACGGATCGCATTTGCCGCCGTCGGCATAGACTTGCGCAACGAAAGCCGTGGTCGTCGCATACCTTAGCGAACCCCATGTATCGAGCCATGCAAGACCCTGGGGAGTATAGGTTATCCCCTTGCACCAGTAGTCCAGATGCTGTTCGACGGCACCGGTATAAGTCTTCTTTCCGGTGATCTCCGCAAGGAGGACTGCCGCGCCGATATGGACATCGTCCCAGCACATGGCCCAGTTGTAGTCGTGCCCCGCTTTCGAGTAACATTTTTCAGCGTTATCAAGATATGACTTGTCTCCGGTCGCAAGATAGAGCCAGGCTCCCGCCCAGGAAAGTTCATCGTAAAAACCGCTCCAGGAATTATAGAAACCGTTGGCGGCAGTATAACCCGAATCAGACCTCGTCTCATCCGCAAACTTGTAAAGGCTCTTTGCGTGCTTCAGGCACTCTTCGGAATAAGCCTTGTCGCTCTTCGCGAAAACGATTCCCGCGGCGGCAAGTGCTGCGGCGGCCTCGCCCGTTACGGCAGAACCCGAGTTGTCTTTCGTAACTTTGTAAGAAGGTCTTGCCATGCTCATGGCTTCGGCAGGTCCCCACCAGGAGTGATCAGTCCCGCCGTCGCCTACCTGATAGTAGTATGTGTAATCGTCAGGATGGCACTTCATGAGATAATCAGTGACCCATCTTATATCGCCAAGGATGTATTCAAGCTGGCCCGCTTCCTTATAGGAATCTTCCGATTCTGTGACTGACCATGCGAGCATGGCTGCGGAATATGCCATGGGAAGATTGAACTTAACGTGGTCTCCCGCATCGTACCAGCCGCCCGTCAGGTCGATACCGTTATCGGATCCGTCGGACAATCCGCTGTCGCCTCTCCAGTTGCACCTGGTCTTGTCAGGAAGATCGCCTGATCTTTGAAGTTCGTAGAAGAGGAGGGATTTCTGGAGAGCCTCACCGTAGTTATAAGGTCCCGTGCCTTCGATGCCTTCATAGCCGGATCCTTTTTCGGAGAGACCTTCCGTCTCGGCATCAGGACCGGTCTGTCCGCCGGAGGACTCCATGCTCTCATCCGGAGCTTTGGTCCCTTTGATATCCTGTGATGTCTCTGAAGTATCCTGCGGAGAACTCATCGAGATCCCTTCACCCGTATAGGATGTTTCCTCTGTGCCGGAAGGCCCGTTATTAACTGCCGGGCTGCATCCCGTGAGCATCGCAAGGCAGAGGATCGGGGATATGATCTTTCTTGCTTTCATCTGTCAGACCTCGGAAAACACAGTGTTTGTAACACTGTTATATATTTTCTATCTTATCGAAGACTGCTTTTGCAAGGATGGAATGTCCTTCTTCCGTCAGATGGAGGCAATCGGTGTCCGATGCCTTGACGAATTCGGATGCATCCAGGAATTCACAGCCGCATCTTTCGGCCACATATGAATACCACTTTGCAAGAAGCTTTGACTGTTCGACACTGTATTCGTTAAAGAAAGGAGCGAAGTCCGTTTCGAGCACACCGTCTCCGAGATGGGGAGGCGCGATGATGAGGATCTTCGTGTCGGGTGTCTGGTTGTAGAACTTGAGATGAGCCGTCATCTTCTCGATCATGGTCATGAGGGAGCCCGCGATGTCAGGCGCGGGAAGAGAGAACTTTCTCTTGAGGTCGTTGGAACCCAGCATGATGATTATCAGATCCAGGGGCTTGTGGGATTCGATCATGGGAAGGCAGTAATCCAGACCTCTCTTGGTCCCCCATTCCCAGGGATCTTCCAGCGCGATCGTGCGGCCGTTCTGGCCCTCCTCGATCAGCTCATATCCGGATCCCAGAAGTCTTGCAAGTTCCCTGGGCCAGCGGCCTTCGAAACGGTTGCCCGTTGCGGGATCATATCCCCAGGTGTTTGAATCTCCGAAGCAAAGGATCCTCTTTTTTGTCATGACTGTCACCCCAGAAGTTTATTGTATGTATATTCGTGCTCTGAGAAATACTGGTCTGCGAAAGGAGCCTGCGCGATCGGGATCGCTCCCATCTCCTTTACCGCCTTCATGTAGGGACGGCAGAGACCGACGATGGCCTTGAAGTGTTCTGCAAGGCGGTCCTCAGGACAATCCATGACGCAAAGATATGCGCGCCTGTCCTTGTTCTCCGTCTCTGTCTGAAGTATGATGCCGACCTTGACTATATCGGAATGAGCGCCGCAGTACTTGCGGATGACATCTCTCATGAACCTGTATTCGCCTGCTTCCGGAGGAGGCGCAAGATTGACTTCTACCTGCCTTTCGACGGGAGCTCCGGCCTGTCCCGAGAGGAGCTGGCCGATCGCATCGTCGCCCGAAGGAAGTTCACCGAACTCCTTCTTGAAGGCTCCGGAATTCGTAATGCCGTTCAGGGCATCTACGGGGAATCTTACAGTGACGGGTCCGAAAGGATTGATGAGTATGCCCTTGTGGACACCGGTCTTGCCAATGACTGCCGCGAGAGGGAAATCCACGGGCAGCGTGCTCTTCGTATCGAACTTGATCTGCTTGGGATGGTTGCGGTTAAGGCAGAGCTTGTCGGTGAACAGGGGGAAGAGCGCGTTTCCGCTGTTGTCCTGCAAGGTCAGGAAACCGACCTTCTGCCTGTTTCCTTTTTCGCGTACCATGTGAACGGGTGTCAGGAAAACAGAATGGACTGCAGCCTCTGCGAGTACTTCATAGAAATATCTGTCACTGTCAAATCTTGCATATTCCATCGTAAGGCCGAGGAGCTTGGGGTTCTCGGGGCCTTCGGCGGGATCGTCGTTGCCGTGGGCTCTGACATTGGTAAGGACAGAGAATTTGCTGACAGGATTGGAAGCTCCCTCGTCGGGAGTTGAAGCCAGGGGAAGATCTCCTCTTTCAAGATCTACAGTGACCCTGTCGTCGATGACTTCATCCATGGATTTTCCGGCTACGGAAAGGGCAACTACTTTCGTAGTCGTGATCTGGTCTTCTACGGCGTGGTAAAGGTATACATCCATACCGACCGCGATCTTTCCCCTTACGATGCCTCCGAGGACGAGTCCGTCGGGTGCCTTGGGTTCGTCGAGCGGGAGATCGTCAACTACGAGATAGAACCTGTTGTCGTCGGCAAGATCCAGGATCTCCGTGGAGGCCCTGCTCGCCATGTCTTCGGCTTCCTTCCTTTTCTGAGCAACCTTCTCGATCGCGATCCTTCCCTCTTCGGCGCGCTTAAAGCGCTCCGCTTCGGTCTCTTCCTCGACCTCGCTTAAGATCCTCATCTCCTCGGAAAGATCACCCTCGTTGACCTTGTCGTTGTCAGCCTTGCCGTTGTCTTTGTTTTTGCCAAATCCGAAAATGCCCATCTTATTTACCTCTTGTTTTTATATCGCCAAAGATTATATCACGAATCCTGCCTTCAGTCTCAGACAGCTGCGCCCGTCTTTACAAAATAGAGCCAGTAAGAACCGTAGAACAGCAATGTCAGGATGGAGAACAGGACCACGAGAGCCGAGATGCCGTATAGCGCGGTCTTGACCAGGATCCCCTTGATCCCTTCTTCCTTCCGTCTCCTGTTAAGCGCCGAGATTAAGCGGGCCAGCATATAGGCCAGCGGTATGACGACCGGGACCACATATCTCATGTTCATGGAACTTACCGCCTTGTATTTCAGGCAGAAGCTCACGTAAGATACCATCTCGGTAAGGAAGAGGACCATCATGGCGGCCGCTTCGTAGCGGTAGGTGCCGCGCCTTATGTCGACTATCAGGAAAACGAAAAGACATATCACTGAAATGACGGCGATCAGCTCGAACAAGAGCAGCATAATGGATCCGGCCGTCATGAAGAAACTGTCCTGCTGGAACATCTTCTCATCGAAAAGAGCTGTCTTAAAGAGAGCCAGGAAGATCTGATGTTCCTTGTCGTTATCGTTGAAGAGGACGAAGGGAACTTCTGCCGAAAGTCCCTTTGCGGGCAGCAGGAGCCTTTCGAGGACGGAATAAGACGAGACATCGTCATGCGCCGCCATGTTGAAGGTGTTGACATATCCTATCGGTACTCCCCAGCGTATAAGGTTCCTTAAGGGGAACCAGAGGCCCAGGGGGAAGGTAAGTCCTGCGAAAGCCAGGAACTGTCCGATGATGTTGGGGATCTTTATATTTTCCCTGCCGTATCCTTCTTCCTTGATACGCGCCTTGGGATTCAGCTGGTAACAGAGCTTCGCAAGGAAGATGAAAGCCACCGGGACCGCGATGAGGCCGCCGGAAAGCTTGCCCATCATGGAAAGGCCGATGCCTGCTCCCGTAAGAAGGATATATCTCATCTTCGGGCTGCGGTACCAGAGAAGGGCGTAATAGAATGCGAAAAAAGAAAAGAACACCGAGACCGCATCGTTGTTGACCGAGGCGGAGAGGATCAGAAATTCCGGAAGGAACATGGAAAGGCACATCGTAAAGATGACACCGGGCCCCGATATCCTGAAATATCTGATCATCTTGTATATGAGAAGCCCTGAAGCCGTGGAGCAGAACAGGGGGATTATCTTTATAACTTCATAGTTGTCAGCCTGTCCGGGGAAGATAAGTGAGCTTATCTTTATCACGGCAGCTGACAGGAAGTAGTGAAGCGGCGGCTGGTAGAACTGCGCATAGTCCCTGACGTCGGCTTCGAGGAGATTCCAGTTCTTCAGGGTATAGAGGATGTAGGTATCATGTGTCCCGTAGAACTTATCGTCGGTGAAGTATGCCATATCGTGCTGGTAAGGATGGGTTACCGGCGTATAGAGCACCACCGTGAGCCTGGTCCAGAAGGACAGGATCATGATGAGCAGGACTATGTCGCGGGC
Organism: Saccharofermentans sp.; assembly: GCA_016292135.1. Lineage (GTDB taxonomy): Bacteria > Bacillota > Clostridia > Saccharofermentanales > Saccharofermentanaceae > Saccharofermentans. The sequence goes on from JAEFAZ010000004.1 coordinate 223,850, forward strand.
AGTGATCTTGCGCAGGATGAGAAGGGCTATAAGGACCGACAGGATCATTACGCCTCCGCCTATGGAGATGACCCAGATCAGATTCCCCGGAACACCGTACATCCCCATTGATCCGCCTCTGATAAGAACGTAATCAGCGATCTGCTCAAAGAGGAAAAACGATATGACGCCGGACCCTGCGGCCGTAGCGACCTGCCACTTGGCAGCGTTTACACAGGAAGCAAAATAAAAGCCTAAAAAGATCCACAGGCCTGCCATAAGCACACCTGTGGACTGAGCGTTCATATAATGGATCGAGCATCTCGTAACAAGCCAGACGAAGACGCACGCGGCCGCGATAAAGATAAAGCTTCTGTGGATCATAGTGCTTTTGATCTCGCGGCTGCTGATGATCTCTTTTTGTGTCATACGACCGTTATCCTGCGATACATCTTCTTTCCTTTTCGGCAGATTGCCTGTCCGTTATCGTCAAAATCAGATTCAGACAGGACATAGAACTGGTCTTCGACTGTCTGATCGTTCAGAGAGATACCCTTCTGTGCGATCATCCTCTTGCCTTCGCCCTTGGACTTGACCATTCCGGACGATGCGAGAACGTCAGCGAGCTGGATGCCTGCCTCGAGGTCTGCCTTGCTGATCTCGTAAGTGACCATGTCTTCGGATCTTCCGCCGCCTTCGAAGATGTCTTCAGCCGTCTTCTTGGCAACATCTGCGGCAGCCTGACCGTGAACGATCTTGGTAACTTCGTAAGCGAGTCTCTTCTTTGCTTCGTTGATGGCAGCATCAGTAAGTGTCGCATACTCGTTGATCTCGTCCATATCAAGGAAGGTCAAAAGTTTCATACATTTGATAACATCAGCATCGTCGATATTTCTCCAGTACTGGTAGAAGTCATACTCTGAGAACTTTGCAGGATCGAGCCATACTGCACCCTTGGCGGTCTTACCCATCTTCTTGCCTTCGCTGTTGGTAAGGAGAGTGAATGTCAGACCGTAAGCAGGCTGGGCATCCTTACGCCTGATGAGCTCTACGCCGCCGATGATGTTGGACCACTGGTCGTCACCGCCTAACTCGAGGCAGCAGTCGTAGTTCTTATGCAGGTAGTAGAAGTCGTAGCTCTGCATGAGCATGTAGTTAAATTCAAGGAAGGACAGGCCCTTCTCAAGCCTCTGCTTGTAGCACTCGGCCGTAAGCATCTTGTTTACGGAGAAGTGGGGGCCGATGTCCCTTAAGAATTCGATGTAGTTAAGGTCACGGAGCCAGTCTGCGTTGTTTACGATGAGAGCCTTTCCGTCATTGAAATCAACGACCTTGCCCATCTGCTTCTTGAAGCACTCGACGTTGTGGTCGATCGTCTCGACGGTCATCATCTGTCTCATGTCCGTTCTTCCGGAAGGGTCGCCGATCATGGCCGTACCGCCTCCCATCAGGGCGATGGGACGGTGACCTGCCTTCTGCATGTGGCTCATGACCATCATCTGGACGAAGTGTCCTACGTGAAGGGAATCAGCCGTGGGGTCAAAACCTATATAGAAGGATACTCCGGGCTTAGCCAGGAGATCGTAGATCTCTTCCTTATGTGTTGCCTGTGAGAAGTAACCTCTCTCTTCCAGGATATCAAATACATTCCTGTCCATTTTCTTTTACCTCTTCTTTCTTTTTATCAACCGGGTAAGTATACCACTTATTGCATCTTTATGCAGGATACTGCCGCCAATGCCGCAATTGCACCGTCAGATGCCGCAGTTGCGAGCTGCCTTACGTGCTTGGTGCGAACGTCTCCGGCTACGAATACTCCGGGGCAGGACGTGACGCAGTCTTCGCCCGCCTTGATATATCCGCCTTCGGTCTCGACCAGGCCTTCTGCAGCCTTTGTCTCGGGGACCTGTCCGATCGCTACGAAGAGCCCGTCAACTTCCAGCGTCTTCTCGCTGCCGTCGACTGCGTTCTTCAGAACGACAGCCGAGAGCTTGTCTTCGCCTTCGAGCCTTTCGGTAACGTAAGGAGTCAGTATCTCTATATTCTCAGTCTGCCTTGCCTTTGCGATGAGAGCTTCTTCGGCACGGAAACCGTCTCTTCTGTGGATGATGTAGACTTTGGAACAAAGTCCTGCCAGGTACAAAGCGTCTTCGACAGCCGTATTGCCGCCGCCTGCTACAGCCGTGACCTTGCCTTTGAAGAAAGCTCCGTCGCAGGTTGCGCAGTATGAGATGCCTCTGCCGACAAGTGCCCCCTCACGGTCGATGCCGAGGTGCCTGTTGGTCGCGCCTGTCGCGATGATGACCGTTTTCGCTTCGTATTCGCCGAAATCGCCCTTCAGGACAAATCCGTCTTCCTTCTTCTCTATGCTGTTTATCTGATCGAAAACGAACTTCGCATCAAGGGCCATGGCCTGGCGGAAGATGGAATCCGCAAGATCAAAACCCGATATCTTCTCAAATCCCGGGAAATTCTCGACTTCGGGGGTAGCTACGATCTGGCCGCCGTATGTGTTTCCCTCGAAAAGGGTAACTTCCATCCCGGCTCTTCTTCCGTATATTGCAGCCGTCATTCCTGCGGTCCCTGCACCGACAACAGCTATATCGATCATCTTGAATCTCCTTTTTTCACGCCATGAAGGCAAGTTTTTCGAGCATCAACAGTATATCATTTTATCCATACCATAAGGTAGAACAAGAACGACAAAAAAGCGAAGACATAACAGCTTACTTTGGTAAAAAGTTTCACGAGATGCGGCCCTTTGTCGTATGCGGTGCCGCAGTGGTAACTGCAGGTGATAAGGACCGGAACTATGTATCTGAAGGACATCGTGCAGGTGAAAGGGTACCGGAAGCAGAAGAGCACGTAGAAAATAAGCTCCGCTGCGACCATCACCGTAAGGAAAGTGTTGAGGGTGTTCCTGTTCTTTATCCATGCAAGGATAAGCCCTGTCACGGCCATTATCACCACCAAAGTGAAGGATGCGAGGAGGAAATATCCTGTGAGCGAAAGGAAGATCTGCTCGCCGTAATAATCCCCGTCGAAGACCGCCTGGTTCAGCGTTTCCTCGATGATGTTGTAACCGTGATTGCCGAAAACGGCAAATCTCTTCCAGGCAGGCACGTCCCCTATCAGAAGGCCCGGATTAAGGACCGTATCGGGTACGGCAACATATGTTACCGGGACTTTCCAGAGTATATAGTTCCTGATCTGATACCAGAGTCCGAGAGGCGCGCACAGCGCGACATAAGCGGCACAGAGAAGGAAAGTCCTGACCTTTTTCTTTTCCCCGAAAAGGACCTTCAGCATCAGGAATGCGACAGCGGCCGCGACGAGTCCCGCGGAGAGCTTGCTCATCATGCCGAGACCTATGCAGACTGACGATCCGAAGAAGAATGTCAGCTTCCTGTTCTCATACCATTTCCAGGCAAGGTAGAGTGCCGATACAGAGAACATCAGAGCGAGAGGATCGTTGTTGATCGCGCCGGAAAAGACTATGAGCTGGGGATGCAGAGCTACGATGAGATAAGCCGTGATGCGCCCCTTGGAAGAGAGCTTAAATACATCTATGAACTTCCTCATGACCTCCAGTGTGATGAGGGACCAGAACAAGGACAGTGTCTGCAAAGCATCCCAGTTATGGGCCGCGGAAGGAACTATAGTCCTGTACAAGGAGAAGAACAGAGCGCAGAGAATGTGATGCAGGGGCGGGTGGTAAAACTGCCAGTGCTCCCTTACGTCCTCAGCGAGGAGCTTATGTTTTTCGAGGATGTATTCGATGTATTCTGAATGGTAATTATTCTCGAGGTATGTGTCGAATTCGCCCATGTCATGCTGGCGTTGTTCGGCGCCGGTATAAAGGACGTAGAAAGTACGGAGGGCAACGGCCGTGATCGTCAGCACGATCATCACGCGCTCCTTCTTTCCATCTCCGGAATTCTTTATCAGGAAAAACGAAAGCCCTGCAAAACCAAGGATAAGTATCACCGTCTTCAAGGGTGAAAGATAAGCCATGTTGCAGCCTGATACGGCGAGCACGAACAGCGACCAGACCGCGAATGCGGCTATGTCAAGGAAGGTGTTTTTCGAACCTGTAGTCTTTTCTCTTACCATGTGATATCCACCACCTGAACTTCACCTTTGACATAGGTCATAAGGCAGATATAGAAAGCGCAAGTCAATACTGCGAAAGCGGCCGCAAGGACCTTGAATACGAGCTTCATCTTATCATTGCAGGATGCGATCCTTGCCGCAAACAGACTGCCGCAGATGATGAGCGGGACCGTGTATCTGAAATTCATCGAACAGATATGCGGATATTTAAGAGCGAACGCCGTATAGCTTACAAGTTCCGCAAGGAACAATACTGCCATGGAGATCTCTTCCGTGACGGATTTTCTCTTCCTGATGGTCAATATAACATAGACAAAACCTGCAAGGCAGATCAGCACGAGCAGGACAAAGACCCAGAGAAGGAAGTAACCTGTCAGGGCCTGAGCCAGGCTGTCCCTGTAGTTCCATTCGCCGAAAAGGGCGGACTTGATGAGCGCGATCGTGGTGTTGTAATCCTGTTCGCCGTCGGATCCGAGGTTCATGAAGAAATCCTCGATCGGCACGGGATAAAGGCCGAAGAGCCTCTGCCAGACAGGATATCTGCTTATGTCCTGGTAGGGATTGTCAGACCTTAGGACATAGCCTAAGGGAACATCGTAGAGCACTTTGTTCCTGATCTGGAACCATATGCCGAGAGGGACAGAGACAGCGCCGTATATAGCTGCGCTTCCGATGACCTTAAGCTTGCCCTTGCCTTCGGCTTTGATGAGTTTCGCAAGGAAGAGCACAGCCAGCGGGGCTGCGATAAGACCTGCTGAAAGCTTGGTCATCATGGCAAGACCGGCCGCAAAAGAAGATATCAGAAGATCGTTTTTCGCAGAATCCTTATACCACCTTATGGCAGTGTAAAGAGCCAGGAAGGTCAGCATAACGCTTAAACTGTCATTGTTGATGCTGCCCGAAAGGAGTATGAACTCCGGGAAAAACGCTATGACTGCCGCTGCAGGAAGAAGGACGTCTTCATCAAGGTCAAACAGCTTCAGGATGCGGTATGTCAAGACAGCGCTGACATTCGCATAACACAATGTCAGTATCTGCAGCGCTTCGTAGTTATGACGTCCTCCGAGGAAGAGTTCATATATCTTGAGAAAGAGCGCGCAGACGAAGTAATGGAAAGGCGGGTGGTAGAACTGACCTGCCCCGGTAACGTCGATGTCAGGGATCGAAAGTTTGTCCCTTACGAAAAGGATATATCCGGAATGGTAGAGATTATATGTTCCCTCCTCAAAGACGCCGATGTCATTCTGTCTTGTTCCGACGTCGGTATAGAGGATGTAGATGAGCCTCAGAGCAAAGCCTGCGGCGAATATGAGGAAGATCTTGGCCTTAAAGGAAAGTTTCCCTTTAAAGTGAAGCCAGACTGCAAAAAAACATATCAGGATAAACAGGCCCGCTATAACGGCCCACATTATCCCGCTTGTCTGATCCAGCTGTCCTCCCGTCAGGATGAGGACGGCAAGACCTGCCGCGGCTGTCGCGGCGAACGGGTGTTCGGATAAAGTCCTTACTATCAGATTTTCTTCAGTGATCCCTGCCATGTATTTAACTCCCTAGCTAAAATATACGGCAGATGCCATATAAAATGCAACAACCGCCAGCATGAACAGACATATGAAATATTTGAAGACAGTCTTGACCGTAAGGCTTTTCGATCCTATAAACCCGTAAAGGTCGCCTATGGCGATAATGCCTGTTATGCCTGCAAAGAGGACATATCTTATGTTCATCGAACATGCATAGGGGAACTGATAATTCATGCGAAGATACATGGCGATATTGAAGACGGCGAGCACTGCCAGGGCAAGCCTTGCAGCAGACCTGTCGTGCTTTACGGCAAAAGAGACGGCGTATATGAAAGCCGCGATGCAGATGACCATCAGGACGGCAAAGAGCCAGAAGAGGATGAAGCCCGTAAGGGCCGTATAGAGCCTGTCCCTCATTATCGCCTCGTTGAACACTCCGGTCTTGCATAATATGGCCGGGATCGAATGGTCAGGCGCGCCTTCGAGACCGTTATGAAAAAAAGAGTCCTCGACGGTCGCAAAGTCTCCCGGAAGAAGCTTTTGGATAAAAGGTATGTCACCGAGATACATGTAATCGGAGGTCGGCTTCAGGATGTATGTAAAAGGCACTCCGTAGCACACGTAATTGCGCACGAAGAACCACAGCCCCACCGGCAAAGATACGGTCCCGTAGATCAGAGGGGAGATTATCCCTTTTAACACTTTCTTCTCCCGGAAACTCTGATAGGATACCGCGATCAGGACGACCAGCACGGCGGGTGCCGCAACAGCCCCCGAGAGCTTGGTCCCGACGGACAGGCCCATAGTGAGGGCCGCAGATACGAGGACCGCATAACGCCCGGTCTCTTTCCAGTCGAGGATCAGGCAGAGTGAAGCCATCGTGAACATCAGGCCCATGGAATCGTTGTTGAGGTTTCCCGCGAGCATGATGAGCGCCGGCATGAACGCCATCAGGGCAAGGGCCGCTTTCCTTCCGGCTTTTGTCATCTTAAGGAAGCCGGTAATTGCATAAGAAAAATACAAAGTCAGAATGGAGCAGAGGAAGGTCAATGCTCTTATGCCTTCCCAGTTCTCGGCTCTCGAAGGGATCAGGACTTTCTGCAGATTCAGAACGAAAGATGCAGCGAAATGATAGTAAGGCGGATGGTACCATTCGACGAATTCCCTGACATCCCGGTCGATCAGCCCGCCGGTGAAATTGATGAACTGAATATAACCCGAATGGAAGACGTTGTAGCTGTTCTTAAATTCGCCGACATCATTGCTCATGGCATAGTAGGGCACGACAACTATAAAACACAATCTGATCCATACTCCCGCAGCCATAAGCGCGGCCAGGAAAGTCTTGTGAGACTTATGCATCCCGGTCCCGAAAGCCAGCGATGCTATGACCGCCATGCCTCCTCCGATAAGGAGGGCTCCGCTCGCCGCATCGTTAAGAAAGATCCTTAACACAGCGAACAGGATCCCTGTCGGAACAGACATCAATAACAGTATGGGCTTTCTTTTCCCTGACAAAAGGACCATTACGATCCAAATGGTCGAAAACAGAACACCAAAAGACAAAGGGCCCGTATGCCAGATGGCTCCGCCCGTAAATATCAGGGCATATAATGCCGCTGCAAGACAAAGACAGACCGGTCTTATGTAGCTGGTCTTCTCATAGCCTTTGATATAGATTCCGTCCTTCTTTGCGGCAGTATCCATCAGTAACCGAATTCCTGCGTCCAGAAGTAGACATATTTTGTTCCCTCTTCAACATACAGAGCTGCAGCGAAGATCTTATATCCTGGTTCCAACATCGTCTTGTTATGTTCCTTCGAATTCTTCCAAGCATTGAACACCTCTTCGGCAGTGAACTGGCCGTATGCCAGATTCTCGCCGTACATGAGGTCGGGATTTACAGTATACCACGGCTTTCCGTTTGGTCTTGTATGCGGATCCTTCGATCCCGTGGTAAGAGATATCTCCTTGGCTCTTTTCTTGGCGGCTTTCTCGAGTCCGGAAGACCATTTGAGCGCTTTCCGGCCGTTCTCCTTGCGGTAGTCGTTCACGAGTTTCAGGAGTTTCTTGGCCTCCTTCATGTTGATCTTTCCGGGGAACTTGTCGGACGGACTTTCGGACACTGACTTGCCGGAACTTACGGACTTCCCCTGCTTCGGAGAAGAGTAAGATCTCCCGCTCATATAGGACATGTCCGGAGTCCCTGATCCGGTATTCTTGCCTGAAGCTGATGAAGATGCGGTCTCATTGCCTTCCGCCGTCGTCGCGGCGACCGTCGTATCGGCAGGATCCTTATTATCTCCGCCTGCAACAGGAAGATCCTTGCCTTCGAGATAGGCCATATTGATATAGCAGGTTACCGCTCCGTTCTTCAGCTTGGCCCAGCCGTTATCGCTTATCGCCTCGACCAGGATCTTGCTCCCCTTGGAAAGAGGCATGATGTCTTCCGCTGAATACGAAGGACATTCCTTTGCATATGTATTCAGCTTGACAACGAATTCGTTGAAGGACTTTTCGACAGGCGTAAACAGAACGGCTGCAAATCTGTTAAGCTCGGAGACATCACCTGATACAAAGACTGAAGCAAGAGCTGCATGGTTTCCGCCGTCGGCAGAAAGGCACCAGGTGGGAATATAGTAAATGGCTCCGGCATATGAGATCTGGGCCCAGCTGCCGCCTTCGCTGATGCCTGTAACCATCAGATAAGCGCCTTTGGCGACAGATGCAAAGGGTTCCATGTTTACCGTAGGAAATCTGTAGAGAACAGTATCGCAGTCGACCCTGTAGGACCCGCTCTCTTCAGTGGAGAAGGTTACGATCTTAAAGGTCTCTTCTGTGTTGAATGCTTTTGCTACATCGGAGGCGGAAAGTACTTTTCTGTCTGACAGTTTCTCTTCATCGCCGGCCGCGTTAACGGGAAACTCTCCGGTAAGGATGATATCTTCAGGGCCGCCCTCTTTCCCGCCGCCGGTCTTCAGTTCGTTATCGGCCGCGTCAACCTGCTCGGTCTCTTCCCTTCTTGCGGAAGATCCCAACCCCCGGACGACCCCATAGGCGCCTGCTCCGAATATGAGGAACACAAGAACTGCTGCAACGATCTTGTCCCCCATACCGGAACCTGAGTTCCTGGTATCATTGTCAGCCATTCAATACCTCCAGGCATTATACCCGCCCATATATTTGAAATATAACACGCGAACCCCCTGAACACAAGATTTTAAGACCGGCTTTTCGCTCACCGTAAATGTGCTTTTAGGAATCCGTTTTGTCTTGCCGGGAGCGTCTTCTGCCGGCTGTGACGGTCGGGAAATGCTCATTTTGTTGTCATTTTGAACATAAACAGTCCTGTTATCGTTATAAAATCAAACAAAATAAGCAATAAAAGATTAAAGAAATCCCGCCGTCTTTTTTATATAATTGTTAAGTTCGAAAATGTTCCTTTCGGCAAGTTCCACCTCTAATGAAGGTACAAACGGCTGACGGCAGAGGCCCTGCGGCCCGAGCCTCACCGCAATATTTTATACAAGCGGGGTACACTTATGAAGAAAGTTTTGGTATGTAAGGAGACCAATCCTGCCGAGACACGTGTAGCCATGATCCCGGATGACATCAAGAAACTGTCCGGAATGGGTTACGAGTTCACGGTCGTGAAAGGAGCCGGCGTAAAGAGCGGCTTCGATGACGCGTCTTACGAGGCCGCCGGAGCTAAGCTCGTCGGCGACGAGAAAGATGCTCTTGCCGACGCAGAGATCGTCGTCAGGATCCTTAAGCCCGAGAGCGCTTCCGGAATGAAGGAAGACACGCTCCACATCAGCTATCTGGATCCCTTCAACGAGAAGGCACTTCTCGCAGATTTTGCGAAGAGCGGCATCAAGGCCGTATCTCTCGAGATGATCCCGAGAACGACTCTGGCCCAGAAGATGGACGTTCAGTCCTCCCAGACATCACTTGCAGGTTACGTTGCAGTATGTAACGCAGCAGCAAGACTCCCTAAGATCCTCCCCATGATGGTCACACCTGCAGGTACGATAAATCCTGCAAGAGTATTCGTCATCGGCGTAGGCGTTGCAGGACTCCAGGCTATCGCTACGGCAAAGAGACTCGGTGCAAGAGTTGACGCTTTCGATACGAGACCTGTCGTAGAAGAGCAGGTCAAGTCATTGGGCGCTAACTTCGTCAAGATCGATCTTGGCGAGATGGGTCAGACAGCTCAGGGTTATGCTAAGGAACTCACACCCGAGCAGGTTGCCAAGCAGCAGGAAGCTCAGGCTAAGGTCTGCGAGAGATCCAATATAGTTATCACAACGGCTAAGGTATTCGGCCGCAAGGCACCTCTTCTCATAAAGAAGGATGTCCTTGACCGCATGATGCCCGGCTCCATCGTAGTCGACATGGCCGTTTCCACCGGCGGTAACGTTGAGGGTTCCGACCCCAACAAGGAAGTCATCACGGATAACGGCGTAATCATCATGCCCGGTGACATGCTCGAGCGCCAGGTACCTTTCGATGCTTCCAAGATGCTTTCCGGTAATATCAGCGCATTCCTCACACATTTCTATAACAAGGAAGCCTCCGAGCTCGTCGTAAACATGGAAGACGAGATCATGAAGGGATGCCTCATCACATCCGGAGGACAGATAATTCACGAAAGATTTAAGGAGGGCTGATAAATGGATACTAAGGTTATAATGCTCCTGATTTTCATTTTTATCGTTGCCGGATTCCTGGGTGTCGAACTCATCTCCAAGGTTCCTTCCCAGCTTCACACACCTCTCATGAGCGGTACTAACGCCATCTCTGGTATCACCATCGTAGGTGCTATCGCAGCTTGTGCGATCAACACCCAGGGCAGCCAGATCGTAGGTATGGTATTGGGCACGATCGCCATCGTTTTCGCTACGATCAACGTTATCGGCGGATACATGGTAACCGACAGAATGCTCGGAATGTTCAAGAAAAAGGAGGATAAGAAGTAATGACTACTGACTACCTCTGTATAATCCTTTACATGGTGTCCTGTATCTTCTTCATCCTGGGCATCAAGAAGCTCGGTAAGGCAGACACTGCACGTAAAGGTAACCTTTTCTCTTCTATCGGTATGGCTATCGCAGTCATCTCCGTCCTCATCTCACAGGATGTTCTGGGCGGCGGCTGGCTCGCTTATCTCCTCATCATCCTCGCGGTGGCAGCAGGTGCCGTTATCGGCGCTATCTGGTCCAAGAAGGTCCAGATGACAGGAATGCCTGAGCTCGTTGCACTCTTCAACGGTTTCGGCGGTCTTTCTTCCCTGCTCGTTGCTCTTTCCCAGTACATCGCAGGAATCACACAGGATTCATTCACGGCAGTCACCTTAGGTCTTACGATCGCTATCGGTGCTGTTGCTTTCACAGGTTCAGTCGTTGCATGGGGCAAGCTCTCCGGCAAGATGTTCAAGGGTCAGATCAGACTCCCCGGCAAGAACATCATCAACGGTATCCTCTGCGGTATCGGTGTAGCCGGCATCGTAGCTTATGCTGTTGATTACAGCGGCATCATCGGCCTCATCGGCATCATCGTTACGACAGTTACATTCCTGGTATTGGGCTTCACTCTCGTCATCACCATCGGCGGCGGCGACATGCCTGTTATCATCTCATTCCTTAACGCATTGTCCGGTCTCGCTGCAGCATTCGCAGGTTTCCCTATCGGCAACACGGTCCTCATCGTATCCGGCTGTCTCGTAGGTACATCAGGCCTTATCCTCACACTCATCATGTGCAAGGCCATGAACCGTACATTCTACTCACTGCTCTTCAAGAGCTTCGGCGCTAAGAAGTCTTCCGCAGCAGCAGGCGAGCACAAGGAACCCAAGTCCATGTCCGTTGAGGATGCTTACCTCGTATTGGAAGCTGCTAAGAACGTTGTTATCGTTCCCGGTTACGGTATGGCTGTTGCCCAGGCTCAGCACGCTGTCAAGGAACTCTGCGACAAGCTCGAGGATAACGGATCCGAAGTCAACTTCGCGATCCACCCCGTTGCAGGCCGTATGCCCGGTCACATGAACGTTCTCCTCGCTGAGGCTAATGTTCCTTACGAGATGCTCAAGACATCTGACGATATGAACCCTCAGATGGACAATGTCGATGTTGCTATCGTTATCGGTGCTAACGACGTTGTTAACCCTTCCGCTGTTGACGATGAGTCTTCACCTCTCTACGGTATGCCTATCGTCGAAGCATTCAGGGCACGCACGGTATTCGTTCTCAAGAGAGGTAAGGGTACAGGCTTCTCCGGTATCGAGAACCCTCTGTTCACGAACGACAACACAGTAATGATCTACGGCGACGCTAAGCAGACCGTATCTTCGATCGTATCGGAGTTCGATTCTTAATTACTGTAAGAACTTAAAACTCACAAAGACCGCTCCAATCGGGGCGGTCTTTGTTATTGGAAGTTTTTCGATCAGATCACAATGATCCGTTTCAGGAGAAAAACGGCATCACGCGTCAGCTTTGACGACTCTGTTCCTGCCGCCCTCCTTGGCAAGATATAACCTGCCGTCTGCAACGCTTATATTCTCTTCGATCGTCTTCTCGGGATCGAAAAGATTACATCCGAAGCTCATCGTGCACCTTAAGATATTGCCATCTGCTTCGATATCTGACTCCATGAGCTTTACTCTGATCCGTTCGGCTTTTGCGGCAGCCCCGTCGAGGTCGGTATCACGCATCACCATTACGAACTCTTCTCCTCCCCAGCGGTAGACGCAGTCGGTATCAGAACACTCTGACTCGACAAGCTGAGCCACGAATGCCAGGACATCGTCACCTGCATTGTGGCCGTAGGTGTCGTTGACTCTCTTGAACTTATCGATGTCACAGATGAAGACGGACATCGTCTTACCGGATCCCGGAAGCAGGTATTCCTTGTATTTCCCTCCGAAGTCGAAGTAAAATCCCATCCTGTTCTTAAGTCCCGTGAGCTTGTCGTGGTGCGACTCCTCGAGGAAGGTCTCGGACTCCAATGCGATACCGCAGACAAGAGCTGCCAGGGACAGTTTCTTGATGTCTGATCCGTCATCGAATCCGCTCTCATTGTTCTTGTTTATTATCTGCAGGGCTCCGATGCAGTCACCGTTGATATCGGCAACGGGAAGGACTAATACAGACCTGGTCTTATAGCCTGTCTGCCTGTCTATCTCCTGGTTGAAATCGGGATCCGAATAAGGATCGTTGGTGATCACGGTCGTCTTGTTCCTTAAGGCTTTGCCGACAAGACCCTTGCTGTCGGGCATAACGATCTTATCGACACCCGTAGCGGACATCGTCCAAATCTCTCCCTTCCTCTTGTCCCACTTCCAGAAGCTCGCCCTGTCAGCATCGACGATCGTCTTGCCGAGTTCCGTAAGATAAGAGAAGAGCAAGGCGTGATCCTTGCTGTTATTCATGCACATGTCTTTATAAAGGCTGTCACTGATATCAAATATCCTGTCCAGTATCTTCTTGTCGTCTTCCATGTCATCTTCTCCTTTATCGAGAGGGGCAAGCTCTGCTCCGGTATCTTTCATTATCTCTTTTATCTTCTCTTCATCGTCAAGGTGCATGAGGAAGACCTTTACTCCACGCGAAGTCAGATCCCTGACCTGACCTGCCAGGTCTTCACAGTAAAGATGTACTCCCGACTTATGGGCCGAGACTTCGGTATAAAGAACCGATCCTGACTCAAGATATTTTCCGAAAGGCTCAAGCGTATTGGAATCTCCCGTATATATAACAGTCTTTCCTTCTATCTTAAGGCAGTATCCGAAACACCTGCCCTTAAGCTCCTCCGAATGAGTAACAGGAACTGCTCCCGTCAGCCACTCCTTATCAAGCTCCCCGCTTTCTGTAAGTTCATACCAGGAATCCTCACAGCCTTCGAGTCTCGAAAGAAGGAACTTGAGATCTTCCCTGACTTCAGCCGAAGGCGCGACCACGGTGACGGGCGTCTTGGATGTGAAGAAGAGATAATCCACGAGCATTCCGATACCGCTGACGTGATCGCCGTGGGTATGGGTCACGAGCACGTAGATCCTGTCGTAAGCTGACAGATCCTTCTCCTTGAGAGACGCGAATGCCGACATGGAACAGTCGAGCAGGACCAGCTCATTGCCGGATACAAAATATGCGCTGTTATGAGGTGCGTTGAAAGCGGACCCTCTTCCGAGAAACTTAAGCATCTTTATCCTCCAGACCGGTAAGCTTTAAGACTTCGAATCCGTCTGCCTTACCTTTCAGTTTTATCGTATCTCCCAGGGACTGGTAAGTTATCCTGTCCTTGAGTTCGTCGGCTACGGCACGGCTTATGTAGACGGTTCCCGCTGGAGCATTCGCCTCGAGTCTTGCCGACGTGTTGACCGTATCTCCGATCGCCGTATAATCCATGCGTCTTTCAGAACCCATGTTGCCGACGACTGCAGGTCCATAGTGGACTCCGACACCGACATTGAGTTCTTCCCCGATCTCTTCCTTAAGTTTCGCAGACAGTTTCTTTGCGCCTTCGACGATATCAAGAGCCGCGCGCACAGCATGGAAGACAGGATCGGGATCTTCTATGGGAGCTCCCCAGAAAGCCATGGTCGCATCTCCTATGAACTTATCGAGCGTACCCTTGTTCTCCTCGATACAGGAACTCGTCATGGAAAGATACCGGTTCAGGATATGGACTACTTCTTCAGGAGAGAGCCTCTCCGACATCGTAGTAAATCCCCTGATGTCCACGAAGAGGACAGCTATGTTGCATAACTTTCCTCCGAGCTTTAAGTTGTCCGTTCCTTCCTTTAAGATCTCGCCAACGATGTTGGGAGCAACATATCTTTCGAATGTCCTTGTTACCTGCTGCCTTGCGATCACCGCGCGGATGTAGTTGGCCGCAATGCTCGTGATGAAGAGCAGGATAAGGCTTAAGGGGATCCAGAGGGCATGAACGATAATGCCTGCAGAATAGAGCCATACCGATGCCAGTACGGATAGCACTACGAGGACGATCAGCACAGGTATCGAATAACGGAACTTTCTTCTGTCACAGAAGAGGAAGAAAGCGAAAGACAATACAAAGAGCACTGCGAGCTGGGCAATATCGGGTGCTTCCCTCTTGTACCTGCCGTCTAATACAGCCTGTAAGACATTGGCATGGTATTCGACTCCATACATCTCCTTTGCTCTTGCGATCGGAGTAAAGAATGAATCCTGAAGTCCCGAAGCATAAGGTCCTATGAGAACGATCTTGCCGCTGTAGTAAGAAGAAGGCACTTCACCATTTATCAGTTTGGAAAGGGATATATTCTCGTAGAAATCTCCCGGGACGGCAGTGAAGGAAACATAAAACCGGCCTCTGGAATCCAAGGGCGGTTGTTCCAGGCTGATGCCATTCTTCTCAGCATATTTTTTCGCAGTCACAAAGGGAAGAGAATACACGCGTCCCTTGTCCGAATCAAGATAGAGGATACTGTGGCGCAATATGCCGTCCGTATCGTACATCGTGTTTATGTGCCCCTGGTCCGTCACGTCTTTCAGAGCGTCGAAAGGTTCCTCATAGTTTAAAACGGCGTAATCATCGTAAATGAACTTATTGTCACGGTAGACCGTCTTCTTGCCAAAGGAGGCTTCGGTAGCCGTTACGACATTCCCGAGCTTGGCACAGGCGGCAGCAAGTCTCTCATCCGCTTCAGGGTCCGTCTGTCCCGCATAAAGAGCATCGACCGCAACTACAGCGGGAAGATTATCAGGATCTTTGGCCAGGGCTTCAAGAGCGGAAGCCATTACCGTACGGTCCCAGGTGTTATAAGGACCGAATTCCTTAAAATCGTCTTCGCTGATACCGATGATCTTGATGTCGCCGGGGATGGCTTCGGGCGTCTGATAGAGTTCGTCGCAGAGCCAAAGATCCGCGCGGTTTAAGACCTGTGTTCCGCACAGGACTGTTACTGCCAGAGCGGCAGCCGCCGAGAATATCAGAGTCTTAATCTTCACAGATCCCGTTACCTGTATGTCTCTTCGTAATAGACAACCTTCCTGCCGTTCTTGGTATAGTAATAGGTCTCCGTCACTGCATTGCCTTCTTCGGAATATTTATACTTAAGCTTTATCCATTTGCCGTCAACATAGCCTATATAACCGCCGTCCTCACCGGTCGTATCATCCGTGCCCCAAAAGATGAAGATCAGGTTATCTTCATCCCACTGGACTTCCTCCATATAACCCGAAGGAATACTGTCCCTGTCAGGTATCTTAGGAGCAGGAGTCGGACTTGGCGTAGGTGTGGATGTGGGCGTCGGTGAAGGTGTTGCCGTCGGTGTAGCCGTAGGCTCCGGCGGAGCTTCGGTAGGTTCAGGATCCGTCCAGCTGCTTCCCGAAGGATCGGTATCAGTGGGAGTAGGTGTCGGTTCTTCCGTGGGTGTCGGGACAGGCGTGGGTGTCAGCGTCGGCTCGGCATCCTTCGCGGGAGTCGGTGTGGCGCTGCCTCCCGGTGTTGGCGTGGCTGTCCCTTCCGGCGTTACCGTAGGCGTGATCTCTGCATCTCCCTGCGGAGTCGGCGTAGCTGTCACTTCCGTTTCACCGGGAGCTTCTGTCGGAGTAGGTGTTATTTCTTCAGAAGGCTCAATGGCATCGTTGAGTATATCCAGCAGTTTCTTCTTGTCCCAACCCGTATCGGCACAGATCTTATCTATCAGCTGGTCGTTGTCTATGATATTACGGATGATATCCCTCGGAACATCATCTTCCGAGAGTTTATCAAGATGGAATTCAACACTGTCTTTGGTACGGTCGTTGAAAAGATATACCGTCGCCTGTTCTCCGCCTCTTATCTCAGCCGTCTTCACTTCTCCGGTATCGGGATTGCGTCCGATGATCTTGACCACGCCGTCAGTTACAACTATCGCTTCTCTTCCTTCTTCATCGTAATAGATGTAGCCCGATGTGCCTCTGATGCCGGCGGTCATGTTGGATGTCTCGATCTCAAAGACCTCATCTTCTTTTAAGTGTTCGGTGACCTCAAAGAAGAGCGCGCCCTTGGTAAGCTTGAGTTCGAGCTTCTTGCGGTTCTTGCGGAATTCCGCCCTGCTGTCGGATTGGAGAGTTACAATCTTAGTATCGTCAAGGCTTACGGATGCAAGTCCGTCAGAACCGGTATTGAGCGCGTCACCGGACTGGAATCTTATATTGTCCATGACTGGTTTGGACGTGCCGTTGTTATCCTCGATGTTAACGGTTCCCTCTACGCGGAGGAGCCTCATCGTGGTTGCAAGATAATTGTTGTTTGCGATAAGGATACATACTGCAACAGCGGCTATCACGATGACCGCGGCAGAGACAGAAAGAATTATCTTCTTCCGTTTCGACAATCCTTTGATCTTGTTGATTAATGCCATAGGATGACCTCTTGGATCTAAAGAACTGAAATAATTATATCACACTTGAAGGTGACGGACTCCCGTGATGGGTTATAATCAACTGTATGGAAGATCTTTGGACATACCTTAAAGAAGAATACGGCAAGGGCCGCCCCATAGTACTCTACGGCACCGGCGACGGCGCCGACAAGATACTGGCAAGACTTGAAGAAGATAATATCGAAGTCTCCGGGGTTTTCGCGAGCGACGGTTTCGTGCGCGACAGATCCTACCGAGGATTGAAAGTCGAATCCTTCGATGCGCTGACATCCCGCCTGACCGACCCTGTCGTACTCGTATCTTTCGGATCTTCAAGACCTGAAGTAATAAGCGCGATAGACGGTATAGATTCCCGCTCCGAGTGCTACGCGCCTGACGTTCCCGTCTGCGGAGGGGAGGTTTTCGATAAGACCTTTTTCGAAAAGCATAAGAATGAGACAGATGAGGTTTACTCTCTTCTTGCAGATGATCCTTCACGCATCTGCATGGACAGCCTTATCAAGGCCAGACTTACGGGTAAGATTAGTTATCTTCACGATGCGGAGTGCACGCCTGATGACATCTTCTCCCTGATAGATCTTCCTGATGACGCAGTCTTCTTTGACCTGGGAGCTTATAACGGCGACACGGTAAGAGAATACCTGTCGCGCTTCCCTTCCATAAAGGATATCGTCGCAGTCGAACCGGAACCCCATAACCATAAAAAACTGGAAAAGACCGCATCGGAAATATCTTCCGGAAGGGACATAAGAGTCATCTCATTCCGTGCCCTTATCTCTGATTCATGCCATGAATCTTCGGTCACTGCATCGGCAAGAGGGCGCGGCACGAGAGGGGATCCTTCGCAGGCAAAGACCATCGCAACTGATGCCGTCACTGTCGATCACCTTGCTGAGATCACGGGCCTTGTCCCGGATCTCATTAAGTTCGATATCGAAGGATTTGAAACTGCCGGGATCAGGGGCGCTGAAAAGACCATCAGGGACCACCGTCCGATAATGAGGATCGCATGTTACCACAAGAGCGAAGACATCTTCCGCATCCCTTTGGAAGTACTTAAGATCAACAGCAGTTACCGGGTCTTCCTGAGACATCTTCCTTCTGTCCCCGGATGGGACACTGACTTCGTCTTCATCTGACATCCATTTTTTCATCTCCGTTTGTTATCAATAAGTTTAAATTGTTAACAAATCAGCACTGTATAATCAAAGTATATCTAAGTACATTGCTTCATCAGCGGAGGTCCGTATGTTACTGAAGATATATCTGAAGATCGGATCAGACGAACTGAGATCCGCAATGTCCGGGATCAATACGGATCTCCGGCATCTTGCCACGGAATTCGATGTAACAGGTCTCCCTTCAGGGATACCCGAGGATCACATAGCACTTATAGTATCCGACGACACATCTTCCTTTATAGCATGCGAAGCTCTGGAAAACACTCCTCTCAAAAAGGTCTATAACATCTTCTACGGCGAAGCAGACGAAGAGATCTTCGCCAAGGCGGACGATGTTTTCCCGGCATCCGAGACTTCCGCCGCGACCGCCTTAAGGCTAAGCCGCTTCATCGAACATATTGCTTCGGATTTCGATGCGTGGATCTATAACTCCATGCTTTACACGACGATAAACAGCCTTCCTGATCTCATCTGGTATAAGAACGCCAAGGGTGCGCATATCGCAGTCAACAACTCTTTCTGCAAGACGGTCCATAAGACCCTGGACCAGATCAGGGGACGCGGTCATTACTACATCTGGGACATCACTCCGGAGGAATATGAAGCCGGTGAATATGTCTGCATGGAATCCGAGACCGAGACCATGGAAGCCGGAAGGACCTGCATCTTCGATGAGCCCCTCAAGACCGGAGAAGGCATGAAGCAGCTGCAGACCTATAAGACGCCCCTCTACGATCCCTTCGGCAATATCTTCGGAACCGTGGGGATCGCCAAGGATGTTACCGATTTTGCCAACATGGGTCTCGCCCTGTCGATCCTGGTCGAGAACGTGCCCTTCCCTCTCATCCTCTGCGACAACGACTGGGAGACAGTCAAGATAAACAGCGCTTTCGCCGGCCTGATCGGGATAGATGCAAATTCTTCTTTCAACTATATCCTGTGGAAGGAAAAGAACCTTAAGAGCGAGAGCCATATGCACGCAACGGGAGAGAGAGCAACGATGCGTAACGAATGCTCTTATGTGCGTGACGGCAAGGAAATGTTTTTCGTGGTCACCGAAAGAGTCATCTACGATTACTTCGACAACCCCTCGGGACACATAATCCTGCTCCGCGACATAACGCTCGAGAAGACTTACGAGCAGGACATCCTGAAGGCCGCCAATACCGATGTATTAACGGGGCTTTTCAACCGCCGTTATCTCTACTCTTATCTCAAGAACAACACAGGTTCTCCCATGACCCTGCTCTATATGGATCTCGACAGATTTAAGGAAGTCAACGACAAGTTCGGTCATTCGCGCGGTGACGATGTCCTCAAGAAGACCGCCGAACTGATCCGGAAGTTCTTCCCGGAATCCATCGCCGCAAGACTCGGCGGAGATGAATTCGCAGTCCTCTTCAACGGCCTTCCGGATGAAGACGTGCTCGCCAATGACATGAAAGATTTCGAAGCGGGTGTTACCGGTCTTGTCCGCAGGGACAGCGATGACGATCCTTACCTGTCGGTAAGCATAGGTGTCGTAAGATGCGATTCGGTCGAGGACATCGACTCCTTCATCTACGCGGGCGACAGCAACATGTACGAGATCAAGAAAGAACACCACAAGATAAATCACTGATATTTCCTTTTCAGATCTCCTTTTTGTATGGTAACCTCCGGTTTACTATGTGTTCTTGACAACATCTTCTGCAAATATTATCATTCAACTGCAGTAACCATTTTGTTACCATAAAGAATAAGGAGACAACCATGAGGAAAATAATCGCTTCAATACTTATCACTGCAGTCTGTCTCGGAGCATGTTCCTGCACAGCTGCAACGGGAACGGACAACAGCACGATAACGACAACAGACGCAACAACTGCTGCAGCAACATCTGAGACAAGCAAGGAATCTATAGAGACTTCCTCTGCGGAAACAACAGCAGCCTACTGCGACTCAGGTCTCCTTAAGGGACTTAAGATCGAGAAGAACAACATTTTCGTAACGGAAGATGAAGACTGCGAAAAGCTTTTAAGGTGGGTTACCGCATCCGCTAAGGAGAAGAATTACGACGGTTCAGTTCTCATAGCAACAGACGACGGCATCATCCTTTACGGAGGACCCAATGCTAAGACGACAACGGGCGATCCCGTTGACCCCTATACCGTGTATGAGATCGGTTCCGTAACAAAGACTTTCACGGCAGTCGAAATAATGAAGCTCATCGAACAGGGCAAGCTCAGCCTGGACGATAAGCTGACGGACTTCTTCCCGAAGTTCAAGAACGGCAAAAATATAACAATAGCAAACCTTCTTAACATGCAGTCCGGCATACCGGATTATGTTAACGATTCAATGACCTTTTTCAAGTTGGAAAACATAAATGATTTTGAAAAATATTATAGCAATGACGGATTGTCTGATGAAGAATTCCTGGATTATCTTTACAAGAATAAGCTGTTGTTCGAACCCGGTACGGAAGTGTCTTACAGCAATACGAATTACCATCTGCTGGCTCTGATAATCGAAAAGATCGAAGGCATAAGCTACAGCGAGACCATTAAGAGGGACATCTTCGATCCTCTCGGAATGGAACATTCAAGTGCAACGGCATACGGTGATGAGACAAGCATTCCTGATGAATTCGCGGGCGGTTATCACACTTTCCAGAACGGGTCGAGAGGAGCAGGAGACATCCACTCCTGCATGGCGGATCTTCTGATCTTCGACAGGGCCCTGTTCGGAGGCAGGCTCGTCAGCGAAGATTCGCTTAAGACCATGATGGATTTCAAGAAGGGTGAATACGGATGCGCTCTCTTCCCGTATGGAGAACATGCATACGGTCACTCGGGATCTGTCACGAGTTATGTTACCCAGAATGTAGTGATCGAGACTGAAAGCCGCGGCAAGATCTACTTTATCGCTTCAACCTCGACAGTCAGGGGACCTGCCTGTATAGATGAAATGCTGCACAAGGCAATAGGAGCGCTCGAATAGCGGTATCGATACTGTCTTATTCTATTCCGACTGCAAGCTGAGTCAATGAACCGAGTCCCGAGTAGCTTGTGATGGATCCCGTTGAAGCCATGAAATATAGCCTGCCGTATTCCTTGGATTCTATGATGATGTTCTGCGTCCTGTATGTGCCGTTCGCACCGGAATGACCGAAGGAATTTTTCTCGTAGGGCATAAGTCCGCAGCCGTAATCCATGTCGTAGTTCATCATCTCTTTGAGAGAATCCTCACTTACGAGCCTGCCTCCGAGAAGGGCTTTATCGAAGGCCCAAAGGTCAGCCATAGAGGTATGGATCCCGCCGCATCCTCTTTCACCGTTTGGAGCCATATAATAACCTTTCTCACTGACAAAGCCCGCTTTATACTCCTCTTCGAAAAGCTCGGGCACGCTGGTCTCGTTTCCTGCAACCATGGACGTTGTATATTCCATGCCGCAAACGTCGAAAATATTCTCCTTAAGATAATCGCAGAATCTCATTCCCGATACCTTCTCGACTATCATGGCAAGAAGGACATAGTTCGTATTGCAGTATTCGAATTTTTTGCCGGGTTCGTTGACGAGTTTTGCGGCATAAAGGTTTTCGAGAAATTCCTCATCGGACACTTCGTCCCTGTTCACCTTGACCCAGAAATCATCGAAATCCTTCTCCTCCACGTTCACCCAAAAAGACTTGGGATCGTTGCAAAAGTCTGCGATACCCGACTGCATGTGGAGCAGGTTATATATAGTGATCTTTTTGCCGGTCTTGTAATCCGGGAAATACTTGTTGAGCTTATCGTCAAGAGAGATCTTACCCTTCTCGATCAGCTGGAAGACCGCTGCTGCGGTAAAGACCTTGGAGCAGGATCCGATATCGTATGTCGTGAAAGGATCGACGGGGTCCCCTGTTACCGTCTTTGCGTCGGGGCCTGCGAAGAAGATGATCTCATCTTCTGTCGCAAGAAGAACCGCGCCGGAGAAACTGTTATCATCAATCCTGTGTTGTGCATAGCCGATCAGTTCCTGATACTTGGCGTTGCCGTTAGCGAAAAAGTTATTCTTTTCGATCCTCATCCCTTTCAGGAGACCGGAGTCACAGTAAGACGCTTCCGTCTCAGAGGGTGTTGTTTCGGAAGAAGTTGTTGTCTCAGAAGATTCTGATACCTCCGCCGATGGAGATGTTTCCGTATTTTCTTCAGCAGGAGCTGTGCTGCTGCAGGAACATGTTCCCAATACTAATGCTGCGGTCAACAATACTGACAATATCTTTTTCATATATCCCCTCCGCTTGGCTGTCAGGTGTAGTAACAAGATTGTTACTCTATAAACATAATAACTTACGGGACATCAGATATCAAGTGGAAAAGTCAGCCGTTACGGGAAAATTCCTCCGTTGCCGAGCGCGACTCTGATCAGACCGATAACAAAAAGATGCGCGGGATAGTAGATGTAGAAGAACCACTTCATTCCCTTCCATTTGCCTCTTTGCCCGTTATATTGCTTCAATACCGGAAGCGAGAGCAGTGTGCACATCTGAAGGAGCCCGTAAACATTGTCGATAAAGATAATGTATACGGCAGCATAAACTGCAGTCCAGATCAGCATAGCAACAGCCTGCTTCTTAAAACTGTCACGGTTCAGATAGAGATATACCGGGCATACCGCGGCGATGGTCGACCAGTCTGACGGGAAAGTGATCAGGCATATCAGGATCATCAGTATTATCTTGCCCCATTTCGGCAGACGGTCCGTCGTGAAAAGGACCATCAGGACGACCGACCATGCGAGCGACCACATAACGCTCGTCATGTTGAAGATGCCGTTGGGAATGAAAGGTATATCTCCTGCAAAATTGTAGGCGAAATGCGATATCACGGCGAAGACGAATAATCTGGCGATGTACTTTTTAACGTTTCTTGTGTGATGGAATCCCTCTGCGATAAAGAACCACATGATCGGCGCAGTCAATCTGCCTATCACGTGCAGCAGCATGACCCACCATATCTTCTGGCATCCCGGGAAGAGAAGCCATGTCACATGATCTACCGTCATCGCGGCGATAGCAATCAGTTTTATCTGATTTGAATTTAATCCGCTCTTTTCCGAACTGTCCATTCAATTATCCCGCCTTCATTCGGCCGGCCTGCATCCGGCCGACAATGAATTATAACATGTCTTCCGTCAGTCCTGAGGCAGGAGGTCGTTGAATTCGGTGTTTATAAACACTACATAATATTGGAATGTTTCAGGTTCGCTTTCTTCTGTCTGAGGTGGACTTTCGTAAAGATAAAGCCTGAAATCCTTATCATATGCTATAGACATACCAAACTTGATATCGCCGGAGAAGATCAGCACATCGCACTTTCTGGCAGGGCCGCCTGCACTGTTGTAATCACTTCTCCAGCCCTTGTCCCTGTCTGCCCAACCGGTGTATACCCACTGGTAGAGATCCTTGCTGAGGCCCAGTTGTTTCATGTCTTTAGACGCCATTTCCTCATATGTGATCAGCCTTCTTCCCTCAGCAGGTCTTTCATCGAATTGAAGTCTGAATGAGTTGCGGGAAAATGTGGATCCTGTGGCAAACTTTTCGATCGAATCGTAGCTCAGTTCACTGCTGCTGTCGTCAGGGTTTATGTAATAACAACCGGTGTAAACAAAGTCTGCTTTGCCGTCGTATTTCCTGCTGAGCAGAGTATCGATTATATAGTCGTTGGATATGTTCCGGTTGCAGTAGGCCTTAAACTCCATATCCACCGTATTTCCGCCGGAAGTCCTGTTGAACCGGATCTCCCTTAATTCCTGATAATGTATTTTCCCCTTCTCCGGAGTATAGACATCGTAACCTCCCCAAAATCCCTTGAAAGCTATAAAAAGATTACCTTCGAGGTTTCCTCCTTTTGGATATTCCCGTCTTATGGGATTGGTAAGGATACCGTTTTCGAAAAGCTTATCGTAAGGGCATTCCCTGCAGTCGTAGACAGTCAGGAAATACCTAACATCCTGGCCTGCAAGACCTCCCCGGATCACCTGTGCATCGTAAGTTATGGTATAGGCATTGCCTGCCTTGACTTTGCAAAGTCCGGACGGATCGTAGGGAGTGTATTTTTTCTCATTCATGGGATAGAGCATAAGCCTGCCGTTTTCTTTATATGCGATGAAGTTTTCGGTCAGCTTATCTTCGGTCTCATAGTAGATACCGTCCTTGAGCCCGGGCGGAGGCGTCTGATTGACGGATGACTCGCCGCTCGTCTTGTAGGGATTCCCGTCATCGCATGAGCACAACGGCAGACACATGGCCGCCACAAGGATAACAGCTATTATCTTTTTATTCATGTGCCCGTCCCCCTCATAGCTAAAGATTAGCACCGCAAGCCTGAGGCGCGTTAGGGACAAACTCTTAAGTTTATACCGCCAAAATAAAGTTCATGTAAACCCGGGCAATAAAAATCCCCGGAGCATGATGTTCCGGGGATCGGTAAGTCAGATTATTTTCGTTCAGCCCTTCTTGACCAGCAATGACTTACCGGTCATCTCAGCAGGCTGGGGCAGATCCATGATCTCGAGCAGAGTCGGTGCGATATCGCAAAGTCTGCCTCCCTCACGGAGCGTGTATTCGGGATCGTAGTTGTAGAGGATAAAAGGAACAGGATTTGTCGTATGAGCGGTGTGAGGCTCTCCTGTCTCATAGTTCAGCATCTGTTCTGCGTTTCCGTGGTCAGCGCAGATGAAGAGGACACCGTCCATCTCCTTGACTGCTTCGACTGCAGCGCCGACGCACTGGTCGATCCTCTCGACTGCTGCAATAGCTGCCTCGAGAACACCTGTATGTCCGACCATGTCGGGGTTAGCGAAGTTGATTATGATAACATCATATTTACCGGATGTGATAGCGGCATCAAGCTTCTCGGAAACCTCGGGAGCGCTCATCTCAGGCTGGAGATCGTATGTTGCGACCTTGGGTGAATTAACGAGCGTACGGTCCTCATCCTTGTTGGGTTCTTCGATACCGCCGTTGAAGAAGAATGTAACGTGTGCATACTTCTCTGTCTCGGCGATACGGAGCTGCTTGAGGCCGTTGTTTGCAAGATACTCGCCAAGTGTGTTGACGATCTCTTCTTTCTTGAATGCGACGAACTTGTTGGGGATCGTCTCATCGTAGTCCTTGAAGCAGACATATGTGAGAGGCATGAAGCCGTTGTGGCGCTTGAGGAACTTGATGCACTTGGGGTCATCAGCAGATCCTTCCTGTGCCTCGATATCGCTGTCAGCAAAACAGAATGCCTTGGTGATCTCACGAGCGCGGTCAGGACGGAAGTTGAAGAAGATGATCGAGTCATCAGGCTTAACAAGAGATACGGGTGAGCCGTCTTCATTAACGATGACAGTAGGCAGAACGAACTCGTCCGTTACGCCGTTATCGTAAGACTTCTGCATGGCGGCAACGGGATCCGTGTCCTTTACGCCCTCGCCGATAACGAGAGAATCGTATGCCTTCTGGATCCTATCCCAGTTGTTGTCTCTGTCCATTGCGTAGTAACGGCCGGACATGGAAGCTACCTTACCGCAGCCGATCTCAGCCATCTTGTCGACCAGAGCCTGGAGATAATCCTTACCGGATGCCGGAGGAGTGTCACGTCCGTCGAAGAAAGGATGTACATAAACACGGTCAAGGCCGTTCCTCTTGCACATCTCGATCAGCGCATAAAGGTGTGTGTTGTGGCTGTGAACGCCGCCGTCTGAAAGAAGACCCCAGATGTGAAGGTCAGAACCCTTCTCCTTGCAGTTGTTGATAGCGCGGAGCAATTCCTCGTTCTCAAAGAAGACACCGTCTTCGATGTACTTGGTGATAAGCGTAAGATCCTGGTAGATGATCCTTCCGGATCCGATGTTCATGTGGCCGACTTCCGAGTTGCCCATCTGACCGTCGGGAAGTCCGACTGCAAGACCTGATGCCAGGCCCTGGACATAAGGACACTCTGCTCTGAGCTTGTCCATTACGGGAGTATTAGCCATTGCGATAGCATTTGCTTCAGGGTTCTCCGAGATGCCGTAGCCGTCGAGAACCATAAGAACTACAGGTTTTTGTCTCATATATATAAACCTCCGAAATTATAATCCGCAGGTATTATAATATGGATCGGCCAAAAATATTACACAAATTTATTGAGTTCTTCGTCGTATGTATAGTTTACTTGGGCTAACTTGGCGCATATCTCGTCCCTGTCGGCGCCAAGGGACGAACAGAGCTCATCGAGAGAATCATAGTCGTCTCGAAGTTTGGTATTAACGTAACTTAAGAGCATTACAGGATCACTTGGCAGGTTCATGTTGTTCCTCCGGCTGATTATCTCAAGCCCAGTTTACCACTTTTTGATATTCTTACAGACATCCAGAACCATCTGATTGCCGGGCTCCCCGTGCATGGGATGATCTGCCCCTTCGACCGTTATGAGCTTGGCGTCGGGGATCGTCTCGACAGCCTTATCGTAGAAGTGCGGGAAATCCTCAAGATCTGGACGGTCTCCGGTGCCCTTGACGATAAGGACGGGGATCTTGAACTCTGATAGCAAAGGATAGAAATCCGTGCGGAGTTTCTTATCATTTTCGAAAAGCATGGTCTCAGGATACTGGAAACTCGGTTCAATAAGGATCAGACCCTTGATCGAATCCTGACATTCAGCTCCCGCATAGACAGCTCCGAGTCCTCCGACACTGTGTCCGAAAAGATAGACCTTTGACTGATCCAGTTCCGGGAAATACTTGAGATCGTCTTTTACCGAGAGCATATCCTGCATCTGCTCGTAAACAAAATCACCCAGAAATTCGGGCAGCTGATAGACGCCCATGAGCTTGTTGTTGGTCGGGCTCATCTCGACAACTGCATAGCCTTTGTCGTTAAAGAGCTGTGCCTTGCCGGAATAGTAACCCAGATCGACATACATGCCGCCCAGGATGATGACCGTCTTGAAGGGGCCCTTTCCCTTGGGAAGATAGACCTTGGCCTTGATGGGATTGCCGTCACGGTAGAAAGTGACCCTCTTTATTGTCTCGCCCTCGTCTTTGATCTCGGGATCAGAAGGTTTGGGACCCTGACTGGTCTCAGAAACCGTGCTTGCCTTGGTCGTGCTTTCAGTCGTTGTGGTGGTCACAGCAGTAGTTTCCGTCATCGTAACGGCAGTCTCTTCAGTTACCGTAGAAGGCGTGACCTGGGCGCTGCTGCACGATGTGAGCATGGCCGTTGCCATTACCAATATTACAAAGCTTCTTCCCATTTGTTTCCGGGACATTTTTATGTGTTCCTCCTGATCCGGATATCCTTATCAAGTCAGGCTGTCATACCGATGACAGCATCCAGATTCTTCACTTCAACATTTATCCCGGGATATCCGGGATCGACTATTACTCCCAGTTTAACGGGCGCTTTCTCGTTGGCCGACTTTGTAGTCGTCAGGATATCATGAAATGTGCTGTGCATCATGATATATCCTGCTCGCTCAGTCTTTTCAAAGAACTCCAGCGCTCTTTCCTCGCTGGTGAATACAGGCAGAAATCCCGTGTTTTCGGGAGCAGCCAGAACGAACAATGCGTGCGATCCGTCTTTCTTGTCTCCGTAAGGAGTTGAATAGAACAGTTTCTCCTTGCCGAATTGGCTGAGAAAAACGGAGATGTCGAGCTCTCCCCTGTCATATTGTTCATAGAGTTCCAATGCACGCGGTTTCTCTGCCATTTTCCTAACTCCTTTTCACTATGTGCCTTAATTATATCTTAATTACGGTCATCCTTTTACGTATCTGATCTCACGCTTGTTCCAGCGCTTAAAGATCTTTTCTTTTCCGTCGGGACGGTAGTTATTCTTCCCGTAAAAATTCTTTCCGATAGTGTTGTCTTCCAACACCCAGATAACAGTTTTACTTAAGCCTTTTTCTTTGCCTTTTTCTTCGAAAAACCGGAGCATTTCAAGACCGGTGCCCATTCTCATATAACGGGGATCGACATAGATAAAATGAAGCTCGAAGGCATCTTTCTTATCGTCATCTTCACACATGCCGATGCCCATCATTCCCCTGATCTCACCGGTCTTCGGATCTTCGTAAACATACAGTTCAAAGCGCTTTTCCGTGATCCATCTTTCGTAGACCGGGATACGGTTCTCAACGGATAAGTCATCGAATAAGTACTGATCCGGAACTATACCCTTATATGCATAACGGCAGCCGGAAACCTCTATCCCGGCTATCACGGATGCATCGCTGACTGAAGCCTCCCGGATCATTTCTCATCACCTCAAAGATCAAATTTCCTTTTTCATATATCCGCAAGTGAACGGGAAAAAGTCAAATTTATGCGTTCCCAAATGTACCGCTCCTGCCTTTTCGTACCATTTACGAAGGGTTACATTTTCTTCGACGATCCCTATGTTCATCGATGAGCAGCCGAGTTCTCCCGCCGTTTTAAAAGCATGGTCGAGCAGGCTTTTACCGATCCCCTTATGCCTAAATTCCGGCAAGACGGCCAGATTGTTCAGTTCACATTCATTATTCTCCTGGATAAGCAGAGAATAATATCCGCAAAGGACACCATCATCCTCATAAACAAACATGGGACGGTGTTCTTCTAACATTTGCCACAACAGTCTGTCCCCGGTCGTAGCGAAAGCCGTAAACCTCGGGGCATTTTCTTCCGTAAAGCCAAACTCTTCTGCGACCGTCGAAAAGGCCTTCTTTATCAGTTCGACGCACTCCGGGATCTCTTCCTGTTTTACTTCTCTGATCATAACTTCTCCAATAATCTGCTTCTGCTTACACAGTGCATATATTATACCAACTATTGAGGCTGTATGACTGTCTCTATCAACCTTACTGCCTCGTCTACACCGTTTTCGCTGCGGATCTTTTCCGATAGTTCCTCTGCGTTCTTTTTCTTTACTTCATATGTCCTGTTCATCTTTTCGATCGCAGATACGATGGTCTCTTCCGTCAGATCCTTGGCCTTGACCGCTTTTACGGCTACATCCTTCTTTTCGAGCTGCATGGCAAAACCAAGCTGATCCAGAACATGAGGAACAGGGATAGACGGAACACCGTATATCATCGCAGCTGCCGTTGTGCCGAACCCGCAGTGATGGATCACGAATTTTGCCTGCCTGAACAACCAGCTGTGCGGAACGCTTCCCACTGCGATCATGCTGTCGGGCAGTTCATAATCTTTAAGCGTCTTTTGAAATCCCTGAATGACCGCCCTGCATCCCGTTTTCCGGAATGCATTGACGAACATATCAAGCTTCTTTCTGTCTGATCCCGCTTCGAAAGACATGGCTCCGAGCGCCAATACCACAGGCTTTTCGCCTTTATCAAGGAACTCTTTCAGTTTCACGTCGGGAGTATATTCTTCATCCTCATACCAATAACCGGTAAGTACATTTTTCTCTTCCCAATAAGGATTTCTGTCGATCACATATTTACTTACCGGAATGAGATTGAGCTTGTCGGACATCACTTCCTCCGCAGACCTTACCGGCTTAAGTCCGTATAGCTTCCGGATCTTGTTTGTAGGCTTTGCAGCCTGCCGGGCAATGATATCCCCGAAGACCTTCTCAAAGAATTTCTTCTTCCTGAGATTTTCTCCGATCATCTCGGTCTGAAGAGTCACATTGACTGTCGGTATGCCGAGAAGTCCGGCTTCGACCGCGCCCATCTGGCTGTGCGTGATGATGATAAGATCCTTGTCCTTACAGAGCTCATATACCTCGGCAGAAGCCCCTTCGATTATCTTCATGATGAAGTTCATCGTCTTCAGCAGGCTCGAGACAGCATTCTTCGATCTTCCGCGAATAACAGTTGTCTCCTTCTCGATATCTATATCAGGTCCGACCGGCTCGAAATGAACGCCTGATCCTTCGACCAGGCTTCTCCAGCAGGGGTGCGTTCCGAGAGTTACATCATAACCTGCTCTCATCAATCCCTTCGAAAGGTAGATATAGGGCTGGACATCACCTCTGGTGCCCATTGTAAACATCGCGATCCTTTTCATGAGTTAAACCTGCGCATCAGATAATCGTGGACTTCCTTCTTGTATGCCTTTTTGCGCCCGGGAGTCAGATCTCCGTTAAGAAGATATTTGAACGTGAGCATGGTCATGTACGAGTGATATTCACGGACGGTCCATTCAACTTCTTCATCCGCTATCACACCGTTGGCAGCCAGCATCTTAAAGACTTTCATCTGTATCTTGTAAGGGTCGGTAAATAAGGTCTTCTCATAAAGAACCCTTATCTCCTCGTTATGGAACTGCTCGATCATCATTAGCCTCAACATCAGATTGCAGAACGGATCGAAAAGATAACTGTCCATCATATATGTATCCATCATGTTCTCACTGATATCTTTGTCGCTTTTACTTTCAGGGTGACTGTTGAACTCGCCGATGTGACAAAGAAGACCGTCAATATGTGCTCTGAATTTCTCAACGAGAGAATCCAGAATGTCCTTCTTGTTCTTGAAGTGATAGTAAAGCGTGCTTTCCTTTATTCCCACTTCACCGCAGATATCCCTTATCGACACTGCTTCATATCCTCTTTCCGAGAACATGTTAAGTGCAACATCCATGATCTTTTCTTTGGTATTCATATATCGCCTCTCTAACAGTTGTTAGAGAGATTTTATCTAACGACCGTTAGAATGTCAAGATATGGTTATCTGACAACTCTGATCACAGGATCCCTTCGTATTCCATGGTGCGCATCCTGCAGCTGCCGTCGATTTTTTCAAACTCTCCGTAGCCGGCAAAATGGAGACCGCACTTTTCCATCACGTGACCCGATGCTATATTAGGTTCTGCGTGACGGGATGCAAAATGAGTTATGCCGAATTTGTCTTTTGCAAATTCTATCATCGCTTTCGCGGCCTCCGTCGCATAACCTTGTCCCCAGCAGTCGTACCTGAGGTTATAACCGAATCCCCAGAAACCTTCCTTATGGTCCGGTCCGATACTGCCGCTGCCGATCAGTTCCCCGTCGGATAAGCGGACATAACCGAACAGATATTCCCCATTAAACTCTTCAATTGAGCGAAGCCACTCGTGCAGCTTCTCTTTGTCCTTATATGTCGGGTATATCATATACTTTGCAACGCGCTCGTCACTTACCCACTTCCAAACGGCTTCCGCATCGGCTTCAGTCATCGGGCGCAGGAGCAAGCGTTCTGTCCTGATCTCATATGTATGTGCTTTCATTTAAGTCTCTCTCATTCTGAATAATTAATGCATAGATTATATCAAAAGCCGTTTCCGGAACTCCTGAAAATATTGTCATTTAGCCCTGCAATTGATATTATTTCTGTATCAATCGCGGTAATGGAGGATAGAAATGACCAGCGTAAAGAGTAATCTTTGTCCGACCTGCGGCGGAGTTCTCAGGATAGATCTTGATAAGCAGATATATCTCTGCCCTTTCTGCGGCATTTCTTACGACTACGAATATTTCCGCGAGGATAATGTTAAAGACGTAGCTTCCAGATCGATCGCCAGGAGCGAATACGGCGCGGCTAAAGACGCATATGATTTTATCCTCGCAAAAGACCCGCATGACTTTGATGCCCTGCGCGGTCTCTTCCTTTGCGAAAACAAATGGAAGAACATGCAAACGATGTTAAGGGACAACGAAGTTCACGCCAAGTCTGATGAACCTTCTCTTATCAATGCGGTCGAAAATTGTCTTCCAGGTGATAAGGCTTACTTCGAGAAGATCCGTGAAGCTCTCGATGAGCTCAGTCATTACAGGGATCTGAAAAGGGAGTGTAAGGACCTTGACCGGAAGAAGGATTCTGCCGTGGACGCACTCAACCAGATCAAGGATGAATACTATATAAACTCGCGCAAATTCATGGCAGTGATAGATGAATTTTCGGAAATGGATAAGACATACCGCGACGCCATTCTTGTCGTCGCGATCACAATTCCATTGCTTATATTTACAGTTGCCATCACAAGCAAGGCATGGTGGTTCCTGATCCTTATCGCAGCATTAATAGCGGCAGCCATCGTCGCTTACAACGTAAAAAAATCGGTAACTGCAAAACACATACTCGCAAGCATGAAGCCTGCCGGGAATAAGATAAAGGAACTCACTGACCTGTACAACGAAAAATGCAACGAGGCAGAACAGTCTCACCGTAATTACGGGACTCTCGTACAAGAGATCCTGAAGATGGATCCCGCGCCTTCAGAACCTGCTGATCAATCATGAAGATCGCAGTAGTACAAGCCAGTTCACAAGCTGAAAAGAACGCGCTGATATACGGCACGGTCAAGAAGTACGCGCCTGATGCAGATGTTATCAACTTCGGCTGCTTTGCAGACGATGAAACAAGATTTAGTTACATCGAGATATCTGTTCTGGTCGGTCTTCTGCTGTCGAGCGGAGCCGTGGACTTTGTTGTCACAGGCTGTTCTTCCGGTCAGGGCATGATGCTCGCCTGCAACAATATGCCGGGTGTTCTTTGCGGATATATCCCGACTCCTCAGGATGCTTATCTTTTCGCACAGATAAATAACGGCAATGCCGTGTCTCTCCCCCTGGGCGAAGAGTATACCTGGGCGGGCAGGGAGAATATGGATAAAACTCTAGCAAAGCTGTTTTCGGAACCTTTCGGGCAGGGGTATCCGAAAAGCGAAGCGGCAAGAAAGCTTGAAGATACAAAGCTCTTAAAGAAGATCAGGAACAGTTCGCAGATAAGCATGCCGGAACTCTTAAAAGCCCTGGATAAATCTCTTCTGGAAAAAGTGTTAAGCAAAAAGGATATAGTAGGCTATGTTCTCGAAAACGGCAAAGACGATGAATTATCTTCGCTGTTAAAGGATCTTTAACCTGTCACTCTATCCGTTTTTCAAACCTGAACATGCCTTCCGGGAACTGCTCATCTGCCGTTCCGCCTTCGCCGGGATCATTCGGATCCGGGTGATGGCTGTTGAAGAACTCAACAATATGAAATCCGCAGCGGTTCACGTAGAAGTGTATATTTCTCTTCTCAAAATATGGAGTTACGGTTTCCCAGACCTTGACTTCAGGATGGAGCTTTTCCATCTCACACCATGCCGAATAACCGATCCCCTTGCTGTGAACTTCGGGAGAAACAAAGAGGAGCTCGAGATCACCCTTGCTCCCGTCTGTTTTAACGACCATCCCTCCGACTGTTTCCCCGTCACAGATAATGCGGTAGGCTTCACCGCTGTCTATGGCGTTCTCGATAGTCTCGCGCGAAATGATCTGATCATCTTCTTCGAAATGATCATCTCTTCTTCCGAATTCTTCCAAAGCACCGTAATTGAAGGCTTTCTGATTGTCTATAATAAAACTTTCCCTGTCAGTTTCCTTCAACGGAACCAGTGAAACCCCGGACATTATTAAAGTCTCCTTATGCCTTATTCGTGACACTTTCCATGGCCGCAGGAATGTCCTTCACCATGCTCGTGATGATCGCAATTTGCCTCGCCGCTTGCATCAAGATCTCCGGCGATCAGAGCTTCAACAACAGCATCGGTGCTGCCGCTTGCGCCTGCATATAACTTGATACCGGCTTCCTGAACAGCGTTGACTGCCCCTCCGCCGATACCGCCGCAGATCAATGCGTCAACACCAGCGATGTTCAGTATACCGGCAAGCGCTCCGCATCCTTCTCCATTGGTATCCAGGATCTGAGTATTGACGATCTTCCCGTCCTCGATATCATAAACCTTGAACTGTTCGGTCCTTCCAAAATGTCCGAATACATTTCCGTTATCGTAAGTTACTGCTACTCTCATTGTTTTATCTCCTTTGTCTTTCAGGTTCACATTGAGCCCGGTTTTTTCCCTGTCGATCTTGATGTTACCTCCGGCTATGCGCAGCCTTTTGCCTTCAACAACAGCTCCTGCAAGCTTCTTTCTGGCACAATCATACATTGCAGTTACAGTTGTCCTGGCCACTCCCATTCTGGCAGCGCACTCTTCTTGATTGAGTCCTTCGTGATCCAAAAGCCTGATCGTCTCATACTCATCAAGAGACAACATTATGGTTTCGATCCCCTCTGCGTCCGCTTCCTCGGGAACAAAACTGTAGTAGTCCGGAAAACTACATATCTTTCTGCATTTTGTAGACCTCGGCATGATTACCTCCGAACACCATAATTGACATATGTCAAGATTAATATAACTCATTTCTGACATATGTCAACATATATTTTCGATCCGGCTTCTGCAAAGATCCGCAGCTCCGGGGAAGTTCTTGAACAAGACCTATATTCAGGAATAAAATATAAACAGGACGAAAAGCGGGGGTCGTTATGAAAGCAAAAAAGATAATTATTCCGATCGCAATCCTTGTTCTCTGCATTACAGCCGGGGTATGTCTATTTCTTTTCTTATGGCCCGGTTATAAAATGCCTGTCATTCCGTTTGCTTACCAAAACGCAAACTACCAATTATACGTTTTCGCGTCAGACGGAAACATATACTTAATCGATAATCATGATGTCGGACCCAATCCGCTGGGGCGCCTTTATGAAGCGATCGACGTGCTCGAAAACGGCCAAACGGCAGAGTGGCTTAAACCATACGGTAAGACTTCCGTCTTTACTCTTAAGAATCAATACCGCGACTTCAGAAGGATAACGGACGATCCGGCTTATGACGTGTTCCCTACTGAAGAAGCAGTGCCTACGGTCATTCCGGTCGAACCGTATATCACTCCGGACGAGACGTGGTACGGTTTTACCGAAGACAACGCTTGCAGAACGTTCTTCCTGAAAGGGTATCTTGCCTACAAAGCAACTAACGACAGGATCGAAAACGTTGCCTTCTGGTTGAGCAAGGAAGCGGGAAACGGATCATGAGAAACTCAGGCTGATCTCAAAGACCGGGTTAAAACATTTTATTCAAAAATTCCGATCCGTAAACCGCAGCATATAAGCCCAAAAATGCCATTGCTCCGGCGATCAGCAGTGATATCAGGATGACCCACCAACGCCAGCCTTTCACCTTCTTGACTCCGACACCGATCTGGACGATCGTCAGTATCACGTAGACGGCGGCTCCGACAAATATGATGACACCCGGGGTCGTGTTGTCTCCATTCCCGTAGAAATCAAATCTTGAATTTGCGAGCGTCAGGTACCAGACGACAGTCGAAAGGATAAATGACCAAACTATCTGGATGATGAAGTAAACTGATCTTTTCATAGCCCTATCCCTTTCCAAACGGCTTTGCTTATTCCGCCCCCAAAAAGATTATAACCCTTTTCTATTATCAAGTCCGAAAACATTCGCTGCATTATCCATCTCAGAGATTTCTTATAATACATTGCGCTGCATTCAAATATATAATGTAAGATGACAGATATGAAAGAATGATCAGGACAGAAGCGATATATATAGTCAGCTTCTTGTGCCTTGCTTGTCTCTTTGCCAAGAGAATGATGATCCCGACTATCAGGAATATCGCTCCTGTCATCATAAGTGCAAGAGCAAGGAAGCTTAATATTTTCGTGTAATCATATCCGTCAAAAAAGTATATCCTTCCTTTTCCTTTCGGAGTAAGGACGCATACGACGGAGATCAATACCGTTCCAAGCACACCGATACCGGAAAGGATCTCTCCGATCAGTATTGCCTTGTTGTTCTTCAGATCTTTTTTATCCGGTTTGACGTAAGCTTTCAGATCCCTGAAAAGACCTCTTCTGACTGCGATCCTGACAATACAGAAAGAAAGGATGATCAACAGGAGAACGCCTAATATGAAAAGTGCGATCTGAAGATTGCTGCTATTGACCGCGAAATCATTTATGTAATGCCTGATCTTGACAGCTTGTCCTTTAAGCATCGGGTTCAGGGCGAGGCGGTTTCTTGGTGTGAGTAAAAGACCCAGCAATATCAGCCTCAGACCGCTGATCAGTGTCAGGCACATACCCGCTATGTAAAACAGGGACGCCACTATCCTGTTTGAGGAATCTTCTTTTGAGAGCGGCATTACCGCTTTAGCCAAAAGACTGCCGAGGAAATATAGAAGCAGTATTACAGCGGCAGCCAGAAGGATACTTAATGCGGCCGTCAGGAAAACAGCCGTATAAGATGATCCTTTGAAACCGATGACATGGGCCCTGCTATGGACAATGATCCAACGTGCGATAACGATGCACGGTATTAATGTCACACAGGAACCTACGACCGAAGAAGTCCGTATCTTACGGTCAGCTGTCATAAAAAGGAACGCCGCGGCAAAGAGAAGAACATAAAACATAGGCCACCTCCCAAACGCTATGTTTGAAATACCTTGCAAGATCTTTCGATGTTAGGCGTAGTATATCAAATATTCATTCCGTGATGGTATTTTCTTTTACTCTCTAGTGTAAAAATAGTTTGTTAGTGATAGAATTATT
This sequence comes from Saccharofermentans sp., assembly GCA_016292135.1. Classification (GTDB taxonomy): domain Bacteria; phylum Bacillota; class Clostridia; order Saccharofermentanales; family Saccharofermentanaceae; genus Saccharofermentans. The sequence continues at coordinate 260,446 of JAEFAZ010000004.1, forward strand.
TTGATTAATTATTTGGGGGTTGATATTGTTTTTTCATTTAGAAGTCATTGAAACAAACTCTTTTCTTATCTGCTTGTATATGGAATAGAGACAACGAATATGAAGAGCACTTCATTTCGTTCTTTTATCTTTCTGTTTGCTTTGTGTAAATGTTTAGTAAATCACGTCACTTAAAGGCCATCGATATTACTGTTTCCTTTTTGTTTTTTTCCTTCCTCGTGGTAGGGTATGTTTTCATATGTTCAGATAACGAATATAAGCTTAATCAGCAAATGGCAAGAGGATATATAACCTCAGGTGCTGTTTTCTTCGACTTCGATAATCCTGCCATAAGACCGTATGGTAGCAAAGCGTCAGATTATCCTGAAGAGAATAACAACAAGGTGACAACAACAAAACACTATGACCCTGATTTTATTCTTCAGAATAAAGTATTGGATGACGGAATGACCTCCGTTGAGAAGCTTCTGACCTTATCTGATGCAGACTGTTTTGCTGCTCTTCACAAAAGCACTATGCGTGCAGTTTATTACAGCGGGGATATATCACTTCCGCCTGTTATAGACGGAAGATTTCTAACGGAAGAGGAATGCTTATCAGATAAGTGTTATGCGGTTGTCGGAAGAAATCTGGAAAAAGATGTTTATAACGAGAATAGCAAAAAATATTACGACTATTTGGGAAGAAAATACGAAGTTTTGGGAATAACCGGTATTGCCGGCAAATCAGCACTGGACAGCATAGTATTTATCAATATCGGCAGCCTTTTGCCTGAGGAACAGCTTGACGGAATATATTATATTGATTGCGCCGATAATAATGAAACTGTATATCAAAGCTTTGCAAATAGTGCAAGATCTTTGTTTGGGTGTGACCTTAAGATTCGAAGAACACCCATAGCTTTTATAGATATCGTATCAGGCAAGATATATATGAAGGACTACTTGTTAGTGATAATGGTGGGACTAATGCTTTTTGTATACATAAATACACTTATTCAGTATATTGAACGGAATAGACTTAAGATCTCTATCATGAAGTTGTGTGGTTCCAGAACCGGAAGGATACTTAAAGAAACAGGCAGATCCTATATTATTGATTGTATTATCGGCATTTTAATCGGATTCACAATACTAATAATCCTGCTTTGCACTGGTTTCTTTGCACTTGAATATTCTTATGGTTTAAGTGTCATCCTTGGCTTATTGGGTGCTTCTCTTGGTCTTGCAATTCTTGGTTTTCTTTTTTATGTCTCATCAGTTATTAAAACAGAGCCTCAGGAGATAATAAGGCAGATATGAAATTTGTGATTAATAACACAATTAAATCCCTTTTACAAAACCCCAGGAGAATCATACCTCTTCTGATTAACATGGTTTTATGCAATGCCGCTGTGTTTATTTTCCTTCAGAATTACGAATGCCTGAAGTATAGTTTTGACTCCATCTATTACGATAAGACTGATATAGCAAGATGCTATTCTGTAGAGTTTGCGGAAGAAGATATTGATTCCTTCGAAAGTTCCATGGCTTTCAATACAGATATTGTTAATAGAACATCTATGTATGAAGTCGGTAAAAGAGTCTATAAAGAACTTGAAGATAATCCGCATATATTTTTTTATGAACAATGCTCTTCCGGAATACTTTTGGATGATATAGAAGACGGCGGAAAGCTTTTGCCATTTATTGATGAAGAACAGCCGCAACCTGAAATACATGTCGAATATGTCAACGAGAATAATTTCAAAGCATGGAATGTGAAGATTGTCGAAGGAAGGGATTTCAATTCTGATGATTTCGACAATTTAGATATGAATGTTCCTGTCAGTGTTATTCTCGGAAATGAGTTTAAAACGGTCTATAAGGTGGGCGATACTATCAATATTCATGATGAATACTACGGCGATGATTCTGCAGAAATAATCGGTTTTTTGAATGAGGGAGCATATCTGGAAGCATATAACCAATTATATTCTATAGATAATTATATATTTTGTCCCGTTATCTTTCCCAGAGATAAAGAGGGGATCGATAAATATGAAGAGCTTGACGGCCTTTTTCTTGACAAGCATAGAAGAGTTTATATTGATGATCCTACTATCGATTTACAGGCTCTTGTAAATGAAGTTACCACCAAAAACGGATTTTATACTTTAGTCTGCTCTGCATTGGATGGTACAGAAAAAAGAGAAACTGAAGACGTGGCAAGGCGGAATGTCTTTATAATCGGAACCCTTGCGTTAATTGGCGGAGTCATATGCACTCTTGCGCTTTCAGCCATACTTTATAACCGTGCAGTCAGGAACCGTACCAAATACTGCATATTCATGTGTGCAGGGATTCCGTTATGGAAGATTAATCTGTCCATAACATTGGAAATTCTCATACTGTTTGTTGTATCTGTTTTCCCCGTTATAGGATTGTCGATTTATGAATATGGAAGATTATATGTCCCGTTATGGCAAATAATCCTGTTAACGCTGCCGATTATAATGGTATCGCTGATCCCAACCTTTATGGTCAATCGCAATTGCAACCTCGACCTTCTTATCCGTAACAAAATTGTCTAGACAGGAGTATAAAAATGGCTTTATTGGAACTCGATAACATAAGTAAAAGTTACAAGACAGGTACCGTCACGACAACTGTTCTCAAGGACCTATGCTTCTCGGTAGAAAAGGGTGAACTCGTTGCTGTTATGGGCAAAAGCGGGTGTGGTAAGACCACACTTCTTAACATACTTGCAGGTGTAGATTATCCAGACAGCGGCAGATACGTATTTAACGGTAAGGATGTAGTAATAAAAAAAGCGGCTGACGGGATCAGTTTCAGGCGTAATCGAATAGGTGTGATATTGCAGCATTTTGCCTTGATTAATGACTTTACTGTATATGAAAACATCGAACTGGGACTTTGGGAAACAAATGATACAAAGAGTGAACGGCGTAAGAAAGTTGATGAGGTCATGGATAGACTTGGAATTCTGAATCTTAAAAACCAGTATCCTGATAAGCTTTCCGGCGGAGAAAAACAACGTGTTGCTATCGGAAGAGCGATTGTCTGCAATCCGATGCTCGTACTTGCAGATGAGCCTACAGGTTCTCTTGACAACGAGACAGAAAAAGAGATTATCAGCATTATTAGGGACTTGAATAAGAAGTCAGAAATGACATTTATAATTGTTACACATGACGAGGAAGTCGCGGCATCCTGCAACAGAAGGATTGTTCTGCAGAAACTGTAGTAACTGGCGGTGTGACCATATATATAACCTGTTCTAATGGTTGCAAATCCTCCGGTTCACTAAAAGACAGAAGGCGCATTCTGATCATAATCCGAAATTTCAGAAACAGGTATCGGAAGTTTGAGCCCAATCTGCGGATCACTATAGTTAATATGTTCAGAATGAGCATCGGCTCCGCTTCTGTCTACTGCGTATAACTGTATCGTATCTTTTTGCAATGAAATAAATGCATGACCAAATCCTGCCGGGATCTGCACTGCAAGGGCATTTTCTTCTGATAGTTCAATCGATTCCCACTGAAGGTAGGTCGGTGATCCTTTTCTCAGATCTATAACATAATCCATCCCTTTGCCTTTTATGACTGTAACCAGTTTCGTCATCGGGCTGCTTTCTTCTTTATAGTGTATTCCAAAGAAAGTGCCTTCCTTGGGCATGCTGTAAATTCTGGCTTCTTTAATGCTGAAATCATAGATGTTTTCGTCGAAAACATATGACATAAATCCACGGCTATCAACGCGTGAACGAAGCTGATATATTCTTACCTTCCCAAATATCTCTTTAATTATCCCCATAGTTACGTATCTCTTCTGACGATATTAATGTACTCCACATAAACAAATCCAAGAATTTCCTTAGTGTAATTAATTCATGATTATATGGTGTAATATCCTACTACGCGGCCTACTGCCACGATATTGCCTGTATTTCCTTCTGCATCCGTATCAAGGCTGTCCATGAATTCCTGGAGCTTTAAAGCCGGAGTTCCGAGGCTGCCCTTGACTCTTTCTACGGGTGCTTTGAGCGCAAAAACATAGACATTGTACTGATTTGTTGATCCCGACGGCGGGTTAGGTCCGACATAATCGGCTTTAGATACTTCTCCTTGAGAGAAGGCAGAAACTGCCCAGCCCTGAGGGAGGTTTGTTTCGGTGATACCGACTGACTTCCAGTGGATGATGTTGCTGGCGGTCAGGTCGACCATGTAGATGACATAAGTGGTTGCGCCTTCAACCGGCTCCCAGGAGAGCTGCGGAGAAAGATTATCGCCTTGGAATGCACAGGTTTTGCTCCAATACTTGCCGTCTAGGCTCTCTGAGGTGACCTTAAAGGCCGGATAAGCGCTGACGAATTTATCATCGCTGTTATCAACCGGGTCTTCCGCAGGTGCTTCGGTTGTAACTTCTGTATTTTCGGATGCTGGGGTTGACGGAGCGGGTTCTTTCGCGCAGGCTGCTATGCCCAAAGCAAGTGTTCCGATGAGGACGATTGAAAGAAATCTACGCATATTGTTTCTCCTGACATATAGTGGAAAACTTATGATTTTTCTTACCTCTTATAGATTATCATTTTCCGTTTATGGTAATCAATTCAAGGCTTCCTTTTCCGAGGTACAAGGTCTTTTTTGCCTTGCCGGTTTCTGGGATGTATTCGTAAAGGGTTTTATTCTTTATGAAGAAGATCCTGCCGTCAACGTAATATGAAGAATGGCAATCGAATTCACCGTCAATGCTGTTGACGGCATCTGCAAATCCCGGATAGCTGTCAGCTAAAGCTTCTGTGGTGATGTTTACATGTTTGAGCAGGTTGTGATCTACTTCGGTCAATCCTTTTTGGATATCAGAATCATTAAGGTCATTACAATCCGACATCGGAAAAGCCGTTATCTCTCCTGTAGTCTTACTTATTTTGTATATATTCTCCACATCGGAGATCCTGTAATAGTAAATATGATCGTCTATCTCTCTGACACATGCAAAGATCGAATTATATTGACCGAAGTACACATCATTGTCGTGTTCCTTGACATAGTCATAAGCATCAAAAGGATAGCGCTGTGAATTTTCTATATGAGAGATGTCATGTTCTGTTACACGCACCGATGGAGTCTTGATCTTCAATAAGGGATTAACATCGAAAACTATCGTATGTTTATGAGAATTATCAGGCGGATAAATAACCACCGTGATGTCGCGGGGAATGAATATCAGTCCAAGTAACGCTGCAATCAGTAATAATATCGGAACGGCTGTTTTTATTACTTTTCTCATATAACGATCTCAAAAACACAACTGGTAATTATCAAACTTTAAGAATTCATCATTCCTAGATCATTATAATCCTGAATAGTTTTAAAACCTGATCTTCATCTCAAACACGCTGCGATCGCTTTCTTTGATCTTGATATAGGTTCCTTCAGCTTTATCGCATCTCAGGATCTTCAGAGTTTGGCCCTCTTTGCTTTCTCCCGTATAGTGCACTTCAAGTTCGCGAACCTCATGATTTAACAAGTGTTTTTCCGAGAATACGTTTAGTGCAAACTTGATATATTCAATATTATTGAGATGATGAGACATGTCGATATTAGAAGATCTTATGATCTGTTCGTAGACTTCTTCATAGTCCTGATCAGGTACATCAAACTTCTCAAAGTCTTCAGTAAACACTTTCTCAGGAAATCCATCCTGCGGATACGGAACCTTTGAAAGCGGAACCGGGCGGTGCTTCTCAATATCCAAGACACAAGCCTCCTGATTTGCAACCAGAAGTGTTTCGCCGTTCTTATCCTTAAATATGCTGTTGACGTTTGTTCTCAACCCCGAATTTTGAACGGTAAACGTTGATGCTTCAATCGTTTCACGCCAATGAGGCCTCTTAAAGAACTTGAATTTTGACTTCGTAAACACCCAAAAGTAACCCAGTTCTCTATAGTAGATACCGTCGCAATTCATCATGTTAAAGCATTCTGTGAGGTTATCCTGAACCATAAGAACAGCCTGAGCTATACCAAGTTTCAATCCTGAATCAATATATGCAGAGCTGATGCTCCGTTCTTGTGAATAAATCTTATCGTTAGTCATGGGTGGTATTATATCATTAAACAAACTCGAAATTGTGCTCCCGGGCATTGTCTGTTTAATTCCTTATTTTCACGTCTATTATTAACAAATGGTACGGCGGGCGTACTTTTATATGTTCAAATCCGCTTACGCAGATTGCATTGGAAAAACCGGAATTTGTAGTACTACAGCCTTATCAGATAATATTGGCTAGTTCTTCCTTCTTTATAGTTTTCGTTTTCTGCAATAAGCGTCCCGCCATTCTTTTGAATGGTTGCTGCAGAGGCCAGATTCTCTTTATAACAGCCAAGTATAACCTTTTCCATTCCTTTTTCTTTGCACACTGACAGTGCATATTTGAGCATCGCAGTAGCATAACCTTTGTTCCTTTCGGATGGCCTGACTCCATACCCAATATCGCCGTATTTTTCAGAAAGCACTTCTGGCAGTTCATATCGAACACTTAGCAAACCTATCAATCTGTCCCCATCAAAGCAAAGATACAGCAGAGATTTACCCCATTGTTCATCACCAGACAGAGCATTATTCTTTATCTTAGTTACCCACTCAGTATAATCAGAGGATGATAAACCCAAGCTCGCACTGATGCTGGTTTCTCCGTTATTATGGTGTTCTTGTACATATTTCTGTAGTATATCTTTGTCGTTAATTTCAGGAAGTCTATACTTCATTTTTCTCACCTGCAAACTGCGATTTGTCATCGTCTATAAAACTGTTAATTTAACTGACCACTCCGGATTCGAGTATTTCTATTCCCGGAGCATCACAGTCTATCTCCATCAGAGCGCCGACAGGCAGTACAGTCATAGGTGTTCTGTGAATGTAATCCACGTTTTCCAGTATAACCATATCAGGTCTGTTTACTTCCTTACATATTACCTTAAGGATCGTTTCCCTGCTGTCATCATCCATCGGGCCTGTGATCACGGCTTTGGCTTTATCAAACACTCCGGCCGCAGCAAATGCACGAAGCTCATGTAATCCGGCAAGTTTACTGTCATAGATGTTACAGTGTTCCAGCGCAATAATGGAATCTTCCCAAACATCAGGACCCGGGAAAAACTTCGTTCCCATTATCTGCCAGAGAGGTCCTCCACAAACAGGGATAACATGACCTCTGACTTTTCCAGTCCCCTGCAATACCTTGTAGCCGGATCCTTTTGTCCAGGGAATCGGATCTCTTAAATCTTCGATCTCATCATTATCAGGAAAGCGTTCATACTGCACTCCATCGATCTTGTATGTGGTAGTCCAATCAATGGGCGTTGTCTTTTCTGCCGGTTTGATCTCGCCTATTACCTCAGTCGAAAACAGTGTCCGCCTGATCGCATTTTCGGTGTACTCATCAAGTTTTCCTGGCTGTGCGAGCGGTGTAAGGACTGTAGGACCGTAATAAGCACGGACTCCAGCATATGTAAACACAGCCATCCATGTGGCAATATCGGAAAAGCCCATAAATACTTTGGGATTATCATGAATGACCTTCGGATCGATATACGGAAGAACACGGTAGGAATCATCTCCGCCCTGATTGCATATGATCCCCTTGATCGAATCATCCTTCAAAGCCCACATCAGGTCTTCGGCTCTTTTCTCGGGATGCTCATAAAGGTAACTGCTTCCCTTAAGCGCATGAGGAGTTTCAACCACCTTTACATTAAAGATCCTTTCGAATCTTCTTTTACCCAACAGGTATCTTGGAAGCATATCTTCATCACCGGCACGGCCGCCCGAGATCGATATGAAAGCTACGGTATCGCCCTCGTTCAGTTTTGATGGAATGATCAGTTCTTTCATTTTGCTTTCTCCTTGAATTCTGCTAGGCCTTGAATTATTTTCCTGTTGATTTTATTGGCTATTACTCATACTTAATGGAATCCATTAGCGAGTGCAACTCGTTATCAGTTTTTCCTGCCAACTCTTCTTCATCATACATTCTGACTTTTATTACTACAACAGGTGCTCCATCGCACACGAAGACTATATCGTAATAACCTGGATCAGCATCTTCAGGATTTACATAGAAGGAACCCCAACTGTCACCATCATTTTCTGGCTTCGTTAAGTCAGTTCTTGCAACAAGATTTTGTAATTCTCCGGAATAGTTGTAATTGTTATATACTTCGGCAACTTCATTATGTTTGAACACAAATACCTGAATACCATCTGTTGCCTTTGTTGTTAAGTACATCTCTACATATTCATTGAGTTCGAAAATATCTCTGATACCGGCAGCAGCAGTCTTGGTATTATTAAAATCAGAACTTCCTGCTCTATTTCCGGTCAAAGCAATGCTTGAGATCACGGGACCGCCTTTTAAGATATACATACAACCAGGAGTTATTTCACCTAGTTGAATACTTTCTCCGCTATTTTCAGTCGATCCCTGGGTCTCATTGTTTTCCTGAGAAACTGCAGTAGTGCTTTCTGAAGTCTGAGTCTGATTTGCCTCTGTAGTTTTTGTGTCTTTAGTTGTGTCTTTCTTGCCGCATGATGCAAATGATAAAAGCATCGCCGTAGTTAAAACCAATGCGCATATTTTTTTCATAACAAAAACTCCTATAGGTTGCTATTACCCCGCGATTTTGGTCGCTTTCTACAAGATTTTACAATAATTTCAGGCGATTATCACAAGAAATGATTTGCTTTCAATAGCGATCATTTCTCGAAATTAGTGCGTTTTGCTGATCTTCTATACTTACTCAAACAACTTACTAACTCTATCTTGATAACCATCATCTATAGTATAAGCATAGCTTGAAAAAGGTTGAATGACTGGAATTATAAAAAACTCATCTTTAGTAACTCCACATTCATTCAAGATAGCCTTCGTTTCTTCCAGCGTAAGCGATTTGTTTTGTAGATCCCATATTTCTTCATCAGTTTTGTTTCTGTTAGTACCATACATCAATCCAAACGAGTATGAACCTGCAGACATCTGCCACACATATATTTCTATTCCTTTAGCAGGGCTCTTATCCTGATCAAAGAATTCAGGATACAATCCCTTAAGTCTTTCGAGATCAACATCCCCAACGTCATAATGGACTGTCGGGCATTCTTCCGACGAAGGGATAGATTCAGAACTACTAGGAACGTTATCAGAGTTCATTCTACTGTTACATGCCATAGTTGATAGTAAAAGAGAAACAACTACTATTCCTAATATTATTCTTTTCATAGTTTCGCCTTTCACATATCTGCTGTTGATTATCTGATTCAAGGACCATCCTTGGATAAAGTCATTATAACATGCCTACTCAGCTAAGCCTGACATCCCCATCTTAACCGTGAGATCACCAAGACTCTTATCGAACTGGGCCTTAGAGATGGCTCCGCGCTCCAAAAACGCCTCAAGAGTCTTCTTCTGCTCCAAATATAACTGTACCTTCTTTTGTTCGGGAGACAACTTCTCCCACTCATACTGTTCCATCGAAATATTCCTCAAAAATTTCATTACCGGGAGGGTATTATAGCACCCTCACCCTCGAAAATTTTGAAGAAAAAATCGAAAAATGGCAAAAAACATTTTCAAAACCATCGAAAAAACCGTTTTTTTTAACCCCGAAAAACGGCCTTAGTGTTAAGACCTCTTAACACTAAGTGCCATTTTGGGCATTTTTTTGAAATTTCTTCGAAAACGAGGCTAAAAAACACCCCCTCTCAGTCAAGTAGTAGTGAAGGGAGAAATAACTTCGAACTTCACCGTTACTTGACAATTGAATACTAAACCGAAAGGTACGTTCACTTGTATCGGCGTTAAAATACCAAGCCAAGTTGACTCCGACCTCGCCAAGACCTCCTCCGGGAGAGAGCGATAAAGGGGATGAGTCAGAATCGGGGTTGCAACCCGAGGGAGGCGATGACAGATACAAAGTGGAGATACTTCTGTGAAGAGCAGCGAGGGACGTATCAGTCTCCGAGGTGGGGTTTCCAAGGCCCCTCCCATGATCCCGTAGTCAGCAGTACGGGAGCCTTCCGGTTTCCCAGGGAGATTCGAAAGCCGAAAGGCCAGTAGGTCTCTCGCCCGCAGGGGGGCTACAGGAGAAATACTGCGATCATTTGGAATTTTTACTTAATAAACATTTTATTTTACGGAGGTAAATACTTTGGAAAACAAATGCAAAGTAATTGCCTTAGCTAACCAAAAAGGTGGCGTTGGAAAAACGACCACTGCAGTCAATTTAGGAGTTGCGCTGGCGAAGGCAGGAAAGAAAGTCCTGTGCATCGACTGCGATCCTCAATCTAGTTTGAGCCGCAGCTGCAAGATCAGTGACGATCCTGATTCGCTTGACGTAACGCTTTCCGAACTCATGGAATATGAGATGACTGGAGAAGATAAGGATTATATATTATTTAATAATACTGTACAGCAGTTCGAGAACATCGACCTTATCCCATCCAACATCAGCTTATCTGGTACTGAAACGGCTCTGTTTAATTGCATGAGCCGTGAATCGGTGCTGAAAAGAACCATTGAGCCTTTTAGGAAGAACTACGACATTATCCTTATTGACTGCATGCCTTCACTCGGAATGATGACGATCAACGCGCTGGTCGCTGCTGACTCCGTCATTATCCCCTGTGAACCGTCTTTCCTGTCAGTGAAGGGCCTGGATCTTTTGCTCCATTCAATAGCAAAGATAAAAAGACAGATTAATCCTTCACTGCAGATTGACGGTGTGCTTATGACAATGGTCGATTCCCGCACTATAAATGCCAGAGAGATCACAGGAGCCTTACGTGAAGCTGTGGGACTTAATATTAATGTATTTAATACAGAGATTCCCCGCTCCGTCAGAGCAACTGAATGTCCGAATGTGGGAAAAAGCATATTCGGTCATGATCCCGGTGGCAAGGTAGCAACGGCTTATGAGAATTTGGCTAAGGAGGTGATCGGCCTTGAGAGAAAAGCCCAAGTTAGACCTAGGCCTCACGGCTTACGATGATCTCTTCAAAGATGGTAAGGAACTTGCTGAAAGCAGGCTCCCGAAGATCTACGACATCCCGATTGAACTGATCGACGATTTCCCTGACCACCCGTTCAAGGTGAGAATGGATGAAGATATGGATCAACTCGTGGAGAGCATCAAGGAAAGAGGTCTCATCACCCCTATCACCTTAAGACCAAAAGAAGACGGACGCTACGAAGTAGTATCCGGACACCGAAGAAAAAAGGCTTGCGAAATCGCAGGCCTTTCTTATGTAAAGGCAGATGTCCGAGAAATGAGCCGTGATGAAGCCATAATCCTTATGGTTGAGTCGAACCTGCAGCGCTCGGTAATCCTACCCAGCGAAAAAGCTTTCTCTTACAAGATGCGTTTGGAGGCATTAAAAAGACGTCCTGGACGACCTGAAAAAAATTCGTCCCCACTGGGGACGAATTTCGGATTGCGTT
>JAEFAZ010000008.1 GCA_016292135.1 Saccharofermentans sp.
GGAAGACTATATTGATTACTACAACAACGAAAGAATTCAGGTCAAACTGAAAGGACTGACTCCTTGCCAGGCAAGGAATCAGTCCTTATACTCATTTTAAACCGTCCAACAAAGTGGGTTCACTTCACTTAGGGAGGCAGCCTTTTGTTTTCCCCGAAAAGAGAACAAAAAAACTGCCGCGGATATGCGGCAGTCTTAATATCAGTTGATTTATTTGATCTTACTGCAGGTCTTCCATGCCGAGAGTCTTGACGCCTGCTGCGTTGAGGATCTCTTCGGTCTTGGCATTGTCACCTGTCTTGATGGCGATGGGGGCGCCCTCACCGTCGATGGAAAGGCCGTAGATATAGCTGATGTTGATATCAGCATCGTGGATCATGGCAACGACCTTGGCGAGGCTACCTACAGCGTCAGGAACGACGACAGCGATGACTTCATCGATTCGTGCCGCAAATCCTGCATCCTTCAAGATCTGCTTAGCCTTCTCCGGATCCTTTGCAAGAAGGCGGAGAACGCCGTATTCCATCGTGTCTGCAAGGCTTGCGGAGAGCAGGTCGATACCGCCCTGGGCGAGGATCTTCAATACCTCATCAAGTCTGCCTTCAGTGTTTTCCAGGAAAACCGAAATCTGCTTTACGAACATAGTGGTACCTCCCTTAGATTATTGATAAAGCTTACGCTTGTCTGTTACGTGCTTGCTCTTGCCGTCGAAGTGCTCAAGACCGTTGGGTTCAACGAGCTTGACTTTCGCATTAAGGCCTATGGCCTGCTTGAGCTTGTCGTGGACTGTCTTGGAGAGCTTCTCCAAGCTCTTGATCTCGTCTGTGAAGAAGTTCTCTGCAACTTCTACCTGAACCTCGAGAGTATCGGTGTTATCGACACGGTCGACTACGAGCATGTAGTGAGGAGTCGTACCTTCAACGGTGAGAAGGGCTGCTTCGACCTGTGAAGGGAAGACGTTAACGCCGCGGATGATGAGCATGTCGTCGGATCTTCCTCTGAAGCGCTGGATCCTTGCCATCGTACGTCCGCACTCGCACTTATCGTATTCTATGGATGTCAGGTCCTTGGTCCTGTAACGGATGAGAGGCATACCTTCCTTGGTGAGGTTGGTGATTACGAGCTCGCCGTCGGAACCCTTGGGAAGCTGCTTTAATGTTACGGGGTCGATGATCTCGGGAAGGAAGTGATCTTCCCAGATATGCAGACCCTTGTGGTGCTCACAGTCACATGCGACACCGGGGCCCATCATCTCTGTCAGGCCGTAGATATCGTATGCCTTGATGTTGAGTCTTGCTTCCATCTGGTCGCGCATCTCGTCTGTCCAGGGCTCAGCACCGCAGATAGCGGACTTGAGCTTGATCTTGTCAACGAGCCCCGCCTTCTCAAGATCTTCTGCGACATGCAGGAGATAGGAAGGTGTGCAGGCGATGGATGTGACATCGCAGTCGATCATCATGTCGATCAGTTTCTGTGTGTTGCCGGTGGACATAGGAAGAACGAGAGCCCCCAGATACTCTGCTCCGTAATGTGCACCCAGACCGCCTGTGAACAGGCCGTATCCGTAACCTACCTGAATGATGTCATCTCTCGTGATGCCTGCCATGGCAAGACATCTTGCGACACATTCTGCCCAGATATCGATATCGCGTCTTGTATAGACTGCGATCTTGGGCTTGCCTGTCGTACCTGAAGATGCATGAACACGGACCATCTCGGATCTCGGGACTGCTGCCAGTCCGAAGGGGTAGGTATCTCTTAGATCCGCGTAGGTTGTGTAAGGGAGTTTATCAAGGTCTTCAATGCCCTTGATGTCTCCGGGTTCAAGTCCTACTTCCTGCATCTTTTTGCGGTAGTACTCGACGTTGTGGTAGACGCGGTTGACTACCTTGACGAGTCTTGCGCTCTGCAGCGCTTCGATCTCATCTCGTGACATGCACTCTTTTGCTTCGTTCCAGATCATAAAAATGTGCCCTCCTTGGGAGCGGTTATTTTCGGACGGTCTTAAAACCGTTGACGATTATTAAAGCGAGTTCTTTGCCTTCGATGTCGAAAGCTTTGACCTCGTAAAGGCAGATATTCCTGCCATCTTTTACTATATCGGCATTGCAGGTGATCTTGCCGCCGTGCCAGGATCTTAAGAAATTCATCTGCGTTGCCTGTGTTACCGTTATGGTGTCCGAATCGAGAACGCAGTTCTCCGCGACGGCGAAAGCGAAGTCAGCCATCGTGTAATAGACTGCGCCCATCAGGCCGCCGACTGCATTAAGATGCCTTCCGTCGGGCTCGAGTGATACGGTGCTGTGGCCTTTCTCGGCCTTCTCGATCACTAGTCCGGTTGCTTCCGTGGCGTATTTATCGCCTTCGAAAAACTTTCTTACTGCTTCAAGATCAACCATTGGCAGAAAGTCCCATCTCAAAAGCTTTCATGTTGAGCTCGAGGAACTTGGCGGGAACGGAGGCCTCAACAGCCTTGATCCACTCTTCCTTGCTGATCTCGGAGATGTACTTGGAGAAGACACCCATGAGAACGATGTTCGTAGCCTTGGAAGATCCTGCCTGCTCGGCTAAAGCGAGAGCATCGATCGCATCTACCTTGGCGCCGGACTCTTCCATCTTGGCGATGAGTTCCGTGGGATATTCAGCCGTGCCTGCGATTACGGGCATGGGATCGATCTGCTGTGAGTTGGTTACGATCTGTCCGCCGGGCTTTAAGAATTCAACATATCTTGCAGCTTCGAGCAGCTCGAAGGAGATGATGTAGTCAGCTTCACCCTTGTCGATGATGGGGGAGTTGACCTTGTCGCCGAACTTAACATATGTTACGACGCTTCCGCCTCTCTGGCTCATGCCGTGGACCTCGGATACCTTTACGTCGTAGCCCTTGTCCATTGCGGCTCTGCCCAACAACTTACTTGCGAGGAGGGAACCCTGTCCGCCCACGCCTACTATCATTATGCTTGTTACCATGTTACTGCCTCCCCGTTCAAAGTCTCGAAAGCGTTGAACTTGCACAGCTCGCTGCAGACCTTGCAGCCGAAGCACTGTGTCGTGTCAACGTGTGCGTGTCCGTCCTTAAAGGAGATAGCCGGGCACCCTAACTTCATGCAGGCCTTGCAGGACTTGCACTTGTCGGGATTGACCTGGATGGGTTCGCCGCGCTTTACCTTCTTGAGGAGTGCGCAGGGTCTTCTGGAGATGATGACAGAAGGCTCTTCTGCTGCAAGCTCTTCCTTGACGGCTGCTTCAGCCTCTGCGAGGTTATAGGGATCTACTACTCTTACCCTGTTGATGCCCATTGCGCGTACCAGAGCCTCAAGATCGATCTTGCCGGCCGGGTCGCCACGGAGGTTATAGCCTGTCGTGGGATTCTGCTGGTGGCCTGTCATGCCCGTGATGGAGTTATCAAGGATGATGACGGTTGAATTTGTCTGGTTATAAGCGATGTTGGCAAGACCTGTCATACCTGAATGCATGAAGGTGGAGTCGCCGATGACTGCAACGGTGTTCTTCTCAGCTTCAGCGCCCAAAGCCGTATTGAAGCCGTGGAGGGAGCTGATGGATGCGCCCATGCACTCTGTCGTGTCGATAGCGCAAAGAGGCGGAGTTGCACCTAATGTGTAGCATCCGATGTCGCCCATGACAGTAAGCTTGAGCTTGGAAAGAACATAGAACATTCCTCTGTGAGGGCAGCCTGCGCACATGGCGGGAGGTCTTCCGGGAAGTCCTTCGATGGGCTTGCATGCGGGCTTCTCAGGGAGACCCAGCTTTGTTGCGATAAGCCCCTGGGAAAACTCGTCGATCAGAGGGAAGATGTCCTTGCCCGTAACTTCAAGGCCCAGTGTCTTACAGTGGGTCTCGATGATGGGATCGAGTTCTTCAACTACTACGAGCTTATCGACCTTGGCTGCAAAGTCCTTGATCTTCTGAACGGGAAGGGGATTGATAAGACCGATCTTAAGAACGGGATGCTTATCTGCGAAAACTTCCTTAACATACTGATATGAAGTGGAAGAAGTGATTATACCCATTGATGTA
Organism: Saccharofermentans sp.; assembly: GCA_016292135.1. GTDB lineage: Bacteria > Bacillota > Clostridia > Saccharofermentanales > Saccharofermentanaceae > Saccharofermentans. Next base: position 4,039 of record JAEFAZ010000008.1, read on the forward strand.
TCGGAGCCTTCTTCAATGCGGTTAAGGTCGGATTCCTCTGCCAGTGCGATGAGCTTTTGTGTTCTTTCTTCCACGATGGGATGACGTCTCTTGGCATTTGCAGGGACCATAACGTACTTAGCGGCATCCTTGACGTAAGGCTTGACGGCTGCTTCAGCTCTTTCTCCTGTCTCGACTACGGACTGGGAGTGAGCGACTCTCGTGCACATCTTGATAAGTACGGGTGTATCGTACTGCTCGGAAATATCGTAGGCCTTGATGACGAAGTCCTTAGCCTCCTGGGAATCAGCGGGCTCCAACATGGGCATCTTGGCTGCGATCGCATAGTGCCTTGAATCCTGCTCATTCTGTGAGGAGTGCATTCCGGGATCGTCCGCGACCAGGATGACCATTCCGGCATTGACACCGGTATAGCTCATGGTAAAGAGGGGGTCTGCTGCGACATTGAGTCCGACGTGCTTCATGGCACAGTAGGATCTCTTGCCGGCTCTGGAAGCACCGAAAGCGGTCTCCATGGCAACCTTCTCGTTGGGTGCCCATTCACAATAGATCTCTTCGTACTTGGCGGCTTCTTCAGTGGTCTCAGTGCTGGGAGTGCCGGGGTACGAACTTGCGACCGCAACGCCTGCCTCATAAAGACCTCTGGCGATCGCCTTGTTTCCAAGCATTAATTCTTTCATATTTCATCTCCGTAAGACAGATCTGACATTTCAGATCTTTGATGATATTTGTTATCTGAGGCTATGAGCCCAGATTAGGAAACATTATAACATGATTGATTATTAATAAATATAAGAGGAACCTATGAGGTTCGTATTCGTTACGGAAAATGAACCAGTTAATACCTGAGCGGGCTGATGTGGTACAATTACTGTCAGGAAGACAGGGATTTAAGGGGGGAAGATATGATCCGGTCGGTTTTTTCACCAACGATCCTCCCGAAATTTTATGCAGCACGATACCCGGGCTGATCCGGGATAAGTTAACAGTGAGGAGGCGGTAAGATGGATCACAAAGAAAGAATGCTCAACAATCTGCCCTACAAGTCATGGATGGACGGTCTCAGTGAGGAAAGGACGGCTACCAAGACAAAGGTCTTCCGCTACAACAATATCTCTCCTGATGAAGCAGATGAAAGAGAACGGCTCTTAAGAGAGATCCTGGGAAAGACAAGCGAAGGATATCTTTGTATCGAATCGCCCTTTCACTGTGACTACGGATATAACATAGAGGTCGGAAAGAACTTTTTCGCGAATTATAACTTCATCGTACTTGATGTCGGCAAGGTCCGTATCGGCAACGATGTCATGATGGGTCCCAACGTCGCGATCTATACGGCAGGTCACCCTCTTCATCCTGAATCGCGCAACTCCGGCTATGAATACGGGATCGATGTCTCGATAGGAGACAATGTCTGGATCGGAGGGAATGTCTGCATAATGCCCGGAGTCAATATCGGCAACAACGTCGTGATAGGTGCAGGCAGCGTTGTTACGAAGGACATCCCCGACAACATGATCGCAGTCGGAAATCCCTGCAAAGTCGTAAGGGAGATAACGGAAGAAGACAGGGACTATTACTACAAGGACAGGAAGTTCGATGTGGACGATTACAAGTAAAAATCCGGATAGTTTCTGTTATATTATTTCTGAAAGATGAAGATGATCTAAGGAGGACATACAATGGAGAACCATACATTTCAGACAAGAGGGGTATGTGCCCGCATGATATCTTTCGGTATCGAGGACGGTAAGCTCCACGATGTCAGATTCTTCGGAGGGTGCCCGGGCAACACGGCTGCGATCGGCAAGCTCATCGAAGGAAAGGATGCCAGGGAAGTCGCTGATCTTCTGAGGGGCAACGACTGCGGCGGCAGAGGAACATCCTGCGCTGACCAGCTCGCGATAGCGATCGATCAGGCGCTTAAAGATAAAGCATGATACCGGAGGTATAAAGAGTGATCTACTATGTTTTCGCGATCGGTGTGATGGTATGGAGCCTTATCGTTCAGGCAAGGCTTAAAAGGCTTGTAAGCAAGTATAGCGACGTCAGAGTCGTAAGCGGCAAGGATGCAAACACCTGTGTCAGGGAGATGCTTCATGCAAACAATATCGACGGTATCGACATTGAGCATACCGACGGATCCATGACGGACCACTATAATCCCAAAAAGGATTCGATAAATCTGTCAGACACGACCTACGGGCGGGATTCGATCACTGCCATTGCGATCGCCGCACATGAATGCGGACATGCATGTCAGGCTCATTCGGGAATGTTCATGTACAGGGTCCGCCAGCTCATAGCTCCTGCAGCCGGGATCACATCCAAATTAAGTGTCTGGGTCGTCATCCTGGGCGTCATAATAATGTATGCCGCTGACAACCTTGAGGTGAGCAATATGGGATATAATGTCAGCACCATAGGAATTCTCCTTTATGCGGTCGTATTCCTGTTCTATCTCGTTACTCTTCCCGTCGAACGCAACGCGAGCAGGAGAGGCCTTAAAGCCATGAAGGAATTGGGCTGGGTATCTGACGACCAGCTTCCCTATGCAAAGAAAGTCCTTTGGGCGGCAGGTGATACTTATGCAGTAGCTCTCGCAAGTTCGGCAGTTACGCTCTTGAGGCTCCTTACCATAAGAGGCAGGAGAAGGAGCTGAGACCAGCCGCAAATTATTGATCGAAAAAGAATAAAAAATTAAGAATCAGGAGGGGGAATTTTATGAATGATGATTATGAGGATATCTTTGGGGTTGTATTCAAAGAACAAAGGGATAAGATACCCGTGATATTCAGGCCGAGCAGGAAAGTGGTCGTAGTGGGTCTTATCGCGATCTTTATCTTTACCGTAGGTATGCTCGCCATGATACCTATCTGGTACTCGACCGGCCAAAGAGGTGATTCGTGTACGACATCGATGTTTACGTTATACGATGACAGGATCCTTGCTATAGAGATATTCTTCGGCATTGTCGTGGTGATCCTTGCCGCATGGCTTTCGATATCGAGAATATGTGAGAAACAGGCATACAAAAAGGCATCCCGTTTTGCCAACATGGCCTATGAGGCCCAGAGATACAGGCGGGAACAAAAATGGCAGGAATGGAAGATGAATAACAGAGAGTATTAAGATATTCCTGATAAATCAAAAGAATACGGCAGGGCCGCTTTGATAAGCTGTCCTGCCGCTTTAATGTGACTATGCCGCGTATGAAGATTCCCTTATTCCGTATTATTCCTTTGTTGCTTCTGATGCGGCTGTTGTGTTCTTGTCTTTGAGCAAGCCTGTGCCTGCAAGTCTGGTTCCTGCGAAGCTTCCGATGACGCTGGACAGGTCGATTCCAAGGCTGTCGCCGATACCGTCGATCGTCTGCTTGAAGGACTTTGTGATGTCCTCTGTCATCTTTGCTGTGTTGCCCTCGCCATACATGGTGATGGAGTCGATATTTGCGAGAGGCTTTGCTATGGACTCGGCTACCAGAGGGTACATCTTGCAGAGCATCTCGATGATGGCTGCTTCGCCGTACTTCTGCATAGCTTCAGCTTTCTTGTCGATACCGGCTGCCTCAGCCTCTGCCTTTGCCCTGATGGCGTCAGCTTCAGCCTCACCTCTTGCACGGATACCTTCAGCTTCTCTCTGCATTGCGATCATGTCAGCTTCAGCCTGGAGCTTCTTTGCTTCAGCCTGCTGAGCGATCTCAAACTTCTTGGCTTCGGCTTCCTTCTGTCTCTTGTAGAGCTCGACGTCTGCCATCTGCTGCTGACGATACTTCTCAGCATCTGCCTGCTTCTTGATCTCGGCATCGAGAGCCTGCTCACGAACCTGAGCTTCCTTCATCTTGAGCTCGATAGCCTTCTCCTGCTTAGCGATGTCGGCCTCGGTATCAGCAACCTCGATCGACTTACGCTGTGCCTGCTCCTGGATCTTATATGCTGCGTCTGCCTCAGCTTTCTTGGAGTCCTGGATGACCTGGAGTTCGCTCTTCTTGATAGCGAGATCGTTCTGCTTGATGGCGATCTCCGTATCTGCTGCGACTCTTGCATCGTTAGCTTCCTTGGCTGCCTCAGCCTGAGCTATAGCAACGTCTCTTTCGGCATTTGCCTTTGCGATGGAAGCGTTCTTCTGGATCGCTGCCATGTTGTCCTGACCCAAAGCATTGATAAGATCGTTCTTATCTTCAACATGCTGGATGTTGCAGGAGATGATCTGGATACCGAGGTTGTTCATGTCAACCTGTGCCTTCTCCTGAACCTGGTCACCGAATGACTTTCTGTCGTTGCAGAGTTCCTTCAATGTGATGGTTCCGATGATCTCACGCATGTTACCCTGCAAAGAATCAACGAGCTGCTGGTTGATCTGCTGGCTGTTCATGTTAAGGAAGTTCTTCATGGCCAGCTTGATGCCTTCATCATCTGTCCTGATCTGGACCTTTGCTACTGCGTCGATGTTAACACCGATGAAGTCAGCGGTCGGAACGAAGTCTCCGGTCTTGATGTCGATAGACAGCTGCTCGATAAGGAGTTCGTCTCTTCTCTCGAGGAAGGGGAGTTTTAATCCTGCTTTACCGATAAGGATCTTAGGTTTCCTCTTAAGACCTGTGATGATGTAAGCTTTGTTCGGCGGTGCCTTTACATAGCTTGTTGCAATGATCACGATGACGAAGATCACTGCGATCACGATTCCTGCAATAAGTAAAAAATTGATGTTTGTAGGCATTTCTTTGCCCTCCTTTCAACCCTCTGAGATAATTATATAATTTCCCCGCCCCTAATCAAGGAAAATCGTATCCGGCAAATTCCGAATTCACAGGTTGAATAATCCCTTAAATCCGGGCGGATATTTCCTATGTCAAAAATGCACAAATCCAATGAATTAGGGGCTTTGGGGCATATTATCATATGTATATATTACATATATGTATGTGATCCGCACCTTACCTTCACTGAAGAACATGATATACTGACAGGGAATTAAAGAGTTTTTCGGGGGGGAATCATGGAAAACGATTATGTGGATTATTTTTTCAGGGACCGGCAGGAGAAGATCCCCAAGATCTTCAGGATAGGAAGGCATACAAAGAGCATCGTAAAATGGTTGTTGATCTCCATCATAGCCATTGCTGCAGCCTTGGGATTTTTCTTATGCCTTGGCGGCCGCGGAATGGGAGAGATCACGACAGAGACCATAGACGGATCTTATACGCTCATATATCCCCGATTATCGCTTATTATCTTCGGATGTTCTGCAGGACTCATTGCGTTGATATTCCTGTGGGTCTATGTTGCAAATTTTTTTCAGAAAAGAGCATTTAAGAGGGCTGTTGAGCTGGCAAGACCAATAATCGAGAAAGACAGGAGCAGGGGTGATGCGACTTCTGCCTGGAACAGGGACAGGTTCATGAGGGAACTTAATCCCGTCATGGTTCCGCAGGTGCAGGAGGAAGACGAACTCGACCTGTCTGACATAAAGACAGAAGACTTGTAAAAGATATCAAAGAAGCATTTACCGTAGTATAATCTATGTATGAATTATGAGGGGGGAGAACATTATGAAAAGATTTCCGAAAACCATTGCACTCTTGCTGGTAATGTCGCTTCTTGCATCTGCAGGATGTAATATCGTGCACGAGACTCCGACGCAGGATACCGTAGAGACGACAACTTCTGCAATCGAAGAGATCACCACTACGACAACAACGGAAGCAACGACAACAACCACTTCTGAAGCAGAGGATACTTCGGAAGATACAGATGAGACTTCCGCGTCTTCTTCCGATGTTGCTGCAAAGGCTGACGGCCTCCCTGACAGCGGAAAGATCAGGGATAACAAATTCTACGATCTGTTCATGTCATTCATTGACGGATTCGAGGAGGATTATCCGGGATCGACATACGGTTTCTTTGTTGACTACGATAAGGATGTTGACGGTCCCTTCTGGGTCCTTCTGATCCTTGCATCAGATTCGACAAGAAAATCATACTGCGCGGACGGAGACAAGCTGATCGAATACGATACCGGCTTTTGGAAGGACTACGCTGTACCCGAAAAGATGCTGAGTTATAAGACCGTTAAGAGCCTGCCTGCACTTTTCGATACGAGGGATCCTTACCTTACGATAGAGAAGAGCATCAAGGACGGATATTATTACGGTGATAATATCGCTTATTCAGAGGATGGTAAATATTTCCTTTTTACATACGGGAAAGGATCTTATATCAAGATCGAGGATGCGAAAAAACTAAAATCCGGCGATAAGGTCACTTTCGAAGGATCCGGCGAGACCTTCATGGTCGATGAGGGCACGTCCGGTCTTGAATCCACTTTCGAGGGAGAAGAGTTCTGGCTTGATGATGTTTATCTTCCTGAAGAGATGCAGGGCAAATACATGCAGCTCTACGGCGCCAGCGACATTCCCGAGTATAAGTACTTAGGAACGGCCCTTCTTCCCATATCCGAAGAGGTGGAGATCTATGACGGCTTCAAAATGCTCTATTCGGCTGAGGATATCGAAGAATACAAGAAAACACATGGTGAGACGGGCAATCCCTTTTTGGATTCGGCGTACTACATCGGCAGTACCTTTACCAATGACGAATATACTTTAAGATCCAACGGTTTTGCCACAGGTATGGCTTTGCTCCAGCCGATAGTCGTAAAGGACGGAAAGATAGTAAGGATCAATCTGAGCTGGACATAACAATAGTTTTGTAAAAGAGAGGAAAAGGAGGTGTCTTATATGGCAAAGAAGATCATAACGGTCTCAAGACAGTTCGGTTCCGGCGGCAGGACGATCGCCAAGGAACTTGCCAAGAGATTAGACTACGATTATTACGACAAAGAGATAATCGAATCCGTTGCGGAAAAGACGGGGTTCTCCGAACAGTTCATTGCCGAAAAGGGCGAGAGGTCGCCCGGAAGGACGATCTTTTCCTATGGCTTCGATTCGGGTTCCATGATGCCGGGCGTGATGTACGGCATGTCTGCCAACGATTATATCTGGACCGAGCAGAGCAAGTTCATAAGACAGATCGCAGATTCGGGCAAGCCCTGCGTAATAGTCGGAAGAAGCGCCGATTATATCCTGAGGGAATATGATGATGTCCTGAATGTTTTCATCTGCGCCGACATGGAATTCCGCAAGAAGAGGGTGGTCGAGATCTACGGCGAGACGGATGTCAAACCCGAGAAGAGGATCGCCGATAAAGATAAGAGAAGAGCCTTGAACCATAAGTTCTTTACGGATCTTGAATGGGGCTTTGCTCCCAATTACGACATCTGCCTTAACAGCGGAAAGATAGGTCTCGAAAGATGCGTTGACATCCTGGAGGAACTGGCAAGATGATCCCTTGAAGATCTGAAGTTTGAAATAATAAAAGGAGCCGCTTGTGCGGCTCCTTTCTTTTATGCCTGATATGAGGATCAAAGATCGTAATACATCTCGAATTCGGCCGGATGAGGGATCTTCGAAAGTTCGGCATTGGTCTTCTTAAGGCGCTTCATGAGCTGGTTTAAGAGCCTTTCGGGGAAGACACCGCCCTTGGTAAGATAATCGTGATCAGCTTCCAGCGCTTCGATCGCTTCCGTAAGGGATGAAGGGAGGCCTTCGATCTTTGCCTTCTCTTCGTCTGACAGATCGAAGAGGTTGAAGTCGTAAGGACCCCAGCCCTTCTCGTGAGGATCGATCTTGTTTGCGATACCGTCAAGACCTGCCATGAGGATAGCTGCATATGCATAGTAAGGATTGCATGTAGCATCAGGATTACGCAGCTCGAATCTCTTGGTGTCGGGAGTCTTCGCGTAAGCGGGGATCCTGACGACTGCAGAACGGTTTGCCATTGCGTAGCCGATCGTAACGGGAGCTTCAAATCCGGGAACGAGCCTCTTGTAGGAGTTCGTGGAAGGATTCGTTATCGCGCAAAGCGATCTTGCGTGAGTGAGAAGTCCGCCGATGAACCAGAGAGCCTCATCAGACAGCTGCCCGTAGTTGTCGGGATCGTAGAAGACGGGCTGGCCGTCCTTGGTGAGGAGCATGTGAACGTGCATGCCGTTGCCTGCCTCGCCTGCGAGAGGCTTGGGCATGAGGGTAGCGGTCCTGCCGTCCAGGACTGCCTCGTTCTTGATGACGTACTTGGCTGCCATCGTGTCGTCAGCGAGCTTTAACATCTCGCCCAGTTCAACTTCGATCTCGTTCTGGCCGCAGCCGCCGACTTCGGGGTGATGGTACTTGACGTTGATGCCCCAGTCAGCCATGGCAAGACACATACGGGAACGGATATCGTTGCAGACATCCATAGGGAGGGAGGCGTGATAGCCTGCACCCTGCTTGATCTGATAACCCAGGTTGTTGGACTGTGAATTGGAAGCCCAGTGAGCCTGTTTGGTGAAGATATTGACTGAAAGAGCCTGGGAGGTTACCTCGTAATTGATATCATCGAAAAGATAGAATTCATACTCGGGTCCGATGATCATGGTGTCCGCGATGCCGGTCTCTTTCAGATATTCGAGAGCGCGCTTAGCAACATTTCTCGGATACTGGTCGAAGGGCTTGTTTTCGGGGATCTCGATGACCTTAACGTCGCCTATCATTGACAATGTCGGAGTCTCGGAATACTTGTCTATGACTGCCGAATCCAGAACGGGTACGAAGACCATGTCCGAATTCTCAACAGGCGCATAGCCGTAGTTGGAACCGTCAAAACCGATACCCTGAGTCATCGTCTTCTCTGACAGCCTGTCAGCGGGGATGGATAAGTGTCTCCATCTGCCGTCGATGTCGGTCAGTTTGAAGTCGACCATTTCAATGCCGTTGTCCTTGATCATGGCAAGGACATCCTCCAAGGTTCTACTCATAATTTACCGCCTTTCCGGTGGCATGAGCGGGCCACCGATATTATGGTTTAAATTATAAACCAAGGCACACTTGAAAAAGCCTTTCGAATTGATGTCTGTTATAACAAACATCTCGCAAGGCTTTCTTGCAAGTTGTATAATCAGAGGCGTTTGAAAAAAGGAGGGATAACTGATATGAAATGCTTATACGAAAAGACTGCAGGAAGGCTGGTCTACCGTTCGATCCTTTTGACGGTCGCGGTCATTGCCGTTGTATGGTCTTTCCTGGGATATAAACCGGTCATGCTCTACTTCACCAACTGGTCTGTATGGTTTGCTGCGGCAATGACTATCCTTACCTATGCGGGAACTGTCATGTCCACTGCAAAAGGGAACGAAGCCGTCCTGGACAACAAGGCATTCCGCCTGCTCAAGTTCTGTGCCGAGGTAATGATATTCGCGACTTTCGTTGTGTCGTCTTTCGTTCTTCCCGACAAGCTCTGGACGGCAGGATTCTGGGCGCCCGGAAGCATCTTCAAGCATCTCCTTCTTCCCATACTTTATATAGGTGACGGCATCCTTTGCGATAAGCGCAATTCATATAAAGTGCATTATATCTTCGCTGCCCTCGCGGCTCCGGTCATTTACTGGACAGCCGTGATAACGCGTTTCGTAACTTACAGGAATTCCATGGGTGGAGCTATTCCCGAAGATCAGTGGAGCAATTACTATCCTTATGGATTTACCAATATCGATAACGGACACACTCTGACTTTTCTCATCCTGCTCCTCGCAGGCATCGCCGTGGGACTTGCGATAACGGGAACTGTTTTCTATCTGCTGAACAAAAAGAAGAGCGAAAAGTAACCTTGCGTCCCAAGGTAAAACAATTGTAATCAAATGTAACACGTTGGAAATTGATATTTGTGCCCAGCCTCTTAGAATAGTTATTACCTCAACGAAAACAGGGAAAAGGGTGCGGCATGAAAAAACTGAAGGGCAGCGTTGTCAGTGCATTGATCGTGATCTTCGTCTTAGGGACGGGAGTTGGTGCGGTATGGTTAAAGCACAAGATCGATGATGCGAAAAGAGAAACTGCCGCTTCCAATAATTCAAGTGTTCTCATTACAACTGATCTCCCCCGTACTACGACAGATCCCACAACACCTGTTTCGAAAGAAGATCTGAAAGCCGGCTGGCAGGAGAGAGGCAACACCAGGGTCTTTATCGATAAGGACGGCAAGACCGTAACGGACGGCATCGGCGAAGCTGACGGAAAGCAGTATCTCATTAAGAACAAGAAGGCTGCCGGAGCGGGCCGCGTGATCCTCGACAACAACATCTATTATGTTGCTGAAGAAGGCCTTATCACGAGAGTCGTATACGGTGACAAACCCATGGTGGCGCTCACTTTTGATGACGGTCCTTCCAAGTACACGGAACAGATCCTTGACGTATTCAACGAATATGATCAGAAGGCTACTTTCTTCATCAACGGCGAAGACGTTCCTGACCATAAGAACGCGATCATCCGCCAGCATGACGAAGGCTTTCTCACGGCAAATCACACACAGAACCACAAGACCCTTACGAAGCTGTCAAAAAAGGATATCCTAGAACAGATATCCCTTACTGATGACATAGTATATGAACTTTGCGGTGTCAGGACAAAGTATCTGAGACCTCCGGGAGGCGCCGCAGACGAGAAGGTCAAGTCGACAGTCAACATGCCTCTGATCAACTGGTCAGTGGACACGAAAGACTGGTCTCACGACAATGCCGACAAGACCATAAGGGAAGTGAAAAAGAGCACGAACGACGGCTCCATCGTCCTTATGCACGACAGGATGAAGTCAACGGCAGAAGCCGTCAAGACGATCGTGCCCGAACTTATCGGCCGCGGTTACCAGCTCGTCACGATAGAAGAGATGGCGCTTCTCCGCGGCGGTACGAAAGCGGGTCAGGTCTACTACAGTTTCCCTCCGCCGAGGAAGGATAAGGATTAAGCCTCGGGTGCGAAGCTGTCCTTGCCTACGCCGCAGACGGGGCAGACCCAATCTTCGGGAATATCTTCAAATGCCGTTCCTGCTGCGATTCCGCTGTCGGGATCACCGATCTCGGGATCATAAACATATCCGCAAATCTGACATACATATTTCTGCATGGTATCGTCCTCCTGAATAGAGCTTATGTACCAAGTTTACTATTAAAGTCCCGGCAAGTCGATAACATATGATTTCGACTTGCCGGGGTCTTATTTTTTGGTTGAGTTATTCTAATAAAAGATATAAAATTTCCTTGAGATTGAATTTCCGGAGATTTTCGATGACTGACGAACTCAAAGACATAATCTATGCCGATCTGTTCAGATATACGGGCAATACACGCAGGTACAAGAACATCTATGCCTGCTATCTTGAAGAGCGTATGTCGAGTCCGGAATTCAGTTACATCAGCACCATGAGGCGCACCAGGTATTACTACGACCAGATCTCCAAGCACGACGGCTTAATGAAGAAGTTCTTCAAGTTCAAGTTCAAGGTCATGAACTTCAGGCTGGAGAGGCTTTCGCGTAAATACCATTTCCAGATCCCTTATGACACCGATATCGGCAAGGGCTTCTATCTTGCGCATTTCGGCAGGGTCATAATCCACCCCAAGAGCGTCATCGGCCATAATGTCAACGTATCCACGGGCGTCGTTATAGGCACGCAGTTCAGGGGCAAGCGCAAGGGGTCTCCGCACATAGGCAACTATGTCTGGATCGGTGCGAATGCCATAATAGTCGGCAACATCAATATCGGCAACAATGTACTTATCGCTCCGGGCGCATATGTCAATTTCGATGTCCCGGACGGATCTATAGTTATAGGCAACCCCGGACTCATCAGAAGGTCTCCGGGCGCGACCCTCAATTATATTAACAACACCATCCTCTTCGACGAGTACAACGTTCGCTCGGACGGAGTAAGGCAATGGTGACAGACAGGGATTTCCACACTTCGGCAAGACAGAGATTTATCGAAAGGCTCGCTGAGCCTTCTGTCTGTATTATCTTTTCCGGCACATCGAAAAAGGTTACTATTGATGACGAGTACCGCTTTTTCGCTGACGTCAATTTCCGCTACCTTACCGGGCTTGACCGGGAGGGCATGATCTATGTCGTAAGGAAGACGGAGGAAATGACCCTGGAGATGATCTTCGCTCCCGACAAGGACGAGAAAGAGGAGCGCTGGCACGGCAAAAGGATGTCATCAGACGAGATAAGGGAGATCACCGGGATCGAAAAGGTCATGGCTTCTGAAGATTACGGAGCCTGGCTCGTCGATATCCTGGCGGACGAAGACATCAAGATCCTCACCGACCTGACTTCGGTCACTGACGAGACAAAAGAACTCGTTAAGAATTCGGCAGAAAGGATAAGCGACGTTTCGAAGATCCTTGAGGAGATGAGGCTCATCAAAGCCTCCTGTGAGATCAGCTGCATAAGGGAAGCTGCAAGGATAACGGAAGAAGCGGTTGAAAGTCTTAAGGCTTATGTCAAAGAGGGCATGACCGAATACGATCTTCTGACGCGCCTGGAATACGAGCTTGCAAGAAGGAGCGGTCAGATCTTCTCATTTGCAACGATCGTGGCCTGCAATTCCAACTCATTATACCTTCATCACAGCATGGCCGACAGGGACATGAAAGTCGTCCCCGGAGGTTATATCCAGATAGACTGCGGCGCCCGCTGCGACGGCTATTGCGCGGACATATCCCGCGTTATCTTTACGGGAGGGAAAGCCCCTTACGAAGATCCTTCGGATAAAAGATATCTTTTGCATGGTATCATTAAAGAGTTGAGGCAGGAAGCCATGGCCTTCATAAGGCCCGGCGTGACTTTCGCGGAACTTAATTCCGTGATGCATAAGATCTGCTCAGAACGCCTTAAGGAATTGGGGCTGATAGGAGAAGACGAAGATCCCAAGGAAGCGGTCAAAAGATACTACTGGCATAACACTTCCCACTTCCTTGGACTTAACGTTCACGATGTCGGCGGAAAGGATAAGGTGTTTGCCGCGGGGATGACGCTCGCTCTCGAGCCCGGCGTATATATTCCCGAGTGGTCTATGGGATTCAGGATAGAGGACGATGTCCTCGTAACGGAAAACGGATGCTGTTATCTGTCATCAGGCAGAGACGATGCCGGGGAGGAATATATTTGTATCTGATAAGTCTTGAGATCAATCCGGCTCTCCTTATCGCGATAGTCGCGGCAGTTGTTCTGCTGCTCGTCGCGGGAGTAGTATTGCTCCTTTACAAGGTGACGGTCACGGGCATAGTCGATAAGGTCTATAAGCGCCCCCGTCCCATGCCGCAGGTCGACCGTTCTCCCAAGCAGATAGAAAGAGAGACCGTCATAGGCAGGGGCCGCAACTGGTTCTACGCAAACAGGATGCAGTTCCTTAATGTCGGCGTTACTTCCTTTGACGGAACGCATCTTGCAGGTTATTACCGTCCTTCCGCCGAACGCGGCTGCCGCAACGCGGTCATCCTTATTCCGGGCTACGACGAGCATCCTTCCAAGATGGCGGCATATGCAAGGCTCATCATGAAACAGATGCAGTGCAGCATCCTCATCATCCATCCGCGCGCCCACCTAATGAGCGAAGGCGATATCTTCACCTACGGCCTCATGGAGAGCGTTGATCTTGATGCCTGGTTCGATTTCCTTAAGAAGAGGGTCGGCAGCAACTGCAATATCTATCTCATGGGAAGATCCGTAGGCGCTCTTACGGTCCTGCTCGCAGCCCAGCAGGAAGGCTTTTCGGAGAACGTTGCCGGCATAATCGTCGACAGCCCCGGAGAGACTCTTACGGAGCTCATCTGTTCCTGGACCATGGCAAAGAAGAAGAGAAATGTCCAAAGATATATGCCGGGAGTAAGGCGACTTACCGAGAAGAGGTACGGCTTTGATATGGAACGCTGCGACTGTTCCGTCCATGCGGGCAGGATCAAGGTTCCTGTCCTGATATTCCAGGGCGGCAGTGACGAGATAACCAAGCCCGTCAAGACGAGACACATCTTCGATAACTTAAGATGCGAAAAGAGGATGGTCGTTGTCGATGACGCAGGCCACAACGAGTGTTACGACAAGGCTCCCTCACTTTACGAGAAAGAGATAAGAAAATTTATCGAGACCTGCATGGTACGTCTTGTCAAAATCGGACGCTTGTAGTATTATCTCGCTTGACAATAACGGATACGGGGAGCTCGAGCTCGTAAGAGTGACGGCTGAGAGGGCTTTTAGGCCGACCCGATGAACCTGACGGATAATGCCGGCGTAGGGAGAATGTCCAACACATTTTTTTATACGTACATGCCTTCAGTTCTTATATCCGGATCGGAGGTATTTTTTATGTCAAACACAAACAACATTTCCAAGACGAGGGTGCTCACGGAAACAGCCATCATGCTGGCTCTTGCGACCGTTTTGTCCCTCATCAAGATCCTTCAGCTGCCCTATGGCGGCGCCGTGACTGTCGCGAGCATGCTTCCCGCGATAATCATCGCCTACAGGCACGGATTCAGATTCGGCCTGCTCGCAGGATTCGTATTCGGTGTCTTCGAGCAGCTCCTGGGACTTAACAACCTTTCTTATGTTACGACCTGGCAGTCAGTCCTCGCCGTAATACTGCTCGACTACATCATCGCATTCATGGTGATCGCAGTCGCAGGCCTTTTCAGGAAGATCTCTTCCCAGCCTGCCGGACTCATGGCAGGTACGATCCTTGCCTGCGTATTGAGATTCCTCTGCCACGTTATCTCAGGAGCCACCGTATGGGCAGGTCTTTCGATCCCTTCCGAGGCAGCCCTCATCTACTCCATCGGATACAATGCGACTTACATGATCCCCGAGACGATCGTAACGGCAGCAGCTGCATACTATATCGGTTCGATCCTCGATTTCAGGGGCGATAAGATCAAGAGCCTTTCCGTTAAGGGCGACAGCCGCATTCCCGTACTCAAGTGGATCGCAGGACTCGTTATCGTTGTTGCAGTTATCTTTGATGCAGTCAACATCTTCATGCACCTTCAGAATGCTGAAAGCGGTGAGTTTGACGCCACGGGCTTTGCAAGTGTAAACTGGATGCTGATAGGGATCGTAACCCTGGCAGCCGTAGCAGTCGCTGCAGTGCTTTTCGTGATATCCAAGAAGACAAGCGGAAAGAAATAAGGATCCCTTATCCCGGGAAAGAAGGGGAAATCTGATGGGAACATGTCTTATCATATCAGGCGGAGATTATTCTCCTTTGAAAGATGACATCGGATATGACTATGTCATTGCCTGTGATCTGGGTTATGAACATGCCCTGAAGATGGGCATAAAGCCTGACATCATGGTCTCTGATTTCGATTCCCTTGACCGCAGTAAGTTCCCGGCTGATGAGATAGCGCTTCTGGAGTTTCCGGTAAGAAAAGATGACAGCGATACGATGCTCGCCATCAAGCATGCGCTTAAGGAAGGTTACGGTCACATCGTCATCTCCTGCGCTCTGGGAGGCAGGCTCGATCACACGATCGCCAATATCCAGAGCATGGCATATGTTGCGGAAAGAGGCGGCGTATGTGAGATCATCAGCGATAAGGAATATCTAAGAACATTTACAGGGGGAGAGCTTTCTCTTGAAAAAAGGGAAGGCTTCTCCCTGTCCTTATTTTCGATAACAGACAGATGCACCGGCGTATCGATATCAGGTTCCGCATACGACTGCGAAAACGTTACGCTTACAAATTCATTCCCTTTGGGCATCAGTAATTACTGGAAAGAAGAGCGTGTCACCATAAGGATGTCTGAAGGCATCATGCTGATCGCCGAATCTTTGATCAAATAGAAGTTCATTTATATTTCATACAAAATCCCCGTATGTTCGGATATAATTATTAAAAGGGAACTTCCCTTTTGTCAGACCACAACGGAAGGGGTGATTTTATGAAGATCACTACACAGGGAAACGGTATCAAGATCGGCAACAGACTCGAAAGCAAGATCGAATCCAAGATGAGTAAGTTCGATAAATACTTCGGTGACGAAGGTACTATGAATGTCCGTATCAGACCCGAAGGCAACCGCATGTCTGTCGAGATCACGATGAAGATCGACAACAAGATCTACAGAGCCGAGGCCGCTGATGAAGAGATACTCTCTGCAGTAGACCGCACAGTGGATAAGCTCGAATCCCAGATCAGAAGAAACAAGACCAAGTTCTTAAAGAAGAGGAAGGATTATCCTCAGATCGTCAACTACATCGAGGATGACGGCGGTGCAGATTATGATCTGGATTCTGATGCAGATTCCAAGATCACAAGACGCAAGGAGTTTACTCTCCGTCCCATGACAAGTGAGGATGCAGTCCTTCAGCTCGAGATGTTAGGCCACGATTTCTTCGTATATCTGGATTCGGAACTCGACGCTGTATGTGTATTATATAAGAGGAAGGAAGGCGGATACGGCCTCCTGGAGCCTAAGTATTAATACAATGGAGGCCCGAAGCCTCCGGAAGATAAACAGACCATATCAGGGGTCGTCTCCATCGGGAGGCGGCCCCTCTTTTTCGAAAAAATAAAACGGGATTGTCACACAAATCACTCATTATTCTCTCACATCGGAAAACGTCAGGAGTTATACTGCAGATGGCAAAAGGGAAGCGCTGTTCATATAATGATGCGCATCGGATAAGAACGGCGCTTCCCGGAGTGCCGGTAAAGTCTCTGACCGAAGTTAAGGTTATGTTAAGGTTTATCCATTTTTCCATTAAGGTTTGTTCTATAGAATCGTAACCGTAAGATCAAAACGGCCTTACGGGATTGAAGATGGAATAAGGCAATACCGTAAGGTCGCGAAGATCTTCTTCATGGAAATAAGGAGGATAAACTTATGTGGAAAAGAAGAGACGTTAAAGCCAAGGGTAAGGCCGGCTTAGTGAGAAGCTACTGGAAGGCCGTACTGGTAGCCCTGATCATAGCGATAATCGGCGGCGGAGCAGGTTTCGGCGGCGGATACGTCGGAGGCCTCAATTCCAAGAGCAAGGATCTTGAGACGGTCAGGGTCGACCTCGATGACCTCGATATAGATTTCGACGGATTAAAGGGTTTTGATCTGGACAGGATCAATGATCTCGGTGACATCAAGGACAGAGTATCAGGATCGGATTCCGAGATCGTTATCAACGGTGTAACCATCGATTCAAAAGACTTCAAGGATATCGATGATCTCGATGATCTGAACGATTTCATCAAGGATCACGGCGGAAAAGCAATAGACGTTGATAAGATCAACAGGGAAGCCGGCAGAGCTGCTTCATTTGTGGGTCTGGCCATCATGGTGATAATCTTTATCATCGCAATGGTAGTATCTGTGATCTCCTTTATCATGGATATATTCCTCTTCAAACCGATCGAGTTCGGATGCAAGAGATTCTTCAGGAAGAACCTTGATGAGCCTGCGAAGATATCCAATGTGTTCTACGCATTCAGCTCACACTACAAGAACACGGTTAAGACCGCATTCTTCTACAACCTGTTCATCTTCCTCTGGTCACTCCTCTTCATCATCCCGGGTATCATCAAGTCTTATTCATACAGACTCGTGCCTTATATCATGGGTGAGAATCCCGATATGAACTGGAGACAGGCTCTGGATGAGAGTGCAAGGCTCATGAATGGCAACAAGTGGAGAGCATTCGTATATGACCTTTCCTTCCTGGGCTGGGGAATCCTTTCCGCAATGACACTGGGTGTACTCGGTATATTCTATGTCAACCCTTATAAGCAGTCCTCTGATGCAGCTCTCTACGAAGCGATCAGATACGGCAGCGCAGCTCCTGTTGATGCAGCAGTCTGATGCCTGATAAAAGGAACAAGAGTATAATTGAATAACGGATATGATATAGTAGTGATGACCGGCAGGGATCAAACCTGCCGGTTATCCGATTTATTGATCAAAGGGGACACTATGAAACGTAAGATATTGGTCGCTGATGATGAGGCGGAGATCAGGAATCTGTTGAGGCTCTATCTTGAGAATGAGGGCTATGAAGTATTTGAGGTCGCTTCGGGCGACAAGGTCACAGAAGCATTAAGAACGTATAAGCCGGACTTGTGTCTTCTTGACATCATGATGCCCGGAAAGGACGGACTTCACGTTCTCCAGGACATAAGAAATGAGAGCAATATCCCCGTCATCATAATCTCCGCAAGGACAGCGGACGCCGAGAGGATCCTGGGACTCAACCTGGGTGCCGACGACTACGTGACAAAACCTTTTAATCCTCTGGAAGTTGCAGCAAGAGTAAAGGCTGCCTTAAGAAGGATCGTTGACAGCGGCAGCGAAGGAAGCGAAGATGACATCATCGAGACAGGTGATCTTGCGCTTGATGTCGGGAAGTGTCTTCTTACCAAACAGGGTCAGCCCGTGGAACTTACATCCGTGGAATATAAGATAATGGAACTTCTCATGAAGAACCCCAACAGGGTGTTTACCAAGCAGCAGATCTACGAGTATGCATGGGGTGAGGATTTTATCGTCGCAGACAACAACATAATGGTCGCGATAAGCAAGCTCCGCACCAAACTCGACGAAGATCCGTCCAGGTATATCAAGACCCTCCGCGGCTTAGGCTACAGGCTTGAAACAAGGTGACTTGAGACATGACTCCCGAAGCAGGATTAAAGAAGTTCATCATCAAGCGATTCATATCGACGCTTCTTGTCGTCGGCGTTGTTGAATTTGCCGTCATAAGCGTCATCAACTGGCTCCTGCTTCCCAAAGTAGTAGGCATGCTCATGCCTCAGATAGAAGGCATACAGCTCAACAACATAGGCAACGTCTTTATCCTGCTCTTAGTGCTTGCCGGTCTCCTGGCCTCCAATGCATTAAGGTTCTTCCTGCCGTCCTTATCCGATACGATCGTGCAGTTCATCGCGGGGCGTCTTACGGCGCTCGGTGCGGACAGGTTCGATCTTGAAGGCAACACTCTTCAAAATCTCATCTCTAATATCGATTTCGGAAAGGTAACATTGCTCTTCTTCCTGATCCTGCTCATCGTCTTATTGCTCGTCGCGCCCTATGCTGCGGGAGTCACCTGGTTTTCCGCATCGGTCGTCAAGCGCTTTAGGGAACTCGAAAAGCAGCGCGAGGAAGAACAGAAAGAAGAAGAACGCAAGCGCTATCTCATGATCTCTGATATCGTCCATGATCTTAAGACCCCCATGACCACCGTCTCGGGATATGCTCAGGCCTTATCCGACGGCATGGTCAAGGAAGGATCTGAACAGGAATATCTTGATGCGATCAAGGCGAAGACGAACAGGATGAACGAGATCGTATCGATGCTCTTCGATTACGTAAAACTCGACAGTCTCGGTTATTCGATAACAAAGTCTAAGACCGATCTTTGCGAACTCGTAAGGGAATGTGTCGCGGACCACTATACAGACCTGGAAAATTCAGGCTGCGAACCCGAGATCGACATTCCCGAAGAAGAGATCATCATAGATGCAGACAGGATGCAGTTCGGCAGGGTAATAAACAATCTCATAACCAATGCCATAAGGCATAATCCCGACGGCACCGATATCGGCATCTTCATCAGGACCGACGGTGACGAGAAGAGAGTATTGGTGGCTGATTCGGGAGTACCGATAGACAAGGCAACTGCAGATGAACTTTTCGATGCTTTCGTAACCGGTGACAGATCTAGGGGTTCGTCAGGCGGCACGGGTCTGGGCCTTTTCATCTCGCACAAGATCTGTGAGATGCACGGTTACACGATAAGACTTGTCCAGTCAGATGACCTCCTGAGATATTCGATAGGGAACAAGTATAAGAAAGCATTTGTTATAGTGATCGAGTAATATACACATAATTGATATGGAGAATTCTTATGAAAATATTTTTCAGGATCGTATTGTTAACATTCGTCATTTCCTCGTTCTGCACTGCATTACCCGGTTGTACAAAACCTGCTGCGAAGGATTCTTTACCTTCTTCTGTTGAAAGCAGTGTAGTTGATAAAGAAACAAGTACAAATATTAACGAACAAATAACAGAAGTTATAACCAAGTATGTTAATGATTATGAAAATAATCAGGATCTGGCAGTATCGCATTTTTTTAAACCGGAATTGATAGAGAGCAACAAACTGATCGAGATCAAAGATTGTGACCAAAGATTTGCTTCAGTAACAAATTATTCCGGGAAATACACCTCTGCCAAAGCATTTCTTGTTACATACGATATCAGATATAAATCAGAAGCACAAAATCTCGTTACAGAAGAGAGCGGTATCAAGACCAAGTATTTTGTTTTGATCGAAACAGAAAAAGGCTGGTTGATCGACAGTATAGGATATTAACCCCTTGACATATACAAACTGCTTGTGATTAAATAAGCGCAGTTTTGACAAGGAGAATCTTTTTGTGAGACGCAATTCTTACTATTACGCATTTAACTATTATTACTTTAGCCCGAAGGACTAAAGCGATTTGTGCGTGATCAGAAAGATTTGATATTGGAACCTTATACGCCGCACGGATCGCACCGGGCGGCGTTTTTGTTTCTTAACCAGGATAAAACTTAGGAGGACATAAACATGATCGCAGTATTGAAAAACAGTGCAACAGAGGACCAGATCAAAGGGCTTATCAACTGGTTCGAAAGTACGGGACTCAGAGTAAACGAGAGCCACGGTGAATTTTGTACGGTATTGGGCCTCGTAGGCGATACGACCAGGGTGGACATAGAGATGCTCCGCGGTCTTGATATCGTTGAGAGCGTGACCCGTATCTCCGAACCCTTCAAGATGGCCAACAGGAAGTTCCATCCGGAAGACACGGTCGTTGACTGCGGAGGCGTCAAGATCGGCGGAGGACATTTTGCAGTAATGGCAGGTCCCTGCTCCGTTGAATCCCGTGAGCAGATAATCGAGACTGCCAAGGCCGTAAAGGCAGCAGGCGCAACGCTTCTGCGCGGAGGCGCATTCAAACCCAGGACATCACCCTACGACTTTCAGGGCTTGAAGGAGGAAGGCATCAAGCTCCTCGTTGAAGCCAAGAAAGAGACGGGACTTCCCATCGTAACCGAGATCATGAATCCCGACCATATACCGCTTTTCGAAGATGTTGACGTCATCCAGGTCGGAGCGCGCAATATGCAGAATTTCGAGCTTTTAAAGGAACTCGGCAAGACCAACAAGCCCATCCTTCTCAAAAGAGGTCTTTCCGCAACTCTTAAGGAACTTTTGATGAGCGCCGAATACATCATGAGCGAAGGCAATGAGAACATCATCCTCTGCGAAAGAGGGATCAGGACATATGAGACTTATACGAGAAACACTTTCGATCTGTCTGCGATCCCGATGCTTCGCGAACTTACTCACCTTCCCATCGTTGCAGACCCTTCACATGCCACGGGAAGAGCAAGCCTCATTAAGCCCATGGCCATGGCTGCGACTGCCGCAGGCGCAGACGGACTTGAGATCGAAGTCCATCCCAATCCTCCGACGGCTCTGTCTGACGGCGCCCAGTCTCTGACTTTCGAGCAGTTCGATGATGTTGCCGCATCGGTCGCAAAAGTCCGCAGTATCCTGTAAGATTTATTGTAGAATTATATGAAAGTTTGAAGGTGTTGGTATTTATATGAACGTAGGAATAGTCGGACTCGGTTTGATAGGCGGATCCTTTGCGAAAGGATACCGCAAGAATGCTCCCGATTGCAGCATATATGCTGACAACAGGACAAGAGCCGTAACGGATAAAGCCATCTCGGAGGGAGTGGTAACAGCTCCCCTCGATGAAAACACCATAGCTTTATGCGACATAATAATCATAAGCCTTTATACGGACGCCGCAGTCAGGTGGCTGTCGGATCACGCAGACCTTATCGCAGGATCGACTGTCGTGGTCGATGCATGCGGCATCAAGAGAAGGATCTGCCGTGAAGGCAACGCGATCGCCAAAGCGAGCAGGAACGGATTCAGATTCATTGGCGGACACCCGATGGCAGGCACAGAGAAGTCAGGTTACGACAACTCCCTCGATGATCTCTATGAGGGTGCATCGATGATACTGGTCCCGGAGGACCAGTCTGACAGCTCTCTAATAGACAGGGCAAAGGAACTCCTTGCGCCTTTGAAGTTCGGCATGTTCGTTGTAACGGATCCCGACCATCACGACCGCATGATCGCTTATACTTCCCAGATGATGCATGTAATGGCAAACAGCATAGTCAAGAACGACAAGTGTGAATTCGTTCCCGGCTTTACCGGAGGGAGCTTTCAGGACATGACAAGAGTTGCTTTCCTTAACCCTTCCATGTGGACTGAACTGTTCATGAACAACAAGGATTATCTTCTGGCTGATATAGAGAATGAGATAGAAGAGCTCGGCAAGTACAAGGCTGCCATCGAGGCAGGCGACGAAGAGACGCTTACCGCGCTCCTTGCAGACGGAAGCCACAGAAGGGAGGGCCTTGACATTGGCAGATAAGATACATGTTACGGCATCTAAGGATTACGATGTCATCATCGGTGCGGGGATCCTGCCGGAGACAGGAAAGATCGTAAGAGAGATACTGCCTCAGGCGGGCAAGGTCCTGATAGTAAGCGATACGAACGTTGCCCCTCTCTACATGAAGACAGTAAAGGATTCTCTTGCCTCTTCCGGATTTGAAGCATTTGAATATGTTTTCGAAGCAGGCGAGAGATCCAAGAATATAGATTCGATAGCAGGCATGTGGGATCTTATGGCGAAGGAAGGCTTCACCAGGGCTGACGCCGTGGCCGCATTGGGCGGCGGTGTTGCGGGTGACATGGGCGGCTTTGCGGCTGCGACTTTCCTCCGCGGTATCAGCGTGATTCAGATACCTACTTCTCTTCTTGCCATGGTTGATTCATCCATAGGCGGCAAGACCGGGATCGACCTGCCTGTCGCAAAGAATCAGGTCGGAGCATTCCACCAGCCTTCGGTCGTGATCGAAGATACGGATTGTCTTAAGACTTTGAGCCCGGATCTTTTCACCGAAGGAATGGGTGAAGTCATAAAGTATGCATTCATAATGGATCTGCCCCTCTATGATCTTCTTCGGAAGACAGCAGACGAAGGGAAGGCAGCAGAACTTGCTTCTGATACGGATATGCTGACTTCCGTGATAAAGTCCTGCGTTGCCGATAAGGCATATGTCATCGCAAACGATGAGTTCGATACGGGTCTGAGGCAGATATTGAACTTCGGGCACACGGTCGGACACGTTATCGAGAGCAGGAGTGATTTCTCGCTCCCTCACGGTGTCTGTGTTGCCAAGGGGATGGGGATAGTAACCGATGCTGCCGTTAAAGCCGGGACATGTGATCCTCAGGAAGCCGCGAAGATGAAAGATCTGATCGAAGCATTCGGGCTTCCTTCATCAGATGGCATAACAGCTCAGGATGCTGTTGACGGCGCCATGAACGATAAGAAAAAGAGAGGGGATACCTTATCTTTGGTAGTCGTAAATAAGATAGGGAAAGCTGAGATCGTCAAAGTCACGAGCGGCGAGTATCTGGAATTCCTGGAGAAAGGGCTGAACTGATGTTGATATCATGCAGGGACCGCAAGCTTGACTTCACGATAGAAGCTCCGCCTTCGAAGTCGATATTCCACAGGGAACTTATCGTAAGATTCCTGCTGGGTGCTAAAGACGGTCTTGCAGATGATGAAGAAGATAACGATGACATCAGGGCGACCAAAGCCTGCCTCAGGGCCCTTTCGGAGGGAGGCAGTGAAGTGGTTCTTCCCTGTAACGAAAGCGGTTCGACCTTAAGGTTCATGATACCGATCGCTTCCGCGTATCTTCTTAACGAGAAAGACGTTAAGGCCGGAAAGCTCATCTTCGAGACGAAGGGAAGGCTCTTCGACAGACCCCTTAAGGAACTTAAAGATGCTCTTTCTCCCCACGGCATAACGATCAGCAGAGATGACGAGAACCGCAGGATAATAGTGACCGGAGCCATGACCGGCGGAGAATTTGTCATCGACGGGAGCGTATCGTCGCAGTATATCTCAGGTCTTCTGATGGCCCTGCCTCTTTTTGACGTCGACTGTTCAGTCAAGGTCACAGGCGGGATCAGATCCCGGAGATATATAGACCTGACATTGGATGTGCTGGATAAGTACGGCCTTAATACCGGATGCGAAGAGAATGTGTTTACTACGCATCCTGCTGCCGGCATCAGGGCTCCCGAAGGCGGCTTCAAGGTTGAAGGCGACTGGAGCAACGGCGCATTCCTTCTTTGTCTTGCGAAGTTCTCGGATATAAAGGTAACGGGGCTCGATCCTGATTCACATCAGGGTGACCGCGAGATCTTGGATTTTCTTGCTGCAGAAAGTGAAAACGTGGAATGGGACTGTTCCGATATCCCCGACATCACGCCTTATATGGCGGTAGTAGCGGCTTTTGTTTTCGACAGCGCGCTCTTCACCGGGATATCAAGGCTCAGGATAAAGGAATCCGACCGTGTAAAGGCGGTCAGGGAACAGCTTGGAGCAATAGGTGTTGTTACTGAAGAGACGGAAGATTCATTGGTCGTATATAAGATCAGCGGGGAAGCAAAGAAAAAGCTTCCTGATGTTATAAGGCTTTCGTCTTACCACGATCACAGGATGGCGATGACGGCAGTCCTGATCGCAGTCATCCTGAAGACTATGGTCGAGATCGATGATATAGAATGCATGAACAAATCCTTCCCGGAATTCCCGGAGATAGTAAGAAGGGAAATGATGCCATGAGTATGAACAGCATTTACAAGGGTGAAGTGTTGACACTTGATATCTACGGCCAGTCTCACAGTGAATCGATCGGCGTATATATCAAGGGTCTTCCTGAAGGCGTTACGCCTGATGAGGAGAAGACCGGGGCTTTCATGAAGAGGAGGGCGCCCGGGCAGAACAAGTGGTCAACGCCCAGGAAGGAAGCTGATGATGTCATCTTCGAAAAGGAAGGGGACACGCTTCACGGATATATCGTAAACACCAACACGAAGCCCAAGGATTATGCTTCGATAATGAATAAGCCGAGGCCGTCGCACGCGGATTTTACCGCACCCATGATCTACGGTGAGGATGCGTCCAGATCAGGCGGCGGGATATTTTCGGGCAGGATGACGGCGCCTCTTTGCATAGCAGGTTCAATTGCCCTGCAGCAGCTTGCGGAAGAAGGGATCACTATCGCAGCTCACCTTAAGGAAGTTGCGGGAGTAAAAGACAGATCCTACTTTGATCAGGATCCCCTGGACGAGGACTTTAAGAAAGCGCTGGAAGAAGTTGCTTCCAAAGAGTTTCCGGCCGTTGACGATGCCGCGGGGGATAAGATGAAGGAAGCTATCGAAGATGCACGCATGGACGGAGATTCCGTGGGCGGCATCATTGAGTGTGCCGTATACGGCATGCCGGAAGGTATAGGAGGCCCGCTGTTCTACGGGATCGAGGGAAAGATCGCGCAGATCGTATATGCGATCCCTGCAGTCAAGGGAATAGAGTTCGGAAACGGTTTCGAAGCTGCAAGGCTTAGGGGCTCGGAGAATAACGATGCTTTCGTTATGGCAGGAGACAAGGTAAGACTTGAGAGCAACAGGAGCGGAGGTATCCTGGGCGGCATATCCGTCGGAGGCAGCTGCGCTCCCATAGTATTCGATGTCGCGGTCAAGCCTACGCCGTCGATATCGCGCGAGCAGAGGACCGTGGATATCAGCGAAAAGAAAGATACTACTCTGGTGATAGAAGGCAGGCACGATCCCTGTATCGCGCCGAGAGCCGTTCCGGTCGTAGAGGCGGCATGTGCCATCGCCCTCTATGATATGATCTTAGCGAAAAAGGAGCTGGATGCATGAAAGACGATCTTAAAGAATTAAGGCGCCTGATAGATGAGGCCGACAGGGAACTTTTGGCTTCATTCGAGAAGAGGGTTGCCATAAGCCGCAGGATAGGCGTGCTGAAAAGGGAAGAAGGCAAAGACTTCTACGATCCCGCAAGGGAAAAGCAGAAGTATGAGGAGCTAAAGGAACTCGCAGGTTCCGAGAGCCGTCCCTATGTTGAAGAACTCTATAAGACAGTCTTCGATATATCCAAGGAGCATCAGAACAAGCCCGCTTTCGGCGTTCTCGGAAGGAGCCTGCCCCACACATATTCACCTCAGATCCATAACCTTATGTGTGATGAATATTCCTATTCCGTGATCGAAAGGGAACCTGAGGAACTGGATGATCTCTTCTCTTCCGGAGTGTTCGGAGGATTTAACGTCACGATCCCCTATAAGAGGGAAGCGTTTGCAAGGTGCGATGCGACGGACGAGGCTGCGACAGTTACGGGCAGCGTCAACACGGTCGTCTTCGATCACGGCAAGACCTTAGGCTACAATACCGACTACTACGGCTTCCTTTTCATGATGAGAAGAGCAGGGATCGATCCCGCGGGCATGAAGGTCCTGGTCCTCGGCACGGGCGGCGCGGCTTCGGCAGTCGAATATGCCCTGAAGACATCGGGTGCTGCAGATATCTGGTTCTGCGATCTTGAGACTCCGGTAAATTATTCTAATGTCTACGATGAGTGCAGTTCTGCTGAAGTCATCGTTAACTGCACTCCTGTCGGCATGTTCCCGAAAGTCGATGCGGACCTTCTGGACCTTGACAGATTCCCTGATCTCAAGGCCTGTCTTGACGTTATCTACAACCCTTCGAGGACCCTGTTCCTGCAGAAGGCATCCGCCCGCGGACTCAAGACTGCAGGCGGTCTTGCGATGCTCGTTGCCCAGGCTTATAAGTCCATGAAGTTCTTCAGGGGCGAGACGGAAGTCGCAGATCTCATCACTGATGAAGATGCCGCTCTGATAAATAAGGTCATAATGACTCTCGAGAGCGGGATGATGAACATTACCCTTATCGGCATGCCCGGATGCGGCAAGACCATCCTCGGACAGGAACTTGCGCGCATAACGGGCAGAAAGCATATCGATCTTGACGATGCCTATACAGAAGAGTTCGGCGTTACTCCCGCCGAGACGATCGAGACAGAAGGCGAGGATATATTCCGTGCCAACGAGACACAGGTATCTTCCAAGTTCCTCGCCCAAAGCGGTCTTGTAATCTCCTGCGGCGGCGGCATCGTGACAAGGGAGGAAAACTATTTCCCTCTCCGCTGTAACTCACATGTCTTCTACATCGAAAGACCTCTTGAAGGGCTTTCATCCGCGGGAAGGCCCCTTTCCGCATCAAGAGGAGTGGAGGTGCTTTTCGAGCAAAGGCGCGACAAATATGAGATGCTCTGTGACCATAAGCTCTCCTACGGAAGGTTTGACGATCAGCAGGAGTTCCTGGACCAGGCATCAGGAGAGGTATTGAAGTTCATAAACGGGGAGGAGCAAAAATGAATATCCTTGTTATCAACGGACCCAATCTCAACATGCTGGGGATCAGGGAACCCGGTATATACGGCGACGACAACTACGAGTCACTGGTAAAAAAGATCGAAGACCACTGCGAATCCAAAGGTATTGACGTCGAGTGCCTCCAGTCTAACCACGAAGGCGATATCGTCGACATGATCCAGCAGGCATATTTCGACAAGGTCGACGGCATAGTCATCAACCCGGGAGCTTATACGCATACATCCGTTGCGATATTAGACGCGCTCAAGAGCGTTGACATCCCTGCAGTGGAAGTCCATATCTCCGATGTTTCCGCAAGGGAAGAGTTCAGACAGATATCCTATGTGTCCTGCTACTGTTTTAAGACCATCATGGGCGAAGGGCTCGACGGCTACATCCACGCCATAGACCTGATCGAAGAGAAACTGGGGGCGGATCTGTAAGGATATGGGCAGGATACAGGTAGTCCTTTTTGAACCCGAGATACCCCAGAATGCAGGCAACATCATGCGCACCTGCGTTGCTTTCGACTGCGGACTTCATCTCATAGGACCTTTGGGATTCGATATCGAAAACCCCAAGTTCCGCAGGGCGACGACCGGTCATATCACCTGGGCGGACTATACCTATTACGCAAGTTACAATGAGTTTGAATCAGCCTGTCTGGATAAGGGCGAGTTCTATTTCATGACAAGATACGGCAAGGTGCCGCCTTCGGACATAGATTTCCGGGCGACGGACCCCGCCAAAGACATCTATCTTATCTTTGGCAAGGAGAGTACGGGTATTCCCTATGAGATCCTGGCAGCTCACCTGGACAGGTGTTTCAGGATCCCCATGGCCGCCTCCTGCAGGAGCCTCAACCTGTCAAATGCGGCCGCCATAGCCATCTATGAGTGCTCCAAACAGACGGGTTTCCCGGGCACTTCCTTTACCGAAGTAATAAAAGGTGAAGATTTTCTTGATAAATATTCATATGACGGAACACTAATTCCAGAATCGTGATAGAATCTATACTATATCGTTTGAATCGGGGAAGGATATATGAAAAAGGTTCTTATTCTTGGTTGTGGCGAAAAGACGGAATTGCTGGTCTCAAGATTATGCTCTGACGGCAGGTGTGTATCGGAGATATGCCTTGCGTCAAAGAACAAGAATGAGTGCAACGCGATAAAGAACAAGGTGGCCTCCGGAAACGTGAGGATCATCACATCGGGGATAGACGTAACCAATACCGAGGGTGCCATGATGATGGCCAATATCTTCGGTCCTGATCTCATAATCAATCTCATGCCGACTGAACTGACGGAGCATGTGTTATGTCTGGCACTTAACGTTAAAGCCGCTTATCTGGATTTTAAGATAGACAACGTTCCGGTCTATCCCAAAGAGGATGACGTACTGGGAACGCAGTTCAGGTATTTTGCCCATTTCAAGGGCCAGGGTGTTACAGCCGTTACGGGCTGCGGATACGACCCCGCTTTGCTCGCGGCCTGCATCCGCAACGCCAACGGGGCTGATTTCGACAAGATAGAGAGCATCGATCTCATCAAGGCAGGTAAGGATTCTGCCGCAAAGCCCAAGGAGGAGCCTGAAGAAGCCAAGCCCGCTGAGGAGCAGGCTGCCGATGAAGTCCTTCTTTACAGGGACGATCTGCCTTCCGAAGACGGAGAGCCTGAGGAAGAACCGGAAGAAGAGCCTGATGAGATGATAGGAGCCGTCATGTTGAAGGACGGTCATATGGTCTATGTGTCGGACCCCAAGCCCGCCAAAGAAAAGAGCAAGTACTACAGGCTCGTTTCCGATGTCCTCATCACGGATTTCATAAAGGAGTTCCCTGATTTCAAGAACGTCAGATGTCTTAAGGAGTCTATGGCTCCCAAGAAGGCAACCGGCCCCAAGAAGCCGACAAAGGAAGAGCTCAAGAAGGAGAAGAAGAAGAAAGAGCTCCTTGATACATTGGAGAAACTCGGTCTTCTGTCCACAGAACCCATCGCGGTCGGCAATTCTGCCGTTATTCCCAGGGAAGTCCTCAAGAGCTGTCTCCCCGTCAAGGTCAAGCCCGAGCGCAAGAAGAAGGAGCTTCTGTATCCTGATGAGACATATACTCCCTGCGCTGCCATAAGGATCACGGGCATCCTGGGCGGCAAAAAGAAAGTAATGGAATACAAAGTCGATAATCCCGACCTTGAAGACGTTGAAAACAAGGTTGCCGTTGCTGCGGCCAAGATGATGTGCCTTGACAGATGGGTCAAGCCCGGTGTTTTTACAACGGCCAGGTTTCCTAACAATGAATTCATGGAAATGCTTGCCCTTGAAGGCGTTAATTTCGTATCCGAAGAGATAGGCGCCGTGTAAGGTCTTCCGGGGGTATTCATATGGGCGAGATCCTTATCAGAACGATAGATCTTAGCAAGGAATTCCGTGACAAAAAGGCCGTTGACAAGGTTAGTCTCAACATTCCCGCAGGGTCCATATACGGTCTGATCGGCAGGAACGGTGCCGGCAAGACGACTTTTATGCGCATGATCTGCGGCATGACGGAACCTACTTCCGGCGAGATCGTCTGTAAGGGTGAGGGAAGGCCGGATTACGGCAAGATCGGAGCCCTGATAGAGCTCCCCGCCCTTAATCCCAAACTCTCGGCTTTCGCCAATCTCAAACTGAAATGCCTGGCCTACGGCATCACTGATAAGAAATACATCATGGAAAAACTGGAACTTGTCGGATTGTCTCTGGTATGCCACAAGAAGGTCGAAAAGTATTCGCTCGGAATGCGCCAGAGACTCGGCATAGCGCTGGCTCTCGTGGGCGATCCCGAGATCCTGGTCCTGGATGAGCCGATCAACGGCCTGGATCC
This sequence comes from Saccharofermentans sp., assembly GCA_016292135.1. Taxonomy (GTDB): domain Bacteria; phylum Bacillota; class Clostridia; order Saccharofermentanales; family Saccharofermentanaceae; genus Saccharofermentans. The sequence goes on from JAEFAZ010000008.1 coordinate 34,170, forward strand.
CCAGGGAATAGCCGAAGTAAGGGATCTTATCACTTACCTGAACGAAAAAACCCATACGACAGTAATCATCTCCAGCCACATCCTCGAGGAGCTCGCAAAGTTCGTAAGCGACTATGCGATCATCGATAACGGGAAGATCCTGGAAGAATCGACCATGGAAGATCTCGAGAAGAGATGCACCGACAGCATCGTCATCAAGAGCAGCGAAGTTGACAAGGTCATCTCAGGCCTCAAGGATATGGGCATAGAGGACTGCAAGATATCAGGCAAGAAGACGGTCCTGGTCTATACTGACACGGAAAGGTGCGCCGAGATCAACATGAATCTTTCCAAAGCCGATATACCCGTCGAGTCCATAAGCGTCGCGGGAGCCGATCTTGAAGAGTACTTCATGAAGCTCACCGGTTCCTCATCGAAGATAAGGTAGGGACAGGATATGCTTCAGAACATAGTACTCATGGAGTTATACAGAGCCTTCAAGCAGAAGAGCACCTGGGTCATCCTGGTGATCCTCTTCGTCACGACCATCCTGTTCAGCTTTTTCCTTCTGGGATTTAATATCTCCGCACTCTTCGGCATCTCCCAGGATACCATGGAGGAAGCTGCGACCATGGATGTCAATTCCGCCATAGACAAATTCTTCAAAGAGGGCGGCATCGCCCAGGTTGCGGCTGCCTATGAGAGGAGCAGCAATCCTTCTTACTACGAGGAAGACATCGAGATCGTGGGAGAGGGCATGTTTTACGATTCCACTGCCTGTGACGTTTTCCGCTACAACGTAAGCACCATGAACGAACTGATGTTCCTAGCGATCTTCGCCGGGCTCTTCTTCGGTTCTGATTACGCATTCGGGATGGCCCGCAATTACACACTTATCAACAAAAAGAGGTGGATGGGCCTTGCCGGTAAAGGCATAGCCATGGCAGCATACGTGCTTGTAATGCACATATGGATCTGGCTCATCAGCGCCTTCTCTTCAACTGTCTGGGCGAAGACATTCGATCTCGGCATAAGCCCTAAGTTCTTCCTTTATTTTGTCACCACATACCTTCTCATCTTATCGTTCGCGCTGGTCGTTGCCTGTGTGACGGTCGTCTTAAGGAGCCGCTCGGCGGGCATCACTTTCGGCGTGCTCTTTTCGATGGGTACGATATCCTATATCGTGCAGTTTGCAGATATGTGGCTTAAGTATAAAAACGACAATATACCGCAGGATTTCAGCCTGTCCCACATGATGATCACCATGAACCTGGTCGATCTGAGATTCGATTCACCGGCATGGATCTACACGAGATCCTTCCTCTGTTTCCTTGTATACGGGGGACTCGCCTGCCTCATCAGCTACCTGTTGGTAAAGAGAAGAGATATAAGTTAAAATGTTGGCTGGTTACCGGAGCCTATTGTGAAGATCAGGAGATACGAATATGAAAGACTATACCGATCCCAACAACAGACATGAACTGGATAAGATCTGTCTTGAGACGATAAGGAAATACAACGAGGATACAGTTTATTTCAAGGATAAGGATTCCAGGTTCATCTGGAACAGCGCAAGGCATGCAAGGCAGCTTGGCGTGAATTCTCCCGAGGAACTTTTCGGAAAGACGGATTTCGATTTCTTCCCCAAGGATTTTGCCCAGGCAGCCCGTGAGACCGAGATGGCGATCATAGCATCCGGCCAGCCGATATTGAACATCGAAGAAGAGCTTCATCTTGACGATGACGATGTAAGATATTATCTCGCATCCAAATATCCCCTTTTCGATGAGGACGGCGAGATCATAGGCACATGGGGCTCCACCAAGGACATAACGGATATCAGGAAGCTCGAAAAAGAACTGGAGAGGTCCTACCAGAAGATGCAGATGCTCGCGCGCGTTGATGATCTGTCGGGCCTTTATAACAGGAGATATTTCTACGAGAAGCTCGAAAACCTCACGGGCCTCTATGAGGAGCGCAACGACGGAAGCACGTTCTCGCTCATTTTGCTTGATGTTGACGACATGACCTTCATCAACGACCAGTACGGCCAGCAGAACGGAGATAATGTCTTAAGGTCCATCGCGGAAGTATTGCTCGGCAATACCAAGAAGCAGGATACCTGCTTCAGGATCGGAGGCGATGAGTTCGCGGCAGTCCTTCCCGACAGGGATAAGATGGCGGCTCTCGGCATTGCCAAGCAGATCGTAAACCAGGTTTCCAACAATCCCATAATCCTTGACGGCAAAAGGGAGAAGGTAACCGTTTCCATCGGTCTTGTCACGTTCGATCCCAAGGATCCCGACCTCAACGAACTCCTGTCCCGTGCCGAGCGCAAGGTCAGCAAGTCTAAGAGAGAAGGCAAGAACCAGGTATCCTTCTGATTATTCATTCTCAAATAACAGACCGGCCTGTCAGATGACAAGCCGGTCCTTTTTATCGGGGGATCACTCAGTGAGATCTTTAGCCTATTCCGCCGCCTTCTTCGAGCTCACAGATGGCAAGCTTGCTGGCAGGATCGTAAGTGAGTCTGTAGTTCATGAAGCGGGCGCTGTCTGAAGGCAGGAGCTTCATGTCGGGTTCGGGTCCTGTCCAGGAACCTTCGTAGATCACATTTCCTTCGGCATCAGTGCTCTTCTTCCAAAAGTCGTCGAAGGAGATCTTTTCCTGACGGTGCTCTCTGCGTTCGTAACTGACGACCGCAAACTCGTTCTTAAGGAAGCCCTGGATCTGCTTCTCGGAAGCCTTGAAGACTATGATGCTGCAGTAGTGTCCCGAGGCATTGTCTCCGGTCTGATAGCGGATGCTGAAGCCTTCCTTGAACCAGTCATTGGTCTTCATCCCGAAATAAGCATCTTCGGGATCAGCTTCTTCCTTGTCTTTGGCAAGATCAAAGATAGTGTAGTGCTCGTTGGCATACTTGTTTGCAAGTTCGTTGAGTTCCGGATCCTTGTAGTAGTCAGCTTTTACGGCCACTGATTCGATATATTCATCTTCTTCTTTATCCTGTTTGGATACCGCTGCGCTGATCTCGGATGCGACAGACTCATCTACGGCATCCGTAGGGATATAACGTTCTTCTCTGTCCTGCTGCAGCTTGTCGACAGAGTCCACGGCTCCCTCGGGGATCTCTATCCTGAAGATGCTCCTTACACCTGCGGAAATGGCATCCCTTGTTGTCGGGACGATGAGCAGGATACCCATCGTTGCCGCGAGTGAAGCTGCGATCAGTCCGGCCGTTGCGCCCTTGCCGAGGCGCGTCTTCTTAGCGGGCTCCCTTGCGGAAGCACATTCCTTTTCCAATATATTTCTCATTTCTGATTTCCTTTCATCATCCATCTTTAACTTATCGATAGCTTTTACATATTCATCCTGCATTTTCGCTACCTCCTGTAAATCTTTTTCTTAAGAGCTCTTTCGCCCGGGTAAGCCTCATGGAGACAGCTGACGGAGCCATATCCAGCATGTCTGATATCTCCTTGATGGAATAGCCTTCATAGTAGTGAAGATGTATCGCAACCCTGAGTTTGTCGGGGAGTTCGGATACCGCCTCATATATTTCCGTATCTTCTTCATCAAAATCTGTTTCTGACCCTACATTGACCGCATCATCAAAAGGTGCTTTCAGGATATTGTCCGCAGACCTTAGAAAGTCTTTGCACCTGTTCGCGACCATGGTAAGGATATATGACTTTTCTTTCCCTTTGCTGATCGTGATATCGGATCTTATGAGCTTCACGAAAACATCCTGAACAACATCTTCGGCATCAGGTCTTGAGCCCAGATAAGAATATGCCAGCCTGAAAGCATCATCGGCATATCTATCGAACAGTCTCAACACGGTGTCATTGTTCATTGATCGACTAACCTTCCTTTGCTCAGTTTTCGAGATCTCACCAATAAGACGAACGGGCATTACAGTTTTTACACTTTTTGTTCGAAAAATTTTTTCCTGATCAAATTATACAACGGAAGATCTTTCCCAAAGAAAAAGGACTGATCCCTGAAACCCACGGGATCAGTCCTTATGTGTGGAAGTAAACGGGGGTTCTTATGCAGCCCTGCGCACAGGCTCCCTGTCCGCGATCCGCTTAATGGGCATGGGACGGACAAGGGGGCGTCTGTGGGCCTGGGAGACACGGGCGGCGGGAGACTTGAGCCGCTCGGACACTTCTTCATCATTTTTCCAGTAATCGAAGCTGTCGATCGCTGCTTTTGTTGTTACGAGTATGAAGAAGAAGAAGATCGCTATATCTACGGGTGCCATATCATTACCTCTTTCTGTTTTGTTCGCCAAAACGTTCGTTTGTTCTTTTATGAGGGGAGTATATCACAAGAAAAGTCCCGTTAAAAGGACAAAAGTAACAAAAAGAACAAAAATACGAACAAAAACTGATTTTCTTATGGCAGTTGCTCTTGAAATATCCCTTCCGGAGCTTGTCACATCCATCCCGCCGCCCGCAAATGAGTCATTCAATGTCAAGGACAGTGTATTCTGCCTCATCATCTCAGTATTGGAATGAATTTTCAGTATTACCTGCAGGAAGCTCAACCGGGCAGAAGGATGAAGCAAGGTCCTGATCTGTTTGGCCTATGCAGTATATTTTTGTATGCGTGAGACGGGTATGATAGTGTTATGATTATTTAGCTTTTGCTAATTGAGATACGATCTGCTCGATTGCTTTACGATCATAAGAAGAAAGTTTGCGGAGATCCACTAAAAGCTCTTTTTCCCGATCAGATAAACCTATGCTGAAAGAGTCGGTCGAACCGTTATATCCAATAAGATAATCTACTGAACAATTGAGGGATGCAGCTAACCTTTTGAGATTTTCCAGATCCGGTTCGCTTGTTCCGGCCTCATACTTTTGTATGGCCTGCTGGCTTATACCTATCATTGAGGCAAGCTTTTCCTGACTTAAATTATGCGATAACCGAATAGCTTTAAGGTTTGCCAACATTTTTGTCTCCACGAATCCCGTCAGTATTACACAAGTAAAACTTGTATTGTAATTGGATAGTATCAACAAATTAACAACAGTTGGTAAAATAGTTCATTGTATTTTTACAAAAGAACAACTATAAGTTGTATAATTATCATAATTGCTGAATTAATAGTCAGTATTATAGGTTTCTGATGAAAGTGAACAATTGCAAGTGAGGAGGAAAAACAATGAAGGAAGTCAATTGTTCTTTATGTTGAAACACAAACCAATCAGACAGAGGTTGGTTTTGCTGCAATGTTTTTATTTTGTTTTGATAATATCTGGAGGTGTTTATGAAGTATTGTGGTTCATGTGGTAATTCTGTTCCTGATGAGATGCTTTTTTGCAATAAATGTGGTACCAAATTGGATTCTACTAGCATCAGCCAATCACATAATTATTCTAATGTACCGGTTGATAGACCGGAAGCTACTCTTATGGCTGACAGATTAAAGGCAGCTATTCCGTATGTGGAAGAAGCAGTAAAAATAGGCGAACGTATAGATCAGGATGAGAAATGGATCGAAGCAGTTAGACAAGGAAGATTTGGACATAGTTTCTTTAAACACTATGCCGGGTTCTTATTTGGGGGAATTGGTGTTGGCTTTATGGGGTTAATTCTATCTGTCTCACGCAATACTCAAAGCTTTGGATCATTCCTGTCTTTCGTTGGCCTTTCTCTAATTATAGGAGGTATTTTTGTTGCAAGAAAGTGGGTTGATAGCAAAAACGAATCTCTTAAACAAATGGCTATAAATAAAGAAAAGACAGTAAATGAAAACTACAAACTTTTAGATCAGGTGCTATTTTCCAAATCTACAATTATGCAGACCCTTAGAATGTTTCCTGATAGGTATTGGTATCCCTTTGCACTCCAGAAGATGGCTGAATATTTTGTTAACCGAAGGGTAGATTCAATCAAGGAAGCTATTAATCTGTTTGAAGAAGAGAGTCATCGTATGAGACTAGAAAACTATGCTAATCAGCAAGCTGTACAATTGAATTCTATAAGAAGGTCTGCTGCAATCAGCGCAGGTGCAAATGTGGCGAATGCCGTTAACAATATTATGCGTAGATGATATGTATTCTGAGCATTATACAAACGACTACAACCACGAGTATAGTGGAAGAGACCACTGAACTTAATAAGGAGACTGGCAACCTTAAGTGCAGGAGCTAATGTTTCAAATGCGGTAAATAACATTTTGCATCGTTAAAAAAAGAGGCTGAGTTATGTATTGTCCCAAATGTGAAAGTTATTATGATGACGGTTCGCAATTCTGTGGTGCTTGTGGATACAAATTAGAACCCAAACCATTTATAAAGAAAATTATAGCCGAGTATACATCTCCTTCAGGAACAAATGCTGAACGGGAAAGAAAGTGTGAAGACTTCCTGTTGATATTTGAACTGTTGTGCAGTTGTCATGACAATCAGAGTGAGATTGATTGGCATGCAATGTGGAGTGCAGTTTTTAGTCACGATCAACACTATTTTGGAAATAGATACGAAAATGCAAGTATGTCAGATTTATGTACAGATATTCTTTCGAAGATAAGCGGAACTTAATTGAATTGGAGGAGTGGAGATGATTTGTCAGCAATGTGGTCATCTAAACGATGATGGATCAGTTTTTTGTGGATATTGTGGTTGCAAATTTATCGACTCAAAGAAACAACGGACGGAGTCACGCTTATCCTCTTCTATACCATGTGAACGTTGTGGGAATTTCATAGAAGACGGTTCCGATTTCTGTGGTTTTTGTGGGCATAGAATCAGTTCAAAACCTACAGGTTCTTTTTATCGAAATGACAAAACGAATCAGAGTATGGATATGCCAATGCAAAAATCGGTTGATTCTAATAGAATTGCCACAAAACAGAGTGTAGTTAGTAAAGATGCAGTTTCATCTGTATCAATATACAAATCTGATGAACGGGCTGATAACAGGTATTATGAAAAAAATGACGATGATAATCGTATTACTAACACTAAGAAGACGCAATTAGTTGTTACAATCCTAGCTCTGGTCGGAATTGTTTTAGTAGCGATTTCTGTAGTTGCTATCATGAAGGCTGGTGATCAGTCAGAAAGTGAGAACTACAAAGAATCGCAGGAAGACTATGATTATTCTGAAGAGTATGGTTATTCTTACGAAGACAATGTATCGGATGTTGATTATATTCCGACATCAACGGCAATGCCGGATAATATTGACGCAAAAAAGGTAAAAGCATCTTCCTATTATACTCAAAAAGATGGAAAAGCATTTGTCCCGGATTATGTGTGTGATGGCGATCTTAAAACGGCATGGAATGTAAGAGGCCACAAAGAGAAAGATTCATCGGGAAAGAAAAAAACAATAACAACCAAGGGCGTTGGAGAATATCTTGATTTCGAATTTGATTCTGGTACACGATTATATTCTGTTACGATATGTCCGGGTTTTTGTTATAACGATAAAAAAGCAAAAAGGTTTGAGAAAAATTATGCTCCAACAAATGTTACTGTAAGCTCTGGAAGTGCATCATATGACATAGATCTTTCCGAGTATGCATACGATTTGAAGAAAGCATCAAAAGGTTATGTGTATGTTTTCCCCGATTGGCTTAATGTGGAAGATGGAAATGTCCGTATAACTATCAATTCCGTAAGAAATATATATGAAGAAGAAGGAAAAGATTTTTGGAATGATTGCTGTATTTCAGAAATTTCTTTCATGGGAACTTGTGGTGATTCAGATGAGATATATGAAGATGATTATCCTGACCCGACTACAGGCTTTTATTTGAAGTATAAAGGGACAAATATTCATCTGTTTGGCCACATATCCGATGTTCTGCCTGAGCTTGGAGTTTATTCAATTACTCATGAACAATATTCTGATATATATGAGCTTGAAGACTTATCAATGAAGTTAGATGTTGATCCCGAAAGCGATCGAATCTATGGTATTTACATAGAAAAGGATTCTATTAAAACTACAGAAGGAATAAAAATAGGTGATAACAGAGATGATGTCATAGAGGTATATAAGGGGAAATATGATGATTTTTATGCTGAGGACGATGCGATAATTGTTATATATAATGGAACGATACTTACTTTTGAGTTAGACAGAAATGGAAAAGTAAAAAAGATCGAGTATTGTATGGGAAGTACATAGCGTCTTTTTTGCTTCTCAAATGATTGGGAAAGTGAAGCTGGAGCCCATATGAAAGCCCGGCTGGCTCGTGGTGGGATGCCTTGTCTATTATACTAATTACACCAAGAAGCGTGACACCAAATCTTATAGGAATGATAAGAGCCATCCGGTGACTAATGAGAAATGTTTAAGAAAGTGATATAAGGAATATAGTCCTCTGATTTTATAGATATGAGATATTCATCCCTCATTTCATCGCTCACGATCGTTGTGCTGTGAGCGATGAAATGTTATAATTCTTGTAATCTTGGCAAGGGGATAATCTGATGTTTAACAAGAAACCTCCGTTTGAGATAACCGGATCTATTATTGACAAAGTAGCACAGATCGCAGAACTTGCGGGTACGATATCTGTTTCATACGATCAGGCGGTCAATCCCAGATTGCGCAGGACAAACAGGATCAGGACGATCCATTCTTCTCTTGCAATAGAACAGAATACATTGAACTTAGATCAGGTTACAGCGGTTCTGAATGGCAGGAAAGTGCTGGCACCGCCTAAAGATATAGAAGAAGTAAAAAATGCTTATGAGATCTATGGAATGCTGGATTCTCTGGACCCTTATTCTGTGGAAGATCTTCTTACGGCTCATGGTGTGATGATGAGAGGCTTGACAGGGGAAGCCGGGTGTTTTCGGACCCGGCCTGTCGGCATTGTTGATGATCAGGGCAACATCCTTCACTTAGGGACACTTCCTGATTATGTTCCTAAACTAACTATGGAACTATTGGAGTGGGTAAAAGACAGCAGCCTGCATATGCTGATCAAAAGCTGTGTTTTTCATTATGAGTTTGAAGTGATTCACCCTTTTATCGACGGGAATGGAAGGGTCGGCCGGCTGTGGCAGACGCTGCTTCTAGCCAAATGGAAGGAGATGTTTGCCTGGATCCCTATAGAATCGATAATATATGACCGTCAGTCAGAATACTATGATGCGATCAATCGCTCGAACAATAATGGGAATTCTACGGTTTTTATTGAATTTATGTTGTCTGCTGTCTTTGATGCATTGAATGAGACGGTTGAGTCTATCGGATCTTCTTCTGATGCGGATGAGGGAGAAATAAGGTGGATCAAGATCAGAAGATTCACTAAGGAAAATGGTGTTATCACCAATGCAGACGTACGGGACCTGATCAATGTGTCGCCTGCTACCGCCAACCGCATCCTTGCTGCACTTGTAAAAGAAGGTAAGATCAGAAAGATCCGTATTGGCAAAACATGGGGATACGAATTACCCGACAAGCCCTATTTTCAAAACTGATAAGAAATGGTAACAGTCAGTCCGGATGATCGGACTGTGTAAGCATGAGCAAGATCAGCAAAACGGCTTACCTGTGATGATCCGGATTTCAGAAAAACGGACGTTATTTGAAAAATCCTGAACTTTTTCGCGGAAAAAGTTGACAGGAATGATCCGGTATGCTATCTTTACTACGACAGTCGTACTATGACAGCCGAAGTAACGACAGTCGTGGTAATAAGGGAAACGTTTTCAGACAGATCCTGCGGCAGACGTGCAGGGGATCAATAATGGAAGAAAGGAGAGATACGATGACAGAGATCAGCAGTGATATCATTCGCGGCTACAATGACACGATGATCCTGTTCCTCTTGCTCAAGGGTCCTTCGTACGGATATGAGATATCCAAACAGATAAGGAATCTCACGGACGGCAAGTACATCATCAAGGAGACCACCCTATACTCGGCATTCACCAGAATGGAAAAGAACGGATATGTGGAATCCTTCTCACAGATATCGGAAGACACAGGGAAGAGAAGAACCTACTACCGTATCACGGCTCATGGCATGGAATACTACAGACAGAAAAGGGATGAGTGGGTCCTGACCAAAGAGGTCATCGAGAAGTTCATTACAAAGGAGAATGGAAATGGAAGCTGTTAAGAATTATCTGGACCGGATGTTTGCAAATCTGCCTAACACCCCGTCGGTGATGAGGGCGAAGGACGAGCTCCTCCAGATGATGGAGGATAAGTACACTGAGCTCATCAGCGAGGGCAAGACAGAGAATGAGGCAGTCGGAAGCGTTATCTCCGAGTTCGGCAATCTCGATGAACTGGCTGAGGCTCTGGGTGTCGAAGAAGAAGTCAGGCAGCAGAAAGCGGAATCTGTCGAGACGGCGGAAAAAGAGGTCATCGGAACGGAAGAAGCAAAGAGCTACATCACTGCGAAGTATTCACAGGCCCTGCCTGTGGCACTGGGCACAGCGCTCTGCATAATGAGCTTCATCTGCCCCGCGATCGCACCCGAGATCCTGCCCGATATCTATGAACCGCTCGGAGTGCTGGGATTGTTTGCATTTATCACAGCAGGCGTGATCCTTATCATCATCGGCATGACAAGGAATAAGGAACACAGGCGGATCAACGGCAAGGACAGCACCCTTTCGGTCGATGCAACAAAATATGTAAAGAACGAATACGCAAGGTTCGATGCGACACGCACGGCCCTGCTGATGACAGGCATCGTCCTTTGCGCAGGCTGCTGGCTGCCCTCGGCGCTTTTGAGCAACTTCTCCAGGGCTGAGGCGCTTTTGGGAGGACCCATGCTCTTCGTCATGGTGGCGATAGGAGTTTTCATGATCATTTACTCATCGATATGCAACCACGCATATACCGATCTTCTGGAGTTAAATGACAAGGGCAGCATGAAGTCGGCTTATAAGCCGGCTGCGGAGCCCGGCGAGAAACTGCAGTATGTAAGCCCCGCTGCCGAGTTCATCATGGATGTCTACTGGCAGACGGTAACCTGCCTTTACCTCATAATAAGCTTTACGACTTTTGCGTGGGGTATCAGCTGGATAATCTGGCCGCTGGCTGCACTCTTGAGAGTGATACTTAACAAGAACCTTATAAAGAAAGCCGGATCAGAGGCTTAAAAGAATCGTGGATAAGAATAGATAAAGGAGAAAGATTATGAGACTTGCAAAGATACTTTATACGATCTCGATCTTCGTGATCACCGGATTTGTCATCCTCTTTTCGATGGGATGCAGGCTTACGGGCCTTGGCGGGGTATGGAACCGCTGGAACTTTACGGATTCAAAGATCGAAACATATGAACAGGATCTGGAGGAATTTAAGGACATCGATATCGATGCGAACGTAGTGAACTTCAAGATCGAGGAAGGCAGCGGATATAAGGTCAAGACGGAATATCCATCCAAATTCCAGCCTGAGGTTGCCGTTAAGGACGGCACCCTCGTAGTGAAAGTCAAGGTCAAGGACGGATTTGATTTCGATCTGGTAGGTTTCGGAAACGGCATCTCCGATAAGAAATACAATCTTACCGTCGTGATCCCCAAGGGAAATTCCGCAAATATGGGAGATCTTAAGCTTGTATCCAATGCAGGCAACATAGAACTTGAAGATCTCTCATTAGGAAAGATCGACATAGACTGTGACGCCGCAAACATCGAGATGAACAATATCAAGGGTTCCGGCTGCAGGATCGATACCGATGCGGGAAACGTTCAGTTGAGAAGCTGCGACCTGGGCGACCTCGCTGTTAAGACAGACGCAGGAAACATCGAGTTCGACAAGACAGTCATGAAGGACCTTGAGATCAAGACCAACATGGGAAACATCGATCTTGATGACGTTACTTTCGGCAAGGGCAAGATAGAGTCTGATGTCGGAAACATAGCAGTCGAAGGAGAGTACGCTGAACTTAAGGCGGAAAGCGATGTCGGCGCCATCAATGTTTCTTCCGACAATAAGGACACCAGATTCGATCTGGATACCGATATCGGGGCCGTTTCCGTTAACGGCAGATCAAAGGGCAGATCTTATTCGAACTGATATAGATTTATGGAATAAAAGGGTTTGACAGAGGGGGACTCCGCTGATCAGGGGTCCCCCTGTCATATGTTACCAAACCTTTAATAAAGTGAAACAAGAGGGGCTTAAGGCCCCTTTTTTGTTGAATAATTACTGATTTACAGATAAAATACAGTAAGCAATTATTCGATTTGCACAACCTTAGTGTCTGAAGCGGGGGTTTTTATGAACGAGAATTATCCGTTGGCATTACCGGAAGGTACCGTCCTTGCCGGACAATATGTAATTGAGAAGGTCCTGGGTCAGGGCGGTTTCGGTATAACCTACAGAGCCGTTGACCATAAGAGCGGGCAGAAGGTCGCAGTTAAGGAGTTCTTCCCGGACTCTCTTGCGACGAGACAGGCAACGACTGCCATTCCCTTTTCGGGTGAGAGAGGCGACAGCTTCTCATACGGCAAGACCTGCTTCCTGCAGGAAGCCCAGACTCTTGCGCAGTTCATCGGCAACGAGAACATAGTCAGGATCCATACCTATTTCGAAGAAAACGGAACCGCATATTTCGTAATGGATTACATCGAAGGCACGAGCCTCGATGTCTATATCAAGGAACATGGCGGGCGTCTTGACTGGGAAGAGACTGCGAAGATCCTCATCCCGGTCATGGATGCGCTCGGTGCTGTCCATGAGAAGGGTATCGTCCACAGGGACGTTACTCCCGATAACATATACATAACCAAAGACGGCACGATCAAGCTCCTGGACTTCGGTGCTGCAAGATACAGCGTCGGCGACAAGAGCCGTAGCCTCGACATCGTCCTGAAGCACGGCTTTGCACCTAAGGAACAGTATGCACGTCACGGCAGGCAGGGCCCCTTCACGGATGTCTATGCACTGGGCGCGACTTTCTACTATGCCCTGACAGGCAAGAGACCTCCTGATTCCGTCGAGAGAATGGATGAGGATGACCTCGTTCCGCCCAACACGCTGGGCGTCAAGCTCCCCGCTGCTGTCGAAAATGCCATACTGATGGCTTTGTCAGTCCAGCCGCAGGACCGTTTCCAGACCATGGCAGCTTTCAAGAATGCCATGAAGATCTCTCAGGCCAAGGCAATGGCCGAGAATATACAGCCTGCTCCCGCGGTCATACAGCAGGTGGTTGCACCTGCTGCGCCCGTCCAGCCCCAGTATGTGACGCCTTCCCAGCAGATCCCGGTATCCCAGCAGGTGCCCGTGTCACAGCAGATCCCGGTATCCCAGCAGGTGCCCGTGTCACAGCAGATCCCGGTATCGCAGCAGGTTCCTGTTTCACAGCAGATCCCTGCATCCCAGCAGATACCCGTATCTCAGCAGGGCTATCAGACTGCTTATCCCGGACAGACGGTCATGGCACCCCAGGGATATGCGCCCACACAGGCCGTACCCGCAGCAGCTCCTGCTCCTGCCAAGCCCAAATCCAAGAAGCCTCTTATCGCTACTCTTATCGCAGTCGGATCGGTGGTCATGGCTGCCGCTGTAGTCGCGGTCATAGTTATCGCCGTCAAGAATGCCGGCGGTCTTAATGAACCTACGGTAACGACCGAGAGGACCAGAAGGACACACGATACATCCGATGTGACCACGACGGAGACCACGAGACAGACAAAGAGGACCACGGAGACCAAGGCAACGACCGAAGGCACGACTTCCTCAAAGGAGACAACGAAGCCGACCGAGGATACCAAGGAGACACCCGCAACGTCTGATACAGCCTTGACGGAACCTTCACAGAAGACCAAATACGCCTTTAACTCGAAGGTCGAGACGCGCGGCAACAGTTCAAATAACATCAATCAGAAAGATAACCTCATATACGACAAGGACAGCGGCGATTTCTACTATACTGACTTCGTAAACGGCGGCCTTGTCCGTGACAGCGACGGTAAGCATCTGACCAAGAAAACGGCTTATTTTGTCCACAAGACCAATAAGAACATCTGGTTTGTTCAGACAGAGAAAAAGAAGTCTGCCGTCTACTTTTTCGAGACTGATACGGGTGAGGTTAAGAAATCCTCTTATCTTCCCGATGACGGCCTGATCACCGGCTATCACATCGGATATAATCCCGACGCGGATGCATGGTACGACTATCTGACCGATTCCAAAAACAAGATCACCTGCTACGACGGTGACGGCAAGAAGGTCGCATCGATCGAAACGGACGGACAGTATGTATTCAACGAAGGATATATCTACTACACCCTCTGTTCCACGGACGGCATAAAGAGAAGCGGATCAGAGACATATGTCTGGCGTGTTCCCATGGATAATCTCAAGGCAACACCGGATTGTCTTACGCATATAGGCACGCTGAAGGTGGTAAGGCTCATAGCCGAAGGCAACTATATCTATATCCTCTATAAGGACGGTTCGAAATATTTCATTGCCAAGCAGAAACTGACAGACGGTGAGATCGTCGTCGATACCGGTTTTGATGCCGACAAGATGCCGAATTCTTCATCGATAAATGTCTGCGGCAACTATATTTACTGGGTCCACTGCGATCCCAACCCGGACAAGCCCAACAAGTCTACGATCTACCGCTGGAAGGCAGAAAGCGATGAGAAGCCGGAGGAATGGTTCTCCGTCAAAGGCCTTATCGATTCGCTGAACGTTGTAGAGGTCAAGGGAGAAAACTTCCTCTACTGCAAGACAAAGGCCGACTATACCATCCATCTGCTGTCGACTACGGATAAGACCAAGACCACGGACGTAAAATTAAACAAGAATTAAATATACAAGTTAAGGAGGTAAGAAAATGGCATTAACAGAATGTGCAAACGGGCATCTCTACGATACCGATCAGTATGCAACATGCCCCTACTGCGGAGGGAACATGAACAGGGTTGAGTTCGGAGCTGCATCGGTGGATTCAGTCGGCTCGACCGTTGCTCCCTCAAGCTACGGCGGATCTGCCGGCGGTATCGGCAAGACAGTGGGAGAGGGATACCCTCAGGCTACGCCTGTCGCTCCTGTTGCTGCTCAAAGCTATGACATCGGAAAGACTGTAGGTGCTACGGTCGCTCCCGCTTCTTATCAGGCAAAGAAAGAAGAGAAGAGTGAAGATGTCGGAAAGACCGTTGCCGTTATGAAGCGCAACATGGATACGGAGCCTGTTGTCGGCTGGATCGTATGTGTTGAAGGCAAGAATAAGGGAAAGGATTTCCGTGTGCTTGCCAAGAACAATACCATCGGTCGCGGCGACAAGATGGACATCTGTATCACAGGTGATAATGCTATCTCCCGTGAGAACCATGCTCGTCTTGCTTACGACGAGAAGCACAATGCTTACTATCTGATCCCTGCCGAGAGCACGAACAGCATCTATGTAAACGAGGAACCGATCTATGTTCCTACGATCATCAAGACCGGCGATCTCCTCGAATTGGGTGAGAGCAAGTTCATCTTTACGGCTTTCTGCAGTGACAGGTTCAATTGGAAGGACGGCCTTGCTAAAGGAGAAGCATAATGGACCAAAACTTGGGATATCGTGTTGCCAATCTGCAAGGACTCGGTAAAAGGGCCCGCCAGGAAGATTCCTTTACCATTGCAAACGCTTTCGACGTGATGAAGATCAAGTCGGAAGGTCTGTTGTTCGCTGTTTTTGACGGAATGGGCGGAATGAAGGACGGTAAGCTCGCAAGCGAGACTGCTGCTTCGAATATCAGGACTTTTTTCCAGAATATGGACAGGGATTCCGATATAGCAAGCCAGCTCTGTGATGCCGTCTACGAAGCTTCTGATGCCGTTTGCGAACTTATAGGCGGTGACGGCGGATCTACTGCCGTCGTGGGGATCATCTACAACGAGAGCCTTTACTATGCAAGCGTAGGCGACAGTTTTCTCTATCTCAAGAGAGGCAACAGTCTTTACCGCCTTAACGCGGAACATAATGTATTACATGAAGAGTATCTGGATTGCGTAAGATCCGGAGACCTGGATCCCGAATACTGCCGCCGTGTCGATGAAGCAGCGGCTCTGACCCAGTTCCTGGGAAAGATAGGAATGGATGATGTTGATTACTTCATCCGTCCCATGAAGCTTCTTGACGGCGATATTCTGCTTTCATGTTCTGACGGAGTCGGAGGGGTCTTAAGCGAAAACGAGATAATGACGGCCCTGTCGTTCAAGTCTGAAAGAGCCATGTGCCAGCACATCGAACAGTGCATCCTGGCACATGATCTGCAGTATCAGGATAACTATACGGCTTTGATCGTAAAATGCGCGTATTAAACATTTAAAATACAGGAGGAAATTGGTATGAGAAAGAAAGCAATGGCACGCTTGATGAGCGTAGTTATGACGCTGGCGATGGCAGTGTCGGTAGCAGTATTTTTGCCGACGACTGTTTCAGCAGCCCCCAATGAGGTCCGTAACGGCGTAGTCCCTGTTATCTTCTTCATGAAGGATGCAGGCTACTATGTTTATGACGGCGTCAACTTCACATTCATTCAGGATCTTGGTGATGTATGGCTGTCAGCAGGTTCAGGATTCTTTGTAGGTGATTCTGCAGAAAATCCGACGCACATCGTCACAAACTATCACGTTGTAGCTGACTATGTCGAAGGCAGCGGTGAAGGCGGAATGTACGGTATCTACACCGGATATGAGTATCAGGGCTATCCTGTCGTAGTCATGGCCAAGACATGCGAACTCCGTGTTTACTATGATGACAACGATTACGATGTTGCTTACGTTGACAGCTACGGCTCCGTCGACAAGGTCGACCTTGCCATACTCACTCTGCGTGACACAACGACCAAGAGAGTAGCCCTCCCTATCAAGGAACCTGATGAAAACATGGTAGGTGAAAAGGTCTATGCAGTCGGTTTCCCTGCAAATGCGGATAACGACTTCACCGGCGCTTCCCACTATGGTCTCAGGGACTGCTCCATGAACGACGGTTCCATCAGCAAGTTCGTTGTAAGTTCAGGAACAGGCGTTCAGAGGATCAACACAAATGCTCCTATTCATCACGGCAATTCAGGCGGACCTCTGGTCGATGAAGACGGTTATGTAGTAGGTGTCTGCACCAATGTTGAATCCAACAGCCCTTATGCAAACCAGATCGAAGTCGATTACTATGCTGTTGACAGCAGAGAATTGACAAAGTTCCTCCAGAAGAACAGCATCCCTTTCTTCACGACCGGCGGCGGTAACGGCGGCGGAAAGACCTCCCAGACAGAGGCTACAGGTGATGACGTGGTAGTTACCACACCCGCTCCTCCGGCTCCCGCAAAGGCAACGATGCCCGTATGGCTGATCATAACCCTTATAGCCGTAGGTGTAGTAGTAGTTGCAGGCGTTATCGTCCTGATCATCGTTCTTACTTCTTCCAAGTCCAAGAAGCAGGCTGCACAGCAGCAGGCCCAGATCAACCAGATGCAGCAGCAGAACCAGATGCAGATGAACCAGATGCAGCAGCAGGTTGCTCAGCAGGTTGCCCAGGCTACAAAGAAGAACGCAGTCGTAAGACCCATGGATACACAGCACGGCGGCAAGAGCTATCCTGTCGGCGCTGCACCCATCATGGTCGGACGTGATCCCGCAAGCTGCACGATCGTTTATAAGGAAGGCACAGTCGGTGTCAGCGGAAGACACTGCACGATCTCCTTTGAGGCGGCAACAGGTGACTTTATCGTAACCGATCTCCGTTCCACATACGGCACATGCCTCATGAACGGAACAAAGCTCGCTCCTAATGCTCCTTACCGTGTACATGCGGGCGACAGCATCTATATCGGCGATAAGGCTAACGTTATCCGTATGGAAGTTGTATAAAGATGATATTTGACGTATTTGAATACAGTAATAAAGGCGGACGCAGCTACAATGAGGACGCTGTCGGTCATAAGATCGAAGGCGGCAGCGGGATCTTTGTAGTTGCCGACGGCCTGGGTGGTCACTCATTAGGCGAAGTGGCTTCCGCATGTGTGCGCGATACTCTCGTGGCCGGCTGGTCAGCCGGCCGCGCTGACCGCACGGAGTGGCTCACAGAGCAGATCACCAAGGCCAATGAGAATGTCCTCAAGCTGAAAGAGGAGCGCGGAAAGGTGCTGAAGAGCACCGTCGTGGCACTCACCATCGATGAAGATGAGGCTGTGTGGGCTCATTCCGGAGATTCGAGATTATACTGTATCCACAATGACGAGATCGCTGCCGTTACGGACGATCACTCAGTTGCTTTCAAGAAGTACAAAGCAGGTGAGATCGCACGCGAGGAGATCGCAACTGATGAAGACCAGTCGAGTCTCCTGCGAGTTATCGGCAACGAGGAAAGATTCGAACCGCAGGTCTGCGTTTTCGAGGAACCGGTCGTAAGAGGGGATGCTTTCCTGCTCTGCTCCGACGGTGCTTGGGAACTGTTCAAGGATGAGGAAGTCCTTATCGATTATCTGAAGTCCGAGAATGCCAGAAAATGGGCGGAAAGACTGCTGGTCCGTATGATCGACAGGATCGGTGAAGATCACGATAATCTTACGGTCCTCACGGTTATGTTGAAATAGAGAGGTGTGACATGATCAAACGCAAGATGTCCGTTATTTTGCTGGCGGCTCTTTTTGTTCTGCAGATGACAGGTTCTGTCTTTGCCGCAGGTAATGTGCCGATCGATACAGAAGGAAGATCGGTTGCCAGAGCCGTATCGGCTTACGGTCTGGAAGCAGACGGAAAGCTCTATGCTTTCCTTGAAGAAGACGGCAGGTACGATTTTTCGAAGACCACCGTTTCCCTGCAGTCAAATGCACTCAATTCTGACACGGAGAGCCCGCTCCGCAAGGTATCGGATAATGCAACGACCAATGTCCATTATATGTTCCTCATCGATAATTCCGGCTCCATGGCAACATACCGGAAGGTAGTCGGAAGCTATATCAACGCTATCGAGGAGAATGAGACACAGGAAGCTTATTATACTGTTGCAACATTCAATGACAGGTTCAAGGTCGTAAAGGAAAGGATGACAGATGTGGATGAAGTCAAGAAGACTATCTCCAACCTCTCCTACAAGGGCTACACCGATCCTTATACCGGCGTCCAGGAAGCGATAGATTATCTTGATACTTACGCCAGGACCAGCGGAGACGTCATCTCCCTGATAGTCATCACGGACGGCGAGCCCTGCCTGCGCAAGCCTGCCCAGGAAAAAGAGCTTGCCGCTGCAGCTGCGGAAGATATCCAGAACTCACCTGAAGTTATCCTCAGCACCCTGTGTACCAACAAGTGGAGCGGAGAAGCCAAGAAGGCTCTCACGACCGGAAGCGGACTGCATTCTGTCGTATCAGGTTCTTCCCGGGCTTCGGAAGAAGGCAAGAAGATGGCCGAGTTCCTTGACGGACTCTACAGGACCGTATTCGTTCTGAAGCAGACCGAGAATCTGCCTGACAAGTTCGATATCACATTGAAGCTTACCAACGTGCTGAACTGGAACGGCGCAAAAGAGACCATCCTCGACAAGGAACAGCCCCTTATCAACAACGTATCGATGCTCTCCGCCGAGGTCGGAGACAGCAAGACATTTGCCGACAAGGTACAGACTGATGATCCGGAAGACCCGGACCAGACTGAGAACACGGAAGATACGGAGCCTTCTGATACGAGCGAGACTGAAGCAACGGAAGATTCAGGGACCACGGAAACTTCCGGGACAGATGAAACCTCCGGGACCGATGATTCCGTGCCTGCTTCTTCCGGCAGCGAAGAGGGCAGCGCGGGCGGAGAGACCACGGAAACGGAAGCTACAGACGACACTACGGCCATCGCTCCCGCCGAGACCGAAGGCAGCAGTACAAACAGCATCCTCAACGGACTTCCCGTATGGATGATACCCGCAGCCATTGCAGCAGGTGCATTCCTTCTGATCGCAGCCGTTGTCGTTATCATAATCGTCGTATCCAAGAGCAAGAAGAAGGCAGCTAAGTCAGCTATGGCTTCCGAGCCTGACACGTTCGTAATGCCGGCATCCGCTGCGGAGCCGATATCCAAGACCGTAGCCGTACCGTATGCTTCAAACGCCGAGCCTGATAAGATCTCCAGGACGGAAGATCCCATGACGGCAGTTTCCTCCCAGGGAATACCCGTCGCACTGGAGGTCTTCAGCGGAACATGTCTCAGCAATGACAGGAAGTTTGCCCTTAAGGATTCACTTATGATAGGAAGCGATCCTTCATGCGACATCGTCTTCGACGCGAAAGATATGGCACCCCAGGCCGCAAGGATCATCTTCACCGGCGGTCAGGTCTATGTCGAATCGGGAGCTGTAAGTGAAGTTACCGTAGGCGGCATGCGCATCCAGGGACAGAACGTCTTAAGGAGCGGAGATGTTATCTCTGTCGGCGAGGCAGAGTTTATGCTGAAATTCTGATGAAGAGCATCTCCAAAGAAATAACAGAAACACTTAAAGGTCTTCAGGATCTTGCATACAGGGATCTTCAGATAAAGATAATCCCTAATGTGGAAGCTGAAGCGATCATCGGAGTTCGGACCCCCGAACTCCGTTCTTATGCGAAGATACTGGCGAAGCGGGAGGATGTCGGGGATTTTCTCGCTGATCTCCCGCACCGCTTTTTCGATGAGGACCAGCTTCATGCTTTCATAATATCTTCGATGAAAGATTACGGCCGCTGTATCGAAGAGACGGAGCGTTTCCTGCCCTATGTGAACAACTGGGCCACATGTGACCAGATGTCTCCCAAGGTCTTCAGGAAGCACCGCGTGGAGCTCCTGCCCCATATAGACGGATGGATCGCTTCCGGCGAAACATACATGGTCAGGTTCGGCATCGGAATGCTGATGGAACATTTCCTGGATGAGGATTTTGACATCAAATATCCGAAAAAGGTAGCCGCGGTAAGATCGGACGAATACTACGTCAACATGATGACCGCTTGGTATTTTGCGACGGCACTTGCCAAGCAGTACGGCAAGATCCTTCCTTTCATCGAAAAGAAGAAACTCGATGTCTGGACCCATAACAAAGCTATCCAAAAATCCATAGAGAGTTACAGGATAACTCCCGAACAGAAAGAATATTTAAGATCACTTAAGATCCCAAGGAAACATTGATATTTCCGCAGGCGGACTTAAGCCTGTCGTGGACTTGTCAGAAGACGGGAGAAACATGTTCTTCCGTTTTTTACTTTTGTGTGGCTTTTTTGAGGCAGGTTTCCTATTTTCAGCACAATAGATTATAATATACAAAATTATGTGCTCGAGAGAGGTGCCGATATGGAAGAACTCAAAAAGTGTATGAAACAGGCAAAAACGATCCTCCCTTATGATGCCGGCGTTCTTGACAGCTCCGGTAATATTCTTGCATCCACATCTGATGAGGCAGAAGGCGAGGTCGATCCTTCTTTCAGGGCGGTAATGCTTTCCAATGACGATTTCGCACTTACGGCTGACAAGACCTACATGAAGGTCTATATAGGTGAGCAGCTCAAGTATATCGCTTACGTAAACAGTACAGATGCCAATGTCAAAGTCAATCTCATGCTGATCGCCGAGTGGATCAAGCTTATCGTTAAGGATAAGGGATCCGATGCGGAGAGGACAGTATTCATAAGGAACGTTCTCCTTGACAACGAGATCAGGAGCGAAGTTCCCATGATCGCAAGGAACTATAAGATAGACTGCAAGAATTCCAGGGTAGTCTATGTTATCAGGACCGATTCCAACCAGAGTGCAGAGTCTTTCGAGATCCTCCAGAATCTCTATAACGACAGTGAGATCGCGACTGTTATCGCAATGGACGATACCACGATCATCATCATCGCGGATGTCGAGGACCAGTCGGCTGACGACGACACGCGTGACCAGTTCATCGACGATACGGCTAGTTCCGTACATTCATGTCTCGTATCCGAAGGCATCGATTCCAAGGTTGCAGTCGGATCCGTTGTTTCTTCATTCATCGACATAAGCAAGTCCTACTCGGATGCCATGACGGCACTCAAGGTCAGCAAGATCTTTGACAGTGAGGCGGATATCTCAAGATACGACAATCTGGGTCTCGGAAGACTGATCTATCAGCTCCCCAAGCCCCTTTGCGAGATGTTCATCAAGGAAGTATTCCCCAACGAGGCATACAGGCAGCTTGATGAGGAGACAAGGACTACAATAGACACGTTCTTCGCTAACGATCTTAACGGAAGCGAGACTTCAAGAGAGTTGTTCGTTCACAGGAACACGCTCGTGTACAGACTTGAGAAGGTCAAGACAAAGACAGGACTGGACTTAAGAAAGTTCGACGATGCGGTATTGTTCAAGATGGCAACGATGGTACGCACCTACATCGATTATCTTAATAATCCGTCCGACAATAAGATCAGATAAGGATAGGACTAAGGTTTGATAAGATTTCACAATGTAAAAAAGACATACAAGTCCGGAGTTGAGGCTCTCAAAGGTGTTGATTTTACCGTAAGGAGCGGCGAGTTCGTATTTGTTATAGGTAAGTCGGGTTCAGGAAAATCCACGCTCCTCAAGTGCATCACCTGCGAAGAGGATCCTACAGAAGGAAAAGTAACTATTGATAACTTTGACATCTCACACATGTCAAGGGCGCTTGTCCCTGTCCTGAGACGCCAGATCGGAATGATCTATCAGGACTTCAGGCTCATAGATACGAAGACAGTTGCAGAGAACATTGCCTTTGCGGGCGAGATCGTCGGTATTCCCAAAAAGAGTCTTGCAAGATCAGTACAGATCATGCTGAAGGTCGTCGGCCTGGAAGACAAGGCTGATGCTTATCCCCAGGAGTTATCCGGAGGTGAGCAGCAGAGAGTAGCCATTGCCCGCGCCATGATGAATACGCCCAAGATAATCGTTGCCGACGAGCCTACGGGCAACCTCGACCCCGAGACATCAGAGAACATAATGGCCATGCTCCTGGAGATCAACCGTTCCGGCACCACGGTCATCGTGTGCACCCATGACAGCAACCTGGTCGACAGGATGCAGCAGAGGGTCATCGAGATCGAAGACGGTCTCATCGTCAGAGACGAGAACGAGAGCGGCTATTCCGAGAGAGTCGAGGAAGCACCCGCGCAGACAGGCTTCGGAGGACTGGAAGCAGCATCTTCCGCAACCGTGACCGGTCTGGAGGGAGCTGCAGTGAAGCATGGTGACGACGGCTTCGAATCCGATGCCGACTATGGCGATTACTATGACGATGAAGGCTTTGCAGCAGGATCAGGACAGGTCCTTTTCGGTGACGAAAAGCCCGATCCTTCAATGAGCCGCGCCCTCCCCAAGGAGATCCCGGCAGCAGAGGAGATCAGCGTTCCCGAAGAAGAGGCTGCTGAAGCCCCGAAGATCGTTCCCATGGAGATCAAGGAAACAGAAGCCGAACAGATCCCTTCCGAGATTTCTCTTGAGCAGTTCGATCTGATGACAAAAGAAGAAGAAACTGCTGCTGAAGACCGGCCCGAAGAAAGCGGAGAACCCGTACAGGCTGAAGAAGAAGCGGCTGAAGAGATCCCCGCCGAAGAAGAAGCTGAAGCTGAAGCGGTCCCGGCGGAAGAAGAAGAGGAAGAAGAAGTCATTCCCCTTTCCCGCAGGGAGATCCGCAAGGAGAAGAAGCGCGCAAAGGCGGAATTAAAGAAAGCAAAAAAAGAGACTAAAGATGTTAAAAAGACCCGGGAGGCTGTAATTCCCGAGGAAGACATAGATCTTTTGGGGGATGAGGACAGTTGAGTATAAGAGCATTTTTCAATTCGGTCAAGGAAGGTTTCCGGGGGATCATAAGACATCCTCTCGTTACGGTCGCGTCCATCACCACGATCCTTCTCATGCTCATCATCATGAGCGTGTTCATCGTGTTCTCCATGAACGCCCGCAACATGATGAACAAGCTTTCACAGCGTCCGCCCATCGAAGTCTACATGAAGCTTCAGTGCACGGAAGATCAGCTTAATACGGTTAATGATGTCCTTTCGGGAGATGAAAGGGTATTGAGCTTCTCCATGTCGACCCCCGAAGAGAACTACAGATCCTATAAGGAGAACCTGGGCGATTCAGCAAGCGTCCTGGACAACTTCGACTATAACAGCTATCTGCCTTATACATTCAATATAAGGCTTAACGATCCCTCGGATGCAGACGATGTCTGCAATCTGGTGGGAATGTATGACGGCGTCTACCGTGTTGCCCAGGAGAGCAGGGTCATGCAGTTCCTTACGAACGCTTCCAATGTCGTAAGGATCACGACAGTCGTCGCATTCATCGTCCTGTTCGTTATATCGCTCTTCATCATATCCAACATGGTAAGGATCTCGGTATATTCAAGATCTGCCGAGATCGAGATAATGAAGTTCATCGGTGCGACCAACAATTACATAAGGTTGCCGTACATAATAGAAGGCGCAATAGTGGGACTTATCAGCGCTCTTTGTGCATGGGGGATCACTGCTGTCGCATATCAGCAGATCTACACCAATGCTATGAGACAGATAAGCACGTCGAGCTTCTATGCTCTGCTCCCCACATCGAGGATAATCTGGGCCGCTCTTGCCGTGACGATCATCATGGGTGTTCTGATCGGATCCATCGGCTCGGGAATATCCGTCAGGAAATATGTAAAGGTGTAATTCGGAGGCATATATGAAACATACTGCTTTAAAGATCACAACCCTTCTTCTCGTGGCAGCGTTCTGCTTCGGATCGGTCGGTCTGATCAAGAGCAAGAGTGCAAGGGCTGATGCGGATCTTTTCAAGATCGCAAGAGATGAGACTGTCAGCAAGGACGATATCGACAACGCAAAGAAAGCAAGAGATGACGCCAGAAGAAGAGCCAGGAACGCTTCGAAGAAGGTCAAGGCTTTGTCTTCCCAGGAGAGCGAACTTTCCGCGGAACTTAAAAAGCTCACCCAGCTGAGCGATGAGCAGAAGGCCCAGTATGAGATCATCTCAGGGCAGCTCTCTGCAGCTCTCGATGCCAAGGCTTTGGCGCTTGATGCCTACATCCTCGCAGAAGAGAACCTTACCACACAGCAGAAGCTTTTCGAGGAGCGCGTGTCGGTAATGTTCGAACACCAGAATAAATCGACTCTTGAGATACTTTTGGAATCCGACAGCGTGGCAGGATTCTTCACGAACATGGAGATGATATCTTTTATCGCCGATGCCGACAAGCAGGCTATCGATGCGATGCAGATCGC
Source organism: Saccharofermentans sp. (assembly GCA_016292135.1). Classification (GTDB taxonomy): domain Bacteria; phylum Bacillota; class Clostridia; order Saccharofermentanales; family Saccharofermentanaceae; genus Saccharofermentans. Next base: position 59,336 of record JAEFAZ010000008.1, read on the forward strand.
TCTTGATGATGCCATACTCCAACGCGACATAGCGCTTAAGGAAGCTGATGACATGCAGAGGATCGCCGATGAGAAGCAGGCTCAGCTCGATGAGCTGGAAAGCCGTATCGGCGTTACCAGCGAAGCTCTTGAGAACGTTTCGACCGAGCTTTCCGACTGGGAGAAGCAGGAGGCAGATCTTGATCAGCTCGCCCAGGACATGAATGATCTTGTCAGGAAACTCCAGAATAAGTACGACCAGGAGCACCCTGCTACAACAACTACCACGACAACGACGACCGCCGCCACGACAAAGGCGACAACGTCATCTTCAGATACCACAACTACAACTGCCGCTTCTTCCAAGCAGTCAGATGACACTACAACAACGACTTCCACGACAACGACGAAGGCTACGACGGCGGCTCCCACGGATACGCCCACACCTACCCCCAAGCCCAAGAAGAATACGTCTGTTTCCCTGGCTTGGCCTGTCAGCTGCAGAACCATAACATCTTACTACGGATACAGGACCCATCCCGTATACGGCAATGTCAGGTTCCATTCAGGCATCGATATCTCAGGTGAAGGTGCGACTTACGGTTCCACCATCAGCGCAGCTGCAGCCGGTACGGTCATCTATGTAAGCACTCCTGTTCAGGGAAAGAATACCGGCGGATCAGGTTACGGCAACTACTGCATGATCTCTCACGGCAATGGCATCGTAACCCTTTACGGCCATGCCCGCAGGATCAATGTAAGTGAAGGCCAGACAGTTAAGAAAGGACAGAAGATCGGTGAGGTCGGAAGCACCGGAACATCAACGGGCGCCCATCTCCATTTCGAGGTCCGTGTAAACGGATCCACGGTAGATCCTCTCAACTACCTGCCCTGATATGTATTCTTTTTACGATGCACTCGCACTCCATTACGATCAGATGCAGTCCGATATGGATTGCAATGAAGTGGCTGATTATATCGTGAGCCTGATCGAAAAGCACCTTCCCGGCAAAGCCTTATCGGAGCTGTCAGTTTGTGACCTCGGATGCGGCACCGGACAGGTCGCATCCATACTCTCGACAAAAGCGGCAAGCGTTACGGGCATAGACAATGCGCCCGGCATGCTGTCTGTCGCGGCAGACAGGGATCCCGGCATGAAAGTCATGTGGGTCATCCAGGATATAACCGATTTCAATCTGCCCTACCGCCAGGATGTCATCCTGTCCTTAACGGACACCTTGGATCACATCATGGACGAAAAAGCCCTCAGGAAGATCTTTTTGAACGTCAAGGATAAACTCGAGCCGTCGGGTCTTTTTATCTTCGACGTAATAACCGAACATCATCTCAAGGATGTGCTCGGGGATAACATATTCTACGAAGATTACGATGAATTCACCCTTCTCTGGGTCAATTCATACGATGAGGAAAACAAGATCAACAGAGCGGAACTGACTCTTTTCGAAACGGAAGAGGACGGACGCTATGCAAGATACGACGGTGTCCTTGAAGAAAGATTCTACCCTGTGGATTTCTTTAAAGAGGCGGCACAGGAAGCCGGATTGAGCCTGGAAGGCATCTATGCCGATCTGAGTATGACGGATCCCGGGCCGGACGAAGAGAGGATCTTCATGGTCTTTAAAGCAGGAGATAATAAGGATGGCAACTGATCCATATAAAGTTCCCGGCATAGAAGATACAAGCATAGACCATATAGTCAAGGCGGAAGCTTACGACGGCAAGGTCAGGGCTATGGCCGTAAGCACGACTGCCATGTGCGCCGAGGCAAAGAAGATCCATAACACTTCCACTGCCGTAACCTGCGCCTTAGGCAGGTTCATGACCGGATCCCTTCTCATATCTTCCGACATGAAGAATGAGACGGATACGCAGACCACCATCATCAAATCGGACGGTCCCATCGGAGGCATGACCTGTGTCTGCGATTTCGGATACAAGGTAAGGGCATTTCCCGTTAATTCCGTAATCGATACGGAATACCATCATCCCGGCAAAGTAAATGTCGGGGCGGCAGTCGGGCAGGGAATGCTGACGGTGATAAGGGACATAGGTCTTAAAGAGCCCTATGTAGGTTCCGTCGAACTGATCTCGGGTGAGATCGCCGAAGACTTTGCATATTATCTTGCCAAATCAGAACAGACCAAGAGCGTTGTTGCTTTGGGAGTTCTTTGCGAAAACGGTGAAGTCAAGCATGCGGGAGGCCTCATGGTCCAGCTGCTTCCTTCGGCTGACGATAAGACGATAGACATACTCGAACAAAGAGCCGCGGGCTTCCCTGACATTACATTCCTCATGTCAGAAGGCTTTACGCCTGCAAAGATAATAGACCTTTTCTTAGGAGACCCGGAGGTTAGATATCTTTCGGGATCCCCCGTTTCATTCTCATGCCCCTGCAGCAAGGAAAAGATGAGCCGCGGTCTCATAACCTTGGGCAAAGAAGAACTGATAGAGCTTACGGATGATCCCGACGGAATATCCACCGAGTGCCAGTTCTGCGGAAGCAAATATCACTTCAGCAAGGAAGACATTGAGGATTTGATCAAGTCTATATAAAAGGGTAGATGTTCCACCGATAATCTGTTATTCTACGGCTAACGGAAGGACTCCGGGCATTGTGCACGGAGAAGGATCTTTTAGGGTTACGGGGGCTTGTTATGAAAAGATTATTTACAGGAACAGTAATGGCTGTTGTATCTTGCGCGTTAGCGATCACACTGGTTTCTTTACCTTCAAAAACAGTATCCGCAGCAGGGGAAGTTGCAATAGATGAAAACAATTTCCCGGATGCAACTTTCAGAGAGTACGTTTCAAATCAATTTGACACGAATCATGATGCAGTCCTTTCTGAATCTGAGATAGCTGCCGTAGAAACGATAGATCTTAGTTACCCGAACAGAACCCGCAGAGAAAACGGTCCTCTTGCTAAACTTGATGGCATTGAGTATTTTGACAACCTTAAGTCCTTGAAGTTTGATAACAACAAAGTTTCGGCACTTGATGTCAGTAAGAATACCAAGTTGGAATATTTAAGTTTCGAGAATAACAGGGTCGAAAAGATCAATCTGGCTCAAAACACTTTGTTGGAGACTCTGATATGTAGCCAAAATTCCATAAGTAGTCTTGACCTTGGCAAAAACAAAGCATTAACCTACATTTATTGTTCAAATAACGACTTGAAGAAATTGGATCTTTCCAACAATTCTTTGTTAACGACACTTATATGTAACGACTGCGCTTTACTGGCAAGCATTAATGTAAGCAAGAATGCTTCATTAACAGGATTGTATTGCGCCAGTTGTTCGCTGTCTTCTCTTGATGTCAGCGGGAACAAAGCATTGGAGGAACTTAATTGCAGTGATAATAAGCTTACTGATCTTAACATTAAGAACAATACTAAACTCTATGATCTGATATGTGGCAAAAACAAGTTTACTTCACTTGATCTTAGCAAAAACACCATGCTCAGGAACCTTGAGATCGAATCAGGAAAGGTTACGAGTATTGATATCAGTAAGTGTAAGGATCTTGAATATCTGGATTGCGATTGGTCAGATTTGGAAAGTCTTGACCTGTCCGGGAATCCTAAATTGTCCAGACTGGATTGTACATATACTAAAGTTAAAGTATTAAATATATGGAATAACTCGCTTCTTATTAAAACATTTAAGGAGGGAGAAGGGTCTGAAACAAGTAATTGTCAATACTACAAGCTTGATGTTAATGGAAACAAATACGAATTGGCTTGTAACTTATCCGCCAAAATAGTAATGGATAAACCCACTCCTACTCCTCAGGTTTCTTTGAAGCTTGATAAGTCAACAGCTTCTGTAAAGTGCGGAGATTCACTAACATTAAAGGCAACGGTAACGGGATCTTCTTCCAAGGTTTCCTGGAAGTCCTCTGATACAGGTATTGCTGCAGTTGACTCCGCAGGTAAGATCACGGCTAAGCAGGCAGGTACAGTTACCATTACTGCCACTGTTGCAGGAAAGAGTGCATCTTGTGTAGTTACGGTTCTCTATAAGGACGTAACGAACAGTAAGGATTTCTGGTATGCACCAACCAACTATCTGACAGCTGCAGGTGTCGTTAAGGGTTACGACAAGCAGACCAAGTTCAAGCCCACCAATGAGTGTTCACGTGCCCAGATGGTAACCTTCCTCTGGAGACTGAACGGAAGCCCGAATCCCAAGTCTAAGACGACGACTTTTAAGGATATCGAGACTTCCGACTATTTCTACAAGCCCGTCCTCTGGGCCGTCGAAAAGGGCATCACCACCGGAGTAACGAAGGAAAAGTTCAATCCCAAGGGCATCTGCACCAGAGCTCAGACTGTAACCTTCCTTTGGAGGATGGCGAACAAGCCCGAGCCTAAAGCCAAGACCAGCAAGTTCAAGGATGTCAATGCGAAGGATTACTTCTGCAAGGCAGCTATCTGGGCAAGCGAGAAGAAGATCCTTGCAGGCTACGACGACAATACTTTCAGACCTAAGGGCCACTGTCTGAGACGTCAGATGGTCACATTCTTATATAAATACGATAAATTTATAAATGGGAAAGGATGACAGGTTACACTGAACTCTATCAAAAAATATATTTGGGGGTATTGGTATGGTAAAAGGAACAATCAGCAGGATTTTGGCTTCAATGTGTGGTTTAGCAGTTACTGCAGGAATCGTCATTTTCGCAGGGACGACGGCATTTGCTGCCGGGGATATAGAGATAAATGAGACTAACTTCCCGGATAAATATTTCAGGGAGTGGATCGCATCTCAATCCTACGGAAGCGATGGGGTACTGACTTCGGATGAAATATCGGAAATCAAAACGATAAATGTGAGTAATCTGTCCATATCAGATCTCAAGGGAATAGAATACTTTACCGCTCTGCAAGAGTTGTATTGCTACGACAATATCCTGACCAATTTGGATGCAAGTGATAATGTTGCTCTTGATTCTTTGTATTGCCAGAACAACCAGATTAGAGATCTTATAGTACATCAGAATGTTCATTATCTGAATTGCTCTGATAACTGTCTTACTAAGCTGGATCTCGCAAGAAATAAAGATCTCAGGTTACTTGTCTGCAGTGATAACCAGATAGATAAAGTGTATCTCTACAATAAAAGCCCCTATACCATGAAGTATGATAAAACCACCAAATTGGTATATATGTCTCCTGAAGAATGGGAGTTTGACGGTTTTTATGGTGGCAGCAGCAGTTCCGATGGTTATAACGAGATATTTGTAAAATTCAAATCGTTGAATATTAACGCCTTGGATTATGTCAGTTCATACAAGACCGATTTCTATGTATCGTTTGACAGACCGGCCACATGTGAAAAGGACGGATTGAAAAAATATGCGATACAGTTGATCGATGTTTATTCATTAGACGGGAAAGAACATAGCGGTGAGCTGGAGTTTACGACGAAAGCTTTGGGTCATTCCTGGGGGGACTGGAAAGTAACAAAGAAGGCAACCCGGACTTCCGATGGAGAAGAGACGCGTGTATGTAAAAATGATCCTTCGCATAAGCAGACACGTGCAATCCCTAAGTTGACTCCTACAGACACGCCGTCATCGAAGGCAATCACCGTTGTCTGTGGCAGTGGCTTAGTCATGAATCCTCAGGCTGTGATAGGAAAGGGAACTTATACATGGAAGTCATCAAATCCCAAGATCGCTACAGTAGATTCGAAGGGCAAGCTCACGGCCCTGATGGCGGGAACTGTCAATATCACCGTAACCTGCGGATCCAAGAAACTAATTCAGCCTGTTACGGTTCTGTATAAGGATGTCACTAACGAGAAAGACTTCTGGTTCGAACCGACTAATTACCTTACAGCGGCTGGAATAGTCAAGGGCTATGATAACCAGACCAAGTTCAAGCCCGCCAATGAGTGTTCACGTGCCCAGATGGTAACCTTCCTCTGGAGACTGAACGGAAGCCCGAATCCCAAGTCTAAGACGACGACTTTTAAGGATATCGAGACTTCCGACTATTTCTACAAGCCCGTCCTCTGGGCCGTCGAAAAGGGCATCACCACCGGAGTAACGAAGGAAAAGTTCAATCCCAAGGGCATCTGCACCAGAGCTCAGACTGTAACCTTCCTTTGGAGGATGGCGAACAAGCCCGAGCCTAAAGCCAAGACCAGCAAGTTCACGGATATCAAAGCGAAGGATTATTACTACAAGGCAGCGATCTGGGCAAGCGAGAAGAAGATCCTCGCAGGCTACGCCGACAACACCTTCAGACCTGACGGCCACTGTCTGAGACGTCAGATGGTCACCTTCTTATATAAATACGATAAGTTTATAAACGGGAAAGGATGACCGGATCCTTCTCGTTGACCAAACAGTTGGCTGATGATAGAATGACCACAGGAAAGCACAGTCTGCAAGGACGGTCGTCTTTCTGAGTACGAGTAATTACCCACCCATTAGGCGGCAATCCTAGAATGGGTGGGTCTTTTTATTTGCGTTTATACCTGGAGTCCGGGTAAGCAAATAGCTTCAACAACAGCGTTACTGAAGCTAAAACCAAAGTGATCACTGCGATTACTATCCCGAGGGACGTGCAAAATGTACTCAGAGGACGACCGCCCATCTGCAGGCTGTGCCAAATTCATTTTAGCATAAAAGAACAAATGTTCAATTATGCATTTTTGTTCTAGTAAAATACGGTATTTGAGGCTATAATTGCAGGGGCCGGCGGGCAGGAAACGCCCGTTCGGGATATTTTTTGAAAAAATCTCAAAAAAGGTATTGAAATATTGGGTTTGGGGTAGTAGAATACACCCTGCACGGCGTTTTTCGACGTGTAAAAGCTTTGATGGCGGAGATTGCCGCAAGTGGTGCGCGGGCTGCGCGCCGGCCACGGCGGGTAACTTCACCGGAGCAAAGTCCCGGCAAAGATCCGGGGCGAAGATCGGGATAGCCCAGGCAGCGAGTTGACCTTAAGGTCGCTTGCCCGGATGCCGAAGTGCCGTTCGTGAACGGTAACCGGAGTTCCGGGATTTTAAATGGAGTGACGAAGGAACGCCCGACCGGGATGTAACGATCGAAAACAAAATTCAGCATGGAGGACCAGCAAGATGGCCAAAGACGTAAACAAGGTAAGGATTAAGCTTAAGGCTTATGAGCACGAGATTCTCGATTCTTCTGCAGCTACCATCGTAGACGCACTGGAAAGAGAAGGAGCATCATTTTCGGGACCTATTCCGCTCCCTACAAAGAAGGAGATCGTAACGATCCTGCGCTCACCTCACAAGTACAAGGATTCACGTGAGCAGTTCGAGCAGAGAACACACAGAAGGATCATCGATGTATACACACCTTCTGCGAAGATGATGGAACAACTTTCGATGACAATGCCGGCAGGCGTATCCATTGAGGTTGAGGTGATCAACTGATAAGGATCGACAAAGCCGGCACGAGACCGGGCAGGAAATGCCAAACCCCGCCCGCCGGTCATGTTCACCAGGCGGTGAACCAATAACCTATATAGGAGGAAAAAAGCAAATGTCTAAATTCATCATTGGCAAAAAGAGCGGCATGACGCAGATGTTCGACGAGAACGGCAACGTTATCCCCGCTACCGTCATTGAGTGCGAGCCTATGTATGTGCTCCAGAACAAGACGGTCGAGACCGACGGTTACAAAGCCGTTAAGGTCGCATCAGGCACGATTCGCGAGAAGCTCGTGAACAAGCCGGATAAGGGTCAGTTCAAGAAGGCTGACGTAGAACCGAAGAGATATATCCGTGAGTTCGAAGCGGACGAGGAGTTCTCTCTCGGTCAGGAGATCAAAGTATCAGATATGTTCAGTGTGGGTGACCACGTTGACGTTTCCGGTGTATCCAAGGGTAAGGGATATGCAGGTAACACAAAGCGTCACGGACAGAAGGGCGGACCTTCGGGCCACGGTTCCATGTACCACAGAAGAGTCGGTTCCATGGGTGCTACATCTACACCCGGTCGTGTTCTTCCCGGCAAGAAGATGCCTGGTCATCTGGGTGCTGTTAACTGCACCGTGCAGAACTTAAGCGTAGTAATGGTTGACGGAGATCGCGGAATCCTCGTTTTGAGAGGTGCGGTACCCGGCCCCAAGGGCGGCGTTGTAACGGTTGAGACATCCGTTAAAGCGCCCAAGAACTAATCGGGAGGATACACGATAATGGCTACAATTGATGTTTATAACTTAACAGGTGCCGTTACGGGTTCCATCGAACTCAGTGATGCGATCTTTGCGATCGAGCCCAACGAGAGCGCTATGTCCTCCGTTGTAAGAAATCAGCTCGCAAACCGCAGACAGGGTACACAGAGCACCAAGACAAGAAGTGAAGTTTCCGGCGGCGGTAAGCGTCCCTACAGACAGAAGGGTACAGGCCGCGCACGTCACGGTTCCAGAAGATCCGCTCAGTATGTTGGCGGCGGAATCATCTTCGGACCCAAACCGAGAACTTATTCCTACACAATGCCTAAGAAGATCAAGAGACTTGCAATGAAGTCCGCTTTGTCCACAAAGCTCAAGGAAGGCAAGATCATCGTTGTTGAGGATATGAACCTTGATGCAGTTAAGACTGCAACAGTCGCTAAGGCTCTCAAGGATCTTAAGACAGGTGATACTTCTCTCATCGTTCTCGAAGGCAAGAATGAGAATGCAACTCTTTCCGCAAGGAACATCCCGACGGTCAAGACAGCTTACGTCAATACGATCAATGTCTTTGACATCCTTAAGTATGACAGCTTCGTCGTTACAAAGGCCGCCGTCGAGAAGATCGAGGAGGTATATGTATGAAGTCAGCATATGATGTAATTCTTACACCGGTCATCACTGAGAAGTCCATGGACGTCACAGAGTCCGGCAAATACACCTTCAAGGTTGCAACAGATGCCAACAAGATCGAGATCAAGGATGCCGTAGAGGAGATCTTTGGTGTTAAGGTCAAGGCAGTCAACATTGCAAACTATGACGGTAAGCAGAAGAGACAGCGTTACACGACAGGCAGAACACCTGCTTTCAAGAAGGCTGTTGTTACTATCGACACAGAGGGTAAGGAAGTTTCCTACCTCGAAAAGGGCGGTAAGGTCGTAAAGAGCAAGAAGAAGCTCAAGACCTCTATCGAAGAATTCGGCTTCGGTCAGTAATCTGGAAAGGAGAAAACAAGAATGGCAGTTAAAACATTTAAACCCACTTCTCCTGCAGTAAGACAGATGGCTGTTGCAGATTACTCGGTTCTTACCAAGAAAGCACCGGAGAAGGCTCTCCTTAAGATCAACAAGAAGAGCGGCGGACGTAACTCTTACGGACGCATCACAGTTCGTCATATCGGTGGCGGTAACCGCCGCAAGATCCGTGTGATCGACTGGAAGAGAACAAAGGATTCCGTACCTGCAGTAGTTAAGGCTATCGAGTACGATCCTAACAGAACAGCATATCTTGCACTCCTGCAGTATGCTGACGGCGTAAAGACATATATTCTTGCACCTAAGGATATCAAGGTTGGTCACAAGATCGTTTCCGGTCCTGACGCAGATATCCTCCCCGGTAATGTTTTACCGATATCATCTATCCCCGTAGGTACGGTTATCTGCTGCATCGAGCTCACACCCGGCAAGGGTGCTCAGATGGTCAGAACAGCAGGCGCTTCTGCCCAGCTCATGGCTAAGGAAGGCAAGTTCGCGCAGGTCCGTCTCCCTTCCGGTGAGGTCCGTATGGTTTCCGTAAACTGCAGAGCAATGATCGGTGAGATCGGCAACGCAGAGCATGAGAACGTTAAGCTCGGTAAGGCCGGCAAGACACGTCATAAGGGCGTAAGGCCGACTGTCAGAGGTGTTGTCATGAACCCTAACGATCACCCTCACGGCGGTGGTGAAGGTAAGTCACCTATCGGTCTTCCCGGTCCTGTTACACCTTGGGGTGTTCCTACTCTGGGTAAGAAGACAAGGAACAAGAAGAAGCAGTCCGGCAAGTACATTGTCAAGAGCAGAAAGGGTTAAGGAGGCACATTAATGAGTAGATCAACTAAAAAGGGATTTTTTGTACAGGATGCCCTGATGAAAAAGATCAAGGCCATGAACGATGCTAACGACAAGAAGATCGTTCAGACATGGTCAAGAGCTTCCACCATCTACCCTGAGTTCGTAGGTCACACTATCGCCGTTTACGACGGCCGCAAGCATGTTCCCGTATATGTTACGGAGGATATGGTAGGACATAAGCTCGGAGAATTTGCTCCCACGCGTAAGTTCGGCGGTCATACGGGCGAGAAGAACGCCAATGCGCGCTAACTTCAAGGAGGATTTGACGTGGAAAAGATAATTTTAAGCAGAGAGAATATTGAGACAAACCGCGAGGCTATTCTTGCGGCTTATCGAGCTCCTCAGAAAAGATCAAACAGGCTTCCCGTTCCCACCAAGAAGCAGAAGAAACTTCTCGGTCTCGGCGGTGACAGAGGAATTGCCACAGCTAAGTACATCAGGATCTCACCTTCCAAGGCAAGGATCGTTGTTGACCTCATCAAGGGTCAGTCTATCGATGATGCTTACGCAATCCTCAACTATACTCCCAAGGCCGCTGCACCCGTAATCAAGAAGGTGCTCAAGGCTGCGGAAGCATCTGCGGTTAACGACAAGGGTCTTAATCGCGATAACCTCTATGTTGCGGAAGCATATTCCAATCCCGGCCCCATCATCAGAAGATGGATGCCCAGGGCAAGAGGTTCGGCCAGCGGTATAAGCAAGAGAACATGCCATATCACGGTTGTTCTCAAGGAAAGAGTATAAGGAGGAATTGACATGGGTCAGAAAGTTAACCCCCATGGTTTGAGAGTCGGTGTTATCAAGGATCGCGATATCAATGACTGGAATGCTCATTGGTATGCCGAAAAGGACAAGTTTTCCGACTATCTTATCGAAGACAAGAAGATTCGTGAGTTCATAATGGACGTTGCTGATACTATTGCCAAGGGCAACAGCAAGAACAAGAAGAAGGGCGAGGACGACTTCAAGAAGAAGGATGACGGCCGCAAGAATCTTGCAGGCATCAGCTCCATCACGATCGACAGAACAGATGCTCAGACGATCAACGTAGCAGTCCGCTCCGCTCGTTCTTCCCTCCTTATCGGAGACAAGGGTAAGTCCAAAGAGGAACTCCGCGCTCTTCTCGAAAAGGAATTCAACAAGAACGTCAAGAAGGACGCTAAGAGGACATTCAGAGTATCCATCATCAGGATCGACAAGGCTGACTCCGATGCAGTCATCGTTGCTCAGAACATCGCAGCCCAGCTCGAAAACCGCGGCAGCTTCAGAAGAGCAATGAAGAGAGCTATGTCTTCCGCAATGAAGGATTCATCGGTTTACGGTATCAAGGTTAAGTGCTCCGGCCGTCTTGGCGGTGCCGAGATCGCCCGTTCCGAGACTTATCACGAGGGTACTATCCCCCTGCAGACACTGAGAGCCAACATCGACTACGGTTTCGCTGAAGCTAACACAACTTACGGCCGTATCGGCGTTAAGGTCTGGATCTACAAGGGTGAAGTCTTCCCCGAGAAGAAGTCCGACAATACTAATGAAGGAGGGCTTGCTTAATGTTACTTCCTAAGAGAACTAAGTACAGAAAGCAGCAGAGAGGCCGCATGAAGGGTAAGGCATCCCGCGGAAACTACGTTGCTTACGGTGAATACGGACTTATGGCATGTGAACCTTGCTGGATTAAGTCCAATCAGATCGAAGCTGCCCGTATCGCTATCAACAGATACGTAAAGCGTGGCGGTAAGGTTTGGATCAAGATCTTCCCTGACAAGCCTGTATCCAAGAAACCGGCTCAGGTCCGAATGGGTTCAGGTAAGGCTGCCAACGAGTACTGGTGTGCAGTTGTTAAGCCCGGCCGCGTCATGTTCGAGATAGCAGGCGTTACCGAAGAGCAGGCAAGAGAGGCAATGAGACTTGCAGGACACAAGCTTCCCTGCAAGACGAAGTTTGTAGTAAGAGAGAAGGAGGAAGTTGAAAATGAAGGCTGATAAGATCCGTGAAATGTCAACGGAAGAGCTGAACAAAGAATTGACCTCCCTCAAAGAGGAACTGTTCAAGCTTCGTTTCCGCAATGCCACCAATCAACTTGAGAATACTGCTGCAATCGCTTCCGTAAAGAAGGATATTGCAAGAGTTAAGACAGTGATCCGCGAGCAAGAGCTCAAAGCGGCTAAGTAATGGGAGGAGAACGTACAATGGCTGAAAGAAACTTGAGAAAAACAAGAGTCGGCATCGTAACGTCCGACAAGATGGATAAGACCATCACAGTTTCTGTCGTAGAGCACGTTAAGCACCCTCTCTACGGAAAGATCATGAAGAGAACTTACAAGCTTAAGGCACACGACGAGAACAACGAGTGTGGCGTAGGCGACAGAGTTCAGGTTATGGAAACAAGACCTCTCTCCAAGGACAAGAGATGGAGACTGGTCGAGATCATCGAGAAAGCTAAGTAAAGCAGGCAAGGAGGAAATATCAGATGATTCAGGTTGAATCCAGATTAAGAGCTGCCGATAACACAGGCGCAAAAGAGCTTGCCTGCATTAAGGTACTCGGCGGTTCATGGCGTAAGTACGCCAATATCGGCGACGTTATCGTCTGCTCGGTAAAGACAGCTTCCCCGGGCGGCATGGTCAAGAAGGGAGATGTCGTACGTGCTGTTGTTGTCAGAACAAAGTCAGGCGTAAGGCGTGCAGACGGTTCCTACATCAAGTTCGATGAGAACGCTGCCGTCATCATCAAGGAAGACAAGAACCCGCGTGGGACACGTATCTTTGGACCCATAGCAAGAGAGCTCCGTGACAAGGATTACATGAAGATCCTGTCCCTCGCTCCGGAAGTTCTGTAAGGAGGTTTACGATGGCTAAAAAGATTCACGTAAAGAAGGGCGATGAAGTAATCGTCATCTCCGGTAAGGACAAGGGTACCAAGGGCAAGGTCATTGCTATTGATACCGAGAAGGGCAGAGTATTTGTCGAAGGTGCAAACATCATCAAGAAGCACCAGAAGGCAAGATCCCAGACAGCTCCTTCCGGCATCATCGAGCGCGAAGGATCCATTGATGCTTCCAACGTTATGCTCGCAGATCCCAAGACAGGCAAGCCCACGAGAGTTGGCTTCAAGGTAAACGAGGACGGTTCCAAGGACAGGATCGCAAAGAAGTCCGGCACCGTTATCGACACAGTCAAGAAAGCTAAGGGGGAGTAATTAGATGTCCAGATTAAAAGAAAAATACACATCTGAAGTCGCACCGGCTTTATCCGAAAAGTTCAAGTACAGTTCTTCCATGCAGATCCCCAAGATCGAGAAGATCGTTCTCAACATGGGTGTCGGCGAGACAAAAGATAATCCTAAGGCTCTCGAGAGCGCAATGCGTGATATGGGTATCATCGCAGGTCAGAAGCCTATCGCTACAGTAGCTTCCAAGTCGGTTGCTGCATTCAAGCTTAGAGAAGGCATGAAGATCGGATGTAAGGTTACTTTGAGAGGAGAGAGAATGTACTACTTCCTCGATAAGCTTATCAGCATCGCACTTCCCCGTGTCCGCGACTTCCGCGGTATTAATCCCAACTCCTTTGACGGCCACGGCAACTATGCTATGGGTATCAAGGAGCAGCTGATGTTCCCCGAGATCGACTACGATAAGATCGACAAGATCCGCGGTATGGACATCATCATCGTAACAACGGCACAGACTGACGAAGAAGCATTCGAGCTCTTGAGCTTGCTCGGAATGCCGTTCCGTAAATGATTTGGGAGGAAATATAAATGGCAAAGAAGTCAATGATTCTCAAGGCACAGAAGACTCCGAAGTTTTCCACTCGCACACATAATCGTTGCAAGGTATGCGGAAGGCCTCATGCTTACATCCGCAAGTACGGTATCTGCCGTCTTTGCTTCAGAGACATGGCTTACAAGGGAGAGATTCCCGGCGTAAGAAAAGCAAGCTGGTAATTAGGACAAGAAGGAGGAAAAAACAATGCAGATCACAGATGCAATTGCAGATATGCTTACGAGAATCCGTAATGCAGGTAATGCCGGTCACGAGACGGTTGATATCCCCGCTTCCAACCTGAAGAAGGCTATCGCTCAGATCCTTCTCGAAGAAGGTTACATCGCTAACTTCGAGACAACAGAGGACAACAAGCAGGGCAATATCAAGATCTACCTGAAGTATTCCGGCAAGAAGCATGTAATATCAGGTATCAAGAGAATTTCCAGACCGGGTCTCAGAACATATGCGGACAAGGATAACCTTCCCAACGTTCTGAACGGACTGGGTATCGCCATCGTTTCCACATCCAAGGGCGTTATGACCGATAAGAAGGCCAGAAAGCTCGGTGTCGGCGGCGAAGTATTAGCTTACGTGTGGTAATAATCGCTTTAAGGTCAAACCTTAAGTGATATATACAACTCTGAAAAGCACTCTGGCCGCGGCAGACATACCGGAGGTCAGGGGAGCACAATCTTAAGAGCAGGAGGAATGAAATATGTCAAGAATTGGTAGAAAACCGATTACCGTTCCTGCAGGCGTCGATGTAAAGATCGACGGTCAGCATATTACCGTTAAGGGCAAGGATGCTACCCTTGAGATGGACATCCATCCCGACATGACGGTAAAGATGGACGGCAATATCATCACAGTGGAGCGTCCCTCTGATGACAAGGATCACAGAGCTCTCCACGGCTTAACAAGAGCACTCATCAACAACATGGTCGTCGGCGTTTCCGAGGGATTCACCAAGGAGCTCCAGATCAACGGTGTTGGTTACAAGGCTCAGAAGCAGGGAAACAAGGTAACCTTTAACCTCGGTTATTCCCATCCCATCGAGATGGAAGAACCCGCAGGCATCACTATCGAAGTTCCCTCACAGAACCAGATCCTCGTAAAGGGAGCTGACAAGCAGTTGGTCGGTGAGACAGCAGCAAAGATCCGTTCGTTCAGAGTTCCTGACGTTTATAAGGGCAAGGGTATCAAGTATATCGATGAGCACCTTATCGTTAAGGAAGGTAAGACCGGCGCTAAGAAGTAAGGTTAAAGGAGGTTAGAAGCTACATGATTACAAAAGCAGATAAGAATAAGATCCGTAAGAGAAAGCATGTGCGTGTTCGCAAGAAGATCTCCGGTACCGCTGAGTGCCCCCGTCTTTGTGTATTCAGATCGAATGCTCACATCTATGCTCAGATCATCGATGACGTTGCAGGAACAACACTTGTTGCAGCATCCACACTGGATAAGGACGTTAAGTCCGCAGTATCCGTCGGAAGCAACATCGAGGCTGCAAGCCAGGTAGGCAAGCTCGTCGCAGAGCGCGCACAGGCTAAAGGGATCACTGAGGTCGTTTTCGACCGCGGCGGATACCTTTATCACGGAAGAGTTGCGGCTCTTGCACAGGCGGCACGTGATGCCGGACTGTCATTCTAATCGGGAGGAGTTTATACATGGCTTACGACAGAAATAACAATACAAGAGAAAGAGACAGCGAGTTCGAAGAGCGCGTAATCCACATCGCACGTGTTTCCAAGACAGTTAAGGGCGGTAAGAACATGCGTTTTGCTGCACTCGTCGTTGTCGGTGACAAGAACGGTCGTGTCGGAATGGGCATCGGCAAGTCTGCCGAAGTTCCCGAGGCTATCCGCAAGGGTGTTGAGGAAGCTAAGAAGAACATCGTTTCCATCAACAGAAAGTCCGGTACTATCCCTCACGCAACACTCGGTGAGTTCGGTGCTGCAAAGATCGTTATGAAGCCGGCTGCAGGCGGTACCGGTATCATCGCCGGCGGTCCTGTCCGTTCAGTATGCGAACTTGCAGGTATCACCGATATCCGTACCAAGTCCATCGGTTCAAACAACCCCATCAACATGGTTAACGCTACTCTGGCAGGTCTTACGGGACTTAAGTCCATCGAAGAGATCGCTGAGCTCCGCGGAAAGACCATCGATGAGATCAAGTAAGGAGGTGCCCCGTAATGGCTAATTTGAAGATTACCCTGGTGAAGAGCACCAACAAAGCTCGTGCAAAAGAGAAAGCAACCGTAAGGGCTTTGGGATTGAAGAAGATCGGTCAGAGCGTTGAGAAGGCCGATAATGAAGCAATGCGTGGTATGGCGACTACTGTTCGCAACTACGTAACAGTAGAAGAAGTATAACGGAGGTATCGATAAATGAAGCTCAATGAAATGACTTCAAGCGGCAATGCTGTTGCTTACCGTAAGGGTCGCGGTGCCGGTTCCGGAAACGGAAAGACAGCCGGCCGCGGACACAAGGGTCAGAATGCAAGATCCGGCGGCGGAGTACGTCCCGGTTTTGAAGGCGGTCAGATGCCCCTTTACAGACGTTTGCCTAAGAGAGGTTTTAACAACAAGAGATTTGCTCCTGCTTACATTGAAGTAAATATCGAGGACCTCGAGAGATTCGAAGGAACAGATGTTACGGCTGAGGCACTCGCTGAAGCGGGCATCATCTCCCTTCCTAAGGTAAATGACGGTATCAAGATCTTGGGTAACGGCGAACTTACAAAGGCTCTTAACGTTAAGGCCAAGAAGTTCTCCTCTTCCGCAAAAGAGAAGATCGAGAAAGCCGGAGGAACGGCAACGGAGGTATAAGAAGGCATGAGTAGTATGTTTGACACGGCTATAAACGCTTTTCGCGTAGAATCACTGCGTAAACGACTGCTTTATACCTTTATGATCCTCGGACTCTTTATGCTGGGCGGTCTGGTCCCCGTTCCCGGTCTTGACGGTGACAAGTTCACGTCGCTGATCAGGCAGTGGGGACAGTTAGGCTCCATCATGGATATGGTATCCGGTGGCGGACTCTATCATGCGACCATCTTTGCCATGGGTGTATCACCTTACATCAACGCATCGATCATCATCCAGCTCCTGCAGGTCGTAATACCTCCCCTGGAAGAACTTTCCAAGGAAGGTGAGACAGGCAGAAAGAAGATCTCGAAGATCACAAGATATTCTGCTATCGGTCTTGCTCTCGTGCAGTCAACATTGTTCTGCTATTCGACAAGATCCGCCATGAATTCGAGTCTGCCCACCTGGCTTAATGCCGCACTGGTCGTTCTCTCGTTCACGGCAGGCGCAGCTATCGTTGTATTCCTCGGTGAGAAGATCAACGACAAGGGTATCGGTAACGGTGTATCCCTCATAATCTTTGCAGGTATCGTTACCAGACTTCCCAACATGGCAAAGACACTTTACCTTAAGGCGCTCGATATCAGCGGCAACCTGGATCCCGCTGTCGTAGGTGTCATCGTAGGTATCATCGTATTCGTAGGCGTTGCACTTATCGCTCTGGCGATCATCATCTTCGTTCTCTATGTACAGAATGCTGAAAGAAGGATTCCTGTTCAGTATTCCAAGAAGGTTGTCGGAAGACAGTCCAGAGGCGGAAACAGGGATTACATCCCGATCAAGGTCAACCAGTCCGGTGTTATGCCTGTAATCTTCGCAATGTCCATATTGGCTCTGCCTTCGATCATTGCGACATTGTTCTTCCAGAACAGCTCACATCCTGCCATCGTCTGGATGAGGGACTTCTCCGGAAGCGTATGGTACTACATCACTTACTTTGTCCTTATCTTTGCCTTCACGTTCTTCTATACGATGATCCAGTTCCATCCTATCGAGATCGCGAACAACATCAACAAGAACGGCGGTACCATCGCAGGTATCAGACAGGGTAAGCCCACGAGCGATTTCATCGCCCAGACTGCCTGGAGGCTCAACTGGATCGAAGCAGTGTTCCTCGTACTCGTTTGTATCGTTCCTACAGTCATCGGTATCCTTACCGGATTTGAGAACGTATGGTTCGCAGGTACATCAGTATTGATCCTTACGAGCGTTGCCAACGATCTTATCGTTCAGATCGAAGGTGAACTTGAAGTCAGGAGCCCGAGCGGATTCCTTGACGGTATGGTCACCATCAGATCAGGCAAGAAATAATATTACTAACACAACACACGGGGGCTGCCGGGGTCTGGAACCTCAGCAGCCCTCATCTCTTTTGAAAATCTACAAAATCTCTTTATTTGCGATATAATACAAGGGCTTTTTTATTTTATTACAGCGGAGGACTGCAAATGGATAACATAACCGGAGCATTGAAGATCAAGGAGCTTAAGAAGAAGCTTTTATTGTCGTTGCTGGTTATTTCCTGTATCTGTCTTGCAACTCTCATCCCTGTCCCCGCCGTCAGTAACGCCAAGCTGATCGAGATAGTCAGATCCTGGGGCGATACCGGCATACTCCTCAACGTCACTTCGGTAGGAGGCTTGTTCAACGGTTCGGTCGTCATGCTGGGACTCTATCCTTTCCTTGCAGCATCCATGCTGATGCAGATACTGACGCTTACGATCCCCAAGCTCCGCAACCTCGCACAGAAAGGTGAGGAGGGGACCAAGGTAATCTCCAAGTATACCCGCATAGCCACGATCGCCATGTGCGTCATCATGGGAGCTCTTACCGCTTACGGTATAAGGGATGCTTTCATAACCACGATCAATTTCTGGCTGGCAGCCGTTATCGCCGGACTCGTTATCTCCGCAGGCGCAGCCGCATTCGCATATGCATGCGAGATACTCAACACAAAGGGAACAGGCAACGGCATATCGCTGATCCTCTTCGCGGGATGCGCAAGATATGTTCCGGGCGTTTTCCTTAAGCTTTTCGATAAGTCAGCCGGTCAGTTTGGCCTTGCCGGAGCCATCATCTTCACGATCCTCGGAGTGATCCTTTCCGTTGCGCTCATCATCGCGATGGTCTTCATCACACTCGGCGAGAGGAAGATCAAGATCCTCTTCCGCAAGATCACATCCGGCATGAAGCAGTTCGGCGTTCCGAATCAGGTCATCCCCGTCCACATCACACAGGCAGGCATCATGCCGGTCGTATATACGATGACCTTTATCACTTTCCCCGCCGTCATCGTTGCCATGCTGAATCCCATGTCAGACAGCGCCACCGTACACTGGTTTATCGATGTATCACGTAATCTGACATACTGCTTCTGCTTTATCATCTTTACGGTATTCTTCGTTTATATATTCTCCATCATGCAGTTCAATCCCGCTGATGTTGCAAACGAGATCAGGAATTACGGCGGATATATCCCCGGCGTCAAAGCAGGCAAGCTTACGACAGAATACCTGTTCAAACTCTATACGAACATGATCATCCTCGGTGCGGTCTATCTTACACTGATCTGCTGCGTTCCCATGGCTCTTTCGCTCATACCCGGAATACAGAAGATATGGTTCGCAGGCATTTCGCTGATCATCCTTGCAGGCAGCATCTCCGAAGTCCTTACGATCATGGCGAACGACGTAAAGACTCACGAAGAGAATGAGAAGCAGAGGAACAAGAGGATCAAATCCGCAGGAAGAAACTTCAGATAACAGGAGGTTTTGCGTATGAGACTTATTATCCTGGGAGCTCCCGGATCGGGAAAAGGAACGGCTTGTGCAGTACTTAAAGAGACATATGGTCTCGCTCATATCTCAACCGGAGATATCTTCCGCGAAAACATAAAGAATGGAACGCCTCTCGGAAATGAGGCGAAGTCATATATAGATCAGGGAGCACTTGTCCCTGATTCCGTCACGATCAGGATGGTCGAGGACCGTCTGGCAAAGGACGACTGCGCCAACGGCTTCATCCTTGACGGTTTCCCCCGTACCACCGCCCAGGCTGAGGCTCTGGACGATATCCTTGCTTCCAAGGACGCCGGGATCGATGCAGTCATCTGTGTCGTAACGGACGACGCTTTGATCATGGACCGCGTCACGACGAGAAGAGTATGCTCTTCCTGCGGCGCAAGCTACAATGTCAAGTACATGCCTTCCAAGGTCGAGGGCGTATGTGACGCATGCGGCGGTGAAGTCATCCAGAGATCCGACGATACGGCTGAGACTGTCAAGAAGAGACTCGACACATACTATGAGAATACAAAGCCCCTTATCGACTTCTATGCGAAAAGAGGTCTTATTGTGGAAGGCGACAACAATGTCGATTCCGCTTCATGCATAGCCCAGATCAAGGCAGGGCTTGAAGCCAAGGGCCTTTGCTGACAAGATTTACCGGTGAAGTTATGGTAGAGATCTTAAACGATTCCGAACTTGATAAGATGAGAGCGGCAGGACGCCTTGTCGCCAAGATCCTGAAGGCTCTTGAGCAGGCTGCAAAGCCCGGCGTCACCACTCAGGAACTTGATGATATCGCTCAGGACATAATAAGACAGGCAGGCGGATCGGCTCCCTGTGTCGGTTACGGCAGACCTCCGTTCCCGGCTGCCATCTGCACATCTGTCAATGAGGTCGTCGTTCACGGGATCCCCTCTTCCAGAAAGCTCGAAGAAGGCGATATAGTAACCTGTGACGTGGTCGCGGAACTCGACGGTTTTATGGGCGATGCTGCAAGGACTTTCCTTATCGGAGAGGTCTCCGTGGAAAAAAGGCTCCTGGTCGAGCGTACGAAGGAATGCTTCTTCAAAGGTCTCGAGCAGGCTCACGAGGGCAACCGCATCGGTGATATAAGCTATGCGGTCCAGACCTGTGCCGAATCCTACGGATACGGTGTCGTAAGAGAGCTGGAAGGCCACGGGATAGGACGCGAGATGCATCAGGATCCCGATGTTCCCAATTTCGGCAAGCCCGGCAGGGGACACAGGATATTTAAGGGAATGGCTTTCTGTATCGAACCCATGATCACGATGGGAAGAAGAGAAGTATATCTTGAGCAGGACGGATGGACGGTGCCCACATGCGACGGATCACCCGCTGCCCATTATGAAAATACAGTAATAATAACGGATCAAGGACCCGAGATGACAACTTACTATGAGGAGGAAAAGTAATGTCTAAAGAGGATGTAATCGAGGTTGTTGGAACTGTGGATGAAGCACTTCCCAATGCTATGTTCAAAGTCAAGCTGGACAGCGGACATACGGTATTGGCACACCTTTCCGGTAAGCTTCGCCAGAACTACATCAAGATCCTGCCCGGTGATAAGGTAACAATGGAATTATCACCCTACGATCTTGCCAGGGGAAGGATCACCTGGAGAGGCGAAAAGAAGTAATGATATCGGATGTGACTGTTATTGACTAATCACGATTCATCCTATATAATCAATCACGCTGCGCATGTAATGAAAGCAGCTGATAATACCTTACGAGAGGGGGTGTAAAGAAGATGTCTGAGATCAGAGTTAAGGATAATGAGAGCCTTGACAGTGCTCTGCGCAGATTCAAGCGCTCCTGTGCAAGGTCCGGCGTTCTCGCGGAAGTCCGCAAGAGAGAGCATTACGAGAAGCCTTCCGTCCGTCGCAAGAAGAAGTCTGAAGCGGCAAGGAAGCGTAAGCACTGATAATCAAGAGGCAAACTTTAAAAGGAGACTTTTCTTACGGAAGGTCTCCTTTTTGTATGTCTTCGTATTCAAATCAGGCTGATTCTCTGATAAAATATCCCCAAAATAAGAGTGCAGGAATGAAGTTATGTTATTGACGGGTAAAGGCCGGCATATGTTGTCGACCGAAGTTGTCGGCGATTCTGCCAAACTTTTAGACATCCTTTTCGAGAACAGAGGGATCAAAGACGATACTGAAAGGGAAGCCTTCACTTCCGAAGACGGGGCCTGGTATGACCCCTTCCTTTTCAACGACATGAGAAAGGCAGTAGATCTCATCTGCCACGCTATCGATACTCATAAGAAGATCCTGATCTACGGAGACTACGACTGTGACGGAGTTACCGCCACGGCTATACTCGTGCGCTACTTTAAGAGCCTGGGATGTGATGTATCCTATATAGTCCCCCAGAGGGAAGAACACGGATACGGCCTTACCGACAACATCATCGGCAAGGTCCTTGAGACATCCCCGGAACTCCTTATCACCGTTGACTGCGGCGTCACCAACTGTGAGACCGTGGCAACCCTTAAGGAGAAGGGCATCACCGTCATCATCACCGACCACCACAACGTAAAAGACGAGCTTCCCTGTGCAGATGCGATCATCTGCGCCAAGAGGGAAGATAACACCTACCCCTACAGGGAACTCTGCGGAGCGGGCGTCGCGCTCAAGCTTGTCGAGGCGATGGGCCGTGACGGCAGCCATAAAGTGACACCTTCGGTCTGGAGGCAGGCCATAGAGGCGGCAGGCATCGCGACGATAGCAGACCTCGTATCTCTTACGGACGAGAACAGAACGATCGTCAAGAAGGCCTTCATGAGCCTTAAGAATCCCGTTAATCCCGGCATCAGGGTAATGCTCGACATGCTGCTTACCGAGGGCAAGGAACTGGATGAGACATTTATATCCTTCAACTTCGTTCCCAGGATCAATGCAGCGGGCAGGCTCTACGATTCCTCCCAGGCCTTAAAGCTCTTCCTTGAGGACGATCCCGCGGGAGCCGAGGAAGCAGCGAAGGAACTGACCCGCCAGAACGATGAGAGGAAACAGATAGAGTCTGTCGTTTTCGAGGAAGCGGTCAAGCAGGTGGAGTCACCGTCAAGACCCGGCAAGTGGAGCCTTATCAGCATGAAGGGTCCCATCGTGGTCTACGGCAAGGGCTGGCATCAGGGAGTGCTCGGCATCGTTGCAGGAAAGCTTTCCCAGTACTACAGGAGATCTGCGATCGTATTCACTGACGATTCGATCGAGAAGGACTGCATCAAGGGTTCGGGCAGGGCTTTCGGCGATTACGACCTCTTCGGGAGCCTGACAAAGATATCGGATACCGTCGTGAACTTCGGAGGCCATAAGAAGGCAGCCGGTGTCGTCGTGAAGAAGGACCGCATATCTGAATTCATGAATGCGTTGGAGGAAGCGTCTTCGGAGGAAAGCTCTGACGAGGACATCACGGAAGTCGAATGCGAACTCGCCGTGGATATGCTCAACCGCGACACATATAAGACGATCGGCATCTTCAAGCCCTTCGGCATCGGCAACCGCAGACCCCAGTTCCTGACAAGGGACCTTGTTATCGGAGGAATATTCCCCATGTCGGGCGGCGCCCACATGAGGCTCGACCTCGTTTCAAAGGAGACAGGGCAGACCCTGTCAGCCGTCGGATTCGGCATGGGCGAGTATCTCAATGTCCTGCTTCCGGGGGACCTGGTCGACATAGTCTACAGCATCAACGAGTACATGTTCCGCGGTGAGGTAACCTTAAGCCTCCACCTGGACGACATAGTGCCGCACTTTCCGGATGAGTTCCTCTGGAAGAAGGCGGACATAGCCGAAAACCTCTATCAGAGCGGTATGGGGATCGAACAGATCTCCAAGCTCGCGGGCAGCGGAGCCAAGGAGAAGATGATACCGAATGCGGACACTTTACGCGCGTGCTATACTGTTGTGAAGGAAAGTTCGGGAGGAGGCACGTCTTTTGCCGACAGCATCCTGCTCGCAAGGATGGTCAGGGTAAAGACCGGTCTCGAGATCACACCCTTCCAGCTCATGAGGTGTCTTGAGATATTTGACGAAGCCGGACTTATCCGCTATAAAGTTACGGGCGGAAAGAAGATAAGCTATACGCTCTGCCCGCCTTCAGACGGCGAAAAGCCGAAACTGACACAGACTAACAGCTATTTGAGGCTTATTAATGGATAGAATGGATGACAACAACAAGATAGTGGAACGTTCGGATGATTCCCTGGCATTGTCAGAGAACGATCCCGATTTTAACGAGTACGATTATCTGTCGGATAAGAGCATCGTTCCCGAGATACCGGACGAGGTCATGGAGCCCTTCACAAAGCTCGTTGACAAGTATGTCATGTGCTATGAGAAGGCAGGTCCCGTGAACGACCATACCTCCGAAGAGGTAAGGGCTTATCTTAACGATGTCTTCATGTTCGCCTACAAGGCCCACCGTCATCAGAAGAGGATGACAGGGGAGCCTTACATCATCCACCCGATCGCAGTCGCCGATATCCTGGCCGAGCTGGAAGTCGATCCCGACACTATTGCCGGAGCCCTTCTGCACGACACGATCGAGGATACCGTCGCTGACTGGGAGCTTCTTGCCCAGCTGTTCAGCCCCACGGTCGCAAACCTCGTTGACGGCGTTACCAAGATCAATACCAAGCTGGGACTCGTAGTATACGATTCCAAGGAAGAGCTTCAGGCGACCAACGTAAGAAAGATGGTCCTCGCCATGACCGATGACGTCAGGATCATATTCATAAAACTTGCCGACCGTCTCCACAACATGAGGACCTTAAAGTTCCAGACGCCCGAAAAGCAGGTGGAGAAAGCAAGAGAGACACTGGATATATATGTTCCCTTCGCAGGCAGGTTCGGTATCTACAAGGTCAAGTGGGAACTCGAGGACCTCTGCTTAAGGTTCCTTGATCCCGACGGCTACAATGAGCTCGTCGGACTCGTCAACTCCAAGAGGAGCGAGCGTGAGACCTTCATGGAGGATGTCGTAACCGAGATATCCGCAAGGCTTTCCGAATACGGATTCAAGCATTTCGAGATCGAGGGACGCCCCAAGCACTTCTACAGCATCTATAAGAAGATGAAGGTGAAGGGCAGGACCATAGATCAGATCTACGATCTTTATGCATGCCGCATCATCGTTGACGAGCTCGCCGACTGCTATACGGTACTCGGCATCATCCACGAGATGTACCAGCACATCCCCGGCAGGTTCAAGGATTATATCGCCATGCCGAAGGAGAATAAGTACCAGTCCATCCATACGACCGTAATGAACAAGAACGGTACACCTTTCGAAGTGCAGATCAGGACCTATTCCATGCACCAGATCGCCGAGTACGGTATCGCCGCCCACTGGCACTACAAGGAGAGCGGCAACTCCGCGGAGTTCAAGGCCGACAAGTACGATGCCAAGATGAGCGAGATGAGACAGCTCATCGATTCACAGGGTGAATTCTCCGACACGTCAGTCCTCGATGTCATCAAGGACATAAGCGGCGAAGAGATCTTCGTATATACGCCCAAGGGCAAGGTCGTCAGGCTTCCCGCCGGATCCTGTCCGATCGACTTCGCATATGCGATCCACAGCGGCATCGGCAACCACATGCACGGCGCCAAGGTAAACGGCAGGATGGTCGCATTGAACTACGAGCTCAAGAGCGGCGAGATGGTCGAGATACTGGATTCGCCCAGGATCAAGGGTCCTTCCAAGGACTGGGTCAACATAGTAAGGACGTCTTCGGCCAGATCCAAGATCAATGCCTGGTTCAAGAAAGAGCAGAGAGCCGAGAATATCGTAAGCGGCAAGGATAAGCTCAACCACGAGATCGAGCGCAACGGCTTCGTTCCCGAGAAGCTCCTTACCCAGAAATCGATCGATACGCTCCTTTCAAGGAACAGTTTCTCGACCTTAGATGACCTCTATGCTGCCGTAGGATACGGAAGCATCAAGGTTACCAAGGTCTTCGGAAGACTCCGTGACGATTACATAAGGAGCCTGCCTGAAGAAGAGAGGGCCGCATTGGGATACAGGATCACGTCCGACGGACATGTCGCCTACAGTCCCTCCGAGATCCCGCTCGAACTGGGCAAGTTCGACCAGACCCGCAAGGGAAAGAAGAATTCCAAGTCTTCCGAAGGAGCCTTCCTCCAGCTTGACGATGACGTCATCGATGCGATCAATTCGGATCCCCATAAGCTGGCGCCAAAAAAATCCTCCAAGCCTTCCAAGGTCCGCGTCAATGACAAGGTCGAAGTAGAAGGGCTCGAAAATGTCGCAGTACATCTTTCCAAGTGCTGCCATCCGGTATACGGCGACGCCATCATAGGATATGTTACCCAGGGAGCCGGAGTCGGCGTCCATAAGGTAGCCTGCAACAACATAATCAATATCCTGAGCAGGCGCGAAGATTCCGACAAGGACCGCGAGCGTTTCGCAAGGCTCGTCAAGGTAAAGTGGCTCGAACATGCAAGAGATTCCGTCTACAGCGTCTGCCTCAAGATCAGGGCTACAGACAAGAAGAATATCTTTTTCGATATAGTGGACAACATCAAGGAAGAGAAGGCGGAAGTCGTCAAGGCCGACAGGTCGCCTTCAGATGAGGACTACACACAGCGCTGGGCTGTGACCCTTACCATCACGGGCAAGGATCAGCTCGACAGGATCATAGGCCGTATCAGAGGCATTCCTGATGTGCTGGAAGTGGAGAGGATGTAAACGTCACTGATCCCCGTAATAGGTCATGTCTTCGAATGCGCCGTCCTGCGCGTGGCTGACGGTGAATATCAGCATGGGGCTTCTTCCGGTCTTTGAACTGATGAAGCTCTTAAGATGCTCCCTGAACGCCCTCTTTTCGACTGCCGCGTCGATGTAAGGGGAATCGGCAAGGAGCCTTATGCACTTTTGGGAAATGGCGTTGTTGAGCGCGATCTTATCCTCGTCGTAATTGAATCCGATCGAATTGACTGCAGGAGGGCAGATGAGGTTGCCCGTGTTATCGTCGACAGTGAATGCCACTGCGACGACGCCGTCCTGGGCAAGATGCATCCTGTCGGACAGGATCCTGTCGTTGACGTGGCCCGTGGCCATACCGTCGATGAGGACCGCGTCGGCAGTCACGCTGTCAGTGACCTTGCCGCCCTTGGAAGACAGGGACAGCACGTCACCATTATTAAGTACGAAGATATTTTCCTGAGGCATTCCAAGACTCTGGGCGAGCTCCTTATGGAGATGGAGCATCCTGTATTCGCCGTGGATCGGTATGAAGAACTTGGGTTTTAAGAGGGTATGAAGGAGCATCAGCTCGTTCCTGTAGGCGTGGCCTGATACATGGACATCCGCGAGGGATGCGTAGATGACTTTCGCGCCCTTCTTATAGAGCTCGTTGATAACGCGGTATATGGGTTTCTCGTTGCCGGGGATCGGGTCGGCGGAGATGATTACCGTATCGCCTTCAGAGATATCTATTGCCTTGTGGGAATCGAAAGCCATCCTCGACAGGGCGCTCATGGGCTCGGCCTGGGAGCCCGTCGTCATGATAACCAGCTCGTTATCGCGGTAGTTATCGATGCTTCCGATGTCTATCAGGGTGTTGGGGCGCATGTCGATATAGCCCATATCGTTTGCGATGCGGAAGACCTGCTCCATGCTCCTGCCCGAAAGGCAGACTTTCCTGTTGTATTTCTCAGCAGCCGTGAAGATCTGCTGCATCCTGTGCACGTGGCTCGAAAAGGTCGCGACTATGATCCTGCCAGTTGCTTCGCGGAAGAGGTTCTCGAAGGACTTGCCCACGTTCTTTTCGGATCTCGAAAAGCCGTCGATCTCAACGTTGGTGGACTCGCACATGAAGAGCAGGACACCGTTCTTGCCCAATTCACCGAATCTCTGCAGGTCGATCGTCTTGCCGTTGATGGGCGTGAAATCTATCTTGAAGTCGCCCGAATGGACTATCGTTCCGACGGGTGTGTCTATCGCTACCGCATAGGAATCGGCGATGCTGTGGTTGACCCTGATGAATTCGCAGGTGAATGCTCCGAGCTTTACGCGGTCGCCGTTCTTTAAGACGGTCATCTCGATCCCTGACTGCTTGACACCCTTATCCTGGAGCTTATGCTTGATGAGCTCTATCGTAAGGTGGCCGCCGTAAACGGGGCAGTTAAATTCCGAAAGGAAGAAGGGGAGGGCGCCGATATGGTCCTCATGACCGTGGGTTATTAGTATGCCGCGCAGCTTTGAAAGGTTCTCCCTGACATAGGAATAGTCCTGGATGACGCAGTCGATGCCGGGCATGTTCTCTTCGGGGAATGCCATGCCGCAGTCGATGATGATCATGTCATCCTTGTATTCGAAAGCGGTCATGTTCTTGCCGATCTCGCAAAGACCTCCCAGGGGGATTATCTTGACGGTCTCCTTGGGATCGTTCTTTGCTTTATTTTTTTTGTTTGACGGATCTTTTGATCTTGTCTTCTTGGATGTGTTCTTTTCCGGTGCGGACTTCTTCAGCGGTTTTTTCTTTAAGTCCTTTTCCTGTTTTCCCTTGCGGGGATCGTTCTGATTCTTTTTGCTCATTTAACTATGTATACCTCTACGTATGTGGTGTCATCCCATCTCGATTCGTCATCGACATATATGTCGATCATCTTGCCTCTGACTCCGCCGCCCTTGTCTTCGACCGTGTAATAGCCGTCTCCGCCGAGAGGATCGTTCTTGACATAGATGACGGTTCCCGCGGGCAGGACGGACCAGTCGGCCGCGATGGTCTTGCCTTCCTTGCACTTGGTGCCGGTAGCCGTTGTCGTGCTGTAGGATCCGTTCGGCAGGGGCTGGGGTCCGTAGAAGGTGACCTTGAACCTGCCCATGCTCACCATGTCCTTGCCGTCGATCGTGGTCTTGGATCCGGACGTGGCTTTGGTCGTGCTCTTGGTTGTGCTCTTGGTCGAGTCCTTTGTCCCCTTTGTCGTCGTGGTTGTGGTAGTCGTAGTCTTGGGCTTTTCGCTCGTGGTAAGTGACTGCAGCACATAATTGCCGTTGATCGTCTTATACCATCCGTTTTCGGTCTTGGCTACGACGTCGATCGCATCGCCTTCGTTCAGCTGCTTTACCAGATCGTATTCCTTGCCGGGACCAGATCTGATGTTGACTACGGTCTTGGCATAGACCACAGTGTAATATTCCTTAAGCGTCGTATGGGATGTTGTTGATTTGCTTGATGTGGTAGTCGCCTTGCTCGTTGTGGTCTCGCCGGATGTGGAAGTAGTTGTCGTGGCATCGGACGAACTGCCGGAGGAAGTGGTCGTGGAAGTGCCGTCTTCAGTTGTTGTGGTTGTCGTTGTCTCTGAAGTGGATGAGTCAGGAGATTCAATGATCATCTCTTCAGTCACGGATCCGGATGTCGTGGTCTCATCGAGGATCTCCTCGACTCTCTCATCCTGCATGATGGTGTCGCTGCGGGCCTTATAGTTCATCATGGAGACTATGCCGGCTGAAGACATGACGCAAAGAAGTACGATACCCGTTACCACAGCGAACGAGATCATCTTGTCTTTCGTTATCTTATCCTGGTCTGTTATTCCTATAAATTTCATTTTTTGACCCTGTCTCTATCTATTATAATATGCCCTTTCCGAATTGTCTTTGAGGCGAAATTGCCGAAAAATACGTTCATGGAGTTATCTGATGATGCAACCGGTCATGTCAGTTGACTGATCCTTTCACCGGATCTACGGTTACTGTCCTGCCGTCATCGATCAGGGCAGATGCCCCGCTGCAGGACAGGATCGTGGGGATCTCGAGTGCCATTGCGACCGTGGCGGTATGGGATGACGGGTCGTCATCTTCCGTGATTATGACCTTGGCCTGCCTCATCAGATCCATCATCAGGTTGTTGGTATAGGGCGCTACGAGGATCATGTCCTCGGGCACTGCGACCTGACCCGGCTGGTAGGTCGAAG
This sequence comes from Saccharofermentans sp., assembly GCA_016292135.1. Taxonomy (GTDB): domain Bacteria; phylum Bacillota; class Clostridia; order Saccharofermentanales; family Saccharofermentanaceae; genus Saccharofermentans. Next base: position 88,770 of record JAEFAZ010000008.1, read on the forward strand.
GATCCTTGATATTTACGACGGTGCCGGTGATAAGGCTGCCGCCGCTGTTGCTCGAAAGTCCCTTGCCTTGGGCAAGAGGTGTTCCGATGGACTGGACTTTGATGGTGTTTGTCGTTCCTGAGATCCCGATGGGGGTGCCGCCCGTCATGACGACGAGATCACCGTCCGAAAGAAGTCCGGATCTTGCGGCGCACGCTATCCCGGAATCGAACAGGTCGTCCGTATTGAGGGCTTCCGCCACGAGGAAGGGCATGACGCCCCAGCTCAAGTTGAGCTGTCTTTGCACTCTCGGGGATACTGTAGTCGATATGATGGGGCAGGCCGGACGGAACCTGGAAAGGAGCCTTGCGGTCTTGCCGCCGTGCGACAGTGAAACGATCGCCTTGGCCTTGATGTCCATTGCGGTGGTGCAGGATGCGTGGCTTATGGCATTGCCTATGGTCGTGACCATGGGGATCTTGGTCTTCTCGTATCTTCCCCAGTAATTTATCGATTCTTCAGTCTTGACCGCGATGTCGGCCATCATGCTGAGAGCTTCGATCGGATATTTGCCTGCTGCGGTCTCGCCGGATAACATTACGGCTGACGTTCCGTCGTAGATGGCGTTTGCTACGTCGGAGACCTCGGCTCTCGTAGGCCTGGGATTACGGATCATGGAATCCAGCATCTGTGTTGCAGTGATCGAGATCTTGCCGGACTGGTGGCACTTCTGTATCGATTCCTTCTGGATGGCGGGTACTTCCGCTGCGGGGATCTCGACACCGAGGTCGCCTCTTGCGACCATGAGACCGTCAGAAACCTTGAGGATCTCGTCGAAATTATCTATACCTTCCTTGTTTTCGATCTTGGAGATGATATTCATGCCGTGGTCGCCCGCGTGGTCTAAGACCTGTCTTATCTCCTGAACGTCCCTTGCGCGGCGGACGAAGGATGCGGCTATGAAATCGAACTCGTTTTCCACTGCGAAGAGCAGGTCGGACTTGTCCTTGTCTGTCAGGGCAGGGAGGCGGATCTTAGTGTTGGGAAGGTTGATGCTCTTGCGGTTGGATATCTCGCCGCCGTTTACGACTTCGCAGATAACGTCGCCGTTGCAGATGTTCTTAACGGAAAGCTCTATGAGACCGTCGTCCAGCAGGATCCTGGATCCCGCTGAAAGGTCTTCGGCGAGCTGCTTATATGTGCAGGAAAACTTTTCGGCCGTGCCTTCGATGTCATCCTTAACGATGGTTACTTCAGATCCCTCGGTAAGGTATGTCTTGCCGTCCTTAAAAGTACCCGTTCTGATCTCGGGTCCCTTGGTGTCCAGCAGAAGGGCAACGGGCAGACCCAGTTCCTCACGGATCCTCTTGACTCTTTCGATCCTGACGGACTGCTCTTCGTGCGTTCCGTGGGACATGTTGATCCTCGCAACGTTCATGCCGTTGAGCATCAGTTTGCGGATCATGTCGTCACTGTCTACGGCAGGACCTAAAGTGCAGATTATCTTCGTTTTTCGAAAAGTCATACAAATATACCTTCCTCATTTTGTACATTTTATTATATCACGGTCTAAATAAAGCCTTATTTTTATTATTTGTTAAGTGATTGTCACATCTATGACAAGCAAGTCATATTGTGCGAGTCTATAATCTATCTACGTTCTTTAATATTTCCAGAGCATCTGAGAAAACTTTTTCCGGAAAGGAGGGTATCGTGTAACATGGGACTCGGCAGTATCTTCGACCGCCCGCGCAAGCGTAAATACGGCAGGTCAGACAAAGAATACGAGAACAGACATACCGGGATCTACATCATCTGCGCGCTCATTATCCTCTTTTGCGGGATAATGGATGTTATCTTCCTCATAGGTATCCTCTCGTAATTGAAAAAAAGACGGCTTTCCATTATACTTTCTCTTATATTTGTTTAATAGAGAGGGAAAGCCAATGAGAGTTTCCGGTTTGTTTTTGTCAACACAGCGTGAAGTACCGGCAGATGCCGAGATACCTTCGCATCAGTTAATGTTAAGAGCGGGGCTTATCCGCAAAGAGGCCTCGGGTATCTATTCGTTCATGCCTCTGGGCTTCCGCGTCTACCGCAAGGTCGAGAATATCATCAGGGAAGAGATGGATAATGCAGGTGCGCAGGAACTGATCATGCCCGCACTCCTTCCCGCCGAAGCATACAAGGCATCCGGAAGATGGGACAGGTTCGGACCCGAGATGTTCAGGCTCCACGACAGGGGAGGAAGAGATTTCTGCTTAGGCCCCACGCACGAGGAATCTTTCACCGAGGCTGTAAGGGACAATATCCGTTCTTATAAGCAGCTCCCCGTTACTCTCTATCAGATCCAGCATAAGTACCGTGACGAGAAGAGGCCGAGGTTCGGCGTCATGAGATCACGTGAGTTCGTCATGAAGGACGCTTATTCCTTCGACTGTGATGAGGAAGGTCTCGATAAGTCCTACAATATTATGTATGACGCATACAGGAAGATCTTCGACAGGATGGGTCTTGATTACACGATAGTCGATGCTGACTCCGGTGCCATGGGCGGTTCCGGTTCCCAGGAATTCATGGTCAAGAGCGATGTCGGAGAAGACGGCATCTGCTACTGCAACAAGTGCGGTTACGCAGCCAACGAAGAGAAGGCGGCAACCTGCGCTCCCGCTCCTTCCGAAGAGGAGATGAAGGATATCGAAAAGATCCTGACCCCCGATGCCAAGACGATCGAAGAACTCGTAGCTTTCCTGGGCACAACACCCGACAACTTCGTTAAGACGATCCTTTACAATGCAGACGGCAGGATCGTTGCAGTCATGGTAAGAGGAGACCGTGAGATCAATGAGACAAAACTCGTAAACCTCCTCGGTGCAAACGAGCTCGAGCTCGCAGCATTTGATGATGTTGAGCAGATCACGGGTGCAAAGGTCGGATTCGCAGGTCCCGTTGACCTCAAGAAGAAGATCGAAGTTATCGCCGACATAGAGGTTGCCTCCATGAGAAACTTCATCGTCGGCGCAAACGAGACTGACTATCATTTCAAGAACGTAAATATCGGCCGTGACTTCACGCCTGATACGGTCGCCGACATCAGGAGCGCCGTTGAAGGCGATCTCTGCCCCAAGTGCAAAGAGGGCACGATGTCCATGGCAAGAGGTATCGAAGTAGGACACATCTTCAAGCTCGGAACAAAGTATTCCAAGGCGTTGGGCTGCATCTACCTCGATAAGGAAGGCAAAGAGAACAACATGATCATGGGCTGCTACGGTATCGGCGTATCCCGTACCATGGCCGCAGTCATCGAGCAGCATCACGATGATGACGGCATCATCTGGCCAGAGGGCATCGCTCCTTACCAGGTCATCATCATCCCCACAAAGACTAACGATGAGACGATCATGAACCTCGCTGAGGATATCTATTCCAAGATGACGGATGCCGGGATCGAAGTCCTTATCGACGACCGCAACGAGCGTCCCGGAGTCAAGTTCAAGGATGCAGACCTCATCGGGATCCCCATGAGGATAACCGTCGGAAGAGCCGCAGGCGAAGGCAAGGTCGAAGTCAAGTTCAGGAATTCTTCCGAAGTGACCGAAGTGGAAGCCTCCGAGGCTCTCAAGATGGCAGGGATCTGATAATGCTGATCAGGGTCGCGGCAGGGATAGTTGCTTTGCTGATATCTCTGGCCTCAGTCGGACAGACTGCGGCAGTATCTGCCCCGGACCTGATCAATGATACCAAACTTGCTTCAAGGGCTCTTGAAACTGCTGAATTCACCGAGATCGATTATCCGGCTCTTGACGGCAGCAGGATCAGGATGGGCGTTGACGGAAAGGAGTTCTACGTGGATTCCGATAACGTTTCCTCTTTTACCGTCCAGCTCTTCAACCCCAAATACCGGATCGCCAAGAACGGCAAGACTTTCCGCGAAAGATCTTTTTCCGTCGATCTTTCTTCAGAGATGGACAGGAACACCATCTACGGCGTCATGGTCAGTTATCTGATGGATGACATCGTCTTTTCGCTGCACAGCAATTTCATCTTCCGTGACAAGAGCGGGAATCTGCATTTTTACAAGACTTCCTGCTATGAGTTTAATCTTGACAGGACCGGGGAATTAAGGACTGATCCCGCATCGCTCGATGATTATCTGAAGCCGCAGAACGACGTCGAATCAGACAACCCCTGTATAGTATCCTATTCAAATCAGATCTGCGAAAACTGCACTGATGACAGACAGAAGGTCTTCGCCATCTATTCCTATGTCACGAACAGGATGGCTTATGACAGTGTCCAGGTAACGGATAAACACGTCTACCAGGATGATGCCCTTCTCGTGATGAGGCGCAGCATAGCCGTATGTGAAGGATTTGCAAATGCCTTCACGGCTCTCTGCAGGGCTCAGGGGATCCCGGCGACCGTGGAATACGGGCTCGGCCTGTCTTCATACGACAGTATGACGGGGTCCGAAAAGGAGGACAACGAGATCGCGGATCACGCGTGGGCTGCGGTCTGTCTCGACGGCGAATGGCTCTTCGTGGATCCGACTTATGACATCGTTCATTACTACGAAGGATACGGGATCGAATCGACCGACAAGAAGAACAATCCTTACTATTCGTTTTTCCTCATGCCTTTGGAGGCCTTCTCTTTCGAACACAAGATACTTGACTCCGATACGGTTCACGGCTACGAAAGATCCGGTTCCTGCGGGAGCGATGCCGGATACAGCGTATCCCGTGACGGGACTCTTACTATCAGCGGATCGGGCGAGATAAAGCTGCCCTATGGAGTCAACGATTTTTCCAGGGTGGTATTCGCTCCGGATTCCAATATCACCACGATCGGCAAGGAGTGCTTCCTGGACTGCGATCTCCTGACACAGGTGATACTGCCTGACAGCGTGACCCGTATCGAGGCCGGAGCATTTTCGACCTGCGAAGACCTTGAATATGTCTATATCCCCGATGGAGTGACCTATATCGGAAGGAACGCTTTCTTCACATGCGACGAGCTGGCCTATGTAAGGGTACCCGATTCCGTGAAGGAGATCGGAAAGAATGCTTTCGACCGTTGCCCCAGGCTTATCCTGAGCGTCCCGGCAGGCTTTAAGAAAGTGACGAGAAACTACAGCGTCAAGCCTTACTACGTGGAAGCAAGGTAAGGGATCACCGGAGGTTCTATGTCTGAGACCAGTTATGAGATAAACGCATACGCAAAGATAAATCTCTTCCTGAAGATCTGCGGGAAACTGCCCAACGGCTACCATAAGCTCTATACGGTCATGCAGGAAGTGGATCTTAAAGATGACATTACCGTCACGATCGATGACGGCAGGGATGAGCTTATCAGCGTAAGGGATCCTGAAGGCAGGGATATTTCCGGGAACAACCTCTGTTACATTGCCGCCGACAAGTTCTACGGCTATATGGCGAGGAAACTCAAGACATCGGGGTTCCCCGCAGTGACCATCACGCTGGACAAGCACATTCCCGTCCAGTCCGGAATGGGCGGCGGATCTTCTGATGCGGCAGCAGTTCTGCTCGTTATGCAGCAGCACTTCGGCAGCCCTTTCAGCGACAGGGAGATGGAGGAACTTGCGGTGAGCATAGGCGCGGATGTGCCCTTCTTCCTTTACGGCGGCACCTGTCTTTGCGAGAACGTGGGCGAGGAGATAACGGTCCTCAAGTCTCTTGCCGGCGCGAACATAGTCCTGGTCAAACCCCGTGAGGGAGTATCGACCGCGGAATGCTTTGCCGAAGCTGACAGGTACCCTGCTGATGACGGACTGATAAGAGAATATAAGGATTTCACGGAAAGCCTTGCAGGTGACGCGGAGGAGAAAGCCGACATCAGCGAACTCATATCTTTCCTTAAGAGCAGGGAGGACTGCAGCAACGACCTGCAGAAACCTGCCGAGAAGATGGTCCCGGTCATATCCGCTCTTATCGCTGAGCTTGAGGACAATGGCGCGCAAGTTGCCAGGATGACAGGTTCCGGAAGCGCGGTCTTCGGTATCTTTGCTGACAAAGAAGAAGCGGAAAGGGCAGTTTCGGCCATCCGCAAAGACCATGAGAAAGATGATCTCCTGGTGATGGGGATCAAGACTATTTGACAAAAACATTCATTGAATCTATATTTAGGTTCTGAAATGGAGTAATAAGGAGAACTGAAGATGAGCGAGAATATCTGGAACTGTGAATGCGGACAGACCGCAAATTCCGGCAAATTCTGTATCAATTGCGGTAAGAGGAAGCCCGAACAGGCAGCCGTTTTTGCAACGGAAGTTAAGCCCGTCGAGGCAGAGGTCATAGGCAGGACCGAGCAGCCTTTGGTCCAGAACGTCCCCGCAGCTGCCCCCTATATCCCGGCGGCACAGCCGGCCCAGCCCGTTTACCAGACGGTGCCCGCTAACAGATCCTACTATAATACGGTTCCCGTAAACAGCGCTCCCCCGCAGACATCATCCGCTTCGCTGATACTCGGCATCTTTTCGCTCGTATGCCTTTTCATCCAGCCTTTGGGCGTGATACTTGCGATAATAGGTCTTATCAACAGCCGCAAGGGCGGTGTTGCCGGAAAGATCCTAAACGTACTGGGTCTCATATTAGGCGGCATCTTCCTGCTGCTCGACCTGTTCTTTGCATTCCTTATAATGGTCAGTAAATAATTTTGGAGATAAAGAGATGAGTAATGATATTTCCGATATGATCGGCTGGAAGTGTTCATGCGGCCAAACGGGAAACATGGGCAAGTTCTGTTTTTCCTGCGGCAAGGTTCAGCCTCTAGTAGGTGCACAGAGAGCCGTTCCCGAGCAGATCAAGGCTACTTTCGAAGACAAAGAGACAGTTAAGGTTTCCGAGACCCTGAAGGTTAGCGCCGAGGACGAAAAGGATTCCGAAAAGGCTCCGGTCTCTGCCGTCAGCGAGTACTACGATTACTCCAATGAGGGCGTGGAAGAAGACAAGACTGAAGATGAGCAGGAAGCAGAGAAGGTCGAGTATATCGAGCCCAAGCCCCAGACGGCAGGCTCCGGCAAGGGTCTCGGCATTGCGGGCATGGTAACGGGCATAGTCTCATGCGTCCTCTTCTTTATACCGGTCATCGGTGTCGCATCCGGAACCTGCGGAATGATCATGACCATCAAGGCCAAGGACAGGGGAAACTTCACGGGATTTACCAAGGCCGGAACGATTTGTTCGGCCATCGGATGTTCCGTCGGATTTCTCATGCTGATCAGGCTATTTATCTGAAAAACCCATAACTTGACATAATTTCCGACCGATACTATAATAGACAAGCCTATTTTGTTTATTATTATTATCAGCCGGTCTATATACGGCAAGGAGGAAATATATATGAAAATGACATATCAGCCCAAGAAGAGACAGAGGGCAAAGGTTCACGGCTTCCGCGCAAGGATGTCTACGTCCAACGGCCGCAAGGTCCTCGCAAGGAGAAGACTCAAGGGCAGAAAGCAGCTCGCTGCATAAGCTTTGAATTCCGTAACGCTTAAGTTCAATTATGAATTTTCGCGTGTTTACAAGCGTGGAACTTTTTTTGCGGGCAGGTACGTAACGGTACATGTCTTCAAAAGATATCCGGGACTGAAGCATAACATGACCCGTATAGACCCCTCGGTAGTAAGAGTGGGGTTCTGCGCAAACAAGAAACAACTCGGCGCCGTAGGGAGAAACAGGGCTCGAAGATTGATGAGAGAGTCCTACCGGAAGTTAGAACATTTGATACCCGAAGGCTGCGACATAGTTTTTACATTAAAGAACATAAGCGAAGTCCCTTCTTACAAGGATATCGAAAAGGATATGGTAAGAGGCCTCAAGTGCCTGGGACTGGACGCTGCTAAGACGGATTCCGGTGAAGACATATGATCAGCAGGGCAGAGATTGCCATAATCAGAAAATATCAGAAATACATCTCACCGTCTTTGGGAACTTGTTGTAAGTATTATCCTACCTGTTCCCAGTATATGATCGATGCTGTTGAAGAATATGGCGTCGTTATCGGAACCTGTAAAGGATTGGGAAGGATCGCCAGATGCAATCCTTTCTCGGCAGGGGGATATGATCCCGTAAAGAAAAAAATACAGGATAAGGGTTGATTATGGATTTTATACTCGGACCGTTATACAACCTTTTCGGTTGGCTCACAAAGGTATTCTTCGGTTTCTTCGGCAACTACGGTGTGGCTATCATCGTTCTTACCGTTGTCATTAGGGGACTTCTTATTCCCCTTAATGTCAGATCCCAGAAATCAATGATCAAGATGCAGGCGATGCAGGGCAAGACCATGGAACTGCAGCGCAAGTACGGCGATAACAAAGAGAAGTATAATGAAGAACTCATGAAGATGCAGAAGGAGAACGGCATCGGAGGTCTTTCCGGCTGTATCCTCCCCATCATCCAGATCTTCCTTATCTGGCCTATGTTCAGGATCGTCAGCGCTCCTCTGATCTATCTATCGGGTGTTGCAGCCGAAAACATCAATTCCATGATCGAGATCGGCCAGAACATGGGCATACTCGACAATGCTGTCAGCGAAAAGTTCCACATCGGTCTTATCAGCGCCCTCGATACACATTCCGAATTCTTTAACACCTGTATCGAGAAGGGCCATATCGCCATGGGCCAGATGATCGATCTTCACTTCATGGGGATGGATCTTACCAAGACACCCGCGTTCAATCCCGTGACGATCTTCTCTGATCCCAAGACATACATCCCCCTCTTCATGATCCCGATCATCGTCTTGATAATCAATATCGTCTCCATGCAGATGACAAAGTTCCTGAAGCCTGGATATAAGGAAGAGAAGGAAGCCCGTGAGAGAGCAAAGAAGAATGCTGCTATGGCAGGACAGGTCACACAGGACTCCGCGGAGACTACCATGAAGATCATGAACTGGATGATGCCCGCGATCATGCTCTTTACCACATTCACGATGCCTGCCGCAATGGGTCTTTACTGGGTCGTAGGTTCCCTCATGGGTATCCTTACACAGATCCTCGTTTACTACATGTTCACCAAGCCTTACCAGATCAAGAAGGCTGAAGTCGAACTCAAGAAGGAGAATGCTTTCAGGCACAAGAAGACAGAAGAATCTGATCCGGAGCCTGAGGAAGGCCGCAAGTCCGGCAAGAAGAACCGCAAGAAATTTAATGATACGGAGGCTTAATATATATGGAAAATTCTGTTATCAAGACAGCTAAGACAGTAGAAGAAGCAACACAGGCTGCACTGGAGGAACTCGGTGTTTCTTCCGATATGGCTGATGTTGAGGTTATAAGCGAAGGATCCGACGGATTCCTCGGTGTCGGCAAGAAGGATGCAGAGGTAAAGGTTACCCTTAAGGAAGCAGCTGAGGAAGCTGATGACGACGATACATACTACGGCGACGACGAGAGCTTCGAAGGCGATGCCGTCACGGAAGCCGAAGATGCAGCCGTTAACTTCGTTGCAGAAGTTCTTTCAGGTATCGGCATCCACGGCAATCTTGATTCCTACCGTGAGGACGATGCCATCTACATCTCCGTTACGGGCAGCGAGTGCGGCAGCGTTATCGGACGCCACGGCGAGACGCTCGACGCCATCTCCTACATGACGAACCTCATCGCCAACAAGCACAGCGAGCAGCGCGTTCACGTACATCTTGATGTCGGCGGTTACAGAAAGCACAGAGAGAGGATCGTTATCAGCCTCGCAGACAAGGCAGTTGCAAAGTGCTTGAGATCCGGCAGGGATGTAGTCATGGAACCCATGTCTCCCGCTGACAGAAGGATCGTTCACTTCCACCTTGCTGAAGTTCAGGGAATAACGACTCATTCGGAGGGTGTTGAACCCAAGAGATGCGTTGTCGTAAGCCTCGACAATAAATAATCAGGCTCAATATGTTCGCTGCCTGCTCCACACCTGCCGGGATATCCGGGATCGCGGTGATACGCGTATCGGGTAACGGCTGCATAGAACACCTTGATCCTTACGTCAAGACCGTAAGGGCTGCAGGCGGCAAGAAGACTCTTTCGGAACTTTCGGGATATGAATCCCTTTACGGACTGATAACAGATCCCGTTTCGAATGAAGTTATAGACGATGTGATGGTGACCGTTTTCAGGGCTCCTCACTCTTATACAGGTGAAGATATGGCGGAGATCTCCTGCCACGGCTCTTTGGCCGTAAAGCAGGAGCTGCTCCGTCTTTTGTTTTCCACGGGCATCGAGCCGGCTCTGCCGGGACAGTTCTCCCGTACGGCCTTTATCAACGGCAAGATGACGCTGGACGGCGCGGAAGCGGTCATGGATGTCATCAACGCGGATTCCGCGAAGGCTCTCGAAGCGGGACGCAGGATCATGAGCGGCGCCCTGGCTCAAAGGATCGGCATTGCCGAAGCAGACCTTTACGAAGCGATGGCCTTGATCGAGATGATCGTGGAATTCCCCGAGCATGACGATACCGAAGCAAACGAAGAAAGAGTGATCTCCCTTGCTGACAAGGCGGGAGAGGAACTTAAGAAACTCTCTGATTCCTATGGGATGGGAAGACTCCTGTCCGAAAGAGTCAGGATCGCGCTCGTCGGGATACCCAACAGCGGCAAGAGCACTTTGGCTAATGCACTGTCAGGTCAGGAAAAGTCGATCGTTACCGATATACCCGGAACGACGCGTGATGCTGTCGAATCCAACATCGCGGTAAGAGGGATCCCTGTCACCCTGATCGATACGGCAGGCATCACTTCGACAGACGACGTAGTCGAGAAGATCGGAGTTGAAAGATCGAAGGAGATATTCTCCACGGCCGACATGGCTTTCATACTGATACCGCCGGACATGACGCTCGAAGAGACAAAGGAGAGGATAGACATGCCGGATTCCGGCGTATACAAGGTCCTTATCTTTTCGAAAAGCGACATCGGAGCAAACCCTGACGAAGACAGGATAACCGAATACGGGGAATCTGTCGGGATCCGGAAGATCATCCACGTGTCGGGCAAGGAATTTTCGAACATCGAGGACATGGAGGACGCGATAGAGGAGTTCTATAACTCCTGCGGAAGCGGATCTTCTGAAGGCCTGCTCATCACGAACGGCAGACACATGGCGCTTATAAGCAAGGCCATTGAATATATAGACATGGCAAAGAAGGCTGTTCAGGACGGCATGGGAGTGGAGACTGCCTCATCCGTTCTGAGAGCGGCTCTGGACGAACTCGGCCAGATAACGGGCAAGACCGTATCATCCGATCTTGCAGACACTATCTTCGGAAGGTTCTGCATAGGCAAGTAAGATGGATATAAGCAAGATTTCAGACATGGAGCATATATACGAGGCGGGGACGTTCGACGTCGCCGTCATAGGCGCGGGACACGCAGGATGTGAAGCTGCCCATGCGGCAGCTGCCCTGGGCCTTAAGACCATACTCTTTACACTGCACCTTGATGCGGTCGCAAACCTTCCCTGCAATCCTTCGGTCGGAGGGACTGCCAAGGGCCAGCTCGTAAGAGAGATAGACGCTCTTGGCGGCATAATGGGCAAGGTCGCCGACAGATGCGCGATCCAGATGAGGATGCTCAACCGCAGCAAGGGACCTGCAGTTTTTTCGCCCAGGGCCCAGATGGACAGATCGGATTATTCCGTTGTCATGAAGGAGCTGCTGGAGGATACTCCCAACCTTACATTGAGACAGGCTCATATAACTGAGATCCTTACGGAGAACGGCAGTGCTGCAGGCGTCATGACAGAAGCAGGCGGCATCTACAGGGCAAAGGCCATAGTCCTGTCTTCCGGAACATACATGGAAGCCCGCACCATAAGGGGCGAGGTCATTGTGGAATCGGGTCCCGACGGACTTCCGAGATCAGAAGGACTTTCTTCCTGCCTTAAGGAAGAAGGGATCCCCCTCTTGAGATTCAAGACAGGAACCCCCGTCAGGGTCAACGCCGGGAGCGTCAACTTCGACGAGATGGACATACAGGAAGGAGAAGACGACATACCGCCTTTCTCCTTTGCCGAAGAGATGAACGGATACAGGGTAATGCCCGTATCGGAACAGATCCCCTGCCACAGCGTATGGACCACCGAGGAGACCAGGCAGGTCATCAAGGACAACATGGACAGGTCGCCCCTGTATAGCGGCGTCATTACCGGTACCGGTCCCAGATACTGCCCTTCGATAGAAGACAAGTTCATGAGGTTCGCCGACAAATCAAGGCACCTGATCTTTATCGAACCAATGGGCAGGAGAACGAAAGAATTATATCTGCAGGGCTTCTCCACCAGCCTTCCCGAGGAAGTGCAGGAGAAGATGGTAAAGAGCCTCCCCGGCATGAGGAATGCCGTGATACAGAGGAGCGCTTATGCCATAGAATACGATCTCATAGATCCCACGAGCCTCAAGGCATCGCTGGAGTCCAGGATACTGAAGGGCCTTTTCTCTGCAGGCCAGGTCAACGGGTCCTCGGGATACGAGGAGGCCGCAGGCCAGGGCATAATCGCCGGCATCAACGCGGCCATGAAGGTCTTGGGAAAAGATCCTCTGATCATAGACAGGGCTGACGGCTATATCGGAGTCCTGATAGACGATCTTGTAACCAAGGGAACGAACGAACCCTACCGCATGATGACGTCACGCGCCGAATACAGGCTCTTCTTAAGGCAGGACAACGCCGACCGCAGGCTCACTCCGGCAGGCTATAAGATCGGTCTTATCAGCGAAGAGAGATACAGTCAGTTTAAGGAGAAGGTCAGGCTGATAGAAGAAGAGACCGCGAGGCTCATGTCGACCTATGTTGCACCGACCACGGAACTCGCTGCTTACCTTGAACCCCTGGGACAGACTCCGCCCAAGTCGGGCGTGAGCCTCGCAGAGCTCATCAAGCGCCCCGGAGTTACTTATGAAGGCCTAAAGATCATAGATAAGGACAGGCCTGATCTTCCGGACTACGTGACAAGGAGCGTAGAAGTCGACCTTAAGTACGAGGGCTACCTTGCGCTTGAGATGGCCAAGATCGAAAAGTTCAGGCAGCTCGAGACCAAGGCCCTGCCCGAAGACATAGATTACGATGATGTTAAGGGCTTAAGGATAGAGGCCCGCCAGAAACTTGCCAAGATGCGGCCGGAGAGCATCGGGCGCGCATCGAGGATATCGGGAGTATCTCCCGCCGACTGCGAGGTCCTGCTCGTATATCTGGAAGCCTTAAGGAGAAAGAACGATGAATGAAGAATTCAATGAGGTGATGAACAGCGCTTCCTCCGGCATCGAAGTCCCCGTAACGGCAGAGGATATCAACGCCTTCAGGATATATGCCGATATGCTGGTCGAGACCAACAAGGTCATGAACCTGACAGCAATAACCGATGACAAGGGCATAGCCATGCTCCACTTTATAGATTCCCTCACTCTGGTCCCCTATATCAGGCGCGAGCAGGAAGGGAAGAAAGAACCCGTTACTGTCGTTGACGTCGGAACGGGAGCAGGCTTCCCCGGCATACCTCTCAAGATAATGAATCCCGGGATAGATCTTACCCTTATGGATTCGCTTGCCAAAAGGCTTAAGTTCCTCGATTCGGTCACGGGCGAGCTCAGGCTCGAGAACGTCGCGACCGTGCATGCCAGGGCGGAAGATGCCGGCCGTAACGCCAAATACCGCGAAAGATACGATATAGCTGTCGCAAGGGCCGTGGCATCCCTGCCTGTGCTCTGCGAATACTGCCTGCCGCTCGTTAAGCCGGGCGGAGTCTTCCTCGCGATGAAAGGTCATTCGGACGAGGAGATCAAGGCAGCTAACCATGCGGTCATCGAACTCGGCGCCACCATAGAAAAGGTCGATGAGTTCACTCTTCCCGGTACGGACAACACGAGATCCGTGATCGTCATAAGAAAACTCAGACCCACTCCCGCGAAGTACCCGAGAAAAGCCGGCGTACCCTCGAAAAACCCTTTATAATGCGCGAATAATAAAAAATATCCGTTTTCGGAAAATAATGATACAATGAACGCATAGATCACTATCAGGGAGGATATCTTATGGAGAACAACAGCAATTGGATCTGCCCCACATGTGGAGCAGCAAACACAAGCGGCAAGTTTTGTGTAAACTGCGGTTCAGCTATGCCTGAAGCTCAGGCTCAGCCTCAGCCCGTCGTAGCAGAGCCCGTTCAGCAGGCTCAGCCCGAACCTGTATACAGCCAGCCTGTATATTCCGAGCCCGTATATGCACAGCCTGCACAGGGAACAAGCTTTAAGACAGGTATGGGTCTTGCAATCGCATCTTTGGCATGCGGCGTTATGTCCATCTGCCTTTGTGCATATGGTTTCCTCGCAGTTCCCTGCGGTATCGCAGGACTTATCCTGAGCGGTAAGGCAGTATCAGCAGGACACCCTTCCAAGATGCCTATGGCAGGAAAGATCACATCCATCGTCGGTATCGTACTCGGCGGAATATTCCTTCTTATCTGGCTCATTGCCATTATCGGCTCTGCAGCAAAATAAAGGATCTTCAATATGATCTACAGGCGGGTCGCGTGAAAGCGGCCCGCTTTTCTTTATTTAATAAAAACGCGCGTGCGCGTGCGTATACTTAATGATATAATATAGCCTGTATGAATTTTTAATGAGGACATATCTTAAGGATATGCCGGAGGTAATATGGCTGAATCAGATGCTAAGAAGCAGCAAAGACAGGAACTTGAAGCCCAGATGGATGAGATCTTCAAGTCGGAGCAGAATACCATCGTGCCCGTTGATCTTGACGGTGAGATGAGGAAATCCTTTATCGACTATGCTATGTCGGTCATTTCCGACAGAGCCCTGCCGGATATCCGTGACGGAATGAAGCCCGTTCACAGAAGGATCCTCTATTCGATGTTTACACAGGGTTTTACGCCGGACAAGGCATACCGTAAGTGCGCTACCACCATAGGTGACGTTCTCGGACGTTTCCATCCCCATGGCGACCAGTCGGTCTATGATGCACTCGTCCGTCTTGCCCAGGACTTCTCCCTGAGACATCCGCTCGTTGACGGACACGGAAACTTCGGATCTCTGGACGGAGACCCGCCGGCAGCATACCGTTATACGGAGGCAAGGCTTGCCAAGATAGCTCTCGAGATGATGAGGGATATCAACAAGAACACGGTCGATTTCAGACCCAACTTCGACGAGCACGAGATGGAGCCTGTATCGCTTCCTTCGAGATTCCCCAATCTTCTTGTCAACGGTTCAGTCGGCATCGCCGTCGGTATGGCTACAAACATCCCTCCCCACAACCTGGGCGAGGTCATTGACGGCGTTGTAATGATGATAGATAACCCGGATGTTACGGTCGATGAGCTCATGACCGTCGTCAAGGGTCCTGATTTCCCGACCGGAGGCGCGATCCTCGGCTCGATGGGCATCAGGGAAGCATATACGACAGGACGCGGCAGGATCATGGTCAGGGCGCATGCCGAGATCGAAGGGTCCGGTGCCAAGACCAGGATCG
The DNA here is from genome assembly GCA_016292135.1 of Saccharofermentans sp. Taxonomy (GTDB): domain Bacteria; phylum Bacillota; class Clostridia; order Saccharofermentanales; family Saccharofermentanaceae; genus Saccharofermentans. The sequence continues at coordinate 104,244 of JAEFAZ010000008.1, forward strand.
TCATCCACGATCTTCCTTTCGCAGTCAACAAGGCAAGGCTTATCGAGAGGATGGCAGACCTCGTCAAGGAGAAGAAGGTCGAAGGCATATCCGGCATCAGGGACGAGTCAGACCGTACCGAGATGGTCAGGATCGTTATCGAGCTCAAGAAGGATGCCAATCCCGATGTCGTTCTCAACCAGCTCTACAAGAACTGCTCACTGCAGGATGCATGCTGCGCCAACATGCTTGCACTCGTTCCCGATAAGGACGGCAAGCTCGAGCCCCGCCTCATCACTCTGAGAGACGCTCTCGGTTACTATATAAAGCACCAGGAAGAGGTCATTACAAGAAGGACCCGTTACGATCTTGAAAAGGATGAGAACAAGCGCCACATCGACGAGGGACTCCTCATCGCAATGGATCACATCGATGAGATCATCTCGATAATCAGGTCTTCGCGCACCGAGCAGGAAGCCAAGGACCGCATGTGCGAGAGATTCGGCTTCTCCGACAAGCAGGCCCAGCACATCGTCGACATGAGGCTCGGCCGTCTTACCGGACTCGAAAGAGAGAAGCTCGAGGCCGAGATCCAGGCTCTTAACGAAGAGATCGAGTATTTCCACAAGATCCTTTCCGATATCGATATGCTCCACGGCGTCATCAAGGACGAGATCCTTGAGATCAAGCGCAAGTATGCCACGCCGAGAGTAACGGAGATCATGGGCGGTTCCTTTGAGGACATCGACGACGAGTCGCTGATCCAGGAGCAGGATATCGTAGTCACCCTTACACACATGGGTTACATCAAGAGACAGCTCGTTGATACCTATAAGACCCAGCACAGGGGCGGCAAGGGCATCTCAGGCCAGTCCACAAGGGAAGAGGACTTCGTCGAGAAGATCATCGCCACGACGACCCACAAGTTCCTCCTCTGCTTCACCGACACGGGAAGAGTATTTAAGATCAAGGGTTACAAGATCCCCGAGACCAACACGAGACAGGCCAAGGGTACGGCCCTGGTAAATCTCCTGAAGTTAGGGCCCGAGGAGAAGATCAGGAACATCATCCCCGTCGACAATTTTGAGGACGAGGATATCTCCCTTACGATCGTTACCCGCAACGGTATCGTCAAGAAGACGCCCATAACCAAGTATGTGAACATCAACAAGAACGGCCTTATCGCTACCAACATCAGGGAAGGCGATGAAGTCGTATCCGTAAGGCTCACCCGCAAGAGCCAGGAGATCGTTATCGTAACGGCTCAGGGCAAGGCCATCAGGTTCAACTCCGATGACTGCAGGGACATGGGACGTAATGCTACCGGCGTCAGGGGCATCAGACTTTCCGAGGGCGACAGGGTCGTCGGCATGGAGCCTGTTACCGATGACGGCCTTATGCTCGTTATCTCCGAAAAGGGATACGGCAAGAAGAGCAGCATCGACGATTACCGCATCCAGAGCAGGGGCGGAAAGGGTATCATCACCTACAAGGTCACCGAGAAGACCGGCAACCTCGTCGGAACGACGCTCATCGCAGACAATGAGGACCTCCTCATAATGACTGATCACGGAATGGTAATAAGAGTACAGTCCACCGAGATCCCCACTCTGTCGCGCGCGACTTCCGGCGTAAGGCTCATGAGGTCCACCAAGAACTCGATCATCGACTTTACGGTTGCAGAGCACTACGAAGAGGATGACGAGGAAACAGAAGAGCCTTTAACGGAAGATGAGACTGCAAATGTCGAACTCCCCACAGAGCAGGAAGAAGTCATTGAAGCGGAAGCAGTTCCCGCTGAACGCGAAAATACTGAAGATAACGGACAGGAAGAATGATGAATAAGAGAAAAGATCTTCTTAAAAAGACTCTGGCAGCCGCTGTAGCTGCCGTCATCATGATAGCGCCCTTTGCTCTTTTCGGAGGCAGGGACCTGTCTGCTGACGTAGATCAGCCCGAGATACCGGTGCCTGCATTGGATGACGTTCACTGCGCGTCTTACTGCGTTTACGATAAGACCGCAAATGAGATCATCCTGAGCAAAGAACCCGATAAGAAGATATATCCGGCATCACAGACCAAGATCATGACCTGCATGCTCGCACTGGATTACCTCGATACCGATTCTTATCTCGTGGTGTCCAAGAATGCAATGGATAACATCACATCCGACTCTTCCGTCATGGGTATAAGGGTCGGAGAGAAACTCGAGGTATCAGAGCTCCTTTACGGCCTCATGCTCCCTTCGGGAAACGATGCGGCCAATGTCCTTGCTGAAGGCGTCATAGATGCTCTCCTTAAGGATTATCCTGCCAACGGCGGCAAGACCGGTCCTGACGGAGTGGATGCATCCTACTTCGCATCCTTTATCAGCTACGGCAGTTCCGGTGATAATTCGGACACTTCGGCGGAGACGGGCGATACATCATCAACATCGGAAACGACTTCCAATGTGACGAATATCCGCAAGCTCGGAGCTTTCGCCGAACTCATGAACTTAAGGGCCAAGAACTTAGGCTGCAGCGGAACGCATTTCATGAACGCATCAGGTCTTCACAGTGACGAGCACTATACGACCTCATCCGATCTTACCAAGATCATGGCCGCAGCAGCGGAGAGACCTGATTTCAAGACCCTGATAAGTTCGCCTTCGCATGTATTCAAGGCAACGAACCTCCATAAGGACGACGCATGGTCCTATGTTAAGAGCACCGACTATCTCCTCTTCGATCCCTGGATGGCCGCCAAGACCGCCAACGGGGAGAGGTCGCACCTTGTCGCGATAATCGGAGGCAAGACCGGTACGACATCCAAGGCGGGCAAGGGCGTTACCCTCTATACAGTGAACGAGAACGGCCATGAAGTAATGGTATCCATGTGCGGAGTTCCCGCGGATTATTATTTCTATACAACTATGTACCTGGCTTCCATCACGGCCTACGGCAATCTCGAGTGCTGGAACAAGGATCCCGTTACCAAGATCCTCGGCACGACAGGCGATTACAGGACCGTTAACGCACCTGCGGATGAGCAGCCCCGGTACGATCCGTTCAGATATCCGGGCGATGAACTCGTCAACTATATAGAAGAGGAAGAGACTCCCGAGCTGACTCCAACCCCTACTCCTACTCCGGTCCCGGAGAAGAAGCCCGTCGAGACGGAGCATCCACTGGTGCTGTTCGTCAAGCAGAACAAACTGATCTCGGGTGTTGCGGCAGCTTTGGTCTTTGCGATAATCCTTTGCAATGTAATCCTCATAGTCCGTGTAGCCAAGCTCAAGAATGCGGGCAGGAAGAGGAAGAAGGTAAGGAAGGCTCCCGACAGCTATATCAGATAAGGCTTTTATGCCTCGTTACAAGCATTGTTCAGGCTGTATTTTCAGGGGTCTTCAGAGGCCCCTTATATATTGCTAAATGTATGCTTATTATAATAAATGAAAAAAATCCTCTTTTAACTCAAAAAAGTCCTTGACTTTAGAAGCAAGTCGAAGTAATATTAACAAGCACTTTGCGAGCGGGGTGCGAAAAACAACGCTTGCAAAGGGGCTTGGATCTTGAAAATTGAATAGAATGCAGAACTTGAAA
>JAEFAZ010000001.1 GCA_016292135.1 Saccharofermentans sp.
GTATTGAATAGCTATAGTTTTATAACCATAACCTTCTTGATGCATGTTATAAATTGTCTTTTTGTCTTCAAATGTTAGTTTCATATAAAAACCCCCGAAGTTTGTCCAACTTCAGGGGTTCACTTCAAAAAGCGGGGCGGCTTCTTGTTTATCAGCTGACTCTGATAACATGGTATAATATCAGATAGTTCAAATAACCTTGCAAAGGGGTGAATCATTTATGAAAAAAATAACAATGGCTGCGGTATTTACTGCTGTTATGGCTATTGGATCTGTCATTCCGTCTGTTACAGCTTGCGCAGATGTCAAGATAAAGATAGCTGACAAATTCACTGACGCGCGTTTCGCATCATATGTTGCAGAAGAATTCGATCTCAACGGTGACGGATATCTCACACAGGCCGAACTTGATAAAGTTACCGACATCAGTGTCTCTTATTCCGTTAACAAGGTTAAGAGCATTAAAGGTATCGAATACTTCAGGAATCTGGAATACCTTAATGTTCTCTACCAGGATATCGAGTCGGTGGATCTTTCTGCCAATGAAAAACTTCAGGAACTCTGGATCAGGGGAAATAATCTGACCAGTCTAAACCTTTCCGCAAACAAGTCTCTTGTTAAGCTTTCGTGCGGCGGGAACAAGCTCAAGACCCTGGATGTTTCCAACCATACAAAACTCGAGTCTATTGACTGTTTCAGCAATCAGCTGACCTCTATAGATATTTCCGGCGATACTGCTCTTACCAGACTGGATGCATATGAGAACCAGCTTAAGAAACTCTATATAGCTGATTGTACAAAACTGACCGATGTTGACTGCCACGGAAACAAACTCACGAAATTGGATATCAGCAGCAACAAGGAACTGAAAGTCTTATCCTGCTATGATAATTCGTTGAAGGAACTTGACATAAGCAAAAACACTAAGCTCTCTGCCCTGAACTGCAAGGGCAATCAGCTTACGGAGCTGGATCTTACCGGCGCCCACAACCTCACGCATCTCTACTGTGAGAAGAATAATCTTACTGAGCTCGATATCTCTCCAGCGAAGGGATTGGTCATCGCCTATCATTCCGATTATGAATATGATGATGATGACGATCCTTCGTATATCATCTATGATTACACACCCGATAATTTTGACCGTACGGGTACCGGAGATTATACCCTCCATGTTGATATAAACGTCAAGATCAAAGCTAATTACATAAGCCTTTCGACTGACAACGAAAATCCCGCATGCGGCAAGACGACAAAGATCAAGGTCAAGAGAACAGGTATCAGCAGCACTGCCAAAGTCAGCTGGTCCACATCAGACAAGACTGCGGCAACTGTCGATTCAACGGGTCTTGTTACAGCAAAAAAAGCCGGCTTTGTAACGATCACGGCTGATGTTGCAGGCGTAAGGGACAGCATCAGGATTTTCGTTCTCTATAAGGATGTCACGGACAAGAAGGATTTCTGGTTCAACCCCACGAACAAGCTCACTCAGATGGGCGTTGTCAAAGGTTATGACAACATGACTCTCTTTAAGCCTGCAAACAAGTGCACACGCGCCCAGATGATGACATTCATCTGGAGACTTGAAGGATGTCCCGAGCCGGAATCCAAGACCTGTAATTTCCCTGATGTCATATCGTCAGATTACTTCTTTAAGCCCGTTATCTGGGCAGTCGAGAAGGGTATCACCACGGGTTATTCCGACGGTAAGTTCAAGCCGCAGAATGTCTGTACAAGAGCGCAGACCGTAACCTTCCTTTGGAGACTTGCAGGTTCCCCTGATTACATGAAGAACAACAAGTGCAAGTTCACTGATGTTAAGAAGAGCGATTACTACTATCTGCCGGTTCTATGGGCATCCGAGTGCGGTATCGTCGCAGGTTACAGCAACAACACCTTCAGGCCAAAGGGAGAATGCCTGAGACGTCAGATGGTAACATTCCTCTATAAGTATTACCTTGTAGAGACTGACGATATGGACTGATAAGTCTTTAGATCTGAGCCTTAAAAGCAAACATGAGGGACAGTCCCGTATATTTGGGACTGTCCCTTGATTTAGGCCTGATATAAGACTTAAAATGTATTAGTATTTATCTTTTAAGGTGGGGAAGATGAAGAAGACCAGTCTCGTAATGGTGTTTGTCATATTGATATCATTGCTGACCGGATGCATGACAGATAGTGCATCCGGGAAACTGAAAGACGTCGTAAAGATAGATGAGAATAAATATTCATGCACATTTGACGGCGTCAAACACGATTTTCTCCTTTACCTTCCCTCAGAATATAAGAACGCTCCGCTGGTCATGCTGCTTCACGGCTATGCTGAATCAGCCGAACTGTTCCGTTCCAAGACGAGTTTTCATGAAGCTGCTGCCCCCCGCGGATATGCAGCCGTATATGTTGACGGATCATCGAACAAGGCGGGAGGAGCCGGCGCCAACGGCTGGAATTCCGGAATAAGCAGCGAAGGAAATGATGATACCGGTTTCTTAAGAGAACTGGCAGTCTATCTTCAGGAAAAGTATTCACTTAATAAAGACAGGACATATGCCGTAGGCTTCAGCAACGGAGCCTTCATGACTCACAGGCTCGCAATGGAAGCGCAGGATACATTCTCAGGATGTGTCAGCGTTGCGGGCAAGATGCCGAAAGCGGTATGGGAAAAGAGGAATGAAAGCAATAATGTCAGTTTCTTCCAGGTTACAGGCGAAAAGGACAATGTGGTCCCCAAACATAGTGACAGGAGCGCTGATTCGGCGATCGATCCTGCCATCGAAGATGTCGTTGATTATTGGGTGACATCAGACGGCCTTTCTTTTGCGGAAGAGTCAGAGACAGGCAAGGGGTCTAAACTGACAAAATACCAGGCTGAAGGAAAAAGGAGCAAAGTATGGAACCTTTCGGTAAAGGACGGTTATCACTCCTGGCCGGACGACAGGATTAATGCTTTTGTTATCAACGATCTGATACTGGATTTCTTTGACGCAGTCAACTGAACGGCCGTGCTTATCCTTCCGCGGCAGTCGAGACAGTAACGGGCAGTTCGCCTTCTTTTATTATGTTTTCAGCTGATGCCTTGAGCTTCATCGTTTCATAGAATTCGATATAGGTCGCTTCCATATAAGGATCAAGGAAGACAAATCCGAGCCCGAAGAAGGTAGCTGATGCCAGTATCATCCAGCCCAGGAAAGACAGCTGGAGCACAAAAAGATCGAGCTTCTGTCCTTTCATGGTCTTCTTGCTTATCTCGAAAACACGGGAAAGGGGAAGGGAAGGATTCTCGGCGATGATGTAGGGCACCAGGAAATAAGAATAACTCTTGATGATGCCGGGGATGATGAGGAGCAGTGACCAAAGGCCCACATAAAGATCCCTCATGAACATCGTCTTTACGATCGTGGAGTAACTGCCCCGTGTAAAGGATGTCACAAGATCGCGTACCTTGCCCATAGCGTTACGGTTGTTTACATAGAAGAGGTTTTTCGATACCAGGAAAGGATTGACCAGGAATAGCTGGATCAAGGTCTTTACTATGAAGATGCAGACCAATACCAGAAGATATACCGTAAAGAAGATGGTGACGGATAAGATCACCAGCTGGACGGCATCATCCGCATTGGATTTGCCGACAAGAGTCTCGAAGATGCTCTTGAGCGACAGGGTCGTTCCGTCGGGGAGCTGTCCTTGGGCATCCCTGAGCTTATCGGCGTTTATAATGCCCGAAAGGGGCAAGAAAACATTTCCTGATGCGGAATTGAGCCCCAGGGTGCTGATGAATGCTATTATGCCCGATACGACCACGGCCCACCAGTAGCGGTAGCCGGAAAGTGCGTGCTTCGCTTTTGTCTTCAGTTCTTTACGTGTCCACATGTCATTATCCCCCTTATTCAAAGACCTTGTGTTGCAGATGAAAGACTAATTATTCAGGCCTGTAGCTGTCCTTCAAAGAGACTGCCCTGTTGAATACCAGATGGTCAGGCGTGGAATCCTTGCTGTCGCAGCAGAAGTAACCTACGCGAAGGAACTGGAACCTGTCTGAAGGCGCGGTATCCTTGAGGCTTGCTTCGACCTTGGCATCCTTGATGACCGTCAGCGAATCAGGATTGATGAAGTCAAGATAATTGCAGTCTGCAAGATCGGGCTGCTCGGTCGTGAAGAGACGGTCGTAGAGTCTGATCTCCGCATCAAGGCAGTCAGCTGCGTTTACCCAGTGGATAGTAGCCTTTATCTTGCGTCCGTCAGCGGGATTGCCGCCGCGGCTCTCCGTATCGTATGTGCAGTGAACTGTGGTTACGTTGCCGTCGGCATCCTTGTCGCATCCGACGCACTTGATGATGTATGCGGACTTGAGCCTTACCTCGTTGCCGGGGAAGAGGCGGAAATATTTCTTTGCAGGTTCCTCCATGAAATCTTCCGCATCGATCCAGAGTTCCTTCGAGAAGGATACGGTCCTAACGCCGTCGTCCGGATTCTCGGGATTGTTCTCAACCGTGAATTCTTCGGTCAGGTCATCAGGATAGTTATCGATTATGAGCTTAACAGGGTGGAGGACTGCCATGGCTCGCTTTGCCTTTTTGTTGAGGTCTTCTCTTAAGCAGTACTCGAGGAAAGCGAAATCAACGACAGAGTTGATCTTGGCAACGCCGTTCCTGTTGTGGAATTCACGGATAGCTTCAGGCGTATATCCTCTGCGCCTCAAGCCGCAGAGCGTAGGCATCCTCGGATCGTCCCAGCCGTCAACATAGCCTGATTCGATAAGGTTGCGCAGCTTTCTCTTGGAAAGGACCGTATGAGTGATTCCGAGGCGGGCAAACTCGATCTGACGGGGTTTGCACTCGACGGATGTATTGTTTACGACCCAGTCGTACAGGGGTCTGTGTGATTCGAACTCCAGAGAGCAGAGGGAATGCGTTATGCCTTCCAGGGCATCTTCCAGGGGATGAGCGAAGTCATACATGGGATAGATGACCCACTTGGTTCCCTGTCTGTGGTGGGGAAGACGGTTGATACGGTAGATAACGGGATCGCGCATGTTGAAGTTGCCCGACTCAAGGTCGATCTTGGCGCGCAGGGTCATCTTGCCGTCTTCGAACTCGCCGTTCTTCATCCTCTCGAAAAGATCCAGTGATTCTTCGATCGGTCTGTCGCGGTAAGGGCTGGTCGCAGGAGTCTTCGTATCACCCCTCATGTCGCGCATCTGCTCGGGTGTGAGCTCGCAGACATATGCCAGGCCTTTCTTTATCAGCTCAACGGCATATTCATACATCTTGTCGAAGTAGTCGGATGCATAGTAGAAACGGTCTTCCCAGTCGTGTCCGAGCCACTTGATGTCTTCCTTGATCGCATCGACGAATTCCTCATCCTCTTTGGTAGGGTTGGTATCGTCCATACGGAGATTACACATACCGCCGTAAAGCTCGGCCGTACCGAAGTCGATCTCCAGAGCCTTTGCGTGGCCTATGTGCAGGTAGCCGTTGGGTTCGGGCGGGAAACGGGTATGGACCTTCTGTCCGTAACATCTGCCGCCTTCAGCTATCTCTTCGTCGATGATCTCATGAATAAAATTCTTTCCGTCCGCCATTTTTATCCTCCGATCTTATGCCTTGAGCCTGTCAAGTGATCTTGTTATACGCTTTAATGATTCTTCCTTGCCGATGAGCATCATGACCTCGGCAGCTCCTCCGGGAGTAACTGCGACGCCTGCAGCCGCGATCCTTACGGGCCACATAACGACAGAGTTCTTGAGTTCATGTGATTCCGCATAGTCCTTCATGACATCGGTCAGACCTTCGCGGGTCCAGTCACAGCCTTCAAGGAGAGGCAGCATGTCAGTCAATACTGCTGCTGATGTCTCTTTGGAAGACTTGCTCTTCTTGTGTTCGAAGAGATCCAGATCGAAATCTCCGTAACTGTTGATGAAGTCCAGCTTTTCCTTGATCTGCGTGAATCTCGTGATGCGGGGCTGCAGGATCTCGAGAAGAAGATCGTATGAATCTTCCTTGATGCCTGCTGCGTCAAAGTAAGGCTTTGCATTGCTGATGAACTCATCAGGAGACATGGCCTTGATGTGTTCCGCATTAACCCACTCGAGCTTATCGTAGTCGAATACTGCAGGAGACTTGGAAATGCCGGAGATATCAAATGCCTTGATAAGCTCATCCATCGTGAAGATCTCCTGATTATCCTTGGGAGCCCAACCCAGAAGAGCGATGTAGTTGATGATCGCCTCGGGAAGGAAACCTTCTTCTACAAGATCCATGAAGCCCGTGGAACCATGGCGCTTGGAGAGCTTGGAGATGACTTCCTTGCCTTCCTCGTCAACGGATTTGCCCATTATGAGGGGCAGGTGGATGTAGACGGGAGTCTCCCATCCGAAAGCCTCATAGAGAAGGTTGTATTTGGGCGTTGAAGAGAGATACTCGGATCCTCTTACAACGTGCGTGATGTTCATGGTGTGGTCGTCGATGACGTTGGCGAAGTTATAGGTCGGGAATCCGTCTGCCTTGATCAGGATCTGATCATCGAGGTCCTTGTTGGGGAAGGAGATGTGACCATAAACAAGATCATCATACTCGCTTACTCCGTCTAAAGGCATCTTCTGTCTGATGACATAGGGGATGCCTGCATCGAGATTGGCCTTGATCTCATCCTCAGAGAGGTCGCGGCAGTGCCTGTCGTAGCCCGAAAGGCCTTCTTCGGAATCGTTTCTCAAAGATTCGAGCCTTTCCTTTGAGCAGAAGCACCTGTAAGCCTTGCCTTCGGAGATCAGTTGTTCCGCATAGGGCTTATAGAGACCGAGACGCTCGGACTGGACGTAAGGACCGAAATCTCCGCCGATATCCGGACCTTCGTCGTGGATCAGCTTTGCGAGCTTCAAGGTGTTATATATAACGTCTGTGGCACCCTCTACGAATCTTTCGCGGTCAGTATCCTCGATCCTGAGAACGAAAGTTCCGTCTTCGTGCTTCGCGATCAGGTATTCATAGAGCGCGGTTCTTAGATTGCCTACGTGCATGAAGCCTGTGGGGCTGGGTGCAAATCTTGTTCTGATGGTCATTACCGGTATTCCTCCGATCAATCTTATGGCCGCGTATATTATAATATGCGCGACAACACGGAATATTTTAACACTTTTGTGGTAATATACAATGTATTACGACAAGTCAGGAGAAAGCTCAACTTGGACAGGCTCAGAGTCAACAATGAACTTGATGTGTATTGCGGCAAGAATATCGCCTTCGATTTCGCCTGCAATTATATCCTTGAACATTCCGACAGACCTGTATCAGGCCTGCCCAAGGTAGCCATTGTATCCGACCGTGCTGTTGCAGGTTATTACTATAATCTTTTCGAAAACCAGTTCATTATGCACGACATAAGGCCCAAGCTTATCACGGTCAACGCATGCGATACGGATAAGAGCCTTAAGACTGTCCTCGAGATCTCGGGATACTTGTCTGAGTTCGATTACGGCAGCAACGACTGGGTAGTAGCCTTAGGCGGCGGAGGAGTCATCGACTGCGCGGCATTCGCGGCGAGACTTTACAGGTCCGGCTGCGTGAATTTCCTGGCGGTTCCTACTACGGTCTACGCCATGACGGACTGCATCACATCAGACAGGGCTTATGTCAACCTGGGCATGCATAAAGATGAGCTGTCCTGTCCCATGAAGATAGGTGCGGCACTTTGCGATACGGAATTCCTGAAATCCGTTCCTTCGAAATACAGGGCGAACGGATATGCAGCAGTCATAAGATATTCAGTGCTCGGGGATACGGGCCTGATCAGCGATCTGTCCGAACCCGGTGACATGCGTGAATTCCTCGAAAGGGTATATAAGGTCAGGAGCGATATCAGACAATACAACCCGGTCCTCCTTACGCTTGGAAGCGAACTTGCCTTTGCTATCGACGCATACAACAGGTTCAATAACCTTGCGGAGGGCGCATCCCTTGCTCTCAGCATCTATTCTGCGCTGCCCGAGCAGGGAAGGACGGTCATGAGGAGACTCTATTCCTCTCTCGGTCTTCCTTATGAGATCGATCCTAAGAGTTCACCCATGATCAGGAGAAATCTTGAATCTTACCTTGACGGTATCTCCGAAGACAGGGTCAGGATCGCGGATTACGAAGACGGCAAGTGGGTCGTAAGGGATCTTTCCAAGCCTGAGGCGGGAAAGATATTTGAAGAGAGAATAAAGATAATAGAAGCCGGAGATGGCAATTGATATGAAAAAGACAAGACTTATTCCGGAAAGGATCCATATAAAGGCTGTCAGCATGGTCATGGCAGTCATGATGGTCATGTCTTCGCCGGTCCTTCTCGCAGGATGCGGAAAAGACGATGAGAAGGATCTTCCTGCGGATTACGGAACATACGGCGCGGATATAGCAAGGGAGCTGGCACAAAAATATCCCTACAGAAAACCTTATTCTTCTGAGGAAGCTGCGGCCGGCGCCTATATCGAAGAAAAGATGAAAGCCTTGGGATTTGAGCCCGTGGTCCAGACCTTCAGTTCAAGATCAGGCACATCCCGCAACTATGTCGTCAGCATTCCCGGCAAGGGTTTTTACATGCAGGATAAAGCCGGGGAATATTCGCTTCAGCATCCTTTGGCAATAGTCGGCGCCCATTACGATTCGTCTTTCGACCGTGAGTCTGCCGAAGCCTTTATCAAAGAGCTCGAGGCTCAAGAAAATCAGGACACCGAAAAGCAGGACAAAAAGAAGAAGAAAAAGAAGAAGGATCAGGAGACAGAGGAGACACAGGCTCCCGTATACAATATCACTTACGACGGACTTTCCGACAACGCTTCCGGCATCGGATGTCTTCTGACGGCGCTTGCACATGTAAAGGAATACAAGAACTTAGGTTACGATGTCATGTTCGTGGCTTTCGGCGCTGGCAACGATGATTTTGCAGGTGCAGAATATTTCCTTAAGTCACTTACGCCGGAACAGAAGGCTTCAATAGAAGTTATGTACTGCATCGACAGTATCTATGCGGGCAGCAAGATCTATGCTTCTGCAGGATTAAGCTCAGTCGCATCTAAAGGCAATAAGTACGAACTGAGGCGCAAGCTCTATAAGACTTACGATATATGTTACAGAAATACTCTTTATTCCAATTACAAGTTTGATATCTGCTACAACGAATCCGATATCTATGCCGATATCAACGGAGACGGAAGTGAGGAACTTTTCGCTGAGATATCCAACAACAAGTCGGATTACATCCCTTTCGACAACGCCAAGATCCCCGTAGTCTACATCGAGAGTTACGACTACAATTTCGATGAGCTTGAAGAGATGAAAGACACCAAGAATCTTAATCTCAAGGATTATAACGGCATCGTAAGAGGGACGCCTCTCGATTCGACCGTCATCCTCGATCCGATCTTCAAGACGGATGAGCAGGACCTGCTCCAGATCAGAGTGAACTGTATCGCTTTCGTTATAATCGAGACGATCAATGACGGTTCGTCAAACGGAATGACCGAGAGCGAATATAAGAACTTCCTTGAGAATCAGAAGAGGGGAGCCGAGATAGTAGAATCGCAGGCAGATGCTGCTGCCGCGTCCGTGACTGACCCGTCTGTTATGAAAGAAGCCTTGTACGGCAAGAAAGACTGAAGATAAGACAAGAAGAGCAGCGGATCCGCTGCTCTTTTTTATCCGGTTACGGCTTTAAGTTCTCCGATCTCTTTTTCGGTTAGCTTGCGTGTCTTGCCGGTCTCAAGGTCGCCGAGACTGATGTTTGCGAACCTGATCCTCTTAAGGCGTACGACACGGTATCCCGTTTCTTCGCACATCCTTCTTATCTGACGGTTAAGTCCCTGAGTAAGGATGATCTTGAAGGTGCGCTCTCCGGTCTTTTTAACCTTGCAGGGGAGAGTGGTCCTGTCAAGATCAGGAAGATATATGCCTGATCCCATTTTCGAGATGAAGTCATCCGTTAGGGGTTTATCCACTGCCACAAGATATTCTTTTTCGTGGGCTCCTTCAGTCCTAAGGAGCAGATTGGCTGTGATGCCGTCATTGGTGAGCAGTATGAGACCGGTCGATTCCTTATCGAGCCTTCCTATGGTAAAGAGCCTTTCGGGATAGCCGATATAATCGATGATGTTGTCCGGATCGTCGGGAGATGCCGTGCAGGTGATCCCGCGCGGCTTGTTGAGCATGATGAAGATATCGGAGGTATTGGGCTTTATGACCTTGCCGTCGAATGCGACCTCGTCAGAGGGAGCCACACGGCTTCCCATGTCTGCTGTCTTTCCGTTGATCGTGATCCTGCCTTCTTCGATGAGCTTGTCGGCAGCTCTTCTGGAACAGATGCCGCAGGAAGCGATATAACGGTTGATCCTGACGGGTTCTGAAGACGGATTGTCACTGCCAGGCATTTCCGGCCTCCGCCTTGGAGAGTGTGAACGTAAAGGTCGCGCCTTCTCCGTATTTGCTGTTGACCTTGATGGTCTCGCCCATGTATGTCAAAAGTTCCTTGGCGATCGAAAGACCGAGACCCGTGCCCTTCTTGCCGCGGGCGCGGTCAGCCTTGAAGAATCTGTCAAAGATGTTGTTTATGTCGTATTCATGTATGCCCTGGCCTGTATCGGCTACGGAAACATATACTTTCTTCTCCGCTTCGATATAGTCGGTCATGATTGTTATCGATTTTCCGGGTGGAGTGTATTTCTTGGCATTGTCGAGAAGAATGATGAGGATCTGCTCAACACGGTCAGGGTTGCCCATGACGGTGGGGAGGTGACCTGAATTGAAGATAACGTTGAAGGTAAGACCTGAATCTTCGATGATGGGTCTCATCTTGATCTCAAGATCGGAGATGAGATTGTTGAGATCGAAGGGGAAGGTCTTGAGAGCCATCGTGCCCGACTGGAGTTTGGACAGCTCTAACATGTCCGTGATCAGACGTGAAAGGCGCATCGTCTCGTCGAGTATGATGTTGTAGTATCTCTTGCGGTCTTCTTCAGACTTTACCATTCCGTCAGCCAGAGGCTCGATGAGTCCTCTTAAGGTCTGAAGCGGTGTGCGGAGCTCGTGCGATATGTTAGCAACATAATCCCTTCTGAACTGCTCGTTGCGCTGTTCGTTATAAATGTCACGGAAGAAACCCGTTGCGCCGATGCATTCGCCGGTCTCGACATCGAACTTCGGGATGATGGTTATCTGATAAGCATATTCACGGTCGAGTATGGTTCTTTCTTTATGCTCCTGGGTCGAGATGCATTCATCGAAATCCTTCCATACCTCATCGAAGGGGATGAGCTGAAGTCTCTCGGTGAACATGTTGTTTGCCTCGGCCCTGTCAAAGATCGTGTGTATGGCTTTGTTGACGATGATAGGATTGGATTCTTCATCCACAACGACGATGCCGTCGGAAATGATGTCGAAGATATCCTGCAGTCTGTTACGTTCAGTCGTTATATCGGAGATGGAACGGGAAAGACGGTCAGCCATCGTGTTGAATGAGGCACCGAGTTCTCCGACTTCGCTGTCGTCCGATTCATCGGCACGGATATTGTAGTTTCCTTTCGAATATTCGACCGCGACATTGTTGATCGACTGGATAGGAAGGAGGATCCTTCTGATGAAAAGATATGCGGGGATCATCATGAGCATGCCCGCAAGGAGCGTGGAGATCAGGAGGATGTTAAGGAACTTCATTACCACCGTGTTATAGATGGATGAAGAGGATATCGCGACAAGGTATGCTGGTTCGCCGTTGAACAGCACGGACTGGAAGATAATGAGGATCTTATTGGATGCGGAAGAAGAATCTATAGAAAAATAACTTACGCCTTCCTCCATCTTGCTCTTGTCTGCCTTGCGGAATTGTTCCAAGGCCTCGTTGGTCTCCTCAGCGGAAACTTTCAGGTATTCCTTTTTGCGGGCGATGATGTTGTAGTTGCCGTCGATGAGATAAAAGTCCTGATCGGAGGCGCTTACGGATTCGAAGAACTTATCCCTGTAATCATCATTATCGAAAAAATCCGTCTTCAGACGGAAGAGCTGACAATATACTTTGTTCTGGTCGACAGCTGTCTGGACCTCGGTTGAATATGTTTCACGTCTTCCGGCCATAAAGAAGGCTATCATGGCGATCAGCATCGAAGCAGCCAATGCTCCGATAACGAGGGAAGATACTCTTCGAAGCAAAGTGCTCTGATGCATTACTGGACCTCGAACTTGTAACCTTTACCGTATATAGTCTGGATGCTCCAGGGTGCGTTGTCAAAAGTGGTCTTTTGTCTGATCCTCTTGATGTGAGTGTCAACAGTTCTGGGGTCGCCGACATAATCGGTTCCCCATACGGATTCCAGGATCTGAGTCCTGTCGTAGATCTGTCCCGGATGGGAAGCCAAGAGATAGAGTATCTCTACTTCCTTGGGTGTGAACTGTGTATCTTCACCGTTGACCTTAACGGAGTAGTTCTTAAGGTTGATATCAAGACCCGTATATTTGATGGCGGAAGCAACATCGGGTTGATCCGTGATCCTTCTCAGGACAGCCTTGATCCTGGCAAGGACTTCACGGGGAGAGAAGGGCTTAACGATATAGTCGTCAGCTCCGAGTTCCAATCCGAGGATCTTATCGATCTCTTCGCCCTTTGCAGTCAGGATGATGATCGGAACCGTCATGGTCTTGCGCAGTTCACGGCATACATCGAGTCCGTTCATCTCGGGCATCATGACATCCAGGAGGATGAGGTCCGGATTGCAGCTCGTGGCCATATCAAGAGCCTGCGCGCCGTCATAAGCATCAGCATGCGAAAAGTTATCGTTATCCAGATATAAAGAAAGCGACTCGTGTACGACGGGGTCGTCATCGCAGATAAGTATAAGAGGTACGGATTGAGACATAGTAACACCTCAGACAGAATTTTCATTGATTATATCTTATTTGTTGCTCCTTGTGTGTGAATAAATAAAAAACAAAGGAGTTTTCCCTTTTTTTGTTATATAATCGACTGGAAATATAAAGACAGGTCTTAAGGAGCATCCCGGAACATGCGCAGAGAGTTCAGATATAAGCGTTTTCTGACTGCAGCCGTCACATTGACGGTCGTGATTCCGTTGATGTTCTTGTCATCCTGCAGTTATGTGAGAAAGACCGTTGATGAAAGATCCTGCATCAACTTTGTCGACAGTATGCTGGAAGACTATCTCGCATCTCCGCAAAAGTATAAATGGAGCAAGGTCTGTGAGACAGGATATAACCCTGCTTCACTCGATAAGAACCAGGCTGAACTCTTAAACTTCGCTGCAAGCAAGGTCAAGTATTTTGAAAGGTCCGTTACGACTGACGGCACAGGGGAGATGGCCAAGGTTTCCTATACTTTTACCAATGTTCCCGATGTCAGCAAGCTCAACATATATGAATCCGATCTTGCAAAGATAAAAAATGAGATCAGGGAGTTAGACAGGATCGATCTCGAAGTGACTTTCCAGATCGTAAAGTCCGGGGACGGATGGCGCTTTCATTCCCTGTCAAAGTTCGGCAGATACTTTATCCATCCCTTCTGTGATCTCGTGATCGGAGAAGAAAAGACGGCAGACCCGGATCCTGTTCCGAGCGGTTTCGTTCCGTCAGGCGCATCTGATCTCAAGGATAACTATCTCGCATCCGTCTGGTACGGGATCGAGACGGGAAATCCTCTCGATGATCTCACCGTATCCGATGCCTATGCCGTCCAGAATGTATTCTATTTCAAAGAACCTGTATCCGGGACGTTCTTAGCAACATTGATGAACGATTCCAATGAAGAGATAATGAGAATGGAAATAAAAGTTGAAGGGCAGATAACGGTAGTCTGCGATTTTTCCGCAGGCCTGGAGGGAATGGGAACATTCGCTCCCGGTAAATACCGCGTTGATCTGTATGCTCAGGGAGAGCATATCGGATCTTCAGACTATCTTAAGGTGACCAGATGATGTTTATTGCAGACAAATGGAAAGACTATGAGATTATCTATGCCGGTGACGGCATGAAATACGAGCGGTGGAAAGATGTTGTTCTTCTCCGTCCGGATCCCCAGGCAGTCTGGCCCGTCGTGAAGAACGGCGCCGTCTGTGACTGGAAGGACATAGAAAGACCTGACGCCGTTTATGAGAGGAGCTCCACGGGAGGCGGCATGTGGCACAACAACCACAAGATACCTTCCTCTTGGAATGTCACTTATTCCTGTCTGGGATATGATCTCAAGTTCGGGATCGAACCTATGTCGTTCAAGCATACAGGTCTTTTCCCTGAACAGGCTGCCAACTGGGACTTTATGGCAGGGCTTATTCGTGCGTCAGGCAGGGAAGACGTCAAGGTCCTCAACCTTTTCGGATACACCGGCGCCGCGACATGTGCGCTGGCTTCTGCAGGAGCGGCGGAAGTCGTTCACTGTGATGCCTCGAAAGGCATGAATGCCAAGGCAAAGCACAATATCGAACTGTCGGGACTGACGGATAGTTATGTCCGCTTCATAACCGAGGACTGCAGGAAGTTCGTCGAGCGTGAACTCCGCCGCGGAAGAAAGTACGACGGCATCGTAATGGATCCGCCTTCATACGGACGCGGACCTTCCGGCGAACTTTGGAAACTCGAGGATTCCTTCTATGAACTGGCTGAACTTGCAGGGCGCCTCTTATCGGATGATCCCCTCTTCTTCGTTGCGAGTTCATATGCGACTGCGATCACCTGTGAAGCATCCGCCCAGATAATCAAGCTTGCCATGCCTGAAGGCCGTGTAGCCTCAGGCGAACTGGGCCTTCCCGTAACCCGTATGGGCATCAACCTTCCCTGCGGAGCATCAGCAAGATGGACTCCCTGATGCAGGCTGCGGACAAGGGCCCGGGACACGGGGTCTCTATCATATTTGAAGACAACCACGTGCTGGTGGCGTTTAAGCCTGCCGGCATCCTTTCACAGGAAGATAAGACCGGTGAGCCCGACATGCTCACGATCCTCAAAGACTACATAAAAATCAGGGATTCCAAGCCGGGCAATGTCTGGCTCGGCCTGCTGCACCGGCTTGACAGGCCGGTATCGGGAGTGATGGTCTTCGCCAAGACTTCCAAGTGTGCATCGAGAATCTCCGAGCAGATCAGGCTGCGCAAGGTCAGAAAGTGTTACCGAGCAGTCGTATCGGGTGTTTTCGATGCAAGGGAAGGTGCGCTTGAAGACTATATCCTTAAGGACGAAAAGGCCAATACTGTTAAAGTCACAGGCAGTTCCGTTCCGGGAGCGAAGAAGGCAAGGCTTGTTTACCGCGTACTGGATCAGAAAGATGACATGAGCCTTGTCGAGATCGAGCTTGAGACAGGCAGATCACACCAGATCAGGGCCCAGATGGCGCATGCCGGACACCCCCTGATCGCTGACAGGAAGTACGGCAAGGGGAAAGAAACATGTGATATTGCCCTGCAGTCTTTCCTGATAGGCTTTTCGCACCCGGTCAGCGGCGAATATCATGAATATCAGATACCGCTGCCGTCAGATTACCCCTGGAGCGTCTTCTGCAATTCCTAAAGTCTCCCCAAAGAGCCTCAAGAGTCTCCAAATTGAGACTTTTTCGATGAAAACGGAGACTTTTCCGGCAATCCTCTGTTTTTCGAAAACAGAAGACGGATATAGGGTGTTTTCCCTTGACTTTAAGTATATTTAACTTAATAATATAGAGTCGATTAATATTGCCGCGGCAAGACTATGCGCGGCCAAAATACAAAGGTGAAGAATATGTACAAAAAAGTATCAACCAACATGAACTTTACGGACAGGGAGAAGGAAGTCCTGGAATTCTGGAAGGCCAATGACATCTACAAGAAGTCATTGAAGCCCGCCAAGGACGGCGCTCCCGCATTTACTCTTTATGACGGGCCTCCGACGGCTAACGGTAAGCCCCATATCGGTCACATTAAGACCCGTGTCATTAAGGACCTTATTCCGAGATACCATTCCATGAAGGGTGAGGCTGTAACATTCAAGGCCGGTTGGGATACTCACGGACTCCCTGTCGAGCTCGAAGTCGAGAAATCTTTGGGCATCAACGGCAAGCCCCAGATCGAAGAATACGGCGTTGAGCCTTTCATCAAGAAATGTAAGGAATCTGTCTGGACCTATAAGGACCAGTGGGAGCACATGTCCGACCGCGTCGGTTTTTGGGCTGACATGGAGAATCCTTATGTAACATACGACAATAACTACATCGAGTCCGAGTGGTGGGCGCTTAAGACCATGTGGGATAAGGACCTTATCTACAAGGGTCACAAGATCGTTCCTTACTGCCCGAGATGCGGTACGGCTCTTTCCAGCCACGAGGTTGCCCAGGGCTATAAGAAGGTCAAGGAGAATTCAGTCTTCGTAAGATTCAAGGTCAAGGGCGAGGAAGATACTTACTTTGCTGCATGGACCACGACTCCCTGGACACTTCCTTCCAATGCTGCTCTCTGCGTAAGCCCCACGGCTGAATACGCAAGGCTCAAGGTCACAAAGGATCTTGACGGTCAGGAAAAGGAAGTCCGCTATTACATGTGCAAGGATCTTATCTCTTCGATCTTCGAAGATTATGAGATCGAAGAGACATATAAGGGTGATGACCTCTGCGGCAAGGAATACGAGCCTTTGTTCCCTTACTCCAAGGATATCGTAGCAGCATCACGCAGTAAGGCATTCTTCGTTGTATCCGATAATTATGTAACTACTGAGGACGGTACCGGTATCGTTCACATCGCTCCCGCATTCGGTGAAGACGACGCGAGAGTCGGAAGAGAGAACGATATCGTATTCATCCAGCTCGTTGACGAGGCAGGTCATCTGCCTGCAGAGTGCGAAGAGTTCGCAGGCATGTTCGTTAAGGACGCCGATCCTCTCATCATCAAGAAGCTCAACATGGAAGGCAAGCTCATCAAGAAGATGCCTTTCGAGCACGACTATCCTTTCTGCTGGAGATGCGACACACCTCTCATCTATTACGCAAGAAGCACATGGTTCATCGCAATGAGCACAAAGAGGGAAGAGCTCCTCAAGTCCAACCGCATGGTCAACTGGATGCCTGAGACGATCCGTGACGGCCGTATGGGTGACTTCCTCGAAAACGTTATCGACTGGGGTATCTCCCGTGAACGTTACTGGGGTACGCCTCTCCCGATCTGGGAGTGCGAGTGCGGCAAGAGACACTGCATCGGCTCCATCGAGGAGCTCAAGTCCATGAGCGACGATTGTCCGGACGATATCGAACTCCATAAGCCTTATGTTGACAACGTCCACATCAAGTGCCCTGACTGCGGCAAGCTCATGACACGTGTTCCCGAGGTTATCGACTGCTGGTTCGACTCGGGTGCAATGCCTTTCGCTCAGTACCACTATCCTTTCGAGAACAAGGAGTTCTTCGAATCACACTATCCCTGCCACTTCATCTCCGAGGCTCTGGATCAGACAAGAGGCTGGTTCTACTCGCTGATCGCTATAAGCACGGTTCTTTTCGGCAGGAGTCCTTTCGAGAACTGTATCGTTATGGGTCTCGTTATGGATAAGGACGGCATCAAGATGAGCAAGCACATCGGCAACGTCGTAGATCCCTGGGATGTATTGAACGACGAGGGCGCCGATGCTGCAAGATGGTATTTCTATAACTCCAGCTCCGCATGGCTTCCCAACCGTTTCTCACATGAGGCAGTAAGGGAAGGCCAGAGAAAGTTCATCGGAACTTTCTGGAACACATACGCTTTCTATATCATGTATGCCGATATCGATAACTTCGATCCCAATCAGTACACGATCGACTATAAGAACCTGGGTGTTATGGACCGCTGGATTTTCTCAAGGCTCAATTCCCTCGTTCTCGATGTCAACAGAAGAATGGACAAGTACGATATCACGGCTTCCGCGAGAGCTATCCAGGATTTCACGGATGAGCTTTCCAACTGGTATGTAAGAAGATGCCGTGACAGATACTGGGGCGGCGAGATGACTCAGGACAAGATCGATGCATACATGACGCTCTATACTGTTCTTGAGACACTTACAAGGCTTGCTGCACCTTTCGTTCCTTTCGTAACGGAAGCTGTTTACCAGAACCTCGTAAGAAGCGTTAACCCCGATGCTCCCGAGTCCGTACATCTCTGCTCTTATCCTGTTGCGGACGAGTCCCTGATCGACACCAAGATCGAGGAGAACATGGCACTTGTTCAGAACGTCGTAGTCCTCGGAAGAGCTGCAAGAGAAGCAGGCAAGCTCAAGAACCGTCAGCCTCTGTCTGATATCTATGTCGTAACGGATAAGGACATCCCGGCTGAATACGAGTCAGTAATCTTAGACGAGCTCAACATAAGAAACCTCAATGTAATGGCTGATGCATCCGCATTCGTCGATTACAGCTTCAAGCCTCAGCTCAGGACATGCGGACGTAAGTTCGGTCCCAAGCTCAACGCAGCTAAGGAAGTCATCGCAGCCCTTCCTGGCAAGGAGACCATGGCAGCCATCAAAGAAGGTCCCGTCAAGATCACGGTTGACGGCGAAGAGTTCGAGATGACAGAAGAAGATTTTATCGTCGAGACAAAGCAGCCCGAAGGCTTCTCCACACAGGAGGATAAGGGCCTTACGGTATCCGTCAGCACAGTCCTTACAGAAGAACTTATCGAGGACGGTTATGTCCGTGAGATGATCTCCAAGATCCAGACCCAGCGTAAGGAGACAGGTCTTGACGTAACAGACAGGATCGTTCTTTCTTACGAAGGGAATGACAAGCTCGCTTCCATCATCGAAAAGAAGAAGGATTTCATGGCATCCGAGGTCCTCGCATCCGCTATCAATGCCGGAGCAGGCGACAATGCCAAGGAATGGGACATCAACGGCGAGAAGATCACATTCTCTGTTGTTAAGGCATAAGATAAGGTCTTTGTCGGGAGGTTAAGATGCTGATCGAATTGATTAGATCCAATATGGATATCCAGCTTAAGCTGTTTATTGCATTGATCATGCTCTTTGCGTTGACTTTGTCATTTTCCATTCACGAGTTCATGCATGCATTCACAGCTGACTGGCTGGGAGACCCGACACCGCGCAGCATGGGAAGACTTACTCTGAACCCCTTGGCCCATATGGATCCCATGGGTACGGTCCTCCTGCTCGTGGCCGGTTTCGGCTGGGGTAAGCCGGTTGTTTATAATCCCCGCAAGCTCAACCGCTTCAAGAGTTACCGCGGCATGAACATTATGGTCCATCTGGCGGGCGTCACGGGAAACTTCGTGCTCGCCTTGATCTGTTCGATCATCAATGTGTTCCTTGTAACGTTGCTTGATGTCAATCAGCCGGCTGTTTATGCTCTTTGTCAGGTGTTCTCTTATACGGCGGTGTTTTCTCTGATGCTGATGGCTTTTAATCTCTTGCCGATCCCGCCTCTTGACGGATTCCATGTCCTGGAGGAACTTATGCCTCTCAAATTGAAGTATTCCGAGGGATATAAGAAGTTCCAGAGGTTTGCACCTTTGATCCTTATGATTGTTTTCGTATTGAGTGCTTCCGGCCAGATCCCAATTCTCGGATCTGTTATCGATGTGATCCAGTTCCCCTTTGCATGGGTGATCAACACCATCTGCAATGGACTTGTCCGTTTGCTCAGCGGTATTTGACGGAGGCTGAAGACTTTGGATCAGATTCTGGCACCCGAACTTAAGATACAGCACTTTGAAGGTCCGATGGACCTTCTCTATCATCTGGTCGAAAAGAATGACATAGATATCTTCGATATTCCGATCGCCACTATCTGCGAACAGTATATGGAATATCTGGACACGATGAAGAGCCTTGATATGGAGATCGCATCAGAGTTCCTGGTCATGGCAGCTTCGCTCGTCCTGATCAAGACCAAGATGATGCTCCCCGGCTCCAAGGCAGGTGAGAACGGCGAGGCCGAACCCGATCCCAGGGAAGATCTTGTAGTAAGTCTCATGAGATACAAGAGATGTAAGCTTTTCGCCGAAGAATTGAAAGAGCGCCGCGAAAAGTATTCCGGCTGCCGCACGCGTCTTCCGATGACCGCCAAGGATCTTGGCATCACGGTGCTTCCGGTCAAGCAGGAATTCTCGGTCGAAGCTTTCGATCAGGCAACGGATGATATCTGCACACGTAACGAAGTAAGGTTTGCCGATATTTCCGCGAAGATTACGCACATACTCCGCAAGGATAAGCTTTCCGTAAGGCAGAAGATGAAGAATCTCTGGAAGACCATAACTTCCAGGGGCAAGCTCTTCTTCAGCGAACTCTTCACATCCAAGAAAGGTGAAGATTATAAGATGGAGAAGATCGTTTCATTCCTTGCGGTGCTCGAACTCGTAAGGAACGACAGCATCACAGTTGAACAGAAAAGACTTTTCGAGGACATACTCATAGAGAAGAAGAGGAACTGATAATGGATGAAGATAAAGAGATCATCGTAACCGCAGAAGAACTGCCTGCTGCTATAGAAGCCATGCTCTTCGTGTCAGGTGACGGCATAACGGCACAGGAGATGTCTGAGATAACGAATGTTCCCGTAAAGGATATAGAGGCAGTCCTGTCAGACCTCATGAACAGGTTCGAACAGAACCCCTGGAGCGGTATTACGATCCGCCGTGCAGACGACACTTATTCCATGATGACCAAGCCTTCCGTGAAGAAGGTCCTGGACCGGATGTTTGCTCCGAGAAATTCGGTGCCTCTGTCATCCGCATCCTATGAGACACTTGCCGTTATAGCATATAACCAGCCTTGTACCAGAGCTGCCGTAGAGACAGTAAGAGGCGTATCTTCCGACAGCATAATCAGCAGGCTCTTGGACCGCGGCTGGATAGAAGAAGCCGGAACACTTGATGCTCCCGGCCGTCCCGCGCTCTTCCGTACGAGCAAGCAGTTCCTTACGGAATTCGGCATATCTTCTGCCGATGAACTCCCTTCGATGGAACTCATGAGTTATCAGACCATAAGAGATCTTGAAGATTCGCTGCGCCAGGCTGCAGGCACAAAGGATAAGCAGATAACGATCGATAACATCATCGCTACGAATGTCGAAGCACCTGAGGAAAAAGAACAGCAGGATAAAGAATGATATGGACATCATCGAGATCATCGAAAGCAGATATCAGGACATGAGCAAGGGCCACAAGGCTATTGCAGATTACTGTCTTGCAAACTACGACCGGCTTGCTTACATTACCGCAGCCAGATTAGGCGAACTATGCGGAGTATCGGAATCCACTGTCGTAAGGTTCCCGCAGGAACTCGGATTTGCAGGTTACCCTGAATTCCAGAAGGCCGTAAGGGAAGAGCATAAATCCAATCTGACAACAGTCCAGAGACTGAGTTATACCGACAGGTTCGAATCCCCGGCAGAAGCAGCGCGCGAGGTCATGAAAGCCGACATGAACAATATCAGGGATTCCCTGGAAGACATGGATATGGATTCGTTCGATGCGGCTGTCAACTGCATATTGAATTCCAGAAAGATCTACATCATGGGAATACGCGCATCCGCACCCTTATCCGAGTTCATGCATTTCTACATGACTCTCCTTTTCGACGATGTCGTGCTCGTCAGGAGTACTTGTACGAACGAGCTTTTCGAACAGGTCATGTCCATCACCGACAGGGATGTCCTTATAGGGATTTCTTTCCCGAGATATTCATCAAGAACGATCAATTCGATGGAGTTTGCAAAGAAGAAAGGCGCATCCATAATCGCCATCACCGACAAGGACAACACGCCCATGACGGAGCATGCCGATATCAAGCTCTTCGCAAGGTCTTCAATGGCATCTTTCGCGGATTCCCTGACGGCACCGCTTTCGCTTATCAACGCGCTTCTTGTCGCTCTCGGAATGAACAGGAAAGACCACATCAAGGGTTCACTTGAATCCTTAGAAACGATGTGGGCCCAGTTCAAGGTGTATGAGACAGGCAACGACAGAAAAGACACTGATCCCGGATGAGAATAAATTTTTGTTTGAAGAAAAAAGTGTTTTTTATAATCGAAAATATGGGGGCGTGAAATGAAAAACAAGAGATTAGTATTTATTTGTTTAATTGTTTTGCTTCTTGTTATATCTGTTTCTATATTCGCATATGCAATAAAAAAGACGCATGATGTCGAGATAGTAAGTCGTGATGAGAAGGCAGTCATCATTCTTGATTCTGCTGCAGCTAACAAAAAGAGAAAAATGGAAAGTTATTATCGGTATAGATTTATACCCAAAAACAACTTGTATAAAAGGTGTGTTTTTAACAATAAAGCATATTTGTATTCAATTGAAGCGGATGGCAGCAGATCGCTAAACGAGACTGGTAAATATTTATTATACAAGGATAATCGATACTTTTTGGTCGAAACAGAAGACTATATTGAAGTAGATGGAACTCCCTCAACAGCAGGTTATTACACAGAACTTCTTGTGATTTTTAGGAAAATAACTGACAGTGAAACTGTTTCGTATCAGTCCAATGAGATTTTTTTGCCGGTCTTGATAAACAAAGGAGTAATAGAGAGTAATGACCCAGTATTCTTTAAATGGAGTGATACTGTGGGATTAACCTCTTTTGAAGACTTAAAAGAATACTATACAAGGATAGAAGATGATTTTTATAGTGTTGATGAAGAGAAAAAATGTATCGTTTTGAACAATTTTGAACAGTATCATTTTGATGATAATAACGCTAAAGGTGTTGCTGAGCTTTATGCAACCGATGAAGGCATTACTTTAGTGCTCGGCAAAAATGCTGAATATCCCAAGGATTCGTCACGAACTATAACGTATATCAATGGAGACCTTATATCTGATACAGGAGATTCCGTTGTAAATGATTATGAAGATTGAAATCAGAATTCATTCGTTTGTATATGTTAAGTGGTCACGATATTTATTTGCTGGGGATTCTATCCATTAATCAAATGATTGCTTTGTTTTTTTGTATTGACACCGTTCCTTACTATTCTATAATTGAGTTATCAATTTTTCTTGTGGGGGAGCAATCATGAAAAATGTGATATTTTTTTTTCGCAAAAATCTTTTTTGCTTGTATGGTGTGTTCTGTTATATTTTATTGTGCTTATGACGGAAATTATGTTAATGGATTACGATCTTCAGATCATATGACCCAAGATTTAAAGGATGTTATAGATGAAGATAAAGCGTCCTTTAAAAAGCAGGGTTTTACAAGTGTTAATGTGGTAAATAAAATTCACGCACTCAAAACAAAAAATCATGATGATGCTGCATTTGCAAAATATTACAACACGACTTGTTCGAAAGATAGAGAACTACCAATAGATGATGAAAACTTTGGGGGGACCTGTTGGGCAACTGCTGCGACTTCTGTTTTGGAGTATTATGGGGCTAAACCTAAGGCCAAGTATATATATACTCAAGTTGTTAAGCAAGGCGTAGATGATTATGGAAAGAATGTCGTATGGAGAGGTCTTAAAAGTTGTTATATGGATGATCTGCTAAATAAGATGTTTTCGAATTTTTTTCAAATTGAAAAGAAGGCAGATCAATATGTTGATTCTACTAAATTGTATAAAAATGTGAAAAGCAATTATTCTTCTCACCAAATTGGCATTCTTTGTGGGACTGATCACGCTATGTGTGCTAGTGGGTACGCTACGATAGACTATACTTTTAAAGACAAAAATAAGAAACAACAAAAAAGACATTTTGACTATATTGTAATTAATTGGGGTGTTTTTGGAGATGATGATGATCAGCAGTTTTTTCAAATAAAATATATAAATGGAAAGTGCAGCTATGTTAAGGTGTCAAATAAATAATTTACGAGGGAATCATGAAAAATAGGAATATTTTAATAGTAGCGATATTAGTTGCTTTTGTTGTGATAGCTGTTGCTGTTTTTGCATATGTAATCAAAAAGACGCATGATGTCGAGATAGTAAGTCGTGATGAGAAGGCAGTTATCATTCTTGAGAATGCTGCTAAGTCACAAAAGAGATATATGGAGAATTATATCCGCCGAAGGTTTCCAGCTCGCAACAATTTATTTGAGGGTAGTATACAAAATAATGAAGCTTATCTCTATTCCATAGAGGAAGATGGCAGCAGATCACAAAACGAAACGGGAAAATATCTGTTGTATAAAAATCATCGATATTTTCTGATTGATCGCTCAGACTATGTTAATGAAGATGGGACTCAGTCAAATCTATATTATTATACAGAACTGCTTGTTAATACATGGAGAACTTCTGATAAAGGTAAAGATCTTGATAATGAAGTGTTTTTACCAGTCCTCATCGAAAAAGGATGCATAGAGAGTAATGATCCTGTTTTCTTTAAATGGAGCGATACAGTCGGTTTGTCCTCTTATGAAGATTTGAAAGATTACTATGGAAGGATCGAAGATGATTTTTATAGCATAGGTGAAGAGAATAAATGCATTATTCTTAATGGATTTAACAAATCTGTTAAGAGCGCCGCCAAACTCTATGCAACAGATGAAGGTATTACCTTAGTGATCGGCGAAAATACTGAATATACCAAGGATGCGTCACGAACAATAACATATATTAATGGAGTTCTTGTATCAGATACAGGAGATCCCGTTGGAGAAGATTATGAAGATTGAGATCAGAGAACTTTCTTTTGCATACAAAAAAGGGAAAAAGATAATCGATAATCTTGATCTTTGTGTAGAAAACGGGGATATAGTTGCCATTATTGGTGAGAACGGCAGTGGTAAAACAACACTTCTAAAACTGATAGGTGGTCTTTTGGAACAGGATTCCGGAGAGATAATAATCGGATTCGATAACTCCAAACAAAAACCTAATTATTCCGGAATCATTGAAAATCCGCATTTTTGGAATGATCTGTCCGGAAGAGAAAATTTATTATATTTTCTGGCCGACTATTATGATAACAAGAAAGTTGATCTGGCTTTTGATAAATGGAAACTCAAGGAAGCAGCAGACAAGGCAGTGAGGACCTATTCCCTTGGTATGAGGCAGAAATTGGCGCTTATGATGGCTTTCCTGTCTGAATCGGAGATCCTTTTGCTTGATGAACCTACTGTTGCGCTTGATGCGGAGAGTATCAAGATTTTTTACGAGTGTGTAAGAGAAGCTTCTCAAAACAATCGGATTATTATTCTTGCAACGCACATAATGTATAACCTGGAGGAGAATTGCAACATGATATACTCCTTAAAAGACGGAAAGCTCGATACCGAGAAAGATGTTAATTCAAGGGTAAATTATTATGTAATTTCTTTTAAAACTGCAGATGCAGCGACCTTGGCATCGACAAATCTTCACAAAGATGAGGTTTGCTCTTTGAATGGTATGGACCTGGTCGTTGCAGATTCGGTTGACTCTATTTCGGATATTATCAGGAGGATTGATGAGTTTGATATTATATCCGTAAGGAAAAAGGGGATAAACGAATGAAATATATTGTTTTCAGACTCTCAAGACAGTGGATGGTTTGGGTTGCAGTTATCTTAAGCATAATTTTTGTGCTGATCTATTCTTATAGATATACTCAGGAATCCTATGGAGACAGGTTTCAATGGTCTTATGATATTAAGCCATATAAATCAGCAGAAGATATTGATGCTCAGATAAAGGAACTACAAGACACTGAATCAGAATTAGGTGATTATGAATATGAGCTGGAAACTAAAAAAATTATAAAAGAAACCATAGCTATACTGGAATATCTTAAAGCAAATAATTTTTCTTATTCTGATGTCAGCGAGTGCGTCTGCAGTGAGTATTCGATGGACAGATTGAGTTATGTAGGTTGTACATTAAATACCTGTTTTATCTTTCAAGGATTGGCAGCGATCCTGCTGATAGGGCAAATCGTAAATGCGGGATTAACTACCGGAGCATCTGTAAGCGATTATCTTGTGCATGGACGAAAAAAAGTTTTCAAACACGAAACTTATACAGCCGGATTGGTCTTGTTTTCTTTCTGTTTGTTTCAGATCCTTTTGACAATCGTTTTTTCTCTGTTTCTTCCTGAAAACACTCCTTATATGTTGGCATACACCAACGACGGTATAAGGGTGATGACAAGATGGACGGCTATACTTTTGGAATCTCTTGGTCTGCCTGTTCAGATGCTGGTTGTGTGGGCGGGATTATATCTGATATCCAGGCTCGCAGACAATATTTTAGCTTTTTCGATTTTTGGCGGTGTTTATTTTGCCGGGATATACTTTTTCCCATCGGTCAATTACGAAATTAATGAGATGTTGTTCTGTGCTCCGTCAAATGCATCAGTTAAGTTGTTTCTTGAAGGTTTTGCTCTAAAACTATTATTCTCGGTAATTATGTTGCAGATTTCCTATGTTTACACGATGCGCAGGAGAAAAATCGGATTAAACTTAGCTTGACTTTTCGAAAAGCCAATTCAAACGCCACAGGATAACTTTCTCCGTAAATGCTATAATATGCATCGGAATATACTTCATGTAAGGAGATCTTATTATGGCATTTCAGATAGCTATAGACGGAACTTCAGGTTCAGGTAAGAGCACACTCGCAAAGGGCGTGGCAAAGGAACTGGGCATCATGTATCTTGATACCGGTGCAATGTACAGGACATGCGGACTTGCCGCTCTCAAGAGAAGGATAAGTCCCAAGGATCCCGCTGAAGTCAAGCGCATGATGGGTGAGATGAAACTCGAAGTAAAGTTCATCGACGGCGTTCAGCACATGATCCTTGACGGCGAGGATGTAACCGGCCAGATCAGGACTCCCGAAGTATCCGTTGCAGCTTCCGATATAAGCGCTCTTCCCGTAGTAAGGACAGCTATGGTCGATATGCAGAGAGACATTGCACGTCACCAGAGCTTTGTTCTCGACGGACGTGATATCGCATCCAATGTTCTTCCCGATGCAAAATACAAGTTCTATGTTACTGCCAAGGCTTCAACAAGAGCCGAGAGGAGACTTGCGGAACTCCAGGAGAAAGGTGATTTCTCCCAGTCTTACGAAGAGGTCTTAAGAGATATCGAATACAGGGACGAACAGGATTCCAACAGAGAGTTTTCTCCCTTGATCCAGGTTCCTGAAGCGATCGTTATCGATACCGACCTTTATACGATCGAAGGGACGAAGGAATTCCTCCTGTCTCACATCAAAGAGGAAGCCTGATGCCCGTTATCAAGGCGAAAGATGCCGGTTTTTGTTTCGGCGTAAAGAATGCAGTTGCCAAAGCCTTCGAGATGGCAGGGTCTAAAACGCCATCGGACAGCCTCGTAATGCTGGGTGAGTTGACCCATAACAGCATAGTGATGGACAGGCTGAAAAATGAGGGGTTCATAATCGTTGACGATGCTGAGGATGTACCTGAGGGATCCAAGGTCCTGATAAGAGCGCACGGCGTTCCGCCGTCGCAGATCGGGATCCTGAAGAGCAAGGGCTGTGATATTACCGACTGCACATGTCCTTTTGTCACGAAGATACATAAGATCGTTTCCGATGCAGCTTCTTCAGGAAAGAACATCATCGTCTGCGGGACACCCGGACATCCGGAAGTTATCGGGATCTGCGGTGAAGCAGAGGAATATCCGGATGTTAAAGTCGCCGTGATCGCTTCTGCAGATGAGCTCGAAAGCCTTGATTTTCCTTTGGATTCGGCCGTTTTGGTATCACAGACGACCTTCTCTACGGAAAAGTTTAAAAGAATTTGTGCAACTGTAGAAAATAAAATTGAAAAAAATCTTGTTTTTGATACAATATGTATTACGACTGAAAATAGGCAAAAAGAAGCAGCCTCGATTTCAGAACGCGCAGATGTGATGTTAGTCATCGGATCGGCACACAGTTCTAACACGAAGAAGCTTATGGATGTCTGTTCAGGTCGTTGTGCGGGGACGTATCTCATAAGTGACGCCAAAGAGCTTGAAGGACTCCTGTCACAAGGGCTCATCAAACCGTCTGATACGGTGGGTATCACTGCGGGTGCTTCTACGCCGGAAGATATCATTTTGGAGGTTGTTCAAACAATGAACGAAGAAGACGTAAAGAACATCGAGGGACAGCAGATCCCAGAAGAGAACTCCGGTAATGAGTTCACAGACTATGTTAACAGCATTTCTCAGATCAGAAGGGGCGCTGTCGTGGAAGGAGAAATAACTTCGGCAGACGCTGATTACGTTTACGTTGACGTTCATGACAAATCCGAAGGTAAGATTCCGATCGAAGAGTTCCAGGGCGAAAATGAGATCGATCTGGATGCTGCTATCGCTGAGCACAAGACAGTCAAGGTAGTAGTCAAGAAAGTCCGCAACACAGATCAGGGCAAGGACATCGATCTTTCCATGACCGCTGTTGACTATGAGAAGTACAAGGGCGAAGTCAAGGAAGCATTTGACAGCAAGACTCCCATCACACTGAAGCTCATCCGCACCGTTAAGGACGGTCTTATCGGTTCCTATCACGGTGTAGAGGTTTATATCCATAAGTCTCAGATCAAGTTTGGCGAAGTTAAGGATCTTGATTCCTACATCGGCAAGGAGCTTGAAGTAGTTATCACAAAGTTCGAGACAGAGAAGAACCGCCTGAGGATCTCCGGATCCCACAGACAGCTCGCTGCCCGCGAGAAGGCTGCTAAGGCTGCTAACATCTGGGACAACATCGAAGTCGGCAAGAGATATACAGGTGTCGTAAGAAGCCTTCCCGAGTTTGGTGCTTTCGTTGATATCGGAGGTGTTGACGGACTCGTTCACGTTTCCGAGATCACATGGGTACGCAACCAGAAGCCTTCTGACGTTCTCAAGGTCAATGACGAGATCGAAGTTTATGTAAAGAGCTTTGATAAGGAGTCCAAGAAGATCTCCCTCGGTTACAAGAAGGAAGAGGACGATCCTTATTACAACATCACAGAGAGGATCCCTGAGGGTTCCGTAGTCGAAGGTAAGGTCGTAAGGATCTGTGACTTCGGTGCATTCATCGAGCTCGAGCCCGGTATCGATGCACTCTGCCACATCTCCCAGATCTCCGACAAGAGACTCGACAATCCTGCAGAAGTCCTTTCCAAGGGTGATGTTGTCCAGGCAAGAGTCGTTAAGGTCGATCCTGAGGGCAGAAGGATCTCTGTTTCCATCAAGGACATCGCTCCCATCAATCCTCCGGAGGCTGAAGAAGCAGAGGAAGAAGAGGCTGTAGAGGCTGAAGCTCCCGTTGAGGCTCCTGTAGAAGAAGCAGTTGAGGCTGCAGTTGAAACTCCCGTAGAGGAAGTTGCAGAAGCTGTTGCTGAAGAAGCTGCTCCCGTAGAGGAAGCTGCAGAGGCTGTTGCAGAGGAAGCTGCTCCCGCAGAGGAAGCTGCAGAAGCTCCCGCTGAAGATCCTGCAGAGTAATATCTGAATCTATAACATAAATATTCCAAAGGCTGTCTCTTTGATGAGACAGCCTTAATTTTTTATATTTTTTTGAACCATTTTATTTTGCCTGTTTATCTTTTCATTTTTATAGTACACTTCGGGTATCAAGACGATTGTCTTAAAAAACTCTGAGGGGAGGAATTCATATGAAGGTGAGGAAGAAAGTATTATCTTTATTGTTGGCTGTTTTCATGATGTTTACCTTGATGCCGTTAACAGTAAATGCAGACGGCGTTGTGTCGCCCACCAAAGGACAGACATATCTGCCCGGGAAAAATATTGACATAAAGATCCAAACAGAAGTTTTTCAAGAATGTGATGATGGAAAAAATTATGTTGAAATCGATGTGTTTGCAGTTACCCCGGGGCTTAATGGCTGGGTGATGTTCGAAGAACAGATCCCTTACACTGCTAAAGGCCAGACAATAACAAAGACCTTTACGAGCCAGTTAGAAGGCGAATATTATGTGTATTATTCGTATATGTATGTTAAAAACAATACAAAGAAATACATAAATGACGGAGACAGACATACGTATTTGCTTCCCGTTAATTGGAATCCGCAAGTACATTTTGCAGCGGGTTCTACAAACTTTAAGATCTCCAAGAGCGTTCTTAAACTGGATAAGAGCAGCCTTAATATCGTGTGCGGACAGACTGCTTCCCTGAAAGCTACGCTGCAAAACTCCAGTTCCCAGATTACATGGAAATCGGCCGACAAAAAAGTCGCGACTGTTGACTCTTCCGGTAAGATAACGGCAAAGCAGGCCGGTGCAACTGTAATATCAGCTTCTGCAGACGGGCTGATTGCTGAATGCAAGGTGCAGGTGCTTTATAAGGACGTTACCAACAGCAGTGACTTCTGGTACACACCTACCAATTATCTTACTGCCAAGGGCGTTGTTAAGGGTTATGCGAACCAGACCGAATTCCGTCCCGCTAACGAATGTACGAGAGCCCAGATGGTAACCTTCCTCTACAGGCTTCAGGGTGAACCCAAGACTAAGTCGACTACTTGCAAGTTTGACGATGTCAAGAGCGGAGACTATTTCTACAAGCCGGTTATCTGGGCTGTCGAGCAAGGCATCACGACAGGTGTGTCTGATAAATCGTTCGCTCCCCAGAAAGTATGCACAAGAGCTCAGACAGTTACATTCCTTTGGAGGATGGCAGGCAAGCCGGAGCCCGCTAAGAATGCGAAGAAATTCTCTGACGTAAAATCTACGGATTACTTCTACAAGGCGACCCTCTGGGCATCCGGAATGAAGATCCTTGCAGGCTATGAAGATGGCACATTCAAACCGCAGGGCAAGTGCCTGAGGCGCCAGATGGTAACCTTCCTCTATAAGTACGATAAGTATGTCGGAAAGACTATGGAAGACGGGAAAAAAGTTCTGAATATTTATTCCTTCAATGATGAGATGCCTTTGATGGTTGAAAACTATATGAAGGCTCATCCTGATGTAGCTAAGCAATATGAGGTCAAGAACAAGATCATTTCCAATGATAACGGCAAATATATCGATACTCTTGACAAAGCTCTTTCTAAAGGAGGAACCGGTGCTCCTGATATCTATGCCGCTGAAGAGGCATTTGTCCTCAAGTATACCCAGGGTTCTTCATCTAAGTATGCTGCTGCGTATAAAGATCTCGGTATCGATGTCAAGACCGGAATATCGAAAGCTAAGATCGCACAATATACAGTTGATATCGGAACAAGACCTTCAGACAGTAATGTTGTAGGCTTGGGCTTCCAGTCAACGGGAGGAGCATTTATCTACAGAAGATCGATAGCAAAGAAGGTTTTCGGTACGGACGATCCTGATGAGATCGCAAAGCAGGTCGGCCCCGGATGGGACAAGTTCCTGACTGCTGCTGAGAAACTCAAGAATAAGGGCTATGTTATCTGTTCCGGTTTGAGTGATGTTTGGCACGCTATAGCAGGCGGTTCATCTAAGGGTTGGGTCAACAAGAACGGCAAGCTCGTTATCGATCCTGACCGTGAGAAATTCCTTGATATAGCAAAAGAGCTTATAGATAACGGATACACCAATGATACACAGCAATGGACAGATGAGTGGAATCTGGATATGGCTGGCCAAGGCGAAAAGGAGTGCTTCGGCTTCCTGGGACCAGCATGGCTGATCAATTACACTATGGGTGATAACTGCGGATCCTGGGTTGGAGAAGGTAATTCGAGAAAACTTGATACCTCAAAGGGAACATACGGTGATTGGGCAGTATGTACGCCTCCGGTAGGCTTCTTCTGGGGAGGTACATGGGTAATGGCAAACAAGAATACCACCAACAAAGACGTAGTAGCCGATATAATCAAATATATTACACTCGATACTTCCAAGACCGGTGTGCAGTATGCTTGGGCGAACGGCCTTATGAACGATAACGGTACGAAGGATGCAGTTGCATCATCGGTCGTAATGGCTAAATCAGACGGCAAGTGTGATTTCCTTGGCGGTCAGAACATGTTCGATGTTTTCATACCTGCCAGTGACTATGCGACAGGAAAGAACAAGACCGAGTATGATGATACTATAGGTTCTTACTGGTGTGAGCAGGTATGGATGTATGCTCATGGTGAGAAATCGAGGAAAACAGCATTATCAGATTTTAAGTCAAATATTGAGGATAATCTCGGGTTTGAGCCCGCATAAGCGAAAAAGTCCGGTTTACAGGAACGGGTCCTTCGGGACCCGTTTTTATAGATAACACTTGCATTATTCTTTATCTTGTACTATTATTATTTAGCCTGTGATTTGGAAAGACTCCGGGGTGTGGCTCAGGTGGTAGAGTGCTTGCTTCGGGAGCAAGAGGCCGCGAGTTCGAGTCTCGCCACTCCGACCATTTTTCAAATCTCATGCAAACGACATAACCGGGGTGTAGCTCAGGTGGCTAGAGTGCTTGCTTAGGGAGCAAGAGGTCGTGGGTTCGAGTCCCGTCACTCCGACCAAACCGTAAGATCTTACAGATCTTGCGGTTTTTTTATTTCCCGGAAAGATGATCTTCGAAAAAGGTAATAACATTATTACTATTATGTATTGACATATCTTTCAGGAAATAATATCATACGAATAGAGTAATAAATTGGTTACTAGTTAAAGGAGTGTATATGAGCAACGAGATTAATCTTACCGGTAATGAATGGGACATCATGAAGATCATTTGGGCCAAGCAGCCTTGTACTTTGAGACAGATCTGTGATGAGATCAACAAACAGCATTCCTGGACCCGTCATGCGGTGATCTCCTTCCTTAAGAGGATGGAGATAAAAGGTGCCATTAAAGTTGAAGATTCCAATCCTAAGAACTATAGAGCCGCTTTTAAGCAGGATGAGGCTATCAAGGAGGAACTTGATAACACCCTTTCACGCGTTTTCGATGATAATCCTCTGGCAATGGTATCTTATCTTGCCAAGTCGAATAAGATATCTGATGAAGATATCGAACAGATGATAGCTGTTTTGAAAGGCGGATTATCTGATGACCAGTGATCTGCTGACAGTTATTACAGAGATTACTATCCAGGCTTCTATTCTCGTTGCAGCTGTTATGTTGGTAAGGCTTGCGTGCGGGAAGAAGCTCGATAAGAGACTGCAGTACTATCTGTGGGTTCCTGTTGCATTGCGTTTGCTTATTCCATATTCGATCCAGAGCAAATACAGTGTGATGAACCTGTTCAGGGATGTCACTCACAAGGATATCTCGGATCTGTATCTGGCAGGAAACACGGGAATAAAGGATGTAGTAGTAAACGGCAGGGATGTCATCGAATACGGGAAGCCGGCTTATAATTCCGTTAACCCGGTCCTGCTGATCTGGCTTGCGGGTATCGCTCTTGTTGCGGTCTTTACGCTGGTCAACAACATAAGGCTCAGAAAGTGCCTTAGGAAGGGCTGCAGGGCATATGATGCCGATTGTGCCGTTATCACCCGTCAGGCGCAGGAATTATGTGATCAGATGGGCATGAAGACAACACCGCGCATTTACATATCGGAATATGCGAGTTCGCCCTGTGCTGTCGGTATTATCAATCCTTCCATATATCTTCCGACATGGGCGACAGAGTCTTCAGAGGATCTTCGTTATATCCTGATGCATGAGCTGACTCATATCAGGCGCCACGACAATCTTATGACTTTCTTCATTTCGCTTTGCTGCATCATCTATTGGTTTAATCCTCTGGTCTGGGTCATGGGTCACTTTTCCAGGACAGACCGCGAATATGCATGTGATGCCCAAGTCATTAAGGGACTTTGTAATTCGGAGAAGAAGACATATGGTATGGTTCTTATAACTGCTTTGCAGAAACAGTCTGTACGCACAAGTTATACATTCGCATCTCCCATGGCCTCGAAAAAGGATGAGATGTGCAAGAGACTGTCCACATTAGGAAAGAGCCGTTCCTCATCAAAGATAGTTTCAGCCCTTGTTGCGGCATTCATGACCTTTATCTTTATCCTGGCCGGAACAACTGCAAAAACGGCCAAGGCCTTGATAGCCTTCGATGAAAATACGGGCGGTGAGGTTCCTACAACACTTGCGCTCAACAATCCTGACATGGTCGACAGACTGGGTGATTCGGTTGCCATGAAAAAATACTGGGTAAGGATGTGTGATTCGTCCGTGGAAGCTGATTCTAATTCATATATGATGATAAAGATCAAGAACTACAAAGGGGACGGAGTAGAACGCCTGGTCAGAGTCACCTTCTCCGGCCCGAAAGGCGCAGTATATGTATCCGACGGTTATTACAATAAGCTTAATCCCGGATATAGGCGCATGTCATATAGTGACAGGGATGCCTTTATTGGGCTCTTGGAAGAGATCATAAAGAAGGCTTCTGTCGAGTAAATAACAGATCATCCGCATAGCTTAATTATTTGGAGGGAAAATGAAAAGAACATTCACTCTTATACTATCGCTTACCCTGATTTTCTCAGTTGCGGCTTGTTCTGCCAAACCTGCTGATATCGTTCCTGAAAGCAGCGGTGATGAGACAGAGACATCCGCTTCTGAAACTGTTGTTACGACTGCAGAGCCTGAGACAACAGTCGCGGAAGAGACAAGCGCTGCAACAACGCTCGATGTTAAAACGCTTGGAACGGATGACATCAAAGTGGGAGATTACATCAGCTTTGGTGACTATAAGGGCCACAGTACCTGGCGTGTTCTGGATATCAGGGGATCTGAGGCTTATATAACGACGGCTGATCTGGTAGACGAACAGATCTTTGACGATAGTTATTTCGGCTGGGACAAAGAAGACTGCTTTATCCGTTTATGGTTAAACAATGAATTTTACAATGAAGCATTTACTGATGAAGAGCGGGAGCTGATCGTAGATAAGACGGGGAACAAAGTGCTCCTGCTGACGATAGAAGAGGCACACAGATATTTTAAAGATGATGCCGACAGATATATTGACATGCCGGATGCCGAGACACAGGGATATTGGCTCCGCGATAAAGGATTATTCAGCGATCATGCAGCGCTGGTAGAGTGTGATTTCATCTCCATGGGTGCCATCAGTGAATACGGAGCTCATGTCGAATATCCATGGGGCGTCCGTCCTTCTATGTGGATAAGACTTAATGACAGTGATGAGGGAGATGTTAAGGAGACAGAAGAGGTATCGGCGGACGGATGTTTTACGATCACAAGATACGGTTCGGTTGTTGACCTGACGGGATTGACGGATGAAGGAAAAGGAAAAGAAACCCTTGTGATCCCTGCAGGAACCGGGATCTTCGGACGTGTTAATGACGGAAACGTAAAGAATGTTGTTTTCGAAAGCGATGACGATGTGGATTACGGATTTCTTCTGGCAGGATGCGATTATCTGGAATCTGTTACGCTCCCTGCGAACCTGACCAGACTCGGAAGACACTCTAATTGTCCGCGCCTAAAGGCGTTTGTTATCCCGAAAGGCGTAAAAGAGATCCCCACTGCTTGTTTTGACTACGATAAAGCACTGGAAAAAGTCGTTATCGAAGGTGACGTGACAAAGATCTCCAACCAGGCATTCAGAGGCTGTACAAAATTGAAGGAGATCAGTTTGCCGGACACTGTCGGGACGATAGGTGATTATGCTTTCGCATTCTGCGAAAACCTGTCTGAGATCAGACTGCCCAAAGATCTGAAAAAGATAGGCATGGCTGCTTTCCGCGGAAGCAAGATAGAGGTTGTTACTGTTCCGGAGGAGATGGAATTAACCGAATGGGATATCTCGGTGTTTTCATATACTGAAGAAGAACGTGCAGATACTTCCTATATGATGTACCAATCACCGGAAAAAGAATACAGGGTATTGGTCAAGGAGGGCTCCTGGGCTGATATCCATTTCGCTGAAGTCTTCGGCGGAAAAGCTGTTAAAGAATACTATTGATCTTTGGATCGAAAAACATAGAAGAAAGAGGGAAGAAAATATGAAAAAGCATCTGGCGATGATTTTGACGGTTGCGATGTTGCTCTCGATGTCTTCATGCGCGGCAAAGCCTGCTGAGGAGACAACGGATGACATGGCTTTTGAAACAACAGATGCTACGACTGTAACGGAACCGGAAAAAGAGTCAGAGTATTCATTATCCAAGATAAGGCTGACAAAAGATGTGAGGTCCTGGGTAAATCCTGAATCCAAATATGCTGATCTTGTTGCATCTTACTGCAAGGAACGCTGCAACGGGGCATATCTGGTCGCAACAGATGAGGATGTTCTATATCTTTATTGTGAAGATGCGGCAGAGAAGGACGGGACAACAATTACATCTCAGGATACGGTCTTCGATATGGCCTCCGTAAGTAAGACTTTTACGGCGGTTGCAGTCTTAAAACTGGCTGAAGAAGGCAAGCTTACATTGGAAGATACCCTCGATAAGTATTTTCCTGAATATGAGACAGGGAAGAAGATAACGATATATGATCTCCTTCACATGAGATCAGGGATCCCGGATTACTGCAACGATCCTGATCCTTTCTGGAATATTTCCGGTGCAGATGCAGCAGATCAGAAATTAAGTGACATCTTTCTTGATAAGATCGGTGATGAGGAATTCCTGCAAGCTCTGTACAAGGCTCCTCTTGATTTTGAGCCCGGAACTCAATTCGAATACAGCAACAGCAACTATCACATTCTTGCTTTCGTGATCGAAAAGGTATCAGGCATGAAATACTGCGATTACATTAAAGAGATAATCTTTGATAAATGCGGTATGACGAAGACCACATCGATGGCAAAAGGAGACATGACCTATGTTGCCGTTGATTACGAAGAACTCGTAAAATACGGCTTTACCGATGACAAGGGTTATCCTGCCTGTCCCAATAACTGCAGAGGTGATGGCGGCATCCATTCATGTCTTACGGATATGATCAAGTTCGATAGAGCGCTTTTCACGGGAAAACTCCTTAACGGGCAATCCATGAAGACTCTTCTTACTGATGAGGGCGGATACTGCTGCGGCCTGATGAAGAAGGAAACAGGTTACATGCACGACGGTTCGTCTCTTACCTGCGCGACCTTAAACAGGATCATTGAATCCGATGATTTCGGGCATATCTATGAGATAAGGCTGGAAAGGACCGGTGCAGTCCATAAGGGAGAGGGAGAGACTGCTGATCCCATGGAAGGCACGGGTTTTCAAAAGGGCGTTTTCGAGAACAATGTATACAGCAATGAATTTGCCGGGATCAGGGTTAATATTCCCCAAGGATATCAGCAGATACCGCAGGATAAGTTATCTGCTTCGGAGATAGCAGCCAACTGTGATGAGGAGAAGGACAAGCGCCGTGAACTGGCGACATGGTGGGACTGTTCATTCTACAGCATAGACGATAATATCCATGACAATGTTCATTTTAAGTATGTAAATGTTGAACTTGCTTCTTCAGATGGACAGACATATACGGCAGAAGACTATCTTGACGACTTCTGCAATTGCAACATGACAAAGGAGGACGGCTGGAATAAGGATGAGGGAAGAGAAACGGTCGAGGTTGGAGGAAAGGAATATATAAGACAGGTTTATTCGGGTTATGACGACTATGTCGAACTTTCCGAAAAGTCTTTCATATACGCAAGGATGGTAGACGATAAGGTCATGAGCGTTATATGGATCATAGCTTTCTATGAAGATGCAGATCCTGCCATTTACGAGAAGTGGTTTAAATGACGCTCTTTGAAAGAAACACGAAAAGGAAGGTGAACAAAATGAAAAAGCTTTCAGCACTGCTCTTAACTTTTACGATGTTACTGTCAGTTGCCTCCTGCACGGCGCGTCCTCAGGAAAGCATTCCGTCCGAAAGCGGAAAGGATTCAGCAATTGTTACTGCTCCTTCAGATTCAAATGATTCGAAGGAATATAAATATCAGCGTTATGCCAAGATGACACCCGAGGAGATCGTAGCGGAAATGACGCTGGAGCAGAAAGCATACCAGATGGTCCAGCCTGCGATCTACACGACAAATAATGAAGATATGAAGCAGCATGACTACGGAAGCATCCTGTCTACGGCAGGGCCGACGACGGCATCCGAGTGGAGGGATATCATAGCAGGTTTCCAGCAGGCTGCGATCGAATCCGAGAGCGGCATACCGTTCATCTACGGACAGGATGACGTGCACGGTGTTAACTATTGCGTTAATGCAGTATATTTTCCTCATAACATAGGACAGGGAGCAGCAAATGACGAAGAACTTGCTTATCAGGTAGGTCTCATCACAGCTGATGAAGCGAAGATCTGCCGCATGATGTGGAACTTCTCACCTGTGGTAGCCCAGTCAGCCGATCCCCGCTGGGGAAGGACATATGAGTCTTACGGCTCAGACCTCGACACTATCACAAGACTCAGTACCGCCTATACCAAGGGTCTTATCGACGGCGGTATCGTTGCCTGCACCAAGCACTTCTTTGCTGACG
The DNA here is from genome assembly GCA_016292135.1 of Saccharofermentans sp. Lineage (GTDB taxonomy): Bacteria > Bacillota > Clostridia > Saccharofermentanales > Saccharofermentanaceae > Saccharofermentans. The sequence goes on from JAEFAZ010000001.1 coordinate 38,317, forward strand.
GTAATGTAAAATACGGAACCGGTGAGCAGGGCGATACCCTGATGCTGATCGACAGAGGTGATGCGCAGCTGTCCGAAGAAGAGATCAATGAACTCCTCAAGGTCTATCAGGCACAGATCGATGCCGGTGTCCAGACGATCATGATCAGCCACTCATCCCTTAACGGCGTAAAGATGCACGAGAATAAAGAATACATCATGAAGCTCAAGAATGAGATGGGCTTTAAGGGCTTTATCGTAAGTGACTGGGGCTCGATCCAGAACATACCTGCTGATTCTTATAAGGAGCAGGTAATAAAGAGCATCAATGCGGGGATCGACATGCTCATGGAGACTGACCGCTATGCAGAAGCCAAGCAGGCGATCGTTGATGCCGTCGGAACGGGTGAGATAAGTGAAGAGAGGGTTAACGATGCGGTTACAAGGATAATCAGGGTCAAGATGGATATCGGCCTTTTCGACGATCCTCTCCTTAAGGATCTTAAGACAAAGCAGACTGAGACCGGTTCCCTCGAATACAGAGCCGTTGCGGAAAAACTGGTCGAAAAGAGCCTGGTCCTCTTAAAGAACGATAAGAAGGCACTTCCTCTCAAGGAAGGTACAAAAGTCTATATATCAGGTCCTGCAGCCAATAACGGTCAGGTACAGTGCGGCGGCTGGACCATCGGCTGGAATGAAGCTCCTTATGTAGACATTGAAGGCGTTACTACGATCAAGGAAGCCTTCGAAAAATATGCGGCTGATTACGGTATCGAGATCGTGGCAGATATAAAGGCTGCTGATGTGGTCCTTCTTTGTGTAGGTGAGAAGTCCTATGCAGAATGGAACGGCGATACTGAAGATCTTGAACTTTGCGGCGCGCTGGGTCTGCCGGACAACAGAAAAGCGATCGATGAAGCGAAGAGATCAGGCAAGCCTACTGTCACATGTATCGTTGCCGGAAGGAACGTGATACTCGATCAGAATGATTACGGTAGCTGGGACAGCGTTGTAATGTGCTATCTTCCAGGTTCGGAAGGAAAGGGTATTTCCGATGTCCTGTGCGGCTGCGCAGATTTTTCCGGTAAACTTCCTTCTCCCTGGTATGGTTCTGTTGACCAGATCGGAACGGATAAGTGTTTCCTGGAAAGAGGCTACGGACTGACATACGGAGAAGGTTTTAGTCCTAAGGCAGAGCCCGGAGCTGCTGCAGATGTCCCTGTTGAAAACGATGCCGTCGATCCCATGGCCGGAACAAGCTATACCAAGGGCATGTTCAAAGACGGTGTATATGTTAATGACAAAGCCGGTCTTAAGGTGAATATTCCCGGTGATATGAAGCAGATGAGTGAATCCGAGAAACAAAAGAGCAGGGAAGAGTATATTGCATCTTATCCTGACGGAAAGAAGAAGACAGTAGAAACTGCCACTGCATGGGATGCCTATTTTCAGAACGGAGGCGGAAGCGATACATTAGCCTTTTTTTACATAAACAGGGAACTTGCTTCCTATGATGGGCAAGGATACTCGGCAGAAGATCACATTGCGCTCTATAAGGAAGAAATGAGCGAGAACCTGAAGCAGTATGGCATAAACATGGATTGGAAGGAAGTAACCCGCGTTGATCTCGGAGGACAAGAGTATCTGCGCCTTGCGGTCGATCTTTCCAAAGAGGGCTATGAAGTACAGCATGTCTACTGGTATGTAAGAGATATCGATGACGGGCTGATCAGCTTTATAGAATTCACGGCATTTTCGGATACATCAACGGATGATCTTGAGAAGTGGTTTGACTGATTAGTTTCATGTATAAATCTCCTATATAACGGGGCTGTTTCCTTTTCGGGGACAGCCCCTCGTCTGTCTTGCAGATTTACAGAAACATTACATATGTTCTGTTTTGTTGAAATGTCCTCTAAAGCCTTGTATAATCTTGACACCGAATGAAGATCAGACTGATTTTGGGTGTTGTCAGCTGAAGGTCGGAAAGAGGTACATTATTTTAAAGCAAAAGATTACGGCTATAATACTTGCTGTTGTAGTAGTATTTACATGTCTTTCCATGGACGGCGTCACGGCGCTGGCCTTTGATCACGACTACGATCTTATTTCATATAAGCCCAAGAAGACAAGTGAAGAGACTTTGCAGATGTACGATCTCATGTGGCAGTACTCCACGGATGAGCAGCGTTATTATTTCTCTTCCGAAGTCAAGGCAAGAGCCTGCGGCATGAAGGTCGATGAGTTCGAACTCTTCGCCCGGGTCATCGAGGGTGAGGGCGCTTTCTGCAAAAACGATATCACCGACAAGACCATGATCGCCTGTGTCGTCCTCAACAGGATCAACTGCAAGAGGTGGCCGACCAAGACCGTCACCAGAACGGTATTGCGTCCGAACCAGTTCCATGCCGTCAACCAGAAGAGACGCCAGTGCTATAAGGCAAGATCCCTGGACTCCGAATGGGCCATTATTGAAGCAGTCAGACTCGTGTCTGCAAAGAAGATCGACTGCCATATGGTCTACTTCAATTCAAAAGGCTTCACGGGGTATTCAAGGGCGTTCATCAATTATGTTGATTGCGGTTACTGCAAGGGCAACTATTTCTCCTGCGTGAAGAAATGCAAATGTGATTACTGCACGCAATGGGATCCTGACTGGAGGGCCGATAAGGTGGAGATGTTCACCGGGAAGATAGAAAGGCCCATAGGTCCAATAGAGAGAACAGATCTTATATTCCCCTGAAAGTGATCCTTTCCGGGGATTTTCTTTTTCCGGTCTTTCTTCGTCAATCTAGCCTATAAATCAGATCCATAATTTAACAAATCAACAGACAGTTACTGCGGACTTAAATGTTATAATTTTCTTATCATGTTTATTGTGAGGAGATAATTATGAGCAGAGCTGATGATATCTTTATCGAAAATATCCGTACGATCCTGAACTCAGGATATACTACCGAGAATGAGAAGGTAAGGCCTCATTGGGAGGACGGGACACCGGCTTATACTTACAAGTCGTTCTGCATCGTTAACAGATATAACCTTGCTGAAGAGTTCCCCATGCTTACCCAGAGATATATCAATTTCAAGGGCGCCGTAGACGAGCTCCTTTGGATCTGGCAGAAGAAGTCCAACAACGTTCACGACCTTGCGACTCACATCTGGGATGCCTGGGCTGACGAGACAGGTTCCATCGGCAAGGCATACGGCTATCAGCTCGGAGTTAAGCACCAGTATAAAGAAGGTGAGATGGATCAGGTAGACAGAGTCCTCTTCGACCTTAAGAACAATCCATCATCAAGAAGGATACTTACGAACATCTATGTCCACCAGGATCTGCATGAGATGAATCTATATCCCTGCGCTTATTCCATGACATTTAATGTTACCGGCAATAAGCTCAATGCGATCCTTAACCAGCGTTCCAATGACATGCTCGTTGCCAACGGATGGAATGTATGCCAGTATGCCGTGCTTACCCATCTCATGGCAAGATGCTCCGGCCTGGAGGTCGGAGAGTTCGTTCATGTGATCGCTGATGCCCATGTTTACGACAGGCATGTCCCGATCGTTGAAGAAGTTATCTCCAGACCCACGTTCCCCGCACCTAAGCTCGTGATCGATGAGGGTATAACAGATTTCTATGAATTCACGACAGATAACATAAGACTCGAAGGATACGAATACGGTCCCAAGGTCAAAGGCATTCCCGTAGCAGTCTGATGAGAGGTCCGGTCAAGAGATGAAACTGATCATAGTAAGACACGGGGATCCGGATTATGTTACGGATTCACTTACCGAGAAGGGCCGAAGGGAAGCGGAAGCATTAGCAAAAAGGGTTAAGAACTGGGACATGGCAGGCTGCTATGTGTCTCCCCTGGGAAGAGCCAGGGAGACGTGTGAGATCTGTCTTAAGGATCTTGATATCGAAGCTACTGTCTTTGACTGGCTTCAGGAATTCTATTTCAGGATCTTGGATCCCGAGACCGGTGAATCCCGTATAGCTTGGGATTTCATGCCGAGATATTTCTGTCCGAACGATGAACTTCACGACAGGAACATCTGGCCTGATTCCGATGTGATGAGGACAGGACAGTTAAGGCAGCATTTCGATGCAGTCACTAAGGAATTTGATATGTTCCTTTCCGGATTAGGATATGAGAGAATGGAAGGCGGAGTGTACAGGGTAAGGGAGCATAATGACGGAAATTATGTCTTTTTCTGTCACTTCGGACTTATGTCCGTCCTGACCGGATATCTGACAGGGATCGCAGCGCCTGCCCTCTGGCAGGGATTCTTCTGCGCTCCCACGGGCATTACGGTGATAGGAACAGAGGAAAGGGAACCGGGGTACGCAGCTTTCAGGGTTCAGTATTTCGGTGACGCAAGCCATCTTGCAGATGAAGGGGAACCTTTATCTGCATCCGGATATTTTACAGACATGTTTGATGACAGGAAGGGGGAATCTTAATGATCGCGATCGCAGCTGTAGACATGAACTGGGGGATAGGATACGCAGGAGAACTTCTCGTATCGCTTCCTGAGGACCAGAAGGGTGTTTTCCGGAAATATACTTCCGGACACACCGTAGTATACGGAAGAAAGACTCTCAAGACCTATAAAGATGAGAGGCTTCTTCCCAACAGGATAAATGTTATCCTGACTCACGATGAGACATTCGAAAAGGAAGGGGCAGTGATCTGTCACAGTGTCGAAGAACTCGATGAGTATCTTGCGACGGTCAATGACGAGGTTTATGTGATCGGCGGCGAGTCTACATATAAGCTCCTTCTCGACAGGTGTGACAAGGCTATAATAACTTACATCGAGTACGAATATATGGCAGATGCTTTTTTCCCGAATCTCGACGAGAGACTGGATTGGCGTCTGGAGTCCGAGGAGCCTGCGATAGAAAGTATTGCGGGCGTAACATTCTGTGTAAGACATTACGAAAGGATCAAGGGAGTCTGACATGAAAAAGACAAAATTAGTAACGACAGCGATTACTCTGGCTCTCGGATTATCGCTCATTCCCTGCAGTCCGGTAAGCGCTGCAGGCAAGGTCAAGCTCAGCGAGAAGAATTTCCCGGATAAGGGTTTCCGCAAACGTGTTGCCGAAGTGTTTGATAAAAATGGGGATGGTTATCTTTCTTCAACCGAGATATCAAAAGTAAAAGATCTGTTTTGCTATTCGGATAGTAAGATAGCCGATATAACAGGTATCGAATATCTTACATCGCTTAATAAATTTTACATTGAATCAGATGTTCTGAAAAAAAATGATTTCAGCAAAAATAACACCATTAAGTTCCTTGCTGTCAGAGCGGATATCAGTTCGATCGATCTCAGCAAGAATACAAATCTTGAAGATCTCTGGATGGACGGTAAAAAGCTCCAATCTTTAGATCTCAGCAAAAACACTAATCTCAAAGGACTCTTGTTGACCGCACAAGATGGATACTGTAAGGTTAAGTCTTTAAAGCTCCCGGAAGGATCAAAGCTTGAGTCCGTAGTGATCAGAAGTGACAAGCTTGAGTCGTTTGACGCAAGCAAACTGAACGGGCTCAAGATATTAGATATTTCAGGGCTATATGAAACTTTTAATAATCTTGAGCTCGGGAGCAAAAAGACGCTTAAGGAACTTTCAGTGTATGGAGGTATCACGAGCCTTGATATCAGTAAGTGTCCTAATCTTGAAAAACTCGTTTTACAGACACATATGACATCGATCGATCTCAGTAAGAACAAGAAACTTAAGTATTTAGATATCTCCGGGATGAATACTGAAGAAATCGATATCAGTTCTAATCAGAAGTTAAGTGAAGTTGATATAAATTTCAATACCACAAAGATCTTTACGGTTTCATGCGGACAGAAATTCAATTCGAATTACAGGGGAGGTATCAAGGCTACTTACAGTTCGTCGGATAAGAACATATTTACCGCGAAAACACTTTCCAAACAAGAAGACGGGGATACCAGTTATGCTTGGGCTTTTGAAGCTAAGAAAACGGGAGAAGCCATACTGAAGAAGAGTTGGGAAGATGGTGATTCTGAAAATATCCGGGTAAAGGTCCTCTATAAGGATGTAACCAACAAGTCTGATTTCTGGTATGAACCTACATATGCCCTTTCTGATGCAGGCATAGTAAAAGGCTACAATAACCAGACCGAGTTCAGACCTGCCAACGACTGTACAAGAGCTCAGATGGTAACATTCCTCTGGAGACTTGCAGGCAGTCCGTCTCCCAAAGCAAAGAAGACGGATTTCAAGGACGTCAACAGCAGCGATTATTTCTTTAAGGCTGTTATCTGGGCTGTAGAGCAGGGAATTACGACAGGTGTATCCAAGGACAAGTTTGATCCTCAGGGTGTATGTACCAGAGCACAGACGGTTACTTTCCTCTGGAGGATGGCCGGTAAGCCCGAATCCAAGACGACAACATGCAAGTTCGGTGACGTAAAGAGTTCTGACTACTTCTTTAAGGCAACCATCTGGGCGTCTGAGAAGAAGATAGTTGCAGGTTATTCTGACGGCACTTTCCAGCCCAAGGGCAAGTGCCTGAGACGTCAGATGGTAACGTTTTTGTATAAGTATTCAAAAAATGCAGCAGGATAAAGAGACATGAAACAAATGAGTATTAAAAAGTTAGGATCCATTATAGCCATGGGCGTTCTTATGATCGCAGCTCCCCTGCTGTTGTCCGCTAATGTAGGTGCTGCATCTGGAGTTGCCATTAATGATAAAAACTTCCCTGATAAGCAATTCCAGAAATATATCAAAGAAAATTATGATAAGAATAAAGACGGTTCTCTTTCTGCTTCGGAGATCAACGATGTTAAGGAGATCGCCCCCGGTACTGTCGAGATAGCTGACTTCACGGGTCTCAAATTCTTTCCCAAGCTCGAAGTCTTTATCTCTTACTATGACGGCGTTTCCGAGATCGATGTAAGTCACAATCCGGAACTTAAGGATCTGAGAGTTACCAGCCGTCTTTTGGACAGTATCGATGTCAGCTGCAATCCTAAATTAACAAAGTTTACGGTCAACTATATGAGGATCAGCGATATTACTGTCCTTCCGGGTCTTGATCTGAAGGCACAGGCTGATTATCAGACGATTAAATCGGTCAGATCAACGAATGAAGATATCTTCGAAGCAAAAGACGATACCGACAGGGATTTCTTCGGCAGAGAATGCCATATTGTCTGTCTCAAGACTAAGAAAGCAGGGAATGCCAAGATCGTCATTAAGGATATATACGGCGGCGAAGGCGAGGTTAATGTCAGAGTCATATATAAGGATGTAAAGAACAGATCTGATTTCTGGTATGAACCGACATATTATCTTTCGGATAAGGATGTTGTAAAGGGCTATGACAAGCAGACTCTGTTCAAGCCTGCCAACGACTGTACAAGAGCTCAGATGGTAACTTTCCTCTGGAGACTTGCAGGCAGTCCGTCTCCCAAAGCAAAGAAGACGGATTTCAAGGACGTCAACAGCAGCGATTATTTCTATAAGGCTGTTATCTGGGCGGTTGAGCAGGGAATTACGACAGGTGTATCCAAGGACAAGTTTGATCCTCAGGGTGTATGTACCAGAGCACAGACGGTTACTTTCCTCTGGAGGATGGCCGGCAAGCCCGAACCTGCGTCTAAGAAATGTAAGTTCTCTGACGTTAAGAGCAAGGATTATTTCTATATAGCAACGATCTGGGCGTCTGAGAAGAAGATAGTTGCAGGTTATTCTGACGGCACTTTCCAGCCCAAGGGAAAATGCCTGAGACGTCAGATGGTAACCTTCCTTTACAAATACGATAAGAACGTTAACGGTAAAGGCTGACAGTTATCGGTGTTTCCTATAGCTCCCCTCCTTTGAGGGGAGTTTTTTTGTTCTGGTTCTTTATTGGGACTTAAGTCTTAAGGTGAGGAGATCGATGAAATTTTCACTTCATATATCTGACCTTTATTGTTAAAATCTATTAAGTTAAGAATAATCTAATATGGAGGCAGATCGTATGGGCGAAGTGAAGTATAAGCGTGTATTGCTCAAGGTGTCCGGTGAGGCCTTAGCCGGCGCATCGAAGGTTGGTATAGACAACGAAGTTATCAAGGAGATATCCACCAACATCAAGGCAGTTTCCGACCTCGGTGTTGAAGTTGCGATAGTAGTCGGAGGCGGAAACTTCTGGAGAGGACGTTCCTCTGAGAAGATGGACAGGGTCACGGCAGACCATATGGGTATGCTCGCAACGCTTATGAACGCACTGGCATTAAGCGATGCCCTGGAGCAGGTCGGATGTACGACACGTGTCCTGTCAGCGATCGAAGTCCGCCAGATGTGTGAGCTCTATATAAGGAAGCGCGCCATCAGACATCTTGAGAAAGGCCGTATAGTTATCTTCGCATGCGGTACAGGCAATCCTTATTTCTCCACGGATACAGGTGCAGCCCTCCGCGCGACCGAGATCGGGGCGGATGTATTCCTTAAGGCAACTATGGTAGACGGTGTCTATGACAAGGATCCGCATGTTTATCCTGATGCCGTAAGATATGAGACCGTCACCCATGACGAAGTCCTTAAGCTCAACCTCAAGGTAATGGATGCTACCGCTGCGGCTCTCTGCAGGGATAACAATACCAAGATCCTTGTATTCTCGATGGAAGATCCCGGGAACATCGTAAGGATCGTCAAGGGAGAGAATCTTGGCACCCTTGTCGAGTAAAATGTCACAAAGGAATTGCAAGTTAGAGATATAATTTAAAGACACATATCGAAAGGAGAAGATGATCATGGCAATGATAGAGATAACAAAAGCTGATTATGACAAAGTAGAAGACAAGATGAGGAAGTCCATCGACAATCTCATCGAGAACCTTAACGCGATCAGGGCAGGAAGAGCAAATCCTCATGTCCTTGATAAGATCACGGTAGATTACTACGGATCACCGTCTCCTCTTAATGCCGTATGTAACATTCAGGTTCCCGAGGCCCGTATGATCACACTGACCCCCTGGGATCCTTCGATGCTGAAGACGATCGAGCGTGCGATCCAGGCTTCCGACCTCGGTATCACGCCTTCCAATGACGGTAAGGTCATCAGGCTCCTCTTCCCGGTCCTCACTGAGGAACGCCGTAAGGACCTCGTAAAGCAGGTCAAGGTTTACGGGGAAGAAGCTAAGGTCGTTGTCAGGAATGTACGCCGTGATTACATCGATAAGATGCGTGCGGCCAACAAGAAGAAGGAACTTACCGATGATTCCCTCAAGGAATACGAGGAGAAGGTCCAGAAGATCACCGACAAGTTCATCGCCGAGGTAGATACTACCTGTGAGAAGAAGAACAAGGAACTGATGGAGATCTGATGGCAAAAGATAGTAAGGATAAGTTCTCTACAGAAGGGCTTAAGGTTCCCGAAAGCCTCGGTGTCATTATGGACGGCAACGGCAGATGGGCCAAGAAGAGGCTGCTGCCGAGATCCGCGGGACACCGTGCCGGCGCAGAGAACCTGAAAGAGCTTTGCCGTAACTGCGGAAGATACGGCGTTAAGTATCTGACCGTATATGCCTTCTCCACGGAGAACTGGTCAAGACCTCAGTCGGAAGTCGATCAGCTCATGAAGCTTTTCGTTGAGTTTTTCGAAAAATACGATCCCGAACTTGAAGAAGAGGGGATCCGGGTAAGGTTTACCGGCGATATCGATGCTCTTCCCGAGAATATCAGGAAAGTCTGCAGGGAAGGCGAAGAGAGGTCCGCAGGAAGACAGAAGATGCAGCTGATCGTTGCATTCAATTACGGCGGCAGAAGAGAGATCACCCAGGCAGCGCAAAGCCTTGCCAGGGATGTCGCCGAAGGGAAGATCTCCGTTGAGGATATTACGGAAGATTCGCTTTCTTCGAGAATGTATCTTCCCGATGTTCCGGATCCGGACCTGATAATCAGGCCTTCGGGCGAGATGAGGATATCCAACTTCCTCTTGTGGGAGTGCGCATATTCCGAATTCTGGGTATCGGATACCCTGTGGCCGGACTTCGGATATGATGAACTGACGAGTGCGTTCAGGGATTATGCCAAACGTGACAGACGCTTTGGCGGATTAAGTAAAAAAGAAGGATGAGAGCAGGAAATGAGACAGAGGGTAATAACAGGTTTTATATTTGCAATAGTTGTTGCAGGACTGTACTTTCCGTCTCTGTTCTTACCCGACCTTATCCTGCTGTTCGCATTGCCCGTAGGCATCATAGCGACTTATGAACTCATAAAGGCATTTAAGGCCGGCGGCTTTAAGCCCTGTGTTCCCCTTATCATAGCAGGCGAATCCATAGGTCTGGTCATCTATGTTGTTTCCCGCTTCCTTGCATTTGACCTGTCAAAGGTGCTGGCATTCTTCCTTTTGCTCATCCTGAGCTTCTGCCTGGCCTGCGTCATACTCGTGCCAGTCGTAAGACAGGATGAGTTCGCTGACGCTTCCGGTGAAAAGGGCGGAGTAGGCAATACCTTCGTTGACGGTACCATTACGGCAGGCATCATCCTTTATATCGCATTCCCACTGTTCTGTCTCATAAGCTGCATCGGCTTCGCACAGAACGGCTGGTATTATATGCTGCTCGGTGTCGTCTCATCCTGGATGTCTGATGTGTTCGCTTATTTTGCAGGCGTAACTCTCGGCAAGCATAAGATCGTTCCCCATATCAGTCCCAAGAAATCCTGGGAAGGCTGTATCGGCGGAGTCTTAGGATGTGCAGTTATCGTTTCAGTCTATTCTGATCTTGTTATTTACGGGCTTGATAAGCCTGATATCGGAATCGTAGGATTTACCGTTCTTACGTTCATATTCGGTATGTTCCTTTCTGTCGTATCTCAGCTGGGCGACTGGCTCGCATCAGTCATCAAGAGACGCGTCGGCATCAAGGATTACGGTAATATCTTCCCCGGACACGGTGGAATGATGGACAGGTTCGACAGCACTTTCTTTACGATCCCTGTCGGCTGTCTTCTTGCATTAACTATATCTGTTTTCTTCAGATAATCTATCGGATGGTGGCATATGAGAGTTTTATCGGTTTTGGGTTCTACCGGGTCGATCGGTGTTCAGACCTTGGAGGTCGTAAGACGTAATCCGGGTGATTTTAAGATCGCAGGATTGTCATGCGGCAGTGATATCGCCACTATTTTGGAACAGATAGAGGAGTTCTCTCCGGAACTCGTATCTGTTGCTTCCGAAAGCAAGGCCGCTGAACTCAGGGAACTTATCGCGTCCCGTCTTCCTTCGTTGAGGACCGAAGTTATCGGCGGTGAGCGTGCTGCAACTGAGGTTGCATGTCTTTCTTCCGCAGATACAGTGGTCGGAGCAATCGTGGGATTTGCGGGACTGGAACCCGTATACCATGCCATCAGGGAAGGCAAGGACATAGCTCTTGCCAACAAGGAGACACTGGTAGCAGGCGGAGATTTCATAATGAAGGAAGCTTGCTCCAGAGGCGTCGATATCCTTCCTGTCGACAGTGAGCATTGTGCCATCTGGCAGTGCCTCTGGGGAGAGAAGAGATCTAATCTCGACAGGATCCTCTTGACTGCATCCGGCGGACCTTTCCGCGGAAAGAAGAGGGAGGACCTCGAGAATGTAACACTTGAGATGGCTCTTAACCACCCTACATGGAAGATGGGAGGAAAGATAACCATCGATTCGGCTACAATGATGAACAAGGGACTGGAGGTCATCGAAGCTCATCATCTTTACGGGATCGATGTGTCAAAGATAGATGTTGTTGTCCATCCGCAGAGCGTTATCCATTCCATGGTAAGGATGAAGGACGGATCAGTTCTTGCCCAGATGGGCATGCCTTCGATGATATTGCCGATCATGGTGGCTCTCTATTACCCCGAGAGAGGCGACATGATCAACGAGCCTTTCGATCCTTTCTGCGAGGGTGCAAGACATCTTACTTTCGAACCCTGCGACACCGAAGTCTTCGGCCTGTTAAAGCTTGCCTATGAAGTATCTTCGGAAGGAGGGATCCTGCCTGCGGTAATGAACGGCGCAAATGAAGCTGCCGTTGCTTCGTTCCTTGAGGGCGGGATAAGGTTTATCGACATCGAGACTGTTGTAAGGAACACGGTCGATGCCATGTCAAAAGATAATTGTGCTGCAAGTCTTGATTCCGTTACGGAGGCAGACAGGCGCTCACGTGAGATAGCGAATAACAAGATAAGGGAGATATTAAATTGAGTGTTTGGACGATAATAGTTGTTATCCTGATGTTAGGGCTCCTCGTGACCATTCACGAGCTGGGCCATTACTGGACAGCCATGCTTCTGAAGATTAAGGCTTTCGAGGTATCGATCTTTGTAGGACCTAAGCTTGTCAAATGGAAGAACAAGAAGGGCGTTGATTTCTCCATCAGATGTATCCCTTTCGGGGCATATGTGCTCTTTACACAGCTGGATGAGAACGGCAACGTTGTTGAAAGCGATGATCCGCAGCTTCTCGTAAACCAGCCGCGTTTCAAGAGACTGATCGTGTCGCTCGCGGGACCTTTAATGAACGTGATCCTCGGCATCGTCATATTTGCGGTTATGAATATGGCCACCGGTTTTACGAGCCTTGATATAGCCAAAGCGCCTGAAGGATCCCAGCTCTATTCACATCAGTACACAGTCGGAGATACGATCACGGAGATCAACGGGCACAAGGTGTTTACCCAGCTCGATTATTACTACGAGAGCGAGATGGCGGTAAACCAGCTCCAGAATCTGACTTTGACATTGAAGTCCAAGGCAGACGGGAGCACTTATGACCTGACTCTGGTCCCCGAGGTCGGTGAGCGTCCCATGATCGGCGTTACGGCATATACTGCCTGCGACAACAAATACAAAGCATGGGAGATAGTCGCGGTCGATGAGAACCAGAACGGCGGCAAGCCTGTCCTCAAAGCGGGAGATTATCTGGTATCAGTTGACGGGAAGGCGACATGCGACAAGGATTTCAATGATTTCCTTGCGACACGCAACGAAGGCGATACGATGAAGCTCGAGTATATAAGGAACGGCGAGACTTATACCGCTGACTGCATAAAGACCATGATCAAGTATGCCAATCCGAGAGGTATCTATCTTATCGGATACCGTGTCGATTCCGTATCGAATTTCTTCCGTTCACTGGGTTATGCAGCCAAGATGCCGATCACTGTCGCCAATGTTTCCGTCAAATCCGTCAGGGATGTTTTTGTCGGCAAGGAGGAAGTCTACAACATGGTATCAGGACCCGTCGGGGTAACGACTGCCGTGTCCGATGTCGTGGATAATGTGGATGAGACCATCGAACAGAAAGTGTATTCGGTATTCATGCTCTGCGGATATATATCCATCGGTCTGGCTTTTACAAATCTCCTTCCCATTCCGGGTTTGGACGGTGTCCAGATCGTGCTGATCATTGCGGAGATGATAATCGGAAGACATCTTTCAAAGAAGACGGAGAACATCATCAATGCGGTCGGATTCATAATGCTGATAGCCCTTGTCCTGTTTGCCCTGGCATCGGATGTCATAAGGATTTTCCTCGGAGGATGATATGACACATAAGGTTAAGATCGGAAATGTTGAGATAGGCGGCGGATCGAATATCAAGATCCAGTCGATGAATACGACTGATACCAGAGATGTCAGATCCACTCTTGAGCAGATCAGACAGCTTGCTGAAGCAGGCTGCGACATTACGAGAGTAGCTATCCCTGACGTGGAGGCCGCAGTGGCTTTGAAGGAGATCACAAAGTATTCTCCGATACCTGTCGTTGCCGATATCCATTTTGACTATAAGCTTGCGATAGCCGCTTGCGAGAACGGGGCTGCCAAGATCAGGATCAATCCCGGTAATATCGGTGATCCGGAGAATGTGAGGAAAGTAGCCGATTGCTGTAAGGAGAGAAAGATCCCGATCAGGGTCGGAGTCAATTCAGGATCCGTGGAAAGGTCTCTCATTGCCAAATACGGCGGGGTTACGGCCGAAGCCATGACCGAGAGCGCGTTGGGTGCGGTGAAGATCTTGGAAGATATGGATTTTGAAGACATCGTCGTATCCATAAAGTCGTCTTCTCCCAAGCTTACGATCGATACATACAGGATCCTCTCATCCAAGTGTGATCATCCCCTGCATGTCGGAGTAACGGAAGCAGGGACCTTGAGGGAAGGTATGATCAAATCGGCTGTCGGGATAGGGACCCTTCTTGCAGAAGGGATAGGCGATACCATAAGAGTCTCGCTGACGGCAGATCCCGTTGAGGAAGTAAGAGCCGCTAAGATGATCTTAAGAGCCCTTGACCTTGAGAAGCAGGGAATAACATTCGTTTCCTGTCCCACCTGCGGAAGGACGCAGGTACCGCTCATAGAACTTGCGGGCAAAGTGGAGAAAAAGATATGTGATCTCCCTTACAACATCAAAGTCGCGGTAATGGGTTGTGCCGTAAACGGCCCCGGAGAAGCCAGAGAAGCTGATATCGGGCTTGCAGGCGGCAAGGATGAATTCCTTCTTTTCGAGAAGGGACAGACAGTAAGAAAGATAAAGACCGCAGACATAGATGCGGCTGTTGATGAATTTGTAGAAGAGGTTATCAGAGTTGGAAAAGGACAAAAGACTGATCAGGCTTTATGAAGCACCGGATATCGACAGTTACGGCATAAGCGGGATCATAGTTGATAATATAACGATCTTCCAGAAACTCGGGAAGATCATCATTACTCTTACCGGCAGTGACAGTCTTAACGAGAATAACCGGCTGGGAGTCTATAGCGACCTGTTTTCGCAGAGATACCGTCTTAAGATGCTGCCCCGTTTTCTCGATATAAACGAGGACAACATCAATGAGAGGGTTTCCTGCCTTACCGATACGGTCAGATATCTTGCAAGGGATATAGATGAATCCCTCTTCGGCAAGCTTTCCGGCATGGATCTCAGATGGAACGACGGAACTCTTGAGATAGGCATTCCTTCCGGCATGTTCAACGTCTATGACGACGGGGAACTTGCCAGGATCGAAAAAGAGGTCAAAAGGGCGATAGAAGGATTGACTTCTGTCGACATAAAGAATGTAAGGATCGTATCGGTCGAGGATACGGAGGATGAGTTCGTCAATGACAGTGACGCTTTCTCCAACACGGCAGTCAAGTACTACCGTAACGAGGCTGAGATCGAGGAAGAGACTGTTTCCTTGAAGCAGCAGGTCATGGATAAGTTCGAGAAAGAACATGCAGACCTTGATAAGAATTCCTGGGAATACAAAGCCAAGCTCGCGCAGGAGACTGCTCCCGCATCATCCAAGGAATATAAGTATGAACCGAATTCCTCCGCTACCGTGTTCGGCAGGGTAAAGGAGGTTTCCGTCATCACGGACATAGACAAGCTCGAATACGGTGATACAGACATGAGCGTCACGGGTCTCCTCATGAGAAGAAAGGACGATAAGCTCAAGCTTGCCAAGTCAGGCAAGTCGGTAATCGCCAGGTTCATAATGATCGACAAGACCGGCGGAGTCGGATGTGTCATGTTCTTAAAGCCTGAAGAAGCAGATGCATTTGAATCCCAGTTCGAAGAAGAAAAACCGGTCTTCTGCGGTATCCAGGGAAGCCTTGAGAACGACAAGTACAGCGGTGAGCCTCAGTTCCGTGTTAACGGCATCTTTGAAGCAAAACCTGCTGAAGGCAGACATGACAATGCTCCCGTTAAGCGTGTCGAGCTCCACTGCCATACCACTTTCTCGGAGAAGGATGCCACTTCTGTCCCTTCGAAGATGATGAAACTGGCGGCTTCCTTCGGACACAGGGCCTGTGCCGTAACTGACCACGGCGTTGTCCAGGCTTTCCCGGAAGTCTATAACACTGCGATGGATATCGCGAAGAAGGATACATCGGATAAGGATCACTTCAAATCCATTTTGGGATGTGAGGGTTATCTCGTTGACGACGGGAAGACAGTCTTCTTTAATCTGCCTTTCAACAGAGACCTCAGCAGTCACGTGGGGTCTTTCACGGCTGTTACCATCAGGCGTAACGGGAAGGATCCTTTCCGTGACACGTTTTCTGCCGTTTCAGCCTCCAAATACAGACTGAAGGGCTATGTGGGCAGACCTCCTTACAGTGAAGGCGAGACTGATGAAGACGCCATGGCTTTCGTGGCAAAGGATGTCGACAAGTCTCTCTGGGATGAATCAGAGATCCCCGAGAACCTGTCTGACGAAGCTCTCAAGACGGAAGAACTTTCTTCTTCCGTTCCCGTTGCGGATATCCGCCGTTATCAGGATGAACCTTCCGATTATTCAGAGACTGAGATCATCCCTGAAGAGCTGGTATATGAACACGTCGCTGATTTCTATGCGGAGTTCGAAGACAGTATCTTTGACGGCGGGGAAGTAAGCCAGTCCTACTTTGTAATGGGTGAACTCCTTGACTTCATCGCTGATTCTTATGTAACAGGTCCCGATATATTCAGCACGCTCGCTTTCCTGAGGCGTGCGGGATTCGGTATCGACGTCGAAAAACACGTTCATTACAAGTACAAGTTCAATATGCCCGTATCCAACGATCAGGATATAATCGAAAACTTCTACAATGGGGATTATCCGGCTTATGAAGCGCCTGATCTTGATGCGGAATTATCTGAAGAGAAGATGTTCGATATATGCGCTAAGAGCGCAGAACTTTTCATATCGATGATCAGGGATTCCGGAACAACAGATCCTTATGAAGTCAACGAAAAGATCGGACACAAGTCTCCCGATGATATCAAGTCGAGAAAGGAATCCCCTACATATCACATCATATATCTTGTAAGGAATTATGTAGGTCTCTATGGTCTTTATAATCTCGTATCCGAGTCTCATGTCAACTACTTTTCGATGAGACCCAGGACTCCCAAGAGCCTTCTCAGATACTGGGCATCCGGTCTCATCATCGGTGGTGCCTGCGAGAGGGGAGAGATCTACCGTCATGTTCTTTCCACATATAAGTCCTGCGGCAAGGACCGCATCAAGGCAAGACAGCTTCTGAATGAGTCTTTGGAGTTCAAGAAGATTTTGAGCCTTTACGATTATGTCGAGATACAGCCCTTGTGCAACAACATCTTCCTTACGAGGCAGGATCCTTCCAAATCCGATACGGGTGAAGTTGCGATCAATGCCGAGGATATAAGGGTCGTAAACGAACTACTGGTCGAGACCGCGGACGACCACGGCATGATGTGCTGTGCTACCTGCGATGCCCACTATCTTGAGAAGGACGATGGCCAGTACCGTAAGTACATAATGATGGACATGGGCTTCAAGGATGCGGAACTCCAAAGCGACCTCTACTTCAGGACGACTGAGGAGATGCTTGCCGAGTTTACTTACCTCGGTGAGAAGAAAGCTGAAGAAGTAGTCATCACGAATACAAACAAGATCGCGGACATGATCGATTACGGGATCAAGCCTTTCCCTGACGGTACATATCCGCCCATGATCTCCCACGCCGCAACAGACGTCAGGGATATCACTTATACGCGTGCAAATAAGCTCTACAGACATAACGGGGAACTTAATCCCGTCGTCAAGGCCAGGATCGAGAAGGAGCTGGGATCGATCATCGGTAACGGATTTGCGATCATGTACTATATCGCATACCGTCTCGTTAAGAAATCCAATAACGACGGCTATATCGTAGGATCGAGAGGATCTGTCGGTTCTTCCTTTGTTGCCACGATGTGCGGAATATCGGAAGTCAATCCTCTGCCTCCTCATTACAGATGTCCGAAGTGTAATTACGCGGAATTCGACGAGAGCGGCAACTACGGATCGGGATACGATCTTCCCGATAAGGCATGTCCCTGCTGCGGCGAGGACATGAAGAAGGACGGCCAGGATATCCCTTTCGAGACCTTCCTCGGCTTCAAGGGAGACAAGCAGCCTGATATCGATCTTAACTTTTCAAGCGAATACCAGCCGAGAGCGCATAAATATGTTGAATATCTGTTCGGACTTACACATACCTTCCGTGCCGGAACCGTTGCTTCCTTCAAGGACAAGAACGCTCTTATGGTAGTAAGGAAGATCTGTGAGGAGAGAGGCGAACCTTATACCAGCGCCAAGCTGACATATATGTCTTACGGCATCGTCGGCGTCAAGAGGACCACCGGCCAGCATCCGGGAGGTATCGTCGTTATCCCGAAAGAGATGGATATCTATGATTTCACTCCGATCCAGTGTCCCGCGAACAAGACCGACTTAGGTATCATCACTACGCACTTCGACTTCAATGCGATGCACGACACGATACTTAAGCTCGATATCCTGGGTCACGCGGATCCTACGATGCTGCGAATGCTCTACGAGCTGACAGACATCGATGTTACATCTATCCCGATTCCGCAGGAGAAGGTCATGTCATTGCTCAAGGATTCCTCAGCTCTTGAACTTCTGCCTTCAGGCGATAAAGAGAGAGGCGCGACCCTTGGACTTCCCGAACTGGGAACTCCTATGGCCCGCGGCATGATCGAAGAAGCAAAGCCTACCAGGTTCTACGACCTGGTCCAGCTGATGGGTCTGTCCCATGGTACTGATGTATGGGCAGGAAACGCCCAGGATCTTATCAGGAGCGGAACCTGTGACATCAACACGGTCATAGGATGCCGAGACTCTATCATGACAAGGCTCATCTATTGGGGCCTCCCCAACAAGGATGCTTTCGACATCATGGAGAATGTCCGTAAGGGTAAGGTTGCCAAGGGCAAGTGTCCCGAAAAGTGGGAAGCCTGGAAGGCCATGATGAAAGAGAAGGGAGTGCCGGACTGGTACATCGAATCCTGTCAGAAGATCAAGTATATGTTCCCTAAGGCACATGCTGCCGCATATTCCATATCTTCACTCCGTATAGCATGGTTCAAGGTCTTCTATCCTGTTGAATACTATTGCGCTTACTATACGATCAGGGCGGGCGAATTCGACGCTTATACTATGTGCTTCGGCAAGGACAGGGTCGTTGCCAGAAGGAAGTATCTGGAAGAACAGAAAAAGCACGATGACAACCCCAAGATCAAGGATGAGGCGCTGCTCTGCGAACTCGTTGAAGAGATGTACGACAGAGGTATCTCTTTTGCCCCGATCACTTTGGACGGATCAGACGGAAAGAAGTTCCTTAAGGTAGACGATAAGCACATAAGACCACCCTTTGCTGCGATCGACAGCATTTCCGAAAGTATGGGCATGGGCATCGCGCAGGCAAGGGACCAGGAGCCGTTCAAGAACAGGGAAGACTTTACCAACAGGAGCGGCATAGGACAGTCTGCAACACAGGTCATACTGGATTACGGCGGGATCATCGACGATCTTCCCGAGAGCGCGCAGATGACTCTGTTTGACTTTTTCGATGCCGGCGGAGGCGGATTCTGATGAAAGCCGTAAGGGTTATCTTAAGAGACGCGGTCAAACAGCTTGACAGGCCCTTCTCATATCTGGTTCCGGAAGGAATGGATAAGATCAGGGAAGGATACATGGTCCGCGTCCCTTTCGGCAACGCGAGAAGGACCAAGGATGCCCTGGTGATCGAAGTCTACGATGAGACCGATAGCGAGATCCTTTCAAAGCTTAAGCCGGTCGAAAGCCTTGTGACCGACGAACCTGCAATGAATCCCGATCAGATGGAGATATTCGGCAAGGTCGCAAGCCGCTTTAACTGCACGAAGGGGCAGGCTGTTGCCCTCTTCGTTCCGTCTTTCGTGTCAGCATATAAGGATCCCAAAGTTACCATGGTAAGTCTTGTTGACAGGGAGCAGGCTCTCGAAAAGGTCAGGTCGGGCGAACTCCGAAGTTATAACCATATCAGGATAATCGAATATCTGGCTGAATTCGGACCGACCGAGAAGAAGGTCCTCCTTAATTCCGCCAAGGCAACGGCCGCACAGCTTAAAACCGTTGCGGACAAGGGAATAGTAAAACAGAGCAAGGTCAAGGCTCTTCCCGAAGAAGAGAAGGAAGAAGAGGAGATCCAGGGCCGTTTTACCGAGAAGTTCGAACTTAACGATGCGCAGAAGAATGCGGTGGAAGCCGTAACATCCACAGTTCTGCCTCAGGGAAAGAAGGAAGTCTTCCTCCTGCACGGCATAACGGGAAGCGGCAAGACCGAAGTCTATCTTAACTGTGCCGAGAAAGTCGTTGCAGCAGGGGGCGGAGTCATCTACATGGTGCCCGAGATATCCCTTACGCCCCAGACCATAGGCTGGATCAAGGGACGTCTCGGAACGGGCGTTGCTGTCCTTCACAGCCGTCTTACCGACCGTGAGAGGTTCAGACAGTGGGATCTCATAAGGAGCGGCAAAGCGAAGATAGTTGTCGGACCCAGATCCGGCATCTTCGCGCCTGTTGAAAATCTTAAATTGATAATCATTGATGAGGAACACGACGGATCTTATAAATCCGAATCCCATCCGAGATACAACGCCAGGGATATCGCCATGATGCGCGCATCCGTTACGGGAGCCAAGATAATCCTGGGATCCGCCACGCCTTCCGTGGAGTCTTTCTATGCGGCGAGCAACGGTTACTACAAGTATCTATCTCTGCCTTCAAGGGCCAGGAATGATTCCGTTCTGCCGGCCATAAGGCCTGTCGACATGAAGGAACAGATAAAGCTCGGAGCAGGACAGATCCTGTCTTTGCCTTTGCGCAACGCCATGGCCAGGGCTTTCGCATCAGGCAATCAGGCTATGCTCTTCCTTAACAGAAGAGGGTATTCGAGGAGCTTAGTCTGTTCAGACTGCGGTCAGCCTGCATGCTGTGTCAACTGTTCCGTGGCCATGACACTCCATTCTTCCGTAAGAGGCGGGAAGCCTTTGCTCATCTGCCATTACTGCGGTTATACCATACCTGCATCCGAAGCGGAGTGCTTAGGCTGCAAGAGCCGTAAGTTCATAAAAGCCGGTTTTGGCACCCAGCAGCTTGAAGAACTGCTGTCGACACTTTTCCCGGCTCAGAAGATATTGAGGATGGACCAGGACAGCATGATGAGCGCAGAGTCCTACAAGGAAGTTACGGATTCTTTTGCAAGGGGAGATGCTTCGATCCTCATCGGAACGCAGATGATCGCCAAAGGGCACGATTTCCCGAAAGTGACCGTTGTAGGCATACTCGGCGCTGACCTGATGCTCGCATCCTCCAACTGTAAAGCATCTGAAAGAGCGTTCCAGCTCATTACCCAGGCTGCGGGCCGCGCAGGCAGAGGATCGGATCCGGGAGAAGTCTTTATACAGAGCCTGAGGCCGGATCTGCCGCTTTTCGGATATGCCGCAACGGGCGACTACAAAGCGTTTTACAATACCGAGATCGAGTACAGGGAGAGGATGCATCTTCCTCCGTTCAAGGCCTGCGGACAGCTTACGATACAGTCTGAGGATGAGACCGGGCTTGAGATAAAGGCGAGGGAACTTGCGGGATACGTGAGGGAATTCACTTCATATCAGGACGAAAGATACGGATTTGAGGTTTTCGGACCCGTTCCCGACGTGATCTACGAGCTCCGCGGCAGATACAGGATGAACATAATGATCAAGGCTGCGAACAAATCCGCGTTGAACGCTGTATTTTCGCAGGTTGCGAAGGATTTTGACCCCAGGGAATACCAGATCTCTTACGATAACGATTCGGTAAACTGACAGGGCCTTTGCTGTACGCGCCACGAGTACATATGTGCTCCCTGAAAGTATATCTTGATTATATTTAAATAAGGGTGCTAAAATCTACGGGTGTATTCATTTTTACAAAGGAGGATATGATATGTCCAGACCAGTATTTCAGGGCGCAGGGGTAGCTATTGTAACACCTTTTACAGATAACGGTATCGACTTTGCCAAGTTAGAGCAGATGATCGATTTCCAGATAAAGAACAAGACGGACTGCATCATTATCTGCGGATCCACAGGTGAAGCAGCAACAATGACAGAAGAGGAACACTTGGCGGCGATCAAGTGCGCTGTCGATGCAACTGCAGGAAGAGTACCTGTTATCGCAGGCACGGGTTCCAACGATACCCAGTTCGGTATAAGCCTTACGAAGAAGGCTCAGGAATTGGGCGCTGACGCTGCTCTCCTCGTTACGCCTTACTACAACAAGTGCACACCCGAGGGTCTTTACCGTCACTATAAGGCCATCGCTTCTGCAGTGGACCTTCCGATCATCCTTTACAATGTTCCTTCCAGGACCAACGTAAACATCTCACCGGCTGTTCTCGCAAGACTTGCCGAGTGTGACAATATCGTAGGCGTCAAGGAGTGCAACCTCTCACAGGTTCCCGATACGGTATCCCTGACAGGCGACCGTTATGCACTCTATTCCGGTGAGGACGGACTTGTTGTTCCCATGCTCTCACTCGGTGCACAGGGCGTCATCTCCGTTGTATCCAACCTCCTGCCTGAGAAGATGAGCACGATGGTACATGCATACCTCGACGGAGATACGAAGACGGCAAGGGATATCCAGATCAACATCATCCCTCTTGTCAACGCTCTCTTCTGTGAGGTCAACCCGATCCCCGTAAAGGAAGCTCTCAATATCGCCGGCTGGAATGTCGGTATGCCGAGACTCCCTCTTTGCGAGATGAGCGAAGCAGGCCATAAGAGAATGGAAGAAGTCCTGGCTCAGTATGACCTTTCCGCCATGGACGAATATATCAAGTAATAGGAGAAGACACTGACGATGTATAAGATCCTTATGCACGGATGCTGCGGAGCCATGGGCCATGCGATCTGCAGGATGTGCCGAGACAATGAAGACTTTGAAGTAGTTGCAGGTGTGGATAAGATCACCGAGTGTGATGAATATTCTTTCCCCATCTTTGCGACTCCCGCCGAGTGCGATGTAGACTTCGACGCTATCATAGACTTTTCGAACAAGAGCGCAGTTGACGCGGTCACAAAGTTTGCCATGGAGAAGGGCAAGCCCATCGTATGCTGCACGACTGCACTTTCCGATGAGACAGTTGCTCTCCTCAAGGAAGCATCCGCTGTCATCCCCGTGTTCAAGTCCGCAAACATGAGCATCGGCATCAATGTCATGGTCGAGCTGGTACGCCAGGCGACCAAGGCCCTCTACAAGGACGCTGATATCGAGATCATAGAAGCGCATCACCACCGCAAGCTCGATGCTCCTTCCGGCACTGCCATCATGATCGCAGACGCCGCCAAGAGCGCGATCGATGAAGAAGTTGAATATGTCTACGACAGACACAGCGTTAACGAGGCGAGAAAGCACAACCAGATCGGTATCTCTTCTATCAGGGGAGGAAATATCGTCGGCGAGCATGAGATAATGTTCATCGGTGACGAAGAGACCGTAAGCATTTCCCACAGTGCCAAGACCCGTGATGTTTTTGCAAGAGGATCACTTACGGCTGCGGCTTTCGTTGCAGATGCAAAGCCGGGGCTCTATGATATGTCGGATGTAATTGCCAAAGCATTCGAAAACTGAAAAAGTAATACAAAAGAATATCGGAGGATAATCAAAAATGTTTGGATCGATCTATTACAGCGGAGCAGCTTCAACAACCGGCGAGCAGATGGCAGGCGGAGATCTGATGAGTACACTTTACTCTATCGGACTTCTCGTTATCATGTTCGTTGTATTCTATTTCCTGCTTATCAGACCCCAGCGTAAGAGAGACAAGGAACTCAAGCAGCAGATGGCAAGCCTTGCGGTTGGCGATAAGGTAGTCACCATCGGCGGACTCGTAGGACTTGTTGCAAATATCAAGGATGATGAGATCACGATATCCACATCCGCAGCAAACACTCTGGTTACGTTCACAAAATCTTCCATCCAGACAGTCATCAGACGTGATGACATCGGCAAGACACCTGTTGAGCCCGAGAAGACCGGATTCTTCGGAAAGAAGAAGTCAGCAAAAGAAAAGGAAGAATAAAGTTTTATGGGAAGGATCCCTGAACGGGTAATTGATGAGATTCTAGATAAGGCCGACATCGAATCCGTTGTCGGCCATTATGTCTCTTTTACCAAGAGAAGCGGATCCAATCTCAAGGGACTGTGTCCTTTCCATTCGGAAAAGACACCGTCCTTTAATGTTAATACGCAGAAAAATATCTACAAATGCTTCGGCTGCGGCAAGGGCGGCAATGCGATCAACTTCATAATGAACATCGAAAGCCTGAGTTATCCCGAAGCAGTAAAGTTCCTGGGCGCCCGTTACGGCGTTGATGTTCCCGAAGAGGATACGGACTTCAGGGAAGCCGGCATCAAACAGCACAAGGACCGCGTAAAGAAGCTCCTGGCGGATGCAGAGGCTTTCTATATTGACGAATTCAGGAATTCCCCGGATGCATCAAATGCCAGATCATATGCCATGAGCAGGCAGCTTGATAAGGACACATGTGAGAAGTTCGGGATCGGCTATGCTCCTGCTGAGTGGGGCGTATTAAAGAGTTTTCTTTCGAAAAAGGGTTATACGGAAGACGAGATGAAGGACTCTGGCCTTTTTACCGTTTCTCAGAAGGGAGATAAGATCTTCGAACTCTTCCGCGGCAGGCTCATGTTCCCGATCAAGGATGCTTTCGGTAATACGATCGCTTTCGGAGGAAGGAACCTGGGCAAGGAACTGCCCAAGTATATCAATTCTCCCGATTCCGCCGTATACAAGAAACAGGACAATCTTTATGCCTATAACATAGCCAAGAAGGAACGCTCGAAGACACTTATCGTTGTCGAGGGTTACATGGATGTTATCGCCATGCACAGGGCTGGCTTCTCTAACACAGTTGCTGCATTAGGTACGGCATTTACTGATTCCCAGCTCAGACTCTGCGCAAGGACCGGCAACTGCGAGGAAGTGGTATTCTTCTTCGATTCGGATGCCGCAGGCCAGAATGCCGCTCTCAGGGCCATTCAGATGATGGTAAAGTACCTGCGCAGGATGAGCGGAATGGCGCTCATAATAAAGATCGCCAAAGTTCCGGGAGGCAAGGATCCTGACGAGTTCATCAGGCTGAACGGTGCCGAAGCTTTCGCGAAGGTAGTCGAGTCAGCCCTGAGCGTATCCGAATATCTTGCCCAGAGGGCATATAACGACAATGTCGATGAGAACGAAAGGCTTGACAGATCCAGATATCTGAACGATATCTGTCTTTACGGTTCCTGGACCGATGATGAGATAGCAAGGGATATCATCGCTTCCGAAGCATCCAAGAAACTGGACATGAGGATCGAAGTCATCACCAACAGGATGGCGGGACTTGCCGCAAACGACAGGGAGCGCGAAGCCATGATGGAAGCGCGCGGCCTCGGCAGGATGAAGGAAGGGGAACTTGAGGCAAGACGCAAGACGAGTTCAGAGGAGATGCCCGATGGTTATTACGACTCCCAGACTCCTCCTCCGGAATATGTGACAGATGCTTTTAAGGGGCAGACGGGCAGCGAGGATACTGCTGCGCCTGTGGCGGTTGAAAACGTGCAGGGAGAGATCTCGCAGGATGAGATAGCAGATCCCATGCAGATAAACCTTATGGCACATGCTCTTTCACTGAACGAGCTGCTTTGCGACAAGAATATGGTCGATAAGGAAGATATCGTCAGGGCGGGTGATTTCAGCTGCGTCAATCTCAAGAAGATGATAAAGGAATACTATGACATCTACACTGTGGGGCAGGGCGTTTCTATC
The DNA here is from genome assembly GCA_016292135.1 of Saccharofermentans sp. Lineage (GTDB taxonomy): Bacteria > Bacillota > Clostridia > Saccharofermentanales > Saccharofermentanaceae > Saccharofermentans. The sequence continues at coordinate 63,976 of JAEFAZ010000001.1, forward strand.
GCGCGCTTCATCGATGTCATGAGCAGATATGTCCTTAACGGCAGACCCGCAGAGGATGTCATCCTCGAAGCCATGACTAACTGTGATAAATACACCGATTCAAGAGTCCTTCGAGACATGTATCTTGCTATCCTCTACAAGGTAAGGTTAGAGTCTATAAGGAGCAGGGAAGAAGCCCTGGTAAGGCAGCTTTCCGTGACTGAAGGCGAAGAGCGCGACAAGATCATGTCTGACCTTAAGAAGATCGATCTTTACAAGAAAAAGATAAAGGACAAGGAGAGTAAGCTTTGAGTCTCCGTCTGGACAGCGTTTTCGCGCATATAAAGAATGCCCGTAAAGACCTTGCTCCCGGCAGGGTGATAGATGTCGGATCCGATCACGGACATACCGCCATATCCTGCCTTGATGAAGATGTTGCCCTTTCAGCCGTCTGTACGGATATCAACGAGGGTCCTGCCAGGATCTGCAGGAACAACCTTGATGAAGCAGGTTATCAGGACAGGGCGGAAGTCGTGGTCACAGACGGCCTTGACGGCGTTTCGCTTAAGGAGAACGATATTGTCGTGATCACCGGCCTGGGAGGTCTTAATACGGTTGACATCCTGAGAAGAGTGCTTGCAAAGGAGGATCTTCCACCCAAAGAGTCGTTGGCTCTGGTGCTGCAGCCCCAAAAATCGATAGAGGATCTCAGGAGATTCTTAAGAGAAGAAGGCTTCCATATCAAGGACGAGACGCCTTTGCTCGATTCTGGTTTCCATTATGTTGTCCTTACCGCAGTATGGGAAGGCGCTCTTGACCGTCCGGACCTGTCCGACATGGAATATGCATATTTCGGACCTGTCCTGCTCGGGAAGATAAAGGAAAAGGATCCTGATACAGAAGAATACTTCGGATACTTGAGACGCATACTCTCAGTCAGGGGCCGATCTGATCCTGCCTGCACAGAGGCACTGGATATTCTCGAAAAGATATTAAATTGAAACAAGTTTGCCTCAAAGTCAGATTGACATAAGCACCTGTAGGTTTACAATGTTAAATTGATCAAATTCCAAGAGGTGAATATATTTATGAAGCTTAAGTACATTATCGCCGCAGCTGTGTCGGTAGTTATGATCGCGGGAATTTCCGTATGCGCTGCTGTTTCTGTCACGAGCATGAACAGCATCCGTGATCTCAAGAATACCATAGAAGAGGAAAGAGCGAAGGCTGATGCTCCCGAAGATCCCGAATATGTTAGGATCGGCGAGGCTTATGAGATAAAGCCCACTAAGAAGATATCCGATGCATATATCTCCGGTGACGATTCGGAGCTTGATGATTCCGAGAAAGCGACCCTGAAGGCTGCTTCAGATGTCATTAAGGAAGTCGTCAAGGATGACATGACACTCTATGAGAAAGAGAAGGCCCTCTATGACTGGGTCACGACAAATGTTTCCAATGAATATGAAGGCATGACGGCTGATCCCCAGCAGCTTGCAGAACCCGGCGCCGTGCTCACCAGCAAGAAGGCTGTGTGTGTAGGATTTGCGACCACATACAAGCTCCTGGTAAACATGATCGGTATCGAGTGCATGGTCGAGCATGATTACGAGAAATCCCACTCCTGGGACGTCCTGAAACTCGACGACGGCTGCTGGTATATCTGCGACTGCTACATGGGAGTGTCTTCAAGACTTGCCAATTTCAACATGAACCAGGAATATGCTCTCGCAAGTCACAGCTTTGATGTCTCTAAGTATCCTGTTGCCAACGGCATAAAGTATTTCCCCGCTTTCAACGAGAAGAAGGATATCAACAAGGCAGAAGACCTTCTCAAGCTCGTTGCCGAATTTCTTGACGGCAAGGACGAGTTCATCAGTATCGGCATGAAGAAGACCGATCTTTCCAGGGCTCAGATGGAATATCTTATCTCGGGGATCTCTTCCAGAGTCGAGATAGAGAACGGATACCTTGATTACAGCGTCAGTGACGTAAAGATCGAAGATACGGAATATACTCTGGCAGTGATCAACAAAACCCTCTACAGCGGATCCTGTGCAGAACTCGATGAAACTACGACAGAAAGATACGAACGTCTCCTTACTTATCAGTTCGGAGAGATAGACTGCGGTGATTCCGGCGACTATGACTGCAACGGCGATGTTGTCTACAACGGCGACGATGAACCTGTGGGGTAACGGATTATGATAAAAAAGATTATTTCACTGATAATCGTAACATTGACTGTATTTGCTCTTGCCGCATGCTCTTCCGGCAGTGGCGACAATGCAAAGTACAAGGCCAAGGAGGTTACCGACAAGGTCAGGGCGGCCATGACCGATCTTGGCGAACTCAAGGAGACCGATATGTCATCGGATACATGGACCAACATCATGGCCTATGTAACCGATATCCCTCAGGACAAGGTAAAGGACCTTGATTATCTCTACATGACCGACGGATCGGCTGAGGAGATATGCGTCATCATCCTTTCCGATGAGGATTCCGCAAAGAAGGTCGAATCCGACATGAAGAACAGGATCAATGTCAGGAAGTCCCATTTCGAGACATACGATCCCGCTGAGATCTCCAAGGTTGAAGCAGCATGTGCATTAAGGAGCGGCAATACCTGCATCCTGATAATCGGCAACCAGGCTCAGAACGGTAAGTTCGAGTTCAACAAGATGATGTCCGAATAACGGTTCGCTTATGGTCTTCTCCAGCATCATATTTCTGATATTCTTCCTGCCGGCATTCTTTATCCTTTACTATGCCGTGCCTGCGAAGGCAAAGAATGCGATACTGCTCCTGGCAAGTCTCATCTTCTATGCCTGGGGAGAACCCAAATACATAATCCTGCTCGTTATCTCATCGGTCGTTGACTATATCAACGGCCGCATGATGGAGAAGTTCGACGGCAAGGATAAGATCAGGAAGATATTCCTGGTGATCTCCGTTGTCATCAATCTGTCCCTGCTCGCGGTGTTCAAGTATTCCGGACTCTTCATCGAAACGCTGAACAGGATCCCGTCATTTAATATCCCCGATCCCGGTCTGCCTTTGCCGATCGGGATAAGTTTCTTCACTTTCCAGACGATGAGCTACAGCATCGATGTCTACAGAAGGGAAGTAAAGGCTGAGCATAACTTCCTTAACTACATGACATATGTCTCGATGTTCCCCCAGCTCATTGCAGGCCCCATCGTACGTTATAAGGATGTCGGCAAAGAACTTTCTTCCCGTAAGATCACGTTCGAAAACGTCACATCCGGCTTTATCAGGTTCGGTATGGGTCTTTTCAAAAAAGTTCTGATCGCAAACGGGATAGGGCAGCTCTGGGACTGTTGTCTTGAAAGCGTTTCGTCTTTAAGTTTTGCAACGGCCTGGCTGGGCGCGGCCGCATTCAGTTTCAAGATCTATTTTGATTTCTCGGGTTATTCCGACATGGCAATAGGTCTCGGAAAGATGATGGGTTTCGATTATCCCGAAAACTTCAACTATCCTTACACGGCGGATTCCGTTACCGATTTCTGGCGCAGATGGCACATAACTTTGTCATCCTGGTTCAAGTCTTATGTCTATATCCCTTTGGGCGGCAGCAGGAAAGGCGACCTCAGAACGGTCTTTAATCTTGCCGTCGTATGGGCATTAACGGGCTTCTGGCACGGCGCATCCTGGAATTATCTGCTCTGGGGAGCATTCTTTGCAGTGATCCTGATTCTCGAAAAGTTTGTCTTCGCGAAATTGCTTTCGAAAACGCCTTCTGCTCTGAAGCACATCATCACTTTGTTCCTGATCCTCGTATCCTGGGTCATCTTCGCAGTCGAGGATTTCTCATCCATGGGACTTTATCTTAAGTCGATGTTCAGCTTTTCGGGCGGGATAACAGATCCCCTGTTCATCTATTCGTTAAGGAATTACGGCCTGATACTTGCTGTAGCAGCAGTCTTATCGATGCCGGTCTATCCCTTGCTCAGAAAGAAGATCAGGGGACTCGAATGGGCAAAGTGTATCGTTTTTGCGTTGCTGTTCATAATATCGGTGGTATATCTGGTTAAGAATACCTACAATCCATTCCTTTATTTCAGGTTCTAGAGAGGCGGCAGTTTATGAGATCAAAGAAGATAATGTTTATCATCATAGCTCTGCTGGCCGTTGTTGCTGCGGTCCTGACTCTCGCGGCGCCGGGAGATCTTTTCCTTGATAAGGAGAACAGGCCGGCTGCATCAGCTCCCGCTTTCTCGATGCAGGCTCTTTTCGACGGGACTTTTACCGATGACACGGAAGCCTATCTGACTGACAGGTTCCCCGCAAGAGAAGAGCTCATGAGCCTCTATGCTCTGATCAACATGGGGATGGGGAAGACCGAGATCAACGATGTATATCTTTGTTCTGACGGTTACCTCATAGAAAAGCCCGCAAAAGACAAGGACTACGGCAAGCTCGTTAACAACGTAAATACGCTTGCAGGCAACAATCCCGGTGTTCATTTTGTCATGATGACAGTTCCGACGGCTGTCACGGTCCTTGACGATAAGCTTCCTGCAGGAGCTTATGCAGGTGAACAGAGGGCCGATACGGATAAGATCAAGTCTGATCTTGACGCCGGGGTCCGCTTTATCGACTGCCTGCCAGTGCTGGAGGAAGCGGCAGCTGAGCAGCAGGTATACTACAGGACCGACCACCACTGGACATCCTACGGAGCTTTCGCAGCCTATAAAGAATTCTGCAGGCAGGAAGGATTTGCTCTTCCCGATATCGGCAGTTATAAGATCGAAGAAGTGACGGATTCCTTCTTCGGGACTGTCGATGCAAAGGTAAACGATCCTTTCGCGAAGGCTGACGTCATTACGAAGATATATAAACCGTGTGATATCACCGTGGATTACGGTGACCATCAGTCTGATACGCTCTTCAGCGGAAGTTATCTTGATCAGCGCGATAAGTATTCTTATTTCCTGGATAACATCCATGATAAGATCAGCATCACTGTCAATAATCCAAAAGAAGAAGCTAAAGGCAAGGTCCTGCTTGTGATCAAGGACAGTTATGCCAACTGTTTTGTTCCTTTCCTTACCGAAAATTACGAGAAGATAATCGTGCTCGATACCAGGTACTACATGTACGGCGCATCCTCAGTGATAGAGCAGGAAGGCGTCACTGACTGCCTGATCCTTTATAACCTCAATTCTGCTGATAAAGATGCAGGACTTGCAGGTATATATTGACGACTGTTTTTGGGCATAATTTATAAAGTCCCGACATGAATAGTATGTTAGAATAAGACTGATTTCGGGTAGGCCATGAGACGATCGCGGGTACCTTATGCCGAAAGGCGGTATCCCGAGGAAAGTCCGGGCTCCACAGGACAGGGTGCCGGGTAACGCCCGGTGAAGGCAACTTTAAGGAAAGTGCAACAGAAAAGAAAACCGCCCTTGTGTCCTTCGGGACATAAGGGTAAGGATGAAAAGGCGAGGTAAGAGCTCACCGGCGGTATGGAGACATACCGGCCTTGTAAACCCCACCCGGAGCAACGTCGTGGAAAGGCTTTAACCGTGGTCCGCGGGCCTTGAGGAGACGGCTTGAGTGCGGTGGCAACACCGTTACCAGACAGATGATCGTCATAAACAGAACCCGGCTTATCGTCCTGCCCGGAATTTAATCTTAGGAGGTGGCTTTATGTCAGCAGAATCGTATCTTTCCAGAGGTGTTTCACCTACAAAGGATGAAGTAAAAGCAGCAGTTAAGAATCAGGATAAGGGAGTCTTTCCCGGAGCCTTTGCAAAGCTCATAGCAGATGTTGCAGGTGATCCTGAATATTGCACGGCTATCCATGCTGACGGTGCGGGAACAAAATCTTCCGTAGCATACCTCATGTTTAAGGAGACAGGCAATTACGACTGGTTCAAGGGCCTTGCCCAGGATTCGCTGGTCATGAATACCGACGACCTTGCATGTGTCGGCGCTTACAAGAATATGTCATTGTCCAATACCATCGGACGTAATGCGCACCGTGTTGACGGCAAGGCTATCGCCAAGATAATCGAAGGTTACGACGAGATGGTCGCAAAGCTTGCTGACCTCGGCATCAACATCACTATGTGCGGCGGTGAGACAGCTGATGTGGGAGACCTCGTAAGGACTCTCATCGTTGACTCAACGATCGTTGCAAGAGCAAAAAGATCGGATATCATCAATGCCGCAAACATCAAGGCCGGTGACACCATCGTAGGTCTTGCTTCTTTCGGTCAGGCTTCATACGAGACATCCTACAATTCGGGAATCTCTTCCAACGGTCTTACGGCTGCAAGGCACCTTCTGCTCTCCAAGTACTACTATGAAAACTATAAGGAATCCTATTCCGAGACTGTTCCCGAAGACAAGGCATATTGCGGCAAGTTCCGTCTTACTGATAAGCTTCCGGGGTCCGAACAGACCGTCGGTGAAGCGATCCTGTCACCTACGAGGACATTCCTTCCCGTTATCGCCAAGGTCCTTGATGAGTACCGTGCGAATGTTGACGGCATCATCCACTGCACAGGAGGCGGACAGGGTAAGTGCAAAGACTTCGGTAAGGGCATCAGATACATTAAGGATAACCTTTTCGAGCTGCCCCCGATCTTCAAGGCTATCTACGATTCCGGCGATATCCCCATGAAGGAGATGTTCCAGGTCTTCAACTGCGGCCACAGGATCGAGTTCTATGTTGATTCCGAAGAAGCAGCATCAGGCATAATCGCTATCGCAAACTCATTTAATATCGAAGCCCGTATCATCGGCCGTACAGAGAGTACAGGCACGGATTCCAATGAAGTCATGATCAGACATAACGGGGAAGAGTATAGCTACTGATATCCGCGCGATAATATCTTACGGGGGGATAAGTTATGACAGATCTGTTTGACCGCAGCCGGCTGATCAAGCCGTTATGCATCCTGACCGCCTTATCCTTTGTGATGGGTCTTGCCGCTTGCGGCAGCTCCGGGGAGACAGAAATCTCTTCTGATACTTCGGCTTCAACAGCTGCTTCTTCTGAAGCTTCCCGCGCACCCATGACCGATACTCTGGCAACAGCGCTTGACCGCTATGCTCTCGAATATGGAGACGTTGAGAGTTGTAAAGATCTTTCTGATCTTAAAGAAAGAAACGGCGGCGGTCTTTCTGAGAATAAATGCAGCTGTTATGCGAGCGGCGGTGAAGCGCAGGAACTTTTCTACGACTGGTTCATGCATGAGAAGACGACAAAGAATGACGTGACCGAGGCTGTGGCTGTTTTCTACCGCAACCCCGGCTGCAAGGACCCTGAGGTTTTCTTAACTTCTCCTTATGATCTCCCCGTAAGCAACATCCTTCTGGTCACATTTGACAGTGAGGAGAGGGCTCAGAATATATATTCATCCCTGGTCAGCAAGCGGAACTTCAGCAATCCTTCGGATTTCGTAAGAGAAGAAGATCATGCCTTAAGTTATGTATATCAGCACGAGCCCTATCACGACGAAGTCAATGATGACGTTCTTTATGTTCAGCGGGTGAATGAGATGGGCTTCTACCTGTCGGGAAAGACTGTGATCTACATGTATTTTGAAAGGGTACCGGAGAAGGTCAATGAATTCGAGGAATATATCTGCGGCAAGATGGGGCTCGAAGCTCCGAGCGTGTTGACCGCGAATGGTGATCATAACAGCACCATCAACAAGAACCATACGCCTTACGAAGAAGTCGTTCTTGACGGCGTTGCTGATCACAGCTACGTTGCGGAAGATTATTGTTATCTTGAATCAGATAAATATGTCCTGTTCCTTGAAAAGGGCATCAAGCTTCCCGGCGATTTCAAGACCAATCTTGATGCGATCGTTGATGAGATAGAAACACAGCTGCGTATCTCTTCCAGTCCCGAGGATCCGGCTGAATACAAAAAGATCGGAACGATCCGTATATATGATGCGCCTGATGATAACGGCATTGCGCCCCATCCCTGGAAAGGATGGGATATCGGTACGAAACTGCCGATATTTCTCTTGGTGGATAAAGAGGGCGAAGGCTATATATCAGGTGCATACACAGATTACGTTTCGTTTTACATTTGGAGCCTTTATTCAGATGAGATCTGGGATACCGTTCCGTATTTTAAGGAAAGAAGCGAATTCCGTGACGAATGCGTTGATTATGTGACTCTTGCCCATGAGATAACACATATCATAACTCTAAGAAACAATAATCTTACGGACATACTGAGCGAGGGAATAGCGGATTATACCGAAGAGGCTGTTATCTTTTCTCTTGCCGACAGATACCCCTCGATCAAGACCTCTAAAGAGGACCATAACTGGGATGACGATCCCGTTCCGAAAGCCGTTAATGCAGATAACGCCGAAAAGATCTTTATAGAGGATTACCATGATCTTTCTTCAGCCCAACGGGGAGCAGAATACGCATATGGATCCAATCTGTTTAAATACCTGCATGAGAAATACGGAGACGGGTTTTACAGCAAGTTCAACGACAGGATAAGGGCAGACAGACTGACAGTTAACACTTCGGAATACGATAAGGCATCCGTTAAAAAGTTTGCTGATGTGATCAAGGACCTTTACGGCATGGATGTCTTTAAAAAGTTCGGGAAATGGTGCGTCAAGAATCATGTCCTTCAGAACGTCGGATATATCTCCGGCTGAAAACAAAGGTAATCTGCCCAAATAAGAGATAACATTATTGTCATTAACGTGTAATTTCGGGATTGCACCTTTGGTGTAATATGGAGATAACTGTTAGTTTCAACAGAAATCTTTTCGAAAAGAGGGTATTCTTATGGACTTCAAGAAACTGCTGGCCGAGTGTATCGGAACATTCACTCTGGTCCTTATAGGTTGCGGTACCGCTATGCTCGTCGGCTGTGATGCCAAGGCAGGCTGCGGTTACATTCTTACGGCATTTGCTTTCGGTCTCGTTATCGTTGGCATGGCATACTGTGTGGGGAATATCTCAGGCTGCCATATCAATCCTGCCGTATCTTTGGGCGTGCTCCTTACAGGTGGCATGAGCATGAAGGATTTCTGGGGCTATGTATGTGCCCAGATCATCGGCGCTATCGCAGGTGCCGGCGTCCTCAAGGCTATCTTCGCTCTCGGCGGAGTTGAGGATAAGACAGGCGGCGTAGGCTCCAACGGTCTTGCAGGCGTAAACGGCAATATCCTTGCCGGCCTTCTCGTTGAGATCATTCTTACATTCATCTTTGTTCTCATCATCCTCGGTGTTACGGATGCTGATTTCAAGCATGGTTCTTTCGCAGGCATCATCATCGGTTTCTCACTGGTTATGGTCCATATCCTGGGTATCGGCCTTACTGGCACATCCGTTAACCCTGCACGTTCCATCGGACCTGCTCTGTTCGCAGGTGTCGAAGCACTTTCAGTTCTCTGGGTATTCATCGTAGGACCTCTCGCAGGCGGCGCTCTCGCGGCTCTCTGCTACAAGGCACTGAAGGGCAAGAAGTAATAGATCGGTTTTGCATTAATGCTTTGGGGTGTTCCGGCGTGGAACACCCCATTTTTAATGCCTGATAGTGAATTAATCTGCAGTTTTATCTTCTGTTGGTGTATTATATAAATCGTTTTTATGACATGAATTAAGGAGATCTTTTACCATGAAAGTACTTGTAGTTGGAAGCGGCGGAAGAGAGCACGTTATCTGTTGGAAGTTATCGCAGTCATCAAGAGTAGATGAATTGTACTGTGCCCCCGGTAACGGCGGTATCGCAAGCATTGCGACATGTGTGCCGATCAAGGCTACTGAGGTTGATAAGATGGTCGAATATGCCAAGGAGCAGGCTTTTGATCTGGTCTTTGTAGCACCCGAGGATCCTCTTGCCTTAGGGCTTGTCGATAAGCTCGAAGAAGCAGGTATCCGCGCTTTCGGACCTTACGCTTCTGCAGCTATCATCGAGTCATCCAAGGCTTTCTCCAAGGAACTGATGCGTAAATACAATATCCCCACTGCAAGATATGAGCTTTTCGATGATGAGGCCAAGGCTCTTGAATATCTCGATTCACAGCCTATGCCTATCGTTATCAAGTGTGACGGACTTGCACTTGGCAAGGGCGTCATCATTGCCCAGACCCTGGAAGAAGCAAAGGATGCAGTTAAGTCCATGATGGGCGATAAGGCTTTCGGCGATGCAGGCAACACGATCGTCATCGAAGAGTTCATGACAGGACCCGAGCTTACGATCCTGGCTTTTGCTGACGGAAACACAGCCGTTCCCATGATCTCATCCCGTGACCATAAGAGAGTCTTCGACCACGATGAAGGACTTAACACGGGCGGCATGGGCGCAGTAACTCCCGGTGCTGATCTTGATGCGGATGATATCGCATCTATCCAAAACAAGATAATCCAGCCTACCATAGAGGCTCTTAAGGCTGAAGGCAGACCTTTCAAGGGCGTTATCTACTTCGGTCTTATGCTGACCCCCGAAGGTGCCAAGGTCGTTGAATACAACTGCCGTTTCGGTGACCCTGAAGTTCAGGCTATCCTGCCTCTGCTCGAGAACGACTTCATGGACATCATCGACGCTGTTATCGACGGAAAGCTTTCCGATATCGAGATAAAGTGGAAGAATAAGTGCTCCTGCGTTGTCGTTATGGCATCCGGCGGCTATCCCAAGTCCTATCAGAAGGGCTATAAGATCAGCGGCATCGATACTTGCGGCAAGCTCGTATTCCAGGCCGGCACGGCTCTCGATGCTGATGGCGATATCGTTACGTCAGGCGGACGTGTCCTTTGCGTTTACGATGAAGGTGATACGCTCGATGAAGCTATCGACGGCGCTTACGAGGGCGTTAAGAAGATCTCCTTCACAGATGCTCACTACAGGACCGACATCGGCAGGACCCTGGGCGACATAGGTCACATCAAGGCTTAAAGTCTATGAGGATAGGACTCTACGGAGGGGCGTTCGACCCGATACATAACGGGCACGTGGCGATGATCAAAGGCGCGCTCGGTTCGGGCGCTGTTGATATCGTTATCGTCATCCCCTCTGCGAGAAATCCGTTCAAGCCCGGCAAGGCTCTTACCTGCGCTCCCTACAGATATTATATGGTAAAGGATGTAGTCGAAGATCTTTTCAGCGAAAAGGTCTTTGTCTCCGATATCGAGTTTAAGATCGAAGGTGTAAGCTACACCGATACTGTCGTGGACCGCATCTCGGATCCGGAATACATATCAGCTTTTCTTGACGAACAAGGCTTCTCTTCCGTCGAAGCGGAAGAAGACCATGAGTTTTACTGGATCGCGGGCAGCGACTGCCTGGAGACTCTGTGGTCCTGGCATAATGCCTCAGATCTTGTGTCCAAGACCGGATTCCTGATCGCCTTAAGACCAGGTGATGACTGTGACATTCCCGGAGTTGCAGCTGAAACATCTGCAAAACTCGGTGTTCCCGTGAACACCACGGTTTTCGATATCGACGGTGTGGAAGTTGCATCATCCGATATAAGACGCAGCGGCATATTCGATGAGATCCCCGGTGCAGCTAAAGCCTTTATAGCAGAACACAATGTTTACGAAGCAGGAAAGATACTCGAATATGCATCCGATGAGGCCTGTAGCAGACTCGCAGAAGTTTCGATCTGGATGTACGGCTGTCTCGGCCGTAAGAGGCTCCTCCACACGCTCAACACGGGACTATTAAGCGCATATCTGGCAAAATGCCACGGAGCAGATATCGATAAGGCCCTTATCGCGGGAGCCGTGCACGACTGCGCCAAGGAACTCCCGATCGAAGAGCAGAGGGCTATGGCTTATAAGCGGTGCAAGGACCTTTTCGTTGATGAGAAACTCCTGCATTCCCCGGCAGGCGCCGTGTTCTATAACGAAGCGTTCGGCGAGGAAGACCAGGAGATACTCGATGCCATAACCTACCACACGACCGGCAGGGGAGACATGACTCTTATCGATAAGATAGTATTCCTTGCTGATAAGATCGAGCCTTCGAGAAACTATACGGATCTTTCTCCTATCCGGAAGACCGCTCCCGAAGATCTTGACGGCGCAGTAAGGCTTACGCTGGAATCCGTGGTTGATAAGTTCCTTCGCAAGAAGAGGCCGATCCATCCCCTCACCGAAGATTTCATGAAATCTTTGGGAATGAAATGATTTATGGTAGTATGAAAATATAACTTTTCGAAAAGGAGTTACAAAGATATATGACAAGCAGAGAACTCGCAGATAAGGCAGTTTCCATCCTCGAGAGCAAGAAGGGTGTGGATATCGAGGTCATCAACGTAGAAGACAAGACGACTTTGGCGGATTACTTCGTTATCGTAAGCGGTAATTCGACCACCCACATCAAGTCCCTTGCCGAAGAAGTCGAATATATCCTGAAGGAGGAAGACGGACTCTATCCCGATCACGTCGAGGGAAGGAGCGGTGACCGCTGGATCCTGATCGACTACAAGGATGTCGTAGTCAATGTTTTCCACCCGGAAGAGCGTGCAACATATAATCTCGAGAACCTCTGGAACGCCAAAAAGCCGCTTGACGCCTGATCTTGCACCCTTTTTCCGAAAACGGAAAAATTGTGAGATTTTGTGAGATTTTGTGAGATTTTTGCCCCTTTTGCTCTGATAAACTTGTAGTACATCATGTACGGCAAGGAGGAAAAGGGTATGGCAATGCAGAAGAGAGAACGCCGTAAGATGATAGTATATCTTACGGCTTTTATATTTGTAACGGCGGCGGGCTTCCTCTATAAGATGTTTTTCGACGGGGATGTGTCCGGCTTTGTCAAAGGCACATCAGTATCTCAGCCGGCTCAAGAGTCAGGACCTGTTCAGCCGGAAACATCCGAAGCACCTGACGTGACTACAGTTCAAACAACTGTGCCCGCCATAGACGTCTACATCTGCGGTCAGGTCAATAATCCCGGTGTATACAGTTTCGTCTCCGGCGTGATCCTTGACGACGTGATCTCAAAGGCAGGCGGACTGACTGCCGCCGCTGCATCCGACAGGATAAACCTTGTCTATATAATCACTTCGAACATGTCTGTCTATATCCCGACTGAAGAAGAGTGTGTATCCGGCTACAATGACGACAGCGGCATCCTGAGAGTGTCCGGCCAGAATTCCTGGAAGAATGTCAAGGATGGGAAGGACGGTGACGCATCCCCGTCAGGCCTTGTCAACATCAATACTGCAGGCAAGGATGAACTCATGTCCCTTCCGGGCATCGGTGAAGTGCTCGCATCCCAGATAATCAGCTACAGGGAAGAACACCCATTCAAGACGGTCAAGGAGATCTGTAATGTCTCGGGGATAGGTGAATCCAAGTACAAGATGATAAAGGATCTGATAGTTTGTGAGTGATCAGTATGGCATAGGATTTGCGTTTCGACCAAATCATCGAAAATGCAGATTTGATAGGAAATATTGCCCGATGTTTCCTACTAAATCATCGAAAATGCAGATTTGATAGGAAAAATTGCCCGTTGTTTCCTACTAAATCATCGAAAATGCAGATTTGATAGGAAATATCTCCCGCTGTTTCCTACTAAAATCTATAAAATGAGGATTTAGTCGAACTTTGGCAGAGAGGAGGAGAATGATGCTTGTAGATGTTTTGCAAAAGTTGATGTGGAGCAGAAAGAAAAAGATCGATAATCTGATCGATGACATTGAAGGCAAGATGCTTGTTATGCCGAAGGGCAGGATAAGGATTGACAAGCATAAAGGGACAAAGTGTTTTTACCATATAGAAAATAGTGACAATAACAACGGCACTAGACTCGGAGCGAAAGATACTGAACTCATACAACAGCTGGTTCAGAAGAACTATCTGCAAAAAGTGCTTACGACAGCTAGAAAAGAGAAAACAGCGATAGATTCTTTTATTGCCAAATATCCCGAAAATACGGTGGAAGAAATATACGGCCTGTTTTCTGAAGACAGAAGGGCCATGATCAAGCCGGTCTTTCCTGACGTGGAAGAGTATGTGAAAGACTGGCAGAATGAACCTTTCGAAGGCAAAAAGATCGAAGAGGGAGTATATACATTTACGACTGTAAAAGGTGAACGTGTCAGGTCCAAGTCAGAGAAGATAATAGCTGATGCATTGGCTTTGAATGGGATACCCTATAAGTACGAATGTCCGCTCAAGACTGGGATGACTGTCATACATCCGGATTTTACGATCTTAAGGAAAAGCGATCTTAAAGTCTTCTATTGGGAACATTGCGGTAAGACGGATGATCCGGACTATTACTCTAAACATATAGTAAGAAGGACTTCACTTTATGCTGAAGCGGGAATAGTCGTTGGAAAGGGGCTTTACATGACTTTCGAATCTTCGAAGATACCCTTGGATACTGTGATAGTCGATCAGATCATTAATGAATTGAAGTAACGGTCAGTAATAGCCAGGAAGGCGTGACGGGAAAACTCAGATATAACCTGTGGTTCCGCGGATCGTAACTTCGCCCGAGCGGAGATCTTCTGTCGTGCCGTCTTCGTATTCGACGCGGAGGGAGAAGTCATCAGTGATCTCAAGGGCCTTTGCTGTAACGGGATCCTTACCGATGATCTTGTAGACGTTGATGGTCCTGCCCGGGATCGGGCAATGGCTGCGGTAGTATTCGAGATATCCGGCCTTTGCGGACGGGAAATCTTCTTGGAGCAGATCCAGCTGCTCTACAAGCTCTTTTATGATAAGGGCGCGCTTAACCTTTTCGCCCTTGACGATGGATACGGATGTGGCTTTTTCGCGAAGCTCCTCCGGGAAATCCTCGATATCCATGTTGACGTTGATCCCTATGCCTATGACACAGCCTGTGATCGTGCCGCTCTCGCTCTCGACGGACAGTTCGGTCAGGATGCCGACGAGCTTGCGGCCGTCAGCCAGGATATCGTTGACCCACTTGATACGGGGTTCGATGGCGCAGGCTTTTTCGAGGCTTCTGGATACTGCAACGGCGACATAGGCCGTGAGGGATGATATCTGATCTGCGGGACAATCGGGTCTTAAGAGGTAAGAAAGATAGATGCCGGAACCCTTCGGGGAAACGAAAGATCTGCCTCTGCGGCCTTTCCCCGATTCCTGATAGTCAGCGGTCACGATCGTGCCTGAGGGCAAGCCTTCGTGTTCCATGGCCTTGAGCCTGTTGTTTGTGGAATCGACCGAATCCAGGATGATGATGTCCTTAAGCCTTTCGGGATCTATGAGCCGGGCGAGCTCCCCGTAAGAAATCCTGTCGGGGGAGGATATGAGCTTATATCCGAGACGGGTCTTGGAATCGATGGAATAGCCTTCTGCGCGAAGGCTCCTGACTGCCAGATTTACGGCAGCACGGCTGATGCCCAGTTGCCGGCTGATCTGCTCACCCGATACGAAATCCTGTGTCCCGCTGAGGATGCCGAGAACATCATCTCTTGTCATTTTCCAACCTCGTTTATGTGAATAACCCAATAATGGGCTTGCTCTTTTAGTTATTGTAACACTTAAATCAATAATAGTCTTTTTGCCGTATATGAGTTAAAATTAATTAGTAGAGCTACAGGGAGGCAATATGTCTACTATAGTATTGTGTATCAATTTCATATTGAGCCTGGCTTGCACATTCGCGCTTGTTATTATATCGCGCCATAGTAATGTTTATCAGGTTTTGCTTTCCGTTGTGCTCACATTCAGCAATCTCGGCTTCTTCATGCTTTCCACCACAAGCAATATAGAATCGGCTCTCTTTGCCAATACAGTATCCTATGCCGGCGGCGTATTCATCCCGATGATACTGATGTTCATGCTGGCATCGTTCTCCAAGATCAAGATCCCCAAGTGGTTCATCTACTTTATCTCATTCATCAATGTCGTTATCTATGTGCTTATAGCGACCACGGAGTTCACCGGTTTTTACTATCAGGATTTTGAACTGAAGTATGGCGTATCAGCTTATATCTCAGCCAAGTACGGCATTCTTTATCCCGTAAGGCTTGTCATCCTGGCGGTCGAGCTGATCCTCTGTCTTGTATTCTTCTTCAGATCCGGCAAATCCAAGAAAGCCGTTTCCACCAAGGCGATGTTCCCTTATATCGTGGTGTTGTTCTTGGGCGTTCTGGGATACGGAATGGAATATATCCTGAACCTCAAGTCGTTCATCCTGCCTTTTGTATACCTCGTTGCGGCTGCCATGCTCGTCGTGGTATCGGAGAATCTGGGCTTCTATGATGTTTCTCTTTCCGTAGGGGAGAAGATCCAGGAACTGAGCAATTACGCCTATATCGTATTTGACAAGGATCTGAGGTTCATTGGCTGCAACAAGCCGGCTCTCGACTTTTTCCCTGAACTTGCGAACGTGAAGATAGACAGCCCGTATAATCCTTCCACGTATGCTTCCGGCGTCCTTTTCAACTGGCTGATCGAAAACGCCAAGAAGGGTGAACAGCAATACGGATGCAAATACGAGCGAGACCTTACGATGAATGACGGTATTGCCGAGCTCCGTAAGTTCCTTCATGTCGAGATGAGCTTCCTACATTCCAATTTCAGGAAGAGCATAATCGGCTATCTGGTCGAGATAACGGATAATACCACACAGCACGATGTTATCGAAAAACTGAACTTCAGCGGCATGAGATATAAGAGGGAAGCGGATAACGCAATTGCCAAGGCCAAGAACATGCAGACATCCATCATACTCGGAATGGCAGCCATGATCGAAAGCCGTGACAACTCCACGGGTGGTCATATCAACAGAACGTCTGCCTGTATGGCACTGTTCGTTGATAATCTCCGCAAGAATCCCGGATACAGCTATCCCGAATATTACTGGGACAGCATTATCAATGCAGCCCCGCTGCACGATCTCGGCAAGATCATGGTTGACGACAGGATCTTAAAGAAGCCTGAAAGCCTTAATGATGAGGAATATGCCGAGATGAAGACACACGCAGCCGAAGGCGCAAAGCTCCTGCGTTCCGTCCTTGCCGACGTTGACGACAGGGAATATGTTAAGGTTGCTACGAACATAGCTCACTATCATCATGAAAAATACGACGGAAGCGGTTATCCGGATCATCTGTCCGGCGAAGAGATCCCGTTCGAAGCCCGTATCATGGCGCTGCCGGATGTATTTGATGCTCTTGCGAGTGCCAGGTATTACAAAGCACATATGACCTATGATGAGGCCTTCGACATCATCAAGAAGGATCTCGGCACCCATTTCGACCCGAGGCTCGGAAGGATATTCCTGTCGATGAGAAAAGAGATCAGCGAACTTTATGACTCATTTGAGACCACTTCTTATTCAAGAAGAGATATGAAGAAATAAGACCATTCGGTTACAAAGCGCGTCAAACAGGGGTTCAGGTCCTCTCCACATGGTAAAATATGAAAGATAATAGCCATGAAAGGAGAGGATTGTTTTATGCAAGGCAATGATAATCTCGATAGACTTATCAGATATTCAAGACCTGTTAAGATCACAACTCTTATATTGGGTTGTATCTTGACCGTATCGTCGCTCGTTGTCAGCAATTGCGGTGCAACTGATTCTGTCAGTCTGCAGATACCCGCAAACTATTCCGCTGAAAGATCTTCCCGACTGGGCTATGTAGAGATAGAGAACAGAGCTCCCAGATTTAATATTGATGATTACACATATGTAGCAGATGACATCGATTTCGCTGTTGAGAATTTCAAGGAGACAGCAGAACCGGAAAATCTTTCTTATGACGGTAACAGATATCTGGTGGCAAAGAAGAAGGCGACGGTATATTCGGATCTTGAACTGTCGGAGGAATTGGAGAAGCTCAAGGCTAACGATGTGGTAATCCTGATATCGACTGATGAGGATCTGGCATATGTTAAGACCGCATCCGGAGAGAGAGGATACATGAAGAGGGAAGCGCTTTCCGATGAGCCTGCAGAAGGCACGCCGACTCCCACAGCAACCCCGGAACCCACAAAAGCAACTAAAGATGCAAAAGCAACTCCGACACCGAAGGATAAGAACAAAGACAATACAAATAAGGTTGCAACTGCAACTTCTACGCCTACGCCAACTGTAACTGTAGTTGCAAAACCTACAAAGGGTGCGTCGGATAACAAATCCGGTGTCACCGAGGACAAGTGCAAGAAGACCGTTTACACGACCGATGCAGTTAATCTGAGAAAGGGGCCCGGTACGGAATATGACCGTGTCAGACTTCTTTCCAAGGGAGATGAGGTCAAGGTCGTAGCTCTTACTTCGAACGGCTGGTATAAGAATGAGGATGGATATTATCTGAGAGCAGATCTTACGACTGATACAATACCTCAGCCTACTCCGACTGACAAACCTGATGATCAGGGAAGCGGCGGTTCGGCAAAGGTTACCGGCGGCAATAAGAGTGATTACTCTAACTTTGCTGATTATGTTAAGAGTTTTATCGGAGTTAAATATGTATTTGCAGCGTGCTCCATAGACAAGGTCGATTGTTCCGGTCTTACCAAATACTGTTTCGGAAAATGGTACGGACTCGATCTTCCTCACAGTGCGCATTCACAGTCACAGATGGGCAAGGAAGTGTCCATTGAGAATATTAAGACGGCTGATATCGTCTGTTTCGATTATGACAGGAACGGCAGGATAGATCATGTTGGCATCTATGTCGGCGGCGGTGTTGTGGTTCATGCATCAGAGACAAGAGGCTGCGTAAGGGCATCGTCTCTTTCTGGAATGAGCGGCATCGCCACGATCAGAAGACTGGTCTAGCAGAAATCTTCATGGTAATCAGATTGGGACGGTCAAATCGACTGTCCCAATTTTTTTATAGCTTCGGACAAGACCTTGATGTCGGTCTCGAGATCATTGATGCTCCTTGATTCATTTGCCTGGTGGCACTGGTCTTTTGCCCAGGGAGCCTGGAGACCGAATGCTATCGTATTGGGAATATGTCTTGCATAGGTTCCGCCGCCTATTGCGATCGGTTCCGAGTATTCTTCGCGGTATTCCTCTTTGAATCCGTCGTAAAGGTCCATATTTTCCTTCCAGACTTCAGTAAGCAGGGAAACTCGTTCATCGTTCTTATCCTTGATAAGAGGCATCATATGGTTGATGACCGACAGCTTGAGACCGTATTTGGATGCTTTGCTGCGGATATGCTCTAATATTTTATCCGCCGGATATGTAGCAGGATATCTGATATCAACTATCAGGGATTCATATCCGTTCTCGATATCAAGGATCGCGGGATTGCATGTAACCCCGCCTGACAGATCTTCTTCATGGCAGCCTGTAAAGACTTTTGCATCAAATTCAGGCAGATGATCTGAGATATATTTAAGAAGAAGGGATCTTTCGATGTCGGATTGAGGCATCTTTCTGACAGCTTCAAAGATAGCGTTCTTTCCGAGTTCCGGCCTTGACGCGTGTCCGGGGATGCCTTCGGCTTCTATATTCAGACCCTTATCGTTACTTATGACTGCGTGCGCCGGGACCATGTTGGGGGCAGATCCTGCTTTGGCATAAAGGGCTCTGTCGCAGTCGAATCCTTCGATCTTGATCTGAAGGATTCCCTTTTCGGCAAAGATAACGGGGAATTCGGCGTCAGGAGTAATGGCGAATTCAGGTATCTCGCAGTTTTCGGAATATTCTTCGATGCAGCCGCAGGTCCTTTCCTCATCAGTTCCGAGTATAAGTCTTATGCGGCAGGGAGGAAGAAGGCCTTGTTCTTTCAGCCTTTTCATGGCAAAGAAACTGGCTGCGGCAGGTCCTTTGTCGTCTACGATGCCGCGGCCTCTGAGCACGCCGTTATCTTCTGTCAGAGTGAAAGGATCTGTATTCCAGCCGGATCCTTCGGGGACCACGTCCAGGTGACAGACGATGCCCAGGAGCTTGCCGGAACCGGTTTCGAGCCAGCCGGCTTTATCGTTGATGACTCCTGTCGAAAAGCCGTTTGCTTCAGCTTCCATAAGGAAATAATCGAGAGCCTGTTTGGGGTTTTTGCCATAGGGCGCGCCGGGCTGAGGGTCTCCGCCGGTGCTCTTGATGGAAATAAGCTTTGACAAAAAATCCTTCTCATAATCTGAAAGCATCGTAAGGTCCTTCTTTCATCATTTTCAAGGAGTATTGTACACTTTATCTTCCGTTTTTGCCTTGGCATTCCATCAATTCGCCGATTTTATATTTAATTAAGAAAATAATGCTCATGAATGTTATAATCTATTTCGGATTATCGTGCGGTAGTCATGTTCGCACGCCTTGGAGTATATATGCGAAGATACATTTTCAATGCCCGTGACATAGCGGCTTACATCAAGTATTTCTCTGTCCCGCCTCATCTTGAGGTGTCATATATGCAGTACATATTCAACCTGGGGGAGAGGGTCCTGGCCAAACCTTTGGCAAGCGACTTTGAGAGATTCAAGATGGAAGTATACAGGGAACTCTATTCCCTGTGGGCTAACGGATTCGAGAATGACAAATCGGATATCTCCGATATCGCGATGCCTGGACAGATCCCCTTTGTATGCGATATCGAATGCATGAGCCTTGAATCGTACATGAAGCTTATATGTCTCCACCTCATATACACACGCAACCTGCCATACGTTAACCTTAACTTTGCGGGTCTTGCACTGACTTTACATATCAGGTGCAGCGAGGAGATCTATCATGACAATATTAAGAGGATCTTCGGATCTTTGAATCTTGTGTCTTTCGACAGATTCGGCAAACCCTTCGATCTTGCCGAGGGTATACCCGATGAACTGCTGAGAGTCGCATTGACCGAAGAATTCAGACAGATCCTTGCCGGGAATAATGTCGATTTTAAGGAATCGCTGCGCAAAGAGCAGACCGCCTGGGTCGAAGACTTGAAGAAAAAGAGTCTTGAAGTGTTCGGCAAGATACCCGCGGTTAAGAAAAAAGCTCCTGCGCGCAGGAAGACCGAGAAAGACGACAGCAAGGACAAGGCAAGACAGGACAGCAAGCTTCAGCCCAAGGGAGCTCCCGTCACTGTTGCCAAGCCCATGGCCCGGGATAACGGAGGAAGAGATTGATGAGCAAAAGATACAGGATGGGACTTGATATCGGATCGACCACGATCAAGGTGGTCCTTCTTGACGGAGACGATATCATTCATCGTGAGTACAGACGACATCATTCAGATGTTTCAGGACTTCTGAATGAGCTTTTTGATGAGCTTAATGCCAAATTCCCCGGCATCAGGGTATCCGTTGTCATAACCGGATCCGGCGGCTTGTCCGTAGCCAACTGGCTGGGACTCAAGTTCACTCAGGAAGTTATGGCCGAGACCTGCGCCATTAGAAAATATCATCCTGAGACAGACGTAATAATCGAGCTGGGCGGTGAGGATGCGAAGATCACATACATGCATCCGGTCCTGGAACAGAGGATGAACGGGACCTGTGCCGGCGGTACGGGTGCTTTCATCGATCAGATGGCATCGCTCCTTCAGACGGATGCTGACGGCCTTAACAACTTCGCCAAGGATTACCGTTCTTTATATACCATCGCAAGCCGCTGCGGCGTTTTCGCAAAGAGCGACCTTCAGCCCCTTATCAACGAGGGTGCTGCAAAGGAAGACTTAGCGGCTTCTATCTATCAGTCAGTAGTCAACCAGACTATCGCCGGACTTGCCTGCGGCCGCCCGATCAAGGGTAACGTCGCATTCCTCGGCGGACCACTGTATTTCAACTCCGAGCTCCGCAATGCATTCGAGAGGACGCTCGCCGATAAGGCCAAGTCTTTCTGGATGCCTGAGGATGCTCAGATATATGTTGCCCTCGGCGCTGCTTTAAGCAACGATCCGGAAGATGAGGGCGTTATCCTTTCTGAACTCCTCGAAAAGTTCAAGAACAAGGAAGGATTTGTTCCCGACATCATCAGGATCGATCCGATCTTCAAGGATGAGGCTGATAAAGCCAGATTTGATGAGAGGCATGAGAAGGACAAGATCCCCGTATTGGATATCAGGGATCAGAAGGGACCTCTTTTCCTCGGCGTCGATGCAGGATCCACGACGACCAAGGCCGTCGTTATCAACGGCAAGGGCGATCTTGTCTATACCTACTATGCAGGCAACAAGGGAAATCCCGTCATGAGCGCTGTCAATATCCTCCGCGACATCTATGAGAAGATGCCGGAAGACTGCTATATAGTCAATTCATGTGTCACGGGTTACGGCGAGAACATCATCAAGGCTTCGCTCGGTGTTGATATCGGCGAGATCGAGACTATGGCGCATTTTAAGTCAGCCAAGTTCTTCTGCCCGGATGTCGATTTCATCATCGATATCGGCGGACAGGACATGAAGTGCATGAAGATAAGGAACGGCGTTATCGATTCGATCATGCTCAATGAAGCATGCTCTTCGGGGTGCGGCTCTTTCATACAGACCTTTGCACAGACCCTGGGCATGGATTCCAAGCAGTTTGCAAGGGAAGCTCTTGCTGCCACCAAACCTGTCGATCTCGGTACCAGATGTACCGTCTTCATGAATTCCAAGGTAAAACAGGCACAGAAGGAAGGAGCGTCAGTCGGAGATATCTCGGCCGGACTTTCCTATTCTGTCGTACGTAACGCTCTTTACAAGGTCATCAAGATAAGAGACACAGAGCAGCTCGGCAAGAACATAGTCGTTCAGGGAGGAACCTTCCTCAATGACG
Organism: Saccharofermentans sp.; assembly: GCA_016292135.1. Taxonomy (GTDB): domain Bacteria; phylum Bacillota; class Clostridia; order Saccharofermentanales; family Saccharofermentanaceae; genus Saccharofermentans. Next base: position 86,617 of record JAEFAZ010000001.1, read on the forward strand.
CTATCCTGAGGTGTTTTGAGATCGTATCCGGAAGAGACGTCATCCGTCCCAATGTCGCAGGTCTCATGGGTGCTTTCGGTGCCGCTCTGATCGCAAGGGAGAGGGTTCCCGAAGCAGAAGATTACCGTTCATCTGTATTAGGACCCGAAGAACTGGATGCATTCAGCATGGAGACTGAGAATACCCAGTGCCCCGGATGTACAAACCACTGCAGGCTCACTATCGCGACTTTCTCCAACGGCAGGAAGTTCGTGTCAGGCAACAGATGCGAAAGAGGTGAAGATATCGTCCTTTCAGGCGAGGCTTCCGTAAAGAGCGACGAGGAGAGACTGCCGAACCTGTTCAAATATAAATACGAGAGGACTTTCGCTCACTATAAGCCCCTTAAGGAAGAGGATGCGCCGAGAGGCGTAATCGGTATCCCGAGGGCTTTGAACCAGTATGAGAACTATCCTTTCTGGTTTACCGTGCTGACCAAGCTCGGATTCCGCGTGCTGATCTCCGCAAGATCGTCGCATGCCCTTTTCGAGAAGGGAATGGAGACGATCCCTTCTGAGAGCGTATGTTATCCCGCTAAGCTCGTTCACGGTCATATCGAAAATCTCATTGCCCGCGGCATCGATACGATCTTCTATCCTGACGTTCCTTACGAGGGCATCGAAAACAGCAATTCCAACAACCACTACAATTGCCCGATCGTATGCTCATATCCTGAGGTCATCAAGAACAACGTGGAGAACCTCCGTGACAAGAAGATCAGATACCTTAATCCTTTCACGCCTCTCGACAATCTTGAGAGTGTTGCCAATAACCTCGTGAAGTGTTTCTCATATTGCAACGTTACCCTGGATGAAGCCATGGCAGCATGCGAGGAAGGCGCAAGGGAATACCATAACTATAAGAAAGACATCTCAAAAGAGGGTAAGAAGACTCTTGAACTGATGAATAAGAGAGGCCTTAAGGGCGTTGTTCTCGCGGGAAGACCATATCATGTCGATCCCGAGATCAACCACGGCATCCCTGAGATGATCAATGCGCTGGGCCTGGCTGTCCTTACGGAGGATTCCGTTGCAAAGCCCGGTGTGCTCAAGCGTCCCATAAGAGTCGTTGACCAGTGGATGTACCATACGAGACTTTACGAGGCAGCCGCTTTCGTTATCTCCCATCCCGAACTTGAGCTCGTTCAGCTCACGAGCTTCGGATGCGGTCTCGATGCGGTTACGTCTGACCAGGTTCAGGAGATCCTTGAGTCTTCTGGAAAACTCTATACTCTGCTCAAGATAGACGAAGTATCCAATCTCGGTGCTGCAAGGATCAGGATGAGATCGCTCGTTGTTGCCATGAACGAGAGAGATCAGTCTAATGCGGCAAAGGGCGGTGAAACGGCAGTTGTTCCTTCTGATGAAGGCAATTATGTCTTGAAGCGCAAAGAGTTTAAGAAGATACACCGCAAGAACCACACGATCCTTGCGCCTCAGATGGCGCCTATCGATTTCGAGTTCCTCGAAGCAACATTCCACAAGGCCGGATATAAGCTCAGGGTCCTTAAACAGGCTACGAGGGAAGACATCGAGTGCGGATTGAAGTTCGTAAATAACGATGCTTGTTTCCCGACTGTCATCGTCGTCGGTCAGATGATGAATGCGATCTTAAGGGGCGAGATAGATCCCGACAACACGACAGTGACGATCACGCAGACCGGCGGCGGATGCCGTGCGACCAACTATGTCGCTTTCCTGCGTAAAGCTCTGAAGGAAGCCGGATATCCCCAGATACCCGTAATAGCTCTCTCCGTACAGCAGTTCGAGAAGAATGAAGGCTTTACGCCGACGATCCCCTTCATCCTTAATGCCGTAAGGTCATTTGCGATGGGTGACATGCTTTCGACTCTCCTTTTGAGGACGAGACCTTATGAGACGGTGCCCGGAGCTGCGAATGCACTCTATTCATACTTCAATATAATCGGAAGACGCATGATCAATCCTTCCGACCGCTACGAAGACTTAAGTGAGAGATACGACCGCATCATGCCCGGATCTTATTATTCCAGATCCCCCGAGGAGCAGAAGGCGATCGACCGGGTACTTGCTGGCATAGGCGTTGATCTTAAGAATCCGCCTGTTATCAAGAAGTACAAGCAGTTCGTAAAGCTGGCAGTCGAAAAGTTCGACCAGCTCCCTCTGCAGGACATCCCGAGGAAACCGAGAGTCGGACTTGTAGGAGAGATCCTCGTAAAGTTCCAGCCTGACGCTAACAACAACGCCATTGACGTGATCGAGCAGGAAGGCTGTGAAGGCGTTCTGCCCGGCGTTCTGGATTTCTTCCTCTACTGCTGCTACAACCCTATCTGGGCTGCTGAAAACCTGGGAAGGAGCAGTAAGAGCGCCAGGATCAACCAGCAGATAATCAATTTCCTTGAAATTTTGAGACATCCTATCAACAAGGCATTCGCTAAGACAAACGGTAAGTTCATGATGACCGAGAGGATAGAGGAACTGGCCAAGAAGTCATCCACGGTATTAAGCTGCGGCAACTTCTGCGGTGAAGGGTGGTTCTTAACGGCCGAGATGATCGAGCTCATACAGGACGGAGTTCCGAATATCATCTGTGCACAGCCTTTTGCATGTCTGCCTAACCATGTTACCGGTAAGGGCATGATCAAGGAATTAAGACGTCAGTATCCGACTTCCAACATAATCGCGATAGATTATGACCCGGGTGCATCTGAAGCTAACCAGCTCAACAGGATCAAGCTCATGATCAGCACCGCCCATGAAGTCAGGAACAGGCAGATCGAAGAAGAGAACAAAAAGAAAGACTTTTCGGAGGGTAAGGACTGATGGGAAGACTCCTTCTGGTTGACGGTAACTCGATAGTAAACAGAGCATATTATGCCGTTATCGGAAGGGCGCCGATGACTGCCCCCGACGGCACGCCCACAGGCGCGGTCAACGGATTCTTTAATTCGCTCTTAAGCGTAACTGATGAGTATTCTCCGGATTCCATATGCGTTCTCTTCGACAGGAGAGAGCCTACCTTCAGGCATAAGATGAGCGATGAATACAAGGCTAACCGTAAGGGCATGCCTGACGACATGGCAGCCCAGATGCCTGTGATCAAGGAACTGCTGGATCACATGGGCATAGCCCGTTATGAACTCCCGGGTTATGAAGCTGATGACCTCATCGGTACTCTTTCAAGACTGGCAGAAGATGAGGGAGACGAAGTATTCATCTTAAGCGGTGACCACGACGATTTCCAGCTTATATCTGATAAGACAAAAGTCATACTTCCCCAGTCCGGCAAGGGAAAGCCGCCGAGAGTCTTATACGACAAGGAACTCTTTTTCGAAGAGAACGGAATAACTCCTGACAGGTTCATCTATGTCAAAGCCCTTATGGGTGACAGTTCCGACAATATCAAGGGTGTTGATAAGGTCGGGCCCAAGACCGCGTTCAGACTGATCGCCGATTACGGTACCGTTGACGGCGTCATCGAACATAAAGATGAACTTTCCGCTGCTCTGAAAGCCAATATCGAACAGGCTCAGGACCAGCTCGCGCTTAACATGAAACTCGTTACCATCGACAGGTTCGCTCCGGTCGATATCAGCATTGCCGATACTAAGTTCGATGAGATCAAGGATAAACAAGCATTGTTCGACCGCCTGTCGGCGCTTGCCCTGAGAAGTCTCATAAAGAAACTTAAGCTCGAATCCATGTCTTTGTCGGAGGAAGCTCTGTCCGGTTCTGCCGAAGAAGATCCTTCCGCCGAAAACATATTCATAAGACTCGATGAGCTGACGGGAACAGTCCCGGAGGATCCTTCTATTGACGATGTCCCTATGGAAACTGTTGTTTCCCTGATCGATTCGGAGACCGGCAGCGAAGGCGGCGCCGTCGGATTGGACTTTTCTTCTTCGGGAGACAGGAAGATATGCATCCTGGCCTTGTGGAATGAAGGAAAGATATTGTTCTTATCTCCGGAAAGACTGACCGGGGCCTGCGAAAGAACAAACGCATTTATTCCTGTCGGATTCGAATATAAGGACCGTTCGAAGATCCTGCCATGTCCGCTGCCCAAGATCGACAGCGTTTTCGATACATATGTTGCGGGATCCGTACTTAACCTCTGTGAAGGCAAGCCTGATTTCATAAGGCTCTACGAATCTGCAGCAAGGCGTCCCTGCAAATGGGAAGCATATTCAGCAAAGGAAGGCCAGCTGTCGTTTTTCGATGACGAGGCTGACAAGAACCTTAAGGATGAACTTAAGTCGCTTGCACGCAGGGTCCTTTCAAATCTTGCCTGCTATCACTGCCTTAAGGCGAAGATAGAAAAAGAAGGTGCTTATAAGCTCCTTTATGAGATAGAGTTCCCGCTGGTTGTTACGCTCGATAAGATCGAACGCAACGGCATGCATGTCTCATACGATATCTTAAATGATCTTCATTCCGAATATCAGGACAGGCTCGCAAAGCTCCGTGATTCGATCTATGAGATGACCGGCGAGGAGTTCAACATCTCTTCGACCAAGCAGTTATCCGATGTTCTCTTCAGTGAGGATAAGCTCAACCTTCCTCACGGCAAGAAAGGGAAGACCGGTGTTTATTCTACGGACAGCGATGAGCTTAACAGACTCAGGAGATACAGCCCTGTAATAGATCCGATCCTCGATTACAGGGAACTGTCAAAGCTCGATTCCACATATGCATCAGGACTAATGAGGTTCATTTCGGAAGACGGCAGGATCCATACCACCTTCACTCAGGCCATGACCAATACAGGCAGGCTTTCATCGACGGAACCCAACCTGCAGAACATCCCTGTCAGGACTGATGAGGGTTCGAGGCTCAGGGCTGCATTTACGGCAGCACCCGGCAAAGTCCTTGTCGATGCCGACTATTCGCAGATCGAATTAAGGCTCCTGGCGGCGCTTTCAGGTGATGAATACATGACAGATGCCTTCCTTAAAGGCGAAGACATCCATAAGATGACTGCAACGAGGATATTCGGCGTCTCTGAAGATGAGGTCACGCATAAGATGAGGTCCTCCGCCAAGACCGTAAACTTCAGCATTATCTACGGCATCTCCGATTACGGTCTGTCGAATGACTTGAAGATAAGCATCGCCGAAGCTTCCGAGATCATCAAGCAGTATTCAAGGCAGTTTCCCGGCATTACGGCTTATCTTGACGGCCTTAAGGAACAGGGCGAAAAGAAGGGCTATGCCGAGACAATGTTCGGCAGGAAGAGGATCTTAAACGAGCTTAAGAGCCAGAACCGAAATGTAAAGAACTTCGGATTAAGGGTCGCGATGAACACTCCCATCCAGGGGACCGCGGCAGATATCATCAAGATCGCCATGAACAAGGTTTCAAAGGCGCTCGAAGAGAGATTCCCTGAAGCCAAGCTCGTAATGCAGGTTCACGATGAGCTTATCATTGAGTGTCCGCCTGAAATAGCGGATGAATGTGCAGCCCTGCTGAAGGAAGAGATGGAGGGCGCGGCTTCTCTCAAGGTCCCGCTCGTTGCAGAAGTCAACAGCGGCAAAGACTGGCTCGAGGCCAAATAGCTTAAAGGAGTATTAACGGATGTTTATCGTTGGTGTTACGGGCGGAATAGGAAGCGGCAAGACAACAGTCAGCAGATACCTTGAAGATAAGGGCCTTGTTGTCCTTGATGCGGACAGGATATCCGGTGATGTCACCGCGGAAGGCGGAAGCGCCGTTGCGGAAGTTGCGGAAGTGTTCGGTCCCGCATCGGTCGGCCTTGACGGCGCCATGAACAGAAAATACATATCAGATATAGTCTTTCATGACAGGATGAAACTTGACCTGCTCTCTTCGATCGTTCATAAGCATGTTTTCGCCGAGATGGAAAAGAGGATAGAAGAAGAGACTGCAAAGAATACGAAATGCCTGATACTGGATGTTCCGATCCCGGTACAAAGATTTGTTGATATGTCAGATCAGGTATGGGTCGTAAGATGTGATCCTGATACCAGGATCGCAAGGCTCATAGACCGTGGATTAAGTCCCGGGGAGGCTCAGAGACGGATCGCAATGCAGTTAAGCGATGCCGAATATGCAGATCTTGCTGATTTTGTCATCGATAATTCCGGCAGTATTGAGCAGACTTATTCCCAGGTGGAAGAACTCATAAAGAGCCAGCTGGTTGAGAGAGGTATCAGGGTATGACAGCCTCAACGGTCATTGCCCTGGCATTTAATGCGGTTGCCCTTGCCGCGCTCCTGCTCAGCATCTTACTGAAACTTCAGGGCGATCTTCAAAAGTACAGGAATTACCTTATCGCGTCCTCAGCAGTCTATCTGTCGGGTACGGTCCTGATCACGGTCATAATCGTAATTGCCGAGAAAATACCGATAACGTTTACCCTTATCTCTGAGATAATGATACTGTTCATATTTCTTGTGGTCATGTTCGTTCTGGTAAAGTCGATCAAGACCCTCCAGGAACTGAAAGAACAGGCGCAGGCGGGCAAGATGAGATCCGCCGAGCAGGTAAAGGCCGAAGATGAAGCATTCTATGGTCCTGCTGAAAAAGAAGACAGGGAAGAGGAAGATGAAGAAGAGCATTAAGACCAGGACAAAGTTTAAAAACTTTCTGATCTTCTGTTTCCGTTTTGTGGTCATATTGGCTCTGACAGGTATCTTTTCGAGCCTGTTCGTATTCTTATCAGTCTGCGGCCGTGTCTATTCCGCAGAAGATTATCTCAGTTCAAATCTTAAGGATAACAGTTACGACGCAATAATCGTCCTCGGTTGTGCCGCATGGAACGGAGGACCCAGCCCCATGCTCGCCGACAGGCTCGATACGGCCGTAGATCTTTATAAGGCAGGATGCGCTCCCAAGATCCTCATGAGCGGTGATCACGGGCAGGCAGATTATAACGAAGTCGGAGTCATGAGGGAATACGCGCTCAACAGCGGCGTTCCTTCGGAGGATATCTTCCTTGATCACGCAGGATTTTCAACTTATGAGACCATGTCCAGGGCAGCCAGGATATTCGGCATCAGGAAGGCTCTTATAGTTACGCAGAAATACCATCTCTACAGATCGATGTATAACGCTTCGGCATATGGTATAGAGTGCTATGGAGTGGATGCCGGCGCGAGCAATTACATTATCAACCCCAAGTATTACCCGAGAGAAGTCTTAGCTATGTCCAAGGATTTCTTTCAGTGCCTGTTAAGGGTTGAACCGACTTATCTGGGAGATCCCATAGATATCAGCGGCAACGGTGAAGTAACGCTGGACTGATCAGACGTTGAACCTGAAGAGGACAACATCACCGTCTTTCATCACATATTCTTTGCCTTCGGATCTTACAAGACCCTTTTCTTTTGCAGCGTTATATGTTCCGCAGGCGACAAGGTCGTCATAGGATACGACTTCCGCACGGATGAAACCGCGCTCAAAATCAGAGTGGATCTTGCCTGCAGCCTGGGGAGCCTTGGTTCCGTTCTTGATCGTCCATGCACGGACTTCCTGGGGACCTGCGGTAAGGTAGGAGATGAGACCGAGGAGCTTATAGGAAGCCTTGATCATCTTGTCGAGACCTGCGCTGTCGATACCGAGATCATCAAGGAACATCTCGCGGTCTTCGGGTTCCAGCTGACCGAGCTCATCCTCGATCTTAGCTGAGATAACGACGACTTCGCTGTTCTGCTGTGCTGCGATCTCTTTTACCGTGTTGACATAAGGGATATCGGGATTCTTGATGTCGTCTTCAGCGATGTTTGCACAATAGAGTACCGGCTTCATGGAGATGAGCTGGAGGTCTCTGGTGAGTTCGGATTCCTCGTCATCGTACTCCAGGGATCTTGCGGGCTTTTCTTCCTCGAGGCACTTATAGATCTTCTGATAGAGGTCTAAAGCGGCCTGGTAGGTCTTGTCGCCGCCCTTCATCATCTTCTGGGTGCGCTCTATGCGCTTTTCCATGATCTCCATGTCAGACAGGATCAGCTCGAGCTCGATAGTCTCGATATCAGACTTGGGGTCTGCCTTGCCGTTGACATGAACAACGTCAGGATCGTCAAAGCATCTTACAACATGTACGATGGCATCGCACTCCCTTATATTGGAAAGGAACTTGTTGCCGAGGCCTTCGCCCTTGGAAGCGCCCTTTACGAGACCTGCGATGTCTACGAACTCGACGACTGCAGGAGTGTATTTCTGGGGGTTATACATCTCGGCGAGCTTGTCCAGACGCTCGTCAGGGACTGCAACGACACCCACGTTAGGTTCTATGGTACAGAAAGGATAGTTGGCCGATTCTGCGCCGGCTTTGGTAATTGCGTTGAATAATGTGCTCTTTCCTACGTTCGGCAGACCGACTATACCTAATTTCATCTTGTTCATTCCTCCGGATCAATTATCTTTTCGCGGGCTATTATATATCAATGAATAAACTTTCTCAAATCTTCATATAAAAAAATACATTGTGATACAATCAAATTGATTATGATGATGCTGGAGGCGGTACTATGAGCAAATATCAGATCTTGTATAATCCCAAGGCTAACAATAACCGCGGCGAGGAGAAACTCGGGGCGATCCCCGTTCCCAAGGAGGAACAGGTCCTGACCAATGTGCTCGGAATCGAAGATCCCAAGGCTTTCTTTGATTCCATCGCGCCGGACGATAAGGTCGTTATCGTGGGCGGAGACGGAACCTTGAATCATTTTGTAAACAATACTTATGACATAGATTACCCGAATGAGATATATCTCTATGCTGCCGGCACCGGGAACGATTTCCTTACCGACATAGGCGAACCGGCAGATAAGCTTGTCGAGATCAGCAAATATCTTAAGCACCTTCCCGTCGTTACCGTTAACGGCAAGGATTACAGGTTTATAAACGGCATAGGCTACGGGATCGACGGATATTGCTGTGAAGTCGGTGATCAGCTGAGAGAAGCGGGAGAGAAGAAGATCGATTACACAGGCATTGCGATCAAGGGCCTTCTTTTCCATTACAAGCCGACTCACGCCAAGATAACCGTTGACGGTGTTACCAAGGAATACGACAAGACCTGGATAGCTCCTACCATGAACGGCAGATGCTACGGCGGCGGCATGTATCCCACCCCTGATCAGGACAGGCTTAAGAACGATGAGGTCTCCTGCATGGTAATGTACGGCAAGGGCAAGATCAGGACCCTTATCGCATTCCCCAAGATCTTTAAGGGAGAGCATGTCAAATATACCAACATGGTCGAGATAAGGCGCGGCAAGGAAGTAACTGTCGAGTTTGACAGGCCTGTCGCACTTCAGATAGACGGGGAGACAATCCTTAATGTTACATCATATTCGGTCAAGAGTGCAGGCCTTGCCGGATGATTTAAGAAATATTGAGACTTTGTAGTTTTTTGTGAGATTTTCGTAGTTTTTTGACGCGAAAAACGGTCTATCATCTCCTTACAGAGGAGGTGACGGACATGGCTGCAAATCTGAAGTTATCCAAGGTGTATTCCTCGTTCGTGGAAGGGATCACCGCAACTCTATCCGAGATCGAGATATCCGTAACGCCCGGTATTCCCACATTCGACATCATAGGTCTTTGCGATGCTTCGATAAAGGAATCCGAAGGCAGGATAAGATCCGCTCTCATCTCTTCAGGTTATTCGATGCCGAGGGGACATATTACTGTCGGGATAAGTCCTGCATATATCAAAAAATCCGGGACGTCATTCGATCTTGCCATAGCCTGCGGCATACTTTTTGCATCCGGACAGTTAAGGCAGCCGGACTGTCATGTCTACCTTGAAGGGGAACTGTCTCTTACAGGCGGCGTTAAAGCGACTCCTGCCTGTGCCGTAAGGCTCTGCAATATAGCAGACAACAGTCCAGATATCGTTATAATCCCTGAAGGGGCCGTAAGATCGGCAGAATGCGCCGGTATCAGGGCCATGACCGTAAACAGCCTGTCCGACCTGAGGGAGATCTTCTTATACGGCTGTTATGAGCCTGTGGATTTTCGAAAAACTGATTTCCGGCAGGGGATAACAGCCTCCGTAGACCTGTCCGAACTGAAAGGACAGCAGAAAGCCAAGCGGGCACTGGTAATAGCTGCCGCAGGAAATCATACGGTCCTGCTCCTGGGGAGCCCCGGCTGCGGCAAGACTTTGGCGGGCAAGATCATATCCGGCATCATGCCGCCTCCGGACAGGGATGAGGCATCCGAGATCTTTTCGGTCAATGAACTCCTTGACCGCGGTAATACTGAAGATGCCGTTACGAGACCTTACCGCTACATAGACCAGAACATCACCGTTACCGGGCTTATCGGCAATTCGAGGAGCCTCACACCCGGGGAACTCGCGCTGGCAAATCACGGTGTCCTTTTCGCGGATGAGATAACGGAATTCCAAAGACCTGTCCTTGAGATGTTAAGACAGCCTCTGGAGAGCAGGTCCGTATGCATCTATGCAAACGGGAGGAGATACCGCTTTCCTGCAAATTATGTCTTTGTAGCTGCGGGGAATCCCTGTAAATGCGGATATGCTTTCGAGGGGAACGGCAAGTGCAGATGCAGTCCGACGGCAAAGAAAAAATATCTGAGCCGCCTTTCAGGTCCTTTCATCGACAGGATGGATCTTATCTGCGAGATGGTATCGATAGATAAGAACGCCAAAAGATCGATGCTGGAGGATGGCAGCGGGAAGGCTGAATCACCGGCTGCGGCAGAAGCGGTCCTGGCTGCAAGACAGATCCAGAAGGAAAGATATAAGGACTTCGGCAGGGACATATTCAATTCCAATGTCATATGCGCGAATTACGCTGATATCATGCGCGTGCCTGTCAGGGTGATCGATCATCTGGAAAGTCTGTCGGATAAAGGGCTCGTATCAGGCAGGGGTTACCTCGGTATCGTCAGGGTAGCAAGGACAGTGGCTGATCTTGAGGGCCGGGACTACATAACCGATGAAGACGTGGATGAAGCAGTGATGTACAGAAGAATGGAGAGCTGCCTATGAATAAAGCTAATTACGAAGACTGTTACTATACGGCGATGCGTCAGGTGATGAAAATATCAAGGAAGAAGCTCGATGAATTGTACCGTACCGGAGTCTATAAATCACACAGGGATTTTGCGGACGCATCTCTCATAGAAGAGAACTCGAAGAAAGCCGGAACGGAGCTTGCCAAAGATTTTCTGCAGGATCTTAAGAAAAGATCTGATGAGATAAGAAAAACCTGTGACGGCTACATCGACAGAACGGCGAAGAACGGGATCTTTACGGTATCCCGCGAAGATCCCGATTACCCTTATAACTGGAAGTGCGTCCGCGGAATGCCGGATGTTGTCTTTGCCAAAGGCTTAAGGTCCATGTTCGGGAAATGCGACAAATGCGGATGCGTATCTATTGTCGGGTCGAGGGATGCGACAAGGTATGCGCTCTATGCTGCTTCATTTTTCGCGGACAGGCTGTCTTCGAGAAATGTCGTGATCGCGTCAGGGATGGCTGCGGGAACGGACAGGGCGGCCCATGAGGCGTCAGTGGACAATCAGGGAGGGACGGTAGCTTTCCTTGCGGGCGGCGTGGATGACATCTATCCTTACGCCAACAGAGATATATACGAAAAGATATGTCAGCGGGGGCTGGTTGTATCGGAGATGCCTCCGGGGATAAGGGCAGTTAGACAATACTTTCCTTCGCGCAACAGGCTGATCGCAGGCATAGGCGATGTCTGTCTCATCATGCAGGCAGGGGAGATATCGGGGACCTTGCATACCGCATCTTTTGCAGCCGGACAGGGCAAGGATGTTTTTGTGCTGCCGAACAATATCTTTTCGGAGGACTGCAAAGGAGGAAATCTGCTCCTTGCAGACGGTGCAACGCCTCTGATAAACTCTGCCATGGTCGAGGATGCCGTGATCAGTGCCTTGATGAACAGGAAGATAAAGGATGTTGATCTCAGATCTCTTATGCCTCCTTCAGTGATCTCGATAGACGGATTGAGGAAGAAAGCCGGGGAGACTCCCGCGCTCATGTCCGACAATGAATGGAAAAAACTCATAAAGGATGAACTTTCCCTGAAAGCCCGTTCCCAAGACGAGCTCTGCGCCCTTTTCGGCCTTTCTTTAGCGGCTGTTACCCGCCTTCTTATCTCCCTTGAAGCGTCAGGCGAACTGACCCTTAGCGACGGGAAATATATCTTGACAATCGTATAATGATGTAATAAAAAGTATTATTATTACGAAATGACTTGTCAAAAGAAAGGTATTGTATGGGTAAAAAATTAGTTATTGTTGAGTCTCCCGCAAAGGCCAAGACCATCGGAAGATATCTCGGGAAAGATTACGATATCGTAGCGTCTGTAGGCCATATCAGGGATCTGCCGCCTAATCAGAAGGGCGTGGATGTTAATAACAATTATAAGGTCATTTACATCCCCATGGCCGGCAAGGCGAAGGTTATCAAGGAACTTAAGGATAAAGCGGCTGAATCCGATTTCGTATATATCGCAACGGACCCTGACCGCGAAGGAGAAGCAATAGCATGGCACCTTGCCCAGGTGCTCAAGATAGATTCCAACTCATCATGCAGGATCACGTTCAACGAGATCACGAAGAAAGCAGTACAGGAAGCTATAGAGAATCCGAGAGCGATCGATCTCGACCTTGTCGATGCCCAGCAGGCAAGACGTGTTCTTGACAGGCTCGTGGGCTATGAACTGTCCCCGCTCCTTTGGAAGAAAGTAAAGAAGAAGCTATCCGCAGGCCGTGTCCAGTCCGTTGCATCCAAGATCGTCATGGACAGGGATAATGAGATAGAAGCATTTAATCCCGAAGAATACTGGACTCTTACTGCATTAGTAACCCCCGACCGCGACAACGAAGCGTTCAAGGTTACCTATCACGGCGTTAATGAGGACGGCAAGATCAAGAAGGTCAAGCTTTCCTGCAAAGAAGATGTCGATCAGATAAAAGAAAGGATCGGCAAGGGCGATTTCCTTGTTACCGGCGTTAAGAAGGGCAGCAGGGAACGCAACCCCATGCCTCCGTTCACGACTTCCACTCTGCAGCAGGAGGCCTCGAGAAGACTTTCCTTCACATCGCGTAAGACCATGTCTGTCGCCCAGCAGCTCTACGAGGGTATCGAGATCCAGGGCTTAGGCCATACGGCTCTCGTATCATATATCAGAACTGACTCAGTCAGAGTCTCCGATGAGGCTGTTGCGGCAGCAAGGAGCCTGATCTTCAGCGAGTATGGTGAAGAATACCTCTGTAAGTACAACAGACAGTTCAAGAACAAGAACCAGGCACAGGATGCGCACGAGGCTATCCGTCCCACGCATTTCGACCTGTCGCCCAAGAGCATCAAGGCATCTCTTTCTTCAGACCAGTACAGGCTCTATAAGCTCATCTGGGACAGATTCCTTGCAACTCAGATGGCAGCAGCTTCCATCGATACGGTCAACATCGAAGTATCGAGCGGCATCGACGTGTTCAGGACAACGGGTGAGACTATAAAGTTCAAGGGCTTCCTGGCTCTCTATTCCGATATCAAGGAAGACATCCAGACAGACGATAACGACGATAAGCCCGCAAATGTTGTTCTTCCTCCTCTGGAAGAAGGGCAGGCGATAAAGAATCTCGGCCTCGACGGCACCCAGAAGTTCACCCAGCCCCCGGCTCATTACACAGAAGCTACTCTTATCAAGGCTATGGAAGAATACGGCATCGGCCGTCCTTCCACATATGCCCCCACGGTCGGAACAATACTCGAAAAGAATTATGTCGTAAAGGACGGCAAGTTCCTTAAGATCACGGAACTTGGCAGGATCGTAACCAACCTTCTCAATGAGAATTTCTCCGAGATCGTTGACGTCAAGTTCACGGCAGGAATGGAAGAGGATCTCGATGATATCGAATCCGGCAAGAAAGAATGGACCAATGTCGTGGATGAATTCTATCCTTCTTTCCACGAGCAGGTCGAAAACGCTATGGATACGGTCGAAAAGGTTGTCATCGAACCCGTCAAGACCGGTGAGGAATGCCCTATCTGCGGCGCCGACCTTGTAATGAAGGAAGGCAAATACGGCCAGTTCATTGCATGTTCTAATTTCCCGACATGTAAGTACACCAAGAACGTTGAAGTCAAGGCTAAGGGAACATGTCCTTACTGCGGCTCCGGTCTCCTTACCCATAAGTCTAAGAAATACAGGAACAAGACGTTCTATACATGCGACAAGAAGGGCAAGGATCCTGATTGCGATTTCATCTCCTGGGATCTTCCCGTAGAGGGCAAGACATGCTCCGTCTGCGGTTCCTATATGGTTTGGAAGAGATACGGCAAGAAAGTATATCCCAGATGTTCTAACAAGGAGTGCAGCAGCAATACACAGCGCCAGACTTCTTCAGGCAAGAAGTCTGCTGATGACAAGGAAGGCTGAGCCTATGCCTGTTATCAACATAATCGGAGCAGGCCTGGCAGGCTCGGAGGCTGCTCACATTGCCGCCCTGATGGGAGTTGACGTAAGGCTTTACGAGATGAAGCCCGTCAAGTATTCTCCCGCGCACCATTCCGACAAGTTTGCGGAACTCGTATGCAGTAATTCCCTGAGGGCCGATTCCGTAACGAATGCGGTCGGTCTTCTTAAGGAAGAACTCAGGATTGCAGGATCTCTTATCATGGAAGCTGCCGACAAAGCCAGGGTTCCCGCAGGAGGAGCATTGGCGGTCGACAGGGAAGAGTTCGCAGGCTTTATCACGGATTGGATCAAGTCATCTGACAGGATCACAGTCATCAATGAAGAGATTAAGAAGATCCCTGACGATGACGAGATCACCATAATCGCGACAGGACCTCTTACAGACGGGGATCTTTTCGATCAGATCGGCGAGCTCTGCGGTGATGACACTTTGCATTTCTTCGATGCCGCAGCACCCATCGTCATGGGTTCATCCATCGATATGAGCAAGGCTTTTCGCGCATCAAGATACGGCAAGGGCGGAGACGACTATATTAACTGCCCTATGAATAAAGATGAGTATCTGGCTTTCTACCGCGAGCTCATCTCTGCCGAGAGAGCCGCTGTTAAAGACTTTGACAGGGAAGTTGTCTTCGAGGGCTGCATGCCTATCGAGACCATGGCTTCAAGAGGAGAGGACACGATGAGATTCGGTCCCCTGAAACCGGTCGGGCTCATAGATCCTGCGACCGGCAAAGAACCCTATGCCTGCCTGCAGCTACGTCAGGATGACAGGGCGAAGACCATGTACAATCTTGTAGGATTTCAGACGAGGCTCAAATGGGACGAACAGAAGCGTGTCTTCGGCATGATCCCCGGCCTTGAGAATGCCGAATACTACAGGATGGGAGTCATGCACAGGAATACCTATCTTAATTCGCCTGTTCATCTTGAAGACACCTACAGGTTCAAAGGCAGAAAGAATCTCTTTTTCGCAGGTCAGATCACCGGAGTCGAAGGTTACATCGAGTCGACGGCATCGGGATTCCTGGCAGGATACTATGCGGCTCTTAAGGCATTGGGAAAAGAAGTTCCCTTTAAACCGGATGCTGATACCGTAATGGGTGCCATGGCAGCATACGTCTCAGATCCCAATATCAAGCATTTTGTTCCCATGAATGCCAACTTCGGGATCGTTGCTCCGATGCCGGGCAAGTTCAAGGGGAAAGACGGCAAAAAGATGAAGTGTCAGGCTATAGCCGACCGGTCGATCAGCAAGATGGCCGAGTTTGCAGGGGTGCTTAAAGAACTTAAGTGTTCTTGAACATAAGAGGGAGAGGGACTTTGCTTTGAAACGGGGATATGGTCATGGCTGATCTTTCATATCTTGTCGAAAGCGCCAGATTATGGTTTTTTATCGGCATGACCGTGATAGGCGTTGCCTTTCTTGTCTCGATATATTTTTTCGTGATGTACATCCTTAAGGTCAGGAAGATCCGTAAGGTCGCAGACAGCGGCGGCGGATACCATCTCTATTGCGATGCCGCTTACTTCAAGGGCAAGGGCAAGAGAAAGAACCAGGAGGATTCGCTTTATATCTCCCCGATTGCCGATTCAGCTGTGAACGGCACGATATTTGCCGTTTCTGACGGTATGGGCGGCCTCTCCGACGGACAGGTCATCTCAAGATACGTGACTGAGAGACTGGCTGAAGAATACCCATACAGTTTTGAAGATACTGATGCCAATGCTGCAAAGATCCGCAAGATATCCGATGAGGTATACGAAAAATATAATCTCGGCGGCGGCGCGACGCTGGCGATGATCCATGTCTATGCCAACGCCATGAACTTCTACAGCTTAGGCGACAGCAACATCATCCTCGTCCGCAAGGGAACTGCTACTGTCTTAAACCCCAAACAGAACTATATATCTTTCCTGGTAAAGAAATATGCCGCCGCCGGCGATAACACTCATGAAGCCTATGTCAATAAGAGCTCGAAAGGCCTTATGGACTTTGTCGGCAATCTTAATTCCAAGGTGATAAGGACATCGTCTCCGATAAGACTTATGGAAGATGATGTCATCATAATATGCTCAGACGGCGTTACCGATGCGATCCCGGTCGTGACAGTGCCCCGTTATACCGACGGAGCCGCCACGGCGATCGCCGAAAAGCTCAAGCTCAGGATCAGGAGCGCCAAGAGGAAGAGACAGGACAACTACACTGCCATAGTTATAAAGATGGACAGCAGCCTTTTCTGAGGATAACGACATGATAGATTACGCATGCTTCAAACATAAAGGAAATGCCGAGAACTACTACGATGAAGTCTTCGTGTCGGAGACTCCCTGCTTTACTGCTGCAGTCTTTTGCGGCAAGGAAGAATATATAAACACCTTAAGCTGCGCATTTGTCTTGAGCGAGATCCTCAAGGACTCCAAAGAAGGAGATTCACTTGAAGAAATATGCAAGGCCATGGAAGAGAAGATCCCTGAGGATATTGATTATCTGGTCCTCAGGATCGACAGTTCTCTTAAGATCGATTCGCTGAGAAGAGGGCAGGTCCTTGCAGGCATCGTAAATAACGGTGAGATGATGATCCTTCCTAACGGTGTCTTCGGTCTTAAGGAAGGTGACATGGTCGTATGCTCAGTAAAGAATTTCTATTCGAATCTTACTAATGAAGGAATGCTCGCCGATGCCCTCATCTCATCCGACTGCAACGAGTGGATGGATTATATGGTAAGGCGCGTATCAGACAAGACAGAACTCCTCTGCGGGAATCTGTCTGCGGTGTGCATAAAGGTGTAATCCGGGTGTTTTTCACTAACTGCTTTTTTTCGGGGTATCTGGTGAAAAAAACAAGCCGGAATTTTCACCAACTGTCTTGGTATGGACTGTTTGGTGAAATAATCTGTTGATTTGGCTTGATTTTTTTCACCAAACATCAATTGTTTATTCGTTTGGTGAAAAAAATCAGGGAATTATTTCACTAAACATTCGATTATACAGTGTTTGGTAAAAAAACCCCTGAAAAGAACAAACAAGAATATCAATTCTGATTGTAATAACCCTCGTAGAACTCCTTCGCAAAATCTGCCAGCCTGTCCTCGGCGATGGCTTCCCTGATCCTCTCCATGAGCTTTAAGAGGAAGTGGATGTTGTGGTAGGTGCAGAGCCTTAAGCCGAACATCTCATTGGCCTTGAGCAGGTGGCGGACATAAGCTGCGGTGAAGTTCCTGCATGCATAGCAGTCACAGACGGGATCCATGGGTTCATAGCAGTCTGCGTACTTCTGGTCTCTTATGATCTTGCGGCCTTTGTCGGTCATGATCGTGCCGTGGCGTCCCATCCTTGTAGGAACGACGCAGTCGAACATATCGATGCCGTTGATCGATCCCTCGATAAGGTAGTCAGGAGTTCCGACTCCCATGAGGTAGCGGGGCTTGTCCTCCGGCATATGGGGTACGGTGCTTCCGAGGATGTCAAGGAAGATGTCCTTGGGTTCTCCGACCGACAAGCCCCCGATCGCAAATCCGGGAAGATCGAATGAAGTGATCTGTTCGGCGCTCATCTTTCTTAAGTCCTTATACATCGATCCCTGGATTATCCCGAAAAGCGCCTGATTATCAGTGTTTTTGTGGGCCTCGATGCAGCGCCCCAGCCAGCGGGTAGTCCTTTCAAGAGATCTCTTGGCATATTCATATTCGGAAGGGTAGGGGCAGCACTCATCGAAAGCCATTATGATGTCGGCTCCCAGGTCGTTCTGTATCTCCATCGAAAGCTCGGGTGTAAGGAATTTCTTCGCCCCGTCGATGTGGGAGTTGAACATTACGCCTTCTTCCTTGATGTTCTTGGGCTTGGCGAGCGAGAAGACCTGGAATCCGCCGCTGTCGGTGAGAACTGCGCCGGGCCAGTTCATGAACTTATGAAGTCCGCCTGCTCCGGCAACGATCTTGGACCCGGGCCTTAACCAGAGGTGGTAGGTGTTGGAAAGGATAATGTTGGCACCCATTTCCGATACTTCTTCAGGTGACATTCCCTTGACTGTAGCTGCCGTGCCGACAGGCATGAAAGCCGGCGTGTCAAAGGTCCCGTGAGGGGTATGGACTCTTCCGAGTCTTGCGCCTGTCTGCTTGCAGGTGTGGATGTGTTCGTAGTATACGGGGTGCTTTATCGCCATTACCTTTTCCTCCGTAGGTCCTCAGCTGATGAACATCGCATCGCCGAAACTGAAGAACCTGTATCTTTCTTCGACTGCGTGGTTATATGCTGCCAGTACGTTTTCGCGTCCGGCAAGTGCCGATACCAGCATTATAAGAGTAGATTCCGGCAGATGGAAGTTCGTGATCAGGGCATTGATGCATTTGAACTCGTAGC
Source organism: Saccharofermentans sp. (assembly GCA_016292135.1). Classification (GTDB taxonomy): domain Bacteria; phylum Bacillota; class Clostridia; order Saccharofermentanales; family Saccharofermentanaceae; genus Saccharofermentans. The sequence goes on from JAEFAZ010000001.1 coordinate 105,444, forward strand.
CCGGGTATATGAAGATGTTCGTATAGCCTGTTGCCGGTTTCATTTCCGGATCAGCAGCAGCGACGGTCTCAAGGACCCTTGTCGAAGTCGTTCCGACTGAGATTATCCTGCCGCCGGATTTTCTTGCTGCATTTATCATATCCGATGCTTCCTTGGGGAAATCGTACCATTCGGAATGCATCTCGTGTTCGGTTATCTCTTCGGCCTTAACCGGTCTGAAGGTTCCGAGGCCCACATGCAGGGTGACCTCTGCTATGTTGACGCCCTTTGCTTTGATCGTCTCAAGGAGTTCCTTAGTGAAGTGAAGTCCTGCAGTGGGCGCTGCGGCGGAGCCTTCAAGCTTGGAATAGACTGTCTGGTATCTCTCGGGATCGTCGAGTTTCTCGTGGATATAGGGAGGGAGGGGCACTGTGCCGGCCCTGTCCAGGACTTCTTCCCAGATCCCTTCGTAATCGAATCTCATTATCCTGTTGCCTGATTCGAGGACATCTTCGCATTCTGCTTCGAGTTCTCCTTCGAGGAAGGTTATCCTGCGGCCCTGTCTGACCTTTTTGCCGGGACGGGCAAGAGTCTCCCAGCGCTTTTCGTCGAGCCTCTTGAGCAGGAAGATCTCAACGACCGAACATGTGTCGCTCCTTACTCCCATGAGCCTTGCGGGGATTACCCTCGTGTTGTTGATAACGAGCAGGTCTCCCGGATTTAAGAAGTCAGGGAGCTCATAGAACTTCCTGTCCTTATATTCGCCGGTCTTCTTGTCCAGCAAAAGGAGTCTTGAATCGGATCTTACCGCAGCAGGGTGCTGTGCGATGAGCTCTTCGGGCAGTTCATAGTAAAAATCGTGTGTTTTCATTTATGTTCCTTGCATTTCTTTTTCGATACCCGAAAAGTTTATCACAAACGGGCGCGAGTAGTTTATAATAAATTGATTTTTTCTGGAAGGAAGAGAATCCTATAAATCGAAAGGAGACATTAATATGTCTGATATCCCCTACAAAGTTTATCTTTCAGAGAAGGAGATACCTACACAGTGGTACAACGTCCGCGCTGACATGAAGAACAAGCCGGCACCTCTCGTTAATCCCGGTACAGGCGAACCCATGAAGCTTGAGGAGTTGTTCCCCGTTTTCTGTGAGGAGCTCTGCCGCCAGGAGTTTGATAATGAAAATCCTTATATCGATATCCCTCAGGAGATCCAGGATTTCTATAAGATGTACAGACCCTCACCTCTCGTAAGAGCATATTGCCTTGAGAAGGCTCTCGGTACACCTGCTCATATCTACTACAAGTTCGAGGGCAACAACACATCCGGATCCCATAAGCTCAATTCAGCTATTGCCCAGGCATACTATGCCAAGAAGCAGGGCCTGAAGGGCGTTACCACCGAGACCGGTGCAGGTCAGTGGGGTACGGCTCTTTCCATGGCTTGTGCATATCTCGGTCTTGACTGCCAGGTTTACATGGTCAAGGTTTCTTACGAGCAGAAGCCTTTCAGACGTGAGGTCATGAGAACATACGGCGCGAAGGTCACACCTTCCCCCTCGATGGAGACCAATATCGGAAGAGCTATCAACGAGCAGTATCCCGGAACGACAGGTTCTTTGGGCTGCGCTATCTCAGAAGCTGTTGAGGCAGCTACATCCCAGGAAGGTTACCGTTATGTATTGGGTTCCGTTCTCAATCAGGTATTGCTCCACCAGTCCGTTATCGGTCTCGAGGCAAAGGCTGCTCTCGATAAGGTCGGCGTCAAGGCTGACATGATCATCGGCTGCGCAGGCGGCGGATCCAACCTCGGCGGACTCATCTCACCCTTCGTAGGTCAGATGCTGAGAGGCGAAGCTGATTACGAGATCATCGCAGTCGAGCCCGCATCCTGCCCGTCACTTACAAGAGGAAGTTATGTATATGACTTCTGTGACACGGGTAAGGTCTGTCCTCTGGCTAAGATGTACACACTGGGCAGCGGTTATATTCCTGCACCTAACCACGCAGGCGGTCTCCGTTATCACGGCATGAGCCCCGTTATCTCCCAGCTTTATGATGACAAACTCATCTCCGCACGCTCCGTCAAGCAGACAGAAGTCTTCGAGGCTGCAGAGATGTTCGCAAGAGTCGAGGGTATCCTTCCCGCACCTGAGAGTTCACACGCTATCCGTGTTGCCATTGATGAGGCCCTTAAGTGCAAGGAGACAGGCGAAGAGAAGAACATCCTCTTCGGTCTTACTGGTACAGGTTACTTCGATATGGTCGCATATCAGCAGTATAACGACGGCACGATGAGCGATTACGTTCCTACGGATGAAGAGATCGCTGCATCTCTGGCGCAGTGCCCCAAGTTCTGATCTGATTTAACTTAAAGATCAAAGGCTGTCTTACATGATGTGAGGCAGCCTTTAATATTTTTATTTTTATTAGCTTGAATACGGCGGATTATTGTTATAATGGATTAGAGATTATCCGAGAGGTGACAGTTGAATTGAGCCGTGTCAGCTGCAAAGCAACAGCTTTGATCATTTGTATGTCCATATCCATGCTCGCTGCTTCTTGCTCGGGCAGGACTGTCACACAGAATACTACTCTCGACATAAGTCCCGACAGTACTGTTAATGAAGATGAACTCTTCAACGCGGCTTCTTCTTTGTCCACAGACAACGAGCCTTCCGAAAGCACAGGCACCAAGCCGTCTGAAGAAGCCAAGACCGTTGATGTTACGGTATCCTTTGTCGGCGATCTTACCCTTACGCAGGATATCAACGTGCATAACTCGGTCTGCTTTGATGCGGTCGTAGGTTCGGATCTGGATTACTGTTTCCAGAACTGCAAGGACATTTTCGCGAAAGATGACCTTACGCTCGCCAATCTCGAAAATGCTGTCACGGACAGGAAATCCCATGCCGTAAAGCAGTTCTGCTTTGCCATGAAGCCGGATAACCTCGAGATGCTCAAGAGAGCGAACATAGAGGCTGTAAACATAGCGAACAACCATACCAAGGATTATCTGATGGAGGGCCTTTCCGACACCAGGGCAAATCTCGATAAATACGGGATAGTATGGTCTGATCAGTATTATGTGGCAACATATGAGGTCAACGGCGTTCTTATCGGCATGTTCGGCCTTTCAAACAATGGGACCGCAGCGCAGGGAAAGAGCCTGATCGACCAGCTTAAGGGTCAGGGCTGCAACGTGATCATAGCTTCCTGCCACTGGGGCGTTGAAGCTACTTATGAACCTAACCATGCCCAGAAGGAATTGGGCCATGCTCTCATTGACTACGGAGCCGACATCGTGGTCGGGTCTCACCCCCACAGGCTCCAGCCGATCGAATACTACAACGGCCGCTACATAATCTACAGTTTGTCAAACTTCTGTTTTGGTGGAAATAACAGATTGAGCGACCCCGATTCTGTGATAATTCAATGCAAATTTCTTATAGACGAGACGGGGGGGAATTGCGTAGACTATAGACTGAAGGTTATTCCCTATGCACAGACATCGACGCGCCCCGGCAATGACTTCTGCCCGAAGCCTTATGAATGGGGCTCTGCGGACTATTACAGGTGCTTAAAGCGGCTTGAATGGTCGACTGAAGATGAGTGATATTTTTTTGAAAGGCAGTATAGATATGAGTAACACTAAGGTATTGGTAGTAATGGGTTCCGATTCGGACTTTCCCGTAATGGAAAATTGTTTCAAGATGCTCGAAAAGTTTGACGTGGCTTACGAAGCAAGAGTAGCTTCGGCCCACAGGACTCCCGAGCGCGCGATCAGCCTTGCGAAGAACGCGAAGGAACAGGGAGTACAGGTCATAATCGCTGCAGCAGGTCTTGCAGCCCACCTTGCCGGAGTCCTCGCAGCCAATACAACGCTTCCCGTCATCGGCGTTCCCTGTAAGGGCGGAGCCCTGGCAGGAGTTGATGCTCTCTATGCAACGGTTCAGATGCCGACAGGAATTCCTGTTGCAACAGTTGCCATAGACGGAGCTGCCAATGCAGCCATACTTGCATGCCAGATCCTGGCATTATCGGACGATGAGCTTTCTTCAAAGCTCTCTGACTATAAGACGAGTCTTGCTGAGTCTGTTGATAAGCGTGATGCGAATCTTCAGGACAAGATCAAAAACATGAATTCATAAAATTTTATATATGAGGTGAAACATGAGCGGTATTTTCGGATGTATCGACACAAAAGGTAAATTGGATGAGGTCGCAAAGACCGCATACTACGGGATCTTTTCCCTGCAGCACAGGGGACAGGAGTCCGCAGGCATAGCGATCAACGACCGCGGAGCATTTATTGTCCATAAGGGCAACGGCCTGGTAACTGACGTATTTGACGACATTACCCTGTCAGCTCTCGAAGGCTGTGCTGCAGTTGGACATGCCAGAGGCGGATCCCCCAAGGATTCCGGCAATGATGCGATCCAGCCGATACATATCAAATCACGCGTCGGTAATATCGCTCTCGTAGTCGATTCCGTTATCCATAATGAGAATGCTATCAGGGATGAACTCAAGAATGTCGGTGCAATCTTCCAGACGAACACCGATTCCGAGATCATCCTTTCTTTGTTCTCGCGCAACCGTGTCAGGACAGAGACCTGTGAAGAAGCCATCGCCAAGACCTGTGAGGAGATCAGGGGCGTTTATGCCATGACCTTCATGACCGAGGACAAGATCATCGGTGTCAGGGATCCCTTCGGATTAAGGCCTCTCGTTCTTGGTAAGAAGGATGACATGTATATCCTGTCTTCGGAATCCTGTGCTCTTGATGCACTGGATGCCGAGTTCATTAGAGACGTTGATCCCGGCGAGATCGTTTCCATCAGCAGCGAGGGAGTTAGCTCAACATACTTCGGCGGCTGCAAGGGCGACCATAAGGAAGGCAAGGTCTGTGTTTTCGAGTATGTATATGTCGCAAGGCCAGACAGCGTTATCGACAACATGAACGTTTTCGAGTCCCGTGTAAGAGTCGGAAGACGTCTTGCAAAGGAGCAGCCCTGTGATTGTGATATCGTTATCGGCGCACCTGATTCCGGTAACCCTGCCGCTATCGGATATGCCGAGGGCATGGGCGTGCCTTACGGTGCAGGTCTTCTCAAGAACCGTTATGTCGGAAGGACCTTTATCAAGAGCACACAGCAGCAAAGAGAGCTTGCCGTAAGGATGAAGTTCTCTGTCCTTAAGACTGCCGTTGCAGGCAAGAGGGTTTGTATCGTTGACGACTCTCTCGTCAGAGGAACCACGACCAAGCACATCATTTCATTCCTTAGGGAGAATGGAGCCAAGGAAGTACATCTGCGTCTTGCTTCACCTCCGGTCAGATTCCCCTGCTGTTACGGTGTAAACGCTTCCAAGGGCGAGGAGCTTCCTGCAAGTTTCATGTCCGTTGAGGATATCTGCAAGATGATCGGCGCCGATTCGCTCGGATATATCAGCCTTGAATCTCTCAGGGATTCCCTTGAAGGCATCAGCTGCGGAGTATGCTCTGCATGTTTTGACGGTAATTTCATCGCAGGTCTTCCTGAGGAAACAGACGATTCCGTACACGAAGTCAAGTATCAGTAAAGGTAGATAAGAATGAGAATCGCAGTCTTTGTATCCGGTGGCGGAACCAATCTTCAGGCGATAATAGATAAGATCAAAGACGGTTACCTTTCCGATATAGATATCGGACTGGTGCTGTCATCTTCTCCTGACGCATATGCTCTTACAAGAGCCAAAGATAACAATATCCCGGCTGTCGTAATGAGATCCAGGGACTATCCTTCTGTCGAAGAATGGGATTCGGAAGTCCTGAAGGCCGTTGAAGAAGCAGGCTGTGAGCTTATAGTGCTCGCAGGCTACCTGTCTTTGCTGGGACCTAAGACCGTGAAGAAGTTCTCCAACAGGATAATCAATATCCATCCGGCTTTGATCCCTGCTTTCTGCGGTGAGGGCATGTACGGAATCAGACCGCATGTCGCTGCGCTGGCAAGAGGCGTCAAGGTATCGGGCGCAACAGTCCACTTCGTTAACGAGGAATACGATTCCGGTCCCATCATCCTGCAGAAGACTGTCGATGTCCTTCCTGACGATACGCCGGAAGTGCTGCAGCAGAGGATAATGAAAGAATGCGAGCAGGTGATACTGCCCAAGGCGATAAGGCTCATAGCCGACGGACAGGTCACGATCGAAAACAACATAGCCAAAGTAAAAGATTAATACAGGAGGATGTCACTATGGAAAAGAAGAATCTCTTCGATTATGTAAAGAGCAACGAGTATCCGGGCCGCGGTATCGTTATCGGAAAGAGCGCATGCGGTAAGTATGCCGTAACAGGCTACTTCATCATGGGAAGATCGGTAAACTCAAGGAACAGAGTTTTCGTTCCCACGGCTGACGGTATCAAGACCGAGGCTTTCGATCCTTCAAAGCTCACGGATCCCCATCTTATCATCTATTCACCCGTAAGAGTCCTTGGCAACAAGACCATCGTTACCAACGGTGACCAGACGGATACCATTTACGAGCAGATGGATAAGCAGCAGACATTCGAGCAGGCTTTGAGAAGCCGTGAATTCGAAGATGACGCTCCTAATTACACCCCCAGGATCTCCGGCATCCTCCACATCGAGAACAATACATTCAACTATGCTATGTCCATCCTGAAGAGTGCTGACGGCAACCCTGATTCATGTGAGAGACATACTTTCACATACACGAATCCCCTTGCAGGCGACGGCAGGATCATCCACACCTACATCGGCAACGGAAATCCTCTTCCGAGCTTTGAGGGCGAACCCGTTAAGGTTTCGATCGACGGTGACATCGATTCGTTTACAAACGATCTCTGGAACGCTCTTAACGAAGACAACAAGGTATCTCTCTTCGTCCGCTTCATCGATATTGCCACTGGTGAAGCAGAGACAAGGATCGTAAATAAAAACGTTTAATACATTTAGGAGGGTTATATAAAAATGTCTAGTGAAATGGAATTAAAGTACGGTTGTAATCCCAACCAGAAGCCGTCCAGAGTCTTTATGTCTGACGGCACAGAGCTTCCTTTTGAGGTGCTGAACGGCCGCCCCGGTTACATCAATCTCCTTGATGCTTTCAACGGCTGGCAGCTCGTATCCGAACTCAAGCGTGCAACCGGACTTCCCAGTGCGACTTCTTTCAAGCACGTATCTCCTGCAGGTGCCGCAGTAGGCAAGCCCCTGTCCGATACAGAGAAGGCTATCTACTTTGTAGATGACCTGGGTGAGCTTTCTCCCATCGCCTGCGCTTACGCAAGAGCAAGAGGCGCTGACAGAATGAGTTCTTTCGGTGACTTCGTATCTTTGTCAGATACATGTGATGCGATCACGGCAACAATGCTCAAGAGAGAAGTATCCGACGGTATCATCGCTCCTGATTACACAGATGAGGCTCTCGAGATCTTGAAGTCCAAGAGAAAGGGTACATACTGCATCCTTAAGATGGATCCTGATTATGTTCCCAACCCCGTTGAGACCAAGCAGGTATTCGGTGTTACGTTCGAGCAGGGAAGAAACAACCTCGTTGTTAACACAGAGAGCCTTGCAAACGTTGTTACGGCAAAGAAGGATATTCCTGACGATAAGAAGATCGACCTCATGATCGCGCTTATCACATTGAAGTATACACAGTCCAACTCCGTATGCTTCGTTAAGGACGGACAGGCTATCGGTATCGGTGCCGGCCAGCAGTCCAGGATCCACTGCACGAGGATCGCAGGAAACAAGGCTGACAACTGGTGGCTGAGACAGAACCCTAAGGTTTTGAACCTTCCTTTCAGAGATGACATCGGCCGTCCCGACAGAGACAATACGATCGATATCTACATCTCCGACGATTATATGGATGTATTAGCAGAAGGCACATGGCAGAAGTTCTTCACAGAGTGCCCCGCACCTCTTACACGCGAAGAGAAGAAGGAATGGATCGCTCAGAATACTGACGTATCTTTGGGCTCCGATGCATTCTTCCCCTTCGGCGACAATATCGAGCGGGCTTATAAGAGCGGCGTGCGTTATGTTGTTGAACCCGGCGGATCCGTCCGTGACGACCAGGTCATCGAGACTTGCGACAAGTTCGGTATTGCAATGGCATTTAACGGCATCAGACTTTTCCACCACTGATATAAACAATACAAATCTTGATAAGGGCGCCTTACGGGCGCCCTTTAGTCTACAAAGAGCAGGAGGTTATTATGGCAGAAAACGAAAAAACTACAGCAACCGCAGATAAGAAGGTCAAGTTGTCCGACCTTTCAAAAATGTCGGATCACGATCTCCTCGTCGAACTCGTAAGGAGCCAGAAGAAGACAGAGACCAAGACCAACATCCTTTCCCTGATCCTGGCCATATTCGTTCTTATAGTTGCCTTGGGATTATGCATCGTTGTCCCCAAGGTCGTGTTTACGATCGATAACATCAATAATACGATCACCGGTATCGACAAGGCCGTTACAAACTTCTCAACGGGACTTACCGATATGCAGACAGCGTTGGGTGAAGCTCAGGGAAGTATCGACGGCATCGATGAGATGGTCGGAAATGTCAACAAGCTCGTTGTCGAAAATACGGAGAACGCATCCAATGCGATCGATAATCTGTCGAATGTCGATATCGAGACCTTGAACGAGTCGATAAAGAACCTGCATGACATAGTCGAGCCTCTTGCCAATTTCTTTAACAAGATGCCTCACTGACGGGTTTACTGATCAAACAGGAATCGAGGCTGCCCTGACTGGGCAGCTTTTCATTTGTTTTCCTTTTTCGAAAGGTCATATGGCGCAAGGCTCTCTCTTACCATCTCGCCCAGCTCGACTGTGGTCTTCCCGGCGGGGTTAATGACCCTTAACACCTTGATGTCGACTTCAGTCTTTTTGAAGGGAGTGTTCTTGTGGATCTTTTCGGTCCCGTCGATGCCGACGACAACAACGGGACAGCCGGTCTTGAGCGCGATCTTGAAGACTCCGTTATGGAAGGGCAGAAGGCTCCCGTTGAAGCTGCGTTTGCCTTCGGGATATACGCCTACCGACACCTCTCCGCACCTGATGAGGTCTGCTGCGGCATTGATGACTCTCATAGACTGTCTGGGGTTCGACCTGTCGATGCCCATGAAACAGATGCGTCTGACATATTTGCCGAATATCGGCACATTAAAGTTTTCGGGCTTGGAAATGAATGACAGGTTGGAATCACCGAAAATGTGCCAGGATAGGAGCGGGTCGAAGTTGGACCTGTGGTTGCCTACGAAAAGGTAGGAAGACTTGGGGATCTGCTCCTTGCCGTGAACACTTATCTTGATCCTGAGGAAGAATACGGCGACAGCAGTGCAGAAATAGAGAAGACCGCGGTAAAAGCGGCTGTCCTTATCGTAAAACTTTTCTCTGTCGATGGGCAGCGATACAAGCCACAGGAACAGTATGAAAAGCAGTATAAGTGCAAGTATGGAAAGTAATATATATAAGATTATCATCCTTAAGACTTATCCTTCATTCTTCTTTCTAACACTTCCGGAGCTGCAACTGAATAGCCGAAAAAGCCGAGTTTTTCACCAAGCAGGAAATATTCCCCGTGATTATATGCCACGAGACCCGCCTTATCAAGGCAGACCTTGCCGTTATCGTCCATCAGATAGGAGTCGCATGTTACCGCAACGACCTCGGCAAGGAACATGTCGTGTGAGCCCAGTTCTATGACGTCTTTGACCTTACAGGATAAGGACAGGGGGGATTCGGTTATGGCAACAGCCTTTTCGAGGCCCTTGGCAGTATATGAATTAAGCCCGCATTTGCTGAATTTGTCGACATCGCGGCCGGATCTTACGCCGCAGAAGTCACATGACTTTGCAAGAGCTTTGTTTACCAGATTGATGACGAATTCACCGGATTCGGAGATCATCTCATGGGAGAGCCTTGACTTGCGGAGTGATATGGAGACCATGGGCGGTTCGGAATTGATGGTGCCTGCCCATGCAACAGTGCATATATTGCGTTCGCCCTTGTCGGAAGATGAAGATATCATCACCACCGGTACCGGATTAAGCGAAGTGGAAATACCAAGATCTGTCTTATCGTGTTTTGCCATTATCTGTCTCCTGTCGTATCAGTTGTTATCGCCGTTAAGCGGGATTATGTAAGAGAATGTCTCGTGTGTCAGAAGAAAATCCTTGATGTCGAGACCGGCTGCAAAGCCTACCAGCGTTCCGTCCTTGCCGATGACCCTGTGGCAGGGGATTATCACCGGATAGGGGTTGTCGGAACAGGCTGCGCCAACTGCGCGGGTGAGCTTTCTTGCTTCCGAAGGGGAAGAGGATATGTCCTTGGCTATGTCCTCGTAAGACCTCATGTTGCCGTAAGAGATCCTGGTTAATGCTTCCCAGACCTTGCGCTGGAAGGGAGTAGCCGCAGACAGATCATATCTTACAGTAAAGGCAGACCGCTTCTTGTCAAAATATTCAGTGAGCTCGCGGTAGGCTTTCCATACTTCCTGAGGAAGAGTCTCGCCGGAACTGTCGTCAAGCTTATAAAGATCGTCCTTGTTGTTAAGGAGCCTGCCTGATGCGTCAAGGAATCCCGACTGCATGGCAACATCTCTTGCGAAAGGATCTTCGACCGGATCACCGTAATGCAGGAGATAGAGGCGGTCGATCATCTCAGGACCGCCGCCGACAACGACGACGCCGAGAGGGAAAGGAACGAAGCAGTAGTTATATCCGCGGTAATCGGGACGCAGAAGACAGAAGAGCCCTGCATCCTCAAAGCCTGTTTCAGTCTCGATCTCATCCTTAAGCACCGCTTCCTGGATGAAGCCTTCTTCGAGCAGTATGTTTTCGAGATATAGATTGCTGCCGTAGAGTATAATACTGATCTTATGGATGTTTTCCCTGATAAAACACCTGTTGAGGACAGACATAAGGATCTCTTTGGCATTGCTTTCGCCTTCGCCGGTTACAGAAAGACTTATGTTGGCGTTAGGGGCCAGTGCTGAATATCTGATTTTTACAAGACCTGTTATGTCGTTTCCTGACAAGGCAACGATATACTTGCGGTCAGAAGACTCCGAACATGCGCGGAGTTCGTTTTCGGCAGCAGTGATGTTGCCCTTGATGAGACCTGACTTCGAAAGGGCTTTGGCATCATGGATATGAGCCCGCCTTGTTTCAATTGCCATAAAGCTCCTCCAGTGAATAATCATCCTTGGCGCCGAAATCCTTGAAATAATTCTTCGTAGCGGAGAAAACGGGGTCGCAGTCGTCGGCGGGGACGAATTCCGCATTGTCCAGTATCTGTCTTAATATGTATGCTGTCTGACCGAAAGAAGGGTCATCATCGATCGAATCCCACAAGGCGCTGTTTCTAGTTACAGGGAAGAAGCCGGAGCGCAGCTCAAGCCTCTGGATCAACATCTGGGCATCGGGATCAAAGGATATGAAAGAAGCGAAATCGCACGCGAGCTTTCCGTTCTCAGATCCTGTCCTGACACAGAGGGGATAGACATGGACGTTTGCGGGAGACTGGTTATCCGCGTCATAAGAGGGGAGGAAGAGCGTATATATCTTGGAAGGATAATATGCTTCCCAGGTCTTGAGAGATGCAGAAGAAGAGACCCAGAGCGCACACTGCCTGGAATATACGGGCGATGCACCGTTCTGATCCCTGTCGGCCGAAAAGCCGTTCTCGTAAAGACTGCCTATAAACTCCATCTCATCGTTGAATATGTATTTTGCGGATGCCGGAGTGGACTTGTATTCCTCATTCAGCATGTAAGACGTTCTCATGCCGTGATTAAAAGTGCTGCCGATATAAGGGAAGAGGTCACTTGCCGACATCAGCGGGATAACACCGGGATATTCGGTCTTTATCGCCGTAAGATATTCCTCGAGGTCAGTACATGAATAAACGACCGGAGGACGCCCTGAAGCCGGGATGTAATCGCTGTTTCCGACGATGATCTCGGCAGACATCGTATGGGGGATCCCGTAGGATACTCCGTCTTTGATGCACTGCATGGCGCAGTTTGAATAGATCCTGTCGTTGTCGTAGGAATTATCGGAACCCGTAAATTCGTTTACAGGCATGACGAGCCCGGATCTTACCGCGTCGTTGATATCGGCTGCCAGGAACAGATCCGGCTTGATGCCGCTTTCTTCCATGCTCTTAAGGGCGGAAGACGTCATTCCTTCATCTGATGTAAGAGTCGTGTTGATGATGAAATCGGGATTGACGGAAGACAATGATTCCAGATCGAAGTTCATTCCGTTATAAGAACTGTCCCATAGTTTATTTTTCTTGGCATAATACATGGAAGCCAGGTATCTTACGGTTGATTCCTGATAAGGAAGAGCAACGTTTAAGGTCATGAGCTCCGGCTCATAAGCAGAACTGCCGGATGTGCTTGCTGAGGTTTCCTCTTTATCGGAGTCATCCGGTGCAGGGATATCCGGAATAGAGGTCTTGTCCGGTCTGCAGGCCGCGAAAAGCATCATTACGACAGATACTGCCGTAACGGCTCCGATAAGTCTGATCGCGGAAGATATGCCTGCTCTTGTCATATTATGATTCACCTCAGATTTATTATAACATTAAGAGTCATTTTGACTTAAAATAGTTGGCAAGACTTGACAGAAAAAATGAAGACTTGTATATTTTATAGGCTATTCACGCCAAAGTGGCTCAGGGGTAGAGCAATTCACTCGTAATGAATAGGTCGTGGGTTCGATTCCCACCTTTGGCTCCATAGAAGACCGCATTTCGATTTTTGAAATGCGGCTTTTTTTCGAAAAGAATAAGGGCCGCCCTGAAGCAGCCCTATAAGATCCAAGTTACTGAATTATCAGCCCAACTTTGTCCCGCAGCCGGAACAGAAGTGGTCTGTTTCCGGGTTGTACTGCTTGCCGCAGTTGCTGCAGTACCTCATGCCGGGAACGGGTCCCTGAGGATCAGGCTGAGCCTGGTTTACGATCACAGGATTCCTTCCGTTGTTATAGGGAGTTCCGTCAGGATTGATCGCGAAGGCCTCACTATGACGGATATTGGCTTTGCACTTGGGACAGACTACGAATCCGTCTGCGTACCAGGGCCTGAAATCCAGGCTCTCATCTGTATACCTGATCTTGGTGCCGCAGTTCTTGCATGTCTGCTGATATGTAAGACCGCTGTGCCACTGTGCTCTCTGAAATGACATAATTCTATCCTCCTTATCTCTTGGTACCCTAATTATAACCCAAGCGGTGAATTTGTTAACGGACGAAGGGTAAACTTGGTGTAAAATATCTGTATCAAATATAAAGGATCGAAGATCATGTACTTTAAAGAAATACGCAAGACCCATGAGGGTAAATATATAACATCATACGATGCCGAATACGAGACCGCTCTCGGAAATACCAAGGTTTACGAGATGGTCAGCCGCAACAAGAACCTTAAGTCACTTGAAGACTTAAGATCCAACGGCTGCGATGCCGTTATCCTTATAGTCACGGATCCCGAAGGGAAGAAGATACTGCTCAACAGGGAATTCAGGATGGCAGTCGGGAACTATGCTTATAACTTCCCCGCAGGTCTTATCGATGCGGGGGAGACTCCAGAGGAAGCTGCAAAGAGGGAACTTTTTGAGGAAACCGGCCTTGAACTGATCTCGGTAGATGAGGTTTGGCCGGTAAGTTATTCCGGTGTCGGCATAACCAACGAGAAGAGTATGTGCATACTTGGAAGAGCACAGGGCGAGTTCAAGCCCAGCACTTCTGACGAGGAGGAGATAACGGCTGCCTGGTATGACCGTTATGAGCTCGAAAAGCTCCTCGAGGAGGATAATTTCGCAGCCAGGACCCAGGCCTACTGCATGATGTGGATAAGACAGCAGAAGTAAGTCTTCCGGATTTGCTTTTGACGGCAATATTTTATATAATATACGCGAAAATAAAGAGACTCTGACGGTAAGGATCTGTCCGAACGGGAATAGTCGATAACAGATATTGTTTTGTTAAGATGAACTCTCCTTGCCGCACGCGCTTCAAGGAGATTTTTTATGCTCAAACTTGCAATATACGGTAAGGGTGGAATTGGCAAATCGACAGTTACGGCAAATCTTGCCGCAGCTTTCGCATCCCTCGGAAAGAAGGTCGTTCAGATCGGCTGCGATCCCAAGGCGGATTCGACCTGCAACATACTGGGCGGTGTTCCGGTTAAGCCTGTCATAGACATGCTGAGGGACGGGGATGAGATAGAAACTTACAAGGATATCTCCCGAGAAGGCTTTGGCGGTGTTGTCTGTATCGAGACGGGCGGCCCCACGCCGGGATTGGGATGTGCAGGCAGAGGCATTATCGCGACTTTCGATCTGATCGATGAATTGAAGCTTTTCGAGAAGGTCAAGCCTGATGTAGTCCTCTACGATGTCTTGGGAGACGTTGTCTGCGGAGGTTTCGCGGCCCCCATCAGACAGGGTTATGCCGAGAAGGTCCTGATAGTGACATCAGGCGAGAAGATGGCTCTCTATGCAGCCAACAACATAATCACGGCTGTAAAGAACTTCGAAGAGAGAAGTTACGCGAGAGTCGGCGGGATCGTATTGAACCACCGCAATATTCCGGATGAAGATGCAAAGGTCGGATCTTTTGCTAAAGAACATAACGTTCCCATCATCGGGCAGATCCCGAGAAGTGATGATATCAACATCTGCGAAGATAAGGGAATGACCGTTATAGAAGGCGCTCCCGACTGTGAGGCGGCCAAGAAGTTCATAGAACTTGCAAATGACCTTTTGAAAGGCTGAGATGATGAAGGAAGCTGTATCGTTCAGGATAAGCGAGATCGCAAAACTTAGACCCAATGAGCTCCCCGATGAGCTCACAGGTTCTAACGGCCTTGTTTACAGTTCGCCTGCAACTCTGGCATATAACTCACCGGGCGCGGAAGGCTTCGGTGTCAAGCGCGCGGGTCTTGCTGTCCCTGAATCAGTTATGCTTATAGTGTCGCCGGGTTGCTGCGGTCGCAATACTTCGATCGTGACACGCAACCCCGAATATAAAGGCAGATTCTTCTATCTCATGATGGATGAGACGGATCTTGTAACGGGCCGTCATCTCAAGGTCATACCCGAAGCTGTCAGCGAGATCGTTGAATTCCTTCCTAAGAAACCCAAGGTAGTCATGATCTGCATCACCTGTGTGGATGCCCTCTTAGGTACAGACATGAAGCGTGTCTGCGCAAGGTGTGAGGAGAAACTCGACGGAGTCAGGGTAGCCCCCTGCTACATGTACGCACTTACCCGTGAAGGCCGCCGTCCTCCTATGGTTGATGTAAGACAGCAGATCTATTCCTTGCTCGAAAAGTCAGTCCGCAAAGGCAACGAGATCAATCTCTTAGGCTACTTTGCTCCTCTGCAGGAAGATTCTGATCTTATAGAACTCCTTAAAGATGCAGGTTTTGCAGCGATAAGACAGATCGGCACATGCAGGACTTATGAAGAGTTCCTCGACATGAGCCGCGCCAATCTCAATCTCGTATTGAACAGCGAGGCGCATGCCGCAGCAGAAGACATGTATGAGGATCTTGCTATCCCTTATGCCGAACTTACGAGAGTCTACGGCATTGATACAGTCAGGGCACAGTATAAAGCCCTGGGCCAGGTCCTCGGCGTAAGTCTTGATGACAGCCGGTTCTATGAAGAGGCGGCAAATGCGATCGAAGGATTCATGTCTGATTTTATGGGTGCATCCGTTAATATCGGGGAATGTATCAATGCAAATCCTTATGAACTTGCACTGTCACTTACAAGATACGGACTTAATGTCCGCGAGATCTATGCAACGGCAGCACCCGAGCACATGGTGTATATAAGGAAACTTGCTGAAATTTCACCTGACATTAAACTTTACTGCAACCTCGATCCTTCCATGATCAATTACTCAAGATCGGAAGATAAGCCCCTGTTTACCTTGGGCAAGGATGCAGCTCACTATTGTCCGGATGCTCCCAATATCCCCTGGAATTCAGATGTCCAGCCTTACGGATACAGGGGCATCGTAAGCCTGCTTAACAAGATCAGGGAGGAGATAAGATGAAGGGATTACGTAAAGTCTTGACACCTTTTGCTCCCGATCAGTCAGGAGCAGTCGGAGTCTTATATGAATTCGGAGCCCTGATCGTAGTGATCGATGCAGGCGGATGCACGGGCAACATCTGCGGATTCGATGAACCCAGATGGCAGATTAGTTCTTCTGCTGTCTTTTCTGCAGGACTTCGTGACATGGACGCGATCCTGGGCCGTGACGAACTTCTCGTAAAGAAGATCGCCAAGGCTCATGAAGCGATCGACGTTAAGTTCACGGCGCTGGTAGGAACTCCTGTTCCTGCGGTAATTGCAACTGATTACGATGCGCTTTCTTACATGATCGAAAACAAGACCGGCAAGCCTGTAGTCGCAGTAAGGACAGACGGTATGCATCTTTACGACGAAGGTGCTTCCGATGCATATATCAGACTGATAGAAACTTTTGCAAAAGAAAAGCACGAAGTAAATAAGAAGGCAGTCGGCATATTCGGCGCGCTCCCTCTCGATATGGGTAAGAGCGACAGGGAGAAGATAAGGTCATACTATCTTGATCAGGGCTGCACTACTGTCAGGATGTACGGCACCGGAGCAGGGATCGAAGATGTTGAGAAAGTATCTTCCAATGCTCTTAATGTTGCAGTCTCTTCCTGCGGAATAGATGCTGTTACGAAATTGAATGAATTATTCAATACACCTTACGAGATAATGGATCCTTCCAAATTCGATCTGACATTTGATTCAGGCAGGACTCTTGTCGTGCACGATGAAGTCTGCTGTAAGACGATAAAAGAGAGGTCAGAAGGTACGGTTGAAACAGCGACTTTCTTCGATACTCACAACGACGACATCAAGCTAACTGAAGAAGATGAATTCACGGAGCTTGTTATGAACGGCAACTGGGACAATCTCGTTTGTGATGAAGCCCTCCTTCCTCTGATCCCTGAATTCAAGGGCAATTTCATATCTCTGCCGCATTTTGCGGTCTCATCGACAGGTGACGAGTCATGAAGAGCATAAGGATCAAAGTGTACGGTATAGTCCAGGGAGTGGGATTCAGACCCACTGTGGCAAGACATGCATCTGTATGTAATATCGCAGGCTATGTATGCAACAAAGGTCCTTATGTTGAAATAAAAGCTGCAGGAACAGAGGAAGATGTAGATTCGTTTGTCGATAAGATAAAGCACGAACCTCCCAAGCGTTCCGCGATCCTTAAGATCGATATCAAGGATACGGATCCTGAGGGTCTCCCGGATCCTTTCGAGATCATTGAGAGCAAGAAAGTGGAAGGTGAGATCTTCGTGTCTCCGGATATCGCTATCTGTGATGAGTGTCTTGAAGAACTCTACGATCCCAATAACAGGCGTTACCTTCATCCTTTCATAAACTGCACATCCTGCGGACCCCGTCTTACGATCCTGGATACGCTTCCTTACGACAGGCCGAGGACTTCCATGAAGAAGTTCCCGATGTGCCCGGTTTGCGAGAAAGAATACTACGATCCTGCCAGCAGAAGATACGACGCACAACCCGTATGCTGCAACGACTGCGGTCCTGAAGTCTATATTGCAGGGACTGATATCAAAGGTCCTGATGCGATAAGGGCTGCCCGTGATGCGGTCTCTTCCGGCAAGGTCATTGCGATAAAGGGAATAGGCGGTTTCCATCTTTGCTGTGATGCAACAAACGATGAAGCAGTCAAAAGATTAAGAGAACTTAAATCACGTCCTGATAAGCCTTTCGCCGTTATGATGAAAGACATCGAGACGGTCAGGCGTTTATGTGTAACCGATCCTGCAAAAGAAGAGATCTTAACTGGTCACAACAAGCCGATTATGCTGCTCGATAAAAGGGAAGACGCAGAAGGTGATATCAGATTAAGTCAATTCATATCACCCGGCAATCCCACAGTAGGAGTCATGCTTCCTTATGCGCCTCTTCATTGTCTCATCTTCGATTTCATGGACGACGTCAGAGTAAGCCCGGTTCTCGTAATGACTTCAGGGAATGTGTCCGGGGCCCCTATCGTAAAGAATGATGAAGAAGCATTTGACATGATCGGGTCTTTCTGCGATCTGATATTGTCCCATAACCGTGACATCAACATAAGGACGGATGATTCCGTAACCGATATGCTTGACGGGCGTCTTTACATGATCAGGCGTTCGAGAGGATACGCGCCGCTCCCGGTAATGCTTTCAAATGAATTCGAAGGGCAGGTCATAGCCTGCGGCGCAGACCTTAAGAATACATTCTGCATAGCTCACGACAACCTCTTCTATCCGTCATCTTACATCGGTGACTTGGAAGACATAAGATCAGCCAATGTGCTTAAGGCATCTGTTGCGAAAATGAATACTTTGCTTGAGACAACACCGACCCATGCAGTCTGCGACCTGCACCCGTCCTACAGATCCACACAACTCGCGGAAGAATCTGGCCTTCCGCTTATCAGAGTCCAGCATCACTATGCTCACATTCTCTCCTGTATGGCCGAAAACGACTATTCCGGTGAAGTCATAGGTGTTGCTCTTGACGGCACAGGCTGGGGAGAAGACGGCACTATCTGGGGCGGCGAGATAATGAAGGCAGATTATTCGGGCTTCACAAGACTTGCATCGATAGTTCCTTTCAACCACTGCGGAGGCGATATCGCATCCCGCGAAGGCCGCAGGATCGCAGTCTCCATGATCGGATCCATCTATGGTGAAGAAGGTCTTTCCATAGCAGAAAAACTTGGTGTTGCTGATGCGTCCATGTATAAAGCGATAAACACCATGATCGCCAAGAACATCAATACGGTCAAGTCCACATCATGCGGCAGGCTTTTCGATGCAGCAGCATCAGTGCTTGGTATTAGAAATACATCTACATTTGAAGGTCACGCTGCAACATCTCTGCAGTTTGCAGCTGAAAAATATAAAGGCGATATCGTTCTGCCTGATCTTAAACTTACAAGAGAAGGCGAAGGCAGGATCCTTCTTGCAACTGACGATATCTTAAGATATCTGATAGAACATAAACTTGAAGGAACAGACAGTAATTATCTTGCAAGACTCTTCCATTCATTGCTCGCAGAAGCCGCAGCAGAATGTGTTGAGAAAGCTGCAGGAGACATAAAGACGGTTGCCTTGAGCGGAGGCTGTTATCAGAACAAGCTCCTCTTACAGGAAACCAGGACAAGACTTGAAGACAGAGGTTACAAAGTATTGATCCATTCCGTGATACCGCCCAACGACGGCGGGATCGCTTTGGGACAGGCAGTATATGCCATGAACTTGCTTACAAAAGGAGGATAAATATATGTGCGTAGGTTTATCAGCGAAAGTTATCAGCGTTAAGGGTGATGTGGCTCTTGTGGATTCTTCCGGAGCCAAGAGAGAAGTATCTGCTGCTCTTCTGGAAGACCTGGAACCAGGTGAATTCGTCATGGTCCATGCAGGCGCTGCCATAGCAAGGATCACGGATGATGATGTAAGCGAGACTGAAGATCTTGCAAAGGAGTTCCTGTCATGAACGAAGCTGCAAAGATACTTCAGGAATATAAGGGTCCCAAGCTCCGCATAATGGAAGTATGCGGAACACATACCCATGAGATATTTAAGCTCGGTATAAGAGGTCTGCTGTCGCCTGACATAGAACTTATATCAGGCCCGGGCTGCCCCGTATGCGTTACTGCTGCAGATTACATCGATGAGGCCTGCTACCTTGCAAGGGAGAAGAACTGCATCATCACGACTTTCGGTGATCTTGTTAAGGTTCCGGGACAGAAGACTTCCGTGTCAAAAGAACGCGCTGACGGTGCATCGGTCAATATCGTTTATTCTCCCCAGGATGCTGCCCTGATGGCTGAGAAGAACCCTGACAGGGAAGTGGTCTTTTTGTCTGTAGGCTTTGAAACTACCACACCTTCAGATGTCTTGGCTGTCAAGTATGCTATGGATAAGGGGATCAAGAACTTTTCGATACTAACGGCAAATAAGACCATGCCCAAGGCTTATGAAGCAATGGCTTCTGCTACGGACTGTTATCTCTACCCCGGGCACGTCCATGCGATCACGGGAACGAAGGATTGTTACGATATGCTCGCGAAAGGCACGAGCGGCGTTATTGCCGGTTTTACCGGACCCGAACTCCTGACGGCTCTTGCGGTTTGCGTTAAGAAGAGTCAGGAAGGTGAGCCTTTCCTGGTCAATTGCTATCCCAGAGTAGTCAAGGATGAGGGATCTCCTGCGGCGATAAAACTCGTGGATGAATTCATGGAGCCTTGTGATGCGCTCTGGCGAGGTATCGGTGATATACCCATGTCAGGCGTTAAGCTCCGCAGCAAGTATTCGGAGTTCGATGCCAGAGTCAAGTTTGATATCCCTGACATGAGGGAAGAATATAAGACTCCCTGCAGATGCGGTGACGTATTGCAGGGCAAGATCAAGTCATATGAGTGCCCGCTTTTCGGTAAGGCATGTACGCCCGATCACCCGGTCGGAGCCTGCATGGTGTCGGATGAGGGCGCATGTTCAGCTTATTATATGTACGGAGGATTGATCTGATGGATGAGAGGATCACATTAAATCACGGTTCGGGCGGACACAAGACGAGCGAACTGATCGCAGATATCTTTAAAAAGAATCTGGATAACGAATACTTCACGGCAGATGACGCGGCTGTCATGCCTGCTCCTGAAGGCAGGATCGTTATGTCGACAGACGGATTCATAGTATCGCCCTGGGAGTTCCCGGGCGGCAATATCGGCAAGCTTTCTGTCTGCGGCACAGTCAACGATATCGCCTGCATGGGTGCAAGGCCTCTTTATCTGACATGTTCCTATGTCATCGAGGAAGGCTTCGCAGTTGCTGACCTTGTAAGGATCGCAGAGGCGATGGGGGAGACTGCCCGAAAAGCCGGTGTTAAGATCGTGGCAGGTGACACCAAG
The DNA here is from genome assembly GCA_016292135.1 of Saccharofermentans sp. Lineage (GTDB taxonomy): Bacteria > Bacillota > Clostridia > Saccharofermentanales > Saccharofermentanaceae > Saccharofermentans. The sequence goes on from JAEFAZ010000001.1 coordinate 126,438, forward strand.
GTCGCAGGCAAAGGCCAGGTCGACGGACTCTTCATAACGACTGCGGGTGTCGGTGTTATCGAAAATGATGTTTCTCTTTCAGGTTCATATGCCAAGCCCGGTGATTCGATCATCGTTACGGGTGATGTCGGAAGGCACGGCTGTGCGATCCTGCTCGCAAGAGACGAATACGGCATTGAAGCAGACGTAACATCTGACTGCGCGCCTCTTGCCGATGCTGCACTTGCCCTGATCAAGGCTGTTCCCGAGACGCATGTTATCAGGGACTCTACAAGAGGCGGTGTCGGAACGGTCCTTTATGAGATCTGCGATCAGAGCAATGTCGGCATCGAGATAGTATCAGATTCTGTCCCTGTCGATCCTGCAGTCAAAGGAGTAACGGGCCTTCTGGGTCTTGAACCGCTCTATCTTGCCTGTGAAGGACGTTTTGTCGTTATCGTTCCCTCTGAGTTCGAAGAGAAAGCGATGGAAATATTAAGAAGTGTTGAATCCACAAAGGATTCTGTTGTTATCGGAAAAGTAGTCAGCGACCATCAGGGCAAAGTTGTAATGAAGACCCCAGTCGGCGGCATGACATTCCTGCCGCCTCCGGGAAAAGAACTTCTGCCAAGGATCTGCTGATATAAGGAGGATATTATGGAAACAAGAGTAGCAGTAATTACGATAATCGTATCCAACGGCGATTCGGTCGAGAAGATCAACGGTTTGCTCCACGAGGCTGCGCCTTTCATTATCGGCAGGATGGGTATCCCTTACCATGCCAAGAACATCAACATAATCACGATCGCTATCGATGCTCCTCAGGATATCACGAGTGAAGTGTCAGGCAGGATCGGCCGTCTTGACGGCGTTACCGTTAAGACAACTTATTCGAATGTTATAGGATGATCTATGGATAAGCGTAACGAGATCAGGATCAAAGATGCTTCATTTCCTGCTCCTTTTGCAGCAGGACTGGAGTTCAACGCGCCCGTTCACGGGACCTGGAACATCGTCCATATCGGCATGCAGTTTCCCATGGCGCACCAGATCTACATCTGCGCCGATAACTGCATGCGCGGTGTCGTAATGACCGCTGCCGAGATGGGAATGTTAGACCGCATCTCAGGCGTGGTCCTGTCCGAAGAAGAGATGGTATCAGACGATATAACCCGTGTAACCCTTGAGGGCATCAGCGAACTCCTTCATAAGTTCGACAAGCTCCCTGAGGCGGTCATCGTATTTCCTGTCTGCGTTCACCATTTCCTGTCATGTGATATGGAATATGTCTATTCTCATCTCGAAGAAGAGTTCCCGGGCGTTATCTTCATGAGAGCTTTCATGGATCCTATCATGCAAAAACTCCATCTGACACCCGAGCAGACCCTCCGCCGCGCAATGTTGGAACCTGTTAAGGCAAAGGAACCCGATGACAGGCAGATAAATATCTTAGGCTGTGATATGCCTCTTGATAAGAACTCTGAATTATATAGTCTCCTGACATCCAACGGCTTTAAAGTCAGGGAGATCTTTGACTGCAGGACTGTTGAATCTTATATGGATCTCGGAGCCGGCAGACTTAATATCTGCAACTATCCCACAGGCGACCACGGAGTAAAGGCTTTCTCTGAAAGATGCGATATTCCTTATCTCTATCTGCCTTTGGCAGTCGATTACGACGAGATAGATAAAGAACTTAAACTGATGTGCGACACGCTTGGCATTGAGATGCCTGACTATCAGGACAGAAGATCCGAATGTGATAGGGCATTATCTGACCTTAAGGTGCATCTTGACGGCGCCCCTGTCGCGATTGATTACACTGTGCATCCGAGGCCTTTCGGGATCGCGTACCTGCTCTTAAGTCACGGTATCAATGTAGCGAAAGTATTCGCTGATAAGGTCACTGATGAAGAGAAGGATGTTTTCGAAAAGCTTCGAAAAGAGTATCCGGATCTTGTAATAGCTGCCACGATAACACCCGGCGCAAGAAGGATTCCCCGCAATGACTCTGATGTTGTTGCGGTAGGGCAGAAGGCAGCCTGGTTCTGCGGAACGAAACATTTTGTGAATATGGTCGAAGGCGGCGGACTCTTCGGCTACGAAGGGATCATCAGGCTCGCCGGCCTCATCGCCGAAGCATACGACACGGAATCCGACACTGAGGATATCGTGCCGAGAAAGGGTTTGGGGTGTGTAAGCTGCATATGAGAAACACGTTTAAGATCCTGCCCGTTTTGACCGGCGACGTATCAGGCGCCGCTTCGGCTCTTTTCGAGCTCGGAGGCATGACCGTTATCCATGACCCTTCAGGCTGCAATTCCACATATAACACTCACGATGAGACCCGTTGGTACAGTAACGACAGCCTGATCTATATAACAGGTCTTAACGATGTTGACGCGATTACGGGCAACGATGAGAAGTTCATCAATTCAACTATCGAGGCGGCCCAAGAGCTTAACCCTAAGTTTATATCCCTGACCAATTCGCCGATCCCGTTCCTTAACGGCACTGATTTTGAAGGGATCTGCAAGATAATAAGCGGAAGGACAGGCATAACGACATTCCACGTTGACACAAATGCCACAGGTGATTACATATCAGGCGCATCCAAGGCTTTCGAAGCATATGTGAAGGCGTTTGCCGTAAGCAAGGCTTTGAGATCTACAGATCAGATCAGAGTCGGTATAATCGGTGCGACGCCTCTTGATCTTGCTAACCCTGAAAGCGTTAAGTCCGTTGCTTCTTTCCTTGCTGATTACGGATTTGAGCCCGTATATTGTCTTGGCATGGATGCCGGTCTTGATTCTGATCCCCAGGATAAGCTGACAGATGTTGACGTTAATCTCGTAATATCATCCGCCGGGATCAGGGCTGCCATATTTATGGAAGAGAAGTTCAATATTCCTTATGTCGCAGGGTTCCCGGCTGAAGGCATGAAAGATGCTCTTGCCGGCGCTGTCAACGAAGCATACAAGAGCGGAGTATCGGTCTGCGCTTATTCCAATATTGTACGATCTGCTTCTGATAGATATATTGTCGGTGAACCGGTTGTTGCATCCTCGATCGCGGCAGGCATCAAGCGTAAATACGATATTGATATTGATGTTATCGCTGTAACTGTTGAGGGGCTTGTACCTGTTGCCGAGGTCGATGCTTACAGCTGCACTGAGGATACGATAACAGAGGCTCTTAAAAGTGCCGGTGCCGTTATCGCTGATCCCTTATATAGATATGTTTGTCCTGCTGATGCGGAGTTCATCAGACTGCCGCATCTTGCTATGTCCGGGAGGCTCTATCTCAAGGAAGTCCCCGATCTTTGTAAATTCGACCCCATAAAGGAGGGTTTGTTATGAGTCTTAATGATGTGCCATCGGGCGAAAGAGTCCACATCGGGTTCTTCGGTGCCACTAACAGCGGTAAGTCCAGTCTCGTCAATGCCGTTACGGGGCAGAACCTGGCTGTCGTTTCTGATGTTAAGGGAACGACGACAGATCCGGTAACAAAGGCAATGGAGATACTTCCGATGGGCCCTGTCGTTATAATCGACACGCCAGGCATCGACGATACCGGTAAATTGGGCGAGCTCCGCGTTGCCAAGACGCGCGAGATCCTCCGTAAAGTTGACGTGGCCGTACTGGTCGTGGATTCTGCCGAAGGCTTAAGGGATGCTGACCTTGACCTGATATCTCTGTTTAAAGAAAAGGAGATACCTTATATCATTGCATATAACAAATCAGATCTTGCCCTTGCAGCAGACGATTCTCCTGAAGCGATCAATGTCAGTGCCACAGAAGCCGTCAATATCAACGAACTAAAAGAGAAGATCGCTTCTCTTGCCAAGGATAAGACGAAAGAGATCCCCCTGATCTCGGATCTTGTTTCTAAGGGGGATACAGTCATACTGGTTATACCGATAGATTCTTCCGCTCCGAAAGGCAGGCTCATATTGCCCCAGCAGCAGGTGATAAGAGAAGCATTGGAAGCAGGTGTTGCCTGCATTTGCGTCCAGCCTTCAGAACTTGATGCTGCAATAAAGTCCTTGAAAGATGCGCCAAAACTCGTTATCACGGACAGTCAGGCGTTTAAGGAAGTGTCTTCGATAGTTCCTGACGATATCCTGCTGACATCTTTTTCGATATTGATGGCAAGGCATAAGGGTATCCTTGAGCCTTGTGTTGAAGGATTAAAAGCGATCGACAGCATTGAGGACGGAGATAAGATCCTGATATCCGAAGGCTGTACGCATCACCGTCAGTGTGAGGATATCGGAACTATTAAGATCCCTAACCTTATCAGGAAATATACCGGCAAGACGGTCGATTTTGCGACGACTTCAGGTTTGTCGTTCGAGGATGACCTGACGCCTTATAAGATGGTGATCCATTGCGGCGGCTGCATGCTCAACGACCGCGAGATGAAGAGCCGTATCAATACTGCTAAAGAATTGGGGTGCCCTGTCACAAACTACGGTCTGGCGATCGCTTATATGAACGGGATATTGCTGAGGAGCATCAAATTGTTCCCTGATCTTTATAAACTTGCAGGTGGACAGAATGGCTGATATCAAGGAATTGATCGACAGATTATACGAGACAGCATCCCTTACGCCTGATGAACTCAAGGCGGTTTTATCGACTGATGAATACGACGAATATCTCCATGAGAAGGCCAGGGAAGTTGCCGTCAGGACTTTTGGCAAAGATATCTACTTAAGGGGCATAATCGAGTTCTCAAATTACTGTAAGAATGATTGTTACTATTGCGGGATCAGGGCGGGCAATACTCATTGCGAGCGTTACCGAATGACCGTTGATGACATCATCAGATGTGCGGATTCGGGATATGAGACAGGTTTCCGCACATTCGTGCTCCAAAGCGGTGAAGACCTGACCTACAAGACTGAAGACATCTGCAGGATGGTCAGGACCATTAAGGAAAACCATCCTGATTGTGCAGTAACCTTATCGATAGGTGAGAAGAGCCGCGAAGAGTATCAGGCATATTTTGATGCAGGCTGCGACAGGTATCTTTTGAGGCATGAGACATATAACAGCGAGCATTATAAGATGCTTCATCCGAATAAGATGTCCTGGCTTAACAGGATCAGATGTCTGCATGACCTCAAGGATATAGGTTATCAGACCGGCTGCGGCATTATGGTTGGAACACCCGGTCAGACATTGGATCACATTGTGGAAGACCTGGTGTTCATGAAAGAGTTCGATCCGCACATGATCGGCATCGGCCCATTCCTGCCGGCGGCTAACACGCCTTTCGCAGATTGTCCCCGCGGTGATACGGAACTCACATTGAGATTGTTATCCGTGATCCGCCTTATGCTTCCCAAAGTACTGCTGCCTGCAACCACTGCATTGGGGTCTGCAGAGGCAAACGGCCGCGAAAAAGGCGTCCTGGCAGGAGCCAATGTCATCATGCCCAATCTCTCGCCTGTTGAAAACCGCGGCAAGTATCAGTTATATGACGGCAAGATCTGCATATCAGATGATGCTGCACTCTGCTCCAGATGCATCACCGCAAGATTAGCGTCCATCGGCTACCGCGCCGTGACCGGCAGGGGCGATCATCCGGATTATTGTTAAGCTTGTACCTGTAAACCTCTGTTTTTGTACCTGTACAGGTACAAAAATGGGTGATTACAGGTAATTTTTGATGATTTTGCATATTATTACCTGTAAAAGGAAAATTAGTACCTGTACAGGTAATTTTTTTAGGATTACAGGTACAAATGCCGGCTTGTCGAAAAAATATAACAGGTCGTTTAGTGGTTTTTGTTGGTAGGTTTTTTCCGATTTGTTAGTTTTGCAGGTTTTGTGAGTTGATCGTAGGTGATTTTTCCAAATCGGCTCTATAGAATGTTGATATGAGAAAGATCATTCAACAATTGCGAATTTCATACTTTCGGGAGAGGATTGATTCTTATCCCGATATACGAATGGGAATGCGAAGGGATAAGGAATGCGTATGGATCATCAGAGACGGGCGACGCACAGAAACACGTCAGTCTGATAGCCCGAAAGGAAAAGCTCTTATGCGGCTTAAGCTGGAGCGGGATAATTATGTGAGCATTCTGACAAGGCTTGAGGGTGAGTGGCTGCGAAGATACGATTCGCCATGCGGATCGCTTAAGCTCAGGCACTATGGGCAGACGCCCAACAGGATGCTTTTCGAAAACCTGGTGGAGAGGACCAACTCTCATGAATTCAAGACGCCTGTCTTCTATAACGGGGAACCCTACAGATCGAAGCTGGAGGCAGACTTTGCAAGACTGATGGATGATTACGGGATCCTCTATAAATATGAGCCCGAGATACTGGTTGTGGGCAACAGAAAGAAGTGTCCCGATTTTATGATATATCTGCCCTGGATCGACCTGCTGATCCTGGTCGAGATCTGCGGGTCCTGTAATAATACGGATTATCTTGAATATATGCGCGATAAGAATCATGAGTATCTTCTGAGCGGATGGAGGCCCGGAAGCAATATGATCCTGTTTTACTATGATGATAAGATGCCCTATATACCCGAGATGGTGATGGAGGAAATAGAGACGGTGGAACTGAGAAAATATATGACTTTGATAAACAAATGATAATAGAAAGATTATTGCCGCTAATTTCTTTTGAAATTCGCGAATATATGTATATAATGATTTTCAATGACATATATAAAGGGAGAATAAGATAGTGAACAAAAGAATCATCGCATTATTTCTGGCCGGCACTATGATGCTGACCCTTGCTGCCTGTAAGGGAAACGAACCTGAAGAGAGTACGACAACAGAGACTACGACGGAAGCGACCACAACAACGGAGACTACGACTGAAACAACGACGGAGTCTACATCCGTGTCCCAGGAGACAGAACCCGAGGTCCTTGACGTGACTATTCAGATGGATATCATCGTTGATAACTACAGCCTCTGGCTCGTTGAGGACGATCCTAATGATTACCTGTATGCGGTAACTGATTTTAACCAGGACGGCTGGCTTGAGATCGTTGCCAGCAGTATTCAGGGATCGGGTCTTTTTACTGTTGCAAAGATCTTCGAGGTCAATGCAGAAATGGAACTTGATGAATATCATTTCCCCAATGAGGATATCGAGGGCAACTTCATCCCTGATATCGGAGAAGAAACACTTAGCTATTATGTCGTAGACGGCGTCTATACCTACGTGGTCAATGATGTGACGAGGATCAGCGCGGCTGAGCACAATTCAGACCTGTATGCCATGACACTCGATCCGGCGACAAAGAAGGTTGACTTCACGTTGCTCGCTTCCGCTGCGACGGTCATCGATGAGAAGGGCAATGATAAGTCTGAGTTTTTCGATGCTGATAAGAAGCCTATTACCGAGGAAGAGTTCAACAAGTACGCTTCAGATAAGTATATGCCCATTTGCTCGGCTTCCGGCTTTGCAAATATCGGCTGGAAGACAAGTCAGGATATGGCGAAGGAAGACTTTGAAGTCTGTCTGCATGAATCGTGGGAAGCTTTTGCAATCTGATAAAGGGTTAAGAAAATGTATAAGGTTATTAACAAGCAGGTTTTGAATCCGACAGTTACGTCTCTCGACATTGAAGCACCTTTGGTTGCCCGAAAAGCCGAGCCCGGTCAGTTTATCATCCTCAGAGTCGATGATCTCGGCGAAAGGATCCCTCTGACCATCGCGGGTGCGGATCCCGAAAAGGGAACGGTAAGGATCATCTTCCAGGTGGTCGGTGCCACGACGCAGAAACTGAATGCCAAGGAACCGGGTGATTCGATAGTGGATTTCGTCGGCCCCCTCGGCACGGCAACCGAGCTCGACGGCATAGAGAATGTCTGTGTTGTTGGCGGCGGTGTCGGTTGTGCCATCGCCATGCCCGTTGCTTCCAAGCTTCACAAGATGGGAGCAAATGTCACTTCGATAATAGGCTTCCGTAATAAGGATCTGGTTATCCTCGAAGACGAGTTCAAGGAGATCTCTGATGACCTTCACATCATGACTGATGACGGCTCCTACGGTGAGCATGGTAATGTTACGATGCCTCTTAAGGAGATGCTCGAGAGCGGAAAGAAGTTTGACCGCATCATTGCTATCGGACCTGTTATCATGATGAAGTTCACTGTTGAGACGGCCAGACCTTTCGGCGTGCCGATCACCGTATCCATGAATCCGATCATGATCGACGGTACCGGAATGTGCGGCGGATGCAGGCTGACCCTTATCCGTGACGGAGAAAGGATCACTAAGTTTGCCTGTGTTGACGGACCTGACTTCAACGGATATGAGGTCGATTTCGATGAGGCGATGAGCCGCGGCAGAATGTACAGCGCTTTCGAGAGGGAAGCATTTAATGAAGCCTGCAATATCATGAAGCAGGCAGACGGGAAGTAAACGATATGGCAATAATACCTAAGAAGACACCCATGCCCACCCAGGAACCGGGTGAGAGGATCCATAATTTCAAGGAAGTCAGTTACGGTTATACCGAGGAGCTCGCCCTTCAGGAAGCTTCAAGATGCCTTAACTGCAAGTCCAAGCCCTGCGTTGCAGGATGCCCTGTCAACATCGACATACCTTCCTTCATCGCGAAAGTGAAGGATAAGGATTACGACGGAGCTTATTCTGTAATCACGGAGTCTTCGTCTCTTCCTGCCGTATGCGGAAGAGTCTGTCCCCAGGAAAGCCAGTGCGAGAGCCGCTGCACTCTCGGCATCAAGTATGAGCCTGTTGCCATTGGTAATCTTGAGCGATTCGTAGCAGATCACCATAACGATACAGTGCCCGTAAAAGAGGCTTCCATTCCCGAAGAAGGCGATATGGTCGCCGTTATCGGTTCAGGACCATCAGGCCTTGCATGTGCGGGCGAACTCGCGTCTATGGGTTACAGGGTAACTGTCTATGAGGCTCTCCATCTTGCCGGCGGCGTTCTCGTATACGGCATACCTGAGTTCCGTCTTCCCAAGTCGATAGTTGCAAGGGAGGTAGAGAACCTTAAGGCGATGGGAGTGGATATCCAGACCAATGTCGTAATCGGCAAGACGCTTGTTATCGATGAGCTTTTCGATATGGGCTTCAAGGCCGTATTTGTCGGATCCGGCGCAGGCCTTCCCAATTTCATGAACATTCCGGGTGAATCCTATAAGGGTGTTTATTCAGCTAATGAATTCCTTACCAGGAGCAACCTGATGAAAGCATATTCTTCCAAGACGGCTACTCCGATTCAGGTCGGAAGCAATGTTGTAGTTGTCGGCGGCGGAAATGTCGCCATGGATGCTGCAAGAACAGCGCTCAGACTCGGAGCAGCTAAGGTGTCGGTAGTCTACAGGCGCAGTGAGGAAGAGCTTCCTGCCAGAAAAGAAGAGGTAAGACACGCCAAGGAAGAGGGTATCGAATTCCGCTTCCTCGAAAATCCTGTCGAGATCACAGGTTTCTATAATAAAGAAGATCCTAGAGACCCCAAGAACGGTTTTGTAACAGGGATCAAATGCATAAAGATGGAGCTTGGCGAACCTGACAGCAGGGGAAGGAGGAGACCTGTTCCGATCGAAGGATCCGAGTACTATTCCGAGTGTGATGCCGTCATCATCGCCATCGGAACTTCCGCTAATCCTCTGATCAAGCACATAAGTCCCGGTCTCGAAGTCAACTCCAAGGGCGGCATTGTCGTCAATGAGTCTGGTCTCACATCAAGAGGCGGCGTATATGCCGGCGGTGACGCTGTTACGGGCGCCGCGACCGTCATCTCCGCAATGGGTGCGGGTAAGACTGCTGCACATGCTATAGATGAATTTCTTAGAGCATTATAATATCTGACAACTGACAAGTAAAAACACTTGACACCTGATGCGCCTTCCGATATAATTCGCAAGGTGCATTATTCTTACGGGAGGCGGAAGATGTCGCAAAAGACTGCTAAAGACTTGCTCTTGCTGGATTTCTACGGCAATCTGCTCACCGAGAGGATGAGGGGCATCATGGAACTTTATCTTTTCGAGGATCTGTCCCTGTCAGAGATCGCCGAGACCTGTGATATCTCAAGGCAGGGCGTTCACGATACGATCAAGAGAGGCAAGGCCCAGCTTGAAGAATATGAGAGCCGCCTCGGGCTGATAGAGATGTTCGATAAACAGAAAGATCTTGCAAGGAGAGCGATAGAGAAGCTCGATCAGCAGGACACAGAAGAAGCAAGGAGATTGCTCGTTGAACTTACTGACGAGCTTTAAATGATATAGATGTTTGAGAGTCTGTCGACAAAACTGCAGAACATAACCGGCAAGATGCGCGGGAAGTCCCGTGTAACTGAAGCTGACCTTAAGGAGATGACCCGCGAGATCCGCATGGCTCTCCTTGAAGCTGACGTTGACTATAAGGTAACCAAGGAATTTGTTGATGAAATGAGCGGGAAGTGCCTGGGTGCCGATGTCATGGGCAGCCTGACACCGGGCCAACAGATCGTTAAGATCGTAAGGGAATCCCTGATCGAACTCCTCGGCGCTGAAGAATCCAAGCTTACCGTATCCCCCACGGGCTTTACGACGATCATATTGTATGGTCTCCAGGGTGCAGGTAAGACGACTACTGCAGTCAAACTTGCCAAGCTCCTCAAGAAGGACGGCAAGAAGCCCATGGTCGTGTCCGTTGACGTTCACAGACCCGCAGCTGCCCAGCAGCTCAAGATCCTTGCTGACGGCGTCGGCGTTGACTGCTATATCGATCCCGAAGAGAAGGACCCCGTCAAGATCGCCCGTGACGGTGAAGCCAAGGCAAGATATAACCTTTGTAATTACCTTATCGTAGATACCGCAGGACGCACCGTAGTGGATGATGAGCTCATGGATGAGCTCAAGATGATCTCCACCCAGGTCAATCCTACCGAGAAACTCCTCGTTGCCGATGCCATGATCGGCCAGGAAGCCGTTAACGTTGCAAGGTCTTTCGAGGACGCTATCGGCATGGACGGCTTTATCATGACAAAGCTCGACGGTGATGCCAGAGGCGGTGCCGCACTTTCGATCCGCAAACTCACCGGCAAGCCCATCAAATATATCTGCGTCGGCGAAAAGGTCGATAACATAGAGAAGTTCTATCCCCAGCGCATGGCTGACAGGATCCTCGGCATGGGTGATGTCGTCAGCCTCATCGAAAAGGCTTCGCAGAACATAGACGAAGAAGCTGCGATGAAGTCGATGGAGAACATGCTGAACAACAAGTTCACGCTCGACGATCTCTATTCGCAGTTCCAGCAGATCAAGAAGATGGGATCCCTGAAGGACGTCATGGGCATGCTTCCCGGTTTCTCATCCGCCAAGATCGACGACGCCGAGCTTGATGATAAGATCATCGACAGGCAGATGGCCATCATCACTTCCATGACCAAGAAGGAGAGACGCAATCCCCAGGTCCTTGATGCTTCAAGACGCAAGAGGATCGCAGCCGGTGCCGGCGTACAGGTATCAGACGTCAACAAGCTCATGCAGCAGTATGAGCAGTCCGCAAAGCTCATGAAGCAGTTCGCAGGCGGCAAGATGCCCAAGGGCATGGGTAAGGCCATGCGCGGCATGGGCGGAATGGGTTCCATGGGAATGGGCGGTATGGGAGGCTTCGGCGGCTTCCCCGGAATGTCTGCCGGATCATCCATGAACAGGCATAAGAACAAGAAGAAGAAAAAGGGCAGAAGATAAATAAGATTATCCCGCGTAGCTTTTCGACGCGTGATTATAAAAAATCAAAAAATATTTTTTTGGAGGACAAAAACATGGCAGTTAAGATTCGTTTGAGAAGAATGGGCAAGAAGAAGGCACCTTTCTATCGTATTGTTGTTGCTGATTCCAGATTCCCCAGAGACGGCAGATTCATCGAGGAGATCGGTTATTACAATCCCCTTTCTGATCCCGCTGAGATCAAGATCGACGAGGAAGCAGCAAAGAAGTGGATCGGCAACGGTGCTCAGCCTACAGATACCGTACGCGACCTTCTTAAGAAGCAGGGCATCATCTGATCTTTCCGATCAGCTGACCCAAACATGAATAATTAAGAAGGAGGAAGGGAGCATCGGTTCCCAATATTATATATGGATGAATTATTGACATATATTGCAAGAGAATTGGTCAACAACCCTGATGAAGTAGTCGTTAAGAAGACTGAGTCCGGCAATACGATCAAGTTCGAACTTTCTGTAGCTCCTGAAGATACCGGTAAGATCATCGGCAAGAACGGTAAGCGTGCACAGGCTATCAGAGCCATCATGAAGGCTAAGTATGCCAAGGAAGGCAGACGCGTTATCGTTGATATCTTAGGATAAAAAGCGAAAAATGGCCGTTAATCAGTTTATCGTTATCGGCAAGATCACAAGCGCTCACGGAATCCGCGGGGAGGTAAAGGTCTACCCCCTGACGGATGACCCGAAGCGCTTTCTTTCTATGAAAGATTGTCATATCTCAGGCGAAGACGGAGTCCCTGTAAGTGATTCTTCCGTCGAAAACGCCCGCATCGACAAGACCATGGTCATCGTAAAGCTCGAAGGAGTCAATGACCGCAATGCCGCAGAAGCGTTGAGAGATAAGTATCTGTCGGTCGACAGGGCTGATGCGGTGAAAGATGATGACAGTTTCTTTATAGTCGACATGCTCGGTATGACCGTCATCGATGATGAAAGAGGCGAACTGGGCACGATCAGCGATGTCTTCGAGACCGGTGCCAATTTCGTGATCTCAGTCAGGCGCAAGGGAAAGAAGGATCTTCTGATACCTTTCCTTAAAACGGTCTGCTACGATACCGACATCGAATCGTCAGTAATGAAAGTCAAGCTTCCGGAAGGACTGTACGAGATCTATGATTGATTACCATGTCCTGACATTGTTTCCTGACCAGGTAACGACATATTTCAATACCAGCATCACAGGCAGGGCCGTGACAAAAGGCCTTGTCAGTCTGGAATGCCTTTATATCAGGGATTTTGCGACTAATAACTACGGCAAGATCGACGACACCATGTACGGCGGCGGCACGGGCCTTCTGATCCAGTGCGAGCCCGTATTCCGCGCTTGGTCATCGGTTGCCGAAAAGTGTGAGAAGGCAGGGAAACCCAAGCCCCACACTGTTTACATGTCCCCAAAGGGATATGTTTTCGATCAGAAGAAGGCTAAAGAACTGGCTCAGTATGAGGATCTGGTGATCATCTGCGGACATTACGAGGGTATCGACGCCAGGGTCATAGATGAGATCTGTGACGAGGAGATATCGATAGGTGACTACATACTGACAGGCGGTGAGACAGCGGCTATCGTGGTTATGGATGCCGTGACCCGCCTTATCCCGGGTGTTCTTCCCAACGAAGAGGCTTATACCAATGAGTCCCATACTGACGGCTTGCTGGAAGCGCCCCAATATACGAAGCCTCCGGTGTGGCATGACAAAGAAGTGCCTGAGGTGTTAAAAAACGGCAATGATGCTTTGATCGACGATTTCAATCACACGGCAGCGCTGCTCGAGACGCTCGAAAAGCGCCCGGACATGTTCAATAAGCTTGAACTTACCGAGGATGAGATAAAAAAAGTCCTTGCCTTGCAAAAGTCGTTGTGATAAACTTCATAGGCTTATCAGGATGGTCCTCTGCCGCTGATCCTTGGCAAGAACATCTGCAGGAAAGAGAGGAAATGTGAAATTATGGATTTAGTAAAAGTTGTTGCAGATGAACAGCTTCGTAACAGCTATCCTGAAGTTGAGATCGGTGACTATGTAAAAGCTCACCTCAAGATCAAGGAAGGCGCTCGTGAGCGTATTCAGGTATTCGAAGGTTACGTTATTGCCCGTAAAGGCAGCGGGATCTCAGAGACAATGACCATCCGCCGTATTTCTTACGGTGTAGGCGTTGAGAGAATTCTCCCCGTACATTCGCCCAAGATCGAGAAGATCGATATCATTCGTAAGGGCCGCGTCAGAAGAGCTAAGCTCTATTACCTGCGTGGACGCCAGGGCAAGGCTGCAAAGGTTCAGCAGAAGCTGTGATCTTTATAGCATCTCAAAGAGAAAACGGACGGCGGGTCATACCCGCCGTTTTTTCTTGAACTTTCGAAGAAATGACATAACTAATAATTCATAAACTGATAATTCTTTACTAACATTGTAAACGGAGCACAATGCTATAATCTCATTAGATCAAATGGGGGACGGATAACTTGCGTTACGCTTTTATCATTCTGAAATGGGAGATACAGAAGATCCTGTCGAGCTGGAAGAAGACCATGGCGGTCTTCCTTATTCCTGCGGCTGTAATGGTATTTGCGATCAATCTCTTTCCCAAGCTCCTGACTTATCTTTCCACGGGCTCTTTGGGATCGCAGAGAGTAATAGTGATAGATGCCCCCGAAAGCTTCATGAACTACGATGATCCCAAGCTCGGGAATTACCAGTTCAAGTATATAAACAGTGAAGATATCCCGGGGGGCTTTTGTGAAGAGAGCATCTATTCATATGTTAATGACGGAAACATCGTAGCGATATTCATCACCGAAAGCCCTGCCGGCTTTGATGATGAAGTTAAAGATTATTACCGCCACGCCTTTCAGGATAATGAGAAAGTCCGTGCCACGACCTATATCTCGGTTGTATACAATGAAGAGAAGTTTCTTTCGGAGACAAAAGCTGAACAGTTCTCATACGATATCATCGCCGAATATACTGAGAGCGTTAAGAACCGATATTTCGAGGAATATGTCGGAGAGGGCAACGAGAATCTGAACATAGATGAATATAATCCCATAACATTCGTTCTGGATAACAGGAGCGTTGCCAATTCCCAGGCTGCGCACATAATCCCGGGCATAATGGTCATACTGATGTACTACTGCTCATATTCCCTGAGCTGTGACATGATCGCGATGGAGAAGAACAGGGGCTTTCTTAACAAGCTCATCATGACACCTGCATCGGCCAAGGCGATCCTTTGGGGCAAGGCGCTTGCCGCAAACATCCTTGTCACGGGTTCATCTTTGATAACTTTCCTCTTCCTGTTCCTGTCTTCCTGGCTCAACAGGAGCAATGAAGCAGGGTCTCTGCTGCCGTTCGGACTTATGCTGATGCCGGACCAGCTCCTGTACATGATCCTGTCGATACCTGCTGCGACGCTTGTTATGACGACATTCTGTTTCATAGTCGCGATGGAACTCGAACGCTTTGAAGATGCTGTAGCCAATATGCAGTTCGTGCTGCTCCTTTTGATGTTCGGCTTCTTTATCCAGATGTTCTACTATTTTGATCCGGTATGGCTCGAATTCATAATACCGGTCCATAACATGATCATTCTCTTGAAGATGATACTCTTGTCACAAGTTAACATTATCCAGTTTATTGTAGTTGTCGGCACAAATGTTTTCCTGGGCGTTGTCCTGCTGAACAGGTGTGCAGATGAGATTACGGGAGGCAAAGATGATAGAGGTAACAAACGTTTCAAAAAGATACTCTTCAGATGAGATGATAGTCAAGGGAGTATCCTTTTCGGTCAAGCCCGGCATGATCTACGGTCTGCTGGGACCTAACGGCGCGGGCAAGACTACTTTGATGCAGATGATGGCGACACTTCTGAAACCTACTGAAGGAACGATCAAGATCTGCGGCAAGAACGCTTTAGAGGATACGCTCGAGATCCATAAGCTGATAGGTTTCCTTACGACCGAAGTCAAACTGGATCCCTTATCGACGCCGAATAAGCTCTACGATTTCTTTGCCGATCTTTACGATCTTCCCAAGGAGGATCATGAGAACCGTAAATACATGGACTTCGCAAGATTCGGCATCCTTCCGTTTGCCGACAAGAGGATAGTGGATCTTTCCACAGGAATGAAACAGAAGATATCGATATGCATATCACTGATACATAATCCTCCGGTCATTATTTTCGATGAGCCTACGAATGGACTGGATATATTGACGTCAAAGCAGGTTACGGACTATCTCAAGGAACTCGCCAAAGACGGCAGGACGATAATCATGTCCACGCATATCTTCTCCCTGGCGGAGAGCCTTTGCGATGAGATAGGCGTGCTTGTCGACGGCAGGATCGTTGCATCAGGAAGCGTAAGGGAACTCTGTGAACTGACAGGCAAAGAATCGTTCGAGGATGCTTTCTTCGACCTTTATACAAAGAACCATAAGGAAGGATAAAGAAGAGGATGAGGGCTTTTTGGGCAATAGCGAAAAGAGCATTCAGAAGCTCGGGATCAGGAGGCGCGAAAGCGTCTGCTCATGCGGGCCTTGCCATGGGTCTGTCTGCTCTGGTCGTTTTCTGCCTCATCGCCGCGATCTGGGTGTCCCTCGCCAAGCAGTATTTCTTCTTTGACAACAGTCCTGATAAGATCATCATCCTCAACGCTCCTGATACTCTTATCGAATACCTGGAAGGTATGCCGCAAGGATCTGAAAAGGGAATGGAGATCATATACGACGATCATCCTTATGTTTTCGATGTTGCAACGTTTTCCTCGCTGATGAAACAGCACGGTGCGAGGGCTACGATCGTTTTCGATAATGATGGAGACGTGCTGACTTTCTATCCTGCTGATGATCTCGATAATCATGATTTCAAGGAAGACGTGATAAAGCCGATGCTGGAAGATTATACCGAGCACCTTTCCAAGATGAAAGGTCTGCCGGTCGATGTTCCCGCTGCCACGGAGCGCTTTATACAGGGAATGGAAAATCCTGACCGCACATATTCAAAGTCATTCTTTGACACGATAGCATTCATGTTTATACCTTTGTTCTACTTCATCGCGGCTCTGTATTCGTCCATGATGAAGGGAACCAATGTCATTGCAGGATCCAAGGAGCAGAATACGTTCGCCGCGATCCTTATGACGCCTGTGCCGAGAAGGCAGATCATATTGGGAAATATCTTCGGAGTATGGATGTCCGAGATGATACCCGCATTGGTCATCTCTCTGCCTTTGTTCTGTATTCCGTCATACAGGAACGGAGTCTGCCTGGCATACCTTATAATGGCGATACTTTCAGTATTCATTGCTTCGCTCGTGATCCTTATATCGGTCCTGAGCAGTAATGTCATAACCGCTCAGACTGCATTTCTGCCCGTCTTCTTTGTGTTCGTTGCAGTCTGCATATCCGGCATCCAGAATCCCGAGGACTTCACGGGTATCTATGAATACATCCCTCTTTACGGACAATACATGGGAATAGGGAAGGCCCTGACTTCGGATGTCAATATCGCCGCATTCCTGTGTTCGTCGTTCCTCACCTTGCTCCTGGCTTTCATCTGCATAATGGTCTCCATAAAGCTTCTTTACAGCGAACGCTTTACTGTCTCTGTCCTTTCCGCAACAGACAAGGAACTTATCAGGGCAAGGAAGCAGGCGAAGGCTGATGCACGCAGGAAGCGTTTCACGACGGCCAGGACATCTGTTTTCGGATATAAGCCAAGGAGTTCCCTTAACGGCGTGAGCTTCAGCCTGTCGCAGCTCCTGAGGCCTCTGGTCCTTCTGTCCGTATTCCAGCTGATAGCGATGATCCCGCCGCTCCTCATGACAAACGGCGAGTATCTTACGAATGTCATAGCAAGTCTCAAAGCCGTGAAGAACGTTCCCGATATCGTAAGTTCGGGCTCTAAGATAATCGTTGTTCTCATGAGCACGCCGGCTTTCCTCTTATCGATGGCTCTGGGATATATCCTTATCGATGCATATTACTGCGCAAGAGTCCGTTTCATCGAAAGGACATCACTGGCTTCAGGTCTGGGCCTGCCGCGCGAAAAGATATTAAGAAGATATCTCACGGGCATGGCAACCGGCCTCGTACTGATGGGATCGGTATTCACGATATTGCTCTTATCAGGGCAGATAAGAGTTGCCGGCTTCGGTATTGAACCCGCCAATCTGCCGCTGTTCTTCTCGTTCATAGTCATGTGGATATTCCAGGGTGCTTGTGAAGAGATCATGTTCAGGGGTTATATGATGCCCCGTGTTGCAGCAAGGTACGGTCTTATCCCGGCTATAGCGGTATCTTCGCTGCTCTTCTGTCTCTTCCACGGTCTTAACCCGGGCTTTACGGTGCTCGCCCTGATCAACCTTATACTTGTATCAGTGCTCTTCGCTCTTATCGCATACTTTACGGATAACATCTGGATAGTCTGCGCGGCCCACACGATGTGGAACTTCACGCAGGGCAATGTTTTCGGATTGGAAGTATCCGGCAACTCCGGCAATGTATCTCTGATCCATACAGTTTTGGGTGACAGGGCGGATGCGACTATGACCGGAGGAACCTTCGGACCTGAGGGCGGACTTGCTGTTACGGTTGTTACTCTCATCGCCATTATGGCCGTTCTTGTAATCTTCAGACGCAGGATAAATCGCAAAAATCCCTGACACAAAGCGTTTGTCTAACTATATGCACTAAAAACCCTTGTGTTGCATTTGTTTCTTTGTAACACAAGATTTTTGAAATTCTCTTGCAAAAGAATTTCGTTTTTATATAATACTCAAGGCTATAAATATTTAAAAATATATGATCTTGCAAGAGCGCGCTTGCGAACTTGCATAATCCGCAATTAAACGTAACAGAAAGAGGTCTGACATGAAGAAGTTTGAAGAGATGAGCAGAGATGAACTTAATGCGTTAAGACAGGAACTTGTAAGCAGGTATGAAGACTACAAGTCCATGAACCTGTCTCTTGACATGACCAGGGGCAAGCCCGCACCTGAGCAGCTCGATCTTACAAACGATATCTACAGTTCTCTTACAACGACCGGATACAAGACTGCAAGCGGCGTTGATACACGTAACTATTCTTCTCCCGCAGGCATCGAGGAGATGAGGAAGACCTTCGGCGATATCCTTGGAACCGACAAGGAGAATGTATTCCTCGGAAATTCATCCAGCCTCAACATGATGTTTGACAGCCTCATGAGAGCCATGGTCTTCGGTGAGCCTGATTCTGACTGTCCCTGGTATGAGATCAAGGGACGCAAGTGGCTCTGTCCCGCTCCCGGTTACGACCGTCATTTCAGAGTAACTGAGACTCTCGGCTTTGAGCTCATTACGGTTCCCATGACAGATGAAGGCCCCGATGTTGATGCGATCGAAGAACTTGTAAAAGATCCCGCTGTTCTCGGTATGTGGATCGTTCCTGTTTACAGTAATCCCGACGGCATCGTATGTTCCGAGGAAGTCTGCAGAAGACTTGCAAACATGAAGACTGCTGCTCCGGATTTCAGGATCTACTGGGACAATGCATATGTTGTT
This sequence comes from Saccharofermentans sp., assembly GCA_016292135.1. GTDB lineage: Bacteria > Bacillota > Clostridia > Saccharofermentanales > Saccharofermentanaceae > Saccharofermentans. The sequence goes on from JAEFAZ010000001.1 coordinate 145,685, forward strand.
CATCACCTTTACAGGGACAATGTTGCCAAGGTTCCGGATATGCTCGCTCTCTGTGAGGAAGCAGGCAACCCCAACAGGGTTTATGAGTTCGCATCCACTTCCAAGATCACCTTTGCAGGAGCCGGAATATCCTGTATTGCCTGCAATAAGGAGAATATGGCTCAGGTCAAGAAGATCTCCGGCGTTCAGACGATCTGCTCCAACAAGGTCAACCAGCTGGCACATGCAAATCTCCTTCCTGACATGGAAGCGGTTGATAAGCAGATGAGACGCCAGGCTGAGATCATCCGTCCCAAATTCGATGCAGCACTCAACGTCCTTTCTGAGGAGCTTGATGAGGCTGGCATCGCCCGCTGGACCGATCCTGACGGCGGTTACTTTATCAGCCTTTATGTTATGCCCGGAACTGCAGCTGCAACAGTTAAGCTCTGCAAGGAATGCGGTGTTGCTCTGACAAATGCCGGTGCTACATATCCTTACGGCATCGATCCCATGGATTCCAACATCAGGCTCGCTCCCACTTTCCCGTCTGCGGAAGATATCGGCAAAGCCACCCGAATCCTTGCCGTCTGTGCTAAAATAACGGCAATCGACAAACTTCTGGAGGTATGATCGGATGAAAGACAGATACGAGAGCCCCCTTAACATCAGATACTCAAGCTATGAGATGCAGAATATCTTTTCTCCTGACAAGAAGTTCAGAACGTGGAGAAAGCTTTGGATCGCCCTGGCTGAATCCGAGATGGAATTAGGTCTTAACATTACTCAGGAGCAGATCGATGAGCTCAAGGCTCATGCAGACGATATCAACTACGATGTAGCTGCAGAAGAAGAGAAGATCAGAAGACATGACGTCATGAGCCATGTCCACGCATACGGCGTACAGTGCCCGAATGCCAAGGGCATCATCCACCTCGGCGCAACGTCCTGCTACGTTGGTGATAACACTGATATCATCATCATGCGCGAAGGTCTGGAACTCGTCCGTAAGAGACTCGTAGTCGTTATCGATGAGCTCGCAAAGTTTGCTGATAAGTATAAGGCCATGCCTACTTTGGGCTTCACTCATTTCCAGCCTGCCCAGCTCGTAACGGTCGGCAAGCGTGCATCTCTCTGGCTCCAGGATCTGGTTTTCGATCTTGAGGAAGTCGTTCATGTGGCTGACAGTCTGAAACTCTTAGGATGTAAGGGTACGACAGGAACACAGGCAAGCTTCATGGAACTCTTCAAAGGTGACCATGAGAAGTGTGTCCAGCTCGACAAGAAGATCTGCGAGAAGATGGGTTTTGCCGATTCCTACTATGTATCAGGCCAGACCTATTCCAGGAAAGTCGATTCCATGGTCCTCAACGCTCTTTGCGGTATCGCGCAGAGCGCCCATAAGTTCTCTAACGACATAAGACTCCTTCAGCACCTGAAGGAGATCGAAGAGCCTTTCGAGAAGTTCCAGATCGGATCTTCCGCTATGGCTTATAAGCGTAACCCCATGAGATCCGAAAGGATCGCATCTCTTGCAAGATATGTCATCTCCGCTTCAACAAGCCCCATGATGACAGCATCCGAGCAGTGGTTCGAGAGAACACTCGACGATTCTGCTAACAAGAGGATCTCCATCCCCGAGGCTTTCCTTGCCATCGATGCCATCCTCGGTATCTACGCAAACATCGCTGATGGTCTCGTCGTTTATGAGAAGGTCATCAACAAGCACATGATGGATGAGCTTCCTTTCATGGCAACAGAGAACATCATCATGGATACTGTTGAAAACCGCGGCGGCGACAGGCAGGATCTCCACGAGAGGATCCGTAAGTATTCCATGGAGGCAGGTTCCGTCGTTAAGAACGAAGGCAAGCCCAACGATCTTCTCGAGAGGATCGCAAACGACCCCGTATTCGGCATCAAGCTCGAAGATACGGACAAGTTCATGGATCCTTCTCTTTACATCGGCAGATGCCCCGAGCAGGTAGATACATTTCTCAATGAGTGTGTAAAGCCTCTCCTCGAAAAGTACAAAGACGATCTTAATGTAAGTGCAGTCGAACTTAAGGTATGATCTATTTCGATAACAGCGCGACAACGGCACCCTGTGATGCCGTAATGAAGATGGCCTCCGAGGAACTTTCCTCCGGGGGCTCTTTCGGCAATCCCGGTTCACTCCACAAGTTGGGAGTTGAAGCCAAGAAGAGATATGCCGGATATCACGACGATTGTGCCAATCTCCTTGGCGTGAAAGCGGATGAGCTCTATTTCACATCATGCGCGACAGAGAGCGCCAACACCGCGATCTTCGGATACCTTGCTGCAAATGAGAGAGCAGGGAAGACAGTTATTTCCACAAGGACTGAACACAAGGCAACATTGGAGCCTTTGGCAAAGCTTGAAGCAGACGGATATAACGTCGTTTATCTTCCCGTAGGCTCTGACGGGATCCCTTCTTATGGGGATATGGAGAAGGCACTCTCGGAAAACGGTGATGTTGCTCTTATCTGTCTGACATTCGTTAATAACGAGACCGGAGCAAAGCTTCCCGACGACCTCTATTGCGATCTTCGAAAAAGATATGCTCCCAATGCAGCTTTCTATCTTGATGTTGTCCAGGCCTTGGGCAAGATCAGGTTTGACCTGTCCTTATGCGATATGGCATCTTTCTCGGGCCATAAGATCCATTCGGTCAAAGGCTGCGGAATGCTCTATGTTAAGAGCGGCATAAGGGTAAAGCCTTTGATCCTTGGAGGCGGACAGCAGTCCGGTATGAGGTCGGGCACGGAGAGCCCTTTCCTTGCAGGCCTTTTCACGGCAGCACTTGAAGAAGCATATGAGAACATGGATCCTGCTTACGATAAGGTTAAGGAGATCAACGCTTATCTTAGAGATGAACTGGTGAAGAGAGATGTAACCGTATTGTCTCCCGAAAATGCGATCCCTTTTGTACTCAATGTGTCTTTCCCGGGCTTCGAATCAGAGACGATGCTCCATTGTCTTGAGATGTACGACATATATGTGTCAACGGTTTCTGCCTGTACTTCAAAAGCTAAGAAAGTCTCTTATGTGCTTCTTGAATCAGGAGTGGACAGAAGGCTTGCTTCTAATGCTGTAAGATTGTCTTTCTCGCGTTATAATACGATGGATGAAGCCAAGAGATTCATCGAAGCAGTAGACGATATATACGATAAATTCCTCGTAAAGAGATAAAAGATATTGGAGTCATTATGAACGTAATACTTGCAAGGATGGGTGAAGTAACCCTCAAAGGTTTGAACCGCGGAAACTTTGAGATCAGGCTCAAGGGCAATCTCAAGTACCGTCTTAAGAAGTACGGCAAGCTAAAGATCTACCAGAGTCAGAGCAGGATCTGGATCGAGCCGCATTCTGAGACGAATCCTTTTTTCGAGAATGAGGAAAAGTGCAAGGAAGTAATGAATGCCGTAACCCAGGTCTTCGGCATCGTATCTGTGTCTTTCGCAAGGAAGTTCGAAGGCGGTTACGCCGAGATCGAGAAGAATTCGGTCGAATACGTAAGACAGCTTCTTATAGATAATCCTGATTTCAAGACTTTCAAGGTCGAATCCAAGAGAGGGAACAAGGCTTTCCCCATGGCGTCTCCCGAGATCTGCATGGAATTGGGACATACGATCCTTGAGACATTCCCGCAGCTTTCGGTCAATGTCAAAGAACCCGATTTCATCCTCAATGTTGAAGTCCGTGACTATAACTATGTATATTCAGGCAAGATCATGGCCCACAGGGGCCTTCCCGTCGGAACATCAGGCAAGGGCATGCTCCTTTTGTCGGGCGGTATCGACAGCCCTGTAGCAGGTTACATGATGGCATCCCGTGGAATGCCTCTGGATGCTGTATATTTCCATTCATATCCTTATACTTCTGATGAGGCTAAGGATAAGGTCATCAAGCTCGCAAAGATCGTATCCGGTTTCTCCGGACACATGAACCTCTATGTCGTAAACTTCACGCAGATCCAGCTCGACATGTATAAGAACAGCCCTCAGGATATGCTCACGATCACCATGAGAAGAGTAATGCTCCAGATAGCCGAGAAACTTGCCGAGAAGTCTTACTGCCAGTGCCTGATCACAGGCGAGAGCTTAGGTCAGGTTGCAAGCCAGACACTGGAAGCGATAGCAGCAACCAATGAAGTTGTTAAGATGCCGATCTTAAGACCTCTTATCGGTATCGACAAGCAGGCAACATGTGATATCTCAAGAAAGATCGGTGCGTTCGAGACATCGATCCTGCCCTTTGAGGACTGCTGTACGGTCTTTGTCGCAAAGCACCCCAAGACACATCCTCATCCCGAAGATGTTGTCGAAGCAGAGAAGAACCTTGATATCGCCAAAATGGTCGAAGACGGTGTCAACGGCGTAGAAGTAATAGAGATCGAACTCTAAAGGATATATCCATGCAGATAGGCAAGCTTACGAATAAACAACTGGAAGATCTGGTCTTATCAAGACTTCCTTCGTTGTCGTCATCTACTGTTGTAGGTGCCGGTATCGGAGCTGACTGCGCATGGCTGAGATCTGATGACGGCATGATCGTTACTTCGTCCGATCCCATAACTGCGGGTGGCAACTGCGCCGGAACTCTTGCCGTAAGTGTTTCCTGCAATGACATCGCTGCCTGCGGAGTCCGTCCGACAGGCTTGCTTCTTGTCCTTATCGCACCGCCCAAAGCGGAAGAGGAGGACATAATCAACATCGTCGAGCAGGCATCGGTGGAAGCGAAGAGACTCGGTGTCGATATAGTAGGCGGACATACGGAAATATCAGATGTGGTCAACGACTTCGTGGTCATCTCAACAGCGATCGGTAATGTGTCGAAGAACGATCCTGTGATCAAGGGGAAAGCCTCAGCCGGAGACAGTCTCATCATCACGAAAACATGCGGCATCGAAGGCAGTTATATTGCAGCCAATGTCCACAGGGAAAAACTTGAGGACAAAGTGCCTGCTGAATACCTGGATGAGGCTTCAACCTACAATAAGTATCTCTCTGTAGTTGCTGAAGGTGTATGTGCCGGAAAGATCGCAGATCCCAATGGAACAGTTACAGAGTCCGGGTTCAAGGCATCAGCCGTTAGTCTCATGCACGATGTCACGGAGGGCGGTGTAATGGGTGCATCCTATGAGATGGCTTTATTCTCGAAAGTAGGAGTTCTCCTCGATATATCAAAAGTCCCTGTTACCGAAGCGACCCGAAAGATATCAGAAGCAGCAGGGCTTGATGTCTTAAGACTTATTTCATCAGGTTCGTTACTCATTGCAACGGCTTATCCTGAACTGGTACTTGATGCGCTTAAAACTGAGGGGATAGAAGCTTCCGTGATCGGTAATTTTACCGATAAGACAGGAATATATGAATACCTGGATGAAGAGGGTAAAGTCTGTGAGATGCTTCCTCCGGGTGCTGATGAGATATATAAGTTGTGATGGTGTTATAATCTCAATGTAGACATTTATTTGAGGAGGGACAGATAATGAGGAAAACTACGATCCATGAATCTGTTATGGGCCTGCTTTTGATCTTTATCGCAGCATTGATCGCTTTTATTCCTTCTGCTTCGGTCAGGGCTGATAGTGAATATATCGATGTTGTTCTTGACAAGTCTTATGAACTTGATCTTGCTAATGTCGATAATTATTATTTCAAATTTACTCCATCAAAGGATGGTATCGTTAATGTATCTTTTTATATCTCAGGTGACAGAGGTGCAAGGATCTATCTTCTGGATCAGCTTGGGGGCAATGAATTTTCTAACTATCTTAAAACTTCTGATGGTGAAATGATCGCATCTCTTAAAGGCGGAAACACATACTGGTTTAAGATAACAAGTAACAATACCTATAAAGATTCATCAGATGTTACTTTCAGTTATTACTCCAGCAATAAGAAAAAAGTTGAGATAAACAGCACAAATTTCCCTGATGACAATTTCCGCACCTATGTTGATGAGAACTTTGATGTGCTTGATGACGGTTGGATCAGTGATGATGAGATCACTCTTGCTACAAATATATTTATAAATGGCAAGTCAATTACAACCTTGAAGGGGATAGAGTATTTTACTGAACTAAAATACCTGACTGTATTTAGAGGTAATCTTACGAGTATAGATCTGAAGAACAACAAGAAATTGGTTAATTTGAATCTTAATTATAATTCTTTAACCGAACTGAATCTTACTTATAATACAGAACTTAAAACAATATCATTGTTCGAGAATTCCCTGACTGCATTGAATGTCAGCAATCAACCTAAACTGAATAGGTTGGAACTGTATAAAAACAATATACAAGAACTTGATGTCAGAAACAATCTCCTTCTTGAGGACTTGGGTTGTGCACATAACAAGATCACTGAGTTGGATGTAAGTAAAAATACGAGACTGAAAGTCTTAACAATCGGATATCAGGATATCGAAAAGGTAAATGTAAAAGGATGCACAAGTCTTAACAGGCTTGATTGTGCCAGCACTAAGATCAAAGAACTTGATGTAAGTGGTCTTGCAAATCTTCAAAACCTTACCTGTCATTATGGTGAGTTGGAAAAGCTCAATGTTTCAGGATGTTCGAGACTTGGTAAACTGCTTTGTGAAAACAGTGATCTTACAGAACTGGATATAAGTGATTGCCCAAAGATAGTCGTCGCATATAAATTGGGAACCCCGAGTGATCATGTTAATTGTACTAACTACAGTTATTCCGGCGGAGACAGTTATTATTTGTGCGTTGACAACAAGGTCTCTGTGATATACGGGACCGGTGTCGCTGATGACATTGTCGTAGAGATCGATGAAGATCATTTTCCTGACAAAGTTTTCAGAGAATATATTTTGGATCATTTTGATGGTAACAAGGATGGTTTCCTCAGCAAATGCGAGGCAGCTGCTACAGAAATTAGCGTAATAAATAAATATATAAAAACTCTTAAAGGCGTTGAATATTTTCCTGATCTTCTTGTGTTAAGCTGTGATGGCAATCAGATTTCATCACTTGATGTATCGAAAAACACCAAATTAAGAGTGTTGAGATGTGAGAAGAATGAGCTTAATACTCTTATTCTTGGTAAGAATGATAACCTCAGGGTCTTAGACTGTCACTATAATCATATTTCAAAACTTGAAATATGGAACAATAAGACTCTTTTAAAGGTCATTGCGGAAGGCAGCGTAGTTTCTACTCCCCGCTATATCGAACATAAGATGTTCGATGAAGACTATGACAGGATCATCAATGTTGACTACGATTATAATCTGATCTTTTCATGTGACAAAAATACAGATCTTATCAAAGTGAAATCTCCTGTTTCGCTGACGCTCGATAAGAAATCAGCTTCGGTTGCCTGTGGCAGCACTCTCGCTTTGAAGGCAACATTGAAGAATTCGACTTCAGCCATCAGCTGGAAGTCTTCTGATACCAAGATCGCAACCGTCGATTCCAAGGGTAAGATCACATCCAAGATGGCAGGCAAAGTCACGATAACTGCAACAGCAGCAGGAAAGAACGCCAAGTGTACTGTCACTGTTCTCTATAAGGATGTAACCAACAGCAGTGAATTCTGGTACGCTCCTACCAACTACCTGACAGCAAAGGGTGTTGTAAAGGGCTATGCAAACCAGACTGAATTCCGTCCCGCCAACGAATGTACTAGAGCACAGATGGTAACCTTCCTCTACAGGCTCCAGGGAGAACCCAAGACAAAATCTAACAAATGCAAGTTCGATGATGTCAAGAGCGGAGACTATTTCTTCAAGCCCGTTATCTGGGCAGTAGAGAACGGCATCACTACAGGTGTATCCGCTACGAAGTTCGAACCCCAGAAGGTATGTACCAGAGCACAAACTGTAACGTTCCTCTGGAGGATGGCAGGCAAGCCTGAGCCGGGCAAGAATGCTAAGACCTTCTCTGATGTAAACAAGAAAGATTACTTCTACAAGGCAACCCTCTGGGCCTCCGGCATGAAGATCCTCGCCGGCTACGACGACGGTACATTCAAACCGCAGGGCAAGTGCCTGAGACGCCAGATGGTAACCTTCCTTTACAAGTATGATAAGTACGTCAACGGCAAAGGCTGATCTTTTCGAACATAGAAACAAGTGTTTGTACGGCACTTTCTGATTGTGGAAGGTGCCGTAATTTGATATAGTTTCAGAAGTGTTTCTTTTACGAGGAGGGGTATTTTATGTTTATCAAGACCAAAGGATGCAAGTTTCTTGTATGTTTGTTGAGCCTGATCTTTGCTGCCGGTATTGCTGCATCAGCAGGCACTAATGTTAATGCTGATGACAAGACCATACATGTCAAAACTGCTGATGAACTTACAGCAGCGTTGGATCCTGAGAAGATATATGATCATATCATCATCGATGAGAGTTTTGATGTGCCCTGCAAGACTGCTTCAGGAAATAACGGGACCTCATATTTTACTGTCAGCAGGAACATGACGATCGAAGGTAAAGATCCCAATGTTACTTTGACCCGTACCATTGCACAAGGTGCAGAAAACGGACACCTTCAGTCAATTCTTGGAATCTGTGGTGACGGAGTGTATGACAGCGTACAGGTTTCCCTGTTCAAACTGACATTTGATGGCGGTGCTGATTTCGGTTCAGCCAAAGGTATGGACAGAAGAGATGTATCTGTATCTAATAGCTGTTTGGGCGGAAGAAGCGTAATAGATGTTTACTATAAAGCTACTCTTAATCTTGAGGATGGTCTTACGATCCAGAACGGTTATTGTACTTACAGCCTTACATCTTTAACTGAAGATACCGGTTCAGGTGTATACGGCGGAGGAGTCAGAGTTGATTGGGAGGAAACTACCGGAGGAGGAACCGTAAATGTTAAGGCCGGAGCTTGTATCAAGAATTGTGTAGCCGGTTCATACGGCGGCGGAATAGGATCCTATTCACATTCCAGACTGAATGTTTATGGAGGTGTTATCGAGAATTGCTCCGCAAGATTAGGCGGCGGACTAGGTTGCACATGGAGATGGATTCACTCTTCCAAAGACTCCGGAACATTCAGGATGTATGGCGGAACGATCAGAAACTGCAGTGCCGAAAGGGGTGGAGCTATCTTAGCTGACGGTCACCCGGATTATTGTTCTAATGCTCTTTATGGAGGTACCATTGACAATTGTACTGCAACAAATGGCGGAAGTGCGCTGGCGCTGAACGGAACAGGCGATGACGGTGAGCCTTCTTTGTCGATTGCCCCGTATTCTGAAAACGGACCTTTATTTATTTCCAACTGTCCTCCCTGCCAGGGAGATACTGATCCGGATACAGTGATTGGAGATATAACATTAGGCTACCCGGGCATATCCCTTCACGGTAATACAAGAGTCGTAACGTTAGAATCTGCCATGTGCTCTGTTGCTTTTAAGAAGTTTAAGGATGATGCAGAAAACATGACGATCCTCAGCATAAGCAAAGGAATGTCGCTGGGTGAGTCTTTCCCCGCTGATCCTACATCGAACTATAAATTTATCGGGTGGAATACTTCTCCCGATGGTAAGGGAAAGATAATCACAAAGGATTTCATTGTTAATGAGAACATGATCGTATATGCCAGATGGCTGACAAAACCGGAATTTACGAATCCGGAAGAAAAAATAACTCTTACATATGGTGAACTGGATAAGAAAGTAGAGATCAAAAATGCTGTGGCTCCTTATGGCGGAGAGATCAGGTATCGGTGGATCAAATTATTTGGTTACGATGGTTATGTGGGGGGGAATGACGCACCGGGTGTTGCTAATAACAGTGTTTACCAGTTCCCGAAGTTGCCGGTAGGCGATTACAGTTTCTATTGTGGTGTTTACAACTTTGTTGAAGGTTACGGTCAAGAAGGGAAAATGAGTGAATTTGTGGAGGTAAAAGTTAATCCAAAGGTCCTGAACATAACTTGGTCTGATACTGAATTTGTATACGATGGCAAGAACAAAGTTCCTAAAGCTGTTATTAAGGGCGTTCTTGAGGGAGACGATGTTGATGTTAAAGTCAGCGGAGCCAAGAGTGAGGCAGGACGCTATACAGCTACGGCAACTCTTACAGGAACAGATGCCGGCAATTACATTATCGCTGACGGTAAAGATAAGTGTTCTTATACTATCGCTTCTGTGATAAAGATGCCTGATCTTACTGGAAAGAACTATGAGAAGGCAAAGACCGACCTGGATAAGTTCCTTAAGGATAACGGGATTAAGGCATCGATCTCCGTTGGCTGGGCTCATAACTCTGATCCTGCCAAGAATCTTACGGTAGCAGCCACGACTCCGGCTGCCGGGGAACCTATAAATGCTGATGATAATATCATTTTAATGGTTTATGAGGGGTATAATCCCACCATTTCTCTTAATAAAGACACTGCCAGTGTCATTTGCGGTAGTAATCTTGTCCTGAAAGCAACAATGACCGGTGCCAGTTCTGCAATAAGCTGGAAATCTTCTGATACAAAGATTGCTTCTGTTGATAAAAACGGTAAGGTAACGTCCAAGATGGCCGGTACGGTAACGATAACGGCTTCTGCATTGGGCGTAAGCGCTAAGTGTAAGGTTACTGTCCTTTATAAGGATGTTACAAATTCTAAGGATTTCTGGTACGCGCCTACCAACTATCTGACAGCAAAGGGTGTCGTAAAGGGTTATGCGAACCAGACGGAGTTCCGTCCTGCCAACGACTGTACACGTGCGCAGATGATCACTTTCCTCTATAGGCTCCAAGGTGAACCTAAGACAAAGTCGACAACATGCAAGTTTACTGACGTCAAGAGTACTGAGTACTTCTACAAGCCTGTTATCTGGGCAGTTGAGCAGGGAATAACAACCGTTCCTTCCGATAAGAAGTTCAATCCTCAGACTGTCTGCACCAGAGCAATGACCGTAACATTCCTCTGGAGGATGGCAGGTAAGCCCGAGCCTAAGACAACTAAGAATCCCTTCCCGGATGTAAAGAAGACGGATTACTTCTACAAGGCAACACTTTGGGCATCCGAGATGAAGATCCTTGCAGGACTCCCTGACGGCACATTCCAGCCCCAGGGCAAGTGCTTAAGGCGCCAGATGGTTACCTTCCTTTACAAGTACGACAAGTATGTAAACGGTAAAGGATAAGTTTTTCGAGGTTAGTTCATTTAATTCAAACGGCACTTTTTCAATTGTGGAAGGTGCCGTTTTTTGGTATAGTTGCAGAAGTGTTATTTTCGAGGAGGGGAAAATATGTCAAACAAGATAAGAGCATGTAAGGCGCTCGTATGTTTGTTAAGTGTTTTGCTGGCTTTTGTTGTTTTTGCAGGGGTTAACAGGGGTGATGCTGTATACAAAAAGACAGTGAATGTCAGCAATGAGGAAGAGCTTCAGGATGCATTAGATGATGCAGAGGTTGATCATATTGTTATCACCAAAGGGTTTTCAGTTGATTGTCCTACCGCTGAAGTCCGTAACACATCATATTTTGTAATTGACAGAAGCATGACGATCGAAGGGACAAGTTCTGACATAAAGATAATCCGAAAAGCTGCTGATGGTGCTTCGAACGGATATCTTCAATCGCTTTTCGGAATAGATGGAAACCCTAAAGAAGGCGAAGCTACAGAGGGAGAAGGAAGAAGGGTTGTCGAAGTAAACCTTAGGAATCTTACTCTTGATGGTGGTGCTGTTTATGGAAACTATGAGGGTTATGAACGCTGTGAAAAATATAATGAGATCAAGAATCTTGGTGCAGCAGGCAGAAGTCTTGTTGATGTGTTTGGATATGGAATATTAAACCTTGAGAACGGGCTTACGATTCAAAACAGTTATTGTACATACAGCCTGGCGTCTTGCATCAATGATTCCGGGTCCTGGTGTTTTGGCGGTGCCGTCAGAGTGGATTTTGATGCTGATACCGGTGGCGGTACCGTTAATGTTAAAACAGGTTCCTGTATAAAAGATTGTGTTGCCAGCAATGCTAACGGAAGAAGTTGCGGCGGTGCTTTAGGTGCATATACTTTTGCCCGCTTAAATGTTTACGGAGGAACGATCAAGGATTGTTCGGCCTTCTATGGCGGAGCGGTTGGATGTACATACAGGAGCAGAAATGCCAGACCTGAATGTGCAGGAACATTCAGGATGTATGGCGGTTTGATAGAACATTGCAGTGCTCGTGATGGCGGTGCTATTTGCGTACAAGGTGATAATCCCGATCCAAACTGTCTTTATGGTGGAACAATAAATAATTGTACAGCGGTTGAATACGGCGGATCTGTAAAGCTAAGCGGAGATAATGATAAAGTACCGCCTTTTTCAATTACGCCTTATTCTGTAAATGGTCCTTTGTTTATAACAAACTGCACCAGCGGCTATCCTGATACTGATCCTGAATCTTTTGACGGAGGAGATCAGATTTCGGGTTATTCCGGTCTTTCGCTTGGTCAGAACGGATCTACTACAAATATAGAAGGCAAGGCTTATACTGTAACGTTCAAAAAATATATGGACGATACGGATAACTATGCAGTTCTTACAGTCAAGGAAGGTCAGTCGCTGGGTGAATCTTTCCCGGCAGATCCTACTGACGAACAGCATCATTATACTTTTGTCGGCTGGAACCTGGCTCCTGACGGAAGTGAAGATAATGTTGATAAGGATTATGCAATATCAAAAAACATTACTGTTTATGCAAGATGGCTGCGATCTGCAGAATTTACGTATTCCTCCGATACTACACTTACATATGGTGATCTTGATCAGAAACTTGAGGTCTTTGACGCTAAATCACCTTACGGTGGACAGATAAGTTATCAATGGTATATTTACGATAGTCCTACATCCATCTCTAAGATCGAAGGCGAGACAAGCAGTACATATCAGATCCCTAAGAAAGATGCCGGATCCTATACTTACTGTTGTTATGTAATAAACACGATTGAAGGATTTCCTTCACATGTTGATTCAACAAAAAAGATAATTGTTACGGTCGAACCTATGACAGTAAAGATAAACTGGTCAGACCTTGAGTTCACATACGATGGCAAGGCTAAACTTCCCAAGGCTGAAGCGGAGGGGATCCTTGACGGTGATGATGTATCTGTTGAAGTAACAGGAGAAAAGAAAGCGGTCGGAACATACACCGCTACGGCTAAACTCGTTGGCGAGGATGCCGGCAACTATGTAATAGGAAAAGACTCTGCCACAAAGAAGTTTTCTATCAAGTCGCCTTCGATTAAGCTGAATAAGACTTCTGCAAGCGTTAGCTGTGGTGAAAGTGTTTCACTGAAAGCAACATTGAACGTTGAATCTTCCGCTATATCCTGGAAGTCGTCTGACAGTAAGGTCGCTACAGTCGATAAGAACGGCAAAGTTACGACCAAGATGGCAGGTACGGCAACAATAACCGCATCTGCTTTGGGAGTAAGCGCAGAGTGCAAGGTTACAGTTCTCTATAAGGATGTAACCAATACGAGCGATTTCTGGTACGCTCCGACAAACTATCTGACTGCAAAGGGTGTAGTTAAGGGTTATGCGAACCAGACTGAGTTCCGTCCTGCAAACGATTGTACACGTGCCCAGATGATCACCTTCCTCTACAGGCTTCAGGGAGAACCTAAAACGAAGTCCGGCGAATGCAAGTTTACTGATGTAAAGAGCAAAGATTACTTCTATAAGCCTGTTATCTGGGCTGTTGAGCAGGGAATAACGACTGTTCCTTCCGATAAGAAGTTCAACCCTCAGACCGTCTGTACCAGAGCAATGACCGTTACCTTCCTCTGGAGGATGGCAGGCAAGCCAGAGCCCGGAAAGAATGCAAAGACATTCCCGGATGTAAAGAAGACGGATTACTTCTACAAGGCAACACTTTGGGCTTCCGAGATGAAGATCCTGGCGGGGCTCCCTGACGGCACATTCCAGCCCCAGGGCAAGTGTTTAAGGCGCCAGATGGTCACATTCCTTTACAAGTACGACAAGTATGTAAACGGTAAAGGCTAAGCTTTTCGAGCTTTTTAAGGAATAAATAACAATTAGTGAAGACGGCACTTTCCAATTGTGGAAGGTGCCTCTTTTTGATATAGTTCAAGGGAATTTCAAGTTTTTCGGGAGCAGATGATCATATGTTAAGTGTGTTTAAACGTTGGAGATCTTTATCAGTTGCGGCGTGTCTTGTCATGGCCTTTGTCATGGTCTTAGGCATAGGCGGCAAATCTTATGCAGATGAGAGTACGAGGGAAGTAGAAGATGCATCTTCCTTTTACAGGGCTCTCGTAGACTCGTATGTAACACATATAGTCGTAACCAAAAGCTTTGATGCCAACTGCCTTACTGCGGAACTCGGCGTCACGTCTCGTTTCACTTTGAACAGGAATCTTCTGATCGAAGGCAAGGGTTCCGGCATTACGATCAGACGTGTGATCGACGAAGATGCGAAAAACGGAGATCTTCAGTCACTCTTCTGGGTAAAGGGAAACGGATATTTCGGGGATGTTACTGTTACTTTTTCAAATATTACGCTTGACGGAGGAGCTAACTTCGGCAGTTACAGCGGTTACGACCGCGTGACGCACTATAACGAGATCACTAAGCTCGGTGCAGCGGGCAGGAGCCTTATAGATGTCTGCAATAATGCAACCCTGGTCCTCAAGAAGGGTGTAACCATCAAAAACTGTTATTGTACAAACAGTATGACTGCTTTGAATTCCGACGAGACTTCAGGTTGTTACGGTGCTGCCGTAAGAGTTGAATTTGCATCCAAATCAGATGCATTTGGCGGAACAGTTGAAATAAACGACGGCGTTACCATCAAGGACTGTGTTGCCAGCAACAAGAAGGGTGACAGCTATGGCGGTGCGGTCGGCGCGTTCACGAACGGCAAGATCAATATGTACGGCGGTACGATCCAAGGCTGTTCCGCTCAAAACGGAGGCGCGATTGGCTGCACATACAGCAGGGGAGACAGGAATTTTGCTAAATCTCCGGCTGTCTTCGTTATAAAGGGCGGGACGATAAAGAATTGTTCAGCATACGACGGTGGTGCCATATTTGCTGACGGCAACAGCGTTAATGACAGCAATTATCTTCAGGGCGGAACGATAGACGGCTGTCAGGCACAGTCCGCGGGCAAAGGATCAGCATTGGCATTAGGGGCCGGTCCGTCCGGTTCATACACTAAGCTGTATCTTGCCGATCACGATGAAGATGACGGTCCCTTGTTCATTAAGAACTGCAAGGGATCGACCAAGTATACTTCTCCGAGCGCGACATATAGCGGCAAGGCTTTGGAATATAAGTGGCTTTATCTCGGCGACGGGAATAAGAACGTGATAATCGAGGCATCGACCAAAGTAAAGCTAACGCTCGATAAATACGAAGCGAATATCGTCTGCGGCAAGACTTTGACGCTTAATGCCACTTTGAAAAATGCCACCTCTTCGATCACTTGGAAGTCAACTGATCCTAAGATCGCTTCGGTGGATGCCGTGGGCAAGATCACTGCCAGGATGGCGGGAACTACTGCCATAACGGCTACAGCAGCTGGCAAGACGGCCAAGTGTTCTGTTACGGTACAGTATAAAGATGTGAAGAATACTAAAGATTTCTGGTATGAACCGACTTACTATCTTACAGATAAGGGAGTAGCAAAAGGTTATGCAAACCAGACTGAATTCCGTCCTGCAAACGATTGTACAAGGGCTCAGATGGTAACTTTCCTTTACAGGCTCCAGGGTGAACCCAAGACTAAGACAAACTCTTGCAAGTTCAAGGATGTTAAGTCCACGGATTACTACTTTAAGCCAGTTATCTGGGCCGTCGAGAAGGGGATCACCACAGGTGTTTCAAGCGAAAAGTTCGACCCCCAGGGTGTATGCACGAGAGCCCAGACAGTTACTTTCCTTTGGAGAATGGCCAATAAGCCGGAACCCAATACGACTAAGAATCCGTTCAATGATGTAAAGAAGAGCGACTACTTCTATAAAGCAACTCTCTGGGCATCCGAAAAGAAGATCCTTGCAGGATACGATGACAATACATTCAGACCTAAGGGAAAATGCTTAAGAAGGCAGATGGTAACTTTCCTTTACAAGTACGATAAGTATATCAACAGTAAGGGATAACCTTTTCGAAAAGCTGAAGATTCAACAAAATACACAAAAAACATACGGCACTTTCTATTTGTTGAAGGTGCCTGTTTTTGTTATATTGCAAGTATGTTGCGGGGGTTATGAGCAGATCATATGCTGCTTACGTTTATCAAGAGAGAGGTGTCTTATGGTGAAAACAAGAAGAGCGCTAAGTCTGATGATCAGCCTTTTGCTGGCCGGAGGGATCGTATTAGGTCTGCAGGGAAACAGCTATGCAGCCGAAAAAACCGTGGAAGTTGACGATCTTTCGTCTTTTGCCAGGGCGCTGCAGGATTATGCTACTCACATCGTTGTAACCAAGGATATCGATTTCAACTGTTTGACTGCAGAACCTGGGGTTACAGCCCGTAATACTTTCAAATACAGTCTGACGATAGAAGGCGCTAATCCAAGTATCAAGTTAAGACGTGTATTAGATAAAGTTGATCCGGATATGTCTAAGAACGGTGAGATACAGTCTCTTTTCGGTATTACCGGCGGCGGAGCTGAAAATAATGTTATTGTTACATTTAAGAACATAACTCTTGACGGCGGGGCTGATTTTGGAAGTTATACCGGATACAACCGTGTAACGAATTATAACAATATAATTAAACTTGGCGGAGTTTGCGGCCGAAGCCTTCTCGATGTATATGCAAAAGGTGTCCTCAATCTTGAAAGCGGAGTTACGATACAGAACTGTTATTGTACCAACAGCATGTCTGCATTAAATACTACTGAAACTTCAAGTTGTTACGGTGCAGCTGTCAGGGTTGAATTTGCCAGTAAATCAGATGGATACGGCGGAACCGTAAATATGTATGAAGGCGCTACGATCAAGAACTGCGTTGCAAGCAACAGGAACGGCAACAGTTACGGCGGAGCCATAGGAGCATATAGTTTTGGTTCGATAAATATGTATGGCGGTACTATCGAAAACTGTTCCGCATATTATGGAGGCGCCGTCAGCTGTAATTATACAAGCGGACAGGACAGATCAGCTGCTTTATTCACAATGAAGGGAAACAGTCTTATCAAGAATTGTTCTGCTATGACGGGTGGCGCTTTGTATTTTGACGGAGCATGGAGAAAAAGTACCGGAAGATATAATGCACTCCTTGGCGGTAGCATCGAAAACTGTCAGGCTCAGACGCAAGGCTCAGGTTCAGCTCTTGCTTTGGGAGCAGGATCCGGCAGATATGTAACACCGCTCAAATTATCCCAATATGATGAAGAGGATGGTCCCTTCTTTGTCAAGAACTGCACAGGTTCGACAAAATATACAGACCCGAACACTGTATATGACGGAAGGACTTTAAGATATAAATGGATGGATCTTGGGAACAGCACATATGTCGAGATCGGCGTATACAGCTGCAAGGTCAAGTTCATGGATAGATTCGATGCGACAGAACCATGGAGACAGATAGTGATCGAACCCGGTTCTGCTCTCGGTGATTCGTTCCCGAACAATCCTGCAATAAGCAGCTATACATTTATCGAATGGAATACCCAATATAATGGCGGGGGGGTTCCTGTAGATAAAACCACGACATTTAATGAAAACACAACTGTATATGCAAGGTGGATATGCGCACCGTCTTTCTCGGCCACATCAAAGCTTGAAATGACATATGGCAGTTCCGGCAGCATGATATCGATCACTGATGCTTCTACTCCATATAATGTCGGAGGAATATATTACAGATGGCATAAATGTGATGCAAACGGAAATAATGCTGTTACGATTTCCGGAGAGACACGTAAGGACTTAGTGATCCCGGAGAGGACAGCTGCAGGAACACATTATTATAAGTGTTTTGTCAGCAATAAGATCGGATCTCAACAGGCAGGTGTTTATTCAAGTCCTATCAAGGTCATAGTCTATCCCAGGAACATCAACATTACATGGAAGAATACTGAATTTACCTTTAACGGAAACACACAGGCTCCGTCTCCTTCGATCGCCAGCGGCGGCGTTCTTACAGATGATAAGTGTTATGTAAGGGCAAAAGGAGGTCAGAGAGATGCAGGCAGCAGTTATACTGCCCAGGCCGAACTTTATGGAGATGATGCAGCTAATTACAAGATCAATTCGAATGGAACGTGTTCATTCAAGATCAACAAGAAGTCTGTAGATCTTTCATGGAGCTCGACTTCGTTTACTTACGACGGAACTTATAAGACGCCTAAAGTAACAATGTCAGGGAATATAAGCGGTACAGACGTCTCAGTTTCAGTAACGGGCGGAAACAAGAAGGATGCCGGAAAATATAATGTATCAGCTTCGCTTGCAGGTGCTGATTCGAAAAACTATTCAATAGCAAGCGGCAAAGACAGCAGCTTTACGATAAGCAAGAAGACTGTCAACATAAGCTGGTCTGATACTGCATTCGATTACGACGGGCAGGTCAAGACGCCTAAGGCTGCTGTCTCAGGCGTTGTTGGATCAGATGATTGCTCTGTCACGGTTGAGGGAGGCCAGTCTGCTGCAGGAACATACACTGCAACCGCTGTCCTGACGGGCAAGGATTCAGCTAACTATGTTATTGCTTCCGGGGATGAAACGACTTCATTTACAATAACAAAACCGTCACAGCCCGATGTAACGCCGGGAGGAAATCCGAGCGTAACTCCTGCAGATAAGCCTACAACAAAACCTTCGGTCAGTCTTACTCTGGACAAGAAGACACTGACTGTTACATGCGGGAAGAATGCAACTTTAAAGGCTGCATTGAAGGGCGCGTCATCTAATGTCAGCTGGAAATCTTCTGATGCTAAGATCGCTTCGGTTGATTCTAAAGGAAAGATAACCGGCAAGATGGCCGGAACTGTAACTATTACTGCTTCGGCAGCAGGGAAGACGGCGCAGTGTACGGTAACTGTTTTTTATAAAGATGTCATAAATTCTAATGAATTCTGGTTTGGTCCGACTAATTATCTGACTGCAGCAGGTGTCGTAAAAGGCTACGACGGACAGACAACCTTCAAGCCGGCGAATGACTGCACGCGTGCTCAGATGGTTACTTTCCTTTACAGGCTTCAGGGAGAACCCAAGACAAAGTCCACGAGATGCAAGTTCCCAGACGTCAAGTCAAGCGACTACTTCTTTAAGCCGGTCATCTGGGCTGTGGAGCAGGGGATCACCACTGGCTATTCTGACGGTAATTTCAAACCCAAGAATGTCTGTACCCGTGCCCAGACCGTAACCTTCCTCTGGAGGATGGCTAATAAGCCTGCACCCTCTATTTCTAAGAATCCTTTCAGCGACGTAAAGAAGGGCGATTATTACTACAAAGCCGTGCTCTGGGCATCAGAGAAAAAGATCGTTGCGGGCTATGATGACGGAACATTTAAGCCTGAAGGCAAGTGCTTAAGACGCCAGATGGTAACGTTCCTTTACAAGTACGATAAATACGTTAACGGCAAAGGATGAACTGAAGGCGACAATATCTTTGTTTAATGTCTCAAAACGGCACTTCCTCATTGAGGAAGGTGCCGTTTTTTGATAAAATATTAAGACACTATGGAGAGATGCGACAGTGTGTAGTTTTTCTGTCGCCGGAAGGTACTAAATGATTAAAAGATTCAAAGAGATAAGGCCCCTCGCTCTTTTCGTAAGTTTGATGATGGTCTTTGCTGTAGTTATCGGATCCAGCGGCACTGCTTTTGCACGTGATGATGAAAGCACAATGGAAGTGTATGATCTTTCCACTTTTGCCCAAGCTATGACTTATGGATACGTTACGCACATCATAGTAACCCAGGATATAGATTTCAACTGTATGACTTCAGATCTCGGGTATACAGCCCGTAATATTCTGAGCCGCAACCTTACTATCGAAGGAGCTAATCCCGGAATCACGTTAAGGCGAGTATTGGATGAGGATGCATCTGCTTCTGTAAACGGTGAGATACAGTCTCTTTTCGGTATCGCCGGCGGCGGTGTAGAAGGTTATAGAACAGTAACGTTCAAGAACATTACTCTTGACGGCGGAGCGAATTTCGGAAGTTATACAGGATATGACCGAGTAACTAATTATAGCAACATACTCAGGTTGGGAGGCGTTTGCGGAAGAAGCCTTATCGATGTATATGGTAAGGGAACGCTTAATCTTGAAAGCGGAGTCACGATCCAGAACTGTTACTGTACGGACAGGATGTCAGTTAAAGATACCACAGAAGTATCGAATTGTTATGGTGGCGCTATCAGGATCGAATATTCTTCTGAGGATGACGCATATGGCGGAACCGTAAATATGTATGATGGTGCCTGCATCAAGAATTGTGTTGCAAGTGACAGATACGGTGACAGCTACGGCGGCGCTATTGGAGCTTATTGCTACGGTAATGTAAATATCTACGGCGGTACTATTGAAAATTGTTCAGCAACATATGGCGGTGCCGTCAGTTGTTCATTTTATCAGGTAAACAAATACAGCACACGTAATTGCGGTGTCTTCAGGATGCAAGACGGCCGGATAAGACTCTGCTCCGCTAAATCGGGCGGTGCTTTCTATGCTAAAGGCTCAAACCAGAGCAACAAAAACAATTATCTTCTCGGCGGAACGATCGAAGGCTGTACTGCCCGTTCTGATGGATATGGCCCTGTTATATCAAATAATGCAGGTTCTGACACTAATAAATTTACCAAGTTATACATTAATCCTTTAGACGAGGTGGACGGTCCTTTGTTTGTCAGGAACTGTTCCGGTTCAACGAACTATACGGATCCAACAACTGCATATAACGGAAAGACTTTAGGATACAAATGGTTTTATCTTTCAACCGCAAACGGTACGTATATCATCATAAATGAACCTACCAGCTGCAAGATCAGGTTTAAACTGGACCCTGAAGATACGGACTATTATGCAACATACACCATATCACCCGGATCTTCTCTCGGTTCTTCATTCCCCCGTAATCCCGGCAACGGAGTATATACATTCAAAGAATGGAATACTTCTCCTACGGGCAATGGAACGAAGGTAACATCAAGTACTACGTTTGATCAGAGCACGATCGTTTACGCCATTTGGAACAGACCCGAAACATATACGGTCTCGCCTGAAAGTGTCGATATGACTTATGGTGACAGCAGCAATACACTTACTGTCATAAGCAGCACATCTAATTACGGCAGCAATATCCATTACAGTTGGAAGAAATGTGACCGCAACGGTAATGTAACCGGTGATATCGCTGGAGCAACAGGCCGCCAGTATGTAATCCCTTATGACACTCCGGCCGGTACTTACTACTACAAGTGTTATATAACGAATGATAACACTTCGGAAGGGAAATATACTCCGCTCGTAACTGTCAATGTGAGTAAGATACCCTTAACGATCAGCTGGTCAGATAACGAATTCGTTTATGACGGAAATGAGAAATGTCCCATACCTGTTGTTACTCAAGGTTATGTCTCCGGACATGAATGCGGAGTAGAAGCGACGGGCGCACAGGTAAATGCCGGCAGCAATTATGTGGCAACGGCTGTGCTCATCGGAGAAGATGCCGCGAATTATACCATCGGAAGCGGTGCTACGGTTTCTTTCGTCATCTATAAGAGAAGCTTAAACATCGTATGGACCGACAAGTACTTTACATATGACGGAAGTGAGAAAGCACCGACTCCTGATATCAGCGGTCTGTCAAATCTTTTTGACTGCAGAGTAATTGCTGCTGGTGCACAGGTAAATGCAGGCACATATCAAGCAACGGCGCAGCTTATCGGTGAGAATATTGATAACTTCGTGATCGCAAATGGCGCCAGCTGTCAGTTTACGATCAGCAAAAAGCCTTTAACAGTTTCCTGGTCCAATACCGAGTTCAACTATGACGGTAACACCAAAACACCGAAAGCCACCTTGAACGGTGTTGTCGCCGGTGATAACTGTACGTTACAGGTATCGGGAGGCTCCAAGGATGCAGGCAACCATACTGCAACAGCAGCACTTGCGGGTTCCGCTAAAGGCAATTATTCCATCTCCGGAAGCGGAGAGACTTCCTATACCATTCATCCCAAGCCGGTTACTCTCAGCTGGTCAAACACGACTCTTGTCTATAACAGCGAAAACCAGAAGCCTTCCTGCAGCCTGACTGGCGTTATAGCAGGCGATGACTGCAGGGCTCAGGTATCCGGCGAGAAAGAAGTTATCGGCATTTATACAGCTTCTGCTGATCTGGTAGGATCTGCCAAGAGTAATTATGTGATCAGCGGCAGCAATCAGGTCTCTTATGAGATCGTAAAGAAGGGTGTTACCGTAAACTGGACAAATACTGTTTTCGAATATGACGGTCATACGAAGAAACCTGACGCAACATTATCCGGTGTAGTTAGCGGTGATGATTGCAGAGTATATGTTTCAGGTGCTTCATCTTCCGTAGGCGTCCATACTGCCACGGCACAGCTCATCGGTACACATGCAGGTAATTACTATATCTCCGGTGGCGGATCTGTCGATTTTACGATCGCTTCTCAAGTTGTTACCGTAAACTGGACAAATACATCCTTTGTATATGACGGCAGTGTTAAGACCCCTAAAGCTACCTTGTCAGATGTACCCGCCGGTGCTGACCTGCAGGTAACGGTTACAGGCGGAGCTAAGAACGCAGGCAGCCATACTGCCAAAGCCGTGCTTTCTGGAACTGACGCATCCAATTATGTGATCGCAGGAAGCGATGAGACGACTTTTACGATCAGTCCCAAAACGGTAGGGCTCAACTGGAGCAACACTTCACAGGTTTATAATACTAGTGTTATCAAGCCGTCCGCTAAAGTATCCGGAGCTGTCAGCGGTGATACCGTCAGAGCGGAAGTATCCGCAAGCAACAGGGCAGCAGGCACATATCTTGCTACAGCTTCACTCACGGGTGCGGACGCAGGCAATTACGTTATTGCCGAATCTGATAAGACATGTTCTTATACCATCGAAAAAGCACCTGTAACTATCACATGGTCGGATACGGTCTTCACATATGACGGCGGCGTTAAGAAGCCTGTCGCAACCGTGAACGGCGTCTATTCCGTCGATTCGTGCAGGGCGAATGTTTCTGCCGGCCAGACTGATGCCGGTACATATTCGGCAACGGCAACGCTCGTTGGAGCCGATATAGGAAATTACATAATACAGAGCGGCGCTGCCTGTACTTACACGATAAATGCAAAGCCAGTTACCATCAACTGGACTAAGACATCATTCGTATATGACGGAACGGTCAAGACGCCTGAAGCTGAACTGACCGGACTCATTGACGGTGATGACTGCTATCTGACAGTATCAGGAGGCAAGAAAGCCGCAGGAACATACACTGCAACTGCTGCGGTAAACGGAAGCGCTAAAGCAAACTATATTATCTCCGGCAGCAATACGACAACATTTACTGTCAGCAAAAAGACAGTAAACATTACTTGGACAGGCAACAGCTTCGAATATGACGGAAGCATCAAGACGCCGGCGGCAAGCTTATCGGGAGTTGTGACAGGAGATGACTGCAGAGTGTCGGTAAGCGGAGGCGCTTCTTCAATCGGAACACATACTGCAACAGCAAGCCTTACGGGCAATACCAAGAGCAACTATGTGATAGCCACAGGGGATGAGACTTTCACCTTCGTGATCGTCAAGTACACGATCAGTATCGTCTGGTCCAATACGGAATTCGCATATGACGGAAACAAGAAGATACCTACGGCAACACTTGTAGGTGTAAAGGAAAATGATGATTGCAGAGTTGAAGTCACCGGAGCAAGCAAGGCTGCCGGAACACATACGGCTACGGCAAGGTTGGTCGGACAGGACAAAGATAATTATGCGATCTCCGGAGATTTCGAGATGTCGTATATTATCAGACCTAAGACCGTTACGGTTAAGTGGACAACAACGTCATTTGAATACAACGGCAATACCAGGACCCCTTCTGCAAGTCTGACCGGAGTCGTAAGCGGTGATAATTGCTATGCGAGCGTCACAGGCGGCCAGTCTGCTGTCGGAACTTATACTGCATCAGCAGTTCTTGCCGGTTCTGATAAAGGAAATTATGTAATAACAGGATCCAACCAAACGTCTTTTGAGATCAGCAGAAAGACTTTGACTTTGACCTGGTCCGACAAGACTTTCGATTATGACGGCAGAGAAAAGACCCCGCAGGCGACGCTTTCCGGTGTCGTAAGCGGTGATTACTGCATAGCCGGTGTTAAGGGAGGAAAGTCTGCCGCGGGCACATATACTGCCACAGCTTTCCTGACCGGAAGCGATAAGGATAATTATCAGCTTCTCTCAAATCTTACGACTAGCTTTACGATTAAGCCTCTTACTGTAACTCTCAGGTGGGGACTTACCAATCTTCCCTATAATGGAAAAGAACTTTATCCGATCGCTATGGTCGAAGGAGTCATCAACGGGGATAATTGTATTGCAGCATATTCCGGCAGTGCTAAAGACGCCGGCACACATACTGCTACGGGTTCGCTTACCGGAGCTGATGCGGGCAACTATGTGCTCGATCCGGACACTGCGACATGTTCTTTTGTTATCGTTAAGAAGACGGTCAACATCAGCTGGTCAAATACGGAATATGTTTTCGACGGGATTAAAAAGACTCCTACGGCTACAGTATCAGGCATCTATTCAGGCGATAATGTGACCCTGAATATTACAGGTGAATCGAGATATGCCGGAAAACACACGGCTTATGCTTTCTTGGAAGGGACTGATTCCGGCAATTATATGATCGCTGACGGAGAGGACAACTGTTCGTTTACGATAAACAAAAGACCGGTAAACATCGTATGGTTGGAAACAGAACTTGCTTACAACGGTCAATATCAGTCTCCTTCTGCAACTGTTGATGTTAATTATTCAGGAGACAACTTAAAAGTCCTGGTAAACGCTTGGGCAATGAACGTCGGAACTTATACGGCAACAGCCAGTCTCATCGGCAATGATTCCGGCAACTACTACATCGCAAGCGGAAGCAGAACATCTTTTTCGATCAAAAGTGCCGTTACGATAGAGTGGTCCGATCTTGATTTTGTCTATGACGGGCAGATAAAGACACCAAAAGCCGTTATTACGGGAGGCCTCAGTACCGGAGATGACTGCTCGATCGTAGTGGAAGGTGGTCAGACGGCAGCCGGTGAACATACGGCTACAGCAGTGCTTACAGGCGAAAAGGCTCATCTTTATGCGATCGCAGGCGATAAAACGATCTCTTATACGATCTCTCCCAAGGAAGTAAGCCTCGTCTGGTCAGATACCGACCTGACTTATAACGGCAAGAAGCAGGCACCTAAAGCGTCCGTTTCCGATCTTATTACTGGCGATGATTGTACAGCAATGGTAGAAGGCGGACAGACTGCTGCAGGCACATATACTGCCACGGCATTGCTTACAGGCGAGGATGCCGGCAATTATGTGATCGCTGCCGGAAGCGGGACAGCATCGTTTACGATCAAAGAACCTGAATCTAAGCCGAGCGTTACTACGGCTCCTGCCGTAAGTCTTACGATTGATAAGAATAACTTATCAATCGTCTGCGGTAACTCGGCAACTTTGAAAGCAACATTGAAGGGATCAAGTTCCAAGATAAGCTGGAAGTCTTCTGACAGCAAGGTGGCAACTGTTGATGCCAATGGGAAGATCTCTGCAAAGATGGCCGGCGAAGTTACAGTTACAGCAACTGCCGCCGGTAAGACCGCCAAGTGTGTTGTTAAAGTCCTCTATAAGGATGTAACCAATATGAGTGATTTCTGGTATGCACCTACAAACTATCTGACTGCAAAGGGTGTCGTAAAGGGTTATGCGAACCAGACGGAGTTCCGTCCTGCAAACGATTGTACCCGTGCCCAGATGATCACTTTCCTCTACAGGCTCCAAGGTGAACCTAAGACAAAGTCGACAACATGCAAGTTTACTGACGTCAAGAGTACTGAGTACTTCTACAAGCCAGTTATCTGGGCAGTTGAGCAGGGAATAACAACCGTTCCTTCCGATAAGAAGTTCAATCCTCAGACTGTTTGCACCAGAGCAATGACCGTAACATTCCTCTGGAGGATGGCAGGTAAGCCCGAGCCTAAGACAACTAAGAATCCCTTCCCGGATGTAGAGAAGACGGATTACTTCTACAAGGCAACACTTTGGGCATCCGAGATGAAGATCCTGGCGGGACTCCCTGACGGCACATTCCAGCCCCAGGGCAAGTGCCTCAGGCGCCAGATGGTTACCTTCCTTTACAAGTACGATAAGTATGTGAACGGTAAAGGTTAATTTGTAGAGAAACAACACATAGCTCTGCTAGTCCCGCAGGAGCCTAATCGACGAGGACCTGTGCGACGCCAAGAGCGATGTGTTGTGACGTATAATGTGAGAAGCGTATATTTGGGGAGGTCTCATTATGTTAAGAAGGAATTTGTTTGTTAGGATCTCGTCTTTGGCTGCATCTTTATTATTTGCGGTGGGGGTCGCCATGCTTCCATCACAGAATCTGGCCGCAGATGAGATCCGTAATTCATCTGACTTATTCAAGGATTATAGATTCAGGTCATATATATATAGCTATATTGATGTTAACCATGATAATATTCTGACTGACGATGAGATAAACGCCGTTACGTCTATTAATGTGGGCGATAAATATATTGAATCGCTTGAGGGAATCGAATATTTTACAAATCTTGAAGAATTATATTGCAGGAATAATAAACTTGAGAGCCTTGATCTGTCCCATAATACAAAGCTAAAAAAATTAGATTGCAGTGGCAATAAGATCGAGACTTTGGATCTTTCCCATAACCCGTCCCTATATCATTTGGACTGCACAAGTATTTATTTGAAATCAGTCAATATCAAAGGATGCCAAAGCCTTATTAATGTTATTTCTAAAGGTATGTCCTATGAATTTGATAATAACAACATTTATGGTCATCATTTCGGTTTTGTTCATGATTTTAATTCGAAAACGCATGTGTTTTATGTTACGGTTACAACCTATGTTGAACCACTGGGCTACTTTAATCGTTATTTCCCCAGTTTCCCGTTTAGGGATGTAGTCGGAATGGCATGTGATAAAAACGAAGACGAATGGTATTCCAAAGCTGAACTGGAAAGTGTCAAAACGATTGATGCACATTCCTGCGGGATCACGGATCTTACGGGTGTGGAGTTGCTTACAAATCTCGAAACCTTTGATTGCCAGAATAACTCCATCAAAGAGATGGATCTTAGTAAGAATACAAAATTAGCTTATCTTTACTGCAATGACAATGAACTGACAGATATCGACCTTTCGAAGAACAAGGCCCTGAAAACATTATCTTGTCACGGCAATAAATATACAGTGCTCGATGTAAGTAATCTGCCCAAACTGAATTTTCTTGATGCAGCGTCTGAATCCCTTAAGGGAATCTGTTTTGATGGCAGTACTATGCTCGAAAAGGTATACAAAGAAGCGACACCTGAGTATTTTGGCAGTGAAAACGGTCAGGTAGTAGTTTACCAAATGCCCGGATATTATCTTTGTTTTAACTCCGGTATTGATTTTGGAATCCCGATAAATAAGGCATATTTCCCTAATGATAATTTCAGGGAATTTGTTGCTGAAAAAGTCGATCCCGACAAGAACGGTATTCTTACGGATGCCGAGATAAAAACGATTAAATCGATCAATGCAGATGCGATCGGTGCAGATGACATTACCGGTATTGAGTACTTCACCGAGCTTACGGAACTCAGTTGTTGCGATAACGCAATACAAGTACTGGATCTTTCTAAAAATACAAAACTTGAATCATTGAAGTGCTATGAAAACTATATCTTTTCTCTTGATTTCAGCAACAATAAGGAACTAAAATATCTGGATTGCTCGGATTCAGCCATGGAAAAGCTGAATGTCAGCAAGAATCTGAAGCTTACCACGCTTTATTGTAGTTTTAGTTACCTTGATTCTTTGGATTTGAAAAACAATAAGGAACTTAAATACCTGTATTGTCAGGATACAAATCTTACAAAACTTGATATTACAAACAATCCTAAGCTTGAACATCTTTATTGCGGAAATGTGAATCTAAAGAACATAGCTATCTACAATTGTCCAAACATTATCGATGCTTACATTAATGGTGAGATAACCCAAAAAGGAACAGGGGATGGTTACGATTGGGTATTGTATGAACACAATGAAAACATATTAAACTATTGTCCTGATACAGAACTTATACTTGTAAAGCCCACGGCTACGCCTACCGCTAAACCGGCTACAGTATCCTTGACGCTTGATAAGAAAACTGCGAATCTTGTTTGCGGTATGAATCTGACCCTGAAGGCAACCCTAAAGGGGTCATCTTCGAAGATCACATGGACCTCTTCAGACAAGAAGATCGCCACGGTCGATGCTAACGGCAAGGTTACGGCCAAGAAGGCAGGTGAAGTAACAATTACCGCTACAGTTGCAGATAAGACTGCCAAGTGCAAAGTTACGGTCCTCTATAAGGATGTAACGAATAAAGACGACTTCTGGTATGCACCTACCAACTATCTGACAGCCAAGGGTGTAGTCAAGGGTTATGCAAATCAGACGGAGTTCCGTCCGGCAAATGACTGTACCCGCGCTCAGATGGTTACTTTCCTCTACAGACTCCAGGGAGAACCGAAGATCAAGGCAACAACCTGCAAGTTTGACGATGTCAAGAGCGGTGATTACTACTATAAGCCGGTTATCTGGGCAGTAGAGAACGGCATCACTACAGGTGTATCCGCTACGAAGTTCGAACCCCAGAAAGTCTGTACCAGAGCACAGACGGTAACGTTCCTCTGGAGGATGGCAGGCAAGCCTGAGCCCGGCAAGAATGCCAAGACTTTCAAGGATGTAAAGACAACCGATTATTTCTATAAGGCAACCCTCTGGGCATCTGACTTGAAGATCCTTGCAGGCCTTCCTAACGGAAAATTCGATCCCAAGGGCAAGTGCTTAAGGCGCCAGATGGTAACTTTCCTTTACAAGTACGACAAGTATGTAAACGGAAAAGGTTAAATCATAAGCCTGATCTGGATTGTTTAAAGCCGTCCTTCGGGACGGCTTTAATGTTATTGTACTTTTCTATATTGCTAAATGCGAAAATATGTTCTTTTATTTTCCGGTTTTAAGAGTTATAATGCAAATGTTCTGAACTTTGTAGTAACACCAATTTGTTTATATTATATATATTTACTAATTCGGGGTTTTTATGTAAACTAGTTTGGTAAAAATTCTAATGGTCCTTTGAGGAGGCATATATATATGTATGAGCATGTGAAAGCACAAGATCCCGAGATCTACTCAGTAATCATGGATGAACTGAACAGACAGCGTTCGAAGATCGAGTTGATCGCATCTGAGAACTTCGTATCTGAAGCAGTTCTGGAGGCGGCAGGTTCGCCCCTTACCAATAAATATGCTGAAGGTTATCCGGGAAGAAGATACTATGGCGGATGCGAGTTCGTTGATATTGCAGAACAGCTTGCTATCGACCGCGCAAAGCAGATCTTCGGTGCGGAGCATGTCAATGTTCAGCCTCATTCCGGCGCACAGGCCAATACAGCCGTTTACTTTGCAGTCCTTCAGCCCGGTGACACGATCCTCGGTATGGATCTTTCTCACGGCGGACACCTTACGCACGGCATGAAACTCAATGTTTCCGGTAAGACATATAATTCCGAATTCTATCAGGTAAATGAGAAGACTCAGATGATCGATTACGATGAGGTTCGTGAGATCGCATTAAGAGTTAAGCCTAAGATCATTGTTGCTGGCGCTTCCGCATATCCCAGGATCATTGATTTCAAGAAGTTCCGTGAGATCGCCGATGAAGTCGGAGCATATCTTTTCGTTGATATGGCTCACATTGCAGGCCTCGTTGCAGCAGGACTTCATCCTAATCCCGTACCTTATGCCGATTTCGTTACAACGACTACACATAAGACTCTCAAGGGTCCCCGCGGCGGTATCATCATGTGCCGTGAGGAATATGCCAAGAAGATCGATTCTTCCGTATTCCCGGGCCAGCAGGGCGGCCCTCTCATGCATATCATTGCTGCAAAGGCTGTCGCACTTAAAGAAGTCCAGTCTGAAGCATACCGCCAGTACGCTGCACAGGTCGTTTCCAACGCCAAGACCTTGTCCGAGGGACTCCTCGCAAGAGGCGTCAATCTCGTTTCCGGCGGCACTGATAACCACCTTATGCTGATCGACCTCAGAGGCACCGGCATTACAGGTAAGGAACTGCAGGAGAGACTTGACGAGTGTAATATCACAGCTAACAAGAACACGATTCCTTTCGATCCCGAAAAGCCCATGGTCACATCCGGCGTTCGTATCGGAACACCTGCTGCTACAGCAAGAGGCTTTAAGAACGAGGATATGGAAGTTCTTGCCGGTCTTATCGCAGACTGTATCTTCGATTTTGAGAACAAGAAGGAATCCGTCATTGCCGGTGTTAAGGCTTTGACAGATAAGTATCCCCTGTATCCGGACATCGCTTGATAGTCCAAGGCAGGTGACATATGGCCGCAGAAGACCGCAGCAGAGAGCCTCTGGCTTACAGAATGTCACCCGTTGACCTCGACGAGTATGTCGGGCAGGACCATATCGTAGGAAAAGGTCGTATCTTAAGAAGGATGATCGAGGCGGACATGCTGTCCTCGGTTATCCTTTTTGGCCCTCCGGGGGTCGGGAAGACTGCTCTTGCAAGAGTTATCGCTAATTCGACATCATCAAAGTTTGAGCAGCTCAATGCTGTTACTGCAGGCGTGGCAGATATAAAGAGGATCGTATCCGATGCTTCGAATCCTTTGCTGTCCGAAGGCCGCAAGACGGTCCTTTTCATCGATGAGATCCACCGCTTCAACAAGCTCCAGCAGGATGCTCTGCTTCCTTATGTGGAGAACGGAACGGTTGTCCTGATCGGTGCTACCACAGAGAATCCCTTTTTCGAAGTCAATAAGGCGCTCGTATCCAGAAGCACCGTGCTGCAGCTACATTCTCTTGAGCCTGAAGATATTGCAAAGCTCCTTAGAAGGGCAGCCGATGACAAGGAAAGAGGACTCGGCGCATATAATCTTAAGGTCAGTAATGAAACTCTCCTTAAGATAGCCCAAACATCTGCAGGTGATGCTCGTTCCGCTCTTAATGCTCTCGAGCTTGCGGCAGTTACGACGGCTGTATCGTCTGACGGTTCAGTCGTTATCGATGATGAAGTCATGAAAGACTGCATGCAGAACAGGACCGTGCTTTTCGATAAGAACGGAGAATACCATTACGACAATATCTCCGCCATGATAAAGTCCATGAGGGGTTCTGATCCGGATGCCGCGATCCTTTATCTTGCAAGGGCTCTTGCTGCCGGCGAAGACATTGAATTTCTTGCCCGCAGGATCCTCATATGTGCTTCTGAGGATGTCGGAATGGCAAATCCTAACGCCATACTAGTTGCTAATGCGGCATATCAGGGTGTTGCAGCTGTTGGAATGCCTGAGGCGAGGATCCTTCTGGCTGAGGCATGTATCACTGTAGCGACATCACCCAAGTCAAATGCGTCTTATCTTGCGATAGACAAAGCCCTTAACGATGCCAGGACCAAAGACACCGGAGTCGTCCCCATGCATCTGCGCAATGCTCCGGCTTCGGGAATGGAAGATCTGGGTTACAGTGTCGGATATAAATATCCGCACGATTTCCCGCATCACATCACGACTCAGCAGTATATGCCTGATGTTATGGCCGGAACAAGATACTATGAACCTACCGATATCGGTTATGAGAAGAAGGTCACGGAATACCTTGATTTTGTTAAGCGTGTCTGTGACGGTGAGAAAACAGGCGAAGGACAGGCGAAAGAATGAGATTTGTCATCCAGGTCGTAGACAATGCAAACGTTACAGTTGACGGAGCCGTTACTGGTGCCTGCGGCAAGGGTTTCCTTGTCCTGATCGGCGTTTCGGAAACAGATAATGTGGCGATCGCAGATAAGATGTGCGACAAGATGCTTGCCATGAGGATCTTGCCTGATGAGAACGGCAAGACCAATCTCGCTCTTAAGGATGTGGATGGTTCACTGCTCCTGGTATCGCAGTTCACTTTATATGCAGATTGTAAGAAGGGAAACCGCCCCTCGTTTGTAAAAGCCGGTTCTCCTGATCTTGCCAATTCTTTGTACGAACACATCATTGCCCGCTGCGAGGATTTCTTGGGCAAGGACAAAGTCGGGACGGGTGTTTTCGGTGCGGACATGAAAGTGTCGCTTGTCAACAACGGACCCTTCACGATCGTACTTGATTCCGCTGAACTCGGCTGCTGAGCAGCTCTTGATGTTTCCAATAAATTAGTCCGCAGATCTTGATTTCTGCGGACTATTATATTGGGAATGCGTTTATAAACAAGTGTTTTCCAACATCTTAGTCCGTTATATTTCGGATTCGCGGACTGATCTGTTGGACTTGGTCAGGTCCTGTAACTTCCGTTGATTTTTACATAATCGTAGGAGAAATCGCAGGTGAACATCCTGTCGAAAGAATTGCCTTCGTGCAGTCTGATCTCGATCGTGATCTCTTCTTCGTGAAGGAGCTTGGCAGCCTCGTCCTCGTCGAATTCGAGCATTATCCCGTCACGGCAGACAGGAAGACCTGAAACATCAATGTCGATCTTGTCCGGATCGAACATGGCTCCTGAGTAACCCGCAGCTGTGATGATCCTGCCGAAGTTGGCATCTTCGCCGAAGAAACCGGTCTTAACAAGGGGTGACTTGGCAACGGCCGATACGATGAGAAGGGCATCCTTGTCGGAAGCGGCACCGTCAACCGTGATCTCAAGGAGTTTGGTCGCGCCTTCTCCGTCTTTTGCGATCATGCGGGAGATGTCGGTCGCAAGATCTGTCAATGCTTTCGCGAAAAGATCATAATCCTCAGTACCCTCGCTGATCGCAACACCGGATGCACCATTTGCCCAGATCGTAACCATATCGCATACAGACGTGTCACCGTCTACGCATACTCTGTTAAATGAATGAGAGACAGCCTGTCTTAACAATTTGTCGAGAACGGGATAGTCGATATCCGCATCTGTCGTAAAGACGCCGATCATGGTTGCAAGGTTAGGGGAGATCATGCCCGATCCCTTGGCCATGCCTGAGATCGTTACTTCCTTGCCGGAAGATAATGAGACTGTTGCCATAACTTCCTTGGGAACTGTATCTGTTGTCATGATCGCACGCTCGGCTTTGTGACCGGCCTCGGGATCGTCAGAAAGGGAAGCTACGAGCCCGGGCATTGCGTCGCAGATCTTATCAACGGGGAGCCTTACGCCGATCGTGCCGGTAGATGCCGTAAGAACTTCATCGGGTTCGACACCGAGCTTTTCGGCGGCACATTCTGCGATCCTGGCAGCGTCTTCATATCCGGCTTTGCCGACACAGGAATTTGCTACCTTTGAATTGATGACAAAAGCGCGGCAGGGCTTGTTCGTCTTGATTATGTCGATGGATCTTACGAGTGAATGTCCTTTGACAAGGTTGGATGTATATACGCCTGCAACTCTTGCAGGGACTTCCGAATAAAGAAGTGCAACATCGTAGATGTCGCTGTTGCCCGAATTGCCGGGATCAGTCTTAAGTCCGGCATAGACGCCGCAGGCCTTAAAACCTTGAGGTTTGTTTATATAAGCTTCGCACATGGTAATTTACCTCTTATCTGTATTTACAAGGCGTATTTTATTATATTGATCCGATTACTGCAAGAATAACGCTTGACTTGATATGCTCGTAAATATATAATTTCACGTGCTACTTCGTCAGCATCTTTTTTATGTGGTGGGATTAGTTCAGCTGGTTAGAGCGCCAGTTTGTGGCACTGGAAGTCATGGGTTCGAATCCCATATCCCACCCCATTTTTTTATTTTTGCAGATACTGGGGCGTAGCCAAGGGGTAAGGCACGGGTCTTTGACTCCCGCATTCGTAGGTTCAAATCCTGCCGCCCCAGCCATAAAAGACTCACTAGCTCAGTCGGTAGAGCACTTGACTTTTAATCAAGGGGTCTGGAGTTCGAACCTCCAGTGAGTCACCAAATCACAAATAACAATGCCTGGCTTAGGTCCTCAGCGCAAGCGCCTGCGGAAACAGCCAGGCATTTGTTATTTGTTCAAACGACGCGCTTCGCTTGTGCGGAAAATGCGAGGCTTTTGATTTGCTCCGTGCTACGCCTGCGGAAACAGCCGGGCATTTTTTGTGATGAGACTGTCAGATTTGATCAGGATAGTTGTCTATATAAGCATAGGAGGTGATCTTATGAAGGTTTTTAAGGAATTCACTATATTGCTTATCTTGATGGGTTTAATGATTGCCGGTACTTTATGCGGTTGTTCTGTGATCTTACCGGAAGAGACCACAGAAAAAACTTATGCCAGCGGTACTTTTCACGAGAATCGTCCATATGCAGAAATCGGAAGTGAAGAATACATCTTTAAATCTGATGGTATGGAAGCTTCGTGGTTGTTGGAGGATCTTATAGAAAAGACAGATAGCGGTGTGCTGCACTTTAAAACATCTGATCTTGGCGGAATAGCATATGTTGCAGATAACAGTGAAAAGATAGACTGGAAAGAGCCGGAAAAGATTAAAGTCTATCCCGGTGATGTGATGATCACTGAAGACGGTCATATAGCTTTTGTATATGCTGAAGGAGAGATGACAGGTTCATATTTCGGATATCTTAAGAATGGCGGGGATGGTCTGCAAAAACATCATTGTCCGGAAATAAATATGCGTATGGGAGTATTTTCGGAATAAAGCCTGCAGGTAAAGGAACAGTTTATTCTTGAATCGTCCTGTAGTGGTATAATGTCTCCGGGTGAAATACATGTACAGGATCGCGACTAAACTTTATAAGGACGAATACTACGCTATTACTACGGAAAGGTTAAGGCTTTCCGTATTGCGCAAGTCCGCTTACCGCAGGATAACCGATTATGTCGTGCGCAACGCCGATTTCCACCAGAAGTATTCCCAGACAAGATATGCTGATTATTACACTCCGGGCGTTCAGCGGGATTATCTTGTGGCTGATGTAGAAGCGTTTAAGAACGGGACGCTGGTGCCTTTCTGGATAACTATGAAGGATTCCGACAAGGTGATAGGGAGGGTTTCCTTCTTTAATCTTGCCTACGGCGGCATGATGAGCTGCGCTACGGGTTATCATGTGGATAAAGACTATACGGGGCAGGGGATAATAAGCGAAGCGTTAAGGGGAGCTATCGCCTTTATGTTCGATGAATATAAGATGCACCGCATAGAAGCATTCATATTGCCTGAGAACGAGAAATCCCTGAA
Source organism: Saccharofermentans sp. (assembly GCA_016292135.1). Taxonomy (GTDB): domain Bacteria; phylum Bacillota; class Clostridia; order Saccharofermentanales; family Saccharofermentanaceae; genus Saccharofermentans. The sequence continues at coordinate 181,151 of JAEFAZ010000001.1, forward strand.
TGTGGTCAAGAGGCTCGGGTTTACGGAAGAAGGCAGGAGGGCGGCATATATGCACATAAACGGCGAGTACAGGGATCATGTCGCATTTTATGTGCTCAACGATGCCTGAAAAAAACTTCATTTATTTTCGAAAAGTATGTAATAATATAATATATCGTTTGCATCGGAGGTCGGGGAAATGATAAGAAATAAGATCACTTTAAGGATTATAGCTGCGGTTATGGTGCTTGCTATGGTGTCTTCTGTGACTGCCTGCAGCAGCAAGAAACCGAAGTCGACAACTGCGTCTACCAGTTCCAAGCCAACCGAGATCACTACTACCACGACCACTACTGAGGCAACGACATCTCTTACCGAGTATTCCGGACCTTTGCCTTCCAATGATGTAAACAAGACATGGGATGAGTCCAAGCTTGATGCCGAGACGATAATGTACTGCACTGTTTCTGCAGGTGAGTTCCTTAACGTCCGTAAAGGTCCCAATTCAGAACAGCCCAGAGTCGGAAAGCTTTCCAGAGGTCAGGCAGTCAAGGTTGTTGCCAAGACATCTAACGGCTGGTATAAGACTTTTGACGGTTTCTATGTCTCGGGAGAGTATCTGTCAGCGAATTCCCCTTCATAAGGTTGGAATTTGATTATTGATATTTTCGATAACGTGATGTAATATTGTATGGCGTTTCGTTGAAGCGTCAGGCATGCGAGTGTAGTTCAATGGTAGAACTTCAGCCTTCCAAGCTGACCACGTGGGTTCGATTCCCATCACTCGCTCCATATGGGTCACTAGCTCAGCTGGATAGAGCAACAGCCTTCTAAGCTGTGGGTCGGAGGTTCGAGTCCCCCGTGGCTCACCAAAACAAAAAAGAAGAGATGTCCGTAGGGACATCTTTTTTTGTGTTTGAATTCAGGATGGTTATTGATATGATTAAATTAATTCTAGAATATGGAGGGTATTATTATGAATTGTCCTAAATGTGGTTCTGCGGTTGCTGACGGTACGATGTTCTGCGGTGAATGCGGAACGAAGTTCGATGCAGCTGCTCCTGCTGCACCTGTTGCGGCAGCTACGACAGCGGTTAATCCTGTTCCTTTTGTCCTGCCTCAGGGCGCTACATACAGGATCAAGTGCGCTTCCTGCGGTTTTGTAGGCGACTACGTTAACGACGGCACTCATATCTATAAGTGCGGTAAGTGTGGTGCTCCTCATACATTTGCCGGTCAGATGCTGCTTTACAGGATGGGTTCTCCATACGGAGTCGCAGCCGGATTCGGCATCTATATCGACGGCGCTCCTTTCGGTCATGTCGGAAACAAGCAGACTGTAAGGATCCTGCTTCCCGAAGGCGTACATAACATTCATGTATCCTGCGGTATGAACAGGAAATGTAATGACTATTCGTTTACTATCGACGATAAGCTCAACACTTTCTCCACAAAAGTCTATATGAAGCCGGGTTTCTGGACCAATACGCTTGTCCTCGAACCCTGCCCCATGAGCGAGATCCCTAACGCATAAGGGGTTTTTACCGGATATGTCCCGTTTTTGGGGCTTATCTTTGAACTCGGATAATTATCTTTGTAAGCCGGCTTGAAAAAAGCCGGCTTATGTTATAATCAAAAATTGAACAATATTATTAATAATATAAGAGAGGAAGAAATATGCCGCCAAAGAAAGAATACGGCAATGAGAGCATCTCTATGCTCAAAGGTGAGGAGAGAGTCAGGCTCCGTCCGGCTGTTATATTCGGTTCGGACAATCTGGAAGGATGTATCCATTCCTTTTTCGAGATCCTGTCAAACTCCATCGATGAAGCCAGGGAAGGCTACGGACAACAGATAATCATTACTAGGTATAAGGACGGATCCATCAGGGTTGAGGACTTCGGGCGCGGTATCCCGCTCGACTATAACCCCATTGAGAAGAGATATAACTGGGAACTCGTATATTGTGAGCTCTATGCCGGCGGAAAATATAACAACAATGCATCCGGAGACTATGGTTTCTCCCTCGGTCTCAACGGCCTCGGCGCCTGCGCGACCCAATATGCCTCGGAATTCTTCGAGGTAACGGTCTTCCGTGACAAGACCAGGTATTCCATGAACTTTGCCAAGGGCAAGCCCGTGACGGAACTCATGGAGGAACCCTACAGATTTAAGAGAACAGGTACTATCCAGTATTGGAAACCCGATACGGAAGTATTTACAGAGATAATAATCCCTCTCGAAAAGTTTAAGGAGATAATCAAGCGCCAGTCCGTAGTCAATTCGGGTATCGAGTTTATCCTCAAGGACGACGAGAGCGGCGAGGAGTTCAAATATCTTTATCCTGAAGGCATTAAGGGCTATTGTGAGGAGATCTCCGACATGAGAGGCTTTACGGATCCTTTCTATTTCTCCGGCGAAGGCCAGGGCAAGGACAGGGACGACCGTGAAGAGTATAAGGTCAAGGCAGAAGTTGTATTCTGCTTTAATAACGAGATCAATGATATCGAGTATTTCCATAACTCAAGCTTCCTTGAATACGGCGGATCACCGGATAAGGCTGTCAGGAATGCGTTCAGGGCTGAGTTCGATAAGCAGATCAAGCAGAGGGGCAAGTATAAGGCCAATGAATCGCCGATCTCTTTCCCTGATATCGAAGATTCCCTCATCATCATAACGAACTCGCATTCCACGCAGACTTCGTATGAGAACCAGACCAAGAAGGCCATCAACAACAAATTCATCCAGGATTTCATGACCAACCTCATCAGGGACAATCTTGAGGTATGGTTCATCGAGAACAAGGTCTGGGCAGAGAAGGTCATCGATCAGGTACTCGTCAACAAACATGCGCGCGAGAATGCCGAGAAGACCCGTGTCAACATCAAGAAGAAACTGATGGGTTCCATTGACATCAACAACAGGATCAAGAAGTTTGTTGACTGCAGGAGCCGTGACGTTGATAAGCGGGAGCTTTACATCGTTGAGGGTGACTCGGCTTTGGGTTCCGTCAAGATGGGCCGTGACGCCGAGTTCCAGGCCGTCATGCCTGTCAGGGGTAAGATCCTGAACTGCCTTAAAGCCGATTATGCGACCATCTTTAAGAGCGAGATCATAACTGATCTCCTTAAGGTCTTAGGCTGCGGCGTCGAGATATCCGACAAGCACAACAAGGATCTGTCCGCTTTTAACATCGAAAACTTGAGATGGAACAAGATCATTATCTGTACCGATGCCGATGTTGACGGCTTCCAGATAAGGACTCTGATCCTTGCAATGATCTACAGGCTTACTCCGACGCTGATCGAGAAGGGCTGTGTCTATATAGCCGAATCGCCTCTTTTCGAGATCACATACAGACCGAAAGGCAAGAAGGGGTCCGAGAAGGAAGAGACACTTTTCGCTTTCAATGAGAAGGAGAAGGCGGATATCCTCGCCAAGTACGACAATTCCTGTCTTACTATCCAAAGATCAAAGGGATTGGGTGAGAACGAGCCTGAGATGATGTGGCAGACGACCATGAACCCCAAGACAAGAAGGCTCATCAAGGTTTGCCCCGAGGACGCCAGAAAGACGGCCGAGATATTCGATCTCCTGTTGGGAGACAATCTTGCAGGAAGGAAGCAGCATATCGAGAACGCAGGACACCTCTATCTTGATATGCTCGATATCGGGTGATCGACATGGCAGCCAGAAGAAGAAAAGACAATAACGACGATATCAACCAGAATTCGCTGAAGGCCCAGCTTACGGATGTTAATGCAAAGGATATGCCTGCATCCGACATGAACATAACTGACCTTCTCGAAGACAACTACATGCCTTACGCGATGAGTGTCATCGTTTCCCGTGCGATCCCCGAGATCGACGGATTTAAGCCGTCCCACCGTAAACTCCTCTATACGATGTATAAGATGGGACTTCTCTCGGGCAACAGGACCAAGTCCGCAAACGTCGTAGGACAGACGATGAAACTCAATCCCCATGGTGATATGGCCATATACGAGACAATGGTCAGGATGACGCGCGGCAACGCGGCTCTCCTGCATCCTTATGTTGATTCCAAGGGTAACTTCGGTAAGCAGTATTCCAGGGATATGCAGTTCGCCGCACCCCGATATACCGAGGTAAGGCTCGAGAAGATCTGTGAGGAGATCTTCAGAGGGATCGACAAGGATGCCGTCGACATGGTCGACAACTATGACGGCACAATGAAAGAACCCCAGCTCCTGCCGGCGACTTTCCCTACGGTCCTTGTTAATTCAAACCAGGGCATCGCAGTCGGAATGGCTTCCAACATCTGTTCATTTAACCTGAAGGAAGTCTGTGAGGTCACCGAAGCATATCTCAAGGACAAGAACTGCGATCTTCTCGAATATATGCCTGCACCTGACTTTTCGGGCGGCGGATACATTCTCTATGATAAGGAGGCTATGCGTTCGATCTATGAGACGGGAAGAGGATCCGTCAGCTTAAGATGCAAATACCATGTCGATAAGAAGAACAATCTGATCGAGATCACTGAGATCCCTTATTCAACGTCTTCAGAGATCATCATCGACAATATAGCCGACCTTGTTAAAGCCGGCAAAGCCAAAGAGATCGCGGATATCAGAGACGAGACAGACCTCGACGGCCTTAAGATCACCATCGACTGCAAGAGAGGGACCGATCACGAAGCTCTGATGAATAAGCTCTTCAGATTCACAAAGCTTCAGGATACATTCTCCTGCAACTTCAACATACTCATCAACGGCTCGCCCAGAGTCCTGGGTGTCGGCCAGATCATCGATGAATGGCTTAAATGGAGAAGAACATGCATCAGCAGGGAGTATGCTTTCAATCTCGACAAGATGAAGAAGAGGCTCCACCTCCTGGACGGTCTTGCCGCTATCCTTCTTGATATAGACAAAGCTATCAGGATCATCAGGCAGACAGAACTCGAAGAAGATGTTATCCCCAACCTGATGAAAGGCTTTGATATCGATAAGGAGCAGGCTGAATATGTTGCCGAGATCAAGCTCCGTAATATCAATAAGCAGTATATCCTTAACAGGATCGCCGACAGGGAGAAACTGATCGAAGACATCAAGGATACTGAAGACATCCTTTCCAGTCCCAGAAGGATCAATACACTGATCTGTAAAGGCCTTCGTGACGTTGCCGCCAAGTTCGGCCAGGAGCGCAGGACACAGCTTATCATGGCGGAAGAAACGCCCGTCTATGAGCCTGTCGTCGAGATCCCTGATTACAAGCTCCATCTTATGCTTACACGCCACGGCTATCTCAAGAAGCACACGATGCAGTCTCTGAGAGTCGCAGGCGAGCTTAAGACAAAAGATGATGATGAGATCTTCATGGGCTTCGAGACGTCCAATAAGAGCGATCTGCTCTTCTTTACGGATAAGTGTAATGTCTACAAATCCCATGTATATGATTTTGCGGATACAAAACCGGGTGAACTCGGCCATTACATCGCATCGTCCCTTGATATGGATGACGATGAGCATGTCCTCTTCATGCTCGCAACTACGGATTACAAGGGCGAGATGTTCATTGCCTTCAAGAACGGAAAAGCTGCAAGATTCCCATTGTCGGTATATGAGACGAAGCAGAACAGAAAGAAGCTCCTGAAGGGCTATTCCGATCTTGCTCCCGCCGTTTCGTTCCTCTATTTCTATGAGGGTGAGCATCCTGATCTAATAGCCATGAACTCTCTCGATAAGGCAGCTGTGTTTGCCCAGGATATAATCCCGCTTAAATCGACGAGGACCACCCAGGGTGTTCAGCTCCTCGTGTCCAAGAAGGGATCTACCCTGAAGAGCGTAACGAGGCTTTCCGATATATCTGTCAGCAACCCCGAATACTACAGGATCCGCAAGATCCCCGCGATCGGATATTTTATCAAGGAGAACCTTATCACAACTAAGCAGATTGGAATCGAGGAGATCTGATTGAACTACCGCGAAGGCTCAGAACATGCTGTTTCGGACAGAGGATATTTCATAGCTGCTGCGATCTGTGCTGTCGTCATGATCGCTGTCGGTATCTGTTTTTATGTCATTACCACGAGACAGGAAGAGCGTGTGAGCACGATCAACGAGTTCAAGGCCTGCATGGCATCCGGAGATTATTCAGGAGCAATAGTGATCTACAGATCCGTTCAGGATGACGTTATCTCCAAGTCTCCGGAAGAGGCAGCCAAGGCTGAGTATGAGCTGAATATGCTCGAGCAGATGGAGACTATAGTCGGTGAGCGAGTTGAGAAGATCTGCAGGAACATCCGTTATGAGAGATATGTTCCTTCCTCAGGAGATGTCGAATTCCTTGAGGAGATGCAGGAGATCACGTCATCTCTTGTATCTGCCAAGTTTAATGAGCTCTGCGAAGAGTTCCTTCTCGGTATTATAGAGAAGCCGGATATCATATTTATCTTCGATCAGCTCTCTCCGATAAGCAATTTCTCCGCAACGGCAGGCCCGCTCCTTCGTGAGATCGATTATATAGAGACCGCCAAGGGTGACGTCAGAAATGCCGAAGAGGCTTTTTCGGGCAAGGATTATATCTCTGCCGTCAAGTCCTACAGGAAAGTGCTTACGGCCTACGAAGGCTTCGTTCATTCCTATTCGGAGAAGAGGATAGACGAGATCAAGGAAGTCATGTATGAACCTTTGATCGGTGAATGTGAGCATATGCTCGAAAAGTATAAGTTTTATTCTGCCGAGAAGGTCCTGTCGGATATGGCTGAGATCTTCCCTGAAGACGATATCATCAACAATGCCCTTCTCGAAGCTACATCGAATACAGTCGAGACGACCGAATACAAGGGCAAGATACCCGTGCTTTGCGTCAGAAACCTTATATGTGATACGGATACGGCATTTAAGAGACCGCAGTCGGGATCGGATAACGATTACTACATAACCGTCAACGAGTTCAGGGCTATCCTTGAAGAACTCTATGCCAACGATTATATCCTTGTCGATCCGCTGACATATGCCGGCATGGAGAACGAGACTTACATGGTCGAACGGCCTTTGACGATCCCTGTCGGCAAAAAGCCCGTTGTAATTATGATCGATAATCTTACATACGGTCTTGCAACCGTCGGAGACGGAGTCTGCACCAAGCTTACATTGAACGATAAAGGCGAGATATTGAGCGAATACACGACCGGTGACGGAGAAGTTAAGTCGGGAAGGGAATTTGAGGCTATCGGCATACTCGACAGTTTCGTATCACAGCATCCGGATTTTTCCTTTGACGGTGTTAAGGGGACTATCGCCGTGTCGGGCTTTGAATCGGTATTCGGTTATGTAGTCAGCCGCAACCAGGCGGATTACAGGCAGAAGACATCCGAGTCGATGGGCCTTGATCCGGTAAGTTATACGGATGACGAGATCAAGGCGAACTGCAAGACGGTAAGCAATATAGCCGCAGCACTGAAAGACAACGGATGGCAGTTTGCATCTAATACTTATGCATTCTTCAACAGCGCGAAGAACGAGAAGATCGATTCGATCAAGAAGGATACCCAGCTCTGGCTCGACGAGATCGGCTCGCTCCTGGGTGAAGTCCATATGATCTCCTATCCCAACGGAAATTATATACCCGGCTCCGATGAAAGAGCTGAATACCTTAAGTCAAAAGGCTTCAGGGTTTATTTCGGCACGGGAACCGAGCCTTATACGACCTACGGATATAATTATCTCTATTACGACAGGATCATGGTAAGCTCCTGGACCTTGTCCAAATATAATTTCAAAGCCTTTTTCGATAAGAGCAAGATAATGGATCCCGCAAGGTCTGAAAACGCAAAATGACCGAATGTTAATTTTATGTTTCAATCGGCCGAAAGCGTGAAATAACTTCCTCATATGATAAAATTATAAGAGTAACCAATGGACTTTTGACTATGAGGAGACATTCATTATGGCTAAGCCTGACAGACTTACTGAATATGCAGCAGTAGATGATATCATCTGGCAGGACCGCAAGAGATATCTCGGTCTGCCCCTGTCTTTTACAGTATATAAATTTGATGCCAACAGATTCTATGAGAAGAAGGGTTTCTTAAACACAAAAGAAGAAGAGATCCTCTTATACCGTGTCCTCGATGTCAGCCTTAAGAGATCTCTCTGGCAGAAGATCTTCGGAGTAGGCACCATTGTCCTTTCCACGGCAGACCAGTCAACTCCCATCCTCGAAGTCAAGAACGTAAAGAATTCCGACAGAGTAAGACGCGCGCTTTCCAATATCGTTGAGAAAGAACGTGACGAGAAGAGAGTCCTCGGTAAAGAGATGTTCGGTGCTTCCGGCGCATTTGACGTGCTCGACGGTTCCGGCATAGATCATATGATCGATCATCCCGGCTTTTGACATAAGGAGCGTTAATAAGTGGAAACTCGTATCGACAGGCTCGGAAGCGTAAGAGACGGAAAGATCCAGCAGCTTAAGGAGCTGATTGCAGAATCTGAGAATATAGTGTTCTTGGGCGGTGCCGGTGTATCCACCGAGAGCGGCATCCCCGATTTCCGCAGCGGTACCGGTATCTATAATCAGGACTCCGGCGTTACTTACAGGCCTATAGATATAATCGCTCATGATTTCTTCATGGAAAATCCGGATGTCTTTTTCGATTTTTACAAGCGTAAGCTCATATATCCCGATGCCAAGCCCAACAAGGCCCACAAGGCACTCGTAAGGCTTGAGAAGCAGGGCAAGCTTAAAGCGATTATCACACAGAACATTGATAATCTTCATCAGGAAGCAGGCAGCAAGTGCGTGATCGAACTTCACGGTTCTGTTTTCCGCAATTACTGCATGGACTGCGGTAAGAAGTTCGACATCGAATACATAGCTTCCCAGGAAGGCATCCCCAGATGCGATAAATGCGGCGGCATAGTCCGTCCCGATATCGTCCTCTACGAGGAAAACCTTGAGCATGAGAATGTCGATGCTGCGATCAAGGCGTGCAAGAAGTGTGACCTGTTCATCATCGCAGGCACTTCGCTTACGGTTTATCCGGCCGCAACATTCGCCCAGTTCCTGAACCATGACAGGATAGTCATCATCAACAAGAGTTCGACATATATGGATCTTAAGGCGATGCTCTGTATTCACGACAGCGTCGGCAAAGTCCTGGATGAAGCTGTTCCCAAGAGAGTCTCAAAGAAGAAGGCTTCCGGAATAACTGCCAAGAAGACGGCCGCTTCAAAGAAGACTGCATCTGTTACTGCAAAGTCCAAGACATCCGCAGCTAAGACCGCGAAAACATCAAGGACGGCTTCCAAGCCTTCGTCCAAGACCACTGAGAAGACTTCTGCAAAGTCTTCTTCCAAGACAACGGCAAAGACCAAGGCTTCCAAGCCTTCTTCATCTGCCAAGCCCGCAGCTGCCGTCAAGGCTAAGCCTGCATCGAAGACATCCAAAGGAAAGAAGCAGGGTTCTTCGAAGTGACATCATTTGATACTCAATATTTCAAAGACCTGAGTGAAGGATATTCTTCCGCTATCGATGCTGCCGATAAAAAGAGCACCATGCTGTCGGCAGTAAGGCTGGTCCTCTTTCTTGCTGCTGCCGTATTCGCGATACTGGCATTTGTCCGTCATGAACTCGCTTTGTTCCTTTCTATCGCAGTTTTCTTCCTCGTGTGTTTTATCGTTGTCTGCGTTATCCACCAGAAGATCAAGGATAAGAATGAATATCTCAAGTGCCTGAAATATGCGTCAGACGGCTATGCATACAGGATCTCAAGGGATTTCAAGTCGCTCGGGGAGTCCGTTAAGGAACGTCTTTCGGAAAGAGCGGGATCACAGGATATAAGGAAGACCGTTTTCGGCGAAAAGTATATAGTCAAAGACCATGAATACTGCATAGACCTTGACCTTTTCGGACCTGCGTCTCTTTTTGCTCTCTATAACGTTTCCGAAACGTCTTTCGGCCGTGATGCTTTTGCCGATGAACTCCTCCGTTCACCCAAGAAGGGAAGGACTGCTGAAGAGCTTAAAGCAAGGCAGAACGCATGTGCCGCAATGGCTGAAGACCCTGAGAAACTTATCGAATATCAGGCCTGTTCCATGGCAGGACACTTGGAGAATTACCCTGAAGCACTTATAAGGTTTGCGGGGAATGCCAAGACAGTAGAGCCTGCGCTTGCTCTTATAGCAAAGATAATGCCTTTCCTCTGGCTGATCCCGCTTGGGATGATCTTTACGTTTAACACGCTCTATATCAGGGGAGCTTTTTCGTTCGTTATCCTTGTGAATCTGATCTTCTGGATAGTGGGCGTGCTTAAGAATTCATCCTGCTTTGGCGGCATCGAGCGTCAGAAAAGGCAGGTGTCCGGTTATATCTCGCTCGTCGAAAAGATCGAAGCAGATTACGGCAGCGATGAATACATCAAGTCTTTGATCAATCCGGGCAAGAATGCTTCCATCGATGTCTTAAAGGGACTTATGTCAGTTATGAAACTCCTTGATCTCAGGTCTCAGCCGATCCTTGCCATGTTCTTCAATCTGATATTCCCGCTCGACTGGTATGCCGCGGAAAGACTCGGAAAATGGGGCATGACCTACGGTGAGGATCTTGAGAGTGTTCTTGAAGGCCTCGGCAGATGTGAAGCTCTGATGTGCGCTGCAAACGGAGCCTTCCTGACGCCGGTGCATTCTTTCCCCGAGTTCGTTGATTCCGATGATCCTTCCGAAAATGCTTACTTCAACGGCGACAAGGTCGTCCATCCGTTGCTGATGCCCGACACGGCTGTTTCCAACTCGGTATTGTTAGATTCGAAGATCGCCATCATTACGGGCTCCAACATGTCAGGCAAGACTACTCTTATCAGGACCTGCGGAGTATGTGCGCTTCTGGCTTACAGCGGTGCTTATGTGCCTGCGGAAAGCCTTAAGCTCGGAAGGATGAACATAGTATCTTCCATGAGGATCGTTGATTCCCTCGAAGACAACATGAGTACATTCAGATCCGAACTTATCAGGATATCGTCTATCATCAAGGCTTCCAAAGAGGGAAGTCCTATGCTCTTCCTGATCGATGAGATATTCAGAGGCACCAATTCTGATGACAGGACAGCCGGAGCGCTTACGGTGCTCAATTCTCTCTCGAAGCCTTATATCTGTGGTTTTATGACCACTCACGACTATGCTCTGGTCGATAAAACGGTCGAATCCATGAAGAATATCGCTTATTATCATTTCTCGGACAGATATACCGATGACAGCATCGTCTTTGATTATATCCTTACAGAAGGAATAAGCCGTGAATCCAACGCTGCCTTCCTCATGAAGCTGGTTGGTATAGGCTAACTTTTTCTCTAAAATACTTATTGCCTCAAAATAGATAATATAATATATTTATAGCTGGGGGGTGTTATTGGAGAGGAACGGTATATGTTCGAAGACTTGACACAGTATGATTCTCTGATACTGGATTATTCCGTCATGCGTGAGTTTGGCGGAACACCCTATTTCGATGATTTGACGCGTACGATCTGTACTTCAGGTATGGATGTGTATGTAAGCAAGACATTCAAGCTGCTTCATTACTCCATCCTGCATCAGGCTGACAAGAAAGACAGCTCTTCCATGTCAAGCATGAAGCTCTTCTGTGCACAGCTCCTGCCTTATAAGAAACTCCATCTTGTACAGTATTCTTCTACTCCGGAATTTCTGGACTCTGTCAAGGATCTGCCGAATGCGGTGATCCTTACATCCAAGAACGGCCTTTTTACCAGACGTCTTTATGAATATGACATCGATATCAACATGCCGATCTGGGTCATGACCAAAGAAGGCATCTACATGTTCTCCGGTCTGGAAGAGATGAAGGAGACACTGCCCCGTCCGGCGGTATCGTCTCTTGCTGAGCAGAAGATATTTCTGGATCTTCCCGTAAGCTGCAATGTCGGAGATGTCGTAAGGACTGAAGCTGATGAACCTTATGAGCTTTCCAACAGGATGAGCGGCGGTGCCGAAGGTATGGTCTTCCTTACGAATAAGAAGAATCAGGTTGCTAAGATCTACCATAAGAACATCCTTACGCCCTTGAGATGGGCCAAGCTCAGGAGGATCTGCCAGATAGGCATTACGGCAAACGGTTTCTGTCTGCCTTACAATCTGCTCTTCTACAAGGGCTATCCCGTCGGTTACATTATGCCTATGGGCAAGGGAGTACCTCTCGGAAATGTTTTCGACGGACCTGATGCCTTGCTCGGAGCTTTTCCCGAATGGACGAGGATCGACGTGGTCAACACTTTGCTCGCTCTTCTCGAAAAGTATCTTTATCTGCACGTTCACAATATCATCGCAGGTGATATCCAGCTTAAGAACGCGCTCATATATTCTTCGACATCCGTTTATCTGATCGATATGGACAGTATCCAGGTCGGAAATCTGCCTTGTCCTGTAGGAACCGAGGAATTTACGGATCCTAATCTCTGGGGCAGGGATTTTGCCGGCTTCGTAAGAGATCTGCATGACGAGGACTATTCCATCGCCATGCTCGTGTTCTCCGTTCTTTTCTGTGGCCTGCATCCTTATGCCACAAGGAACGGAGCCGAGACCTTGAGAGAAGAGATCCTGAACAGGAACTTCCCCTACGATCTCGAGTGCGAGAGCAACGAGCACATTCCCAAGGGCGGATATGAGCATATCTGGAGATACCTTTCCGACAGGCTCAAGAAGATGCTCTATAACACCTTCAAGCTCGGTATGTCCTATGAGACGATCGAGTGGTATGATGCCGTTATCGAATACAAAGAAGATCTGCTCAACCGCAGATATAAGGATCCTGAGGCTTACAAGGTCTTCCCGCGCATGGACTATAATCAGGCAGAGGTAGATATTACCGTTCCTGATAAGGAAGTCGAACTTCAGAGGAAGAAGGAAGAAGCAGAAAAGAAAAGAGAAGAAGCCGAGAAGAGGAAGGAAGAGGCTGAGAGAAAGCGTGAGGAGATACAGAAGCGCTTAGGTAATAATATTCCCAGCAATGATCCTTTCAAGCGTCAGCAGTTCTACACGGCTTCAGGTCGATATATTCCGGGGAACGATGAGCCTGATGAACCCGCAGGAAGTGAAAAGAACAAGGCTGAACCTGAGTCTTCGCAGGACCAGGGTAAGAGAAGGGGTCTTTTGGGGGGCCTTTTCGGAAGATAAAGATCAGAGAGGTATTATCAATGGCAGAAGAACTTTTTAACGCGTCAGATTTTGGTACAAGCACCAAGAGAAGATTACCTATATGTTTCGCTCTCGATACATCGGGATCGATGATGGGCAACCCGATCAAGCAGCTTAATATGGGCCTGCAGAACTTCCTCGCATCCATCAAAGCGAATGATGATACAAGGTCTTCGACAGACATCGCAATCATCACATTCGGATCCAAGGTCGAAGTAGTCATGCCCTTCGGTAAGATCTCCAAAGAGAATACTGTTCCCGAGATCTCCGCATCCACCACTCTTACACCTATCGGTGAGGGTGTCCTGACCGCGCTCGAACTTCTCAACATGCGAAAAGAAGGTTATAAGGAACTCGGGATCAAATATTTCCAGCCCTGGCTTGTCGTTATCACGGACGGTGCTCCCCAGGGTCCTAATGCCATGGCGAACATGGAACTTGCCATCAAGGCCTGCAATGAACTCGAAGCCAACGACAAGCTCGTCGTATTCAATATCGGTGTCGGCTCAGGCGTAGACTGGGATATCCTCAGAAGACTTTCCGTAAAGAGGGAAGAGCCGATCTCCGTTAATTCGGCTGATTTCGGCAAGCTCTTCGAATTCCTGGGATCTTCTTCATCTTCGATCGTATCCTCAGGCATGAGCGATGATGCGCTCTATAATATCTCGACCGAACCCGAAGGTGAATCGGTCGATATGGACGATTTTATGAAATATATCGATGACGAGGAAAATACCTGATGTATTCCGGGATAACAGTCGGCACCGTAACTCTGATAGGAAATAAACATAAGAACCGCGGGACACCCTGTGAAGATTATTCATTTGCAGGTGAAGCCAACGGTGTTACAGCTGTTGTTGTCTCTGACGGCGCAGGCAGCAAGCAGTATACGCATGCAAGATTCGGTTCGGAAGCGGCATGCAGGTCGATCTTCGATCTTTTGACCGGACACTTCGATTCGCTCTATGCCGAAAACCGTGAACAGGCAGTCAGAAGCCTCATAATCGCAAGACTGCACATAGCTTTCGCTGATATCATGAAGGAGATGGAACTTTCTTCTCTTGAGCAGCTTTCCTGTACGCTCATGTTCTGTGCGGTCAAGGACAGGCGCATGATCGTAGGACATCTGGGAGACGGTCTTGTTGCCAAGATATCGTCTTCAGGAGCGGTTCCGCTCACAATGCCTCAGAATGAGAAGGACGGAACGACATTCTTTGTTACAGCCGGCCATGCTCCGGATTATCTGAGACTCCTTAAGACCACAGTTGACGACTGTCACGCTGTTGCCCTCATGACCGACGGTGTCCAGGATTCCGTATACGATGAGACATCAGGTCTCGTAAAGCCCGTAGTTGCAAAGCTCTGCGAGACTTTTGCAAAGGGCCGTGAAGCAGGAGAGAAAGCGATAGAAGAGACCATTGCAAAGTTCATTGTCGGCGGAAGCAATAATTCCGATGATGCTTCGCTCGGTGTAATGTATTTTGAAGGAACAGCTGCTCCCGATACAGGCAAGCTCCCTGATTCTGCCAGATCTTTCCCTGCTGCTGAAGAGACATTCCGTGATGTCCAGAAGGCGATGGTGGATGATGTTAAGAAGGCTCATTCGATAATAGCCGGGCTTGCCGAAAAGAGCAAGGAAGAAGATATTTCTGAAGAAACAACGGCAGTTGAGGAGCCTTCAGCCAAAGAAGAGGCTGAAGCTGCTGCTGAAGAGGTCAAGGCACCCGAGACTCCTGCTCCTGAAGAGAAAGAGACAGTGACATTGCAGCCTAAACGCTGCGGCGGTCTCATCGCGGCGCTTGTGGCTTGCGGCATTGAATTTGTTATAATAGTAGTGTTGTTAATACTACTCTTTAAATAATCTGAGAGGTTCTTTATGGACGATAGCAACGAACTTAAGCGAAAATATGAGATCTTACCCGGTGTTTCCGTACCTGATATGAAGACGCTCGCGGAAGCATCTGAGAATTATGAGACAGTCGGTGTAGATGACTTCGAGATCAAGTCTGTTCCGAGATTCATGGAAGACGGCAAGCCCGATGTAGCTACTGCTGCCGAACTGGCTCAGCTTAAGGCACTTGGCGTTGAAGTGGCCGAGATCGAGACGCGTCAGAACGAAGAAAGCCGCAAGCGTATGGAAAACATCATGCATAATGCCGTTTCCGCTCCTTCTACGTTGAACGATCTCAAGAAAGACGCTGCCAAGAAGATGTCCGAAGAGAAGAAGAAGGAACTCGAAGAGACAATGCGTGAGCAGGAAGAAGCACGCGCTGCAGAAGAAGCCAAGATCAAGGCAAGAGAAGAACGTAAGAAACTCCAGCAGCAGCTTTTCGAGGATGCAAAGAAAAAAGCTGAAGCTGAGAAGACAGAAGAGAAGAAGGCTGAAGCTCCCGAGGCTGCCGAAGAAAAGCCCGTTAAGGAAGAGGCAAAGCCCGCTGAAATCGAAAAGCCTGTTAAGGAAGCTGAGCCTGTCAAGGCAGCTCCCGCTAAGCCTGCTGAGAAGAAGGCTGTCTTTAAGCCCACAGAGCCTGTCAAGCCGAGCGAGCCCGTTAAGAAGGTCGTAGTGACCGAGAACGTTGACGCTGACGCTTCCGCAGCTCTTGCAGGTGCCGAGTTCGGCGAATTTGTCGATCCCAACTTCCTGGATATGTTTGAAGAAGATGAAGTTGAGGAAACTGTATTTGAGGAAGAAGATTCCGTAGAAACATCAGAGGAAGACACAGGCTTCCTTTATAGAGATGAAGAGCCTGAAGAAGATACTGAAGAAGCTGAAGGATCTGACGAAGCAGAGGAAGCTGTTGAAGCAGCAGTTGAAACAGAAGCTGTAGCAGTTGAAGAAGAGAACGTCGAAGATGTCCCTGTCGATGATGTCGAAACAGATGATGTTCCTATAGATGATATCGAAGAAGAAAACGCTGAGCCTGCTGAAGCACCGGCAGATGAACCTTCAGATGAAAATGATGAAGTTGCCATCGATCCCGAAGAAGAGCCGGATGTGATCATCGATCCTGAAGATTAAGAAGCTTCCTGCTAATTTTTTTCGAAGGTTTAGCAGGAGAATTTCTCCGGTTTTTCCTGCTGATTCGATGACTTTGTGATTTTGATCGAAAACTAAATTGGGCTGCCTCAAATGTGAAACGGATCACTCTTGAGACAGCCTTTTGTTTTAAAGATAAGTTCCGCTATCTTCAGCGGTGGGCGATGACGCAGATCAGGATATAGATGATATCGATGATCACCGCGGAAGCAACAAGTACTGTCCAGGTCTTCTTGACTGAGTAATGGTGCTTTTTGCGAAGTTCATCGTGGATCGGTGTGATGATGCTCTTAAAAAGGATGATCTTGCGCTTTGTAAGTCTGCCGACCGTTATCTTCAATACGGAGATACCGCCGTCAAGAAGGAAGGGAAGGCAGATTGCAAGGAAAGCGAAAGGTATCTTAAGATACATCAGATAGAAGGCGACGAAGAATCCGATCGCACGGGAACCGGCATCGCCCATGAGGACTTTGCTGGGATTGAAGTTGAATATCAGGTAAGCTGCCAGGACTGCGATGATAGCGCCTCCCATGAGGATGCCGTTTTTATCGAGCGTTTCGTTGATCCCGGCAACCACAGCAGCTGCGATAACAGTAAGTATCGTAAGGCTTGAAGATAAGCCGTCGATACCGTCTGTAGCATTGATCGCGTTGATGGAAACGATATAAAGTATAAATGCGAGGACGAGATATAAGATCACGTTGAATTCGTATCTGGCTCCGGTGATGCCGATAACGAAATCCCTGCCGAAGAAATATACGATGATGAAGCTTCCGAACAGGGAGATGACCGCGTCCATTGCGCCTTTGATGTATTCGTTCCAGGCTTCTTTGGATCTGTCATCAAGTACGCCCGTCACCATGGCGGCAACGACAAGTATCATGGAATATATGATGCCGACACGGAAAGAAACGAATATATTGACGATGATGACCGTAAGCGCGAAAACGACGGAAAAATAGAAACCCACGCCTGTAGGCTTTCCGATGTTGACACTGGATCCTTCAGCATAGAGTCTGCCGCGGTCATGCCCAATAAAGAAACCGGATAAGGGCAGGAACTTCATCAAGAGCAACGTAACGATGAAGGCTGTGGCGCATCCCGCTAGGATCGGCAGGTATTCAGACATAAGATCAAAAACTCCTTTTGGGTTGTTCTTTTTCTTTATTTATTTTATTATATTTATTCGAAAAAGAAATTTGGAGGTATATATGGATTATAAAGCCCAAATTGCCGCTAATATTGCCAATATAACAGATATTCCGGTAGAAGAAGTCTTAAAGCTTACCGAGATACCGCCCCAGCTCGACATGGGTGACTATGCTTTTCCCTGTTTCGTCCTGGCTAAGACGATGCATAAAGCCCCTCAGGCCATAGCATCCGACCTTGCTTCGAATGCAGCAGTTTTAAGCGGGATCGAAGAGGCCGTTGAAGCTGTTGCTGTCGGACCTTACCTTAACTTCAAGATCAGAAGGGAAGTCCTTGCAAAGGATATCATCAGCGAGATCCTCACTGAGGGTGACGGCTACGGCAAGAGCGATACCGGAGAAGGAAAGAACGTTATAGTCGAGTTCTCGTCTCCCAACATTGCCAAGCCTTTCCACGTAGGTCACGCATTTACGACCCTTCTCGGCAACTCCTTATCCAAGATCTATAAGACATTGGGATATAACGTCATAAGGATGAACCACCTTGGCGATTACGGGACCCAGTTCGGCAAACTCATCACGGCTTACAGGCTCTGGGGTGATGAAGAAGCACTTAACAGGGCTCCGATCGACGAGCTCCTCAGGATCTACGTTAAGTTCCACGATGAAGCTGTCGCAAATCCGGAGCTGGAAGATGATGCACGTGAGAACTTCAGGAAGCTCGAAGAAGGGTCTGCTGAGGAAGTTGCTCTCTGGCAGAGGTTCAGGGATCTTTCCCTGGATGTATTCAACCAGCTTTACGACAGAATGGGCATAGGCTTCGACAACTATAACGGCGAATCCTACTACGCCAAGATGGCTGATGAAGTAGTAGATATGCTCAAGGAGAAGAAGCTCCTGGTCGAGAGCGAAGGCGCACAGGTAGTAATGCTCGACGATCTCAAGCTCCCGCCCTGCATCATCCTCAAGAGCGACGGAACGACCATCTACGCGACGAGAGATATCGCCGCGATCCTCTACCGTTACAGGAATTATCATTTCGACAGGAACATATATGTTGTCGGCATACCTCAGGCGCTGCATTTCAAGCAGGTCTTCGGTGTCTTGAAGAAGGCAGGTTTCGACTGGGCTGACAACTGTGTGCATGTAGGGTTCGGTCTGGTTAAGTTTAAGGACAACACGGCTTTTTCTACGCGAAAAGGCAATATCGTCAAGCTGGACGATCTCCTCAACGAGACTGTAGCAAAGACCCGTGAAGTCATCGTTGAGAATAACAAGACCCGCGGCGGCGAGATGACAGACGAGGAGATCGACTTCATCGCAGAGAAGGTAGGTCTCGGAGCTGTAACTTATACATATCTTAAGGCCGGAAGAGAAAGGGATATCCTTTTCGACTGGGATGAGATGCTCGATTTCGAAGGCGATACGGCTCCTTATCTTATCTATACTTATGCAAGATCCAGATCGATCCTGCGCAAGGCTGAAGAGCAGGGCTTTAAGGCTTCTTCTGCGGAGGGTGCTTTCGTACTGACTTCTGATGAGGAATATGCTCTCATCAGGAGCATGGGTGATCTTCCCGATGCGATCTCAAGGGCTGCAGCCGAGTATGAACCCTTTATAATCGCAAAGCAGGTCAGCCTTATCGCAAGGAACTTCAACAGATTCTATAATAACTCCAAGATAATCAACTGTGACAGCGATGAACTGAGGTCTGCAAGGCTCGCTCTCTGCGAGTGCCTTTGCGACTCGATGAAGGCCGGACTCGGACTTCTCGGCATTGATGTAGTAGAAAGGATGTAAGAGGCTGATGGAACAGCAGACCGGCAATTCGATGCCCGATTTCAAGGATCTGGTTTATGAAAGACCTGACATAGAAGCGTTCAGGAAGACTGTGCGCGACATCAGGCTCAAGCTCATGACCGCCACGGACGTTGATTTTGCCGCTGATACGCTTTTCGAATATGAGCGCGAGATAAGCCGTATCGATACTGCTTATGCGCTTTGCAACATCAAGCATGACCTTAACACCCAGGACGAGTTCTTCGTCAAGGAACTTGAGTTCTTTGACGAGGCCATCGCAACGGTGTCAGAACTTCAGGCAGCCGTCTTATCGATTCTCCTTACCTGTCCCTGTAAAGAGGCTCTGAGGGAAAGATTCGGAGACATGATCTTCCGCAAGGCCCAGAATCACAAGGATACAGTATCCGGTGAGATTCTGGAGGAACTTGTCGAGGAATCCACTCTTGAGAACGAGTATTCCCAGCTCCAGTCCGAGGCTGCCATCGAATTCGGCAGAGAGACCTTGAATTTAAGCCTGTTATCTCCTTATCTTGAATCTTCCGACAGGAAGGTCAGGGCGGAGGCGTCCTATGCGCTCGATAAGTACTATATGAGCCGTAAGGAGACATTTGACCGTATCTACGATGACATGGTGAAGGTCAGGACCAGAGCCGCAGTCAAGCTTGGATATAAGAACTTTACGGAACTCGGATACAAGAGGATGGAGCGCTACGACTATTCGAGAGAAGACATCGAGAAGTTCCGTGACAATATCCTCAAGTACTTTGTACCCTTAAGCGTTCAGATCAGGAAGAACCAGAAGGAGCGCTTGGGATATGAGAAGCTGATGTTTTATGATCTGCCGGCGCTTTTCCGCGACGGCAATCCCGTTCCTTCGGTCAACCGCAAGAACTACGACGAGGCTGCAGGAAACTTCTTCCGCAAGATGTTCGGTCACGATCCTTCTTTCTTCGACGTGCTCTCTGAACACGGATTTACGGATCTGCTTTCCCGTCCCGCAAAGTCGACAGGCGGCTATTGTGTCTATCTTGAGGACAACGCGATCCCTTATATATTCATGAACGGAAACGGAACAGCAGATGATGTTTCGACCATCGTTCACGAGGGCGGACACGCATACGCTGCCATAAGGAGCGCGGATTCGTCTCCTTTCGTGGAATGCCAGTCACCTACGCTCGAGACATGCGAGATCCATTCAACAGCCATGGAATACATGAGCTATCCTTACATGGAAATATTCTACGGGGATAAGGCAGATCTTTACTGCCAGCTTCACATGGCCCAAGGCATCCTTTTCCTGCCTTACGGCTGCATGGTCGATGAGTTCCAGCATATTGTTTACGATAATCCCGACATGGATATAGATGACCGTCACAAAGCCTGGAGATATCTCGAGGAGAAGTACCAGCCCTTTATCAACTACGACGAAAAGCTTCCTTTCCACAGGATCGGCGGAGCCTGGCAGAAGAAAGATCATATCTTCACGACGCCTTTCTACTATATTGATTACTGTCTGTCGCAGATCTGCGCTCTCGAACTCTGGCAGGAATCGACATTGGATATGAAGAGTGCTCTTCAGAAATACAACGATCTTTGCATGGCTGGAGGCAACGATACCTTCCTTAACCTCATCAGGAATGCAGGGATCGATTCGCCTTTCGAGACCGATACCATCAAGAAAGTTGCATATTCCTGCAGCAAGTTCCTTGAATTATGAAGCTTCCCGAAAAGTTTACCGATGAGATGAATGCCTTCTTTGAGGCATATGATGTGCCCGAAGAAGGTTTCTGGGCAAGTTTTGACGAGCCGTCTGAAAAGGGTATAAGGATCTCACGGAGCAAAGTTGCTGATATAGAAGGGAGAAGGCAGATCCTTGCTGATACGGCTTGTGGAGAAGACCCCGTCAACTGGTGTGATGGAGGATATTATTCAGATTCGGACAAGCCCGGCAAGTCGCCTTATTACCATGCCGGCGCTGTTTATCCACAGGAACCCTCGGCGATGCTTCCTGCCGTGATACTGGATGCAAGACCCGGAGACATCGTCCTTGATATGTGCGCCGCCCCCGGCGGAAAAGCTACCAGGATCGGTGAAGACCTTAAAGGGCAGGGAGTCCTTTTCGCTAACGAGATCAATTTCAAAAGGTCAAAAGCCCTGCTCAGGAATATCGAAAGGGCAGGCATTCCCAATGCCGTTATCCTTAATGAGACTCCCGAAAACATCGCATCTGTCCTGCCGGGCTTTTTCGATAAGATAATCATCGATGCACCCTGTTCAGGAGAGGGAATGATGAGAAGAGACGATCAGGCGGTAAGAAGCTATCTTAAGTTCGGACCTGAGACCGTTATCCCGATCCAGAAGGATATCCTTGAGGCAGCTGCCGTACTCCTCAAGAATAAAGGTGATATCGTTTATTCGACCTGCACTTTCTGCATAGACGAAGATGAGAAACAGATCGTGTCTTTTCTTGAAAGGCATCCTGATTTCCGTGTGGTTGAGCATGAACTGCCAGAGGGCGTGTCAGCAAGTCCCGTTCTTAAGGGAGCGATGCGCATCTGGCCCCATTTGGCAAGGGGAGACGGACATTTCTGTGTTCACTTAAGACGCGATGCTGATGAAGAAGCTCTTACCAAAGAGTTTGTGCCGGCCGTCCCGCGTAAAAAAGAGGATCTTTTAACGGAATTCCTTTCGGATATATTAAAAAACGATCGTATAGATTATTTCTGCGGCTCTGCCGTGAAAAAGGGTCAGAGTTTGGTAATACCGGCTGTTGACGACAGGATCCTCTATGGCTTAAAGGTCGTAAAGAACGGTATCTTCCTGGGTGAGACCGAATCAAAAGGAAACAGGAAGATCTTCAGCCCCTCCAACAGTTTTCCGCTCCTGCTCGACAGAAATATGATACGTGATGATTCTTTTATCTCTTTCGATTCGGATGACATTATGCTTTCCAAGTATCTTAAGGGGGAGACCGTTGAATCTGTTCCCGGCATAAAGGCTCAGGGTTATGTAGTGATCGGAGTCGCAGGATATCCTCTGGGTCTGGGCAAGATATCGGGCGGCATGATCAAGAATCTTTATCCGGCAGCCTGGAGAATGGAATAATATGACATAACTTAAGTCATGTTATATATACTTGCTTAATTAATAGTCTTATGATACTATATCCGAGTTGAAAGCCACGGCCCCATGGTCAAGCGGTTAAGACGGCGCCCTCTCACGGCGCAATCAGGGGTTCGAGTCCCCTTGGGGTCACCAATTCGAATAAAGCGCCGTTTGATATTCAAACGGCGCTTTGATTATCTGACGGACAGATCAAGGGTTTTAGTTATATGGATGACGGATATATAAAGATCAGAGGAGCTAGAGTCCATAACCTCAAGAATATCGATGTCGATATTCCCAGGGGCAAGCTCGTTGTCCTTACCGGCCTTTCAGGTTCCGGTAAGAGTTCGCTCGCCTTTGATACGATCTATGCCGAAGGGCAGAGGCGCTATGTAGAATCCCTTTCATCCTATGCCAGGATGTTCCTCGGTCAGATCGACAAGCCTGACGTTGACAGTATCGACGGCCTTTCTCCCGCGATCTCGATCGATCAGAAGGCTACTATCGTAAATCCAAGGTCCACCGTAGGCACCGTTACCGAGATATATGATTATCTCAGACTCTTATATGCCAGAGTCGGAACTCCATACTGCCCTGAGTGCGGTACCCTCATAGAAGCATCTTCCATCGACCAGATCAAGGATAAGATCTTCCTTAAGCCTGAAGGGACCAAGATGATGATCATGGCTCCTGTCGTAAGGGGCAAGAAGGGTGAATATGCCAAGCTTTTCGATGGCCTCAGGAAGTCCGGTTATTCAAGGGTCAAAGTCGACGGGATCATGTACGATCTTGAAGAGGAGATCGTTCTCAACAAGAACAATAAGCACGACATAAACGTTGTCGTTGACAGGCTTGCCGTCAAGGAGAGCAACACAACTAGGATCTACGATTCCTGCGAGACGGCGCTTAAACTCGCCCAGGGAACGATCATCGCCGAGTACAGGATCAAGAATGATAAGGGAGAAGAAGAGATAATAGAAGAACTGTATTCTTCTTCCATGGCTTGTCCAAAGTGCGGTTACATGATGAGCGAGATCACGCCCAGGAGCTTCTCCTTCAATAATCCATACGGAGCATGCCCCAACTGCTCAGGTATCGGCACTCTTACCAGGGTCGACCCCGAGCTCTGCGTTCAGGATCCTAAGCTTTCGATAAATGAAGGAGCAGTAAGGACCGCAGGCTGGAACTTTGACGATCCCAAGAGCTGGGGCAGATGCTTTATCGAGGCGCTTTCCGAAAAGTATAAATTTTCGCTCGATACGCCTTACTATAAACTGCCCGAGAAGATCAAGAATCTGATCATGTACGGCAACGGCGGCGAGAAGATCAAGATCGACACGAGGAACAGCATCTACAGAAGGAGCGGAGATTACTACTCAGACTGGGAGGGCGTTGTCCCTTCGGTAATGAGAAGATACCGCGAAGCTTATTCAGATGATGTAAGGGCCTCTTACGAACAGTATATGTCGATCGACCTTTGCCCCGAATGCAACGGCAAGAGACTCCGTAAGGACCGTCTTTCGATCAAAGTCGGCAAGAAGAACATCGCTGAATTCTGCGATATGCCGGTATCAGAGGCGCTCGAATATACAGATAAGCTCAAGTTCAAAGGCGAGGACAGCCAGATAGCCAAGCCTATACTGACTGAGATCAGGGCAAGGCTCAAGTTCCTGTCTGATGTAGGCCTTGAATACATGACCATGTCTCGTGCATCCATGACCCTTTCGGGAGGAGAAGCGCAGAGGATAAGGCTTGCTACCCAGATCGGATCGGGTCTTCAGGGCGTTCTTTATGTCCTCGATGAACCTTCGATAGGACTTCACCAGAGAGATAATGCCAAGCTTATCGCTACACTGAAGAAACTCCGTGACCTCGGAAATACTATAATTGTTGTCGAGCACGACGAAGAGACCATGCGCGAAGCTGATTATATAGTCGATATCGGACCGGGCGCAGGCATTGGCGGCGGCGAGGTAATAGCAGCCGGAACTGTTGAGGATATCATATCTACAAAGGACTCCGTAACAGGTGAGTACCTTTCGGGAAAGAAGTTTATACCGGTTCCTTCGGACAGGAGACCCGTGAACAAGAACGCCATGCTCAAGATCAAGGGCGCTTCGGTCAACAATCTCAAGAATATCGATGTCGATATCCCTATCGGGCTCTTTACCTGTGTTACGGGCGTATCGGGTTCAGGCAAATCTTCACTTATCGATTCGACACTGGTCCCTTATCTTTCGCATAAGCTCAACGGAGCCCGCAAGACCCGTGTGCAGTGCGAAGGAGTAACAGGACTTGAAAATCTCGATAAGATGATCTGCATCGACCAGTCTCCGATCGGAAGGACGCCGAGATCCAACCCGGCCACTTATATAGGTCTGTTCGACCTGATCCGCAAGACCTTCGCTGCTACACAGGATGCCAAGATGAGAGGATACGGCCCCGGAAGGTTCAGTTTTAACGTTAAGGGCGGAAGATGCGAAGCCTGTGCCGGTGACGGCGTAAGGAAGATCGAGATGCATTTCCTGTCCGATGTCTATGTCAAGTGCGATGTCTGCGGTGGAAAGCGTTATAACAGGGAGACTCTTGAAGTCAAATATAAAGGAAAGAATATATATGACGTGCTCGAGATGTCTGTTGACGAAGCCTGTGATTTCTTTGCAGCAGTTCCGAGCATCCAGCGCAAGATCATGACATTGAAGGATGTCGGATTGGGTTACATCAAACTTGGTCAGCCTTCTACGACCCTGTCAGGCGGAGAAGCTCAGAGGATCAAGCTCTCGGCTGAATTATCAAGGCGTTCAACAGGTAAGACACTCTATATCCTTGACGAGCCGACGACAGGTCTTCACATAGCCGATGTACATAAGCTTGTTGACATTTTGCAGCGACTCGCCGAAAATAATAACACCGTAGTCGTGATAGAACACAACCTTGATGTGATCAAGACCTGTGACTACATAATCGATCTGGGTCCTGAGAGCGGTTACGGCGGCGGAGCTGTTGTAGTGACAGGTACGCCTGAGCAGGTCTGCGCCTGCAAGGATTCATATACGGGCAGATTCCTTGCGCCCGTACTGGACAAGGCCGAGCAGAAGGGCCAATATGCATCGAGATCGATGCTGATCGACTCTTCAAGGCTTGAACAGGAGGCAATGGATATCCTGACAGCGCCGAAGATGAGGAAAAGGAAAAGGGAATAGGATAAAAGAAATTAAAGAATGGAAGTGATCTAATGGCACTATGCAGTAATTGCAAAATGAGACATGCGATTGTCTTTACGAGCCGCTTCGAGAACGGAAAACGTATCGATGAAGGCTTTTGCCTTAAATGTGCATATAAATCCGGCATTGCCGGCATGTCCGACATGTTTAAGGGAACAGGCGTCAATGACGACAACATCGACCAGATGAGCGATAAGATAGAGGAGATCGTCGGCAACAGCGAGATGTCCGCCGATCCCGGTGAATTCTTAAGGTCCCTTCTCGATGAAGGAGACGGAGGCTTCGATGAGCTCTATGAATTCGATGAGGATTCGACCAATGTCGGAGTTTCCGATCCTGAAGAAGGCCAGGATCTGCCTTTCGAGACCGAAGAAGAGAGCAAGAGCCCTCTGTCCGGACTTTTCGGAAATATCTTCGGCAATTCCAAGGGCGACGGCGACAAGGCTGAGGAATCCGGCAAAGAAGGCAAACAGACAGGTAAGAACGGCCGCGGCCAGCGCAAGTTTAAGTATCTTAACGAGTTCGGCACAAACCTTACAGAGAGAGCTGCCGAGGGCAAGATCGACAGGATCATCGGACGCGATACTGAGATCGACCGCTGCATCCAGATCCTCAACAGAAGGACTAAGAACAATCCCGTTCTCATCGGTGCTCCCGGTGTCGGCAAGACAGCCGTTGCCCAGGGCCTCGCAGTAAAGATCAATGAAGGTACGGTGCCCGAGAAACTCCTCAATATGCAGGTATGGCAGTTGGATCTGCCTGCCATGGTCGCAGGAACCCAGTTCAGAGGTCAGTTCGAGAGCCGTATCAAGGGCGTTATCAATGAGGCGATCAAGGCAGAGAACATAATCCTCGTAATCGATGAGCTCCATACCATCGTCGGAGCCGGTGATGCCGAGGGTTCGACCAATGCCGCCAATATCTTAAAGCCCGCGCTGGCAAGAGGCGAGCTCCGCATCCTGGGGTCGACAACTACAGGTGAATATAAGAAGATCGAGAAGGATTCCGCTCTCGAAAGAAGATTCCAGAAAGTTACTCTCGATGAACCTTCTATCGAGGATTCGATCGAGATCCTCAAGGGCATCAGGGATTATTATGAAGAACATCATAATGTTACCTATTCTGATGAGGTCATCGAATTCGCTGTCAAGGCATCCAAGAGATACATTACTGACAGATATCTTCCCGATAAGGCTATCGACCTTATAGATGAAGCCGGATCTGCAGCTAATCTTAAGAACATCAAGCTTGTTAAGCTCGCCAATACGAGAAATGCCTCTGAAGAAGCAAACGCCGCTTACGATGCAGCCGTTCAGGACATAAGCGAGAATCCGCCCAGACCCGGTTCAGAGGAAGAGCGCTACGAGAAGATAGCTGAACTTAAGACCAATAAGGAGCGTCTGGCAGAAGAACTCGAAGCTCTCGAAAGCGAGATCAAGCCTGATCCCATCCAGAAGGAAGACATCGCAAGAGTCGTTGAGATGTGGACAGGTATCCCTCTCAAGTCGATCTCCGAGACAGAGGGCGACAAGCTCATCCACTTGGAAGAGCGTCTCCATAAGCGCGTTGTCGGCCAGGAGCAGGCTGTAACAGCCGTTGCGGCTGCCGTAAGAAGGACCAGATCCGGATTTACCAAGCAGCATAAGCCTACATCATTCATTTTCGTCGGTCCTACAGGCGTAGGTAAAACGGAACTCGTTAAAGCCCTGGCAGAAGTAATGTTCGATACGGAAGAGGCTCTTATCAGGATCGATATGTCCGAATATATGGAACCTCATTCAGTCAGCAAGCTCATCGGTTCCCCTCCGGGCTACGTCGGATTCGACGATGCCGGTCAGCTCACTGAACAGGTAAGGCATAAGCCTTATTCGGTAATCCTTTTCGATGAGATCGAAAAGGCTCATCCCGATGTGTTTAATCTTCTGCTTCAGGTTTTGGATGACGGTGTCCTGACTGACAGCCATGGTCTGCATGTCAATTTCGAAAACACCATCCTGATCATGACATCCAACGCCGGCAATAACGCCAAGGCTCCTACGATCGGATTCTTCTCCGGAACACAGGAAGCATTGGAATCCAGGGTGAACAGTGCTCTTAAGGAGACTTTCAGACCCGAGTTCCTTAACCGTGTTGATGAGACGATCATATTCAAGTCTCTCAACCGTGATGAGATCCGCAAGATAGTAGATATCATGATGAAGGATGTCTACAAGTCTCTCGCCGATAAGGGTGTGACCGGACACATGACAGATGCAGCCGGAGACAGGCTCGCTGAGATCGGATACGATGAGAAGTACGGCGCAAGACCTTTGAGAAAAGCGATAAGGTCCAACATCGAAGATAAGCTTGCCGATATGTTCCTGGCAGGTTCACTTACAGATGTAGCCGAACTGACCATAGATTACCGTGACGGTGCATTCGTCTTCGACTCGATCAAGAACATCAAGCCCCGCAAGAAACCGGGGAGAAAACCTGCAGCAAAATAAACGCGATAATAAAGCCCGGTGATC
Source organism: Saccharofermentans sp. (assembly GCA_016292135.1). Lineage (GTDB taxonomy): Bacteria > Bacillota > Clostridia > Saccharofermentanales > Saccharofermentanaceae > Saccharofermentans. Next base: position 209,144 of record JAEFAZ010000001.1, read on the forward strand.
CCGGGCTTCATTTTTTCTTCAGAGTGCTTCCCGGTGAGGAACGTGCTTTATAAAATATGTGTTTTCCTTAAATCCCAAAGACTTAAGATATTCAGCAGTAATGTCGAAATGCTGTGCTAAGGCTTCTGCACAGTGAGCATCTGACGATAAGGTTATCATCGACCCGCCCATCTCCTGATATCTCTTAAGGATGGCGGGATCAGGCATGGCAGAAGGATTTTTCTTCTTTATCAGGCTGTTGATGGAAGAAGTGTTTATCTCAAGTGACTTGTTCTTGGTGATCAACGCTTCGAAGAAACGGTCAAATTCAGAAGGGCAGTCCTCGTATCTTACTACAGCAAGATCATCGGGATTATAGCGGTTGATGTAATCGTAATGAGCCGCGATATCGAAGTTATCACAGTTTTCGCACATCTCGGCCATTATCCCTATGTATTCGGCATGACGTTCCTTAAGCGGAACATCGTATACGATCTTAGAAAAATAAACGTCTTCACCGCGGAAATTATGGTTGCTCAGTATGACCACATCAAAGTCGTGGCAGGAAGCGATGATGTCGATCGCACGGGCAGTGTGTGACTGATAACCGAACTCGATCCCTTTGAGAAGAGTAAGGTCCTGAGGAGCATCAGACTGCCATTTCAGAAATTCACGGTCGTATTCATCCAGATCGAAGAGCATGACCTCATCGTCAGGATAGATCATGTCTATCTCGTAATGTTCGGTAATGCCGACACGAGGAATGCCAAGGCTTTTGGCCTTGGCAACCAGTTCGTCTATAGTCATGCGTGCATCAGGTGAATAGGGAAGAGTGTGACTGTGGCTGTCTGTAAACATATTCACCTTATTTCCAATCGAAGAAACAGCTTCTGTAACCGAAGTGTCCGACATTGCCGGAAGTGGAGACGGTTACGGTAAACTTGACCTTCGCACCGGCCTTGATCGTCATGTCTGAAGGAGTTCCGATCCACTTACCGTCGTTTTCCTTGAACTTGAAGCCGTCAGCTGTAACCTTCTTGATATCCTGATCGGCATATACTCTCAGCTCGATCGCATTGAGAGACTTTGTGAGGCTTGCATCGTTGTTACTCTTGTTCTCCATTGTGATCTCGAAGGAGAAGCCGCCTGCAGTCCTCTTGAAGTTCTTGAGCTTGGTCTCGAAGTTGGTTACCTTGACTCCGCCTGAAGAACTGTCTTTCTTTGTTGTAGTAGTTGTTGTTGCTTCCGTCGTTGTCGTTGTAGTTGTAGCTTCAGTCGTCGTTGTTGTGGTAGCCTCGCTCGTAGTTGTCGTTGTCGTGGCTTCCGTAGTCGTGGTGGTCGTTGTGGCTTCTGTCGTCGTTGTTGTCGTAGTAGCCTCGGATGTGGTCGTCGTTGTCGTGGAATCCTCGCTTGCCGACGTTGCGGTAGTCGTTGTCTCAAGCGTTGCGACCGAATCAGTGCCGCCGGAGAAGAAGTTCTTGATGTCGTTCAGGTGATCCATAACAAAGATGGCACCGATGAAGAGGACGATGATAACGATGAGCGTAATGATGCCGCTCTTGCCGGATTCCTTGGAAGAACGGGATCTGCGGGACTTCTTCTTGCTGACTGCGGAAGGCGTAACGGGAGAAATCTCGTTTCTGCCGCTCCTTGCCGATTTCGGGGCAACATTCTTGGAAGCATTTGTAACAGGTATCGGGCGGGAAGCCGGCTGTGATTTGTTGCTGGATCCGGGCCTTACTGAACGGTTGTCAGTATCTGAAACGGCATTTGTCCTTCCTCTCGGAACGAATGCGGAAACAGCTGCGTTGTTCTCGGCAGCAGAATCGATCGAGTTGTCAGCAGGGACATCGTTCTTAAATGCGGAACTGTCATCTTTCGCCTTGATATCTGCTGCAGGCTTAAATGCAGGATTGACAGCAGGTGCTGCGGCTGCTGCAGGTGCAGATGTAGCGTGAGAAGGAGCAGGAGTCTTCTTGACGGGAGGCGTGGGCTTCTTATGAAGTCTGGATACATCGCCCTTGCCGCCGGATGTGTTTCCTGCCTGACGGTTATTCATATACATCTTGCCTGTATTGGATGTGGGAGTGTAACGGGATCTTAATTCCTCGTCGCTGATCTCAGCGGGCGTGTTTTCGATATCATCTCCGGGTCTCGTCTTAACAACATTCTCGGGATCGATATATTCTTCAGCAGCTGCTTCAGGAGCTTTCTCAATGGGAGCTTCGGCAGGCTCAGCAGCCTGGGACTTGAATGCGTTTACTCCGGAAGAGACTTTGCCGTAGGATCCTATCTCGGAATCGTTGTCTTCTTCTGCGTGAGCGGCTTCCTCAACTGCAGCAGGTGCTTCAGCTTCCTGAGGCTGCTCAACGGGCTTGAATGCGTTTACGCCGGAAGAAACTTTGCCGTAGGACTCTATCTCGGAATCGATGTTGTTAGAGGGAATATCGATGTCGGCTGCTTCTGGTTCGGCAGGCTTTTCGGCGTTTGCGAAAGGACTGACATCCTTGTCGGTCTCGGATGTTGCGAAATCAAGGTCATCTCCGGAATTGAAAAGATCCTGTTGATCGACTGCATCACCGGCAAATACGTAAAGATCGGAATCACTGTCATCGAAAACAGGTGCGGCTGCTTCTTCGATCTGAGCTTCTGCTGCTTCGATAACGGGCTCTTCGATCTGAGGTTCGGGTTCGGCTTCTGCTTCCGGTTCGGGAGCGGGAGCAGGAGCAGGTTCTTCGATCTTGTCTTCAACGGGAACTGCGGCAGGAGCATTGAAATCGCTCTTGTCGTCAGAAGGGAAGACGGGTGCTGCTTCAGGAGCAAGGGGCTTAAAAGCCGATACAGAAGAGTCGAATTCGAAGTTATCGAATTCATCTTCCCAACCGTCGTTATATGAAGGAGTATTGTTTTCGGGTACGGGTACTACAGGAGGGGCGATAGAATTAAGTTCTGCATCCAAGGCTTTTTCGGCTTCTTCGTTAAGTTTCTCTGAAACCGTGTTGGCGGCTTCATTGGCTTTGAAGGAAACTGCGAAAGAGGATTTGACAAATTCATCTTCGTTGAGATCATCCTCAACTCCGAACAGTTTTTTCTGTTCCTGAGGGGCATCGGCACCGAAGAGCTTCACTTCGTCATTAGGCTCGTTTGCACCATAAAGCCTGTTGCCGCTTGCAGGGGTGTCGGAACCGAACAGCTTATTGTCGTTATTCTCGTTAGAATTATTAAGCATGGTGTCTCTCCTTAAGCATATTAATTCATTATAATTTTATCACTTATATAATAAATTCAATGACTTATTTTTGCCTAACTAACAACTTGTTATATAATAGTAAATATGTAGAATTGTCCTGACAACGCCATAGGAGGAAAACTCTATGAATAACAAGTTTAAGATCTGTTTGACGGGACTTTCTGCCGCAACCGTTATCTTTGGCTCTTTGGTATGTATTGCCCCTGCTGTAAAAGCAGACAGCAAGATCAAGATCGATGAAAAGAATTTCCCGGATAAGGTGTTCCGCGATAGTCTCAAAAAAGATTATTTCGACAAGAATCATGACGGTTATCTGTCGTCATCGGAGATTAAAGAGATAAATGATTACCGTAATGTTGAGAGCGGTATTAAGGATCTTAAAGGTATCGAGTATCTTACAAACCTTCAATGCCTTGTTATATACGGTAATGAACTGACATCTGTAGATCTTTCGAAAAACACAAAGTTAAGTGAACTCTGGATCGAAAACAATAAGCTTGAATCTTTGGATCTTTCGAAAAATACCAATCTTGATTTCCTTCATTGCGGCGGAAACCTTTTCGATTCTATCGACCTTAGCAATAATCCCAAACTTATAACTCTTACTATCGACAACAGTCACCTTAAATCCATTGATCTTTCCAATCAGAAAGATCTGGGCGTTATTTATCTGCAGAATAATGAACTTACATCGCTTGATATTTCACACTGTTCTAATCTGTGGGCTTTAAGCGTAAAGGGTAATAAGCTTAAGGAACTTGATGTAAGTATGTTCCCGCGTCTTATGGAACTGATCTGTTCAGATAACGAGATAGGGACATTGAACGTATCAGGATGCAGTAAACTAAGAACGCTCAAGTGTATCAACAACAAGTTGACCGAACTTGATATATCTGATAATTCAGCTTTGGAAGATCTCCGTTGCCAGGGCAATTCGATCGCAAAATTGAATATTTCGAATAATAAGAATATCATTTCGGCTTTTTCCGGCAAGGAAACTGTCAAGAAAGGTTACAGCGTCTATAGAGATAAATGGGAAGAATATTATTTTTCCGTCGATGACAAGACTACGGTTGCGACAGTAAGTTGTTTTGCCGATGATGTAGAAGCTATCGGTATTGAATGCGGGTCTGTTCTGACCTTGGATTTTAAGAATGCAACTGCAGATTCTGTTATTACAGTAAAATCTTCGGATGAGTCAGTTCTTAAGGTGAACAAGAATAATTCACTTGTCGCGTTAAAGGCCGGTATTTCTACCGTAACTGCAACCTGTGACGGCAATGAGTATACCTTTACAGTTAATGTTTTATATAAGGATGTTACTGATGCAAACAAGTTCTGGTATGAACCGACTTATGCTCTTACAGAAAAGGGCGTTGTCAAAGGGTACGACAATCAGACAATGTTCAAACCTGCCAATAAGTGCACTAGAGCACAGATGGTTACATTTATCTGGAGACTCATGGGCAGCCCCGAACCCAAGAACAAAGACTGCAGTTTTTCCGATGTAAAGAAGGGTGACTATTTCTATAAAGCTTGTATCTGGGGAAATGAGAACCATATCGTTGAAGGATATAAGGACGGCACATTCGGCCCGCAGATCGTGTGCGCCAGAAGACATGCCGTTACTTTCCTTTGGAGACTTGCAGGGAAGCCCGAACCTAATATTGACAAGATAAAGTTTGAAGACGTTTTCGAAGATATAAACGAAGAGGATTATTTCTACAAAGCTTGTCTCTGGGCATCCGAGAAGAAGATCGTTGCAGGTTACTCTGACAACACTTTCCGCCCGAACAACGATTGCTTAAGGCGCCAGATGGTAACGTTCCTTTATAAATTTGACAAATATGTTGGTGTAAAGTAATACTCCAAAATCTGATTGTCATCAGGAGCTGTCCTTCGGGGCAGCTCTTTTTCACGCATTTTTGCCGATATTTAACCTCTTTTTTCATTCAGAAGTATATATTTCAGGATGCGACAAATGATAAAATATTTCTTAAACCGAACAGGTATTCAAATAACGAATCATGGGGGGCTTATGAACAAAAACATAATCAGCAGAATATTTACTTCATTATTTACATGTGCAATGACTGTCGCCATGCTGATTCCGGCATTTGCAGTCAATGCTGAAACAAAGATCAAGATCAGCGAGAAGAATTTCCCTGATAAGAATTTCCGTAAGGCGCTTAAGGATAACTATGATGAAGGAGATGGCTACCTGTCTTCCGGTATCTGGGAATTGGAAGTCGAAAAGTGCGGAATTAAGGACCTTAAGGGAATTGAGCTTCTGCCTAATCTGGGGAAACTTTGGTGCAGGGGGAACGAAATAACCTCATTGGATCTTTCCATGAACACCAATCTTTGTGATTTGAATATCAATTACAATAAAATTGTTAAGCTTGATCTGTCGAAGAATACAGAGCTTGATTACCTGCGATGCGATGGAAATCTTCTCGAGACACTGGATCTTTCCAAGAACACCCGACTTAGGGTTTTGGATATCGAAAACAACAAAATCGATAAGATCGATCTGTCGAAGAATACGGATCTGGAATATCTGTACTGCGGAGGAAATCTTTTCGAGACACTGGATCTTTCCAAGAACACAGATCTTGTGAGATTGGATATCGATAACAACAAGCTCAATACGCTTGACTTGTCAAAGAATAAAAGGCTTGAGGATTTGTATATCAAAAACAGCAACTTCGAGACACTGGATCTTTCCAAGAACACAAATCTTGTGAGATTGGAAATCGATAACAACAAGTTCAAGACGCTTGACTTGTCAAAGAATACAATGCTTAAATACCTGAAATGCGGAGGAAATCTTTTCGAGACACTGGATCTTTCCAAGAACACCAAGCTAAAGACACTGTATATCGAAAAAAATAAGCTTACGAATCTTGACTTGTCAAAGAATAAAAACATCGAGATATTGGATCTCTCGGATAATAACTTAGAAAAGCTTGATCTGTCAAAGAATTCCAAGATCGATAATCTTTTTGTCAGCAATAACTGCCTGATCGACCTGGATCTGTCTTCCTTACCGGAACTTCTCCACATTGAATGCTCTAATAATGCCATCACATTCTTGGACGTTAATTCCTGTCCATTGATTAGGTACATTGATTGTGACAACAATAAACTTACGTCTATCGATATTTCTGCCAATCCCGAGCTTTATCATCTCTGCTGCCAGGGAAATCAGATCGATAAATTGGATATCTCCGGCTGTGAGTGTCTTATAAAGGCATACAAAGGAGATAAAGCAAAGAAGAAAGGCTATGTTGTTTACACTTATAAAGATGATTACAAGCTCGCTGTTGACAACAAGACGATCGTCAAAGTAAATGCTCAGACCATAGTCGATGACAAAACAAAGCATATGTTTTTGAATCAGGGCGCAGTCGTGTTTCTGGGCTTTGAGGGCGCCGACGACCAGACTCAGGTAACACTGACTTCTTCCAACCATTCTATCGTGAAGACCGGAAGCGACAATACGCTAGTTGCAGGTAAAGCCGGATCTTCCGACATCACTGCAATAGTTGGAGATAAGACATATAAGTTCAAAGTTACCGTCTATTTCAAGGACGTCAAAGACAATTCCAAGTTCTGGTTCGAACCGACTTATGCTCTTACCGAAAAGGGTGTTATAAAAGGTTATGGAAACCAGACTTCATTTAGGCCTCAATATAAATGCACAAGAGCGCAGATGGTTACTTTCTTCTGGAGACTCATGGGCAGCCCCAAACCCAAGGGCAAAGACTGCAGCTTTTCCGATGTAAATAAGGGGGACTATTTCTATAAAGCTTGTATCTGGGCAAACGAGAAGAATATCGTTGAGGGTTATGAGGACGGTACGTTTGGTCCACAAAACGTATGTACCAGAAAAGAGGCGGTCACATTCCTTTGGAGACTGGCAGGGAAGCCAGAACCGAAGACGAGCAAGTGCAAGTTCACTGATGTAGATCCAGACGAATACTACTACAAGGCAGTCCTTTGGGCTTCCGAAAAGAAGATCGTAGCAGGATACAGTGACAACACCTTCCGTCCTGATGGAGACTGCTTAAGACGCCAAATAGTAACGTTCCTCTATAAGTATGATAAATATGTTGGTGTAAAGTAATACGTCAATAGCTGAACATCATCAGAGCTGTCCTTCGGGGCAGCTCTATTTCACTCATTTTTGCCGATATTTGTCCGCATTTTTCATACAGAAGATAATTTTGTATATGCGAATGAATGATAATATAATGGCGTAAACCGAACAGGTTTTCTATTAACGAATCTTTTTGGGGGGGCTTATGAATAATAAAATAATCTGCAGAACATTAACTTCATTATTTGCATGTTTAATGACAGGCGCCGTGCTTATCCCGGCATTTGCAGTCAATGCAGACACAAAGATCGCGATTAATGAGAAGAATTTTCCTGATAAGAAGTTCCGTAAGGAACTTAAGGATTGGCAAGATAGCGATAAGGATGGCTACCTGTCTTCTGCTGAGATTAAGAAGATCACTTTTTTATCTCCCGACGATCTCGGAATTAAGGATCTTACGGGGATCGAATTCCTGACGTATGTGGAAGAATTATATTGCGGATGGAATGAATTAACCACGATAGATCTTTCCAAGAATACCAAGCTTAAAACTTTGTGTTTCGAAAATAATAAAATTGTTAAGCTTGATCTGTCGAATAATACAGAGCTTGAATACCTGCGCTGTGAAGAAAATCTTTTAAAGACACTGGATCTTTCCAAGAATACCAAGCTTAGATATTTGTTTGTCGAAAACAATAAACTAGATAAGCTCGATCTGTCGAAGAATACAGAGCTTTATGAACTGTCTTGCGAAGGAAATCTTTTAGAGACGCTGGATCTTTCCAAGAACACCGAGCTAGAGAAACTGCAAGTCAATAAAAACAAGCTCAAGACGCTGGTTCTTCCCAATACAACCGAGCTAAAGAAACTGCAAGTCGAAAACAACGAGCTCAAGACTCTTGATCTTTCAAAAAACACTAAACTTGAAAATTTGAATATCGAAGACAATAAAATTGATAAGCTCGATCTGTCTAAAAACACTGAACTTTCTGTCCTGGACTGCAGTGGAAATCTTTTAAAGACACTGGATATTTCCAAGAATACCAAGCTTAGAGAGTTGTATATCCGAAACAATAAACTTGAAAATCTCGATCCGTCGAAGAATACAGAGCTTATAATCCTGAGCTGCAGTGGAAATCTTTTAAAGACACTGGATCTTTCCAAGAATACCAAGCTTAGATATTTGTTTGTCGAAAACAATAAACTTGATAAGCTTGATCTGTCTTCTGCGCATGCTCTTTTGGATCTTGACTGTTCAAATAATGCCATCACTTCGTTGGACCTCGGAACTTGTATGTTTCTCAGAACACTGATATGCAACAATAACAAACTTACATCTCTTGATCTTTCTGCTAATTCCGCGCTTGATGAACTTTACTGCCAAGGGAACCAGATCGATAAATTGGATGTCTCCGGCTGTAAATGTCTTGTAAAGGCCCTCGCTGGAAAAAAAGAACAGAAGAATGGATATGTTGTTTACGCTAATGACTTCGGTTGGATTATCGCTTTTGACGATAAGACGACCGTCGTCTCTGCTCAGATTACAATCGATGATAAAACAAAATCCATGTTCCTCGATATCGGAGATGTCGTATCTCTCGGCTTTGAGGGCGCTGATGACCAAACTCAGGTAAAACTCAGTTCTTCGGATAAATCTGTTGTTAAGATCGGGGAATATAATTCACTTATTACATTGAAGGCAGGTTCTTCAAACATTACCGCCAAAGTCGGTGACAAGGAATATAAGTTCAAGGTTACAGTCTATTACGAGGATGTAAATGATAATACAAAATTCTGGTTTGAACCTACATATGCACTTACCGAGAAGGGCGTAGTAAAGGGATACTATAACCAAACCTATTTTATGCCTGCCAACAAGTGCACGAGAGCTCAGATGGTTACATTCATATGGAGACTTATGGGCAGCCCCGAACCCAAGAACAAAGACTGCAGTTTTCCTGATGTAAAGAAGGGTGACTATTTCTATAAAGCTTGTATCTGGGGAAATGAGAACCATATCGTTGAAGGCTATAAGGACGGCACTTTCGGTCCCCAGATCGTATGTGCCAGAAGACACGCGGTCACATTTCTCTGGAGACTTGCGGGCAAACCCGAGCCGACCGGAGATAAGACAAAGTTCATTGATGTCTTCAAGGATATCGATGAGGACGATTACTTCTTCAAGGCAACCATCTGGGCAACAGAGCAGAAGATCGTTGCAGGTTACTCTGACAACACTTTCCGCCCGAACAACGATTGCTTAAGGCGCCAGATGGTAACGTTCCTCTATAAATTTGACAAATATGTTGGTGTAAAGAAATAATTGGAGTAATCTGAAAAGGTTTTCTGTTAACACATTTTTTAGGAGGTTATAAATGATTAAAAAATTACTTTCCTCTTTCTTGTTTAGCGCGGCTGCCACAGCTATTCTGATACCCGGTATGGCTTTAAATGCAGATACGTCGGTTGAGATCAACAAGACAAATTTCCCTGACGCTAATTTCAGAACTTTTGTATCCAAGTCTTTCGATAAGGATAAAGATGGGATATTGTCTTTGGCTGAGATCAAGGCTGTTAATGAGATTTCATGCAGCTCAGAGAAGATCAAGAGTTTTAAAGGTATCGAGTTCTTTACGGATGTTGAAACGATCGATTGTTTCGATAATGAGATTTCAGAACTTGATCTAAGCAAAAACACAAAACTTAAAAAGCTGAGATGTTCCGATAATGAGATAGATGAGCTGGACCTTTCCGGGACCCCTGAATTGACAGAGCTGGATTGTGGATCGAATAATCTTACTTCACTTAATCTTGCAAAAAACACCAAGCTTGAAGATCTGAAATGTGATTATAATGAGTTACTCGATAACTTGGATATCAGCAAAAATATTAAACTTACGTATCTTGACTGTTATGGCTGCGACCTGCATACCCTTGATCTGAAAAATAATCCAAAGCTCGAAACTTTAATTGCTGGACACAACTATCTGACATCCATTGATCTTTCAGGTTTGACTAAGCTTGATACCGCAGGGCTCAATGATAATAAGCTTAAAACCCTTGATATTGTTGATTGCGTAGAGTTGCGCGAGCTGGACATTTCCTGCAATAACATCGACTATCTTGATATCAGTAAATGCAAGAAGCTTATTAAAGCTTTTTCTGCAGGAGGAGATAGAGATTATTATCAGAAAGGCGTGACTGTTTATAATAACATTGATTGGGATAGTAGTGGGAATACAATACCTTTTGGCTCTAAACTGGTAGTTGACAATAAGACAATGATCACTAAAGATGTGGTCATGCTGTCGGGAGAAAAGACCGTATCATTGAAGCTCCCCTGCGGTTCAGGTGCAAAAATATATGTAAAAGGAGCGGAAGGATCCACTGATATAATTTGGAGTTCATCTGACAGTTCGCTCGTAACTGTCAATAAAAACGGTTTCGTGAAAGCAGTCAAGGGAGGATCTGCCACGGTAACGGCAACGCTTGACGGCAAAAAATACAAGTGCAAAGTCAGCTCGCTATATAAGGATGTTACGGATTCTTCCAAGTTCTGGTATACTCCCACCTATGCGCTTACTGATATGGGAGTTGTCAAAGGTTACGACAATCAGACGAATTTCAAGCCTGCTAATAAGTGCACGAGAGCACAGATGGTAACATTCATCTGGAGACTTATGGGCAGTCCGGAGCCCAAGAGCAAAGAATGCAGTTTTCCCGATGTTTATAGTACTGACTATTTCTATAAAGCTTGTATCTGGGGAAACGAGAACCATATTGTTGAAGGATATAAGGATGGTACCTTCGGCCCTCAGATCGTATGCGCCAGAAGACATGCGGTCACATTCCTCTGGAGACTTGCGGGAAAACCCGAGCCTGCCGGAGATAAGACCAAGTTCACGGATGTCTTCAAGGATATCGATGAGGACGATTACTTCTTCAAGGCAACCATCTGGGCAACAGAGCAGAAGATCGTTGCAGGATACAGTGACGACACCTTCCGTCCGAACAACGATTGCTTAAGGCGCCAGATGGTAACGTTCCTCTATAAATTTGACAAATATGTTGGTGTAAAATAATTTTCCAATATCAGAACTTCATCAGGAGCTGTCCTTCGGGGCAGCTCTTTTTCACGCATTTTTGCCGATATTTAACCTCTTTTTTCATGCAGAAGATTATTATTTGGGATGCGACAAATGATAATATATATCTTGAACTGAACTGGTATTCTTTTAACGAATCATTAGGGGGGGCTTTATGAACAAAAACATAATCAGCAGAACATTAACTTCATTATTTACATGTGCAATGACAGGCACCATGCTTATCCCGGCATTTACAGTCAATGCTGACAAAAAGATCGCGATCGACAAGAAGAATTTCCCTGATGAGAAATTCCGTGAAGAGATTGGATACTGTGACGAAGATCAGGATGGTTACCTGTCTTCTGATGAGATCAAGGAGATTACGACTTTCTACTGCAATTCGGTAGGGATTAAGGATCTTACCGGTATCGAACACTTTACGGAACTAGAAGAAGTTCAACTTGAATATAATGAGCTTACCAAAGTGGATTTTTCCAATAACACCAAGCTCCTTTGGTTGGATATTGCTAACAATGAAATTGATAAGCTCGATCTTCCCAAGAACACCAAGCTAGAACGTTTATGGATCGAAAATAATAAACTTGATAAGCTGGATGTGTCGAAGTATACAGAGCTTGAAGTGTTGGGCTGCGGAGGAAATCTTTTAAAGACATTGGATCTTTCCAAGAATACCAAGCTTGAAGAGTTATATGCCGATGGGAATAAACTCACAAAACTGGATCTTTCCAAGAATACCAAGCTTACAGATTTATTTGTCAGTGACACTAAACTCACAAACCTTGATATTTCCAAGAACACCAATCTTCGTAATCTATCTTGCGGAGAAAATCCTTTCGAGAAAGTGGATCTTTCTAAAAATACTAAGTTGAAAAAACTGTGGATCGAAAACAGCAAGATCAAGACTCTTGATCTGTCAAATAATACGTATATCGTGAGATTGGAGCTCTCGAACAATAACTTTGAAAAGCCGTATCTTCCCAAGAACAACAAACTGAAGGAGTTATATATCAATAATAGTAATAAACTTGATAAGCTCGATCTGCCTTATTCCCCGGATCTTCATTGGCTTGAATGCGAAAACAATGCCATCACATCATTGGATCTAAAATCCTGTCCGAATCTTGGACTCCTGAATTGTTCAGGGAATTCTATCACATCATTGGATCTTGAACACTGCCCGGAACTGCAAATTGTACATTGTTCAAAGAACGCCATAACATCGTTGACCATTAAATCTTGTCCGAAACTTAGAGAGATGGACTGCAGCAACAATAAACTTACGTCGTTGGACTTTAAATCCTGTCCGAAACTTAGAGAGCTGGACTGCAGCAACAATAAACTTACGTCACTCGATATATCTGCCAATACCCGTCTTTGGGGTCTTTGGTGCCAGAGTAATCAGATCGATAAACTTGATATCTCACGCTGTGAGCTTCTTCTTAAGGCTTTTGCCGGTAATAAGTCAAATAAAGAAGGATATGTTTATTACACAAAGGAAGGATACGAACTTGCTGTCGATGATAAGACAAAAGTCATTTCCTGTCTCACTGTCGATGACAACACAAAGCATATGTTTTTAGATCCGAGCGCAACCGTGCCTCTTGGCTTCGCTGGTGCTGACAGCAATACAAAGGTAACAATGACTTCTTCTGACGATTCTATCGTAAAGATCGGAGATAATAATACACTTGTTACATTAAAGGCAGGTTCTTCCGACATTGCTGCAAAAGTCGGCAATAAGGAGTATAAGTTCAAAGTCACAGTCTATTACAAGGATGTAAAAGACAACACCAAGTTCTGGTTTGAACCGACATATGCTCTTACTGATAAGGGAGTTGTCAAAGGTTACGACAATCAGACAAAGTTCAAGCCGGCTAACAAGTGCACAAGAGCCCAGATGGTAACTTTCATCTGGAGACTTGCAGGATCACCCGAACCCAAGACAAAGGAATGCAAGTTCTCTGATGTCAAGAAGTCCGATTATTTTTACAAGGCATGCCTCTGGGGTAATGAGAATCATATTGTTGAAGGATATAAGGACGGCACTTTCGGGCCTCAGATCGTATGCGCAAGAAGACACGCAGTAACATTCCTCTGGAGACTTGCAGGAAAGCCTGAGCCTAACATAGACAAGATTAAGTTTACCGATGTCTTCAAGGATATCAATGAGGACGATTATTTCTACGAAGCATGTCTATGGGCATCTGAGAAGAAGATCGTCGCAGGATATGAAGATAACACCTTCCGTCCCAAAGGAGATTGCTTAAGACGCCAGATGGTAACGTTCCTTTATAAGTACGATAAGTACGTGAATAACAAATAACTGTAGAGTATGAACACATCGTTCTGCTAGTTCCGCAGTAGCTAAAGCGACAAGGACTTGTTTGACGCCAAGAACGATGTGTTCATACGCAACTTGACTTATCTTATATTGAGGTGTATTATCATTGAGCACTGACGGAGAGCTCGTGTGGCGGAATTGGCAGACGCAACGGACTTAAAATCCGTCGGAGTAAAATCCGTACCGGTTCAAGTCCGGTCACGAGCACCATTACAGTGCGCAATATGATATCGCGGAGTGGAGCAGTTGGTAGCTTGCCGGGCTCATAACCCGGAGGTCGTGTGGTTCGAGTCCCTCCTCCGCAACCAGAAGAGGCTGTCATATGACAGCCTCGTATTTTAAGTAAATGTTATACGGAGGTATCGACATGGCACTTAGAGATGATTGGAAGAACACAGGTAAGGATCTTGGAAATGCGTTTGCTAACCTCGGCAAGACATTGATCAAGTCCGGTGCTGATGTTGCCCAGAAGGCAGACAATCTTGTTAACGGTAATGACGAGCAGAAGTCTGATGCCAAGGCAGAAGTTCAGGAAGCAGCTGAAGAAGTCAAGGAAGCTGCCGAAGAGACTGCCGGTGCAGTTGCCGATGCGGTCGATGCTGTTAAGTCCGAAGAGTAATATACCCGTAATTTATTTATAATTTCCCTGATTTTGCGATTTTTATACCTTATTGTATAATCAGTAATAATAAAATCGGGAGATATGTTTATGTCATCGAACACAAAAGATACCAGAGAGTATTCTTCTGATGTTTTTAATCGCGCGGTAAGAGCCGTGATCCTCGTGATCGTTGCTCTTATCATTTCTGTTGCGGCAGTTTCCTTTGCCGTACATCATATGCGCCTTCAATTTGAGAATGAATTCAAAGGCATTTCAGACACCAAGATCAATCAGGTGGCAGATCTTGCCAAGATAGGTATTAATGGGGACGATATCTCTGCTGACCCTTCGGCAGCAGCCGAGAAGTATTCTCATGTATTGAACCTTATGCTGGCGGATGTGACTTCAGAATCTCTGTCCACGGAAAGCTACGGACTGTTTTCTTATTCTGAGGGTCATATTGCTCCTCTTTTCGTACAGGGCACTGAGAATGCGATGGAGTTTGCCGTTGCGAACCGTGAGATATCGGATTGGCTTAATTCCGATAATTCCAGATCGGTCATAAAAGGCGATAACTATGAGAGCGTCATCGTTCCCATAACAAACAGTTCCGGAGTCTTTGTTGCCGTTTTCGAGTACAAGTGCGTATTCTCGGGACTCATAAATATAGGCGATATCCTTGAAGGCAGGATCCTTATCGCGGTCCTTGTATCCTTTGCGGTTGCCATCGTCATATTTATCCTCCAGGAGATCCTCATCAGGCTTATGCGCAAGAGCAGTTCTTCCGGTCATGCCGGCGAATCCTCAAAGGGCAAGATGAAGAGGATCATATCTTCTACGATCGGATACTGTTTTACTACGATACTTGTTGTCCTGTTCGTAATGTCGTCCCAGCTTACCAGGACCTATGTCCTTGCTCTTGAGAGCGAACGCGCAGATACGATGTCTGCTATCGCAGTTAACGCCGCATCACTCCTCGGACATAATGAGATAGCAGAGAATATGGATTTCCCTTTGCCGGAGATGTCATATGATAATGATAAGAAATATGTAGTAAATCTTTATGTTATGGCAGGAGATTCATTCCAGAGGATCTATTCCTCTGTTGCTCAGGAGACCGCCGAGCAGCATTATCTTGCCAACGCCGGTGAGCAGTATATCAAGTGCTTCCAGAATCAGGAGGTTGCCTTCACATCGAGGAGCGACAAGACTGCAAACTATGTCTGTGCCATTGCTCCGATAATCTCTGAAGACAATACTGTCGCAGGCGTTTATGAGCTCTGTATGCCCAGGGCTGATTTCGAATCGACCGTTAACGGCATGAGCCTCAGCTGGATATTCACGATAGTATCTATCGCAGTATCCATGGGCATCATGATATTTGAGATCAATCTCCTTATATCCACGATTGCCAAGGGTATATCAGGCAACGGCCCCGTCCTTATCATGTACGGTGAGAATGCCAACAGGCTCCTGTCTTTCTTTGCGGCGTTCTCTGCTGTTATGATCCCGATCACCTTTGCAAGTTTCTATAAACAGCATTTTGAAGGGGAGAGCCCGTACCTTATCCAGGGGATCATAGCTCTTTCCACATTGCTGTTTGCGATCGGTTTCTTCGGATTCCAGTCTTTGAGAGTATATGTTAAGAACAAGCTTACCGGCAGGATAGCACTCCTGACGCTTACATCCCTCGGTTATTTCCTGGCGCTTATATGCGGTATTACAGATAATGCGATCGTTCTGACCGTTATGTCAATGCCCATGGGATTCTGCCTCGGAATGCCCATAGATTACTTAAGGACTTACAGGATCAATGCCGGCAAGTCGGGTTACAGGGGCTTCGATGACCGTACCGTACATAATATCCAGGCTTCATCTTATATGCTGGGTGTATCTGTCGGTGTAGTCATCGCCGGAATATGCTATGAGAGGTTCGGACTTTTCGCTGTCTCGCTTATCGGTGGTGCCGCTTCCGTTCTTACGGCCGTTGGCATGAACTACTTCATGAAGAACAACAATAATATAAATGAATCCCAGTTCCCGATAAGCAGATGGATGTCGATGTTCCGTGACAGATATGCGGGCAAGTTCCTTTGTTCCTCATTCATGATGCTCGGAATAACTGTCTCATTCCTTTTGATCTTTGTTCCAAATTTCCTCGGCAGGGTCGGTATTTCTCTTGCTACAGCTTCGTTCTACTACATGATCGTTGCGGTCATGGCATGTTTTGTTACGGCATTCATCAAATCTACATTCGCACATATGCTTACATCCAGGACCAGAGTCGTTATCCAGGGACTTTGTACCGTATTGGGTCTTTTGCTGTTTGCTCTTATGCCTTCAGCCAAGATGCTCGTTGCAACATGCGGCCTGCTCGGAATTGCACTCGGGATCCATGATTTCTACTATATCTATGTTCTCTTCCTTATCTGCAATAACAGGATAAAGACGAATCTTAGAAGATGCGCCGAAGTAACGTTCTTCGTCGGGCTCGGTGTCATGATCCCCATATTCATGCTCGCTTTCATGACAGGGCAGGTAAGGATCGTATTGCTCATCGCTCTCGTGATCATAGCTATATTGTCTTTTGTCTATCCGATGTCTTCTTTCTCATCCAAAGTCGACGGCGCCGATCCTTCTCTCAAACCTGAGAGAAAGAAGGTCTCTAAACCTGCTGCCGGCAGACATCAGGATATGCAGGAAGACAGGATCCAGGCTTCTCCTAAAGCTCCGGAAAGCCCTGCAGCGCCTCCCGTTAATATGGAGACAGCTGCTCCTTACGTTCCTTCTGAACAACCTTATGTGCCAGCGGAACAGCCTTATGAAAACTCTGTTCCTTCGGCAGATGCTCAGGAAGTTTATATTCCTCAGGAAACTGCATATGTATCCGAAAATGAGATCTCCTACGCTGAATTCGACCCTGCAAGGCCTCTCTTCAGCGACGGAGCCGGCAATTATTTCTACGAGGCTCAAGGCCCCAACGGTACATATTATCAACCTGTTATAGTTCCGGCTGAGTATATTGCAGCTCAGGCGATGCCGGATAATAATCCTTACGGGACACCGGGGGTATGATCATGGAATCGATGTGGTATGGAAAATTAACAAGAGAAAACCTTAAGGAGTTCTATGACTCTACTGTTGAGATGGCATATCCTGCCGTCTTGAGCAAGACCCGTGAATCCACGAGATGCGAGTCTGCGATCATCAAATCATACAGCGAACTGTTTTCGCGCCGCAATAATCTGGCAGGTGACAGAGTCATGTTCGAATTCGGCGATATCCTGCTCCGCAACGCTAATGCCGAGATAGAGCAGAATCCTCTTTCCGACGACATGGAATATGTTGACAGGGTATTGGATGAATATACGCGCAATTCAATGTTCGACAAGATCACGCAGAGGATAGATTCAAAGAGCTTTAAAGTAGCGGAGTTTATCTCATCCGATTCAAAGAAGAAGAGCTCCAGGCAGGTCAAGAAGATCAATGACCTGTTCCCGATAACTCCTTTGCTCATCATCGAGGTCATCGTTCTTGCGATACTTATAGGACTTACCAGCTATGCTGCGATCACACTGCCTTACAGGAACAATCAGCTGATCAAGGCTAATTCGCTTTTCGAGTCGAAGAATCTTCAGGAACAGTTTGTTTCCGCGATGGATTATTTCCCCTTTGTATCTTTCGGCAAGACACAGGGCGGGGAAGAAGGGGAACCGACAGAACCTGCGGAAACTACTCCGCCCGAGCAGACCAATCCTCAGGCAAGCCTTGCGGAAACACAGGAGACAACGCCTTCTGCTACAAGCGGCTGATCTTATTTTTCGGGATCAAAAGAAGATAAAGGATTTGAGTTGACGGCTTGCTGCAATTGCGAGTCGTCTACATGTGTATAGATCTGCGTTGTCGATACGCTCTTATGTCCAAGGATCATCTGAAGATTTCTTATATCCACATGTCCGTACTTATACATTAAAGTTGCCGCGGTGTGGCGCAGCTTATGGACTGAATAGACTTTGGTGTCGATGCCGGCTTCTCCCAGCAGACGCTTGATCGTGATCTGGATCATGTCATCGGAGATCCTTGTGCCCCTTTTGCTAACGAAGAGGGCCTTCTTGTGTTCCGGCTTGATCTTGAGAGTGCTCCTGACATTCAACCAGTCTTCAAGGGCTGTCAGGCAGGCGGGATTCAGGTAGATCGTTCTTTCTTTGTTACCCTTACCGATAACGGTGAGGGTTGTATCGTGAATATCGTCTATATCGATGCCGCGCAGTTCTGAAAGACGCATTCCGCAGTTAAGGAAGAGAGTCAGCATGCAGTAATCACGCTCGTTTGATTCGTGCGGTGATGAATAAGCTGTCTCAAGGAGTGTCTTGCTTTCTTCTAGCGAAAGATACTTGGGATTGCGCTTGCCTATCTTGGGTGTCTCGAGCTCGGTCGCTGGATTAGACGAGATCAGGTGTTTCTTGGAATAACAGTACTTAAAGAAACTGCGTAAAGAGGCAATATGCCTTGCTCTTGATGAATTTGACTGTTTCCTGATCCTCGAAAGGTAGATGATATAAGCCATCAGATCGTCGAAAGTCACGCTGTCTACCGTCTTGACGTCAACATCGGTAATATCTATCTCTTCGGGAGGCGTGCCTGCAGGGACAATACCCCGGTCAAGTTTTAAGAATCTGAAGAAACCTATGATGTCGTACTTATATTCCATGACAGTAAGCTCGCTCCTTCCGAGGACTGCGAGCATGTAATTCGAGTACTGATCAAGTATCGGAAAGCCTGTCATATAAGCCTCTTTCGTGATTTTCACATATTTTATCACAGTAGCCTCACGAAAATAGGCAATCTTGCTATTGTTATCATAATGTCATTGTGATAATATTTTCCCTGAAATACAAATGTACACCACAGGCGGACACTTTTCGGCGCTGAACGGTGTGCAAAGAAGGAGAACTAAAATGGAATCTAAATTAAAAGTAGGCGTAATCGGAGCAACAGGCTATGTAGGCCAGCGTTTTATTACACTTCTTGCAGATCACCCCTGGTTTGATCTCGTTGCATTGTGCGCATCACCCAGGTCTGCCGGCAAGCGTTTTGAGGACGCGGTTGCAGGAAGATGGAAGATTGACCTTCCCATGCCCGAGAAAGTTAAGGACATGATCGTCTACGGTACTGATAATATCGAAGAATTCTGTTCTCTGGTCGACTTCACATTCTGTGCCGTTGATATGAAGAAGGATGAGATCCGCGCTTTGGAAGAGAAGATCGCTAAGCTCGAGACACCTGTCATCTCCAACAATTCTGCTAACAGATGGACAGAGGATGTTCCTATGATCATTCCTGAGATCAACGCTGATCATGCAGGCCTTATCGAAGCTCAGAAAGCCCGTCTCGGCACAAAGAGAGGCTTTATCGCAGTTAAGCCTAACTGTTCTATCCAGAGCTATGTTCCTGCACTTACGCCCCTTCTGGACTTCGGTGTCCGCAAGGTTTCCGTATGTACATACCAGGCGATCTCCGGTGCAGGCAAGACTTTCGCTGACTGGCCCGAGATGGAGCACAACATCATCCCTTATATAGGCGGTGAAGAGGAGAAGAGTGAGAAAGAGCCCCTCAAGGTCTGGGGTGAACTTGCAGGCGACCATATCGAACTTGCAAAGGATACGATCATTTCAGCCCAGTGCTACCGCGTTCCCGTTCAGGAAGGCCATACGGCAGCTGTAAGCGTTTCTTTCGAGAAGAAACCTTCTATTGACGAGATCCTTGAGCGTTGGAATTCCTTCGTCAGCCCTGCGGTTGAACTCGGCCTGCCTTCGGCTCCTGCCAAGTTCCTGCGTTATCTTGAAGAGGATAACCGTCCTCAGCCCAAGCTTGACGCAATGTACGAGAACGGAATGGGCGTTTCGATCTCCAGACTCCGTGAGGACAACCTGTTTGATTATAAGTTCTGCTGTCTGTCCCACAATACGCTGAGAGGCGCAGCAGGCGGCGGCGTTCTTACGGCAGAACTCCTGACGGCTAAAGGATATCTTACGGCTAAGTAATAGTAATTGATGTTTTGACCCTTGGAGGCTGTCTCAAATGAGGCAGCCTTTTCGCATATTTATAATGTTGAAAAATACCTCTTGACTATAAGAGAAGATATTTATATACTAATCAAGCGCAAAAAATCGCACTTGTAGTGTTGACGTGGGCCTTTAGCTCAGTTGGTCAGAGCTCCCGGCTCATAACCGGTCGGTCCCGGGTTCGAGTCCCTGAAGGCCCACCACTTACACTACCTCATATATGGGAGAGTTCCCGAGCGGCCAAAGGGAACAGACTGTAAATCTGTCGTCAGTGACTTCGGTGGTTCGAATCCACCCTCTCCCACCAAGAAGGTTGTCTCTTAAGAGGCAACCTTTTTTGATATTTTGATCCTTTGGGATAAAATAGACTGGACGGAGGATAAGAATATGGAAATAAGCAAGAAAACTCTTAAAGTAATGGCAGGGGTCTTGGCCCTGTTCATGTTCATCATACTGATCCTGCTCGTAAAGACAGTTGATGTTGCTGCCATAGGCCCGCAGGGAACCTCTATCGGTTTGTCCGCAATGAATAAGTCGTTTAATGATCTTACCGGTACAAATATGTTCTGGTACTATCTTACACAGGTTATGGGTATTGTTGCGATACTGATCGTTGTCCTGTTTGCCGCAGTTGGTGTTCTCCAGCTTATTAAGCGCAGGGATATCCGCAAGGTAGACCAGTGCATAATCGCAGCAGGCTGTCTTTATGCGGTGATGTTCTTTTTCTATATCCTTTTCGAGAAAGTCATCATTAACTACAGACCGGTCGTAATGCCGGATGAGGCCGCGCCCGAGGCATCATTTCCTTCATCCCATACGATGCTCGTCTGCGTTGTCCTGGGGAGCGTATTTGCTCTCCTGCCGCAGTATATCGATGACAGGCATTCCGGCAAGATAATCAAGGGCGTATGTATCGCATTGATGGCATTGACCGTATTCGGAAGGCTCGTATGCGGCGTTCACTGGATCACTGACATTATCGGCGGTGTACTGCTGAGCGCTGCACTTCTCGCTTTCTTCTATTCTTTTATGAAGCCGAGGCGTGTTAGCCGGACTGTAGTTTGAAGCATGTCAAATCGTTTCTATTGTTATGATTTAGTTAATGATATTGATTCCGTATCGCCGGGATTTTAAGTTTTATCAACAATAATTTGTGATAATTCTCGAAAATCCTGCGACTCGCTATTTTTATCCGATTTATCAACATGTTTTTGCAACGTGTAATCTGCTTGTAACACAAAGTCTCAGTTTTCTTTGTTCGTATTGATTTGTGCCTCTCTATGAGTGTATTGTATCTTCACAGAGAGGAGGTAACGAATATGGCTTTTTTATCTGAAGATCATGGCCGGATAAGGATTAAATTCCTTCAACAGCAATTGAAACATCTGCCGGCCGGTAAGATTACTGTTAAGAAATGTCGAGGTAAAGACTACGATGTTGTCTATATCAGTTCGTTCGCGGAACATCCTCAATTTGCAGGTTGTTATTTCAGTCTTAATAAAGAACCTGGGATTAGCTTATCTAGGCTTATCCGACAATATAATGAAATTACTAACGAAATAGGTGAGTTACAGGGAAAGATAAAAGACAGAAACGATATCTGCCGGATCTCTTCTGTTAACAAACGCCGTAATGAACCACAGCCGATGGGAAAAGACTTTTTTGAAGATTTGAAGAAAAAGCAAGATACAAATACTTTTCCCAAGCCGCCTGATGCGATTGAGCACAACGGTATCCTTTTAAGGACCAAGGGCGAGAAAATCCTGGCCGAGCATTTTGACAGACTTGGATTGGAATATGTATATGAGCCCGGGTTTCTAATCGACGGACATGAATATATTTATCCTGATTTTGCGATATATCTTCCTGAGATCGATAAAGTCTTCTTTCTGGAATATATGGGTGCGCTGGGCAGGAATAATTATCTATATAAAGCGGGGGAACGTTTCAAGATGTATCTATCATATGGATATGTTCCCGGGAGAGATATCATATATATATGTGAAAATGATATCAACAGACTGGATATGGAAACCGTTGACAGCATGATCGCATCACTTGTGATCGCTAATACTGAAGCTGCTTAATATATTTATGCCAACAAAAAACTCCGGATCAACTTATCCGGAGTACTTTGTGATATGAGTTTATCTTTCTTCGATCGGTACGTAAACCTGTCTTTCCTGAACGCTCTTGTAAGCCGGTCGTATGATCTTGCCGTTGTTGACAAGTTCTTCGATCCTGTGGGCTGACCAGCCGGAGATCCTGGCGATGGCGAACAGGGGAGTGAAGAGTTCCACGGGAAGGCCGAGCATGTTATAAACGAAGCCGCTGTAGAAGTCTATGTTGGCCGAGACGCCTTTATAGATCTTGCGCTCCTTGGCGATGAGATCTGCAGATATCTCTTCGACCTTCTTGTAGAATTTATATTCTTCGAAACGGCCTTTTTCCTTGGAAAGCTTTTCGACGTAGGTCTTAAAGATCTGAGCTCTCGGATCGGAGATCGAATAGACAGCGTGTCCCATACCGTAGATGAGGCCGGTCTTGTCGAATGCTTCCTTGTGGAGGATCTTATCGAGATATGCCGTTATCTCTTCGTCGTCGGTCTTATCTGAAATGTTGCGCTTCAGGTCGGCAAACATATTCATTACTTTGATGTTGGCGCCTCCGTGGCGGGGCCCCTTAAGAGAACAGAGGGATGCCGCTACGGAAGAATAGGTATCCGTACCGGAACTCGTTACGACGTGTGTAGTGAATGTAGAGTTGTTGCCGCCGCCGTGTTCTGCGTGGAGCATGAGCGAGATGTCTAAGATCTCGGCTTCGAGGGCGGTAAACTTGTTATCGGCTCTGAGTATATAAAGTATGTTCTCAGCTGTTGACATGTTAGGCTGAGGACGGTGGATCATGAGGGAACCCTTGTCCTTATAGTATCTCTTTGCATGGTAGCTGTGCACTGCCATTACCGGGAAATTGGCGATTAGCTCGAGCGACTGTCTCAAAACATTGGGGATGCTGAGATCGTTGGGGTTGGTATCGTAAGCGCAAAGGTTAAGAACACACCTTGCGAGATTGTTCATCAGGTCATCTGAAGGCTTTTGCATTATAACGTCCCTGAAGAAATTCTTAGGCATCTTTATGCGCATCTCTGCAAGGATCCTTGTAAAATCATCAAGCTGTTCGGTAGTGGGGAGTTTTCCGAAGAGCAGGAGATAAGTTGCTTCTTCAAATCCGAAGGGAGGACGGTTGGCGCGGCCGGCGATAAGGTCATGGATGTTGATCCCTCTGTAGAATAGCTCTCCTTCCATGGGGACGGTCTTTCCGTCAACTGTCTTACTTGCGTTGATCTCTGATATTTCCGTAAGACCTGTCAGGACACCTTTGCCGTTAAGGTCTCTTAAGCCTCTTTTGACATCGTGCTTTGCATATAATTCGGGATCGATGCTGTTTTTCATGCATATAGAAGCAAGCTGCTCGATCTCGGGAGTAACTTTTGAATATGTATTCTGAACCGCCATGATACCACCTCTTTCCCCAAATAAAAAAAATCTATTGTATTATAACAGGGAAAAAAGTGATTATCAAATTTATAAAGGGTTTAATTGTCTTTATCAGATAAGGAAACCGCCGTTTACGCCCAATATCTGTCCCGTAATGTAAGAAGATCCATCAGATGCAAGAAAATAAGCAGCTTTCGCGATGTCTTCAGGCGTTCCGAGACGGCCTGCGGGAGTATCATTTATCAACTGTTCCTTGTCCTCGTCTGAGAAACAGGACATCATATCGGTGTCGATGACTCCGGGAGATATGGCATTGACCCTGATGCCTGAAGGACCCAGTTCTTTTGCGAGCGACTTAACATAGGCATCGACAGCGCCTTTACTTGCTGAATACAGGGCTTCGCATGAAGCGCCGGTCTGTCCCCACATCGACGATATTGCAATGATCGAACCTTTGTGAGCGGAGATCATTGAAGGGACAACAAGCTTTACGAGATTATAGAAGCCTCCGAAATTAGTATCCATGACATTCCTGTAATCATCGAGATCCATATCCTGAACCAGGCCTTTTAAAGAAATGCCGGCACAGGAGATAAGGCAGTCGCATGCAGGGATCTTATCTTTAAGATCCATGACCTGCGCGTAATCTGAAACATCACATTTGATCGGAGTGATGTTATCTCCCGTGACAAGTGCTTCGTGTCTGTAAAGATAGGTGACATTCCAGCCGGATCCGGCAAAAAGCCTGACCGTCGCAGCGCCGATGCCTCTTGATCCTCCCGATATCAGAAGTTTGTTCATAAATGGTCCTTTACAATAACTTGATTGATTTTCGGAAACAATTAATTATAATCTATTTGTGATCACAAAAGAAAGGATTTGCGTTTAAGTGGATAAGAAAGAAACGGAAATAAATGAGGAAAACATCGTTGAGGAGGCACTGGATCCCGTTGAGACGGAAGCTGCCGGCAACGATGCAGAAACAGTCTCAGATGAGGAACTTGACGCATCTGCTATCGTAGATTCTGTCTGGGAAGACGACCAGGTCAGCGGAACTTCAGATATCGCTGATGAGGCTGACGTGGAGGAGGCGACGGAGAAACGCTCTTCCAAGCCCATGAAGCGCAGGAAGACATATGATCTGTCCGAATATGAAGGAAAAGAGATCCCTGATGATGTGTTCAGGAAACTTCCTTTCTCCGAAAAGCTGAAGCATGATCTGGTGCTGCCTTTGTGCCTTGCCCTGATCGTTTTTATCTTCGCGGGAGCAATGCTTTATTATTTTATGTCCGCACCGTCTGTCAAGACATTCGGATATACTTATGATGAATTCCTTAACAGATTCTATGCAAGCGAGACCTATGAAGGATATCTGTCGGCATGGGGACTTAAGGTTGATAAAACAAATTATACTCTTAACGGTTTTATACCCGACACATCCGACAATTCTGAGATAGTCAATGATGTCAAGCTCCATGACCTGTCAAAGATCCGTAATGATATAGGCCTTAAGACTTTCTCATCTGAGATAACAAATGCGCGTGACTGTCAGATCCTTGGAGCGGTACGTAATTCCGATGACAAATTGGTATATATCAGGTTCCTTGCTAATTATGATGATGTATCGACTAATCCCGCCTTCATAACGTATTTTTACACGACTGTATTTGAGACGGTGTTCGATGATATGAGCTTTGTTGATGCAAGCATGATCGTAAATGATACGCTGAAACAGTTTACCGGCGGCGACACCGGCTATATCATTAAAGACGATTATGCTTTCAGGCTAATGCTCGGTAAATACGAGGGAACGGTATATGTTGCTCTCGACATAACGCCAAAGGAAAATGCGGTTGCCTGAGATCAGGAATTTCTTTGATTAAGTCAAAAGGGGATGTCTCAAAAGTGATCAGTTCGCAAAGAGGCATCCCCTTTGTTTACACATCATTGCCGCATTCCGGGGGTGCAGGGGGAACACAGATCGGACATAATAAGACCGTTAGGTAGTGTAAGTTTTCGAAACCATATATCACCTTCTTGAATTTAACCCTGTAATATCCGGGTTTTATCATAAAAGAAGGTGAAAATGACAAATCGGGGGAATTAAATATGTTGGAAAAAATAATTGGATCGAAGGAAAAGATCATCGCTTGTGTCCTGGCAATGACGGTTATGCTGCAGGCATCAGCATGCAATATCAAGGGGGGACATCTTCAGAACGATGAGACCAAATACGAGACTTCTGTCAGCGAGACCTCCGCTCCGCCTGTGATTACTTCTGAAACTACGACAGAATCCACAACGGAGACAACTACAGAGACAACAGTACCGGAGCCCCAGGACGTGACAGGTATTTATCTTATGATGTATAAGAACCCCAGGGGAGATGATTTCCCCTCCGGCGTCCGTATGGAACTCCTTCGTGAAGATGATAATATAGCTGTTTTATTCCAGGCGCTTTACATCGCAGAAGGCAGTTATTCTTTATCATATGTGGTTGATCCCATAGGACCTTATGTTGTTGCTGCCCGAAAAGACGGGAACCTGATCACTTGTGAACGGGAAGGTGAGAAGGATACATTTAAGGTTATAACTGACGGCAAGACTGCGGATGTTACTTTCAGCATTTATGGCGTCTCTGACGAATCCGGTCCTGTACAGTTCTCAGGACACTACGAAAGAATATATATCGAAGAGCCTAAGAGTGATGAGGTCCCTGCGGCAACTAACGATCCTGCAACACCGGGCGGCGCCATAGACTCCGTAATCGCAACAGAAGCCAGAAAGCAGCTTGGCCTTCCGGAAGGAGAGGTCCTGACGGCTGAGAATTTGAAGAATGTTTATGCACTGGATCTGGTATATGCTCCGTCTCTGAACGGCATAGAATTTTTTACGAATCTTTCCAGGATCTCTATCCAGTTATCCTGCATCAAGGATATCTCACCACTTGCAGATCTTGTGAAACTGAGGGAGATTTACATCAGCGACAGTCCTGTAGATACCATTCCGGATCTGTCACGATGCAAGGATCTAAAAAATCTTACTATAGCGATGTGCGACATCACTGACTTAACTCCTGTTACAACTATAAGCTCATTAAAGGAGCTCAATATGGGAGGCAACAAGATAACAAGTGTTGCACCTATCAAAGATATGGATTCCCTGGAGATCCTTAATATAGCTGACAATCCGATAACCGATTGGGAGCTTATCAAGGACAATAAGGCCCTTACTTCCGCGATGGAAACAGACTATGACCTGGTCCTTAAGGTTCTCAACAAAGCCCGTTCGTTAGTAAATAAGACAATAACAGATGATATGAGTGACCTGGATAAGGAGATCGCGATCTATAAGATGATCCATAAGATCGCAGATCAGGGATATCCTGAAAGAAAAAAGAATGCATTTGCCTATTCTGTACTGATGGAAGGCGAGGGTATCTGTATTGACTTTGCGGAAGCAGTATCACTTCTTATGACTCTGGCCGGGCTTGAATGCTGGATGACAGGGTCTTCAACTCATGAATGGAATGTTATTAAGATAGACGGTAAATACTATGAGATCGACTGTATGTGGGATGATTATTTACCGGTCCTGAATTGGAAATACTTTAATCTCAGCCGCGGACGCATGGATGAAGTGCCTGAACATCACGTTAAATGGCCTCACTACACTACTGAACCCTGTTCCATGCCCGCTCTTCAATACCTCAGGCAGCTTAATATCGTCAGTGAGATACCATGATGAGCACACGACAGATCAAATAAACAGGGGATGTCTCAAGAGTGATCAGATCACAAAGAGGCATCCCCTTATGTTATTAACTGGCAGGGGAGACACGATTCGAACGCGCAACCGGCGGTTTTGGAGACCGCTGCTCTACCGTTGAGCCACTCCCCTGTAACGACAAAAGGTAGTTTATCGAATGGTTTGCACTCTGTCAAGTGGAATGTTAATATTATGCTTATCTTATATTATTTTAAATAGAGGTGAAAAGTTATGAAGTTTACCGTAATCGGCACCGGAAATATGGGGAAGGCGCTTATCAACGGCTTTTTGACATCGGGGATGATCAGGCCGGAGGAACTTTGTGTATTTGATATCAGAAAAGAGGCAGCCGACAGCGTGGCATCTGATTACGGATGCACTTCTACAGATGATGTGAAGAGCGCTGTTGAAGGTGCGGATTATGTTTTGATGGCCGTCAAGCCCCAGCACTTCGATAATGCGCTTGGAGGGCTGATGCCTTATGTTAAGGCTGATGCGGTCATAATCTCCATCGCTGCAGCTGTAAATATAGCAAGGATCGAGAAGATCGCAGGATCAGACCGCAAGATATTGAGAGTTATGCCCAATACGCCTGCCCAGGTTGCATCAGGCGTATCAGCTGTAGTTCCTGTGAGGATCGAAGGAGAGCAGAAAGAGTTCCTTATTAAGCTTTTCGAGACCTGCGGCATCGTAGTCGAGTGTGATGAGAAGACATTGGATGTCATAGGCTGTGTATCCGGAACGGGTCCCGCTTATGTTATGCTCTTCATCGAAGCGATGGCTGATGCGGCTGTCAAGCTCGGTGTTACAAGGGCTGATGCTCTGAAGATAGCTGAAGCTACTGTAATGGGCTCAGGCAAGCTCGCTTTCGAGACAGGGATCCATCCCGCAGTCCTTAAAGACATGGTATGTTCTCCTGCAGGCACGACCATCGCCGGCGTAGCCGCTCTTGAAGAGAACGGATTCCGCGATGCTGTTATCAAATCGGTTGAAGCCGCCTATAACAGAACGGTCGAACTTGCAACAGGAAAGTAAAGAATGTCCGAACTTACAAATGTTACAATATACACTGACGGAGCATGCTCAGGAAATCCCGGTCCCGGCGGCTGGGGCTGCATCCTTATTGCCGGCAAGGTCGAAAAGGAGATGAGCGGCGGCGCCGCATTAACGACCAACAACCGCATGGAACTCATGGCTGTCATTCAGGGCCTTACCGCTCTGACGCGTCCCTGCAAAGTGACCGTTTACAGTGACAGCGCTTATGTTGTCAATGCTTTCGAACAGCATTGGTTAGACAACTGGATCCGTAACGGCTGGGTCAACAGCGCCAAAGCTGAAGTTGCCAATAAGGACCTGTGGCAGGAACTGCTGAGACTTTGCGGGATCCATAAGATCGAATTCGTAAAGGTAAAGGGGCATGCCGACAATGAATATAACAACCGTTGTGATGCTTTGGCGGTAAAAGCGGCGGCTAAGTATAAGTAAAGCAGGTGTAGCAGCTTTTTATGGGCAGATGCGATTGCAAAGACGATAATCTTGCTGAAGTGACCTTAAGTTCCGAGACTATCTATTCGGGACGTGTTTTCGATTGCGAATTAAGGCAGGTCGAACTTCCTGACGGCAACAAAGCTCCCAGGGAAGTCATCGTTCACAGCGGCGGAGCATGCGTTCTTCCCGTTGATGACGAGCTTAACTGCTATATGGTCAAGCAGTACCGCATCGCCGTAGATAAGATCTATCTTGAAGCTCCTGCGGGCAGGATCGAAAAGGGTGAGACCCCGGCTGAATGCGTTGCAAGGGAACTTACCGAGGAGACCGGCTATACGGCTTCCGTTATCGAACCTGTCGGTTCTGCGGCTGCAACTCCCGGATATTGTTCGGAGATCATATATCTGTTTATTGCAAGGGGACTTGAATATAAAGGGACCAACCCGGATTCCGGCGAGTTCTTATCGCTCCATAAGGTCCCTTTGAAGGAACTTGTCGATATGGCTGACGCAGGTCAGATCGAAGACGCAAAGACACAGGTGCTTATCTATAAGGCTGCAAGGAGGCTTCTCATTGGAACAGAACGATAACAGAAGAGAAGCCGCGGGCATCGTATTGTTTTTCCTTGCGCTTGCGCTGATACTGATGTTCTACCTGCCTGACGGGATCACGGGTGTTGCCGGAAACACGGTAAGAGAGCTTGGGTTCGGTCTTATTGGCAGCGCTGCCAATCTGATTCCGGCTTTTATTCTGTATGCTGCGATCGATTTCTTTTTCGAAAAGCGCAAGGGCGTGGCAAAGTTCCGTGTCCTTACTGTCATCGTGATCATATTTGCCGTATCCGCATTCCTTGCTGCCGTTACGATGGATTTTGACCATTTCCGCACTCTTGCGGTCAACGACAGGGGAGACCGTACGGCTACTGCTGCTATTTCTCTTCTTTGGCAGTCGGGCGTTGACGGCTCGCTCATTCAGAAGACAGCTGATTCATTTGTCCTTCCCGGCGGAGTCATAGGCGGCATGATCGCTCTCGGCCTTTATACTGCAGTGGGCAAGGTCCTGACCTGCCTCACGCTCGCTCTGTTCTTTATCCTTCAGGTCGTTCTTGTCTTCAGAGTTTCATTAAAGAAGACGGCCAAGAAAACAGCTGATGCCATCGGAAACGCTGTATCCCGTAAACGCGCTGAAGCAGTCAGACATTACAGCAACGGTCAGGGTGCGACTGTTTACAGCGGTGCTGATCAAAGATCTTACAAGTATGCTCCTGATGATACTGTCAGCAGGGCAGTCGGGTATTCAAGCCGGGGCGCATCCATGAGACGCAATGCGCGCAAGGATCCTTTCCAGCCTGCGATCCCTGTCGACAGCAAGACCGGATTTATCGATGTAACAGATCCTGCATTTGGTGTCAGAAAGCAGGAAGACGGCATCTTGAACTATGAAAACAGAGCAGTCGATACTACCCAGGAACACCCGGAAGCGGATTTCACATATACCGCAATGCCAAAGAACGCTCCCTTGCACAGGCCTTCTGAGATGAAGAGGCCTTCATTCCTTCCTGAGAAAAAGGAACAGGATTTCATCGATCTTACACCTGTTGTCGAAGATATGCCTTTCGGCGGCACGGTTGTTGAAGATACTTCATCTGCTGATGAACTGTACGAGATTACCGATGACGCACCTTCCGTATCTGATTACAGGTCAACGGAAAGAGGCAGCGTCCGTACTCCCGTTATGCCCGGGACGGAGCCTTTGAGGAAAAGTACTTCCGGCAGGACGGCCGCATCGGATGACGGTGCGATCCCCGTAAACAGAAATACCGATATCAAGGGATTTTCCAATACTGAAGGAAGGATCATCGAAGGAGCCGGAGACAGGAGCGCCAAGAGCAATTCCGGTCTTTCCTATAATCAGCGTACACCCGTAAGGCGCAGAAAAGGCGCATTCGCACCTGCTCCCACGACAAAACTCGAGCCCGATTCGGTTAAGACGACCGCCAAGGAATCCAATGCCCAGCTTCAGATGAAGGCAAGAAAACTCGAAGAAGCTTTGAGGAGCTTCGGTATAGAGTCCAAGGTCGTTGATATCACTTACGGACCTTCTATTACGAGATTCGAACTTACCATTGCGACCGGCACAAAGGTCAGCAGGGTAGTAAATCTCCAGGAAGACATCAAGCTTGCAATGGCAGCCGTATCTGTTCGTATCGAGGCTCCAATACCCGGTAAGAGCGCTATCGGAATAGAGATCCCTAACGATAAATCATCTGTCGTTCATCTGCGCGGTCTCCTCGAGACCCCTGAATTCAAGAAATCCTCACCGCTTACCGTTGCCCTCGGCCGCGACATTCCCGGCAAGCCCATCTATTGCGATCTTGCCAAGATGCCGCATCTTCTTATCGCAGGTTCCACCGGATCCGGTAAGTCTGTCTGTATCAATTCCATCCTGACCAGCATCCTCTGTCATGCGACGCCTGACCAGGTAAGGATGATTATGATCGACCCTAAGGTCGTTGAATTGGCGGTATATAACGGCATCCCGCATCTTTATATGCCTGTCGTTACCAAGGCAAAGGAAGCAGCTGCCACGCTGGCCTGGGCGGTCGCCGAGATGAACAGGAGATATGCTCTTTTCGCTGAGAACTCCGTAAGGGATATCGCAGGATACAATGAATTCCTTACTTATAACGGCGAAAAGCCTCTGCCTCTGGTCCTCATAGTCATCGATGAGCTTGCCGATCTCATGACGGTTGCAGCCAAGGAAGTAGAAGACCATATCGCAAGGCTTGCTGCTATGGCAAGAGCCGCCGGCCTTCACCTTGTTATCGCTACCCAGCGTCCTTCAGTCGATGTCATTACAGGTGTCATCAAGTCGAATGTTCCTTCCAGGATCGCTTTCGCTGTATCATCCGGCGTCGACAGCCGTACGATACTTGATTCTGTCGGAGCCGAGAAACTCCTGGGTAAAGGCGATATGCTCTATGCGCCTCTTTCCGCGCCCAAGCCTGTCAGAGGCCAGGGAGCCTTCCTTAAAGATGCTGAGGTTGAAGCGATCGTTGAATATCTGAAACAGAATTACGGTCCTGACTACGACCAGGCTATCATCGATTCCGTTGCCAACGGCACTGCCGGCGGCAATGCTGATGCTTCATCGGGCGGCGATGATTCCGACGGCGATGATCTTTTCGAGAAGGCCGTGGAAGTCGTACTTGAGTATGGTTCCGCCAGCGTATCGATCCTCCAGAGAAGGCTCGGAGTAGGCTATCCGAGAGCCGCACGTCTTATCGATGTCCTTGAGAGGAAACATATTATAGGACCTTTCGAAGGAAGCAAACCGCGAAAAGTACTCATTACCCAGACAGACTGGCTCGAGATGCAGTCGAAAGGAGAAGGCTGATGACAGAAGTCGAGACTTGTGTCTATGAGCTTATTGACTGCTTAAAAGCCCGTGATCTAACGCTTGCGTTCGCCGAGAGCCTTACGGGCGGCCTTATCTCGGCATCAGTCGTTGCAGTTCCCGGTGTGTCATCCTTTTTCAATGGCGCAATTGTGTCATATTCGAATGAAGTTAAGATAAACACATTGAAAGTTCCCTCTGATGTGATATCATCAGTCGGTGCGGTGTCCAAAGAGTGCGCCGAATATATGGCCAGGGGAGTGGCCGGGGTACTTGATTCCGATGTCGGAGTATCCGCTACCGGTATAGCCGGTCCGGACGGGGGTTCAGCTGCCAAGCCCGTCGGAACAGTGTTTATCAGTGCATACTGTAACGGCAGGATCAAGACCGAAAGATTTGTATTTGAAGGAGACAGGCTTAAGATCAGAGAGCAAAGTGTTGTTGAAGCTCTTAAGCTTGCGAAGGAAATAGCGGTAAATGGATAAGACTCAGGAATCTCACAGCAGAAAGAAGAGTATGATCATCGCCACGATCCTGATGATGATGGGACTGCTACTGTCAAAAGGATCAGGCTTTCTGCGTGACATAATCGTCGGGATCAAGTTCGACGAAGTCTATAGAGATGCTTATACTCTGGCATTCACCATACCCGATCTTTTCTATAATCTCCTCGTCGGCGGAGCGATCTTCTCATCTGTAGCTCCTTACATGTCAGGTTCTCTCGCTGTCAATGAAGAGAAGAGGGGCGTAAGGACCGTATCGATCTTCATATCCGTTATCTCGGTCGTGATGCTTGTTGTATGTACTCTCGGCGTCATCTTTTCGGATCAGATATACAGTGTCTACAACCTCTTTTTGCAAGACAAGGATAAGATCAATCCCGAAAAGCTCGCTTTGGCGGCAAATGCTTCCAAATTCCTTTTCCCTCAGATATTCTTCATAATGCTCGCCGCTTTATCGAGCGGTATCCTCAATGCATATAAGAAATTCTCGTCAACGGCTTTTGCCCCGACCGTATACAATATCTGCGTTCTCCTTTCAATAATGTTCCTTGCCGGAAATACACAGGGAGACCTTATGCATACCACGGCCGGCGTCCTCGTATCGGCGTTTATCTATTTTATGTTCCTTTATATATTGGGATTCGGTACATTAAAGAAGTTCCGGTTTAAGTTTGAGCCGAAGGACAAGGAATTCCGCTTCCTCCTGAAACGTGCCCTGCCTATCATGTTCTCGGCATCCATCGTTCAGCTCAATGTCGTCATTCTCAATATGTTTACCGGAAGGTTCGGCAACATAATCTTCCTGTTCAGGAACGCCAATACTATCTGGCAGATCCCTTACGGCATCTTCGCCGTAAGTATCGGAACCGTCATGACACCCCACCTTGCCGGCTTGTATGAATCGAAGAAATACGGGGAATGCAGGGATATGCTCACGACAAGCATCAAGAACATTCTCTTCCTGACGATCCCTTCTGCCGGAATGATATTCATCATGAGCGAAAATGTCGTATCTGCGATCTACCAATGGGGTTCCAGATATACCGATGCTAACGTTGCCGATGCTGCCGTTTTGCTGCGTTTTCTTGTTCTTCCCATCATCACGCAGTCGATCGTTCACGTCATGAACCATGCTTTCTATGCGATAGGGAAGACCAAAGTGCCCCTTGTTGCCGGCGTGGCAGGTCTTATAACCAATCCCTTGCTCTGCTATATCCTCATCAATAAGAATTTCGGACTTAAATCACTTTCCATTGCTTATTCCGTAAGCAGCATGGTACAAATGGTCATCCTAATTATCCTTTACATGCGCAATAAGGATATCAAACCCCGTAATATCGTTAAGTTTGTTTTGAAATCAGCGGCATGTCTGGTCGTAATGTGCGTTGTTCTTGTCCTTATCGAATATTTCATGCGCTTCGGTCCCGGAAAAGTGAAAGCACTCTTAAGCCTCGGTATCAGAGGTGTTGTATGCGTGATCGTATATTTCGGAATGGCGATCATATTGAGGATGGAAGAAGCCAAATTCTGGATGGACCGTTTTATCAACAAGCTCAAGCCGAAGAAGAAACAGTAAGCTTTTGTCCCATTAATATCCCTCAAATCGAAAACAACTTATCTGACCCGAATTTGTAAGATAATTTGTGTTGACAAATGATATTCATATTTATAGAATGGATTCAGAAATAAGAACGAATGTTCGCGACTTGGAGGAAGATATTATGGCTAAGAGTAAGAATGCTACCAAGAATGAAGTAAGATCAGTTCCCGCTAACGATTCAGATGAGAGGAAGAAGGCTCTAGATGCCGCTCTCGCACAGATAGAGAAACAGTTTGGCCAGGGTGCCGTCATGAGGATGGGCGACCGTGCTTCCATTGAGATCGAAGCTATCCCGACAGGAGCGCTCACGCTTGATATGGCTCTTGGCATCGGCGGTCTTCCCAGAGGAAGGATCATTGAGATATTCGGACCTGAATCCTCCGGTAAGACGACTGTTGCCCTTCATTGTGTTGCCGAGGCTCAGAAGAACGGCGGCACATGTGCATTTATCGATGCAGAGCATGCTCTCGATGCTGTTTATGCTGGTAACATCGGCGTTGATGTTGATAACCTTATCCTTTCGCA
Organism: Saccharofermentans sp.; assembly: GCA_016292135.1. Classification (GTDB taxonomy): domain Bacteria; phylum Bacillota; class Clostridia; order Saccharofermentanales; family Saccharofermentanaceae; genus Saccharofermentans. Next base: position 244,368 of record JAEFAZ010000001.1, read on the forward strand.
GCCTGATACAGGTGAGCAGGCGCTTGAGATCTGTGAGACCCTCGTCAGATCCGGCTGTATCGATGTTATCGTTGTCGACTCTGTTGCAGCTTTGGTTCCCAGAGCTGAGATCGAAGGCGAGATGGGTGATTCCCACGTCGGCCTTCAGGCAAGGCTCATGAGCCAGGCTTTAAGAAAGCTCGCTCCTGTCGTTGCTAAGTCCAATACTGTATGTATCTTCATTAACCAGCTCCGTGAGAAGGTCGGAGTCATGTTCGGTAATCCCGAGACTACTCCGGGCGGCAGAGCTCTCAAGTTCTATGCATCCGTAAGACTTGATGTCAGACGTATCGAAGCATTGAAGAACGGTACAGATGTCGTTGGCAACCATACCAGAGTCAAGGTTGTTAAGAATAAGGTGGCTCCGCCTTTCAAGGAAGCAGAGTTCGATATCATGTATGGTCAGGGGATCTCTGCAGAGAGCTGTATCATTGATCTTGCAGTAGAGAACAACATCATGGTCAAGAGCGGATCCTGGTTCTCATATAAGGGTAACAAGATCGGCCAGGGCAAGGATAATACCAGGATCTACCTGATCGAGCATCCCGAAGTCAAAGCAGAGATCGAAGAACTGATCCGTGAATCATATATGCCCGCAGACGGTGAAGACCTTCCCGCATCCAATGCTTCTGATGATATCGAAGAGTTAGAAGACGATTTTGATGCAGAAGATATTCTCGGCATCGATGAGTAATCTTCATGATCATCTATAATGGAACTGACAACAGTCCGGATCCTTACAGCCAGCAGGTTGATGAAGCTGTAAGTTGTGCTATAAGACATATTGGAATAGCAACTTATTCATCAGGGAAGATCAAGGCTTTCCTGATGAATAAAGGCTTTTCTGATAATGTGGCCGAAGATGCCGTTGCCGAACTTATCAGCAGACAATATATTGACGATACTAAGGCTGCAGGCAAGGTTTTAAGATACCGCACAGGCAAGAAGCAGGAAAGCAGAGCTTATATTTTCAAACGACTCATTGAAGCCGGCATTTCCGAAGATACTGCTGAAATTATATGTGAAGAGCTTGCTTCTGACAAAGAGACCTGTGTTATGTTATTTGAGTCGCTTGATATAGCCGGTGATCCCTCGGATCATAGAGATGAGTATATTTCCGTTGCTTCAAGACGGGGATATTCTTATGAGCAGGCTTCATCAGCTTTTGATGAATTCTTAAGCTGATCTGTATCTTTTTATAATATGTGTCCTTTCTGAATGTTGTGCTATAATCAGCGCGTATGAATAATTCAGATACCAAAATTTCATTAATAGCTTTAGGCTGCTCCAAAAACCTTGTTGACGCTGAATGCATGTCAAAACTGCTTTCGGAGCACGGCTATACTATTGTCCCTGATTTTCACGATGCCGAGATCGTAGTTATAAACACCTGCGGTTTTATCGAATCTGCCAAGACCGAAGCCATAAATACGATACTTGAAGTGGCCGACGAGAAGGTTCCTTCAGGCAATGTCAAGTTTATTGTAGTTACCGGCTGTCTTGCCCAGCGCTATCCCGAAGATATAAAGAAAGATCTTCCTGAGGTTGATGCCGTTTTGGGTACGGCGCATTACCAGGATATCTGTGACTGTATCGATATGCTTTACGGAACTGAAGGTCCTGCTTTTGATTCTGCTTCAAATACGACAGGTGTAGGCGGTCTGGCTCATCTCATGAATGACAGAGCCATTTCGACAACGGGATATGCCTGGCTTAAGATAGGTGAAGGCTGCCTAAACAGGTGTGCTTTCTGCGCTATCCCGCTGATAAGGGGTTCGTTTGTATCAAGACCCGAAGAAGAGATCCTGGCTGAAGCCCGTGATATAGCCTCTAGAGGTTACAAGGAGATAATCCTTACAGCCCAGGATACGACCAATTACGGCATAGACCTTTATAAGAAGAGAGCTTTGCCCGGTCTGCTCCGAAAGCTTTCGGAGATCGACGGATTTGAGACGATAAGGATTATGTATGGCTATATGGACGGTATCAATGAGGAGCTTATCGATGCGATAGCCGATATTCCTAAAGTCGCTCATTATCTTGATATTCCGATTCAGCATGGCTCAGACAGGATCCTTAAGGCCATGAGGCGCCGCGATACAGCTGAGCTTATAACTACTAAGCTTGAAATGATCAGAAAGAGGATTCCCGATATCATCGTCCGTACAACCGTTATGGTCGGATTCCCCGGTGAGACTGAAGAAGACTTCGAGACTATGATATCTAACCTCAGAAAATGGCGCTTTGACAGGCTTGGATGCTTTATTTTCTCGCCTGAAGAAGGCACTGTGGCTTTTGACATGCAGGATCAGGTTCCTGAGGAGATAAAGCAGGCCAGATATGAGAAAGTCTACGAAGTCCAGAAGGAGATCACCGAAGATTCAGCGAAGAAACGTCTCGGAACTTGTGTGAAAGTGCTTATTGACTCAGTGGCAGATGACGGTATATTTTATGTCGGAAGAAGTTACGCTGAGGCGCCGGAAGATGATCCGGTGATATATGTAGCCAATTCCTCGGACTTCGATCTTGTTATCGGCGAGAGCTATGATGTAAAGCTTGTCGAAGTGTCTGATTACGATATAACGGGGGTGACAGTATGAATCTGCCCAACAGATTGTCTTTATTAAGGATCATATTGATCCCGGTAACGCTCATTTTTATGTTGCCGGTCAGAATATACGGCTTCGAGCCGGCCGGATGGAATGCTTTTGTAACCGAGCACGGCATGCTGGTCGCTGCAGTGATCTTCATTATCGCATCTCTTACGGATTTCTTTGACGGACAGATCGCCAGGCGCAGGAATCTCATAACGGACCTCGGCAAATTCCTTGATTCCCTTGCCGACAAGGTGCTTATCATAAGCATCCTGCTTGCTTTTATCGCTCTCGGCAGGATATCGGTCTGGTTTGTGTTTATCATCGTTCTCCGCGAGTTTATGGTGTCCGGCATCAGGATGATCGCATCTGCCAAGGGTGTTGTTATGGCAGCCAAGATGATCGGCAAGGTCAAGACCACCACTCAGATGATCGCTGTCATCTACCTAATGTTCGAACCTACGCTCTTGAAGATCTTCGGTTTTGACAGTCATTATCCGCTTCAGACATGTGCCATTACAATAATTGGCGACATTTTGTTTATTATCAGTGTCGTAATGACCGTAATATCAGGTCTTGACTATCTTATTAAGAATAAGAACTATCTGACGGAATGATATTTTTCGAAAATAAGTATTGACTTTTTATCAATGTTTCGTTAAAAGTAGTTTGTTGATTGAATTTAACAATCCAATATGGAGGTAGGAAATTATGACAAATGATGAATTATTTGACACTATCAAGGGTATGATCGTTGATCAGCTTGGGGTAGATGAGGATGTTATTAAGGAAGATTCCTCTTTCATCGACGATCTGAATGCTGATTCTCTTGATATGGTCGAGCTTGTTATGGCTATGGAAGAAGAGTTTGATATCGAGATCCCTGATGATGTCGCTGAGAAAGTTGTTACTGTAAAGGATGCAGTTAATTACATTGCAGGTCTGACACAGAACTGATCTTCAAACTATGAAAATATAACGGGCTGCCTCAATAGTGATACTATTCACATTTGGGGCAGTTCTTTTTCGGTAAAGTTTCAAATGATCCTTTCAGGGGGACAAAAATATGGACTATTCCCGATTTGAGGAGAAATTGGGCTACAAATTCAAAGACGTCTCTTTGCTGGAAACGGCATTCACCCATACGACTTATGTTTTCGAGAATGGCGGAGAGCATTACGAGTCAAATCAGCGTCTGGAATTTATCGGCGATGCGATCCTTGACGTTGCAGTCGGCAGGATCCTCTACGATATGAAGCCCATGGCGGGTGAAGGCTATCTTACCAAGATGCGCGCTACCGCAGTGTGCGAGCAGTCTTTCGCCGAGGTTGCAAGGGAACTTGAGCTCGGCAAGTATCTGAAGCTTGGTAAAGGTGAGGCACAGAGCGGGGGAGCTGATAAGGCATCCTCTCTGGCAGACTGTTTTGAGTCTGTTGTGGCAGCTGTGTATTTTGACGGCGGTTTTGATGCTGCATTCGATGTAGTCACAAAAAATCTTACCGAGACAATCCGAAAAGCTGTAAACGGTGAGATTTTTCTTGATTACAAGAGCAGACTTCTTGAGATCGCACAGATGAAGGGCAACCAGCACGAGATCAGTTTCAAGATCATTGACGAGCGTGGTCCTGCCCATAATCTTGAATTTGAATGTGCGGTCTATGCCGACGAGGTCTTTCTTGCCAAAGCTTGCGGCCACAGCAAAAAGGAAGCTGAACAGCTTTGCGCAAAGGCTGCCATCGACAAATATAATGAGCTCTTTCACGGCTGAATAACACCCGCAGCACGATCTGCTATTTGTGTTATAATATGTCGATCATATCTACAGGTAGAATATTTACTTAATGTATCTTAAGAAACTCGAACTTCAGGGGTTTAAGTCTTTCCCCGAACATACGGTCATCGAATTCGGCCCCGGCATGACTGCCGTGGTCGGTCCTAACGGCAGCGGTAAATCCAATATTACCGATGCTGTCCGCTGGGTTCTTGGAGAGATGAGCATCAAGACCCTTCGAGGCGGGAAGATGGAGGATGTCATCTTCAACGGCACTTCCGCTCGAAAAGCCATGAACTATGCTGAAGTCACGCTCGTTCTTGATAATTCTGACCACAGGGTCGATCTTGAGTTTCCTGAGATCCAGATCACCAGAAGACTTTACAGGTCCGGTGAGAGCGAATACCAGATAAATAAGGTCAACTGCCGTCTTAAGGACATAACGGGTCTTTTCCTTGACACGGGCCTCGGCAAGGACGGTTATTCCATCGTAGGCCAGGGAAGAGTCGACGAAGTCTTGTCTTCCAAGTCTGAGGACAGGAGAAGGATCGTCGAGGAAGCTTCCGGTATCGTTAAGTTCAAGATGCGCAAGGAAGAAGCTGAGCGTAAATTGGCTTCCACCGAGAACAACCTCATCCGTCTGAACGACATCATCGGCGAGATTGAAGGAAGGATCGAGCCCCTCGGCGAGCAGGCAGAGAAAGCCAGAACCTACCATAAGACTTATGATGAGCTCAAGCTCAAGGAGATATCGCTCCTCTGCGCCAAGATAAATGTTGCAGAAGGCACCATGGGTGATTCATCCAAGGTCAAAGAATCTCTTGAAGCCGATATTGCCGCCAAGGAAGAGGAATTCAATACTCTGCGTAATTCCAATAAGGAATTTACAGATAAATCTGATGCGATCGAAGAAAAGATCGAGGAATTAAGGCAGGAGCTTTCTGACATCACAGAGGAAGAATACGGCCTTAAGGCTGATCAGAAAGTCGCAGAGCAGAAGATCCTCTCATATCAGGAAAGCTTAAAGACAGGCGAAGCCAGCCTTGCTGAAATGAAAAAGGCTGAAGAGGAACTTGTTGCTGTCAGGGAAGAGCATAAGAAAAAGGCTCAGGAGCTTCTTGACGAGGCGGCTTCCCTTAAGGAACAGAGTGAACAGTTCCTCAAGGACAAGACCGATCTTGAAGAAGAACTTGCCGCCAAAGAAGATTCTTTCAAGTCTGTCAACGAGACGATCGAAGGCAAGACTGATGAACTTTTCGAAGTAAAAAGGAATATCCTTGCTGCAAAAGGTAAGGTAGAAGCCTTCGATGCCAGGATAAAAGAAACTCAAGCCAAGCTTGAGGAAACCAAGGCTTCCGGCAAGGAACTGGATGGCGAACTTTCAAAAGCCGATAAATACTGGCATGAAATGATGACCGGCGAGAAGGAGGTAAAGTCCGATATCTCCGAAAGAGACGAGAAGATGGCCGGGCTCAAGGTCAAGCAGAACGAGCTTAACAAGTTTTTCGATGAGAATAACAGGAGGCTCGTTGCTCTTGAGGCTAGACTGAAGTCCTTGAAAGACCTGGAATCCCGCAAGGACGGTTATCAGGAGTCCGTAAAGAGACTTTCTGATAAGGCCAAGGCGGATAAGGAAGTCAAGGACAGGATGGTCGGCATCATAGGTGACCTTATAAATGTTGATGCCAAATATGAAGTAGCGATCGAGACAGCCCTCGGCAACTCGATCCATAATGTCGTTACCGAGACGGAAGACGATGCATCTTACCTTATCAATGTTCTGAAGGACAATAAGCTCGGAAGAGTTACTTTCCTGCCCAAGGAGAACATCAGATCCAGAGATATAGCTCCCGAGGTAAAGAAGAAGGCTTCATCCTGCAAGGGGTACATCGGTATCGCTTCCGAACTCGTTAAATGTGATGCCGAACTTAAGGATATTGTCTCCAATCTTCTCGGCAAGATCATCATTTCCGAGACTCTGGACGATGCCAGGGATATCGCAAGGAAGATCGATCATTCATCCAAGGTCATCTGTATCGACGGAGACGCCGTAAATCCCGGCGGATCATTGACCGGCGGATACTTCAAGAATTCAGGCATCGGCATCCTCGGACGTTCCCGTGAGATCGATGAGCTTAAGAAGAAGGTCGAATCTCTCGAAAACAAGCTTGCCGACTCTGAACAGGACCGCCAGGATATTGATGACAAGATCGGAACCATCACCATTGAACTCGAGCAGCTTGCCGAGCAACTCAAGTTCTATTCCGTTGAACGCGTTAAGGCTGAGACCGCTTTCCGTAATCTTGAAGAGAAATCCAAGAACGTAAACGACGAGATCAAATCTTATGAGCAGACCCTGTCCGATATGTCCAAAGAGAAGATCAAGACTGAAGAAGACATTGAAGAATATGAATCCATAGAGACAGAGATCGAAGATTCGCTTACGGGTTTCAAGGAAACGATAGCAAAGCGTGACGAGATAAACGAAGAATACAAGGCAAAGATTGATTCAGTCCGCGACAAAGAGGCTGAGATAACAGCTCAGGCCGCACGGCTCCTCGCCGAGCGCAACGGTGTCCTGGATCTTGCATCCCACATCAAGGGCCAGATCGAAGATACGAAAAATGCCGAAAAGGCCAAGACCGAAGAACTCGCCGAACTTCAGAAGAAGATAAAGGAAGCAGAAGACGAATCCTCCAGTATCGAAAAGAAGATCTCCAAGCTCAAAGAGAGCGAAGGAGCCCTTGAGACCAAGATCTCAGGACTTTTCGAGGATAAAGAAAAGATCAGTGAAGAGATGAGCGGCTTTGTAGACAGGATCACTCAGGTTTCTGATGTGATCAACAGCTTGCGCAATAAGCTCGCTGCCCATATCTCCAAGTATGAGAAATACATAAACGACATTGACGATGCCAAGAACCGCCTCTGGGAGAACTATGAAGTTACTTTCGATAACGTAAAGGATCAGGCTGAGCCTGTTAAGGATATCAACAAGGTCTCCCGTGAGGTTGCGCAGCTCCGTAATGTCATCCGTGACTTGGGCCCCGTAAACCTCAATTCCATCGAGGAATACGATCAGGTCTCTAAGCGCTACGAGTTCATGATCTCTCAAAGGGAAGATATCCTTAAGTCCAAGAAGGAACTCGAAAAGCTCATCGAGGACCTTGTATCCGAAATGAAGACACAGTTCATAGCTCACTTCAATACGATCAATGAGAACTTCAAGACGGTCTTCGCCGACCTGTTCGGCGGCGGAACCGCTGAGATCCTTCTCGATAACGCTGAGGATGTTTTGTCCTGCTCCATTGAGATCAAGGCTCAGCCTCCGGGAAAGAAACTCCAGAACCTGTCGCTTCTTTCGGGCGGTGAGCGCTGTCTTACTGCGATCGCTTTCCTTTTCGCGATCCTTGAGCTTAAACCGTCTCCGTTCGTCATCCTCGATGAGGTCGAGGCTGCTCTTGATGATGTTAATATCGTCAGATTTACCGACTTTGTCAGAAGATATACCGCAAAGACGCAGTTCGTTCTCGTTACCCACCGTAAAGGAACAATGGAAGCGTGCGACCGTATGTACGGTGTAACCATGGCTGAGCGCGGTATCTCCAAGATCCTGTCGATGGAGCTTGGTTCATAAGGGAGAGATATTATGGGATTATTGGAAAAATTTAAGTCAGGTCTTGATAAGACCAGAAAGTTCTTCTCGAGCGCATTTACGTCCATAGCGGCCGGCACCGGCCATTTTGACGAGGACATGCTAGATGAGCTCGAGGAGATCCTTATTTGTGCCGATTGCGGCATTCCCGCATCCGGCAAGATCATCGATGACGTTAAGCAGAATATCAAAAAGACCGGTGATGACAGTTCCGAAGCAGTCCTTGCGACCGTTAAGGATTCGATCGTTGAGATACTTGGCGAAAAGACGGAATACCGCCTTAAGGAAGGCAAGCTCAACATATTGATCATGATCGGAGTCAACGGAACAGGGAAGACCACGACATGCGGAAAGCTTGCCCTGCGCTTTAAGAATGAAGGCAAGAAGGTCATACTTGCCGCAGCCGATACCTTCAGAGCAGCTGCAGTTGAACAACTTAAGACCTGGGGAGAGAGGACTGACACGACTGTCATATCCCAGGGCACGGACGGCGCTGATCCCGCGGCTGTCGTTTTCGATGCCGTAAATGCTGCCAATGCCAGGAATGCTGATCTTCTCATAGTCGATACGGCCGGAAGGTTACATAACAAGAAGAATCTTATGGACGAGCTTGCCAAGGTCAGAAGGATAATCGACAGGACCGCTCCTGATGCGGATGTTAAGTCCATGCTTATCATCGATGCCACGACCGGTCAGAATGCCGTCATCCAGGCTGAGAGCTTTGCCGAGGTAATGGATCTCGATTACATAGGCATTACCAAGCTCGACGGTTCAGCCAAGGGCGGTGTCGCCGTGGCAGTTGCATTTTCCTCCGAAAAGCCCATAGTTCTTGCCGGATTAGGCGAAAGCGCCGAGGATCTCGTTGATTTTGACCCCGAATATTTTGCCGAATCTCTGGTCAGATAAGGAATAATACGATTTTCGACATAATATATATAAATTCCTCATTGTTTTTAAAACTTATTAATGTATAATCGTTAAGGCTTAAAAATTATTAACGCTTTAATCCTAATAAATTACTGTCATGAGGAGGCTCAAATGAGTAAAATCGCAATTATCCTTCTGATCGTATTGGGTGTTTGCGTTCTTGCGATGGCTTACGTCTTCGCTAACTTCTTCCGCATCAAGAAGATGCCTGAAGGAACACCTGACATGATCGAGCTGTCCGGTATCATCCGTTCCGGTTCAGTAACATTCCTTAAGACCGAGTTCAAGGGCATTATCATTGTTGTTGCTGTCCTTGCGATCGTCTTCACACTGTTTATCGAGAAAACAGCAGGTATCACATTCGTGATCGGTGCTCTGATGAGCTCCTGTGTATGTATCCTCGGTATGAGATCCGCTACATACGCTAATGTCCGCACATCAAACAAGGCGCGTGAGTCCCTGTCGATCGGTGAGACAGTTAAGGTCGCTCTTTGCGGCGGTTCCATCTCCGGTCTGGCTGTTCAGGCTTTCGGTATGCTGGGACTCGTTTGCATCCTCCTTATCTCCGGTGTTGACCATGAGGCAACAGGTTCAGGTTTCCTTCTTAACCTCCAGTGCAACCCTTCGATCATGAGAATATCCACATACTCTCTGGGTTGCTCCATCGTTGCTATGTTCAACCGTGTTGCCGGCGGTAACTACACAAAGGCAGCAGATATCTCTTCTGATATCCTCGGTAAGCTCCGTCACGATCTTCCTGAGGATGACAGCCGTATCCCTAACACGATCGCTGACTTTATCGGTGATAACGTTAACGATATCGCTGGTAACTGCTCCGACTTGCTCGAGAGCTTCGTTGCTACAATGACAGCTACCATCATGATCGCTGTTACACTTTATAAGACTGCTATCAACGCTGAGCATCAGACTATCAGCGAGAATACTTTTAAGGCAACCATAATCTTCCCGATCATCCTTGCATGTGTCGGTCTTGTAGGATGCCTTATCGGACTCGGTATCGCCAACATCAAGAAGATGAGCGACAACCCTTCCAAGGAACTTGACCTTGCTACATGGATCTCCGCCGGATTCACAGTTATCCTCGGCGGTGTAGCTTGCTACTTCCTTTTCAACTATCAGGGCGTTCAGCTTTATGATGAGTTCAGATTCGGATGGTTATCACCCTGGATCTCCTCTGTTTGCGGTATCATCAGTGGTGTTGCCATCGGTATGATCACAGAGTATTACACATCTACAGAACATAAGCCCACAAGACAGCTGGCTGAGATCTGCCCTGAGGGTGAGGCTTTCGTTGTTACAAAGGGTGACGCTATCGGATCCAGATCATGCTTGTTCCCGATCCTCATTATCGGTGTTGCTCTCGTAGTTTCCGGTTTCATCTGCGGTATCTACGGTATCGCTGTATCCGCGCTCGGTATGCTCGCATTCGTTGGCGCTACAGTTTCCATCGACGCATTCGGTCCTATCGCTGACAACGCAGGCGGTCTTGCAGAAGCTTGCCATCTGCCTCACGAGGTACGTCAGATCACCGATAAGCTCGACGCTGTAGGTAATACAACAGCTGCTATCGGTAAGGGCTTCGCTATCGGATCTGCTGCTTTCGCAACAGTTTCCCTCATCGTTGCTTACGTTGGTAACTATTCTGACGTTGGCGCAGAGCTCACATTGAACTTCGCTTCATTCGTAGTCGTTGCCGGCGGTCTTATCGGCGGTGCGCTCGTTGAGTATTTCTCCGCTATGCTTACAGACAACACCATCGATGCTGCCAAGATCATGGCTGATGTCGGAGACAAGCAGATGACAGAAGAGGTTCTTGCCGGTAAGGCAAAGCCTGACTACAACATGATGATCGAGATGGCTACACGTGAGGCTATCAAGAGAATGGTAGTTCCTTCGCTTCTTGCTATCGCAATCCCGATCGTTGGCGGTTTCATCTTCGGTGTTCAGTTCGTCGGCGGTCTCCTCGTAGGCGCTACAGTTGTTGCTATCCCCAGAGCTATCTTCATGGGTAACTCCGGTGGTGCTTTCGATAACGCTAAGAAGTACATCGAGAGCGAACAGCTCGAAGGCTATGGCAAGGGTTCTGCAGCTCACAAGGCTTCCGTTACCGGTGACACGATCGGTGACACCCGTAAGGACGTTGTCGGTGTTGCACTCGACATCTTCATCAAGATGATGTCCACAGTTGCCAACACTCTGGCACCTGTTATCAGGAACTTCACTCTGTTCAAGTAATCCGGAATATAGATTCGAATTTCGCAGGGAGTCCGCAAGGGCTCCCTGTTTTTTGTTATATTTACAACAGATTAGTCCGCAGATTTGAGGATTTGCGGACTATGTTGTTGAAATAGACGTTGCTTTAGGCTGATATCCAACAGATCGGTCCGCAGATTTGAGGATTTGCGGACTAAGTTGTTGGAATAGACGTTGCTTTAGGCTGATATCCAACAGAACAGTCCGCAGATTTGAGGATTTGCGGACTAAGTTGTTGGAATAGACGTTGCTTTAGGCTGATATCCAACAGAACAGTCCGCAGATTTGAGGATTTGCGGACTATGTTGTTGGAATAGACGTTGTTTTAGGCTGATATCCAACAGAACAGTCCGCGGATTTTAGGATTTGCGGACTATGTTGTTGGACAAGATTAGCAATTCTCGATACCAAATATGATAGCCCTTTTTATCTCATCTATATCAGGCAGCCAATCTTTGCCTCCTAGCACAAATATTACATCATGATTTGGAATTAGTCCGACATTTATGTAAGAAAGTATCTTTGGCATTTGAGAATTAATGTATTTTTGATCGTCTGCGCGACCACAGAACTCGAATCCCACACATCTGTTTCTCTCGTAAACAGGTATAACGATATCCATAAAATATGTGCCGCTCGGGGTGCAGATAGGTATTTCGTTTTTGTATTCTAAGCCGAGTTCCTTTATAGCTTCAACAGCTATTAATTCAAATCTTGATCTGAAAATATTGCCGTCTGCATGATACGGGGTTTCGTTAATGTAAGGATTATCGATTGTAGGCGGATGGTTATAATACTCTATCGTCATTTGTGTTGGAACCGGTCGAATACATGTTGGCTGTGGAAGATTTTCTATTCTTCCGCCTGGATAATAAGTTTTGTACAGGTTTTTATAAAATCTAAGTTGATTTGTTAAGATCTGATGTTTTTTTATTAGGCAAGCCATTTGACGGCCTTTATCTGTGTTGATGCTTCTTTCTGTGTAACTAGATTGTTCTAGCGTTTTGAACTTTACATACTGATTTCCTCTTCTGGTAAAGAAAGATCCGCGAGGCAAGATAGCAATTTGTGATTCCAGGTAGGTGATCCTTCTGCATAAAAAGCCTGCCGAAAAATGCGGTCCGTACATTTGATGCCTCCATATAAGGTATATTTGTGCTATTATCATAGGGCAGAATTGCGGGCGAAAATCTCACAATTTCTCACAAATGCTTACAAAGTCTCAGTTTTGGGCAAAACCCTTTACTTTTTGCATTTCGTGTAGTATCATTTGCAAGTTGCCGTATCGCAGATACCGGATTCTCCAACCGCATCTTCGATTCAGGTGAATACAAAAATTTAGGAGGAAACAACAATGAGCAAAGGTTCAGCTGCTATCGACAAGCAGGCAATCATCAAAGAGTACCAGATCGCAGAAGGCGATACAGGTTCACCTGAGGTTCAGATCGCTATCCTTACTTACAGGATCAATCACCTCACAGAACACCTGAAGACTCACAAGGGTGATCACCACAGCAGAAGAGGACTTCTGATGATGGTTGGTAAGAGAAGAGGTCTCCTCGATTATCTTGCATCCATCGACATCGAGAGATACAGATCCCTCATCGCAAGACTCGGTATCAGAAAGTAATAACTTTAAGATTCCAACAGAAAGCTGCCTTATGGCAGCTTTTTTGTTTGCTGAACTCGCATTTGTTATTTATTTTCCATGAAGGTATAATTTATTTAGTCTTTTTATTGTGAGGTGAGACTATGAAAGACGGTTTTCTTAGAGTAGCTGCTGCAACTCCCGAGATAAGGGTCGGAGATTGCAGATACAACTCCGATAATATAATAGAATATGTTAAGCAGGGCGCGGCAAATGACTGTTCACTTCTTGTATTTCCCGAGCTTTGCATAACCGGTTACACCTGCGGTGACCTGTTCCTTTCGGATACGCTTATCAATTCAGCCAAAGATAATCTTCTGAGGATAGCTGAGGAGACGGCTGATCTCGATATAGTTTTCGTAGTCGGCATTCCTTTAAGGCAGAACAATAAACTGTATAACTGCGGAGTTTCTGTATGCAAGGGCAGGATAATGGGATTCACGCCCAAGACTAATATCCCCAACTATTCTGAATTCTATGAACTAAGACATTTCATACCTTTTGAAGAAGAGTATCCGGATCTTGTTTTCGCAGATCAGGAGTCTCTTATGGGAAATCTGATCTATGAGAACATGCATTGTCCCAGATTCTCCTACGCAGTTGAGATCTGCGAGGATCTTTGGGCTACTGAGTCGCCGTCCTTGTCCTACAGCATCCAGGGAGCAAATATCATATGTAATCTGTCCGCTTCAGACGAGGTTATCGGCAAGGAAGAGTTCAGGCGCGACCTGGTGAAGATGCAAAGCGCCAAGTGCTGCTGCGTATATATCTATGCGGATTGCGGTTACGGTGAATCCACCCAGGATCTTATCTTCTCCGGTCACAATATAATCGCCGAGAATGGCAAGATCCTTGCAGAGAGCAAGCTTTTCGAAAACGGTATCATCTACGCTGATGTCGATCTTCAGAGGATCGCGAGCGAGAGAAGGAGAATGAATACATTCAAGACCGAGACCCGTGATGCAGTCAGGGAATCCTTCGATTTCGTTCCCAAGGATATCGAGATAAAGCGTTTCATTTCCAAGACGCCTTTCGTTCCCGAGGACAACAGCGAGCTTGATGAGCGCTGCGCCAAGATAATCAAGATGCAGGCATCTGGTCTTTATACCAGACTTAAGGCATGCAACAGCGATCACGCGATCGTAGGCCTTTCGGGAGGACTTGATTCAACTCTTGCATTTATCGTAACAGTCAAGGCTTTCGAGATGCTGAATCTGCCGGTCGAAAATATCATCGCCGTCACGATGCCCTGTTTCGGTACGACCGACAGGACTTACAATAATGCCGTATCTTTAGCAAAAGCCTATAAGACCGGCTTCATGGAAGTAAACATCAAGGATTCCGTTTTGCAGCATTTTAAGGATATCGGACATGATGAATATGATCATGATGTTACATATGAGAACAGCCAGGCCAGGGAGAGGACCCAGGTCCTTATGGATCTTGCGAACCAGATCGGCGGACTCGTAATCGGTACCGGAGATCTGAGCGAACTCGCTCTCGGCTGGGCGACCTATAACGGAGACCATATGTCCATGTACGGTGTCAACGGATCGATCCCCAAGACACTCGTTAGACATCTTGTCGCACATGAAGCCCTTGTCGTAAAAGACCGTGACGAATATCTGTCCAAAGTTCTGGAAGATATCGTTGCAACGCCTGTTTCTCCTGAACTTCTGCCTCCGACAGACTCCGGCGCGATATCGCAGAAGACAGAAGAACTGGTAGGTCCTTATGAACTGCATGATTTCTTCCTCTATTACTTCATGAGGTTCGGCTTTGCACCTTCGAAGATCTTCCGCTTGGCTAAGATCGCTTTCGACGGAGTATATGATGACGAGACCATCTATAAGTGGCTCAAGACATTTATACGAAGGTTCTTTACGCAGCAGTTCAAGCGCTCATGTCTGCCTGACGGCCCTAAGGTCGGTACGGTAGCATTATCGCCAAGGGGAGACTGGAGGATGCCTTCCGATGCTTCCTATGCTGTCTGGATGGAGGATCTGGAGAAGGTAAAACCTTAAAACTAATTCAAAGTCATAAAAGAAGTAAACAAACGGTTATTTTTAGCCGTTTGTTTTTTCTTAACTTTATATTATAATAATTTAGTGCTGAAAGGGGATAGTTAGTAGATTGATATTCCGAACGCGGAGTCGGCATGTGAATCTAGTGACTAGCTCCTTGGCAAATAATCTATACAAGGAGTTTTTGAAATGGAAAAGATTTTCAAGACCGAGATCGCCGGGAGACCCCTGGTGGTCGAGACAGGTAAGATCGCGCAGTTCGCTAACGGTGCGGTATTGATCCATTATGGTGAGACAGTTGTTCTTTCAACTGTTACAGCTTCACCCGAGCCCCGCGAAGGAATCGATTTCTTCCCTCTGTCAGTTGACTATGAGGAGAAGCAGTACGCAGTAGGAAGGATCCCCGGCGGATTCTTAAAGAGAGAGGGAAGACCCGGCGAGAAGGCTATCCTTACATCCCGTGTTATCGACAGACCTATAAGGCCTTTGTTCCCCAAGGATCTCCGTAACGATGTTGTTGTTTCCAACACAGTTATGGCTGTTGATCCTGATTGCCTCCCTGAGATCACAGCAATGGTCGGTACATCCATCGCCATCGCTATCTCCGACATTCCGTGGAAGGGACCTGTCGGCGGCGTAGTATTAGGCCTTATTGACGGCAAGACGATCATCAACCCTACATTGGAAGAGCGTGAGAAGTCCGACATGTATGTAACTCTGGCAGGTACAGAGAAGAAGATCTGCATGGTCGAGGCAGGCGCAAACGAAGTTCCCGATGATGTAATGCTCAATGCAATCGCTGAAGGTCACGAAGTCATCAAGGAGATCGTTAAGTTCATCAATTCCATCGTTGATGAGATCGGCAAGCCCAAGTTCGAATATGAATCAGCAGACGTTCCCGAGGATGTTTTCGCAGCAGTCAAGGAATTCGGCTGGGATAAGATGAGAGCAGCAGTCCTTTCTGATGACAAGAGCGTTCGTGATGCAAACGTCGCAGCTCTTCAGGAAGAGATCGCCGCTATGCTCGAAGAGAAGGAAGAAGGTCTTTCTTCCTGGGCACCCGATGCTGTTTATAAGCTCGAAAAGAAGGTCGTCAGAGATTACCTCTTCCGTGAGCATGTCCGTGTTGACGGCCGTGCTCTGGATCAGATCAGACCTCTTTCTGCCGCAGTTGACGTTCTGCCCCGTGTTCACGGTTCTTCTTTCTTCCAGAGAGGCCAGACACAGGTAATGAACATCTGCACACTTGCTCCTTTGTCTGAAGCTCAGAAGATCGAAGGTCTCGATGAGCAGACATGCAAGAGATACATCCACCACTACAACTTCCCGGGTTATTCCGTAGGTGAGGCTAAGGCTTCCAGAAGCCCCGGACGCCGTGAGATCGGTCACGGTGCTCTGGCAGAAAGATCTCTTATTCCTGTATTGCCTTCAGAGGAAGATTTCCCTTATGCGATCAGGACCGTATCCGAGATCACTATGTCCAACGGTTCCACATCCCAGGGTTCTGTTTGTGCATCCACTCTGTCTCTTATGGCAGCAGGTGTTCCTATCACAAGACCTGTAGCAGGTATCTCTTCCGGTCTTATCGTTAACGAAGAGAATGATGAGGACTTCCTCGTATTCATGGATATCCAGGGTATCGAGGACTTCTTCGGTGATATGGACTTCAAGGTTGCAGGTACAACAGAAGGTATCACATCCATTCAGGTCGACATCAAGGTTGAAGGACTTTCTCTTGATATCATCAAGGCTGCTTTCGAGATGACTCATAAGGGCCGTCTGCAGATAATCAACGATATCATCCTGCCTTGCATCCCCGAGCCCCGTGCTGAGCTCTCCAAGTATGCTCCCAGGATCATCTCCATGCAGATCCCCGTTGATAAGATCCGTGACGTTATCGGATCCGGCGGAAAGGTCATCAACAAGATCATCGCTGACACAGGTGCCGGCATCGACATCTCTGAAGACGGTACTATCCATATCTCTTCTCCTGATCTTGAGGCAGCTGAGAAGGCTAAGATGATCATCACAGGCATCGTTGCAGATCCTGAGGTCGGAACAGAGTACGACGGCGTCGTAACAAGACTTATGGACTTCGGTGCATTCGTTGAGTTCCTGCCCGGCAAGGAAGGTCTTGTCCATATCAGCAAGATGGCATGGAACCGTGTCGAGAAGGTTGAAGATGTTGTCCACGAGGGCGATCAGGTAAAGGTTAAGGTCATCGAGATCGACAGCCAGGGAAGGATCAACCTCTCCATGCGCGATACGATGCCCAAGCCCGAAGGTTACGTTGAGGAAGAGCCCAGAAGAAGAGCTCCCCGTGAAAGACGCAACGGCGGTAACGGCAACTTCGGCGGAAGACGTGACCGTGGTGAGCGCAACTTTGACGAAGGCAACGACGAGCCGCCCCGCAAGGGTGCAAGAAGAAGAGAGTTCTGATCTTCTTTAGACAGTATTAACTGATAAAGGACCGCAGCAATGCGGTCCTTTTTGAATTTATTACTCGAAAAAGAAATGTTGGATCAAGTTGTTGTCCGGCCGGTCAACCGATCTTATCATTATCGGTCCTTCTAACGGGAAGTCTTACTTCAAAGCAGGCGCCGCCTTCAGGACGGTTATAACCTTTTATGCTTCCGTTATGTTCTTCAACGATCGATTTGCAGAGAGCGAGTCCGATGCCGTGCTTACCGTCTGATCCCTTGGCAAATCTTGCGAAAAGATGAGGAAGAACTTCTTCAGAGATGCCGTCACCGTCGTCCATTACAAAATAAACAGCCTGATCTTCTTCGATCCTGTATTTAAAGATAACATTAGCCTTGCAGTACCTTAAGCAGTTGGAGAAGAGGTTTTCGAACATACGGATAAGATCGCCGGAATTAGCGTAGATCGAAGCATCATCCGATGTGAAATCAAGGATAAGTTCTTTGTCTTCATGAAGAACGTTGCCGCGGATGTTCTCTACTACAAGATCGCAGAGGACTTTGGAACTCAGGTTCTGTTTCTTGACCTTATAGTTGCCCTTTGAGGACATATCCATCTTGGATATGGACAGGAGGTTTTCGACCATGCCGGTCAGGCGGGAGGATTCGTTGATGATTATGTCAACGGCCTGCTTTTTGCCGTCCTCGTCGAAAACGTCGTATTTAAGGCCTTCAGCATAGCCCTGTATCGACTGCAAGGGCGTGCGGAGCTCGTGGGATGCGTTCTGGAAGAAGGTCTGTTGTTCTCTGTCAGCTTCTTCAAGTTTTGATGCCATGTTGTTCATGGTATCACCCAGGTCGTACATCTCACGGCTGACAAGGCGCCCTCTCAAACGTTCGTAATTTCCTTCGGATATCCTTTTCGAAAAACGTGAAAGCTTGATAGTGGAAAGGATGAGGGGCATTGAGATAACGATGGAAATGATCGCAGCTGCGATGATGGCGATAATAACTATCTGCCACATTGCGTAGTTAAAGGACGTCATAAATGAATAGTAGTACTGGGCATTAACGAATACGCATATGTGGTGGTAGGGCAGGGTGAACCTGCTTCCGTCGTTGAGATTGTAATCGATGTCGATAACTCTATAATAGTAGGACATGCCGTCCTGTTCAAGAGAATATGTGATGTTGGAAAGCGCCCCGGGGTTTTCGGCGCAAACGGCATCAACGATCTTCAATGCGTTTGTGTTTGCCGATACCGAATAGGATGTGGAAGGCCAGAGAATGCTGTTGCCGCCGCTTTCGGCTTTGAACAGGACTATGTTCGCGTCTGAAGAAACATCCGCGGAAGATATGATCGTATGAAGTACTACGTCAACGATCTCATCTTCTGTTGCCTGTTCGCTGATATCTATATTGTTGTGAAATACGCTTTCCAGATTTCTGCAGGATGCGATGGCGTTATCAAGTCTCTTGTCGCATTCTTCCTTGATGTAGTAGGTGAAAAACGTGTTGTAGAAGAAAGTGACCGCACCGAAAGATAAGAGAACGACGATGATCATCGCGAAGAAGATCGTGATCGCATAGGGCAATTTGGTCCAGGAGTAGATCCCCTTGTCTATCTTGCTCTTGTTCTTTATCTTAAGTTTGGCCATTAATTCTTATCTTCTTTTTTGTTTACGATGCGGAACCCGTAACTCCATACCGTTTTTATGACAGCGTCTGAATCCTTGATCTTCTTACGGAGCCTCTTGACCGTATCATCGGCAACACGGGTCTCGACTTCAAATTCATAACCCCAGATCTTATCGAGCAGTTCAGCTCTCGGAACGGCACGGTTCCTGTTGTCAATAAGATAAGTTATAAGCTGATATTCGTTAGGGGTCAATTGCAACGGCTTGTCCTTGAGCGTAGCCTGCTTGGTCTTTTTGTTGATCGATATATCTGCGAAAAGATAAAAATCATCAGAAGAGCTGTCTTCAGCAACGCCCATGATCTCATCATGGCGCTTAAGCATAGACTTAACTCGTGATACGAGTTTGACCGGAGAGAAAGGCTTCGTAAGATAATCGTCGGAACCGGCATCAAGACCGAGGATGTAATCTTTGTCAGAGTCTCTTGCAGTAAGCATGATGATAGGGAGATTGTTGTATGTCTTTCTGATCTCCTTAAGAATAAATATGCCGTCGTGACCGGGCATCATTACGTCGAGAATAACCATGTCACAGGGTGTGTCCTTGAATCTCTCGTAGAGAAGGTCACCCGTAGGGAATCCAATAACGTTGAAGCCTTCCCTTTCAAGGAAAGTCTTGATGAGGTTGCGGATATTATCGTCATCGTCAGCTATGTATATGAGTTTGTTGTCCATAATTACGCTCCTGAAATTGAAACTGAAATTTATTTTATAATAAAAATGCGCAATAAATAAATAGTCTTTGGTGTAAAAGTGAGGTAAAAGACCTGTGATATAATAAAAAAGGATGATTCCAAATAACCGATCGGGGGTATTCGAATATGAGTACAGTATTAGTTCCGGGCGGAGCCGGATATATAGGTTCACATACGGTAGTCGAACTTTCCAAGGCCGGATACGATGTCGTTATCGTTGATAATTTCTACAACAGCAAGCCTGAGGTCTTGAACAGGCTCGAAAAGATAACAGGGAAGAAATTCCCCTTCTATGAGATCGACTGCTGTGACAAAGAGAAGTTAAGAACAGTTTTCGAAGAGAATAAGATCGATGCGGTTATCCACTTCGCAGGACTTAAGGCCGTCGGTGAATCAGTCTCTATTCCTCTGGCATATTACAGGAACAACCTCAACAGTCTCATCAATACTGTCGAGCTCGCAGGCGAATACAAGGCTGACAAGTTCGTATTCAGTTCCTCGGCTACGGTTTACGGCATGAGTGAGGATGTGCCTTTCACTGAAGAGAGTCCTTTGGGTATGTGTACAAACCCTTACGGCTGGACAAAGTGGATGATCGAACAGATCTTAAGAGACTATTCGGTTGCTGATCCTGACATGAAGATCTGCCTGCTCCGTTATTTCAACCCCGTCGGAGCTCATGAGAGCGGACTTATAGGCGAGGATCCCCGCGGCATTCCCAACAATCTGTTCCCTTATATATCCAAGGTCGCAGGCGGCACGCTCGAAAAACTTACCGTTTTCGGAGACGATTACGATACGCCTGACGGAACATGCATCCGTGACTATATCCATGTTACAGATCTTGGAAACGGTCATGTTAAGGCTATCGAATATCTTGATTCGCATGATGAGAAGGTATGTGTATTTAATCTAGGCACAGGCCGCGGAACTTCGGTAAAAGAAGCAGTTGCGGCTTTCGAAAAAGCCTGCGGACATGAGATCAATCATGTCATAGGTCCCAGAAGACCGGGCGATATTGCCGTATCTTACGCAGCCACGGATAAAGCTTTCAAGGAATTGGGATTTAAGGCGCAATATGATATCGATGACATGTGCGCATCATGCTGGAAGTGGCAGACGATGAATCCCGAAGGACTTCCCGGCTGATAAATAAGGCAAAATTTTGCCGAATAAGCCAAATCATATTGACATATAAGACCTGCTGACTTATATTTATTGTCGTTGGCACTCGATGCGTGTGAGTGCTAACACGAGAATCATAAGTTAT
Organism: Saccharofermentans sp.; assembly: GCA_016292135.1. Classification (GTDB taxonomy): domain Bacteria; phylum Bacillota; class Clostridia; order Saccharofermentanales; family Saccharofermentanaceae; genus Saccharofermentans. The sequence goes on from JAEFAZ010000001.1 coordinate 265,378, forward strand.
GGAGGTCTTTATTATGACGATCAAGCCCTTAGCCGATAAGGTAGTAGTAAAGAAGCTTGAAGCTGAAGAGACAACAAAAGGCGGGCTTATCCTGTCTTCGGGCGCCCAGCAGAAGCCTCAGGTTGCCGAGATCATTGCAGTAGGTCCCGGCGGTGTTGTTGACGGTAATGAGATCAAGATGGAAGTTACTGTCGGTCAGAAGGTCATCATCAGAGATTATGCAGGTACGAATGTAAAGCTCGACGGTGAGGAATATATCGTAGTTCGTCAGGATGATATCGTGGCGATCGTTGAAGACTGATCACGAAGATAAATTATTAGGAGGCAGTAAAAATGGCAAAAGATATCTATTATGCCGAGGATGCCCGCAAGGCATTGGAGACAGGTGTCAACAAAGTTGCTGATACCGTAAAGGTCACATTGGGACCTAAGGGAAGAAACGTAGTTCTCGATAAGAAATACGGTGCTCCGCTCATCACAAATGACGGTGTTACCATCGCAAAAGAGATCGAACTTGAAGACCGCTTTGAGAATGCAGGCGCACAGCTCGTTAAGGAAGTCGCTTCCAAGACAAACGACGTTGCCGGTGACGGTACAACTACTGCAACACTTCTTGCCCAGGCTATCATCCGTGAGGGCATGAGAAACGTTGCAGCAGGTGCTAACCCCATCATCCTTCGTAAGGGTATTCAGATGGCTGTTGATACAGCTGTTGATAATATCCTTTCTTCCGCCAAGAAAGTCGACGGTTCCAAGGATATCGCAAGAGTTGCAGCTATCTCCGCCGGTGACGACCAGGTAGGCGAGATGATCGCTGAGGCAATGGAGAAGGTTACTTCTGACGGTGTCATCACAGTTGAAGAGAGCAAGTCCATGGCAACAGAGCTCGACGTTGTCGAAGGCATGCAGTTTGACAGAGGTTATATATCTCCTTACATGGTAACAGATTCCGATAAGATGGAAGCAGTTATCGATGATCCTTATATCCTCGTAACAGATAAGAAGATCAACAACATCCAGGATATTCTCCCCATCCTTGAGCCCCTCGCACAGTCCGGCGGCAAGCTCGTTATCATCGCTGAGGACATCGAGGGTGAAGCTCTTGCCACGATCATCCTCAACAAGCTCCGCGGCATCTTCACATGTATCGGTGTCAAGGCTCCCGGCTTTGGAGACAGAAGAAAGGCTATGCTCGAAGATATCGCTATCCTTACAGGCAGCGAAGTCATCACATCTGACCTCGGTCTCGAACTCAAGGATGCAACTCTTGAGCAGCTCGGCAGAGCTCACCAGATCAAGATCACAAAGGATACAACTGTCATCGTTGACGGTGCAGGATCCTCCGAACAGATCGCTTCCCGTGTTGCTCAGATCAGAGCACAGATCGAGGAGACAAAGTCCGATTACGATAAGGAGAAGCTCCAGGAGAGACTCGCTAAGCTTTCCGGCGGTGTTGCCAGGATCAAGGTCGGCGCTGCTACCGAGACGGAGATGAAGGAGAAAAAGCTCCGTATCGAGGATGCTCTCGCAGCTACAAGAGCTGCAGTTGAAGAGGGTATCGTTCCCGGCGGCGGAACAGCTTTCATCAATGTTATCCCCAAGGTTGCCGAGCTCGTTAACAATAACGACGGCGATGTTAAGACAGGTATCACGATCATCTTGAGAGCTCTCGAGGAACCCGTCCGCCAGATCGCTGCAAATGCTGGTCTTGACGGCAGCGTTATCTGCGAGAAGATCAAGAATTCCGAAGTCGGTATCGGTTATGATGCTCTTAACGATGAGTATGTAAACATGGTATCCGCAGGTATCGTTGATCCTGCAAAGGTTACAAGATCCGCTCTGCAGAATGCGGCATCTGTTGCTTCCACACTTCTTACAACAGAAGCAGTCGTAACTGATATTCCCGAGCCTGCAGCACCTGCTGCACCCGCTGCTCCCGGAATGTACTGATATCATTTCAAGCATTTTATAAGGCGGCTGTCCTGCGGGGCAGCCGCTTTTGTTTTGCCGAAGTCCTCTTTTTCGAAAAATGGTGTATTATATTACGCGGAGGATATTTAAGATGTTTGATGATTCTTTTGTTGAATACCGTGCGGTAAGGGATAACAAGGTAACCGGCGTTGCTTATAAGATCGCCGTTATCATTGCAGCAATAATGCTGATCTTTTTCCTGAATGCGATCCCGATCATGCTCGGCCTTAACCTTATCCTGCTTACCGGATCCATATCTGTGCTCATCATCTGGGGCGTATATGAGTTCTTAAAAAGGCAGTATGTCGAATACGAGCTCGAGATAGTCAATGATGTCGTAAACGGCGCCAAGATCATGGGTAAGAAGAAGAGAGCCGAGCTTTGTGAGTTCTCTCTTAAGGACTGCCAGTGCATCGCTCCCGTTACCGATCCCAAATATAACGAGATGATAAAGAAAGCTGCCTATAAGCTGAACTTTACGTGCAATAAGGATATTCAGATCACCGATGAGAATTGGTTTATCATGACCGGAGGCAATTCTTCCTATATGATCGTTTTTGCGATGAAAGACGAGATGTATCCGGTTTTCAGAAGATATTGCCCGAGATATACAGCAGCATATGCAATGTATAGAAAGAAGAAGGATGCTTAAGTGACCTTATCATGGTCTATGGGGGAAAACATGGATTGTTACAGCACTTCTGAATTTACGGTCAAATGCACTGAATGCGGACTTGACAATAAGATGTTCCTTAATGTCATCATGGGTGACATGCAGGAAGCTGCGGAGAAAGGCTCTGCGGGTTGCGGATTCGGCACCAGATTCCTTGCCGAAAACGGTATCTGCTGGATAATACTGAGGGTCAAGGCTCATTTTGACTATTATCCTGTCTGGGGCGACAAGTTTAGCGTAAAGACCTGGGGATCAGGCTTCCGCAAGATCGTTTTCTCCAGGGAATTCGAATATTTTGATTCCGAAGGCAAACGCTTTGGTTATATAACGACCGACTGGATACTGGCTGACTGGAACAGCCACAAGCCCGTTATACCTTCAAAGAAAGATTTCCTTCCTGAGATAAAGATTCAGGATGACAGAAGGGTATTTCCGGACGGCACGATAAAGATCGAAGTTCCGGATCTTCAGACACTGGGATCTTCAGAGCCGGTTATCTGCAAATATGCTGATTTTTCTGAACTTGACAGGAACAGGCATGTCAATAATACGAGATATGTATCCTGGGCATGTGACGCGCTTCATAAATCGGGTCTTGATGTTTTCGCGATACGAGATCTTGATATCAATTACATCAACGAGGTTAAAGAAGGGGAGAAGGTATCCATCTTCGTTCAGGAAGGATCTTTGCCTCAGACATATCTTGTCGCAGGATACAGGGAAGATGGCAAAGCGCTCTTTTCGGTCATCGCTTCTCTTAAGTAACAGTTCCTCCGTTTTGTTAATTTTTTATTAACATTTTTATTATTTTGGTATAATAGTACCTGTGTGCATACGCATTTCAATATCTCACGGAGGTTTGCCATGATCGAGATAAACAATCTTGTGAAGCATTATGGTACTAAGAAAGCCGTTAACGATATCTCTTTTACGGTTAACGACGGTGAAGTGCTCGGCTTCCTTGGACCTAACGGCGCCGGAAAAACAACTACCATGAACATAATCACCGGATATCTTTCTTCGACTTCCGGTACTGTCAAAGTCAACGGACACGATATACTTGAAGAACCCGAACTTGCCAAGAAAGATATCGGTTATCTTCCTGAGCAGCCGCCTCTCTATAATGATATGACGGTTATAGAATTTCTCAATTTTATGTGCGATCTTAAGAAGGTCAGGAAGGCTGACCGTAAACCGATGCTTTCTGAGATCATGGATATGGTCAAGATCTCTTCTGTTTCTGACAGGCTCATCGGCAACCTTTCAAAGGGTTATAAGCAGAGAGTAGGTATTGCCCAGGCTCTTATAGGCGATCCTAAGATCCTTATCCTTGATGAACCTACCGTAGGTCTTGATCCCGGTCAGGTTATAGAGATACGCAAACTCGTTAAATCCTTGTCCAAGAACCATTCTATCGTAATCAGTTCCCATATCCTTTCCGAGATACAGGCAGTTTGTGACAGAGTCGTTATCCTGAATCACGGCAAGGTTGCTGCGATCGATACCATTCCCGATCTTTCAAGACGTCTTTCAGGAACTTCGAAGTTCCTTCTGACGGTGAGGGGAGACGGTGATGATATCGTTTCCAAGATCAAGATGCTCACTTCTATACAGGATGTTTCCATACGCAGATCTGAAGGCGAATACTATGAGATAGAGATCCTTGTATCCAACAGCGCTAAGACAGATCCCCGTGAAGCGATATTCTTCGCATTGGCCAAGGCCGGATATCCGATGCTGGAATTCCGTTCGCTCGATCCGACATTGGAAGAGATCTTCCTGTCCATTACAGGTTGATAAGGGAGGAAAATATATGACTGCAATCTTCAAAAGAGAATTTTTGTCATTCTTCAGAAACCCGGTGGGTTATGTTGTTATCGCATTGTTCTCGTTCATATCCGGAGTCTATTTTGTAAATATGCTCATGAATATATCTGTTGATATATCTTTGGAGATCATATCTCTCAGATCGTTTTTCATAATAATCGTTCCGATCGTTACCATGGGCCTGTTTTCTGAAGACCGTAAAAAAGGTACGGAAGTACTCTATTACACCAATCCTATAACCATGTTTGATGTTGTAGCAGGTAAGTTCCTTGCAGCAATGTCGCTGATCTTTGTAATGTTCATTAACGTCTTCATTCATATGATAGTTACCAAGGCGTTCGGCGGTGTTGTAGGTGCAGGCGATTTCGGTGCTGCGATAGTGTTTTTCTTCCTTGCAGCGCTTTTTGTTGCCATCGGCTGCTTTGCTTCCGCTTTGACTGACAGCCAGATAATCTCGGCTCTTTTGTGCTTCCTCTTTATCCTTGTGATACAGATGCTTTCCACATTCGCTTCTTTCCTTAATTCATCTGTTTCCTCCGTCCTTATATTGATGAACGTGGACTCCGAGAAAGCAAATGCGTTCGGAAGCGGTTTAGCTGATGTTATAAGCTGGCTTGATCCTTTTGTTAAGACACAGAGATTCAGATTCGGAGTGTTTGGCGTTGCTCCTTTGTTCTTCTGTCTGTCTATGGCTGTATTCTTCCTGTATCTGACATTCAGGATGCTTGAGAAGAAGCGCTGGAGTCAGCGTTGATGGGGAGGGACGGACTATGAAGAGTATCAAAGAAAATAACAACAATACGAAAAACAAGCGGGCGATGGATCTTAAACTCCTTTCCATCAGCTCGGTCATCATCCTTCTTGTTATAGTTATCGCAGCTAATATCCTTTTTGACAAGCTCCTCGGCGGGCCTCTAACATTTGATTTCTCCGCGACACACAAGAATTCTATCTCTAAGAAAACGGAAGAATTCATCGACACGATACCTGACGGGACTTCCATCAGGATCGTCGGCTTATTCGATTTGCCCGCATCCCTCGAACATGATCCTTTGGAATATATTGCACCTTTGCTTGAAGCATATGATAATTACGCCGGTGATAAGATCAAAGTTGAATATATAAATCCCAGCAAGTATCCTTCGATAATCAAGGAACTGGATCCTTCAGGTTCTTATGATCTTAAGTCCGGTTATTATGTAGTCAAAAACGGTGAAAAGATAGCCATAGTCGATCCATACGACTGCTTTTCTTATGATTCTTCCTACGATTATGCTGTTCCGACTGCTGTCCTTGCTGAATATACTTTTTCGAACACGATAAATAATCTTTTGTCCGAAAAAGTAAAACACGCTTATTTTGTTTCCGGCTTACAGGAAGATCCGGGCTATGAGATGAAGTCGATCCTGACCGCTTTGGGCTGTGAAAGCAAGAGTATCAATGTTTCCGGCGATTTCACTATCCCGGATGACTGTGATATCCTCTTCCTCAACGGGATTAATGCCGATATCCCCGAAAGCGTTATGCTCAAGCTCGATGAGTATATCGCAAAGGGCGGAAAAGTTATAGTATCGGTCAATTACTATTCAAATACATCTGAAAAATACGAGAATCTTAACAAATCACTGGCCAAGGTAAACCTTTATATCGAAGACTGTCTCATCGAGGAAAACGATCCTTCTTATGTTTTGAGCGCCGACTATTACGAGTCTTACGTCGACATTACGGATGAGTTTAAGGGTTTTACCGATAAAGATCAGCTCCATTCAGGCTTCCCGAGATCGATCCGTGTTTGTGATGCGCCTCTTGATTATGTCTCAACCTATCCTGTCCTGACAACATCCGATAAGGCAAAAGCCGTTAATGTTGAGGGCGGTTTTCTTCAGTATATGAACGAAGGCAAATATAACATAGGAATGTACGCTACATATGATGACGGCAATGCAAACCCTGAAGTATTTGTTTTCGGAACGAACAATCTTACTGCAGACAGTTATATCTCCGGTTACGGATATTCCGATCAGAATGTTTTGTTTATAAGGGGCTGTGTCCGCAGGATGCTCAGCATCGCTCCTGAGGAAAGCCTTGATATACCTTCTTATCCGGTCGACAGCCATGCGATCGATAAGGACCGTGCCACATCCACATCGATCACGGTTACGGCGCTCATATTCATAGCGATCATCCCTCTGGCACTGATCATCTGCGCTACAGTCGTATACAACAGGAGGAAGCACCTCTGATGCGTTCGTTCAAAAGCCTCATCGTTCCTCTGATAATAATGGTTGTTCTCGTAGTTGGCGTTATCGTCTATTTTGCGGTCTCGTCTTCTTCGAAGGAACCCATACAGAGCCAAAGCGTTGATCTCTTTTCTGCAGGATATGCGGATCTTGATTCCATAAGCGTCAAGAGCAAAGATCCTGCTTCTCCTCTGATCTCGGTCCTTGTTAAGACTTCGGACGGAGTTGCTGTCGATTTTGAATATAATGGTGAGGATAAGGACCCCCAAGCATCTTATTCTTCATACAAGATGTCTTCATTCGTATCGGCTTTGATGTACTATTATGCAGATCTCATCTCCGATAATGTCGCTCTTTCCGAGTATGGCTTGCAGGATCCCGAATACAAGATCATCCTTACGAAAAAGAACGGTGAGACCAGTGTGGTCAACATGGGAGACCTGACTACCGACGGATCCAACGTTTATGTCAGTCTTGAAGGTACGACAGGAGTTTACACGGTCCCTGCGATAAAGAAGGAATATGCGGCATATAAAGGAAATGATTTCCTTGAATCGCAGATCCTTGACCTTGATTATTCTCTGATGGAGTCCGTAAGCTTTACAAGAAAGACTGACGGTCTTGAACTTAAGGCTGATGTCAAGGCATCAGAAAGTTCTGATGCACCGCAGTTCCGTATAACAAGTCCGATCGAAAAAGATTCTTCTTCCAACTTCGCAACGCTCATGGATTATGTTGCAAAGCTCCGCATCATGTCCTATGTCGACATACCAGCTGAAGAACTCGGCAATTACGGCCTTGCTGATCCCGCATTCGTCTTTACGTTTGCGAACAAGGACGGTTCAACGAAGAAGATATCTTTATCCATGAACATGGCGGGTTACTATTATGGTTTTATCGACAGCAATAAGGTATATTTTAAGCTCAGCGGAAACGAGATAGGACTTCTTGATGCTCCCGTATTGTCTTATATGCAGTCTTATGTCAAATATTTCAGAGCTTCTGATATATCAGTAGTCAAAGGTGAATATAAGGATGAATCATTCGAGTTCTCGCTTGATGTTAAAGAAGATGAAGCGATATCAGATAAGACAGCTACGGCACTTCTTAACGGCAGAAATGCCCAGGTGACCAATAACGAAGGCAGATCTTATTGCGCTATGTTCTTTGAGAGCCTGGTTTGCATGGATATCGGCGGTCTGGAACTTGATGCCAAGCCTGTTTTGAACGATCCGGTCTGCAACCTGACCTTTATCACTTCAAACTACCAGACTTATCTTGTTGAATTTGTAAAGAGAAACAACGATTCATATTATGTTTTCATAAATGGTGAATATTCCGGCTATTATGTGTATGATAAAGTTCTGTTCAATAACGGCGGGACAGATACATACAGCTACGGTGTATGGGAAGCCTATAAATTACTGAATACTGCTATTTCGGAAAACAGAAGCGGTGTTTATAATATACCTGTCGATCAGTAAGATCCGGCTGGATAAGAGGAGAGTATGGAAAAGAATACAGAAATCAAAAAGCCCAGGCAGCGTCTGAATGCCAAGCTTACGGTTGTCGTCATGATCTTTGCGATCGTTTTGATCGCAAGTATTGTATTGCTGTTCTTCGTATCGAAGAGCATAGAATCTCATCAGGGTGCCGATATGCAGATCAAGCTGTCCGGGCAGGGAGGATTCAACTGCGAGTATTCCGAAGCACAGAAGCTCTATCCTTTTGCCGACGGTGTCCTTAAAGTCACAAACGACAGAGCGGCATATCTGACTCTTTCGGGCAACGAAGTCTATTCCCAGGTTATTTCGTATTCCAACCCTCACTGTACGACTCATAACCAGTTTGCGTGTGTTTACGATGCCGACGGTTATGCTCTTGCGGCTCTTAACAGGGACGGTGTTATGTTCGCTTCTCCCGTAACCAATAAGATCAAGTCCGTTTATATATCTGACAGCGGTTATTTTGCCGTTATCACCGACGGAGGAGATGCCTATGGTGAAGTTATCCTCTATAATTCTAACGGAGCCGTGCTGTCGACATGGTCTTCATACAATTCCGGTTTCCCTATATGTGTTGCATTCAGTGACGATTCTTCTCTTATGGCCGTATCAACGGTCAATACTGCCGGCGCATCTGCCGTTCCTTATATCAGAGTATTCTCATTGAAGCGTGACAAGGATTCCGTTGATGTATCCGACCTTGCAATCTATACGGTCTCTGATTCGGTCATTTTCGCCAATCTTACTTTTATAGGCAATACGCTCTATGGCTTTACATCTGACGGAATATATAAGGTCAGGGACGGAGATCTTGTGGAGCTGCGCATCAATTTCTCTTCGATCAATTTTGTCAGGAAAGTCGGAGACCACATGTTCGTAGTCTATTCGGACAGCGTCGATCAGCTCAACAAGCTTGCTGTTATCAACAGCTCTGACAGCATCATCTATAATTCCGAAATAGGTTCAGACGTCAACGGCATTACATCGGTCGGAAATCTTTGCGCACTGAGCGTGGATAAGAGGATCTTCTTCATCAGGAACAACGGTACTATCACCGGTGATATTGCCGTAGATGAAGACGTTCTGAGGATCGGTTTTATCGAAAACGATAAGCTCTGCGCAGTTTCTACAAGCGGTGTACACACAGTCAATTGATCTGATCCGGAGTCGTTATGGAAACAGAGATCAAGCTCCTTTTTAAAGATCCGGAAGACCTTCTGGCCATTACATCTGCCGGCTGGTTTGATTCCTATTGCAAGGATAAAACGCCTGAATCAGATAACAGGCTCATCAATACATATTTCGATACTCCCGACAGAAGGCTTAATGCCCGTAAAGCGGTTGTCCGTGTCAGGACCTATGATCCCGGTGATAACGCAAGATACGAGCATACAGTCAAATACGGCGGTGCAGTAGTTAACGGTCTTCATCAGCGTTATGAATGGAACCTGCCTTCTGACTGCAGCAGATTTTCATCTGAAGCATTCATCGATTCCGTTAACGAAGATGACGATCCGCTTGATATGCTTAAAGAAGTTCTGGAAGGCATAAAGGATGAGGAACTCGTCCCATTGTGTTCTGTAGAGTTTACAAGAAAGATATATACATTCAGATCAGGCGGCAGCACCGTTGAAGCCTGTATCGATATCGGTGAGATAAGGTCAGGTGAAGCATCCGATGATATATGCGAGCTTGAACTGGAACTTAAGTCAGGAGATATTTCCTGCCTTATGGAAATGGCAGGAAAGATCATGGAACAGACGGGTAGTGTAACGTTTGACGAGAGCAAATACCACCGCGCTCTGAGACTTCACGACTCAGTCAAAGGAAACGGATAAGGAGTCTTAAAGTGTCTACTTCACGTTATAACTGCACTATAATCGGCGCCGGCGCTTCTGGTCTCTTTACGGCAGCCAGGATCCTGCTCCAGAGACCCGGGACCAAAGTCGCGCTTATCGATTCCAACCCCAGATGCGGTAAGAAACTGATGCTGACGGGTTCCGGAAGGTGCAATTTCACGAATTCGGATCTTAGGCTCTCAGCTTATAACACTGATGATCCTGCAAAACTTTCACGCGCACTGGACCGCTTCGGCAGCTCCGATGCGATAGATTTTTTCGAAAACGTTCTCGGCGTTCTTACGACTAATAAGGGTGACCTTTATTATCCCGCCACATTCAGAGCAGGCACTGTCGTTGATGCCCTGAGATTCTTTGTCGAGGAACACGGCTGTCAAATGATCAACGGCAACAAGGTCAAGGAGATACATAAGGATAAAGATCTGTTCGAGCTCGTCCTGGATGACGGCTCCAAGCTCTTATCCGAGAAGACGGTAGTTGCAACCGGCGGTTTTACATATCCAAAGACAGGATCAGAAGGCGATGTAAAATATCTTATGACAGGACTCCTGTCCTATAAGGATTTCATCGATTTCAGCTGTTCTCTCGTACCTCTTTATTCTGATGACCAGTCTCTCAAGACGATCGCAGGCATCAGGATACCAGCAACTGTCACATTGGATGACGGCAAGGAGCAGACTGAGGCTTCAGGGGAACTCCAGATCACAAAGGAAGGCGGCTTGTCAGGCATCTGTATCTTCGACCTTTCCGGCCGCGCAGTTAGAGCAGTCGATTCCGGCATCGAGCCTGTCATTTATATCAATTTCTGCAACGCCGAGCCCGGTGAATGCTGCCTTATGGCTGCGGTCAGAGCCAAGATGTTCCCGGAGAGATCACTCTCAGCAGCTTTTTCCGGCATAATCCAACGCACAGTACTTGACTATATCCTTAAGAAAACTGGATATAAGTGCAACATGCCAGCCAAAGACCTGTCATATGATGACCTAGTCAGGATCGCTGATGCATTGACATCTTTCCCGGTAAAGATCTCATCTTACGGCAAGCCTGCTGATGCACAGGTCTCACAGGGCGGAGTTAAGCTTTCTTCGCTTGATGAAAGCATGCAGGTAAAGAAGACGGAAGGTCTTTATGTTGTCGGCGAAGCTGTCAATGTTGACGGTATCTGCGGAGGATATAATCTGCAATGGGCTTGGACTTCGGCTGCCCTGTGTGCTGACGGCATTATCGGAGAACTTTGATCTATGACCTACGGCGATATAGTTTTTGATCCTCTAAAAGATACGCGCAGGATGTCTGACAGGGAAAGGATCGAAGAAAGATTCCCCGGCAAAGAATTCGTGATAAAAAAGAGATTTATCGATGCCAGGCACGGCAAACTTAAGCTTTGTTACAGGCTTGATGATTACGATCCCGGTGAACAGGAAATGAAGAGGATGGCTCTTGAAATGAAAGCTATGCCTTATCTTAATAAGTGCTCTGAAAAAATGAGGACATATTATCCTGCTCCTGTCGTCGTAGGTTTTGGTCCTGCAGGGATTTTTGCTGCTCTTGTGCTTGCCAGATGCGGCTTTAACCCTGTTGTAATCGAACGCGGCCGCAGGGTGGATGAGCGGATACAGGATTGTTATGATTACCGTTACGGTTTAAAACATCTTGATGTAAATTCAAACATTCTGTTCGGTGAAGGCGGAGCAGGAACTTTTTCAGACGGTAAGCTTTATACCGGAATAGGATCTGATCTGATTGAATTTGTAAACCGGACCTTTTGTGAACATGGTGCACCATATGAGATCCTCTATGACAGCCATCCCCACATTGGTACAGATAATCTGAGAAAGATAGTCTCCTCGATCCGTAAGGAGATCGAAGATCATGGAGGCAGGATCCTTTTTGATACTGAGTTTACCGGCCTGGGCAGAAAAGACGGACAGATAGCATCAGTTCTCTGCAAGGCTGACGGCACAGTTATCGAGGTTCCTGCATGCGGTGTTATTCTGGGTATCGGTCATTCTGCCACAGATACGATGCGCTCTCTTTATAATGACGGGATCGCAATGGAATCCAAGAGCTTTTCAGTCGGAGTCAGGATCGAACACAGCAGAAGGATGATCGATATCTCCCAATACGGCGTAGATACGAAAGATCTGTATAATATCGGCGCCGCTGATTACAAGCTGGCTGTAGATACTTCCACAGGCAGGAAACTTTATACTTTCTGCATGTGCCCGGGCGGCGAAGTCGTCGCATCCTCGGCTTTCCCGGGGCATATAGTCACTAACGGAATGAGTTATCATGCAAGAGATCTCGATAATTCGAATTCAGCGCTCCTCGTTCCTGTCACAAAAGATGACTTCGGATCTGATGTTTTCGACGGGCTGACGTTCAGGGAAATGCTCGAAAAGCGTGCTTTTGAACTGGCAGGCTCAAATGATAATGCACCTTGTATGACCTATGGTGATCTTGTTTCGGGGAAAGTTACGGAACATGCCAGGCAGTCTGTCATTCCGAGTTACAGGCCCGGAGTAAGTTATTGCGATCTGAGGGAACTGTTCCCGAAATATATAACAGATACGTTGATCGACGGTATAAGACTGATGGGCAGGAAGATCAAGGGCTTCGATATGGCAGATGCCGTTCTTACCGCTCCGGAGACTGGCAGCTCGTCACCTGTAAGGATCTTAAGGGATAAGGAAACTTACATGAGCATCAGCTGCACCGGACTCTTTCCTGCAGGAGAAGGAGCCGGTTATGCGGGCGGTATAGTATCTTCAGCCGTTGACGGCATAAACTGTGCTAATGCATATATAAGATCTGTAGGCAGGAAGGTGTATAATTACAAAAGTTAACATAAGGGAGGATAGGATCATGAAAGATGATAAGAATACAGCAGTAATTACAGTCCTTGGTCAGGACAGAGTAGGTATTATCGCTGGAGTGGCTAATCTGCTCGCAGAATATGATATCAACATCATCAATATCTCCCAGACGATCATGGATGACCTTTTTACCATGATCATGCTCGTGGAATTAAGGGACATCAAGATCGAAGAATCTGATCTTTCGGAACGTCTCAAGTCAATAGGTGACGAGCTGGGCGTAAAGATCACCATCCAGCATACGGGACTTTTCAATGCTATGCACAGAATCTGATCAGTAAAGCAGGTTATATATATGATCAATGAAAATGAGATTTTAGAGACAATGGAGATGTTCTCCAACCAGCATCTCGACATAAGGACCATTACGATGGGTATATCACTTATGGATTGTGCTGACGGAGATATCAACAGGTCCTGCGAAAAGATATACGATAAGATCTGCCGTTACGCCGGCCGTCTTGTCGAAGTAGGCGAGGAGATATCACGTAAATACAATATTCCGATCATCCATAAGAGGATCTCTGTAACGCCGATATCTATCGTGGCTGCAGCATGCGGCTCAGATGATTACACTCCTTTTGCAAAGACTCTGGACAGGGCTGCAAAAGCCTGCGGCGTAAACTTTATCGGCGGTTTTTCCGCACTCGTCCATAAAGGCTATACAAAGGCAGATAAGACTCTTATCGAATCAATTCCCGAAGCACTGGCTACGACAGAATTCGTATGTTCATCGGTAAACCTTGCTTCCACCAGGACAGGGATCAATATGGATGCAGTCCGTGACATGGGCCGCATAATCAAGGCTACGGCCGACAGGACACAAGATACGGGAGCTCTGGGTTGTGCCAAGCTCGTCGTATTCGCAAACGCGCCTGAAGACAACCCCTTTATGGCAGGAGCTTTCCTCGGTCCGGGTGAACCTGAGTGCGTTATCAATGTAGGGATCTCAGGTCCCGGCGTAGTTAAGCACGCTCTGGAAAAAGTAAAGGGTGCAGATCTCGGTATTGTTGCCGAGACTATCAAGAAAGCAGCTTTTAAGATCACACGCGTAGGTGAACTTGTTGCAAATGAAGCATCAGACAGATTGGGCGTACCCTTCGGCATAATCGACCTGTCGCTGGCTCCCACGCCTGCAGTCGGTGACTCTGTTGCAAGGCTTCTTGAGGAATTCGGTCTTGAAGAGTGCGGAACCTGGGGAACGACCGCAGCTCTTGCCATGCTCAACGATGCTGTTAAGAAGGGCGGTATAATGGCTTCCTCATCCGTAGGCGGCCTTTCCGGCGCTTTCATTCCCGTATCGGAAGATGAGGGCATGATCGCCGCAGCCATGTCCGGCGGTCTTAAGCTCGAAAAACTCGAAGCCATGACTTGCGTCTGCTCCGTCGGTCTCGACATGATCGCAGTACCCGGAGCGACTACCGCAGAGACTATCTCAGGCATCATCGCCGATGAGATGGCATTGGGAACATTCAACAACAAGACTACGGCAGTTAGGATCATTCCCGTGCCGGGCAAAGGAGTAGGCGAGACCGTTGAATTCGGCGGCTTGCTTGGAACTGCTCCTATAATGGAAGTAAACAATAAGTCCTGTGCGGACTTTATAAACAGGGGAGGACGCATACCGGCGCCTATACACAGCTTTAAAAACTGATTTATCAGAAAAAATAAGGGAGGATTTATTATGGGAACATGTTGGAAGTGTGGAGCTTTGCTCAAAGAGGGAGAGGAATTCTGCAGCAGCTGCGGCCTCAGGTTAACGGGATTCGGTAAACCAGGCAACCGTTCGGAACTCGTAAAGAAACTGGATGATTACAGGAATCTTTTGGATGAATACGAATATCTGGTACAAACGGTCAAACCCGTGGACAATTTCCCTAAGGAAGAAGAACAGACGGCATTCAAGAGGAGATCATTCTTCAGATATTTCTGGCCGTTCTTGATCATCGCGACTGGCTTGTTTTATCTGATCTATCTGGCATCTTCGTTTGTTGCCGTTATTAATCAAGATGAGATGGGCTATCTGCTCGGTGCATTCCTCGGAATTATCATTGTTGCTGTCATTATCGTTTTCGGCTATAAGGTTGCCAGAAGAAAGCAGAAGGACAACAATGAAAAAGCTGATGACATGAGTTCACTTGCAAGAGAAAGATACAATCAGGGCGTTGCCAATCAGAAGAAACTCGAAAGGCTTGCCCAGCTTGAAGACAAGAAGATCATTATGGATCCCATCGTGCCTGAGGAATACCGTGATTTCGACAGCGTAGCCAGGATCGAAGAACTGATCATGCAGAATAAGGCCGAAACAATAGATGAGGCGATAGCGATCATCAAGAGCAACTGATCTGATCATGATCGTTTAAAACTATAAGGGTGTCTCGAATCTTGAGACACCCTTATTTGATCAGTTTATCAGAAAGAACAACTTACAGACTGTCAAGATAAGCCTTGACTGTCTCGGGAGCCGGACCGCCGGGAACTGTCCTCTTGTCGACGCAGTTCTTGATCGAGATCGCTTCATAAACGTCATTTTCGATCAAAGGTGAGAAAGACTTGAATTCTTCGAGACTTACATCAGAAAGAGATATTCCGCGCTCGATGCAGTAGTGAACGAGCTTGCCTGAGATCTCGTGGGTCGATCTGAAGGGGATCCCCTTACGAACAAGGTAGTCAGCCAGGTCGGTAGCGTTGGTAAATCCGCCGGCTGCAGCCTGTTCCATGCGGTCTTTATTGATCTTCATCGTCTTGAGCATGCCTTCGAAAGGCGGGATAACGGCTTTCAATGTATCTACACAGTCGAATACAGTCTCCTGAACTTCCTGCATATCCTTGTTGTATGTAAGTGGAAGTCCTTTCATGAGGACAAGAAGGGATACCAGATCACCGATAACCCTGCCGGATTTACCTCTGGTAAGCTCGGCAACATCAGGATTCTTCTTCTGGGGCATCATTGAAGAGCCTGTCGAATATGCATCATCAAGCTCGATGAACTTGAATTCCTGTGATGCCCAAAGGATAATCTCTTCTGAAAGCCTTGAAACATGCATCATGAACAGGGAAGAAGCAGATGCGAATTCAACTGCGAAGTCCCTGTCGGATACTCCGTCAAGGCTGTTCATTGTGATCGATGTCATTCCGAGCTTAGCAGCCGAATATTCCCTGTTAAGAGGATAAGTCGTTCCTGCAAGCGCACCGGATCCCAATGGTGAGATGTTACAGTGATCGACAACGGTCTTCATTCGGTCGATGTCACGGCCGAACATCTCGATATAAGCCGACAGGTGATGAGCCAGTGTTATGGGCTGTGCTCTCTGCAGGTGAGTATATCCGGGCATATAAGTATAAAGATTATCCTTGGCGATCGCGATAAGAGAAGAGCGCAGTGAAGAAACAAGTTCTGTGATGGAAGTAACCTCATCTCTAAGATAAAGCCTCTGGTCCAAAGCAACCTGGTCGTTCCTGGAACGGCCGGTATGGAGCTTCTTGCCGGGTTCACCGATCCTCTTAGTGAGTTCGGCTTCGACGAACATATGGATATCTTCAGCATCTGAATCGAATGTGAGCTTGCCTGAGTCGATATCGTTAAGTATCGATACGAGACCTTCGTCGATCTTTGCGCCGTCAACAGCAGGTATAATGCCCTGTTTTACGAGCATCTTGCAGTGAGCTCTGGAACCCTCGATATCCTGCTTATACATACGGCAGTCGAAGGGAAGAGATGAATTATAGTCGTTAACAGTCTTATCGGTATCTTTGGAGAACCTTCCGGCCCACATTTTCTCTGACATAGGATAACCTTCCTTAATGAAAAGATAAGAGCCGCTCTTTGCGCGGCTCTTACATTATACTTTATTTTTCGAAAAGATTAATTATTTAGTAATCCGTTTCTCTGCTTCATCTGAGCATTGACCTTGATGGGCAGTCCGAAGCAGTTGATGAATCCGCCGGCATCAGCCTGATTGTAAACATCATCCTCATCAAATGTTGCAATGGAGACATCGTGGAGTGAGTAGGGAGATGTTGTTCCTGCAGGTGTGCAGTTGCCCTTGTAGAGCTTCATCTTAACTTCACCGGTAACTGTCTTCTGTGTATCGTCAACGAATGCAGAGAGAGCTTCACGCAAGGGATGGAACCACTGACCGTAGTATACGAGCTCTGCGAATCTCTGAGCAACAAGATCCTTATAGTGCAGTGTGTCACGCTCGATCGTAAGAAGCTCGAGCTCTCTGTGGGCAGCATAAAGAAGTGTTCCGCCGGGAGTCTCATATACGCCGCGGCTCTTCATGCCTACAAGACGGTTCTCAACGATGTCAGCGATACCAACGCCGTTCTCACCGGCAACCTTGTTACAGTACTTCAGAAGATCAACAGGGGAGAGCTTCTGGCCGTCAACTTCAACGGGGATACCCTTCTCGAACTTGAATGTAACATAAGTCGGCTTATCGGGTGCCTTCTCGGGGCTTACCATGAGCTCAAGGATCTTGTCGAGGTCAGGCTCGTTAGCGGGATCTTCAAGATCCATACCCTCGTGAGAGAGGTGCCAGAGGTTCTCATCCTTGGAATAGTTGGTCTCTTTTGTTACAGGAACCGGGATACCTCTTGCAGCAGCATAGTCGATCTCTTCGTCACGGGACTTGATATCCCATATCCTCCAGGGAGCCAGGATCTTCATTTCAGGAGCCAGAGCCTTGATCGTAAGCTCGAATCTTACCTGGTCGTTGCCCTTACCCGTGCAGCCGTGAACGATCGTCGTGCAGCCTTCGCGCTTTGCGATCTCGACCATTCTCTTAGCGATAACGGGACGTGCAAAGGATGTACCGAGAAGGTACTTGCCTTCGTAAACAGCGTTTGCCTTAAGAGTAGGGTAGATGTAGTCGGTGATGAACTCTTCGGAGATATCTTCTACGAAGCACTTAGTAGCACCGCACTTTAATGCCTTCTCCTTAAGGAATGTCTCGTCGATACCGATACCAACTTCACCGGCCATTGCGATTACTTCGCAGTCGTAATGCTCGAGCAGCCAGGGAATGATGATGGAAGTATCAAGTCCGCCTGAATAAGCCAATAAGAATTTTTCCTTTGCCATAGGGCACCTCCAAAATATATTTATAAATATTAGTCAATCTGACAAATCTTTAATATTTTATGTTTGAAAACCTATTATTACAAGATACTATTTTGAAATTAACATTTTGCAACAAATGAGTATAATTTCATTGGAAGAATTTGTTATAAGGAGCTACAAAAATGGGATATCCGCTGATAGAAAGCCCGATCGGAGCCCTGGTATTCATTAACGGAGATTACTATCCGGTCACTTCAGCTGAGGTTGAGGCTCTTAAGGACCCCTACGATAAGCTTTCATATTACGAGACGATCAGACTCATCGGTGGCAGACCTCTGTTCTGGGAGGAGCATCTTGCAAGGCTTGAAAGATCAGTATCTTCCGACACGGAAGATGTTATCAGTCTTGATGGTATGGTTGAAGACATCAGGGGATTCCTGATGAAAACATCCGGCAAATGCTTCAGTTCCTTAAGGATCGTTGCTGCAGCAGACTACAGGGTTATCCACTATGTGGACATAAAACTCCCTGCAAAAGAAGACTTTGATAAGGGTATCGTCTCGGCATCCTTGTGCTGGGAACGTCAGGCCCCCAATATCAAAGCGTTCAGAGGTGATTATAAGGCAGCTGTAGCCAAAGTCTTTGAAGATACAAACGCATTCGAACTGATACTTGCAGATAACAACGGCAAACTCTATGAAGGGTCCAAGTCCAATTTCTTTGCGATCGTTGACGGAACGGTATATTCCGCTCCTGATGATAAGATCCTTATAGGCATTACAAGAAACCGTGTGATCGAAGCCTTGAAAGACCAACACTTAGACCTTAAGACCGATATGTTTACTCTCAACGAACTTAAGGAGAGTAATGCTTCTCTGTTCGTGTCGAGTACACCTTTTGACATATTGCCGGTCGCATCCGTTGACGGCATCGAATTTGATTCGGCAAGAAACCCTGTGCTTCAGGGTATTATGAGATCTTATAAGGAATCTCAGGTAAAATATCTTAGCGAGAATAAATTTTTGGAGGAATAAAGATGGAAACAAAGAGCGGTAAGATATCGGTTACGACCGAAAACATTTTTCCGGTCATCAAGCAATGGCTCTATGAAGACAAGGACATCTTTGTTAGAGAGCTCATCTCCAACTGCGCAGACGCGATCGCCAAGCGCAAGAGACTTGTTGAACTTGGTGAGACCAATGCTCCTGAAGAAGATTATAAGATCAACGTTATCTACGATGACGACAACAAGACGATCGCATTCGAAGATAACGGCATTGGCATGACAGCCGAGGAAGTCGAAAAGTATATCAACAGCATCGCTTTCTCCGGTGCTGTCGACTTCGTCACCAAATATAACGAGGAATCAACAGATAAGAGCGGCATTATCGGCCATTTCGGTCTCGGTTTCTACTCGTCATTTATGGTGGCGGATGAAGTTACCATCGATACTTTAAGCTGCAGTGAAGGATCTGAGCCCGTAAGGTGGCGCTCGGAAGAAGGCATGGACTATGAGATCACGGCAGGTGACAGAGATACGGTCGGAACAAAGGTTACGATCAAGTTGTCTGAAGATGCGATAGAACAGTTCGATACCGCAACTCTGCGCATGACCATCCGTAAATACTGCTATTTTGCTCCTGCTGATCTTTATTTCATAGATCTTAAGTCCGACAGACTCCACGAGGAAGCAGAAGCCAAGCGAAAGGCTGAAGCAGAAGAGAAGGGGGAGGAATATACAGAAGATCCCGTAAGGTATGTCCCTGTAAACAACAAATCACCTCTCTGGCTCAAGAAACCTTCTGACTGCACGGATGACGAGTATAAGTCCTTCTATCACAGTGTATTTAACGACAGTGACGATCCCTTGTTCTGGATCCACCTTAACATGGACTATCCGTTTACGCTGCAGGGAATCCTTTATTTTCCTAAGACAGACAATGTTTACCAGTCCCTCGAGGGAAGGATCAAGATATATAACCATCAGATTTTCGTAGCAGATAACATCGAAGAGATAATCCCGGATTTCCTCTTCCTCCTGCAGGGTTGCCTTGACTGTTCTGACCTGCCTCTTAATGTATCAAGATCCGCACTCCAGCAGGATTCTTATGTTAAAAAGCTTTCAGGCCACATCGTCAAGAAAGTCTCCGATAAGCTTAATGAGCTCTTCAAGAACAGCCGTGAGGACTTTGAGAAATACTGGTCTGACATCTCCATCTTCGTTAAATACGGCCAGATGCGTGATGAGAAGTTCTATGAGAAGGTCAAGGACATCACACTCTTCAAGACTTCAGACGGCAAGTTCATGACCGTCTCCGAGCTCTTAGAAGGCGATAAGAAGACTATCCGCTATACTACAGATCCCACAGCCCAGGCAGCTTATGTCGCCATGAGCCGCAACGAAGGCTTCGATGTAGTAGTTATGGATGAAGAGATCGATAACAATTATATGTCTTTCTTCGAGATGAAGAACCGTGACATCAGGTTCTCCAGAGTCGATGCAACCCTTTCAGGAACAGATTCGGATGCTGAAGACAAAGAAAAATACAAGACACTCTTCCGTAAGGTCCTGAGCAATGAGAAACTCAATGTCTCTGCAATGAATATGGGCGCAGATGCAATGCCTGCCCTTATCCGTGAATCCGAGGATTCCAGAAGGATGAAGGAGATGCAGGAGCAGTACAGAAGGATAATGAAGGCGCAGGGCAAGGAAGCAGAGGATATGGAAGACATGTTCCCTGATTCCTCAGAGCTCGTTATCAACACGGACAGCCCCGTTATCGTCAAGATAGCTGCCCTGGAATCAATGGGCGGAAACGAAGAAAAGGCTGCTAAGCTTGCCCAGCACGTCTATGACCAGGCGCGCCTCGCTCATGGATCCCTTGACAGTGAGGGATTGGAGAGATTCCTTAGGGTTAATTCAGAATTAATTAATGATATGGAAGGATAAGATAATCAAAATGAGAAAGTTTAAGATCTTTAGTTTAATGCTTTGTGCGGTTGTGTTTTCTGCGATCATCTTTGCCGGATTGTTGTCGAATACAGCTTCTGCTGACATTTATCAGGGAGTAATGGATATCGACATTCCAACGCCGGGAAGCACCCCCGGTTATAAAGTCACTCAGCAGATAAATGTTGAAACGGTTGATTATACAAATGGCTATATGAAAAATGGAGTCTTATGGCTTAAACAGGTCAACGGCAAATATGGAGATTATTATATGCAGCCTGGTATCGATACTTTCGAGGCCGGAAAAAAATATAAAGTAAGGATCTATTTCAATTTTAAGACTGATCCGCGTCCTGTTTACATCAATAATATTTCTGCAACAGTTGAAGAAACAGATGCACGTATCAAGAAAACGACGGGTGCCGACTATTATGCAGAATGTGAATTCGAACCTAATAATGTTATTGAAAATGCCGACGTTATAGTCAAGCTTCCGATAGCCGGTGATCTTTTGAATTATAACCCTGAGTTGCCTGAAAACGCACCTTACTATTTCCCGCTTGGAGATATAAATTCTCCAACGGATTGTAACAGTCTGCGTTGGTCTTACAAAGATATCTACTTATGGCATGATGTTAACTGGAAAACTGAACCTGCAGTAGAAGGATATGTTTATCACGTAAGAGTATGGCTTAAAGCAAATGAAGGCTATGTATTTACAAAAGATACCGTATTCTCTCTCAATAACGGCACAATAGGAAATAACGGAGATATCACTATTACCGATGGTGGAACATACGCTTGCTTTGTTTCTGATAATATCAAATGTATAAAACCCGAAGAAACCTATACAAAGATCAATACCGTTAATGCAAAGATTTCAGAACCTGTAAATGGTAAACATCCGGATTACGAACCGCAGATCAAAGATACAGAGGGATATCTTTGCGAAAACTTTGATCTTAAATGGTTTGATATTACCTCAGGTTCGGATGTTGCAATGAATCCTGCAACCGGCAAATTTGAAAAAGGTCACAAATACAGAGTAGATATCAATCTCAAGTCTAAAGACGGTTATTGTTTCCCTGAAACCGGGATTAGCGCAAAAGTTAACGATAAGACAGCCGTTTTGAGCAGAACTGATTCTTATAATGCTGTTTTAAGCCAGACTTTCGAGATCAAGAAAGATGCTGTAAGCCTTAAACTTGATAAGTCTTCGGCTAATGTCGTATGCGGCAATACACTGACCCTTAAAGCCACGACTAATTCCAAAGACACAGTAAACTGGAAGTCTTCCAACAGCAAGATCGCAACTGTTGATTCCAAGGGTAAGATAACCGCAAAGATGGCAGGTGAGGTAACGATCACAGCCTCTGTTTCCGGCAAGAGCGCTAAATGCACTGTAACTGTTCTTTATAAGGATGTAATCAACAGTAGTGACTTCTGGTATGCGCCTACCAACTATCTGACGGCCAAGGGTGTCGTAAAGGGTTATGCGAACCAGACGGAGTTCCGTCCTGCCAACGACTGTACCCGTGCCCAGATGATCACTTTCCTCTACAGGCTCCAAGGTGAACCTAAGACAAAGTCGACAACATGCAAGTTTACTGATGTCAAGAGTACTGAGTACTTCTACAAGCCAGTTATCTGGGCAGTTGAGCAGGGAATAACTACAGTTCCTTCCGATAAGAAGTTCAACCCTCAGACTGTCTGCACAAGAGCAATGACCGTAACATTCCTCTGGAGGATGGCAGGTAAGCCGGAGCCTAAGACAACTAAGAATCCCTTCCCGGATGTAGAGAAGACGGATTACTTCTACAAGGCAACACTTTGGGCATCCGAGATGAAGATCCTGGCAGGACTCCCTGACGGTACATTCCGTCCCCAGGGCAAGTGCCTCAGGCGCCAGATGGTAACCTTCCTTTACAAGTACGATAAATATGTTAACGGCAAGGGATGATATGAACTGATCTGTATTTTACAACCACCGGATACTGATTCCGGTGGTTGTTTATCTGGAAATAACTTATAATATTCCTGGTTAAAACCTTATGGAATAAGCATGAAAGGGGATAGGACCATGCCTCCAAGCCATCATTCACACTCATCACATTCTTCGCATTCTTCGCACAGTTCTCATTCGTCGCACTCATCTCATTCGCATTCCAGTTATTCATCAAGGTCTGGCGGCGGTTCAGGATACAGTGCGCCTTTGAGACCGAGGACAAATCAACCTGCCGGATGGGTCACGTCAAGACACGGACACAGCATCCGTTATGATTTTCGTGACCACGATTATATCTATTATCCTCATTCCTGGACTGATGCTGACGGTGTTGAGCATGATGAAGGCTATTATGATGAAAACGGTGTTCATTACAGGAATGTCTGTGCTGCAAACACCCAGACCATGCTGACTTGTGAATTCTGCGGAACCAAATCACTTTGGGAATGGAAAGAGGGAACGATACCCGGTTGTTCATCATGCGGAGCCCAGATCAAGATCGATAAGATCGATGCAGCGGTCGGCAAGAACAGAGGTTCCGGAATGGCAAGCAGAAAACCTTTGTTTATTATGCTTTTCATATATCTTGGCGTAACAATAGGAATGCCGCTGATCTACCTGTCGTTCCTTCTTCCTATGTTTGCGTTCTCTTCGATCAAATCGATCACGAATAATAACCACCGTGAACAGACCTCTGCAAACAGGACCGTAATTACAACCCGGGCAATGCCTTCATCGGTCTTTGTTAAGGAGATCAACAGGACCTGTTATCTTGACGGAGACGATTATTACGACAAGGAGACTGACTGCTGGTTCTGGTTTAACACAGATATTAAACCCGGACAGTGGCAGTACTGGTATGAGGGCATCTCCTCCGATTTCGGCGACTATGGCTGGATGGAATATGATGATGATGAATCGCTCTGGTATATCGAGACTTCCGAAGGTAATTGGATAAAGCTGCCCGAAAAATACGATACGAGCAAATTATGGCATTTTGAAGACATGTATGCGAATGATCTCTACTGATTTTTTACGGGATTTCATCTGTTTTCTTTGTAATAATTGAGCAAAAACTCTCCCTTTGAAAATTACAAGTTAGTGTATAATATTTTTGTAATATTTTAAGAGGGAGTGTCCCATTATGACCGTAAGAAGAATCCTTTCCGAGAAGAAGACCCCTTTTGCTGTCGAAGCTAAAGGTTTGTTGCACGATATCAAAGCTGATCTTGATATTTCCACATTGGAGAACGTACGTGTTATCAACCGTTACGATATCTCCGGCATCACGGATGAAGAGTATGAGGAAGCAAAGAAAGTTGTTTTCTCAGAGCCGCCCGTAGACGATTGTTACGATGAAGATGTAGATCTTACAGGCAGTTCCTACGTCCTGATAATCGAGGCTCTTCCCGGACAGTACGATCAGAGAGCTGACTCAGCTGCACAGTGCGTACAGTTCCTTACCCGCAAGGAGAGACCTCTTGTAAAGACTGCTAAGATCGTTGCTTTCTACGGTGCTCTTACCGATGAAGAGAAGAACAAGATCGCTGATTACCTGATCAATCCCGTTGAAAGCCGTGAAGCTTCCGCAGAGAAGCCCGAAACGCTCGAAGATAAGTATGATATACCTACAACTGTTGCCACGGTTGACGGTTTTATCGATATGACAGAAGACGATATCAAGGCACTCCGCGCTTCATTGGGTCTCGCAATGAGCGATGCTGATATCCTCTTTACCCAGGAATTCTTCAAAGGACAGGGAAGGAATCCTACTATAACAGAGATCAGGGTTCTTGATACTTACTGGTCTGACCACTGCAGACATACGACATTCCTTACTGAATTGGAAGATGTCGTTTTCGACGGTGATGATGAACTGACTGAAGAGATCAAGGCTACATATGCAGATTACCTTGCAAACCGTGACGAGATCTACGGAGAAAGAGTTAAAGAGAAGCATATCTGTCTTATGGATATGGCAACTCTGGCTGCCAAGAAGCTCAAGAAAGACGGCAAGCTCGCTGATCTTGATGAATCTGAAGAGATCAATGCCTGCTCGATAAAGGTCAGGATCAAGGTCGACGGTGAAGATAAGGACTATATCTTCATGTTCAAGAACGAGACGCATAACCATCCTACTGAGATCGAGCCTTTCGGCGGCGCTGCCACTTGTTTGGGCGGTGCCATCAGAGATCCGCTTTCCGGCCGTTCCTATGTATATCAGGCAATGCGTGTAACTGGTGCAGGAGATCCTACTTTGCCCGTTTCACTTACTCTTAAGGGGAAGCTTTCCCAGAAGAAACTTGTCAGGACCGCTCAGGCAGGATATTCCTCTTACGGCAACCAGATCGGTCTTGCAACCGGTCAGGTAGATGAGATCTACCATCCAGGTTACGTTGCCAAGAGAATGGAGATCGGTGCCGTTGTAGGTGCTGCTCCTGCAGAGAATATCGTCAGAGAAAGACCTTCTGCCGGTGACATCGTAGTTCTTCTTGGCGGAAGGACAGGCCGTGACGGTATCGGTGGTGCTACAGGTTCATCCAAGGCTCACGATACAAAGTCAGTCCTGACCTGCGGATCGGAAGTCCAGAAGGGTAATCCTCCGACAGAACGTAAGCTTCAGAGGCTCTTCCGTAATCCCGACGTTACGAAGCTCATCATAAGATGTAATGACTTCGGTGCTGGCGGTGTATCCGTTGCTATCGGTGAGCTTGCAGCAGGTCTTAGGATCAATCTTGATGCAGTTCCCAAGAAGTATGAAGGTCTCGACGGAACAGAGATTGCCATCTCCGAATCCCAGGAGAGAATGGCTGTTGTCGTTCATCCAGCAGATCTTGATAAGTTCATGGCAGCTGCCGATGAGGAGAACCTTGAGGCAACCGTTGTTGCCGAAGTAACAGAAGAACCTGTAATGAAGATGGTCTGGAACGGCGTAACTATCGTAGATCTTCCAAGGAGCTTCATCGATACGAACGGCGCTAAGCAGTATGCTGACGTTGAAGTTGCATCTCCTGACATGTCCGATATCTATATCGATAAGACTGTCGCTGCATATAAGGCAGGCGATTTTGCCGCATCTCTTTCCGGTGCGCTCAATTCACTTGAAGGGTGTTCGAGAAAGGGACTTACGCAGAGATTCGATTCCTCGATCGGCGCTGCAACAGCAGTTATGCCTTACGGCGGTAAATTCCAGGATTCGCCTGAGGAAGGTATGGCCTGCAAGATCCCCATGGATAAGGGTTATACAGATGCCGTTTCCGTAATGACATACGGCTTTGATCCTTACTTCACGGAGTGGAACCCCTATGCCGGTTCTTACCATGCTGTTGTTGAGAGCTTGCTCAAACTCCTTGCAATGGGTGTTGACCCTGCAACGGCAAGACTTACATTCCAGGAATATTTTGAGAGGATGAGTTCAAAGACAGCATGGGGCAAGCCTCTGTCTGCTTTGCTCGGTGCATATAAAGCACAGCTTGATTTCGAAGTTCCTTCGATCGGCGGCAAGGACTCAATGTCCGGTACATTTAATGATATCCACGTTCCTCCGACACTCGTATCCTTCGCTGTCGGTATGACAACGACTGACAAGCTCATTACTGCTACTCTTACAGGTGAGGGAGAAGACCTTTACCTGCTGAAGTGCGCAAGGAACGGCAAGGGCTTCTATAAAAAAGATCATGTCTTAAGAGTATTTAAAGCTGTTAAGGAGCTTGAAGCACGCGGACAGGTCAAGAATGCCGCAGTCGTAAGAAGTGCCGGTGTTGCTGCAAGAGTCGCATCCATGTGCTTCGGTAATGGTCTGGGATTCGAATTCTCCGATAAGATCGCTGAAGAAGAACTCTTCTCCAAGACTCTCGGTGCCATCATCGTTGCTATCCCCAAGGATTCCAATGCAGTTGATAAGGTTGAGATGGCAGGCGGTAAATATCTGGGCAAGACAAATACTTCCGGTGCATTTACATTCAAGGGACAGTCACTTTCCTTTGATGATGCTCTTAAAGCATACGAAGGAAAGCTTGAACCTGTTTTCATCACAAAGGCTGCTGATGCTGATATGCCTTATGAGGTTAAACCTTATGTTACTGATAAGACTTTCAAGTGTGCCAATATCTCCAAGGGCGTTAAGCCGAGAGTCGTAATCCCCGTAATGCCCGGTACGAACTGTGAGCTCGATACTGCAAGGGCTTTCGAGAGAGCAGGAGCTGAAGCTGATGTGTTTGTTATCCGCAACAAGACTCAGGATGAGATCACTGATTCACTGAATACACTTGCAGCCAAGATCCTAAAGAGCAACATTATCATGCTGCCCGGCGGATTCTCTGCAGGTGACGAGCCCGAAGGATCCGGTAAGTTCTTCGCAGCTGCATTCAGAAGCGCTGTTATCACTGATGCCGTAAGAGATCTGCTCTTTAACAGAGACGGACTCATGCTGGGTATCTGCAACGGCTTCCAGAGCCTTATCAAGCTCGGATTACTGCCTTTCGGCGATATCAGGGAACTCGATGACACATGTCCTACGCTTACATTTAACAATGTGGGCCGTCACCAGAATTCCTATGTAAATACCAAGATCATGTCCAACAACAGCCCCTGGCTCAGCAAAGTCAATGTAGGTGATGTATACAATATCCCGATCTCTCACGGAGAGGGAAGATTTGTTGCATCAGATGAGCTGGTTGCCAAGCTTATCGCAAACGGCCAGGTTGCTACCTGCTATGTTGACGAGAACGGCACACCTTCTGCTGTTACTTCGTTCAACCCCAACGGTTCCGTATGCGGTATCGAAGGCATCCTGTCTCCGGACGGAAGGATCTTCGGTAAAATGGGTCACTCCGAGCGTTATGAGCCTGATCTTACAAAGAACATTCCCGGCAACAAGCACCAGCCCATATTCGAAGCCGGTGTTGAATACTTCCTGTAATTACTGATGAGCAGGGAAGAGACACGCAAGATATTAGAATCAGAAAACATTCTGCCCAGATCCAGGTTTGGGCAGAATTTTCTTGTCGACGATGACGCCATAAGCCGTATAACGGCTCTTGTTGACGCAGACAGGGAAGATCCGGTGCTCGAGATTGGTCCGGGCTTAGGAGCCCTTACAAAGCCTCTGAGCGCCTTATACGACCATCTTTCTGCTGTAGAGATAGACAGTGATCTTTATAGTTATCTCGTTAACGAAGCTAAAGTCAGTGCCACCCTGATCAATAAGGATTTTCTCAAGCTTGCTGCTGAAGATTATTCAGCAGATAAGATCAGATATGTCGTAAGCAACCTTCCTTATTACTGCATGACTCCGATAATGAAGAAACTTTTCGGCGAATGCACCAATGCCAAGAGGATGGTTCTGATGACCGAAGATGAAGCTTTCCCCAGGATATCGGCGGATCCCAACAACAAGGATTACGGGCCTCTGGCTGTATGTGTATCTCTTTTCGGTGATACGGTTAAGGAGTTTACGGTTCCCGGACAATGTTTTTATCCTGTTCCCAAGACCTTATCCTGCGTTATCACGCTCAACAGGGGAGAGGAGGCATCGGTTCTTTGTCCCGAATTCATAGGATTTGTTGAGAAATGCTTTGCGATGAGAAGAAAGAAGCTCATGAATAATCTTAAGCCTTATTATCCGGCCGATATCCTTAACAAAGTGATCGAAGATAAGGATATGAGGGCTGAGGATTTGACTCCGGTAGAGTTTTCGAGGCTATATAGTGATATAATCAGTATGATTTCCGAGAAGTGAGGTTAGAGTGATGAAGAAGAGTTCGAATATCTTAGGTAAATATTCTGAAGGGCAGCTGAAGAAGAAAAAATCCGATTCCGAGCCTGCGATCGTTAATTACCAGCAGCTCTATAAAGGCCCCGCTCTCAGCAAGAAAGTAACCGATAACA
Source organism: Saccharofermentans sp. (assembly GCA_016292135.1). Classification (GTDB taxonomy): domain Bacteria; phylum Bacillota; class Clostridia; order Saccharofermentanales; family Saccharofermentanaceae; genus Saccharofermentans. The sequence continues at coordinate 294,238 of JAEFAZ010000001.1, forward strand.
GCCGTCAGACATTAGAAGAGAAGATCGCCAAGAGATCTGCTCCTTCCAATGTCATTGAAGTTACCCAGGTAGAAGTTGATATCGGCGGGACAACATATCTCGTATCCACACCTGACGATGTATCCGAAGAGCATATCCGCAAGGTTGCATCTCTTGCAGATGATATCTATGTTGAAACAAAGGAAAATAATCAATATACGACTACACATAAGCTTGCAGTTCTGTCTCTTTTCGAAGCTTGTGACAGGCTCCTTCGCGTAAATGCCGAGAACCAGTCGCTCAAGACCGAACTCATGTATTATAAGCAGAAGTCTGCTATTGCCGATAAGAAGGATTCCGAGAAGCTCAAGCCCACGCCCATGGAAGAGCTTTCCGATAAACTCGGCAACAAATAATCTTTATGTCTTTATTGGAATTACTGGCTCCCGCAGGCAGCATCGATATACTCAAAAAAGCCGTCGACTGTGGTGCGGATGCTGTTTATTGCGGTCTTTCGGGCGAGCATAACGCAAGGGGAAATGCAGTTAATCTTACGATCTCAGAACTTAAAGAAGGCATCGATTATGCTCATCTTCGTAATTCAAAGGTATATCTTACATGCAACACCTTGCTCTCTGATGACGAGATAGAAGGATATATACCCGTCCTGACAGCATGCGCAGAGTTAGGTATCGATGCATTCATTATTCAGGACATAGGCCTTCTTAAGATTGTTTGTGACCATATAGGCATTCCTGTTAACGCAAGTACGCAGATGAATGTTTTCGGTACATCCGAATATGAAAAGTTAAAAGAACTCGGTGTTAAAAGGATCGTTCTTCCAAGAGAATTGTCAATGGCCGAGATCGGGAAGAGGTCTTTAGCCGCAAGAGATCTTGGCCTAGAGACTGAAGTGTTCTGTCACGGTGCCGTATGTATCTGTCAGTCCGGCCTTTGCTTATACAGCGCCATGAACAGGTCAGGGACAAGATCAGGTAACAGAGGACTTTGCGCCCAGCCTTGCAGGGAGGAGTATAAGCTTGCTTATGAGGGCAAGGTCATCAGTAAAGGACATCTGCTATCTCCTAAAGACAGGGATATATCAGCTTATATCAAAGACCTTACGGACGCAGGCGTTGCTTCCGTAAAGATAGAAGGCAGGATGAGAGATGCTGATTATGTGGCAAATACAGTAAGCCTGTACAGGCGCCTGATCGACGAAACAGCCGCCGGCTACGACACGAAAGATATGCAGGAAGAAGCATATAACGGACTTCTCATAAACTTTAACCGCGGAGGAAGTTTTACTTCCCAGAATATGTCCGGCAGCAAGGATCCAGACCTCTTATCCGGCGAATTCCCCGGCAAATACGGACTTAGGATCGGCAGAGTTACTGATACGTCATCCTTTGAAGGCATCATATCTACAAAGCTTCTTGATAAGACAGTAATGCCTTCTCCTGGAGATGTCTTATCCATCAGATCTGATGATGTTCAGGTCTGTTCTTTCCCGGCAGGAAAGATATTGGATAAAGGCAGGAATCTTGATATCAAGGGCCTTCATCCCGATACTATCAAGAAGATCAAAACCGGAATGGATATATTCCTTATGAGTCATAAGTTTGAAAATGTTTCCGTCCGCAAGACATCTGTTGATCTGCTCTTGATGACTGAAGGCAGGTCTGTCGTCCTTAAAGGAGAAGCAAGGATATCGGATAAACTTATCAGCACTTCTGTCTCAGCAGATCTGCCTGAAGGGTACGATAACATCCTCGAGCATGAGAGGATAATAACGCAGCTTGCTAAATTGGGCTCAACGCCTTTTTCGGCAGGTCTTGTAAATGTTTCCGGGGATATCCGCTGCCCTGTAAGTCTTATTAATTCACTGCGCCGTGATCTTTGCGCTTCTTTGGAAGAGAAGATAACAATAAGCTTTGAAAGATCGATCGATCAGGACAGTGTTGATCTGTCATTGCCTTATGTGTCTTCAGGGATATATAAGGTCTTCAAGATGTTTACATATACTCATTTCAAGGCTGCTGCATCTGTTATCAAAGCCGGTGCAGATTACTATCAGATACCTGTAACTGAACTTATATCTGATGAAAGAAGGAAAGAGATAACGGATATCATAGATTCATACGGCGGCAAGCTCATCGTAAGGATGCCGGGGCTCGTACACGATGAACAGAAAGTAAGATATGACAGAGTACTTGCTGCATTGAAAGATAAATGTTATGCGGTTACAGTATCCGAAAAACTTGCTTCTTTCCCGGATCATTCAAATAGATTTCTGTCTGCCGAGGGCAATGTATATAACAGCGTATCTTATGATATGGTGCGTTCTTCTTTTGAAGCCATAAGCTTCTCTCATGAACTTGATCCGATTGACATCATCGATATCGTTTCGTCCCGTGATCACAGTTCAAAGATAATTGTCCAGAAAGAAGGGCCCGTTATCTGGATGCAGTCTGATTTTTGTCCTGTCGGCCGCAATGCTCCGGGATGCAATATGTGCAAGAACAAGAGAGTATATGAGCTCGTTCAGAACAATAACGAGATAAGATACGTTGTTACAGATCCTACGCAGTGTTCCTGCATGATCTATGGTCCGGCCAAGAACGGCTGGAGCGACGGCGACATTGAAAAGCTTTCGCGCTATGCTGAAGTAATTGTTAATTACACTTTTATCTGATATTTTCGAGGAGGATAAGATCCATGGAAGAAAGACTTTATATCTCTAAATGCAGGAAAGATGCAGTTCTGCCCAAGTATGCAAACCCGGGTGATGCGGGTATGGACCTTTATGCCGCAGAAGACGTGATAATCGAGCCCGGATGCACCATGCTCGTTCCTACAGGCCTTAAGATGGCTATCCCCGTTGGTTATGAAGTGCAGATCAGACCCAGATCCGGCATCTCTCTAAAGACTATGCTCAGGATACCCAATGCGCCCGGAACGATCGATTCCGGATACAGGGATGAGATCAACATTATTGTACATAACGCTTCCATCAGGCAGGAAACATCAGATGAGATGTATTTTACACCTGATACCAAAGGAGTCCGTCACGGCACATACAAGATCAGGAAGGGCGACAGGATAGCACAGATGGTAATCGCCAAGGTCGAATATCTTACTCCCGAACTCGTTGATTCTGTTGACGATATCGGCGAAAACAGAGGCGGAGGCTTCGGATCCACGGGCGTTACAGGCTGATCACAGCTTGCTTTCGCTGGTAAAAAGGCCTTCAAAGTGTTAGAATCATTTGGTCTTTAAGACAATAAGATACATAAGGGAAGAATAATGGGCACAGGCTTTATCGGAGAGAAGAAGGGCGGAAGGAAAAAGCATTCCTTCATACTGAGGACTGCACTGGTTCTCAGTATTCTTGCAGCCATCCTCATTACGCTCATCTTTCTTACGGTATCTTCTGCTAACAAACTCATGAGAATAGGGAAGACCGACGTATCGTCTGTGCCTTCCAACATCCTTCCCAACTATAGCGTTACCAGCTTCTCTTCAGCAGATAACCAGACATCGCTGCAGGGATGGTTCTTTAAGACAAAGGATCCTATCTCAACTGTTATCGTTGTCCATGATACGGGCAAGAACCGCCTGCAGTTCGGCGTCGACATGATCGATATGGTCGAGACCTGGCTCAACAACAACTATAATGTATTCCTTTTCGACCTCAGGCATTCAGGCACTTCAGAAGGCGATACATCTGCTTATGGATATCTGGAATACAGGGACGTGTTAGGCGCAGTTGCTATCGTAAAGCAGATCTCCGTTACGACCGACGTTGTTCTTTACGGCATCGGCACCGGCTGTACCGCATGCGTTCTTGCTTATGACGCGCTTCCCGATGAAGGCATCAGCGAGATCGAGCTGAAATCCTATCCCGAAAGCATCGCATCTTTAGGCTTTGATAAGTCTTATATCTGCGGCATGATATTCGATTCTCCCGCAAAGAGTTCCGACGATTATATCAAACCGATCGTAGAACAGAATGAGCCGCTCGGCTTCGTTACAAAGAACTTTGTTCCTTACGCTATCAGGATATCTTCAGGATCTTCAAGCGTTAACCTTGCAACATCGATCGCAAGGCTCCCTCTGCCGATCCTGATCATATACGGCGGACATGATACGTTTATCGGTGCCGACAAGATCACACAGATAATAAACGAACGTGAGAGGATCAATTCCAACCTGACCAAATCGAAGATGATATCAGGTGCAGGCTATCTTGAAGCATATACGCTCGACAGATCAACATACATTGAATCCGTCATGGATTACCTGAACAATTATTTTGTTATCAACAGCAGGGAGGGAAGAACAAAGAAATGAAAGATGTTCTTATCCTCGGTATAGAGTCGTCCTGCGATGAGACAGCCGCAGCCGTCGTTTCCAACGGCAGGGAGATCCTTTCGAATGTGATCGCTTCACAGGCTGATTTCCACGAGCAGTACGGCGGCGTTGTTCCTGAATTAGCTTCAAGGATGCACGTCGAAGCCGTAAATCCTGCGATCGTTAAAGCTCTCGCTGATGCATCGGTTACGATAGATGATATAGATGCGATCGCCGTTACCTACGGTCCGGGCCTTGTCGGAGCACTTCTTGTAGGTGTTCAGGCTGCAAAAGGATTGAGTTTCGTATCCGGAAAGCCGCTCGTTCCGGTCAATCATCTGAAAGGTCATATAGCGGCCAATTATCTGTGCTTTCCGGACCTTAAGCCGCCATTCTTATGTTTGATGGTATCCGGCGGCAATACCATGATCGTTAAGATCGACGATTACTGCAAGATGAAAGTGCTCGGAAGGACACTTGATGATGCTGCCGGAGAAGCGATAGACAAGATCGCAAGAGTAATAGGGCTCGGATATCCGGGCGGACCCAAGATGGATAAAGCCGGGCAGGGAGGGGATATCAATGCTTATTCCTTCTCGAAAACACACATGAAGGACACCCTCGATTTCTCGTTTTCGGGCATTAAGACTTCAGCTCTTAATCTCATCAACGAATGCAAGATGAAGGGCAAAGAGATCGACGTAAGGGATTTTACGGCATCTTACCAGCATCATATTGCATCAGTCCTTTGTGATAACACGATGAAAGCAGCAGAGCAGACGGGGATCAAGACCTTGTGCCTGGCAGGAGGCGTAGCTGCCAATTCTTTTTTGAGGGATCTTTTCGAGAAAGAGGCTTCGAAAAAAGGCATCAAGCTGTATTATCCGAAGCTTGGACTTTGCACCGACAATGCCGCGATGATTGCATCCTGCGGTTATTATGAGTATATTAATGGAACCGGCGCAGATCTGTCTTTGAACGCAGTTCCGTCGCTTATATTTGATTAACAGAAAGGAATTACGGAATGCCGTTACAGAAAGGCATTAAGTTGATAGCAGAGAACCGCAAAGCCTACCACGATTACACGATCGAGGAAAGGTTTGAATGCGGGATCGTCTTATCCGGCACGGAGGTCAAGAGCATCCGTCTGGGCAAGATAAATCTTCGCGACTCTTATTGCACTGTTAAAGAAGGGGAGATGTGGCTCGTAGGCGTTAATATCAGCCCTTACGAACAGGGAAACCGCTTTAATCTCGATCCTATGCGCTCCCGTAAACTCCTTATGCACAAGAATGAGATTACAAGGCTTTTTTCAAAGATCAAGCTTGACGGCCTTACTTTGGTGCCCACTAAATGTTATTTTAAGGACGGCCGTGTTAAAATAGAGATAGGCTTGGCGCGAGGCAAGAAGAATTACGATAAGAGAGAAGCCGAAGCCAGGAAACAGGCTGACAAGGATGCAAGAGCGGCTGTGAAAGCAGCAAGAAGATATAACGGTTAAGGTTTTTTATGTCAGAAGCTGATATTCAGGTAAAGAGCAACAGCAAGAAAAAGGATATCGCCTTAAGATATCTTGTGCTTGCCATATTTTTCTGGCTTATGACCATCACCTGCATCCTGGTGATCTTCCTTTTGTCATCAGAAGAAGGGACTGCGTCAAATGCAACCTCCGTATTGCTGCAGGAAAGAATAAATTCTACAACGGATTTCTTCCTGATCTCCAATGACTCTTTAAGATCATTGGCTCATGTTTTAGAATACGGTGTTCTGACCTTGCTGTCGTTTTTTGCAATAGACTGCACTAACAGGATCTCAAAAAAGAAGTCTTATGCAGAAAGTCCTCTTAAGATCATCAAATCCGATAATGAGATGAATATCATCTTCACGGGATGGTTTGCGATCATCAATGCTCTTGCTGATGAATACCATCAATTATTCGTTAACGGACGCAACGGAAATTTCGGTGATGTTCTGAAAGACCTTATCGGTATTATATTAGTTCTCGCTATCATCAGACTGGTCTTTTCGATCTACCTGGCATCGAAAGGGCGTAAGGAGGTACGGTACGGCTGATCCTTCATTATCCTCTTTTTTATATACAGCTAATTCGGTATAATTACAATTTTGGTGAATTAAGAAGAGGCAGAAATACAGATTACGGGGATTTGTAGGATCTATATATTAGGATTAAAGCAATGATCTGATCCAAAGCCTTGTTTTCGTTGATTCTTTTATATAGTCATCTGCTGCATCTGTTTTTGCATTAATTGTTTTATCATTTAGGATCAAGATCATTAATTCGGATTGTTCTTATATATTTTTCATTATTAGTATTCCAATCAGAGCATTACAGATCATTTCAATTCTCATGAACTGTTTTTCAAATAATCCTGTCAGTATAATTCATCAGCATCATCCGTTTTATCCCTGATTCAATCCTGTCTGATCATATGATCCGTTTTGCGTTTTTCCTCTTCCTCTGATATGCACTTAGTCTTCCCTTATGCTTGTTCTTCTTCTTTGAACGAATGTTCGTTTTTCAGAACAAAAGAAAACCGGGCAAAGCCCGGTCAATTATTTCTTACTTTTTATGTTTACGTCATATTTATACAGGAATGTGACCATTTGCCTTCTCAGACACTTTCCGTTCGGCTGGAATGTTCCATCATCGTATCCAGCTACGATCTTCTTCTCGCTTGTCCAGAGAACCGCTTTATAGAAATAATCTGTACTCTTCACATCACTAAATTTGTTCTTTGTTGTTTTGGGGTCAGGTTTGCCGGCCAGTCGCCAGATGAAAGTAACAGCATGTTTTCTCTGACATGCTTTCTCAGGTCCGAATGATCCGTCGTCGTATCCTTCCGTTATTCCCTGCTCATTTGCCCATATAACGGCTTTGTAGAAGTAATCGCCTTCTTTAACATCCGTGAAAGCGCATTTAGATGACTTGGGCTTGGGACAGCCTTCAAGACGCCATAAGAACGTTACCATCTGAGCTCTTGTACATTCATTGGCAGGCCTGAATTCAGTCTGATCCGCGTAGCCTTTTACGACATTCTTATCTGATAGATAATATGTCGGAGTATACCAGAATTTTTCAGGATCTTTTACGTCCTTATAAACGACGTTCACGTTAACGGTTATCGCCTTACCGTAATAGTCGGCCGTAAGCTTTGCTTTGCCGAGCTTCTCGGCAGAGATTATACCCATGTTCTTTACTTTAACGATCGATTCATCAGAAGACGTCCATTTTACGTTGCCGATCAATTCTCCCGGGATACAAAGACACAAACTGCTCTTGTTATCCAGATCGATGGAATATTTCATTTTGTCGTCGGAAAGCCGAATATATTTCATGTTCTTAACGGCTTTAGATGCATCATTGCCGGATATAAGTTTTTCGCTTTTAAGGAATTTCATCGTTTCACCGGTGATCCTTCTGCCGACATTGAAATTATAAGACGAAAATTCTGCGATGATGATGCCTGTTACGCAATTATCTTTATTGTAGATAGGTCCGCCGCTGTTTCCCTGTACTACATCCGCAGTGAAATTGATCAGGTTATTGTTGTCTATATTTACTTTCTTGCCATTGTAGTTCAGGTAATAAATCCCGGTCGCAACCTTGCTCTTGGCTATCTTCAAAGGATCTCCGTCAAGGCGGTATCCTGCGAAGTTAAATTCCTGCTTTACGAGATCCTTGTCCGAAAAAGCTTTGATCCCGAAATGTCCGGTGATCTTTCCTATGTTATGGCTGAACTTAACGAAAGCGTAATCACATTCAAGATCGTGAATATCGGTATTTGTCGTGTTTAAATAATCATCATCATGAAAAAATTCTTCACAACCGTCTGTCATGACTATGCTTGTACCGCTTTTGCAGTCATATCCGAATTTGCATATGATCGAACTCAGAGGTTGTTTGCAATAAGGACAGATAACGCAGTGGCCGGCTGTTGCCATCGTATTATCCGATATCATGAAGCCTGTGCCGTTACCCGCGTGTCCGCATTTATAGCTCATGTATATATGTGCAACCGCTGAATAAGGTGATTTGGCAGTGTCATCGATGGTCTTTCTGTCATCAGCTCCCACTACTAATTCTTTTGTAATGCCGGGGCCGTATGTAACCTTCTCTTCAGGGCCCTTCTCTCTTACCCAGTTCTCGTGATATTGTGTTTCACTTGAAGCATCTGCAAATACATTATCGTTCTTTATGCAGTTGTTAACGGCTGTTGATGTGATCACAGCAATAAGAACAAGCGACAAGAATCTGATCTTTCCCTTATGTTTCATTTTTGCCTCCCAAAGCCTGTGATAAATATATAATACACTAATTTACTGCTGATATTGGGGCATCTGTTGGTCAATCGAATTCGGGATGATCCGAAAATAAACAGGCTGCACCAGGCAGCCTGTCTACTCATTTAAATCTGCAACCGCAACGTTTCGGCGCTTCAGTTACATAAGGTTCTCCATTTATTACTCTCTCAATATGTTTATCCAGGAATTTGCTGTCAACTGAGCCGGTTTGATCATGGTAGATATAGCCTTCGGCATCTACTATGATCGTTCTGGGATACGCAGAGACAGAATACGCATATTGAGCGCTATTATCAATATCATAGTATGCCGGAAAGGATAATCCGGATACCAGCGTCTCAGCATTTTCCTTGGATTCATTACGCAAGCCGCTCAGATGTACGATCATGAAATTGACTTTGTCTCCGTACTTTCTGAAAGCACTGTCATAACACATCATATAATCTCTTGTTACACCATTATATCTTTCACCATAAAGAAGGACTACGGCCGGTTTTCCTTTGAAATCACTGAACGAAGATTTGTTGTCCAATGCATCATAGACAGTAAAATCACTCGCTCTGATCTTTTCTCCGCAATCGTTTGTTGGTGTAAATTCTCCTTTGATAAACTCAAGGTCGATCGCACCGCATGATGTAAAGAGTATTGATGCGCAAAGTGTGATGATCGAAATCTTAATTAAGCTCTTAATGTTCATATGTTTTCCCTTATTACCAAAACATCCGATACTATCCGACATGTCAGATCAACATGAAAGATTCTGCGGATACAGTATTTAAAGCCATTATAAAGGCGCTGCCCACCACAATAGCAAACCGCAATATAACGAGTATGCCGCCGATCGACAGGAGAAGTCCGATAACCCCCTTGGCCTTGCTGCCGCCGCGGTCCTTAGCCTGCTTGATGCCAATAGCCGAAAAGATTATACCGGCGATCGCAAAGATCAAAGCCATACCAAACCCGAATAAGATCCCGACAGGATCATTGATCTTAAGGCTTGCAATAAAGAAAAAAACAGGAAACAGGATCGATGCGATCCCCAATAATATTCCGATTACCTGCTTTCCGCTTGTGTCTAACATTTTTCTTATCCTCCCTATAATTTAAAAATATTTTTTTAATCTGCCTTTCGGCAGGATTATCCTTATTAAGGCACATAGTGCAGAACTAAAACTATAAACATCAACACATTCATTGCCAACATGGCTAATGACATGATAAATCCTATAGATGCTGTCAGGATCCTTTTAAAGTTTCGATAACTTCCTGCCTCCGCTATCACTGCTATAGATACAATGAACCCGGCAAGTCCGGTCAAGGCTCCGAAAACAATAAAGATCAGCGGATCTCCATAGTACACAAAGGCGACCGCGAGACCGGACATTGTAAATATCATTGATATAAACCCTAATAAGTTTTCTAAATGAAGAACACCTTCGCTATGATCATATATAGCTTTACGTCTCCAAATCCACTTCTCGTTCTTGCCAATGCCAAAGACAAATTGATCAAATTTGTCAAACCATCTATCCATAATATTACCCCTTTAATTTCAAATATAATTATATTCTGCCTTTCGAAAGGATTATCCTCTTTAAGCACATAGTGCAACACAATTTAATACATTCTAATCAGTCAAAATTAAAATTTTTAAAAAACGAGACAATGACTTCCTGAGGAACAAAGATCACAATATATAACCATATTGTGCCTAAAATACCAATCACAGCAAGCAAGACACCTGAAAGAGTCGCATATACTCTATATATGCTTTTGATCCTGAAAGCATAAGGAAGATTTCTGCATGACATTATCAGTCCGGCTATTCCCATACCTATCGTCAGGACACCCAGCATCACAGCAACAAAAGCTTCCTGTCTGGTAATATACATCGTGAAATTAACGATACTAAGCAAGGCTGAACCTAAACCCAATAAGGTGTGCAAGTGAAGTTCGCCTGTTGACGGATTATAGACATTGCTGGCATAAAACCTGTTCCGCCCGGTGTAATTGTTCCAATATTCTTTAAACCAATCGTTCATAAAAATAACCCCTCTATTCCCTGCATGAACGAAAAATCCCTATGAGCAAATATTACTAAACTGTTAACGGTTTGTAAATGTGAAAAGTATCCAAGTCGGAATATTCCCTAAAATATCCGAATTATTCAACATGAATAAAAAAGGTCCTGCAAAGGATATCTCCGATGCAGGACCTATATATACTTATCTATATATCAGATCTTATCCAGTGCCTTCTTGATGTCTTCGATGATATCGTCAGGATTCTCAAGACCAACAGAGAATCTGATCAGATCGGCAGGGATACCGGCTTCCTTGAGCTGCTCATCAGAAAGCTGTCTGTGAGTATGGCTTGCAGGATGCAGGAGCATAGTCTTACAGTCTGCAACGTGCGTTGCGATGGTAACGAGTTCAAGGCTGTCCATGAACTTGATGGACTGCTCACGTCCTCCCTTTATGCCGAAGCACATAACGCCACATGTACCCTTAGGGCAATATTTCTGACCAAGTTCGTAGTACTTGTCATTCTTGAGCCCGGGATACTTGATCCAGGCGATCCTGTCGTCTGTCTCAAGATACTCTGCGATCTTCTGGGCATTCTTGCAGACCTGAGGCATACGTACTGCCAGTGATTCAAGACCGAGCTGGATGTAGTATGCGTTCTGGGGAGACTGTATGCAACCGAAGTCGCGCATGAGCTGAGCAGTTGCTTTTGTGATATAAGCACCTTTACCGAATGCAGTTGCATATGTAAGTCCGTGATAAGATTCATCGGGCGTTGTAAGTCCGGGGAACTTATCGGCACTTGACATCCAGTCGAAGTTGCCGCTGTCGATGATGGCGCCGCCTACGGAAGAACCGTGTCCGTCGATATACTTTGTTGTGGAATGAGTTACGATGTCACAGCCGAATTCGATAGGTCTGCAGTTAACAGGCGTTGCAAATGTGTTGTCCATGATGAGCGGGATACCGTTGTTGTGAGCCAGAGCCGCAAACTTTTCGATATCAAGAACACAGCATGTGGGGTTGGTGATCGTCTCACCGAAAACACACTTGGTGTTGGGCTGGATATATTTCTGGAGTTCTTCCAAAGGAAGGTCCTGATCTACGAATGTGCAGTCGATACCCATCTTCTTCATGGTAACACCGAAAAGGTTATATGTTCCGCCGTAGATGGAAGAGGATGTGATGAAGTGATCTCCTGCTTCACAGATATTGAAGATAGCGAAGAAATTAGCAGCCTGACCTGATGATGTCAGCATTGCTGCAGCTCCTCCCTCCATCTCGCAGAGCTTACTTGCTACGAAATCATTTGTGGGATTCTGAAGTCTTGTATAGAAGTAACCGGAAGCCTTAAGGTCAAAAAGATCCCCCATGTCTTCGCTGGTAGCATACTTCCATGTGGTGCTCTGGTAGATGGGAACCTGTCTGGGTTCGCCGTTGCCGGGCTTGTAGCCGCCGTGGAGAGCGATCGTCTCGATTGATTTGTCCATTTTATATATCCTCCTTATAAAAAAACAGATTAATCCTCGCCCGATACATCGATCTTACCGATCCAGACTGAAGGGCTGAAAAACTCTCCGTTCGCCCATGGAAGAGCTCTTGTATCGTTAGCCGTTTCTTTAACGTTAAGCATAATATCATAAAAATTGCCTGCTATGGTGATCTGTTCGACAGAATCGGCAACTTTACCGTCTTTTATGAGGAACCCTTCACTCAAGAGCGAGAAATCTCCGCTTATTGGATTAAGGCCCGCGTGAAGGCCTGAAAGATCAGTAATGAGAAGACCTTCGCCTATTTCCTCTGCGATCTCATCGACACTCCTCTTCCCTTCTTTAACAACAGCGTTGGTCACGGAAGTACCGCCAAAACCGTTTCCGGTCGACTTGCAGCCGTCCTTATATGCTGATTTGAGATTATAGAGTGCCGTTTTAAAGACACCCTCGGAGATGATGTCCTTATCGTATGTAAGAACGCCTTCAGCATCGAAAGGCACCTTGTTGACTGCTTTCTCATACATAGGGATCTCGCTCAGCGTAAAGCAGTCAGATGCGATCTTATCCCCTACCCTGCCTTTGAGCAGCGATAAGCCTTTCTGCATCGCATAAGCAGAGAAATTGGAAATGAATGATCCGTAAAGGCTTATAAATGCTTCGTTTTCGATGATGGTCTCATAAGAACCTGACTTAACGGACCTTGCTTCAAGCTTGGGCAGGAGGCGCGAAGCCAGTCTTTCGATAAAAGATTTCTCATCGAAAAGATCGATATCGTTTCCGTACCACAATTCGCTGCCGCTCTTAACAACATCACCGGATTCGGCTCTGCAGCCTGCGATGATCGATATGATATCCGAATCTTTAAAGACTCTTAATCCTTTGGAATTAACCATCAGATCAGGGCCTTTGCTGCAGGATATCCTGAGGTAATCGACAGCCTTGATCTTATCCGAATAGGACAAAAGGTTCTTTTCAAGGCTTAATCCGAGTTCGACGAATCTGTTATAAGTGTTCTTCTCATATGCTTCGTTGACCGGGCAATAGATGAGCTCGCTGTTCTCGGGATCACAATAGATGAAATCAGGATCCTCGTCGTCCAGCACTTTACAGTTGTCAGCTGCCGAAGAGATAAGGAATTCTATTGCTTCATCAGTAAACTCGGTCGTATGGGACCTTCCCATCTGGCCGTAGAGCTTGCCTTTGAAACTGATGCCTCTTCCCGAAGAGTTTTCGAAAGAAGAAACTTCGCCCATCAATATCTCCACCGCCATCGAAGCATCGGCTGAATAAGCAGCCTGTGCCTCTTCAAAACCGTATTCTATAGCTCTGTCAACGATCTTTCTTAAGAACGATTCAGCAAATTCAAGATCCATATCTTATCCCCTTTCACTCGCAAGTGTCACAATCGTCATCGGAATCTCTTCCGCCGACGATGATCGAAGATACCCTGATCGTAGGCTGTCCTACGGTAACGGGAACAGATCCGGACAGCGAACCGCACATTCCGGCAGAGTGCTCAAGGTCATTACCGACTTTATCGATGTTCATGAGAACATCGCCGCCCTTGCCGATGAGAGTCGCGCCTCTAACGGGTTCGGCGATCTTGCCGTTTCTGATCATATAGCCTTCATCGACGGCAAAGTTGAATTCACCGGTTGCAGGATCAACGGAACCGCCGCCCATGCTTGCCGCATAAAGACCGTATTCAGTATCAGCTATGATATCGTCATGTGTATCATCGCCTCCACATATATAAGTGTTGCTCATACGGGATGTAGGCGCATAAGTGTAGCTTTCTCTCCTGCAGCAGCCTGTTGCAATTGAATCCATCCTGCGCGCACCGAGTTCGTCTATCATATAGTTTTTAAGTATGCCGTTTTCGATGAGGAGCAGATCGGAGGAAGAGTTTCCTTCGTCGTCCGTATCATATGAACCCCATTCACCCTTGATCCTTGCATTATCTCTTGCAGACACCAAAGGAGATGCGATCTGCTTGCCGAGCATATCCGTAAAACAGGAATTCCGGATACCGACTGAAGTCGATTCGAGCGCGTGTCCGCAGGCTTCGTGGAAGATAACGCCGCCGAAGCCGTTATTGATAACGACAGGCATCTTGCCTGAAGGAGCATAACCTGCATTCACCATGCGGATAGCTTTATCGCAGCATTCACGGGTCTTCTCGACAACAGGATATTCATTGATGAATTCAAAGCCCCTGAGAGTTCCCGGAGACACCCTGGAAGACTGTTTCTCATTGCCTTTGGTAGCGATTGCTTCTATCGCAAGTCTGATCCTCGTATCGTCTTCGACTTTATTGATCCCTTTGGAATTAACTACTCTCGATATCCTGTTGGTAGTCTTGAGAGAACAGCTTGATTCGGTGATCGCTGGATCAAAAGTCGTCATGACCGATGACGACCTCTTAAGGAAATCAACGAATTCAAGTTTGGATATATCCAGCGGGTCGATCTTAATATCGCTCATCGTAGCTCTGCTGAGCTCTTCCAGGGCAATGATATCAACTTTATCACCCTTTTTGATCGCGTTACATGCTTCTTTTGTAAGCTTCATAACGACATTCTCATCACTGTCGTTCGAGTAAACATATACAACATTTGTGCCTGACATCAGCCTGATGCCGTAACCTGAATCAAAACCCGAATCTGCTTTAAGGACTCTGCCGTTGAGCATGCCGACCGACTGATACCTGATGTCTTCAAGATATACTTCGGCGAGATCGGCTCCGCTGTTGACGGCGCTGTCGATTATGTCGCAGATCAATCTGTCTGATAACATAAAAAACCTCTCTTTCTAACATCAAAGCAAGAAAGAGAGGTCGTAAATCACAGATTATCGATCAATATCTCTTGATCTTCTTCGATGTATTCTTCTCAAATTCAGTCATCCTGAGTTCGACCTTCTTGATCTTCTTATAGTTAGGAAGCTTCTCGTTGGTCTCAGATACGACTTCTTTGAGAAGTTCGGTAATGGCATCCTCTGAAGGATCCTCACCGAGCTTGGCTGTAACTTCTTCCATTTCAGGGAATATCGTTGCCTTGATGATTATATCATCACGGGCTTCATCTTCAACTCCCGAAATAACGCTCTCACATACATAAGGAGACAGCGACAGGAGATATTCTATCTCTTCCGGGAAGACGTTTTTGCCGTTCTTCGCAATTATAACATTCTTTTTGCGTCCTGTGATTATGCAGAAGTGGTCTTCATCGATATATCCGAGGTCGCCTGTATGATAATATCCGTCGGCATCAAGCGCGGCAGAAGTGTTTTCGGGATCCTTATAGTAACCCATGAATACGTTGTCGCCCTTGGCGATGAACTCACCGATACCGTCTTCATCGGGATTTAAGATCTTAACGTCACATCCCGGTAAAGGAAGTCCTGCTGCCTGATTCTTAAAGGCTATATCACGGTTAAGGGCAAGGATAGGAGCACATTCCGTGAGACCATAGCCCTGTACGCAAAGAAAGCCCATATCCTGGAAGAATGTAAGTATCTCGGGGTTAACGGGAGCACCGCCGAGGATGATGAGTCTCATCCTGCCGCCGAAGATATCGTGGATCTGCTTAAAGAGCTTCTTCCTGACATCGATCTTGAACTTAAGAAGGAATCTGGAAAGCTTGATACCGGTCTTTAATTTCTTAGCCTTCTTAGGATCTGCATTTAAGCCCTTCATGATCTTCTTATAGAACATCTCGAGCATGACAGGAACCATCAGAACACATGTAGGCTTTGCTTCCTGGAGATTCTGTGCGATATATCTTAAGCCTTCGCATACTGAAATGGTTGTTCCTCTGTATACCTGGCCTAAGAATCCGCATGTGCACTCATAGGTATGGTGCAAAGGAAGAACGCTGAAGAACACATCGTCAACATCGATATATAGCATCGAGAACATGGAGATCAGGTTCTTGCAGATGTTCCTCTGGCAGAGCATAACAGCCTTGGACTTGGCTGTAGTGCCTGACGTGAAGAGTAATACGGTCATCTCTTCAGGATCGATCGTTGCCTCCGTAAAGGTCTTATCGCCGGAAGCAAGGAGGTCCTCACCTTCCTTGATAAACTTGGAATAAGAAAGGAATCTCTCGTCATCAGTGTCATCCATTGAGATCCAATATTTCATGGTAGGGACCTTGCCGTAGATTTCTTCAACGACATCCTTCTTGGATTTGGAGAAGATAAGGATATCTACTTCTGCCCTGTTGAGCATGGATTCGATCTCTTCAGACTTAAGTTCCTTATCAAGAGGAACAACACAGCCGGTGCCGTTTGTCGTTGCAAGATAAGATGTATACCATTCATATCTGGTCTCGGAAAGGATGGCAACTCTCGATCCCTTTGGAACATAATGCATGAGAGCTGTTCCGAGGGAATCTATGTCATGATCGTACTTTTCGGTGCTGATCGGAACATATTCTCCTCCCTTCTTCTCCTTAACGAGAAATACGGGATTATCAGGAAATTCCTTAAGTCTTGTCTTTATAACATCCCTTAGATTCTTAGGTCTGGTTACTTTGTAGAGGGGCTTGCCGAGATATGTCTCGGTATCAAAGATGTCTTTTCGCATAAAAGGCTCCTAAAAAGTTTAGTATAAGTTTATTCTAACAGTAGTAATTACAAGGTCAAGCAAAAAATGCTTTGTTAATCAAAATATTATAAAAAATCAAAAGATATTACTGTTTTTTATATAATCCGCGAAAAAATTGATAAGGGCTGTCTCATTACCGAGGCAGCCCTGTCAGTTGATAAAATTTTTATGATATCTATACTTTATTCCCTATCTTTGCTTCGAAAAGTCCGTCCTTAAGATCTGTCTTAAGCATGAGCTTATGCTGCTCAAGGATACGGCCGGCTATAGCTATGCCGAATCCGGGAGTATATACGTTAAGATCAGTCCTGTTCATTATGATAATGTTCTTCGGATCGATAACAACTTCGATCTTAGCGTCCTTGCTCTTATACTTTAATGCATTATCGAGAAGACAGTAGATCGCCGTTTTAAAGTATTCCTTGTCCATCTTGATGACCTTGTCTCCGGTTATCTCAACATCAAAGGATCCTTTGGAAGCTGTTTCCTCAATGCATTCACGGACAGAGCATTTTACGAATTTTCGGTCGCTTTTCTCGGTCGTCTTAAGGATGGACTCGATATCTTTATTCATCTCGCCTGTCGCAGCCAGGATGGAATCGGCATATCTGTCTTTATCCTCTTCACCGGTAACATCCTTCAGATTCTCGGCATAGCCGCTTAAGATCTGTAAAGGAGTTTTGAGATTATGTGCAAGCGAGTCGATGAGGTTATTCTTAAAGATATTTTCTTCGTAAGCTTTCTTATATTGTCTGTAAGGTCTTAAAGATATAAGCAATGCGATACCTGCAGCAAGGACGAACAGAATAACAGCAAAGATTATAAGGAAAGGCTTGAAGAAATTTCCGAACGGTAGTGTGGTCTTTACAAATTCAACGATATATTGACTTCCGTCAGTCATTTTCAGATACGACACTGTTCCCTTTGCGATTCTTCCGTCATCAAAGCTTTTGTAAGTTGTAATGCCCGTTTGTTCGTAGTCGCCGCTTTTAAACGTATCAAAGACATATTCAGCGTTCTCCTGATTTTTCATCAGAGAATCAAGATCGTTGGCATAGAACAGAGATCTGTTCTCATCCAGGATAGCATCAGGACGGACAGGTCTCATAAAGACTGTCAAACCCTGATCAACGATCTCTTCTTCAACTGTCATCGTAGTATCTTTGTAAAGAGAAGCCTTGTCAGGATCTGTATAGTCTTTATAGAGTGAAGAACGCATTGAGAAGTTAGTTGCCTTATCGACCCTGCCGAGATGCAATCCTGATTCGTCCTCATAACAGGTTTTTACTATGTAATAATCGTAATTACAGTTTCCTATGATATCCGTTATCTTCCCCATTAAAGTGCTGTTCAGATCATAATCAATTATCTGATTCCATGTTTCGCCCAAATAGTAGTTTTCGGGATCATAAGCAACTTCTTTTGCTTCTTTCGATCTGATGTATTTGATCTTCCATTCTCCGCCTTTAGTTTTAGAAGTTGTCTCCCCTATAGATAAGAGTTCGTCATCATCGGTTGCATAATACCAGTAATGCATATTATTCTCGACAGGTACAATATCGTAATCCGTTTCGAATATGGTGGCGAAAGAACCATCTTCATTAACTTTCGCTAACTTGATATATTCAGAGTTATAGAAATTGGTGATTATCTTGATAAATTCTTCACCTATCTCTCCATCATGATAACTGACCATCAGACGATTATACTTATCAGCGAAATAGTCATAGCCGCCGTTGATAGCAGAATTATAACTTTCTTGAAGATATGTGAAAGTTATCAGATAAATGATCAGCGCAGCGATAAGGCAAGCTATTATCCTTACCAGTGCAAAATTAAAAAACGATTTCTTCTTCATGTGTAACGATCCTCCAATCGGCTTATCAGCCTTGTTCCAGCTTGTATCCGACTCCGATGAGAGTCTTGATACGGGCTCCTTCTTTACGAAGTTTTTTCCGGAGGTTCTTCACGCGGTTATCGATAACACGTTCCGTAATATACATATCATCACCCCAGGCGACTGCAAGAATAAGTTTTCTGCTTATCGCCGTATCGGGATGTTCCATCATGTATTTAAGGATCTGATACTCCTTGGGAGGTAGATCGACGATCTCCCCTGCAACAGTTACTTCAAACTTCCCGGGGTCCAGAGATATCTCACCCACTCTAACTATCTTGTGTTCTTTAACTTCAGTCTTAGTCCGCCCTAAGAGAGCCAATATCTTGCTGTAGAGAACGGCAATGGAAAACGGTTTTACAATATAATCATCAGCGCCTAATTCATATCCGTAAAGAACGTCTTCTTCACGCGTCTTGCCGGTCAGGAACATTATCGGGACATCAGATCTCTTCCGGATGATCTTGCATAATTCGAATCCGTCAAGCCCGGGCATCATAACATCAAGTATTATGAGATCATAGCATGCATTAAGGATCTTATTGAGTCCGGTTTTGCCGTCTTCAGCAAGATCCAGTTCGATCTCATCACGCCTGCCGAAATAATCGCCTATTACTTCACGTATCCTAAGATCATCTTCAACGAGTAAGACTTTGTACATGAATACCCTCCTTCAAGAGTATGTTACACGTCCAATGTATCGTTGGTGTATCGTTTATACAAATCCTTTTGAGATCGCAAGTTCCGCTCTTTCCTTAGCCTTACCGCCCAATGCGATCTGTTCATCGATAAACGAGGGATGTGATGCGATGAACTCCTTGATATATGCATCAGGATCTTCGAGAAACCTGATGATCAATGCATATTGAGCCTCGTTGATGTAGGAATTAGCAAGAGCGTGATCGAAAAGATCCTTGTCTATCGCCGTAAGAGTTACCATGTTAACGCCAAGGTCTGAAAGGACCTTGCGTCCGTTCTGCTTTCGGTCAACAACGGCTATCGTATCCGTTATCGTGTATCCCAGATCGCGGATAACGGGGATCCAGGCTCTTTCATAACTTGATGCTTCAGTTATTAGATCAGCAATGTGAAGGACTTTGCCACCCTTCTTGATATCATCTGTTTTCTGCATGTTGCAGTCTGTATAGCATGTTGTAAGATCTTTATAGATCGTAAGATGATCTTTATCAAGGAAGTGCGCAGGGAGCATCGAGAAGAAGAAATCCCTTCTCTCACCGCCGGAGATGATGTCGCAGTCGAATTCAGAAGCTTTATCCGTCAGTATATCGATAGTCTTCTTATATGTTTCGGAGGAATTGTAAAGATCAGCCAGAGCATCGAAGATATTCTCGGGAGCTGTTTCCTTATCTTCAGCGATACTGTCTTCGATCACTTTCAGGATGCCGTTTGCTGTCTGCTCGTCTCCTGAAAGGAAATGAGTGTTGCAGTAAAAAGGACCGAGCTTTCCGGATGTATACCAGAAAGGAGTATCGGCAGGGGCAACCTTTACCGCAGATGTTTCAAAGAGCATATTGTTGATGATCTCGGAATTATTCATGTTATTTATCCTCCATATGTTATTCCCATAATCTCAAAGTTCCCGTAAGGGACGAGATATTGTCGATGTTGTTGTCTTCACAATATTTAACAAGACCATTTGTGATAGTAAATCCTGCATCAGGATGGATGAGGCTGGCAGTTCCGACCTCAACTGCAGAAGCACCGGCGATCATAAATTCGATAACGTCTTCAGCAGACATTATACCGCCGCAGCCTACGATCGGGATATCCAATACCCTGCTGCATTCAGAGACCATACGGATCGCAACAGGCATGACTGCCGGGCCGGAATATCCGCCTGTGTTGTTCTGTACTACAGGTCTTCTTGTCTTGATATTGATCCTCATGCCGAGAAGAGTATTAATGAGCACAACAGCGTCTGCTCCTCCCTCCTGCGCTGCTTTAGCGGGAGCAGTTATATCAGTAACATTAGGTGTGAGTTTTATCCACAAAGGAAGATCCGTAAGATCTCTTAAAGCAGATACGATCCTTTTTACCTGATCAGGCTCAGAACCTATGGACATACAACCTTCCTTAACGTTGGGACAGGAAAGATTGATCTCCAGTGCATCGATCTTATCTTTATAAGGATCGAGCTTTTTTACCATGTCACAGTAATCTTCATAAGAATGTCCGGCAACGTTAACGATAACGCCGGTATCAAGCGATCTCATATAATCGAGCTCATGTTCTATGAAGTAATCAACTCCGGGATTCTGGAGGCCGACGGAATTAAGCATACCTGATGCGCACTCAGCTACACGGCAGCCTTCGTTGCCCTGACGGGGCTTTATCGTAAGGCCTTTAGAAGACAGCCCTCCTAAGACAGAAAGGTCATAGTATTCAGAAAGTTCACGGCCGAAATTACATGTTCCGGATGCGAGGATCACCGGACTCTTTAAAGTTACATTGCCTACTTTAACTTCCAAGGGGTTCATAAGATCACCTCCTCAAAATCGAAGACAGGCCCATCTTTGCAGCATCTTACATGCTTAAAGTCTTCGCCGGGAACATCACTCTTTGTCTTGCATACACATACAAGACAGATGCCGACTCCGCAGGCCATATGCTGTTCAGTCGAAACAAAACATCTAAGCCCCTTGGACTTAGCCCATTCACCAACACCCTTCATCATGGGGGTGGGGCCGACACAAAGGACGCAAGGATTCCCCTTAAGTACCAAAGAATCCAAACCTGTTATAACGTTACCGTGTATGCCGTAATCACCACTGTCTGTCGTAACAACAAAGCCTTCCTGAGCCATAACGACCTGTTCCCTGTTGCGGAAGCCGAAAACAACAGTAACATCTTTACCTGCATCCGACAGGACATCATAGGTAAAGTTCAAAGGGAATACACCCGTTCCGCCTCCTGCAAGAATATAAGAATCAAAAGAATCAAGATCAAAACCGTTGCCCAAAGGGCCGAGGATATCAACCATATCTCCTTCTTTCAGGAGGGACAGATTCTCTGTTCCGTGGCCGACGATCTTAACTCCGATCTTGATCATGCCGTCATCCTTATCTGCACCTGCTATACCGAAAGGGCGCTTTAAGAACTTACCGCAGGATACATTAACAAACTGTCCGGGCTTGGCAAAAGATGCTATCTCAGGACAACTAAGTTCAAAAAGGATCGTATCCGTATTAAAATATCTAATCGATCTTACTCTTGCTCTGTATTCGTTATGGTCCATATATAATTCCTTATCAGACATACTTTCTGTCGGCAAGAGCCGCATTGAGCTTGTCTCTCATGTCGATAGCTTCTTCTCTCGTGCATTCTGCAAAGTCTTCTCTGGTCTTTCCTTCTCTGGACTTCCAAGCGCACATAAGGCTTCTGGAAGCGTTTACGATGGATCCCTTACCGTCAGCCGTAAATGAAGCTACTGCAGCGTCAGGACCTGCTCCCTGCGCACCGTAACCGGGTACGAGTATAAGGGCATGAGGCATGCGCTTACGTGCTTCCACGGCCTGTTCGGGCCAGGTAGCACCGACGACTGCGCCGACTGACGAGAATCCGTTGTCTCCAATGAGCTCTTCTCCCCATTCGTTAACAAGGTCAGCCATTGCCTGATAGACCTGTCTTCCGTCCTTAAGTTCCAGATCCTGCAGATCTCCTGCAGAAGGATTTGATGTTCTTACGAGGCAGAAGATGCCCGTTCCCTCTGTTTTGGAGACTTCGCTGAAAGGAGCAACACCGTCTTTGCCAAGATATGCATTGACTGTTACTGCATCTGCGCCTGTCATCCTGAGAAAGCTGCCGTCAGAAATCTGAGTCTCACCCAAGATGCCTGTAGCATAAGCCTGTGCAGTAGTTCCGATATCGTTGCGCTTGGCGTCGAGGATAACAAGCATACCCTTGGACCGGGCATATTCAATGGTAGCATCCAAAGCACGCATTCCTTCGAGGCCGTACATCTCATAGTAAGCGCTCTGAGGTTTAACAGCGGGAACGATATCGCATACTGCATCGATAAGGCCTTTATTGAACATAAGGATCGCTTCAGCCGTCGATCTTGCCGGATCGTCGAAAAGTGAATTAGCTTTTTCGACGATGGAATCAGGAATATATTCCAGCTTGGGATCCAGTCCCATAACAGTAGGATTATTCTTGGCAGCGATGGCGTCTGTCAGTCTGTCAGCAAAGTTTCTCATATGTGATATTACCTCCCATAACAGTCAGCATCGTCTCACCATAGAGCTTCCAGCCGTGGTACGGTGTGTTGCGTCCCTTGGTGAGCATCTTTTCCTTATCGAAAACGAACTCGTTCTCAAGATCGAATACGGCGAAGTCAGCATCGTCACCGACCTCCATGCCGCCTCTTCCGAGGCCCAGGAGCTTGGAAGGATTGTAGCACATGAGATCCATGAGCCTTTCCATGCTGATGATACCGGGCTTTACAAGATAAGTATAACTTAAGGCGAAGGAACTCTCGAGACCGACTATTCCGTTATTTGCAAGAGAGAACTCTATTACCTTCTCATCCTGGTGATGAGGAGCGTGATCGGTTACAATGCAGTCGACAGTACCGTCAGCGATAGCTTCAATAACAGCCTGCCTGTGCTCTTCCGTACGGAGCGGCGGATGCATCTTGAAGTTGGAATCGAAAGATTCACATTCCTTATCAGTCAGCGTGAAGTAGTGCGGGCATGTCTCGCAAGTAACCTTAACGCCTCTTGCTTTGGC
The DNA here is from genome assembly GCA_016292135.1 of Saccharofermentans sp. GTDB lineage: Bacteria > Bacillota > Clostridia > Saccharofermentanales > Saccharofermentanaceae > Saccharofermentans. Next base: position 317,665 of record JAEFAZ010000001.1, read on the forward strand.
TTCTCTTATCATGCGCATGCCGCCTTTGGTCGATACATGGCATTCATGTGTGGGAAGACCTAAGTATTCGGCGATGATGATATCTCTTGCGATCATGATATCTTCTGAAGCCGTTGGTATACCCTTGATACCGATCGAAGTTGAAACGATGCCTTCGTTCATCGCGCCTTCCATATCGATCGAATAGTCTTCACAGTGGTTTAATACCGGCACATCAAAATCCGATGCGTATTCAAGGACTTTGCGCATCAGTCCGGCATTTGCGATGGGTTTGCCGTCATCTGATACAGCTACTATGCCGGCTTCCTTCATAAGTCCTATCTCGGCAAGTTCCTTGCCGGCCAGACCCTTGCTTGCTGCACCTATAGGATAGACACGGCACTTCCCTGCTTCCCTGGCCTTCTTAAGGATGCCTGAAACAACTGCAGGGTTGTCACATACGGGATCTGTGTTGGGCATGGGGCAGACTGCCGTAAATCCGCCTCTTGCGGCGGCTGCAGTTCCCGTTGCTATCGTTTCCCTGTATTCATATCCGGGTTCTCTGAGATGCACATGCATATCGATAAGTCCCGGAAGGACCGTTGCGCCCTTTGCATCGAAAACTCTGTCTGCCTTGGACTCATCGAACTTATCGGCGAACTTGCCGTCTTCAACATATATGGTATCTGTGTCTTTTTTAAAGACCTTACAGTTTTTGACTATCAATCTCATAAGCTGTTCCTCCTTGCTGTCAGTAAGTAAAGGACTGCCATCCTTACGGCTACACCGTTGGTGACCTGCTCGTTGATGACTGACTTCTCACAATCGTATACATCCGTGGGGATCTCAACTCCGTGGTTGCAAGGACCCGGGTGCATCAGGAAGGCATCAGGTTTAGCAAGATCCAGAGCTTCCTTGGTAATACCGTAGAATCTTGAGTATTCAGCAACCGACGGGAAGAGCGAGGACTGCATCCTTTCGAGCTGGACTCGAAGGCCCATTACAGCATCTGCTCCCTCGCAGCATTCTTCCACACTGTTGGCTACATAAGCACCCATCTCTTCGATACCTATCGGCATCATTGTCTTAGGTCCGTATACCCTGACCTTGGCACCGAGCTTCGTTAGGCCGATTATATTACTCCTTACTACTCTGCTGTGATAGATGTCGCCAAGTATGGCAACCTCTTTGCCCTCAAATGTATCGAATCTCTCATACATAGTAAGCATATCAAGGAGCGCCTGTGTCGGATGTTCGTTCATTCCGTCACCTGCGTTTACGATAGATGCGTTAAGATAAGGAGCAAGGAAGTGAGGCGCGCCTGACTGGCTGTGTCTCATGATGATTATGTCCGTACCCATCATGTCGATCGTCCTGGCTGTATCCAGAAGTGATTCTCCTTTATTTACCGAACTTCCTGAAGTTGTTATATTCGCGGAAGCTGATCCCATGTACTTGGAAGCAAGTTCGAAGGAAAGTCTTGTCCTGGTCGAATTTTCATAGAAAAGAGTAACTACTGATTTACCCTGAAGATGTGATGTCTTCTTGTTTCCGGAAGAGATGACGAGCTTCATCGTCTTTGCCGTATCCAGTATCTCCAGGATCTCTTCCTTATCAAGCTGCTTCATTCCGAGCAGGTCTTTGTTCTTTAGCCCCATTACTCTTCCTCCTTTAACAGTACCACTTGATTGACGCCGTCGATCTCATCGACCATTACGTCTATCTTCTCGATTATCGATGTCGGTACGTTCTTACCTACATAATCAGCCCTGATAGGCAATTGTCTGTGACCTCTGTCGATCAGTATCGCGAGTTGGATCGCATCAGGCCTTCCCATATCGAAGATGTTTTCGATAGCTGACCTGACCGTTCTTCCCGTGAAGAGAACATCATCGACGAGGATAATCTTTTTGCCGTTCACATCGAAAGGTATGTCCGTGCCGTGCACGACCGGGTGTGCAGACAGCATCGAAAGGTCATCACGGTAGAAAGTGATGTCCAAAATACCCATAGGGACTTTTATGCCTTCGATCTGTTCAAGATTCTCGCGTATCCTTGATCCGAGAGGGACACCCCTTCTCTGGATACCGATGATACATACATTCTCGAGTCCTTTGTTGTGTTCGACGATCTCGTGTGAGATTCGTATTATGGCACGGTTCATGGCCGCGTCATCCATGATTACAGCTTGTGGGATAAAAGTCATAAAAAAACTCCTTCCTGCCAATAGATCCAATACTCCCGGCAAAAAGGAACTGCAAAACAAATATATCGATACCGTCTTACGACCTCGCCGGGACGCTTAAAGACTAAAGAGATTGTACACTTAATGTTTTGAATGAACAAGATGCAAGTTTAATAAATTGACAAAAATAGAGGCATTATTTATAATCCAATATGCTACAAGGGGTTGTGGCGGAATGGCAGACGCAGCAGACTCAAAATCTGCCGACCATAAATCGTGTGGGTTCAAGTCCCACCAGCCCCACCAGGTAATGTGAAGTTACCCCCATAATTTGGACCAATAGGTTACAATTTATGGGGGTGCTTTTATGCTGATCACACGAGAAACAAAACTGGAAATCGTAAAAAAACACCTTGAAGAGGGTGTTACGCTCAAAGAACTATCCGAGGAATACGGTATTCATTCCTCAAACATTAAGTTCTATGTAGCACTTTACCGTAAGCACGGTGAAAGTGTATTTACCAACGAATACGGGTTAAAGACATATACCCGGGAATTCAAACTTAAGACGATAAAAAGGTACATTAACGGAAATGAGTCGATGAGAGCTATTTCTGTTGATCTTGGGCTTACAGATCCCGGCATAGTCCGAGATTGGGTAAAAAAGTACCGTCAAGGTGGTGAGGATGCGATCCAGACCACGACCGGAAAAAAGAATTACCTGCTTCACGAAGACCGTCAGAACAAGATTGCCAGTGATGAGCTTAAGGAAAGAATAAAGTATCTGGAAGCGGAGAACGAATACCTAAAAAAATCGTACTCCCTAATTCTCGAGAGAAACAGACAAACCAAGAAAAAGTGATTGTGATCTGTGAATTAAGGGAGAAGTATTCTCTCAAAATGCTGCTTCAGATAGCCGGAATCTCTAAATCTACATTTTTCTACGAAAAGAAGCATATTAACGATAAGAGACTTAAGGATGAGCCGATCCTGAAAGAGATACGGGATATCTTCGAACACAGCAATGGTAAGTATGGATACCCGAGGATAACCATAGAACTTCAGAACCGGGGATATAACATAAACGAGATTGGGGTAATAACAATGCAAATCAAAGCCTCGCAAAAGTCCTCCTCACTTCGTTCGTGCGGAAAATGCGAGGCTTTTGATTTGCTCCACACAGCTTGTGCGGAAACAAAGGGCAATTGTTATGTTTCATACAGGTTCGTGCGAAAATTTTTGGATTTAAAAGAAAAAGTATATAATTATCACATGTCTAACAGAAACAGAAGAAAATACAGGATAAACAGACAGGGGCAGATGCTGATCGCAGGCATTTTTATCGTTATTGCGGTCATCATCGTTATCATTGCTGCCAATAACGCCGCCAATAAGGAACCGGACGGATCCGATCTCGATAACAGCTCAGCAGTATCCGATCTTTCAGACAACAGTGATGCATCTGATCCTTCTGATTCATCCGACAATGCGGTCTGGACATCTGTTGCAACAGCAGCTGCTCCTTCTTACCTTGACGGACTTAAATCCGATATATTCAGCGATATTTGCAGCAAACAGGCTGTTCTTATTCATGCCGGGTCAGGTAAGGTGATCGCCTCCAAAGACGGCGATACTAAGGGTTTTCCTGCTTCGATCACCAAGATGATGACGGCGATCATCGCTATTGAGAACATATCCGATCTCAACAGCACCTATACAATGCCTGTTGAGATTTACGATAAGCTTTATAATCTTGATCTCTCCACTGCCGGTTTTGCCAAGAACGATACAGTAACGGTTAAAGATCTGTTATACGGACTTCTAATGAGATCAGGCGCTGAATGCTGTCTTGCTATGGAAAACATCGTTGCAGGCGGATCGGATGCTTTTGTTGCGATGATGAATAAGAAAGCAGCCGAGATCGGAATGTATAATACACATTTTATGAATTCCACCGGAGAACACGATCCTCAGCATTATTCCACACCGCATGATATGGCGATCCTGTTGGATTACGCACTCAAGAACCCGGTTTTCAAAGAGATAATATCAACTTCTATTTATAAGACGGCGCCGATAGCATCGAATGGAGACGGACTGCAGTTCCAAAGCACGCTTTATCTTGCTACTCCGGATATGAGCGTATATGCTGATAAATTCGTCTTAAAAGGCGGAAAGACAGGATATACTTCATCTGCCGGACAGTGTCTTGCTACATATGCCGTAATTAACGGAGAAGAATATATACTTGTTACTTTTGGAGCATTCGGTTATGAAGGAGCTACTACTTCTCATCTCCATGCAAAAGACCATATAGATATTTATTCTTCTTTTGCTCTTGCTTTATCTGATGTATAAAAAAACGGGTGCGCTGCACCCGTTTTGAATTTGTTCTTATCAGGATTTCTTTTTCTTCTTTTTCTTAGTTGTCTCTTCAGTTTGCTCAGTCTCTGTGGTCGTTTCTTCAGTTTCTTTTGATGTTTTCTTAGGATCTTTGAGCTGATCAGCAGATACTTCGAATTTCTCAGCTGTGTACTTTGTGTTTCCGAGGATCACTTCCCTGTACATCTGATCCTTATCGGACTGACCGCCCCAGTTCCAGTTTGAAGAACTTCCGCTGTCTTCCCAGATCTGATAGTCACACTTGATCTTTCCGTCAGCATCAATGGTAAGTTTTCTGAAATAATAAGCATTGTATACTACTTCATCTTTTTTACCCTTACATTTATAAACGGTCTTTATAAAGAAATATAATCTGTTGTCCTTTTCTGCACCGAGAAAATAGAGATCAGTGATCTCGGGACCGCTCTTTATCTTCCATTCGTCCCAGTCGCCTTCGCTCCAGAACTTGATGTCTTTATCGTCCTTGTCGTTGTGGACCGCTGAAAATACGGAAGCAACGGCATTTTCCATAAAGAAGGTGTCGTTTTGGATGTCTTTGACTGTAAGGGCATAAGGATTTGCGGTTGTAGTCGTTTCTACAGCCTTCTTGATCTTCTCTCTCGTTATGTTGCTCGACATAAACTTATAAAGCCCGAAACCGATCGCAACCAAAACAGCCAGACTGATCAGAGACTTTATGAGATTGACAACGCTTGAAGAAAGAGCGGATTTTCTGGCATCGGCTCTTATTCTCTTTGCTCTTCTGATCTCTGCCTGCTCTTTAAGCTCAAATTCTTTCTCGAGCATCTCCTTGGCATGTTCGTGCTCCTGCTGGAGACGTTCGACCTCATTTGCGGCTTTTTCGTACTCTACATCAGAATCGTCGTAATCGATCGCGAAAGCGGATCCGCAGCTCTTGCAGACCATGCTGTCGCCTTCCTGAACAAGGATCGAACCGCAATTAGGGCAGTTTAAACTTTGTAATTTCATGATCTATCCCCTCCCATGAATTTATTTCCTGTCAATAAGGATATCTCCTTTTTCGCGATAAAGCAAACCAAATGTACCGGGACCGCAGTTTACAGCGATAACAGGAGCAGCCTGTTTGAAGTAGATCTCCTTGAATTTCATCTTCTTTTCGACCTGTGCCTTGATCCAGTCTGCTTCACGTTTGGTTAACCCTACATAAGTGACAAAAAGGATCTCATCATCTATGTTGGATGTCGCTGAAAGTACTGAATTGATATAGCTCTTCCATGCTTTTTCGCGGGGTCCGAAATATGTCATTCCGACACCCATCTTGCCGTTGCGGAGTCTGAGAACAGGTCTGCCCATAAGGGCTTTAACGACATTAGCGATACGCTTTCCTACCTGTCCGGCTCTTGAAAGGAAGTCAAGATTATCAACGATAAAGCTTGTATGGACCTTCTTCTTGAGATTTTCAAGCGCCTCGATGATCTCCTCCGGACTCCTTCCCTCTTCAGCCATACGGCAGGCTTCAAGCACCATTATGCCCTGTCCGCTGGAAAGGTGGGCGGAATCGTAAACCGTAACATTATCAAAGGCTTTAGCAGCTTCCTGTGCAAGGCCGTAGCCGCTTTTGCCGACACGGCTGGTGATCGAGACGTGGATGATGTTGTTGGCGATCTTAAGCTGCTCGGCAAAGAATTCTTCGAATTCCTTAACATCAGGCGTATCAGTGGTAACACGGTTAAGCGGGTTATCCATATATCTGACGATACCTAAAGTATCTATCTCTTTGCCATCCTTAAAAACGCCTTCCTGTGTAACGACTTTATGAGGTATAACTGCGATGTCATACTTGGAAACAAGTTCCTGCGGAAGATCGGCAACGCTGTCAGTCGTGATAACGACTCTCTTACGCTTTTTATTGGAATTCATCCATGAGATGGTCTCTTCCGCGATCTCGGATCTGTTGCCTGTTATCTGGACCATCTCCTTGGGAAGGAGCCTGTACAGTTCATTCTCAAGTTCATCTCCGGATACAGGTTTTGAAAGATAACCGTCAAAATTCATCCTGGCATAAAGAGTCCTGTTCTCCTCATCTGCATTAGCAGTAAGAACGACAACCTTAGTCTCGCGGTTTCTGCCGCCCGTCTGTTCCTTGATCCTCTTAAAACATTGGATTCCGTCCATCTCCGGCATAAGATGGTCCATAAAGATAACATCATATTTGATGTTCAATGTCTTGCGGAGCGCTTCCTGACCGTTGGGAGCGGTATCTATACGGATCTTTGTGTCACGGAGGAGTTTGGATGCTACCATAAGATTTGCTTCGTTATCGTCTACGACAAGTATCCTTGCATCGGGAGCGATAAATTTCGGAGCATAATCCGTCTTATGCGCACTTGAACCGGACTTTTCGAAATTGTATTGGCCGACCTGGGATTCGCCTTCGATCTTCTGAGGGAGTTCGATGATAAAGGTTGAGCCTCTCATATAGACGCTGTTTACCGTTATCTTGCCGCCCATGTGATCGACAAGCTGTTTAACAATGGAAAGCCCTAATCCTGTGCCTTCGATATGACGGTTGGAAGTCTCATCTACTCTCTTAAACGCAGAGAACAGATAAGGAATGTCTTCCGGCTTGATACCGATGCCGGTATCGGAAACGGAATAGATCATGTTGCAGATCTTATCGTTTTTTATCTCACACTGAACAGAAAGAGACACCGATCCTTCCTTGGTGTATTTAATTGCATTGTTGATAACGTTGATAAGGATCTGCTTGATCCTGACCTCGTCGCCGTTAAGCTCAGCGGGAATATCAGGAGAGACATCAACATGGAAATCGAGTTTCTTTTCCTTGGCCCTGATCCAGAGCATACCGACTATATCAGAGAGCATATCACCGGTTCTGTAAGGCGCTTCGACCAGCTGCATCTTACCGGACTGGAACCTTGACATGTCGAGGATATCGTTGATAAGGCTCAGGAGGAGTTTTCCTGCTGCACGGATGTTTACGGCGTCTTCGATTACTTCATCGCTGACATTTTCGCGAAGGATCATCTCGTTAAGACCGATGATCGTATTGATAGGGGTCCTGATCTCATGGCTCATGTTGGAGAAGAAACTGTTCTGAGCTTTGTTGAGCATTTCGATCTCTTTATGCTGACGGCCGGCAGTAACTATCTCCCTGTGGAGCCTGTACTTGGTATAAAGCATCATGATGCCCATAAATGTCTGGAATATCGTAAAGATCAGGAAATTGTAAAACCCTGTTAATTTGTTGGTCGTACCGGTACATACACTGAGATATATGATATAAGCCATCCCTGCATTTGAAGCGATCGCCATCAAAATATAGGTAAGAGGCCTCATATATATGCAAAGCGGAACGAGCAGTGAAACCGTCATAAAAAGTGTTGTTTCCGCAGTGCCCCTGAATGCATATGTATGATAAGTCAGTACCAGTATGAAACTGTACATCATCAATGAAAGAAGAACGTTTACAACATATATGATGCGGTATCTGTTATCGTAATCTTTCAGGGCATATTCTGCGAAAGCCGTATAGAACAGACCGATCATGAAAAGGATGATATACATGATCCTGTGAAACATAGCTCCGGTATCAAAGATCGAAGGTGCAAATATCGTCAATCCGAAAAGCACAAAACTGATGATAAAGCAAAGCATGATCATGAAGAGCGTGGGCTTGATCGAACTCTTATAAACTGATTTTTCAGCATCAGGATCGATCTGTGAACGTCTGAAGATAAAATTTAATACTTTCCTCATAATTCATCATCCCCCTTTCTCAGATCAGTTTCAGGAACAAATTCAAATATCTCGTCATCATCATCAGTTTCTTTAATGCCAAACTGTTCGTTTATCTCTGCAGCAAGCCTGCTGTAATCCTTGATAAGGTTTTCGTGATTTTCGGACAGGAAATCCTCATTCTTCTCGGATGCGGCTTTCTCAAGGCTCTTGGCCTTTTCGGAAAGGTCAGCGGCACCGATCATCTTTGCTGTGCTCTTAAGAGCATGAACGATGATCTCATAATTATGCCAGTCGCCTGTCCTGAAGAATTTCTGAAGCGAAGGTATCTTTTCTTTGGATTCTCCCGAGAACTGGAGCAGCAACGTCTTATAGAACTCGGCATCGTCAACGCAGTATTTCAATCCGCCCTTGGTATCTATGCCGCTCTCGGAAAGCTTTGCGAAGATCTGCTCGATCGTAAGTTCTTTCTCTTCAGCAGCATCGTTTTCTGCGGTCTCTTCTTCATCAGCTGTTACTTCGATGATATCGTCGAAGCTTATGGAAGACTTGGGAAGGACCTGTTTAAGGACACGTTCAAGTTCATCTATCTCTATAGGCTTGCTGACAAAACCGTCAAAGCCTTCGGCAAGGAACATCTGCTTGGCTGAGCTCATGGCATTTGCGGTAAGAGCAACTATAGGTATAGCTCCGTTAAGACCGGCAACGTCAGTCCTGATCCTCTTCATTGCTTCAACACCGTCCATACCGCTCATCATGTGATCCATAAAGATGATGTCGAAAACCTTTTCCCTGCAGATATCGATGGATTCCTGACCGGACATTGCGGTTGCGACCTTCATTCCGTATCTCTTGAAGATACTCTTTGCAACAACAAGGTTCATTGATTCATCGTCAACGACGAGTGCCCTGACACCGGTAAGATGCATCTTCTTCTCCACTGTCTTGGATTCGTTAAGATCGGAATTCAGAACAGATACTACCGGGAAGCAATAGAAAGGCTTTTCGAGGACTTTTACCCTTGTCTTCGCAGGCAGGATTATGTCTTCGTTGGCAACTACGGCAACGATCATGTCCTTTGCAAGTTCCTCGATAAGTTCGACATTGGCATTATATTCTTCCTCAGCGATAAAGAGATGTGTCATATGAATGGAATCACGCAGCAACTTCAGGTTGTCGGCGTTATTGACCCTGTGCATCTGGACACCGAGGCCCTTAACGATATTGAGGACCATTGAGTTGTAGTAGTCACGGACCTGAGGATAATTATATTTTTCGAAATGCAGATAAGCGCCGATACAAAGTTTATCGGGATTGGCAACCGACATGCAGCTCGTGGGATCAACGACTTTCATCGGAATACTGACATTTACGTTCGTGCCTTCCTCAGGTTTACTGCTGATCGTCATAAAACCGCCTAAGATAGCAACAAATCCCTGTACGATCGCAAGACCCAATCCGAGACCGCCGCCCTTTCTCGATCTGCCGGAATCAGCCTGGTAGAAACTGTCGTAAACTTTTTCGAGTTCGTATTCGGTCATACCGATACCGGTATCCGTAACTTCTATGCAAAGATTTACGCCGTATTCGTGAGGTTCTGCAATGATCCTGACATAGACGCCGCCCTGCTTGGTGTATTTCAGACCGTTGGATATCAACGATTTAAGGATCTTCTTGAGCTTGGCAACATCAGTGTTCATGACAGCCGGGATCGCAGGATCAACATCGATGATGAGCTCAACATTCTTTTTCTTATACTGTTTTACCTCATTAACAAGATCGTGCAGTACTGATGAGAGCATATAATCTTCGTTGTTGATAACGGCTTTCTTACGGTCGATCTCGGAATAATCAAGTATATCGCTGATCTGTTCGGCAACTTTTCTGCCGGCATTCCTTACTTCAACCATATCATTGACGATTTCTTTGTTATCAGTCTTATCGATACAGATACCTGTCAGGCCGATGATGGCATTAACAGGCGTCCTGATCTCATGAGATACGTTGGCAAGAAAATCGTTCAGTCTGACTGTAGCTTCGGTAAGCTGTTCGACTTCATCGTTAGACTGATCGAGAACGGACAGCCATTTATCGATGATGTTTTTCGAAAACCATCCGATATAGAATATAGCAAAGACATGAAGTACGGTCCTGCTGATCACGAGCGCATCGAAAGTCTCCCCTTCGATGATCATCATGACGATCTCATATGTCAATGTAAGATAGTATGTGATCTGGCACATAGTGATAAGGATTTTCTTACCCGTCATTATGTACAGCAATATCAGGACAGCCATTACGATGGCAAGATCGAAAGTGCTGGTCCTGTGGATACCGTAGAAGAAAAAGGTACAAAGTATCATGATCGTATAGATCCAGATCCTGACATCCGCAGGGACATCATGTTTAAGATGAAGCGTCCAGCAGATAATAAGTCCTGCAACTATAAGGAGCAGAACCCAGATTTCCCATCCCATAAGGAAGGATTCCGCTATAAGTATCGCGGAAAAGATCGAATAACTGATTAGAAGAGTCAGATGCGAGGACGAGAATGCCTCGCTAGTCGGATTATACTTAACCATCCGTTTCCTCCGGTTTATTGAAATTGTCTTCTTCGATCATCTTGATCATAGTATCTATGAGCTGAGGATCATACCTGCCGCTGCCGTTCTTTAATTCTTCAATGATCTTTGCTTTTGTGACCGGCTTGTCGTTGCCGGCAACAGAAGGCAAAGTCTCTAACATATGGATGAAGATATCCCTGTAGTCCTTAGTCTTTTGATCTACTTCATAACTTAACTGTTTCTGCAGTGTAACAAGTTCGATTATATGATTGACGCGGAGCAGGAGCACTTCGGGAACGAAAGGCTTACGGATAAAGTCCATGGCGCCGAGCGACAGACCCTCCTTCTCGGCTCCCGAACTCTCGTCTGCAGTCAGGAATACGACCGGAACCCTGGATACGACAGAATCCTTACAGCGCAGCTTCTTCAATGTCTCGTAGCCGTTTAGACCCGGCATCTTTACATCGAGAAGTATAAGATCCGGCATCTTGTTATCGCCGTCAAGATATTCGAGGAGAGCTTCGCCTGATTTAAGGGCTGTTACATGTATGCCGCCGTTGCTCAAGATCTTCCCTGCCACCTGCAGATTGATCATGTCATCGTCAACGACCAGGACTCTCTTCTCTTTATCGGACCTGTAGGGGTCATATGTATCGCCAACGAATTCGGACTGATAGGAGACAATAAGCCCTTCCCTTTCCTTCTTCTCCCAGGTCTCGATGATATGACCTGCAACTTTATCAACAGAATCCTGACGGATATCGGTCAGGAAGACAAAGTATTCGTTCTTCCTGTTTCTCATGAAGATATCTGATTTTCTTAAGGATTCACGGATGACATTACCGAATTCATCGGCATTATCAAGGAATCTGGCATCATAATTATCGTCATCGGGCTTTAAGGTATAGAGCACTTTGCAGCCGGTCAGATGGTTTCTCAAAAGATATCTGATAACGTAACGGTATACATGCGAAAATGCTTCTCTGTCCAGCTGGAGCGCAACATTCTGTATTGAACGTTCACCCAGGATCTCCGAGATCGCGGCTATGTCATGAGTTTTATCCTCTTCGTCCTCTGACTCCTGATGATCCTCATCGAATAGGTCATATCCGTGCTTTCCGTTCTTCTTAACGTTATAAAGGGACTTGTCAGCCAGTTTGATCAGCGAATTGTAATCGTTGCCGAATCTGGGAACAAATACGCCGCCGACGGATGCACCGAGCGGGATGGTCATATCTTCACCCATAAGGTCCTTCGCAAGGGCTACGAGTCTCTCGTTAAGCGTGATAGTAAAATCCCTGACCGCGTAGTCAGAAGTCATTCCATGCGCGAAAACGGTAAATTCATCGCCGCCGACCCTGCCGCATTTAGATCCTGCGGGAACCGTATCTTTGATTATTTCGGCAAAACCGATGAGAACCTTGTCACCGGTTGCATGCCCGTAGATATCATTGACAAGCTTAAAGGAATCAAGATCGACCATCATGAGGCAGCCGACTGAGTCAGAGCATTTCTTGGACAGCTCAACAGCAGCAGCAGCCTTATTGAAGAATCCGGTAAGTTTATCGATCGAAGCTTCATTCTTAAGGCTTTGCATCTCCTGGCTGTTGGACATGATATTGTTGATCCTCTTAAGGAGAACATCAGGATTAAAAGGTTTGCGGATATAATCAGATACTCCGACCTCAAAGCCTCTCGTCTCGGTATCAGTCTCCTCATCAGCGGTAAGGAAGATGACCGGTGTCTTCATAAGTCCCTTCCTTGTCTCAAGTTCGCGCAGAAGATCCAATGTCTCGAACCCGTCCATACCGGGCATCTTGATATCGAGCAAAACCAGATCCGGCATGCCGTTATCATCAACGTAATCAAGAAATGATTGTCCGGATTTAAAAGCTGTTACTCTGTAATTGTTCTTGCTTAAGATATGGCCCGCCATCTTAAGATTAGCGGTGTCGTCATCAACAACGATGATCCATCTTGTCATTAGTTCCTTCCCCCTAGCAGAGAAAATCTACAATATATTATATATAAAATTTTAATATATAGAACACGAACTGAAAAAATAGACGAATATTTATAAATTCTTTAAAAACATCGCATTGTCTTCACAATGAGAGGATCGTAAGCCTAACTGCCGGACATTGACTTCTTCATGATAGAATATAAAAAAAGCCCGGGGAAGTTATATGTTAGTCAGATTCAAAGATGTCACAGATGATCTCTTATCTCAATGCGGCGGCAAAGGCGCATCTCTTGTCAAGCTTAAAAGAGCCGGCCTGCCTGTCCCTGACGGTTACATACTGACTCCGGGATCAGATTTTACTGAGACAGAAAGCATACTTAAAGACTTTAAAGGAACATATGCGGTAAGGTCTTCCGCGATCAACGAAGACGGGGAACTAGCGTCATTTGCAGGCGCATATGAGACGATAACCGATGTTAAGGTCTCAGACATCAAAAAGGCTGTCGATAAAGTAAGATCCTCAGCAGAGAACATCCGTGTATCGGCATACGCAAGGGAAAGAAATGTCAGTCTCGAAGGCATAGCCGTTGTTATCCAGGAATTTGTTAAAGCTGATATCGCAGGTGTCATCTTCACTGCCGACCCCGTCAGCGGTTCATCCGCGCGAATGACCGGAAACTATGTCAAAGGCGAAGGCGAACTGCTCGTATCAGGCGTTGCGGATGCAAAGGAATTCTTTTTCGACACAATGAAATATGCATATAACGGCGACGTTGAACTCCTGCCTTATGCGAAGAAACTCTACCGTTACAGCAAAAAGATCAGGGATCTTTGGGGATGTGAAACGGATATAGAATGGGCAATATCAGATGGAAAACTATATATCCTTCAGGCAAGACCCATAACGACCATAACCAGAGGAGATGAGATGCTCTATGACCTTAACGGTTCATATGCAGGAGATTTTCTCATGACAAGAACGAATGTGGGCGAGATATTCGGCATGCCGGTATCGCCTGTTACCTACAGCGTCCAGGATAAGATCTGTGACAGCGTTGCAATGCCCCATTTTATCGATAACATCTGCGGTCAGGCTTATCTTAACGTCAGTGTTGTCGCTTCCTGCATCGTATCTTTGGGCTTTTCCGAGAAAAACGCATACAAGATGATCAAGGACATCGTAGGCAAGCTTCCTGAAGGAGTCACGGTTCCTTTATATCCCGTCAAGGGCAGTGAAACCGTTGGCAAGGTCATCGCGCTTCTTAAGCCGAAGAGAAAGAGCAAGGGCAAAGGTCTTGATTACAGCGAAAGCATAATCAAAGCCATTGACGATCTTGACAGTAAGGAAGATCTCAGAGCCTTCTGGAATGAAGATCTTCTTCCCTACATTATGACGTCTCTTGCCGAGATCTTTAAGGGCGTAAACATCACCGGACTCTTCACTGTCAGGAACAGGATCGAAAAGACATGCGGTGAAGAACTCGCAAACAGGCTCCTCACAGGCTGCAGCGGCTTGATCGACAGCATGAAACCCCTTCTTCTCCTTGAAGAACTTGCCGAAGGAAAGATCAGCAAAGAGTATTACATCGCCGAATGCGGTCACCGCCACTCAAACGAGATGGAACTGATGATGCCTTTCCCTTACGAGAACGGGGATTTCCCGGACTATCTCATTAAAGACCATCTAAGTTCGGGCATCAGCGTACGTAAGATGAAAGAAGCTTCCGAAAAGCAGTTTGAAGAAGCTCTTAAGGAATTTGATTCCCTCTTCCCTTCAAAATCATCGAAGATCCGTAAGGATCTGGCTAAATACGCTTCCGCCAACGAAGACCGCGAACGCGTAAGGAACAAGGGCGTCAAGATATTCTGCGCGCTCCGCAAGTATCTTTTGAGAGTCGAAAAAGTCCTCGGTATCGAAAAAGACGGCATCTTCATGCTCTACATAGATGAGATCCTTGAACTGCTCGAAGGAAAAAACGGTATAAAAGAAAGGATCGCTCCAAGAAGAGAGATCTATAACAGATTTCTTGAATATCCCCAGTTCCCCAACATCATCCTTGGCAGGTTCGATCCTGACTCATGGCTGAAAGATCCTGAAAGACGCGGTGATTTCTACAGCATGACAATGGATATGTCTCAGATATCTGATGACAGCGTTAAAGGCTTCCCGGGTGCCTCCGGCATATTAACCGGCAGAGTAAGAGTAATATCCGACATCAAGGATGCTTCATTGCTGGAAGAAGGCGAGATCCTCGTAACTTGCGCTACCAATATCGGCTGGACGGTCTATTTTCCTAAGGCTGCTGCGATCGTTACGGATATCGGGGCTCCCCTGTCACATGCAGCGATCGTAGCAAGAGAATTCGGGATTCCCGCTGTAGTCGGATGCGGGAACGCGACGACCGTTCTTAAGACCGGAGATATCGTAACAGTCAACGGAGCACTGGGTACCGTTGAGTTAAAGAAGGACTGAGATCACCTCTTATAGTCAACGCCGGATTTTATCCTGCTGACATCCATGACAGCGATCCTGTCAGGATCTGCGAACACCCTGATCTTCTTGAAGTTCTTGATGAGTACAACACCGTCGCCGGGATCGATATCAGTAAACACTTCGCGGTCAACCTGAAAGTTCATCATTGTCTGATCCGTATCATAAAGAAAGATATCAAAATAATACTGATAAGTAACATTGCCTGTATGTCTTGTCGACTCCATCCTCTCAGACGATATAACGATCCCTTTCCTGAGTTTCCAGAAAGGACCGATGACATCGCAGATATAATAAAATGCAACAGCAACGGCTATAAAGAGCAAAACTATAGAGAACACATCGATGAAAAGACTCCCTGCCCTTTCAAAGATGCATCTTATGAAATACCAGCCGAATCCAAGAAAACAAAAAGTCATGATAATAAGAAGCGGAATGTTCCTCTTTATATGGATCTTGCGGATCCTGTTTACCAACTTCTTGTCCTCAGGCGCGACTTTATTAAAGACGATATCAGAAACAGGTGCAGACTTGGCTGCAAAATCAGAATAATGTTCATTCATAATAATATCCCCTCGTAAATGATCAAAATCCTATAAAAACATTATATCATACAGGAGTTTAGATCTGATGCCTTACGGTCTTATATTCGTCTCCGTCCTTATAGTAGGGGCATTCTTTATACTGCCTTTGTGAAGCCCTTACGATCTCATCTTCGTCCATGGCAAGATCACAAACGGCCTCTCCGGTCACTTCATCTATATAAGCAAATACACAAGTATCACAGCTGTTCATTCATCGATCATCCTTTAATATGAACGAACCCCTTTGTTCTGCATAAGAACAAGGGGGATCATAAAAGCTGGTGCGGATGACAGGACTTGAACCTGCACGATCTTGCGATCACTAGCACCTGAAGCTAGCGCGTCTGCCAATTCCACCACATCCGCAAATTGGACTTTGATATGTTATCTCAAAAAGACAAAAATTTCAACCCGCTAATAGTATAATCATTTTATGAAAGAAATAAGAGTGTCAGCGACCCAGTTATCCGAATATGTTTCCCGCTCCGGCGACCTCTCCGGAGGCGGTTATCAGAGCGTGTCCGGCATCGAAGGGACAAGGCTCCACAGGAAAGTCTTCGACGATCTTGCCGAAGAATACGGCAACAGTTTCGAATGCGAGCACCGTTTCAAGCATTCCTACGAAGATGTTATGGATGGAGAGTTCATGCTGACAGTCTCAGGCCGTGCCGACTGCCTGATCGAAGATGCTGAGGATCTATCTCACATTATCGAGATCAAGTCCTTTAATTCGACCAAGGACAGCTATGAAAGACTTGAAAGACCCGAGCACCTTACCCAGCTTAAGCTTTACGGAGCCATGTACCTCTACGATAACGAGGATAAAGAATCTGTAAGGCTGACTTTAAGATATGTATCGATCACGACACTCATCTCATATGAGAAGAGTTTTGAGATGACCTTTGAGGAAGCCAGGAACTTTTGGGATGAGATATGCTCTCAATATCTCGTTTTCGCAAGATCGCTTTATCATTACAGGCAGTCTATGCTATCTTCCTGCAAAGAGATCAAGTTCCCTTACGACGGCATAAGATCAGGTCAAAAAGTCTTCATGGAGAATGTCTTAAGATCGATAAGAGCCAAGGAAGCGCTCTTCGTACAGGCTCCGACCGGTACCGGCAAGACCATTTCGACCCTCTACCCTGCAGTCAAAGGCCTCGTTACGGGGCTTTATTCCAAGATCTATTATCTTACGGCAAAGATCCAGACCCGTCAGGTTGCAGTCAAAGCCGTAAACGACATGAGGAGCAAAGGTCTCATCATAAGGTCGATGCTGGTCGCATCAAGAGAGAACATGTGTCCTTTCATGGGCGAATGCGACGCCAAGTTCTGCCCCCTCGCAAAGGATTACTATACAAGGCTTAAGCCTGCATTAAACGAGATACTGACTTACGATGACATCAACCCGGACATCGTAAAGGACATAGCTGCCAAACACAGGCTCTGCCCTCACGAACTGATGTTAAACGCCTTGGAATACTGCAGCATAATCATCGGAGACTATAATCACGTTTTCGATCCGAGATCCAGTATAACCTGTGAATCTCCGGATGACGTCACAGAAGTCGTTTTGGTCGATGAGTCACATAACATGATCTCAAGATCCAGAGAGATGTTCTCTGCCGAGATATCAACAGAACTGCTCGACAGGATGATCGAAGACTTCAAGGGAACCGATTCAGGCACTGAACAGATGTTGAACCAGCTCGCTAACTACTTTAACATCGCAAGAAGATGCTTCGAATCGGGCCAGTCGGTATTCAGCCAGCTCGAGAAGATCGAAGATAACGATATCCTTTCGTCCGATAACTGGGAAGGAACAAGGATCCCGCCCAGAAAGCTCTATGCGTCTTTATGGAGAACTATCAAGCGCCTGATGCCTGTTCTCGACAGGATGCCGTCGGGCGAAGCCAGAAAGACCGCGATGGAATTCTTTTTCGAAGCAAGGTATTTCCTTACGATTCTTGAACAATACTATAACGATGCCTATATTACGACATTGAACATCGAGAACTATCCTTCATCCGAACGGAAAGCCAACATTGTCATCAAGCTGGACTGTCTTGACGCAGCCGAGAAGCTGAACGATCAGATACAGGACAAACTTTCGGTAGTATTCTTCTCGGCTACGCTTTCGCCATACGAATACTACAGAAACCTCCTGGTCGGAAAAGATGCAGACTATGTAAGACATATCGATCTGCCGTCTCCTTTCCCTCCCGAAAATCTCGATATCATGATCGACACTTCGATAAGCACGACCTTCAAGGACAGAAACTACACGGTCGACGATCTTGCTTCCAGGATAATGTATGAACTGGCACTGAGGACCGGCAATCACATGCTCTTCTTCCCTTCATTCGATTACATGAACAAGGTCTGCGGCAGGCTGAAGAAGCTTATGGATGAAAAGACTGCGGAAGACGGTATCAAAAGAGAGCTCATCATGCAGATACCCGAGATGACGGAGATCGAGAAAAACAGCTTCCTGTCTAACTTTGACAAGCCTTCCGAGGGGCTCCTTCTGGCTGCATGCGTTCTCGGAGGACATTTTGCCGAGGGAATCGACCTCGTAGGAGAAAGACTCAAAGGAGTAATAATCGTTGGAGTCGGCATACCGACTGTAACCGGCGAAAGACAGGTGCTCTGTAATTACTATAACGACAGGTTCGGTGACGGTTACGCTTTCGCCTACCGCTTCCCGGGCTGGGAAAAAGTCCTTCAGGCAGCCGGCCGAGTCATCAGGACCGAAGAAGATACCGGCTTTGCATTGCTGATAGATTCGAGACTATCTAAACCCGAGTATGTAATGCTCTATCCCGAGCACTGGAAGGTCTGATCAGGTCTTATCGAGCAAATCGAGCGACTTATATTCCTTATCGAACTGAAAGCTCATGTAGGCAGTCGTAAAATCCTTAAGGTCCTTCAAGACCTTGTCTGAAGCTTTTCCTGTAAAGAGTTTATTTATATCACATGTCGAAAAATGGTTCAACGCGCTCACTTCGCTTCCGGTCAAAGTACCTGTTCCTTCTTCCAAAGCACCGTCCGAAAGACTGATATCGTAGTTTTTCGAGTTGTCTATGTCCATGTTGTCGTAGATAAGCGTGTGTCCCGCATATGTAAGAAGACGCCAGTTAAATGCCGAATAAATAAGAAGATAATCCTCAGGTCTTCTGGCAAGAGCATAGTAAGCGTATACTGCAAGTTCATAGTATTTATGGACATTTTCGAAAGTATCGAAAGAAAGATCGATAAGACTGTTGGCTATGTGGGCAGCCGTAAGGAGCGATGTAAGGTGATTTAAGATATCACTGTTGTTCTCTATGATGGAAGCTTCCTTAAGATAATAGAAACCGTGAGATACAGTGAGAACAAGATCACAGAGGATATAAGGTATCGTAAAAGCAGCGTTACGGCTTCCCTGCTTGGCGGAGCCTTTGACGCAGATCCGGATAAGGCCTCTGTCGGAGGTCAGTACCGTCAGGAGTTTGTCTTTCTCTTTAAAGTCTGACGAAGATAATACTATGCCTTTGCAATTGACAGTGCTCATCTTGGATCAAGTCAGTCTTCTTTATCTTTAGCAAGGCCGAATTCCCTAAGATAGGACTCATTGTTCTTCCACTCTGAACGGACTTTGACAAAGAGTTCAAGATAGACCTTGCAGCCTAACATCCTCTCTATGTTGATCCTTGCGGAAGTGCCGATCTTCTTGATCATGCGTCCGTTCTTGCCGATTATGATGGATTTATGAGAATCCTTGTCGCAGATGACGGAAGCTTCGATAACAACGAGGTCACGTTCGTCAGCATCAGGATCTGCGGCATCGCCTTCGTATCTTTCGTCAAACTTCGTAATCTCGACAGCAACGCCGTGAGGGATCTCCTGATTAGTAAAATGCAGCAGCTGTTCCCTGATGAGTTCTGATGCTATCTCCCTTTCAGTCTGATCTGTCATATACTGGGAATCGTAAAGCCTCGGGCCCTCAGGAAGATTAGCGGCGATTATCTTTAGCAGCTCTTCTACATTATCACCGGTCTTAGCGGAGATCGGGATGATGTCGGCAAAGTCATAGAGCTTTGAATATGCGGCTATAACAGGAAGGATCCCGTTACCGTGGACTTCATCAGACTTGTTGATCGCAAGTATGACCTTCTTATTGTTTTCCTTACATCTTGCGATGATCTCTTTCTCAACATTGCCGGGAGTATTAAACCTTCCGTCAGCCATGAGGACAACGACGTCGGCAGACGATGCGCTCTTAAAAGACTTGTCGACCATGATCTCACCCATCAGGGATTCAGGCTTATGAACACCGGGAGTATCCACAAATATGATCTGTTCGTCTTCGGTATTGTAGATCGAGAGGATCCTGGTCCTTGTAGTCTGAGGCTTATGAGAGACTATCGCGACTTTCATGCCGGTAATATAATTGATGAGTGTCGATTTTCCGGAATTAGGTCTTCCGAGAAGGGCCGCATATCCGCAATGCTTGCAAGGCGTACCGGCAGGAAATTCAGGCATGTCATCGGCAGGAAGAACGCAGCTGTTAACATATTCTTTCTCTTCATCAGTTGCAAGTCCGATATCGACCATTATCCTCTTCTGAAGATCAGTCATCTTCTTCTCATCCTTTTCGTTCATATGATCGAAACCTGTAAGATGGAGAAATGAGTGAGTAATAAGGAACATGATCTCTCGAATGTCGGAATGCCCGTATTCCTGAGCCTGGCTGAACGCAACGGGAACACAAACGAGAACATCACCGAGGCAAAGTTTCTTATTCCCTTCTTCATCGAACTCAAGATCAACTTCATCACCAATGAGCCTGCCTTCCTTAACCTCCTGGAAAGGAAACGAAAGAACATCCGTAACCTTATCGATATCTCTTTGCTCAGCGTTGACCTCACGGATCGTATCCTCATCACAGAAAGTGACGGTCATATATGCATTTGAAAGATCGAACAGATTATATCTGCCCGAAGAAACTGCATCTTCGAGCTTTACAAGATAAGTTCCCAGTTCTAGGGAAAGGTCATTATTCAGGAATTCTTCGACGGATGCTGTTCTGATCTTCATTTGGGATACTGAATCCTTTCGTGCATTGCGCCGGCATAGACCTGGCGGAATGCGATGATTATCTTTTCTATGTCATCGAAAGACAGACCGGAATTAATAAGCTGATCCTGATCTATCTTTCCTCTGACGAGGTCTCTTATCACTTCTTCGCACTTATTGATATCATCGATCTTCATAGACCTGATAGCTGCCTCACAGGTATCTGCGAGCATGATCACGCCGGACTCCTTGGAGGAAGGCACGTGACCTTTATATCTGAAGTTTTCGACAGAGGGCATCTCCAAACCGTTAGCCTTTGCTTCATCACAGGCCTTCCTGTAAAAATATGCCGGATAAGTAGTACCGTGATGTTCATCGATTATCTTGATGATAGCCTCAGGCAGCCTGTACTTGCGGGCAAGCTTTATGCCGGACTCGGGATGGCCCGTGATGATCCTGACGCTCTCCATAACGGAGATCGAATCATGAGGATTGGACATATCAGTCTGGTTCTCTGTGAAATATGTGGGATCTTCAAGCTTTCCGATATCGTGATAATAGCATGCAACTTTACAGAGCAGGGAATCTGCGCCTATAGCATCAGCTGCGGCATCGGCAAGATTAGATACCATGATGGAATGCTGATAAGTGCCTGACGCCTCAAAGAAAAGGCGCTTGAGCAGAGGATGCCCGGGCTGGGACAATTCGATAAGCCTTACAGGCGAAGCTGAATTACTTATGAGCTCATATATAGGCGTAAGACCGATCGCAAGAACGAGAGAGAATATCGAACTGATAGATACATAGATAATGCTGTTGATATATTCTGCTCTGGTCGAACCCTGGAAGAAATTGAAGATCAGCGAACCGCTCAAGGAGATCAGGAAAGGAACGATGATGATCATCGCAGACGATGAAGCCCTGTCCCTCCTTCCTGCTATCGTTGAACATGCGAGGATCGTAATACCCATAACAAAGAGAAGTTCGATATCGAAATTATAGATGGGCCATACGATGAACATGTTCATATATGACAGGATGATACTTTCGGAAACGCCGAGATATGTGGCGCATATGACCGTAAAGAACAAAACAAACGCCAGAAGGCCCGAGAACTGCGAAGCATAGAATGCAGCAGCAACAGGAATAACGAATGTGATGTTAAGAAGGATATCGATCTTAAGTTCCCTTTGCTTTTTCTTGCCGAAGGATCTTGTGAAGAGGAATCCGACCAAAGCGATGATCATCGTATAAAGCAAGGCTCTTAAGAAGATGATAAGGTCAAACGAGGAATCACGGATGAGCTCGAGATTGACCATCATGCTGTATGCGTGCTCCGTAACGACATCACCCGAAGACAAGATCTTGGTTCCCTTTTCGACAACGACGGGATTTGCGAGGACATCAGCATATGCGATGTCTGCGGCTTCGTTGGTAGCAGTCGAATCAAAGATACTGTTGGGCTGCAATATGACCTTGAGTATGTTCTTAAAGGATTCTGCGTAAGTACTGTAGAAAGGATTTGCTTCCTTAAAAGTTTCGATCTGGTCTTCGATGACCTTGTTGATCTCGGATTCGTCAACATCATCGATCATAATTACCTCAACGATCGATATTCCCTTGTCACGCATATAACTGTATGTGGAATCGGACATGTTAAGGTATACGGAAAGATCGGCTCCGGCGAGTTCAACGCCCAGGGAATTCTTGATATTGTTCTTGAGATTGGTTATATCGGCAGCTGTTGATACCTGAGTGCCCTTCTGTTCCCGGATCTGGGATGTAAGATCGAAAAATGTCGTTGTATCTTTAATATTCTTATCGGAGATATCAGATGACCTGACGAAGATGGACGGTACGGAATTGCGCGCGAGAACAGCCTGGTGTTCAGTCTCATAGGAATCCGTAAAGGTCTTCGATGCATAAATATCAGTCTCAGCAACGGATCCGACCGAATAGTTATAGCTTTCAGGCAATGATCCCAGGAAAAGGAAAACAACGCATAAAGCCATGTTGGTCAGATAGATGATGATCTTGAGCATCTTGTTCAATGCAGGTCTGTTGTTCATGTTCATTCCCTCTTTGAATTGTCTCTGTCGTAGGCTTCAACGATCTTCTTGACCAGACTGTTGCGGACGATGTCAGAGTTATCCATCTCAACTATCGCGATATCTTCGACTCCTCTTAATATCCTGATAGCTTCCCTTAAACCGGAAATCCCTCCCTTGGGAAGATCGACCTGGGTGAAATCACCGGCAACACAGGCTTTACAATTGATGCCGAGCCTGGTCAGGAACATCTTCATCTGTTCGGGAGTAGTATTCTGAGCCTCATCGAGAAGAACGAAAGAATCGTCGAGATTTCTTCCTCTCATGAAAGCAAGAGGAGAAACTTCGATTATCCCCTTCTCATAATATCTGTCAAAGCCTTCCCTGCCGAGAAGGATCTGAAGAGCATCGTAGATAGGTCTCATGTAAGGATCTACCTTTTCTTCGATATCGCCGGGAAGGAATCCCAATCTTTCGCCTGCTTCGATCGCAGGTCTTGTAAGGATGATCCTTGAAACCTGTCTGGATTTAAGAGCTTTCACAGCGCAGGCAACACCCAGAAAAGTCTTACCGCAGCCTGCGGGGCCAGAAGCCAACACAAGAGGATACCTGTCGAGAGCATCGATATAGAATCTCTGGCCCAAAGTCCTGGCCGTGATCCTGTTGCCTGTCGGAGTGATGTAGAAGACATCGTCTTTTACGTTCATGAATTCTTCAATCTTGCCCTGTCTTGCGAGCGCAACAAGATAATCGACCATAAAAGGACTTAATTCCTCACTCTCTGCAGAAGAAAGCAAGGCTGATATAACTGTCTTGGAACGGTGAATGTCAAGCGAAGATCCGCCGGACAGCATGATCGTATCGCCATCCGTATCAGCTGAGATCTTAAAGGCATCAGCTATCTTCGATAAATATCCGGCTATGCTGACGGCGCCGGCGCCGGTGCATGTGATAGTCTCTGTCACTCGATAACCCCGCAAATGAATTACTTCATTAATTATAATATAAAAAGCGAAATAACAATAGAAAGGTTGATCAAAGCGGTGTCAACTTTTCGAGAAGATCACTGTAATATGAAGGAAGATCGCAGGAAAACCTCATGAGTTCTCCCGTTGACGGGTGTATGAACTCGATGGATTCGCTGTGGAGAGCTTGTCCTGCCAGGCCGAATCTGTTCTTCCTCGACCCGTATACAGGATCGCCGGCTACAGGATGACCGATATAATTCATATGGACTCTGATCTGATGAGTCCTTCCCGTCTCAAGCTTCAGTCTGAGATCCGTTGCTTCAGCATATCTGCCAAGCACCTGGAAATGTGTAACTGAAGGTTTTCCGTCTGCCTTAACTGTCATCTTTCTGCGGTCATTGGCAGATCTTGCGATCGGAGCATCGACGGTTCCGCTGTCAGGACCTACGACGCCTGCAACGATGGCTCTATATTCCCTGACAACCTCATGCCTGGTCATCATGTCGGCTATGGCAAGATGCGTATCGTTATTCTTTACGACCAGCATCAGACCTGATGTATCCTTATCGATACGGTGAACGATACCGGGACGGATGACTCCGTTGATATCCGAAAGGTTATCTCCGCAATGAGCAATGAGCGCATTTACAAGAGTCATGTCCTTATGCCCTGCGCCGGGATGCACTACGAGCCCCTGAGGCTTATTTAAGACTATAAGGTCATTATCTTCATAAACGATATCGAGGGGTATATCCTGCGCTTCATTGTCGGTCTGGACAGGATCGGGGATATCGACTCTTACCTTCATTCCCGGGACCAGCTTTATCCCGGACTTAAAGGCTTTTTCCCCGTCAATGGTAACATTGCCGGAATCGATAAGGTTCTTGTAGTAGGAACGCGAATACGTGTCATCCTGAAGGCTGATATAAAGATCCAGCCTTACATCCCTGTATTCTTCCGGAACAACATAATCCTTGATCATTCTTTTTTCTTCCTGATCGAATTAATATAAGCGTCAAAATATTTATTCGCGAAAACGCCTGCCGAGATAATGATTATCGTACCGCAGACGGCGCAGATATCAGCAAAATTAAATATCGGAAAAGTGTAACTGCCGAAATCGAATCTTAAGAAATCGATGACATGGCCGAGCCTTATCCTGTCGATGAGGTTGCCGAAAGCGCCTGCGGACAGAAGCGACAACGCAAAACTGATAACCTTAAATCCGTTGCCGGCCGTATAGATCATGAGAACAAACAGTGCGATACCCATAATTACGGAGAAAGCCGTAAGTACATATATTCCCCAAGCCTTATCAGCAAGGAAGCTGAACGCGCTTCCCTTGTTCACCACATGATAAAGCGAGAAAAATCCGGGTATGACATCGATCTTCTGCCCAAGATCGAGATTAGCCGTTATCAGATATTTGCTTATGATATCGATGATTATCAACACAGCGACTACAGCCACCCATATAACAGCCATCAATGATTTCTTTTTCATCGTCTTATCCATTTCCTGTCTCCCTTATTCAAACTCACGGAATCTCTTTATAGAGGTGCATTTTCCGGAATCATCAGTATCGATTATAACACCGGCGACAAATCCCGGACCCTGTGCAGCTTCATATCTGGCGGGGATCTTGTCCACAAGGCGCGTCAGCGAAGTCTCGATATCCATACCGAGCACGGAATCACATGCGCCGCACATACCGGCATCGGTTATGAATGCGGTACCCTTCGGAAGGACTTCCTCATCAGCGGTCTGAACATGTGTATGGGTTCCAATGACAGCTGTCACTCTGCCGTCAAGATAATAACCCATAGCCTTCTTCTCGGAAGTGACTTCTGCATGGAAATCCAGAACGATGCCGTCAACATCGTTCTCTTCTTTGATCATTGCGATAAGGCTGTCAGCGCACTTAAACGGGTTGTCACAATAAACGCCTGATTCTATCTGGCCGAGAAGATTTATTACCGCTAACATATGTCCCTTATTTGACAGGATGCAGAAATCGTTGCCGGGCCAGTCAGGATTAACGTTTGCAGGTCTTACAATGCGGTCGAATTCCTTGATGTGCCCGAAGAAATCCCTGTTGGAAAACGAATGATTTCCCAATGTCAGCGCATCAACACCGAGATCGAAAAGATCCTTTGCTATCTTGGCGGTAATTCCGAGACCTGCAGCAGAGTTTTCGGCATTAACTATGAAAAAATCAGGATCATATGTTGAGACCAGGTCCGGATAGACCGTCTCAAAGGCTCTTCTTCCGGACTGACCTACTATGTCACCGGCAAACAAGATACGCATAAGATCCCTCCTTTTATGATTTCGAAATTCACCGAATAATACCATAAAACAGGGCAAAGATAAAGGCTGCCCGGATCGGACAGCCTTTACTAATTGGTGGTTAATCTTCTAACAAACCGGTAGATTGTGATGAATATGATTCATCGATCGTTCTCGTGTTACTTAGCGAAATCCGATACCCTTGTCTCACGGATCATATTGACTTTGATCTCACCGGGATAATCCAATTCATCCTCGATGCGCTTACAGATCTTATGTGCTATAAGAGTCATGTCATCATCAGAAACCTTATCAGGTTCAACTATGACTCTAATCTCTCTGCCCGCCTGAATAGCAAAACACTTCTCAACACCCTCAAAGTCGGATGCAATCTCTTCGAGTTTCTCGATCCTCTTGATATAGGTCTCGAGATTTTCTCTTCTTGCACCCGGTCTTGCAGCTGAAATAGCATCAGCAGCTGCAACCAGGACAGCGACGGGAGTCTGAGGATCCACATCACCATGATGTGCCTCGACAGCATTGATGATCTCGTTCGATTCATGGTATTTCTTGGCAATGTCGACACCCAGCTGGACATGTGATCCATCCTGTTCAAAGTCGACGGCCTTACCGATATCGTGAAGCAAACCCGCTCTCTTTGCGAAGTTGACGTCCAATCCCAGTTCAGCAGCCATCATGCCTGCTATAAGCGAGACTTCGATCGAATGCTGCAATACATTCTGTCCAAAGCTGGTACGATACTTCAAGCGACCCAATGTCTTGATAAGTTCGGGATGCAGATTGATAACACCCGTATCGTAAGCGGCCTTCTCGCCTTCCTGTTTGATTACCTGGGATATCTCTTTCTTAGCTTTGTTAACCATCTCTTCGATCCTTGCCGGATGGATCCTGCCGTCAACTACGAGTTTTTCGATAGCCAGTCTTGCTATCTCACGGCGAATGGGATCAAACGACGATATGATAATGGCTTCCGGTGTATCGTCTATGATAAGATCAACACCCGTTATAGTCTCGATCGCACGTATGTTACGGCCCTCACGACCGATGATACGTCCCTTCATCTCATCATTCGGCAGATTTACTACTGACACGGTTACTTCAGAAACATAGTCGGACGCATATCTCTGAATGCAGGATACGATGATGTCCTTACTTACTCTGTCTGCTTCTGATTTCGTCTTCTCCACCATCTGCTTGAGCATCGTAGCCATATCATGGCTGTATTCACGCTCAGCTGCTTCCATAACAAGAGTCCTTGCATCTGCAATGGAAAGTCCTGATACTTTCTCCAGTTCGACCTGCTTACGCGCCTCAAGATCCTTTACACGAAGTTCATGTTCGGATATAGATGCCAATTTACGGTCGATCTCCTCCTGTTTGCGTTCGGTGTTTGCTTGAATACGGTTGATATTCTCTTCCTTTTGTTCAAGTCTGTTGCGTTCCTTGTTGATCTCACTCTTTCTTTCACGGGCATCTTTCTCCAATTCGGATTTTGCCTTAGTGATCTCTTCCTTGGCCTGCAACAATAACTCGCGCTTGTCGCTCTCGGCTTGCTTGCGGGCATTTTCCACAAGCTTGTCATTTTCCTCGGACTGCTTGACAGCATTCTCTTCCAATTCCAGCTGTTTTTTTGATAAACCTTTTTTGAAAAACAGAAAAGTTATAAACCATCCGAGAAGAATGCCGACAATAAGTGCAACACAAGCAACGATTAGTCTGATTATAAAATCATCCACGTCGGTACTCACCTCCAATATTTAGTTGTCAAAGATCAATTGATTAATGGCTCTGACAAGCCATTTGTTATTGTATAAATAAATATAAACAATGTCAAATATGCAATATATAAGTAAACAGACGCCCTGAAGGCGTCTGCTTTGTCATATATTCAAGCCTTATTGATAGCGGACATAATGTCCGTCAAGCCTGCCGTATGCCAGAACATTGAACTTCTTGCCGTCCTTGCCCTTATCGAGGTTCAGATAGATGAAGTCGATGTCATTCCCGGCTGTATCGAAATTCATATGGTAATCTTCACAGTCGTCTTTAAGAGCAAATACAAAGACCGAATAGGTATGCAGCGAACCGTATGGCGGATAAGGTCCGACATATTCATTCCCAGGGCCGTTCTTTCCGATGGCGCCCGATTCCAGCGAAAACTTGTCGGTGACAACATCCATATGGAGCCATTTCCCGTCAATCATGACGACAACATACTTGCTTGCCCCTTCCACAACATCCCACCTGAGCTCAGGTGACAGGTTTTCGCCGTCATTTGTATTGGTGATCTTAGGATCCCACATGTAATCGATAAGATCATCAGAATAAACATCAAACTTAGGAAGATCCGAAAAGCAGATATAGCTGATATAAGTCTCTGATCTCATGATCAGGTCTTCTTCAGTCGCAGGTAATGCAGCCAGGAAATCACTGAAAGTACTTCCCTTTACATCGGCTGACACCTTTATGCTTCCGTTGAAAGATCCTCCCCTGCCGTAACAAAGGACAACAGAACCGTCCTTGTATACATAGCTGTCATCAAAATACAGGTCCATTATATAGTCCTGAAAGCCGTTACAATCAATGATAATATCAAATGTCGTAAATATCTTGAGCAGCATACAGGCTGTCCCTGCGCTGTCCTTGCCGGCCGAAGACCTGATGCCCTTGCTCTCATCTGAGAATCGGATATAAAACTTGCCCTTCTTCCCCGAGAATCTCTCTTCGAGCGTAGGCATTACAGATCTTGCATCATCCGTCTCAATAAACCATACAGAATTTAAAAGCTTATAGTGTTCCGGAACATTCCATCCGCTGATCTCCTCTTTCGAAAAGCTCCAGGGAGCATCAGCGTTATCTCTGACATAAGTCGTTGTATATTCGATCTCCTGAGGGATCATCCCGGCTGTGATCTTCTCAATCCTCTTTTCAGTCTTCACAAGAGGAACCGTGCTCTCACCGGCATTACCGGTCTTACCTGCACTGTTGCAGCCTGCAACGATTAGAGCCAAAACAAATACGGAAGCAAACAAATAAACATTCTTACGCATGGATGATCCACCCCCCTTATCCATATTGCCCTCATTATATCAAAGTCAAATAGTGTAAAATACATGAGGAATTACAGAACAATAACGGAGAAAGATATGAAGGCGGATCTGACCGTAACATCTGAATATGACGGATCTACAATAAGGGCTTTCCTTGCAGGCAAGCTCTTCATGAGCTCTACCATGATCAAGAAAGCCAAGCTCTACGGGACCGTTGAGGTGAACGGTGAACATCAGATAATCAAATACATCTTACATACAGGAGATCAGGTCCATATCGAATATAATGATGATGCGCTTGTCTCCCCTGACCCTGATATCGATATCATCTATAACTGTCCGGATTACCTCGTTGTAAACAAGCCTTCCGGAATGGTCACTCACCCGACGCACGGTCATCTGGAAGATTCGCTCATAACAAGACTTCACGCCGATATGCCGCTACATCCCGTGATGAGGCTTGACCGTGAGACATCAGGCCTGATCGTTATCGCAACCAACGGATATGCGCACAATACACTTGCGAAATATGCTTCGATCGAAAAGCGTTATCTTGCTGCCGTATACGGAGTCATGACGCCGTCATCCGGAAGGATAGATCTCCCGATCGCAAGAAGACCAGGTTCGGTAATGATAAGGCAGCCTGACCCGAACGGCCGTGAATGTATTACGGATTACAGAACTATCGTAACGGACGATTTAAACAACATCTCTCTTGTCGAGTTTTCGCTGCTTACAGGCAGATGCCATCAGATACGGGTTCATTCCCTTGCAAACGGGCACCCTCTTGTTGGAGACGGGCTCTATGGGCCAAACTCCATAGATAACCCGGCAGACGACATTTTGAAAGATCTTTGGGGTGATACAGCTGCTCTTGATCAAAAAGCAGGCAGAGTCGCTCTGCATGCTTATTATCTTAAGTTTACGGATAAACTTTCAGATCCTGCTGAAGAGAGGATCTTCGTAAGTCCACTTCCCGAAGATATCAGGAGTCTTTTTTCTCCTGCATCACTTGTAGGAATCGATAAGTTTTTCGGCAAGCTTGATTGATTCTTCTTCAGAAGAGCCTGAGAGCATCCTTGATACTTCCCTTACCTTGCCATCTCCTTTGACAGCTTCGATAAGAGCAGTGGTCTTATTATCCTTAAAGCTCTTTCCGGCAACGAAATTATTGTCAGCACAGGCTGCGATCTGAGCTGTATGAGTAACGCAGAGCACCTGATGGACTCTCGAGATCGATCTCAATTTATCGGCAATACCATTGGCAGCTGCGCCTGAGATACCAGTATCGATCTCATCGAAGATAAGAGTAGGCGTGCTGTCGGCAAAGGTTAGTATGTTCTTGACCGCAAGCATTATCCTGGAAGCCTCACCGCCTGATGCCGTGCTCGACAGTGGTCTCGGAGGAAGTCCCGGATTGGCGGAAAAGAGAAAAGATATATCTTCCGTTCCGTTTGAAGAGAAGAACTTCTCTCTGGGGCGCTCTTTAAAACTGACAACGAACTCAGCTTTAGGGATCTCAAGATCCGCGAGTTCCTTAACGATGGCTTTCTCAAGTTTACCTGCCGCTTTGTGTCTTATGTCAGACAGCCTCCCTGCTGCATCTATTAGTTCTTTCTCGAGTGAAGCAAGTTCAGATCTAAGCATGGCATATCTTTCCTTATCGTTATCGATATTGGAAAGCTCTTCTGAACACTTATCCCTGAATGCATTGATCTCTGTTACCGAGTTGCCATATTTGGATTTAAGTTCAAAGAGAAGGCCGATCCTTGCGTTGATCTGATCTATCTTATCTCCGTCCAGAGAAAGCTCGGAACACTTGCGTGAGATATCGTCAGACAGAGCCCTTATCTCAAGAGTTAAGCTCTCATATCTTTCTGCCATTTCTTCGAATTCAGAGTCTGACTTGGATATCTTGGAGATAAGCCTTGATGCCGTTGAGGAATCATCAGCTGCGGCTGCTGTAAGGTCCTGTGCCCTTAAGATATCTTCTGCGAAATTCTTATAATCTTCTGCTTTCTTCTTATCTTTAAAGAGGCTCTCTTCTTCCTCCGGAACAAAAGCGGCCTTATCGATCTCAGCTACGACATATTCAAGGTACTCCCTTCTCTGCTTTATCTTTTCGGGAGAAGCCTTGAGCAATCTCATATCGTGAACTGTTTCTTTATATCTCCCAAGGAGATCACGGTATTCATCAAGAGTCTTAAGAGCCTTGTCTCCTGCAAATCTGTCAAGGAGCTCAGAGTGGTAGTTCTCATCGAATATCTTCTGGGTATCGTACTGGCCATGGATCTCAACGAGGAAAACGGCGATGTCGCGAAGAGCGGAAATATTGACTGTTGTACCGTTTATCCTTGCGATAGTGCGTCCGTTCTCGTAAATGGTCCTGCTTAAGATCAGGAGTTTATCATCACCGATCTCAATTCCAGAAGATTCAAGCAGCGGCAGAATTTCTTTGTCTGATAAGGATGAGATATCGAAAACAGCCTCAACAAAAGCTCTGTCCTGCCCCGCCCTGATAAGATCCTTCGAGGATTTTCCGCCGAGGATCAGGCTTATCGCATCTACGAGCAAAGATTTACCGGCACCGGTCTCGCCTGAGATTACATTAAGACCTGAAGCCGGCTCGAAGACTGCATTGGATATAACAGCAAAATTGTCTATCTCAAGTCTTATCAGCAAAACCCGTTATCTCCTTTATGTTATCTGAGAGCTGCTTTGCCTGAGCCTCACCCCTGGTCGCCACAAAGATAGTATCATCGCCTGCTATGGTTCCGACTATCTCAGGATGGTTCAAAGAATCCAAAGCGGATCCTGCAGCCTGAGCCATGCCCGGCAGTGTCTTTATCACGACTATATTCATGGCAACTGATATGCCTGTCAAAGAATTGGAAAAGACAGATAAAAGCCTGTCAGGTGCCGTATTGATAAACTTTTCGGTAATGGCATAACCTGTCGTGCCGTCCTGAAGGGTCTGCTTGACGATGCCTAATTCCTTGATATCGCGGCTTATCGTTGCCTGAGTCGCATTAAAACCGGACTGCCTTACCAGGCTCGTAAGTTCTTCCTGGGTGGAGACTTTGCGGGTCATGATGAGTTCAGTAATAAGATCCTGTCTCGCATTCTTGGGCTTATTCATAGAAACTGCCTCTCTGGAGGATCTTCTTTCTGACATCTTTGAAGAAACTGTTCTTATCGAAACAGACCGTCTTACAGGGTTTGTCGTAACCTGTGATCCTGACCGTGTCCTTATGAGCGAGTTCGGCAAAACGTCTTCCGTCCGGCGTGATTATGGGGGACGATTCAAATTCTCCGAGGCCTATCTCGATAACGGAATCCTTGCCTGCGATATATGAATAACCATAGAAAGTATTTGAACATACAGGGGTTACGATGATGTCGTTCATATAGGGCATCATGATGGGACCGCCTGCAGCCAGCGAATATGCCGTAGATCCGGTCGCTGTCGCAACGACAAGGCCGTCACCTCTGAAGGTCTCGATCTTATTGCCGTCGATGGAAAGATCAAGATTAGTAACATGAGGCCAGTCTCCGCGGCATACGATAACATCATTAAGGCAGAAATCAGAAGCCTTGATATTGCCGTGCTTATCAAGAAGTTCGACCTTGAGCGTGTTGCGCTCGATAAGATCGTATTCGCCCTTGATGAGCTTGGGGATGTCCCTGTCGATATCTTTCTCGTTGATCGATGTAAGGAAGCCGACACTGCCTTTGTTGATGCCGACAAACTCACAGCCGCTGTTAAGATACTTATGGATAACGCTGAGGAAGGTGCCGTCACCACCAATGGATATGATGACACCGACGGGATCGTCAGGAGAAGGCTCGATCACCACTTCAGCGCCCAAAGACTCCATAAGGTCCTTTGTACGCATAGCGACCTTTAGATCAACATCTCTTTTGATATTTGATACGATGCCGTACTTCATAAAACACTTCCTCATAGATGATCATTAGAAGTTTAACATATCAGAAGCGAAAATTAAATTCTATGAAACAAGGACAAGATCAGCCTTTTATGGTCTTAATGATCCTGTCAGCAACGGATCTGCCGTCGATAGCAGCTATCTCCTTCTGTCTTGCCTGGGATGCTGCCCTGATGACAGGATCATTCACACCGATATTGGTGACTTCATGATCTGTTGATAAAAGATGTGAGATATAAGTTCCGGCACCGCCTTCAGTTATTCCTTCTTCAAGAGTAAAGACGTAACGGATACCGGATGTAATGTCATTTAAGACCTTGCTGTCTAAGGGCTTTACCAATGCAAGATTGACATGTTTGCCTAGAACGCCTTGCTCTTCAAGTAATGAAGCTGCTTTCTGACCATCCGCAAATGAAGTTCCGATCGAGATGATGCAGTATTCATTGCCCTTATCGTATGCTGTATAAGGCATGATGATATCAGAATAATCATCGGAAGCTGACGAAGGCTCGGACATATCCTGGGAATATGTATTGATCTCTTCCGATCCTCTCGGATATCTTATTGCACAGGGACCTTCAACTGTTCCTGTCGCATATTCCAAAGCTCTTTGAAGCGACTTATAATCTCTGGGCGCTATAACGGTCATATTGGGCATGGAGCAGAACATATTAAGGTCATAGAGACCATGGTGTGTATGTCCGTCATTGCCGACAAGACCTGCCCTGTCCATCGCAAATACGACATGAAGGTTCATGTAGCAGATATCGTGAAGGATCTCGTCATACGCCCTCTGGATAAAGGTAGAATATATAGCGACAACAGGCTTAAAGCCTTCGAGGGCAAGACCTGCCGCCATCGTAACGCAGTGTTCTTCCGCTATGCCGCAGTCGAAGAATCTCTCGGGGAACTTGAAAGAATAATCAACAAGACCTGTTCCCTGTGCCATCGCTGCACAGATCACGGCTATCTTCTTGTCTTTCATCGACAGTTCGATCATCTTATTTCCGAAAACGGATGTATAGGACCTTCCGCATGATGATATCTTGCCTGTTGCGATATCGAAACCCGATACGCCGTGGAAATCGGACGGGGTATCCTCTGCAGGCTTATATCCCTTGCCCTTCCTGGTAACGATATGAAGAAGGACCGGACCCGAAAGATCCTTAACGGCATCTATGTTCTTGATAAGTGCCTCCGTATCATGTCCGTCTACGATCCCGTAATATAACAGACCAAGATCTTCAAATATAGTCGGTTTTTTCCTGTAGACAATGAACCTGAACCAGTCCTTTATCGCGATCATGAGCTTCATGATGGGTTTTCCGAGTACAGGCATTTCCTTTTTCAGGAAGGATTCCGTTGAATGCTTCGCAGAAATATATCCGCTGTTAACACGGATGTTTGCAAGATGTTTTGATAAGCCGCCGACATTACGGTCAATGCTCATCTCATTATCATTAAGGATTATGAGCATGCGGGACTTCTTCTGACCTATATCATTAATGGCTTCGTATGCAAGACCGCTGTTAAGAGACCCGTCACCGATAACGGCAACCACGTAATTATCTTCACCTTTAAGGTCCCTTGCCCTGGCAAGACCGACTGCAGCAGATACGGAAGTCGAACTGTGTCCAGTGTCCAGTCTGTCATAAGGACTTTCACTGATCCTGGGGAAACCGGATATTCCGCCCTCCTGTCTAAGTGAGTCAAACCTTTCAAAACGGCCCGTAAGCAGTTTATAGGAATAGCTCTGGTGTCCTACATCCCAGATGATCTTGTCTTTCTTGTAATCGAAAACGGAAAGCAGAGCGACAGTAAGCTCGACGACACCGAGATTGGAAGCCAGATGTCCGCCGTTTTTCGAAACTGTAGAGATGATCTTGTCACGAAGTTCGTTGCAAAGAATGATCCTTTCATCAGGAGAAAGGCTCTTGATCTTCTCTTCATTTAGATTTTCCGACAGGATCTTATATTCCATTTATCTGTCCCTGCTGTATAGATAATCGCATAAAGCAATGTAATCGGACGTATCAAGACCGTTCGTTTTGAGTTCATTACAAAGCCTGACCGCACTATCATATTCTTCCTTAAGTTTTTCACCGGCTCCTTCGAGACCTAAGAGAGTAACAAAAGTGGATTTGTCGTCTCTTTCATCCTTACCGGTGTTCTTGCCCATGACTTCGGCCGAAGATGTGACATCAAGGATATCATCCTTGATCTGAAACATCAGACCGAGGCAGGAAGCAAGCTTGATAAGCTTCTGAGCCGTATCATCAGCAGCACTGCCGGCCAGATAATAAGGCGTGGTAACAGCGCATTCGATAAGAGCGCCGGTCTTCTTTTCCTGAAGTTCATAAAGCTTTTCGAGACTTATCAGCTTATCGGTGGAAGCTATATCGATGCTCTGACCGCCTATCATGCCCTTGATGCCGGCGAGTCTGGCCATATTAGATGCTGCAAAAGCATATTCAGGGTGTTCCTCAACGATCCCGAAAAGGATCTCATAAGCGCGGTTCATAAGGGCGTCTCCTGCGAGGACTGCTATCCCCTCGCCGAAGGCCTTGTGGCATGTGGGTTTGCCGCGTCTTAAGTCATCATTATCCATAGCAGGAAGATCATCATGGATGAGCGAATACGTATGTATAAGCTCCAGCGCCAAAGCAAATCTTGCCGTAATATCATGCTTCGCTTCATCAAGAGAAAGCATCCTGGAAGTCATATACATCATCATCGGACGGATCCGTTTGCCGCCGGCCATGACGCTGTACATGGCAGCCTTAACGGTAATGTCCTCTGACAGTTCTTCCGGGAATGCCTTTTCGAGTTGAGGAGTTATCCAGGACAGGGTATTATCCGAAAGGATATTTATAAGCTCTTTATTATCCATCCCGTGTTCCTTACTCTACGTCAAAAGGCTGTGTCTCATCCTGATCCTTGTTATAGATAAGGATCTTCTGCTCGGCTTCATCTAATTTGGCAGAACAGAATTTGGAAAGTTCGATGCCTCTGTTATAAAGCTTGATCGAATCATCAAGACTGGCCTTGCCTTCGTTAAGCTGTTTTACGATATCGCGAAGCTCTGCTATCGCACTCTCATATGTCATCTCTTTATCTTTCATTTAACTTTCCTTTCGACTTTCAGTTCTTATTGACCGATCTGACGGTGGATTCAACGCTTCCGTCGCTCATCATTATCGTTATATCATCACCTAAGCTGATCTTTTCGACCGAATCCACTGCTTTATGATCGTAAGTTACTATGGAATAACCTCTTTTCAACACATTCTGGGGACCCAGCGCTATCAGGGATGAACAAATGGAATTATAGTCTCCCCTGCAGTTCTTGACATTAAGTCTCATTGATGAATTAAGCTGATTTATCAGGTCATTCAGCAAAGTCGTCTGATTTTCCACATAAGCAACCGGCGAATAAAGGGCTTTGTGGTTCTTGAGCATATCCAGTTCTTTCCTTCTGGATTCAATGGCATTGTTGATCGCAATATCCATAGCCATCCTGCTGTTGTTAATATCATTTTCAAGGTCTTCTATCCTGGGCATGACTATCTCGGCGGCGGCAGTCGGAGTATGAGCTCTTATATCCGCAACATAATCAAGGATAGTGTAGTCATTATCGTGTCCTATACCGGAAACGACCGGGATCTTACAGTCATATACCGCTCTGGCCATAGCCTCATCGTTAAAACCGTAAAGATCCTCATAAGATCCGCCGCCCCTGGCTATTATGATCACGTCAACGGGATCCTTTTCGCTGAAATACCTGATACCGCTTATGACATCAGCGGGACAAGCGGGACCTGATACTGCCGAAGGATACAAAATAAGGTTGAAATGCGGATTGCGGCGTCTTAATGTGTTCACGATGTCATGTATGACAGCTCCCTGCGGAGAAGTGATAACACCGATCTTCTGCGGAAGGATCGGAAGGCTCTTCTTGGCTGACTGAAGGAACAGACCTTCTTTTTCGAGCTTAGAATAAAGTTTCTTATACTGCTCAAAAAGGTTTCCCGTGCCGGCAAGAGACATTGAATTACATATAAGCTGAAGTTTTCCGTTTGCGGCATAATAATCGATCCTGCCCCTGACGGTAACCATCTGACCGTCTTCAGGGATAAAATCAAGATTCATATAGTTTCCGCGGAACATTACGGAATTTATGACCGCATCCTCATCCTTGAGAACAAAATATGCATGACCGGATGTATAGACTATGATCTTCGATAGCTCGCCCGTTACTTCAACGGAAGATAAAGTCGGATCATTATATACCCTGTCTTTGATATAGTTTCCGAGGGCGGATACGGTATTGAATTTCCACATGTCACAAACTCTTTTCGAAGCTGCTCAAAACACCGTTGATATAGGAAGAAGCGCCGTCGCCGCAAAACTCCTTGGCAAGTCTTACCGCTTCATTGATAGAGACCGATACGGGAATGTCATCGCAGTTTACGATCTCGAAAACGGCTATCTCAAGGATAACCCTGTCAACGACGGGAAGCCTGTCAACTTCCCAGTTGCGCAGGAATTTCTCATAAAGTGCATCAACGGACTTTCTGTCTTCCGCAATACCGTTGACAACCTTCAGGAAATAATCGATATCTGCTTCGAGTTCAGGATTCATGCTCCTGTAGAGAGCAAGATATGAACCGTATGATTCTTTTCTGAAATTAGTCTGGAACAGGAAAAACAAGATGTGCTTACGGGTAGTTATCCTCGTAATCTCTGATTCGTTCATTATTATCTGAACCTCCCGGGAGGTAATATTCTGTCAAGGAAATCCTTGAATTTGGATCTGTCGGAGAACAGGAAGGCGCCGACGAAGAATCCGACCAAGGTAAAGAGAACGATGAAAAGCGTCTTGAAGAAGCCGAAGATACAGAGAAGTATTGCGACCGTGAAGAATATGAAAGCAGCTATGTAGCCGGCTTTCACGTTTCTCATCTTCTCAAAAAGTCTGGATAAGAATCTTTCCATATTATCTGCTCTCTACTTTTGCCGTAGCCGCTTCTACTCTGGATACCTTAACGAGCACTTCGTCTACGATGATGCCCGTATAACGTTCTATATCCTTCTTAACCTTCTCCTGAACCTTGGTCATGGAAGAAGGGATCTCGACATTGGAATAGAGAATGCAGATAAGTGAAAGCCTGATGGCACCGTTCTTGCCGGGCATGACATGGCACTTTGCGCTCTTGATGCCTACCTGTGCGGACTTTGCCGAATTTAGAGCAATACTCTCAATGGCATCAGGTCCGATATCAACGGTACCGATATCAGTCTTGCGGAGTCTCGTTCTGTTGATCCTTCCGAGCGAGATCTGATTAGTGATGGATATTACGGATGTAATGAAGAACAGGAGCAATACAGCAAGATAAACATACCTGCTTACAGGGCCCTTCGCCAAAGAGGACAGATTCGAAAGCAGATGCGAAAACAGACTGCCGTCAACTAATGCGTAAAGAAGAATAACGGATATGATGGCGATCAACACCGAATAGATAAACATCAGGATCCTGATAAAACGGTTCATTAAGCTTCCTCCTCGATATCACTCGTCAACTCCGTTTCCGACATCGGAAACGCCGCAGACGTAAACGTCAACGCTTTCAACATTGAGACCTGTAAACCTCTCAACATCGGATTTGACCTGTTCCTGTATAGACCATGCCACCTCCGGAATGATCTTCCCGAATTCTATTACGGGATATACCGTAATATAAACAGAGTCAGAACCGTTCTCATCGAAAACAGCTCTGACTCCTTTACCTTCGTGTACTACACCGGCTTTCTCTTTGAGCGCGACGGCAAATGACGGAACGAGTTTTACAACTCCTTCTATCTGCAAAGCCGCATCTGCCGCATATTGGGCGACGAACCCTTGGGTCATTGTAAGATCGCCCTTAATGGATTCACTAAGATCACTCATAAGATAATAGCCTCAAGATACAATGTCCTGAATGATCAGGACTGACGGAACGTTCCTATCAGGCACGCTCCAGATATTCGCCGGTCCTTGTATCGACACGGACGATCTCATTCTGGTTAACAAAGAGAGGAACCTTGATGACAGCGCCTGTCTCAAGAGTAGCATACTTTGTTACGTTGTTAGCGGTATCGCCTCTTACGCCGGGCTCGCACTCAACGATCTCAAGCTCAACAGTGATAGGAAGCTCAACAGAGAAGATCTCACCCTTGTAAGAAAGAACCTTACAGATCATCTCTTCCTTAAGGAACTTGATGGCATCACCGATGGCCTCTGCGTGGATCGGGATCTGATCGTAGGACTCCTGGTCCATAAAATAGTAAAGGTCGCCGTCAGAATAGAGATACTGCATATCTCTTCTCTCAAGCTGAGCCTGCTCGAATTTCTCGTTAGGGTTGAAACTTCTTTCAACTACAGAACCTGTCTTAACGTTCTTATACTTTGTTCTTACGAAAGCTGCACCTTTGCCGGGCTTAACATGCTGGAATTCAACAACCTGATAAACCTGACCGTCCATCTCGAAACACATATTGTTTCTGAAATCACCTGCACTGATCATAAATATACTCCTTCTTTATTTGTAATCTTATAGATTTTACAGAAAAACAAAGACATTGACAAGCCTTAAAATCCCGCAATGAGTCTCACGAGCTTCTCAAAAGGCCTTTTCAGCACTATGTACCACATCTCCTTTTTGGCGTATTTTTCCGTAAAAACAGTATATACACCCGCATACCTTCCGGCTATTACATCAGTAAACACCTGATCACCTATCATTGCAGCCTGAGCCTTGTCTTTACCGAGAAGAGCCAGGGCCCTGTTGACACCATCAGGCCTTGGTTTATGCGCATATGTGACACAGGGGATCTCCAGTTTCTTAGCTATCCCGTCTGATCTGCCGCTCTTGGCATTGGAGACAAGACACATCGAAAACCCTTTGTTCCTGGCATTATTGACCATCTCATAAGAGAAATCCGTGGGCTCAGTTGCATGATCAGGTCCCAGCGTATTATCGAAATCGAGCAGCAGGCAATCGATGCCGCGCGACTTAAGCTCATCAAGATCAAGATCTGCAAGGGATCTTATCACCTTATCCGGAACCATGGCCTTGAATATATTCATTCTGACCGCCTTTATATTGGTTTTAATCTTAAAAATTCTATCTTTTGTCAGCGAAAAAGTAAATATATTACTTACCTTTATGATATTATATTCAAGTTATAGTATCAGAGACTTTGGAGGTCAATACAATGAAAGTAACCAAGTTCGGCGGTTCTTCCCTGGCTGATGCACCGCAGATAATGAAGGTATGCGATATAGTCTTATCCGATCCTGCGAGAAACATCGTAGTAGTTTCCGCGCCCGGAAAAAGGTTTTCTAACGATATCAAGGTAACTGACCTTCTGATAAACGTTGTAAATGACAAGCTGAACGGCGGTTCAGGCGAAGAAGCTCTGAACAAGGTCATCTCCAGATTTTCGGACATCGCAGAAAAGCTCAAGGTTCCTCAGGTCGTATCCGAGATCCAAGATAAGATCAGCCGCATAGCAAATGCAGAATACAGCTCCGACAATGAACTCCTCGACTCCGTCAAGGCAATGGGCGAAGATTCTTCCGCAAAGATCGTTGCCGCTTATATCAACTCGCTCGGACGCAAGGCAGTTTATTGCGATCCCGCAGAGTGCGGTCTTTATCTTGAACACGACAAGATGGGCAAGGCTGTGATCCTTCCCGAGACATACGACAATCTTGCAAATCTTGCAGATGACGAAGACACGATCAAGGTCTTCCCCGGTTTCTACGGCTACTCCAAGGAAGGCAGGATCATCACCTTCTCACGCGGCGGCTCTGACATTACCGGATCTATTCTTGCTGCTGCAGTAAAAGCCGACATCTACGAGAACTGGACAGATGTTGACAGTGTTTTCGCGGTCAATCCCAATCTTGTTAAGAATCCTTTCCCTATAAAGGAGATCACTTATAACGAGATGAGAGAGCTTTCTTATGCTGGATTTACGGTCCTTCACGAAGAAGCCCTCTACCCTGTCTTTATCCGCAATATTCCGATCAACATAAAGAATACAAACAATCCGCAGGCTCAGGGCACCATGATCGTTAAGAGCAGGACTCATTTTGAATCCCTTATCACCGGTATCGCCGGCAAGAAAGGTTTTTGCACTGTTACGATCAACAAATACCTGATGAACAGACAGGTAGGCTTCCTTGCTTCAGTCTTCAGGATCTTTGAAGAAGAAGGCGTATCCATCGAGCATATCCCTTCCGGTATCGATACCATAACTGTAATCGTTACAAAGAAGCAGTTCACTGATGAAAAAGAGGAAAAGATCCTGTCCAGGATCAATAACGAACTCGGTGTTGATTCGATATCTGTCGAGAAGGATCTTG
The DNA here is from genome assembly GCA_016292135.1 of Saccharofermentans sp. Taxonomy (GTDB): domain Bacteria; phylum Bacillota; class Clostridia; order Saccharofermentanales; family Saccharofermentanaceae; genus Saccharofermentans. The sequence continues at coordinate 359,342 of JAEFAZ010000001.1, forward strand.
CGATCGTCATGATCGTCGGCGAAGCAATGGCAAATTCCGTAGGTATCATGGCCCGCGCAGCAACTGCTCTTTCCAACGCAGGCATCAACCTGAGGATCGTTGACCAGGGTGCTTCCGAGATCTCCATGATGTTCGGTGTATCCGAGTCCTACTGTGAATACGCGGAGAGAGTACTCTACAAGGAACTGTTCAGATACTGATAAGATAATTTATTTCATAAGATAAAAGCTGTTTCTTCATAAGAAACAGCTTTTTATTTCGTTGAAATCCGATCTGCTTTAAAGATCAGTTGACTATATAGATCTTAGTAATGACAGGCTGGTCAGCAGCCGCTACGGTACCGTTCTTATCTTGAACAGGAACGGATTCTGCGATCTTATCAACAACTTCGATACCGGAGATCACGCGTCCGAAAGCCGCATAATCACCATCGAGATGAGGGCTGTCCTGATGAACGATAAAGAACTGTGAACTTGCGGAATTGTTATCACCGCTGCTCCTTGCCATGGAGATAACGCCTCTTAAGTGTTTGATATCATTTGCCTTATATCCGTTCGAGGAAAACTCTCCGTAAATCTTCTTGTCTGAACCGCCGAGACCATTACCTTGAGGATCACCTCCCTGGATCATGAAATCCTTGATGATCCTGTGGAAAGTCAGACCGTCATAGAAGCCGGAATCGACCAGCTTAAGGAAATTTGCACATGTTCCCGGTGCTTTTGCAGGATCAAGTTCCACTGTGATCGTACCGTAATCCTTGATCTCGATCGCAACCTTCGCTTCCATGCCGGCATATTTATCAGACTCATCGGAAGGTCTGGTCTTAGTAGTATCAGAACTTATCGCTCCTGCACATGATGCGAAGCCTAAGAGCAATACGAACACCATGATTAAGCTTAAGATCTTCTTTGACATAAAATATTCCCCCTTAAACATATTTATTTCCAGAAAGATTTATCAGAAAAATATGGCCTTTGCGGCTGTTTCGGCTGAACCGTTTCTTTATTCTCCTTAACTGAAGAGATATCCGATATTATCCTGGAATTATTGGCAACAAACTCTTTTCGAGACTTTTCAGACCAGTCAGTCGTATAAAGATAAGAACCCAATGAATTAATAAGTCCGCCGATGATGAACGTTACTTCATTGACTTTGGCAGCGGAAGAATCTTCATCAAGATACTGATCTGAAAGGAAATTGGCGAGTTTTGCAAGGAAACTGTCCTGCTTGCCCCGGAAAACAGACAAAGCCTGGTCCTCTTCCAGCATATGACCCAGCAAAGACGAAAGAAATCCTGCGGGTTCCGTCAGGAGCTTATCCTTGTCAGCCAGCCCTTCAAGAAACCTGTCAAAAACTTCCTGTTCGATTATATCGGCGTATTCATAGATATCCTTATAGTGCCTGTAGAAAGTCGTCTTATTGATAAGAGCTGCTTTGCATAGTTCCGCAACCGTTATGTTTGACGGCAACATGACGGAAGAAAGCTCAAGATAAGCATTCTTTAAGTCTCTGTTGGTCTTGACGGTGCGGATGTCCATATTATTCAGCTTTCTGAACCGGGTTCCTTGTCTTCCGGATCGGATTCTGCTGAAACCTTTGTTACGGAGTCAGCTTCAACACTCTTATCGAAAAGTTCATCCAGATAAGAAGGATCCGTTCTCTGAGTCTCGAGATATTCATTAAGTTCGCTGATAAGTTCATCAACATTTGCAGGATCGTAACCATGTACATACATAGCCTGTTCCAGAGTCTCTCCTGCCGCAGCGATACAATTGATGCAATGCATTCCCCAATCCATCAGGATGTAGGAGATATTAACGGGGTCGATTGCAACGACCTCTGAGATGAGCATGTCCTTAGTAATCTTCTTGACCATATCTTTGCTTCTCCGTTTAAGAATTATTAAGCTTCTGCACCACCGTTTGCGTCGCTGCCTGCATCAGCTCCGCCGTTGTCATCTGCAGTATTTTTAGTCTTCTTTGTATCCTCGGAAGGCTCTGTGGTTTTGGTGGTATCCTTTGTGGCTTTCGTGCTGTCCGAAGTGTTATCAGTAGGTTTCTCCGAGGGCTTGTCAGTAGGCTTAGGCGTTGCCGTAGGTGCAGCCGTCGTTGTTGTAGTTGTTGTTGTATCTGCTGTAGTCGTGGTTGTAGTGGTTGTGTCTTCAGTAGTTGTTGTGGTGGTCGTCGTCGTTGTTGTAGTCGTAGTAGTCGTAGTGGAAGTAACTTCTCTGGTAGTCGTTGTTGTAGTGGGTTCCTCGGTAGGCTCTGTCGTATCTTCAGTAGGAGCCGGCGTCGGATCGCTCTCCATTGGAGTCGTCTGATCGTTAAATGTCGGATCATCAGCGGAAAGCTGTGCCGTAAGGATATAACCCGTTATATTGTTGGATGTAAGGACGATAGAGAACTTACCGTCTGTTCCGACCAATGTGACCGTGTCGCCGCGGTCGAGCTTTTCGATTATGGTGCTGTCGAGCTTAGCCTGTGAATATACAGGTGTCTGATCGGATGTGATGTAGAGCACCTGATTGGAAGTCTCTGTGCTCGTTGCCTGTGTTCCGTTGGAATCGATGAGATCTCTTACGTGGAACACAAGGAATGTGATGCCGAATCCCAGAAGGATGCAAACGATAAGGATCAGTACGGGAATAAGTATGTTCATTGCTTTCTGCTTCTTGGTAATGGCATTCAGCTCATCACTGTCAACATACTGTTCATCAAGCATATCATCGCCGCTTCCGGGATTAAACTGTATCGTATCCTCGTCGTCAAAAGAGTCGTAAGCAGCAGCTCTGTTGCGGCCTCTTCCTGCGGGATATTCTGCCTCCTGAGCTGCTTCTTTGATGGCTCTGGAAGTATTCTTATTGACAGGCTTTGTGTTATCGTCCACTTCAGCCTGTGCTCTTGTCTTCTTTGCAGGAGCCTGCTCCTGTCTGGAGAAATCGATAAACTCATCACGGGGCTTGGGTTCATTGGTCCTTGCCACTGTGGCATCCGTTGCAAGGTTGGAATGGATAACGGCATCACCGGGAAGGATAAATGTCGATTCTACCTGCATGCCGATAAGGGTAAGACCGGACTTGATACCGTAATTGATGGCGGAGTTCATGATCTCCTTGACCTTATCTTCGATGGGGATCCTCTTGATGATAGCGCCGTTACGGAGCTGGGAAGGCATCTTGCGGGATACGCCGAGGCCCATGAGGAAGAGTTCGTCTCCATCCTTGAGCTTGATATTTACGTTCTTATCAGGGATAAGCTGGCCGTCCTGGGGCATCTTACCCAGATACTGCGTAAGATTCATGTTTTCGGGATGCGTACGCTCGTCCTGTAACGTGATAGCGCCCATCTTAAGATATCTGTGAGCTACCGTAGACTCCTCGGTAAGAGCCAGGATCTGGTTGTCCCTGAAAAGGACAGCCTTTGTGATACCCATATGGATGACTCTGAGGATATCGCCTTCGATAACGAGCATCGTCATGGAAGTCTTGAGAGCAACGCCCTTGTTTGCGGAGAAGTTGCAGACAAATACGTTCAGATTGTTTACGACACGGTTGGAGAAGGCTTCGAAGTCCAGGATCGTCTGATTAGAAGAATCAGCAACGATCTTCTCAAGTTCTTTGTTGAGTTCGATATTGAGGATAGCACCGAGATTGTCGGGACCTATCGTCGAGAATATAGCGCAGATCTGTATGGGAGATGTCGATCTGGCCGTACGGAGGAATTCGTTGGGGAAATCCTCTATCTTACGTGACAGAGTGAGGAAAAACACATTCTCCTGAGGCTGATCCTTGACAAGATTAGTCTCACAAATACATGTTGATACTGTCTTACTCATTTTTTGTCTCCTTGAATATATTCTTTTAGAAGCTTGTTCTGTTTATCGAAATCAACTACCATCATCCAGGGGTTTTTCTGGACTTTGTAAAGATTATCGGCAGGAACACGGTATTCGCTCATGTTATCTGTATAGCCGATAGCCGTCATGCCGACTCTCATCAGATCCATGGTCGTCATGTTCGTCTCAAACATGCCTGCAGAAGAATTGAGCAGCTGCATCTTCTTGAAATAATTGAGCGTTGAGACCTTGCTGATAAGGGCCGATGCGATCGTTCTCTGTCTGGATGTCCTGACAAAATCAGAATCCAGATATCTGATCCTTGCCCAGGATACTGCCTGAATGCCGTCCAGCGTCTGCTTTCCGCTCGAAACGAGCAGAGGCGAATTCGATCCGTTGAGCTTGTTGTCTTCTTCGATGAAATGATTTGCGTACTTGACCTCAGCAGCGGATACATCAATCTCGACGCCGCCGACAAGGTCGATAACATCAGCAGCACTGCCGAAATCGAGCATTACGAATCTCTGTATGTCGAGATCGAATGTGCGGTTGATCGTATTGATCATGTAACCGACTCCGCCGTAATGATATGCGTGGTTGAGCTTATCAAGCTTCTTCTTTGCTGTTGCATCCGTATCACCATGATAAACGCCGGTATCTCTCATGAGGGAGATGAGCTTGATGCTCTTGGTCCTGTTGTTGATCGAGACGACGATCATGGCGTCAGATCTGCCCTTATAATCCTTTACGGATCTGGCATCCACACCGAAAACAAGGATGTTCTCAACATCAGGGTCCTTCTGTTCGACCTTGATGATAGGATGCTTGGAGTTGTAATAAAGGGGCGTATGGCCGCCTTCAGCCCAGGAAGACGTAACGTCTCCGCCTGTCGTACTCTTGTCTTCGGAAAGATCCATCGTGGAATAATCCTGTTCCGATACGATATCAACGGGTACATAAGTACCGCCGAATGTATAGAAAAAGTACAGGGCACAGCCTATAACAAGTCCGACAACCGCAAGAAGGATGCGGACAAATATCTTAGCAAATCCCTTTTTCTTCTTCTTTTTTACCGGATCCTCGCCGAATCCGTCCTGATATTCAGTATATATTTCTGCATTGTTTTTCTTCATTAATACTCACCTGCTCGAAAGTCAGAATTCAAGCCATAGTATTATAACACTTGATAATAAAATAAAAAGAGGCTTAATCTCGGCAATATACACAATAAACGCAAATGTACACCAAATGAAAGGATCATCCGCAATATGTAATGTTATAATCAAGTCATATTCTTTTACATAAGGAGTGATTTTATGGTAAAGAAAATCATATCAGTGCTGCTCGTAACAGCTTCCCTGTTAACACTTGCAGCATGTAAGGGAGAAGAACCCGAACCGTCAGGTGATATTGTCGTTGAATCCACTACAACAGGCACATCCGCTACCGACGAGACAACTCCTCCCTCTTCCGAATCATCCTCGGAAACAACAGAAGCTATTCCTGACGGACTTTTCGATCCGAATGTAGATTTTGCCGTTAACCCGCTCACAGGCATCCAGGACATGGACAAGGCAAACGAAGGCAAACGTTCCGTAGCCATAGTTGTCAGCAACGTTCAGGCTGCGATCCCCCAGAGAGGCGTTTCCACACCCGACGTTATCTACGAATACATCACCGAAGGCGGAGTTACCAGACTCTTATGCGTATATTCCGACATCAAGGACATGCCTGAGATCGGATCTTTGAGAAGCGGCCGTATAGTTTCCGCAGACCTTGCCAACGGCAACAATTCTATCTATATCCACTTCGGCAGAGAGCCCCGTGCAGTCAAGCACTTCTCTGACAACAAGATCACACATATCGACGGCAACTACCTTTGCACCGGAAAGATGTCATCCAAGGATTACGACGGATACATCAAGCTCCCTAAGGGAACCTTCTTCTGGCGCGACAGAGATTGGGCATCAAAAAGAGCCATCGAGCACACGGCTGTAACAGACGGCGTACATGTCAAGGAAGCTATCGAGTACAAGAAGATCAAGTTCGAAGGCAAAGCACCCTTCCTTTACAACTTCGTACCCGACAACTCCAAGGATATTGCCGCAGGCGAAGACTGCACATATGTTAAGGCTATCTTGTCTTCTTACATGACAAACTGCATTTTCGAATACAATCCGGAAGACGGTCTTTACTATCACAGCCAGTACGGCAAAAAACAGGTCGACGAGACCAACGGCAAGCAGGTCGCGGTAAAGAACGTATTCCTTCTCTTTGCAAGAACAGGCCCTGCCAACACAGACCACAGGACCAACGTCTATCTTTCCGAAGGCGGCGAAGGCTACTACATCTCTGCCGGTAAGAAGATCCACGTAACATGGACAAAGAAAGCAAGCAACGAACAGCTTAAGATCTATAATGATGCTGGCGAAGAGATCCAGGTCAACCGCGGTAAGTCTTATATTGCCATCGGAACCAAGGGCAATTATTCCAAGATCAAGTGGGAGAAATGATCTCATCCTTAAAGATCTGACAAACTTATATCAATACCCCGGACACTGGTCCGGGGTATTTTTTGTAAGATCATACATCTGAATATTTTATAGCTTGTTCCCGTTTAACAATGTCCGTGATCATGTGCTTTTAAGCAACAATAAAACAACAGGACCGTTCCAATTGGAACGGCCCGGTTGCAACAATGGCGTTTGTTATGAATTCTTTATCAGATGCAGCCCTGAGCTTCCATAGCAGAGGAAACCTTGAGCAAACCTGCGATGTTAGCGCCGACAACATAGTTGTTGGGGCAGCCGACTTCTTCTGCTGTCTTATCGCAGTTCTCGAAGATGTTCTCCATGATGCCCTTGAGCTTAGCGTCAACTTCTTCGAATGTCCAGGAAAGTCTTGCGCTGTTCTGGCACATCTCGAGTGCGGATGTAGCAACACCGCCGGCATTGGATGCCTTTCCGGGTGTGAAGAAGATGCCGTTCTCGAGAAGGAACTCAACAGCGTCAGGTGTTGTAGGCATGTTAGCGCCCTCACCTACTACCTTACAGCCGTTAGCTACGAGAGTCTTTGCGGACTCGAGGTTGAGCTCGTTCTGAGTAGCACAAGGAAGAGCGATGTCACAAGGAATCGTCCAGATGCCCTTGGAACCGTTCTCATCAGCTGTGTACTTAGCTGTAGGAACTTCGTTGACATACTCGGAGATCCTCTTTCTCTCAACTTCCTTAAGTCTCTTGATAACGTCGAGGTTGATACCGTTCTCGTCGTAGATATATCCGTTGGAGTCAGACATTGCAACGACCTTAGCGCCGAGCTGTGTTGCCTTCTCGTTTGCATAGATAGCAACGTTGCCGGAACCGGAGATAACAACTGTCTTGCCTGCGAAAGATGTGTTCATCTTCTTCTGGAGCATGCAGTTTACGAAGTAGCAAAGGCCGTAACCTGTAGCTTCTGTTCTTGCGAGGGAGCCGCCCCATGTGAGGCCCTTACCTGTAAGAACGCCTGTATATTCGTTAACGATCTTCTTATACTGACCGAAGAGGAAACCGATCTCACGAGCTCCAGTACCGATATCACCAGCAGGAACGTCAACATCAGGACCGATGTGTCTGTAGAGCTCTCTCATGAAGCTCTGGCAGAAAGCCATGACTTCGTTATCGGACTTACCCTTAGGATCGAAGTCGGAACCGCCCTTACCGCCGCCGATAGGAAGACCTGTGAGGGAATTCTTGAAGATCTGCTCGAAACCAAGGAACTTAATGATACCGAGGTTAACAGAAGGGTGAAGTCTCAGACCGCCCTTGTAAGGTCCGATAGCACTGTTGAACTGGATCCTGTAACCGCGGTTAACCTGGATCTTGCCGTTATCGTCAACCCAAGCTACACGGAACATGATCTGACGCTCAGGCTCAACGATCCTCTCGAGGATCTGCTTGTCGATGAGCTCAGGGTGTGTAGGAAGAGCATACTTTACAGACATAAGGAACTCATGTACTGCCTGGTGGAATTCGTTCTCCGAAGGGTTCTTTGCGATAACCTTCTGCATAAGACCGTTAAGGTACTCGTTGTCAATTGTGTAATCCATAATTACCGCCTTTCATTGTTTGTTATTTGAGATGCACTCCGCACTTTTTTGCAAGTTTGTCTTAGCAATCTTGCAGAATTATCACAGGCGCGAAAATACAGCCTCTTAAATTCATGGTATTTAATATACCAAATATTTTATATTGTGCAACAGATTATCTTGAAATGAATTTTTGATTATCAAATCTTTCAGATTTAATGAAAAAAATATATTGTTTTTTGACTCAGCCGTCTGCAGAAACCGTTCCGACGGATTCCGAAGGATCAGATTCGGAAGGTTCGGCATTATTGAAAGGATCATGTGATACGACTTCTCCCCAGCCGGAAATACCAAACATCTGCTTCATATCGTCGAATTTCACGATGTTGAGAACCCTGTTTAATGTAATGAAGAGAAGCAATACGAAGATAATGATGAGCAGACCGCGCCTTATGATGATCATATGCCTTTCGGCATTGAACTTATCGTCAACATGCTTTCTGGTAGTATATCCCACCAGTACGTAAACTTTGTTGATATCCTTGCGCGGAGGCCGGTTCTTACGTTCGTTGATCTTACGGACAAAATAATTCTTAACCTTGGAAGGAATATTCTTGATATACCTGAGAGAAGCGCGGACAGATGCGGTCACGAACAAACTGATGTCTTCAGTTAATCCGGATCCGTTTCTTACATGTTCCCTGCTGTCGGTCGATGCTCTCATTATCCATTCCTTCTGTTTTTGTCTTACAGTATTATACAATAAATGCTCAAATTAGTTCATACTGCAAACAAAATGATATATATCAGTATCGAGGCTGCCTCGAAAGGCAGCCTCCTTCTCACATCAGCACTGCGGCTGATATTTACTGTGCCATGACAGTCCGAACATTACTCAGCACAATAAACAGTCAGATGCTCATAAGTTACAGTTATCGATCTCTCTGTACCTGATACCAAGTTCCTTATAAGCCAGAAGCGTTATCGCTTCGTTCTTATACCTGTAGTATGATGCCCTGGATATAAAGAGCATCTTAGTGATCGATTCCACAGATTCTTCGTAGTAGAACGTCAGCAAGAGCACCTTGGCATAAGTGTTAGGCAATGAGATCACGTTTGAATAAAGTGTGACCGCTGCTGATGAAGTCCTGATAAGACGGCTGTATTCATCTTTGATAAAATCAATGAATTCATCAAATCCTGAGCTGTAATCCAGATATATGGATGTCATGTCACATTCTCCTTTCCCTTTAAACTCGGGATCTGAAACCTTGACCGGCGCATAATTGCTGGAATAGATCTCGCTCAGGAGCTGATCAACGTCAAAACCTGATCTCTCGATAAGATCTTTCAGTTCCCCCTGCACTTCGATATCGGCTTTCATATGCTTAAGCCTGATGATCAAAGATCTTATCCTTGTCTCAACTCTTTTCTTCTCACTCTCGGTGAGCGGTTTAATAACTGAAAATTTTTTCATAAACTTCCTCCATATAATTATTCGGGGATCAAAAGAACATAAGTTTGACAAGCATGACCGTTTATTGTACAATCTTTAAAAGAAAATATGTTCGGAGGTATTTTCATGGCACAGAATGAGACAAAATCACAGAGAACGCTCGAGAGAGTCTATGCTTATATCAAGGAATATATAAGCAAGAACGCTATTTCTCCTTCGGTTCGTGATATCTGTACCGGTGTCGGTCTTAAATCAACTTCATCTGTACATACTTATCTTAAAAAGCTGGATGAATCCGGCATCATCGAGTACCGTCCCGGTATGAGAAGAGCTATTATCATAAAGAATATGGAAGATCTCCCTGCCGCAGACATCACTCCTCTGAGAGATGATTGCGCCAAGGTCTACTGTCTCGGCAAGATCACTGCAGGTGAGCCGATCCTTGCTAACGAAGATTATTCGGAAACCTTCTATATCAACAGGTCGATCATCGGCAATAATGACTGCTTTATGCTGAAAGTACGCGGAAACAGTATGATCGATGCTCATATCCTTGACGGTGACTATATCATCGTAAGAAAGCAGGAATACTGCGATGAAGGTGATATCATCGCTGCTCTTATCGATGATGAAGCTACGGTCAAGAGATTCGGCAAACTTAACGGTCAGCCTTATCTTTTCCCTGAGAATGAGCAATACTCCCCTATTCCGTTCAATAAGGAAGACTGCAGGATCTTAGGCAAAGTAGTCGGGTTACATAGATATTCCATATCCTGACTTTATCACCTCCTTATCCTGCTTAATATCGAAAACTTGTAACAACTAAAACGGCTGGCTCAATTAGATGAGTCAGCCTTTTTCTTTCAAGTTAAGTTTTTACCTGGAAAGGATCTCTTTTATTATCTCTTCCGCTCTGGTCCCGAAAGGAACACGGACAACGTCAGGCATCGCACGGAACCAGGTTATCTGCCTCTTGGCGTAATGCCTGGAATTGAGTTTTATCTTGTCCCTGACTTCATCCAGGGAACATTTGCCATCAAAATAATCGGCAAATTCTTTATATCCTATCGCCTGAAAACATGTAGAAGTCCTGCAGGCTCCGGAAGAATAAAGCTTTTCGACCTCTTCCGTAAGACCCTGATCGAACATTATATCCACTCTTTTATTGATCCTGTCGTATAGCAATTCTCGGTCAACATCAAGGAAGAATATCTTGAACGGGTAACTTGGACCGCTCTTTTTCGATTCCTTATTCTTCTGACTGAAGGTCTTACCTGTCGCTTCGAACACGGCAAGCGCTCTTATAAGGCGTCTGGTGTTATTGGGGTGTATCTTGGATGCTGCCTCGGGATCTACAGCCTGAAGTTTTTCATAAAGCGCGTCTGCGCCCTTTTCATCAAGTTCGGAATTTAACTTATCCATTATCTCTTCAGAGATCTCAGAATCACCGTAATCTAGACCAAAATAAAGAGCTGAAACGTATTGGCCGGTGCCTCCGCAGACAACAGGCAGTTTTCCCTGTTCAAGAACTGAAGCCATAACCTTTAGAGCTTCATCAGTATAGTCCTTTACAGAATAATCCGTCCCCGGATCGATAATATCTGTCATGTGATGAACGACTTCCTGCAATTCGGCACTGCTGTCCTTGGCAGTACCGATATCAAGGGTCTTATAGATCTGCATGGAATCACAGGAGATCAGCTCTCCTCCGGTCTTACGGCACAGATCAAGAGCGAGACTGCTCTTGCCTGATGCAGTCGGACCTGTAATGATCGGGATATAAGAATATCCTTTGATGTAATCAGACAGATCCTTCATAACGGTCACACTATCCTTCTGAAGTTTTTGTCGAAATCCGTTTTGGATATCTTAAAGAACGTCGGTCTTCCGTGAGCACAGTGGTAAGGGTCGTTAAGCTTATGGAGACTGTCGATAAGGCTTAAGGCTTCCTCTTTGCTTATAACATCTCCCGCTCTTATTGCAGCCTTGCAGGCAGTAGTCTGAATGAGGCTGTACCAGATATTGCCGGGTGCGGGCAGTTCTCTCTTCATGTCAGTGAGTATATCGGTAAACATACCCTCAATATTGTCTTTCCTGCCCTGCATCGGAACTGCACGGAGCGCTATCTGCCTGCCGTCAGTCAGTTCGATATCAAATCCGTTCTCGGTAAAACGGTCAAGGTTATCTGCAATGAACATATAATCGGATGCCGATACATTAATGATCTGCGGGACGAGCAGCATCTCGGATTCCGTCTTCTTGCCTGCGGAAAACTTAACAAGATACTTTTCGTACATAACGCGTTCGTGCGCAGCATGCTGGTCAACGAAGAACACGCTGTTCTCGTTCTGCATGATTATATATGTCAGGAACAGGATCCCCACATATTCGGAATTTACAAGTTCATCTATATCTGATGAAGGCTTATTCTCGAAAGGAGCTTCGATAACGGGTTCAGCCGGTATAGCATCAGTCTTATCAACATTGTCAAATGTCGGCTTAAATCCTGACAGGATCTCGAGAAGTTCATTTGAACGCCTGATATCTTCTTTGTCGGCCTTCGGCTCTGACACCTTCTTCTGATAGTCTGTTGCAAGTTTATGAGATACGGGAGGTGTCACATCTCCCTGCCTGTCAAGGCGCCCGACGGGCATCGTCATCTGGACGCCCTGCGGTTCTTCTGTCGTTTCTTCTTCAGCCTGTCCAAAGAAATCACTGCCTGAGCTACCGGCTCCGGTGATCGCATCCCTTAAGGCGTGGTAAACGAGCCTGAACACATCAGGATCGGAAGAGAACTTGATTTCCGCTTTCTGGGGATGGACGTTGACGTCAACAAGCCCGTTATTGCAGTAGATCATGAGAACGCAAACCGGGTATTTATTCTTCATTACGAAGTTGCGGTATGCTTCATCGATCGCTGCCGATACCGTTGCACTCTTGACGGGCCTGTCGTTGACATAGACAAGCTGCATCTTCCTGTTGTTCTTAACATATGAAGTCTTACCTGCAAAACCTCTTATCTTATAACCTTCGTAATCGTTACTGATCTCAACGAGCGAATTGCAGAACTCGGATCCGTAAACGGAATAGACAGCATCCCTGACAGACCCTGTACCGGGCGTCTCAAGAACTGTCTTGCCGTCCTTTATCAGTTTTACACTGACGTGAGGATTGGCAACTGCAAGTTTCTCCACAACGGATGCAATATACATTCCTTCAGTGGAATCTTTTTTTAGAAATTTATAACGTGCAGGAACGTTCCTGAAAAGCTCTTTGATCTCTATAACGGTACCCGAATCACATGAAGCCGGACTTTCGGACTTGAAAGAACCGTCCTCGTATACGATCTTAGTACCCGTAACCGCTCTGTCAACAGAAGTTATAAGCGTGACCTTGCCGCTGCAGGCAGCGATCGAAGCAAGAGCTTCTCCCCTGAATCCCTGTGTGGAAAGGCTGAAGATATCTTCATATCTCGTCAGTTTGGATGTTGCGTGCAGGACAAATGCGAGTTTGGCATCTTCTTCACTCATGCCGCAGCCATTGTCGGTTACTCTGATAAGTTCGATGCCGCCGCCCATGATCTCTATCTTGATATTATCGGCTCCCGCGTCAACACTGTTGTCAAAGAGCTCTTTAACAACAGATACGGGGCGTTCTATGACTTCGCCGGCCTTGATCGCATTGGCGGTGTCCTGATCGAGGATCTTGATAACGCTCATTCTTCACCCTCCTCTGCTACCTGCTGGGACAGATCGTAAAGGATATTTATAGCTTCTATAGGTGTAAGTTTTGATATATCGATAGACTTGATCGTCTGTCTGATCTTGTCTTCCTTGCGGTATACGACGTTCTCCGGGTTAAAGAAGGAATCCTGTCCGGGCATTATAGAATCTACCAGTTCGTTATTGCCTTCACTGTCCTGCTTATGTCCGCGGAGGACCTTGAAATCACCGATCCTTTCGAGTTCTGAAAGGATAGCACGGCTCCTTTCGAGGACTCCGTCGGGAATGCCTGCGAGCTTGGCTACTTCGATACCGTAACTGTCTGATGTGCCTCCTTCCAGTATCTTATGCAGGAAAACAACTGAATCATTATCTTCGGCGACTTCAACATGACAGTTGAATATGCCTCTGTGCATCAGGGACAGCTGGTTAAGTTCGTGATAATGTGTCGCGAAAACGGTCCTTGCATAAAGTATGTTGGGATCGATTATGTATTCCGTAACAGCCCAGGCTATAGAAAGACCGTCGTAGGTTGAAGTTCCTCTTCCTACTTCATCAAGGAGCAGGAGGCTCTTCCTTGTAGCATTCTTCAGGATATAGGACACTTCGCTCATCTCGACCATGAATGTAGACTGGCCGACCGAGATATCATCGGAAGCTCCGATCCTTGTGAATATGTGATCGACAAGGCCTATCCTTGCTGATTTTGCAGGAACATAAGAACCTATCTGAGCCAGGAGAACAATAAGAGCGATCTGACGCATATATGTTGATTTACCTGACATATTGGGACCCGTAAGTACGCATAGCCTCTTCTCTTCATCTATGAGCGTGTCATTAGGAACAAAGCCCGATGCATCCTTGATCATCTTTTCGACGACAGGATGGCGGCCTTCTTCGATAACGATGTCCTCGGAATCATCGACGATCGGTCTTACATAGTTTTCAGACGAAGCGAGATTAGCAAGTGAAGATATTACATCCAGAAGAGCGATCGCCCTTGCGGTGGCAAAGAGCCTGTCTGATGCGGCTTTTACCGTGTTCCTGATCTCGCAGAAGAGCTCGTATTCCAGGGCTATCCTCTTTGCGGAAGCACCTACTATCTTATCCTCGAGCTCCTTGATATCAGGAGTGATGTATCTTTCATTATTGGCAAGAGTCTGCTTGCGGATATATTCTTCCGGAACATTCTCGCTCTGAGATCTCGGAACCTCGATATAGTAGCCGAATACCTTGTTATATCCGATCTTAAGGGTCTTGATGCCGGTCCTTTCCCTCTCGCCTGCTTCCTTCTGCATGATGAAGCCTTTGGCGTTGGTCGCTATATCGTAGAGCTCATCTCTTTCCTTCGAAAAGCCTTCGCGTATGATATCACCGTCTGTAATGGTTACAGGCGGATCATCTGCGATGGACTTTTCGAGCAGTTCACATATATCCTCCATGGTATCAAGATCCCGTTTGATGTCCTTAAAGACACCTTTGCCGTAGGGCTCGAGACACTTTGCGATGAACGGGAGTTTTCCGAGTGAATTACGGAGAGATATAAGGTCTCTGGCATTGGATGTACCCAAAGACACTTTTGCAGCAAGTCTCTCGATATCGTAAAGACCGGTCAGCCCTTCAGTGATCTCCATCCTGGAAATATAGTTGTCGTATATCTCATTTACAGCGTCAAGGCGTTTATTGATAGCCCTGACATTGATGAGGGGTTCTTCCAGCCACTTACGGAGAAGACGGCTTCCCATGGCAGTCTTGGTCTTATCAATGACAGAAAGGAGCGAGCCTTTCCTGGTGTTGCCGCGGATCGTTGAAGTTATCTCGAGATTGGTCCTTGTAGCCTTATCGAGCTCCATCGTATCAGAGATCTTAAAGACATTGACCGTCGTCATGTGATCGACGTCACAGGTCTGCGTATGTCTTGCATAAAGGACAAGGGCGTTGCAGGCATCGAACATAAGGCCCGGATCAGGGAAATGAATATTATCTACTACGATTATCCTTGAATTCTTAAACTCTGCTGAAGAGAAATCACGTTCACTTCTAAGAGTGAAAGATATATCCGTGGCAGCAACAAGTGTTTTATATTCCGGAGTCTCGGCAAATGCTTCGTTATGGATGATCTCGGAGGGCATATAACGCGATACGAGGTTCATGAAATGCTCGCCGTTGTCAGAAGAAGTCAGCTGAGTTGCATTGAACTCACCTGTCGAGATATCGGCAACAGCAACGCCGAACTGGGAACCGATGCACATGACGCTCATGAGATAGTTGTTCTTATGCTCGTCCAGACCGGATGAATCGGTCATGGTTCCCGGCGTCATGATCTTAACGATACCGCGCTTCACAAGTCCCTTGGCAAGTGCCGGGTCCTCAAGCTGCTCACAGATCGCAACCTTCTCGCCCATCGCGACAAGCCTGTTGGCATAGTTAAGATAAGCATGGTGGGGAACTCCGCACATTGGAGCGCGCTTATTGCTTCCGCAATCCCTCTGGGTCAGTGCGAGTTCGAGCTTGGGAGCAACATAAAGAGCATCATCGAAAAACATCTCATAGAAGTCACCCAACCTGTAGAAGATGATCGTATCCATCATATTCTTCTTCAGGTCAGCATAAAGCTGCATCATCGGAGACAGTTCATCGTAGTTGATATCCTTAAGTCTTAAGTCATTGCTCATCTTATGATATCCCCCGCCATAACACCGTCAACGGAATAAGGCCTTGCCCTGTCAATGCGTACAGGTATCAGAGCCCCCTCAAGATCATCATCAGGAGCAATTCCCGCTTTCTTTATAAATTCAGGATCAGCCTCAAAATTGACCAGGTGATTAGTGATCGTCCTGCCGGAATATATCTTTTTATCACCCTTGCTGATGCCCTCCGTCAAGACTTCCAGAGTCTTTCCGATCAAAGCGGAATTGGATCTGAAGGCAAGGTCGTTCTGGATCTCAAGGAGCCTAGCAAACCTGTGGGATACGACTTCTTTGGGGATCTGATCCTCATAATCATATGCAGGAGTACCGGGCCTTGCCGAAAATTCAAATGTAAATGCTGCATCAAAAGCAGCTTTTCTGACTGCTTCCAGGGTCAATTCGAAGTCTTCTTCAGTCTCGCCAGGGAAACCGACGATGATATCGGTCGTAAGACTTCCTCCGGGAACTTTCTTTCTGAAAGAATCGGCTATATCAAGGAAAGTCTTAAGATCATAGGGCCTGTTCATCCTTCTTAAGACTCGGTCAGATCCGGACTGCAAAGCCAGATGCAGGTGCTTTTCTATATTATCCCGCTCACCCATAAGCGACAGTACATCCTGTGACAGGTCCTTGGGATGGGAAGACATAAACCTTACCCTTGAGAATTCTTTTATGGATGAAGCGGCATCGAGCACATCAAGGAAAGTGCGCGTGTTGCCGTCGTTATCAGCGCCTCTGTAAGAATTAACATTCTGTCCCAGAAGCATGACTTCCCTGTATCCCTCATCCGCAAGAGCTCTGAGCTCATCTTTTACGGAATCGAAATTCCTGGATCTTTCCCTGCCCCTGGTATAAGGGACAACACAGTAATTGCAGAAATTGTTGCAGCCGTACATTATCGGCAGCAAAGCCCTGAAACGGCGCTCTCTCCTGATGGGAACATATCTGTCTTCCACGAGATAATCAGTAGTACCGATATCGATCTGCTGGTGTTTAACAGCCAGAGATGCCAGCATCAGTTCCGGGAAGCGGTGAAGCTGCTGGGGATCGAACACCAGATCCACATAGGGATATGAAGATCTGATCTTGTCAACGTTTTTGCCGATCTTCATCATGCAGCCGCAAACCGCTATAAAAGAGACCGACTTGTCTTTCTTAAACTTTTTATATACGCCGAGATTGCCGAAAAGCCTGTCTTCGGCATTTTCCCTGATAGCGCAGGTATTCATAACGATAACATCTGCGGGAACAAGAGTGTCGCTGCCGTGAGGATGCTGCACAGGCACAAGACCGAAGCTTTCGAGCATGCCCGCAAGTTTCTCACTGTCTGACTCGTTAAGCTGGCAACCGTAAGTTATGAGATTATATGTTAAAGCTCTGCCGGATTCCGAAGCCCTGGACGAAAAATACTCTTTCAGCTCCTCAGATGCTCTTACCGCACTCTTGATATCATTATCATCAATTGTATGAATTGCCATATTATTCCTCATTTCTGTAACTTTGATATTATACAAGATAATGCAATATCTTTGTGAACTTAAATAAAAAATAATATATAATGCTTATTATGGCTAATTTTGTACTTGAGAAGATCATAAGAAGATCGACCGCAGCTGTTCTTGCCTGCGCAATTATCCTGTCAGCAGGAGCCGCTGTTTTTGCAGACCCTGAAACATCAGGAACAGATGCAAGCGGCGCCGGCAGCACCGAGACCACTGCACCTCACGCTATCGTCAACGGCACGGAGCCGTCCGGCGATACGTCTGAGACCACAAGTTCCATGATCACGCAGGATATGCAGAGGACTGACCTCCTTAGCGAAAAGCAGAACAATCTTCCCCAGATCAATGCTTCTGCCTATATTCTTTACGATGCAGATTCAGGAGCCGTCATAGCAGGACATAATTACAACGATCGTATGGAACCTGCCTCTACCACTAAGGTAATGACCGTGCTCCTGGCCCTCGAGACCCTGGATATGTCTGAAACCGTTACCGTCAACTCAGACATGGCAGCAAGGATCTCTCTTATCGAAAAAGGTTATGTGAAGCTCGGTCTTCAAGAGAACGAAGAGATAAGCGTCAAAGACCTTGTATATGCCTCTGTCTTAAAGTCAGCCAACGATGCTGCTTTGGTGCTCGGCATGCATATGGGCGGAAACGAAGAGAATTTCTGCAAAAAGATGAATGCCAAAGCTAAGGAAATAGGCTGCATAAACACCACTTTCACATCGTCATTCGGCGAAGCAAAAACAACCAACCTTGTCTCAGCATACGATCTTGCTCTCATTCTGGAAGAAGCCATAAAAAAGACTGATTATTCCAAGATCGCCAAGACTTTGACTTATACGATCCCCGCTACGAACAAATACAGCGAAGCCCGTGAGCTTACAAACGCCAACAGGTTCGTCTGCACTACAGAATACGGTTACGAATACTATATCGGCGGCAAGACCGGTTATACTGATTCAGCAGGCTATACTCTCTGTGCAGCCGCCAGAAAGAATGACAGGACCCTTATCGGCGTTGTCCTTAACGCGTCATCAGCAACATCAAGGTATTCAGATCTTATAAAGCTCTTCGAATACGGCTATTCAGATTTCACTACCGTTGCTATCGACCCTTCAGAGTTTACGGCTCTTGTAAACGAGACCAACCAGCGTCTCGAGGAGCTCCTGTCCACCACTGATCTGTTCCTTTCCGAGGAGAACACTGCCTATATCGAACATCTGACTGTTACAGCGGAACGCGCACAGCTTGGGTCGACTAACAAAGTCGAGCTTAAAGATGTAGTCATTGACACAACCAAGGCTGATCAGAAGATCTCGATCCCTATCTGCAAGGTCTATTCAGACAAGACTTATGTCGTCGGCAATATCAACATCAGCATTAGACGCAAATCCGGCGTGGTTGAGATCAATCCCGAGAAAAAGTCCAAACTGACGCCTATTAAGAACATACTTATCACGGCTGCAGTTGCATCCGGACTTATACTCATCCTCATAATCTCCCTTCTCATCTTCAGGCACATGCTCATCAAGAGAAGAGGCGATACTTACAGGGGAAGATCAAAGATGCTCTGAACGCAACATATCCTCATTTTAAGTTGTATTAATGGTATAACGTACAATGAGGAGGGAATCATGTCCAAATATCCGGTTATCCTCTTGCTTACAGTCTCTATGTCAGCAATGTCTTTAACGGCATGCAATAACAAAGCCGCCGTAAAGGCAACATCAACGGACACTTCCGTATACGTTTACGAAGCAGGATCAGAAGATCTGGCAGACACAACTGTCAACTCAACAAAGTTCAATCACGGTCATTCCATCAGCGAGGCCGGAACAGATCGTGAAAGAGAGATAAGGCGTTCAGATACGGTAATAACCGACGACAACCAGGCATTGAAATATCTTGAAGAAAGCATCACGCTCCCCTCACCTGACCTGAGTTTCTCTCTGACAGAAACGTCAGAAAAAGATCCCGGAGCATATACCTGGATGCCAAGACCGGTGAAAGGATCGGATACTATAAAGACGTAGTGACATAAATAACGGGGCTCAAGGCCCCGTTATCTTATATAGTCTGATCATTCCACTTCTTTCAGCATCCTGTTAAAGGCTGATACGATCGCCCTGACGGATGACTTGGTGACTGATGAAGACACTCCTGCACCGAGATATGTCTTATCCGAACCTTCAGCCTTGATCTCGATATATGATATAGCAGCCGAATCAGAACCGCTCTTCATTGAATGCTGGCTGTAGTTGTTGATATAGAACTTAACTCCGGTGTAATCGCAGAAGGCATCGACAAAACCTGCGAGGAGACCGTTTCCGCGTCCGGTTATCGTCTTCTCCACCCTGTTGTCTGTGATCACGGCCTCAACTTCTGACTCACCCTCAGACAGGATCGTCTCAGCAAAAGACAACACCCAATAAGGTTCCATAACATTGATGAATTCATCGTCAAACAGATCGAAAACCTGCTGAGGCAGCAATTCGATATTGTTCTTATCGGTCTCATTCTTAACACAGGCAAGGAATTCCTTCTGGAAAGGCTTGGGAAGCTGGATGCCGAAGTACTTGTCCAAAACGAAGAAGATACCGCCTCTTCCCGACTGTGCATTGATCCTGATGATAGGCTCATACTGACGGCCTACATCTGCAGGATCGATCGGGAGATAAGGAACAGACCATATAGCGGAATTAGTCTCCTCCATCTTCTTGATCCCTTTATTGATCGCATCCTGATGGGATCCCGAGAAAGCGGTAAATACGAGTTTGCCCGCCCAGGGGTGCCTGGGTTCAACAGTCATGCCGGTGCATTCCTCATAGAAATCAATGATCTTGTTCATGTCTGAAAGGTCGAGCTCGGGATCGACACCAGTCATCATCATATTTATCGCCAATGTGATGATATCGACATTTCCGGTCCTTTCACCGTTACCGAAAAGTGTACCTTCCACTCTGTCTGCTCCTGCCATAAGACCTAATTCGGACGATGCGACGGCGCATCCTCTGTCATTATGCGTATGGAGAGATACAGAGATGGAATCACGGTATCTGGTGTTACGGCAGAAGTATTCAACCCTGTCGGCATAGATATTCGGAGACTGGTATTCAACCGTCTCGGGGAGATTGATTATCACTTTCTTTTCAGGAGTGGGCTTCCATACATCCAGTACCGCATCACAGATCTCAACGGCGAACTCAGGCTCTGTCGAAGAAAAACTCTCAGGAGAATACTCAAGAATAAAATCTGTTCCGGATTCATCCTTGGAAATGTAATCAGCGATCATCTTAGCACCTTCTACGGCCAGATCAATGCATTCACGGCAGCCAAAACCGAACACTACTTCGCGCTGGAGCGTGCTCGTGGAATTATAAAGATGCACTACGGCTTTCTTGCAGCCCTTCAGCGCTTCCATAGTCTTTTCGATGATATGACTGCGAGACTGGGTCAGGACCTGGATCGCGACATCATCAGGAATAAGATCGTTTTCGATAAGATAACGGCAGAAGTTGTAATCGGTATCTGACGCAGCCGGAAAACCGATCTCTATGGTCTTGAACCCGATATCGACAAGGAAACCGAAGAAAGCCGCTTTCTGTTCCAAGGTCATGGGAACTTCCAGCGCCTGGTTTCCGTCGCGTAGATCAACAGAACACCATTCGGGTGCTTTAGTGATCACGTTCGAAGGCCACTTGCGGTCAGGAATATCGACCACAGGCAGAGCCTTGTACCTGCCGTAATTCATGTCTTTCATATCAGTACCTCCAAAAACAATAAGACCCTTCATCTCCATAGAGACGAAGGGTCATTCGCGGTACCACTCTATTTCATTCCCGAAGGAATGCACTCATCAGACAAAGCAAATGCTTTATCCTGATCCGTTGTAACGTACGATCACAACGTTCCTCCCTAATATCCTTTGAGTTCGGAAGGACAGCTCCGGGGCGAGTTCCTTTCACTATTGCCTTAGATCTTACACCGGCCGATCTATCTCTGCGAAGCCGTTCGCGAAAGTACTATTCCTCATCAACGCCTTTGTTGATTATTCAATTATCGTTAATCTAACAGATAAGCCGGATAAAGTCAAATGATCGAAAGCCGGCCGATGTCAAAACACGATGGTTAGCCCTTCTCGTTTACGTACTTGTCGTACTTATAAAGGAAGGTTACGATCTGACGCCTGTAGCAGTTTGCATCAGGACGGAAAGTCCCGTCGTCAAAGCCGACAAGGATCTTCTTCTGTGAAGCCCAAAGGACTGCCTTGTAGTAGTAAGCGTCCTTATCGACATCCGAAAACTTATTCTTGTAGGAATCAGGTTCGGGCCTGCCGGCAGCTCGCCAAAGGAAGGTCACTGCATGCTTTCTGGCGCAGATGATGTTCGGCCTGAATGTGTCATCAGCATATCCTTCAACGATCCTGTTCTCGTTAGCCCAGATACATGCAAGATAGTAATAATTCGTAATGCCGACATCCGTAAACTTGCATTTTGCGGATCTGGGGAGAGGCTGCCCTTCAAGTCTCCATAAGAAGGTAACCATCTGGGCGCGTGTACATTCCTTACCGGGCTTAAATTCGGTCTGATTATTGTATCCTTCGACGACACCTGCTTCCGTCAGATAATAAGTCGGAACATACCAGAAATCCTTTTTGGATATTACATCCTTAAAAAGCACATTGACCTTACACGATGCTGTCTTATTTCCGACGATGACAGTGATAGTGGCTGTTCCTGCCTTTTTGGCAGTTACAACGCCGCTCTGATCAACTGAAGCTACCAGCGGATTTGTAGAGATCCATATCCTTCTGAGATCAGATCCTTCAACAGTCACTTTTAATGCCTGTGTCTTCCCGCATACCAGTTCCATAGCAGATTTATTAAGCTTTACGGTTACTTCAGGCGCTTCAGTCGGTTCGGCGTCCGCATCTTCGGCCTTATAGACACAGCCGGCAACATCTGCTGATACAGTATTGTTCTGTAGCAAAATAAAGGCTCCGGCAAACAAAAACGCAACTAATACTGCACTGAATATCTTAAGATTTTTCATAACCAATCCTCACTTATAACCCGTTTACAAGATCCCTGAACATATCTCCCCTGTGTTCGAAATGTCTGAAATGATCATAAGAAGTACCGATCGAAGACATTATTACGATCTCACCGGGTTTTGCCAGAGCCTTGGCTTTGCTGATCATAGCCTTATATGTATTTACAACATTTTCGCGCGTCTCGGGGAATTCATATATATCCTTATCGTCACCTTCGAATTCGATAAGCTCATAATCCCTTCCGTCTGCTTCTTTCGCAAGGATATCCTTTACGAAAGGAGCATTAGTGCCGTATATCAGTATCCTGTCGGAGACATTAAGGATTGCATCTCCAAGACCGTCGTAAACACATTTCTTGTCAGCGCCTCCGCAGATCAGCACACCCTTCATATTGCGTCCTGCCAATGCATTCATTGTGTTGATCGCGCGGTTGGGAGAAGTATCGATCGAGGAGTTATACCATTTAACCCCGTCGATCTCCCTTATGAATTCTATCCTGTGCGGAACGCCCGGGAATTCTTTAGCCACTGCCTTGATATCTTCATAGGAAACATATCCTTCGACTGCAGCAGATGCAGCAAGATAGTTCTCGACATTATGGTAACCGGGGATAAAGATATCGTCTGCCGACATGATCTCTTTCTTAACGCCGTCAATGACAGATATAAGCTTGCCGTTTTCGACAAAGTATCCGTCGTAGTAAGCTGCGCCGTCTCTCTTGCGGGCATTATCGTCAGCCGTGAACATAACGACCTTGCCGGATGAGATCTCCCTCATATCGAATGTCAGGTCGCAGCCTGCGTTAAGGATAAGTCTTCCCGTAGGACCCTGATAGCGGAAGATATTAGTTTTAGCATCGATATATTCCTGGTAGTCCGTATGGAAATCCAGATGGTTAGGAGTAATGTTGGTCACGATCGCAGCATCGCAGGACTTACGCATGCCAAGGAGCTGGAAGGATGATAATTCGAGTACGACCATGTCTTCAGGATCGATATTGCCGATCTGGTCAAGGAGCGGAGTTCCGATATTGCCGCCGAGCCATACCTTATATCCTGCTTTCTTTAACATCTCAGATACAAGAGTGGTTGTCGTCGTCTTGCCGTCAGATCCTGTAATCCCGAAGATCTTAGCCGGACACAAAGACATGAACAGCTCCATCTCGCTTGTAAGGATAGCTCCTTTATCCTTGGCGCTTACCAGTTCAGCCGTCTCGAATCTCATCTTCGGGGTCTTGAACACCATATCGAAAACTTCAGTATTAAGCTTTTCGAGATAACCGTCTCCGATGGAATATTCCAGTTCTACACCGGCTTCCCTGAAATCAGCGATCGTCTTGCTCATGACAGGATCATCGGCACCGAGCCTATCGAAAGCCACGACCTTGGCGCCAAGGCCGGAGAGCCAGGTTATGAGCGGTCTGTTAGAGATGCCTACGCCTATCACGGCACATCTTCTGCCCTTGATATATTCTTTAAACTGTTCCAGTTTTAAGTTCTTATACATTCAGTTCATCTCCGTTCTTATATCAGATATATGACTCATAGAGTTCAGAATAGAATCCTTTGTTTTCGAGCAATTGCTCGTGCGTTCCGATCTCGGCCAGTTCGCCGTTATCGAGCACAGCTATTATATCGCAATCTATTATAGTTGAAAGTCTGTGGGCGATAATGATGCCGGTCCTGCCGGAAAGAAGCTCCTTAACGGCCTTCTGAATGCGGACCTCGGTAAGGACGTCAACGGATGATGTAGCTTCGTCAAGGATCATAACATCAGGGTCGGAATTCATGGCGCGTGTTATCGCGAGGAGCTGTTTCTGACCTTCGGAGATATCGCTCCTCATATTGCTTATATTCTCATTGAACTTAGAAGGCAATCGCTTGATAAACGAAGAAGCGCCCGTGATATCGGCACCTTTTACGGCCTCTTCGTCAGTCATGTCGGGCCTGCCGAACTTGATGTTTTCCATTACGCTGCCGTTCTTGATCCAGGTGTCCTGCAAGACAAAGCCGATAAGCCCGCGCAAAGAATCTCTCGGGATCTCGGATATGGGTCTGCCGTTGATCAGGATTTGTCCAGAATCAGGCTCATAGAATCTCATCAGGAGATTGATGAGCGTAGTCTTGCCGCAGCCTGTAGGGCCGACGATCGCAGCTTTGGCGCCTGCGGGAACCGTAAATGAAACATTCTTGAGAACAGGTTTACCCGGAACATAGGAGAAAGAGACATCTTTAAATTCAATGCTTATCCCCTGCCCGTCTGTCTCTCTTGCAACAGGTTCAAGGCTTCCTTCTTCGGGAATAACGTCTTTATTGTCGATGAGTTCGATCATCTTGCCCAGACAGGCAAAAGTATTCGTAAGTTCAGTATATACGGCAGACAGGTCATTAAAAGGCTTCATGAACTGGTTGGAGTAAGCCAGGAGCGATACGAGCAGACCTGCCGTAAGAGAAGGTCCGAGACACAGGAAGGCACCTATCAGCGCAACGCCGGAATAGATAACTGAATTAACGAACCTCGTTGAAGGGTTCGTAATCGACGAGAGGAACACAGCCTTGATGGAGATCTTCTTGTAATCCTCGTTTATCTTGCCGAACTCTTCCCTCCTGTTCGCAAAACCGTTATAAGATCTCAGCGTCGTAAAGTTATCACAGGTCTCGGAGATATAAGATGTCTGCTTTGATCTGACTTCCGACTGTTTCTTGAACGATCCGAATGTCCTCTTGGCAATAATGTAAGAAACAAAGAATGTCAGAGGAACACATAAGAGCACGAAAATAGCTATCCTGAAATCGATCAGGAACATGATGATCATGGTTACCAGTATGGTTACCAAACCTGCAACGAACTGGTTAAGGAAAAGGATCAGACCGTCACCGACAGTCTCACAGTCATTGATTATAAGGCTTTGGAGCTTGCCTGGATCAGTAGTGTCAAGCGTTGCCAAACGGAGTTTGCCGACCTTGGCAAACATATCGTTCCTTAAGCCCTTCGTAACATCGTAAGAAAATGCATTATTGACTCTAAGCAGTACATAAGACGATACAGAAGAAACTAAAGCACAAGCCGCGATAAGAACGACAAAACCGATGATGACCTTATAGTCTTCATCAAGAGAATCGATCGCGCGGCCTGCAAAATACGGGATAAGGACTGTCGATACCGCATAGAAAGCCGCAAACAGGAAGGACAGGATCAACAACCCTTTCCTTGATGAATATCCGAGGAGGCGCTTGACAAGATTCATGTTCATGCCTTACACCGCCTCTCTTTGCAGGCTGCAAAGGCGCCTGTAGCTTTCAGATGTCTCATAAAGCTTCTCGTGCGGCAGACAATACAAAGCCTTGCCGTCCTCAATGAAGAGGATCTTATCGCAGCGCTTAACAGTCCTTATCTTCTGGGAGATCATTATGACCGTCGGCCTGTTTTCCATCTCGAAAAGATTGTTTATTACCTTTTTCTCGGTGATGGAATCCAAAGCGGATGTTGAATCGTCGAAGATAACGACTCCGGGATTTCCTGCAAGGGTCCTGGCGATACCGATACGCTGCTTCTGTCCTCCGGAAAGACCTGCTCCTGATGAATGAACAATATAATCAAGGCCTTCTTCCTTACCGTCAACGATCTCACGGGTCATGGATATATCACATGCCTTCATGCAGTCTTCTTCACTTATGCCTGGGCGCGACAAGGTTATGTTGTCCCTTATGGATGCCGTAAACACGGATGTCTTCTGAAGCGACATGGCAAGTTCTTGCGCCAGACAGTCCCTGTCAACTTCGGTTACACTTACGCCGTCAATACTGACAACGCCGGAATCCGGTTCATAAAGACCCGCCATCAGTTTTGCTATCGTAGATTTGCCGGAACCTGTCATACCGATGATGCCGAGCGTTGATGACGGAGTTATATCGAAAGATATATTTTCGACAGCAGGTTCAGATGAACCGGGATAAGAAAAAGTAACGTCTTCGAATCTGATCTCATGAGCACATGATCTGCCGGAAAGTTCAACGGTTTCCTGTTTTTCTTCGGTATCGATCGCAAGTATCTTTTTGACTCGCTCAAGACAGGCTGCTGCCTTGTTCAATAGTACGATGACATTGGCTCCCTTGATGAGTTCGACAAGGATCTGGGACATATAGTTATAAAGCGCCGTAACCGCGCCGGCCGTAAGAGCCCCTGTCTTAAAATCCAATGCTCCGAGCCCTATCAGCAGGCAGACCGCAAGATTAATGACCAGATATGTAAGCGGCGAAAGGACCGCAGATATCGCAGCGGCTTTCTTCTGATCCAGATTAAGTTCCCCGCTCTTTGAAACGAAACCCTTTTCGATGTCACTCGTCCTGTTGAAACCGCGGATGACTCTTACGCCGGAGATTCCGTTGGAAGTAACATCGACCATCTCATCAAGACCCTCACGGGTTTTCCTGAACGAAGGGACGGATCTTTTCATGTTAAGGTAAACGACCGTAAACAATATGAGATCTGCAACGATAAAGATCAGGGCGAGCTTAACGCTTACCGTAAAAGCCATGATCGTGGCACCTATAACGATCAGAGGGGACCTCAGCAGGAGCCTTAAGACCATATTGATGCCTGATGCTATCTGATTAACATCGGATGTAAGCGATGTAATAAGAGATGAAGCGCCGAGCCTGTCATAATCCTTTTCCTGAAGACGGGTTACCTTATCGAAAAGGTCAGACCTAAGATCAGCTGAGATCCCTGCCGCTGCGTAAGACGCGAAATATTGAGCAGTGATCGCAAATACGATCCCTGCAAGAGCAAAACCGCAAAGGATCAAGACGCTGCTGATGATATAAGTCCTGTCCTTATTCGGGATACCGGTATCTATGATGCCTTTTACGACCAGAGGAACGATCAGTTCAAAGCAAGCCTCGAGCAGCTTAAACAAAGGGCTTAATATGCACTGCTTCTTATATCTTCTGATGTACTTTTTGAGTGTATCCATCTTATGCCAGTTCAGTTACCATGGACGCAGTCATGCGCCTTACTTCTTCAATATCGATAGTTGTGAAATCACCGTTCTCATAAAGGATCTTGCCGTCAACGACAGTCATCTTAACGAGTCCGGGATTACCGCTGTATACGAGGTTCTTGACTATATTGTTTTCAGGCAGAGAAGCCGGATGATGCATATCGATCCTGATAAAGTCGGCTTTCATGCCTGCATCAAGGCTGACACAGTCATCAAGTCCCATACAGGCTGCGCCGCCGGATATGCCTGCCTTAAGGATAACCGCCGGATCAACTGCTGCTGCGTTATTAGTCTCAACATTTGAAAGCACCGTATCTAGATACATCTCGCGGAACATGTCAAGCGCATTGTTGCTTCCTGCACCGTCTGTTCCTATCGCGATCTTCATGCCTTCGGAAATGAACTTATGGACAGGCGTAATGCCGCTCGCAAGCTTAAGGTTGGAACAAGCATTAAAGACAGAATAAAGCCCCTTGTCCTTGAATATCTTCCTGTCCTCATCAGTAAACCAGACGCAGTGGAATCCGCCGCCGCCAAAATCAAAGATACCGAGCCTGTCAAAAAGTACTGCAGGCGTTACCCCGTAACGTTCCTTACATCCTTCCACTTCAGCCGAAGTCTCTGAAATATGCGTAAATACCGGAGCTTCGTATTTATGTGCCAGTTCGGACATAAACTTCAGGTTGTCTTCGCATGTAGTGTACTCAGCGTGAAAACCCAAAACAAATGAAACGAGCGGATCGTAGGAATTAAGATCATTGTAGTTAGCTTCCAATGTCTCGAAGCCGCCGAAATCGTTTGCAGCTCCGCAGAAGACATGTCTGAAGCCGGTCTCAACAGCAGCCTTTGCAGATGCTTCCCTGTGGAAATACATATCGAAGCAGGAAGTAATACCGCCTGCCAGATATTCTGCATAAGCAAGTTTTGAGAACCAATAAACATGATCAGGAGTAAGCTTTGCTTCTCTCGGGAAGATTGCTTTGTGGAGCCAGTCGTCAAGGCTGTATTCATCAGCAAGTGATCTCGAAAAGGTCATTGCTGAATGTGTGTGTGCATTCTTAAGACCTGGCATCAGAAGATCGTTGTCACAATCGATGACACGGTCGAAAGTCTTGCCGGAAATAAAAGGCTCAGCCTCTGCCGCCTTTCCCGAAAACACTATCTTATCAGCATTTGTAATGAGTTCTGCATTTTCGATAACCGTCATATCCGATGCCAGTATCCTGCAGTTTGTAAATCGTAAGTTCATCTGTTTTCCTTTCTGTTCTTTAAGCGATAGGTGCGATCAATCTCAAGATCGATTTGGCGATACTCTTAAAGATGTTAGGTTCAATTGAATATTTCTCGGTAACTTCCTGGGAAGCCTTGAATGTATATTCGAAATCGGTCTTAATATCTTCGAAGCATTCATCGTCAAGGATATAGACAGCATTCTCGAAGTGATGGTAAAAACTCCTGAAATCCAGATTGATGGTACCGACAACGGCCGAATGGTCATCAGACATGCAGAGCTTTGAATGCAGGAATCCCGGAGTATATTCATATATCCTGATACCTTCCTGGCAAAGAGGATAGTAATAAGATCTCGTAAGAGCATATATCGTCCTCTTGTCAGGTATACCGGGTGTTACGATCCTGATATCAACGCCTCTCTTACGGGCATTGATAAGCGTCCTCTTCATCTCGTCAGACAAAACAAGATAAGGTGTCATAAACCAGCAATACCTGGTAGAGCGGTTGATTATATTGATATAAACATTTTCGCCAACAGGTTCTTCGTCGATAGGACTGTCCGCATAAGGTGTAACTATACTCTCACAAGACTCGAACTCAAGGATACGGGGTTTAAACTCCATCTCCTCTTCTCTTTTATACCTTAAGTCGGCAAAGTTCCACATCTCGATGAACTGCGCTTCCATAGACATTACGGAAGGACCTTCCATCCTTATGCCGTTATCTTTCCACATTCCATAGGGATGCGTGATATTAAAATACTCATCCGCAATGTTAAAACCGCCCGTATAAGCGACCTTACCATCAACGACAGTGATCTTCCTGTGGTCACGGTTGTTAACGAAAGCCGTGAAGAGCGGTATCGCAGTGTTGAAAACATTGCACTTGATCCCTTCGGTCTGGAGCATGTCGATAAAGGCTTTGCTGATGAATACATAACTTCCGATATCGTCATAAAGGATCCTTACATCAACTCCTGCCTTAGCCCTGTCGATAAGGATCTGATGAAGCCTTGAGAAAGACTCCTTATCCTCGATCGCGTGATACTCCATATAGATGTATTCTTTCGCTTTAGCGATATCTTCGAGCATCGCATCGTAGCAGTCGTTCTGATTACCGAAATACTTAAGCTTGGTGTTCTTATATGTAGGGAAATGACATACATCGTTCAAGTACTGGAGATTAGACTTATCCAGTTCCGGAATATCAAGTTCATTCCTGTCAACGGTATCCGTCTTCTGAAGCAAAGGAAGTATATCTTCATCAACAGTTATAAGCTTCTTCTGCATCAATCTCTTCGAACGGTTGAACCTGAAGGTAAAATAGAGTATCAATCCGAAGATCGGCAATATCAGCAACACAATGATCCATACCATCTTCATGGTGGAAACATTATCTCTTGAATTAACATAAAGCGCGAAAACAATAGCGGCGCCGCGGATAAGCGAAGCCACTATCGGATATCTGTTGCCGAAATAGGATATCAGGAGAACGATAAGGGCCCATTGAATAATGACCGCCAGAGCATAGATAAAGATCCTGCCGATCGACGATCTTATGGAATTTTTGCGTTCAATGGTTCTCTTACCCATATAGTCATCCTATGTTTTCGATAAATGCCTTATAACCCAGATACAGGAAGTAAAGATCGATCTTGGAGATGACTTCGATAGGAGCATGCATGGACCATACGGGGATTCCCAGGTCTACTACATCCATACCCATCTTGGCCATATAGCAGGAGATCGTTCCGCCGCCGCCTGCATCGATCTTGCCGAGCTCGCCTGTCTGCCACGGGATCGAGTTATCCTTGAAGATCTTCGTGATCTGGGAAACAAACTCACCCGTAGCTTCATTAGTGCCGGACTTTCCCCTTGCGCCCGTATACTTCTCGATCTTAAGCCCGTGAGACAGGAAGGCAGTGTTATTCTTCTCGAAAACGGAAGCATACTTGGGATCATATCCGGTCGTAACATCCGTCGAGAGCATCTTGGTGTTCTCAAGGGCCTTGCGGTATGTGAGCATATTGAACTTATCGATGCCGCCAAGATTCTTTGCAAGGAGCTCCATCAGGAAGTTCTCATAGATAACGGACTGTGCGCCTGAATTGGAATAAGATCCGATCTCTTCTTTATCAGTCAGGAAAGCAACACATGTGCGCTCAGGCTTATCCATGGCAAGTACAGCCATCAGCGCCGGATATGCACAGCACTTGTCGTCGTGACCATAAGCTGCGATATAAGCACGGTCGAGACCAAGATCTCTTGCCTTGGTCGCAGGAACTACTTCAAGCTCACCTGAGACAAAGTCCTTCTCGACAATGCCGTACTCATCGTAAAGATACTTAAGGACAGCTGCCTTATAAGGCTCCTTCTCCTTCTCTTTATCCTTGCTCTGAAGAGGAATACCGCCGATAACGATATTAAGATCCTCAGCGGGAATAAAATCTTCAGCATTCTTCTTCATCTGCTCACGGCCTAAGTGAGGCAGAAGATCCGTGATATAGAACACGGGATCAGTATCCTTCTCGCCGATCGTAATGTCGATCTCCTTGCCGTCAACGGTATAGATGGTTCCGTGAAGAGCCAGAGGAATCGTCGTCCACTGATACTTCTTGATGCCACCGTAGTAATGAGTCTTGAAATATACAGTCTCTGCTTCCTCGAAAACAGGATTAGGCTTAAGGTCCAGCCTGGGTGAGTCGATATGTGCACCAAGGATATTGAATCCTTCGCTGACAGGCTTCTTGCCTATAACTGCACATACGAAGCCTCTGTTCTTAACAGATGCATAGACCTTATCACCGGCCTTGAGCTTGCTGACAGTCGCGATGTCCTTATAACCCAAAGATTCGCAAGCCTCTTTAGCAGTCTTAACAAACTCCCTCTCAGTCTTGGAGACATCGATGAACGCCTTGTAATCCTCAGCGAAATTCATAGCAGCATCGATATCATCCTGGGATGAAGTCAGATAAAGATTCGGGAACTCAGCAACCGGATCTGCTTTCTTAGTCGTTTTTGCCTTTGAAGCAACTTTTTTCTTTGCAGGCATGTTATTAACCTCCGTAAATCTATTTTTCCGCTAATATCATACCATTTTTCTTATTTATTTATATTAAAAGTTACTCCGGCAGCCGCATCAGACCCGGTAATCAAGCAAAAAACTCCAAAACCCGATAAAAAAGTCTCCAAATGGAGACTCAAAGGCCTCTATTTGGAGACTCGCAAAAAAAACAACAGTTTTAAGAGCAGATCTTACCGTCAGCGATATGAATGACCTTATCGGCAATGTCTGCCAAAGATTCATCGTGGGTAGCAATAAGAATGGTCTTCCCTTCATCCCTGAGGGCTTTAAAGATCTTTGCAATTGATTCCTTCTGAGCACTATCAACTTGGCCTGTGGGCTCATCAGCAATGATTATCGGGCATTCATTTATCAAAGCTCGGCCAATGGCTACACGCTGCCGCTGACCTCCGCTCATATCGGATACTTTCCTGTTTTTAAGCTTAAGTATGCCAAGTTTTTCCAATACGGCATCGATATTCTTCTCTTTTCTCTTTGCGTCCTTCTTGGTGAAATACAACGGCACCATCATATTATCGTAAGCGGTCCTGTGAGGAATAAGATTGAATTCCTGGAAAACAAAGCCTATATTCTCATTCCTGAAGGCAGAAAGAGTCTTATCGTTCATGGGGGCTGTATCGCTGCCCTTTATGGTTACTTTCCCGGATGTGGGCTTATCGAGACACCCGATGATATTAAGCATGGTTGATTTTCCGGATCCTGAAACACCGTAGATCGTAGTTATCGTGCCTTCCTCAATAGACAGGTCTATTCCGTTAAGGGCATCCACTTTGACGATCTTGGAAACATCATATGTCTTATGTACATCTTCAAGCCTTATTATCTCCATCTCTCATTAACCTCCACTATATTTTCATTGCTCTTGCCTGAGATCAATATCTCAGCCAAAAGCCGCAGAATAAACAATGCAATAGTAATAAGGAGCATTATCCAGAAACCCTCAGTAAACAACGTTTGTATCGAAAAGATACACCCCAGGATAACAGCCATAATGCCAAGAATAGCAACATGACTTACTTCACAGAAAGTTATATACGAAGCATCTGCCCCACAGACCCTGTATGACCTGAATTCATACCTTCTAAGCCACAGACAATATCTGATGATGGGTATAACACAGGTTGTAACGATTACCATTATTATGAACACTTTAATGATATTTGAATAACTCAATCCTATCGTTTCAATTGCTCTTCCGGCACTCGTTGAAGGTTTGAGTTCATTATATATATTTGCTTTTGAGGAAACTGCATCATTCAATATGTCATAATCTGAAGGGGCTATCGGAGCCTTAAATTCAAAAGTAATTCTATAAACTCCCTCAGACACATTGAAGAATTCATTAGAAGAACAAAACAAAGAGAACATAGCTTGTCCGTATGACGCAAGACCTTCGACCTGTTGTACCAATCGATAATTCTTTCCGTTCAATTCATATTCATCACACAGAATTACGTTAGTAGTAACTAAAACGTCTCCTCTTTCAAACAGATCATCGTTAAATCGTTCATGAGACATTTTTGATCTGAAATCATGCAAATTGGATATTCCGCCATAAAAACACAAAAGTTCCCGGCTATTGCCTTCTTCATCCTCAGGTAAGATCCCTGCTACTACTATATCTTCATAGTTAATTCCGCTTCCGGAAACAGATTTAACAATATCGTCAAGATCATCTTTTCCGATCAGATCAGAAAAGATATAAGTGTAACTGTAATCTGACAGATTAGTACGAAGTCTTTCCTGAACCACAAATTCGTTATAATAGATTGTGTAATAAAGATTTACTTCAGCAACAAAAAGCATAGCTAAAAGAATGCACGCTATAACGTTGATAAACAGATTTGATCTTATGGCAGACAGGGTAGATTTAATCATATTCATTCCCTCCTGATAAGATCTGCCGGTGTTTTTCTTCCGTTAATTATGCAGAAAGACAGGTTGATCATAAGGTAAGCAACAATGATTATCGTTGAAACCGGCAAGATATTATATGGTTCAAACATATATGCGCAATCACCGTTTAAAGATATAAAATCCCATAACATCGCAGCACCTTTATACGCATAAAGGAAAAAACCGGCTAAAGAGCCCAAAAGTATAAATGGCAGATATATAAACGTAACAATACATACTGTGTCAAACCACGAAAGGCCGTGAATATAATATATAGACAGTTTCCGTTTGTTTATAGACAAACTTATAACCCCATAAGAAACATTTAATGTAAGAAGGATAACAACGAGGATCAAACTGACCGATCTGAACATCATCAATTGCTCTTCATTAACCTCTTCCACAAGTTTGGTATACGAGTCCAAATCATAAGCAGTAAGTCCCGTTACAGAATATATTTGATTAATTAATTCAGAAGTAGTAAAGCCTTCTTTGGGAGTTACAACAAAAGATAAACAGGTAGTATAAGATTCGAGTTTTTCTCCTTCAGAATCAGTAATATCTAAACAAAATGCATAGCCGCAATCATCATTCAAACTGCTTCCGCGCGAACCATCATAATCCCCTTTAAATGTCCATCCGAACCTAAAAGGCATTTGATTATTAAGATCAAAAACACCAACAACGGTTACTGCAGGAACTCTTACATCTGATTTAAAAACATTATCGGTTTCATTATCTCTGTAAAGATAAATATAGTCTTTTAATATCTCACCACAGTTGATATTGACATTAGAAGAAACCATTATCTCATTTGGTTTTTCCGGCATACGGCCATCGATCATATGATACGGATTATACTTTATATCGTCAGGAAGTTTATAGAGATATAACCCGTATTCTCTGGAACTATCATCCGTCTTTGAATCTATAACATTATAATCTCTGTAAATATTTACATTTTCTAATTTTTCAACACACTCCAGATTTTTTATCAAACTGATATCTTCAGTAACTCTGTCATTACTCGCAAACTCACCTTCAAAAGCCACAACCTTTCCCGAAAGGCCATAAGCTTTATAGATATCTACTGTTTGATAGATGATTCTTTTTTGCGCAAACCAGAACATCCCGATAAATGCAAGCGCAAAACTCACACAAAACAAGATTAAGATCTTTAAAATATTTTCACTGTATTCTTTATAAACTAACTTTATCATAATATTTTGGGAGAATAACGGAGTGATACAAATCCCCATAATTAATGAAGTAAATTAATTAGAATTAAGAACAATAACCTTTATCGCCATAGCCCAACTTATTTAAGGTTGTATCGATAATATAGCTATAATATCCTTTTTTAGCGCCACTAGCTTTAACTTTGAGCATATCATAACCAGACAGGATATAATGTTTCCGCCAGTAGTCTCCGTTTAAATATGTTCCATTTTTTTTCAGAACTTCTACTACAGATGTAACCAGAAGTTCATGTCCCCTGCACGAATAAATAACTACCTGCTCATTTGATTTAGGTGTATACGTCCGTGTGGTACCGGAATCATAATAAGAGATTTTTTTATTACCAAAACCAGGCTTTGCATCTTTGTAAGGTACTCTTGCAGCTAATGCTGGAATAGACATACATGCGATCAGTAAAACAGAGATAACAACAGTCAAAACTTTTTTATTCATTATTTCTCCTTTCTAAATGTATCACTCCGTTATTGCAAACATTAACATATTAGGACATAAACAAAATTGCGGTAAATTGCAAAGTTTACAATCTTTCAAAAAAATGCTTGTGCAGTATACCAATTGAAAAACCACATAGATAATCATAAATAAATAAAAAAGCAGCCATAAAGGCTGCTTAATTGTGCAACAAATTGTAGTTAATTATTATTTCTCTATCTTCATCCCTGACAGGAATGCATTGATGAAGCCGTCTAATTTACCGTCCATAACAGCATCGACATCTACTTCTTCATAGCCTGTTCTGTGGTCTTTTACCATTGTGTAAGGACAGAATACATAAGATCTGATCTGGGAGCCCCAAGCGATCTCCATCTGGTTGCCTTTGAGGTCTTCGATCTTCTCCATCTGGGCTGCTCTTGCAAGAGCGAAAAGCTTTGCTTTCAGCATCTTAAGACAGGTTTCCTTATTCTGAACCTGGGAACGCTCAGACTGGCAGGCAACGACAACGCCTGTGGGGTTGTGCGTCATACGAACAGCGGAGTCTGTTTTGTTGATGTGCTGACCACCCTTACCAGATGCTCTGTAGGTATCGACTCTTACGTCGTTCATATCGATCTTGATGTCTATCGTGTCATCCAATTCAGGCATAACTTCACAGGATGCAAAGGATGTATGTCTTCTGCCGGATGCATCGAAAGGAGAAATCCTTACGAGTCTGTGGACACCGATCTCGGATCTTAAGAAACCGTAAGCGTTCTCTCCTGTGATCATCATGGAGCAGCTCTTGATGCCTGCTTCTTCACCGTCAAGATATTCCAGGATCTTAACTTCATAATCGTGGATCTCAGACCATCTCAGATACATACGGTAGAGCATGGAAACCCAGTCCATGGCTTCTGTTCCGCCTGCACCGGCATGGAGAGTGATGATGGCGTTATTCTTATCGTATTCACCTGTAAGGAGAGTCTCGAGACGCATCTTTTCGAATTCTTCCTTGAAGGTTGCAAGACCCTCTTCAAGTTCGGGAAGAGAATCGGTATCTTCTTCCTCATTTGCAAGCTCGCAAAGAGCCAGGAGGTCTTCCCTGTCCGTAACCAGCTGATGGAAGGAATCAACTCTCATCTGGGCGCGGCGGAGCTTTGTCTGAAGGGCTTGTGCCTTCTCAACATCGTTCCAGAAGTCGGGCTCCTGTGTGCGCGCTTCAAGCTCGGAGATCTCTGTCGATACGACATCGATATGGAGAGCATCGCGGAGCTTTGCCACGGGTTCTTCGTATCCTTCAAGTTCAAGTCTTATGTTGTCAAATTCGAGCATTAATCCTTACCTGCTTTCAGTTCGCTTGTAAACTCGGCGAGTCTTCTCATGGCTTCCTGGATATTTTCCATGGAAGCAGCATAACTAATACGTACAAAGCCTTCACCGCAGTCGCCGAAAGCGTTTCCGGGTACGATGGCAACACCCTTCTCCATAAGGAATCTCTCACAGAATTCCTGGGACGAAAGGCCCGTACTCTTGATCGAAGGGAACGCATAGAAGGCGCCGAATGGCTCGAAGCACTCAAGACCTGCATCTTCCAAGCCCTTCAGGATCACTCTTCTTCTGCGGTTATATTCTTTTCGCATCTCCTCAACATGAGCATCGCCGTTGAGCGAAGCTTCAACGATGGCGTACTGTGCCATTGAAGGTGAGCACATGATGCAGTACTGATGGATCTTGTTCATGGGAGCGATAAGCTCCTTGGGACCAAGGAGATAACCGATCCTGAAACCGGTCATGGCAAAGGCCTTGGAGAATCCGTTGATAACGATGACTCTGTCTGCGATCTCGGAGAACTGGGCAAGCGATACGGGTTTGCCGTCGATATAGTTGAGTTCGCCGTAAAGTTCATCGGAAAGGACGATTATGTCGGGATGCTTTAAGAGCACATCCTTGATCTTTGCAAGATCCTCAAGGGTCATTACGGCACCTGTAGGATTCGAAGGATAACCTAAGATGATGTATTTCGTCTTATCGGTAATGGCTGCCTCAAGTTCTTCAGGCATGAGCTTATAGGAGTTCTCAGGCTTCGTGGAGACCGTTACGGGAATACCGTGAGCAAACATGACCGTTGCCTTATATGCAACGAAGCAGGGCTCTACGATGATGACCTCATCACCGGGATTGATGAGAGCTCTTGCAGCAAGGTCGAGGCCTTCGCTTCCGCCGACGGTGATAAGGATCTCTCCGTCGGGAGAATATGTCATGCCGTATCTTCTCTT
Source organism: Saccharofermentans sp. (assembly GCA_016292135.1). Classification (GTDB taxonomy): domain Bacteria; phylum Bacillota; class Clostridia; order Saccharofermentanales; family Saccharofermentanaceae; genus Saccharofermentans. The sequence continues at coordinate 396,839 of JAEFAZ010000001.1, forward strand.
GATATATTCAGCTATAGCTTCTTTGGACTTGCTGTAACCCGAGTTGGGCGAATAATGGGTATAGCCGTCAACGAGCGAATCGATACCGGCTTCCCTGATGTCCCAGGGCGTAACAAAGTCAGGCTCACCGATCGAAAGGGATATTACTCTTCCCTTCATCTCGGAAGCCAGGTCGAAGAAACGCCTGATAGCCGAGGGCGGTACCTGCTTTACGCAGTCTGAAATCTTGGATTCGTAATCAAAACTCATAATACGACCGCCTGCCTGTCATCATCATCCGGAGACTCGAAAACGATACCATTCGCTTTGTATTTCTTAAGGATGAAGTGTGTTGTTGTGGAAAGAACGCCTTCCTGGGTTGCTATCTTCTCGTTTACGAAGTTAGCGATGTCTCTTAAGGTCTTATCCTCGTAAATGATCATGAGATCAAAGCCGCCGGACATAAGGTAGCAGGCAGTGACCTTATCATACTTGGAGAGGATATTTGCGATCTGATCGTAGCCCTTGTTCTTGATGGGCGTGATCCTGACCTCGATCATACCGATGCAGTTATAGGGCATGATCTTCTCCCAGTTGATGATCGTGGAATGACCGAGGATGATCTTGTCTTCCTTGAGCTTGTTGATCTCAGCTTCGACTTCAGCCTCCGTGGAGCCCAACATAACGGCAAGTTCTGCCGAAGACAGCCTTGCGTTGTTTTCGAGTACATTTAATAATTCGATATCGTCGATCATAAACAGTTCCTTGCCTTTCTTATTTTCTCAGATCCTTGCAACTCCGGACTTGCGTGCTGCTTCTGCTACTGCTGCCGCTACGGCCTTGCCGACTCTCTCGTCAAATGCATCGGGAAGGATGTATTCGGGATTGAGTTCCTCATCGGAAACGATGCCTGCGATAGCCTCAGCTGCTGCGATCTTCATCTCGTCATTGATATCAGATGCTCTTACATCGAGTGCGCCGCGGAAGATTCCGGGGAATGCAAGAACGTTATTAACCTGGTTAGGATAATCGGATCTGCCCGTAGCCATGACGGCAACGCCTGCCTTCTTGGCTTCGTCGGGAAGGATCTCGGGTGTGGGGTTGGCGCATGCGAAGACGATGGGGTCCTTAGCCATCGTAGCAACCATTTCTGCAGTAAGAACGCCGGGAGCGGAAACGCCGATGAAAACGTCAGCGCCGACGATAACATCAGCGAGGCTTCCCTGCTTCTTGTCACGGTTGGTGATCTTTGCGATCTCTTCCTTGGCGGGATTCAGATTATCACGTCCCTCGTAGATAGCGCCCTTACGGTCACAGAGAACAACATTCTTAAGGCCTCTGGATACGAGGAGCTTGGTGATGGCCGTAGCTGCTGCGCCTGCGCCGTTGATGACGACTGAGATCTCGTCGATGCTCTTGCCGACGATCTTAAGAGCGTTGGTGAGGGCTGCAAGTGAGATAACGGCTGTGCCGTGCTGGTCGTCGTGGAAGATCGGGATGTCGCAGATCTCCTTGAGCTTCTTCTCGATCTCAAAACATCTGGGAGCCGAGATATCCTCGAGGTTGATGCCGCCGAAAGAACCTGCAATAAGAGCAACGGTCTTTACGATCTCGTCAACATCCTTGGATCTGATGCAGATAGGGAAAGCATCAACTCCGCCGAATGCCTTGAACAGCGCGCACTTGCCTTCCATAACGGGCATGCCGGCCTCGGGACCGATATCACCCAGGCCAAGAACTGCCGTTCCATCTGTTACGACAGCTACAAGGTTGGATCTTCTTGTATAAACATAAGAAAGATCGACATCCTTCTGGATCTCAAGACAGGGGGCTGCAACGCCGGGCGTGTATGCGATTGAAAGCTCTTCTTTGCTGCCTACGGGTGCGCGGGAGATAACCTCGATCTTCCCTCCCCATTCCAAATGTTTGTCGATAGCGATCTTATTAACGTCCATGTAAATTCCTCCGCATAAATATGCATATTTTCGATTAACTAACTAATAATAATAAAAAGGGCTCGAAAATACAATATTATCGATTTAAGCGAATTGACAGAATTATATGGACTTACTGCCTTCCTGATTGGGAGTTTGAAACGGATTGGCACCCTTCATATATTTCAGGACCCTGTACCTTGCCCCGGCAAACCTGGCAAGAGCAGTCCAGCACCAGGCGGATGCAAAGGACGTAAGAACAATGGCACCCGGTGAAGTAAACTGGTAGATAAGCATATTGGAAATGAGGCTGACGACATAATATGTGAGGTATATCAGGATTATCACCTGCAATGTCTTCATATAGGCCCTTCTGAGGTGATAAACTGTCCGTCCTATCGATCTGAAGATATTGCAGTTATCGTTCATGTAGAACGCCGGGAGCAGCACAGCGCCGGGAAGGATTATGATGACCGCTATCAGTGAATAGACCACATTGAAAGCAAAGGGAATGAACACCAGAAGGATAAAAAGGCCCCATACGATCACCTTTCTCAGCGGGATCCTGTCTTTTGAAGGCTCATCATCTACGTTCTTGATCCTGTATTTTTTCGCGAGAACGGCTGAAATGATGCCGTATACGAATACCGTGATGATGACAGACGCCGAGATAGTCACCAGATAGATGATATTGCCCTGGGTTATGGGCAGATCATAGATACTTGTCAGATCTTCTGTTCCGTTATAGACATAATTGATCAGGGCATCGAAATCTGAGCTTGCATAAGGGTTGAAATTTACAGCCATATTGAGGATGAACAGGAATGCAAAGAGGAACCTGCAGGGCCACTTGACGTCGCCGTGCTCGATGTTCATGGCTTGCTTGTATTCAATGGGTATAATGTTCATATCGTCGAAAAATCGGTCCCCTTATGCTTGATAATATGTTTCTAAATAACACGAATTATTATAAACAATATGATAGAATAACTCCAGTTATAAATTGACGGAGGCATATTATGACCGATTTTCACGTTTATCCTGATCTGTTATACGTAATACCGACAGATAAACATTCAACTGAGGATATCAAGAAGATCCTGGAAGAGAATCCTGCTATCAAGTTCGTTTCACTGGCAGGCGTAGACCTTTCGGGCAACGATACAGATGAAAAGATCCCGATCTCTGACTTTCTGCAGAATCCCGATAAATATCTTGAAGGTCATGCCGTCCAAACCGACGGTTCCTCCGTTGTGCTTCCCGGCATTGCTACGCTGAACGACGGTAAGGTCGATCTTATTCCCGACCCTGATGTCATCTGGTATGTCGATTATAACTACGAACATATCGACCGTGAGACCAACAAACCCGTCGGAACACTGAGGATCCCTTCATTTCTCAAGCATAACGACGATTTCGTTTGTTCCCGCTCAGTACTCAAGAAGAGCGCTGATTTCTTCGAAAAAGAGATCATCAAGCTTTTCGAGAAGGACCCGGCTCTCTGCGAAGAACTCGGCTTCTCTCTCGAAGATCTTGATTCTGTAAACCTCATCGTTGCGACTGAGCTCGAATTCTGGGTTAATTCTCCTGACGAGATCATCACAACCGAGCAGCTTTCCATATCACAGGAACTTAAGGAATCCTACTGGAAGCGCACCAAGGGTGTCGTAAGAACTGCCCTTGAACAGGTCATCATGCTCCTCGAGCTCTATGGTTTCAATCCCGAGATGGGCCACAAGGAAGTCGGCGGCGTTAAGGCTTCGATCAATTCCTCCGGTGACTACCATCTCATCATGGAGCAGCTCGAAGTCGACTGGAAGTATTCCGACGCCCTCCAGGGCGCTGATTACGAGCTTATCGCAAGGATCCTGATCAAGGAGATCTTCCGTCTCCACGGTCTCGATGTCAGCTTTGACGCTAAGCCCCTCAACGGCGTTGCGGGTTCCGGTGAACATACACATGTAAATGCCGTAGCTCATCTTAAGAACGGAAGGAAGATCAACCTCTTCTCGCCCGAGGATCTTACCAAGGATTACCTTTCAACGATCGGCTGGGGTTGCCTTATGGGCATCATGAAGAACTATTCCATCATCAATCCCTTCGTATCTGCTTCTACGGATGCTTTCGCAAGACTTACGCCCGGATTCGAGGCGCCTACCCACGCAGTCGCTTCCATCGGAATGGATGTCACCACGCCTTCCCGTAACAGATCTGTCCTCCTTGGACTCGTCCGCACGATCGGCAACACATATGCGACAAGATTCGAGCTCCGTGCTCCCAACCCGCACACGAACACATATCTTTGTGTTGCAGCCATCTACCAGTGCATGCTGGATGGATTGGAATTCGTAGCTGACGCCGGCATGGACCGCAAGGAGCTCGAAGCAGAGTTCTGCAAGCCTTACGGGACAGAAGGCAGATACCTTGAGACTGACCGTCTCTACAGATGCGAAGATGACATTTTCGAGGATATGAACGAGGAAGAAAGAGACAGGCTTTTCGGAAAGCCCTCATATACCGTATTCGACTCCATGCAGGTCCTCGAAAACGACCCCAAAGTCGAGACGCTCCTCTGCCGCGGCGATGTATTCAGCAAACTGGTACTGAAGTCTTATTCAATGGCTATGCTCGAGCGCTGGGAGATGGAACTCATCGAAAAGATCATCCCCGCCAATCTCTCTGCGATCAGAAGAGTATCCAAGATCTATTCCGAGACCGTTACTCCTTACGACGAGAAGCTCTGGGATCAGATCAACGGCATCAAGAAAGAGCTCGGCAAGGACAGCGAGGACACGCTCTGCGTATTCTCACAGATCAAGAAGTCCATCGCAGACGGCAACTTCGCTGAGACATCTGCTAATCAGATCAAGATGAACAAGCTCATGAAAGATCTTGCCGTACTTTATAAGACCTATAACGACAATCAGATCGTATAACTAATTATTTACTGACAAAAAAGGGATGTCTCATTGATCTTGAGACATCCCTTTATTTTTTGCTAATGCATTAAGATCATTTAAGGTAATGCTTATATCCTATAGCGCTATTCCCTGCGATCTTTCCGATAAGATCCTTCTCGGAGATGCTTCTTACGATTACAGCATTGATTCCTGATACTGAATCAATCTTATCTGCGCCATCGATCAGGGATGCAACGTCTTCCGTCTTGGAATATACCAGGAAATCAGACTTTATGTCATCGTAATCCTTGAAAACAGATACAGTATCGTCCCAGGCGCGGAACTCCATATCAACGGAATCCTTTAAGCATGCCTCGAGAACGTCTCCTGCAACAGCTGATGCAGTAGGATAAGATCCTGCTCCTCTTCCGTAGAATACTGCTTCTCCGAGATAGTCTCCCTCAACGAGGACAGCATTGAACACGCCTTCTACGTCTGAAAGCATGCAGGCCTTATCGACAAAGTGAGGCGCTACGAAAGCGGATGCCGTTCCGTCTCCGTTGTTGGCAAAATAAGCGATGAGCTTAAGCTCACAGCACAAAGCTTTTGCGAGCTCGATATCGTCTGTCGTAAGTTTGGAGATACCCTCTGCATGAACATATTCGGGATTGCAGTATTTGCCGTCCATTGCGAGCGTCGAAAGGATGGAGATCTTTCTCTGGGCATCGATGCCTTCACAGTCAGCCGTGGGGTCTGCTTCAGCATAACCCTTCTTCTGGGCTTCCTTGAGCGCATCCTCATATGATATGCCTTCGTTCTTCATGGAAGACAGGATATAGTTGGTCGTACCGTTAACGATGCCTGCTATCTTGAGGATATTGTTGGCAGCAAGACACTTATAAAGAGGTCTTATGATCGGGATACCGCCGCCGACGGCAGCCTCAAAAAGATAAACACAGTTGTTTTCCTTAGCCAGCTTAATAAGCTCGGGGCCATGTGTGGATACGAGTTCCTTATTGCTCGTTACAACGCTGATACCATTGGAAAGTGCTCTTTTCGTGTAGTCGTAAGCGACCCTTGCTCCGCCGATAGTTTCAACGGCAACCTTGATCTCAGGATCAGAGAAGACTTCATCTGCTTCGTGTGTAACACGCGATGCATAAGGGCTGTCAGGGAAATCACGGAGATCTAAGATCTTCTTTACATAGATCTCCTCACCTATCCTCTTCTTGATGATATCGGCATTATTGGAAAGCACTTCACATGTGCCTGAACCTACAACGCCGAATCCCAATATTGCTATATTTATCATTTATATATTCCTCCGGTTATTCACGACTTAAGATCACACATTTGCGGACGCCTGCCACGCGGGAGATATCGTTAAGGATATCTTCAACGGTGCCTAACATCGAGTCAGTATCGAAAGAGATCGATATGTCCGCGACTCCGTTGATGGGGATGTTCTGATTGATAGTCAATATGCTGGCTCTGGAAGCGGAAATAATCCCGATGACAGAGGCCAGGATCCCCCTGAAATTCTCAACAGAGATAAGGACGGTAACCTTCTTGCCGTTCGTGGCTTCATAGAAAGGCAAAACAGAGTCCTTGTACTTGTAGTAAGCGCTTCTGGATATACCGACATTGCGGACCGCCTCATTGACGGAATTGAACTCACCGGTATTCAGACGCTGCTTTACTTCAATGACCTTCAGAAAGACTTCGGGCATTGCGTTCTTGGACACGAGATAATATTCTTGCTGATTTTCGGCTGTCACGTTGCGGATACCCACCTGTGTTTGAGTCACGGACAAATGTGCGTGCCCGAAAATATTAACATTTATCTGTCAGTTTTTCAACCATAGCACGCAAGGCTTTTCCTCGGTGTGAGATACGGTTCTTCTGATCTGGATCCATCTGGGCTGTAGTCATGCCGAATTCAGGCACGTAGAAGATAGGATCATAGCCGAATCCGTTGTCTCCTGCAGGGGTCTCATGAAGGACTCCGCAGACCTCTCCCCTGACCGTAAAAGACTCACCGTCAGGCTTTACTACAGCTATCGCACAGCAGAACTTAGCAGTACGGGCTTCTTCCGGAACATCCTTTAACATCTCAAAGATCTTCTTGAACTTCTCTTCATATGTCGAGTCCTCACCGCAGAACCTTGATGAATAGATTCCGGGAGCACCGTCTAAAGCATCGATACAAAGACCTGAATCATCAGCCATGACATAAGCATCTTCTGCAAGCGCATGAAGAGCCTGTGCCTTGATCATGGCATTGCCTTCGAATGTATCAGCATCTTCGATTATCTCGGGATGGTAACCTGCCTCCTTCATGGAAACTGCAGTAAAGCCTGTTCCTTCAAGGACTTCAGCGATCTCCCTGACCTTATCTTCATTTGAAGTTGCAATGATCAATCTCATATCAGTTATTCTGCTCATGACTTTCGCCGGGCGTATATGTGCGTCTGCGGTTGACACACTTATATGCGGGACGCATGATCCTTCCTCCTGATACTAATTCCTCGATCCTGTGGGCGCTCCAGCCTGCGATCCTTCCGCACGCGAAAAGCGGCGTATAGAGTTCCTGCGGGATACCCAGCATCGAATAGACAAGACCTGCGTAAAAATCAACATTTGCGCAGATGATCTTGTCAGAATTCTTGACCTCATGGAAGACTTCGGGCGCGATCTTTTCGACGAGCAGATAGAGATCGTAAAGATCCATATTACCGCTCTCTTCAGCGAGCTGCTTGGCATGCTTGCGGATAATTACGGTCCTGGGGTCAGACAGCGTATATACGGCGTGTCCGATACCGTAGATAAGACCTGACTTATCAAATGCTTCCTTCTTCATGACCTTGGTAAGGTAAGCCCTGATCTGGTTCTCGTCTTTCCAGTCCGTGATGTTTTCGCGTAGATCGCACATCATTGCATAAGCCTTGCCGGAAGCACCGCCATGCTGAGGACCCTTCAACGATCCGATGGCAGCAGCCATAACTGCATAGGTATCAGCACCTGTTGAGGATACGGCATGTGTTACGAATGTTGAATTGTTACCGCCGCCGTGCTCGGCATGCAGTACGAGCATAAGATCAAGTATCCTTGCTTCAAGATCCGAGAACTTACCGTCGGGTCTTATAAGGTGCAGGATATTCTGTGCCGCATTATATTCAGGCACGGGGTTATGCAGGAAAAGGCCTCTGTGCTCAACATAGTGTCTTCTGGCCATATAGCCGTAGGAGATGAGCACGGGGAATCTTGCGATGAGCTCTATGCACTGGCGCACTACATTGTTAAGATCCAGCGAATCGGGATTGTCATCGTAAGAATACATTGCCAGTACGGATCTTGCGAGCTTGTTCATGACATCCGGGCTCGGTGCCTTCAAGATCATGTCCTCAGTAAAATTGTCGGGAAGCGGTCTTGCCGCAGAAAGGAGCTTACCAAATTCACGGCTCTCATCTTCACTGGGAAGATTGCCTGTCAGGAGAAGATAGACAATGTCCTCGAATCCGTATTTCTCAGCGGGATAAAAGCCGTTTACAAGATCGGATATCTCATATCCCCTGTAGAAGAGCTTGCCTTCGACCGGGATGCGGTCAGCATCGTCAACGATATAGCTCATTACTTCGCCGACCTGTGTAAGGCCGACGAGAACGCCGGTACCGTCGTTATTGCGCAGACCGCGCTTAACGTTGTATTTGGAATAGAGTTCCTTGTCGATGTGGTCCATGTTGCAGGACAGATCGGCAAGTTTTCCTATCATCTGTTCTTTAGAAATGTTATCCATATTATCCTTCAGCCTGTTTTCTGGTAAAGTTCAAAAGTCCTCCTGCAAGGAGCATTCCGCACTGTCTGTCGGAGATAGAAAGATCTGTCTCGAAATCATAACCCTTGGTCTTATTTGTTACGACAACGGGCTTGCCTTCGACAGCTGCTTCGATCTGTGTCCTTGCATCCTTGATCTCGAGTTCATCGAGCATATCGAGCTTTGCATAATCCTCAGCATCCTTAAATACGAGCGGCAGGATACCGTTGTTGATAAGGTTAGCCATATGGATCCTTGCGAAAGACAGAGCGATTACGCCCTTAACACCAAGCTGGAGAGGAGCAAGTGCAGCATGCTCTCTGGATGAACCCTGACCGTAGTTAGCACCGCCGATGATGAATCCGCCGCCGTTCTCCTTTGCTCTTGCAGGGAATCCTTCATCACAAGGTGTAAGACAGAAGTCTGCAAGATAAGGAACATTGGATCTGAACGGCAGGAGCTTCGCATTGGAAGGCATGATGTGGTCTGTCGTGATGTTGTCCTCAGTCTTGATAAGAACCTTGCCGTCAACAGTCTCAGCGAGTTCCTTGTTGATAGGGAAAGGCTTGATGTTAGGACCTCTTACGACCTCGACGGAATCGGGATCGGCAGAAGGCATGATGACCATATTGTCGTTGACCTTGAAGCTCTCAGGCATCTCAACTACAGGAGGCTCACCGAAATCAGCAGGATCGGTTACAACGCCGGTAACAGCAGCAACTGCAGCTACTTCAGGGCTTACGAGATAGATGGAAGCGGATTTGGTTCCTGATCTTCCATAGAAGTTACGGTTATTGGTTCTCAAGGATACGGCATCAGTCTTAGGGGACTGTCCCATACCGATACAAGGACCGCATCCGCACTCGATGATCCTGGCACCGGCTTCGATCATGTCGGCGAGAGCGCCTGTCTCAGCGAGCATGTTGAATACCTGCTTGGAACCGGGAGCGATAACAAGGGATACATCGGGATGTACCGTGTGACCCTTAAGGATCTTGGCAACCTTGAGCATATCGTAAAGAGATGAGTTCGTACAGGAACCGATGCAGCACTGGTCAACCTTGAGGCCTTCAAGTTCCTTAACGGAAACTACCTGGTCAGGCATATGAGGCTTTGCAACGAGAGGTCTGAGAGCAGCAAGGTCGATCTCGATCTCCTCATCGTAGACTGCATCCTCGTCAGCCTTAAGTTCAGTCCATACCTCTCCTCTGCCCTGTGCGATAAGGAACTGCTTTGTAACCTCATCAGACGGGAAGATCGAAGTTGTAGCACCGAGCTCAGCGCCCATATTCGTGATGGTAGCTCTCTCGGGAACAGTGAGAGATGCGAGGCCGTCACCGGCGTACTCAACGATCTTGCCTACACCGCCCTTAACGGTCATGATCCTCAAGACTTCAAGGATGATATCCTTGGCTGTTGCCCAAGGTCCGAGCTTATTCTTCAAAGTAATACGGACCATCTTAGGCATTGAGATGTAGTAAGGTCCGCCGCCCATTGCAACAGCTACGTCAAGTCCGCCTGCACCGATAGCGAGCATTCCGATACCGCCGCATGTAGGCGTATGGGAGTCAGAACCAAGAAGTGTCTGACCGGGAACACCGAATCTCTCGATATGTACCTGGTGGCAAACGCCGTTACCGGGACGGGAGAATCTGATACCGTGCTTGGATGTAACTGTCTGGATATATTTATGGTCATCGGCATTCTCAAAACCGCTCTGAAGCATATTGTGGTCGATATATGCTACAGAAAGCTTGGTCTTTACCTGAGGTACGCCGATAGCTTCAAACTGAAGGTAAGCCATTGTACCGGTAGAATCCTGAGTCAGGGTCTGGTCGATCCTGATGGAGATCTCTTCCCCAACGTTCATCTCTCCGGACAACAAGTGATCGCGAATGATCTTCTGTGAAATCGTAAGTCCCATTTTCTTAAGTCTCCTAATCTTCTAAGCTGATTTTATCTATAACTGCAATATTATAATAATTAAGAGCAGGATTTTCAATCTAACATAAAAAAACAGAATGCATAAAAAACAGGACCGGCAATAATGCCGGCCCCATCATATTCAAAGATATATTGTCATCTGAAGAACTGATAACGGCTACTGCATATCAGCCTTTCTTGTTTACGAACTTATCATACTTGTATAAGAACGTTACCATCTGACGTCTTAAACACATGCCATCCGGGTTAAATCTACCGTCAGGCAGACCTGCCAGGATCTTCATATCAGATGCCCAAAGTGTAGCCTTATAGAAATAATCCGTACTCTTAACATCCGGGAAAGTCTTAGCGGTCTTGCCGGGGGCCGGCTTTCCTGCCATTCTCCAAAGGAAGGTAACGGCCTGGGCTCTCGAGCACACTCTTTGAGGGTCAAACTTAGTCTTGGACACACCTGTGGTAATACCGTTCTCATATGCCCAGATAACGGGCTTGTAGAAATAGTCTGTTGACTTAACATCGTCAAACTGACACTTGTCAGACTTTGTTTTAGGTTCTCCCTGCAGCCTATAGAGGAATGTAACCATCTGAGCTCGGGTGCATTTATTGGCAGGACGGAACTCTGTCTGGTTCGCATAGCCCTTAACTACCCCCTTGGCAGTCAGATAGTTGGTGGGAGCATACCAGAAGTCGTCCTTACTTTTTACATCCTTATAGAGGACCGTGATTTCGCATTTTGCGGAAACGCCTAATGAAGTTGCAGTGATCGTAACGGATCCTGCCATCTTGGTCGTAACCTTACCGTTCTTATCGACAGTTGCAATCTTTGTATCAGAGGACTTCCAGCTGACGGCGTTATCCGTTCCGGTAACAGAAGCCTTAAGAGTCTCTGTTTTGCCGCAGATGACGCTTGCAGTCTTTTTGTTGAGTTTAACAGTCACATTGAGCTTGGGTATTACACGGGTCTGCTTGTGGGAAGGATCGTTCTTGCAGACTCTTGTCTCTTCGCCTTCGGATGTAACAGTTGCCTTCTTGGTGACTTTCCAATCTCCCCACTCATGACCTTTTGCCGGAATTATTATCGATTTTTCGGCAGTTATCTCGGTACGGGTCCTGCTGTATTTTGCCGGAAGCGTTGCCTCATAAGAAGCGTTGCCTTCTTTCTCGCAAGCAGCATCTTTAAGCGATGTGACTACAACATCCATGGGCGATAATACTTTGTAGTCCTTTGCACCTTCCTTCGTACATTCAAACAATGCAAAAGCAGTAGTTATCGAGGGATCAGAATAGTTTTCAACCCACTGAACCCCTGTAAATTTCCAATCAGACGCTTTTATTTCCATCCAATCCGCATCATCGTCATACCAAAAATCCCCATATGATTCAATGTCATAAATGTATATGATGTCTAGCGGGGTATCATGGCAGTCCACGTCAAATATGTTCTCATTCATGGAAAGATCAAGGCCGGTCAAAGGGTTGGAAGCGCACCAAAATATCTCAAGTGCCGAATTCCTGCTTACATCAATACTGGTCAATTTATTTGAAGAACATTTAAGGTCTTCGAGCAAATCATTCTTACTTACATCAATTTTGGTCAACAGGTTGGAGGAGCAATTCAGGGTTTTAAGCGCCGAATTCTTACTGACATCTAACCCGGTCAAACAGTTGGATTCACAATACAAATATTCAAGTAAAGTATTGTTGCTGACATCAAGATCAGTCAGTTTATTTGAAGAACAAGTCAAATATTTAAGTGCGGTATTCTTGCTTAGATCCAGACTTGACAGGTTGTTTTTAGCCAAATACAGGACTTCAAGCGCAAGATTATTACTGAAATCGATACTAAAAAATTGATTACCTACACCTTCAAATTCTTTAAGTGCTGTGTTTTTACTCAGATCAATTCCGGTCAGCAAGTTACGTCGGCAATCCAATTTTTCAAGCGCTGTATTATTGCTGACATCAAGTTCTTTTAATTGATTAGTTCCAAAATAACTTCCACAGATTAAGATTTCAAGAGCAACATTATTGCTGACATCAAGTTCTGTCAGCGAACTATCAACACAATCCAAAATTGTAAGTGCAGCATTATTTCTAACATCCAGTTCTGTGAGTGATTTTTGACCGCAATACAGACGATCTAACGCAATATTATCACTAACATCAAGACTGGTAAGCTTATTATCGATGCAGAATAGTCCATGAAGTGCAGTACAATTGTTAACCTTAAGGTCTTCCAATTTATTATATGAACACCGCAGATTTTCAAGAGCTGTGTTTTTATTTAAATCGAGTTTGGTAAGTTTGTTGCTATCGACGTCTAAATATCTAAGTTTCTTAAAGTATTCAATACCCTTAAGATCCTTTATATTCTTGTTCTCCAAGGATAGATTAGTAACACTATTTGACTCGGATTCTGATAGTATCCCGTCTTCTCCTGCTTTAGTCAAAGCCCAGTTACGAAAAACTTCATCCGGAAAATTCGTCTCATTTACCTCAACACCGGTTGCGGCTTTAACCTGATTTTGACAAACTCCCGTTATTGCGAATGTTGCAGCAAATGCCAATGAGATGACGGCTATCTTAGTAATTGTTTTCTTCATAATCCCCCCGACAAGAAAAATGATATTCGTGACAAGCCAACTTTAGATCAAACCTGTTATCGCCAAAGATCTGGAACAACGGCAAAATTATACTATATTAAGACTTCTTTGCAAATCTCTCCTCCAACTCAGATGCGGGCATGGGCTTAGCATAGAAGAAACCCTGGATCATGTCACAGCCCTTAGCTGCAAGGAATTCCACCTGTTCCTTTAATTCGACGCCTTCTGCGACTGTCTTCATGTTAAGGCTCTTGGCAAGTCTAATGGTCTCGGATACAACAATGCCGCTTCTGTCATCTGAGATGTCACCGGAGAAGAAGCCTGCATCCAGTTTCAATACATCCAGAGGAATATCCTTCAGAGAATTAAGGGATGAATAGCCCGATCCGAAGTCATCCATCGATACCGTGAAACCATACTCCTTGAGCCTTGTGATCGTGTTTATCAATGCTTTCTTATCATCGAAAAACGCGCTTTCCGTCAGTTCGATCTCGATCAGATCACAGGGAGCTCCGGCCTCTTCGACTATATCACGGATCTGCTCGGCAAGATCGCTCTCGATAAAGTGGGCGCGGGATACGTTAACAGATACGGGGACGCAGTCGAAGCCTTCGTCCATCCACCTCTTCTGATCCTTGGCCACGTGACTTAACATATAGTGGTCGATCTCGGTGATGAATCCGCTCTTTTCGAACTGGGGAATGAACCTGCCGGGAGATACAAAGCCCAATTCAGGCGAATTCCAGCGGATCAGAGCTTCGGCACCGGAGAGTTTGTTCGTGTTAGGCTCGTACTTGGGCTGGTAATAGATCACAAACTCCTCGTTTTCGATCGCCTTGAACTGATTTTCGATGATCTTGTCTTCCCAGTGCTGCTCCTCGATGAGTTTGTCATCGAAGAAAAGGATCTTGGTATCATCCTTGTCATCCTTAGGGATCCTTGCAGTACAAGCATTGTTATATTCGATCTCAAGGTCGAAATTCTTGCGCAGACGGTCTTCGGGATCATCCTTGGCGGGATTTATGACTTTAACTCCGGCATGGAATACAAAGGCATGATCCGGATTGATCGAATCAAGCTGTTTGATAATGTCACGAAGCCTGGTCTCCAAGGAGTCACGGTTGTCATAATGCAAAAGGAGAGCAAACTCCGCAATTGTCATGTGGGCCGCGATCTCACCTTTGGTCATGTTTGCAGACAGGATCCTGTGGATCTTTGTCAGTATGATCTCTCCCTCTTTCATGGAGTGGCAAAGACAGTAATTGTTGTATTTGGTGAAAAGCAGGCTTACGACAGCATAACTGTTATTGAGATTCCTGCGTTTCTTAAGGTTCTTCTCGCCGTTATAAAGATACATGTTGCGGTTGGGTCCGCAGGTGATCGTGTCATTGAAATAAAGGTTGAGATTCTTCCTCTCATTTACAAGAGTAATGATGACCGTAATGAGGAATATGATGAATAACAGGGCTGCGATAAAGTAGATAACCGCCAGCATTACAAGAAAGACCGTCAGATCATAACCGTTTATAACTACATAACATCTTGATACGAGAACACCGCCGTCAGCAGTCTTAGCTCCGAGCCAGAGGGGCAATTTCATCTTTTCGGTGATCTTTCTTGTCAGCTCTATAATATTGGTCATGGTCACATTATCCGGATCATCACTGTCAGCGGACTCATCGTCTGAAGCCGAGACCTTGATTTCGGATAAGACAAAACCGTCATCCTCTTCTAAGAATTTATCGGATACATCGGATATTTCTTCAAGGGAATCGCCATCAAGCCTCTCGAACATATACTTAACAATAGAAGCAACATCACCTTTTGTAGTCAGCAGGTTGTTCTCTGTAGCAAACAAAAGATTATCAGAAGATTTATAGAGGAGGATGTCTGAGCTGACCCCTTCCAGCATAAAGCTTGAGTCAAACTCTCCCAAACACTCATGATCACGGCCGAAGAGAACATTACCTTCTTTATCAAGAACAGCATAAGCTTCGAGCGAACCGCCGACAACCTTACGGATTGCATCATCGTCAGTTCCCAATCCCTTAAGCTCAGAATAAACATCTGCGATCCTTTCTATCCTGGCATATTCTGTCGCAACCTTGCCATTTACGACATACTCATCGATCGACTTGATCATTAACCAGGAAAGCAACATACCGACAATATAGACTACAACAAACGCCAGTATGAATATCCAGACTTTGGTCCGCTTCATCTTGCGGATCCTTTTCTCTCTGTTCTTTATCATGATCCCTTAATCTCTTTTTCTCGAAAATACATATCCCATGATCGATGCTGCTGCAGCTGCGTTAAGCGACTCAGCCTTGCCCGGCATCGGTATCTTAAGCAACTTGTCACATCTCGAGGATGTCTCTTCGGAAAGGCCTTTGCCCTCATTTCCGATAAAATAGGCTGCCGGAAGTGAAAGATTCCCTTCATCTAATTCAACACCGTTAAGATGCATGGCATAAGAACTGATGCCGTGTTCATTAAGGTATACAAAAAGGTCATCCTTATTGTTGCACTTAACGATCGGTATGTGCCATACGGAGCCCATCGAAGCCCGCAGGACCTTGTCAGAGAAAGGATCGCAGGTCCCGGGCAGCAAGATGACAGCCGAGAAAGCAAATGCATCAGCTGTCCTAATCATCGTGCCGAGATTCCCCGGGTCCTGAACAGCCTCAGCGACCAGATAGACATCCTTCCCCGAGCCGTCAGAAGGCAGGGCAAGTGTCTCCTGATCATAGATATCAGGCTCCAATACGACCATGGCAACGCCTTGCGGATTGACCGTGGAAGAGATCTTCCGGAAAACATCATCGGTCACGAGCATGAACTCGCAGCCGTCTTTAAGACATTCAAAGAGCCCGTACCAACCTGATACGAGCTCTTTTCTGTCTTCTGTAAATATCAATCTGTCTACGGCAACGCCTGACTCAAGTGCGTCTTCACAGAGCCTTGTGCCTTCGATGAAAACCTTGTTGCCGCGTTCTTTACGAAGCCGGACCAATTCCTTGACCCGGGGATTGTCTTTTCCCGATAAGGATATGTATCCGAAATCCGGCTTCATAGAAAAGATCAGCCGATTGCTGCCTTTGCCTTCTCGCAGAGAGATGCAAAACCTGCTGCATCTGTGATAGCGATATCAGAAAGAACCTTACGGTCAAGATCGATGCCGGCCTTCTTCAAGCCATCCATGAATCTGCTGTAAGACATACCGTTGAGACGGCAAGCTGCGTTGATCCTTGTGATCCACAGTCTTCTGAACTGTCTCTTCTTGTTTCTTCTGTCACGATATGCATAGTTACCGGACTTAAGAACAGCCTGGTTAGCAACCTTGAACAGCTTGCTCTTATGACCCCAATAACCCTTAGCCTGCTTTAAGATCTTATGATGACGCGCTCTTGTGCGCATTCCTCTCTTTACTCTGGACATTTTATATTACCTCCGTAATCTTTCTTTCTAATAGGCCTGTTA
Source organism: Saccharofermentans sp. (assembly GCA_016292135.1). Classification (GTDB taxonomy): domain Bacteria; phylum Bacillota; class Clostridia; order Saccharofermentanales; family Saccharofermentanaceae; genus Saccharofermentans. The sequence continues at coordinate 413,496 of JAEFAZ010000001.1, forward strand.
TGCGTAAGGCATCATCTTCTTGACGATCTTCGCATTAGGATCAGCACAAACCTGATTGTGACGGAGATGTCTCATTCTCTTGGTAGGTCTCTTGCTCAAGATGTGGCTTCTGAAAGACTGCTTGTGCAGTACCTTGCCGGAGCTCGTTACCTTGAATCTCTTCTTGGATGAACTGTGTGTTTTCTGCTTAGGCATTTTTATTTCCTCCTGCTTTATTATTTCTTTTTCAAAGGAGAGATGTACATAACCATGTCACGTCCCTCTATCTTAGGCTGTTTATCGATCTGACCGTATTCAGATACACCTTCTGCAAACTTTTCCATGACCTCAAAACCCTTGTTCTGGAAAGCCATCTCACGTCCGCGGAACCTGATCTTGACCTTTACACGGTCTCCGTTGCCAAGGAACTTTATCGTGGACTTACGCTTAACCTCAACATCGTGAGTATCTGTAGTAAGCTTAAGTCCGACTTCCTTGACCTCAGTCTGCTTCTGCTTCTTCTTCTGTTCTTTGTCCTTCTTGTTCTGCTCGAACAGGAACTTACCATAGTCCTGGATCCTGCAAACAGGATTATCCGGATTAGCGGATATGAGCACCAGATCCAACTCTGCATCTTCTGCAGCTTTTCTTGCCTCTTCAATCGTTACAACGCCGACCATCTGGCCTTCGGCATCGATCAATCTGACTTTATCGAACTTGATGTCATCATTGATCATCTGGTTCCCGGCAGTCTTTGCTATGGTAAACACCTCCAATCGTAATAAAAAAAGAACGGATGGACATCCGTTCTTTCATAACAGCCACCTTACAGTAGTTACCCCCGCTGTAAGTTATAAACTATACTGTTAACCTCTTCACAGCCTATTGGCGCTTAAGGTGAGAACTGATGTCCTTCTTTGTCAACCATTGAATAATACCCGTAGCACGAGTATTTGTCAAGCAATATATTTAATGTATTACCTTAAGAAACGACCTTCTGTGGATCGGACACATTCCCTGCGCCCTGATACCGGCATAGTGTTCAGCCGTTCCATAGCCCTTATGCTTAGCAAAACCGTAGCCCGGATACTCCTTGTCATAGTCTTCCATGATGCGGTCCCTGGTTACTTTGGCAAGTATCGAGGCGGCAGCGATGGAATTGGACTTGGCATCTCCCTTGATGATCGGGATAACGGGTAATCCTGTGCCATCAAGGTTTACAGCATCTATAAGGAGCACATCCGGTTTCACGGATATTTCAGCTACACACTGTCGCATAGCCTGCTTGGTAGCATTAAGGATATTGATCTCATCAATAACGTCTGCTTCAACCCTGATAACGGAATATGCGATAGCTTTCTCCTTGATCTCGTCAAACAGGGCATCTCTCTTCTTGGCCGAGAGTTTCTTGGAGTCGTCAAGACCTAAGATCATATTATCAGGATCAAGTATACAGCAGGCTGCAACGACGGGACCTGCCAAAGGACCTCTGCCTGCTTCATCGATTCCTGCGACAAATCTGTATCCGTCTTCCCTGCACTTATTCTCATATTCCAACAAAGAATTGTATTTCTCGATCAGTTGTTCCTGTGTAAGTCTTGCCATACCAAACCCCTTTACATCGGTATCTCCAAAGAAATCCTGCCGATCCTTCCTGTCCTGAAGTCATCCAACAGAAGCTTTGCAAACCTGTCCTCATCGATCCTGCCTCCGGACATGATGCATCCCCTCTTCTTAGCAATTTCAAGGAAAAGCTCATAGTCTTTGTCAGAATAACCGAACTCGTCAGCAGTCGCCTCAAATTCAGACAGATCGATACCATAACGATCTTCCATCAACTGCGGATAGAGGTCGTTAAGCATCTTCATGGTGTCATATGCAACGGCAACAAGATCATTAACCTCATCCTTGACGGATCCTGCGGCAGACAGACATACACCCATCCTGTGGCTTTGGATCTTTGGCCAGAGCACTCCAGGCATATCCATAAGTTCAAGCCTTCCGGATGTCTTGATCCATTTGGGATCCCTGGTAACACCCGGTTTATTTCCGGTAACGGCAGCCTTGCGCCCTGCCAAAGCGTTGATAAGAGTAGACTTACCGGTATTGGGAACACCTACGACCATAGCTCTTACGGGACGGCCTGTCCTGCCCTTTTCTTCAGCCCTGTCCAGGATGTCCTTACAGAGCTTAACTGATTCAGATACGACCTTGTCCAGACCTTTGCGGTTTGTAGCCTCAACTGCTACCGCGACCGTATTATCCTTGCGGAGTGCTTCTACCCACTGGGAAGTCTTGGCAGGATCAGCCAGATCAGCCTTGTTAAGCACGATAAGCCTGGGTTTGTTGCCGATAATGTTAGACAATTCAGGATTACGGCTCGCAAAAGGGATCCTCGCATCACAGGTCTCGATGACCATATCGACCTGAGGAAGCAAAGCCTTTGTATCATTCAGGGCTTTACGCATATGCCCCGGGAACCAGTTAATGTCTGAAGACATCCAATTACCTCTGCTAATTTATTTCATGCGTAATTATATCATTAATTTCGCAAACAATTGTGATAGTCATATCTCAAACCAGCTTCAGCGAAACTGTTCGTTGATCATTTTTTCGAGCACTCTTACATCCAGAGGAACTTTAGCGGTTTCAAACAAAAGGAACAGATTGTCGCCTATCGTAATGCCGTTCATGGCATAGTTATTAATCCTGACCGACATATCGTCATAGTAGTCAGGCTTATCCAGCCTTCCGCAATGCTCAAGATACAGTTCTTTCCTGTCGCTTATCCGCAGGATCTTAAAATCCGGGTGGATCAACTCATTGTTTATCATCGTAGGATACTCATATTTATATGGTATCCCGGCTTCTCTCAAATGATCGGCTATGATCTGTTCCGCCTTGGACCTGACCCTTTCATTATTCATCGTCATATAATATGGCGTTCCTTCTTTAAAACCCTTCCGCGGGTAATCTTCGGCAAGCCATTCCCTGACATATTCGTCATCCGGTCTCACTATGGGAGTTATAAACTTCTGCCGCTCTGCAGGAAGTTCTGAATATATGTCTTCGGCTGTGATCTTAGGGAATCGGGAGATGGCTTGCTGTAGAACTTTCTTTTCAGCATTAGCAGTTATAACAACCTTCTTAAGATATTCTTTCTGAATAAGCGCTTTAACATTATCTCTGTCATTTGCACTTAGATACACACCATTTATATTTGTATCACCAGAAACAAAATAGTAGTAAACAACTGATCCGACCCGCTTTAGTCTCACTCTTCCTTCTGGTAATTCAGAAATTTTAGCCTCAGCCGCAATAATGAGCTTAGAAAGATTATTTTCTCTATTTTTTATAATATTAATAAGTTGATGATCAAACACAACGTATACCCCTAAGTAATTACTGAACTTATTTCCATTTTTCGAAAATTTTTACATTTAGTACCATATTCTATTAACTAGTATGGTACTAAACCCCTTTCTGTGGAAAAGTAGTACCATAAATATTTTCTCATATGGTACTAAACTTGATTTTTGATCGATCTAGTACCATAGAATTGATTTTCATATGGTACTAGAACCCAATTATTTGAAATTTGGTGAAAACAAACAGACTGCATCAGAACGGTATAACCTCTATCCGCTGGATCTGGCCGGCCGCGTCATGTGTTACGCAGCCGAGCAGGAAGACGATATCCCTGCCGAAGTATCCGCGCTCAGCCATAAATCTTCTTGTAGTCATATAGATCTTTTTGCGCTTTTTGAAATCGACTGCCTCGGCGGAATGCGGGTAAGGCCCGTCGTTTCTCCTGGATTTGACCTCTGTCACATAGAGGACCTGTTCTTTCTCGAAAACAAGATCCAGCTCGCCTACACCCGGAACGTTATAGTTCCTGACCAGCAACCGGTATCCGCAGTCAGTTAGATATTGCGCTACGGCATCTTCTCCCCTGTCGCCGATCATTCTCAGACGCGTCTTGGTGTTTTCTGTTCCATCTTGTATTTTCATGGCTATTCCTCCAAATAGGTTTTAGTGATATATTGTTTTAGACAAAAATGAATGTGAGGTAACTGTTATGATCTCAAAGAATATGGCTAAGGCATTACTGGGCGGTTCGAAGATCCGTAAGATGTTCGAAGAAGGAAACAGGCTCAAGCAGATTTACGGACCTGAGAATGTTTTCGATTTCTCCATCGGCAATCCCGACCTGGAGCCCCCTGTTGAAGTCAAGGAAGCTCTTAAAGAGATCGCTTCTGCAGATATCCCCGGCATCCACGGTTACATGAGCAACAACGGTTATGAGACCACACGAGCTGCGATCGCAAAGAAGCGCTCGGAAGAGTCCGGCCTCGATATCGATGCTTCTGCTGTATGCATGACAGTCGGCGCAGCCGCTGCCATGAACGATGTTCTCCATTCTCTCCTTGATCCCGAGGACGAAGTCATCGTGCTCGCGCCTTACTTTATGGAATACAACGGCTATATCGCCAACCACAACGGCAAAGTCGTGATCTGCGATACTGACGAGAAGTTCATACCTCACGTTGAAGACATCGCTGCCAAGATCACTGACCGCACCAAGGCCGTTATTATCAACTCACCGAACAATCCTTCCGGCGTAGTTTACAGCGAGCAGTTCCTTTCCGAGCTCAATTCCGTGCTGAAGTCTGCAGATCACACCATTCACGTTATCTCTGATGAACCTTATATCGATCTCGCATACGACGGCATCACCGTTCCCTGCGCTCTTAAGTTTATCGATAATCTCATAATCTGCTTCTCCTGGAGCAAATCCCTCTCGCTTCCCGGCGAAAGGATCGGATATACGCTTGTTTCACCTAAGAACGAAGATTATAACGACCTTACGGCTGCAATAACCATCTCTAACAGAACTCTCGGTTCTGTTAATGCTCCCGCTATCTGGCAGAGAGTCATCGAAAAGTCTCTTTATGCAAAGGTTGATGTATCTAATTACGAGAAGCGCCGCAACATGCTTTATTCGAACATTGTCGATGCCGGCTTCGACGCCGTAAAACCCCAGGGTGCCCTCTATATCTTCATGAACACACCTGAAGGTCTTACAGACGACGAATTTGCCGATATCTGCCATGAAGAGAATCTTCTTATCGTCGGAGGCGGCTCCTTTGCAAAGCCCGGGTATGCAAGACTCGCATTCTGCGTCTCTGAGACAACGATCGTAAATTCAAGGAAAGCATTCTTTGCCGTAGCGGAGAAACTCGGTATAGAGCACAGGTCAAGTCTCTGATCTTTCGCATATTGCCATAAACCTCCAACCTTTTCCTTTCTCGCTGATACAAGTGCAAAGGGTAAGTCTTGCACGCTCATTATCTGTCACAATGTAATCTGCGACTTTTTCAGGCGGAACGGATACTGTTTCCTTTACCTTGTATTCGAGCCTTCTGTTATCTTTGGTGGTTACATATACGGAAGCCCCGGTCTTGATATATTGCAGTCTGCAAAATATCGTAGATATATGTCTGTTGCGGTGACCCATGATAAAGCAGTTCCCTTTATCCGACCCGAGCTCGGCAGATAAGGGATATCTGCCGACGCCGAATCTCAAAGCCTTAACGGATACTCCTTCCCAAACAGGCACTTTTGTATCGATCGAAGGGATCTCTATCACGCCTATCAACTGCAATCCGGAATCTTCATTTCCGGTATTCTCAACAACAAGTTCACTTGCCGGGAGCAATTCACTTGATATTGCTTCTTCATCAATGTACTGCTCTTCTTCTCCTTCAAAGGAAAACAGATCCGAATCCGGAATCTCTATAATGTCTGATTCTTTCCCTGATGCGATATTAGAAACAAACCGGTCCGAATAGACATCCATATATCTTTGTCTCAAAACATTTATAAAAGGCCTGTATATCAGGACAGCAATCAGCAGCATCACTGCAAAGCTCTTAACGCCGGTGATCACGGGATGATCGAATCTCATGTCTTTTTACACCTCCTGTTCTTGATGTCCAGGAATACCGAAGTTGACAGGATCATCAGCATCATTACGGTAATCTTTTCTGAAGCAGGGGCTGTTTCACCAGTAGGCGGCAGCTTGACTCCGATACTCTGTTCCTTACAAGCAAGATCCCGGTGACATGTAACGAGGATATCTTCACCGTTGTGACGGTAATCATTAAGATAGATATCTTCAAACACTACGATAACCGTGCCTGCTTCAAGTGAATTGTTGGAAAACACGATAGATACATCTATCTTTCCGTCAGCTTCAAGAGGCGTAAAGTTCACTTTTGTTTCAAGCAGCGTTCCGTCTGTCCTAACCAGACTTGATCCTTTGTCCGTATATAGAGTAGCTACGATGCAATAATCCTGTCCCGGCGTCAGGCCTTTGTACTCAACGGAATCGATGATCACGGCTTTTCGCATAGATTCGATCAGCTTGCTTCCCTTATCTGTAGATGCGTTCGTCTTACAGGACGGCACACTGACAGTCTGATCTGCATCTTCAGCCTCGCAATGGGAAGCAACTATGACGCCGCCGCGTTTCAACATCTCGAACGCAACAAGATCGTGTCCTGCGATAACAGTCGAATCCACTTCAAAGTGCATGACTACAGTTCCTTTTTCACTCTCAGGAACAAATACGAGAGTCGTGGTTACGGGTTTCCCGTTGGATTCAAGGTGCTTGCCTTCAGTTTTATCGAAAAGCAACCCCTCCATGGTATACTCCGTTCCGGCGCAAAGTCCGTCATAACTTATGCTGTCTTCAAGAACAATTTTCTTACCGTAGGATACTGTTTTCGTGGCTGACGCCTTGTCCGACAGGACCGTCTTAAGCCTGGGGATATTCTTATCAACTGTAACGGTCTGCCCTTTCGCGCTGATATCCTCGTGGCTTGCCAAGGGTATGTACTTACCGTCTTCTTCCACATAAAGGTACTCAAACGCGGTTACAGACTTACCTTCAAGATCAGTCGTATCCAAAACGAATGTTACATCAACATCAATATCAGCCAGCAATTCGGTCCTGCTGTTATTTTGTTCGTCAGTATAACTGTAGGCGGTCGTATTCTTTGCGCGTTCCTTGGTAACAGTGAATTCGACCGATGATCTTACTTCTTTACCATATGGATCCAGATACTTCTCTCCCGTCTTCGTATCGACAAGGAATCCGGTCAGTTTATATCTTTTCCCGCATGAAAGGTTCCTGCAACTGACCTTATCGGTCAGACCTGCTTCTATTGCGACAGGAACAATATGGCTCAAGCCGTCTGAATAAGTCAGTTCCGTTTGAATACCGACAGGGATAACGGTCTGTCTTATTGCTTTAAGATCCTTATGCGAACCGACAAGAGCACCTGTATCCTTGCGGTAAAGTTTTTCGCTTATAACGACCGGGATAAGATCCTTTGAAAGGGATGAAGCATTGCAGGGTATATCTATCTCAATATATCCTTCAGACATGAGCTTGTCTTCAGACAGAACAAACTCGCCATCTTTGCCTGCAACAAAAGTTCTTTTCGCAGTGAAAGGAGTGCCGTCTTTGAAGCTGCAAACGCTGCCTGCTTTAACACAGGAACCGTCTGCTTTCTTCGCATCCCGGGCGTACAAGACAGTTCCTTCAAGAACATATTCCCTGCCGGTTATAAGACCGTCGTAATAAACTCTGTCTGTTATTACAGCATCATCGTCATCAGACAGCATCATCTCGTATTCATTCTTGAACCGGGCATCCCTGGCAGAAGTATGGATCGTACAGTTAACGAACTTCCCTTCCTGCCCGTATTTGACCGCCAATTTGTTTTCAACTCTAACATCAGGCGATCCGCAGGTTATCTCGAATGGATAGACCGCAGGATCTGCTTCATATCCCGCAGGCGCTTCGAGTTCAGCGAGATAATAGGTTCCGCAGCCTAAGCCTTTATAGGAATACTGACCGTTGCTGTCGGAGAAAGTCGCAAGCAATTCCTTTTTATCCATATCCTTGTATACAGCGAACAATGCACCGGGGATAAACGAACCTTCTTCATCGGACTTAAATGCTTTGACCGTTCCTGTCTTGTTTGCGATCGAAAACTTGACCGGTGAAACCTTAAAATCTTTCCCCTCACAATCAGCTGCAGCAACAGCAAAAACAACAGCAGTGTTGTCTGCAGTACAAACGCCGTCTTTTACAAAGAAATATCCTTCAGGGGCTTTCCTCTCCACCAATATATAACTGTGACCGAATTCTTCAGAGCCGTCGTTAAAGTGCAGGAGCCCGTTGCATTCATATATGCCTTCAGAAGTCTCGCTGATCATCGCCTCGACAAGTTCATCTCCGGCCTTGACCATTGCTTTACGGTCCCCTTTATCCCATATCTGATCGTTATTTGAATCAACATACAGTTCGAAGACCGCACCGCTCAGCCTGCTCTTATCGTCAAGGTCTGTCTTCTCGATCTTTAATGGAACTGCGTAAGGCATATCCTGCGGATAAAGAACAATGTCATCGGATGTTTTTACCGAAAAGCTGCTGACCGAATCTGAAAGATAATATCCGTCAACAGTTCCGGTCTCTTTAAGGAGATAATCACCTTTACCGACATTCGAAAACAATATGATACCGTCATTATCTTTATCTTCGACTTCCCTGCCTGTCGGGATCTCATTCTCATCAAGGATACCGTCGGAATTAAGATCTTCATACAGTGTATATTTGAGATGCCTGTTCTTCGAAAACTGACCGGGATCAAAGATCATCTTCCCGGTCCAGGCATCTAATTTCACTGCCCTTACGGTTATGTTGATCTTGTTAGTAGCGGATATGCTGCCTCCGCCTGTTTCTCTTGGATCCGAGACATGTACTATACCGTTGATGTCCGTATCCTGATCCCAGGCAAGAATATATCCGTCGGGTATCAGTTCCCTGATCTCATAGAATCCGAACGGAACATCTTTCAATGTATAAGAGCCCTGTCCTTTTTTATCTGCTTTGGTGCTTACATTGATGGTATCCAGAAGATGCGCTTCATCGAATACGCCGATATCTACAGGCGACTTACCGTTTCCCCTCCAATAAACATGAAATATGAATTCTTTATCTGTTCCTTCAGCTTCATCGGTCTTATTTATTGTAAGTTTTCCCTTCTCCATAACGTTTTCGGCTTCAACATTGCAGGTTGAATCTTTTGAAACAGTGACCTTCTTATAGAAATATTTACTGTCTGAAGATCTCTCCCAGCCTTTTGGAACAGCGTAAGAATATCTGATCGAAGTCTTCTTATAAAAACTTTCCGGAATATATTCTCTTATCTCGTATTCGCCGGCAGGAAGTTTCATTGTTTTAACCTTTTTACCGCCAAAGACCCATGTAACTTCAGTGGAATAGCCGCCGTGTCCGGACGGGCTTGCGGAGCCTTTTGCTATGACCTTCCCTTTGAAAAGAAGTTCAAACTCGGTTATGGAAACATCTCCTTCTGTCAGGAAGGTCTTGGTAAGGGAAAGATCGCCTGAATCCTCAGAATTGACGACCTTAAACGAAAAAGACCTCTTCTCATCGTTTATCTCGAAAGCCTTTTCATAACGGTTATCGGAAATCTTTGTCCAACCGGATCCGTTTTGAGAAAGATACTTTCCTTTACTGCCGTCAGAATAAGTAAAGGTATCAGCTGTCCATTCTTCGGAAACTATATATCTGCCGTATGCAAGATGTTTTACATCATCTTTCCATACGATGTTGCCTTTTCCGTCGACAGTGCCTGTCGTTATCAGGCTGTCGCCGCTGTCAGACCTTTCATTGCCGTTCCTGTCGTAATACAGAGCAAACTTAACTGATGCCGGATCGAAGCGGTTTCCGGCAGGTACACTCTTGCTTCCGCTTATCTCACCAAAAGGGAGATTGTTGTCTGCGGTCAATTCAAGGCCTGACTCATCGACGCTGATATTCCTGTAAGCATATTTCCCTGAAGGATCCAGAGTAAAACCTTTCGGAACGTCGTAATGCATGTCGGCACCGTAAGATGTAACGACAGGATCCGGGATCTTCTCTTCGAGTCTGTAATTCCCTTGCGGCAAAGTTATGCTTGTTGATTCAGTCAGTGAATCTGAACTTGTGCCATAGTATTTCCAGTTAACATTACCTTTGCTGTCAGATATTCCTTTTGCCAGCGTCTTTGATCTGTCGACTGTAAGAAGCGTAAACTCAAAGCCTTCCTTGGTACCGTAATTAACGTTTTTCTTCAGTTTAAAATACGAGGAGTCTACTGTGTTGGTACAACTTATGCTGATAAGATCCCCCAAAGGCCTTCCTGCTGTTGAAAAGAGATAAGTCTTGTCCTTCCAATCGTTATTAGAGACTTTATAAGATATGGTCTTGCCGTCATAACAATGGAACAAAGGAACAGTATAAGTTTCAGTTATCTTGTAATCCGAATCCGCCATCAGAGGATAGTATTTGCCGTAATATGCAGCACCGTCATTCAGATACCATCCCCAGCCGGAATCAGAATACATATAATGAGCCAAAGCGGTATTATCGGCTTTCCTCAGGGTAAGCTTCGTGACCTTGGTATCGTAGATCTTCGCGTCATTAGTCTTTTTCGTCAGTTCGAGCCAGAGCGATTCATCAAACTTCACATAATCATCAGAATTGTTAGAAAGTCTTATCTTATTGCTGTTGTCTTTATATGAATCAGATGCAGAGTAATCAGACACTTTAACTGTAACAGTTTCTTTCAATGATCCCCCGGATACCTTATATGTCAGTGTCCCGCTTGAAGGATCCTGTGCTCCGGCCTTAAAACTGACATCGATCTTATATAATGACTTATCCGAATAATCTTCCTTAGCCCTGAAAGTCCCGGATCCGGTTACGACTTCAGACGGAATCTTGCTCTCCTTAACATAAAAGGTATTGGCAAGAGAAGTCTGATCTGAGCTCACTTTTCCGAGACAAAGGTAACTCTCGCCTGATACATCCTTATAGTTCGAATATACTCCGTTCCCGTCGTTATCGCTGATCTTGCCCCTGACGGTATCTTTATCATCTTCGAAAACGGTAAATTCGGCACCCGTAAAGAGATTGTTCTTATATGTCTTGTTAACAAGGAAGGCAACGTTGACGGGATATTCCCGGTCCACTGTCTTATATGCGGCAAGATGCGTCAGAGCCACGTCTTTTGATATGCCGTCAGACAATGCCTCCCACCTTACGCCGTAATGTCCTGCAGAAGAATCCTTTGTGACTTTATAAGTTACTTTATCTCCGTTTTTTACATAGGTGACACCTTTGCTGTCAGAACAATGGTAAAGTCCCGGAACTCCGTCTATCTCGTAGTAGATACCGACATGCAAAGCAATATCAGAGTATGATGTACAGCCGTCTTCGTAGAAGATCATTATGTCTCCGTTAGATGCGCCGGCTGTACCGTCGCTGAACTTGATCCCGGACATCAGGGACTTCCATGCCTTGTCAGCTTCGCTCTTGTTGGACGATCCTTCTCCGTCGATAACCCTGTCGGAATAATACTTGGCATTCTTTACATCCGTAAAGGATGAATGTGAAACACCTGAAGAAGGATTATCGAGAACATCAGATCTGAACGCCCTGAGATTATGCGAATAAGGTTTGCACAGACCGTAAATGTCTTTTGCCGTGACCGTCCATGAACTGATGTTTACCGGCTCAGTTGAAGACGGCTCCTTATAGTACTTGATATCGCTCCTCCAATTATCCGTCGGGGCGACCGATGCAGATGCGCCCTTTCCTTTTGCGGTCCCGCAGGCAAGCTTATAGATGAGTTCAACAAAGCTTATGCAGTCCAGCGTAGTCTCCGATGAGTCATATCTTGTTCCGGTAAGTCCATATTTATAGCCTGACATGTTCTTCGCATATCTGCCGATATTATCGACGAATTCCTTAGCCGTCAGGCCGGTACCGACCCCGAAATGCTTAAATGAATCAACTGCTGCATCAACTTTTCCCGCATCGAAAACGAGGTCCTGGGAGACGAATACAGAGGCGCTTATAAAAGCAAGCAAAAAGCTTAATGTCTTCCTAAGATACTTCCAGTGTTTCACATCAAGTCACCTGCCTTTCATCCGGCTACATTTTCAACAAGGCTGTCGTAGTAAGTGATCTCGTGCTCCCCTTTCTTATATCCGTAGACGTTAAACGATAATACATCTGACCTGTTCATATGGTTGCAGTTGACATCTTCTATCATCGCGCACAGGGATTTTCTGTTATATGCTTCGTTATCAGTAAGGATTATCAGGTCGTGAACAGATGATGGTATGATCACAAGATCGGAATTCAAATCCACTGCGATCTTTTCAAAGACTTCAGGATAGAGCAGAGCAGTTGCCCCGAGATATTTATGCCGGTTCGTAAGCACCATGATATCGGGACCTGATATATCATCTTCTTCGGACAGAGGCAGCTCATCAGAAAGTTCGCTTAACATCATTCTCATGTCCTTACAGACAGGCTCGAGCATTCTTCCGGTATTGGAATAAGCTTTCGCGAAAAGCTGTTTTTCGGTCAGGTTTGCATGTTCCGCAAGATCCTTATCGATCACAAAGCTCATTACGCCATATTCATCGATAGATATGATCCTCCTGTATATAACAGCCATATCAAGGAAAGTCCTGTGCGGAAGGTCTTTAATGTAATCCTCATTGCCCTGTATGCCTATCAGCTGCAAAACAACATTTTCGAGAAGTGAATTTGCCGAAAAACAAGGTATGTCCGGTTTTTTGTTTTTGAGCGCACGGGTGATCATCTCAGACGTGCTCGTCATTACAGCATTGTAATCACCGCTTTCCTTATAATCCTCATACATCGGCTCGATGTAGAACGTTGGAGCTGCATAGCTTTCAGGCGGCCTTGAAGGGGCAACGCTCACGCCTGTCAATTTTGCATTTACTTTTCTTATCTCATTTACTTTAAGCTGATAGTCGGAATAATCTTCTCCAAGATAAGCGATAAATTCGTCAAGCACCTTCTCTTTAAACTGTTCGTAATTCATGTCTTTTTCTCCTTTTCGTAGTATTAGGCATAAAAAAACGCACCCGCCAGGGGTGCGTCAGATGCGTTTATTTATGTTCACTATGATGATACTACGGATTGCCAGTCTCAATCAACGGCAATCATCGGAAAAAACCTGCAAAATCTACGAAATCAGCAGTCGGTTTTTTCCGTTTTTTCCGATTATCCTAAAGCAATCTCGCGGAGTTCCCTCACTGCCTTTGCGTGATCATCGTTCCTGAAGACCGCATCACCTGCAACGAGGATGTCGCAGCCTGCGCCGTATACGCGTGCAGCTGTCGTCCTGTTGATCCCTCCGTCACAGGATATCAATGTGCTGCAGCCTTCCTGTTCATCGATGGCTTTCCTTACGGCCTTGATCCTGTCATCTGAGATCTCCATATATCCCTGGCCGCCGAATCCGGGTCTGACGGTCATGAGAAGGATCTTATCCGTCTTGCTGACAAAGGGCAGGATGAGTTCAATGGGTGTGTCCGGATGTACAGCGATACCCGACTTGATGCCATAAGATCTTACGAGTTCGGACATTGCAGCCGGATCGTCCGTGCATTCGAGATGGAAAGTGATTATATCAGAACCTGCATCAACAAAGGGCTTGATGAACTTGCCGGGATTGGTGATCATGAGGTGTACGTCAAGGATCTTGTCCGTGTGCTTTCTCAAAGACTGAACAATGGGAATACCGAACGAAAGATTATCAACATAATGTCCGTCCATGACATCGATATGTATGTATTCGGCCTCTCCTTCAACTGCTCTTATTTCATCCATCAGATAGCCGAAATCTGCTGACAGGATCGAAGGTGCGATGAAGCATTCTCTCATACCGGTCTTATTCTCCTCTTATAGTTATTTCTATTATTATACAAATACTCGTATTCTTCGCGATACCTGTCGTAACGGCCCCTGTCGATCGTTCCCGACTCAAGTTCTTCCAAAACGGCACATCCTGTCTCGGAGATATGCCTGCAGTCGTCAAACCTGCATCTTGTTGCTGCCTTCATTATCTCAGGATAGCCGAAAACGACATCTTTATAATCGGTCCCGATATCGAAAAGCGACAATGAAGTAAAGCCCGGTGTATCTGTGATGAAGCCTGTTGCGGTATCGAAAAGCTCGACATGACGGGTCGTGTGCTTGCCCCTCTTGAGCCTGTCACTTACAACACCGGTCTGCATTATATCACTCTCTAAGATATTATTGCATATGGTACTTTTGCCGACACCGGAAGGGCCCGCAAAAGCGACGATCCCCGAAGGACAAACACGGGCAAGGTCTTCAGCCGAGAACAGGTTCTCCCTCGAAGAATTGCAGACCATAAAACCCGCATCGGAATATATCTTCGTAAGCTTTTCGGCAAGTCCGGTGTCCAGATCGCATTTGGTAAACAGAAGGACCGTCCTTATATTAAGGCTCGCGCAGATTATCAGGAGCTTATCGGTAAGAGTCAGATCCGGCTGCGGATCCACGACCGCAAAGGTAAGCATGAGGCAATCGATGTTGGCAACACTGGGCCTTATGAGATAGTTTTTCCTGGGAAGAATCTCGTCGATAACATAAGGGATGTCAGGATCGCCGGATTCAGATACTTTTACATTGTCTCCAACGGCAGGAACGACACCCGACTTGCGGATGCCGCCTCTGATCTGACATAGTATCCTGTCTCCATTAAGAAGTCTGACGGTATATGTACCGCCCACTCCCTTGGTTATTATCCCTTCCGTTTGCGTGTTATCCTCCATTCTTATGCAGGTCAGGCCGTTTCTCCGCCGGGTTCGCCCTGATCCTGATCAGCCGGTGTAGGCTTGGGAGTCGGAGGCGGTGCATCCGTTGGCTTGGGCTTAGGCGTCGGTGTATTAGTCGGCGGAGGCGGGTCTGTCGGCTTGGGCTTCGGCGTCGGCGTTGCCGTAGGTGAAGGTGTCGGCGTTGCTGTCGGTGCTGCCGTAGGCTTCGGCTTGAATACGGCCGTCATGGTAATATCCTTATCACCGACGATAAGAGTATATGTATTGGATACAGCGACCTTATTGCCGAGTTCATCGAGCCAGCAATCGAACTCATTTCCTTCGGAAGGAGTTGCGATCAATGTAACCTGGGTACCCGGAGCATACTGTCCGCCGCCTTCTGCCGTACCGCCGCCCTGGGCGATAACATTGATATTGGTCATCTTAGGCGTAGGTGTAGGCGTTCCGCCGTTCTCCCAGTCTTCCTTCGTGCCAACATAGACCTTGATGGTGGAATTCCTCTGTATCGAATTTCCTGCAGCAGGATCTGTCAACATGACATACTGCTTGTCGGGAGGCAGATTCAGTACTGTCTCGGCACCGTAAAGCTTGTAATTGAGCACAGCATCGATAAGTTTCTGTGCAGCCTTATCCATCGTCATGCCCTTGATGTCGGGAACGACGCTGCTCGTAGGCTCAGTCGCATATACGATAACGACTGAATCACCCTTAGAAACAACAGAGCCTGCTTCAGGTTCGGTCCTGATGACGAGATCGGGAGCAAAATCCGTGGAAGTCTCAGTTCTATAAGTGACATTAAGTTCAAGACTGGTAAGAGCCTTGAAAGCATCGTCGTATTTAAGACCTGAATAATCAGACAAGGTGATCTTTTCGGTCTCTGAAGCGACAGTCAATATAAGAACATTAAGAGGGCTGTTGAGCTTGATGACGACACCTTCGTTAATGCTCTGGCGGATGATCGTACCGGGAATGACCTTATCGTTCTGTTCATATTCGGGCTTGAAGTTGACGCCGAATTTTACGAGATCGGCCTTGACTTCGTCGTAGTTCATGCCGACATAATTCTGGATGGTGAAATCAGTATTCTGTTCGACAGTCGTTGCATTCTGAACCGATTTAACGACGAGCACGCCGAGTCCTATCAGGACAGCGGCGATGCATAAGATGATCAGGGCGAGAATGACATTGTCCCTCATCCTGGATCTTCTTCTGGATTCGGCAGACTTCTCGATATCAGAGATCTTCTCGTAGTTCGGATCCTGCCTGAAAGAGATATTCTGTTCAAAGGTATTCGTCTCCTTGGTACTTGCCGTGATAACGCCATATACGCCGTTAGGATCAACGAGCAAAGAATCAAGTTCGCCGACCATCATGCCGAGAGTGGGATAACGCTTGTCGGGAGACTTCTGCATACACTTGTTGATGATGGCATCAAGACCTGAAGGGATGCCCGGCATAAGCGAAGATGCGACCGGAGGTGTCTCCTGAAGGTGCTTTACTGCGATGGCAACATTGGAATCGCCGTCGAAAGGCACTCTGCCCGTGATCATCTCGAAAAGGGTAACACCCAATGAATATACGTCAGAAGCGGGACCTACGTTGCCGCCTCTGGCCTGCTCGGGCGAGAAATAATGTACGGAACCCATTGCTCCGCCGGCCATGGTTATGGTCGTGGAGGATGCTGCCCTTGCGATACCGAAATCGGTTATCTTGGCGATCTTATCTCTTGAGATAAGGATGTTCTGCGGCTTGATGTCTCTGTGAACGATACCGTTCTGGTGAGCATAGTCCAATGCAAGTCCGACCTGGATAACGATCGGGACTGCGACTTTCCAGTCAAGGTGACCGTTCTGATTGATAAGTTCTTTTACTGTGATACCGTCAACATATTCCTGAACGATATATCTGTAATTGCCTTCATGGCCTACGCCGAAGACCTTAACGATATTGGCATGGTTAAGAGAAGCTACTGATTTTGCTTCCGTGTCGAACCTTCTTATAAAATCCTCATCAGCGGAATATTCGGGCTTTAATACCTTGATGGCAACATTAATGCCGGTATTCATGTCGATACCGAGATAAACATTAGCCATACCGCCTCTGCCGATGAGCTTTACGATACGGTATTTACCTGCAAAGATCATGCCCTCAGGGCCCTGATTCTGATTCATGTTCAAACCATTCTCCCTTTACTTTTCTTTTTTCTGTCCGCAGACGATCCCAACGGCTGCGGTGCAGTTATCGAAACTGCCGTTGTCTATCGCTTTCCTGACAAGATCACAGGCAAAACCCTCAGGATCTTCTCTGTGCTCCCGTACATCAGCTATGTCGTCATCCGACACTGCCGAATATACTCCGTCAGAAAGGAGGACAAGACAATCGCCTTCCTTTACTTCTATCTCTGTTACCGACGGGGAAAGATATGTATTCTCACCTACCACCATCGTCAGGAGATGTCTGAGGGGATGTCTCCTCGCCTCTTCCTCTGTTATCTGACCCGAGGAAAGAAGGATCTCCGCGCGGTTATGGTCTCTGGTCACACGCTCTAACCCGTCTTCTGTTACAAGGTACGCGCGGCTGTCTCCGACATGCCCGATGGTTACACGTTCAGGTGTCATAACAGCCACAGTCAGTGTAGTGCACATTCCCGTGAGTTTGGGTTCGTCAATACACCTTCTTAGTATTTTACCATTTACTGTATTAAAAAGGCGTAACAAAAAGTCTTTGCGCCCTTCAACGGTCAGATCGTCACTCCATCCATCCTCAAGGACAGATACAGTCTCAAGGCAGGCCATCTCACTCGCGATCTCGCCGTAAGGAGCTCCGCCCAGGCCGTCAGCGACAACAAGAAAAGCGGCATCATCAGATACCGTGCATTTCACGGCATCTTCGTTCATGTCCCTGTATGGACCTTTGTCGCTAAATCCCCCTGTCAGCAAGATTTTCCCTCCACAGATCTTCTGAGCTGTCCGCATGCTGCCATTATATCCGTACCCATCTCTCTTCTCAATGTTGCATTGATGCCGTGAGCGTTGAGATAATCCTTGAACTTTTCTACGTTCTCCCTGGGACTCCTCTTGAAGTCGCTTCCGGGGAACTCATTGGCGGCTATCAGGTTTACATGACAGAGCATGCCCTTAAGCAGTTTTACCAGTTCCTTAGCGTTATCAAGATCGTCGTTGATCCCCGCGAAAAGTGAATATTCGAACGTTATCCTGCGCCCCGTGATCTCGGTATATCTTTTGCAGGCGGGGATCAGTTCTTCGATCTTATATCTTCTGTTGACCGGCATTATGCTGCTCCTGAGCTCATCGGTCGGCGCATGCAGCGATATAGCAAGGTTTACGTAGAGCTTCCTGTCCGCAAATTCATGGATCTTGGGAACGAGACCGCAAGTCGATACGGTTATGTGTCTTGCGCCGAGATTAAGTCCGTCAGCCGAAGTTGCCAGATCGATGAAAGCCATGAGATTATCGTAATTATCGAAAGGCTCACCGATGCCCATGACCACAACGCTGCTTATCTTTTCGCCCATAAGACGTGACGTGACCGTGATCTGGCCGAACAGTTCGCCGGAAGAAAGGCTCCTTCCGAATCCGGCATCAGCGGATGCGCAGAACCTGCAGCCCATCTTGCAGCCGGCCTGCGACGAGATACAGACAGAAAGACCTGTCTTATACGGCATAACAACTGTCTCGATGACGTTGTTATCCCAAAGCCTGTATACGAACTTGGTAGTCCCGTCTATCTCAGATACGAATTTATGTATAACGTCAAATCCGTCGAATATATAGGTCTCCTCAAGAGCAGCCCTTATATCCTTGGGAATATTGTTCATGTCGGACGTTCTGACGACCCCTTTCGAGAGCCAGGAGAAGATCTGATCGGCGCGGTATCTGGGGATGCCCTGTGATTCACAGAATAAGAGCAGCTCCTCGTGATCGAGGTCAAGACAAAACTTCTTATCATTCATAATATCCTCTCCATTCTGGATATGAAAAATCCGTCAACTTTATCAGTGTCCGGGAAAAGTGTAACATATCCCAGTACGCTTGAGGCCGTCCTGTCAGGATCTTTTGATAATCCCGCCGGAAGCAGGGCCGATATGTCTGCAGCTTTATATTCGCCGTGATCAGCAAGGAACCTTGTCATCTGACCTTCGTTCTCATCGGCGTTCAGTGTGCAGGTGCAATATATAAGCGCACCTCCGGGCCTTACTTTGGAAGATGCTTCATCGAGGATCTTTCTTTGGATATCCCTTATGTCACAGATCTTCTCAAATGTCATGTTAAGTCTGATGTCAGGCTTTCTGCCCATGAGTCCAAGACCCGAACAAGGAAGATCGCAAAGGACGATATCGTAATATGAATCCCGGAAATCAGACAGATCAGTGCTGTCGGCACATTTGACAGAAATGGACTTTAATCCGAGACGATCTGCATTCTGTTTTACAAGTTCAAGCCTCGACTGACTCAGATCCAGCGCCTCTATACTGCAGTCGTCATGCGCTATCTCAGCCATATGGCAGCTCTTCCCTCCGGGTGCCGAACAGACATCAAGGATCTTAAAGCCCACTTGGGGTGCTGCAACAAAAGATGCGAGCTGGGCTGCTTCATTCTGGACCGATACGAGTCCATTCTTATACGCTTCGGTATTTTCTATGCCGGGTGTGCTGCCGTTTATCAGCAGAGCACAAGGCATAAAATATCCGGGAGCAGCATCGATGCCCGATCTTTCGAGGTCTTTGATCAGGTCTTCTGACGATATCTTTTCGGGATCGAACCTCAAAGTCGTCATCGAGGGCGAAAGCAAAGCTTTGCCTATGGCCAATGCTTTCTCCTGTCCGTAACTCTTCTTCAAGATCCCGAAGATCTCGGGCTTAAGCGATGTCTTGATATTGGGGTTATACCGGTCGATATCCTTGACCTCATCATCTGCCGATGAGACCTGCCTTAACAGGGCATTAACGAGGCCTGAAGCCTTGGGATTGTATTTCTTGACCAGATCGACTGCAGTGGATACTATCGCGTATGAAGGGATATCCGAATCCGAAAAGAGCATCTGCCAGACCGCCTGTCTTATTACGACAGAGGATACGATATCCAGATCATCCATGTTTTTCTTTGTGATCATGTGAAAGATCTGATCTATGGAATAAAGATAGGTCAGCGTTCCGTAGAACATGGCTCTTACAAAATTAAGCGGTATTCCGGTCTTTCTTGCAGCCTTGTCGGCTTTCTTCAATGCAAGGTTGGAATATGAGCCTGACCCTATGACATCAACGAGCAAAAGAAAACAGAGCTCTCTTTCGCATCTGTTTTGCAGCATCTGTTCTATCTTATCCTGGGAAAGATGTTTCTTCGGGTCGAACATAAAACCAACCTATGCTCCCAGCATCGTACCTTCCGCAATGTTATGGGCTATATCGGAAGCAGGCAGCACCTTGCCTCCCTCCTGCTGCAGGCTTAAGATCCGGACCGCTCCGCTTCCACAGACGGCGATCAGGGTCTTCTTGTCCGGCTTGACGACGGATCCTGCGGCTTTCCCGGAAACATCGGTATCTTCCACGACAGAATCGTAGATCTTTAGCTTCTTTCCGTTCATGTAAGTAAATGCGCCGGGCCATTCGCTTAAGGCTCTGATGCGGTTATGAACTGCAACAGCAGGGTCGTTCCAGTCGATAAGCCCCTCAGAGGCTTCGATCGGCGGTGAGTAAGTAGCTTTATCGTTATCCTGGGCAACTGGAGTGATGTCTCCTGCGATATAGCCGGGCAGAGTCTTCACGAGAAGATCCGCTCCTGCCTTTGCAAGTTCGTCCATCAGCTCGGAAGCATGCATATTCTCGGGGATCTCGTATTCGACACGGGAAAGCATATCCCCTGTATCCATGCCGATATCCATCTTCATGATCGTAACGCCGGTGACTTTGTCTCCTTCGAGCACGGCTCTCTGTACGGGAGCCGAACCTCTCTTAAGGGGAAGGAGCGATCCGTGAACGTTTACGGAGCCCATCTTAGGAATATCCAGGACCTTCTGAGGAAGGATCTTGCCGTAAGCTGCGGTTACGATAAGGTCAGGCTCTGCATTCTTGATCTCAGCTTCGGAGCCCTCTGCCTTAAATGTGGACGGCTGATATACCGGTATGCCCAATTCCATAGAAAGGACTTTGACGGGAGAAGGCGTTATTATGTGTTTTCTGCCGACCGGTTTATCCGGCTGGGTAACTGATAAGACTATGTTATAGCCGGCTTCATGCAAAGCCTTAAGACTCGAGGCGGAGAACTCGGGAGTTCCCATAAAGACGATCTTAACAGTGGAAGGATCTGCCGGATTCATTATTCTTCATCCTGATCAGCGTAATAGATCTTGCCGTCGACAGCCTTATCGGTAAAAAGGATACCGTTAAGATGGTCGTTCTCGTGGCATATGCAGACAGCAAGGAGTTCTTCGGCTTCAAGTTCGAATTCTTCGCCGTTACGGTTCAAGGCCTTGACCTTGACCTTTGCAGGTCTTTCGACCTTGGCGGTCTTTCCGGGAACAGACAGACATCCTTCCTGATATTCCTGCACGCCTTCTGTCTCAATTATCTCAGGGTTGATGAACTCGATAAGTCCGTGATCGTCACCGACATCGACAACGAACACCCTTCTCAGTACCCCGACCTGCGGAGCTGCAAGACCGACACCGCGGTTGTCGTAATACATAGTCTCTGCCATGTCATCGAGCAGCTTGATGATCCTGGGCGTGATCTCCTCTACAGGTCTTGATGTCTTCCTGAGGAGCGGGTCGTTTTCCATAACGATATTACGAAGTGCCATTGATAAGATATCTCCATTCTATTATTTTCGAAAAGATCATTTTACCTTGTTGATCTTGGTGTTGTATTTGTGCAGGAAGGTTACCATCTGCCTTCTCAGACACTCGCCGCCCGGCTTGAATGTTCCGTCATCGTAGCCTGCGACTATGCCCTTTTCGGAAGCCCAGATAACTGCCTGATAGAAGTAATCATCCGGCTTTACGTCAGTGAACTTGCAGCTATTACCCTTGGGCGCCGGCTTACCGGCAAGTCTCCAGAGGAATGTAACGGCATGCTTTCTTGCGCACACGACCTGGGGACGGAAAGTACCGTCGTTATAACCTTCAACGATATGCATCTCATTGCCCCAGATGACAGCCTTGTAGAAATAATCCGTCGACTCGACATCATTGAACTTACAGGTCTTGTTCTTGGGCGCGGGACAGTTCGACATTCTCCAGATGAAAGTAACCATCTGGGCTCTTGTACATGTGTTGTCAGGCTTAAAGAGGGTCTGTTCGTTATAACCCTTGACGATCCCGAGTGCCGTCAGCTTATTCGTGGGCGTGTACCAGAACTTGCTCTTATCCGTTACGTCCTTATACTGGACAGTGATCTTGCAGACTATCTTATTGCCGTCTTCGAGGTTTGCCGTGATCTCGGCATATCCGGCCTTCTTAGCAACCGCCTTGCCCCTCGCGGAGATTGAGCAGACCTCCTTGTCCGTGGTACTCCAGCTCTTAATGGGATAATTAGTCGTAAGATACGTATAATCGCCGCAAACCATATCCATGGTCATGCCTGATTCTGTAAGACAGTAAGGATTGGTAACGTCGATAGTGAACTGTGCCGTGATCTGGGATCCGACATTGTAGAAATACGTTACCGTATTGCAGGCAGGATTTACCGTAACCGTATTACCCTTCCTGGTCGCGCCGTCCCAGCCGAAGGTCTTGTCGGGTTCAAAACCCGAAGGCATGTCGGAGATATCGAACTGCCTGTTGAAATCGACATCAACATGATAGACATTGGACGATGAATCGATATAAGGCATCTCTTCGAGTTTCTCGCTCAGCTTAATGGCTGAAAGGTTGTTCTGATAACAGGTCAGGTAAGCGAGCAATTTAGATCCGGAAAGATCGAGATAGTTAAGCTTGTTGTCCTCGCATCTGACAGTCGTGAGACGGCTGTACTTGGAGAGGCTTATCCTGGTCAGTTCGTTGGACGCACAGTTGAATGTCGTGAGCTGCCCGTAATCAGACGGATATGTAATGGAAGATATAGAATTATCGGAACAGTCAAGATACTGCAGGGATGTATTGTTGGCAAGGTCGAGCTTGGTAAGGGAATTGCCTGCAACAGAAAGCTCCTTAAGCGATGTGTTCTTGGATACGTTCAATGTGCTGAGCTTATTGTCATCTAGGATGAGTTCCGTCAGCGAAGTATTCTTCGTAAGCGTAATCTTGGAAAACTTGTTTCCGTCAGCGATAAGTGTCGTGAGCTTGGTGTTGGAAGATACATCAAGTTCTGCAAGCTTAAGACCCGAACATTCAAGGATCTGAAGAGACGTAAAGTATTTAAGACCGGTAAGATCCTTTATGCTCTTGCCCGTCAGATCGATAAGATCCGCATCGCTGATCTCCTCGTCAGACAATTTGCCGTTGGAATCCTGGTCGAATTCAGATTTAACGTATTTACGGAAATTGGCATCAGGAAAATTAGTTGCATTTATGGCAATGGCCGTATCGGCGATAAGACCGTTTGCAGGCATCAAGACAGATACCGCGAGCAAAGCGGTGACCGAAACGGTTAATAACTTTAAGAATTTTTTGTTCATGATCTCTCTCCGTTGATATCTCATAACATTATACTATAAATCAAACGGCAGATACATTTACAACCTTGCTTTTCCTCTTCTTCTTAACCCTTGATACGGTCTCTATCCCTATCCTCAGCAGGCCGTCAAATATGGCAAGACATCCGACTATGATCATGTACAATCTGAGCGTTACTTCCGGAGCGAAAAGGATAAAGAAAGCCGCTCCGCCCCACAATACCGCCATCACGATGAGAAGAAGCCTTATGATCTTGTGTTTGCGGAGTTTCCTGGCCCTTATCGCCGTATTACCGCTGAACCACAGCATCAGCAGGGCAAAAAGACCTGAAGCCATGACAAACAGTGCTCCTTCTTTTATCAGCGTAAGCAGCGTGATTATAAGAAGGATCGAAGAGATCGAAAGGTGTATGGTCTCTCTCTTGATATCCCAATAGCAGCGCTTAAGCCTGATAAAGCAGTAGATATTCTCTGCTATGGTAGCGGCAACGAGCACTGTGATGCAGGCTATGTAGATAAGGTCATCCGGAAGGAGCACAGCAGCGGTTCCGGCAACACATGTGATAACGCCCTTGGCTATCGCTGATTCGATCAGGGCTTTGATCTTGGGGTTAGACAATAACTTTTCCTTCGCTTTGGTCCCTGCGCCCTCGAAAAGGATGTTGTCAGGCAGGTTGACCGCAGCCGATCTCGTTCCGGCATTTTCGATGATGACCTTACGGAAAACATTGCTTAAAACAGGTTCCCCCTGCTTTGTAAGCTCTTCTATCGTCTTGGCTCCCGTGGAGAGCAGGGCATCGAACAAGGTATCAACGAATTCTTTACGCTCATCGATGCTGACAGTGCTGACCCATGAATTGATGCCTCCCACTATCTGTTCCGAAAAAGGATCGTGTTCAGCTGCCGTAAGGAGCTTTGAACCGTTGACTCCCCAGCTGCAGAGTTCATGCTGGTCAAACTGCTTGCGGTCGCATTTGACTATGTAAGAGTCAGTGATCTCAGGCTCGAATATGCCGCCTATGACGGAAAATTCGGGCGTTATCTTGGTCGTGATCGGATCTATTATCTTAAGGTCATCCGGATCGAGAACCTCCGGACAGAAGCCGGGACCGTCGTTGCAGTATACATGAACGATCTTTTCCCTTACGGAATCATTGACCTGGGAAGCAGCGTAAAGCGCCATATTTCCGCCTTTGGAATGGCCGCAGACAATGACTTCACCGAATCTCTTCACGGCTCTTGCAAGGTAGAAAGCAGCATATTTCTGGGCTTTGGGCTCAGTGAAGCAGATCATGAAGTCTTCTTTCCAGGCAATGACCGTATCATCGGTGCCGCGGAAAACGACTGCACATATACCCTGCCCCGCCAGAGTCATCGCCGAAAACTGCAGGTCCTTCTCTTCATCGATGATGTCTTCATAATCGTGGATCTCAAGAGAGCCGAACCTTTCGGAAACAGCTGTCTTCTTTATGAAATCCCGGAACCTTGCACTGTCATCGGCGGCCTTCTTTCTTAAAGGAAGGCCTTCTTCAGACATCATATTCACTATGTCGGTAACGGTAACGGAATCCTCTTCTGCGAATCTCCTCGGGATATCGAGATAGGAAAACTGGCACAGCACAAGATTATCGATCTCACAGAAAGGACTGTCCTCGAATGAAATATCGCCTCTCCACTTTACGTACTCGTTAATGTGTTCCATAGTCAGTCTTCCTCAGCAAGTTTTCTGACATCTACCTTGCCGACCTTTGTTCTCGGCAGGGAATCCATAAACCTTATATCCTTCGGTATCGCATATTTGGCGACATCAGCATCGAGCGCTTCCCTGATCTCCTTGAAGAGAAGGTCTTTATCCGCATCCTTATCCGCCACGATATATGCTCTCGCGGTCTGTCCCCTTTTCTCGTCGGGAACGCCGACAACGGCACATTCCCTGACAGACGAGATCCGTAAGATCACATCCTCGATGACTGAGGGATATATATCGTATCCGTTTGATACTATTATATTCTTAAATCTTCCCTTAAAGAATACGAATCCGTCCTCATCCATATAGCCCATATCGCCGGTACGGAGGAATTTCCTTCCGTCCTTATCCGTTATGAATACATCAGAAGTAGCCTTCGGATCTTTATAGTAGCCCTTCATGTTGACGGGCCCGGATATAGCTATCTCTCCTGTCATATTGCAGGGGAGCTCCTCACAGGTCTCATGATCCAGGATCCTGATGACATTGTCCTTATAAGGTTTTCCGAGACAGTTTTCGAGCATGTTTCCCTCAGGAGAAAGACATATCCCGGACAGGCACTCTGCAAGCCCGTAACCCTGTCTAATGGTATTGCCCCTTCCGCACTCCGAAAAGAGTTTATTCACTTCCTGCTGTATCTTCGGAGGAAGCGAATCACCGCCAGATATTGCGCATTTGATGAAAGAAAGCGATTCCTTTCTGTTCCAGCCTTCGACAAGGCAGCCGTACATGGCAGGTACACCGGCAATGATGTCGGGCCTGCGTTTTTTTACAAGATCAGCGAAACGCTTTACGTTAAAGGCTGGTACCAGGTCGGTTACGGCGCCTGCTATCAATGCGGTATGTATGCACACACCGAGACCGAATCCGTGAAAGACAGGAAGGACCGTAAGTATCCTGTCACCGGGCTCTATGCAACCGCAGCTGTCCAGTGCTTCTATGGCGCAGCAATTGAAATTATACGAGGAGAGGATAACTCCTTTGGGAGATCCAGTAGTGCCTCCGGTATAAAGAAGCGCACAGTCATCACCGGGCTCCGGCAGTGGAACAGGATCAAGATCCACATGCTTCCCCATCTTCATGAAAGAAGCAAAACTCATCATCTGTTCGCCGGGCCTGAACTTTTCGGGGTAAAACGCTTTGCCGAGGATCCCCATATATTCAGCGGGACTGACGGAGATCAGATTTTCGATAGAATCCTTCACAGGAAGGAGCTTGTCAGCCATCAGATCGACCGCAAAAACCTGCCGGATGCCGGAATGCTTAATGTAGAATTCCAGCTCATGACCTGCTGATAAGGGGTGGATCATGTCGGCAACGGCGCCGACCCTGTTAGCGGCATAAAAAAGGATCACCGACTGCGGAAGGTTCGGAAGGATGACAGCTATGTGTTCACCCTTCTTAACACCAAGCGCAATAAGCGATCTTGCTGCTGAATCTATGAGATCTTTAAGCTTATTGTAGGATATGCTCCTGTCATAATACTTAATGGCGCAGGAATTCCCGTATCCGGCACAACTTTCGACCAGAAACTCATAACATGACAATTCGGGATAAGACAGTGCATATCCGTCTTTCATATCAGAAATCCCAGGAATTTATATACTTCTCCTGTTCAGGAGTAAGAACATCGATATCGATCCCCTTTGTCTCCAAAAGTATTTCGGCCACACGGTTATCGATCTCATCCGGTGTCATGATAACGTCAACAGGCAGTTTTCCTCTGTTGGCGGCAACATATCTGGCAGACTGTGCCTGAAGCGCGAAGCTCATGTCCATGATCTCGACGGGGTGACCGTCACCGGACGCAAGATTAACAAGCCTTCCTTCCGCGATGACACAGACAGTATTGCCGTTCGCAAGTTTGTATCCCTTGACGTTATGTCTGAGCTCGGATACTTCAGTTGCGATCTGTCCGAGTTCTTTTACGCTGACCTCGCAGTCGAAGTGCCCTGCATTGCAGCAGACAGCACCGTCTTTCATCATCTCAAAATGTCTTTTTACGATAACATCCTTACAGCCTGTTACGGTCACGAAAAAGTCTCCCAAAGGAGCAGCTTCGTCCATAGTCATTACGGAATAACCTTCCATAAGAGCCTCGCAGGCCTTTACGGGATCGATCTCGGTAACGATGACCTTGGCACCCAGGCCTTTTGCCCTCATGGCAACACCTCTGCCGCACATGCCGTAGCCTGCGACGACAACAGTCTTGCCTGCAACGACAAGATTGGTCGTAGCCATGATGCCGGTCCATACGGATTGTCCTGTACCGAACCTGTTATCGAAAAGATGCTTGCATCTGGCATCGTTAACAGCAATTACGGGATAAAGGAGCTGACCCTGCTCTTTAAGGATCTCAAGGCGGTGTACGCCAGTAGTGGTCTCTTCACATCCGCCGATAATGCCGGGAACGAGGTCTTTCATGTCAGAATGCAGGAGCATGGCAAGATCACCGCCGTCATCGATAACGATGTCGGGACCGAATTCAAGCGTCATCTTGAGATGCCTGATATAATCGCTCTCGCTGTCTCCATGGATCGTATAAACACTGATCCCCTCAGTCTCTGCCAGTGCGGCAGCAACGTCATCCTGGGTGGAAAGAGGGTTGCATCCTGTGATAGCGACCTGAGCGCCGCCCCTTGCAAGAGCTCTTGCGAGGCAGGCAGTCTTAGCTTCAACATGAACGGAGATAGCGATCTTCATTCCGTCGAAAGGCTTTTCTTCGATCAGCTCCTTTTCGATCCTTCTCAAGACAGGCATATTGCGGTATGCCCATTCGATCTTCTCATGACCATATGGAGCGAGCTTTATATCCTTGATATCGTGTTGCTGCAATGACATGGACTTCAGATCCTTTCGACGAGTTTTCTTATGAGCAGTGCGGCATCGTCAGATGCCTTATCGGCATTCTCTATAACTTCCTGTTCGGAAAGCTTATTTGCCGATATGCCGGCTGCGAGATTGGTGATTATCGATATGGCGGCGATCCTCATTCCGCAATGGGATGCGCAGATCGCTTCGGGAACGGTCGACATTCCGACGGCGGAAGCGCCGCAGAGCTTGAGCATCCTGATCTCAGCAGGAGTCTCATACTGGGGGCCTTTGGTATAAGCATAAACGCCCTTCTTAAGGTTAATTCCGTTCTCCTTGGATATGTCTTCCATGAAGGATATATATTCACGGTCGTAAACATAACTCTGATCAGGGAATCTCGTTCCGAACTGCACAAGGTTGGGGCCTCTTAAGACCGGTTCGGCATTGAAAGAGATATGATCCGTAACGGCCATAAGGCCCAATGACTCGCCTTCCTCGAAGATACCGCCTGCAGCGTTTGTAAGGATGATAGATGTAACGCCGAGGACAGATGCGACCCTGACATAGAAAGTCAGTTCTCTCATGTCGTAGCCTTCGTAATAATGTACGCGGCCGCTCATGATCATAATGTCCTTGCCGTACATCTTCCCTGCTATCAGCCTGCCCTCGTGTCCGGGAGCAGTGGAAACCGGGAAACCCGGTATATCCTTGCAGGAGATATCCTTAACGTCTTCACAGATGCCCGCGAGCTTTGCGAGACCTGATCCGGCTACGATGCAGATAGCGGGCTTATAGTCACTGCCAGCAACATCTTTTATGTATGCGGCAGCATTTTCGATCTTTTCGACATAAGCACCGTTATCGAATCTTTCCATCTTATCAGCCTTCGTTCTTGCCGCAGCAATTCTTATACTTCTTGCCGGAACCGCAGGGACAGGGATCGTTTCTGCCAATGCCCTTGTCTGCTCTCTTGATGGGAGCTGACGGGGCGCTCTGAACTTCCTTGGGAACTTCACGTGCAGCATTGGACATGCTGTTGTCCTGAGGGTGGTTCTCCTTCATGTCGCTGACCTGAGACTTTGCTTCAACAGTCTTCTCAGGTGTAAAGTTAGCTCTCATCATGAACTTGACTGAATCGTTCTGGATAGCCTCGTTCATCTCTTCGAACATTGCAGAACCTTCGAGCTTATATTCTACGACAGGGTCATGCTGACCGACGGATCTCAGACGGATGGCGTTGGAAAGCTGATCCATAGCATCGATGTGATCCATCCACTTGAGGTCGACCGTACGCAGGAGGACCTGTCTTTCTGCTTCTCTGTATACTTCTTCGCTGATGGCTTCTTCCTTGACTGCCATGACGACCTTAGCCTGCTCGGCAACGGCTGCAGCGAGTTCATCTGCCTCGGGAAGTTCTTTTTCATCATCAAGGATATCCTTGATAACGGAAAGTTCGCCGAACGTATCAGCAAGCTTCATAGAGAGGGCAACACGCTCGGAATCGGAGATCTCGCCGTCAAGAGCGAAGCTGTCGACCATTCTCTTGGCAACGGCATCAGTCATATTAAGGAAGATGTTATGTACATCAACTCCGTCGATGATCTGTCTTCTCTGGTCGTAAGTAATTGTTCTCTGGACATTGTTGACATCGTCGTATTCAAGAACGTTCTTACGTGTACCGAAGTGCATAGCTTCGAGTTTCTTCTGGGAGCTGTCGATGATCCTTCCGAGAGCCCTTACCTGGATCTCCATATCGTCCTCAAGACCCATGGTCTCAGCGATCGCGGTAACTCTGTCACCGCCGAAGATCCTTAAGAGATCATCTTCAAGGGACAGGAAGAACTTGGACTTTCCGGGATCACCCTGACGTCCTGAACGTCCCTTGAGCTGGTTATCGATACGTCTGGATTCATGTCTTTCGGTACCTACGATGAGAAGTCCGCCGAGGTTTCTTACTTCTTCAGCCTCAGGCTTCAGTTCAGCGGCAAACTTGCTCTCGAGTTCATTGAACTTCTTTCTTGCTTCGAGGATGAGCTCGTCATCTGTCTCGTTATGTGCAGTTGCTGCATCGATGAGGTCTTCCGTATAACCTTCCTGTCTCATCTTCTGCAGAGCCATGTATTCGGGGTTACCGCCGAGGAGGATATCGGTACCACGGCCCGCCATATTGGTCGCGATGGTTACTGTGCCCTTACGGCCTGCCTGAGCTACGATCTCGGCTTCTCTCATATGGTTCTTGGCGTTCAATACGTTATGCTTGATACCGTACTTGGTAAATGCCCTGCTCAGGAACTCTGACTTATCGACGTTTACTGTACCTACGAGTACGGGCTGTCCTCTGTCGTGAGCTTCCTTAACGTACTTAAGCACTGCCGAATACTTGCCCTTTTCGGTCTTGAAAACGGCATCTACCTCATCTTCCCTGATAACGGGGTTGTTTGTGGGGATCTGGATAACGTCAAGGGAATAGATCTCTCTGAACTCGGCTTCCTCGGTAAAAGCAGTACCGGTCATTCCTGCGAGTTTTGTGTACATACGGAAGAAGTTCTGGAATGTGATCGTTGCGAGCGTCTTGTTCTCGTTTGCGACCTTAACGCCTTCCTTAGCCTCGATAGCCTGATGGAGACCGTCGCTGTAACGTCTGCCGGGCATGAGACGGCCGGTAAAGTCGTCAACGATGATGACTTCGCCGTCATCACTTACGATATACTGCTGATCCTTCTTGAATACTCCGTTAGCCTTAAGAGCATTGTTGATATAGTGGTTAAGATCGAAATTGTCGGGATCTGAGAGGTTGTCGATGTTGAAGAACTTCTCGGCCTTGGAGATACCGTTTGCTGTAAGGACTGCCGTCTTCGCCTTCTCGTCGATAACATAATCGGCATCGCCTACGATCTCGTCCATCTCGACCTTGTCATCAGTCTCAACGACAGTGTAGGGCTTGAGAGTCTTAACGAAGCTGTCTGCCCTGCCGTAAAGTTCAGAAGATTCGCTGCCGTGACCGGAAATGATAAGAGGTGTTCTTGCCTCATCGATAAGGATCGAGTCGACCTCGTCGACGATGGCGTAATTGAGTTCTCTCTGAGCGATCTGCTCCTTCTTGACCACCATGTTGTCCCTGAGGTAGTCGAAACCGAACTCGTTGTTGGTTCCGTAAACGATATCACATGCATACATGCCCTTACGGTCTTTGTTGGGGATATCGTGAATGATGAGTCCGACCGTGAGGCCTAAGAACTTGTAGATCTTACCCATCCACTCGGAGTCACGCTTTGCAAGGTAGTCGTTGACGGTTACTACGTGTACGCCCTTGCCTGCCAATGCGTTGAGGTAAACAGGCATTGTAGCAACAAGCGTCTTACCTTCACCCGTCTTCATCTCGGCTATTCTGCCCTGGTGAAGGATGATACCGCCGATGACCTGTACTCTGTAAGGCTTCATTCCGAGGACTCTCATCGAAGCTTCTCTGACTGTGGCAAAAGCCTCAGGCAATATATCGTCCAATGTCTCACCGTCAGCAAGCCTCTTTTTGAACTCTGCGGTCTTGCCTACCAGTTCGGAATCGGTGAGCTTCTGGTATTCCTCATCCATCCCCATGATCTTGTCAACAGTAGATTGGATCTTCTTGATCTCTTTCTCGCTGTGCGTCTTAAATAATCCCATTTTCTTTTTCTCCTGCTTTATATTGTTTTTTTATTCACTTGTTTTTGCCGGGGGCTTTTTTCTTGCCTTTTTTCATCCTTGAAAGGGCCGTTCTGTATCCTCCCCCCGGATTAACATAACATTTCTTGACCCTTGCTATCGTAGTAGATGAGACCGTAGTCTTGTTTCTCTTAACCCCCGTTCCGCCGAGATCATCAGAATCCGGCGTCAGCTCTTTAAGGATCTCGTCGTAGTTCTTTCCTGCATCAAGAAGCTTGACGATCTGCCATCTGTGAAGGAAGGAATATATCTCGTTTACAGAACAGAGATCCCTGAAGAAAGCGTGAAGCTCGTTCGGGTCCTTCATTGTAAGGATCGCCTTGTAAAGATCCTCAAGATCCTCCACATCATCTGCGTTGATCCCGGGTAGAGCTTCCTGACCGAGTTTATCTTTCAAAATATCACTCATAGCCTGTTACTGCATTACTCCGGTAAAATAATCCCAGATCGTGTCGAAATATCCGAAGTACCAGAATACCACAACAGAAGTAACAATCAAGACGACAAGGATACCCACTACGCACCTCGAGAAGAAAAGATCCTTCTTTGCCTTGCGCAGAGTATCGCCGACAGACAGTTCTTCGTGCC
This sequence comes from Saccharofermentans sp., assembly GCA_016292135.1. Classification (GTDB taxonomy): domain Bacteria; phylum Bacillota; class Clostridia; order Saccharofermentanales; family Saccharofermentanaceae; genus Saccharofermentans. The sequence continues at coordinate 445,719 of JAEFAZ010000001.1, forward strand.
TGTCAGTCTTAATGCTTGAGTGTGCCAGTTTGGGGCGGCGTACTGAATTAGAATTTCTCACGTATCATCCTCCTTTGAGCATACCCATACATAATACATTAAATATTATAATATTACAAAGGCAAATTCAGTCTTGTGCAGAACTGTCATATTTCCGGGAGCAGCCGTAGTCCCTTATATCCAGTATCACACCTTTCGAGGCCGCATATGACTTGTAGGATGCGAGCTGCGCCCTTACGTCAGGATCGCTGTTGGAAGGGACTATCACCAGGAGCCTTTTGGACCTGATATCGTTGACAACATAGTCGGTCCCCTTGTAATTGAGCTTATCCCCGTTGAACTTGGCCAATCTGTTTATATCATATTTGATCGATTTTGCGAGACCTTTTCCGGAAACGTAATCAGGAGCCGTAAGGTCCATGGACAGGATCGTGGTCACCTCCCCATCCTCATATCTGTCAACGACCGGGAACATATAAGGCAGGTTTGCGCCGTATTTGTCTGTAAAATACTGTCCTCTTACGAAATTGTCCTTCCTCCAGATATCGTCTTCACCGGCATCAGGCACGGCCGTCCCGTTAAGGTAAAGAGAAAAATCACCGTATACAGGGATCGATGTCACGCAGGACCTGCCGATGTCTCCGAGGATCGTACTGATCTTGTATTCAGCCGTCATATAGACCACATTATGATTGTCATCTATATCGAAAATGACATTTATGTAAGACGGCATGAAGAGCTCGGAACCGTTATTCCTCTCTTTGTAGCCTGCTGCGATATCGGAAGCGGTCCTTTTCGCAAGGACACCCTCAAGGACGAGTTCCCTGATGCTTCCGCCGCTCAAGTCATCTGCGGCAATGCCTATCTTGCTTATCGCCGCAACGGCTTCTGCCGCTTTAACTGCAACGCTCGACCTCAGCTCGCTGTCAGGGATCGCATTGGAGACCGTCGAGACGATGTCCCCTGCCGTAGTTATGGCCGGAAAAAGGGTCGCCAGCTTTTCCGAAGTCTGTTCACAGGACCTCTGCATAAGGATATCCGCTCTTATGAAAGCAATGATGCTTACGACCGCGGTGATAAAGACCAGAACGACCGAAAATGATATCGCCCCCTCAAGGGATGCTGAGCCTCTCCTGTTTTTTTGTTCACTTATCTTCATAGAAGGCCTCCCTGTCATACATCTCATATTTTCTGTAGCATTCGAGTTCGTAAGTCCCTGCGTAACTTACCGCGTTGACCGCAATGAACATATCGCCGTATTCGCGCTTCAAAACCTCGAGCATCCTCGGCAGGACGAGCGGGTACGGGACCAGAAGAGCGAAGGAGAACAGGAAATCCCTGTAACTCACCTTGATATATTCGGTATCGTTCTCCTTAAAGACCGATATCCTCTCCCCTTTCTCGAGCTTATCGAGATCAGCAAGGCCTTTTACCGAAGCGCAAAGACCGGTAATACACATCTCCATGACCTTTGGAGGTATCTCAACCATGCCTTCGCTTACCGCCGCGATGACTTCCGACAAGACCAGTGCAACGACTGAGACGACCGACGTGAACTTCTTATCACGTCTGAGCTTGAGGAAATTGATCCCGGACAAGGCTCCGTGTATGGCAGCCGAGATTCCGAGACAGGCTGCCTTTCCGTTGATCCCGGTTATCAGGTGCTCCGTATCGTATTCATTGTTTTCGTGTATATCCGAAAAGGCTGTTCCGTTGACAGTAGAATCCGACTCGTTGGGGACTCTGCAGTCGAAGTTATATGAAGCATAGTGGGCACAGTATAACTGCATGCCGGTAAGCTCGCCGATATCGGATATGTGCTCGTTATATTCGATGAACTTGTTCAGGGAATCCAGGATCCAACCCGTATCACCGAGGGATTGCTTGATGTCAGTATTATCAAGATCGTTGCTGTCATCTTTCAGGCCCTGTCTGAAATCGTAGAAAAGGTCCGAATTTTCAAGGATGGATGATATATCAATATCTTCGTCTATACCGGACAGGATCTGTTCGAGTTTGGACGCTCCGCTCAATATGTCGGAAAGATATTCTGAGGCCTTGCTCCCCCTGAATTCCTTAAGCTTATCGATAAGACCCGTCTTATCTATCTCCTTGATGACTTCGCCGAACTGTGTGATCAGCTGGCTTCCCATGACACCGGGCAAACGGTAACCGTAGTATTCGGCGATCACCCTTCTTAAGCAGTCTGCATCGAAACTTTCCGGAGCATAGACCGTAAGACCGCTGCCGTCTTTATGTCCGTTCGCTTCCAGGACTCGGTTAAAGATCTCGTCATCAACATCCTGAAGAGAATAAGCATAGATACCGTAAACATTAAACAGTTCCCTGTTGTAATCTGCCAGAACGCATTCCGCCTGGGCTTTAAGCGCACGGCTGACTGCAAGCCTGTAGTCGAGATCCCAAAGGAACGCGACAAAAGTCGTTTCCACGAGTATCAGCGCGGCCAGTATTATCGCCAGGAAGAGTGTGATCGCGCCTTTCTTGCTGCGGAGACGGCGCGGCATCCTCCGCCTGATAAAGGAGGACATCAAAGACCTCCCACTGAATCGTATATGATCCTGTAGTTGTCCGATATGCCCGACAGTAATGTGCAAAGGTCCTCGGCTGATGAATTGACAGCCCTGACCCCGTCTATATCCTTACTGTTAAAGACCCCTCCCTCTTCTGACATGTAAGCTATCTCTCTTATCCCTTCCCGGGTCTTGTGGAAACCGTCGACCGTCACTTCCTGTGAACCCGTTATAAGGAAAGCCGTCAGCAGCATTATCAAGGTAAAGACGATCGAATACTCTATGCTCGAACCCATAAGATCACCTCCGTTGATCGATATAAAGATATCATCCGACATCCGGAGGGAAAAAATAACTACAATCGTCTCACAAATGCCTACAAATCAGGCAAAAAATCTAACAAAAACGACAAATTGTATGGAAGTCTACCAAACCGCTCGGAATTAAGCAGCAAAAAAGCCCCGCAGCATCACCGCGGGGCCTGAAAGTTCAGTTTACTCTTATCTGAGCTTAGCGTTATGCGATTTATCGAGGGCAGCAAGGACCTCGTTATAGGCAGGAGCGATATCACTGTCGTTCAACGTCTTGTCATCTGCCCTGAAGACCAGAGAGATAGCAACAGACTTATTGTCACCGAGCTTCTCGTCCTCGTATACGCTGAGGAATTTAACATCCTTAAGGAGATTTCCGCCTGCCTTCTTGGCTGTCTTCATAATCTGGCCTACTTCTACGGATCTGTCGACGATAAGAGACAGGTCTCTCGTGATAGCCGGGAATCTCGGAAGAGGCTTATAAACGCGTGCGGACTTGGCAGCGGCGATAAGCTTTTCGATATCGATATCAAAGATACAGAGTTTCTCGGGGCAGTCGAAGTTATCAGCCGTCTCGGGATGGATGATGCCGACTGTGCCGGCAGGTCTGCCGTTAACCGAAAGTGTTGCAGTGCGTCCGGGATGGAATGTCGGATCGTCCTTCAGCTGTTCAAAGCCGTAAGACCTGATACCGAGGACCGTAAGCAATTCTTCGATAACGCCCTTTACATTGTAGAAGACGTCTGCGCTGTCCGTTGCCGTGTCGGTGTCATATGAGAATCCGCAGAGAGTCCTTCTCTCGTAAGGAAGCTTGGAAGGATCCTCATCAGGAAGATACACATATGCCGCCTCGAAAACGCTTGCCTTTGATGTGCCGCGGTTGGCATTACGGGATGCGATGCGGAGCATGGAAGGTATCATGGAAGTTCTCATAACGGAGGAATCATCACCCAAAGGATTGGAGATGACCACCTGGCGTCTGAGATCAGAATCAGCGGGAAGTCTCATCTTATCAAGATCAGAGGGAGATTCGAAGGAATAAGTGATCGCTTCGAAGAATCCGCATGATACCAGGCTGTTGCGGATCTTCTCCGTAACCTGCTGCTCCTTGTTGCGGCCACCAAGGGTGGTCGTCTTGCCGGAAAGGAGCGTTGCTTCGATCTTGTTGTATCCGTAGAATCTTGCAACTTCCTCTGCGATGTCAGCCTCGGCTACAAGATCGGGACGGTATGAAGGCGCGATGATCGTATTGACGCCGTCAATGTCTTCAAATGTGCATCCCAATGCGGTCAAAGTATCGACCATGAAGGACTCATCAGCGTTGATGCCGAGGAATTCATTGATCTTGGCGGGACGGAAAGGGATCTTGTTGACTTCGATCTTTGTGGGATAGTTGTCAATAACTCCCTGGCAGACCTTGCCCGCGCCGAGCAGTTCAACGAGTTCGCATGCGCGGTCGAGAGCTCTCATGGCATTGGCGGGATCGAGACCTTTCTCATATCTTGAAGAAGCCTCGGTACGAAGGCCGTTCTTGATGGCTGTCCTTCTTACGGATACACCGTTGAATGTTGCGGACTCGAAGAGGATCTCTTTTGTCGTGGGCAGGACTTCGGAATTAGCGCCGCCCATGACGCCTGCGAGAGCGCAGATCTTCTCTTCGTCAGCGATAACGAGCATATCCGATGTAAGAACATGGTCATTAGCAGCTTCATTGTTGTCAAGTGTCTTAACGACCTCGCCGTCCTTTGCACGTCTTACGATGATGTGGTTATTGGCAAGGTAATCAAGGTCGAATGCATGCATCGGCTGACCCAGTTCGAGACATACATAGTTCGTGATGTCAACGATGTTGTTGATGGGTCTCATGCCTGCCGCGATGAGCTTTTCAGCCATCCAGTCAGGGGAAGGTCCGATAACGACATCCTCAACGATCCTGGAACAATATCTGTAGCAAAGATCGGGTGCTTCGATATCGACCTTAGCGATATCCTTGATGTCGCGTGTTCCCTCAAGCTTGAGCTTGGGAGAAACAGGACGGAATTCATGACCTAACGTGACTGCTGCTTCCCTGCCCAGACCTTCGATGGAGAAACAGTCGGGACGGTTGGATGTGATCTCGAAATCAAGTGTTACGAGATTATCAAGGTTCAATATCTCACGCATATCGGTTCCTACTTCAGGAACGGGATCCAGATCCTTAAGGTCCCAAAGTCCGTAAACGTCAGCACCGGGCTTGCCCTGAGCTGCAGCACCGAGTTCCTCACCGGAACAGCACATGCCGAAGCTCTCGACTCCGCGGATCTTGCCCTTCTTGATCGTTATCTCGGGGAGCTCTGCGCCTACCGTTGCAACGGGACAGAGCATTCCTTCGTAAACATTGGGCGCACCGCAGACGATCTGAACGTCACGGCCGAACTTGTCACCCAGATCGACCTTCAGGATATGAAGATGGTCGGAATCGGGATGTTCTGCGACTGACAGGATCTTGCCGGCAACAACACCGGAGAGCTTGCAGTCGATTATCTCTTCAACCTTGGAGCCGGACATCGTCAGCGCATCGCCCAGTTCCTTGGCGGAAACGTCTATATCAGTGAAATCTTTAAGCCAGATAACAGGAGCTTTCATATTCTCTTGGTCCTCCCTTTACATCACTTGAATTGCTCTAAGAATCTGACATCGTTCTCATAGAGAAGTCTGATGTCATCGATCCCGTAACGGCCCATTGCCGTTCTCTCAACGCCGATACCGAAAGCGAAGCCGCTGTAGACCTCAGGGTCTATACCGCAGTTGGAAAGAACCTCGGGGTGAACCATGCCGGCACCCAAGACCTCGATCCAGCCTTCGTTCTTGCAGACACGGCATCCGCATCCGCCGCAGGACCAGCATGTGAGGTCGACCTCAACTGAAGGTTCCGTGAACGGGAAATGGTGAGGCCTGAGCCTGATCTCCGTGTTGTCTCCGAAGAGCTTTTTCGCGAAGAGCCTTAAGGAACCAACGAGGTCGCCCATCGTAACGCCCTTATCGACAACAAGGCCTTCGATCTGGTGGAATACAGGAGAATGCGTGGAATCAAGAGCATCGGATCTGTATACCTTACCGGGGCAGATGACCTTGATCGGGGGCTTGGTCTGCTCCATTATCCTGATCTGCATACCGGATGTCTGCGTACGCAGAAGGATATTGTCGTTGATATAGAAAGTATCCTGGGTATCTCTTGCAGGATGTCCCTCAGGGATCCTCAGGAGCTCGAAATTGTATTTGTCATACTCGACCTCGGGTCCTTCGCCGATCGAATAACCCAGACCGAGGAAGATATCGCAGATCTCGTTGATCGCCATATTAAGGGGATGTCTTGCGCCGGAGCCCTTAAACTGTGAAGGCAGTGTAACGTCTATAACCTCACGGGCCAGCTTCTTGCTGCCCTCTTCAGCCTTGATCCTGGCTGTAACTTCTTCGAGAGACTCTTCCATATGAGTCCTGACTTCATTGGCGATCTTTCCGATCTCAGGTCTTTCCTCGGGTGTAAGTCCGCCCATACCGCGCAATACGCCGGTCAAAGAACCCTTCTTCCCGAGATAAGAAACTCTCAGTTTCTCGGCAGCCTCAGAATCGGATATCTGTGCTATATCCTTATCGAATTCGTCACGTAAAGCCAACAGTGATTCTTTCATGTCACTCATAGCATATAACCTCCGGGGTCGACTATAGTCACGTCCTTAATAAAAACGCAAGTTAGAATATAGCACAATAATAAAAATATTAAAAGAACGGATTATGGCTGATCTCAAAACCTATATCTGTTGCAGGTCCGTGCCCAGGATAAACCTTAAGATCCTTGGGGAGCGTGGCAAAGAAAGCAACGGAAGCCATCATCTGCTCTTCGCTTCCCGTCTCGAAATCACATCTTCCGACACTTCCGCAAAAGAGCGCATCGCCGGTGAAAAGAGCTTTATCAACGACTTTTCCGTCCTCATACTCTTCGAAAAGGACCGATACGGAGCCACTCGTATGTCCGGGCGTGGAATATACAGCCGTTCTTACACCACCGGCCTCATCACCGGTTAAGAAGCGGCCGTCAACAGCCGTGATATCGGTCGTTACATCCTTAAACGCCCTCCCCCTGAAAGTAAGATCGGAGCAGTTGGCCGAAGCTCTTGCCAGGAGCGGCCTGTCCTTGACGGACATATAGACCGGGGCGTCCGGATACATCTCCTTCCACTCTTCCATGTAAAACATGTGATCGAAGTGGCCGTGGGTTACGAATACGGCTGCCGGACCGTTCTTTTCGAAAAGCTCCTTTATACCGCCTCTTATCGAGTCAGGCGGACACGAGGGGTCAACAATAAAAAATGCATCCTGTATTTCTACAAGATACATATTTGACTGAACAGGTCCCAGAGGGATAACGCAGATGTTCATGGAAAAAGCTTTATCCTTCGGTATCTTCAGGCGAATCAGCCTCTGAGGAATCGGTCCAGGTACGGTAATCGAGATAACCCTGATCGATGCCGACGATAAGGATCTCGGCACTCGCGATATTGGTCGCATAAGGAATATTCTGGATGTCACAGGCGTCAAGCAGATCCTTTTGGCCGGCATCCTGATCGTCGTGACCGTCGTGGAGATAGATGACGCAGTCGATCTCATTGAACTCGGCTCTCGAAGCAAGCTGCTTGAAACCGGTGGAATAATCAACGGAAAGACCGGACACGTCAAGACCGGCCGCCGAATTGAGCAGCTTAGCAGTGTTGTAGATAGATATGAGCTGATGCTTCTCAAGCTGGCACCTGTAGGCAATACAGAAATTGACCAGCAATTCCATCTTGCGGTTGTCAGCCATTAAAACTATCTTCATCTATGATCTCCTGTACCTATTATCCTCAAAATTATATAAATCCACACTTATTGTACAATAAACACCGAAATTTTAACACACTTTTTTGTGTAATTTGCAAAATCAGCCGGCAAGATCGTCCGTATCGGAAACATCATCCGGACGGGACATATTTGCAAGATTGCTCGTTGTATAGTCCGTCAGGACCGGATCCTTTTTGGTGACCTTGGTCCTAGTGTCGTAATCTTCACCGAAATAGGCCGCCAACAGTTTTTTTACGATGATGGTCGTATGTGAACCCCACTCACCTCTCTCAACAACCGTTGCAACAGCAACCCGGGGATTGTCTTCCGGGGCATAACAGATGAAAAGGCCGTTAGAATACTCCTTACGGATATCCTCGTAACCCGTCTCAGCTGTACCGGTCTTACATACGATCTGTATCTTATCGTCAGGAAAATACTTGAACTGTTCCTTAGCGGTACTGTCCCATCTGTATGTACCATTAACTACGCATCTCATGGCCTTTCTTACGGCTATGAGATTCTCTTCATTGAGTCCCAGATCAACAGGTTCTTTCTGGCCCTTGTATAATATCTGACCGTCAGCAGCAACTACACTGTCAATTACATAAGGAGTAACGAGTTTGTTGGTCGCTATGCCCGCAGTATAACGGCAAAGCTGAAGGATCGTAAAACAGTCGTCAAACTGTCCAATCGAAGCCTGGGCGGTATCCGCAGGGAACCAGGTCTTGTCATACTCGGATTTATGAAGAAGCCTCTTGGTCTCACGCGATGACATAACGCCGGAAATCTCTCCGGGCAGATCTATGCCGCTCTTAACACCAAGACCTAACTTATATGCCATAGCCGATATGTTGTCGATTCCGCTGTCAACACCCAGGAGCATGAAGTAGATATTACAGGACGTTGCCATTGCGGAATTGAGCTCGAGCCTTCCGTGTCCGGTATTCGGCATCTCAAGGCATTTAAAAGGCCAGCCGCCGATCTTGATAGGGCTGACGCATGTATACGTATTCGAATTCGGAGTGATCTTCCCGCTCTCAAGCCCGGTCAGGGCTGTTACGGGTTTAAAAGTCGAACCCGGAGCATACATCGATTTGATAGCTCTGTTCCAAAGAGGCAGGTCTTCAGCGGTAATATCCTTATATTCATCCTTTCCGAGATAGTACCTGACCTGCTCTTCAGCCTGTTTATCGCCGTAGTTGGCAAGGATGAAATCGTTAGGATCGAAATTTGGGTAGGACCCCATTGCAAGAACGGCGCCCGTGTTGACATCCATCATGACGAAAGCGCCTGAAGAAGCAGTCTTCTTTCTTTCCTCTTCAGGATGTTTAAGTTCAGCCTCCTGAGCCTCACTTATATATTCTTTGAGTGCTTCCGTGCCGATCTTCTGGAGTTTCGAATCGATCGTAAGTCTGACGGTTGCGCCCGGGACGGCATTTACACCGTAATCAGAAGATACGAACATACCCTCTTCTCCCTTATCAGTCCAAACATTATAGGTCTCTATTCCGCCGGATCCGTGCAGATACCTTTCCATCTGGGCTTCAACGCCGCCCTTGCCAACCATGTCATCACTCGTATATCCGAATGTGGACATTGTTGCAAAGGATTCCTGTGATATCTTACCTACATATCCCAAAACGTGGCTGCTGTAAAGTGCCCAGGGCGTATATGTCCTCACATAATTTACGCTTGTAACGATGCCCTTGTAATGGTAGTTCTGTTCGTTGAATATTTTGATCAGCTCATCCGGGGCATTTTCGGCGATCGGAACGGGAGTTCCCTTCTGGTAGGACCAGTTATCCTGAAAGAGCTGATACCTGATCTTGACGATCCTGTAAGCATCCGTCTCGGAATATGAATTATCAATGCTGAAGCGGTTACGAAGATAAAGGAAGAACAGATTGGGATCGAGCTTTACGTAGTTATCCGTAAATGTGACGATGATGCCGTGCGAATAATCATCAAGTGCAAAAAGATTCGAATCAGACTGCCAGAGCCTTATTTGCTCCTCTTCCTTTACGAAAGTGAACTTACCGCTCTCTTCATCGAAAACGAAATAATCATCGAGAGTCGACACTGGCGAACAGTAATACTCATCGAAAAGATGAGACAGTTCGAGACACATGGCGTTCAGATCTTTATCCGTCATGTAGGCATTGGCTAACATAACCGTGTTATAAGACGATGTGGATGCCAGGAGAACGCCTGATGAATCGTAAATGTCACCTCTCGGAGCCTGCGTATTGAACTGACGCGCTACACCCTTGGAGCCTTCGGACATGGTCTTCTGATAACCGGAGAACTGCAGCGATGTCGTCATTACCAGTATAATGACGCCGAAAACACAGTAGATAAAGGAAAGGACAAAATACCTGTTGGTGATATAAGACCAGACAGTCAAAAGCAGGCCGGAATCCTTTTTCCTGTCACTCCTGCCGCTGTCGAAAGCACCGTTTTGTCTGTTGTTCAGTAAGTCACCCAATTTCCTTCACCGCTTATAATCCTGTCTTCTGCCTTTCCTTTCGTCTTGCTGCGCTTATAGGGACCGATAAAGATCAAAAGGAATACCAAAGGTATAGCCGCGATAATATTAAGTCCCATCTGGGGCAGGAGCGATCTTACGATAAAGTCCGCGATATCCGGAACGCCGGAATGCTGCACCAGGGAAAGCCACATGACTGACAAAAGAAAACCTGCGATCTTATACATCATCGTAACGGCAGCGACCGTCACGAACGAGAAAGGCACATTACGCTTCATCCTGCCCGTAAAGAAGGAACTGGCAACGGAAGCCGCAAGGAACATGACAAGAAGCCCTATTCCGCCCGTAACTACCAATTGACCGTCAAGGCCGGTCACACAGGGGGCGCAGAAGCAGTCCCTCAAAAGGCCTAAGATCAGTCCCACTATAACTCCGTCCTTAAAGCCATGGAAATAAGCCGTCAGGACAGTAAATACCAGCATAAGATCCGGTATCTGTCCCCATATGCTCATCTCGGCCGAATAGGATACCTGTATGCAAAACACCAGGATGATATAGACGGTATATGCGATCACTTTTCGAAAAGGGAACCTGCTCATTGAACTCCGCCTTCCGCCGAAGTCTGCTCTGTTGCATCAGTCGAAGCGCTGTCATCAGCTACAGGGATCATTATGAAAACATCTTTGAGCTGAGAAACATCGATATAAGGCTTCAATGTAGCGGTTACATTGAGAGGGTCAGAATAATCGACGGAAACAACGGTTCCGACAGGGATACCCTCGGGGAACAGTCCTCCCTCGCCTGACGTAACGATAACGTCTCCTTCCTCGAGCACGACATCAGGATCGATGTCGGTAAGGCGGCAAAGGCCGTCTTTCTTGAGATTGGCGTCACCGCAGCAGGTAACATATGCGCCGTTTACCTCGTTGACCTTACAGGATACCCTGAAGCTCTCATGCATAAGCGTCAGGATCTTGGAATTCGATTCATCCGCTTCGATAACCCTTCCGACGAGGCTCATATCAACATCAACGACCGCATAAGCCTGGCCGGATCCGAGCTTGACGCCGTCCCTGCTGCCTGCATCCGCACGGATTACGGAGAACCACTCGTCAGCGTCTCTTGAAAGGATCGCGGCACCGTATACATCGTAGGAACTGAAGGTATCCTTGATATGAAGGGCTTCCTTAAGTTCCTCATACCTGATGGCCGCTTCTTCGCTCTGGGTAAGAGCGTATTGCAGCTGGGCGATCTGCTCCTTGAGCTTTTCGTTCTCTTCCCTTATGGCCATACCGTCGAAAAGGGCCGATCTTGCATCACCTATCATGTCACCGACATTCTTGACAAAGCCCTGTACGGGACTTGCCAGACCGGATACGGGCTTTAAGACCTGCCTGACGGGGCTGCCGGGAATAAAGCCGACTCCGATTATAACGATCAGGATAAGGACCGTTACCAGTATGATGAACCATTTGGATGTCAGCAGTTTACGCACCGGAGATCACCTCTTCAGCGAAAAGATCAGTTCTTCTTGCCGCAGCAATTCTTGTATTTCTTGCCTGAACCGCAGGGACAGGGATCATTACGGCCGATCAGGTCGGAATGAGCCATATTTGCCACGCGGTAATCATGAGTTATCTGCTTCATGAGATCTTCTTCAAGGATGTTCTTCCACTCGGGCATCTTGTAGAGCCAGTCTGCCTTTGCATCGAGCATGTTATAGAAGAGTTTCTCGTAGTCGATATCGAGCTTAACTTCAGTATCGTCATCTACATTTTCAAGATCCAGCGCATCAGAGTTCTTAAGGCTGGTCTTGATACCGTCTAAGAATCCGACGAAGATATCCATAGTCTCGGAATCGAATCCGAGCTTGGATGCCATTGCCCTGGCATTGCCCTCAAGGTATTCGCTGTTGTCGGGATATGCGCCGAGAATGGTCTTATAGGCCTTCTCCTCCATCGAATAGTACTTCTTGATATATTCGGTATAAAGCTGCTTATTGACTACCGTCTCGGATCTGTCGATCCATGTTTTGTAATAACTCATCTTTGTTTCTCCTTTATCTTTCAGATCCTCTCGCTGATGGCGGTGAGGAATTCTTCCGTATTTACGACCTTCTTGTCTTCCCTGTCGAGAAGGCTGTTAAGGTCTCCTGTGATTATACCCTGTCCGATCGTATCAAGTGTGGCTTTCTCGAGGCGGTCAGCGAAGGCCTCAAGCTCGGAAAGTCCGTCAAGCTGGGCTCTCTTCCTCAATGCACCGGACCATGCGAAAAGTGTCGCAACAGGGTTCGTGGAGGTCTTCTCGCCCTTAAGGTACCTGTAGTAATGGCGGGTAACCGTACCGTGAGCTGCTTCATATTCGTACTTGCCGTCAGGTGACACGAGCACGGATGTCATCATGGCAAGTGAACCGCAGGCAGATGCGAGCATGTCGCTCATGACATCACCGTCGTAGTTCTTCAAAGCCCAGACAAAACCGCCCTCGGACCTCATGACACGGGCAACTGCATCATCGATGAGAGTATAGAAATACTCGATGCCTGCTGCCTCGAACTTGTCCTTGTAGTCCTTTTCGAAGATCTCGGCAAAGATATCCTTGAAGCGGTGGTCATAGGTCTTGGAGATCGTATCCTTGGTGGCAAACCAGAGGGACTGTTTAGTATCGAGAGCATAATTGAAGCAGGACCTTGCGAATGCGCTGATCGATTTATCCGTGTTGTAAAGGCCCTGGACGATACCGTTGCCTTCGAACTCGAAGATCGTCGAACTGTCTTCTCTTCCGTCGGGGAACTTCAGCGTAAGCTCCGCGCGGCAGGGGCCTTCGACTGCGAACTCCGTATCACGGTAAACGTCACCATATGCGTGACGGGCGATCGTAATGGGCTTTTTCCAGCAGGATACAAAAGGCTTGATCCCGTCAACAAGGATAGGAGCCCTGAAGACTGTACCGTCTAAGGTTGCCCTGATGGTGCCGTTGGGAGATTTCCACATCTTGGTGAGATTATATTCTTCCATTCTCTGTGCGTTAGGCGTGATGGTCGCACACTTAACGGCAACTCCCAGTTCCTTGGTCCTGAGCGCCGCATCCAGAGTAACCTGATCGGCTGTCTTCTCACGGTTAGTAAGAGACAGGTCATAATACTCGGTCTTAAGGTCTACAAATGGAACGATACATATATCCTTTATCTGTTTCCAAATGATCCTGGTCATCTCATCGCCGTCCATCTCGACGATCGGCGTAGTCATCTTGATCTTATCTGCCATTATATCCTCCGGTGTTATCTTTTTCGCGTAAGACAGGACAAAGACAGCCTGTCCGAAGCCGTAACTTATAAATTTTAATTCATTATATAGGATTGGTCAAATTGTCATGTGAACAAAGTCCACCCTGCCGTCATCGTCCGTTGTCAGGATGGCAAAACCGTCGGGGCACATGTATCCGAAGTGCAGCGCGCCGGGGTTCAGAAGGTGAACTCCGAAATGATACTCGTTGCAGAACATATGCGTATGCCCGAATATCGCTATATCACAACCCTTGGCCTTGGCAACTGCAGCCAGTACCGAATGATCGGACTTGACCTGATATCTGTGCCCGTGGGTAAGGAAGATCTTATGTCCTCCCGGAATACCGTTTATCACAATATCACCGAAAAGGCCGCAGGAACTGTCGTCGCAGTTCCCTTTTACCATATAGAAATCAGGCGTTTTGGCGAATGCATTGCAGTTATATATGGCGTCAACGATATTATCCGGGGGCATCTCAAGGTCGCCCGCGATAAAGATCTTCTCGATTTCGCCTTCAGCGGCAGCCATCCCGAGAGCCTTGACGAAGCTGTCATAATACCTGTGTATATCCGAACAGACAAGGAACCTGTGCATCAGACGCCCTTCCTATCTCGCGCCGCAGGCTGCGATTATCAGCAATTCCAATGCAACACGCTCATCGATGTTGCCGTGCTTGAACTCGGAATCGTAATGCGCCCCGTCGATATAGAGCTTTATTAGCCTTTCCATGGGGAAGTTCCTGACCTGTCTTATCATCTTCCCCGCAGGATAAGGATGCATGCCGGTCTCGGCGCACAGGGCATCCTGACTGCCGAGATCCTTGGCTATAATCAATTTACGAAGATAACCGACTACAGTCGTGCGCAGACGGGCGACAGGCTCTCCTGCAGACAAAAGACGCGACAGAGTCGACAATGCCTTATCCGCGCTACCCGTGCCGCAGGAATCCATTATATCGAAAACGACGGCCGTAAGATCGGGCGGACAGCAGTCTTCGATCATCTCATAACTCAAAACGCGCGTATTCTTCGCTTCGCAGTAAAGATACAGCTTTTCGAGCTCGTGGGATACAGTCATAAGCGAATTCTGACAGCGTCCGGCGATCGAGACGGCGCATCTGTCATCGATCCTGTATCCGTCGGATGAGACCTTGCTCTTGATCCATTCGGCTACTTCGTTCTCATCTCCTATTGGCGTAGCGACTACGGTTCCCGATGCAGCTATCGCCTTATAAACTGAGGTGGTCGCTTTGAACTTGGCATCCTGGTCCCAGAACAGTATCGCACATGAAGACGGAAGGTCTTTCAGGAATTCAAGGTCTCTGTCCGTAGCCTGATATGAAGTGATATCCGCTCCTTTGACGACCACGAGCCTGGCTTTGCTCATCCAGGGTACGCACATGGCAGAATCTATCAGCTTCTCCATATCGAACTTTTCGGAGAACCTGGTATCTATTACATTCATGTCCATATCACGGGCGCCGGGAGCGACCCAATAGTCTTCCATGCAGGAGATCACCTGTTCGGCAAGATAATTCTCGTCGCCATGGACGAGGACAAGCCTTGCCTTATCGGGATCTTTTGCCATAAGGTCTTCGAAGGCCCTGATATCTATGCCGGCCTTGGATCTCTTCTTGTCAGTCTTGAAAGCCATGTCAGCCTCCCTCCGGCATGAGGATATCCATATCCACGGGACCGTCGATACCGTCGATCTTGCCGCAATCGGACACCTGCCACATATAGAACGAACCAGTGTATGTAACCTTCTTATTGTACTGGGCGAGCCAGACAGTCACTGAATCAGCGGGTTTCCATATCTCAGTCAGATAGTACTTGCTCGCATAGAGCATGGTCTCGTAGCCGCGGGCCTTGCACGTTTCCTCGAAAACATCATAAAGGTTGGAAAGATCGTTCAAACTGATCTTATATCTCTGGATATGTCCGAAATTCTCCCAGTCGAACGTTACGGGGAAATCGAGCTTATCACCGTTAAGAGCATCTATGAGCTTGTTTGCGTTATCCCTGACCTCGTCAGGTGTCGCATCGGTCGAAGCATAGTAGATGCCTACTTTAAGGCCTGCCGCCTTGGCG
Organism: Saccharofermentans sp.; assembly: GCA_016292135.1. Taxonomy (GTDB): domain Bacteria; phylum Bacillota; class Clostridia; order Saccharofermentanales; family Saccharofermentanaceae; genus Saccharofermentans. The sequence goes on from JAEFAZ010000001.1 coordinate 461,283, forward strand.
TTGGCGTAATTCGTCTTGAATGTGGGATCGAGCTTAAACTCCTTCTCATAATAGACACCGCATCTCATTATCACGAACTCGCAGCCGGCCGCCTTGACCTTGTTGAAGTCTATATTGCCCTGCCACTTGGAAACATCGATGCCGACCATCGTGCCGCGGGGACCGTAATCAGCAACAAAATCCTTGAACTTATAGTATTTCGGGGGAGCCTCTGTCGTAGTCTCGCCCGTCGGCGGAGTATAGCCTGTGGAATCCCAGACCTTGACCTTAAGATCCAGCGTTACGGCATTTCCCGCCCAGTCAGTGATCTTTACTGTAATAGGATATGTCCCTGCAACCTTGTCATTAACGTCACCGGTATAAGTTACGACCGGTTCGCTGTCATAATCGTCGATATAGCTCAAAACGCCGTCAAGAACATCCATCCCCATCTTCTGTCCTTTAGCTATATCAAGAGTTATATTCCTCTTATCGAGTACATAAGGCGCCCTTGCATCGATCGCTTTAAGCTGCGAAGGGTCGCTGTTCCTTACCCTGCCGGAGCTTGAGGATGCAGCAGTAACGGGAGAAAGATCTGTCGTATCGGAAGAGGAAACATCAGATGAAGGTTCAGACGAAGGAACTTCACCTCCCGGCTTATTGAAATACAGGACCAGAGCCGCACAAGCCGCCAATATGACCACTCCCGCAATGATACCGGTCACGACCAGTATCCTGGAAGATGCCTTGGCATTCTTATCGGAAGGTCTGACCGGATCGGCCTTCACGTTCTCATTTCTTACTGAAGCACTGCTCTTCTTCACGTTGCTTATCCCTTCTCTTTCATTTGACGCAGCCTCCGCTACGGCAATAATTATACCATTCTTCTTTTTATATCAATAATCACGGCAGAATAAACCATCTGATCGAAAATGCCTCGATTTTGCTCAAAAAAGAGCCGCCCGAAGGCGGCTCCATGATCAGGGAATTTATGATATCATCCTTTTCCGTTAACGTACTTATCGTACTTGTAAAGGAATGTTACCATCTGACGTCTTGTACAATTGCCCAGAGGTCTAAAAGTACCGTCATCGTAACCCGATACGATCTTCAACTCATTTGCCCAGAGAGTTGCCTTGTAGAAATAATCCGCGCTCCTAATATCAGAGAACTTGTTAATACCTTTCTTAGGCTCCGGCTTACCGGCCATCCTCCAGAGGAAGGTTACGGTCTGTGCCCTGGTGCAGATGCCCTGAGGGTTGAACTTCTTGTCGGAAGGAACCGTTGTGATCCCCTGCTCTACTGCCCAGATCGATGCCTTGTAGAAATAATCAGAACTCTTAACATCCTTAAACTTGTTTGTTGACGACTTAGGAGCAGGTTCTCCCTGAAGTCTCCAGAGGAACGTGATCATCTGAGCTCTCGAACAATCGTTAGTAGGCTTGAAGAGAGTCTGGTTATCGTAGCCCTTTACGACGCCTTTGTTTACAAGATAGTAAGTAGGTGTGAACCAGAAGTCCTTCTCATTTACAACATCCTTGAAGAGCACCTGTACCGTACAGGCAGCACTGACACCTGCAGCAGATGCAGTGATCGTGACTTTACCTGCCTGCTTGGCTGTGATCTTGCCATTGGAATCGACCGATGCGATCTTTGAGTTAGAAGACTTCCATGCTACCTTGGAACTTGAATTCTTAAGAGTTGCCTTCAAAGTCTGTGTACTTCCGCAGACGATCTTAGCGGATGTCTTGTCCAGAGTAAGAGTTACTTTTACGACGGTCTTCTTAAATGTCACCTTAACCGTTACGTCCTTTGCAGGCATGGTGAACTTAGCTGCGCTCGTAATATCAACAGCCTTTCCGCCGTCAGGAGTATATGTGATCTTATCGAGCTCATAACCCTTGTCTGCAGTCGCCTTGACCGTGATGACCGTTCCGGCAGATGCAGCAGATGCTGAAAGCGTTACCTTACCGCCGGTTGCAGCGCTTGCAGTTATCTTGTATTCATTCTTCTCGAAAACAACTTCAACTGCAGTTTTTCCGTCAGGCATAGCAAACTTGTTGCCTTCGATAGCTTTGCCGTTGACCTTGATGGCAGCGAGATGGTAACCGTCATCGGCAGATACATCTACAGTGATCTCATCGCCGTAATATGCAGAAGTTGCTGAAAGAGTTGCCGAGCCGCCTGCAGTATTGCTTATCGACAGTTCATAAAGCGCTTTCCTGAATGTGACTTCTACTGTTGCAACCTCTGCAGGCATCGTGAAAGTATTGCCTTCAATTTCGGTACCGTTGACTGTAATGCTGTCGACCTCATATCCCTTTGCAGGAGTACAAGTAACAGTGATCTTGTCATTGTAATTTCCGGAAGCAGGGGCTGTTGCAGATCCGTTTTCACCGGAATTAACAGTGATCGTATAATCGATCTTTTTGAAGGTTACGGTTACTGTTACATTTGCTGCAGGCATATCAAATGTATTGCCGTTGATAGCTGTATTGTTAACTTTGATCTGATCGACCTTGTACCCGGTTTCAGGAGCACAATCCACAGTTATCTTGTCTCCGACATTTCCGCCAGTAGCAGAAGCTGTCGCAGTACCGCCTTCACCACTGTTAACAGTGATCGTGTAATCAATCTTTTTGAAAGTTACATTAAGTTTTACTTCGCCAGCCGGCATCGTAAAGCTATTATTGCTGACGTTTACCTGCTCAGATGTGATCTTATCCAGCGTGTAACCGACATCCGGAGCAACGGTAAGAGTTACTTTGTCACCAACTTGTGCAGTTTTCTGGCAGTTTGCAGTACCACCTTCGCCTGTGTTTACCGTAATCTTATAATCGATCTTTTTGAAGGTTACAGTAACAGTTACATTTGCTGCAGGCATATCAAACGTGGTGTCATTAATAGCTGTACCGTTGACTTTGATCTGATCCAGCTTGTATCCTGCTTCGGGAGTACAATTTACAGTGATCTTGTCTCCAACATTTCCACCTGTAGCAGAAGCTGTCGCAGTACCGCCTTCACCACTGTTAACAGTGATCGTGTAATCAATCTTTTTGAAAGTAACATTAAGTTTTACTTCACCGGCAGGCATCGTAAAGCTATTGTTGCTTACGTTCACCTGATCAGATGTGATCTTGTCAAGCGTGTAACCGGCATTCGGCGTTACGGTAAGAGTTACTTTATCGCCGTATTGTGCAGTCTTCTGGCAGTTTACTGTACCACCTTCGCCTGCATTAACAGTGATCTTGTAATCGATCTTTTTAAAGGTTACAGATATATTAACACCCTTGGCCGGCATCGTAAAACTGTTGTTGTTAATGGTTACATCACTAGAAGTGATCTTATCGATCATGTATCCTGCTGCGGGCAATGCAGAGATCGTGACCTTATCGCCGTATTGCGCGGTCTTCGGGCAGTTAACAGTACCACCATCGCCAGCATTTACCGTGATCGTGTAATCTATCTTTTTGAACGTTACAGAAACAGTTGCATCAGCAGCCGGCATCTCAAAAGTATTACCGTTAATCTCAGTACCGTTGACCTTGATCTTATCAACAGTATATCCCGTGTCAGGAGTAGCAGTTACGGTAATCTTGTCTTTATAGTTTGCCGTTGTTGCAGAAACTTTAACATTACCATTTACTGGTGCAATAATCGAAACAGAATAATCGATCTTTACGAATGTTGCATATATAGTCACATTAACGGTAGGCATGTAAAAGTAATCGTTTTCAACAACAGTATTGTTTACTTTTATCTCTTTGATCTCATATCCTGTTTCCGGAGTTATCGTAAGATTGATCTTTTCGCCATAAGTTGCTGTTAAAGGGGCTTCTACAGTACCGCCCACACAAGGATCTACTGTGATCGTATATACGATCTTTTTGAACGTTGCATCAACCGTAACATCACCTGCAGGCATCACAAACGTATTACCCGTTATCTCTTTTCCGTTTACTTTGATCTTATCGACCGTATAGCCGAGTGACGGTTTTGTCGTGATAGTAACATTGTCTTTATAGTTTGCCGTAGCAGGAACTGTTATATAGCCGCCTTCACCATAATTAGCTTTGATCTTGTAATCGATCTTTTTGAATGTTGCATTTAATGACACATTCTTTGCAGGCATAGTAAAACTATTATTGCTGATATTTACTTGGTCTGAGGTGATCTTATCAAGTTTATATCCTGTAGCAGGAGTTACATTGAGATTAATCTTATCACCATAATGTGCTGATGCAGGACATTCAACTGTACCGCCTTCGCCTGTATTAACCGTGATATCGTAATCAATCTGCTTAAACGTTACATTAATCTCAACGTTTCTGCCTGGCATATAGAACCAATCTCCCGTGATCGGCTTGCCGTTAACAGAGATCTTGTCAACCTTATATCCTGTATTAGGATACGTATAAACATTAATCTTATCTCCCGCATATACATAATTATCATCACCGTCCGCTGTAGCCGTACCACCTGCACCACAATTAACAGTTATATAATACTTATGTTTAGGATCATACGATGATGATTCAAGAGTAAGCGGTGCTTCCCCATAATAAGTTTTTGTATGATCTTTATATGTATAAATTATTCCATATTCAGACTTAGAATAACCTGATGCGACCGATCCAGTAGCACCGACCATAAACAGCAGTGTGTAATCATGTGTTATGTGCGTATTGTTATCGCTATTTGTAACATCTACAAGATAGTTTTTACCATCATCCATGTGGACGATATTCCACATGTGACCACCGCCGCCCATATTTCCGCTTACGGAAATTGCATAAACTTCATCGCTGCGAAAAACGGAATTATCACAAAGATACTGGAAAGCCTTGGCATAACCTTCACATACAACTTCAGTTTTCGGATCTCCGTCAAAAGCCCAAACCAACTGCCAGGGATTTCCATAAGGAGGGTTGTTTTCAAGTGCATCATTATTGTAACTGGTTAATTCACAAATTGCATTATTATATGCAAGAAGTTTATCGTAATCATTTTTTGAACTATTTTGAATAATTATATTCTTTGCATTATTAGCCGCTGCGTTTGCGCTTTCTGCATACAAAGGGTTTACTTCAGTATTAGATTCACCTTGATATTCATTAGCAACATAGAAAATCAAAGTAATATTAGTCGCAATCAATTGGCTTTTACTATAACGCACAGTAAAATTCAATCCCGGATATACTGTTTTGTCATACCAATATAAATCATACGGGCACGAAAACAACATGGCAGACAAAATAATATTATAATCAAATTCTTTAAGCAATTTATTTGAGAGCAACGTTCTTCTTTGTTGGGGAGTCAGTACAGAAAAATCAGAAACACCCATATCCTCATTTGAGTAAATCATATATAGTTGATCTTGAGGAATTGTTATTTCTGTACTCTGTCGCTTTCCTTCAGCAATTTCCACAACTGCCGGAACAATGTTTTCATAAATGGTTTTTTCGTATCCGCTTAACTGATTAATGAAATTAAATTTTACATTTGTAGGCTCAGTAATGCCGGACATTTTTTTCATAATGAAGTTCTCGGCTAATTCATCATTATCAAAATCAACATCAATCACCACTTTTTCCACAACATCTGACTCTTCAGATTTCAGATTTTGAGGAATATCCACACCCTCCGTCTCGTCAGCATAGATGAACCCTGAGAACGACAATACGATCGCCGCTGTTAGAGTCAAGCATGTTAATCTGGTGAATAATCGTTTTTTCATGGCCAGAAACCTCCCCCTGAAAAATAAAGATTTTGGTCATTCACAAATGTTGTATTTGTAAAAACCATTTATATTATCTCTAGCACATATCAATGTCAAGAGATATATCCAGCAACTAAAAACTCCCGGTGACGTTATTTAGTCCCCGGGAGTTTTGTGTTATCAATATAAAATCATTTCTTGTTGACGTATTTGTCGTATTTATAAAGGAATGTGACCATCTGGCGTCTGAGGCACAAGCCATCCGGTCTGAACGTGCCGTCATCGTAACCTGCAAGTATCTTCATCTCGGATGCCCAGAGAGTCGCTTTGTAGTAGTAAGCGTTACTCTTAACGTCTTTAAACTTGTTTTCCTTTGTCTTGGGGTTGGGTTTCCCTGCCATTCGCCAAAGGAAAGTTACTGTCTGAGCTCTGCTGCAAACATTCTTTGGTTTGAACGTTTTGTCACTATATCCTGTTGTTATGCCGTTTTCGACCGCCCAGATAACCGGTTTGAAGAAATAGTCACCGCTCTTAACATCCGGGAAGTCGCACTTAGAGGACTTCGGCTCAGGGCAACCCGCAAGTCTCCACATGAATGTCAGCATCTGTGCTCTGGTACACTCGACGGCAGGCTTAAACAAAGTCTGGTTATCGTAACCTTTGACAACATTCATATTTGCCAGATAATAGGTCGGTTCATACCAGAACTCCTTGGTATTGATCACGTCCTTAAAGAGAACCTGAACCGTGCACTTTGCGGTCTTCCCTGATGCCGATGCCGTAATAGTTACAGCTCCTGCCTGCTTTGCAGTTACCTTTCCGTTGGAATCCACCGTTGCGATCTTTGTATTAGAGGACTTCCAGGAGATCTTGTCTGTTATATCCTTAAGCGTTGCTTTCAAAGTCAGCTTATCACCGCAAACGACACTTGCGGATGTCTTATCCAACTTAAGGGAAGGATTTAGAGCATACTTGAATGTTACCTTAACTGATACATTGTTTTTAGGCATAGTGAACTTCTTGGAACTTGTAATGTCAACAGCCGTTCCTCCCTCAGGCGTGTATGTAATCTTATCGAGAGCATAACCGGCATCAGGCTTTACGGTTACTTTTATCTCATCACCATTGAGCGCCTTTGTCTTCGATAAAGTTGCCGTGCCATTGCTTACTTTGTCAAGTGAAACATCAAAATCTGACAGGATAAACACTACTGTCTTAATTCCGCTCTGAGGATAAGCATTTTCGTAATCAATAACAAAGCGGCCTCTCAGATTGCAGCTATCAAGTCTGCTCAGAACAAAATCGGAAGAAGACACCTGTTTAAGCTCAAGATCCAGGTCTCCGTTTTTATCCAAGTCTATTTGATCGGTTTCGGATTTACCTATCGTATCAGACAAGATTAGGTCTTGTAAGAACATCATATGGGAAAAATTACAGTCAAACGGAGTTCTTACATCATAAGTGACAACCGGATTGGGATTGGGGAGCAATAAAGGTTCGCCGGCATAATCAGTCTCCATCTTTGCATTGGCATCTTCAGCAAGAAGATACATCTGACTCGTAAAACCCCATATATCATATTTAAAAAAATCTTCGGGCAGATTAAATGTAACTTTGCCTTCTTTAGAAAGATCCCAATCCAGTTTCTGATAGTAAAAAATTTCAGGCGATTCAATAATTTTCCCGTCTCTGATTACAGTTGACCTGTCTTTGATAACAACAGAAAGCTGCGTTACCTTCCCTGCATTTTTACCGGACAAGACATAAGGAACTGTCACAGTATTACCGTCAACGGTCACATTCTTTCCATCAGGGATCGAAAGGTTGATATCATCATCCTTGACCGTAAGTTTATATTCGGCACCAGCCTTTCCCCTGTTCCCTGAGATCAATGAGGATAATATAATCGCGTCTTTGTCGATATTCATGGCGGGAGCCACACTTATATCAAGATCGGGGCCTTGTCCACTGTAATCACGCAATGTCCTTGTAACTAATGTTCCGTTCTGATTAACATAGGCGATAACATTATTTGTATTTTTCTTAGGAGTACGCAACCACCAATGAGGATCAACTCTTTCCTTTGGTGTTAAAAGTTGTTTCTTATGTATCGCACCGTCTTTGTAATGATAACCATACATATTATTGGATACATCTTCAATATCAAGAACAAATACTTTATCTTTATTCAGAGGAGTATAACTGCCGTACTCGCTGTAAAAGCTATCCTGTACCCGCACACTTGAAGAATACTCGTGCGAATCGACTGTGCTGGCAAAGACCGCATTCTGTTCAGCTTTTGAAAATGAATCATTAAAGAACGTGTTATTCAAATATTCCCTGAGCGAACTATTTGCCCAAACATTGGAATAATCATTGTCAAATTCCTCCTGGTAAAGCAACTTATCGCTATCAAGAAATAACGTCCTACCTCCAAATTTGTTTGAGTCTTTATTAAGAACTCGGAATCTTATCGGCTCATCATTGTATTTGCCATAATACACATAACTTCCTTGCCATGCACTGCTATTGCTGGCAGGAACCACCGGATTTGCGATCTGAGATGTACCAAATTCAGTGTTTTCTGCTGACTTAACCCACTCATCATCTGCTTTTACTTCACTCTTTCCCGTGATCTTTGGAACTAAAGATACTGTTATTGCCAAAGAAAGGATAAGAGCCCCTGCTCTCTTAAAAGTGATTCTATTCATAGATGTCCTCCCAAGGAATGATTGCGACAGATCGATCAATCTAATCCCCCACTGCAATAGGATAACACAGCAACGCCGTATTGTTAAGGAGAGCCTCTATAAGAAGCAGGTCTTAGCAATCTTATCGATAACCTTAATATCCAGCGGATAATCATTTGACTCAAAAGACATAAACAACCTGTCTCCGGGCATTATCCCGCCATCAACATACATGTTAAACCTTCTCGGCTGATCGCCCGTGTAATCTGCTTTGTCCATCATGCCGAGATGCTCATGATAGATCTCTTTCCTGTCGCTTACCCTGAGGATCGTGAAATCAGGATGAATTATCCCACCCGGCAGTTTAAGCGGACATTCGTACTTATATGGGATATTATTCGCCAGAAGGTAGTCGGCGATTATCTTCTCCGACTTTGATCTGACTTCTTCACCTTTCATTGTGGTAAAGCGGACCAGCCCGTCTTTTATGCCCTTTGTCTCGAACGGGCGGGCTTGCCATTCTCTGATATAGTCTTCATCCGGGATTACTATCGGCTTTACTCTGTCTTTGCGTTCCTGACAGAGTTTAGCGTAGATGTCCTCAGCATACTCATTTGGGTATCCTTTAATGATCTTGCCCAGAAAATCTCTTTCTGTCTCGGCACTTTTCAAAACATTAATCAGATACTGCTTTTGGATCAGCATGTCTATCAGAGCCTGATCATTTACACCCAGTCTCTTTCCGGACAGATCTGTCGTATCATCCACAAGATAATAATACGGATTTTTGTTATGTCTGTTTATGCGAATCCTTCCTGAGGGTGCTTTACTCAATTTAAATTTCAACTTTTCGATCATATCCGTCAGATAAATGTATCTGCTATTAATTCCAGTAATTGCACTGTTTTTCATATTTGCTCCTTAAATTCATAGTGTGAAATTTCACCAAACAAACTTTTCGGTATGGTTTGGTGAAAAAAACATCTCTTGAAATTCACCAACCTGATCAAATAATTGCATTTGGTGAAAAAAACACTCATAAATTCAGATAAAATTTCACCAGACTGTCTTTTATTCATGCTTTAGTGAAATATTCTATGAGAGTTTTTCACCAAAGCTCCTAAACAATTGTGATTGGTGAAATCCAAGCACTCTTATATTCATCTCATCCGCTCCCGTCACCCCTTTCATCAACATATTCACTTATCCTGTAGCCGAAAAGCCCGGCATCGACGGTGACAGCGCCGGATAGAGAAGTCTGATATACCCTGCAGTCTGTTTCTTCCAGTCTTGAAAGGGCTTCAAGCGACGGATGACCATAAGGGTTGTTCAATGCTACTGAAACAACTGCATTCTCCGGCTTAACGGCAGTCAGAAAAACTGAACCGGTCGAAAAGCGGCTGCCGTGGTGGGCGACTTTCAAGATGTCGATGTCAGGAAGCAAACCCTCACTTTCCAGATATTCTTCCGTTTCCATGCCTATATCGCCGGTAAAAAGGATTTTTGTGCCGCATGAATCGAGAAGGATCACAGCCGAATCTTCGTTCTCTCCGGACTTTGCAACAGACGGATAGATAACATCAAGTCTGCAATTATCAGAAAGCATAAATGCATCACCTGAATTGATCAGAGCAACTTTTTCTGACAGGAATATGCTGCATTCATTAGGACTCAGCCCCAGACTGTCATGAAGGATCTCTTCTACCTGTTCATCCGGGATGTTGTAGGCTGAATACAGCATTTTAACTCTTCCCTGTTCAACAAGAGACAGGAGCCCGCCGACATGATCCTTATCCCAGTGGCTCATTATGGCGTAATCAACTGATGAGATATTGTAGTGATCTAACACACATGGCAATGTTTTCAGGCCTTCATCAGTTACACCGCCATCTATCAACGCTGTCTTCCCACCTGACATTACAAGGGCGCAGTCCCCCTGCCCGACATCGATAAAGACTATCTTTGCAGCACCATACTTGACCTGATCTGCGGCATAGAATCCGACAGAAGCACAAAGGACCAGACTTGAGAATTTAAACAGGATCCTTTTGAGCATGCATTGGGGGATCATGCATAGAACGGCAAAGACAACAGTGGCTGTTATCAGATATCCGGGCCGGCATGATATCCCCGCAGATGAATACGAAAGATCCGATGCTCTGTCGATAAAAAGACTGAACAGTGTGACCATGAAAGACAAAGCAGAACTTGAGATGCCGCTGTTTCCTGCGATAAAGCTGACAATCCCACCGGCTAAGCATAGAGGTGCAAACGATGCACATATAAAAGTCACCATGAAAGATGCGATTATATTGATAAGCATCATGACCGGGCCCAGCCTTATCTCCACGCTGTCTGAAAACAGACAGTTGATCAACCTGCAGCCTATGCAGACAGCGAAGACAGTCACTATCTTTGAGATCCTCATCTCCAATTTGTGTCCGTTCATTTTCTTGAAGCCGGTCCGCTTTAAAAGGTTTACGGTCCCAGTTGTCAGAAAATCCCTTATAACAGGCACAATAAACCTAATAGCCAAAGACGCGGCATAACTCATGAGAAAACCCTGAGATACAACACAGTAGGGATCTGAGAGAATCAGCAGGATCGCAGCTAAGCTCATCGAAGACAAGGGGTCCCTGCCGAAAAAGCTCCCTATGTTCATTAGAGCGGCTCTTGTCACGGATTCTGTCCAGGAAGTCAGGAATCCTATCGCGATACAGAAGACTATGTATATCGTACCTGTTATCTTGCGTTTACGGATCCCGGCAAGACTGAACAGATATGGAAGGATAATAAGAAATCCCGAGAAATGTGTTCCGGATACGGCCGCAAGATGATTCAGACCTGTCAGCATAAACTTCCGGGACATTTCATCTGACAGGAGGCTCCTGTCCCCGAACAGAAGTGCGGCCGTTAATGCGGCTGTATCGCTGTCCATATCAGATAAGACTGCCCTGATGAAAGAAAACCTTTTATCTTCAATAAAACGCGAAAGCCCCGAAAAGATCATCCCGGGTGACAAAAGGTCAACTCTTTCAGCATTTACCGACCTTGTGATCCCCCTTCGTTCCAGATAAGCTCTGTAATCGAACTCACCCTGATTTGTAGCCCTTGAAGGGATGTTCATGTCCCCTTCTATCGCTATCACATCAGATGGATAACAGGAGATCGAATCAGCCGGCAGGACTGAAGCGATCCTGACGCCATCCTCCGTCTCGCCGATTATCCTCCTTTTCCCATCGAGTCTTAGACCTGATGAAATGACTGTTACCGTAAATCTGCCCGGACCTGTCGGAGCAGACTGACTGTTCAGGGCATTTGAAAGGACCGGGATAGCTATCAGAACGGAAATTACAAGCGAAAAGCTAATTGCAGCAGCCGCATCACGGCATCTCAAACTGAAGGATATCACTGCAAGGATCAAGATCAGGATGAGTACAACAAAGCCGAAAACATAAAAACCGCTGCAGAAAAGGAGCTGCGGCAGGAAGATCAGGAAGGCCGCGAGCAATGCAGGCGTCTTCCCTGCTTTGTTCATCAGATTAATCAATGCAGTACGTGTCATACTTGGGTTCATACAACATATGAGCCTGTAAAGCGCGTAAAATCATCTCACATCGTCTTACAAATACTGCGAAAACCTGCAAAAACCACTATAAAAATCCAGCGATTTACGAGATTTTGTCGTTTTTGTCTTGTGCGTTATGGTAAAATCTTCGGCATGGGAAACATAAATTTTCGAAAGACCACATTCCTTAAAGCTGCGGCGACCATCAAGCAGTGTCCTTCACAGGAACTGCCTGAGATCGTTCTTTGCGGCAGGTCTAACGTGGGGAAATCTTCCCTTGTCAACGCTTTGGCTGACAACAGCAAGCTTGCAAGGACGTCTTCATCGCCCGGAAAGACCAGGCAGGTCGTGTATTTCGAAGTAGATAAGAGCCTTCTCATAGCAGATCTTCCGGGTTACGGCTATGCCAAGGTATCAAGGGAGAAGTCTGAGGCCTTCTCTTCCCTTTGTGACGATTATTTCACCTCAGGACGCAAGATCTCCCTGGCTTTGATCCTGCTGGATATCAGAAGAGAGCCTTCCGACAAGGATATCATGATGTTAGATTACCTCAACAGCACCGATATCCCTTATTTCATCGTATTTACCAAGTGTGACAAGATGAGCCGCTCCCAGTGCCTAACAAGACAAAGGCAGCTCGCCGATATGTTCAGATTCTCTCCCGATGCCCAAGTCTATGCTGTTTCATCCGACAAAAAGCTTGGAATTACTGAGCTTGCGGACGGTATCGCCGATTTTATCGGGAGCCTTTCATAAGATCTTCCGGTCCTGATTTGTTTTTTTGACAAAAATAGCCTCGTCTCCCGGCGGGGTTTTTTATGCTAATTTTTTATTTCTTCTTATTGATAAAAAACAAGATTATAGTGATACTATTTATGAATTGATCTATCGGAGGTCTTATGTCAGACTTAATCGACTCATCCGCGAAAAAAAGCAGCCTTGCTTTGGAGCCTTTCGGACCGATTGGCATAATCGGTCACACCGCAAACAAGGATTTTGTAAACAAAGTCAATTCCGTTTTATCCGAAAAAAGGGCGAACAGAGTCGAAAAGAACGCCCACCCCTATGTACACTCCCCGGGATATGCCCGAAAAGACTATATATTCGAATCTGAGCTCGTCCGTTTCCAGACCGGCGAGGGCAAATTCGTCATGGGCGAGAGCAGCCGCGGACATGATATATTCATCATTACCGATGTCATTTCCCATAATCTGAAGTTTGACCTGGTGGTAGGCGACCACACGATCAGCCCCGACGATCACTACCGTGACCTTATCAGGATGGTATCCTGCTGCATGGGCAAGGCCAGAAGGGTCAATGTCATCATGCCTTTCGTTTATGAGGGCCGCCGCGAAAAACTCGATTCACACAGAGAATCCTACGACTGCGCAGAGATGCTCCAGTCCCTTTATAATCTTGGCGTATCCAAGCTCATAATGTTCGACCCTCACGATGCCAGGATCGCTAACGCCGTTCCCCTTATGGATATCGAGATGCCTCAGTGCAGGTTCAAGATAATATCGACACTCCTCGAAAGGTTCGGATCGGTCAAGCTCGACAGCGAATCGACCGTAGTCGTAAGCCCTGACGAGACAGGTGCGGCCCGTGCTATACAGTATGCTTCCGTACTGAATCTGCCCCTTAACATCTTCTACCGTGTCCGTGATTATTCCGAATCACCTTCCGGTTCCCCCGTCAAGACATTCAACTTCCTGGGAGATGATGTTACCGGCAAGGACGTGCTCCTCATCGACGACATGATCAACTCGGGTGAGACTATGTACAGAACGGCTAAACAGCTTCACGAGCTCGGTGCTAAGGATATATACTGCCTTGCTCCCTTCGGTCTATTCACGGACGGGCTTAAGCTTTTCGACGAGCTTTATAACAAAGAGATCATCAAGGGAGTCTTGTGCTCCAACCTGATATACAGATCCGAGGAACTGCTCAGCAGACCCTGGTATGTTGACGTTGACATGGTACCTTATGTTGCAAGGATCATCGATGCGATCAACATGGATGAATCGGTGTACGACCTGATCAATTCCACCAACAGGATCGAAGAGATGACAAAACAGATCAGATTAGGTGAAATTTTCGATTTATTTAATGAATAGTATGAGATGATATAAAAGTAGACTACTTAGTATCTATGAAAGGCAGGCTAACAAATGACATCAGCAGCAGACGAGAAATCCTATTCAAGGTATAACCAGTACGGCGAGAACCCCATGGCTCCGGTCGGACCCATAGGTCTTGTCCCCCTCGTAGGTTCCGGTGAGTTCACGGAGAAGGTTAACTACTACCTTAACAAACGAAGATCCGAGTATCTGCAGGAAGAGATCGTCTCCTCCTACCCCGGCTTCTACCGTGAAGACTACCGCATCGATGTTGATAACACGAGATTCTCTTCAGGTGAAGGCAAAGCCGTCATCAAGAACACCGTAAGAGGCCATGACCTTTACATCATAAGCGATGTCATGAACTGTTCCTGCACTTATAAGATGTTCGGTCAGGACAACAGGATGAGCCCCGATGACCACTATCAGGACCTGAAGCGTGTCATCCTCGCCTGCTCCGGCAAATCCCGAAGGATCAATGTCATCATGCCTTTCCTTTACGAAAGCCGCCAGCACAAGAGAAACTCCAGAGAATCTCTCGACTGCGCTTTCGCACTCGAGGAACTCTATAACTTAGGCGTTGCCAACATCATCACATTCGACGCACACGATGAGCGAGTTGCTAACGCTATTCCTCTCGCAGGCTTCGAGAGCATCCCGCCCACGTACCAGATCATCAAGGAAATGTACCGTCAGATCCCTGACCTCTCATTCTCCAAGGGCAAGTTCATGATCATATCCCCTGATGAAGGCGGTATCCCCCGCGCAATGTACTTTGCATCGATCCTGGGTGTCCCTCTCGGAACATTCTATAAGAGAAGAGACTATACGACGATCGTCAACGGCCGCAACCCCATCATCGCTCACGAATTCCTCGGCGATTCCGTTGAAGGCCAGGATATCCTTATCGTAGACGACATGATCTCATCCGGTGATTCCATCCTGGATATCGCAAGAGACATGAAGAAGCGCGGTGCCAAGCACGTATTCTGTGCCGTAACCTTCGGTCTGTTCACTGAAGGCATCGAAAAGTTCGACAGGGCTTATGAGGAAGGCATCATCAGCAAGGTCTTCGCTACCAACGCTATCTACAGAAGACCCGAGCTCCTCGCAGCTCCCTGGTATGCGGATGTCAATATGTGCAAGTTCGTAGCACTCCTGATCGACGCCATCAACCATGACGCATCCCTGTCTGCTCTCGTCAATCCTACCGAGAAAATCCAGAAACTCCTTAGAGAAAGAGGAGATCTGGCCTGATGGCAAACAAGAGCAAAGGACGAAAGACAGCATCCAAGAAGAGACCATCTTCTGCTTCTTCGCGCTCACACAAGAAAGCGAATGTCGGTTTCGGTGACTATCTGCACCATTTTATCCACTCGAAAGCTTTCGTTCCGGTAACATCCATTGTCGTTATCGCTCTGATCATAGGGCTGGACTTCCTGTTCTCCCTTAATGACTACACCAAGTTCTTCACGATCCTGGGAGTTGAGCTCCTTATCGCGCTCATCTGCTGGATCGTTGCCATGCTCATACTGTTCGGCAAGCGTAAGAACAGCGAAGGCTGATCAACATGACGATCGACGGCATCCTTTGTTCTGTCATTGCATATGAACTTAACCGTGATCTTGCAGGCACAAGAGTCGATAAGATCTTCCAGCCTGCATCTGATACAGTCGTTCTCCACATCAGGACCAACTCAGGCGTCAAACACTTGATAATCTCAGTTAACTGCGGACACGCAAGGGTCGGCTTGACGGATTCTCCGCCCGAAAACCCTGCAATGCCGCCTTCTTTTTGCATGCTCCTCCGCAAATACATAAGCGGTGCAAGGATCGAATCGGTCACCAATCCCGGCTGTGAAAGGATAATCGAGATCAACCTTTCCAACACTGATGAACTTAAAGACCGCAAAGCCTATACCCTGACTGTAGAGCTGATGGGCAGGTTCTCCAACATCATCCTCATCAACCCCGGCAGAAAGATCATCGATTCAGCCATTCATGTAGATTCCCAGATGAGCAGGGTCAGAGAAGTCATGCCTGCCAGGATCTATGAATATCCGCCCGCCCAGGATAAGATGACGATCGAAGAAGCACTTGATATGGCAGGATCAGGCCTGC
This sequence comes from Saccharofermentans sp., assembly GCA_016292135.1. GTDB lineage: Bacteria > Bacillota > Clostridia > Saccharofermentanales > Saccharofermentanaceae > Saccharofermentans. Next base: position 477,482 of record JAEFAZ010000001.1, read on the forward strand.
TCCCGATAAAGAACGAGGAACTCGCCCGCCCCATAGACAAAGCGCTTGTCAATTCCATACTGGGTCTTTCCCCCATGATGGCAAAGCAGCTCGTCGGACAGTGCGACATAGACATAAGATCGAATGCCAGACTTCTGACAGATGAAAACATCGAAAGACTCTGTCCCGTTCTTTCTGATTACTTTAGGGCAATAATCAACAGGGACTACAGACCCGCTCTTTATTTCAGGGATGATAACACGCCCGCCGAGATCGCGCTTGTTCCCCTGTCAGGTTTCGCATCCTGTAAGAACTACTCTTCTGTTTCCGAAGCATTCGATGCCTGTTACAAATCTTACACAGTCAGCAAGAGCCTTAACGACAGCAAGAAAGCGCTCCTTGCCAATGTCGATTCCGCTCTTTCCAGATTATCCAAGAAATACGAGGCACATAAACAGGATCTTGAAGAAGGCAAAAGATCAGACAGATACCGCATGTACGGCGATCTTATATTGACTTCAGTCCATCAGATCAAACAGGGAGACGCTTTTGCGATGCTGCCCGATTATACGGACCTTGATTCCGAAGGCAATCCCCGCCTAACCGAGATCCCTCTGAATCCTGCTCTTACGCCAACTGATAATGCTAATGATTACTATAAGAGATACCGCAAATCCAAGCGCAAGCTCCAGCTTGCAGAAGAATATATCCGTGACGACGAGGATTCCATCCAGTACTTAAGATCTTTAAGAGCTGCGATAATGGCGGCCGATACCGGCGAAGACATACTGGCGCTTAAAGAAGAGATCAGCCAGGACAAGAAGCCTGAAAGAAAAGATACATCTCCTGCAGGCGACCCCAACCGCATGGTCGGCAAGGCTAAGTCCGGAAAAGCATCTTCCCGCGCCTTAAGACAGGCGGCTCAACTTGCGCAGGCAAGGAAAAACCGCAGCAAAAAGACCGGAAGATCAGATCCTCTTCCCTTCAGGAGATACATAACTTCTGACGGTTATGAGATCCTCTGCGGCCGCAACAACATTCAAAACGACCGCCTGACCTTCGGCGTTGCGTCGCCTGAAGATTACTGGTTCCATGTAAAAGGGATCCCCGGGACACACGTTATAGTAAGATCTCATCAGGGCGAAGAATTCCCTTCCGACCTCGCCGTGACAAAAGCGGCATCTATAGCAGCATACTTTTCGAAAAGCATCCTTCTCGAACAGCACACGGCTGCAGACATGAAATGCGATGTCGACTACTGCAAGGTATCACACATCAAGAAGATCCCCGGCGCCAAACCTGGAATGGTCATATACGAAGGTTACTATACGATAACCGTTACTGCCGAAGCTCCGGGTGAAGACCTAAACGCATAAAAAGAGGTGTCTTGATGAAGTGAATTGCTCAGACTGACTGTAAATATCAACATTAGTTAAATACATGTGCAACTATTATTCTTCATTTGCACAAAAAAGACTCCGTATTCATCTTCGAAGTCTTATCATGTATAGCTAACTCTACTTCAATAAGTTGTACTGATTATGCGGGAAATTCCGTTACAGCAAAATCCATAAGATTCTTAAGTGCAGGTATGTTAACAATCAGCATGCAAATCATTGCCGCCATAGTAAATAATGGGGTAATGAACTTTGTACGGTATTTGCTATCGGCCCATTTGAGCAGGTTCATGATCAGAACCAGATAAGCCCAGCCGAAATACAGTGTGTAAAGGACTAGTCCGTTCTCGAAAGTTCCCCATCCCACGACGATAAGTATCACCGCTGAGATGAGTATCCAGACTCCAGCAAATCGCGATATATTATCCTTGCGCGTGACGATAAGAGCAACCACAGCAACAGCAAGTATCACGGAGCCTGCGATACTTATGGAAGTGACTTTGTTCATCTGCCAGGAATTCCAGTATATTCCTGTAAACAGGCCTGATTCAGGGGCGACAAATATGCTTTCGATAAACTTGAAGAATTGGCAGAGTCTATCCGAAATTTTGACAGAACCACCTGTGAACATCGTTAGAAAAAGAAGAGAATCAACGGCTCCTATCAAGGTGTTAAACCGGCAGAAAAGAAGCATGAGAAGGAGCAGGTCGAAGAGCCTTAAGATCATGTCTTTGAACCATTTTCCTATAGTCCTGACAGATAGATATGTAGACGTAAAAGGAATAAAGACTGCACTCGTAAGGAGTGTTCCGCAGGCCGCATATGAAGCGAAAGAGGCTTCTTTGCAGTTGCCACAAAGAAGACATATTGTAAGTATCAGCCAGAAAACAGCGATGGCATACTGTTCCATCATAAATGACGAAAGGAGAAACATGTACGAGCAGCTAGTGACAAGCATAAAGCATATGCGCTGTAAATCTGTGAGTTTTAGCGCCTTTGTCAGCATGAGCATGGCAATGAATATAATAAAAATCTGACCGTAATCAAATATAAGCGCGGACGGTATAAATGGAATTGTATATGCAATGAGGCTCGAGATACCAATAAGAGGCGCGGAGAATACGCCGAACAGTGGCTGCCTTATGTCATTCTGAGTTGTATCGATAACGAAGTATGAGCCATCTTTGAGAAGCATAGGAGAGTCGCTTGTGTAAATGATATCATAAGGTATATCCATATGATAAAAAGCGTTGCTCATTATGTAAGCATATGTGGCAAATGCAGCAACTGCCAGGAGTATCAGACAGTATAAGATCCATTCTCCCATCTTAATCGAAGACGGATTGATTATGCTAATGATGACGAAAGAAAGTTTGTCCCAAAGAAACACATTACAGACAAAAACAAACGGGAATCCAAAAACCATAAAAACAAGTCGGAGGACTGGAATATATCCCCATGCAAATGGTATACACCAGAGAATGTACAAGTTTGCGAAGCAGATACCCATAGAATTCAGGAGAGAAAAAACCGCAAGCACCCTGCTTTCTCTACACTTTTTTACAACAGCATCAACAGATGACGGCAGTAACAGCGAAAGAAAAAGCATAAGAACAAAAGAAATAAGGATTGACTTTTCGTATAGAGGATTACTTTTCGAACAAGCCAAAAAAAACATTGCCGACGAAAACGGAATATACCAGTTCCCCCTGAAATCTGATATTAGGATCGAATTATCGAGTAAACGAAGCCTGTCTATAATGTATTCTGACATTGAGCAATTATTCTACTCCAACAAAAGACCTATATTATAATCTTATAAAATTTTCTACAAAAAACTCCACTTAAGTTTCCACAGAAAAATATACTATCTCAGTAAAGAACTCTTTTTGATATCTAACGCCAACCCAAGAACTAATAATCTCAAATTATAAAATCTTGTTGACAGAAACTTGAAAGCCCCTATCCTAGAGGCTTTCAAATATTTTTAGATTATTTATTCTCTGAAGTTTCTTTGGCCTTATCGTCTGCCTTCTTCTCGACAACGACATCGGTCGATCTTGATCTGTACTCTCTTCCTTCGAAAGCCATACCGATCTTGCCGGAGCGGCTCTTATAGAGAAGGTTAGCAAGTATATTAAGAAGAACCATGATAAGGATAAATATGATTAGCATGCTGTTCATAAGAGGAACAGTCTGTGAGATAGTAACATAATCAAAACGTGTGACGTAAGAAGAAACAAGATTATATTGTGCCCACGCCTCGAATGCAGTGAAAGACAAGGAACCGATGGTAAGCCAATTGCGGAGCCTGGGGCGTCCGATAACGCTCATTACAAGATTAGTGACAGCGAGGAGAACCGCAACGATAAGAAAGGTCAACCATAACAACATAAGCAAAAGTTCCTCCTTTTCTTTGTTAGTTTGAATTATAACATACTCTTAAGTATTTTATCCTTGAATTCTGACTCATCCAGGGATAAACAGCATCCGCAATATTTCTGCCTGTATAGGCCTATGTCACGAGCCATATTCTGTCCCTGCCTGAAGCCGGGTCTGAAATCCATATATTCGAATGCGACATCGTACTTATCCGCCTTGGATTCGCATGTAGATCTTATCAGTTCATGCTGCTGGTAAGGGCTTACGAAAAGCGTTGTACAGAAAGAATCGTATCCGTGTTCCGCGGCATAGGCTGCAACCACATCCATTCTCTTGTCATAGCACATCGCGCAGCGCGAAGGAAAGTCTTTGAGATATTCTCCCGACCGCCAGTATTCTTCTTCGAAGCCTTCGATCTCGATAAGTCTTACTCCATAGTGATCACAAGCTTTGTGAAGGTTTTCGAGCCTCCTGTTCCATTCGAATTCGGGATGGATATTCGGGTTATACCAAAGCACATCAAGGTCACGACCGTTATCAGTCAGGAGCTGCAAGGGATACATTGCGCAGGGACCGCAGCAGGCGTGGAGCAGCATCGGCATTGTTCTAATCCCCTTTAATCCTTCGTAACGTCAGGATCTACAAATTCCTGACCAAGCTGATCGAATGTAAGGTTGTCGGGAGCTGCTCCTTTCCTCTGTGAGGGAGCCGTCATCTCGACCGGCGAAGCTATCTTAAGATGATCATAGGCCCTCAAGGTGAGGACTCTTCCTCTCGGAGTCTTGGCAAGATAACCCTTCTGCAGGAGATAAGGTTCGTAAACATCTTCTATGGTTACCGGATCTTCGCCCGTAACAGCAGCAAGAGTCTCAAGGCCTACAGGACCGCCCTTGAAAATATCGGCGATCGACATCAGAACTCTTCTGTCTACGGCATCAAGACCTGCTTCATCGATATCGAGAGCCTTAAGGCCGAAGTCAGATACTTCCTTGTCGATCACATCCTTCTTAAGGTAAAGGGCATAGTCCCTCATTCTCTTAAGGAGCCTTATCGCGATCCTGGGAGTTCCCCTGGATCTGGATGCGATATTTGCAAGACCGTCCTCATCGATGGCTATATCAAGAAGCCCTGCGTCTCTCTTAAGGATAACTGCGAGCTCATCGGGTTCATATATCTCGAGACGGTGGATCATGCCGAACCTGTCGCGCAAAGGAGCGGATAACATACCGGCCCTTGTTGTCGCACCGACCAGAGTGAAATGAGGAAGATCTAGTCGAACGGATCTGGCGGAAGGTCCCTTGCCTATCATGAGGTCAAGACAGTAATCTTCCATCGCAGGATAGAGTACTTCTTCCACTGATCTGTTAAGCCTGTGGATCTCGTCTATAAACAGGACTTCATTCTCATTAAGGTTGGTAAGGAGAGCTGCAAGGTCACCGGCCTTCTCGATAGAAGGACCGCTTGTAATATGCATGGCAACACCCATCTCGGATGCGATGATACCGGCAAGGGTCGTCTTGCCGAGTCCCGGAGGACCATAAAGGAGAACATGGTCTAAAGCGTCTCCCCTGCTCTTGGCTGCCTCGATAAAGATCTTAAGGTTTGTCTTGACCTTATCCTGACCTGCATAATCTTCAAAAGTATAAGGCCTTAAGCTCTTCTCATCAGCATCCTGAGGCTGGGCAGTCCTGCCTATGACTCTCTCTTCATCTTCATACATGTTGTAATCCATATAAGACCTGTTTCCTTCTTATCCAATAATACGGTTTCAGTATAACACTGCCTGATCCTCAGGCAAATTTGCCACCGGAAGCTGCCTTCAGTGACTTCTTGATCAGATCTTCAAGAACTATTCCATCCTCATAGGAATGAGCTACTGCCTCAACAGCGGTCTCAGGCTTATAACCGAGCATGACGAGCGCATCTTCTGCATCCCTTATAACGGACATGTCTGCCTCTGAGCTGACAGTATAGTCAACGGAAGATGACGGATCTTCAACTACTGCGACCGATCTGCCCCTGTCACTTATCGACTCTTCCTTCATCTTGTCCTTAAGATCGACTATTATCCTCTCGGCACCCTTCTTGCCAAGGCCCTTGACCTGCGTCAGAGAAGCAACATTGCCGGAGATAACGGCCATCGCGAACTTCTCGGGCGAGAGTTGGGAGCAGATGGAGTGAGCGACCTTTGGGCCGACTCCGTTGACCGTAATGAGCCTGAGGAACATATCCTTAGAATCACGAGTGTTAAAGCCGAATAAGGAAATATCATCTTCCTTAACGCTCTGATAAACATAGACCTTGACTTCGGAACCGAGATGGCCCAGTTCTGACGATAAGGCAAAAGGCATATTGATAAGATAACCGATCCCGCCGTTTTCAACAGTGATCGTAAGATCGTCTCTTTCTTCCAGTGTTCCCTTTATATATGAATACATAGATCTTCTCCCGTAATCTTTTTATCCGAATTCGTTGCGTTTACTGTATCCGTAGCGGCCATACTGGTAACCCGATACAGCCTTGCCTGCAAACGCAGTGCCTGTATTTGCAAGACATACTGCAACAGCGAGCGCATCAGCCGCATCATCAGGCTTCGGAATCTTATCGAGCCCCAATAAAGACTTGATCATCTGCTGAACCTGATTCTTATCAGCTTTACCGTAACCAGTGACAGCAAGTTTGATCTGCCCGGGAGTAAACTCATATACAGGTATATCAAGTCTCGCCGCTTCAACGATGACAACGCCTCTCGCCTGGGCCGTACCGACAGCCGTGGTCCTGTTGCTGCCCATGAAGAGTTCTTCTACGGCCATGAGGTCAGGCTTGTACTGCTCGAGGATAAACCTGATCTTCTCATTGATCGTAAGAAGCCTTAAGGGGAATTCCGTATGCGCCTTAGTCTCGATAACGCCGTAATCCAGAGCCTTGAGCTTGTTGCCTGTCTTACTGACGATACCGTATCCGGTGATCGCGTAGCCGGGATCTATCCCGATGATTGTCTGTGTTACCGGTCCGGGCATATAAACCTCTTAAAACATTTGTTCGTTTTATTATACATTACTGCCGTAAAAAGGCAAGTGATCAAGATAACACTTCCATTACAGACGGGACTTCAGGGGGTGCCTCTTCACTGATCTTATATGCGCCGAGGACCTCATCCATTACATCGAAAAGGACCTCATCGTCAAGACTCTTCTTTTCGCCGTGACAAAGAGCACAGAGCACGTCTCCCTTCTTAACCTTGTCTCCCCTCTTCGCGTAAAATCTGATGCCTGCTCCATAGTCGATCGTGTCGTTTACCGTCTTCCTTCCGGCGCCCAGATGATTAGCAGCATTTCCTATGACATCTGTCTGAATGGAATATACATATCCGGTTTCGGGAGCTACGACTCTCATTGCCTCGAAAGGAAGGTCCTTGAATACGGGATTCACTCCGTTCTTAAGTTCCCCTCCCTGTGATGAGATGAGCTCGGCAAACTTGGCAAGCGCCTGGCCGTTTGTCAGCCTTGTTGCACATTCATAGAGCAGATCGTCACCCGCAAGACCGTTCGCTTTGCCTGAAGCTTTGATGCATTCTGCTGCGATCCGGCATACGACTTCTATGACATCTGTATTGCCGCGTCCTGCAAAGGTCTGGAGGACTTCCTGCATCTCGAGAGTATTGCCGCAGCAATTGCCTAAGGGCTGATCCATGTCTGTTATAACCGCAACAGTCTTCTTGCCTGCGCCGTTGCCGATGTCGATCATGGCCTGAGCCAGTTCGCGTGCCCTGGAGAAATCCTTCATGAAAGCACCGGAGCCGCATGTGACGTCAAGCACTATAACATCCGCACCACCTGCAAGTTTCTTGCTCATTATGCTCGATGCGATCAGAGGGATCGAATCGACGGTACCCGTTACATCTCTCAATGCATAAAGTATCTTATCGGCAGGTGCAAGATCCGGGCTCGCGCCTGAGATGACCATTCCGCATTTTTCAAGATGCGCAGGAAACTCGTCAGCCGGGATCTCATATCTGAATCCTTCGATCGATCCGAACTTGTCCACGGTCCCTCCCGTAAAGCCCAGGCCCTTGCCCGAGAGCTTTACGGTCTTTATACCGAATGTTGCAAGCAGCGGCAGGAGCAGGATCGTGACCTTGTCTCCGACACCGCCGGTGCTGTGTTTATCTACTGTGATATCACCTGCGAAAGACAGATCCAGGATCTTTCCCGAATGTGCCATCGCCATAGTGAGCGTCGTCATCTCTTCTGCATCCATGCCGTTGAGCACGATAGCCATGAGCAGCGCTGAGATCTGATAATCAGGGATAGTCTTATCCGTAACTCCCTTTACAAAGAATTCGATCTGCTCCTTTGAAAGTGCCTGTCCGTATCTCTTCTGACCAATAATGTCCTTCATATTCATAAGAGATCTGCCTCCCCGATATTCATTATGGATTCCCCTGCAAATATTATATATTATTAATGTTGATTTTTTATTTGTGATAAACTATCGAAAACACGCGGAGGATTGTTCAAGTGGAAGACAGAAAGCTTTCAGTACTGATAGCAGGATGCGGACGCGTATCCGAGAAACATGCAAAGGCGATAAAGTCACTTTCCGGCAAATACTGTCTTGCAGGTGCCTGTGATGTCAATGAGAATGCAGCCAAGGCCATGATCGCCAACTGCGGCAAAGCAGGAACGGACGCCAGGATCTTCAACGACTGGAAAAAAGCCATAGACGAACTCTCTCCCGATGTTGTCGCGATCACCCTTCCCTCCGGCATGCATTACGAAGTAGCTACTTACGCAATGGAAAAAGGAGCAAACCTTCTTCTCGAAAAGCCTATGGCCATGTCCGAAGAAGAAGCCCGTGCCATTTACGACACTTCGAAAAAGACCTCCAGAAAGATAGCGATGGGCCACATCTACAGATATCTTCCCGTTGTCGGTCTTATAAGAGACGATATCGCGAAAGGCGTATACGGCAAAGTCACGCACGGCTCGATCTATGTAAGATGGGGACATGGTGACGACTACTACGACTCTGCAGCATGGCGCGGCACCTGGAAGGCAGACGGCGGCGCTCTCATGAACCAGACGATCCATGCTATCGATCTTCTCGTATGGCTGATGGGAACGGAACCCGTTGAAGCACAGGCCATGATCGCCCAGAGATTAAGACATATTGAAGCGGAAGACTTAGGATACGCCATCCTCCGCATGGAAGACGGCTCCCTTGCCCATATAGAAGGCACGACTGCAACCTCCCCTGCCGAACACTCGGCTGAATTCTCAGTTTTCTGCGAAAAAGGCCATATCACGATGGGCTTGGTATCCGGCAAGGCTCACATCAGCATCAAGGATGCATCCGGCAAAAAGAAAAACTTCCATTACCTTTCGGCCCAGCTTAAACAGGGCGGCATATCTTCATTTAAGACTGCACTCAATCCTCATCTCGGTATCTATAAGGATCTATACGACTGCATAATCAACGACAAGGAACCTGTAGCGTCTGCTTACGACGGCTATTCTTCAGTTGATACTCTCATGGGAATATACAAGGCCGCCCGTGACGGAAAGGCAGTTGGTCTGCCTCTCAAGGAGAGCTTTTCTTCCTTAGACATGAAAGAATATTTCAATTAACAAAAATATAGTGAAATTGCTCTTGACTTAAAATATACGAATATATATAATTGTTTCCGTTGCGAAAGCATAACATGCACCTTTAGCTCAGATGGTAGAGCAACTGACTCTTAATCAGTGGGCCCCGGGTTCGAGTCCCTGAAGGTGCACCAGAAGACCGTAATCCAAGAGGTTACGGTCTTTTAATTTTGTACAGGGTTTTGTTTAATACTTTGTACACAAATTATTTATAGATTTGTCCCTTCTTTCATATATAATAGGGTTAATGAATATGCTTTATTGCATTGAGTTACGGAGGCTTAGAAGTGGCAAGGTCAGATGCGCTCATTGATAAGATTCGTAAGTTGGGTTCGAAGCAGAAGCTCGCTGCCCTTCTCAAATTCACGAGCGAGCCGGATCCCGCAGTAAGAGCTGAGGTTGCGATTGCTTTGGGACAGATTCCGACATACGACTCCGGTATGGCTCTTATCCCTCTTCTCAGGGATCAGGACCCCATGGTAAGAGCTGCAGCCGCTACTTCCGCAGCAGACATCAATGCCAAGCATTGCGAAGAATATGTCAAGAAACTGGCATTCGCTGATTCAGATCCTAATGTCCGTCAGGTTGCAAAAGCAGCATTTGACAGACTTAAGACAGTCCTTGTATAACAAGGTATTATTGATTCTCTCTATCAAAAACTGCCCTTGAAGGGCAGTTTTTTTGCGCATGAATTCTAAGTTCTTTCAACCTTTACCGTTCACGTATTTATCATATTTATATAAGAACGTTACCATCTGTCTTCTAAGGCACTTGCCCTGGGGTTTGAAGGTGCCGTCGTCGTAGCCGGCGAGGATCTTCATGCCGGAGGCCCAGAGGGTTGCCTTGTAGAAGTAATCTTTAGTCTCTACGTCTGTAAATTTCTTCGCGTTCTTAGCGGGCTCGGGCTTGCCTGCCATCCTCCACAGGAAGGTTACCGTCTGTGCTCTGGTACATACCTTCTGGGGTTCGAACTTCGCAGCGGATACGCCTGTTGTGATACCGTTTTCGACAGCCCAGATAACCGGCTTATAGAAATAGTCACCGCTCTTGACATCATCAAACTTGCATGTCGTTGCCTTCGTCTTCGGTTCACCCTGAAGCCTGTAGAGGAATGTAACCATCTGTGCTCTTGTACAGTCGTTAGAAGGACGGAACTCGGTCTGGTTTGCATAACCTTTAACTACGCCTTTGGCTGTCAGGTAATTTGTCGGAGCATACCAGAAGTCACTGCTGTCAGTAACATCTTTATATAAAACCGTGACGGTGCATGTTGCTGTCGTTCCTCCGGCAGATGCTGTGACCGTAACGGTTCCGGCCATCTTTGCAGTTACCTTGCCGTTCTTATTCACTGTTGCGATCTTGTTGTCTGAAGACTTCCATGCAACATCAGTTGAAGTTCCTTCTGCTTCAGCCTTCAAAATTAAGGAACTGCCACATACCAAAGAATCTTTTTTCTTATTGATCTTAATAGTAGTCAAGGCAGGAATCTCGCGTGTCTCTTTTCTTCCGCAATCTGAACAGGTGCGGGTCTCAACACCCTTCTTTCCAACCTGAGCCTGTGTGGTTACAATCCATTTCCCCCAGTTGTGTGAAGGCACCAGCTTTACTGACCTTGCGGATGCATTATTAGCCGTTCCAATATAGTAAACCTGTCCGCTCAGATCCGACAGTTTCCCATCTTCAGGTTCAGTTATCTTCACACATCGAAGATCGATCTTGCCAGCTATAAATCCGACTGCTGTATCTCTCGCACTTGCAGAAAGATATGAGTTTTCTATGGTCAGTGATACTGTATTATATTCACTGGCTATTCCCATATAATTGGATGTCAATTCGATATTTGCATCTATTATCTTCAATCCGCCGGTAATTATTTGAATAGTAAACTCTGCAGAAGGAGCCGATAATGTAAGTTTTCCCGGACCCGTGATAGTTGTTTCTTTAAAAATCAGGATAGCATAATTACATGTGGTATCGATCTTAACATCTTTATTCACCTTGATAGTAAGATCCTGATTAAGATTTGTTATACCGTCAGAATGTAAATTAATATTCTCATTCAGTTCAAGAGTATTTGTTTCCGGAATATATACAGCTTCCTTTTTGCCTTTACCAAGAATATCATCCTTGTTTGCCTTTGTAACAGGTATATCTCCGACTATAAGACCATATCCGGGAATGATCCGGGCTTTTTTTGCTTTCCCTCCACTTGGATAACATACTGCATAACCGGAGGGAAATCCACCACCAACATAACGGACACTGTAACCATCACATATAGCAGCATCTTTAAGTTCGATACCCTTTTGAATGTAGCAGATAGCGCGCTCGCCGCAATCGCAGACTATGTTTGAATTATCGATGATGATTTTTTCTTCCTGGGTTGCGCCACCTTCGATCCCGGCAGGTCCCGATAAATATAGATTGGCATCTTTAATGGTCAGTTCATAGCAGAGTATGATACAACCAGCTTCGGGTGCGGATACGTAAAGTCTTCCCGGTCCGGTGATCGTAGTATCAGCAGCAAAGGAAAAAGCACAACTATCTTCCGATTTTATCTTGATATCTTTTGTGACTTTGATCGTAAGACCCGGAATGCTGTGAAAAAAGCAAATACTGTCAGCTGTTATATCCCCATTAAGTTCAAGAGTATTTGTTTCAGGGATATAAACTGCTTCTTTTTTGCCTTTACCCAATATATCATCTTTATTTGCGTCCGTTACCTGGATCCCGGCAATACGGATATCATATGTCTCCTTAACAGGATCTACACCTGCGGCTGAAACATTATCTTTGATGTTGGCCACTCCCGGAAAACAGAAGATGATCAATGCGATCATCAAGATCGAAAAAAATGACAACCCGGTCTTTAATGATAGATTCTTAGTCATGTTACCCCCAATATTTTCTTTTATTCTATATTTGCGATCTCCCCTGCTTTCTTATATACGGAATCAGCGGGGACAAAACCTCTTACGCTGGACAAAGGATAGATCCTCGAGTTGCGGCCGACAACAGTTCCGGGATTTAAGATCGAACCGCAGCCGACTTCGACAAAGTCACCTACGATCGCACCCATCTTCTTAAGGCCGGTCTCGACATTGACCTCTTCTGATTTAACGACCACAAGAGTCTTGTCGGATTTAACATTAGATGTAATGGATCCTGCTCCCATATGCGCCTTATATCCCAGAATTGAATCGCCTACATAGTTGTAGTGAGGGACCTGGACATTATCGAACAGGATCACGTTCTTAAGTTCTGTGGAATTGCCTACCACTGCATTAGCGCCGACTATTGCATTTCCTCTTATAAACGCGCAGTGTCTTACTTCAGCATCAGGTCCGATGATGACATTGGAGCCTATGTAAGCAGAATCAAATACTTTGGCGCTTTTCGCGATCCAGACATTGTCTCCTTTGTGATCGTAGACCTCAGGATCCAATGTTGGTCCGGTCTTCTTTATGAAATCTCCTATAGCGGGCAGAACTTCCCAGGGATAGTCAACAGCCTCGAAAAGGTCTGCTGCAATCGTATGGGAAAGATCCAGATAATCACTTATCTTATACATCGCATATCTCCCTTATTTATTTCCGTATTTATTCTCGATAAGGCCAGCTATGCCCTTAGCCATCTTACCGATCTTATCGGGGTCATCACCTTCTAACATGACCCTTATGACAGGCTCAGTACCGGAGGGCCTTACGAGGATCCTTCCGCTGCCGTTAAGTTCTGCTTCGTAATCAGAGATAAGAGCTTTTATTTCAGCATCATCCATGGCCTTCTGTTTGCTGTCATCGGAAACCCTGGCAGGGATAAGAACCTGCGGCAGGATCCTTACACATGAGCAAAGCTCTGATGCGCTCTTGCCTGATCTTACGATCGAATCGAGGAAGACTAATGCCGTGAGCATGCCGTCGCCTGTTGTCGAATATTCTGAAAGGATAACGTGTCCGCTCTGCTCGCCGCCAAGAACAAAACCGTCCTTCTTCATGGCTTCGATGACATATCGGTCTCCGACCTTGGTCTTTACGAGCTTTATGCCTTTGTCCTTTGCCATGATATCAACACCCAGGTTGCTCATTACGGTAACTACGAGCGTATCGTCCTTAAGTCTTCCCTGCTCTTTCAAAGACAGGGCAAGGGAAGCCATTATCTGATCTCCGTCAAGGATATTGCCTTCCTTATCGCATGCCAGGAATCTGTCGGCGTCACCGTCGAAAGCAAAGCCCATGTCAGCTCCCTCTCTTACGACTGTCTCAGCAAGGAGTTCAAGATGGGTCGAGCCGCAGTCACGGTTGATATTGATGCCGTCGGGTGTGTTGCCGACCATTACGAGCTGGGCGCCAGTAAGTCCGAATACAGTTTCCGCATAGTCAGAAGATGCGCCGTTGGCGCAGTCTATTACGATCTTTCTGCCCTTGGCGTCAGGACATAAGGATCTGATCAGATAATCCGTATAGAACTTCATGGCCTGAGGAAATTCCTCTACGATGCCTAATCCCTCACCTTCGGGAAGATCTTTATAGTAAGAGTCGAAATCAGCCAATATCTTCTCGATCTCTTCTTCTGTCTCATCGGGAAGCTTGTATCCGTCACGGCTGAAGAACTTGATGCCGTTATACTCGAATGAATTATGGGATGCGGAGATCATGACGCCGCAGTCTAAGCCAGATGTCCTGGTAACATAAGCGATGCCGGGTGTCGGGATAACGCCTGCCAGCATTGCATCGTAGCCTGCCGCAGTGATGCCTGCTGCAAGAGCAGCTTCGAGCATCGTGCCGGAGATCCTTGTATCGCGTCCTATCAGTATCCTGCCCTTCTTATCAGAAGACCCTCCTGCCAGGACTTTCGCGCCTGCGTATCCTAATCTGAATGCAAGCCTTGCATCGAGCTTGCCGTTTGCTATTCCTCTTACTCCGTCTGTTCCAAATAATCCGGACATGATTGTACTGTCTACCTCCAAATATTTAAAGAAAGATATCAATCCAATGAATAGACCGTGACCGACACCTTATTCGGGAGCTGCCTTTCCACACGGAAATAACGGTTGTCTCCCTTGGATCCGACAACAACGTCAAGGTTATATACACCTGATGACTTCGCATCGATATCCTTGTAATCGATGGTTGCCGTGATATCGGATGAAGTGATGCTGCCTATGGCATTCTTACGGCCGACGATCGTGAGTTCACACTCTTTGACAGGAGTCGTTATATCGATACCCTTGGGAACATTATCCTTGGGATATGTGATAGGGACCGTAAGGGTCCTCGTAACGACAGGGTTGTTCTGGATCTGGATATAGAGCCATAAGGTAAGCGAAAGGATAAAAGACAGGATAAGGAAGAATACCTTCTGTCCTATGCTTATGCTCTGGAAACCGTTGATGTCGGCAGCCTCGCGTGTGCGGACTTCAGGCGTCTCAGCGATTATGCCGCCTGCTTCAACTTGGGTCGTCTTCTTATGGTCAGGCTCGGACACGCCCTTCTTCTTTCCGTGGGCGTTGAACTTCTTATGTTCAGCAGGATCTGCAACACCGAGCAGATATGAAAGGTTTGCCTTGAGTTCCTCTGCAGAGCTCATCTCGAAGAGCCTGCCGTTGACTGCAACGGATATCGTTCCTCTCTCCTCTGATACGACTACTACGACAGTATCGCCGAGTTCGCTCGCTCCGACAGCAGCGCGGTGACGTGTGCCGGATTTTTCGAGCTCATGCATCGTAACTGACAAAGGCACATGACATCTTGCTGCGATGATGACGCCGTTCCTGATGAGAAGTGCTCCGTCGTGCATGGGTGAGCCTTTGTAGAATATGCTCTGAAGGACAGAGCTCGTAACCGTGGATTCGAAGTGAACCGCATTCTCCTGCTCGGTAAGTTCGTTAAGCTTGGTATTGCGCTCGATAAGAATGAGAGCGCCGGTATATGATGCAGACATGGCAGCACATGCGGAGCAGATCTCCTTGATCATGAGCTTGGTCTGGTCCTTGTATGAATCGTTTGTCTTCTTAACGAAGATGCCCTTGACCTGACCTGAGGTCCTGATACCGACCGTCTCGAGAACCCTTCTTAATTCGGGCTGGAAGAGGATGATAAAGAGTATCGCGAAAACATAGAGCAGCCTGTTGAACAGGAAGGATACCATGTCCATGCCGAGGATCGAACAGAACAATACAAACAGAAGGACGAGTACGATACCCTTGATAAGCTGCCAGGCGCGTGTCTGTCTTACGAAAAGGAATATCCAGAAGAACATCATCGTGACGACAAATATATCGAGGATATAGCGGACAAAGTCCCATTTGTTGCCGAAGAAGATATAACCGCTGCTCAAACTGCGGAATAATTCGTTGATAAACTTGATGATCTCTGTAATAAAATCGCTGCCCATAAGTTCCGTCCGGTTTATCTTCGTTATGGAAAATCCAACTGATATTATAGCATATTATAATCAATGTTTAATGAATGCATCTTGCGGCATTATTCTTCGCTCAGTGCAAGATACTCCTCATAAAGGCTTTCAAGGGATGCAGCATTGTCGGAATACTCCCTGTAGAGGCTGTCATCCTTGGCTGAAGCGAACATGCCTTCAAGCTCCGCCTGCCTGGCTTCGAGCCTCTCTATCTCGTTTTCTATCTGACGGATCTTATTTCTTTCGGCGGCCCTTTCCTTCCTTGCCTTGGCCTTGTTAACGGGCATCTCTTCTTCAGCTTTCTTTTCCTGAGTTCCTTCCGCGTCAGAACTTGCTGAAGTCTCTGTCAGAGCCTTCTTGCAGGCATTCCTGTAGTAGGAATACTTATCGAAAAGCGTTGCCGTAGTCCCAATGAATCCCAATACCCTGTCTGCACACTTTTCGATGAAATATCTGTCATGGCTTACACAGATGACCGCACCGTCATACATGCCGATCGCATCTTCAAGGATCTCCCTGGATCTCATATCCAGATGATTGGTGGGCTCGTCAAGGAAAAGGATATCGGGAGATTCCGCGAGCAGGCACGCAAGATAAAGCCTGGACCTCTCACCACCCGACAGGACCTTGATCTTCTTAAAGACATCGTCTCCCGTGAAACCGAACCTCGCAAGATATGTCCTTGATGCGGAAACAGTCATGTCCGTTCTCGATACGAGCTCATCGTAACAGGTCAAATCCTCATCATCAAAGGGAACGAACTGTCCCATGATGCCGCATCTTGCAGTCTCACTTATCAGTATCTTTCCGGTAAAACCTATAACTTTGCCGAGAAGGATATTGAGCATCGTCGTCTTGCCGCAGCCGTTTGGGCCGCAGATAAAGATCTTATCATTTGCCTTCAGTTCAAAGCTTATGTTTTCGAACAGTTTCTGATCATCAAAAGACATTCCGACGTCAGATGCCTTTAAAAGGATCTTATCTTCCGCGCCGCTCCTTTCAACCGGAACCGGTGCAAAGCTCATCCTGGCAAAATCAGAGGGCATCTTGGCCTTCTCCTTTTCGAGGATGGCGCCAAGCTTATCTATCATCTTCTCACGCTGATGATAGCCTGATATGTTGCGGTGAGACAGGAATGTCTGCTTAACTTCCTCCTGATGCGACAGCTCTTTCTCGAGAGCTTCTATCCTGTCCTGCTGCATCTTCATAAAGGCAGCTTTCTGCTCGACATAGCTTGTATAGTTGCCCCTGTAACAGGTGACATGTCCTCCGTCGAGCTCGATTATCCTGTCGGCGAACCTGTCGATAAAGAATCTGTCGTGGGATATAACAAAGACCGCTCCGCCGTAAGATGCCAGAAAATCTTCAAGCCACTCTGCAGCATCGACATCCAGATGGTTCGTAGGCTCATCGAGCATAAGTATGTCCGGGTGTTCGACTGTGAGCCTCGCAAGAGCGACTCTCATCAACTCTCCTCCCGACAGGCCTTCCAAGTCAGCCCTGTCCTTAAGGTAGGCTATGCCCAATCCTGCCATGGCGGATGTTACGCTGTATTCATAATCGTATCCGCCGAGTGACTCAAATTCTTCAGTTGCCTGCGTAAATCTTTCCATCGCTTCGGCGAGCTTATCGGAGTCGTCTGCACAAAGGCTTATCTGCTGCTGGGCATCGTTCATCTTCTCCTCGGCTTCGATAAGGGCTCTCGGCATCAGTGAAACATTGGAAAAATGCATGTCATTGACATTCTGGGACAGATACCCGATGACAGTATTGCCGTGGGTTATGACCTTGCCAGAATCCGGTCTTACAAGACCTTCGATGATCTTGAAGAGAGTCGATTTGCCGGCACCGTTATCGCCGATAAAAGCTATCTTATCTCCCTTGTTTATGCGGAAAGACACCCCGTCGAGGATCTCCCTCGAGGAGTAAGACATGTGTATATCTTCAAGACTTAAATATGGCACTTATTATCTCCGTTCAGTCTGACCTTGCAAAAAACTATTGCCAAATATCAGATAATCCATATAATGATACAACATAATATCATTCTTTGTTGACTATAAAAGCGGAAGTTCTGTATAGGGGGCTCATTACAGCAACCGCAGCAAGTCACGACCAAACTCAGGAGGACTGTTAGATGTCTCGCAGAACAGATATGGATATGACTGTCGGCAAGCCCCTGTCGATCATCCTAAAGTTTACCTGGCCCCTTTTTCTGGGCAACATAATACAGCAGCTCTACAACATCGTCGACACGATCATCGTCGGCCGCTTTGTCGGCGACAGGGCTCTTGCAGCCGTAGGTTCCACCGGAACGCTCATGTTCCTCTTCATAGGCGTTGCCAACGGTATGGTAACAGGCTTCTCGGTACTAACGAGCCAGAGATACGGAGCCAAGGAAGAAGAAGGCGTCAAGAAGACTTTTACCAACGGCATATATCTTTGCATATTACTTGCAACGATCCAGACCCTGTTCAGCATCTTCTTCCTCAAACACCTTCTTATATGGATGAATACTCCCGATACCATCTTCGATTATGCTTATGCTTATATTTCCACGATAACCCTCGGCATCACGGCAACTGTTTTCAACAACTATTTTGCATCCCTCTTAAGGGCTATCGGAAACAGCAAGATGCCCCTGTTCTTCCTGATGATGTCCGCAGGCATCAACATTGTCCTTGATCTGGTGTTCATAATCGTTTTCGGCTGGGAAACATTCGGTGCAGCCATAGCTACGGTCATTTCCCAGGCTTGTTCCGCGGTCGCCGGAGCCTGCTACTGTGTTTTCAGAGTGCCTGTTTTAAGACCTTCGTTAAGGCACTGGAAGATACATTGGACTACTGCAAGAAAGCAGTTTATCTTAGGTCTTCCCATGGCTCTTGTAAACGGCATTACCGCTTCCGGTACGGTCATCATGCAGAGTGCCATCAACCTGTTCGGTGCAGTCGCGGTAACCGCGATAACCGCAGCCAACAAATTTTCGAGCATCATCAACATGGGAATGTTCTCCATCGGACAGACGATGCCTGCTTATGTAGGCCAAAATACCGGGGCCCGCAAGATGGACCGCATAAAAGACGGAATAAAGGCAGCAATGAAGATATTCTCCGTTTATTCAGTTGCAGCTGCAGTTCTTGTCATATGCCTTACGCCTACCGTCATGCAGATCTTCTTCCCGACCGGAACGGATATATCGGTATATATTCCCTATGCCATGATCTATATAGTTGAAAGCGCAGTCTGCTATATCGCTCTTGCCATGATCTTTATCTTCAGGAGTTCCATGCAGGGTGCGGGCTTTGCTTTTATGGCAATGTCCGTCGGAATCGCAGAATTCTTCGTAAGGCTCATCTGCTCATCTTTGTCAAAGGTCTTCAACAACTACTATCTGGCAGTTGGCTGTGACCCCATTGCATGGGTCGCAGGCGGCCTGCTTGGCATGATACTTGCCAACATCGTCTTCCGCAAGCTCGCTCGTTCATGGAGAGAAGAGACTCAAAGCCTGTAATTGCAAAAACTCTCAGTAATGTATTATAATAATTGGAATTTTTGCAAAGGAAATTAAATTATGCGACTTTCAGATCTGCTCAAATTTGACGATATCGTTATCCAGTGTCACGACAACCCGGATGCCGATGCTCTTGCATCAGGCTTTGCCCTTTACTGCTATTTTGAGAAGGAAGGCAAAACGCCCCAGTTTATCTACCGAGGAAATAATCACATCGTCAAGAGCAATCTGACCATAATGGTCGAAGACATCAATATACCTGTATCCTACGAGCCTGATTTCGACCGTGAGCCTGAACTGCTCGTTACTTGTGACTGCCAGTATGGCCAGAAGAATGTTACTTTTACTCCTGCAAAGAACGTAGCGATAATCGACCACCACCAGGTAACGGTCGACCTTCCCGAACTTTCGGAAGTAAGAAGCAGCATCGGTTCCTGCTCGACAGTCATCTGGGACATGTTAAGACAGGAAGGATTCAACGTCACAGAAAACAAGAACCTCTCCACCGCCCTTTATTACGGACTTTATACTGACTCCAACAGATTGAGCGAATTGTTCCATCCTCTGGACCGCGATATGCTCGATTCCCTGATCGTCAATAAGAGCCTTGTAACCAAGATGAGCAACGCAAACATCTCTCTCGAAGAACTTGAGATTACGGGCGAAGCTATTCTCAACTACGAGTACCACGAGGAAAGACGTTATCTTATCTTAAGATCCAAGCCCTGTGATCCCAACATCCTCGGTCTTATAAGCGATTTTATCATAGAGACGGCAGGCGTTGATGTATGTCTGGCATACTATGTCAGCCCCTCAGAGATCAAACTGTCCGTAAGGTCATGCACAAGAGAAGTCCACGCTAATGAACTGGCCAAATTCATTGCTGACGGCATAGGCGGAGGCGGCGGTCACATTACCAAGGCCGGCGCTACGATCATGCCTGAGCTCCTTACGGAAGATGCAGACACCATGGTCAATTTGAGGGTCCGTAACTACTACGATAAGTACGAAGTACTCTATGCCGATAAGATTACACTCGACATGGAAGGAATGCAGGCATACGAGAAACGCGACCAGAAATTGGGTGTCGTAAAACTTGCTGACGTCTTCCCTGTCGGAACACAGGTCGAAGTAAGAACCCTGGAAGGTGATGCCAACTTCACGATCAACGACGAGCAATACCTCCTCATAGGTATCGAAGGCGAGATCTGGCCGATAACAGCCGAAAAGCTCCACAACAGTTACCAGATGACAGGATTCAACTATCTGGGCAAATACGAATACGAACCGGAGATCAAGGATCTTGCTACAAATGAGGTCAAGAAGGTCTCCCCTTATGCAATGACGGTCATAAGCCCTCCGGGATCCGCAAGGATATTCGCAAAGCCTTTGGACCACCCCATCAAGCTCTTCACCGTGTGGAACGATGAGAAATACTATTCAGGCGATGTAGGCGATTATATTGCTGTAAGAGAAGACGACGAGCATGATATATATGTCATCGCGGGAAGGCTTTTCGACAAGCTCTATAAGCCTTCAGGTCCTTCTATCGGATAATATCATTTAATCCGTACTCTGCTCTCAACACTTCAGGAACAGGCTCATCTTCAAGGATCTTATCGGCTTTATCGATCAGATCCTGCAAAGTGTAGTGTTTATAATATCCGATATTCAACTCAGTGCTCCTTACGTATGAAAAGGTATAGAACCTGTCCAATGACTTACAGCGGCCCAGTGCACAGTTGATATATGTAAGTTCTTTCCAGCTGTTAAGGTCAACAATATCGATAACATAACCCATGGATACATAAATGAGGCCGGCCTTTTCATCAACTTCAAAACGGGCATCAGGTGTTTGATCTGAATAATAACTTATCCTCGAGGAAGCGATAATATCACCGGTCGTTATGTCATACCTGCTGAGAACACCGTCGCTGTAGCTGACTAAGAGCAGATCCTTCCCGGTCCCGGGATCTTTTACGACAGAAAGGCCTGCCGGGATCTTTCCTTCACAGGAGATCGAAAGATGGATCTTTCCGTCTGTGCTGACATATACGATCTTGTTCTTGTCAGACATTATCAATTGAGATCTTTCCTTATCGATGCAGACCAGATCCGTATATTCCCAATCTTCGGGCAGGGATACGCTGACAAGAGAGCCTGTCTTAAGATCCACTATCCTGTCTTTCTCTTTTTTGCCGGGCAGATAGACCGCATTAAGGTCTTTACAATAGATGGCAGAATCGAACGAATTATGATCTTCGATGTCATTTAACTCATATTTTTCTGTCTTGCCGCCTGCGACATCATAAAGACAGCAAAGATGCTGATCAAAAGTATTTACCAGATACGCGATCTTACCGTCAGAATAAGATCCCTCCGATACTCCATATTCATATTCTCCGCTGATAAACTCTTCTTCAGGATCGCCGGATCTGATCGGGACCGTGATAAAATGCAGGCCTTTGGAGCGTCTTAGCAGATAGACATTTTCCCCGTCAGCGAAAAGGATCTTATATTCATACGCAGAGTATTGATCGTCACAAAGTTTGACTTCTCTTATCAGACTGTTATCGGCAGTATCTATCAAAGCAAGAACCGGCAGGTCTTCCTTTGCCGAAATGAAAGCGACTACGTTATCCGCGACAAGACGGTTTGAGAGCGAGGTGGTCACAAAGTCTTCGACCTGCTGCCAATCCTCATCACGGACATAGGTCGTAAAATAGCTGATATCCCTTCCGTTCTGCTTGACAAGATAGATACCCTTGTTAACGGCAACTTTCCTTAAGTTGCGGGGCAGGCAGTAATACAAGCTGAGCGCCTTGTTTCCTGAACTTACAGACGGATTCGTGTAAGCGCCGTCCTTTGTAAACATCATCGGAATGCCGTCACCGTCCCTGTCATTGGCCTCGATGATGGTCTCGTTCGTATCCCAGTCATAAACGAGCTCTCCGCTGTTAATATCGTAAGCGCAGCACTTGTTTCCGGCATACGCTGCCACCATATCCTGTGCCTCGAGCATGACAAGACCGATACTTTCATACACTCCTACACATACCTGTTCTTTGCTCCAGACTTCTTTCAACGTGGAAGCATCATAACATTTGACAAATACGGAATAAGGAGACAAATGGGTTTTATCGTTCAGCTTTGTGGATCCTTCAGCCCCCAGAGATATCTTGTGTTCTACTGTGATGATGCGGTCTTCACCGTTCCATTCGATATCGTCGACAGAAAGTTCTGAAGCGTCTCTCAGGACCTTCTTGCCGGACTTGAGATCATATGTCCCGACATAGTAATCATAGATCCCCGCATAGGCCTTGAAAGCGATCTTTGTCTTATCGGGTGACATCTTGAGCTCATCATATGAAAGGTTCTTATCTTCTTCTTCCAGTGTAATGTCTATATCATATTTACCGGAGATCTCACCTGTCTTGATATCGATCTTCCAGAGTTCATTCTTCTTAAGACTGACATAGATATATCCTTCTTCTCCGGGCACCGGATCATCATTAGTTAACGGGGTATCACTTTCGATCTTCCAGATCTCTTTGCCGTCAGCGGCATCAAATGCCCTGATGGTCTTAATGCTGCAAACGATAAGGGCATCATTGACGGGAAATGAAACTTTCCTGGAAGAATGCTCAGGATCTTTGAAATCAATTATCTTTGAATGATCTTCCGTATTCCATAAAGATACAGTCTCGTCACTGGACAAAACCGCAAGACGGCTTCCGTCTTCATTAAGGACAAAATCCTTTACCTGATTGTTAAACGAGTAGTTCCAGGTATGGTTTATATTAAGGCCGTCCAATCCCTGGTATGCCAAAACAGCATCCGACAAGGCATGGAAGGCTTCCGGAGTTACGGGATAATCTGCGTTACCGTTTTTCGGGATCGCCTCACGTGCAAGAAAGAGGGCACTTATACGGTCCTTATCGTCAAGGAGTTTATCGGCAGTGTTTGCAAGAGAGACAGATCTGTTCTCAAGAGCCTGCCTTAAAGCGGCATCTACTTTCTTCTTGCTGTAGAACATGTAGCCGCCAAAAGCTATCGCAGCTGCGATGAGCAGACTGCCTATGGCAAGAGCACGCTTCATCCTGTATGCGCGCTGACGTCTTACGAGCTCATCGTAAGAACAGCCGATGATAGTGGCGGCAAGCCTCGGCAGTTCCTCGTTCTTAGCTTTGTTCAAGGGCATCCTGTAATCACAGGACAAAGGTTCCGTAGGAGCGTCAACTTCGTAGAATTGACCGTCGTCACCTGCGATCTTGCGCACATCGTGTTTAAGCTCATCAGGGATGACCTCAACGGGTTCGCCGCCGGCGATAACGGTAAGGATCTGCTTCTTTGTATGGTTGCGCAGGAAATACTCGATCTCCCTGTTGACCCAGATCGACTGCTTGGTGTTGGGAGAACATATGACTATAAGATAGTCGGACTTTTCGAGCGCATTGGCGATCGTATCGGAAAGATCGCTCGTATTTGCAAGTTCGCTCTTATCACGGAAGATCCTGGAGATCCTCTTCTTCCCCGTGCTCTTCCTGATCTTGTGCGGTATATAGAAGAATTCCAGATTGCGCTGAACATGCTCAGCGATCCTGGAATCCAAAGCCGCATGCTTGTATGAGATAAACGCGTCGTAATGATCTATCATATCGTGGTCCCTTTGTCCTTTATCCCATTCATTATATCAAAGAACGGGCATATGTTACCGTCTAAAAAACAAGGGACCGTTTCTCAAGAAACAGTCCCCCAACATATCTGGTGGAGCATACGGGGTTCGAACCCGTGACCTCTACACTGCCAGTGTAACGCGCTCCCAGCTGCGCTAATGCCCCAAAGCAAAGAGATTATAGCATTTATCCGGCGGCTTTTACAAGTCCAATGCTATCCGATGTAGAAAAAGGCCCAGAAATAGAAGAGCACGAATGCATAGAGTATCCAGAGCCTGCCGACGGCAACTGTCCTGTCGACTTCAGTATATTCAACCGTTTTCCTGTTGCGGATGAACTTATATGCCATATAGATGATGACGGCGGCAAGACAGGTCCTTAACAAAATGTATGACAAGGAAGTGATGTTATTCAATATCTCGCCTATCTCGGGTGCATCGCAGTATTCTCCGGACAGGAAGAGCACTCCGTAGTTGATCATGTTCGTCGACTTTCCAAGGCAGCTTGCCGTCAGAACATAAAGGAATTCCAGAGCGATATCGAAGATCATGATCCTTCTGTCTTTAACCATGGGCAGGAGGAAAGCCGTTGCGAGCACCAGAGGAATCATCCACTGTATGTGCCATGTTACGAAGATAACGAAGGCTCCATATACTGTAAAGACCGCGAGCATAGACTCGTAAAGGAGGTTCTTCTTATCATTTACATCCGTTTTATGCATATAACAGAATATGCATATCAGGGCAAAGGCCAATACGAAGACAGCAAAGCTGTCGCCGAGCCTTACTTCAGCGATCCTGCTTACATAAGAATAGTCTTCCTCGATAATGGCGGTAATCGCCCTGTGTCCCTGACTCCCCTCGAAGACGATCTTCGAAAATGCAGGAGCAGCAAGTACGATAATGCAGTTGATGAGGATGTCCTTTATCTTTTTGTTCGCAAGAAGGATAAGCGGTATAAAGATCATTATAGGCAATGTCTTCATCGCGACTGCAAGTGACATGATGAGTGAGAATCTCTTGTACTGACCCCTGTAATAGAAAGGCAGAGCCAGTATGATAACGATCATGTACATTATGTCTATCTGACCGTACAAGACGGACATATAGAGCAGCATCGGCGACGATATGAAGAGGAGTTTGACTGCACGTGAGTATTCCTCATCCGCACCGCATGCCTTAAGGATCTTATCCAGCGCCTTCCAGGCAACGAAGATAAGTATCGCCATTACTACAGTAAGATAGACTGCTGAGATAAATCCCTGCATGGATGCGCCGTCGTAATCCCCGTTCATAAAGAACGTGAGCGGCAGCATCAGGATCGCCGTGAAGAATATCTGGAAGAAATTGTATTCGTAGGCAAAGAGCATCTTATTGCTCTGGTACTGCAGTTCGCTCGTATAGGAGTAGCCGTAATAATCCCTGATGTTTCCGGCCTTGAACGAATCGATCATGCGGAAAGCGCTCTTGATTATCATGAACAGGTCATAATACTGGCTGATAAAGAATATCGAGAATACAAGGAGCACGCCGATGAAGGCCTTGTCGGATATGCCGCTGCTTCCGATCTTCTTATTGTCAAAACCGTAGACATACAACAGCAGCATTGCCGCGGCAACAAGGTAGACGCCGAGGAATACGATCTTGTCAGAAGCCCCCGCGCCCCTTCCGCTGATGGAGAAAGCCGGGACATCTCCGGTCTCGGACAGGACTATCTTCGGGAGGAAAGCCTCGTCTTCTTTTCCTGTGGAATCCACCGTAAACCTGAATGTATACTCTGTTCCCGGTACAACAGGAACATTGATCCTCATTTCCGTATCATAAGCTGAAGTGATGTCCTTGGAAGCAACTACACTGCCGTCAGCGCTTATAAGTTCAGCTTTCGCATTGATGCTGATAACGTTCGGGGAATCGTTCTCAAGGAAGACCGCAAGACCCGTCACCTTGTCAAAGGGCATGTTGAAGGTCCTCTCATAGGAGTCGCCTGCTTTGACGGAAACCCTTTTCGAATCATCGGAATAATTGCTCTTTATCGTCCGGGAGAAGATGCGCATGTCAGGAAGGACAAAAACGAGCGCAAGATAGATGACCGCCAGTGCGGCTGCTGTGATAAGCAGTCTTATCAACCGCTTGTTATCCTTGATGTCCTTGCTTATATTCTTCTCCCCCATATTTACCTTTTATCCTTACTCTTGAGCCCCTTTGAACGAGACTTCGGAAATACAGCAATCCTTCCAGAAGGACTGACCGTTGTCTTCATAGATGTTCCTGACTGAATTGATCGTCAGCCTTACTACTCCGTTTTCGGGCGTTAACCACTCAGGGAAAACGAAGGTGCAGCCTTTCGATGCCTTGTCCAGATCGAAGGCATAATCGAAAAGATCTATCTCATAGGATTTATCACCGGCAGTTATAGTAACACTTGTCGGCGCATAGTTCTTCTCGAATCTTTTCACTTTCTTGTCGTCATGGCAGAACCCCGGGCAGATCTTGATCGAATGGAGAGTCGTTCCGGGAGCAAAGTAGAAATCCATATACTCCCCTACGCCCTTGGTCGTCACGGTCTTGTTCTTGCCCGAACCGTCGACTTCACTGTGACCTCTGACATTCCATGCGGTCTTGAGGTTTCCGTCTATCGCAAGGTCAGGAGTAAAAGCCTTTCCGTCACTCTGTGTGTAATATGCCGATGCGCTTACCGCATTTGGCTTAACGGCAACAGGCTTCGGTGTAGCAGTAGGCTTGGCTTTCGTAGCCTTTGACTCCTCACCGGAAGTATCGCCTGTCTCTTCGGGAGCTGTCTTATCCGGCTCGGTATCTTCAGTAACATCTGTATCTTCAGCAGGATCGTCCGGAATTACAAGGGCTGATGTGCCCTTTGCATCTTCTCCGCGGCTGCTCCTGGCCGTGGTCGTTTCCTTCGTGACCTTCCCGGGGGTCGTCCGGGTCGTAGTGTCCCGGACAGTGTTGTCGTTTTCCTTCATCTTGCCCGCTACGATGACGATGCTCGCAACTATGATGGCAACAGCCGCCAGAGAAACTAAACCGGCGATGATCCCGATGACCGCTTTCTTTGACTTCTTCGGCTGGACATGTTCTGCCTGTATGCCCTGCTGATAAGGATAGTCAGCCTGTGCGTTCTGCATTACCGGCTGTGAATACACCGGCTGGACGGGCTGCTGCATAACGGGGGCAGCGGCAGGAGCCAAAGGAATAACGGGAGCCGGCGGAATATTCTGACCAACAGGCCGGTTATATGCCTGTGGTACTGCAGGAACGACCGGAACCTGCGGCGCAGCGGGAGCCTGAGGGGCTGCTGCCTGTACCTGAGGAGCAGCGGGAACCACCGGAGCGGATACTTGAGGCTGAGGATTTTCCTGAACCTTAGCTCCTTCTGCCGATATCTTCATAGCGCGCTTGAAGGCCGTCATCGTCTGGAAACGGTCCGCTGCATTTACGGACAGAGCCTGAAGGATCGCGTTTTCGACTGCTTCGGGAAGCTTAACTCCCAAGGTGCTCGGCGGGATCAGTTCGTCTTCCTCAAGTCTTGCGACCGAATCAGGCGGACGCTGCCCGGTAAGGGCAAAATAGAAAGTTGCGCCAAGAGCATATACATCCGTATAAGGGCCCTGTCTTCCACGCCTGATATATTGTTCCTTGGGAGCAAAACCATGCTTTAAGACTATGTCAAGGCTGCGGCTCTTATCTCCGACGCTGTATCTTGCCGCACCGAAATCTAGCAGCTTTACGGTACCGTCTTTGGTGATGTAGATATTATCGGGAGTAACGTCTCTATGAACGATGCCGCGGGCGTGAACTGCTGCAAGGGCATCCATAACGGGAACGAGGATACTTGCCGTCTCTTCCCAGTCGAGCTTGCCGCCTTTTTCCTTGATGTAATCATCCAGGCTGGTACCCTCGATGAAATCCATGACGAAATAACCGGTATCGTTCTCTTCGAAATAGGTGTGGATCCTTACGATATTCTCGTTGCCGATGAACTGGGCAAGCGTCTGTGCCTCTTCCATGAAGCACTTCTTGCCGTATTCGAAGCTTTCGCTCCTCTCACCGTTAAAGGGGATCGCGATCGTCTCATGTCTTGTCGCAAGAGCATCCGGGAAAAACTCCTTGATCGCAACACGCTGACCCGTCTTATGGTCAGTCGCCATATACGTAATACCGAAACCGCCCTGGCCTAAGACCTTATCGACAATATACTGTCCTGCAAGGACTGTTCCTTCAGGCAACGCCATTGGGTACTTTTCGTTCATAGACAGCACACCCTCCTATGGCAATATTTTACATTTCAAGAGGGCATAATTCAACAACGGGCCTTTCGGCCCGCCGCAGATCATTTGGACTGTTTTACCTCACTGATCGTATCTTTCGTGAAGGTCTTGAATCCTGAATCCTTCTTATCGAAAAGGAGACTGTACTGGATCTCATGGTAGAGCTTCAGGACCTTGCTCTCAGCAGGATTGATATCCGTAAGATAATGATACTTCTCGTCAGACTTTGAGTAGTAACCGATCGCGTTGAGGCAGGGGACCTCAGTCTTTAACCTGTCGATGACCTTGTAGTAGGAAGGCATCTTTACGCCGGCAGCTCTCATGACATCCAAAGAAAGATAATTGATGCTGGTAACCTCATCCCATTCTTCGTGCTCAGCGAGAAGCGCGGGATCCATGTCGTAGTTGGTCCAGATGAGATAAGGAACGATATAGCTGGAGTTTCTTCCGGGTGCGAAGTTATTGTTGAAAGCGATCATCTTAGGCTGATGGTCACCGAAGATAAGAACGGTGTACTTCTCATCACAGCCCTTGAGATAATCGAGCAGGTATTCCAGAGCCTCATCACTCTTGTTGAGAGCATTAAGATATGTATTGACCTGCAGTGTCTCACCGGAAAAAACATTGGAAACATACTTGTGGAGATGGAAATTATCGTACTCCATAGTATATCCGCCGTGATTCTGCATGGTTACGAGGAAATTGAAGGTCTTCTGTCCCTTCGATCTTTCGAGCCTGTTGATAAGGTTCTGATAAGCGCACTTATCGGATACATATTCACGGTAAAGATCCTTGTCAGTATATTCAAAATCATCAAGGAACATGTATTCTTCGAAGCCGATCAAAGGATATACCTTGGGGCGGTTCCATCCGGAAGCGAGGTAAGGATGCATCGCGCATGTCGAGTAGCCCATGTCGCGGAGAGCCCAGGCAAAAGAATATGTATCGTTATTGATATAGTTGGAGTAAGGGATCGTTCCCGTAGGAAGGAACGCCGTTGATATACCGGTAAGGAATTCGAATTCGGAATTGGGAGTATTGCCGCCGTAAACGGAAGACAACGCATATCCGTGTACCGTATTCTCATTAAGCGAATTCCAGTAAGGAGTAGGATCCTCGTAGCAGCCTAGCATGAAGGTGTAATCCCTGGCCTGCATATAAGACTCGTTCATTATTACGATGATGTTGGATGCCTCATCGGCATTGCCCTTGTCGTTCATGTCGATACCGAGGTCGCTGAT
The DNA here is from genome assembly GCA_016292135.1 of Saccharofermentans sp. GTDB lineage: Bacteria > Bacillota > Clostridia > Saccharofermentanales > Saccharofermentanaceae > Saccharofermentans. The sequence continues at coordinate 507,015 of JAEFAZ010000001.1, forward strand.
ATCCTTATCGAGCGCTTCTGCAGAATATCCTTCAGGAGCTTCAGGGAACATCGTCAATGCGGACATGCTGATATTGAGCAAAAGACCGTTGTAAGCAGAACCCTTGTCTTCCCATGCTTGAAGTGAATATACAGTGTTCCACTTCTTAAGAGTAACGATGAATACGGCCGTGCATGCACAGGAAAGAGCAGCAAAGATGGCAACTTTTGCCGGTATGGGCAGGAGCCTCTTCTCACCCTTAAACCTTAACATAGCGATGCAGTAGAGAGCGAAAGGAATGATCACGTAAAGGATCGGGCCCTTGATATCGAGATGGTAATTGGATACGACGTTCAGAGCCGTGCCGGCGGAAAGGATATCCGTGAACAGGAATTCATGTCCTCTCTCGGTATAGATGAAGTAGTTGACCGTACCGAAAAGCAGGAAGATAACAGGTGTCAGGAGAGCCGCATACCTTCTCTTTACACATATAAATCTCAGGAAGAAATATACAGCCATGACGATGGTGATCTCATAAGCCCATCTTGTCTTCTCACTGTGGTACATGACCATATAGAGAGAATTGAACTCGATGACCTTGGTATGACCGATAAGATTGATCATCTGCAAAAAATATACGGTAAAGAAGGCTGAAAAGACAGGAAGAACGATATCTCCCGCGATCTGAACAAACTTAGCTTTGCCCTCTTCCTTGAAAGTGAAAGTAAAAAGACTGATCACGAAAAGGACTACATACCATATCACGCAATCCCAGAACTTTCCTGCTGCAGCGATGCTGCCTGCGACAGCAAGCGCCAAAGCTATAACGATCCTTATTATGTCAAGCTTACCCAGCGAAAATTTAACGCTCATTTTTATCCCTGAACTCCTATCTTTTGAAAATTCTTCTCAAACCAGCATATTATAATATAAAATTCCGAAAAAAAAGAACAAAAAATCAGCGTTCATTCTCCGCGAAATTCAGCAAGACGTTTCTTCTTGCTCTCAGAACCGTAGTTTTCTATAAGACGCATCCTGGCAAGAGCACGCTGTTTCATATACTGGGCGTCATTAGGATAGACTTTTGACCGGTCCTTGTTCTGCATATCGAGCCTGTCACAGGCTTTCTTATATGACTCGAAGATCCTCCTGACGGAAATGTCATCCGGCCATTCAGCGGAATTGCAGATAATGAGGACCAGAGACTGGGATATCTCACAATAGCCTTCGGCGGCAAAGAAGTGTCTTACGCCCTCCCCGTCCCTTACGGTGACTGTACCGGGCGTGATGGACACGACACGCGGCTCATGACCGCGCATAATTCCCATACCGCCGTCCGTGGCAGGTATGGTGACCGAATAAGCTTCGGTCTCAAGGAATACGCGGTCAGGTGTTATGACCAGGAAATGGATCGTATCTTCAGTCTTATCAGCCATCAGTTGTTTTCCTTATAAGCTTTAAGAACGTCATCGAGACCGCCCTTCATGAAGAAGCACTGCTCGGGAATGTGATCAAGGGATCCGGAGATCAGCTCTCCGAAAGCCTTTACGGTCTCGCTTACGGGTACATATCTGGGTTCGAATCCTGTTGATTCAGCAGTTACGAAGAAAGGCTGTGAGAGGAATTTCTGAACCTTTCTCGCACGGGATACGGTCTTCCTGTCTTCTTCCGACAGTTCTTCCATACCGAGGATAGCGATGATGTCCTGAAGTTCCTTATAGCGCTGGAGCATCTCCTGAACCTTTCTTGCAACATGGTAATGTTCACTGCCAACGACAGTTTCGGAAAGGATCCTCGAAGAAGATTCCAGAGGGTCAACGGCAGGATAGATACCGAGCTCGACGACTGCTCTTGAAAGAACGATATTAGCGTCAAGGTGGGCAAAGGTCGTCGCAGGTGCAGGGTCAGTGATATCATCCGCAGGAACATAGACGGCCTGGATAGAGGTGATGGATCCGTTACGTGTGGATGTGATCCTCTCCTGAAGCTGACCGACTTCGCCTGCAAGCGTAGGCTGGTAACCGACGGCTGAAGGGATACGGCCGAGCAAAGCCGAAACCTCCGAACCTGCCTGAACGAATCTGTATATATTGTCGATGAAGAGAAGAACGTCCTTCTTCTTCTCGTCTCTCAGATACTCAGCCATGGTAAGACCTGTTAGAGGCGCTCTCATCCTGGCACCGGACGTCTCGTTCATCTGACCGAATACCATTATGGTCTTATCGAGAACGCCGGATTCCTTCATCTCGCCCCAGAGGTCGTTGCCTTCACGGGAACGCTCTCCGACGCCCGTAAACACGGAATATCCGCCGTGCTCACTTGCGATGTTGCGGATGAGTTCGAGTATGAGGACTGTCTTGCCTACACCGGCTCCTCCGAACAGACCGATCTTGCCTCCCTTCGAAAAAGGGACCAGCAGATCGATGACCTTGATGCCTGTCTCCAGCACGGACTCAGAGGGGAACTGCTCTGTAAAAGAAGGCGCAGGTCTGTGGATCGACCAATAATCCTCAGCCTCTATATCCCCGTCCTCATCTATAGGACGGCCCAGAGCATCAAAGAGTCTTCCGGTGATCTTCTCACCGACGGGGACCTTGATAGGAGAACCCAGAGATTCAACAGGCAATCCTCTCATAAGGCCTTCGGTCGCATTGAAAGAAACGCATCTTACGGTGTTGTTTCCCCTCTGCTGCAGTACTTCAGCGAAGACATCATTATCCGATCTGACATTAGGATCTTTACTTACGAGTATCCTTACTGCATCATTGACCTTCGGCACGTCACCTCTCTCGAACTCACAGTCGATAACAGGTCCTATGATCTGTATTACTTTTCCAATTGCCATTTCTTATATCCTCTCTCCCCGTCTGATTATCTGGGAACCGCTATGTCAGATGTTATCCGCCTGCGCAGCTCCGTTCACGATCTCGGTAAGTTCTGTTGTAATCTTTGCCTGTCTTGCCCTGTTGCTCAGAAGCTGCAGTTTCTTCATCATCTCTTCCGCATTGTCCGTAGCGTTCTGCATGGCAGTGAGCCTTGCGCTCTGCTCAGATTCATATGCCTGCACCATGGCTCCGTAGATCATGGCATTCGTATAGGAATCAATAAGGAAGTCAAACACAGCATTTGCGTTAGGGTAATAATTTATACCTGATCCGGGCGGAATGGCTATTCCTGCATCATTAACGTCAGAAGGCAATATCTTGGAGATAGCCTTGACGTCGACCGGCAGCAGACGCATGACCATGGGCACCATCTTGATGGGTGATTCCATTCTGGTATAAATGAGATAGACCAGGTCAAACTCATGATTCAGGAACTTGGTCCTGATGATGGTTCCCACGTTCTTGGCCTGATAGAAAGTAGGTTCCGTGATCGGGAACGAGAAATCCCTGTTAACGTTATAACCTGCGCGGATCAGCTTATCGCGGGCAAGCTTTCCGAAAACATAAAGCTCATAGTTCGTGGAAAGCCCCTTCTTTGTATTTTCGAGGACCTTCGTACGTATGTGCTCTTCGGCGATCTTGACCATGTTATTGTTATAGGCGCCGGCAAGACCCTGGTCTCCTGAAAGGACAAAGCATCCTATCTTCCAGAGACCGCCTTCATCCTTCTGCTTCAGTGTAAGGAAAGGGTTATCGATAGTATCCGTATTGTTCATCATCTCCTGCATGCTTTCGGCACAGAGACGGAAAAACGGATACATGGCGTCGTGGAGAGCAGTGGATCTGCGCATCTTGGCAGAACTTACCAGCTGCATGGCATTTGTCATCTGGCTTATGTCATCGACGCTCTTTATACGCTTCTTTATGTCATTGAGATTATCCATAAAGAACCTTACTCTTCCTCTGCATACTCCGTATGTTCTGTCAGGTATATTTTCTTGAACTTGGCATATAACTTATCTATCCTGTCGGCAAATTCATCCGTCAGGATGCATTTCTCATTCAGCGAAGCGAATGTCTTGGGGTGCTTTACCTTGAAAAGGATCAGGAACTCATTGACATTCTCCTTGATATCTTCCTTTGCGAGGAAGTTGAGCTTGTCAGTCGTCGCAAGATAAAGGGATATTACCTGTTCAGCAACTGTCAGAGGCTTGTACTGCTCCTGCTTCAATATCTCGTTAAGAACGACACCGCGCTTTAACTGCAGCTGGGTATTCTCATCGAGATCAGAACCGAACTGGGCAAAGGAAGCCATCTCACGCGCCTGGGCAAGAGCGATACGCAAAGGTCCGCCGACCTTCTTCATGGCCTTCGTCTGAGCTGCACCGCCGACACGGGATACTGAAAGACCGGCATTGATGGCAGGTCTCTGCCCCGAGAAGAACAGTTCGGGTGAAAGATAGATCTGACCGTCAGTAATGGAGATCACGTTGGTCGGGATGTAAGCCGAAATATCGTTGCCCTGTGTTTCTACGATAGGGATAGCGGTAATGGACCCGCCGCCGATCTTATCTGCAAGCTTTGCTGACCTCTCAAGAAGTCTTGAATGCAGATAGAATACGTCACCCGGATAAGCTTCTCTTCCCGGCGGACGCCTTAAGAGGAGCGATATCTCACGGTATGCGTGAGCATGCTTGGAAAGGTCATCATAGATTATGAGGACGTCCTTATGGTAATCGTACATGAACTTCTCTGCTATGGCGCATCCCGCGAAAGGAGCAATGTACTGCATAGAAGCGGAATCAGAAGCTGATGCGGCAACTATGACCGTATAGTCCATGGCCTTGTGCTTTTCGAGCGTACGGGCAAGAGATACGATATTGCTCATCTTCTGTCCGATAGCTACGTATACGCAGATAACGTCCTTGTCATGCTGGTTTATGATCGTATCAACAGCGATGGCAGTCTTACCTGTCTGACGGTCACCGATGATAAGCTCTCTCTGGCCTCTCCCGATAGGAGTCAGGGCATCGATTGCCGTGATGCCGGTAGCCATAGGCTTATTAACAGGCGATCTGTCGATGATCGTGGGAGCATTGGATTCAATGGGTCTGGTCTCTGTATATCTGATGATACCCTTGCCGTCGATAGGCTTGCCCAAAGGATTAACAACACGTCCGATGAGGCCGTTGCCGACAGGAACAGAGACCGTGGTAAGAGTTCTCTTACAGAGCTGTCCTTCTACAACGGAATCTTCACTGTTCAAAAGGACAACACCGACTTTGTTTTTCTCGAGGTTCATCGCGATGCCTTCAGCACCGCCCGCAAATGAGATCAGCTCGGAAAGCATGCAGTTGGAAAGACCTGAAACAGTAGCAACACCATCGGAAAGTGATGTTACCATACCTACCTCATCCGTACTGGAATTGGAAGTGAAAGCCTTTTCGACACGCTTTTCGTATTGTTCGTCATTAAGGCCCTTGAGCTCAACATCGTCGATACTGACGAAGTTTGTCTCAGGGAATTTTTTCAGTATATCTTCGATCTCGGATTTAAAGCCGGCAGGATCGAAACTGCCTTCGCCTTCATCTTCCTTGATGTCTCTGTTGGTCTTGATGTAACTGGAGATCCTCGATAGCTGTCCCTTGATCGAGTAATCGTACCTTGATCCCTTGTAATAGAACACGATACCGCCGATGAGCGATTCATCGTTTTCGATCGTGAGCCTGTAGTTGGGGATCCCGTTCGTCTCTGCAAATTTTGCAGCCATGAACTCGATCTTCTCCACGGTGATATCGCCTGCCGATACCACACGCAGCTGGGGACCGCGAGCCTTAGACAATAATCTTTCTTTATTATCAGAGCCTTCAGCCATTCTGCTTCACCTCTGCTCCGACTACTTCATCCGTATGTTTCTTTGCCATGCTGACAAGATGTTCATGAGGGATAGCTTCACCGAGAACGTGCTCTGCAACCTGTACTGCCAAGTCTGAGATATCATCCTTCATGTCCTCGATGGATGATCTCTTAAGTTTCTCAGCATCTTCCTGAGCTCTTGTGATGATGATTTCAGCCTCATCCTTGGCATTCTGGATGATGGCTTCTGCCTGTTTCTCGGCATTATCCTTAGCTTCTTCAATGACGACCGAAGCCTGAACCTTGGCATCATCGATTATCTGGCTGCTCTCTTCGGCAGTCTTCGTCGCTTCGGCATTGGCCTTTTCGGCAGACTCAAGTTCGCTGTTAAGAGCGTCTTCCCTCTCCCTCATGGCGGCAATGACTCTCTTATAAACAAGCTTCTTGATAATGATATAGGCAACTATAAGGTTGATCGCGGTAAAAAGCGCCGTGACCAGATAGCCTGCCAACTGATCAGCAGTAAACAGTCCCGATTTCTCCTCGGCTGCAAGGATCAGATTGAATAATTCGCAAGACATAATATATATGACTCCTTTATATCACCTTGATAAAGATACCGGTTCCGTCAGAATGTGAAGATGAGCAGGAGCGCTACGACCAGCGAGTAGATGGCAACGGATTCGATAAAGACGATAGCCAGGAGGAGCAAGGTCTGGATCTTGCTGAATACTTCAGGCTGTCTTGCACCGGCATCAACAGCATGAGATGTGGCAATACCCATACCGAGACTTGAACCCAATGCACCGAGTCCGATAGCGATACCGGCAGCCAGTGCGGCCAGAGCCTTCGGATCAATACCGCCTGAAACGGCTTCTTCTCCTGCAAATGTGATGACCGATGTGATCACTGCGGGAAGGTTGGAAAGAATCTCTAACATATCTTATACCTCCTTAGATTAGACGGCCGCTTTCAGCGACTCGGGATTCTTCTTGCTGTTCTTCTTGGCAAGCCTTGCGGCTTTCTTCTTCTCTTTCTTCTCTTTCTTTTCGAGATCTTCGGGCTCATGGGCTGTCTCAACGATCTCTCCGATATACGACATCGTAAGGTAGGAGAATACAACGGCCTGGATTATTCCGTCACCGATATCGAACCACAATCCGATAACGCCGGGAACGACCGCAGGAACGATGATGTAGAGGAATTCCATGAAAACGAACGCACCGAAAACGTTACCGAAAAGACGCAACGTAAGGGATACGGGCTTGATGATGAAGTCTAAGATCTTGAAAGGCAGCAAAGCGGGCATCGGAGAGGTCATGTACTTGACGAAGCCCTTGACTCCGACGAACTTAAAGCCCATTACAAGAACATATATGATGGCCACGACAGCCATCGCAGCCGGGAATGCTATATTTTTCGCAGGCGGAGAGATCTTGAACACCGAGATAACGTTGCAGCCCATTATGACCGCACCGATCGACATGATCATAGGAGCGACCTCCTCGGCCTGTTCGCGGCTCATGCCGAAATCGCGGCAGGTCTTGAGGATAAGATCTACCACGAGCCAGATAAGGGTCTGTCTGGTGTTGGGTTTCTTGCTGATCCCGCGGGATAAGTACCACAAAAGAAGGATCATGAGGGCGATCGCGATCCATGACACGATAATGGCATCAGTAATAACGAGCTGGATATTATCGATCATAAAGTAATGCTGCCACTGCAGGATACCCTTATTGATCTCTTCCCCTATATCACCGATCTTAATTTCTTCAACGAAAGCTTCCCAGAAAGCCTTCAGAAATTCAAGGAACCACATAACGGCCGCCCCCTTGCTTTTTATTAAGACAAGGTAATTTTATCGCAAAATAAATATAAAACAACCTTTATCGGATATTTAATCTTCAAGTATGGTAATACGCACAAATCGGACAAGAAAAAACATCATTTGTATAAGCACAAAAGAACCAAAGGGACAGTCATCCCTTTGGCTCGAAAAGATAAGATATTCAAATCAGATTATTTGAAAAGACGCTCTTCCTGGGCGATTATATCCCCTACACGCTCTGCATGACGGGCACCTGCAAACTCCTCGGCAAAGAATGCGTCGACCATGGACAGGGCCAGCGAAGATCCGACTACACGGGCTCCGAAAGCAAGAACATTGGCATCATTATGCTGTCTGCTCATCCTGGCCATGAACTCATTGTTGCAAAGACCGCACCTGATCCCCTTGTACTTGTTGCAGACGATAGAGATCCCGATGCCTGTGCCGCAAATGGCGATGCCTCTGTCAGCCTTGCCTGAGAGAACGTCTTCCGCGATCTTCTGGCCGGCTGCTACATAACTGTAAGGAAGAGCCGCAGTGTCAGCGCCCCCCTCCAGGACCTCGTAACCCAGCTCTACGAGATGAGCAACCACGAGCTTACGGAGCTCATAACCTGCGTGATCCGATGCGATACTAACTTTCATTTTCTTCACCCCAATCTTAAATATTGTGTCTTATGTGCTTAAACGTCTTATTGCCTGATGCGTAATCGGCAACTATATTCCCTGATCCGATCAGCCTGTACTTATAGGATACAAGACCTTCCAGACCAACAGGTCCCCTTGCATGGAGCTTGCTGGTCGAAATGCCAACCTCAGCACCAAAACCATATCTGAAACCGTCAGCAAACCTCGTGGAACAGTTGACCAGGACGCTTCCCGAGTCTACTCTGCCGAGGAAGATATCGGCTGTGTCGGTATTTGCAGTGATTATAGCATCTGTATGGCCTGATCCGAACTCATTTATATGCTCACAGGCTTCCATTACGCCGTCAACGATCTTAACGGAAACCTTCATATCGAGATATTCATGGTGCCAGTCGCTGACCTTGCCGCAGCCGTATGTGCTGCTGACATATTCATCACCGAAGAATTCAACGCCGCTGTCTTTCAAGGTCTCAAGAAGACGGGGCAGGAATGTATCCTTCAAAGGCGCATCAACGAGTATCGTCTCAGTTGCGTTGCATACGGAGACATACTGTGTCTTGGCATCGAGAACGACCTTCAGGGCAAGGTCCTCATCGCAGTCCCTGTCGATAAAGGTGTGACAGACACCGTCTGCATGCCCCATTACGGGGATCTGAGTGTTTTTCATGATGTACTGAACAAACTGGTTGGATCCTCTGGGGATAATAAGATCTATATACTTATCAAGAGACAGCATGCCGTTGACATCTTCCCTGGATTCGAGAAGATTGAGCCAGCCTTCGGGAAGGCCGGCTTCGATCCCGGCCTTGCTGATCACGTCTGCGAGAATACGGTTAGTAAAAGCCGCTTCAGAACCGCCCTTAAGAAAAACTGCGTTGCCGCTCTTAAGACAAAGGGAAGCTATCTGAACGAGTGCATCAGGACGGCTTTCAAAGATAACGCCGATAACGCCGATCGGACAGGTGATCCTGTAAAGTTCCAATCCGTCATCAAGAGTCGTATGAAGGTTAACTTTGCCGACAGGATCGGGAAGACCAATAAGGCTCCTTATTCCAGTTACGGAATCGGAAAGCTTATTCTCATCATATTTAAGTCTTTTGAGCAAAGGCGCGGCAAGATCCGCCTCCTTGGCATTATCAAGATCCTTATGGTTAGCATCAACTATCCCGGACTCATTATCCAGCAATGCTTTGCACACCGCTTCAAGGGCTCTGTTCTTAACTTCATCTGAAAGAACAGCCATATCGATCGAAGCCTTTTTGGCACTGACTGCCATAGCAGTAATATCAGACATATTCAGTTCCTTTCGCTGATTTTGAATAGATTATATCGTAAGATATACCGCTGTTAAACATAAAAATAATGTTCAAAATGTTCAAAACTTTGTAGATAACTCAAAAACAAGCATTGTATTGTTAATATGTCTCACAAAGCCCGAATTTATTGCATCGAAAAAATATGAGGCAAACTATTGACAAAACGGTTACAAAAGAATTACAAAACCCGCAACATAATGATAACGGGCTTTGCAGACGTTTTAAATGTATGTTCGTTTTAGCCTGTCCGTCACACGCGGACACAAAAATCTTGAAAAAACCTATTGACAGAAGTCAGTAATAACAAATCCTGTTTGATATAATTATCACATGGAAATATTGATCACTACATTATTCGGATTAGAAACCCTGACGCGTATAGACCTTGAATCCTGCGGTTACTCAAAGGATCAGATCAAGGTCAGCGACGGCCAGGTATTGTTGACAGTTCCCGATGAAGGATATGCTTCAGATGTTGCCCGTGTTAACATGTTCTGCGGCTGCGCGGAACGTGTATTCTTCTGCATAGGTAATTTCAAAGCAACTGAATTTGACGAATTCTTTGAAAAGACCGCTGCTCTCAACTGGTCTGATTTCATTCCTTCTGGCTGGGCCTTCATCATCACGGGCTATTCACGAAAATCAAAACTTTTCGGTGTTCCCGCAATGCAGTCCCTCGCAAAGAAAGCCGTATGCAGATCCCTTTGCGGAGCGGCAGGACTGCCGGACGACTCCCCTATACCGGAAGACAGCAACAAAGGGACCGTAAAGATACAGTTTGCTATGGTCTCCGACGAATGCCGCATGCTGATAGATACGAGCGGCGACGGCCTCCATAAGCGCGGCTACCGCCCGCTTACGCATGAAGCGCCCATAAGAGAGACTCTTGCTCTTGCCATGGTGGAGCTTGCCCGGTTCAGGCCCTTTTCCTTTGAATCGCTCTACGATCCTTTCTGCGGATCGGGTACTATCGTCATTGAAGCTGCCAGAAGCGCTCTCGGCATCGCTCCCGGACGTGACAGGATGTTCTCCTTTACGGATCTTCCCTACATCGGCCGCAAGGTCCTTATCGAAGCTCGCGAGGAAGCAAGAGACAAAGAAGACCTCTCTCCCCTCGATGATATCTTTTTCGCGGGATCAGATATAGATCCCAAAGCGGTCAGATCCGCAAATGCGAATGCTGAAGCCGCGGGAGTCAAAGGATTTGTAAAGTTTGATGTCAGGGACGCATTGAAGCTGACACCCTCTTCCCTCGGCTCGTTAACGGGATTTGACAGAAACCTCATAATCACTAACCCTCCCTATGGCGGCCGTCTCATGACGCCGGAGGAAGCCGCAGACATATACAGGGCCGTCGCATCTAAATTCCTTACCGCAAAGGGCATGTGCCGTAAAGGCGTGAGGCTTTCGGTCATAACTCCCGACAAGGACTTTGAGACAGCAACCGGATTTAAGCCCGATAAGAGCTACAAGCTCTATAACGGAAACAAGGTCTGCCACCTTAACAATTACTTCAGACTGGATAAAGACAATGGCTGACTATAAGACGTTGGACATCAACTGCTTCGATCCCGCCAAGATCGCGAAGAGCGGTCAGGCCTTCAGATTCACCGTGATCGATGACGATCACACCGAACTCGTGGCATTCGGCAGATACCTTCAGATCGCAAGGATCGGCAAGAACAGGTTCGCATTCAGCTGCAGCGGGTCAGAATTCAACAGTATCTGGAAAGATTATTTCCATCTTGATTACGACTACTCCTCCCTCATGTCAAAGATCCCGGAAGATGACAGATATCTTAAAGCTGCGGCAGACTATTCGTCCGGAATAAGGATCTTAAGGCAGGACAACTTCGAGACCTTGATAAGTTTCATCATCTCCCAAAGAAGATCCATCCCATCCATAATGACATCCGTAGAGCGCCTCGCTTCCTTCTGCGGACACGAAGCACTTATGCCGGATTATCTGGGAGATCCTTTCGTAAGACCTGTCAAAGATATCTACTACGCCTTCCCGACGGCAGATGAGATGTCTTCCATGTCACTGGAAGACATTACTTCACTGGGCGTTGGCTACAGAGCATCTTACATCGAATCCGCCGTAAGGACCGATCCTGATCTTAACGCATGGGATAAGTTGTCAGATGAAGATCTTTTCAATGCTCTAACCTCATTAAGGGGTGTCGGTAAGAAAGTTGCCGACTGCGTGATGTTATTTGCATACGGCAGATACGGAAGATTCCCCGTGGATGTCTGGATGCAAAGGATCCAGGACAGATACTACGGCGGGAGATTCGATATCTCCCCCTACCCTGACACCGCAGGGATAATACAGCAGTTCATGTTCTTCTACGAGCGCAACCGCACTATTAAATAGGCTGCCTGTATTTAATATCTTCTTCCCTTGTGATAGGATAAACATATCTTATATTTTCCAGGAGACGAGCCATGAAGAATCTAGAAGACTATATTGATGTAATCCCTAATTTCCCCGAAGAAGGCATCATGTTCCGTGACATAACATCACTGATCGCAGATCCTGAAGGATTCCGACTTGCGATCGACAGTCTTATAGAACATCTTGAAGGCGTAGATTTCGATGCTCTCGTTGCGCTTGAATCAAGAGGCTTCATCTTCTGTGCGCCAATAGCATATGCGCTCAACAAACCGATGGTACTGGTACGTAAAAAAGGCAAGCTCCCCAAAGAAACGATCTCCGAAGAATATTCTCTCGAATACGGCACGGCCACGATCGAGATCCACAAGGATTCCATCCTTCCCGGACAGAAAGTCATCCTCCTGGACGATCTTATCGCAACGGGCGGAACTCTTAAAGCAACTGCCAACCTGGTAGAGCGCCTGGGCGGCAACATAGTTAAGATCCTCGCTCTCTCCGAGCTTAAGGGGCTTAACGGAAGAGAGCTTCTATCCGGCTACAACATTGACGTTCTCATCTCCTACGAAGGCAAATAAACAACATATCCTGGACAGACCGATTAACAGTTACACAAAAATTATGTACAGATTGTGAAAATTAATTCACATTTGTAAACAAAGTGTGATATAATCTTCTAAAGTCGGTAACCGGAGGCCGCTATGCGACGCAAGAAGATTGGTCTGTTCATGAATGAGATCACACAGTTTTTCCAGGAAGCCTGTGGCAAGGCTGTGATCGAACGCGCCGCCGATAGAAATGCCGATGTATTTATCTATTCCTCATACGGCTCCTACTCCTGCCCATACGGAAGAAACCTCCTCTCGGAGATCGGAAAGAAGAACATCATCTGTCTTCCCGACTATTCCAAGTTCGATGCCATCATCATTCTTCCCAACACATTCGATATCTACGGAATGGATATTGAACTCTTTGAGATCCTCAAAAAAGAAGCAAACTGTCCCGTTATATGCCTCCAGAGCGATAATCCGGACTTCTATTCCGTAACGATAGAAAATAAAAAAGCCATGTATGATATGACAAGACATTTTATACAAGATCACGGCTTTAAAGATATCAGATACATGTCCGGTCCATTCACATCCAAGGATTCTCCCGACAGGCTTGAAGGGTTTAAGAAAGCAATGGATGAAGCAGGGCTTCCCATAACAGAAAATACGGTCTTTGAAGGAAACTATTGGATCAACCGCGGCAAACGCGCCGTGGATCACTTCATAGGAGAAGACGGCAAATATCCCGAGGCAATAATATGCGCCAACGATTATATGGCCATATCGGTTTGTGAAGAGCTCGAAAAGCGTGGCATCAGGGTCCCCGAAGATGTTTGTGTCTCAGGATTTGACGGAATCAACGAGGGCGAGATGAACCGCCCCTCCCTTACAACCGTATCCATAAGCCCTGAAAATTACGCTGATGCGGCATTTACCATCATTGACGATTGCTGGACAGGCTTAACCCCCGAACGCAAGATCATGGTCTCAGGAGAGATGAAACTGAGAGCCAGCTGCGGATGCGGCAGCCAGTCTGTTCCCGAAAATGCAGATGTTTATGTCAAGAAGATCATCCATACTGAATTCCTTTTAAGAGAAGCAGGCAGGATAACATCCGATTACCAGAACAGATATGATCTGGAAAACTCCATGTCCGTAGCCAACTACTATTTTAAGGCCTTAGGCTGCGATACCGGCTACCTCTGCCTGTGCGATATGGAGGACCCTTCTTTCGGATCCGTAGAGAACAACAGCATATATACGGATCAGATGATCCTGATGCAGAAGATGCTGTCATCTGACCCTATGCACGCAGATATAAGCAAGGCCAGATTCAACAAAGAAGATATACTCCCCCAATCGATACTCGAGACTGATGAACCCGGCACATATGTGATCTTCCCTCTCTACTACAAGAACAAGGAATACGGAATACTGGTCTTAAGACCCGAACAGGGCCAGTGGCCTAATTCACTCACGAACACATATACGAACGCTCTGTCAGCAGCTATCGAAAACAGTTACCTTCAGAGCAGATTTAAAGAACTTGCCGAGATAAAGATCCTCTCCGAGACTGATCCTCTCACAGGTCTTTTCAACAGACGCGGCTTTGAGAACGCGATCGCACGCGTTCTGTCCGACCTGTCTGATGACAAGATCATCAGCATCGTCAGCATAGATATGGACGATCTGAAGTCCATAAACGACAAATACGGGCATTCAGAGGGAGATTATGCACTGATAACCCTGGCAAACACCTTAAAGGCATTCACGAACGATAACGAGATATGCGCCAGATTCGGCGGAGACGAATTCTCAGCGGTCTTAATATCAGACGACCGCGGCAGAGCCGATAAATTCGTAGATTCCTTCCTCAGAGAGCTCAGCAACGCTTCTCTGACATCAGGTAAGCCCTACCCTATTCATGCCAGCACAGGTGTCTGTGAGCTTAAAGGAGGCGATACCAAACAGATCATCGCCTGCATGCAGACGGCAGACAAACACATGTACATGAACAAGAGGATGTATAAAAAAGCAAGAGCAAGATGATTTCTCCTATACAAAAGCATGTAAAGGGCACCGGAAACAGCCTCACCGGTGCCCTTTATATTTCCGCCGAAAAAGGCAGAAAAAATGCCCTGCTGTTAAAGCAGAGCATCTTCTCTTTTACTATGGTGCGGTCGACGGGACTTGAACCCGTATGGAGTTACCCACACGCCCCTCAAACGTGCGCGTCTGCCAGTTCCGCCACGACCGCGTCCTAAAGGCTTGTTTATTATACTTATATGTGTAGTCAGTGTCAAGTATCAAGTAGAAGAGACTGCCTCAAAAATGAGACAGTCTCCCTGGCTTGACACAAAGATGGATTGTTGATCTGTTTAATTTTCCTCTTCCCTCTTCTTGGAAACATATATTGTATATGTCCTTGCTCCAATCGCGACTGCACCTGCAGCAAGCAGTACAACAGCTGCGATATTGTAGACAGAGGATCCTTCACCGGTAGCCGGAACCTTCTTGCGCTTCCTCCTGGCGCTTACAACATCGGTAGGATGTATCGTAGGTGTAGGCGTAGCCTTTTTCTTGTCTCCGCCTGTTCCACCGGGTGTAGGCGTAGGCTTTTCGGTAGGTGTAAAGCTGGGCGCCTTGGTAGGTGTCGGAGATGCGGGATCTGTCGGCGTAGGCGTCTTAGTCGGCTTAGGCGATTTAGTCGGCTTGGGAGTCGGCTTGCCTGTAGGCTTCTTGGTAGGCTCCTTCGGCGGCTTTTCTGATGGACCGGGTTGGCCCGTAGGAGTCTTGGAAGGCTCAGGCTTATCCGAAGGTTCGGGTTTGTCCGTAGGAGTCTTGGACGGCTCGGGTTCATCCGAAGGGGTAGGTGTCTTCTTCTCGTATTTGTTGGTAACAGTTACATCCATCGTGCTGTTGTAATCAACTGCTACCGTCATGCCCTTATTGGACGATACAGACAATTTGTATCCGCTGATCTGGGCACTTCCGTCCGCCTCGGTGCCGAGTTCTTTTATCGTGTACTCACCGGGAACGAGATTATCAAGTGTCATCTCCTCACCGTTCTTAAGTTCAAAAGCAGCCTTATATCCACCGGGACCTTCTACCTCGAAAGAGAAAGACTTATTGCTCTCAGTATCGGGAGCACCGGTAACTTTCTTTGTGATCTTAAGGATTCCGGGAACAGGTGCCTTATATGTATTTGTTATCGTGATCTCGGCATCGTCCTTGTTGGACTCATTAAGATCTATAGAAGCGGGCGAATATGTCGCCTTGCAGCTATAGCCCTTTGCAAGGCCTTCTACTGCTACTTCTTCTACAGAATACTTCTGTCCGAGTATAAGTCCGCTGACAGTCGTCGATCCGTCTGCAACAACCTCAAACTTTGTCGCATTTGCTTTTGCAACAAACTTACCGGTCGATTCATTCAGATAAAGATCGCCGCACTTTACATAGAACTCGTACTTGGAAGGCTTACCGCTCTCGGCTGTGTTATCGCCTGCTTCCTTCTTGCTGACGATAAGGCTTCCTCTGGGGGCCGTATAGTTGTTGGTAACAGTTACCACAACATTCCTTCCGGCATCGGTAGAGATATCGATGTTGCCTTCAACGGGAGCTACTGCATCGAATCCGTCCATACCGCTGAGATCTTCCGTGATCTTGTACTCAACGCCGTTAGGCAGACCCGTTAACATAGCGCTCTGACCTGCAGAAAGTTCTACAGACCATGTCTTATCTGAATAGTTCACGGTACCGGGAACCATTCTCGGATCAGCCTTTGCATCAGGAATAGCAGATTTAAATTCAACAACAAACTTAAACTTGGTACCTGAAGCAACAGGATCACTTTCGGAAGAGATCTCCTTCGTGATCTTCAGGCTTCCGAGATCAGGATTAGTAAACTCGTTCGTTACAGTTACTGCAACTGTCTTATCGTAAGCGATCGCAGGAAGCGGAGAAGTAATGCTTAAGAGCTTATAATTCTCAGGAACATTATTCTCAACTACCTGATAAGTCGTTCCGACAGGGATCCCCTTGATGATCATCTGTTCGTCATCGCCAAGAGAAGCCTTGCAGATAAGATTCGTCTTATCGAAAGAACCGTTCTCGACAGAGATCTTTGAAATGAGCTTATCAAGATCGCCGTCAGGCAGAGTCAGTTTGACTTCGATATCAAACTTTTTCTTCTGACCTGAAGGTTCTGTATTGCCGGTAACGTTCTTTGTAACCTTGAGATTTCCTCTCTCGATGTTCTTCTCATAGACATCCTTGAAGTCGGCCTTTTCGCCTGATGCTGCTGTAGCTTCGGAGATCGTTACTTCTACATCGCCGTTTACGGAAAGGGTTGTATCCAGGGTGTAGCCGGGGATCGTGCTGTTTGTTTCCTTTACAGTATATGTTCCCTCTGCTACATTCGGGATTTCCATCTTGTATATTCCTTCGTCCTGCTGAGCGAAGTTAGCGGCTATCGTGAACTCTACCTTGAGGTCTGACAGGCTTCCGTCTGCTTTTACCCACTTGGTTGTTCCGTTTACTGTTGTAGTTACTTCAAACGTGATTCCGCCGGCGAGCTCCTCTTCTGTTACGTTAAGGCCGTCGACGCTCTTAGTGATAGTAAGAGGTCTCTTGACTTCATCCTTTGTGTAGACATCCTTGAAGTCGGCCTTTTCGCCTGATGCTGCTGTAGCTTCGGAGATCGTTACTTCTACATCGCCGTTTACGGAAAGGGTTGTATCCAGGGTGTAGCCGGGGATCGTGCTGTTTGTTTCCT
>JAEFAZ010000009.1 GCA_016292135.1 Saccharofermentans sp.
ATTTTTAATGCCTTCTCAAGTACCAAAAAATACCCGATTTTCAAAGTCTTGTTGACATTTTGTTGACATGAAAAATTGAAAGCCCCTGTTTTAGGGACTTTCAAGCGTTTTGCGATTATTCGTACTCGACCGTGGCCGGGGGCTTGGGAGTGTAGTCGAAGAGCACTCTGTTGATGCCGGGAACTTCTGTGATGATCCTCTGTACGAGGTGATCGATCAGTTCGTCGGAGAGGTGCTCTACTGTAACTTCCATAACGTCCGTTGTGTTGATGGCACGGATGATGCAGGGCCAGTCAAATGTTCTCTTGCCATCCTTGACGCCTGTGGACTTGAAGTCGGGTACTACTGTGAAGTACTGCCATACCTTGCCCTCGAGGCCGTTCTTTGCGAATTCTTCTCTGAGGATAGCATCAGATTCCCTGACTGCTTCGAGACGGTCACGTGTGATCGCACCGGGACATCTTACGCCGAGTCCGGGACCCGGGAAGGGCTGACGATAGACCATGTTGTCGGGGAGGCCTAACTGCTTACCTACGACACGTACCTCATCCTTGAAGAGGATACGTACGGGTTCAACGAGTTCGAAGTTCATGTCGTCGGGAAGTCCGCCTGCATTGTGGTGAGCCTTGATGCCGGCATCACTCTCGAGGATGTCGGGCCAGATCGTGCCCTGTGCGAGGAACTCGATACCGTCGAGCTTCCTTGCTTCTTCAGCGAATACTTCAATGAATTCACCGCCGATGATCTTTCTCTTCTGTTCGGGATCAGTTACACCTGCGAGCTTATCCAGGAACCTGTCTGTGGCATCAACATAGATAAGATTTGCACCGAGCTCTTCACCGAAGACCTTGATGACCTGTTCGGGCTCTCCCTTACGCAAGAGTCCATGGTTAACGTGAACACATACGAGCTGCTGACCGATCGCCTTGATGAGCATAGCTGCAACGACAGATGAATCAACGCCGCCTGACAGGGCGAGCAAAACCTTCTTGTCACCTACCTGATCCTTAAGCATCTTGATGCGCTCTTCAATGTAGGCATCGGCAAGCTCGGGAGTCGTGATCCTGACCATATTATCGGGACGTACTTCCAACATAATGAAACCTCCTGTAGAGAATCAAAATTCAATAAGGAGATTATAGCACATTAGTCGCGTTCAAATGCAGCCCATAATCCAGTAACTATGACCATGAATAATGCCAGGATGATAAGATAGTATCCGGGACCGTTCGAGACGATCAGCTGAGATGTAGACTTGCTGCCTGTAAGGCCTTCCGAGAATTTCAGCATGATCTTTACGATGGACGCGATGGACTCTTTGGTGATGTTGGTATAGATGACCGCATAGATCGATGTAACAAAATTGGCGAGCGCGATGATGGCAAGCGGCTTCTTGAAGCCTGCCAGTGTCATCAGGATCGATGCAACATCTGCGATCAGGATGACTATGCCATACCAATACCATTTGTCTCCGTTGTAGAGAAGGCTTATGCTGGCGGTCTGGGTGAGACTGCCGTCTACCGAAAATTCATAGAACGGTATTACTACGGCAATAGCCGAGATGATACACGCAAGTATAAAGAACAATCCTCTGATTGAAAATCTCATATTATCCCCTCCTGTATGAACAGTAGTTTCCTCCATAAAAATATAACAAAACAGTAAGCCCGTCAACCTGAGGACCCTTCCCGCGGCAGTCTGATGATATAATATTCATGAGCATCTAAAGGAGATATATTTATGGATATCTATGTAAATAAGTTCACGGCAGACGGGGTCTCGATGAAATACATGAAGTTCGGGAAAGGCGCTAAGACCATGGTGATCATTCCCGGTCTTTCCATAAAGAGTGTTATTGAATCTGCTGATGCCGTAGCAAATCAGTACAGGTCTATGACGGATGATTTCACGGTATATCTTTTCGACCGCAGGGATGACCTGCCGGATAGTTATACGATAGAGGAAATGGCAGAAGATACCTTTATCGCGGTCAAGGGATTGGGTCTCGAAAACATATACCTTTTCGGTGCGTCACAGGGAGGCATGATAAGCCTTGTCATCGCTGCAAGACATCCCGAACTTGTCGCAAGACTTGCAGTAGGTTCAACCTGCGCCCGTTTCGATGCTTCGGATAATCCTGCCATAGGGGAATGGATACGCCTTGCCAAAGAGCGTAAAGGAGTCGAACTCTTTATGGATTTCGCATCCAGGCTCTATCCTGCATCCATCGCCGAGTCGCTCAAGGACTTCCTTATCAGTTCCGGCAGTTCAGTGACCGATGAAGAATTTGAACGGTTCATAACCCTTGCCGAGGGCACTGCGGGTTTTGACATAAGGGATGAACTTCCGGCGGTCCGTTGTCCCGTTCTCGTACTGGGTTCCGAGGATGATGCCGTCGTAGGAAAAGAAGGCTCATACGAGATTTATTCCATACTTTCCCGGGGCGGCAGAGCCCGGATCCATATGTACTGTGACAAAGGTCATGCATCGTTTGACACGGCGGAAGATTACAGGGACAGATTAACTGCTTTCTTCCTAAAGGCTTCCGAATAAGGTATCATACAAAAAAGGATAGTAATAAGGAGGCGCAAAAATGGCTGCTGCAGATACCGCTCAGATGAGCCTGCTGTTTTTCGGCAAACCTGATGACTACAAAGTAATGAGTGAGGAGACCCTTCACGATCTGGGTCTTGATTCTCTCGCAAAGAGCGTAACGGAAGAACCCAAGGAGCAGCTCCTGATACTCCGCATCCTCGCCCAGATGAACCCTTCCTACGAGGAAGCAGTCCTGAGGCAGGACATATTCAACGATCTTCTTAATCTCCCCGAAAAGAGAAAAGAACTCCTGGATCTTTTCAACAGGATCGAATATCTCAAGGATTACGGTTCATGGCGCAAGAGCGCAGAAGACAAGCCCGACCTCTGGGATCTTATGCACAGGATGGAAGAGATCCATTCCTACATCATGGCAGTCGAGGAACTGCGAAAGACCCTGGATGACCCCGCGATCAAAGCTGAAGGTCTTGTCTCTTTGAAAAAGTGCATTGACGATATCTACGAAGAGGCATGTTTTGCCGCAATGAAAAAAGACATCGAAAACCTGCGCACGGAGTCTTCCTGCATACAGAGTCTCACTGTCGGGATCAATGTCAATTCGAGGTTCGAAGCCGAGAGTCTGGGTCTCATTTCCGTTAATTCCAAACAATTCAAGAAATCGAACATCGTCGGCAACTTTGCGGATGCGATCGCTTCCAGGGACCGTATCAGGGACGATACCGAATGGGACGGTGACATGCGCGTCATCCCGGCAAGCATCTCCGACAGGGAGAGTTCCATCAACATGCTGGACCGCCAGGTAACAGCGATCAACCTGATGAAGAACCCCCTGTTTATGTCAAGATCAACTCTCTCCGCTGTCCCTGACGGTGACGGATCGATAAGCTCATCTCTCTACCTTGCGAATGCCGCATCCAAGATGACGGGACATATCGTCAAGAAGCTAAGGACCGTATTATCACGTTATACCGATGTCTCGATCGTCACGATATCAAAGCTCATACCCGAACTTATCTACTACATCAGATTCGCCGAGTATATCGAAAAGCAGACTAAAGCCGGAATGACATTCTGCAAGCCTTCTGTCATGAGAAGTGACAAAGGTCCTTATATGAAAGCGGAAGGATTCTACAATCTCAAGCTCATAGATGCCGTCAAGAATGCGGACGAGATCGTTGCCAATGATCTTGTTTTCGATAAAGACCACATGATCTATCTTCTTACGGGTGCCAACAGGGGCGGCAAGACCACGCTCACCCAGGCGGCAGGACAGCTCTACGTACTTGCCCAGGGCGGCATATATGTGCCCGCGGTAAATTTCGAATATACGCCCGTCGACATGATCTTCACCCACTTCCCCGCTGACGAGGACAAGACCACGGATCTCGGAAGGCTGGGCGAAGAATGCGTAAGGTTCAAAGAGATCTTCACAGAAGCTACCTCCGAAAGTCTCATCCTTCTTAACGAGACCTTTTCGACGACTTCTTTCGAGGAAGGATATTATATCGCGACCGATGCGGTCCGCGCACTGACTTCCAGGAACATCCGTGTCATCTACAACACGCACATGCATAAGCTCGCCGTCGATTCGCAGGACAAGGAGAAGGGCATCTCTTCGATCGTCATGCAGACAGACAACGGCAAGAGATCCTTCAAAGCCGTGCTGATGCCTCCGGAAGGTCTGTCCTACGCAAGGGATATCGCCGAGAAATACGGAGTCACCTACGAGATGCTGACTGGCGGAAAATAATACTTCCCTCAAAATATATTAGTGATATACTCGTCTCTATGAATTTAAACAGATAAGGAGATAAGTATGAAAAACTTTAGCAAGATCCTGATCACATCCGCAGTATGCGCATCTTTTATGCTCTCTGCTGCTGCATGTTCAGGCAAGACGGAATCAACAACAACCACAACATCCGGGACAACAACGGAAGCTTCAACATCAGAAACGACAACGACTGCTTCAGAATCTTCTTCAGAGTTTTCCAAGGACACGGAAGGTCCTGCAGGCAACGGCGCAGATAACACAGATGCTTCTTCTGCATCTTCCGCTCCCGCCAAGATAACGGTCGAATATGCTGACGAAGATACGATCGATAAGGAAACATGCACTTTCATAAGCCTTGATAAAGAAGGCGTGATCACCTCGATCATATTCAGCACAGATGTCGAGGTCAAGGACTTCAAGATCCTCTCTCTCGAGTTCACGGATGCAGACGAAAACGGCAAGCCCCAGTACAAGTATAATTCGGCATATTCACAGCCTTCTCTTGTTCCCGGAAATGATCTCGTTGCAGATTTGCTTTTCGCAGGTGACATCCCCAACTACGGATTCAGTTATATCGATACTGACGGCACATTGAAGCTCTTCGCCCTCGGTCTTAGCGGCGAGGACGGATCTATCGTAGTAACAGAGATCTAACCTGTTATTCAGCCGTAAGGCGAACGGAAGTAAGTTCCTTAAACTGCTCTATGTCTTTGTTTAAGACATAGACAGTGCAGACATTCACATCCAGTCCCTCGATCTGTTTGGTGTCGTAACTGACCTTGCAAAGACCGGTTTCTTCAAGTTCACCGATAATATCTTCGACCTGATCGCTGTATTCAAAAGCCAGCATCAGGTCTTTTTTCTTCACCTTGTAACTTTGGATCGTGCCGTATACATTACGTCTTATGTCATCTTCAGACTGGCTTATGTATGGGAAGTCCCCGCAGAGCTGCAATATATGTCTGGATGACTCTTCGCCGAGGAAGGCATGGATATGACCGTATGTTCCCTGCACTGCGATGAATATGTCGTATTTACTGTTCGTATTGCCGAGGTTGAACTCGTCCTTCTTCATGGTGACATCGGGAGCATCACTTCCAAGCGCGAGATCCTGCATGTAACGGGAGACAGCAACGGAATGGTGGGCCAGGTGCCTCTGTGAATGCGGATCATTGGCGATCTCGCTGAAATAACCTATCTGCGGGATCAGCATGACCGCAGATAATACGACTGCCCCGATGTAAGAGTAATTCTCTTTTATCTTTGTGATCCTGCTGATGATCTCTGCAAGACCGAACACTCCGGAAACGATAATGAACGAGATAAAAGGCGCAGATATCAGGATCCTGAAATCATATGCCAGTGAGACCACGCATCCCGCGATCGGGATCAGTGCGAATACGATCGTGCAAAACTTCTTTTTCGCGAGAAGGAATAAGATCCCCAGGACGAAGAACACGAGATAGAACCATGGGAATACGGGGTAGTCCTGAGAGAACTGCCTTTGTCCCGTGCTCTCTCCGAACAGCACTTCAGCCAGGACTTTGAGATTTTCGATAACAGGTTCAAGCCCTCTTTCGGAAACCTGCTCGAAAAAGTCTTTCATAATCGAATCCTGTCTTATGTTGTACTGCACTCTGTGAGTCAGGATGTAAGCATACAAAGGAGCTGCGGCCGCAAAGTATCCTGCGGTCCCCATGAGGCATGCAGGCAGGTGGTCTTTGAGACTGTTTCTGTCCTTGATGAGATAGTAGACTGCATATAGCCCGCCCACGATAAGGAGGCCCCAGATATACTGTTTCCCCATTATCGCGCTGCTCATGGTGAGGCCTGCAAATATGCCTCCTATCGCTCCGCACAGCATCGACTTTCTCTTACATGCCCTGACAACAAAATAGAAAGATATCATGAGAAGCGGTCCGCAGATGGCGTATCTGTGGCCCATATAGACCTGTGTGAATTCGAGGGGCAGGAACATCAAGGTCAGTGCCGAGCAGACGGATATATAGATGTTGTCCGTCAGCTCTTTTACCGACAGCATCGTGAACATCAAGGTTATCCAGCCCAAGAACATAAGAGCTGCATTAAAGACTTGAAGATTATATCCGAAAAGGCGGAAAAATATCGTGATGTAGTAATGGAATACGAGCTCGCGGCTTATCCCTCCTATGTTGCTGTCGAAAAATATTATCTCGAACCTGTCGTCAGCAAAACACTTGAGTCTCGCATCGAAGATATCCCATGCAGCATCATCGAACAGGCCGTTGCTGTTCCAGGGCGCCGTGCTTATCTTGCCAAGATGGACCAGAAGATATACGATGCTCAAGCCGATGACTGACACCAGGATCTGTTTGTGTTTCAATATTCCCTTGAAATCAAATGACATAAAACGGCGGCATGACAACACGAGCATGACCATGGAAAGAGGGTAGGTAAAATACACCGGGACGTTGCTGTCCGTGACCTCCAGATACATGAGAAGAGTAGCAGTAAAACTGACCGCCATGAAGACCAGCGATATTATGAAAAAGATCTTGTCGATCTTCTTTAACCTTTCAGTGTCGATCAACTTCATTAATTGTTCCGTGCCTTCTTTCAAGATAAAGATAATATAACATTATATCCTTCCAAGGTGAAATCCTGCAGCAATGAAGCGGATCAAGTGGGATGCGTATACAATTCATCAAAAAGTGACACAAATCAGCTATTTTAGTGACACATGTGTCACAAAAAAGGCTGTTTTGCGTCACTTAAGCGGTTAATCGCACCACGGTTAAGCGAAGAAACACCTTGCTGCAAGTTCCGCAGACGCAAAGCGTCGAGGACCTGTTCGCGGCCAAGCAAGGTGTTTCTGAGCGTATGGCACCCCCAGCAGGAATCGAACCCGCACCAACAGTACCGGAAACTGTCGTTCTATCCATTAAACTATGGAGGCTTATTTGACCGTCATATTATGCCACTTTCAGGACCTTATCGCAAATTGGAAGGAGTCTCTTTCTCTTCCTTCGGAGACATGAGTTCAAGGAGCTTTACGACCTCTCCGACGGCATCTGCGGGAACGGCAGATGACGCCTCATAAGAAAGATATGTATCGGCTGTTGTAACGATGCGGACACGCGCTGCAAAATCAGGTGACGACATCACGGCTGCGATCGCTTCCATGTCGATCGAATCCGAGGTGCGGTAGAAAAGCTTGACCATGTTTCCTTTGAAAACTACTTTATTGAATCCGCAGGCAGATGATGCATGCCTTATGTAAGAAACACCTGCAAGAAGATATATCTCGGGGACCGGAGGACCATATCTGTCGGCAAGTTCTTCAGTCAGTTCGTTATATGCTTTCATGTCACGGATGTCTGCGATCCTTCTGTATGCGACCATCCTTCCCGTCTCATCGGAGATGTAAGAAGCAGGGATATATGCGTCGCATTCGATCTCGACCCTGATCTCCTCTGCCTTGCGGTCCGCTTCGTCCGGAACGTCGCCGCCCTCACGGAGCGCCCTTACTTCCTCATCGAGCATTCTGCTGTAGAGCTCATATCCGATCTCGTTCATCTGGCCGTGCTGCTCTGCACCGAGAAGGGAACCTGCGCCGCGGACTTCCAGGTCACGCATGGCGATCTTGATGCCGGATCCTAGTTCGGTAAATTCGCGGATCGCTTCAAGGCGCTTTACGGCGGTCTCGTTCATTATCTCTTTGCTGTATGTGAAGTAGGCGTATGCCTGTCTGTCAGACCTTCCCACACGGCCCTTGAGTTGGTAGAGCTGGGACAGGCCAAACCTGTCGGAATCGTCCACGATCAGGGTGTTGACGTTGGGCATGTCGACACCGTTTTCGATGATGGTGGTGCAGACGAGGATATCGTATTTGCCCTTGATGAAATCCCTGACGGTCGAAGACATCTGTGCTTCGTTCATCTGACCGTGGGCGAAGGTAACCCTCGCTCCGGGAATGAGTTTTCTTATGTCTTCTGCGACCCTGTCGATGTCTGACGTCTTGTTGTGGAGCCAGAAGATCTGACCGCCTCTTCCGATCTCGCGCAGGCAGGCCTGAACGATTATGTCCTCGTTATATTCCATGACGTAAGTCTGGACGGCGCGGCGGTTGAAAGGAGCCTGTTCGATGACCGAGATGTCGCGGATGCCGGACAGGGACATGTGAAGAGTCCTCGGGATCGGAGTCGCTGTCAGGGTGAGCACGTCGACTCTTGATTTATGGGCCTTGATCTTCTCCTTGTGATTGACGCCGAAACGCTGCTCCTCGTCGACTACAAGGAGCTCGAGGTTACGGGGTTTGACATCGTCGGAGAGAACGCGGTGGGTGCCGATTATGACATCTGCCTTGCCGCTTTCGATGTCAGCAAGATTCTTCTTTATCTGGGCTGCGGGAACGAACCTGCTTAAGAGAACGACATTGATCGGAACGTCGCCGATCCTCTCGATGAAGTTGTCGTAGTGCTGCTGGGCAAGGAGGGTCGTCGGTGCCAGCATTATTACCTGGCCGCCGCTCATTACCGATTTGAAGATGGCTCTGAAAGCAACTTCCGTCTTGCCGAATCCGACGTCTCCGCAGAGGAGCCTGTCCATGGGACGGGAGCTTTCCATGTCCTTCTTGATCTCTGATGCTGCGATGAGCTGGTCCTCGGTCTCGGCGTAAGGAAATTCCGCTTCGAATTCCTTCTGTTCCTTGCCGTCGGGAAGCGCGCTGTAACCCTTGTTGACCGACCTTGAAGCGTAGATCTTGAGAAGGTCGTAAGCGATCTTCTTGATCGACTTCTGGGCTCTCGAACGCGCCCTCTCCCAGTCGCGGCTTCCGATGTGGGAGAGCTTGGGCGTGCGGCCTTCGGGACCGACGTATTTTTGCAGGATGTTGATGTTTTCGGGAAGGATATAGAGGACTTCCTCACCGTCGTAACAGATCTTGAGATAATCCTTCTTCCCTTCGCCTACTTTAAGATTTACGAGACCCTCGTAACGGCCGATACCGTAGTCGTCGTGGACCACGAGATCACCCGGCTTGATGTCATCGAAAAAGGTTACTCTCTTGTTGGAGGATCTGCTCTTGACCTTTCTCGTATTTCCGAAAAGTTCCTGACCGCTGTATACCTCGATCCCTGCCTCGGGATAGACAAAACCTGCTGGCAGCGCCGCATCGATGACAGCGGGGTAGCAGTCCTGTTCTGCCATCCTGTCCATGAAGGCGGAGATCCTCTCCTCGCCTTTGAGCATGATGACGATGTCGCGCTCACCCTTCCTTGCCGCCTCTTTGTACCTTGAGGCAAACTCGGGATCACGTCCGTTATATATCTCGGCAGGGTAGCCTGTTATATCGCATCTGATGCCGCCCGCAAAACCGCCTGATCCTCCGAGCACTGCAAGCGATACGGTGTGGTGACCCATATCCAGCGCTTTGGTTATCTTAGGTATCGCAAACATCGCTGAAGGCGATGTGGACGGAGCAAGACCTACTTCATAGGATTCAGCGCATCTGGCGGAATACTCAGCTGCATAAGACCTCATCCTGCTGTCGACCATGGGAAGCTCGTCAACGAAGATCAGAAATCTTCCTGAGTGATCTATATAATCCAGGACCGAAGCGGGTTCATCGAGGAGGATGCCGATCCACCTTGCAAGACCCGACACCCTCATGCCGTTCTCGATGAGAGTGCAGTCCGACATGCCCGTATGCTTTAAGACCTTGGCAGCCTTGGCGGCCGTATCGGACTTGAGGTTCATGCCGGAGATGTCCTTTTCGACGGCATCTTCGATCCTTGAAGTAAGTTCATGTCTTATGGAAGTCTCGAAACAGAATTCCGTGGCAGGATATATCACGAGTTCCTCTATCTCTCCTGCGGATCTCTGGCTGTCCGTATCGAGCGCTTTTATCTGCTCGACTTCATCGTCCCAGAAATCGATCCTGACAGCGCTTTCGTCACCCGGAACGAAGACGTCGATGATGTCTCCCCTGACCGAGAACTCACCGGGTTCTGATACACCCGTTACTCTCTCGTATCCGATGAAAGACAGGTAGGAAGTCATGTTCTCGATGCCGGGCGTATCACCCTTGCGGATGGTCTTTATCCTTCCCTCAACAAGGCTTACCGCCTCCATCTTGTTGATGAGGGCGCCGGCACATATGACGGCCGCATCCGTATCGGCAGCAAGGATCCTTGCAGCGGTCGCTGCCCTGTCCATGCCCGAATCCCTCGAACTTGCAACAGCCGAGATGAGAGACAGTTCCGAAGGCATGAGGATATCTGCTTTCTTTCCCGTGAATGCCTGTATGGATCCTGCTATGAGACCTGCCCTTACAGGGTCTGCAGTGATGACGGCAGGGATCTTGCCCGCTCTGGCCGCGAGGGCAGCGATAAGGTATCCCTTCTGCTCTTCCGCGCATCCGGATATGTTAAGATGGCGCTTTGCTAAAGCGCCGTCAAAGGCTTCACATAAAGCCTTGTCGTTGCTGATTGATTTAAGCAGATCTTTCACTTTGCGCTGACTTTACCGTCACTGATGATCTTTTCGACCGAATCACAAGCTGATCCGAACGAATCGAAAACTTCTTTTCTCATGTCCTGCGGAACCTCCGACAGAACGTAATCCACAAGATCCCAGTGCTCGGGCACGGGACCGGTCCCGATCCTTACGCGGGGGAAGATCTCCGTTCCCATGTAGTGGATCACGGACTTCATTCCGTTATGTGTTCCGGCAGAACCCTTATCCCTTACGCGGATCTTGCCGCGGGCAATGTCGATATCGTCGTAGACCACGATAACGTGCGAGGGATCCGCCTTGAAGAACTTGGCGGCCTGGGCAATGCTGATGCCGGAGTTGTTCATGTAGGTCAGGGGCTCTAAGATGATGACATCCTCACCGTTGATCTTGCCCTTGCCGTATCTGCCGTCGAACTTGGTCTTCGATATGGAGATACCGTGGCGCTCTGCAAGTAATTCCACGGCAAGATAACCCATGTTATGCCATGTGTAGGCATACTCCTTACCGGGGTTTCCGAGGCCTGCTATGATCCAGGTGCTGCCCTTCTTGGAACCGTTAAACTTCAACACGTCTCTTGTCGTCCAATCTGATGTAGTTCTCGCCTCTCATGCGGGACTTCTTGGCGACCCATTCATCCTTGTTGACCTGCTTGGATCTTCCGATACCGAGGCCTAAAGCCGGAACATCGTTGGTGATGGTGGAACCTGCGGCGATATAGCTGTCCTTGCCCAAAACAACGGAAGAAAGAATGTTGGAATTTCCTCCGATGAAGACGTTGTCTTCGATCGTACAGCCCTTCTTGTCCTGACCGTCGAAGTTACATGTGACAGTACCGCATCCGAAGTTGACGTTCCTTCCGACATTCGAATCGCCGATATAGGTAAGGTGTCTTGCTCTCGTATATTCTCCTACGGAAGAATTCTTGATCTCGACATATGCGCCGAAAGTAACGTGATCTCCGATAACGGTATCGGGCCTGATGTGGGTATAAGGTCCTATTCTGCAGTCCTGTCCTATCGTGCACTGGGTCGCGATCGAGTTATCGATGACAGTGCCGTCTCCGACCGTTACGCAGTCAAGTCTCGTGTAATCTCCGATCATGCAGTCTGAACCGATCTTGGTATCACCCATCAGGGCTGAGCCCGGAAGGATGACCGTGTCGGGACCGATCTCAACGGCGTAGTGGATCCATGTGGTATCGGGATCGACGATCTGAACGCCGTTTAACATATGCCTGCGTACGATCCTCTGGTTCATTATCTTCTGTGCTTCGGAAAGCTGGATACAGTCGTTGACTCCCCTTGTGTCGTCGAAGTCACATACGACTGCACCGATCTTATAACCGTCGCCGATAAGGATGCCGATGGTATCCGTCAGATAGTATTCCTTCTGTGAATTGGAAGCTCCTAGCCTGCCGAGGGATGACAGGAGCAAGGGAGTCTTGAACACATACATGGAGGAGTTGATCTCCTTGATCTTCCTCTGCTCTTCAGTTGCATCCTTATGTTCGACGATGCACTGAACGTGGCCTTCCTCATCCCTGACGATCCTTCCGTATCCCGTGGGATCGTCAGCTATTGCAGTGATGATGACACAGGCGTAGCTCTTGGATTCCATCTCATCGATAGCGCGCCTTAAGGTATCGGGCGATACCATAGGGCTGTCGCCGGGAAGTACGATCACGTATCCGTCACGGCCTTCGAGGAAGGTCTGGGCCTGCATGACGGCATGTCCCGTTCCGAGTCTCTGCTCCTGGAATGCGTATACAACATCCTCTCCCAGGATATCCCTTATCTCTTCCTGCCGGTCTCCGACTATATATGCCTGCTCGGTGCATCCTATCTCATAGAGTGCATCGGCCACCCACTTGATGATGGGCTTGCCTGCAACTTTGAATACAACTTTAGAGTGCTTGGACTTCATTCTTGTGCTGTTACCAGCCGCCATAACAACAGAACAGATCTCCATTTGTTTCATCTCCGTTAATACTTTTACTTTTGGGTTACGCATTGGGTTGCGCCGACTTATTATAGCAAATTTAATATTATAATAAACAGCAATTATCAAGATTAGTTTCCGGAGGACCGTTTTGAGTAAAAAGTACGGACGTTATTTTACGAGACTCGTAACACTTCTCTGCCTGCTCTTCGCAACGGCAGTATTCACTATCTATGCCAACAGCCTTCAGGGCAAGCTCCCTTCAGGCAATGTCAAGGCGGACGTGATGCCTTCCGATCAGCTTGCGACGGAAACAACGGTCCCGACTACCGCAACGGCCACGGAGACGACTCCCGAGACAACGCCGGAACCGACTCCCACACCGGAGCCCGACTATGTCGAGCCCATAATGAAGGAAGCCTGGTATAACGGCTATTCCGATCCGAGATCAGTCCGCGCCGAGATCGTCGTTCCCGACGGCTCCGTGACGGTCCTTGTCAACAAGTACTACACGCTCACCGAAGATTACGAGCCCGATGATCTCGTTAATCCCAAGCACGCAGGCGAGCAGAAGCTCCGCAAGGAGGCTGCCGAAGCATACGAGAAGATGTACGATGCCTGCAAGGAAGCAACAGGTCAGGGCATATATCTCATATCCGGATACAGGAGCTTTTCGCTTCAGAAGACCCTCTTCACGCGTTCCATGAACAAGCGCAGCCTGGCCTTCGCCTGCAAGCGCAATGCATATCAGGGAAGATCGGAGCACCAGCTGGGACTCGCAATGGACATAAGTCCCGAAGGCTCCACGGTAATATCTGACGATTTCGGAAAGACTAAAGTCGGTAAATGGGTAGACGAACACTGTCACGAATACGGCTTCATCCGCCGCTTCCAGGGACAGTGGTCGGATGAGACAGGTTACGACAACGAGGCTTGGCACTACCGTTATGTCGGAGTCGAACTCGCGACCTATCTTACCGAGCATGACATGTCCCTTGAGGCCTACTACGACAAGTGCCAGGTTAAGCCATGATCCTGTTTCTTCTGGTGACTTTCATATTGTCGAAAATTCTTTGATGCAATTATTAATTGCTGTGTTATAATACCCATCGGTCAGCGGTGCTGACCTGTTGAATTCCAAGGCGGGGCGCAATTCCCCGACCGGCGGTGATGTCCTACGGGACTAAGCCCGCAACCCTTGCAAAGTCAAGGCTGATGCAGTGAGAACCTGCAGCCGACGGTACAGTCCGGATGAAAGGAGATGATATATATGGAATCCAAACGTAAACCTTTTCTTATCAAGCTCGCGGTCACTGCCGTTCTTACGGCCATGGCAACTGTTCTCATGTACTATGAGGTACCCCTGCCCTTAATGCCGCCCTTCCTGAAGTTCGACTTCTCCGAGATCCCCGTTGTCATCGGATCCTTTGCGATAGGACCCGTCTGGGGCGTGGTCATCGAACTTCTGAAGAACCTGATCCACCTTCCCATGACACAGACGGCCGGTATCGGTGAGATGAGCAACTTCATCACGGGCAGCATCTTCGTTGTGACGGCAGGTCTGATCTACAACAAGTTCCACTCCAAGCCGGGAGTCGTCCTCTCCACCGGAGTTGCCACTGTCGTTCTTGCTCTGGCCGGGATCCCGCTCAACGCATTCGTTACTCTTCCCCTCTATGCCAACGTACTGGGTTTCTCAACGGAAGCGATCGTAGGGATGAGCCGGGCAGTGAACCCCCTCATCACAGACAAGTGGAGCCTGATCATGTGGGGCTTCGTACCCTTCAATCTCTTCAAGGGCATCATCGTCACGGTATTGACATTCATCCTTTCCTTCCCTCTTACAAGGCCTCTGAGAGCCATAAGGAGGAAAGCCGGACTTAAGACATAAAGCCTTATTCCGTTAAGTTTGTAACACTGTTATAAATCAAATAACCCCTGTTGTGATATAATCTTCGGGTAATATATCACACGGGGGTTTTTTATGGCTTACGATACTGTAAAATGTGAAGAACTTTCCGAGCTTTTGTCGGCTTTCATATGTCATGCATCCGGACACCTTCCGGACGATGTAAAGGCAAAGCTTTCGGAACTGGCAGGGATCGAGGATGAAGGATTTGCTCCTGCCATCTACAACGTTATGAAGAAGAATATGGAACTGGCTGATGAGTTGGGACGCCCCTCCTGTCAGGACACCGGTATCCCCCAGTTCTTTGTCAGAGCCGGAACAAAATGGCCTTACCTTGATGAGATCGAACCGGCTCTCATAGAAGCAGTTAAGAAGGCTACCGACAGGGCTCCTTTGAGACACAATGCAGTAGAAGTCTTTGACGAATATAACACCGGCAACAACATCGGTCACAGGGTGCCCTGGATCGATTGGGAACTCGTATCCGGTTCGGACAGACTGGAAGTCTATTTCTACATGGCAGGCGGCGGATGTTCACTGCCCGGCATGGCTAAGGTCTTAATGCCCCTTGAAGGATACGACGGCATCGCAAGACTCGTTTTCGACCAGATGACTTCATACGGTGTCAACGCCTGCCCTCCCTGCCTCGTGGGCATCGGTATCGCAGGTTCCGCAGAGGTCGCAGCCAAGCTCTCCAAGAAGGCTCTCCTGAGACCCGTGGGATCCCATAACCCCAACCCCAAAGCAGCAAAGATGGAAGACGACATCTGTGAAGGTCTTAACAAGATCGGCCTGGGTCCCGGCGGATTCGGCGGCAAGATGAGCGTCATGGGCGTCAACATCGAGCAGGCTGCAAGACACCCCGCAACACTTGCGATGGGTCTTTCGACGGCATGCTGGGCACACAGGCGCGCCCAGATCTCCATCGCTCCCGATCTTACTTACGAGTTTGTCACACACAAGGGGGTAACTTTATGAGCGATTTCCATACATTCGAATTTACGACACCTCTTACAGATGAGGATATAAAGAAAGTACATATCGGTGATGTTATCTATCTGACCGGAGACGTAGTCACGGGCAGGGACGATGTCCACCACAGAGTAGTCAAGGACAACAGGGAAGTACCCGTGGATCTTGCAGGCAAGGCCATCTTCCACGCGGGACCCATAATGAAGAAGATCTCCGATGATAAGTTCAAGGTCGTATCCGTCGGTCCCACGACTTCCATGAGAATGGAAAGCGCCGAAGCGGAGTTCCTTGCCAAGACCGGAGTCAAGATAATCATCGGCAAGGGCGGCATGGGTCCCAAGACCACACAGGGCTGTATAGATAACTGTGCCGTACATACCATCTTCCCCGGAGGCTGCGCTGTCGTTGCTGCCGAGGAAGTAGTCGATGTCGAAGGCGTCGAGTGGGCTGATCTCGGCATGCCGGAAGCCATGTGGAAGCTCAAGGTCAAGGGCTTCGGTCCCCTTATCGTTTCCATCGATTCCTACGGCGGAAACCTCATCGAAGACAACAAGGTCCTTTTCAATCAGCGGAAAGAAAAAGCTCTCGAAGAGTTAAAGGGAAAACTCGATTTCCTTCACTGATAAGAACATGGCATCCTTACCTTCTGCAGCGGAATTAGCAAAAAGATACACAGGCTTCCTGTTCGATCTGGACGGGACGCTTTTGGATTCCATGAACGCCTGGGTAAAAGCGGATGAATCCTTTCTCGGAAGCCGCGGCTTCGAGGTCACTCCCGATTACACGGAATTCGTAAAGACCAATTCCGCCGAAAGATCTGCGGTCTACACGATCGAAAGATTCAATCTGGACATGAAGCCTGATGAAGTGATCGCAGAGTGGCTCGATTTCGTGAAGGAAGAATATGCACATAAGATAAGTCTCAAAGAGGGCGCAGCTGAATTCTTAAGACAGGCAGCCGAAGCGGGTATCAGGCTCGGCGCCGCAACGGCGCTCGACGAAGGCAACGCGCTGTCTGCGCTCAAGAACAACGGGATCTTCGATTACTTCGGAAAAGTATATACTTTATCCGAACATGATAAGGACCCGGACACCGGTTCGAACAAGACAAAACCTGACTTTTACCATGCTGCGGTGAAGGCCTGCGGGATCGAAGACGAGCCGTCAAAGATACTTGTTTTCGATGATGTTCCGGATGCACTTAAAGCAGCAAAAAAAGCGGGCTTCGGAGTATGCGGAGTATACGATAAAGTCGGGACGGGGGACATAGCAAAACTGGACTTTTGCGACTACTCGATATTATCGTTTCCCATATCGTAATGTTTTATTATTGCTTCATTAATATTTTTGCAAAATATACCTGTGATAATATTATTGGGGGTTATCCTTAAAGATCGTATCGGAGGATTTAAAAGGAGTGTCACGGGGTAAAGAAAGTTCATTCCTTTCGGGAAAGGCGATATACTTCATAACCATGATCATATTGACCTTGGGTTTTGTCGCGCTTCTCGCACTTCACTGCATACTGAGGAACGACAGTTATTCGATCATCTTCCTCTTCCTTACCATGCTTCTTTCTTTCGCGATAAACCTGCTTTACGACAAGTTCGGATTCTATGCATCTTTTGCTCTTAACTTCATCCAGTCGATGATATATATCTACGAGATCGCAACACAGGGCAAGGAAACTTCGCGCGTGCTCCTCGTAGGTACTTTCCTCATCATGATCATCAATCTCGCATTGCAGTTCTACAGGGTCCGCATCCTGTCGCAGGCGACCAACGAACGCGAGAAGAACAAGAAGCTCCGTTCCGATGAGATATCCCGTTCCCTCGAACAGGACATGAACGACAGACCTTCCCTCATCACCAATTACACCAATGCCACAAAAAACGGTTCCACCGTATACGACTATTCCGTCATGCCCCATCTCGATCCCCTGACGACCCTGCCCGGCCGCGACATGGTCCGCGATAAGATCGACCGTCTGATCATGGGGTCAACGGGTTCTGCAAAGAACGACAACACATCCTATACGACGGATTCCAAATTCCTGGTGATCTACCTTTCCGTCGATAATGCATCAAAGCTCGCAGACTGCACGGGCAACTGCAATATGGATCTTTTCATACAGAATATCTCACACAGGCTGAGAGAAGCCTGCGATCCTTCCGACATGCTCGCAAGATCGAACGATGCCCAGTTCATCATCCTTTCGAAAAGGATCCTTCCGGAAGACAAGCTCGAAGCCTATGTCGAAAAGCTCACCAACAGGATCCTGCGCGCACTCAGGGCGGGTCTTGATTCACTCCCCGCTGTGATCTCATACGGCACGGCATCCTACCCTTCACAGGGACGTGACGGCGGATCTCTCATAAACTATGCCGAGATGAACAGGACCGTCTGTTACGACAATTCTGATAAGGTCAGCTATCCTGCTGCTGCAGGATCCAAGCCTGCCGTAAAGGCTTCTGTTTCCTCTCAGGATTCCTTCTCATTCGAAGGTATGTCCCGTGATCAGATAATTGCCGTTTTCGAGGAAGCCATCTCAACAGGCAACCTCTATATGTCATACCAGCCCTATTACACCAACGAAAGAAAGCTCAAGGGCATCGAAGCCTTCCTGAGGCTCCGCAAGGGCAACGAGCTCGTTCCCCCTTCTATCTTCCTCGCGGCTGCCGAGCATGCGGGCTACATGAACAGGATCAGTTCCTTCTCTTTGGAAGAAGCTTTCGGCGTCATCGCACGCGCCAACGAAAAACAGGGAGAGTTAAGTCTGAACTTCAATATCTCAGCTTCACAGCTGTCTTTGCCTGACTTCATTTCCCAGTTCAACAATGCGGTCTCCAACTCCGGCGCATCGATCGCAAATCTTGTCCTTGATGTTCCGGAAGCGACTCTCCTTTCCGAGATGGATTCCATAAGAAATACTATCGAGAAACTGTCCGGCATGGGCGTCAGGATGGCTCTCAATAATTTCGGATCAGGCTATTCTTCCTTCAACACGATACCCCTGCTGCCGATCTCAGTTGTAAAGCTGGATCCTTCTTTCACGGCCAACATACCTACACGTGCGGATGTAAGGATCCTCTCCTCTTCCGTGATCTCCGTTCTGCATGACATCGATATCGGCGTCTGTGCCACCGGCATCGAAAACGCAGACCAGTACAACTATCTGGCCGGCGCAGGCTGTGATTATTTCCAGGGAACTTATATGTCGGAAGAAGTAAGAGGCGACCGTTTCATCGCATCTCTTTCCTGACGGTTCAGATATATCCCGATTCGCTCAGAACACGTGCCAGACGCGCTACGGGAAGCCCGACTACGTTAAGATAATCCCCATCGATCTTCTCCACGAGAAGAGCTCCTTTTGTCTGGATGCCGTATCCGCCGGCTTTGTCGTAGGGATCAGCTGAATCTATATATTCCTCTATCTTCTTTTCCATATACGGGTCAAGACCGTAGAACCTGACCCTGGTCTCTTCGGTGAATGTTTCAACCTTATCACCGCAGACGACAGCGACTCCCGTTGCCACGATGTGTTCTATGCCAGAGAGCATGGTGAGCATCTCTTTTGCTTCACCGCGGTCACGGGGCTTGCCGAGGATCTTACCGTTGGCGATGACGGATGTATCGGCACCTATAACGACATCTTCAGGATGAGTTTTTGCTATGGCCAAAGCCTTCTCCAAAGCTAAAGCTTCACTTACCTTAAGAGGATCTTCATCCTTTAGTGATTCTTCTATGGCTCGCTCATCAATATCGGCGGCTTCGATATCAAAACCGCCGATAATGAGATTCATCAATTCCTTGCGTCTCGGTGAGAGACTTGCCAGGATTACTTTCACGGCTTGTCTTCTCCTCCAAGATCATCAAGGTCTTCGAGATCCAGCAAGAGATCGTCAGGATCTTCGATGGGAGGCATCGTCTCCCAGATAGGCCTGTTCAAAGTCGGCAAGGAACCCGATACTTCGACAACATCGTCTTCTGATTCAGCGGCCTCATCTTCGATCTCGATAATCTCTTCTGTTTCAAGAGCGGCTGCTTCAACTGCTTCGTCAGCAGCATCAACAGTTACGTCTTCGATGATCTCTTCAGTTACTTCCTCCGTGATCACCTCAACGCTGTCTTCGATCTGCTCTGCAGTTTCTTCCGTCAGTTCTTCAACGGTTTCTTCTGCAGCTTCTTCTGCTTCTACTATTACTTCTTCAGTTTCAGCAACTTCTTCTGTTGCTTCTTCAACGATATCTTCTGTTGCCTCTTCTGCTGCTTCTGTCAATTCTTCTGCAGCATCAGCCGGTTCCTCTAAGACTTCTTCTGTTTCTTCAATAACTTCTTCAGTTATCTCTGCGGCAGGTTCAACTGCAACTTCACCGGCAGATCCAATGATCTCTTCTGCCTGCTCTTCTGCAGTCTCTTCCGCCTCTTCAACAGATTCGACGATCTCCTCAGTATCCTCGAGCTTTTCAGCTGCAGCTTCAACCTCTTCTTCAGCTTCTTCTGCAACTTCTTCTGCGGCTTCCTCAGCCTCTGAAGAAACTTCCTCTAATGTCTCTTCTGTTTCCTCAGCTAATTCTTCAACAACTTCTTCAACCGCTTCTTCAACTGTTTCTTCTGCTGTTTCTTCAGCAACTTCTTCCGTTACTTCTTCCGCAACTTCCTCAACAGTTTCTTCAGCCGTTACTTCAGCTGCTTCTTCCGCAGTTTCATCCTTTACTGTCTCGTCTTCGGGAACTTTCTCTTCTTCTGCAGTTTCCTTGACTTCTTCTTTGTTGACTTCTACCTTGCCTTCGGCTACGCCCTTTGTGAAGAAGGTCCTTCTTGAAGCGGTATACTTGTTTTCAGCAGCCTCTTCTGCCTTCTCAGCGGCGTTATCCTTGGCTTCTTCCTTTGCTTCCCTGGCAGCTTCCTTTGCATTTCTTGCAGCAACTATGGCAGCTGTCGCCGATCCTCTTTCAGCCGGACCTGCCGCAGTATCTGCAGCAATATCAGCCATCGACAACTCAGGCATGTTACCTGTCTTAAGATAGTCGATACTGTCGCTGATAGACTGGCTGAAATCCACATTACCGTCGTTCATATACATCGCGCCGGTGCCTTCGTATTTCTTCTCCTGGTTATCCTGGAACAATGCATATACGTGCTTCGGGTTGTCCTTATGGGTCCTTCTGTAGTATGCGTCAACGAACTTGGACAAAGGCTTGCTCATGAGGAAGCGGGATGCCGTCTTGATCGGTGCCTCGATCCCCTCGACTTCGTTGACCTTCTCGAAAAACTCCATACTGGTCTTGTATTCGCCGCTGATGATATAACCTGATCCGGGCTCGCCCTGATCAGTCAGAGCAACCATTGCATTGGCTACGTCTCTTACATCAACGAAAGCATGTCCGCCGCCCTTGACCGGGTGAACACCCTTCAGATAGCTGTTAAGGATCTTGTTGATCTCATAGTCCTGTGAATAACCGGGACCTATGATGAAGGTAGGAAGTACCATAACGGCATTCAATCTGTTAAGTGCTACTTTCTCAAGAATATATGCAGCTGCTTCAGCCTTGGTCTTGGCATAATCTCCTTCCGCCTTGTTTCTGTCAAAGTGGATGGATACGCCTTCGCCTTTTACGGATGAATCAAGTGCATATGCGGAACCCAGGAAGACCAGTCGTCCGACCTTTCTCTTAAGGCACATGTCAACAATGTTCTGTGCGCCGGTAACGTTGACTCTTCTCATTATAAGATTGCTCTCGGGAGACATCGAGATATACTCGTCCGCATGTATAAGGACGGAATGTCTCGGATCCTCAAGATCGAAGAAATCCATCATGGATTCCTTGTCTGTTGATATTCCATAGCAGATCTTGAGATCAGTATCCAGGTAATCCGACACGTCTGCCTTTTCTGACATCAGTATACGGACCTTCGCGCCTTGTTCAAGGAGCATGCCTATAATCAGTTTGCCGAGTGCACCGGCACCACCTGTAACCAGATATTCAGAATACATACGCCGTCCTCCGATCTATAAATCATATGCAGACGGGATGCCGCCTACACTGACGGATTATGTATATTTTACCATCGTTTGAATACATGAGGAAAGCCTCAAATCAACATTTTATTAACTAACTGTAAAAGTTTCTGTTGACAAAATAAAGGCTTGGGTTTATTCTTGGTCTTAACTTCATATCGAAAAGGCTTTGACGAAGAAGGTCGGTGGAGTTCAAGTCTCACAGAGAGCTGCAGTTGGCTGAGATGCAGCAGACGAGTGTCACCAATGATCATCGCTTCCGAGCCGGTACCCCGAATTGATCCTCCGGGACTCAGAGTAGACGGTACCCGTGAATGTCGCGTTAAGACAGAGAGGTTGTTAGACCTTGTAAAGTGGTGTATTTATACACAAATTGAGTGGTACCGCGGTAATTCGTCTCAATGTCCCGGATGTAGGGATGTTGGGATTTTTTATTTGCAAGAATCTCTCGACACTTACTGCAAGGATCGAAGTATTTTATTACGGAGGTTTTTGAACATGACAAACAATGTTGAGACAAAACTCAAAGAGATCGCAGGCCGAGTTAAAGCGCTGCGTGAAGAGATGGGCCTGACAGTTGAGCAGGCAGCAAAGAAGATCGATCTGACTACGGAAGAATATTTAAAGTTCGAGTCAGGTACGGAAGATCTGAACTTTACTTTCGTGTATAAGTTCGCAAATCTTGCAGGTGTTGAGATATCAGATATCATGGAAGGTTCTTCTCCTGCACTTAAGGAATACGCGGTTACAAGAAAGGGTCAGGGAAGCCCTATTACAAGACGTACCGGTTATCTTTACCAGCGTCTGGCATCAAGATTCAAGAACAAGCTCTGCGAGCCTTTCCGTGTAGTTGTTCCTTATTCCGAGGAAGCCTTGAATCCGCCTTACCATCTCGTTACACATAACTATCAGGAACTCAATATCGTCGTAAAGGGAACTTTGAAAGTCATCGTCGGTGACTCTTCCGAAGTCCTTCACGAAGGCGATTCAATCTATTTCGACTCCACCAAGCCTCATGCAGAGTTCGCGCTTGGCGGTGAAGACTGTGAATTCTATGCTATCATCCTCAACCCCGAATCCTGGGGCAAGGGCGAGAACTTCACGACCCCTTATAACTCCGAGGAGATCCGCACAGACAACGTCACCAATGTTGATGCAGCCAATCTCGAAGATGCCGTATATACTCATTATTTAAACGGCGTTCTCGGTGAGGACGGTCAGCTCGTTGATGTCGACATCGACGTCCCCGCATGTAAGAAGTTCAACTTCGCTTTCGACTGCGTCGACGTTATCGCAGATAAGACACCTAACAAGACTGCTATGGTATGGGTCGCTAAGGACTGCGTCACAGACCGCATCTTTACTTTCGCCGACATGAAGAAATATTCCAACATGACGGCAAACTATTTCAAGTCCCTAGGCATCAAGAAAGGCGACAAGGTCGTTCTCGTATTGAAGCGCCACTACCAGTTCTGGTTCGCCATGATCGGTCTTGAGAAGATCGGTGCCGTTGCCATCCCTGCAACCCACCTCCTCCGTGACCACGACTACGAGTACCGCTTCAACGCTGCAGGCGTTAAGGCAGTATTCTGCACGGCAGACGACGATGCTGCAGTTGAAGCAGAGAAAGCCGCAAAGGTCTGCGGAGTTGAGACTCTCATCATCTGCAACGGCCAAAGAGAAGGATGGCACGACTTCAACGAAGAGTTCAAGAACTGCTCTGATGTATTCGAGCGTCCCGAAGATTACGCATGCGGATACGATCCCATGGTCATGTTCTTCACATCAGGAACAACAGGATATCCCAAGATGGCTCTGCATTCCTACATGTATGCCATCGGCCACATCACAACAGCCAAGTACTGGCAGAACGTAGATCCCAACGGACTCCACTTCTCCATCTCCGATACAGGCTGGGGTAAGGCACTCTGGGGCAAGCTCTACGGTCAGTGGCTCTGCGAAGCTCCCGTATTTACGTTCGACTTCGACCGCTTCAAGGCTGAAGAGATCCTCCCCATGTTCGCCAAGTACAACATCACGACTTTCTGCGCTCCGCCTACCATGTTCAGGTTCTTCATCAAGGAAGATCTTTCCAAATACGATCTGTCTTCACTTAAGTATGCAGTAACGGCAGGTGAGGCATTGAACCCTGAGGTATTCAACCGCTTCATGGCTGCAACGGGCATCCGTCTGATGGAAGGCTTCGGACAGACTGAGACAACACTTGCAATCGCAAACCTCGTAGGATCCAAGCTCCGTATCGGTTCCATGGGTAAGCCTAATCCTCTTTACGATGTAAAGATCCTCGATCCCGACGGCAACGAATGCAAGCCCGGTGAAACAGGCGAGATCTGCATCAACACACAGAACTACCATCCTAAGGGACTCTTCCTCCAGTACTACCTCGCACCCGACCTCACGAACGAGGCTTGGCACGACGGCTGGTACCATACGGGTGATACCGCTTGGCAGGATGAGGACGGCTTCATCTGGTACGTAGGACGTACCGACGATGTTATTAAATCGTCTGGCTACAGGATCGGACCTTTCGAGATCGAAAACGTCATCATGGAATTGCCCTATGTCCTCGAGTGTGCCGTAACAGGCGCACCTGACCCTCAGGGCGTAAGAGGCATCGTCGTCAAGGCTTCGATCACTCTCGTTAAGGGATCACGCGAGCCCTCCGACGAACTCGTAAAGGAGATCCAGAACTACGTCAAGGAAAAGACCGCTCCTTACAAGTATCCCCGTATCGTTGAATTCGTTGATGAACTCCCTAAGACCATCAGCGGTAAGATCCGCCGTGCAGCGATCAGAGGCGATGCAAAGGATAACGTTGCCACAGAGGAACAAGATAAGAACTGATCCTCTATTCGCAAATCAAATTCAGGGACTGTCTCAAAACACAAAGTGAGACAGTCCTTTTTTATAGACTTCATTTTCTTGAATCCTTCCATAACTGTAATACTTATATCGGAAAAGGATGTAAGGATGAATCGCATAGGTACAAAAAACGATCGACACGGACAGACTCATCTTAAGAAGAGACGATCCGGGGATATCTTAAGACTGTGATAATAACCGAGCCTATCATAGAAAGATCTCTCAACAACAATATGCCGGGATCTCCCAGAGACCCGATATTCCGTCTGATAATATCCTCTCCTCCCGGCAGCGTCTGCGCTGCCTGTCAGCTGCAGTTATGTACCTGTTCCAGAAGAGATCATATACTGCGGCAGGATCAGTCTCATTGCGGTTCTCCCTGTAGACAGGGTCTGATGCGATATTGAATGAACAGACATCTCTTCCGGATCTCATGAGGAGCAGGGCATGCCTGCGGTCGTAGAGGAGAAAGTCGCCGCTGAATACATCACCCGTGACCGCTTCTCTTATTATCGGTATCACTATCCCAAGGGGCTCGGTCACCGCGACTTCTACACCGTTAACGGGCACTGACAGGAGCGTCAGGAGTTCGTCTCCGGCCTCACGGTAGAGATCTCTTATGCGGTGCCTTACGGCCCTGATCCTGCCGTCGTCCCGGCCCGCAGTAAATCCACGCCCTTCCCTTAAGGAACGGCATATCATGTCGTAGATGGTGATCCCGGTATCATCTGCTGCAGTCAGGAAATAATCGTAGATAAGCTGCTGGCAGTCAGGACCCGCATTATGTCCGATGTATCGGTAGAAGTTATCAGCGATATCCCTGTCGGTCCTTATGTAGACAGGTCTTATGCGGACGGCAAGTTCTCCGTCAAATGAATATCTCGCGCTGATCGTGTCCGGCCTGACATGCCGCCCGACAGCAAAGGCGATGACACAGAGCAATCCTTCCAATGTTCCGTCGTAGACAAAATCGTAACGCATAAGAGAAATCCTCCCGTCTCAATAGGATCGTGAGAGAATTCTATCACGCGAACATATGTTTGTAAATGCCATTAATGGTACTTAAGTCAGTACTTTGGATCTTACTCCCCGGCAAGGGCTGTCATGATGTCATGCAATGCGGGATCTTTCTTCTTAAGCGAAATGACTTTGCCGGTCCCGTCGATGAAGCAGTGCTTTGTCGTTCCGGTACAGCAGATATCGCCTGTCTCCTTGTTGAAGATCCTGTAAGAGAATGAGAACCTTACGCCGCTGTATGAGATAAGCTCCGCTTCTATCACCACGGTGTCGGAATATCTGCAGGGCATCTTGAATTCCATCTCTGCAGCGACAACGGGACTTAAGATCCCGCCCTTCTCGACCTCCGCATAAGGCATGGCGGTATCGTCAAAGAACCTCGATCTCGCCTCTTCGAAAAATCTTATGTAGTTTGAATGGTGACAGCACCCCATCTGGTCTGTCTCATA
Organism: Saccharofermentans sp.; assembly: GCA_016292135.1. Taxonomy (GTDB): domain Bacteria; phylum Bacillota; class Clostridia; order Saccharofermentanales; family Saccharofermentanaceae; genus Saccharofermentans. The sequence goes on from JAEFAZ010000009.1 coordinate 26,016, forward strand.
GTATTGAATGTAATGCTCTGTCTGATACTTATGCCCCATCTCATATCCCTTTCATCTTGTCTTTCATGATCAACAGACTCTCTGTGATCAGAACGCCGTGATCGGCGGCGATGCCGTCTCTTGAGATCACTTTGTATTTCTTATCTTCTATCCCGCAGACCGTATTCTTTTCGACCCTGATAACACTGCTGAGCCTGGTATCAGAAGAATCTGCCGTGAGCGTCAGGATGAGATCGCCGTTCTCATCTTCTTTAAGGTCTATGTCGAACCAGTCAGCCTCTGCAGCATCGTCACCTGCCGCAAAAGTTATGTCATCCTTTTTTACTACCGTCGCGAAAACGGTCGTGATTATCCTGGTCCTGGGATCCCTGTCCCAGTCGCCGTAGGTCTTGAGCTGGACAGCATCGATGCCGTCTATCCCGGTCTCTTCAGCGAGCTCTCTTAAAGCCGCATCCTTGAGGTTCTCTTTGTATTCGACAAATCCTCCGGGAACGCCCCACATGCCTATGGACGGGTGGTTGCCGCGCCTGATCATCATGACCTTCTTTAGGTCGCCTCCTTCTTCTGCGAACACGACAGTATCGACTGTAGCGGAAGGGTTATCCCATTTCTTGGGGTCGTAGTTTTCGAGAAACTCCTCGAGCGTCTCTCCCGCGGCATTGGTCTGATAGATCCCGCGGTACTGCTCTATCATATCCTTGGGCATGTACATGGTATGTCTCTCCTTATTTCAGCGCGCCGAGGATGGCAGCGAGGAAATCATCGTACTCTTCGAATGCGGGAAGGTCGGGATTGTCCTTCTTTATCTGCTCGGTGCTCCTGAAAAGGAACCCTGCGCGGGATGCGCGGATCATGCCGAGGTCGTTGTAGCTGTCGCCTGCTGCGATCGTATCGAAGCCCATCTCCTGCAGACCCTTGACGGTCGTTAACTTGCTGTTTTCGCAGCGCATCTTAAAGCCTGTGATCTCTCCTGAGGGCGCTACTTCCAGGCTGTTGCAGAAGAGCGTGGGGTAACCTAATTTTTCCATCAGGGGCATGGCGAACTCAACGAAAGTATCGCTCAAAATTATCACCTGGCATTTCTTGCGGAGTTCGTCCAGGAACTCTTTTGCGCCTTCAAGAGGCTCGATGGTGGAGATAACCTGCTGGATCTCCTTAAGTCCCAATCCGTGCTCTTTGAGCACGCCCAGACGCCAGCGCATGAGCTTATCGTAATCAGGCTCGTCCCTGGTCGTGCGCTTGAGTTCGGGGATACCCGAAGCCTCTGCGAAAGCGATCCATATCTCGGGAACAACAACACCTTCCATATCAAGACATACTACATCCATTTCCATTTACCTCCGATCGTCAGATCCTTGCATATATGAATGCCCCGGAATCGTAACCGAGACCGTATTTTCCGAATACCACTACCGCCAGGATCAGGAGCGCCAGCAGTAAGATCCTTACGCCGACGGGAATCTTCGCCGTCAGTGCGAGGACGCTCTTAGGCTCTTCATTCTGATCAGGACGGAATTTATAGATATCGACTGCGATAAGTATAACTGAAGCAACAGCCAGTACCACTATGTCAGGCACAGTGATGCCCGTTGCGAGAATGCCTCCCTCAGGGGATGCGCCTGCCGTAAAGAGAGCCTTGAAAAGCTGCAGTGCATCAGGGACGTTCGCTGCGCGGAAGAAGAAGAAACCTATGAGGACGAGAACGAAAGTCCTTACTCCGCAGAAGATCTTGTAGGGGAGCTTTTCGGGCTTGAAAGGCTTCCTCATTTTCGCGAAAAGGGGCTCGGCGATCATGCCTCCTACGATATAGAAGCAGTGCAGCAAACCCGAACCGATGATGTATTTCCAGAGTCCGCCGTGCCAGTAGCCTACAGCCGTCCAGAGGACCAGCATCGCAAGATAGACGGGAACTTTCTTTCCCTTCTTCTTTCCGAAGAGCTTCTTGGACTTGTCGCCGACTGCGATCAGCGGAGCGGACTTTAAGAGCGGATAGTAGAGGAAATCTCTGAGCCAGGTTCCCAGCGTTATATGCCATCTCTGCCAGTATTCTCTGATGGACAGTGACATATAGGGGCTGTTGAAGTTCTCCGGGATCTTAATGCCGAAGATGTAAGACGTGCCGATGGCGACTTCCATGCAGCCCATGAAGTCCGTATAAAGCTGCAGAGCGAAGAGGAGGACGCCCAGCAGGACATAAGCTCCCGTATAGGTCTCATGGTCGCCGTAGACCGCATTTACGATGACGGCGGCACGCTCGGCAATGATGAGCTTCAGGAAGAAACCCCAGGCGATCCTGACGGCTCCCTTGCGGAAATTCTCATATTCAGGCTTTACTTCTTTCCTGAACTCTTCCGACAGTTCCCCGTAGCGGTTCATGGGACCGGATGTCATGTAGGGGAAGTAGCAGGCGAAGAGGAGATAGCGGAAAAAGCTCTTTTCGGCGGGGATGATGCCCCAGAGACAATCGAGGACATAGCCTGTCATCTGCAGCGTGTAGAAGGACATGCCGAGAGGCACTGCAACCGCCAGAAAGCTTCCGGCCGTTGCTTTTGTAACATTGTTAATGTTTTCGGTCACGAGATCCAGCACGCCGTAGTACTTGACTGCACACATCAAGGCGATGTTGATTACTATCGCGATAACGGCTGCTGCCGTCTTGGACTTTCCTTCGCCCTTTCCTGCCGCGATCTTGCCGGCAAAGAAAGTCGTAACTGCCGTGAACAATACGAAGCCCAGCGTCCAGGCGCCGCATACCGCGAGGAAGGCGACGCTTCCTGCGAGCAACACATAAGGCCTGACCTTGGCGGGGAGAATGTAATATATCAGCGCAACGACTGCTACGAATCCGAGATAGACAGCTGAAACAAGTGACATTATAAGGGCTCCTTATCTGCTATCTCGATTATCCCGATGTCCGGATTGACCATGAAGACGACACGCCTTCCGTCAAGGCAGGGCGCGGGTTCTATGTCACGGAAGAGCATGTAGCCCTTCCCTTCAAATTCTTCTTTCGCCTTCTCCAGGTCTTCTGCGATGAAGCACAGGTGGTAAGGCGCGTTCTTGAATTTCTTTAAGAGAGGCATCAGCGGGGATTCCGCAGATGCGGGTTCTATCAGTTCAACACAGTATCCTCCGTTGGCGATGAACTCGATATTAACGTCTCTTATGGGATCGTATTCAACGGGGCGTACGACATCAAATCCGAGGGCGGCAAAAGCATCCCTCGAATCAGCAAGCCTTTTTACGAGATATCCTATGTGATGTACTTCCAAAGGCTTATCCCAACTTCTCGATTATGACATCGACCATCTCGCCGACGTTCTTAAGGTGTGTTGTCTGACCCATTGTAAACTTGATCCCGAAAGCACGCTCAACGGCAACGAGGAGATTGATGTGCTCCAATGAATCCCAGCCGTCGACATCGGATGCAACGGTCTCATCGGATACGGTGATGTCCTCATCGTCGAAAACGTCACGGAATACTTCGTTTAACTTCTCATATACTTCTTCTCTGGTCATGTCATGTACCTCACTTGTCTTTTTACGGATTAATTATATCAGTTAACCTCGATAACGGAATTCCTATTCTCGTAAGCTTTGGTCTCAAGTTCCCAAACGGTATTGCCTTCTTCGTCTTCACTTACTTTGGTGTAGCCTCTGTCGGCATAGAATTCCTTTACCATCTTGTTCTTGGCCGTAGGATAGTAGAATCCGCGGATCTTATCAATGCCCTTCTCTTTTGCAAGACGCACGAGCTCGTCCATCATGGCGCATTCCATGTCGCGCTTCAGGACACGGCAGCTCATGAGCCATAGGTCGATATCAAAGATCTTGCAGTCAGGTGTTGAGTCTTCATCATTGACGTGTCCGAAAACAACGGATACGACACCGTTATCACCGAACTTGTCGATCAGCTTGCCGTAGAGCGTAATGTAATTGGGATCAGCTGCAAAAGATTCAGTCTCAGCCTGTGTGCAGCGTCTTGTCGTAAGATTGAACTGGTTGCTCTTGTTGGTGAGCTCCGTGATCCTCGCCATGTACATAGGGCTGAAGGGCAGGATCTCCGCCTTCATCTCAAGCGACTTCAGGTACTCGGTGTAGTCCGTGAAGGACGCTGCGGCAGTTGCTCTTGAGATATTTGCCTTATACATCTCGTTACGCTTGAGGTCGTCAGCCGAAAGACCGGTTACCTCAAAATATCCTGCCCCGTCCATTATCCTGATATAAGTCTCGGGGTCTCCGAGATCCGGAACGGCGATACCGTCGATCGTGCTCTCGACGATGTTCCTTTCCATGGGATTATCGTCCACGAAAACGAAAGCATCCGCACCGATGTTGATCTCGGCTGCGGTGTTTGCGATATTGGTGTTCTTGTTCTCCCAGTTTGCCTTGATGACGAGGAAGTCATCCTTCTTAAGGATCCCGTCGGGCCTTGCAAGGCCTGCAAGGGCGTTCTCCTCGTCGTTCTTGGATGCGACGGTAAGAAGTATGCCTAAGTCCCTGTGGGCCCTGATATAGCCCTGGAATTCCTCATAGAGCTCGCTTACCGCATCTTCTCTTCCTATCTTGATATTCTCGGGACCGTCGTCGCCTACCACGCCGCCCCAGAGAGTGTTGTCCAGGTCGCATGCGATCGCCTTCTTGTTCTTGCCGTAGAGGGCCTTGATTATCCTTGCGAGGTTATATGCGAGATCGGGTGTTGCGGCAACGCAGGGATTGTACTTGTAGCGGTACCAGTCGGCAGGATCGGACCAGTTCTTGATGCCGTATTCCGCCGAGATATAGTGGATATCGTTTATGTGGAATTTCTCATGCGCTTCGGAATATTCCGAGAATTTCATGTTAAGCCTTGCAAGGAAATTCGAAAAGCCGTGTATGTTGCTTACATCGGAGTTTCCTAAGAGCCTGTAATAAGGAAGTTCGAAATTATTCTGGATTACGATGCAGCCGTATCTTTCCTCGATCTTCTCCCACATCGTCTCGAACCTCTTATATTCCGATTCCAGGATCTGATCGATCTCAGCTGATGACATGGTAACGTCGGGCTTGGCCTTGATATTCCTCGTTGTTGTATGGATATAGATGAGATCGGGCTTGAATTCATCGAGTTCCGGGCTTCCGAAAACGGCATCTTCCCAGTAACGGTTATATTCGGATTCATAGAATTCTGGCCTGATACCGTTATTGAGCAGGAAGAGCTCCAGCATGAGCTTAATGTTCTCCGTGGTAGATCCGCCCAGTATCGCGATCTTCTTGTCGAGATATTTGATCCCTTCTCTTTCAAGGAGACCTCTCTTAAGGGATTTCTTCTTTCTTAAGACATATTCCGCATCGAACGGGAAATCCAGTTCTTTCATATATTCCATCCTTCTTTTTGCGCGCGCGCATACTAAGAAAGATTATACACGATAATATATAATCTTGTTATGTAAGACAATTGAACTTATCCTAAGGAAAAATCATGTGAGAAATCCTGATCCTGATACGTTTAATAAGTGAGATCTCAAAAAAAAGCAGGAGGTTAGTTGATTGAAGAAAGAAGAAGTAGTCAGATTATTCGATCTTTATTCTGATGATCTTTACCGGTTTGCAGTCTCATACGTAGGGTCAAGATTTGATGCAGAAGACATTGTTCAGGAAGTGTTCCTGAAATTATTGGACAAACATCTGCTTTTCGATTTGAGAAACGAGAAAGCCTACCTCATGACAATGACCGCAAACAAGTGCAAGGATCTCTTAAGATCTTCTGCAAGACACAACAACGTGGACATTGAATCGTGCGAACTCCAGCTTCAGTATTCCGATCTGGTCGAAGGTGAACACAGCGAAGTCTTTGATGAACTGATGAAGCTCGAAGAAGCTTACCGTCTGCCGATCTACCTGTTCTATTACTCAGGTTATTCATATAAAGAGATCGCAACCATATTAAAGCTGTCGGAGTCCGCCGTCGCAATGAGGATACAAAGAGGCAAAGAAAAGATAAGGTTCAAATTGGAGGAATAATAATGAAAGAAACTTTCGATAAGATAGTCTTAAATGAAGACAGAAAAGAACAGATGCGTTCAAACATCCTTGAAAAGCAGCCCGCTAAGAAGACCTGGCTCGCGCCTGTCATCGCAGTCGCTGCAACTGTAGCCATTGTCATGATCGTACCTTTCACAAGGACGGCAGTAGTAAATGCCGCAGAACAATTATGGAAGGCAATAACGACAAGCCACAACGGTCTCAGCATTACAGTATCCGAAACGGAAGTAAAGAATACGGGTGATGAGATAGTAACAGCGTTCGATTATGAATTCTCGACAAATAATTTTGAAGACTTTGCCCAGGAGAAGAACGGCAGGCTCTTCATGGTCCTCGACGGCAAGTGGACCGATGTTACGGACAAGTGCAGCATGGACAAGTATTACCGTCAGGAGATAAAAGAAAAAGACGGAACCAAGACTGTCATCATCATCGGCGGCACTCCCGAAGATCACGGCTGGTGCATATTCACCGGAAAAGGCGAATTCCTTGATTTCATGTACAATGCAAAGGGCAAGCCGGAATGGCTTAAGAAAGCCCTTACTGATGAAGGTCATTCAGATGCGATAGAACAGCTCGGCAAGACAGACGGATTCACCATCATCGGCTCCCTCAAATCAGGTGATACGGGAGATGTTTCCGTTGACATGGATGAGATAGACTGTTTCGGCATCAGTTACGATCCGGAAGATAACTGATATTTCCATATCCTTCAACAAAAAGCAGCAGAGGCATCGCCTCTGCTGTTTTTGTTATCGGTTTTTTCATCCTTATTCTTTTACCGGGATCCCTTTTATCGTAACGGCTTCAGATCCGTACAGCTCCGCGGTCCTCTTATCGGGCTGGCCGAATCCTATGAACAGATCCGCCGAAGCTGCATCGACGATCCTCTCACCTTCATTATCAACTGTGGCAAATGCGGTCAGAGGGATCTCTATCATAAGGTCTGCCGATAATCCTGCTTTGATATTTACGGGCTTAAATGCGCAGAGCCTTGCATTCAATGTCTCATATCCTGAATCTGTCCTGATATATGCCTGAAGTATTTCCCTGGCATCGTAAGAACCCGTATTGCTTGCTTTTACGCTTATTGTTATCTTGTCTTCATCTCTTGATGCAACATAGGCGGAATCGACTTTCGTCTTGGAATAACCCAGACCGAATCCGAAGGGATAAAGAGGCTTTTTCTCAAGATATCTGTATGTCCTTCCCTTCATGGAATAGTCGCAGAAATCAGGGATGTCTTCCACCTTCTCATAGACCGTTACGGGAAGCTTGCCGGAAGGATTGACCTTGCCGAATATGATGTCAGCGATCGTATCTCCTCCTCTGGGACCCGGATACCAGCACTGAAGTACCGCCGAAGCCTTCTCCTCTGCAAATCTCATGTCCATCGCGCTCCCTGTCATCATAAGGACTACGAAAGGCGTTCCCGTCTTTATGACGGCATCGATCAAAACTCGCTGGGATTCGGGCAGAGACAGATCGACCTTGTCACCCGATGCGAACTGGTTGCCGGTATCGCCTTCCTCTCCTTCTATCGTCGCATCGAGACCGAGGCAGAGAACGACCATGTCGGAGTGTTCTGCAACGGTCACTGCTTCCGAGATCCTGTTGAAAGGACGGGCGAGATTATCGGGCTTGTTCTTAAACAGATCCGCTCCCTCGGAATAGAGGATCCTGATCCCGTCAGCGCCGTGGATCAATCCTGCAAGAGGCGTGATGTATTCGGACGAAGTTCCGAAATAGTTGCCTTCCAGGGCAGCTCTGCTGTCCGCATTGGGACCAATGACGCCGATCGTCTTTATCCTGCTCCTGTCAACGGGAAGGATACCGTCGTTCTTGAGCATTACGATGCTCTCTTCGCATGCCCTCTTAGCAACGGCAAGGTGCTCGGCGCACTCCACCTTCTCGTAAGGGATGGAATCGTATTCGTTCTCTTCGAAAAGGCCGAGAAGGAATCTCGTGGTAAAGAGCTTGATACAGGATCTCCTTACATATTCCTCCTTGATCTTGCCCTCTTTAAGGCCCTGATCGATCGAAAGGTATGTACATCCGCAGTTAAGGTCGCACCCCTGTTCCAGCGCAAGTGCGGCGCTCTCAACGGGATCTGCAGTTACTTTGTGATTCTCGTGGAAATCTCGGATAGCCCAGCAGTCGGAAAGGAAGTGTCCTTCGAAGCCCCACTTTTCGAAAAGCACGTCTCCCATAAGATAGGAATGTGCACAGCAGGGCTCGCCGTTGGTCCTGTTGTAGGCACCCATCACGGATTCGACGCCGGCTTCCTTTACACAGGCTTCGAACTGGGGAAGGTATGTCTCATAAAGATCCTTAAGACTTACTTCGGCGTTGAAATAGTGACGCTGGGCTTCAGGTCCCGAATGGACCGCATAATGCTTGGCACAGGCAGCCGTCTTCATGTGGGGATCGTCAGCCTTGGGGCCTTTTCCCTCCTGGAGACCGTGGATAAACTTCACGGCCAGCCTTGCTATATGGTAAGGATCCTCGCCGTATGTCTCCTGTCCTCTGCCCCACCTGGGATCCCTGAAGAGATTGACATTGGGAGACCAGATGGTAAGTCCCTTATAGATATCCCTGTCTTCGTGCTTCGAGTACTCGTTGTACTTGGCTCTGGCTTCAGTCGATATTACGTCTCCTATCTCGTCAAGGAGTTCCGGATCGAATGTCGCACCGAGTCCGATCGCCTGGGGGAATCCTGTTGCTGTTCCGCTCCTCGCAAAACCGTGAAGGCCCTCGTTCCACCAGTTGTATTCGGGGATACCGAGCCTCGGTATGGCGGGCGCATCGTATCTTAACTGTGATGCCATCTCAGACAGTGTCATGCGGGACACCAGCTCTTCTGCCTTTATCCTTGCTTCGTCTCTGTTCATACCTTTTCTCCTCGCTCTTTGATGGTCCCTCGCGGGACAGCCTGTCATCTATATTTCTGATATAATCTATTCAATCAGTTCTATTCTATATTATATGACATAACACGAAACGGGAACCAGTACTATGACCAGGACAAACAATACGACACCTAAGCATTACTCTCAGCCCATAAGCAACATCATCGAACGTAAGATAAAGGATTCCGTAGAGGATGTCGACTTTGTACCGGGGACAGGGATACGTATCTGGTATAACACGGAGACCGACGGTTATCCGCTCCATAAACACGGAGCGATCGAGATCGTTACGCCGATCGAAGGTATCTATACATACACTGCGGGAAACAAGAGATTTACTCTTAATCCGGGAGATATCCTTTTCATTCCGCCGAACATGCTGCACGAAGTAATATCGAGCGATGCGGGCGCGCGTTTCCTTTTCCTTCTCGATATCGATTTCATGAAGCGCTTTCTTGATTATTCGAGCATAGAGGAATTCCTGAGCGAAGCCCAGCTCGTCAATCACAAGACACAGCCCAAGCTCTATGACAACATATACAGCAAGCTGATGGATATTACGGATATCTACTTCAAATATACGGATTATGTCAGGGAACTCCCCATTTTCGCTGACGTCCTGAGCATCTTCAGCTACATTGCCGAAGAGCAGTATCTCAGCCTCTCACAGAACAAGTCGGAAGAGGAAAACAAATTTGCAGGTCTCATAACCTACATCAACGAACATTATATGGATGATCTTACTTTGGATTTCGCGGCAACTTACGTAAACTTTTCAAAATTCCATTTCTCGCGTAAGTTCAAAGAATATACTAATTGCTCGTTTTATGACTATCTTTCGAAACGCAGGATCCAGGCAGCGAAGATCAAGCTGATCAACAGTAACGATTCGATCACGGATATTGCCCTGCAATGCGGATTCAATAACCCTGCTACTTTTACACGCTGCTTTCAGAAATATGTCGATTCATCCCCGTCCGAATACCGGATCGCCCTGCGTAAAGACAGATGATTAAATAACAAAAAACAAGCCCCGGATCACTCCGGGGCTTATTTATTGAATTATCAGAAATCTAAATGGGTATCAGCCCTTGACGGAACCCATTGCAACACCCTCAACGATGTATCTGGAGAGGATGAGGTAGATAACGATAAGAGGAATAACCGTCAGAGACAGTGCGAGATAAACAGCACCGTGCTCTACCTTATAGATATCGCCGTTAAGCAAAGATACCATCAGAGGCATCGTGTAGTTAGCCTTATCTGTAAGGAGAACCAACGGGATAAAGAGGTTGTTCCAGTTAGCAACAAAAGTAAAGATCGCCTGAGTCGCAATAGCGGGCTTCATGATAGGGATGATTATCTTGTTGAATGTATAGAACTCTCTTGCGCCGTCGATCCTGGCGGACTCTACGATCTCCATCGAGAGGGATGCTTCCATGTACTGCCTCATGAAGAATACCATCATGGGGTTAGCGATAGCAGGAAGGATGAGCATGAGCAGATTGTTTGTCATGCCGATCTTATAGACCATCTGATAGAAACCGATCATCGTAACTGTACCCGGGATCATCATGACTGCCATGATGAAGCTGAAGAAAGGTCTCTTCAGTTTCCATTCATATGCGGAGATGGCATAAGCTGTAAGACATGAGAAGTATACAGACAGAGCCGTTGCACATGAGGAAATGATCAAACTGTTCTTGAAACCGGTAACAACGCTGAAGTCCTTGCCATTGAGAACACCCCAGTTCCAGGAGATATATCCGGAAGGCAGGAGCGAAATAGCGTGCTGCTGGATATCTTCTGAAGCTCTTGTCGCGTTAACGAACATGATCCAGAAGGGCATAATGCTCAATATAAGCAAAATAACAGATACGATGTAAACAAAAACCTGAAGAACGCGGTTATTCTGTTTTTTAGATAATGTACTTTGTGCCATAATTAGAAACCCGCCTTCCCGTAAACTTTTTCTTGCATCTTTCTCTCTTTCATGTCTCTCTTACGAGCCTTGCGGGCCGCGACTTCGTCCTTATCTCTGAGGAAGAAGAAGAGAGCGAGAGAGATTGCAACGATCAGGATGAACATCAAGACGGATGCAGCGGCAGCCTTGTTGTACTGATACTTACCCTTGAATGCAAGAGCATAGATAAATACGTTAACTGTCAAAGAAGCACCGTCAGGGTTACCTGCGTTATTGATCAACTGCGGGATATCGAACATATTCAGACCACCGATCATACTTGTAACAAGTACGAAGAGCATGATAGGTCTGATACAGGGGATCGTGATCCTCCAGAACTGCTGCCACCTGTTGGCGCCGTCGAGTTCTGCAGCCTCAAAGATTCCGGGATCGATACCGATAACAGCGGATACAAGTGTAACCATCGTGTAGCCGTACCACATCCAGAACTGGATGAAGACGATGACTGCTCTTGTTGCGGTCTTATCGTTGAAGAAGTAGAAACCTCTTCCGTCTGTTCCCTGATACAGGTTAAATCTTGTCAGGAAGTCATTTACAGGACCCATAGGGTATCCGAACAATGATTTGAACAGGATAGCAACAGAAGCAGCTGTGATGATGTTAGGTAAATAGAATATTATCTTAAAAAGGCCTTTACCTTTTATTTTCATTCTCTTATCAGTATACCAAGCTGTAAGAAGGAGGGCGACGCCGAGCTGAGGGATAAAGTTGCAGATCCACAAGCTGGCGGTATTTCCGAGAGCCTTCTTGAAACTTGCATTATTAAAAATGGAAATGAAATTCTCGAAAGGTGTCTTCGCAAGGTGCAGTTCGGTCTTACCGATGCCCTGAAGATCCGTAAATCCGATTACGAGAGTATAGAAAACAGGATAGAGAGAGAAAATAAGGAAGGCGATAACAAACGGAATAGAGAAGATATATCCGTACTTGGCGTAGGATATATGTTTTCTTTTATCCATAGTAACTACCTCCATAAAGAATATGCTTTCGCATTGTCTGCCTATAGTATACGGGGCGACCGATTTCTCAGCCGCCCCGTACGGCAGTAATTAATTAATCAAACTACTATTTGACTATAGGTTTGTAATTAAGCAGCCTCGATACCGTACTTGTCGTTGACAGTGGACTTGAAGTCAGCGATAGCCTGCTCTCTGGACTTATCGCCATGAGCATACTGTCTGACCTGGTCACGCCATACGCTGTTGATATCTTCGTCGGACTCAGTCTTGTTCTTAGCTGTAGCATAAGCCTGTGCAGGACCAAATACTGTGAGCATGTCCTGACCGCCGAGGAAGTCAACCTTACCGTCGGAGATAGCTGTAACTGTAGCAGAAGCTACTGTATCCTTTGTGCCCTTGTCGTTAAGGAGACCGTTAGCGAACTTGTACTGGATACCATCCTTGGATGTGTCAAGAGTGATGTATCTGATGATGTCGCCGCAGAGAGCTGCCTTATCTGTGTCCTTGTTAGCAAGAACCCATGTACCGCCCCAGAAGAAGCCTACAGGAGATGTGCAGATTGCCCAGTCGCCGTATGTACCAACAGATGTGTCGAGCTTCTTGATGTCGTTGCCATCAGCGTCCTTCTCACCTGTAGGAACCCAAGAACCGCAGTTGTCGCCCATTGTGTAGTTGATGAGCCAAGCAGGTCCGAAGAAACCGAAGCAGCCCTTAGGGCCTGTGCCTGCCATATCAGCAAACCATGCTTCTGTCCAGTCAGCTGTATCGTTGCAGTAACCTTCGTCGATCATCATCTTGGAGTAATCGAGGAACTTCTCACGTGCAGGATCGATGATGAGCTTGCCATCAGCGTCGAGCCAGCCCTTCTCAGAAGAGCCTTCAACAGCGTGCCAAACGTCACCGTCACCGGAGCAGATTACATAATTCTTTTCCTTGAGCTTCTTAGCAGCTTCAAAGAACTTATCCCAGCCAGGTCCGACCTCTTTTGCGATTGCATCAGGATCATCTGTGCCGAAAACGTCCTTAGCGATGGATCTTCTGTAGATGAAAGCACCGCCTGTAGCCTGGAAGTTAAGACCAACGATCTCGCCGTCAGACTTTCTTGTTCCGAGCTCAACTGTGTAATCAGCGTTCTTGGACTCACCGAGTTCCTTGTCTACATCGATACCAAGAGACTTATAGGTTGCAGCATACTGAGAAGCAGAACCTGTTGTGTACTTGAATACGAAAGCAGACTCAGCTGTGTAAAGGTCAGGAGCATCAGCGCCACCGGCAGCGAGTGCCTGGTCGAGAGCAGGCTGATAAGCGCCCTCTGTTGTAGCGATAACGGTCTTCTTTACTTCGTACTTAGCTGCTACATCGGGATGTGACTTCATGTAGTCAGCAACGAAACCCTGAACCTCGTCTGTGAATGTCCAAACGTTGAGAATGTTGTCTTCCTCAGGCTTAGTAGCTTCTGTGTCCTTGGAAGCCTCTGTGTCCTTGGATGCCTCTGTTGCCTTTGTGTCCTTGCTAGCATCTGTTGTTGCAGGTGTGCTAGGTGTACATGCAGCAAGAGTACCAACTGCGAGACCTAAAGTCAGAGCAGTAGCAATGATTTTTTTCATGTTAACCTCCTAAACAGTCTGTTTATTATTTTGTAAGCCCATAGGCAGACTTGCACCCGCCTATGAATTCACAACCGTATAATAGCAACCTACGGTCTTTTACACTTGTCAAATATTGCCCTGTTTTTGACTTTTATTGCTGAATTTTGCAGAAATGAGGCTTTATCCCCTTAAACCATTTACAAAACGAAACCTTTTAGATATAATATATGGATTATATTTTCATTTTGAGGGCTAAACATGAACGAATTCTTTAATAAAGATTCCTTTGCGATGAGGTTTCTCACGCAGCTTTGCAACCTCATAATCGTTAATTTCCTCTTCATTATAACCTGTATTCCCATCGTCACCATCGGTGCATCCTTATCTGCTTTATACCGTGTCACATTTGCCATTCACTGCAAGGAAGAAGTCACCGTCGTAAGGACATACTTCAAGACCTTCAAGTCTTCCTTCAAGCAGGCGACCCTGCTCTGGGTACCCTCCCTGATCGCTTTCGTATTCTTTATATATGAAATTCTTTTAATATTATTTGTATTAGATCCTTCTTATAAGATGCTCCAGATCCCCGTATGGATCATGCTGATCCTCATAATGTCCTTATGGATCTATTCTTTTCCCATGATAGGACTCTACGAGCAGCCCCTGAAGCAGACCCTCAAAAATTCCGTTATCCTTGCTATCAGCAATCTCCCGGTCACGATATCCACGATCGTAGTCAAGGGCGGCATAGTATTCTTCTCAATAAAATATCCCGCCATCGGCGTTGTGATCGGAAGCTTCTATATCCTTTTCGGATTCGGCGTATCTGCTTTTGTAACGGCACTCTTCCTCAAGAAGATCTTCGAGAAATACGGCAGCCTCACACCCTATGATGAAGATGAGCCCGAGTTCATGACATTGGATCCTGAGGATGAGCTGGAAACAGACGGTACTGATCCCTGGGATGCACTCTGATATAAAATATCGAATAATAAAAGGGGCAGCTTCTAAAGCTGCCCCTTTTTGATCTCTTCGATTATCGTTATTACAGATTCTCTTTGATCGTCTTGTAGACGCCTTCACCGTCGAGCCCGTAGAACTTCATGAGATCCTTGGCAGGACCAGACTGGCCGAACACGTCGTTTACACCGATCCTGGTGACCTTAACGGGATTTTCTTCAGCGAGGACTTCGCAGACAGCGCCGCCCAGACCGCCGATAACGGAATGCTCTTCAACCGTGAACACTCTGCCTGTCTTGGAAGCGGAAGCTACGAGCGTATCCTTGTCGAGGGGCTTGATGGTGTGGAAGTTGATGACCTCAGCGTCGATACCGTCTGCTGCGAGCATCTCTGCAGCTTCAAGAGCGGATGCGACACAGACACCGCATGCAGCGATGGTGACGTCCTTACCTTCTCTTACGACAACAGCCTTATCCATATCGAAAACATAGTTCTCATCATAGATAACAGGTACTGCTGCTCTTCCGAATCTCATGTAGACAGGACCCTCGTAATTGATGGCAGCTTCTACACAAGCCTTAGCCTCGATATCGTCAGCGGGAACGATGACCTTCATGCCGGGGATCGTTCTCATGAGAGCGATATCTTCTAAGCACTGGTGGGTAGCACCGTCTTCACCGACAGTGATACCTGCGTGTGTTGCACCGATCTTAACGTTCAGGTGAGGGTAACCTATAGAGTTTCTTACCTGCTCGAAGTTACGGCCTGCAGCGAACATCGCGAAGGAAGAGATAAATACCGTCTTGCCTGTTGTTGCGATACCTGCAGCGATGCCCGTCATGTTAGACTCGGCGATACCGCAGTCAATGTGTCTTTCGGGGAATGCCTTCTTGAATGTTGATGTCTTGGTTGCGCCTGCGAGGTCTGCATCAAGAACGAGAAAATCATACTTCTCACCGAGGGAAGCCAAAGCCTCACCATAACTCTCACGAGTTGCTTTCTTTACTGTATCGTTCATGATCAACCCTCCGCCTCTAATTCTGCAATTTTCTTGTCGAGCTCTTCGATGGCGATGGCATACTGCTCATCGTTGGGAGCCTTGCCGTGCCACTCAGCCTTGTCTTCCATGAAGGAAACATCCTTACCCTTGGTCGTCTTCATGATGATCGCCGTGGGCTTGCCCTTCGTCTCGCGTGCCTTTGCGAAAGCGGCACGGATCTCTCCGAAGTCGTGACCGTTGATGTTGATGACTTCAAAGTTGAATGCTTCGAACTTCTTGTCGATCGGATAAACGGAGCAGACATCCTCGACCTTACCGTCGATCTGGAGACCGTTGTTGTCAACGATGACTACAAGGTTGTCGAGATTTCTTGCGCCGGCGAACATGGAAGCTTCCCAGACCTGGCCTTCCTGGATCTCACCGTCACCTAAGAGTGTGTATACACGGTAATCCTTGCCGGAGATCTTGCCGGAAAGAGCCATGCCGACTGCAGTGGAGATACCCTGTCCCAAAGAACCGGAGCTCATGTCGACGCCGGGAGTCTCGTTCATGCAGGGGTGACCCTGGAGGTAAGAACCAAGCTTACGGAATGTCTTGAGGTCTTCAACGGGGAAATAACCTCTGTTTGCGAGTACCGAATAAAGTCCGGGTGAGTTGTGACCCTTGGACAGAACGAATCTGTCACGATCCTCTTTACGGGGATCGGCGGGATCGATGTTCATCTCTTCAAAGTAGAGATATGTGAACATGTCTGCTGCGGATAAGGATCCGCCGGGATGCCCGGAACCTGCAGAATGAACTGCTTCGATGATTCCCTTACGGACTTTTGTTGCTGTGATCTGTAAGTTGATGTTATCCATCTTTTGCATGCATCTCCTTTTTTATTCTCTTCCGCTTGCGATGTCCTTGAATACGGACTTCAGTGCGGGATATATCTTCTTATACTCGGCATATCTTGCCTGATAGCTTGCCTTGAGTGCATCCTGAGGAACTTCACAGACTGTGGGCTTGATCAAAGCCTCGCAAGCTGTCTTAACATCAGGATATACGCCTGCAGCAACCATGGCCAGGATAGCGCCGCCATAAGCAGGTCCTTCTTCGTTCTCCGTTCTCTCAAGAACGATACCGAGAACGTTTGCAATGATCTTACGCCAGAGGGGGCTCTTAGCACCGCCGCCGCAGACCGTTGCGGATTCGATCGTAAATCCGGCCTTGCCTACTGCTTCGAATGAATCCTTCAAAGCGAATGCAACGCCTTCGAATACTGCCTGTGTCAGTTCTTCACGCTTGGTGTCCATGCTCATTCCGACGAAAGCGGATCTTGCATCGGAGTCGTTGATAGGAGATCTCTCACCCATGAGATAAGGCAGGAAGTAGATCCTGTTCTCACCGAGCTTGCTGATGTCCTTCTGCTCACCGGCATAATCGTTTGTCTTGAGGATATCTTCCATCCACCACATGTTGCAGGAAGCGGCACTCAGCATGCAGCCCATGAGATGCCACTGGCCGTCAGCATGGGAGAATGAGTGGAGAGCATTGCCTTCGCACTCTGCGAACCTGTCCGTGGAAACGAAGATCGTACCGGAAGTACCGAGAGAGATGTTGCATCTGCCGGCCTTGCCTGCGATGCCCATGCCGATAGCTGCAGCAGCGTTATCGCCTGCACCTGCAGCGACGACAACATCTTCGCTGATACCGATCTCTGCTGCGAATGAAGGCAGTACCTTGCCTGTTACTTCGTAGCTCTCGTAGATCTTGGGGAGCATGTCTTCGTTGATGCCGAGTACGTCGAGCATGTACTTGGACCATGTTCTGTTCTTAACATCGAAATAGAGCGTACCGGAAGCATCGGAAACGTCCGTGGAAAGTACGCCTGTGATCTTGTATGCGAGATAATCCTTAGGCAGCATTATCTTCTTGATCTTTGCGAAATTCTCGGGTTCGTTGTTCTTGACCCAGAGAACCTTGGATGCGGTAAAACCTGCGAAGGAGATGTTTCCTGTCTCCTCGGTGAGCTTAGCCATACCGATCTCTGTGTTGAGCCAGTCAGACTCGCCTGCTGATCTTCCGTCGTTCCAGAGGAGTGCAGGTCTGATGACCTCATCGTTCTCGTCAAGGATTACGAGACCGTGCATCTGTCCGCCGAAGCTGATGCCCTTAACAGCCGACTTATCCTGTCCTTCGAGGAGCTCGATAAGTCCTGCCTTGCTCTGCTCATACCAGTCGGAAGGATTCTGCTCCGACCAGCCATTCTTCGGGAAAAACACTTCATAAGTCTTGCTTACCGTCTTGATTACGGTACCCTTCTCATCAGCAAGAAGGAGCTTTACAGCTGATGTTCCAAGATCAATACCAATAAATAACATAGTAAAACCCGTCCTGACAAATAGATTTTCGGCGGAATAGTCCACCTTATTAATAATAACAAAAATAACTTTACAGGGTTTTAAAAATATTCGCCTTTTAAATCTTGCTAACAATATGACGAATGTTGCTCATATGATGAATATTGCGATTTTCGGTGAGGACCGTATGTTTAAGGCAGGTCAGACAGTCTTTCTTACCATCACCATGCACTCATCTGAATCAGTGAATCCCAGCTTTTCGTAAAGGGGTCTTCCGGAAGAGGTCGCATCAAGACTTATCTCGGTCGCGCCCTTCGCCCAGGCATCTTCTATAAGCATGGTCATCATCTTGTAAGCTATCCCCTGTCTGCGGTATCTATCCCTCGTATAGACGTTCATGACATGAGCCCGCTTTCCGGTCGGATGCGAAAACGTCGGCATGATCTTGATGTAGCTTGCAGATGCGCAGCCTGCTAAATCTCCATCGACAAAAGCCAGCACGGTGGTCTGGTCCCCTTCGAGAAAATATCTTCTGGATTCATCCTTTAACTCTTCCGAAAAAACATATCCCTCGTCAAGACCGTTTACGATCTTCAGCATCTCAAGACGTGTCTCCATAAGGATGTCTATGTCATCAGTCCTTGCTATCCTTATTTCAGTCATATAAGCCCTTCTTTAATTCGTATTCACCTTTGCTGATCTCAAGTTCGACGATCTTCCAGGTCTCTCCGTATATCTCGTGATATGAATCCTCTATCAGTCCGGACTTGCGGAAGCCTGCCGCCAGATAGCAGTGATATGCCGGGATATTGTTTTCGAAAACGCCGATCGTAACGGACCTGACCCTTAAGATCTCGAAAGCGTATTCAAGGCCGAGCCTGATCATCTCCTTGCCGTAGCCCCTGCCCCTGGAAGCAGGATCCAGGATCACCCAGCCGAACCTCAGGATGGTATCGTCGCCGTTTATGTACCGCATTATCATGTGTCCCTTGATCCCTTCCTCATCGAAAAGGGTCATGGGATAGAAATTGTCCTGTTCCTTGCAGTCGCCGTTGAGTTCAAGATACTTGCTGTTCATATCCTCAGCCTTGATCGGGTATTTCCCGAAAAGGTATCCGCCCCAGTTCATGAAGGTATATTCGTTATCGCACCAGGATACTATGGTCTCGGCATCACAGGGCTTATATGGTCTCAGTCTTAACATCGTCCCCTCCGGAAGCTAATGAACTCTTTATATTTTAACAGTGTTACTGTGATTCAGGGAGTATAAAAAACGGTCCCCGGGATCCCGGAGACCGCTCTTGTTAGCATTAGTCCTGCAACTCTTAGAGAGGAATGAAGAACTTGATAAGGAAGATCGCGGAAAGGACGTAGGTAAGTACGGATACTTCCTTTGCCTTGCCGGTGCAGACCTTGATCAGTGTGTAGCTGATAAGCGCGAGGCCGATGCCGTGTCCGATGGAACCGGAGATGGGCATTGCGAGCAGCATTATCGCAACAGGTGCGCTCTGCGTGATATCTTCGAAGTCTACCTTCTTGAGGTTGCTTAACATCAGGATACCGACATATACGAGAGCGGATGAAGTTGCTGCTGCAGGGATGATCGCCGCGATAGGAGCGATGAACATGCACAGCAGGAACATGACTGCGGAAACGAGAGCCGTAAGACCTGTTCTTCCGCCTGCCTCGACACCGGATGCGGACTCAACGAATGTCGTAACTGTGGAAGTACCTGTAACGGAACCTGCCAGTGTACCGACTGCGTCGGAGATCAAAGCCTCCTTCATCTTGGGCATCTTGCCCGTTGCATCGAGCATCTTGGCTCTGGATGCAGTACCTACGAGCGTTCCGATCGTATCGAACATGTCGATGATGCAGAATGTGATGATGAGAGTTACGACAGTGAACCAGCCGATCTGGGCAAAGCCTGCGAAATCGAGCTTGAAGAGAGTCGTCTCAGCCATATCCTTGAAAGGAGGCAGGAAGGATGCTGTTGCAAGACTTGCGAAAGGATTCTGTCCTAAGATCGCAAAATCTCCGATCCAGTAAACAACAGATGCGATGAGCATGCCGTAGAGAACAGAGCCTTTTACCTTGAGGTGATCGAATGCGATGATGACAAAGAGTCCTACGAAACATGTCGCAACGGAAAGGATCATCGTGCCGAAACCGGAATCATCCATAGTTTCGTAGATGGACTTGGCTGTCAGTGCTCCGAAGAAGTCGCGCATCATGTAGAAGGGACCGCCCTTGTCAGTATAGATGCTGACGTTCGAGCCGAATCCGATGTTCATGAGCATGAGACCGATAGCAGGTCCGATACCGAGCCTTACGCCGAGAGGGATCGCTTCAACGATCTTCTCACGTACATTGAGGAGTGAGAGGATCAGGAAGATGATACCTTCCAGGAAGATGATGACCAGAGCAGCCTGGAAAGATTGGAGATAAGAAAATCCCGTAATCGCAACTATGTTGGCGACAACTACTGCGAAGAATGAATTGAGGCCCATACCCGGTGCCATAACGAAAGGCTTGTTCGCAAGAAAAGCCATACAGAGCGAACCTATCGCAGAAGCGATACAGGTCGCTAAGAATACACCGTTCCAAAGGTTTGCACCTTCGGCACCGAACCCCGTTAAGAGGTTAGGGTTAAGGGCGATGATGTAAGCCATCGTCATGAACGTTGTGAGACCGGCGATAACCTCCGTCTTCACAGTTGTCCCGTTTTCTTTGAGCCGGAACAGTTTGTCAAAAAATCCCATTGAGACACCTCCTTGAATCATACAGATAACTGACAGAAATATCTGCCCACATACTCTGATTATACTTAATTACATGAAGCAGTAAATATAACATTATGTACGATATAGAGGTCCTAAAATCAGTACTTTTCAATAATGGAAATCTGATATGTCAGCTGTTTTCCCCTTCATTCGAAAACCACTGATACATGCCGGGACCGACATCTTCGTTGGGGCGCACATTGAAACCGAACTTCTTATAGAAATCCTCTTTGCCCTTGGCAGCGGAAAGGCTGACCATGAACTTATATCCGGGCTTAAGCTCAGAACGGATAAATGCCATGACATGTTCCATCAGCTCGCGTCCCAAACCCTGTCCCTGGTACTCGGGAATGACGATGATGTCAGCGATGTAGATAACATAACCGTGATCCCAGATGACTCTTCCGACTGCAACAGGTCTTCCCTCATCACGGAAGCACCAGACATATGAATTATCAAGTCCCGCCTGTGCCTGTTCGAGAGGAAACTCTCCCCATTCGACAGCCCTTCTCATGCTCATGTATTCAGCAGGAGTGATCGTATTTGTTATCTCATATCTGTTGTTCATATCTTTCCTCTTTCATTTATCCATAAGATACTCTGTTATCTTCTTCAAAGTCTCTTGGTTCTCATCTTTATAAGGCACGAATATTATCCCTGTATGTCCGTCAGCGCCGCCGTCAAACAGCTGATGTTCCACGCCGTGTTTTTCGAGGATCTCTTCGAACTTATATGTCATCTTCCGAAGGACGTCTTTCCTGTTTGTTATGAGCGCAGTCTTAGGCAGTCTTGATATCTGTCCGTTTTCTTCGAAAACAAGATAAGCATACCTTTTGTCGTTCTTATAACCCTTGGGGAATATCATCTTTCTCATGCCACGATAAGCAATGCTTTTCTTGTAGTAATGCATGAGTCCGCAGTCGGTTATAAGACCCTTATATACATAGTTCCTGTCTTCGATCCCGAAGTCTTCCCTCATCTTCCGGTCAATGCTTAACAGGCACTCGCATAAAGCGAGCACTCCGCCCGATGAATGACCTGCGATATAGAGCTGCTCCCTGTCCGCTTCATACTGATCAGCATTTTCCAGAACAAATCTTACTGCCTTGCTGATGTCTTCGATCTGATCGAAGACAGTGACATCAGGATAAGCAAGTCTGAAATTTATCTCGAATACAGCGAATCCCTGCAGTGCCATGTAGCTGCCGAAGAGCCTGTTCATGGCCTTGTCTTCGGATATGAAACCGCCGCCATGGATATCTATGAGCACCGGCTTCTTTTCGCCGTCTTTTCTGACATAGATATCGAGCATGTGACCGGGATCTTCATCCGGCAGATAACTGACATCCTTGATCTCCGTTATCTCTTCCGGCAGATATTTCAGATCCAGTCTTGCAAGATCCGTCTTAAGGGCTTTATCGCCGGCATATTTCATCAGTCTGTTGATCATTGTTTACAAAGGATCTTCCATTCTCCGAAAGTATATTCCATTCCTGCTCCTGCATGGTTTTCGAAAGGCACGCCTTCCGCTTTTCCGGTCAGCAGAGTCTCAACTCCCCTGATCATGTTGTCGACATATTCCAAAGAAAGCGGCACATCGCTGAAGTGACCGTTATAGATCCTTTCGATGCCTGCTGCGGCAAGGATGTCACGCGCATGCTTTAACGATGCGAGGTACTCTTCCGGCTTTAAGGATTCCTCAAGGAAGAGCCAGAGATTTTCGATCATCGAATCGCCTGCATAACAGATCTTGTCAGCCTTGTCCAAGAGCAGGATGCTGCCCGGCGTGTGGCCGGGGATCTCCACGATCTCAAGTGTCCTGCCGCCAAGGTCTATCAGATCACCCTCTTTGATGTCTTTCGTCTTTGGGAAGCTGACAGTTGCAGGATCAAATCCCTGCATGAACTCACCGTACTGTTCCTGAACACCGGGATCATTGATCATGCCTATATATTCCGATACGACTTCATCGTAAAGATCCTTGTCTTTGAGATTCAGATAGACCTCCTCTTCACCCTTGCCGCAGAACCAGTGATTTCCAAGTACGTGATCGATATGTCCGTGCGTGTTGACTACCGTGACCGGCAGTTCGGTAAACTGTCTTGTAAACGCCTTAAGATCCGTAAGACCGAACGCGGTGTCGATAAGGCATGCTTTTGTGCTTCCCATGACAAGATACATGGAAGCCTCGCGTCTTTCGCAGATCTTAAAGGCTCCCGGAGCTATCTCTTCCACATAGTAGATACCGTATTGCTGTTCGCTCATAGAAGTTCCCCTCCGGTGTGTTTATATTAATCGGCCCGGACATATATCCGGGCCAGACAGTGTTGAGCTGTTTAATGCAATTCAGATCATCTGCGGGAACTTGCTGCCGCGCCCAGGATGATCGCTCCGATCACGAAAATGAAATAGAGTATATAGACCGCCCAGAAGATCGTATAACCGATGCCTGCGTATTTACCAGCACGGCTTAAGGCTGAAGAGACCTTGAGCTTTACCGTGTGCGGGCCGCCCTGGCTGAGATATTCCAGGAGCTGGGCTCTGTTGTTGCTTCCAAGGACTATCGCAACGATGCTTCCGATAGGCATTGCCGAGATAGCGCATGCAACGATCGCTTTGGTAAGAAAACTCTTTGCCTTCTCCTCGTAACCGGGATCGATCTGAGGCTGAAGATTTACATAATTGTTTTCCATATTGGTTTTCCCCTTTCCAAATATTTTATTCAATGCGATTATACAACATTTTTATCATATTTGTAGAGGAAGGTTACCATCTGAGCGTCAGAGGAGCCCAAGATTGGTATAATGTATCTGTTAAAGTTACAGGAGCTCTTAAATATGCTTAACAAAAAACACATCCTGATATATATCCTTATCGCAGGCTTCATCCTCACTCTGCCTGCCTGCTCGGACGGGGCTGACTCCCAAGTCGCCACATCTGCAAGTTCGACAAGATCGTCGAACTTCAAAGCGCCTGATCTGCCGGAAAACATGGAACACGAGCCTCCGCAGGGGATGGGCTTCGACATTTCAAATTCGGATGTTTTCGAAAAGGGTTATTACGCGGTTCAATACGATTCATTTTCGGGCGCATACTTTTTCTGGTCATCGACAAACAAGTCCGGAGCAGACATAGAGTGGAGCGTATATCTTTCCGATAATGAACTCTCAGATGACGAGATCAAAGCCCTGTCCAAAACAAAACCGCTTGCGGTCAACGAAGGCTCGGATGCGATACGCGAGGGCCAGTGGATATACGTTCTTTGCAGCATAAATAAAGAGACGGCTTCCGCACCCGTTGATTCGACATTCCATCTGTCTAGCCTCAGAGACTACGCCTGACGGCTGCTTTTCGAAAATACTGATATACTATATACGCACTCTAAAGATACGGGGGATAACATTATGCCTATGATGGAAAGACCGCAGGTTGCTGATTGCAAGGGCGGCAAGTGCTGGGAAAACGGATTCGCTTCTTTTACCATGAAGGTCTTTGTCCCTGATAACGACCTGGACGGACAGACAAATAACTACGGATTCAGGGCGCCTCTCCTTCTCGTTTTCGAGGAAGAAAAGCAGGACATGGAAAGCGCAGTCAATTTCGCCCATAACACAGGACTTGCAGAACTTGCAGCTAGATACGACTCAAGTGTACTGTTCATATATCCCACAGCAGAAGGCGGCTGGTCTTCATGCGACAGCAGTCTTTATGCTGATGTCATTGCCGAGATCAAGATGATCCAGGTCTATAAGGACGGCATCGTCGAGAACTTCAATTTCTTCACGCAGACATTCGAAGGCTTCTTTGCAAGAGGCGCGATCTTCCGTGCTGACATCTACAGCTTCGGAAAGTCCGCTGACTTCGTTGCAAAGAATCTCCTTAAGAAGATCGACGGCGAATACCTCTGGGGCCCCGGCGAGATCACGCCCGCCATGTGTTCCATGGAGAACTTAAGCGTAATGCCCGACCCGGAGCGTAAAGACATCGCGATCCTTTCTGTCGGCAACAGCGATGAGATCAACAAGGCATTCTCTGACTGCGAGCATCTCCTCATAAAGGACAAAGCTGAATATATAAGCGATTACGATTCCTTCGTTAAGAAGTTCAAGATGTGGTGCGGCAAGATCGAGTTCGAGCCCGACTTTGATGAACTCAACATGACCGAAGACACAGGGTTCGTCGAAGTCACGACAACGGACGACAACGAGTTCCTGCCCGAAAAGACCCCGACCCACAAAGTCGGCTACTTCGCATACTACAACAAAGGATTAATGGATAAGGGCCCCGTACCTCTCGTTATCGGTTTCCACGGCGGCGGGGATTCATCCATGTACCTCACATATGTTGCAGGCTGGTGGGATATCGCAAGGAAGTATGACTTTCTCTTCGTATCCATCGAAAACCATCAGTTCGTAACGGCAAGAGAAGCAAAGCAGGTTATAGAGACCTTGCAGACCCGCTATCCCATCGACCCGTCACGCATCTATGCGACGGGCTTTTCTATGGGCAGCGGCAAGACCTGGGATCTTTATCAGGAGTGTCCTGAGATCCTGGCAGGCATTATGCCGGCCAGCGCCCTCTTCCCTGTCTATACGACCTTCTTCGGCAAGCCCGTTACCGACAGGCTCAACAAGACCGTCTCCGTTCCCGTATTCTATTCAGGCGGAGAGAAGTCTCACCTGCCTGAGCTCCCCTTCCACGCCGACTCCTCTCTCGAGCGCGTCAAGTATGTGGCAGGAGTTAATAAGCTCAAGAAGTCTTTCGATGATGTGTCTTTCGAGGACAAGGATGATTGGGAAGATCCGATCTGGGGCATCCCCGGTGATAAGATCGAGAAGTTCTACGACGAGACGCGAGATGCAACCCTGACTGTTCATTACTTCGATAGTTCCGACGGCGTTTGCAGGACGGCTTTCGCGAGCGTAAGCAACCAGGTCCACGAGTGCAGACAGCACAGCGTCGAGTGTGCATGGAATTTCATCTCCAAGTTCAGGCGCGATATCTGAAAATGAAAAGATTTCTGACAGCACTACTGTCCTTTATCTTCCTTTTATCTGCTGTCTCATGCAGCATCAAGGGAGAACCTTCGCAAGCAACGGAGACAACAACCACGGCCAGCCTTGCAACATCCGCTGTAAGCCGGCAGACGTCTGCAACGACATCAGCTGCAACATCTGAAACCAAGCCGGCTCCTCCGGATCTGACAGGAAGATACGTGAAGAAATCTATAGACTCGGAAGGGTTTGGAACTGATCATTTCTGCATGGAATTGATCAGCAAAGACGGCAGGCTCGGCGTCCTGCTCAAAAACGACTATCGCAGTGGATACTTTTTTGACTTCTTTACTACTGAACTTGAGGATAAGGACGGAACCGTTACTGCTCAATACGATGGGGAGTCTGTTCATTTCGAACTGACATCTGACGGAAAGACTTGTGATGTCGTCTATCAGGGGGGAGATATGGACAGCTATCTCAGCGGCCGCTACGAACGCCAGGATCTGATAACAGAAGAATACCATGAGGACGCTTTCCCTGAAGCGGTCAACGATCCTAACACACCAAACGGCGCAGTGGATGCCGTGCTGGCAAAGACCACACGTCAACAGTTGGGACTTCCTGATGATGCGGTCCTGACAGAAGATGCCCTGTCAAAAGTAGAAGAACTGCAAGTAGACGAAGAAAAGCCTGTCACATTGAGCGGTATCGAGTATTATTCAGGGCTTAAAAGATTATTTATCGGCATGTCGTATATCAAGGATATCTCTCCGCTTTCAAAGATCAGTTCTTTAGAGGAGGTCAGCATCAGCTGGTCTTTCGTGGATACGATACCGGATCTTTCGAACTGCGGAAAACTTACGAGCCTTTCATTGACATCCTGCTTAATAAGAGATATCAGCCCTATAACAAAGATCAGATCATTGGAGTTCCTTAATCTTTCCAGCAATTGTATAACGAGCATCGAACCAATCAAAGATGTTGAGAATATCTCAGAGCTTAATCTCTACGGCAATCCGATAACCGATTGGGATTCTATTAAAGACCGGCAAAGTCTTACCGGGGTACTCACTCAGGACTACGACACCACCCTCTTAGTACTCGAAAAAGCCCGTCAGATCTTAAAAGAAACGATAACGGATGATATGAGCGAGCTGGAAAAAGAGATCGCAATATACAGAAAACTTCAAGAGCATGCCCATTCTGAAGTGTTCCAGCGTCCGATGAAGCCTGACGGCTACTATATCCTGATGGAAGGCAGAGGTGTCTGCGGTGATTGGGCAGATGCAACAGCTCTGCTGATGAACCTCGCAGGGCTTGAATGCTATAAGTTGATTTCCAGTGTACATGCGTGGAATATCATCAGGATCGACGGTGAGTATTACGAGATCGACTGTTCCTGGGATGATGAAGTTGAACCGATAAACTGGCAGTACTTTAACCTCAGCCGGGCACGCATGGATACTGCACCGGATCATCAGGTCAGCGATACGTTTTACGGGAGATCTTATCTTCCTGTTGCAACTCACTCGATGATGCAGGTCGAATATCTCATACTCATAGATCAGCTCCACGCTGACTCATAACCCGAGCGCAAAATCCGAAAGAGAGAAAAAATGAAAAGATTCCTGACAGCAATACTATCCTTTATCTTCCTTTTATCTGCTGCATCATGCAGCATCAAGGGAGAACCTTCGCAAGCAACGGAGACAACAACAGATACTGCCCTTGCAACATCCTCTGCAAGCCTGCAGACGTCTGCACCGACATCAGCTGCAACATCTGAAACCAAGCCCGATCTTCCGGATGTGACAGGAAGATACCTGAAGAAAAATACGGTCCCGGAAATGAGCGATGCTGATGCTTTCTGTCTGGAAATGATCAGCAAAGACGGCAAGCTCGGAGTTTTGTTCAAATTTGTATTTGATGATTTTGAGTCCTGTTTTAACTGTTTTTCTGTTGAACCCAAGGCTGACGCAAACACCGTTTCTGCTGTATATAATGACGGCACAGTTCATATCAAACTGACATCTGACGGAAAGACAGCAGATGTCGTCTATCAAGGTAACGGAGAAGATGGTCCGTTCAGAGGCTGCTACGAGCGTCAAGATCCCGAAAACGAGAAATACATTCCGGACTTTATCGCGGAACCTATATGCGACACTAATACTCCAAATGGTGCGATGGACCGCGTGCTTGCCTGCGCAGCCCGCGAAAAACTGGGACTTCCTCCCGGTGCAGTGCTGACTGAAGAATCTTTGTCTGAGATATCAGAACTGTTTATCTGTGTAGATGATCCCTTCTCGTTAAATGGTATAGAGTATTTTACCGGTCTTCAGAATTTTGCTGTTAAAATAGCTTGCCTCAAAGATATCTCGCCCCTCGCAAAAGTCAGTTCTTTAAAGGAGATACGTATCATCGGTTCATATATAGATTCCATACCGGATCTGTCGAACTGTAAGGATCTGTCCACTCTTATTGTGACAAACAGCGCCATAAGAGATATCACACCTGTCACGAAGATCAGATCATTAACATGCCTTGACCTTTCCGACAACTTGATCACAAGCATCGCTCCTATCAAAGATATGGACAGCATCAAAGAACTGAATCTCTCTTTCAATCCGGTAAGCGATTGGGAGACTATTTCCGGCAATGAAAAACTTATAGCGGCTCTCCCTCAGAATTTTGATTACGATGCAGCACTTTCAGTGATCGATAAAGCAGACGGGATATTGAAAGAGATCCTGAAAGAAGACATGAGCGAACTGGAAAAGGAGATCGCCATATATAAGAAGATCCAGGATATCACTGTTTATGATGAAAAAGTACATCAGATGCCGGAAAAACCTGCCGGTTATTATCTTCTGATGGAAGGCTTCGGTGTCTGTGAAGATTATGCAGATGCGATGGCGATCCTTATGAACAGGGCAGGAATGGAATGCTTCGTGATCGACTCCAATGTCGACCCCGACACCGGTATGCCTCATGCGTGGAACATCGTCAAGATCGATGGTGAATATTACGAAGCCGACTGCACGTGGGATGATGGACAGGATCCCGTTGACTGGCAATATTTTAATATCAGCCGTGCTCGCATGGATACTGTCGTGAATCATCACTTAGACAGGTGTACTTATCCTGTTGCGACTCACTCGATGATGCAGGTCGAATATCTCATGCTCTTGGGTCAGCTGTAACGGATCTTGAGTTTACGAATGCCTGCCCGAAGGATCTCCTGCATGTATCGATCAGCAATGTGTACATCGTTTTTCGAAAATCGGGATTTCGATGTACAACTGCTACTCTAACTTGGCCGTCTCTTTCCTGTCGACAACTGATTTGCCGACCCATTTCTTCTTGTACCAGTAGTACATGACGATCAGACCGCGGATGCATTCGTCTGTCGCAGTTCCGGCAAAGATGCCGGCGACACCGACTCCCATCAGCACGCCGACAACATAGCCCGTGGTAAGACCCAATCCCCAGTTACAGAGGATCCCTGCTATGAGCGGGAAGATATATGCGCCTGCGGCTTTGAGACTGCTTACGAATGTCATGTTAAGGCAGCGCCCGGTCTCGACGAAGATATCAACGATCATGATCATCTGTCCCAACATGATGATATTCTGGTTAGCGGTAAAGATCTGAAGCGTGTATCTGCAGAGAACGGCATTGATCGAAGCCAGCGCGATCGTAATGGGCAGGGATATCCTCAAGGTCTTGAAGACTCTCTTATATGCTTCTTCCGATTTTCCGGCACCGACAAGATGCCCTGTAATTATCTGCGTCGACATGGCTGAAGCATTCGAGAATATCATGGCAAAAGCGATAAGCATATTACAGTATGCCCTTGCATTAACGGAATCGTTGCCCATACCGTTTATGAAGGAAAGAAGTGTCGTCTGATAAAGGTTATAGGTAAGATGTTCTCCCGCAGTGGGAAGACCGATCTTCACCATCTTGGCAAGCAGCTTACCCGGGAAGGGCCTAAGATAACGGAGGGAGAGCTTTCCTATCTTGGCAGCATAGAAGAAGACAAATACTGCAATGACCGCCAGGAATCTCGCGGCAACAGTCGATATCGCTACTCCGGCAACACCCATGTTAAGGGACTTTAGCGGTCCGTAGAGGAAAAGATAATTGCCGCCTATGTTGATCACATTGATCGCCAACGTGACCCACATGCCGATCTTCGGGTATCCGTTACACCTTAAGATCTGGAGCATTACATTGAACACCGCCATTATGAAACCGCCGCCTCCGACGATGTAGATATAGATCATCGAATAAGGACGCATCTCAGGGGATACCTGAAGGAAATCCATTATCAGGGGATTTGCGGCACAAAAGGCTCCGCTGAATACTATGCCGACGACCAGGTTTACCGCGACCGCGAGCGTATAGATCATGTTCATCTTGTCAAAACGCTTAGCTCCCAGATACTGGGCAACGACAACGCTCGTAGCCATCGCGATGACATTGAAGAGGATATTCATCATGAACATGATGGTATTTGCATTTCCGACAGCTCCGACAGCATACTCGTCATAGTGGCTCAGCATGAGAGTATCCACATTGTTGAGCATGGTGTTCAGGAAAAGCTCAAGAAACATAGGCCCCGCCAGTATCAACAGCGGAGTCTTCTCATCTATGACGATAGCCTTCTTCTTGTTCATTGAACTTTCCTTCATGTTCTTTACCGGATCCTGCCCTTAATAACGATAAAGGATTATACATCAAGGAGATAACAGAAATATATCAATTTCAGACAGTTTTATATCAATATATGCGCTGCCGGAATGTCAGTCAGAATAATATGAACAGCAGATCATTGCCCGCAATAAAGACGAACGATGAACGGATCAGCGGCATCCCCGTCAATCAGATGCCTTGTCAAACGTTGAGATGCAGTTGGTCATGTAAACGATATCGCCTTCATTAAGCTCAACTATGGCAGGAAAATATTCGTATTCATACATGCTGTCGGAATGTCCTTCCGGGTATTCCGCATCCATCCTGTATTTGGTGCTGCCGTCTTTGTCGGTTATGTGGATCACGCCCCATCTTCCCGGCATGTCGACAAAATACACACCGGGATCTATCGGGCATTTGCTGCTCCCGATCTCGAAGATCTCATAGTGCTCGATCGTATCACCCGGGATAAAGGTGATATCGTGCTCGCTCTTATCAGGACCGGTCTCTGTCTGAGTATAGTTCGGAAGATCATTGTTCTTTTAGATGAATTACACTGCCGGGTTATGAAACTACAACTTAAAAACGACCGGAATTTACCGGATGTCCATAAGGGGATCCTTCAGATCACTGTTTCTTTCCCGTAAGGATCATGGACAGCGGATAGCCCATGTGATCAGCATCTTCCAAGCCGCCTGTGATATCGTAATCAAATTCCTGCAATCCGGTAATGACCATCCCGTTATCGCACATGCCTGTTATGATCTCAGACATGGGATGGGAATAATCCGTGAATGTCCTCGAATGGTAGCTCTTTTGGGTCATGTAATACATTCCCCAGTTGCCTTTCCACTCATGTTCGAAATATGAATAATGACATTCCAGACGGTGTTCCAGATCGAAAAGCTCCTCACCCTGCGATGCGAGCATGTTCGTACAGGGATGCTGTTCGTTCATCACGATAAGAGCTCCCGGCTTCATGCATTTGGAAACTATGGCGAAGAACTTTTCGAGATCATCAAACCAGCAGAGCGCTCCGATGGTGATGATGACCACGTCAAATGCTTCTTTATAGCTGTCATCTATATCGTAGATGTTTGCCGCCACGAACTCGCAGGGCAGACCCAGTTCTTTTGCTTTCTCATTGGCAAATGCCACCTGATTCTCGGCAATGTCAAAACCCACGCCTTTTAAAGCTTTTCCGCATTTAACAAGAGAGAGCAGTTCGCGTCCGTTGTTGCAGCAGAAATGACCGATCACTTTCCCTTCCGTATCAAGTTCTTTAAGGACTCTTTTGGTTTCTTCATTGAAAAAAGGATACTCCTCGGTCCGGATGCGTTCGGTTATGTCCGCGCCCCAGGATTCATCTCTTTTATCAAATGCTTCTTCCCATGCCGCCTTATTTTCTTTAATGTAATCTTCCATGTTGTCTACCTCGAAAAATATATCTTAAAACTCCTTCTTCCGCCGGAATATTATAGCATACAAACTTTCCCGGACTGCTCTATCTCCTTTGCGATCTTGCTCCTCTTAAGTTTCCTCTGCAGGGTATACCTGATCACGACCGCCGGATTGTAACTGTAAGACAGTCTCCATTCAAAGTAATTGATCCACTCGACAAGAGCAAAAAGCAGGAGGAAAACAGCAAGTACCGTCGCAAGTTCTCCGGATCACAGATTTGTCAGGGTTTTCTTAAGTTTGTTTTTCATCTTTTGTCTATCCCTTCCCCCCTTTGGATGATGAAATTATAACATGCTCATTAACAACCACCTTGTTTTTTGCTAACATTGCAGTATATGGATCAGCTTGGCTTAACGGAATCTGTTGTAGGAGAGTTCCCATGAAATACGGCGAATCTGCATTTGATATCTTGTATCTGCTCTTTGTCATCATCAGCGGTCTTTATATCCTTGTCAGATCTAAGGATAAGACCGGGAAACTCATGGGAACTGCGGCTCTTGTCCTCGGGCTCGGAGACTCCTTTCACCTGATCCCCAGAGTCCTGAATTACTTTATTGATTCAGATCTTACATCTGCCTTGGGGATCGGTAAGTTCATCACTTCGATAACGATGACGGCCTTCTATGTGATCCTCTTCTACATTTGGAAAAGAAACTTCAACAAGGTATCTTCCATGCAGCTGGAACTCCTGATCTTAGGCTCCGCGCTTATAAGAGTGGTCCTTTGCCTTTTCCCTCAGAACGGCTGGATCCAAAACAGCAATGACATCAGCTGGGGGATCATAAGAAATGTCCCGTTCGTGGTACTGGGCGCTGCCGTTTGCATGCTCTTTTTCAAAACAAGGAAAGAAGACAAGGTATTCAGATCCTTGTGGATCCTCATACTCTTGTCTTTTGCCTTCTACATGCCGGTTGCCGTGGCTGCCGGTATAGTTCCTTTGCTGGGAATGCTCATGATCCCGAAGACCATTTGCTATATCCTGATGGTCGTTGCCTTCTTAAGAAAGCATAAGGAGATTAATGCCGGATAAACCTTCCGTCACTCCAGTATCGCTTTTTTCCTGCCGTCGTAGAACGATGAAGCTATGGTTACTATCACACCTGCGAAGAATACCCAGGCGACCGGATCCGGTACAGGCAAGCTGATGATCACGCATAGTGCCATGATACCGATGGAGACCAGCATTGTGAGCAGGCCTAAGTTTGTAATCTTGTTGAACATTCTCATTTCTATCCCTCCAAAGATCTTATCTTTATTCTTTCATTACTTGAGTTCACGTCGGCAAAACCTTGCATAGGACAAAGCGGCAACTGCAGCCAAAGCCACTGCGGAAGATGAAAGAGCCGTCACGATATTGCTGTTGCTCATATCAGCAAGAACGAACATCGTCTGTCCCACAGGGAAGAGCCTTACGAATTTTTCTGCCCAGTCAAAGCTCAAAAGGACCTGAGCCGCCAGATTCATCGTCAAAAGCAATCCGAGATTAAGACCTATCGCACCGCCCAAGTGCTTGATGAACATGGATGCGAGGAAACAGGTTGCTGCATAAGCGATCTCAACGACGATATATACTGCAGCTCTTCCAATGATAGCTCTTGCGATGCTGCCTTCGATATCATTAACGCTTGTCATGCCGAAAGAGATCACACTGCAGACTGCGATGGATACGAGACCATAAATGGCGACCGCGCTTATAAAAGACGTGAACTTTGCCATAAGTATGCTGAACCTGCTGTTCCCGGCCATGACCGCAGACTGGATCTTTCTTCCTTCGAATGCGCCTGTCACGTGGATCCCGGCGAAAACGCCAATCAGGAAGATCAGGAATGCATTGAAGTTGTTAAGACCTTCAATATAAGCCGTGTATCCGCTCATGCCGATGGAAAAGTGTATCGTCAGCATAAGCATTAATGCCGGAAGAGCGACAAGCGATGCGCCTATGATCCAGAAAGACTTTGAAGATAAAGTCTGCTTCATTTCCCATTTAAATAAACTGCCCATCATGCACTCCTCCCGAGAAGTTCTATATAGTATTCTTCCAATGTTCTTTCATGCTTTGAAAGATGTGTTATTAGTATCTTGTGATCGTACATCAGCTGCGACAGCTCTTTTGTATCAACGCTGTCAAAGATCTTTATCGTATCTTCATCCTTATCCAATGAACTGATCCCGTTTCCGAGAAGGATCTTCAGAGCCTCATCGTTGCTTTCTGTTGCCATAACGATATGAGTAGTGCACAGATCATCGAGTTCATCCTTGGAAAGAGTCGAGATGATCCTTCCGTGGGATATGATGATGTAATCCGTTGCAAGCTGATAAAGTTCAGCCAGGATATGCGAGGATATGACTATGGTGATCCCGTCATCCCTGCAAAGAGATATAAGGAGTTCCCTTACTCCGACCATTCCCATAGGATCGAGCCCGTTCACCGGTTCATCAAGTATCAGCAGTTCAGGGTTGTTGATCAGCGCCAATGCGATCCCGAGTCTCTGCTTCATTCCGAGAGAGAAGTCAGCGACTTTCTTGTTCTTTACATCTCCTAAACCTACGCGGTTTAACTGCATGTCTGCCCTGGCGGAGTCTTTGTTCCCGTAAAGGAGCTGCTGTAACATGAGATTGTCTCTTGCAGTCTTGTTGAGATCCAGGATAGGGTGTTCCACAAGACAGCCCAGTTTCTTACGTGCTTCGATAAGTCCCTTCCTGTCTGATCTTCCGAACAGTTCGACAGTTCCATGATCTATGGGACTTAAGCCGGTAACCGCTCTTATCGCAGTGGTCTTGCCGGCACCGTTCTCACCTATGAAGCCGTAGATCTTACCTCTTTCGATCTCGAACGACACATTGTCCAGCACACGTTTTGCGCCATACGACTTTGTGAGGCCCTTGATCCTCATAATGCTATCACTCATTCCAAAATGTCCTCCCTAAGTGTTATGGGTACATGATAGTTTTCTATCCTTAACCGCAAAATAGGAAAACATTAACCTAACATTAACTAAACATTAAAGTTAGCTGTCAGAACTGCTTGATTGATTATTTGCCTTTTGTCTTTTATAATCGGGGCATAAACATTTAAGGGGGAGATTATTATGAAGAAAAAAATCGTTTCTGCAGTCCTTCTGTCTACGATGCTCCTGAGCGCATGCGCTTCCAAGGATACTGACAAGAAGGGCAGTGAGCCTGCAAAAGAAACCACCGAAGCTACGACAACCACCGAAGCTACGACAACCACCAAGACTAAAACAAAGGAAACTACCGAAGCAACTGAGGCTACAACCACTGAGACAAGCGTTAAATCAGATGATCCCTTAGCCCTTTGGATCGATGCTAACTTAAACTTCGGTCACGACGCAGGTGACGGCTATATCATTAATGGCAAAAACACATCCATGGCGGAATACTATGCGGTCCTCGAGAACGATCCCACCATGAAGAGCATCGACGCTTACAATAATCTGTCTCCATACAGTTCTCCACTCAGATACGATGAAGTCTTCGAAAGCGCACTTACCGATTGCGACTACATCACAACGACTCAGATCGAGTTTGAAAGTCCCGGCATAGTAGAAGGCGCAGTTCCTGAAGAAGGCGTAAGGATCGATGAAGATAATTGTATGACATACTACACGATCGATGTTCCTCAGTTTACATTGAGCGGGGCTGATGTCAAAAAAGCCAACAAAGCAATAATAGATTTTGCTAATAGTGCAGATTGGTGGTACGGACCCCCGAATGTTCGTTATCAGCACTTCGAGCGCGACGACGGCACGAAGACAGTTATCTTCTTCTTTGGCGACGGCTATGACGACAGTGAGTTCAAGGTGTTTAATTTCGATAAGGATAACAAACTTATGAGCGCTAATGCCGTTATAAAGAGTGCCGGAATGGATCCTGCGACTTTCAAGAAAAAGGCCAAGAAATCCGTTGCTGAGTCTCTCTTTTATGCAAATGACTTGTCGATCTATTTACATAGCCAAAGCATTGACTGCGATTACGTCTCTGCGATCAACGATCCTTCCGATATCTTTGTTAACAAAAACGGCAATCTCGTTGTATTTGTCCATTCCTCGATGAGAGATATTGATGGCGAATACCATATTCCGGTTATTTTCGATAAAGACCTTGAGCTTTCTACGGAAGTCCTTGAAGAAGAATTCAACATTCATACTGTGGACTGGATCATTGAAAAAATGCGTACCTTCGAATTTGGCGGCGGCGAACCTATCATAAGCAATACAACGATTGCCGATATCGATACGACAACAGCGGGGGCTACTGAATTTTTCGGTCTCATGAATTTCACCTGCTGGAATAAAGAGGGCACCACCAAGGATAAGTGGTACTACGAAGGAATCCTCGGCGCAGCCGTAACTGAGGATACCACATATAAGTACGAGATCTACTTTAACGGCAAACTGATAAAAACCGATTTCGTAAAAATGAAAGCCGATCCGTTCTTCCGCGTGATCAAGATCTCATATAAGTACGATATCAAGCCGGGCACTTACTGCTTCGTTCTCTACGACGGCAACGGCTCCGACAAGATCCTCGGAGTAGGCTGGAATTCATACGAATAATCTTATACAACATAAACAAACTAAAAACGAGAGTCATGACCGACTCTCGTTTTTTTTGTCCACAATTTCTGAATCATTATCGTATTTTTCAACTATTGGTATAAGAGTACCCCCGTAAGCGGAATCAAAAGATTTGAACGAATGCGCTCACCGAAACTCGTCGGTTATATTGCAACTAGATCAACTCAGAAAGAGAATGAATCTTTCTGTATGGCGTATCTACATCGGATGTCGGATTTGCAGCAATCAGTATAGGTGTAATACCGATTTCAGCCGCCCCATCCAAATTACAAGGGCTGTCATCAACAAAAACAGTTTCTTTTGCATCGTGTCCACATTTCTGAAGTGCATCCAGATACATCCGCCTGTCGGGTTTAAACACCCCCAAAGAGAAGCTATATGTGGCAAAGGAAAAGAATTGGAAAACATCCAAAGCACGCAGCTGGTTCTCAATACTCGGCCATGTGTCTGAAATGATCCCGAGACGATGTGTTTTGCTGAGCGTTTGAATAACCTCTTTCGCATCCGGATAAATGATGTAGTTATCCATATTGTATGTCCGGTCTCTGGCAATTGAAGTAATCTCATTTTCAGTCAGTTCCAGTTGCAGGCTTTCAGATACAATGCGATAGTACTGATAAAACTGTTCTGCCTCCTCCTCCAGCGTATGGATCAAATGATCCTTATCCAGAAAACCCGCTCCTGCTTCTCTAGCTTTTCTGATCTGCGTCTCTGACCTTTGCTTCAGACGTTCTCCGGCTAGTTCATAAAACCGGTTCGTAAACATCCAGTCTCCGGAAGCCGGATAATCTATCGTATATCCGACGTCAAAAAATATTGCTTTTTTATCTGAGAGAAGATCGTGCATAATTCATTATCGCTCCGTTTGTTCAGTCACGAATCTACATTTTTGAACTAATATTCAATACTTATGATACACCTTCATATATACAAAGTTTATCTTATGAAAAAGAAAAAAGAATTATCAGAAAGTGTATGTTCTGCGTGGAACAACGAATGGAATCTTGTCTTTACTAACGATCAGTTGCTAACATAGAAAAACACATCAAGAACGTATCATAAATTCCATCTCAAATCATCGTAATTGTGGTCAAAATGTTGGTCAAAACGATGTTTTTAAGAAAGAGAAAATCCCGAAAGCCTTGTATATCAGGCGTTTCGGGATCTGAGATCTGGCGGAGCCGGTGGGATTCGAATTTAATAGTTTTCGTCCTATCTGCTCCAAAACATCGATTTTAGGCACTTTTAGTCGCAAAAAGTTGAGGTTTTTTGTCAGTCAGTCCATTTAATCTCATGTTGTTCCGTTCCCGTTAGGGTACGGGTTAGGGTACGAACAAGGAGTTTATTACTTCCCCAGTAGTGGTTCCTGTATCCGATAAATTTAGCACTCATAATCAAGTTGTTTTGATTATGTCTTTTGCTACAACTCTTATCAAAAGCCGCATACTCTCTTCTTTTTCCCCATAATCAAAATCGCTTCCTTCAAACACTATGGGGTTTAATTTTCAAATCCAAATATTATGCTGTTTTAACCCTATATTTTTGCTTTAATGGGCTCATAGTCCAATCATTAAATTTAACTAGGCCATCATTTTGCAATCTTCCTAAAACAATTCCTGGATCCCTATTGATTGAGTCTGCAAATCTTCGAATATCAGCTATTTCAAATCTATGTTTTTCCACGAAATCGTTATACTTTTCTCTCGGAATCAAACTATCCGCAGCATATAAATCAGCATCATGTTCCTGTTCTCCAGATTCTTTTTCGAATGATATTCCATAATCACCATAAATAATATGTCCTATCTCATGAAACAATGTAAACCAAAAAGTATCGGAATATAGTCTTCTGTCATTAACCATTAACATAATATTGTCACCTATTTTTTTAGTGGCACCATTAATCTTTGATCCAGAAAGATTAGGTAATATTACAAAAATAACACCTGCATCTTGAAATGCTTTTCGAATCAACGGATAGAACTCTTTATGATTCTTAGTCAATGTCAGTGCATATTTAACGGCATCTTCAAAATTTCTTTTATTATATTTTGGGGCTTCAACTAACAATGCCTTATTGGTCGCAATTTGAACCATTATATTCGCTTTAACTGTGCTAGTTTCTTCTAGCTCTAATGTCGAACTTCTAAAATTCACAGCCATATCTCTCTTTGTAAATACTGTCAAAGTAGCAACATTCAAAAACTCACGTACAGCTTTAATTTGCTCATCAATCTTTCTAGGCAAATCAGGAAGGCCATAATTGTCTCTAAAGTACTTGTAATCAAATAAATCGAATACTTTTCTTTCCTCTTTCAGTTCATCCTCAGATTTAAATTCAGCAATTAGCGCATCATAAGCATTCTGAAGATTCAACCAATAATTAACACTAGTTCCTAACATTCTAGAAAGCTTAACTGCAATATCGATAGACAAGCTCTGCTCTCCTCGAATCAACAAACTCAAGTTCTTAGGAGTAGTATCTAATCTTTTCGCAAAGTCTTCCTGCGTCAACCCACTTTCTTCCACAAGTTCTTTAATATAATAACCTGGGTGAAACGCAACCTCATCATTATATTCAATGTAATTACTCATAATGTTTGCTAACCTCCACTATTTCAACAATCCGCACAATTGGAGCTATCTCATCAATATTGCAAGGGACAAATGGCTCCTTATTCTCATCCAGTGGCTCCAGTATTATGCGCCACTTTTCCTTCCTCGATTTCACATCAATAGCAAAATAACCATCCAGATTTCTTCTTTTTTTATTCTCAAGGTTATGAAAGCGAAATGACGGTTGAACAATAATATCTTTTATACTATCCGCCTGTTTCAAGGCATTTATCCTAGCCAAAAGGCTTATGGACAATGCTTTATCTCCGCCAAAGAGCTTTTTTGCGGCTTTTTGATTATTACACTGTTCCTCTGTTTCAGTATCTTTATAAATTATTTCCAAGGGCTATCTCCCGCGCCAAATTACCTGTCAGGTAATTTAATTATAGCATCGATGTTCAGTTTGTCAATATATTTTATTACGGTTTAATTGCATGACTATATATAACTTTACACGCGATTTGCTTTGAACTATCTCATTAATCATACCTACATTTTACTGCTTTCACCGGTATCTGCATGATGCTGTTACTTTTGTGAATAGATTATTCTTAAGCACCTCATTGTGAGTTGCAGGTAATCTATTCACTTGTCAAGGTCCGTGATGAATAATTGAAAAGGTGCTTTCAATCAAAATGCAAATACAATCGTTTTCAGCAATTCCTTCATTTTTCCCCACTCATTTATATCAAACTTCATTTCTTTCCTCTCTATTTGCCTACAAGTATTATGAAAGTTTTTCTTGATGATTTCTTTATTAGATATCACTCCTTGATACAAGTATTTCGAGCTTCCATCTGGAGTTTCAAACTGTTTTCTTGCCTCCCATTCTATAGGTAAATAACCATCACTATCACTTATTAAACAATCAGGAAGATATAATTCAATTGAAGCCGCTCTACAGTTTATATTATCACATAATACCTTTCCATTTGTTGCTAAAGTAGGATAGTTATTAAACTCATTCATCGAAGGATAACACAGGATTCTGAAATTATCTGGCCATGTCTTAAGCTTGTTAAGTAGTTTATTCCTACTGATATACCCTTCTGCATCATTATCAAAAATAGCAATAAATCTAGATTTAAGTCTAGAATAATAAAATGTTTCCATACATTTTGTCATTTCAGGTGTTCCCCCACCTCTCTTATTTCCATGTCCATCCGAAAAATCCATAAAGTAAAACAAATCAGCAAGATGTGGGTACATCTTATCAATTGCAAATTCAAGAATGTCTTTGTCGCTTGTTCCTTCAACTAATACAACAGTTTTTTCTATTTGTTGAGAGGCTTCAATTGCCTTAGGGATACAATCGTCATTCCAATTACCAAGATCCGTGAAATCAAGTACAATTATGTCATCTTTATTGCACCCTTCAAGAATAATACGGAACACATAACCAATATGGATCTCATTAAGATTTAATCCATAATATGATTCCGGTTCATCAGAAATTAACGAATAATAAATTACTTTATCACATTCCGTTGACGGATTAAGAGTTTCTCCTTTGTGTAGTTTATCTATTTTCCCATTATTCAATTCATATTTTGCGATTTTAGTTACTGAGTTTACCCATTTTCTAAATGTTATATATTTTTCTATCCTCTTTCTCGTTTTCTCTTCTCGTATATCATAATCAACTCTTAAATGATTAAGGAAAGGATCATAGTCAATAATATCTACTCCTTTTTCATTAAATAGTGACTCCATTCTTTTCAGACTATAGCCCAAGGCATCTAGTCGCTCCTGTGCCCTCTCTACTGTGGTAACATATTCATATTTTGTAATTGGCTCACAATCATCATCCTCTGGATCTGTAACATAATCAGGTGTAATAATAAGGTCATTTTTAGAAAAAAGTAAACCAACGACATCACTTATTAAATAGTTTCTAAAACTATACAATGATAGGTAATTTATCTTTATTTCTGCATACTCACTCATTTTGTATTTCCTCTATAACGACCTCTAATTTCAACGATTTATTATTACTCTTATATGTCTTTATACAATTTATTCAATTGACATAGATCAATAAACAGTTCAGTTGGATGCTCAATATTCCACCCCCAAACCCTAAACGCATAAGAAAAAGAAACCAAAAAACGATTTGTTCTTCGTGTAGGAAAGGAATTGTTATTTATTTCATCGATTAATCTTGCCAATTCTGGTATAATTGTGCCTTCTAATTCTTCTCTAGTTGCCTCAATTATCTCCCCATCATTCAATCTTGATAGCTCCTGTATACTTTCGGTATACGTTTTGTATAGTTGTTTTCTATATGCCTCAAATTTTTTATTATAACCCATAAAACACATCCCCCTAACTAATTAAACAAAGCAGTCGGATTAGGAATATAATACTGTTCTCCTCCTCCAGGCTGACCAAAATTCGGAGCAACAGTTCCATCTAAATAACTGACACCGCTTGGGAGAGTAAAAGTATCCATATTTGAATACAATTTGCTCCTTATACTGCGTAGTTCATATATCAATATTCAAGACATGCCGTTTGACGCTTGTCAACATGAACTTATCTATCTCCCGCTTGCTTCATTATTTCCGCCATTATTTCTTCCATTGCATACTGTTGATATTCTGGCGAAACCTTCTTTGCTGCATCGCAAAAATCGTTTACAGCCTTCTTCATCTCGAAAATACGGCTTGCCCAATAATTTGCCTGCTCTTCTTAATGCTTCTTCCCACTGCTTGCGTTGTTTGTTGTTATTTTGAGGCGTATTTTGATAATTTGTTGGGGATTTAATTGGTACCCTTGTAGGTAAGTCGTTATCGTACTCATCATCCCACTTATACCAGTTTGAAATATCAAGAATCAAGTCAAAAACATAAATTGTCAACGCTGTAAATATAATCTGCAAGAATATGTGATTATCTCTCCATTAGCATTCTTTACACTTGCTAATGCTCCGTCTCCGTTATAACTGTACTCTATCATTCCCGTAGGATCTTCTGCAGTCAGGAGATTTCCTATACCATCGTATATGTTTCGGGATCAATCTCCGCGAAAAGAGAAATATTCGGTTTTCAAGGTTCATACGCGAATTATATCACATTGGTGGTATCATCCTTCCGCTGGACGTAACACTTTTTTTCCGAGGACCAAACTATTGGGCTTGTTGAACCTTATAATATCTCGTCTTTTCTTCAGACGATAAGTATCTAACCGTAGGCGACCCCATTTTTTCCCAATTTGTTCGCCACAAAACAATTCCCTCGTCCTTGTCAGGATAATCATCTAATCCAAACTGAAATCCACATATGTAGCATATTTCATCAGAACCAACTCCATTAAGATATGCAGGTTCTTCAAGACTATAGTTTAAACAAACGGGACATTGAAATAATAATTTCATATTTTTTCTCCTATTTACCTTATTTTTTCCCCAGGTTGTTTGTCAAAATAGTCTCTCCATCAGAATTCAAAACATCAACTAACTCCCAGAAATCGGTATCATTTTTAATCTTAGCCCACTATTATATATTGACTTCTCGAAGCACTTGCGGAATATCATATTGAATTAACGTAGACCAAAGAGAACTATGACCATTCCAACCTTTTTCTCCCTTATAATTTTCATAAACACTCTCCCATTTTCCCCACCTAAAAACCTGGTTATAATCTTCCCTCCTAAAGTTATAGGTACCAACATACGTTAATCGTTTTTTTATGCTTGAAAAACCTCTATTGTCAATCCTAATTCTTTTATCCTCCAAATTCACGTAAGTTTGATCTATGCCCTGAGCAATATTAAAGAAAGGAATATCATTAATAGCGGATAAATCCGATAAGAAACTATCCGAGACTTTTAGATAAATCAAAGCATGCTCATCTCCAAGTCCATCTATTCGATTATCATATTCAACCCAACTATCCACAAGGACATATACTGTGAAATTATAAAAATATTCATTAATAAAGACATCATCGTCTAATGTCAAATAATAAATCTCGTTGGGATTAATTTGGGGAACCTGTTTCTTTGCTACTCTAACCTTCACTTCATCTGGTTGTTGTGTTAACAATTTTGTCTTTAATTCACTCAAGACTTTCGAACGACGCAACTTGTCTTTCTCCTCCCAACGCATCTCATCTATATTTGCTTCAATAATCTCCATAGCTTTCTTTTTCACAAAATCCGTCAGCCTTCCATAGTCATGCATAATTGAAGATAAAGCCAACCAAAAATCTACACTATCATCTATGTCATTTACAAATTCACTCAATTCATTATTAAGTTCTTCTATCGCCTCCTCATTTGACTTCCCGATTTTCAGTTTTCTTTCATAGAGATCCTTAACCTCGAGTGCAATGTCATTTTGAAATATACCAACTCCCCAGCAACCCATATAAGCCTCCTTCTTGAACTTAAAACCAAGGTGTAGTCATAATTTCATACATCATCAAGTATTCTTCTTCAACTTGATTCTCTGTATAACTAATAAATGCTTCATGCAATTCGTCATACTTAGTATTATTCGGTCCAATACCGTTTCTCTGATTCAACGCATTCTTTGAGTGGTAAAATGCCATAAGTGATTGTTCTAGTATTCTACTTTCTTCATATGTGAGACCTGTAATATGAACTGTATTATCAACATTACAAAATTCACTTTTTGTGTTTCTATGATAGTAATAGCGATAATTCCAATTTTTTGTTCTCCCCACATATAAAATATCATATGGCGGTTTATTTGATGGAATCAAATATACTTCATATATTCTAGGACCTGCCGAAAGCCCTGCTATTGTTATGACTTTCATAATGGCATCTGCAATTTCTCGAGCTGTCTTACCAATCAGTTCTGAATCCATAGATTGAGCAGCTGTTGAAACAATCTGGAGCAACCCTGCAATTGAACCATAGCTTGTTATTAAGCTTTTAGTAACGGCTTCCGCAAGGAAAAGGAGCACCATTCCAACTGCACAATACAGAGCATCATTAATAGATGCTTCTAGAACCGCCATAATTGAAACAACCGCATTTACTTCAATGGCAGTCTCGCTGTTACCATTAGGATCATAATACATAACAGGATTATTATGAGTAAAAAGATACTTATGTAAACTTGTCGGATCAGAAAGTGAACCCACATACGTATCCATCGAAGTGAATGTTCCCGTTGCTGGATCCATATACCTTGCTCTCAGGTAATAGAGACCCGTTACATCCTGTTCCTCGCCTTGGAATCCATATGAATTCTCGGTTGCTCCCGTTCTCTCTGTCTCGTTACCGAACGCATCAAAGATAAGGGTATCGGTTATTGCACCAGTCTCATCCGTAAGACTTCTTACTGAAAGGCCACCGTCGTAGAGATAATAGGAAGCTGTTGTTCCTACTCGTCTTGAGATCAGTTCGAATCCTCTGGTGTAATAAACTGTCTCTGTTCCCGTTGATGCCTTAAGAACCTGACTATATCCTGAAGAAAGATCGGTTGTGAACTCCGTCGTCACTCCTCCGGACGTTTTGCTCGTCCTGTTACCAAGATAGTCGTAGGTATAGCTCTCTGTTATTGTTCCCTGCACACTGTTAACATTTGCAGAGATCATGTGATTTCGGC
This sequence comes from Saccharofermentans sp., assembly GCA_016292135.1. Lineage (GTDB taxonomy): Bacteria > Bacillota > Clostridia > Saccharofermentanales > Saccharofermentanaceae > Saccharofermentans. Next base: position 70,518 of record JAEFAZ010000009.1, read on the forward strand.
TGTCATAAGTGTATGTCGCCAGCGTTGTCCCCAAACTCGACTGACTTACAAGGTTGCCTGCGTTATCCCATGTATATGTAACATTACCCGCCTGTGTAATCTGATTCAGGCTGTTATAGGTATAGTTCGTTACTGTTCCGTCCTTCGTCATGGAAGTACGGTTAGAATTGGCATCGTAAGTATATTCTGTTACCGATGTTGTGCTTCCTCTGGTTACGGTCTCAGACGTCAGCCTGTTAAGTTCATCGTAGGTATATTCAACAGTTCTGTTAAGTTCCGTACAGGACAGTCTTTCTCCGTTGGCTCCGATCGTGTACTCGTAACTTGCTAATACTGTGTTATTCGAATCCTTTGATACCTGTCTTATCAGGGCATTTATGCTGTTATATTCATACGTTGTTACTACTCCGTTAGGATATATAGTGCTTGCCCTGTTACCGTTGGCATCGTAAGTGTAATTGGTCGTTCCTTCACTGTCTGTTACGGATACCAGTCTTCCCATGGTATCGTAACCGTATTCTATGTCCTTACCGTCTATAGAGATCTTCCTAAGCTGATATCCGCTGTTATAGGAATATGTGATTATCTCTCCATTAGCATTCTTTACACTTGCTAATGCTCCGTCTCCGTTATAACTGTATTCTACCGTTCCTGTAGGATCTTCTACTGTCAGGAGATTTCCTATACCATCGTATGTATATGTCGTTACTTCGCCGTTTATGGTCTCGGTTGCGACCCTGTCCATATTATCGTAGGTATATTCTGTTTCTACTCCTGCAAAATCTGTCTGCTTAGTTACTCTGCTATAACGGTCGTAAGTAGTCGTTGCCGTCCTTCCGGCTGCATTGGTTACGGATACTACCTGTCCGTTATCGTTATATCCGTAACGTGTCTCATTACCCTTGGCATCAGTTACCTTTGTAAGATTACCCATGGAATCGTATTCGTAATGCCAGGTTCCGTTAAGAGCATCCTTTACTGAGACTAGTCTGTCCATGCTGTCGTAGGAATAAGTTGTCTTATTTCCGTACGCATCTTTCTTCCATGTAAGCCTGCCTCTTACGTCGTACTCTGACCTGAATACACTCCCGTTAGGGTATGTTACGGATGTCTGGTTACCGTTATTGTCGTATGTAAACTGATATGTATTGTTCTTCGCATCCTTTACGGAAGATACATTTCCTCTGTCGTTATAGGAATAATGTACTTTATTTCCTTCGGTATCTTCTATTACGGTATTCCTGCCTAAGTAGTCGTAAGTATATCTTGTTACCGCTCCATAGACATTTTTCGATGTTAAGAGCCTGTCACAGCTGTCGTATGTATATTCTTCGAATGTTCCGTTCGGGTATGTTTTCTTTGTTACATTACCTACTGCATCGTATTGGAAAGATATCGTCCTTCCCAAGCGGTCCTTAGCAGTTAAGTTCCAGCCTTCAGCATTATAGGTGAACTGTTCATTCGTCCCGTCAGGATAATTGATCTTTGTAAGGTTGCCATATACATCGTAGGTATATCTTATTGTCCTTCCCTGACTGTCAGTAGAAGATGTTATATCACCTGCCTGATTATAGGAATAGCTTACTGTTGTTCCGTCGGCATAACGTATACCTGTTACTCTGTTGGAATCGTCGTAGGAATATGTGTCTGTCCTTGTGTTCCCGTGGTAGGTTATCGTTCTTGACTCAAGTCTTCCTTCGTTATCGTAGGAGAAATTCGTGACTTCGCCTTCGGCATTCCTTATGGATGTTACATGCCCGTTGTTATCGTAGGACATGTTCATGAGAGTGCCGAGACTGTCTGTTACGCTCGTAAGATCACCATGTCTGTTGTATTCATACTCCTGGACATTTCCTGATGAATCCGTAGCCTTGGTAAGATTGCCGTGCTTATCGTAGTCTAAGGACAGCTCCGTTACGCCCATTGCAGACATGGTCTTGAGTTTGCCGTCGTCGTAGGTGCTTGAGATAGTCCTTCCGTTATTGTCTGTTGCGGTTAATAGATTGCCCTGCTTATCGTAGGTATAGCTGAATGTCGTATTGTCAGGTCTTGTCTCGGATGCCTTATTGTTATTCTCATCGTATGTATATCTTGTTATCCTTCCGAGAGGATCTGTCTTCTTTACGACGTTGCCTCTTACATCGTACTCGTAGACTGTTATATGCTGGAGCCTGTCTGTAGTGGTCTCTATCCTGTTGTTAAGATCGTGGTCGAACTCGATCCTTCTGCCGTTGGCGTCGATAGTCGCTACGAGTCTGCCTTGGTCGTCATACTCGTTCCTTGCTATCTTTGTTCCGTTATCCGACTTGATCTCCGTTATATAATGACTGTTATCGTACTTGAAGGATGTATCGTATCCGCCGATATCATTTACTTTGGTAAGGTCACCGTTATCGTCGTAGGTATAGGTTACAGTATTTCCTAAGCCGTCTGATATGGACGTTATCTTTCCGTCAGAGTCTTTATTGAAAGATATACCTCCGCCCTCGGAATAGGTTATTCCGTTATCAGTCAGTTCTATCGTTCTGCCGTAGTTATCCTCTACCTTATAAAGTCCGTCTTCCAGTGTGAAATAAAACTTTATGCCGTCGTATCTTGTAAGACAGAATCTTTGAGGTGAGAATACGTTATTCGTGGATTCATAGTAGAGGTTACCGTCTGCAAACATCAGACCATCATGTGTATCCAATATCTCTAATGTATTCCCGTTCTTGGTCTCAGACTCAAAGCGTGCGGTTATATCAAGGATACTTGAAGGACTCGGGTTCTTATCAGGATCCAGTTTCAGCTTAAATGTCTCTTCGTGGCCGTTGCCCCAATCGATGAAGATCTCATGGTCGTGTACTCCCGTAAGGTAGTAAGATACTACACCGAAGTCTCTCCTTCTTTCTGTCTTCCAGTTCTCTCCCAAAGGACCGCTCACGGATATCTTCGGTCCGCCTATAGACATTGTCCAGCCGTAACCGAATTCTCCCACTTTATCTTTCTGCCTGCTGTCGTAGGTCCTGTAGACTTCTACCGGCAGTCCTGTTACGGGAAGAGTCATGTCCTTGAAGGACATGGAGAAATTACCTATCTTTGCCTGACCTCTTACGAGTACGACTATCTCATCTGTGAGTGAACCTTCGTCTGCATATGCAGTTACAACTACCTTGTAGTACCCGTTCATGAGAAGGGTAGGATCTATCGTTCCCAAGGGTCCTTCTTCTACTGCTTCTGTACTTGTTACGGACAGTATCGCTTCTTCGGAATCTGCCGGGAATACTTCGAATGTATAGTTTTGAAGTTTTGTACCCTTAACAGAACCCGTTATATCCGTAATGAATGTTACATCATTGCCGTCCTGGTCATCGGTTATATCTACAAAGAGCTCGTCGTCCGTGAAATCGGATTGTGTTATCACATAATCCACATCGCTTATCGTCTCATATGTTTCACCCGAGACACTTGTTGCTTTGAGTTTGACAGTGTATGTCCCGGGCTCTAATCCTTCCGTGGGAAGAGTACCCAAGACCTCATCTGTCTTATTACCAGTACCTGTTGCAAAGGTCGTCCATTCTTCGGTATCGGCATTCAGGAGCTGCAATTCATAAGTAGAATCAACATTGCAATCGACAGAACCTGATATAGCAAGACCATCCTCTGTCAGTTCAGCTCCAGTTATCTCTGCCTGTATAAGAACCTTTACCTTTAGGGTAATCGGGATCTCTCTTGTGTAATCGTTACCGTCACTGTCAGTAACAGTAAGTACGATAGTATATTCTCCGGGATCCATGTCATCCGTCGGGATCCTGTCAATATATCCGAACTCGTCTGATACCGAACCACTGGTATTCGTATATACCGTGTTATCTTCAGAGTCCTTAATTACTACCGTACAGCCTGTATCAGGATCAGCCAGAGGTCCTGTTCTTCCGGAGATATCGATACTGTCTCCAACTGTATATTCTTTGTTATCGAGAGGTGCTATTACCTGGAGAACGCCATTAAACTCGTTATGTATATCAGGTCTCGGATCGAACTCAATACCGTAAAAGTAGAAATCTCCATACTCAAACATAGCAGTCTGACCGTATGTTCCGATATATATGTCATGTGATCCTTCAAATATTTCTTCCAAATCCAGAGGACATACAAGTGTAGGTGAATCCGGCTTTGTTACATTTCCGTCTGCATCGTATGTTGCCGCATATAAGTACAGTTTCTTTTCCTGACCATCGTAGTTAAACCATATCTCATGTACTGCCCCGCTTGTAAGGAAGGGAGTATATTCTGCAACAGCATAGTCCCTTCTGTCGTTTCCGTTAAGAACGATCGATACCATGGAATCGAAGGGTTCCATTCCCGAATACCAGCCGTCAGGCTGTCCTTCAATAGGTTCCCCGAATTCGTTTCTCCAATACGATTCCCCTGTCCTTAAGACATCCATATGTATGGATACGGAATGCCATCTATCACCTTTATCTGACGTAAGAACAAGGTTCATGTAATGACCCGGTGCCATGCCATGGAATATGCTCGTTGTTATCCTGCCTGCAAAAGAATAGTCGTTTGAAAGTTCTACGGGACTATAGTACCTTCTTTCCTGTGTTTCTGACATTCCGGAAACCGCAGTCAGCCTGTCAGGAGTAGTTCCCGTACCGGTCCACTCATACGACGCGAATCTTCTCTGATATCCGTATTTGGCATCACCCATTGAAAGTATCTGAGATCTGTCCTGCTGATCTGCGGGAATCTCATTGGGGAGTGCTGTCTTTAACGGCTCCTTGGATATCTCAAAGCCTTCAATATAAACATCGGATGCTTTATTGAAGTCTTCTGCGACAAATCCCATATAAAGGTCTTGTCTTCCCTCGAAGTATTCTTCAAGGTCGATATCTATGGATAAGAGAGGTTCTTCATACTTATAGACATGCCCGTATTCATTAATGGTGCATACATAAACAGATAATGTCTGGCCGTTATAGTCTACCCAGACATCCGTTCTAGTTCCAAGTTCCCGCATCTGGGGATAATCTGCTACTGCATAGTGCTGTTCTTCGTTGCCATTAAGCATTATGCCCACATGAGCATTACTCTCGTTATATGTCTTGAACTGACCGCTCGGGCTTAATCTCTGATAGTTCTGCTGAGAATCGAAATCAAATTCTACCACGATACTGTCGTGGTGAGTTCCGTATCCGTTATGTCCGTAGAAGCCCTTATCAGGATTTTCAGGTCCTATTAAGAATGCAAGACCATTCTCAAAGACATTCTCTTCAGAGAAGGTGAATCTTGTATAGAACTCTATAGGGTCACCTGTTTTATTGGAAAATGCTGTAAATGCAGATCCTGAATGTCCTGTTCCCTGGCTATTGAGAAGTGACAGTTTACTGTTGCTTACATATTCACCCTCACCTTTGAAGGTCCAATTGCCTGCCAAGAAAGGTGTCTTATATCCATACTCGGCATTCCCCTGTGAGAGCGATACGAATGTAGCAGGCGTCGGTTCTGCTGTCGGGGTTGCCGTAGGTGTTATCTTATGGATCTCGGGATATGGATCTACTTCTATACCCTTTACATCCGATGTTCCGAAATACCAGCCGTTCTGACAGAGCACTGACCAAGTAAAATCTTCTTTGCCTGCAAATTTCTCGGAAAGATCTATCTCATAGGATATCTGGGGCTGCTTGGGCTTTACTGCATAACCTCTGGAATTGTATTTTGCTGCATATATCTTAAATGTATCAGTCGCACCGTCGTATTCGTACCAGATATCGGTATATGTTCCATATTCTGACATTCCGGGAACCTGAGCAGAGCAGAGAGTATTATTTCTGTCCAGATTGGATACCAGGTGAACAGTATTAGCTATAGGGTCTGCATATACACCTATGGAATTACTCTCCATACTTTCTCCGGTAGGAACGATATATAGACCAACCTTGCCGCCGCCATCGCCCTCGATAAGTGATACAGTGAATCTTCCACTAAAGGAATAGTCAGGAGAAAAAGATCTTGTGCCTGAATACGTTGCTGTTGCTCTGGTAAGCCAGCCGCCAGGGAAAGACATGGTATCTTCCGTTAAAGTCGTACCGCCGTCGAGCTGCCAGTTATCTATATCGTAAGTCTCTTTATACTTTGCTACGAGTGTATCACCCTGAGAGAAGATGAAATACTTTTCCTGATCTTCAGGATCCGGAGTAGGTGTTGCGGTAGGTTCGTTTGTCGGAGTAGGGGTATTGGTTACCGTAGGAGTAGCTGTTGCAGTAGGCTCAGGTGTAGGCGTACTTGTAACTGTAGGCTCTTCTGTAGGAGTCGGCGTGCTAGTTACAGTCGGGGTCGGTATTTCCGTAGGAGTGACAGTAGGTACTTCGGTAGGTGTAGGGGTAGCTGTAACTGTCGGAGTGGGGGTAGGCGTTGATGTCGGTGTTGCGGTAGCCGTAGGAATTACAGTCGGCTCACTTGTCGGTGTAGCCGTAGGTGCGGCTGTGACAGTAATGGTGTCGCTGTCCAGGACGAAGGTTCCGTAAGGCAATATAACATATGCCTCGAGAGTATATGTTCCTTCCGTGTTTGTGTTCAGGTTATATCTTATCGGATCTTCATCGTTATCGGGGATAGTTACTTCTACATCGATTCCGTTTAATCTATAGAGGATCTCATATACATTATCTTCCGGGATCTCGATCGTGAAATATGCTGTCTTTCCGACATTTACATTCTTCTTCGATGCCGTAACCGTTACTTCGGGAAGATCCTGTACTAACTGCAGGTTTGACGGATCTGTTGTTACATTGAGGATAGAGCCATTGTAACTGAATTTCTTTGCGACGATCCTTCCGTTTATCGTTGTATCGTATGCATTTATGGATACTCTTCCCTGCGGTGCATATAGCATCCCGTTTATCTCTATCTTCGTTCCGTTAAGAGTGATGTTCCCTTCTTCTGAATACAGGAGCACTCTTCCTTCGAATTCTTCATTGGCATTAAGAGAATCTACATTATATGTGATGTTCCCTTTTGCTACGATTATCGCATCACCGGTAAAGGTTGTACTGCTTATAGTCAGATCCCCGTTCGTATAGTAGAATCCGTTTGCTACTACTGATGTCTGAGATCCGAATGCGGACGGAGTAATGGTTGGCAGAACCTGCGCTTTTGCAAGTATTGCATCAGACCAATCGGGAATATCTATCGGAGATACATGTTCTTCCGTACCTGTAAGTTCTGCTTTCCAGCCTGAAGATGTAACCGTACCGACTGTTCTGGCATAACCGGTCAGATATAATTCGGAGAACTGATTTAAGAAATTTTTTCCGGAGTATATATCACCTGTTATATTGCTCTTCCAGCCCTGTATGGTAAGATCCGTTGATCTGCTGCCTGCAAATATTGCATAGGGAAATATCTCCGTTTCTTCTTCTATCGGTGTAGGGGTAGGTGTATTTGTATTAGTCGGTGTAGCGGTAGGTTCGTCTGTAGGCGTTACTGTGACTGTTGACGTCGGTACGGCAGTGACCGTAGGTTCTGTAGTAGGTGTAGGTGTCGGCGAAGGTTCATCTGACTCGTACTGGACAGTGGTTATGCTTACAGGGGCTACTGGAGCATTATTTGTTCCATCTGCTATAAGACCGAATGTATAGGATTGTCCTGCAGGGATCGTTGCATTTCCTGATATCTTTATATTATCGTCAGTGTTGTAATCCGTGATATCTGTTGCGCTCCAGATGTTTGAAACAGTGACATTTTCGAGAAACTCTATCTCAAGGGTCCAGGATGTTACTGTGTAGTCAGAGGTATTGGTTAAAACATACTGACCCTGAGTGCTGTTATTCCATGTGGAATTCTGATCGTATGTGATGCTGAATGGATATGAATTATAAGATCCGTGAGTATTGGAATCTGCTGAGATCTCACGCCAGGGAAGAAAACCGATGAAGATCGCAAGTGTAAGAACAAGGCTGACAGTTTTGACAGTTCTTCTTGAAACAAAAAACATAGGACACCCCCCTACAAACAACACCGTGTAACTATAATTCTTCGCTCCCAACAATGTCATTCTACTTGCTTCGGTATCATTTTTCAATAAAGAAATGGATGATATTCTGTTGTTCTATTTTTCAACCAGAAACACGCTGCATATAAACGAACAGTATTCCGTATATAGGGAAAGACAACAACATGTGAAATATCAACTGTCAAAACTGAACAACGGGTTCTCGTTAATCATAATATAGCACTCCGTTTTTGTAATTAACGGGTTGCTATGATCCACGGATGTTCTGATCTATACACGCCCATTACTATCAGATATGTGATGATGAGAGTGAGCCATAAGGCAAATGCGTTAATGGTAATCGTTGTATTACTCGTTCTGATCACAAAGTCCCAGTATTGGCTGATAAACACTATCGTCTGAAGCGATATGACCGAGTATGACGCCAGGAAACGATTCCAGAGTTTGTACTGGCGGATCAATCTTATGATTTTCTTTTGAACAATAAAGTAGGTTGCGGCTACTATTAGCCCCAAGGTTATCAGCATTCCTGCTACTCTGACTATCGTTATAAGCAATTCCGTATTCTCCGTATCTGATTCGACAATTGCCTCTGGTATTGTGGTCCAGATAACAATTGACAGATTGGCGATAGCCTTACCTATAGCGGTGAAAAAATCGCCTATGTCCTTAAGGAAGATAGGAGACTGCAAGATGCTGAATATGAGTATCACGCCACACCAGATGATAAGACCCACAAGCCAAAATCCCCACTTAAGTGCTAACGTCTCCTCGCTCTTGGCATAAGAACTTTTAAGCTTTGCTGTTTCTTCTTTTATGGCTTTGTCAACCGCATTATTAACGACTGATTCCGTGTCCCGGACCTTCTCTTCCCGTGTCCTTAATAACGCTTCTTTCAGGTTGAGCCTTCTTTCTCTTGTCGAGTTCTGCGAGGATAGACTTTCTGCCGCCCCTCTTATCCTCTTTGCTTCTTTCAGTTCTAAGTCGCTCTGCTGCAGCCTCACGATCTGCTCGTGCTGCTCCAAGTTTACGCTCTTCAGCTCTTCTATCTCTGATCTCAGTTCCGAGTTCTGAGATTGAAGATGTTCCCTGTCCGTTATGCTTTGCTGAAGCTCCTGCATTATCTCTGAGAGATCTGCTTCGCTGTAATATTTCTCCGATGGTAACATTGTTAAACTCCTTTGCCTTAATGGTCATTTTCTCAATTTCTTTCTTTATCTTGGCGATCGCTACCTGAAGCATCTGAAGGACAAGCCCGATGCCGGCAATCTGCCTGTTTGCTTCTGCAATATCAAGATTGCGCTGTACGATATCACCATGTCTGCCTTCCTTTCTCATCATGACGGCATCTGCCTTCTGCGCAGAATAGCCCTCATGAATTGTCGGGATCTTATCTATCCCCTGACGTTCGTAACTTCTGTGATCGATATGGTTCTCCTTAGAGAGACGCTTGTTGCATATCTCTGCCCATTTTGCTCTCCATACTTCAACATTGGATCTGTCATCCCACTTTGTGGAATCGACCGTAACCCTCTTCCAGACTTTCCTTCCGGTCTTAGCTTCTACCTTCTGAATTCCTGTCGCCTTATCGATTACCGGTATACGATTTCCATCTTTATCGAGTGCGTATTCCTTCCTTTGCTTACTACCCCATTCCCCGCTCTTCGTGATCGGTCTTGTCGTTGCCATACAGTGAACATGAGGATTACCGTCGCCCTTATCGTGCAAAGCCCAATCAATGATCATGCCCTGTGAAGCAAGAGATTTTGCGAATTCTCTTGCAACCTCTATCTGCTCCTCACGGGATAACTCTCTGGGAAGAGCACACTCAATAGTTCTGGCAAGTCTTGCATCAGAACTTTTCTCGACAGCCTGTACCGCGTTCCACAATGTTTCACGCTCGCGGTACTCCTCCGGCGCATAATTGCACAGTACGATTTCAGAATAGACGACACCGGATTTTCTGGTGTAGTCAAACGTTTTATCCGTTTCTTCACTGTGCAATCTCTCGCCGGAGATGTAGGCAGCGCTGGCAATGGCAGAACGACCTGAGCTTCTGCCGATTACCTTTATGGACATATGATATATGGACATTGCGCTGCCTCCTTTCTGCGAAGCGGAAATCCCGAAGGGACGGGGATCAAAGGGGCAAAGCCCCTTGCGCACGAGGACACCCGCAGTGTGTCCGTAAGTGCGCCCTTGTTAAGAACAAGGGATTCCAAAATCAGGCCTCCGCCTCATCGGTCTTTGATCCTGCTTCACTGTTCTTGTTCATTGCCTTTGTGAAATAATTACCGTTACGCTCCTGCATCTGAAGGAACGAATAAAGGTTGTTTTTGTCATTATCGACAAGCGGTCTGCCCAAGATCTTCTCGATCATTGCGCCGCATTCGATCAAGCGTCTGGTGCGCTTCTTGCGCTCCTCAGCGGAGAAACGCTGCTTGAGCTCACGCTCTCTCGCCTTGAGCTGCTCCCGCTTTCTGTTTAACTCTTCGAGCTGTTCTCGTGTTGTTCTTCTGGTCATGATCTTTCTCCTTCCTTAAGACTTCCTGAGTTGTTGTCGATCCATTCTGCAAACTTGTCTGCAGCCACTACCATCCTTTTCCCTATCCTCAGAGTAGGGAACGATTTGGAATTCAGCAGATTGTAGGCAGCGGATCTTGATATACCGAGACACTCAGCAATGTCATTTGCATTAAGGATCTTCGGTATACCTGCTGTACTAAAGTTCTTTGCTTCTTTCATACTTTTCCCTTTCTGAATTACACAATATTGTTTTATTGTAATTCGATTTTCTTCAGTTTACCCTATTGCAATTTGAATTTCAAGTGGTAAAATAATTGTAATTTGAATTGTGAGGAGTCAAAAATGACGATCAAGAATATATTTAGTCCTGAATACCCTACGTCATTTGATGACATCGGTTCTGATATCAGAGTCGGTATAATGCTTATGGAAGATAAGGAGTATTACTTTTTATTAGGTAAAAATACAGACGGAAAGTATTCTATTCCCGTGACGTCCAATATACTCGAATACGGAGTTCCGGTTTACGGCAAATGTGATTCCGGCAATTCTCTCTGCGACCTTATCGGATCGATCGAAGAAACATACGGTGTCAGCACAGGTGAAGATGTTATAGAAGACCTTAAGGAGCTTCTCGAGAACATAGAAGCAAATCACAAAGGAAATGCTTCCGCTCTCGATACTGCACAATATGCATTAAAGCTTTTCCAAGATTACTGTACCTACGGACACGGAGATCTCTTTACCAATCCCCAAAGAGATCCCAAGTATAACAAGCAATGCCTGATTGTGCTTCCTCTGCTAGCAGAGATACTGAACGGCCTAAAGGAAAAAGGGAAAGAATATAACTTCAAGAACTGCATGAAGCTTTTTAACAGGATGAAGGCTTCTCAAAAGTCTATTGCCGCCTTCGCCAACGACATAATGTTCTACAATAATAATAAGTATCCGAGAGCTACATATGGCAATGCGGATCTTACAATCAATGATTATCCCTCTACCGATTATGCCGGTATCACCCGCATATTTGATAATCCGTGGATCGATAACTATGATGGAGAAGATGATCGCTCGATCGGGGATCTGTTCCTTGCAGATTCCTTTGATGATCTGGTGTCGTTCTTCGTGAACAAGTATCTGACAAACGGTCTTCACTTCTATCTTTGCCCTAACTGCTACAGATATTTTGCCTTTACTTCAGATACAAAGACTAAGTACTGCACAAGACCTATCCTCGTTGCCAATAAGGCAAATGATATCGGCAAGACATGCCGCGAAGTTGGAAGGCTCAGGAATAGAACAAGGAAGATATTCGGGATAGACGCAAACAAGCTCTACCAGCAAAACTATGCTAAAGCGTTCTACAGAAAGAACAAGGGCGAGATATCAGAAGATGCATTCGCCGTATGGGGAACTGCTGCAAGAAAGCAACGAGACCTGTGCCTTGAAGGCGCGATTTCATATCAGGACCTGGAAGAATGGTTCGATAAGAACAGATTAGTTGATTAAGTGGACTGACTGACCGCTTCTTCTATAAAGACTAAAAAGAAGGGAGGAAAAATGCCGAACAACAAAAGTCACAAGAATGCCAATGGTGCAGGATCATTAAGAAAGCGTAAGAACGGACTCTGGGAAGCCCGTTATACTGCTATTGTGAACGGACGCCCTGCTCAGAAGTCCATATACGGAAAGACGCAGACGGAAGTCCGCAAGAAGCTTGCTGCCATAACAGTTGAACTTGACGAAGGTTCATATCTTGAACCGACAAAGTACACACTGGAGTCATGGTGCAAGGAATGGCTTGAGATCTATGTAAAGCCTTCTGTAAAGCGTTCCACATACGACAAGTATGAGAACGATATGAGAGTTTGCATTCTGCCAAAGCTCGGAATGATCAAGCTTACGGATCTGGATGCCGCAAGGATTCAGCATGTTTACAACGACCTGCTGAAAGATCACGCTGTAAAAGGCGTTAAGAATATCCACGGAGAGCTCCACAGATGCCTCCAGCAGGCCGTTCTCATGGGTTACATAAAGAATAACCCTACGGAGCGATGCGTGCTTCCTAAAGGTCAGCGCAAGAAGATAGAGATACTTGAAATGGATGACGTTATCAAGTTCCTTGAAGCTATCAAGAACGACAGGTTTGGTGTCATCTTCTACGTAACTCTGTTTACGGGGCTTCGTGAGAGCGAAGTCTTAGGTCTCACATGGGACTGCGTGGACTTTGAAGCCGGAGAGATCCTTGTAAACAAACAGCTTGCCAAGACAAAGCACATTGGCGGAGATTATACGTTTGCTCCTACAAAAAACGGCAAAGAACGTTATATCCCAGTTGCACCGACTGTCTTAAGGACACTTGCAGAGTATAGGAAGATCCAGGACGGCTGGAGAGAAGCCGCAGGCTGTGCGTGGAACAAAGATCTTAATCTCGTATTTACTAACGAGATCGGAGATCACCTCGTTCAGGATACTGTATATACTCACTTCAAGAAGATTGCAGCGCAGATCGGGAAGCCGGATCTCAGGTTCCACAGCCTGAGACATTCTTACGCCGTGTCGTGTCTTGAGTTCGGAGACGATATCAAGACGGTTCAGGAGAATCTCGGACATGCTTCAGCAGCATTTACGCTTGATGTTTATGGCCATGTGAGCCGCAACATGAAGAGGCGCTCTGCGCAGCATATGGAAGAGTTTATCAAGAAGGTCAGTTAAGTACTATTTAGTACCATCTAATCCATAGAGTTTTATCCGCGTTAGGGTACGGGTTAGGGTACAAGACAGAGAAAACCCTCAGAACTCAATAGTTCCAAGGGTTTCAGTGGCGGAGCCGGTGGGATTCGAACCCACGTGCCCTTGCGGACAAACGGTTTTCAAGACCGCCTCGTTATGACCACTTCGATACAGCTCCAGGCTTTTGTTATTCAATTGTCTGTAACCCAGAAATTTCGTTCTGGGGGCACATTTGGGGGCACATCCAAGGTTTTCAGCAACGGACGAACCCGCAAAGTGCTTATTTTATTGGCTTTTCATCGTTTAGACCAAACGAGGTCAACCGGATTTCAAGACCGCCTCGTTATGACCACTTCGATACAGCTCCATGTCATATGTACGCACGGTATTTTACTGTAAAAAGAACCATTTTTCAATAATCAAATCATTTTGGACCTTAACGGCGCAACTTTTTAGCATACGGCATTGTATTATAGGTAAAGGCTCCAAGGAATAGGAGGATATAAAAAATGGATAAGAAAATACGCAACACTCTCTGCTCACTGCTGCTGGTCTCTGTGGTCCTCACGGGCTGCAATAAGGCCTCACCCTCTGATCTCATGAAAAACTTGACCGACGAAAACAAAGAGATTACGAGCACGGAGGATCCGTCCGCGGTCAAAGATAACGATTATGCCAAAGTCCCGGAGAACCCTAATAAAGATCCGGATCTCTATATCAATGTAACGGATCTGTCAGGCAAAACCCTGGCTGCCATAGAATCCGCCGAAAGCGGGATGATAGTTCCTGACATGGGCGTATTTTATTTATGTAATGATGAATACCGTCTTACAAAGGTAAATATAGACGGCAAGCAGGAAGATATCATACTGGGCTCAGCCAAAGACTACTCTTATGAAACCTTCTATGCAAGGACCTGCATAGGAGACAAGCTTTATACTCTGGCAATAAAGGGAGATCTTTATGATCAAAAAGAAGATCAGTTATACCTTCTGGAATTTGATCTTAAAGAAGGAAAGAAAAACGAATATCTGATATCGGATAACGGCTTCCCTTATGCATCACTGAATTCTTTTAACGAAAAGGTAGTTCTCTTCTTCCACGACCAGAAGGATTCGCTTACTGACCGTATTATCGAGTTTGATACAGCAACAAAAGAGATCCGCGAAGTAACAACTTACAGACTGGATAACGGTCTGGTGGGAGAGAGCGTCAGAAGTCTTTATGCTGACAGAGATAATCTGTATGTATTAAAAGCCATATACAAAGGCACGACGGATATATCGATGGCGGTCGATGTTTTAGACAGCGGATACAAAAAGACAAAAGAATTCGATATTACAGTACCGATGTTGAAAGCGGTCAACGACTGTACGAACATGGAAGATCTTAACGAACTGATCCAGGCTGTCTCCTCTTTCAATATCATTGACGGAAGATATCTATATTATGAGAATTTCAGCGTATCCAGAGCATTCATAGACCTGAAAGACTCCAGTGTCTTATATGGAATACCCGAGCCCTTTACAAGCTCATCCGGCAATGGTCCCAAGGTATTCTACTCAGTCTTCTGTTCCGCATCCAAGGATACTATAGATCCCCGGGCCATATATATCTTCGAAAAAGGAGAACTCAAAAAAATACCGACCGCCATCCTTGATGACGGTCAGCAGATCTCTTCTGTATCAGCTTCTCCTGATGGAAACTATATGTTCACCATCTGCGGAAAAGACAACAAGATCATTATGACTAAGATAGTTACTAGCTCAGAATTGAGATAATACGGTCAAGGTCTTCGTTATCCTTATAATCGATAACGATCTTGCCTTTACCGGTGGAAGGATCAGAGATCTTGATCTTTACTCTTGAACCCAATGATTTCTTGAGCCTGGTCTCTACCTCCTTAATGCTTAACTTAACCTGCGGATCGAGCGCTTTCTGAGCCTTTGATCCGCTTTTACTTTCCTTCTTTTCAGAGAAGTTCTTTACGAATTCTTCTGCCTGGCGTACACTCATGTCCTTCGCCATGATGATATCGGCAACCTGACGCTGTTCCTCCTTATCCTTGAGCGAGAGAAGGGCTTTAGCATGGCCGGCTGTAAGGTCTCCGCTTACGATAAAGTCCTGCAGGGATTCATCGATATTGGTAAGCCTTATCGTGTTGGCAACAGTAGCTCTCGGAACACCGATCTTCTTAGCAAGCTGCTCCTGGGTGATCTTGTATTCCTTAAGGAGATTCTGCATGGCAAAAGCGGTTTCCATCGGATTCAGATCTTCTCTCTGGAGGTTCTCTATAAGGGCCTGTTCCATCGTCTGTCTGTCGGTAAGATCCCTTATGATGGCAGGCACGAGTTTAAGACCCGCAAGGCGCGCTGCACGCCAGCGTCTCTCGCCTGCAACGATAATATATTTGTCCTTTTTACGCTGAACGATTATAGGCTGAATGATGCCGTTTTCCTTGATGGATTCAGCAAGTTCAGCGATGCTTTCTTCATCGAAGTTCTTTCTCGGCTGCTTGGTGTTGGGCGAGACATCGTTTATCTTCAGTTCGGTAACGGAATCGGATTTATTCTCGGGGATCCCGTCAGAAGAAATAAGTGCTCCCAATCCTTTTCCTAATCCTTTTTTAACTGCCATAATAGCCTCCTATATATAGATGTGTGTCTATGTTTATTTGGTTCTCTTTAATACTTCCGCAGCCAATGCTTCATAGGCTTTGGCGCCCTTGGATGCCTTATCGTAATCGGATATGGCAAGGCCATGGCTCGGAGCTTCCGCAAGTCTTACGTTTCTCGGAATGATCGTCTTGAATACCTTCTTACCGAAATAGTCTTCAACCTCTTCCCTGACCTGCTTTGACAGCTGCGTCCTCATATCGAACATGGTAAGGACAACACCTACTATCTCGATATCAGGATTCAGTTTCTTCTTAACGATATTGATCGTCTCTACAAGCTGTGACAGACCTTCCAGCGCATAGTATTCACCCTGGATAGGAATGATGATGCCGTCAGAAGCGGTAAGAGCATTGATCGTGAGGAGACCGAGCGAAGGCGGACAATCGATGATTATGTAATCGTATTCATCCTTGATCTCTTCGATCGCACCTCTTAAGATATTTTCTCTTGAGATGGCGTTAACGAGCTCTACTTCTGCTCCGGCAAGATTAATGTTGGTGGGAATGATATCCACATTCTGAGCGCTCGACTCGAAGATAACGTCTCTTACGGGGCATTCGTTGATCAGGAGATCATAAGTCGTGGTCTCAAGTTCGCTCTTCTCGATGCCGAGACCGCTCGTAGCATTGGCCTGAGGATCCAGATCCACTACAAGCACCTTCTTTTTCTTTTTGCCAATGTACGAAGCAAGGCTTACGGCTGTAGTAGTCTTGCCTACTCCGCCTTTTTGATTAACCAGTGAGATAACCTTCATCCTTTCCCCTCCTTATAATATTTTTATTATAATAACATTACCAATATTGATATTTTCGCCGCAAAACAAATTGATATGTAATTGTAAAATAAGGATATCACGTATATTAAGTGTTTCAGATTGTTCCACGTGGAACAATCTCCATATCATTTCGGGAAGGGTTCCCGGAATGTTCCACGTGGAACAATTAAAAAGCCCGGCGATCAGCCGGGCTTTTATATAATGCTCAGTACCTGTCAGGTATCGATGTTAGCGAGTTTGGCGTTCTGCTGGATGAATTCCTTACGGGGCTCTACCTGATCGCCCATCAGGAGCGTGAATGTCTCGTCTGCAGCCTGTGCGTCCTCAAGAGTAACCTTCAGGAGCTTACGGGTAACGGGATTCATGGTTGTCTCCCAAAGCTGCTCTGAACTCATCTCACCAAGACCCTTAAATCTCTGGATGGAAGGATTCTCCCACTTATGCTCAGCCTTGATCTGCTCTACTTCCTTATCGTCGTATGCATAATATGCTTCTTCGCCCTTGTAGACCTTATAGAGAGGCGGGCAAGCGATATAAACATAGCCGCCGTCTACGAGAGGTCTTAAGTATCTGAAGAAGAATGTAAGGAGCAGTGTCCTGATGTGAGATCCGTCGACATCGGCATCTGCCATGATGATGCACTTATGGTATCTCAGCTTGCTTGCATCGAATTCATCTCCGATACCTGCACCGAGAGCCATAACTACAGGCTGGAGCTTCTCGTTGGAATAAACTTTATCGATCCTGGCCTTCTCAACATTGAGCATCTTACCCCAGAGAGGCAGGATAGCCTGATATTTACGCTCTCTTCCCTGCTTTGCAGATCCGCCTGCGGAGTCACCCTCAACGATGAAGATCTCACAGAACTCGGCTTCGTTGGACTGGCAGTCGGCAAGCTTTCCGGGCAGTGAGTTATTCTCGAATACTGTCTTTCTTCTGGTGAGTTCTCTTGCCTTCTTTGCAGCGTCTCTGGCTCTGGAAGCAGAAAGACACTTATCCATGATGAGCTTAGCCATATCGGGATGCTCTTCCAGGTATTCGGAGAGCTTCTCGTTTACTACGCCTTCTACCATGGGTCTTACTTCGGCATTACCGAGCTTGCTCTTGGTCTGGCCTTCGAACTGGGGATCAGGAAGCTTAACGGAGATAATAGCAGCAAGACCTTCTCTCGTATCCTCGCCCTGAAGCTTGGGATCGTTATCTTTAAGGAACTTGTACTTCCTGGCATAATCGTTGATTACCTTGGTCATGGAAGTCCTGAAACCGGTAAGATGCGTACCGCCTTCAGGAGTCGCGATGTTATTGGCATAGCAGTAAACGGTCTCCTGATAAGAATCGTTGTACTGCAGAGCGATCTCAACGAAGCATTCGCCTGATTTTGTTGCGAAATAAATGGGCTTCTCGTTGATAGGCTGCTTATGGCGGTTCAGATATTCAACGAAAGATACGATACCGCCGTCATAGTGCAGATGCTTATTTACAGGCTCTTCTCCTCTGTCATCGATAAGATCGATCGTAACTTCCTTATTGAGGAAAGCCATTTCCCTGTATCTGGTGATCATGGAATCAAAGTCGAAAGTGATATCAGGGAAGATGGAGTTATCAGGGATAAATGTTGTAGTCGTACCTGTATCAGAAGGATCGCATTCACCGATAACATGGAGAGGAACCGTTGTAACGCCCTTTTCGAACTGGATATCGTAGATCTTTCCTTCTCTTTTTACCTGTACGCTCATATGGTCTGAAAGAGCGTTAACTACTGATGCGCCAACACCGTGAAGACCACCGGAAATACTGTATGCTCCGCCGCCGAACTTACCGCCTGCGTGGAGTATGGTATGTACTACTTCGACCGTAGGAATGCCCTGTTTGGGGTGGATTCCTACAGGAATACCGGATCCGTTATCAACTACGGTTACGCTGCCGTCTTTATTGAGCGTAACAGTGATGGTATCGCATCTTCCTGCAAGCGCTTCATCGACGGAATTTGCAACGATCTCGTATACAAGATGATGGAGTCCTCTCGGAGTCGTATCACCGATATACATTCCGGGTCTCTTACGGACGGCTTCAAGGCCTTCCAAGACCTGGATATCGCCCTCGTCGTATTCGCTGTTATTGGATGTGTCGAACTCGTCCTGGCCTTCGGATACTTCCTTGACATCGTCGAGCTTCTCCTCGGCAAAATCCTCGGTCAAGGCCCTGGGATTCTCGGCGAGATTACGGAGTTCATCGGAATCAGACTCCTCTACAGGCTGAAAATACAGGTCTACTTCGCCTGTATTCTTCTTTTCTTCGTTAATGTTGTCACTCATGCTCTAACCTCTTGTATTCATTATATTTGTAACAATGTTAAATGCCGTGATCAGCTGTTTTCACATGGATTCGAGTCTCTTTAATAGTACTGATGCGGATATCGAACAAACATAAGTTTTATCGTCCGCGATCACCAGGCTTTCCGGAATATCCTTGGTCAGATACTGCAGTCTGCCGTTCTCATCTTCAGCCCTCATAAAAGCGGCGATATTACCCGATACGGGATCGGCCGTGGAAAGATCAACTACGGCAGAAACGCTCTTAAGAGGTATGGACTTGTCATCTTCAATATGAACGTACATATGATCACCAGACCATATTATACCATAATATGCTTATTACAAGAATTATATACTGCTGAATTTAGGAGTTTTCAGCGACCGTTCCGTTGTCAACATGATAGTATCTGACATCGTTATCGAAGAACCTGCCGCTTCCCTCTTTATCCGTACAGGTGATGAATATCTGGGCATCCTTCATGAGATCCACGATCTTCTGTCTTCTGGAAGAATCCAGTTCTGAGAATACATCATCAAGCAGAAGGATCGGGGTGGAGGAGACGAACTTTCTTACTATCTCGAGTTCTGCAGCTTTCAGCGACAGAGCAGCGGACCTTTGCTGGCCCTGCGAGGCATAATCCTTGGCAGGCATGCCGTTTATGAGGATAGTCAGGTCATCCTTATGCGTCCCGACGGAAGAAACTCCTCTTTCTATGTCGCTCTTGCGTGCATTCTGCAGTCTTGAAAGAATATGATCAGACAATATGCCCTTAATCTTCGCATAATCGCCCTCTGAGAGGCCATAAGACATATAGACGGTAAGATTATCATTTTCAACGAGGAAAGCCTTCAGAAGGTCTATACAGCCCGATATCGTGTTATATGTGATCTTGAGCTCCTCTTTGCTGTCAGATATCAGGAGATGATCTTCTGCAGCATATTGAGACAGAAGGAGAACAAACCTGTATCTTGCAAGGATTATGTCAGCTGACGTATCGGCGATGGCAAAATCGAGCATATTGAGTTCCATCTCACCGCTGCCCTTATAGGCCTGGTCGAATTTCAGCTTCTTCAGGAAGTTGTTTTTCTGGACCGAAAGGCGCCTTATGGTGTAAAGATGATTGAGATAAGTAGGGGAGACCTTGGTGATGAGCGAGTTGAGGAACCTTCTCCTGTTTACCGGGAGACTCTTGACTATCTTAAGGTCCTCAGGAGTGAATATAACAGTGTTACAAACGTTGATATATTCGGCTGTTTTGGCAACTTTGATGTTATCTACATAAAGTTCCTTCGTATCGGTCGCAAGACTGTATTCTACCCTCAGATCCGCCGTGGACCCGTCATCATCTTCGGCGATTATCTCTATCCTGTAGCTGTCCTGCCCGAACTTGATCATGTCCTGGTCGCGGGAATTACGGCAGGATTCAAGTCCTGTTCCGTAACATACCGCATCGATGAGATTTGTCTTTCCCTGGGCATTATTGCCGTAAAGGATATTAACAGAAGGCCCGACCGTCATGTCGAGCCTTCCGTAATTTCTGTAATCGTTAAGGATGATCCTTGTTATCTTCATTATCTTCTTACGGGAAGGATCAGATAGATAAATTCTTCTCCCTCAACAGGCTTAATGAGACAAGGTCCCTGGTTACCTGAGAATTCGATCCTGATCTTCTCGCTGGTTACGTTCTTCAAAGCATCCAGCAGGAACTTGACATTGAAATCGATATCAAATGAAGATCCTTCTATCTCAGCATCGATAGGCTCATCCATGATGCCGTTCTCAGTCTTGGCAGATACGATGATATCGTTGCCGTCGCTGTGAAGCTGGACAGGAGACTGTGACTTCTCTGTATTCATTATGATGAGGGCAGCTCTGTCACATGCTGCAAGAACAGCCTTGCAGTCACAGACGACTACTGATGTGGGATTCTTGGAGATAATGGAATCAACATTGATGAAATCACCGTCGATGAGTCTTGATATGATCCTTACGTCACCCATATCGAAAAGAAGATGCTGGGAAGACATGTAGATAACGATCTCGGAATCTTCTTCATCAGAAAGGATCTTGGCAATCTCGCTCAATGTCTTGCCGGGAACGATATAGTTGATGACAGGGAAGTCCTGACCCATATCTGCTCTGTTGACAGCCATCCTGAATCCGTCTACGGATACGATGGACATGATGTGTCCGTCAGATGTGATGTTGCTTCCGGTAAGGACTCTTCTTGCTGCATCCTTGGATACTGCGAAGTTTGTATGGTTTATCATGTCCTTAAGGATCTTCTGTGATACGACGAGCTTGCTGTCAGCATTATCGATAACAGGGATCTTAGGGAAGGGTTCTGAATCCAGACCGTTGATCTTAAACTTGGAATTGGCACAGGATACCTTCAGTGAGAAATTAGCATCAGTCTCGATATCGACCATCTCATCAGGAAGCTTCTTGACCAGGTCTCCGAAGAACTTGGATAATACGACAACGGATCCCTTCTCCTTAACATCTGCATCGATGAATGCCTCGATACCTGTCTGAAGATCATAACCTGTCAGCTTGATGCCGTTATCTGTTGTCTCTAAAAGGATACCGCTCAGTATAGGTACTGTGGAATTATTACTAACTGCTCTTTGTACTGTGGATACAGCATCGGAAAGAGTATCTTTACTGCATGAAAATTTCATATGTCATCCTTCCTGTTAAAAATATATTACAAAGAAGATTATATAATAAAAATCACATGAAATAAATACCTCAGCTCCATATTGAGACGGCATTATGCAGGTGTTTTTGATTGATCATTTCATATGTTCAAGTATTCAATATAAGTCATATGCGTTCACAATGTTTATAACCCAAAAAACGCCTTTAGATACAGGAATTTGCTATGTTTGTAATAGTGTTAAATTTCGGGTTTTGAACGTAGATAATATAGTCATTAACGACATCCGAAAATTTTGAACAATCCGTCTACTCCAAAGTTATAAACATCTGAACAAAATTTGTAGAAAGTTATCCTTCAGTCATTCTCTTCATTATGTCTGAAGCGGTCTGTCTTAACTGAGGATTGTTGACAACTATATCGCAGCTGTGAAGAACAGTCGAATGTTTTCTTCCGCCGAAGATCTCACCGATCCTGTCGAGAGTCATCTGGAGATGGTCACGGCAAAGATACATCGCGATATTACGTGCCTCGGTTACATCAGCGCGTCTTAACTGTGAAGTCAGAGTCTCGGGAGACAATCCGAAGTACTTGGATACAGCCTTGATTATCATCTCCGGAGTGATGAACTTTTCGGTAACAGGGGAGATGAGAGGGGAGAGGATCTTCTTAGTCGTATCAAGATCGATCTTGCCGTCTTCCGTAAGAGAAGTGAAAGACGATAATGTATTGAAGGCTCCGTTAAGCTGTCTTATGTTGACCGTTATGTTTTCGCAGACATAATTTGTTATCTCATCATCGAAAACGAGACCAGCCGCATTGCACTTAGAAAGGAAGATGGCTTTTCTGGTCTCAAAATCCGGGGGCTGGATATCCATCATGATACCGCTCTGGAATCTTGACGTGAGCCTGTTATCGAGTTCAGTCAGGTTGTTGGGAGCCTTATCGCTCGTGATGACGATCTGCTTGCCCTGGCTTATGAGTTCCTCAAATGTGTTGAAGAATTCTGTCTGGGTACCTTCCTTGCCGATAAGGAACTGGATATCGTCTATAAGGAGAATGTCGACTGATCTGTATACATTACGGAATGCTTCATAGTTCTTGTTCTTCATGCAGGCGACGAAGGCATTCGTAAAGGCCTCACATGTCGTATAAAGAATATTCTTATTCGGGAAATGACAGGATGCTTCGTAGCCGATGGCCTTCATGAGATGTGTCTTGCCGAGTCCGGAATTACCCCAGAGATAGAGGGGGTTACGCTGCTTCTGGCCGGGGTTCTTGGAGACTGAAACTGCGGATGCATAAGCAAACCTGTTACAGTCACCTACAACGAAATTTGAGAATGTGAACTCATCGTTTATCTCCATGGGTGAAGACATGGAAGCCCTTCTGCTTGCAGCCTGATCGGAAACGACAGTCGCGTTGACCGCATTCTGGTCGCCTTCCATAACGAACTTGACGTTGATAGCCTTATTGCCGGAAACAGTCCTTAAAGCGCTTTGGATTATGTCACCTAATTCCTTTCCCTTGAGAAGGCTCAGGGAATACTCGTCTCTTGCAGAAAGGACGAGGACAGAGGAACTTTCATGTTCTGTCTTGAGTTTGCCTATGATGCTGTCCAGAGTAACCTTGTTGATGCGGTTATCATACTTAAGAAGTTCTTTGGTGTCTTCCCATAAGTTCTTGTTCATGATAGGTGACCTGCTTCCTCATAGCGAAAAGTATGTACATAATATCACGGATAAGGGATATAATGGTACCGTAATTTTGCGACGGAGAGCATTAATTTTCACCATGAAGGTCATCGAAGACTCAAGGAAGGCCAAAAGGGACAAAAACAGGGGAGGAAGTAATGTCCTTCTGATCCTTGCGGCTGTACTTATCCTGACCGGTATCATATGCCTCCTAATAGAGCCGATCAAGAGCTGGAGAAGACAGAAGATAACGTCGGATGCCCTTGGCGCGGTTGCTTCCGAGATCACACAGGAAAGCCTTCTGACTATGGGAGATGACGCCGTCATCACCTATGTGGTTCCCAAGGAAGGCAATGAGGTGGCAGGGGAGAGCTACGACTACTACGGCGATGACGAGGAGGACATCCTTGCCTTGAAGCAACAGGTGGAAGACAAAGAGAAGAACCTTCCCAGCAAGGTAGTCCTGACTTGTGCCGGGATCCTCAAGATCGAAAAGATAGACCTCGAACTCCCTGTCTGGACCGAGAGCAGCAGGATAGCCTTAAGATACGGACTGGGACTCTACGAAGACTCCGTTCTGCCGGGCGAAAAGGGCAATTCCACCATCTTAGGCCACAGAAACCAACATACCGGCACGATGTTCTACAGGCTCAAGGAAGTCAAGGCCGGGGACCGCGTTGATTTCATAACTGCCGATGGTCACGAACTCCTCTTTACCGTCGACGAGGTGAAGATAGTCAACTCAAAGGAGCTTTTGGATCACATCACCGGCGACATAACTGACAGTATACAACTTACCCTCGTAACTTGTGCAAATGGCGAACAAGGCTATGGAGAAGGGGCCAGAAGACTTGTAATATGTCATATGTCGCAGGAATACTGATTATGTTATATAATTGCTTTGTTAATTTTTTACCTTCCGGAGGGATTTATATATGGTAACCGCAATAGTCGGCGCCAATTGGGGCGACGAAGGCAAGGGCAAGATAACTGACCTGCTCGCAAACGAGTCTGATGTAGTAATCAGATTTCAGGGCGGAGCAAACGCAGG
This sequence comes from Saccharofermentans sp., assembly GCA_016292135.1. Lineage (GTDB taxonomy): Bacteria > Bacillota > Clostridia > Saccharofermentanales > Saccharofermentanaceae > Saccharofermentans. Next base: position 94,949 of record JAEFAZ010000009.1, read on the forward strand.
TCACACGATCATCAACGATCACGGAAGGTTCGCACTTCATCTGATGCCTTCAGGTGTCTGCCACGAGAATATCGTTAACATCATCGGCAACGGTGTTGCTCTCGACATCCGTAAGTTCATAAACGAGTATAACGACATCAAGGAGAAGGGCCTTAACCCTCAGCTCCTGGTATCCGACAGGGTTCAGGTTGTTATGCCTTATCATGTAGATTTCGATAAGTTTGAGGAAGAAAGACTCGGCGGCAAGGCTTTTGGTTCTACCAAGTCCGGTATCGCACCTTTCTTCTCCGACAAATATGCCAAGATCGGTTTCCAGGTTTCCGAGCTTTTCAATGAGGAGACCCTGGCTGAGAAGATCGAGCGCGTCCTTGAGATCAAGAACGCTCTTCTCGTAAACCTCTACCACAAGGACCCCATCGATAAGGATGAGCTCTTAGCTGAGATGTTAGAGCAGGGAAGACTTATCAAGCCTTTCGTTACCAACACTCAGGCTTACCTCTACGAGGCACTGAAGGAGGGCAAGAAGATCCTCCTCGAAGGCCAGCTCGGTACAATGAAGGATCCTGACATGGGCATCTACCCCATGGTCACATCATCTTCGACACTCGCAGGCTACGGCTGCGTCGGCGCAGGTATCCCGCCTTATGAGATCAAGAAGATCGTAGTCGTTACCAAGGCTTATTCTTCCGCAGTAGGCGGCGGAGCGTTCGTCTCCGAGATCCTCGACGAAGATGTTGCCAAGGAATTAAGAGACAGAGGCGGTGACAAGGGCGAGTACGGCGCAACGACAGGCCGTCCCAGAAGAGTAGGCTGGTTCGACTGTGTAGCCACACGCTACGGCGTAAGGCTCCAGGGCGGAACGGATGTCGCTCTCACAAACCTCGACGTTCTGGGCTATCTGGATAAGATCCCCGTCTGCACAGGCTACGAGCTCGACGGCAAGGTCATCAAGGACTTCCCGAATCCCACGGACCTCGACAGATGCAAACCCGTGATCGAATACTTACCTTCCTGGAAGGGCAAGGGCGAGATCAGGGGACTCACGGACTACGACAAGCTCCCCAAGGAAGCTCAGGACTACGTAGAGTTCATCGAAAAAGAGATCGGCGTACATATCTCCATCGTTTCAACGGGACCCGTAAGAGAAGAGATCATCAGGAGATAACAAAGGATGAGCAAAGAGAAGATCATCGTTCTCGACTTCGGAGGACAGTACAACCAACTGATCGCAAGGCGCGTGAGAGAACTGTCCGTATACAGCGAAGTCCTCTCCTCAGACACACCCATCGAAAAGCTTATCGAGATGGAGCCCACGGGCATCATCCTCACAGGAGGCCCCAACTCGGTCTATAAGGACGGCAGCCCCAGATACGATCCCAAGCTCTTCGAGCTTGGCATCCCGATCCTGGGTATCTGCTACGGCGCCCAGCTCATGACTTACCTCCTGGGAGGTAAGGTTGAGACCGCTCCCGTAAGTGAATACGGACATACCGATGTCGACATCTTAAAAGGAGATGACATCCTCTTCCGCGGAGTCAGCCCCAAGACAGTCTGCTGGATGAGCCACACGGACTATATCGCCCAGGCTCCCGAAGGCTTCACCGTTACGGCATCTACGAATGTATGTCCCTTTGCTGCTGCAAGCTGCCCTGAGAAGAAACTCTATTTCGTTCAGTTCCATCCCGAGGTTGCTCACACGGCAGAAGGCATGACGATGTTAGGCAACTTCGTCAAGAAAGTCTGTGGCTGCAAGTGCGACTGGAAGATGGATTCTTTCGTTGAGACATCCATCAAAGAGATACGCGAGAAGGTCGGATCCGGACGGGTTCTCTGCGCCCTGTCAGGCGGTGTCGATTCTTCCGTTGCCGCAGTACTCCTCTCCAAGGCAGTAGGCAAGCAGCTGACATGTGTTTTCGTAGATCACGGACTCTTAAGAAAGAACGAGGGAGACGAGGTCGAAGCAGTCTTCGGTCCCTCAGGATCCTACGAGCTTAACTTCATAAGAGTCAATGCACAGGACCGTTTCTTAGGCAAGCTCGCAGGGGTTTCAGACCCTGAGCAGAAGAGAAAGATAATCGGCGAGGAATTCATCAGAGTATTCGAGGAAGAAGCAAAGAAGATCGGTACGGTCGACTTCCTCGTACAGGGTACCATCTATCCTGACGTCATCGAATCAGGCCTCGGAAAGAGCGCGGTCATCAAGTCCCACCACAACGTTGGCGGCCTTCCCGACTATGTTGATTTCAAAGAGATAATCGAACCTTTGAGGCTCCTCTTCAAAGACGAAGTAAGAAAGGCAGGCCTTGAGCTCGGCATCCCCGAAAACCTCGTATTCCGTCAGCCCTTCCCGGGTCCCGGACTTGCAGTCAGGATCGTGGGCGAGATCACGGCAGAGAAGGTCAGGATGGTCCAGGATGCTGATGCGATCTTCAGACAGGAGATGGCACTTGCAGGCTTCGACAAATACGCAAACCAGTACTTCGCTGCATTAACGAATATGCGTTCAGTCGGCTGCATGGGCGACGAGAGAACATACGACTACGCATGCGTCTTAAGGGCAGTAACGACCACTGACTTCATGACTGCGGAATCAGCAGAACTTCCCTGGTCGCTCTTAGGCAAAGTAACAACCAGGATCGTCAACGAAGTAAAAGGCATCAGCCGCGTCTTCTACGACTGCACAGGCAAACCGCCCTCGACGATCGAACTCGAATAACATACAGAAATCTCAAGAAGCCTGAAATCATTGCGTTTCAGGCTTCTTTATTTGCTCCGTGAGTTCAAAATGAGTTCAAAACGTTTTTTAATAGAATAATCAGAAGATTATTTCTAGTGTGTTCTGTTGTCTCTAAATGTATGCGTTATTCATTCG
>JAEFAZ010000011.1 GCA_016292135.1 Saccharofermentans sp.
GTATTGAATAGCTATAGTTTTATAACCATAACCTTCTTGATGCATGTTATAAATTGTCTTTTTGTCTTCAAATGTTAGTTTCATATAAAAACCCCCGAAGTTTGTCCAACTTCAGGGGTTCACTTCACAAAGGGACAGCCGTTTTTGTTTGCCTTGTCGGATTACTTAAGATATGGAGATCTGTATATCGATGCGGCGCTGTCGCCTGCGATGCCGAAGATCTTCTGTGATAACTCTCCGGGCTCGACTGAGGCGTAGCCGGTCTCAAACATATACATTCTGCTGTCGATCATGTCGATGAAATGGAGGACCATCGCTTCCTTGATGGCGGGTTCCATAATGGCGCCCCATTCGAGGACCCCGTGATGGGATGCAAGCATGTGCTTTAAGAGCCTGATCTGTTCCTCGTCGTATCTGTGTCCGTCCTTTTCGACCCGGGCGTTGATCATGTCGATACCGATGACTGCGTGTCCCAAAAGTCTTCCGTCGACTGAATATTCAGCGGTACCGATCGCGCTGGTGTTGAGCTCGGTTATCTTGCCGATGTCGTGGAGGGCAGCGCCGCAGACTAAGAGTTCACGGTTAAGGTCAGGGTAAGCCTGACAGAGACCGACGGCTGCATCCGTCATCCTTGACGTGTGGTAGACGAGACCGCCGTAGAGGTTATGGTGCATGGATTTGGCCGCCGATGACTTTAAGAAAGCCGCGCGGTTATCCCAGAGCAGCCTTGTCGTGATCGCCGTTAACGAAAAGTCGCCATCGGGGACTTCGGGTGAATTGAGATCATATGCTCTTCCGGAAGATTCCTTGACGTTCTTCAGGATGTTGTAGAAGAGAGTCTTGACAGAGACAGGCGGCATCAGTATCAGCCTGCTCATGTCTTCGTCCGAAAGATCTGTTTTGGAGATCGCATCGATCGTGTAGTTCTTGTTTTCCCTGTAGAGAGATACACGGATCTCACTCCTGACGCAGGAACCCTGCTCAATGCCGTCTTCCTTGAGCGCATCTATCGTGATGGAATTGAACATGTTCGCGCGCGCTGTTTCAGTGCCGTCCGACAGGCTGATGGCGCAGTAAGGATCGCCTTTCTGGGTCAGCCTTTGTTCGATATCCGTAACGAGGAGCGTCATGTCGTAGCTCTTGCCGATCTCGGTATCTTTGAACTTTATGAAAGCCATAATCATTCTCCCTTAACTTTTTTGATATTCTATCACACGAAAATGCAACATTCGATCGATAAGCGTTGTATTACAATATAAAAGATACCTTCAGACGGTATTAGATGAAAGATCGGAGACTTAAGGCCTTGAGTACTTTGACAGGAACACTTTATCTGCCGTCCTTTCTTTACAGGATGGCGGTGCTGTTCTCTTCTGCCGTATCCGGCAGCGGCGAGCAGGCATCCTCTGATAAGATCGATTATTCGACCTTTGACAGGGAAGAGATGAATGAAAGAGCGGAATACTTATTGAACAACTACGGGAATGCGGTATTGAGACTTGCATTCTCATATGTGCACAACAAGGAGGACGCTGAAGAGATAGTACAGGATTCGGTATTGCAGCTTCTGCGCGCAAGACCGGTTTTCGAGAACGGGAAGCATGAGCTGTCTTATCTCATGACGATCACTTCCAATATCTCGAAAAACAGGATCAAGTACAACGCAAGGCATCAGACGGTAGAACTCAATGAGGAGATAGCAACTAAAGACACGACTGAAAAGGACGATGACCATTCTTTTATCCTGGAAGCCTGTGAGAAGCTTCCCGTCAAGTATAAGGAAGTGATCCATCTGTTCTATTGCGAGGACTATTCAACAGCTGAGATCTCGAAGATCCTCGGGATGAAGGAGACGACGGTAAGGTCAAACCTTTCGAGAGGAAGAGATAAGCTGAAGACTATCTTGAAGGAGGAATACGGGTATGGAATTTGATAAGCTGAGAGGAGATTATAAAAAAGCTATGGAAAGCATTGATCTCAGTAAGGATTCCCGAGACAGGATCCTTTCCAACATAAGACTGGAAGATCTTAGCGTACCTGCTGAAAAGAAAGCTACGCGCAAGAGATTCCCCTTCCATGTGGTCCTTCCGGTCGCAGGAGCGGCTTTTGCCGTTCTGATCCTTTTCGGAGTGATGTTGGGTATTGACTCAAACAGGTTCAAGAACATGACTGCTGTGCCGGATGCACCGAAGACTCACAATGCAGATCTGGACGAAGAGGTGAAGGGTAAGGTCGAAAACATGATCGAAGACGGCAGTGTGGATGGACCGGCTGATGAAAACAGGCAATATAAGGTCGATCTCAAACCGGCAAATGACGGTAAGAATTTTATATCCGGAGGAGTGGATAAGAGCGTTAAAGCTACCGCAGGCGGCGTGCTCGGCAAGCTGAGCTTCCTGCCTTTCACCGAGTATACGGACTGCGTGGTAACCGATGAAAAATATTGCATAGATGTACATCGATATGAAGAGACAGGCGGAGCGCAGGATACCATCACCATCATCGTTGCCGACGGCATTAACGATATCGGAGGAGCAGTCGTGGAGATACATGTAGACGGCAAGGATGCGATACTCTACGGATCCAAAGACGATGATGAATATAACAGAGCTCTGTATACAACAGACAATAACCTGTTCGTTGTCATCGAATCCGGAAAGTATTACGGCAAGACCGTGTGGGAAGACATCGTTAAAGGCGCTTCCGTAGGGGATTGATGTTTTGCACAAACTTTGCCTTGTCTGATTGTTCATCTTGACGAGTGATATTTGTTTTGCCCGTCAAAAACTTATACATTTTCGATACATGCGCACGTGTTGACGCTAAATCTGAAAAGTATATATTATAACCATCCAAAAAACGGAGGTTTGTACGAAAATGGATGAAAAGAAAGATGTAAAGGTTGCAGCAGAGGCTAAGAAGCCCGTTGCTAAGAAGGCAGCTGCTAAGAAGCCCGCAGCAAAGAAGACGGCTGCTAAGAAGCCTGCTGCAAAGAAAGTTGCTGCAAAGAAACCCGCTAAGAAGGTTGCAAAGAAGACGGTTGCTCCCAAGAAGTTCGTTATCCAGGCTATGGGCAATGAAGTATCCTACGATGCAGTAGTCAAGAAGGTTAACAAGGCTTACAAGGAAAACATCAAGACTCTTGAGATCTATGTAAAGCCTGAAGAGAACAAGGCTTACTACTTCATCAACGGCAAGGATGACGGAAGCGTTGATCTTTTCTGATCTTCTGATCGTGAACAGATAGTTTTTTTAAAAAACGTATAAGAACCCCGGGCATTAACTGCCCGGGATTTTTACTGAGAGGATTGTGTGGTATAATAGCCGGGCGATCACGGGAGGATTGAATTATGTTTACTAAGAAGCAATGGCTGCCTTTTGTAATACTCATACTCATTATCCAGGCGGCAGCAGAAGCGATGGTTGTATACAATGTATTGAAGCTGGGAATGCTTCCTGCTCAATACCTTGTCATTTTATTCGCAGCACTTCTGCTCCTCATGGTTATCACCATGCTCCTCCTGTGGCTGGGGATTGACAAGGGACCTTCGAAAAATAAGAAGATCAGGAGGATCTTCGGCATAGTCTTTGCCGTGATCGTCGTTGTCATATCTGTTTTCGGTTCATCCGTTATCGAGAAGGCCATCGGCGCCATCAACAAGATCACTGACGATAATTCTTCCCTCGAAGCTTCCGTCGGCATATATGTTCTGAAAGAGGACAGCGCCCAGGCCCTTACGGATCTCCGCGGCTCATCTTTCGGAATCATGGAAGGATTTGATGATATCAATACCAAGATCGCGACAGACGAGATCGAGACGACCTTGGGCGGCAGCATCAATACATCCCTATATGCTTCCATTACGGAAGCAGCCCAGTCTCTTTACGACGGAACTGACAGAGCAGTCCTGATCAACGTCGCTTACGCCGATCTTCTTACTGAGACCGAGGAATTCTCGGACTGGGAAGATAAAGTAAGGCTCCTTTATGAGATCGAGATCTCGACAGAAAAATTTAAGCAGTATGCTGAAGAATACGGCGGTGGGGAAGAGAATCCGGAAATTCCTGATGGAACGACGGTCGATATCAAGGATCAGACCAAACCTGTAGCTTCGATTTCGGAAGAACCGTTCATCGTCTATGTCAGCGGCTCTGATACCAGAGCAAAGGTCCTTAAGAAGAGCAGGAGCGATGTCAACATCCTGGTTGTCGTCAACCCCAAGTCCAAGATGATACTGCTCCTCAATACTCCCCGTGACTATTACGTTCCGAACCCTGCGGGCAACGGAACGATGGATAAGCTTACCCACCTCGGCCTTTACGGTGTAAATAACTCCATCAAGGCTTTGGCTGATCTTTACGATTGCGAAGTAAACTACTACGGCCAGATCAACTTCACCGGTTTTGAGAAACTCATCAATTCGCTGGGCGGCATCGATGTGTATTCACCCAAATCGTTCAATTCCGGCAACGTCAAGGGATACCATTTCGATAAGGGATGGAACTACATGGACGGTGAGAAGGCCCTCGTATTTGTCCGTGAGCGTTATGCATTCGGCGACGGCGACAACATGAGAGGAAAGAACCAGATGAGAGTCATTTCCGCCATCATCAAGAAGATGACGTCAGGTAATTCCAAGGTCCTTATGAACTACAGCTCCATCATCGACAGCATGTCCGGAATGTTCGTAACCAACCTTGAGAGCAAGGATATCGAGGAACTCGTAAAGATGCAGCTCGGAGACAATGCCGAGTGGACGATCAAGACCTACGGAGTATCAGGCTACGGCACATCCGCCAAGACCTACTCCATGCCCAAGATGCGCTGCTACGTCATGAAGCAGGATTCCAAGACAGTCAAGAAAGCAACGGATCTCATCGACCGTGTCGAAAGAGGAGATATCCTGACTGATGATGATGTAAAGTAAATAATTTACCGGAAACCGGTTTGAAGGAGGCTTCATTCTGAAGTCTCCTTTTTGTTTACGGGCCGGGAACACTGCTTCAACACATCTTTCATAAAACATGAGCAAAAGTTGAAAAGAGTGTTGAAACAGGGCCCCGAAAATACAAAAATCCAACACTTCTTTCAAAAAACACAGGCCAAAGTTGAAAAGAGTGTTGGATTAAATCTTGAATATTCAGAAGATCCGGCCTTGTCAGTCGAATGCCAGGTCGGGATCCCAGTATTTGTCTTCCATGTCGTGCATCCACTGGCAGAATGCTGCAGTCATCTTATGGGGATCGTTGTCGTAATCTGCAGCGTGCATGGGCTCGCCGATGTAGATCCTGATCTTCTTTCTCTTAAGGAAGCCCTTGAAAGGGTGAGGGTGCTTCTGGGTCCTCGGCCAGATCTGGTAAGCGCCGCTGATATAGACGGGGACGAGAGGGACATTGGCCTTGATCGCAAGGTATGCAGCTCCGTCCTTCATCTCGCCGAGCTTGCCCGTGTGAGATCTTGTTCCCTCGGGGAAGACGAAGCAGATGTTGCCTTTCTCGACTTCCTTCTTTGCCTTGATGAGTCCTCTGACGGGATTGCCGTATCTGTCGACTGCGATGCCGCGTCCGACCCTCATGATGAGGCGGCCCAGGTAACCGTGGTCTGTCTCGAGGTCTGATGCCGCAAGACAGCACATCCACTTGAAGTGTCCCTTGGGAAGATAATCGATTATGAGCACTCCGTCAGGGTAGCTCTGATGGTTGGAAGCTACTACGTAAGGATTGCTCTTGGGAAAATTCTCTCTGTGATAGCACTTCATATCGCATGTGATATGCGTAAGAAGCAAGAATATATTTTTTGCCAATACATCCATCGGACCCCTTTTGGTGGGGTATTTCTCATCCAGGGCGGCGTGATGCTCGCCTCTGCTGTGGGCAGGCTTGTCGCCGGCCGTGCTCTGTGCGTTTTCAGACATCGGGTTACCTCCGTTTGTTCTCATATATAATAATTTTCTTTCCATTTGTTTGCAATAGACGGAGTTTGTGTTATATTTTCTATTAGCTTAAATAAGGGAGAGAGATATGAATCCTGTTACGGGAAGCGCTATATATAAGGCCAGCAAGGCCAAGGACATCCATCAGCTCATGACTGAAGCTTGCAGAAAGCACAGCGAAGTCGATGCATTTATATTCAGAAGATCACCCCAGACTTCAGAGATACACCGCACATTTTATGAATTCGGAGAAGATATCAGGTCTTTCGGAACCTATCTTCTTTCTTTGGGCTTGAAGGATGCCCCTGTCGGTGTAGTCGGTGAGAATTCCTACGAGTGGTTCGTGGCGTATAATGCCATTCTCGGAAGCGGCCTTACCGGTGTCCCTCTCGACAGAGCCCTGCCTGAAGACGAGCTGATCCAGCTTCTTTCCAGATCCAGGACTAAGATCCTCGTATATCACCATAAGCATCAGAAGATGATGGAGTCCATCGCAAAGAAGATGGATGACGGTGAGATCGATATCTGTGTCGAAAAGTTCGTGATCATGTATAAGGAAGGTCTTGCTTCCAAGAAGAACACGGCTGATGAAGTCTGGCCTGAAGATGACAGGTTTTATGATTTCTATGATCTTACTGCCGAAGGATCCAAGCTCATTGCCGATGGTGACGATTCATATGACAACGTGGAGATCGATCCCAAGGAACCCAAGATAATACTGTTTACGTCAGGCACGACTTCCATGAGCAAGGGCGTTCTTCTGACTCACGACAATATCGTATCCAATGTTTTCGCGATCGCCCAGACACTGGATGTTCATAAGGGTGACAGGGCATTCTCCATTCTGCCTCTGCATCACACTTTCGAGAATACTTGTGATTTCTTTATCCTGTCTGCCGGCGGCTGCATCTGCATGTGTGACGGCTTGAGGTATATCGTCAAGAATTACGAAGAGTGGAAGCCGGATGTATGCATTTCCGTTCCGCTCCTTTACGAGAATATCTATTCCAAGCTGGAAGACGGTATCAAGGCTCAGGGAAAGGAGCGCACGATCGAGGTCGCAAGGTTTATCACCAGGTTCCTCAGAAGATGCGGTCTTGATCTGAGACGTAATATCTTTAAGACCGTTCTCGATAAGCTTGGCGGTAATCTCCGCATGGTAGTAATCGGCGGCGCAGGCATCGACAAGAAGTATATCGATGCATTCACGGACCTTGGTATAGACATGTACATGGGTTATGGTCTTACCGAGACATCCCCTGTTATCTCCGTTACCAGTGAAGCGTGCAATGTTCACGGCTCCGTAGGCCGTCCGCTCCCCGGCATCGAAGTCAAGATAGATCTCGATCCTTCAACGAAGAAGACCCGCGGTCCCAAGGCCGTAGGCGAGATCATGACGAAGTCAGACTGTGTCATGACCGGTTATTATGAGAATGAAGAAGCTACTGCTGAAGTCTTCGAGGACGGGTGGTTTCGGACCGGCGATATGGGCTATATCGACAAGAAGGGCTGTATCCACATCACGGGAAGGGTTAAGTCCATGATCGTTCTTACCAACGGCAAGAAGGCCTTCCCTGAGGAGATCGAAGCTGTTCTTACGGAGATCCCCGGTGTTGCCGAAGCATTCGTATGGGGCTATGCCAACGAGAGACAGGCCATCGATATCTGCGCGAAGATCCTCATCAACCGCAAGGAGATCGGGCGTGCCCTTGGCGACAAGGTGGAACCTGATGATGCTGCAGTCGAAGCCTATCTTAACGACCGCATCAATGACGCGAACCACCAGATGCCCGCATATAAGTATGTGCATCATTATGTATTCTCCGAAGAAGAGATGATAAAGACCACGACACTTAAGATCAAGCGTCCGAAGGAGCAGGAGCATATTGAGACAAGGCTCGCTTCGAGCGGCGTTACGATGCGTGAAGTGGCGGGCAAGAACTTCGATAAGCTCGTATGAGTGTCTCCGCAAGGACCATCGAGATAGAAGGACATCAGGTTTCCTACACGATCACAAGGAAAAGGATAAAGCGCGTGAACATGAGGATAAAGACCTCATCGTCTTTTGCCGTGTCATGTCCTTATTATGTTCCCGAAAGTGAGATCGACCGTTTCATACAGGATAATATCCCTTTCCTGGTGAAGGGAATGAAGAAGATGCATGAAAGGGAGCAGGAGGAGGAGAAAAGTTCCTCCACAGAAGACGGTTCGCTGATCAGGCTTTTCGGCAAGGAACTCTTTCTTGAGATAATCCCCTCGGCGAGGAACAGGATCGAATACGACGATAACTGCCTCTTCGTTTTCTCCATACACAGCGACGACCCGGAATACATAAAGCGCAAGCTGGAGCTCTGGAAGAGACAGACCCTTAAGGACCTTGTCTTCGAGCTCTGCATGAAGACCGAAAAGAGGATGGGTATGGAAAGCCCGTCCGGGATAATGTTCGGTAACTACAAGTCTTTCTGGGGAGAATGTTTCCCCGCGAAAGGAACCTTGAAGTTCTCTTACCGGCTCATCGAAAAGCCGCTCGATGTCATAGAGTACGTGGTTGTCCATGAATATGTCCACTTCAGACATCCCGATCATTCCCGGGCTTTCTGGTCGGAGGTATCGTTCTACGATCCTGACTATAAGGAACACAGAAAAGCTTTAAAGTAATACTTTAGAAGTAACTCCCCCTTGTTGTTTTTGAGGTATAATTGATTCATATACGCTCGGGGGAGGAAACTCTTATGGATGATCAGCAGGCTCAGGAAATGAAGGTTCAGGACGTGCAGAACACGGCTCCTCAGGATACGCAGGCTGAATCGCCGGATCAGGGCGATCCCGTTATGAACAGGAAATTCGACATGTGGGAGCGCAAGCTCCTGGATCTCAGCTTGAGGAATAATCTCCTCAACAGCAAAAAGACCCAGATGATCCGTCTCCTGGTCGAAGATCCATCGACGATGGAAGACCGCCTCAACAGCGAGAAAGATTATAAGATCTGCCCTCTGTCCGAAATAGGGCTCGAAGAGAAGGATTACGGCATGGAAGACATGCCGAAGGATGAAGAAGGCAAGATCAGCAAGGAATTCGAATCCGACAAGATATATACAGATATGACGCGCGGCGCCCTTGACGACAAGATCAAGGATATGTTCCGAAAGGGCAAGGTCGCAGAAGAAGAGAACGGTGCGTCATCACTCTATCTTGCAACGGCCTTCCTGCGCTGGAGACAGAAGGATTCCGATACGGACCTCTATGCTCCTCTTCTCCTGATCCCCTGCGACATAACACGTAAGTCCATCGTCCTTGGCTATAAGGTCAAGAGACGTGATGAGGATACTCTTCTCAACATAACCATAATCGAAAAGCTCAGACAGGACTTTGGCATAGAGATCCCTGATTTTGCGGAAGGTCTCCCCCAGGATGCATCCGGTGTCGATGTTAAAGCTGTTATTGAAACGGTCAAGGCCGCTATAGAAGGTCTTGAAGGCTGGGATGTCGTTAACACGGTCCTTCTGGGCCTTTTCTCCTTCAGCCGTTTCGTAATGTGGAATGACATGCATGCGAACAGGAATAAGATCGCGGAGAATGATCTGGTGAAGAGTCTTTATTCCGGTGCCGCGACTCCGGAGATCCTGGAGATCGACAGGTCGGATGCGGAAGAAGAGGATGTTTTCCTTCCTCTTACTGCCGATTCTTCGCAGATAAACGCGATCAAGGCCGCAACACACGATGAGACCTTCGTTCTTCACGGCCCTCCCGGAACCGGCAAGTCACAGACGATCACTTCCATGATCGCCGACGGTATCGCCAACGGCAGGACGATCCTTTTCGCGGCTGAGAAGAAAGTCGCTTTGGATGTCGTTTATTCAAGATTGGAAAAGATCGGTATCGCGCCTTTCTGTCTCGAGCTTCATTCCAATAAGGCGAAAAAGAGCTATGTTCTTGAACAGCTCCGTATCGCGAGCGAATTGAGGCTCGAAAAGCATGATCCTTCAGATTACGACCGTAAACTCAAGGAGATGACCGAGAGAAGACGTGAACTCGACGGTTATGTTGCTGCTCTCCACAAGAGGCAGGACAACGGATATACGGTCTATGAGCTCATCAACATGTATGCCCAGAATGAGTCTGCTCCTGATACCGGCGCGTTCCCGGCAGGATTCTTTGACGGATTCAAGGCAGCGGATGTAACCGAGATAGAATCTCTCCTCGGCGAGATGGCTGCTGCAAGATCGGAAGGCACGGAGGATCTGTCCTTTGTCCGTGCAACAGAATATAACCAGACTATGAGAGACTCTGTGGGTCCCGCTGCTTCGAAGTGCAGGGAAGACATAGCGAAAGTCATTGACATGAAGAACCGTGTCACGGAATCCGCAGGCAGGTTCGGAGTCGTCCTTCCCGAATCTGACGGCACGAAAGCGTCGCTGGCATCACTGGCCAATACAGTCAGCGGGTGTCTGGCATGTTCTTCGATGCCTTCTTATTTCCTGTCGAATGATACTGAGAAGAGCATCAACGATATAATCGCTATGAGCGACATATATTCATCGGCATATGCGATGAAGGATGATCTTCTGACAAGATGGGATCCTGATTTCCTGACCCGCGACCCCAAGAAACTCCAGGATGAGTTCGACGATGCCCAGGGGAAGATAGGCCCTCTCCGTTCAATGGCTGTCAACTCCCTCTACAAAAAGATCAAGGATCTGGATAAGACGAACGGGCAGATAAAGGATGGCATGAGAAATGAATTCACAAAGCTCGCCCAGTACAACGAGACTCTTGCCAAGGCGGAATCCTTCTACGATCAGTACAGGGCGGTAATGCCTGCTGTCACATCTTCAGCGGAAGCAGCCGGCATTAAAGCATCCGCTCTTTCCGCAAGAGATGAATTCGCCAAGGTATCAGGTACCGCAGGGGTCTCTTCTTATATCAAGGCTCTGTCTTCTGATGCTGATGCAAAGGCAAGCGCTGAAGGCTTCATCAGATCTCTCGATGAACTTGATTCCTCGTATTCTGCAGTCGATTCCATCCTGAGATTCGAAGGAGGGAGCGATTTTGTATCCCTCGAAGAAGCTTCAAGAAAGATGGATGTGATCCTTAATAACGAAGACCGCTTAAGATCTTATATCCTCTTCAATTACTCTGCTTCCAGAGTCAGGGGAGCGGGTGCCTCAAATATCGCGGAGAGCTTCATCAACGGCGATATCAAAGCAGATGAGCTTGTTCCCGCTTTCAGAAAGAAACTTGCAAGGGAACTTGCCGTAAGGACGATCGATTCCGAAGAGGCGTTGAAGAACTTCTCGTCTGATGTTTTCGAGGAGAAAGTAAGACAGTTTGCCAAAGCGGACGATGAATTCGTCAAGGTCACGAGGGAAGAGATCTATCTCAGCCTGCTCAAGCGTCTTCCGGATCTTAAGGCTGATGCCAATTCTGGATCTGTCCTCGGCATATTGCAGCATGCGATCAAGAGCCGCGGACGCGGAGTATCCATCAGGACTTTGTTCTCCAACATAGGAGACTTTATCCTTAAGCTCTGCCCCTGCATGCTCATGAGCCCGATCTCGGTTGCCCAGTATCTTGAACCGGGCAAGATAAACTTTGATACAGTCATCTTCGACGAGGCTTCGCAGATCCCCACAGCCGAGGCGATCGGAGTCCTCGCGAGAGGCAGGAATGCGGTTATCGTTGGTGACCCGAATCAGATGCCGCCGACCAATTTCTTCCAGGCCATGCAGACCGAAGACGAGAACGCTCTCTTTGATGTCTCGGATGACGGCATCGTATACGATGACCTTGAGAGCATCCTTGACGACTGCCTTGCCATCAATATGCCTTCGATGTATCTTGCATGGCATTACCGCAGCCATCACGAGAGTCTCATTACATTCTCGAACCGCTCCTTCTACGACGGCAAGCTCTACACGTTCCCGTCTGCAGACAACAGGGTCTCCAAGGTTACCCTGGTCGATGCAGGCGGAACATTCGACAGAGGCAAGAAGAGAGTCAATGAAGTCGAAGCCAAGGCCGTTGTCGAAGACATTTACAGAAGATTCAAGGAAGGCGGCGGCAAGCCCTGCAGCATAGGCGTCGTCACATTCAATATCAACCAGCAGAACCTGATCGATGACCTCATCTCTGCCAAGTGCGGCGAAGACCGTGAGTTCGAAGAGTGGGTATATGGACAGGAAGAACCGGTTTTCGTTAAGAACCTCGAAAATGTTCAGGGTGACGAGCGCGATGTCATCCTCTTCTCCGTAGCATACGGCAAGGATGAGGAAGGCAAGATCTACATGAACTTCGGTCCTCTTAACCGCGACGGCGGCTGGAGAAGGCTCAACGTTGCAGTTACCCGTTCACGTGATGAGATGAAGGTATTCTCATCGTTAAGACCTGAGGATATCAAGCTCAATGACGGCAGTTCCGACGGTGTCGTTGCTTTCAGGAGATTCCTTGACTATGCATACGGCAACAGCGCCTGGGATTACGATCTGCAGGTCGTATCTGGAGCCGATAACCAGAGTCCTGTCATTGACAGATCTGCTGCCTTCACGGGCGTTGCCGATCAGATCATAGCAAGGCTTGAAGAGGAAGGATATTCATGTGACAGGAATATCGGAAAATCCTCGTTTAAGGTAGACATCGGCATTGCAGATAAGGAGACTCCCGACGTATACAGACTCGGCATACTTTTGGACGGACCTTCTTACTTTGCATCCAAGACCACTTCCGCAAGAGAAGTATCACAGCCGTCTCTCCTTAAGGGCCTCGGCTGGAAGCTCCTCCGCGTCAGAGTGATCGAATGGTGGGAATCACCCGACAAGGTCATGGACGAGATAAGAAATGCGCTCAACAAATCCGATGAGATAGCGGAAGAAGGATCTTCTGAGGAAGTGCCTGCTGAAGCAGATGCTCCTGCAGTTGAGGAAACCGCAACAGAAGAAACTGTTCCCGTATCGGATGCAGCCGAAGATCCTGTCTGGACCTGCGAATGCGGCCAGGAAGGCAACACGGGCAGGTTCTGCCACGAGTGCGGAAAACCCCGCCCCGAAGCAGGTGCGGCAGCAGACAGCGAAGATGATGCTTCCGTTGAGGGTGAAGACGTAAAAAAAAACTGAATGAGGACAGCATAAGCTGTGTTCCATACATTGCTGCAAAGCTTCCTGTCCATCCCATGAATGCCGATGCCTTCTGCAAGGAAGGCTCTGACAGCACCGCCAGACTGCTGGTGGAGGATATACGCAGCATCGTGGAAACAGAAGCTCCGGTAAGCCTTGATCTGGTAGCAAAAAGGCTCTGTGATGCCTGCGGGATAGAAAGAGTCACGTCCAGGATCTCGGCAAGGATCGATTATCTTGTAAGATACGGCAAGTTCTGCTGTTCTGCATCAGACAGCGGCAAGAGGTTCATCTACAGATCCGCATCCGACATAGGTCTCGTAAATGAGACTTACAGGACAGGCGGCGGACGCGATATCACTGATGTTCCCGTCGAAGAACTTGCTTCGGCAGCGATAGCGATAACTTCCGTACAGTACGGCATGCCCGAAGAGAACCTCGCCAAGGAGGTCGCGGCGGCATTCGGATCCAAGCGTTGTGCGGTGACATCTGTTGCTTATAAGACGGCTGCGGAAGGCGTAAAGTTCGCTCTGGATAACAGATATCTTACTGTCGACGGCAACGGAAGGGTCATACTCGTGCCGTAGGAAGAGATTTGGAGTATAATCTGGTCATGAATAATGTAAATGGAGAACAGGCCAAACATCTTTACGAGGTTCCCGAAAACCTCTCTTCCGACCGTCCTCTGCAGTCCGATCCCAAGGTCAACGAAAACCTTAAGATATCGACCCACTACGGACGCGAAGAACCACATCTTTCTTACGACAGTGAAGGGGTAAGGTTTTCTGATGCTTCCCATACGGGGATCAAGGCCGAAGAGGATCTTAATCTCATAGATAAGCAGGAAGAGCCTGAGGATCCTGTTATACTTACCGATCCTGTTGCGATGAGACGGCTCCTTACGGCTGTTGTCGTGGGCTTCGTTATACTGCTTGTATCCGTGATCGTGCTGATAATACTTCATTAATGCCTCATTATGTAACATTTATGAAATCTTCGGACAAAGATTAAATGTTACAATTACCATAGATTATTCTCTTAAATATAGAAGAGGGAGAACATCTATGGATTTTACTTATTCCAACGGCGGTTTCGTACCGTACGAATCATTTGATTATATCTACGGCGAACGTAAGATGCCGGAGTTCGGGAGAGTCAAGTCTCCCTATATCAAGAAGCTGACTACATGGAGGTTCATGCATGTGGACAGTCTTTCTCTTGTGCCGATCGGATGCCAGAAGAGGTCTTTCGATGATTCGGATTGGGCACTGATAGATGTTCCTTCCACCTGGCAGACTGAAGGATACGGAATGCCGCAGAACCTTCTTTACGACTATTCCGAAGTCCTTGCTGCCGACAAGAACAAGAGAGAAGAGACCATGTCGGATAAGTATTATCTGAGGTCCGTGAGCGATGAGGATGACGAGACCGGTATCTACAGGGCGGAGGTAACCTTTACGCCCGGGGATCTGGACAGAGCCCTCTATCTTGAAACATCAGGCATCTGCGGCCAGTTCCGCGTTTATATCAATGATAAGCTCGTATGCAAGAGCCATTCCGTTCTCACGGCAAAGCGCCTGCTGATATCGGATTTTGTTAACGAGGGAGTAAACCTCATCGTGATCGTCGTGTCGAGGTATGACAGGGACTCCAAGGGCCATGTCATAACGGAGCTCATGAACTTCGGCTTCTCCGGTATTTTCCGTCCCGTCAGCATCGTGTCGGAATCCCTTCTTGAGATACGCAATCTTCATCTGCAGTTAGAATATGTTCCCGAGGCATACGTAACCCAGATCGCCAAGATAAACCAGGTCGAGAAAGTCGCCGCCAAGAATCCCAGAGGCGATTTCATGATCAAGGTGGATTTCGGTATCCGCAATCATACAGATTACATGATCCCCTATTCCGTCAGGATATCGCTTCTTGAGGCAAGGGGAGAATATGATCCCTATAAGCTGCCGTTCGTAAACATCAAGGATCAGGGCGAGGCCATAGCAGGAGTTGTCGATGCCGGCATGGAATCCCGCGCCCAGACTGATTTCATGGCACTCGATGTTGCCCAGTGGTCTGATGCGACACCTGTCCAGTACGATCTTATATTGGAGCTTATCGGCGCTGACGGAAACGTCATATGCGCAAAGAAGCAGAGGTTCGGATTCAGGACGACCGAGATCGTCAATGACAAGCTCAACATCAACGACAGAAGGATCAATCTCAAGCTTACCAAGTACTATGAGTTCGATCCCATGGGCGGTATCGCCATGAGCCGCGCGCTCGCAAGACAGGACGTTATCCTCATGAAGAGGTGCGGCCTTAACGGCGTTATCGTAAACAGCTTCCCCGTATCTGATGATTTCCTCAGCCTTTGTGACCAGTACGGCATATATGTTATCGCAACATGCGCAGCCTTCTACATGAGGGATTACGTGGAGTCTGCGATGAACCATCCTTCAGTGGTCATGTGGGGCATCCAGGATTACGGCTTTAATGAGGAGACGGCTGTCAGGGCCAAGCAGGAATGCAGCAATATCGATAAGACGAGACCCTGGTATTGCGCTGCCGGTCAGACGTCAGACAATAAGGGTGCAGTAGCTGATATCAGACCTTTCCCGACGGATGCCGGCATCGTGTTCGGACCCTGGGAGGACCTCTGCCTTGACAGGAAGAATATGTTCAGCAAGAACAGGACAGGCAAGAACCTTTTCGAGACGATAAAGGGCAGGACCAGATTTACTGATGATGATGCCGATTACAAGTGGATCCATCACGCGGATCTTGTCGGCGGAAAGAATAAGGAAAACAGCAGCATCGGACAGGGCATCGTCGATGCCAACCGCAATCCCCATCCGATCTATGCGGATATCAGGCAGCAGTGCGCTTCGATAAGCATCTTTGCTTCCGCGGATGACAGGACCAATCTTACTTTCAGGAACATTCATCCTTTCGCATATACGGACGAGATGGAACTCGAATGGAAGATCCTTCTGGGCGGCAATCCGATAATGAGCGGCAGAGGCCTCATGCAGAGCGTTGAGCCTTTCGGGACAAGGAACCTCAGGTTCCCCGTTACGGCTGACATGTTTACGACTCCGGGATGGGGCGAAGGCAAGGCTGAATATATCGATGCATATATGAACGCGATGTCGCATGAGCTCGTTTTCGATATCTCGCTCAAGCTCGCACACGACACTTATTATGCCAAGGAAGGCTATGAACTTGTCTTCTATCAGGATGTTCTTGCCAAAGAGGCAGCTAATCCCGTCTCGGGCAGAGTCAAGGATGATGTGTTAAAGATAGATCCCGGCAAAGAGGAACTTCCTGAGGGCATGGAGGCTCCCAAAGCGCTTCCTGCAGCAGATTCTTCCGATATAAGTGACAAGACCACAGATGATGAGATCATAGTGACCGAGGATGAGGAAGATACAGGCGTAGCTAAGGTAATGGATGATTCCGAGATCGAAAAGATCACGGGCAAGATAATAGGAGAAGATTCAGCAGAAGAAACTGTTGAAGAAGTCCTCTATGAGCAGAAGGATATCGATGATCCCAATCTGTCCCTTGCGGAAGAGAAGTTGACCGTATTTGCCGAGCCTTCAGGTGTTGCAGTAGGCGCAGGCAAGTTCAGGATCGGATTCTCCCGTAAGACCGGCGGCGTCAACAGCATCATGATCGACGGCACGGACTTTCTGGCTGGCAGCTTCATGCCGAGTTTCTACAGGTGCCCGTCGAACATCGACCGTACCGATAAGAGCTTTATCCTCGCCAAGACGATCTTTTCCGGCGAGAGTGATTATGAGAACATACAGAAGACCTTAAGCTATAAGAAGTCCGAATATACCGTTAAGAACGGAGTCTTCACCATGATCACATCCTATAAGTCCTTTGCCATGAAAGGCGATGTCGTTATGTTTTATGAGATCCCGAGCGAAGACACGCTCAGGATAACGATGGATTTCACTCCCAGATATGACATGATCAGATATGGTGTAAGGGTTCCGATCGTAAAGCAGGATACTCTCTGTACCTGGTACGGAAGAGGCCCCGGAGAATCCTATGTTGACCGTAAGAACGCTGCAAGGCTCGGCGTTTACGCCGCAGGCGCGGATAAGATCTACCATCCCTACGCGCGTCCTGCAGAGAACTCTTCCCACACGGATACCCAGGTGGTCAAGATAGAGAATGCCATGGGTTCGAAGATCCTGATCAGAAGGAGCGGACCCAATCCGAGATTCGATTTTACGGTACTGCCTTATACGCCTGAGCAGATGAACGAATTCCTTCACGAAGAACAGCTCATGATGAATGATTCCGGTGAGCTCTTCCTTGACTTCTGCAGTAAAGAGATAGAAAGAACCGTCAACAACAGATCTTCCCAGCCTCTTAAGAAGAACGTCAACTACCGTGAGACTTTCGAGATCAAGCTTGAAAAATGAGCATAAGACTCGCCATCTTCGACCTTGACGGAACCATCCTCGATACAATCGGGGGACTATACACCTCTGTTAACAAAGCCAGAGAGAAGATGGGGCTTGCTCCTCAATCCGAAGAACTGATCAAGTCTTTCATCGGGCGCGGCGCTGCCAATCTCATGCGTCAGAGCCTCTCGCAGGACGGCATGGGATCGGAAGAAGAAGTAAAACGGATGATGGACCTGTTCAACTCCGATTACGATGAGAACTGCATCAGCTATACGAAGGAATATCCCGGGATAAAAGACATGCTCGTTACGCTTAAGGAAAGCGGACTTATTCTCGCAGTCAATTCCAACAAGAACGACTACCCGGCACAAAAGCTCATAAAGCATTTTTTCGGTGAAGACCTTTTCTCATATGTGTCGGGCAGGAAAGATGATGTTCCGCGTAAACCCGATCCTGCAGGTGCTATTGCCTGTATGGACTATCTGTCCTGCAGAAGGAATGAGACAGTATATATCGGCGATTCCGATGTGGATATCGAGACTGCGGCCAACGGAGGCTTTATGTCAGTATCGGTATGCTGGGGATATCAGTCTGAAGAAAGGCTCAGATCGGCAGCTGCCAAAATAATTATCCATAAAGCCGATGAACTTTGTAGGTTTTTACAAAAAGAAATGATTGAACACTAGTCTCATGTTTGTTATAACCTTCTACAAGAACAGAAAAAAGGAGGGATTAGCATGAGCAAGAATGATAATTCCAGAAGATCACAATTAGTAAAGATAGCGACGGCCGGAGTTATGGCCGCACTGATCTTTGTGGCAACACAGATAAGGATCCCGATCCCTACGGGTTACCTTAACTTAGGCGATGTCATGATCAACATCTGTTCTTTCATAATGGGTCCCATGGCAGCGCTTCCCTCTGCGATAGGTTCCGCACTGGCGGATCTCGTTGCGGGATATCCCGTATATATAGCGCCTACTTTCGTTATCAAAGGTCTTATGGGCCTTCTTGCGGGCCTGTTCTTTTCGAAGAGCATCAAAGCTTATTCAAAAGACGGTGAACATACGGTCAGGGACTATCTGAGTTCGGCCAAATACATAGTATTATCTATTCTCGTTTTTACCGGCACGGAACTCATCATGGTCTTAGGATATTTTGCTTTCGAAGCGCTTCCCCAGCTCTACGGAGTTGCGGGCGCTCTGGGTTCGGTCCCCTATAATCTGATACAGGCTGCAGCAGGCATCATATTGTCTGTTCCCGTGATAAGGATCCCCGGTATCTATAAACTGAGGCTTTAAAGACAATGGCGTGAAATCATTACTAAACGCTGCTCCCTTGGTTCAAAAACGCTAATTCTACCCTTATACAAGAAGGGCGGTTTGGTTTATCATATATGCATGAGCCTATGAACCAACGGGAGGATCGTCTTATGGGTATGACAATGTCGCAGAAGATACTGTCGCTTCATTGCGGCAGGACTGATCTCGTCCCCGGCGATCTGATCGAGGCTGACCTTGACCTGGTTCTGGGGAATGATGTTACCACCCCGCCTGCAATAAAGATCTTCGAAAAGATGGGCGTTAAGGAGCCTTTCGATCCTGACAGGATCTGCATGATCCAGGATCATTTCACTCCGAACAAGGATATCAATTCCGCCAAGCTCAATAAGACCATGCGTGAATTTGCGCGTGCCCACAAGATAAAGCACTACTACGAACTTGGCCGCTCTGAGATGGGTATAGAACACGTTATCCTTCCCGATAACGGTCTTGTCCTTCCGGGGGATGTCGTTATCGGAGCTGATTCCCATACCTGTACTTACGGGGCCATCGGAGCTTTCTCCACGGGAGTGGGTTCGACCGACCTTGCCTGCGCCATGGCTACAGGGAAGACCTGGTTCAAAGTTCCTTACGCCGTTAAGGTCAACATAACTGGAAAGAAGAAAGACTTTGTTACCGGCAAGGACATCATCCTTTATCTGATCGGTAAGATCGGTGTGGACGGCGCCCTATACGATTCGCTTGAATTTACCGGTGACGGGATCAGGGAACTGTCCATGGCTGACAGGCTCACGATCTGCAATATGGCGATTGAGTGCGGAGCCAAGAACGGCATATTCCCCGTTGATGACATAACGCGGGATTATATCGCGAAGACCAATCCTGACAGATTTGCAAAAGCTGAGTTTATTGCAGTTGAAGCAGACCCTGATGCTGACTACGTCAAGACGGTCGATATCGATCTTAATGACGTTGAACTCTTATGCGCCGTGCCTTATCTTCCTTCCAATACGCAGGCAGCAAAGGATCTTTCCGATGTCGTGATAGATCAGGTCGTAATAGGATCCTGCACGAACGGAAGGCTCGCGGATATCGAGCTCGCAGCAAAGCTCTTTGACGGCAAGACAGTTGCCCCGAATGTAAGGTGCATAGTCATACCGGGCTCCCAGAAGGTTTGGAGGACAGCCCTAGACAAAGGCTGGCTTAAGATATTTGATGACGCAGGATGCGTCGTGTCGACACCGACATGCGGACCCTGCCTGGGCGGGCACATGGGTGTTCTTGCGGACGGGGAAGTATGTGTATCCACAACTAACCGTAATTTTGTAGGCAGGATGGGAGATACTTCTTCCAAGGTCATCCTGTCAGGCGTTCCTGTAGCCTGTGCGAGTGCTATAGAAGGACACGTGGCAGTTCCGGAAGTTGATCAGTAACGAGGGTATATATATGACAGTAAAAGGAAGAGTACATAAATATCAAGATAATGTAGATACCGATGTTATCATTCCCGCAAGGTATCTTACGAGCGCTGACCCCGCACACCTTGCAGCTCACTGTATGGAGGACATCGATCCCTCTTTCGCGGGAAAGGTCGCTCCCGGCGATATCATCGTCGCAGGGAAGAACTTCGGATGCGGGTCTTCTCGTGAACACGCTCCTGTCGCGATCAAGGCATCGGGCGTATCGCTTGTAATAGCATCTGACTTCGCCAGGATCTTTTACCGCAACAGCATCAATGTCGGACTTCCGATAATGGAATGCATGGAAGCTGCAGAAGCGATCGATGACGGAGACATCGTGGAAGCGGATTTTGACAGCGGGATCATCACCGATGTCACTAAAGGAGTTTCCTTTCAGGCCGGATCTTTCCCTGACTTCATCAAGGAGATAATGGCATGCGGAGGACTCGTTGAATACACAAAAGGGAAGATGAACAATGGCTGACAGGATAAAGATCGCAGTAATACCGGGAGACGGTATCGGCCCGGAGATAATGGAACAGGCCCTGCTGGTGCTGAATGAAGCAGGCTTAAAGTTCGGCTTTGAAGCTGAGACGGAAATGCTCCTTGCAGGAGGCGCATCGATCGATGCATACGGCGTCCCGCTCACGGATGAGACGATCGAAAAGTGCAAAGCCTCCGGCGCAGTACTGCTCGGTGCAGTCGGAGGTCCCAAGTGGGATAATGTCGACCCTTCCTTACGTCCCGAAAAGGCTCTTCTCGGGCTTAGATCAGGACTCGGTCTTTATGCGAATCTCAGGCCGGCAAAGCTTTTCGATGAACTGGCTCATGCATCACCCGTAAAGGACATAAATGATACGGACATCCTCTTTGTCAGGGAACTGACGGGAGGCATCTATTTCGGCAAGAGCGGTGAATACATGAGCGAAGATATCCTTGCCGACGGGACTCCTTACGGCAAGGTCGCTTTTGATACAGAGAGTTACTCAGAAGGCGAGATCAGGAGGATACTGAAGATCGCTTTCGATGCGGCAGGCGGAAGGCATCGCAAAATCACGCTGGTTGACAAAGCCAATGTCCTGACTACGAGCAGGCTCTGGCGGAGGATCTTCCTGGAGATGGCTGAGGAGCACCCCGCTATTGAAACAGAGTGCCTTTATGTTGACAACTGTTCGATGCAGCTCATATCGCGCCCCTCTGATTTTGATGTAATTGTTACGAGCAACATGTTCGGAGACATCCTGTCTGATGAGGCAGGCATGATAACAGGTTCCGTCGGAATGCTTCCGTCGGCGTCCCTGGGCGCGCCCGGAACGCCCGGTATGTTCGAGCCGATCCACGGATCTGCTCCCGACATCGCGGGAACGGGGAAGGCTAATCCCTGCGCTGCGATCCTGTCCGTTGCCATGATGCTGAGATATGCGTTTAACTATAATGACGCTGCCTGTGCCATCGAGAGGGCTGTCGCGAAGGCTATATCGGAGGGTTACAGGACCTGTGATATATATTCCGGAAGACCTGAAGAAAAAATCGTAAATTCGAGCGAAATAACTCTTGCAATCCTGAAATTTATGGGATAAAATAACTGGTTTCAAAAGAAACACACTAACCCAAGGGGGCTAATTACGATGAAAAGGTACTCTATGAAGGCGGCTGCAACTGCACTGTTATCTTTGGCAGTTACAGGTATGGTATTCTCCGCAAATGTCAATGCAGCTGAGGCTGTAACGGAAGCAAATTTCCAGGATCCGGTATTCCGTGATTACATCTTCACTAATTTTGACAAAGACGGAAATAAGACTCTTTCCGAAGAGGAGATGGACGAGATCAAGGAGATCGACGTATCCGGACTTAACATTACAAGTCTTTCCGGTATCAAGCACTTCGGCATGCTGAACAAGCTGAACTGCAGCAATACCAAGGTAAAGAGTCTCGATCTTAACGATAACGAGGCGCTTCTTACGATCGACTGCTCGAACTGTAAGATCACATCACTCAATATCAGTGACTGTTATTTCCTCGAGGAACTTAACTGCTCCAACAACTCGTTGAAGAGTTTCTCTTTCTCTAATGAAGCTCTCGTAAAGCTTGATATCAGCAACAATGCAAGCCTTAAGACTCTGAATGTTGCAAAGAATGCGATCAAGGAGCTCAACCTTGACGGTTGTACCGCTCTTACTGATCTTGATGTAAGCAATAACCAGCTGGCTGAACTTGATGTATCCAAGAACACCGCTCTTACGGATCTTTCCTGCACAAAGAATGCTCTTAAGAAGCTCGATCTGTCTTCCAACACGGCTCTTGCGGCAGTTGACTGCTCCGACAATAAGATCGATTCTCTTACGCTCGGAACGAATGACAAGCTCACAAAGATCATTGCCAACGATAACATGCTCGCTTCGATCGATGTCAGCAAGTGCGTCAATCTCCTTGAGCTCAAGCTCAACAGAAACGAACTGAAGTCCCTCGACATCAAGAGCAACAAGGATATGAAGATCCTCGACGTTGATGATAACAATATTCCTTCCATCGACATCACAAACAACCAGATCCTTCTCCAGACATTCATCAACGGTGAGACAAAGGATATCGAAGGAACAGTTACTTATGTCCTCAACAAGGACGGTGTTGAAGGTGAGCTTTCCCTCGACCCTGAAGTTAAGATCATCACAAAGGGCGCTATGGTCCTCAACAAGATGTCCACTTCCCTCGTATGCGGTGAGAGCGAGACATTGAAGGCAACACAGAAGGGTTTCACAGCCAAGATCACATGGAAGTCTTCTAAGTCAGACGTAGCTACAGTTGATTCCAAGGGTAAGGTTACCGCCAAGATGGCAGGAACCACAAAGATCACTGCAACAGCTAACGGTAAGACAGTCGAGTGTCTCGTAACTGTTCTCTATAAGGACGTTAAGAATACCAAGGATTTCTGGTTTGCTCCCACAAACTATCTGACAGCAGCAGGCGTTGTAAAGGGTTACGATAACCAGACCAACTTCAAGCCCTCTAACGAGTGCACACGTGCACAGATGGTCACATTCCTCTGGAGACTTGCAGGATCTCCCAAGCCGAAGGCTAAGACAACAGATTTCACCGATGTAAAGAGCTCTGACTACTTCTTCAAGCCTGTTATCTGGGCTGTAGAGCAGGGCATCACGACAGGCGCTTCCAAGGATAAGTTCAATCCTAAGGGCGTTTGCACCAGAGCACAGACAGTTACATTCCTTTGGAGAATGGCAGGCAAGCCCGAGCCCAAGACCAAGACATGCAAGTTCGGTGACGTAAAGAGCTCTGACTACTTCTACAAGGCAACCATCTGGGCATCCGAGAAGAAGATCGTTGCAGGTTATGACGACGGTTCCTTCAAGCCTCAGGGCAACTGTCTGAGAAGACAGATGGTAACATTCCTCTATAAGTACGATAAGTTCGTAAACGGAAAAGGCTGATCTCATTACCTTCTATAAAGTAAACCTTCAGGGGGCCGTCTCGTGTCAGGCGGCCCCTCTTTTTGTGTATCATCAGAGCCTCTAAGGCGTGTATAATATGTAAGTATCCTGATCGATTGGCGGATCTTACGATGACGAATAAACCCGTTGCAGTGATCGATATCGGTTCGATCACCGCGAGAATAAAGATATTTGATATTGGAGCTAAGGGGAAACCCAAGCTCATTGAAGCTGTGCGGAAAGTGATCCATATCGGATCCGGCAGCATCACCTCGGGGCGCATCGAGGCCCCGCAGGTGGATTCCTTATGCCGTTGTCTTCTGATGTTCCGGGATAAGTGCAAGGAATATAAAGTATCCAAGGTCTTCTGTGTTGCCACCAGCGCTTTCCGTGATGCGGAGAACGCTGATGTCGTCGTTGAGAAGATAAAGAACAGGACAGGCTTCTCGATCGAGGTGATCGATAATTCGATGGAGCGTTATTATCAGACGATCGCAGTCCAGGCTATTTATCCCGATTTCAAGAAGATGACCGAAGAAGGGACCATGATCGTCGATATCGGCGCAGGGTCCATGCAGGCGACAGTCTTTGATAAGTCCGAACTTGTGTTCAGCCAGAACATCCTTCTCGGTGCCCTCAGGGTATCCGAACTCCTGTCTGATCTCGAAAACAGGACGAACCGGTATAAGGATGTCCTTGAGGAGTTCGTGACCCAGGACCTTAACGATTACCACGCCGTCGAGCCTAAAGGCATCAGCTACAAGACTCTTATAGCCTTTTCGGGTGAGATGGGATACATAAAGAAACTTGCGGGATTCGAACCCATGAGCAATGTTGTCATGACCAGGGAAGAGTTCCTCAAGGTGTATGAATATCTTCTCAAGGCAAGGCCCACTGATCTTACGCTGAAGGATAATGTTCCTTCGCCCGTGTCGCCGCTCCTTCTGCCTGCTGCTCTTATAATCAGGAACATGCTCGAATATACCGGAGTCGATACGATCCATATGCCGCATGTATCTCTTTGTGACGGCATTATCTGGGATTACTGCTACAGGCACATGAAGCTCAAGCTGCAGGTAAAGCCTGATTCATGTCTGGTGTCGATGGCAAGAAATACCGCCAAGCGTTACAGATGTGATAAGAAGCATATCGAATTCGTCGAAAAAGTCTCTTTGGATATCTTCGATGAGATGCGCAAGCTCTCAGGGCTTACCGACCGTGACAGACTCTATCTGCAGCTCGCAGCGATAATGCATGAGCTTGGCAAGTTTGTTGCGGCAAGGGATTACGGTGAAGCTTCTTACGACATAATCAAGAGGATAAAGCCCATAGGGCTCGATCCTGATGAGCTTAACATGGTTGCCCTCGTCGTAAGGCTCTATTCAAAGGAAAACCTCTACAACAATTACTACTACAGTCTCCTCACGCCTCCGCAGAAGGTCACGGTATCCAAGCTTACCGCGATCTTAAGGCTTGCCGATTCGCTCAATGCATCGCATAAAGAGAAATTGAAGAAGATGTCCCTGTTCATCCAGGGTGAAGATCTTCATATATCCTGTGTTGCATCGGCTGATATGTCTTTCGAAGAGTGGGCTTTCGATCACAGAAGCGAACTCTTCGAGGAGGTCATGGGCATAAAGCCCGTATTGAGGGTCAGGAGGGAGAAATAATGGCAACAGCGGCAAAAGCATCCAAGAATTCCAAGAATACCAAGACCGGCAAGACTTCCAAGACTGTTAAGGCGGGATCCAAAACGGCGAAAACGGTAAAATCCGCTAAGACAGGGAAGACGGCAAAACCGGTCAAGTCTTCAAAAACAGTAAAAGATACGCGTCTTGCAAGATCCCAGAAAGAAGCCAAGGCCGGCAAGATCACGAAGTCCGGCAAGATAACGGGCAAGACGAAGGAATACAGGAGCGATAAATATGCAACTTTTTTGAGCGGCAATTCCAAGTATTTCAACAGGGAACTGTCCTGGCTCGAATTCAACGACAGGATCTTGAACGAAGCCCGAGATAATAAGAACCCGCTTTTAGAGAGGCTTAACTTCCTTTCCATCACGGCTTCCAATCTGGATGAATTCTATATAGTACGTGTCGCTTCATTACGCGACATGGAGAGCGTCGATTTTCCTGAGAAGGATATAGCCGGTTTCTCCGTTAAGGAGCAGCTCTTAAGGATAGACGAGAAGACCAGACTGTCCATGGATCTTATGTATTCGACTTTCAACAGATCCCTTGTGCCGGCGCTGCGCGCCGAAAACATAATCTTCTCTTCATATGACGAGCTTGATGATGATTCCAAGGCCCAGGCTGACGAATATTTCAGGACGGTTCTCTATCCTATCCTCACACCGCTGGCGATCGATGCTGCGAGGCCCCTGCCCCTGATCTATAACCGCATGCTCAATATGTGCGTCATGCTCGAAAACCAGCCTGACGGGGAATCACTGCAAAAACATATCAACAACGGCATTAAAGCCAAGAAGGACAGCGATGCGCAGGATGATGACTGTCTTTTCGCGACGGTCCAGATCCCTACGGTCGTTAAACGCCTTTATGAGATAAGGACAAAAGATGCCCAGATCTTTGTTCCGATAGAACAGATCATAAGAGCAAATATCTCGAGCCTGTTTAAGGGCCAGAAGGTCATTGCCTCGGGCTTCTACCGGGTAATGCGCAATTCCGATCTTGATATCGATGAGGATGAAGCTGAAGACCTCCTGAAAGAGATCGAGGAGCAGGTGAGGAGAAGAAGGTTCGGTGAGATCATAAGACTTGAAGTCGATGACGAAATGGATCAGGAACTCCTTGATTTCTTCCTTAACGCTCTCGATATAGACATAACGGATGTTTTCCGCGTATCAGGCCCGATCGATCTTACTTTCCTTTCCAAGATAAGGTCTGCCTGCGAAAACACTCACCCTGATCTTTGCTATCCGCCTCATGTGCCCGCCGTTCCGGCGATGTTCGCTGACGGAACGGATAACATTTTCGATAAGATCAAAGAGCGCGACAGGTTTGTCCATCATCCTTATGAATCTTTCGATCCCGTTCTGGAGTTCGTAAGACAGGCTGCGACGGATCCCAACGTTCTTGCGATCAAGCAGACCTTGTACAGAGTCTCATCATCATCGCCGATCATCGCATCACTCCTTGAAGCGGCAAGGAACGGCAAGCAGGTCATGGTCCTGGTAGAGCTTAAGGCAAGGTTCGATGAAGAGAACAATATCAACTGGGCAAAGATGCTTGAGAAAGCCGGCTGTCACGTTATCTACGGCCTGGTCGGGCTCAAGACCCACAGTAAGATCACACTCGTCGTAAGGGAGGAAGAGGACGGCATCAGGCGTTACGTTCATCTTGCGACAGGAAACTATAACGATATAACGGCCAAGATCTATACGGACATGGGCATCTTCACGGCATCGGAGCCTATGGGCGAAGACGCATCTGAGTTCTTCAACATGCTCTCGGGATTTGCTATCCCCGATAAGTGGCGAAGGTTCATTCCTGCGCCCCTTTGGATGAAGGATTATTTCAAGGCCAAGATCAAGAGGGAAACCGACAACGCAAAAGAAGGCAAGGAAGCAAGGATAATCGCCAAGATCAATTCACTTGTTGACGAGGAGATAATCAAGGCTCTCTACAACGCTTCCTGCGCAGGCGTCAGGATAGATCTTATCGTCCGCGGCATATGCTGCTTAAGGGCAGGCATCCCCGGTATGAGCGAGAACATCCATGTAAGATCGATCACGGGAAGGTTCCTCGAACATTCAAGAGTCTTCTATTTCTATAACGAAGGTCATGAGGATCTATATCTGGCATCGGCTGACTGGATGCCGAGAAATCTTAACAGAAGAGTCGAACTCATGTTCCCGGTCGAAGATCCGGAGTGCAGGGCGAGGGTCATGGAGGTGCTTAACATCGAACTTGACGATACCGTAAGAGCCCATATAATGGACTTTGACGGAACTTATCACAAGCAGGATCTCCGCGGCAAGAAGAAGATCGACAGCCAGCTGGATCTGATAAGGCTCGCAGACGATGCGATGGCACAGTTTTCGATAAGAGATGAACTGGGAGAATTCATTCCCGAAGAATCATCCGAGGAATAACATAATCAAAATACAAAATCAGGAGGTCATTTCAATGAGCATCACGAAAACAGTTTTCAAGTCACCCGCAAATCCCGGCAAGTACGATGACGTATCTTTCCTTTACCGTATGGAAGCAACAGACGGTTCTTATGCGGACATCGCTTCCTACGGCTGCAGGGTCGTGGATCTTGTCGTACCCGACAAGGACGGCAATATGACAGATGTCCTTCTCGGATTCAAGGATCTGGACGGTTATTTTGCCGACACCTGTTTTCACGGTGCCATCGTAGGACGTTCCGCTAACCGTATCGCAGGCGCAAGCTGTGTTATCAGCGGCGTTAAGTGTGATCTTCCCGTTAATGACGGTCCTCATAACCTTCATTCGGGAACTCCTTCTTTCCAGGACCAGTTCTGGGACGGTAAGACTGTCAGCGCAGAAGAAGCGGATGCGATCATCGCCGAGTCAGGCATCGAGGGCATTTCTAAAGCCGATTCCGATGCGCTCCTCCTGCACTATGTATCACCTGACGGAGCTACAGGCTTCCCCGGCAATCTCGATACATATATCCTCTATGCATGGCTCTCGGACAAGACATTCTTCATGCTCTTCAAGGGAACATCCGATAAGGATACTATCTTTGCTCCTACCAACCATTCATATTTCAATCTCAACGGTCACGATTCCGGTTATGTCGGAGACCATACTATCCAGCTCGATGCAGACAAGGTCTCCCTTAAGGATGACTTCAACTGTTCTGACGGAAGATCCATGGATGTAACAGGCACCGATTTCGATGCAAGGGCAGGAGTTCCTTTGACTCAGCTCATCAAGAGCGATGATCCCCAGATCACCATGTCCAAGGGCATCGATTCCAACTTCGAGCTTTCCGGATATGACGGAACATTTAAAAAGTGCGCTTCTCTCGAGGGAGACAAGTCAGGCATCAAGATGGAAGTCCTGACAGACCTTCCCGGCATCCAGATCTATGCAGCGAATTTCCTGGGCGGCGACCTCGGCAAGTCTGATAAGCCTTACAACCCCAATTATGCTGTCTGCATGGAGGCTCAGATGTTCCCGAATGCGGTTAATATCCCTGAATTCTTATCACCCGTGATCAAGGCAAATGTTACCGCTTATCACGCTACTGGGTACAGATTCGTTAAGAATTGACGGTCTATATGCCGTTTTTGGTGAATGACAGTAAGAATCGCAAGTAATATAATTACCTGAATAACACTAAATGAAGAAGGTGAATAAGATGGAAAAGAAGAATCTTGATTGGAGCAATCTCACATTCAGCTATCAGAAGACTGATAAGAGATTCGTAGCTAACTACAAGAACGGCGCTTGGGATGAAGGCGCGCTTACGGATGACGACATGATCGTCATGAGCGAAGATGCAGGCGTTCTTCAGTATGCACAGACCGTTTTCGAGGGCCTTAAGGCTTATACGACAAAGGACGGCAAGATCGTTACATTCCGTCCCGACCTTAACGCAGACCGTCTCCACGATTCTGCAGTAAGACTTGAGATACCTCCTATCAGCAAGGAGATGTTCTTAAGATCCATTCATGAAGTTGTTGAAGCAAATGCCGCATGGGTTCCCCCGTACGGAACAGGTGCAAGTCTCTATCTGAGACCCTATATCTTCGGTATCAGCCCCGTTATCGGTGTTAAGCCTGCTGACGATTATCAGTACAGAGTATTCGCAACACCCGTAGGCCCTTACTTCAAGGGCGGAGCTAAGCCCATCGCAGTTAAGATCTCCGATTTCGACCGTGCTGCTCCGAGAGGAACAGGCAACATCAAGGCAGGCCTTAACTATGCCATGAGCATGCATGCCATCGTTACTGCTCATAACGAAGGATTCGCTGAGAACATCTATCTCGATCCCGCTACAAGGACAAAGATCGAGGAGACAGGCGGAGCTAACATCCTGCTCGTTGCCAACGACGATACACTCGTTGTTCCCAAGTCTGACAGCATCCTGCCTTCCATCACGAGAAGGAGCCTTGTTTATGTTGCAGAGCATTACTGCGGCATGAAGGTCGTCGAGAGAGAAGTTTACTTGAAGGAGATCTTCGACGGCGAGTTCAAGGAATGCGGTCTCTGCGGTACAGCTGCAGTTATCTCTCCTGTAGGCAAGATCAACGATCACGGCAAGGAATTCGAATTCGCAAGCGGCATGGTTGAGATGGGTCCCTGGATGACAAAGATCCGTCAAACTCTCCTGGGCATTCAGGAAGGCGACATCGAAGCACCCGAGGGCTGGATCTACACGATCGTCGAGTGATGATCAACAGACATTGCAATGACAGGCCGTCCCGCAAAATGAAGTGAACCCACTTTGTTGGACGGTTTAAAATGAGTATAAGGACTGATTCCTTGCCTGGCAAGGAGTCAGTCCTTTCAGTTTGACCTGAATTCTTTCGTTGTTGTAGTAATCAATATAGTCTT
>JAEFAZ010000005.1 GCA_016292135.1 Saccharofermentans sp.
AATCCAGTCAGATTGCAAATGACTGTATGCTGAAAGTTTCGGAAATTGGGAATAAAGGAAGATACATTCCGGGTAATTGGGTGCCTCATATGGCTGTAGCTATGAAAATGGAAAAAGAAGGTTTATATAAAGCGTTCGAAAAACTATCCGAAATATTCACTCCGTTTTGTGCTGAAATTGACAAGCTGGCTCTCATAAAATGGGAAGAAGATAATCCATATCAAGAACTTGCCGTGTATGATTTGAAGTAGTTTTTGTTATCGTCAAATTCTAATTTGTAGGAATGATGTGATGATTATATCCTGAACATACCTTACAAAGACAGTTGTTCGATTCCACATACATTGGGTTTTTTCAGCTTTTTTGCACGGTACAGACAAATCTTAAAAACTATGCCCTGCAGAGTTCTTTCAAGTTTCGCTTGAAAAGAAATGCGGGGCTTTTTTCAGGCAATCAATTTATTTAATCCTGCATCAAGAAATCATCAGAATTCGTTGGTGAGTTGCATGTTATAAAAAACTTTCATATGATAAAATAAAGTTGTTTTAGGTTCGGCTATATCACTATTTTTTGATCATCTGGTTATGGAAAAGTCAAATAACGAAACGAAAGAAACACCTGAATTAAGATTTTGCATAGATCTTAAGCAATCTTTGGCGGGTTTTCCCGAATACGATAATGTCATAGAATCACTTTTCAAAAGCAAGATTTCCGATCCCATATGTTCCAAAAGAAAATTATATAAGGAATTACAGGAAAAATACCATTCAGGTAAATTTTCCGAAAGAGAATGCGCGTTTCTCAATGTGGAATTGGGTTTATTGTCGTATGAACTGAGCGCTCATACAAACTATAAAAACATGGAATTATTGGCAACCGTAAACGGTACGATCCGAAAAATATCCGAACTGGCCAAACAGGAAATCGCTCGAATAGAAAATGGTGATGATTCTTTCGCAAGGCATGATGATGTGGAAAAAGAGCCCGGTGAGGAGAAACAGTCTGTTCCTTCAGAAACGCGGAAAAATGAGCCTGCCCCACAAAAAGCAGAAAAGGGGAAAAAGAAACTCAAAAGAAAGACCCGTGTTATTATCGGCATTGTGCTTCTAGTCATAGGGGCAATAGAACTCATAGGACTATTAACAGGCAATCTTACTGTAAAGAATGGGGGAAATGTTATTGGTCCGGCTGTTATCATGACTACCCTGTTTTGGGGCGGCGGCTTGTTCATGATCTTGTTTAAACGTAGAGAAGAATGATCCTAATTTGGAAATCTATATTTTTCGGGAGATATTGTTATGTATTGTTCCAAATGCGGTAAAGAAATTGAAGATTCATCGACATTTTGCATGCACTGCGGATATCAGATCAAGGCAGATGCGCCTGCTGATAACCCGGTTCAGACAAGATCATCAAAAAACCTTGCCCTGACTCTTGGCAAGATACTTACCATGGTAGGTTTGATCGGTGTTTGGACCATAGTCGATGTCAGCCTTGTCATATGGCATAAGATATATCTCTTTAACGGATATGAATATACCAAGATCCTCTGCACTATCTGCCTGCTCCTGATGATCGGCGGATCGGTATGTCTGATCATATCACTTGTAAAGATGATAAAGAACAAGGAAATAAAGCTTCAAAAGGGCAATTTTATATTCTCCCTGATATTGCTGACATTGGCATTTTCGAATACTGTAATGCTGTTAATCAACTATTTCTCGTTTATGAAAAAATAAAGCAAGAACCCGGTACATAAAGGGGGTGCACCGGGTTCTCACTTATAAGAGGCAAACTGTTACGAGATTACTAATTGATGGGGGTTTACGGATATCAGCCCTGACCGTAATACGCATTGGCTCCGTGCTTACGGAGATAATGTTTGTCGAGAAGGGTCTGCTGCATTCCGCTGAAGCCGGGGTTAAGCATCAGTGCGTGGTAATCCATGAATGCAACTTCTTCCATAACGACAGCATTATGTACGGCATTGGCAGGGTCAGTACCCCAAGTGAAGGGTCCGTGTGAATATACGTTCACACCGGGGATGGCGTCGGGGTCTTTATCCTTAAAAGTCTCTACGATAACATTGCCTGTCTCTTTCTCGTACTCGCCTTGGATCTCCTGATCTGTCATGGGGCGGGTACAGGGAATATCGCCGTAGAAATAATCGCCCTGCGTCGTTCCCATCGCGGGAATGGCGCGTCCTGCCTGGGCAAAACTTACTGCCCAGCGTGAATGTGTATGTACAACACCTCCTATGTTGGGGAAAGCCCTGTAAAGGACAACATGTGTGGGAGTGTCGGATGACGGCTTCCACTTTCCTTCGACTACATTGCCATCAAGGTCGACTACGACCATGTCATCTGCTGTCATGCTGTCGTATTCGACTCCGGAAGGCTTTATTACAACGAGGCCCTTTTCGCGGTCGATACCGCTTACATTGCCCCATGTGAACGTAACGAGCCCGAACTTCGGGAGCAGGAGATTGGCTTCCAGTACTTCTTTCTTAAGTTCTTCTAACATCACAGCACCTCCGTAGCCTGTCTTTCCATGGGAAGAGCAGCTTTGTACTTTGCAAGGAACTTCTCGAAGCCTTCGATGTCCTCATCGGATGCCATTACTGAAGAGCTCTTGGCATATGCGAAAACCTTATTGTCAAGGAAGTCGGGAAGTGATTCTCCCTCTTCCTTCTGAAGCATATAGGATACGAGGAGCGCCATACCGTATGGTCCTCCCTCGCCTGCAGTCTCCATGACGGATACGGGAGCGGATACCGCGGCACTGAGCATGATCTGTCCGACTTCGGGAGTCTTGAAGAATCCGCCGTGACCGTAGAGTTTGTCGATCCTGACATTCTCAGTTCCCTGGAGGATATCCATTCCGATCTTAAGAGTAGCCAGTGCGGACAGGAGGTGCGTCCTCATGAAGTTGGCAAGATTGAAATCGGCATCGGGTGTCCTTATGAACATGGGCCTTCCTTCATCCAGATCAGTTACTCCTTCACCGGAGAAATAGTTGAAGGACAGGAGGCCGCCGCAGTCAGGCTCGCCGTCAAGAGCTTTCTGGAAGAGCTTGGTATAGATCTGACCCTTGTCGATCTCAACACCGAAGAGCGAAGAATATTCCCTGAAGAGGTTAACCCATGCGTTGATGTCGGATGTGCAGTTGTTGCAGTGGACCATGGCAACGGGAGCACCTGCAGGTGTCGTGACCATATCGATCTGCTTATGAACACCCAGGTCGTGGTCGACGACGATCATGGCAAAGTCAGATGTACCTGCGCTGACATTGCCCGTATAGACTCTGACGGAATTAGTGGCGACCATACCCGTACCTGCATCACCTTCACAGGGAGCGATGGGGATACCTGCCTTAAGATCGCCTGCAGGATCGAGGAATCTTGCACCTTCTTCAGTGAGTGTGCCTGCGTTCTCGCCTGCAACGAGGACCTTGGGAAGGATCGTTCTTAAATCAACGCCGGCAAGATCCTTGAACTTTTCGAGCATGGACTCGTTATAGTCGCATTTATCACTGTCGATGGGGAACATACCGGATGCCTCGCCGACACCCATGACCTTAAGCCCTGTAAGACGCCAGTGAATGAATCCGGCAAGAGTCGTGAGATAATCGATATCTCCGACATGAGACTCATTATTCAGCATAGCCTGGTAGTAGTGAGCGATGCTCCAGCGCTGCGGGATGTTAAAGCCCAATACTTCGGTAAGCTTGTCTGCCGCCTCACCCGTGATGGTGTTGCGCCAGGTGCGGAATTCAGCAAGCTGTTTTCCGTCCTTGTCGAAAGGCAGATAGCCGTGCATCATAGCGGAAATGCCGATGCCGCCGACTTCATCCATGGTAACGCCGAACTTCTCTTTGACGTCAGCTTTCAGGTTTGCAAAACAGGTCTGAAGGCCTGTCTTGATCAGGTCGGCTGAGTATGTCCAGATGCCGTTCTCCAGGCGGTTTTCCCATTCGAAATCACCCTGGGCGACCGGGATGTGCTTTTCGTCGATCAGGACTGCTTTGATACGGGTAGAACCGAGCTCGATTCCGAGTGCTGTTTTCTTAAGATCCACTTTGTTCCTCCTTCGTCTTAAATGACCGTTAGATCATTTCTTGTTTTTGTTCTTACGTGCTAGTATAACACTCTGAACGAGGAGGAAGATACACAACATTGCGGCAACGGTGATGTTTGTCCACCAAGCTTCGTCGAGGCCGAGAGAGGCAACGATGTTCTTGATGGTGCTCAATGACAATACACCGAAGAAGGTTCCTGCGATGTTGCCGACACCGCCTGTGAGCATCGTTCCGCCGATGATGGAGGAAGCGATGGCGTTCATCTCTGCGCCTGCAGCGTGTGAAGGCGAACCGGAACCTACGTGGAGGAAGTATACATATCCGCCGATACCTGCGCAAAGGCCGCAGATGAGATGGGACATGAACTTCGTGAGCTTAACGTTGATGCCGAGCAT
The DNA here is from genome assembly GCA_016292135.1 of Saccharofermentans sp. GTDB lineage: Bacteria > Bacillota > Clostridia > Saccharofermentanales > Saccharofermentanaceae > Saccharofermentans. The sequence continues at coordinate 4,473 of JAEFAZ010000005.1, forward strand.
GTTTGCGCTCTGGTTGTTTCCGCCGACTGCATAGAAATTACGGCCGAGCTTGGTCCATTTCAAGGCACAGAACAATGCTATGACGATAAAGACGGCAACAAGGACACCTATCTCCACATAAGCCGGTATGTACTCACCGAGCTTGTTATAAGAACCCATGAGAGGCACGTTGACTTCGGTCGATTTCAATGCCTTGAACTGTTCGTTTTCGACATTGAACTGCGAGGCGTTGATTATGGTGGTCATGCCTTTCGCGAAAAAGAGCCCCGCAAGTGTAACTATGAACGGCTGGATCTCTAAGTATGCTACGAGGAAGCCCTGGACCGCACCGAATGCGAGTCCGATGCCGAGAGCTATCAGCATGGAAGTGAATACTGTCCCGTTCTGGAAATCGAGGTTGACCGCACAGGCCATGCAAACGAGTGCCGTTACCTGACCGACCGAGATGTCGATACCGCCGGAGATCATGACGACGCTCATGCCGCATGACAGGATGATGAGAGATGCGTTTTCGTTAAGGATGTTGAAGAATGCCTGCGGCTTCGTAAATCCTCTGCCGAGGAATAAGATCGCGCAGCAGTACATTGCGAGGAAAACTGCGATGGTGATGAACAAAAGGAGATTTGTATCCGTAAGGACCATGCGGTTCTTGAGTTTCTTACTAGCTCTGGGAATAAAAGACATATCAAGCAACCTCCTTTCTTACTTTTACTTTATGAGAAACGATCTTCTTTCTGAACTCAACGAGCTTCTTACGGACGTAAGGAGCGGAAAGAACTACGAGGATGATTACTACGACAGCCTTGTATGCCGAGATCGCAGCGGAATTGACCTTGAACTTGAACAGTGTCGTCGTCAGGAACTGGATAACATATGCGCCGATTATCGATGCGGTCATGTTGAACTTACCGCCTGAAAGAGCGTTTCCTCCGAGTGCTACGGCAAGGATTACATCCATCTCGATGTCTTTTGCGACTACCGAATAGTTGATGGTCGAAAGACGGGAGACCTTGATGAAGCCTGCGACTGCAACACAGATGCCAAGGATAATAAATGATATGAGCTTGATAGTCTGAGGGTTGATACCGTTAAGTCTTGAAGACGAAGGATTGATACCGACAGACTGGGCGTAGAGCCTCAGGTTCGTGACCTTCAGCACGAGGGCTATGAGCGCCATGCATGCCGCAGCGATGAATACCGGTGTCGGCAGCGGGATACCCGGAATGAAGTTACCGTAGTATCCGAATGAAGGATCGTTGATAACTGGAAGTTCGTTGTTGTTGATCCAGGCAGCGATGGAACGGCCTGCCGTAAAGAGGATCAAGGTCGCGACCATCGGCTGGATCTTGAAGTAAGCAACGAGGACACCGTTGAATGCACCGAAGAGCGCCGATACGATGACGCAGACCAGGAAAGCAACGATGATGGGAGCTTTCAATGTTTCAGGCCTTGAATCAGTACCGCAGAGTACTCTTAACACGACTGAACCTGCGATCGCAATAGTGGATCCTACCGAGATGTCCTGTCCGCCGGATGCTGCCGTAACGAGCGTCATGCCGATGGCAAGGATCGCAAGCTCTGATGCGTTATCTATGATGGTAATGAGGTATCCCGATAATACAGGATAACCTTCGCTCGAAGGCTCAAGAGAGATCCTGAAGAATGACGGATCCACGACAATGTTGAACAAGACCAGGAACAGAAGAGCTGCGAGGGGGATGAACAGCTGATTCTGTACCATCCTGATCAGGAAGGCCTTGACGGCTTTCATGCTCTCCTTGAATTTTACATTTTTAGTCATTAGCTTTCACCTCCGGCGATCGTCGCCATGATCTTATTCTGGTTGAGATCTTCTCCCGAGAGTTCTCCTACTACCTTGCCGTCGCGCATGACGATAAGACGGGAACATGTACGGATCATCTCATCGATCTCTGAAGAAATGAACGTAACGCTCTTCCCTTCAGCAGCGAGTTTTAATACGAGTTTCTGTATCTCTACTTTTGTTCCGATATCGATACCTCTCGTAGGTTCGTCAAGTATCAGATATACGGGGTTCGCAAGGAGCCACCTTGCGAGGATGACCTTCTGCTGGTTGCCTCCCGACAGAGAGTTAACGGGCGTGTCGGTCGATGCCGTCTTTATGTTGAGGAGGTCTATATATTCGTCAGCAAAAGCCTCGGCCTGGGCTCTGGAAAATGGTCTGAAGAAACCTTTCATTACCTGGAGAGCGAGGATGATGTTATCCCTTACGGAAAGATCGCCGACGATACCGTCGAGCTTTCTGTCCTCAGGCAGATAACTGATGCCGTTCTTCATGGCATCCAGGGGCTTGTTGATATTTACTTTTTTGCCGTTCATCATTACTTTTCCGCCGGCAACTTTATCCGCACCGAAGATGGCGCGCACGCACTCTGAACGTCCGGAACCCAGAAGGCCCGTAAAGCCGTTGACCTCACCCTTATGGATCTGAAAGTCAAAGGGCTTGATGCCTGTTGTTCCTGCGAGCTTTCTCGCCTCATATACGGGAGTGCTGTTATAGTCAATGTTTTCTGTGTCTGCTTCGCTCTTGATATCGGCCATATCATCGAAATCCTTGCCCAACATCTTGGATACGAGCTGAACACGCGGCAGGTCCTCTATTACGTATTCGCCGACCAGTTTGCCGTCACGGAGAACGGTAATGCGGTCGCACACTTCATAAACCTGCTCAAGGAAGTGTGTAACGAAGATTATACCGACGCCCTGTTCTTTGAGAGAACGCATCAGTCCGAAAAGCTTTTCAACCTCATTTTCATCGAGTGACGATGTAGGTTCGTCAAGGATCAGGACCTTGCATTCCATGTCGACTGCGCGGGCGATCGCGACCATCTGCTGCACTGCTATCGAACAGCTTCCGAGCTGCTGATTAGCCACAGCGGGGATGCCGAGATCAGACAAGAGGATGTCTGCATCGGCGTTGATCTTTTTCCAGTTTGTGAGGGGACCCTTGGTTCTTCCGATATACATATTTTCAGCTACCGTAAGGTTAGGGCAGAGAGTGATCTCCTGATAAACCGTAGCAATACCTGATTTCTGTGCATCCTGCGGCGAACGGATAACAACGGGTCTGTCCAAAAGAGTTATCGTTCCGCCATCCTTGGGATATACACCGGTCAGGACCTTGATGAGGGTCGATTTGCCGGCTCCGTTCTCTCCCATAAGAGCATGGATCTCACCTTCTCTTAATGTGAAATCCACATCTTCCAGCGCACGTACGCCGGGAAAGTATTTACATATCCCGCGCATCTCTAAAATTGCGCTTTTTTCCATGGTCTTCTCCTCCTGATGTTCTTAAAAAGAATGTGCGATGCGATGGGGGTATCGCATCGCACATTCACGCGGTTAGCTAAAAGGTATCAACTGTTTAGAATTCTTAAGTGATCAGATTCCGTACTTATCTACGTCATCCTTTGTGATGGTGGAAGCGTCGAAGCCCTTCTCTTCCATGATAACGGTCTTCTGCTTTGCGCCGTTCTTGATGATATCGTTGATGTAGGAAGCCTGGAAAGGATTGCACTGTCCGTCATAGTTCCAGTTGCCTGCAAGGAGTTCTTCGAGAGCCCACTTGTTGCAGTCAAAGCCCATTACGATGACATCCTTGCCGACACCGTGAGAGATGTTAGCCTTGTCGAGAGCCTGAACGGCACCCTTAGCCATATCGTCGTTCTCAGCATAGATTACGTTGAACTTCTCGCCGGAATCGATGACAGCCTGAACGATCTGCTGTGCTGTCTCTGCGTTCCACTCTGCTGTCTGCTGCTGAACGATGCTCCAGTTGGACTCAGCGGCAACCTTCTTGTTGAGAGCGTCGGAACGGCCGATCTGAGCGGATGAACCCATAACGCCCTGGATGTGGATAACCTTGTACTCAGGGAGGTTCTGGGATGCGAGCCAGGATACAGCTGTATCGCCTTCCTTAGCCATGTCGGATACGATGGAAGCCTCATAGAGATCTTCGCTTGCATCGATGGTTCTGTCGAAGAGGATAACCTTGATGCCGGCCTTCTTTGCCTGCTCGAGAACGCCATCCCAACCTGTTGTAGCTGCTGCAGAGATCAAGAGGTAGTCAACTTCATCCTGGATGAACTTCTGAGCTGCTGCGATCTGCTCATCGTTCTTAAGGCTGTATGCGAAAGAAGCTTCATAACCGTTTGCTTCCGTGAATGTAGCCTTCATATCCTTATCGTTTGCTGTACGATAACCGGACTCGTTAGGATCGTTATTAATGATACCTACTTTGATCTTACCATTGGACTTCTTTTTTCCTGCTGCGTTACAGGCACACATTGATAATGCCATGGCACCTACGAGAACAGAAGAGACCAAGATCTTTACAAACTTTTTCATAATGATTCTCCTTTTTCTTCCTTTATAGGATTTGAATTTCGTAAAGCACCGGTTCCCCTGTGCTCTGAGCCTAGTAAACACCAACGCTCTTTTTGCCGTCAAACAAACTCGTATACCCGAAAACAAATGGTAAAAACGCCTAAATACAGATCCCGGAAAAAGATAAAACATACGGACAGATCATCTTGTTTTCATCCTGTTTGTGGGATATCTTTTGTCCTGATGTCGGTTTTTTTGAGACCGCTTCTTCCGCCTTCTCCAAAAACACAACCGTCAAAATGACAGCAAAAGAACCTATGGTTTGAAATACTTATGTGATCTTTTTCGAAAAGAATAAAAAAACATACAGGATCAGGAGTCAATCAGCCCTGTTCTGTAAATTACAGACTTGCCCCCCACAAAATTGTAAGAGTACAATCTACATTGTATAATTATTTTAGAATCGTTAAGGGCGGTCTTGGAAATGGCGGACAAATATAAGCTATTAGCCAATAAACTCGAACTGGAGCTTCGTAAGATGCGTTCATCCGGAACGCAAAAGCTCCCTTCAGAGCAGGACCTCTGCAAGCAGTATTCATGCAGCAGGCAGACCGTACGCGCAGCTCTCGACGTATTAAGACAAAAAGGGCTCATCGTAAAGCGCACCGGTTCCGGATCTTATATCGCAGATACGGCATTTATTAACAGATCGGTATACTTTATGACCGAAGATGTGGATAAATACTTAAGCCCCACTCTTATCGCAGAACTTAAGGCCTATCTATCCTCATCAAGATACGATCTTTTGACCTTCAGCACAGAAGGCAGGATCTCGAATGAAACAAGGATCCTTCAGCAGGTGATAAAGGAACACCCTGCCGCACTGATAATAGAACCTTTAAGAGACATAATTCCCAATCCTAATAACAGGATGATAGAAGAGATCATATCTTCCGGCATTCCCGTTATCTATTGTAATTATTCAAATACGCCATCCGGCGCGGTACATGTTGCTCCTGATAACAGGAAGGGCGCTTCATTACTTGTCCGCCGTTTAGCAGAACTCGGCAAAAAGAACATTGCCTGCATTTTCAGGATGGACGATTCCACGGGTCTCGACCGCTACAGCGGATATATAGACACCTTAGCTGAACTGGATCTGCCTTTCGACGAACACCGCTGCCTGCTCCTCTCCTACAAGGATAAGAAGGGCACGCTCATCGGCAACGACAGGATAATATCCCAATATGCCGCCATAATAACATCGGGCGTCGATGCGGTCGTATGCCAGAACGACATGGTGGCCTACCACCTGATGGAAGTACTGATAAGAAAAGGAATAAAAGTCCCTGATGACATCACCATCGCAAGTTTCGACAACAGTTACTACGCCCAGCGCGGTGCGGGGTTCATTTCATTGGGATATGAGGAAGGAAGCCTTGCCAAGGCCCTTGCCAGGACGGCAGTTGCCGCGGCAGAAGGACGTGCCGTCAAGGATGTCACTATCCCCTGGAAGATCCGTGTCAATACTCCCTCGCGTCGATCAAAGCCTGATCCAGATCAGCCGAAGTAAAGACTTTCTCATCAACATAAACATGCTTGGGGATCTCTTCGCCTTTACGGTATTGGGCGATGAGATCTTTTATCTGGGGACCGAAAAGAGGATTACACTCAACGCAAAGATCGATCTTGCCGTCCATGCAGTACTGGAGAGCTTCCTTCGTGGCATCGAAAGTGATTATCTTTACCTGTCCGCCCTTGCCGTATGTGATACCTGCTTCATCAAAAGCCCTCATGGCGCCGAAGGTCATGTTGTCATTCTCACTGTAGAGGACATCAATATCGGTGTTCGTCCTTAAGAATTCGGTCATGACCTCATAGGCCTTGGCCTCTGTAAAGTCTCCGTAGAGCTGTTCTGTCACTACCCAGTTATCGTGTTCTGCAACTGCGTCCTCGAGAGCCTTGGTCCTCATTATCTGAGCGGTCGCTCCGATCGTTCCCTGGAGGTGAAGGATGTTTACCTGATCGTCACCTTTCGTCTCCTTATTCAGCCAGTCAGCTGCTTTCTTGCCCTGACCCAGGAAGTCTGAACCGATGTTGGTAAGGAAGAGATTGTCGTCCCATACGGCGACCGATCTGTCCATGATGATGACGGGAATACCTGCGTCATGCACTTCCTGAAGCACGGTCTGCCAGCCCTCTTCGATGGTCGGGGCAATAAGGATCAGGTCTACGCCGTCGAGGATGAACCTTCTAACTGAAGCAAACTGATTCTCCTGCTTCTGTCTTGCGTTCTCCATTACGAACTTATACCGGGGATCGTTGCTGAAGGTCTCGGTCATGGACTTGGTATTGGCGATCCTCCAGTCTGACTCAGATCCGACCTGCGAAAATCCGATCACGAAGCGGCTGTCATCGGTCGGTTCGGCTTCTGCTTCCTTACGGCAGCCCGCAAGGCTTAATATCATTGCTATACACAGCAGCACACTACAGAATCGTCTCATCATCTATCTTTACCTTTCCGGGGATCCTGATACTGATCGATGTCCCCTCACCCTGGGTACTTTCAATATCAAAAGTACAATCATCTCCATAGAGGATCTTAAGTCTCTTATATGAAGACGTCAGACCGAAACTCGTTGTATCTTCGTTGAGAACACGCTTCTTCAGTTCTTCGAGCTCTTCTTTTTCCATACCGAGACCCGTATCGGTTACCTTGAGGATTATGTCAGGATCCTTCTTCTCTCCCTTTACGATGATCTTACCCTTGCCCCTCTTGGGCTTAAGGCCGTGGTAGATAGCATTTTCGACAAGGGGCTGCAAGGTCATCTTCGGGAGTTTGGTCGTCTCGATCTCAGGATCTATGTCGATCTCGAATTCCATTATATCCTGGTAACGCACCTGCTGGATCTCAAGATAACTCTGGATATGCTGTTTTTCTTCCGCGACGGTCACTATATCCTTACCGTCACTTAAGAAGGACCTGAAATAGGATGAAAGGCTCGTTACCATCTGTTCTGCCTGATCGTTCCTGCCAATCTCGATAAGCCAGACTATGGCATCAAGCGTGTTGTAAAGGAAATGAGGGTTAATCTGAGCCTGGATGAGCTTGAGCTCTATGTCACGCAGTTTGATCTGCTCTTCCCTGTTGAGTTCGATCTGCCTTGCGAGCTTGGATGCCATGTCCTCTATACCCGTCGAAAGAAGGGCAAGGCTCGCATCGTCAGTTTCCACGGGCGTCTGGGGGCTTAAGTCTCCTCCGCCGATCTGTTCGACACGGCTGTTCATGGCAACGATAGGATCGGTGATGCTCCTTGAGATCTTCACGGCTCTGCTCAGCACTATCGGGGTAACTATGAGCATGACAAGAATAACGAAAACTATCTCAAACGCAAGCCAGAAATCGAGCTGCCTCTGGATCGCAGCCATCTGTCCGGCTTCGTAGTAGAGGTAAGAATACATGTAATCCTCTATGAGCTTCGTGATGCCGTAGATATTGGTCTCGAGCTGGCTCATACGGTCGTCGTAACTTACGGTCTTTTCGATCCGCTCCATATAAGTGCTGAGTTTTTCGCAGAGTGAAAGGACGTTGTTCATGGCCATGCGGCCTTCGGAACTTGAAGTGTTCTTAAGAAGGTCTTCTGCCAAAGCCCTTGCCGAAGCGACATCATCCCAGGGGATCTTACTGCTCCTGCCGCTGACGAACTGATACATCTGCTCATCGATCTCGATCTTAAAGTTCTGGTTGAATCCGGATGCCTTGACGATGTTGCCTGATACCGATGCATACATCAGGTTACGGGTGAGGATCATGGCGAAGATGATGATAAAGATACCTGCGATAGGAATAAACATCTGAAGCAGAAGGCGGTACATCTTCCCGCGTACAGTGTTCTTGCCGCTCTTCCCTTTTCCGGAACTCATGTATCCTCGATCTCCCCGTTACGGTACTGGCTGGGTGTGCAGCCCTGATTCTTCTTGAAAACGAAAGAAAAATACCTGGGGTCCTTATAACCTATCTCGTTTGCGATCTCGCCCGACCTCTTGGATGTGTTGCGCAGAAGGATCTTGGCCCTGGCCATCCTCTTGCGGGTGATATATTCCACGAAAGAAAGTCCGACTTTATTCGAAAACAGGGCGCTCAGGTAATTGGCGCTGATATTGATCTCTTCTGCGACCGAATCAAGTGATATATCTTCATCAGAATAGTGCTCGTTGATATACTTTACCGCGTTGTCGATGATGTCATTGCCTCTCTTCTGGGCTTCGGCATCTCTTAAGTTGATCGCGACCGTCAGGACATCCTTCAGAAAGCCCCTGACTTCTTCTGCCGCTGTGTTCATGTCAAATGACGGCAGCATATCCTGGATCCTGTCGGAATCGACTCCCGCTTCCTTCAGCGCGAGTTCGACATTAACCCTGATGCTCACGAGCAGATAGTACCTGAAGAGGATGGAATGAACGCTTCCTTCGAGGCTCTGCATATATTCGTCGGTAAAGGTGCCGATCTCGTTTAACGTGGCTGTCTGAACGAAATATCTTATGATCATGGGATCGAACTTGCCTGCGTCGATCTTATTGATCTCATCTTCTCCCTGCACATACTGCTCGGGCTTAAGCTGTTCGGATGTAAAGATATGCTGTGTCGGGAAGATGTGTCTGTATGCGAAAGCCCTGTTGGCATCCTGGTAACAGGATGAAAGCCCCGAGAGCCTGTTTGTCGCAACACCTACAGCCACATGCCAGTCGAGCTTCGTCGAAGACGTCTCGCACTGCTGCCTGATCATCTTGACGCACTTATCCTCCATGCGTTTCAGGCTCTCCTCATCGCCCTTTATGAGGACGGCGTATGAGAAGAGATTGCATCTGAAGATGATGTAATCCGGATACTGCAGGAACTGGTTGAGCAAAATCTCGGTAACGCCTGACGCTTCGCCTGAGTATATCGACTGATCCTGATCCATGATCGAGAATATTACTATGTTATAACCGTCGGCAGAAAGGTTGATGTGGAGCTTATCTGCTTCCTCGTAGATCTCCTGGACCGACATCGTTCCTTCAACGAGCTTCTCGAAAAAAGCCCTGTGGGACATACGCTCGAATTTCTTGAATTCCTGTTCATAGAGCCTGACATAATCCTTCTGCTCATTTTCTTCAATGATCTTCTTCCTTGTTCCTTCAAGGGCATTGATCATGTCAGTCTTGGTAACGGGCTTGAGAAGATACTGCTCGACACCGATCTCGATCGCTTTCCTCGCATATTCGAAATCGCTATATCCTGAGATAACGATTATCTTGATGTCGGGAAGTTCCTTGGTGACGGTCTTGGCAAGTGACAGACCGTCCATAAAGGGCATAGTGATATCCGTGATGAGGACATCCGGCCTGATCTTACGGATCATGGGCAGGGCCATCTCGCCGTCGGGCGCATCTCCTGCAAACTCGAATCCGTACTTTTCCCATGGGATCATGTCGCGAAGACCTTCGCGAACGATACTCTCATCTTCACAGATAAAAACTTTGAACAATTCCATCTGATGCCCTCCGTTCATTAATTATTTTAGCATAAACTGCTATAATACATATAAAGGAAGGTATGTTAATGAAAAAGTATATTCAACTGCTGAGAGTTCATCACTACATCAAAAACCTTTTGGTCTTTTCCGCCATTATCTTCGGGAGTCAGCTTTTTTCACTTGATAAATTGGGTTCCGTGATCATCGCGTTCTTTTCGTTCTGCTTTTCATCATCTTTTGTATATATATTCAACGATATCAGAGATGCGGATAATGACCGTAACCACCCGCAAAAAAGAAACCGGCCTATTGCTGCCAATAAGATATCCGTCAAAAGGGCAGTCATTATCGCCTGCATCTGCTTGCTCATTTCAAGCATTCTCATGCTGCTCAGCTTCAATCTGACCGCGCTGCTCCTCTGGGCGGCATACATTATCCTCAACATCCTATACAGCATCGGATTAAAGAACTATCCTTTAGTAGATGTCTGTATCCTTGTCTCGGGATTCCTGATCAGGATCATGTATGGAGCCGTTGTATCAGACATTGCGATATCAGATTGGTTATATTTAACAGTCATAAGCTTATCCTTCTTTTTTGCACTCGGCAAAAGGCGCAATGAATATAAGCAGATCGGCAATACGGATACCAGAAGATCTCTCTCAGGATATACTTGGGGATTTCTAGATAAGAGCATGTATATGTGCCTGACCCTGGCAAATGTTTTTTACGCTCTTTGGAGCGTGGGTGAAAGCACGATCTCACGATATCACGGTAACAGGATAGTTTTTTCGGTACCGATCGTATTACTGATCTCTCTAAAGTACAGTCATAATATAGAAAAAGATGATTCCGACGGAGATCCAGTTGAAGTCCTGTTGCATGACAGAACGCTCATCATCCTTTGTCTGGTCTACATAATGATAATGATGTGCATCCTGTACTCGGAAAAGATCATACCGGGTATTCAGTAACTGCAAAAACGAACAGATCCTTTAGCGCGGGGATATTATAAATCAACATTGCAACACCTGCTAAAACAGAAAAAACACAAACTATGTGTTTAATTCCGGTTTTCGCTTCAAGATGCTTTAAAAAGTTATACACCAGTGCAACAAACGCCCAGCCGAAATACAGAGAATAAAGAACGAGACCATTTTCCGCCGTTCCCCATCCGATGATCACCAGAACTGCAAAAGACAACAGGATCCAACAAAATGAGATCTGCGACAATCTGTCATGTCTGGTGATAACAAAGCTTATTACAGCAATAAGCAGGATGATCAACCCTGCTATACTGACTGTCGAGACTGGCATCAACTGCCAGGATGCATACTCCTCCCGACGGACGTAAGACTGCGGTGCTATAAAACAACCCCGGATAAAGTTCAGATACTGCAGTATCTTATCCACAAAGCCTACCTTTTCCCCCGTAAATTTCGATAGTCCGCCAAAATTTTCAGCTAATTTGAGCAACACGTCCGTTCTGCCGAGCATTAGAACGAGGATCACAAAACCTGCTCCTGTCTTCACGATCTGCAGAAAAGGATCGATAACTCTTTTTCTGCGATCACCGCTGCAAATAAACGGGGCCAGCATTAAGCTTGTTAACAACGTTCCCCCGGCCGCGCAGACAGCGCACTCAGCTTCCTTTCTTCTGTTACAGACAAGATATAATGCCAGGACCAACCAGAAATATGCAACGATATATTGTTCGATCATCAATGAAAATAACAAACAAGTGTAACTGCAGCTTGAAGCTATAACAAAACATATCCTTTGATATTTAGACAGATCTATCAGGATCGCCAAAATAATATTAGATATGATCAACAACGCTATTTGTAAAACATCCATGATAATCGCTTTGATCTCCAGTTGAAAAAAGCTCGAAACAAGACCGGCAAAGCCCATAAAAGGAGATGAAAACACAGCAAACAACGGTTGTCTTATATCATTTTCAATATAATTCAAAAAAACAAAAACATTTAACTGAACAAACTTTGGCGTATCACTGGTGTATATTACATCTCCCATATTTTCCGTACCATAATAAGCCTGACTGCTAAGAAAAAATACAGAAACAAATACTAAAGATACCAGAAAGACAAGCAGATATGCGAGCGATTCCATTTTTGACATCTGCACCTTCTTAAGGATATCCTTGCCGGTCTTGATCACTCCGTCCAATATCATCAGATCGATCAACCAGGCAAACGGCAATGCCAGAAACATAATGATAAACCTCAGATAATCAGGTGATCCGCCCCAAATAAAAGGATAATAACGTAATATATACCAGGAGCAATAGCAGCTGCCGAACGCATTGATAAAGGCTAAGAGTTTCAATGACAATGAAACATTTCTTATGTATCCTCCGAGAGGAGGGATAACCATTGAAAAAAACAATATCACAAAAAAAGAAACAACTATGCCGATATAATATGAAACGCTTAATCGGGCATAGAGCAAAAAATACGGTATCGAAAGTAAAGGTATCAACAGATTACTTCTGAGATTAGACAGCAGATCAGAAGTATTCATTTTTCTCAATTTGTCAATACAATAATCTATCATTGAAACAAACCGGGATCAGATGACCCAGTCCCAGAGCCCCGACTCGCCTGAGCCTGCCTCATTGGAATCACCTATGAAGGTAAGTTCCATATTCTTGATCGATACTCTGGTATTCGGCGGAACGGACTCGGTAATGAAGGCGTTGCCTCCGATGGTACTGTTCGCGCCGATGACGGTATCGCCGCCGAGAATGGAGGCATTGGAATAGATGGTAACGTTATCCCTGATGGTAGGATGACGCTTAACGCCTGTAAGAAGACGTCCTTTTCGCGTGGAAAGAGCACCGAGGGTTACGCCCTGGTAGACTTTGACGTTCCTGCCGATCTCGGTCGTCTCACCGATAACGACACCCGTACCGTGGTCGATGAAGAAATACTCGCCGATAGTGGCACCCGGATTGATGTCGACTCCGGTCCTGGAATGACCGTACTCGGTCATGACCCTCGGAATGAAAGGTACGTTAAGGAGATAGAGCTCATGTGCTATACGGTAGATGAATATCGCATTGAAACCGGGATAACTGAATATGATCTCCTCTGCCGAGGAAGATGCGGGGTCTCCGTCCACGCCTGCCTGAACATCGGTCAGTAGGATCCTCTGTATCTCGGGCAGTTTCTCGGCGAACTTATAGCAGATCTCCTCCGCCCTGTTCTTGATCTCCTCGACGCCTTCATCGGAATCGTTATGATACCTTAATGCGATGACGACCTGCTTCTTGAGTTCTTCGATAACGGAACTCAGCATCTCGCCTGCGAAATAGTGAGATGTGGACTTGGTAAAATCGTTCTGCCCGAAATAACCCGGAAACATCAGTCTTCTTATAGCCTTGATGATCTCAACGATCCTGTCTCTGTCGGGGAGCTTATCCTTTCCGAGCGCGTTGAGCAGTTCGATCTGCTCGTAATTGTCGTTCATCTTACGTGCAAGATCGTCAAGTCTTTGCCGGTTATCAGACAGTTCCATATCCTGAACACCTCTTCTAAGATATTATTTTCGATCATTCGATCGTGAAGATACCCAAAGTACCCGTGACTTCCAGTATCTCATACACCTCTCTCGTCGGGTTCTTTATGATCATCCCGCCGAGACGGCTCATTGCCTTATGCGCCGACAGGATCACCCGAAGGCCCGCTGAAGAAATATAATCCAATTTCCCTATATCCAGGATAAGCCTTTCCGCGCCATCGATAGAGGCCTTCAGTTCTGCCTCGAATTCAGGTGCGGTAGTCGTATCCAGCCTGCCCCCAAGCACAAATGTCAAATCCCTGCCATTGGCGATCTTCCTGACATCCAGCACTGCGATCACCTCCTGTTCTATACAAGAGAGATTATAGCACATTTACCGGGATCAGTTAGCAATCAACGAAAAAGGGATCAGGAGTCCTTGCCATAGAACATGAGTCTCAAACTGTCGGGGACCAGGGTAAACTCGATCCTGTTGCCCGAAAAGTCCTCGCCGTCGTAGTTTCCGAGCAGGATCTTGTTCGCGGGCGCTTCCACTGTTATCTTCGAACACTGGAAGCAGTCCGTGGCTGAAGAATCAGTATGCGTACCCTTCTTATACCGGCCGAGAAGGCCGAGAGCGCGGACGAGGGCCACATCGTCTATTACGCAGACATCCATCAGTCCGTCAGAGACCCTGGCGGCAGGCGCCGGATGGAAACCGTCGCCATAGTAGCCTCCGTTGCAGACGGCTACCATCGTATATCTGTCCTTCTCGGATCTTGAGGGCTTCCCGTCTGCCCTGTTGGAAGTATAAAACATATCGTGACCGCGGTTGCCGATAAGCAACGTTACGGCTGATGTCATGTAAGCCGTCCTGCGGACGAATTTGGACTTGGGATTCTTGGCGACTTTGGCCTTGGCCATGGTCTGAACATCTGTATCAAACCCGATCGACGCCACATTGTTGCACCAGGCCGAACACTCGGGGATGAGCTTGCCCGCCGTATCGTAAGACTCCACCTTGATGAGGTCGATGTCTGCTATCCTTATGTTTCCCGTGAGGATGTCCGACAGACAGAGTTCCTTGTTGGATCTATGCTGCTCATCCATTACCGTTCTCGAAAAATCGTTGCCTGTACCGAGCGGCAACACGCCCATGGGGACCCGGCTTCCTGCGAGAGCATTGGCGATCTCGTGGATCGTGCCGTCCCCGCCGGTTGCGATGACAACGGTATCACATTCTTCAACTGACTTGCCTTCGTAAGCCTTTCTTATCTCTTTTGCGATCTCAACGGCATGCCCCGCATACTCGGTCTGCCTGATCTCTACGGATGCCGTGTGCGTGGAAGACATGGAATTGAGCATCGCGATGAACGCCTCGAATTCCTGCTGCCTCGCTTTACTGTTAACTACAAAGACATATTTCATATCCATAGACTAATTATATATGACAGAAGATATTATTTCTCCGTTTTCGCCGAAAAAAGAAAATTAAAAGGGCTACCTCACATAGTTTGAGATAGCCCCGCCTTGATCAATATAAGATTATCAAGATTTGCCCATACGCTTGTTGAACTTATCAACACGTCCGCCTGTATCAACGAGTTTCTGCTTGCCTGTGTAGAAAGGGTGGCACTTGGAGCAGATGTCAACACGGAGCTCGGGCTTCGTGGACCATGTCTCAAATGTCTCACCGCAAGCACAACGGACTGTTACCAGCTGGGCCTTGGGATGGATGTCAGATTTCATTTTTTTCACCTCTCAATCAAAGATATGACGCGTATCCTCTTCGTACGTATGCCATACCGGATTTTCGTGTTAGCGGGAAATATATTACTTTAATATATCCCTCTTGTCAACCGTCAGTCGTCTGCAACAAAGGATTTCCTTGCCGACTCGATAAAATACCTGTTCGAAGACGTCTTCTTCATGAAATCGATGACTGCCGAAGTTGCCGCAACAGTATCGACCTCTGCGATACGCTTGCGGACCGTCCATACGACGTCAAGATCGTATTTATCGATGAGGAGATCTTCCCTTCTCGTACCGGACTTATCGACTGCAATGGCCGGGAAGCACCTTCTGTCAGCAAGTTTCCTGTCGAGAACGACTTCCATGTTGCCTGTTCCCTTGAACTCCTCGAAAATGACTTCATCCATTCTCGAACCTGTCTCGATAAGGGCTGTTGCGATTATCGTAAGGGATCCGCCGTCCTCGATGTTACGTGCGGCACCGAAGAAACGCTTAGGTCCGTATAGGGATCCCGGATCAAGACCGCCGGACAGGGTCCTGCCGGTAGGGTTGATCGTAAGGTTATATGCTCTTGCAAGTCTAGTCATGGAATCCAGGAGGATAACGACATCCTCGCCGTTCTCTACCATACGCATTGCATGTTCGAGCACGAGTTCAGTAACCTTAACGTGGTTCTCGGGGCGCTTATCGAATGTGGAATATACGACTTCGCCCTTGATGGATCTTTGCATGTCCGTAACTTCCTCCGGACGCTCGTCGATCAGGAGAACGATGAGCTTGCAGGAAGGATTATTGGCTGTGATGGAATTTGCGATCTTCTGGAGCAGGATAGTCTTACCTGCTTTAGGCGGAGAAACTACCATACCTCTCTGTCCCTTTCCGATAGGACAGAACAGGTCGATGATCCTGGTGGAGATATCTTCCTTCTCAGTCTCGAGAGTAAGTCTCTCATTAGGGTAGATAGCCGTAAGGCTTTCGAATCTGGGACGCTTCTTGAGGAATGAGCTGTCACCGTCTTCAGGGATCTCGATGCCGTTAACGGATATGATCTTCTTTAAAGGGGCAAATCTTTCCTTGCCTCTTATCGGTGCTACAAGACCTTTTATCCTGTCACCCTTTCTGAGACCGAACCTTCTGATCATCTGGCCGGGCACATATCCGTCATCTTCACCGGGAAGGAAATTTGTCGTATGGACGAATCCGCAGAAATCATTCTTTTCGGAGCCGATCGACAGGATGCCTTCGATCTCCCTGTAGGATTCTTCAACGGGTGCAGGCTGGGGAGCATCAAAGCCGTTCCTTAACATCTCCTCTTCTTCCGCCGCGATCATCTCGGGCGTTACTTCAACCTGGGTAAGTTCTTTATCGGGACCGAAGGACAGCCTTCTCTTCTTGGATTTTACGGGCTGGGGAGCAGCTTCTTCCGCCTTGGGTTCGGAAGGCGCGGGCTCTTCCGCAGGCTTATCCTGCTTTTCTTCCTTCTTCTTTTCTTTAGTCTTTCTGCCGCGCTTCTTGGGAGCTGCCTCAGTTTCCTCCTTGGCTTCTTCCTTATTCTCTTCTTCAGGCTTTTCGGGAGCCTTATCTTCCTTTACTTCTTCCTTTGCTTCCTCTTCCGCCTTTTCCTTTGCGGATTTCCTGCCGCGCTTCTTGGGAGCGGGCTGCTCAGCGTCTTCTTCCTTCTTTGCCTTGGAAGTCTTGCCGCGCTTCTTGGGAGTTTCTTCTTTTGCAGGTGCGCTGTCCTTGTCTTCAGGGGTTGCTTCAGGAGCCTTGCCCGTGATCTTTTGGATCAGTTCTTCTCTTGTCTTTCCGACAACTTCTTCAGGTGTAAAATCACCGAAAGCCAGAGCAATCTGCCTGAGATCGTCCGTGGATTTGGACATGATATTCTCATATTCGTTCATACAAACCTCTTTTTCTGCTCGTGAATTATAAATTTTCTCTGAATTATTCCGCAAACAAAGAGCGGATCAAAAAATTAGATTCAATCATTCGGGAATCGTTTGTTCTCGTAAACAATGAAACTTTATCATTACTGCCCCGCATTGTCAAATAAAACATATATAGGGGGATAAATACTATAATTTGTCGGTTTTTCACAACCTTCCTTTGGTTTATATTATTAAAGGTTAGTTTTTTACCAGATTTCCAACACGGAGGTTAGTATGAAAAAAGGTGTTAAGCGTATAGTTGCTTCGGCTCTCGCATCCGTCATGCTCTTATCTGTTGCATCGTGCAACAGCGTAAACACGGATGAGAGTTCTTCCGCAGGCAGCTCGGAAACAGAGATTTCCAAAGAAACAACTGAAACATCAAAAGAGGAACTTTGGACGATGCCGCCCATCCAGAGCAAGGTCTCTGCGGAAGGCACCATCATCAAGAACGGCTTTTTCGAAGATGAAGATGTCAGCATGTGGTCCATCGAATGCGGCAGTTCCAAGATATCGGCAGGCAATGATGCCAATGAAGCATATTCGATCTATCCGAACTACGGAAAGATCGACAGAGACCCCTCCACATCTTCCCCTTATGACTGCTTTGCACAGGACATAACGGCAGATATCCAGAGCGGCGTTACTTATGATTTCGAGTTTTTCGCAAAACTGTCTTCCGATTACGACAAGGCCCCTTCGGATCAGTGCCAGATCGACTTTGCCCCCTACCTTACGGTCGACGGGTCAACAAGTTATCTGGGATCTTATTCCAACGAGATCACTGGCGCTTGCAGCCAGCAGCTCAAACCCGGTGAATGGACAAGATTTGGCGGCACTTTCACTCCCCAATGGAGCGGAAACCTCGATAAAGCGGTCATCCGTATTATCGAGCAGGGCACCGATTACGGCAATGGCACTTGCGTTAAGGGCGACTACTATATCGCAGGACTTATACTGACTCCCCAAAAGACGGATGAAGACTTAGGTCCCGCCGAAGTAGAGAAAGACATCCCGGATCTGTCCTCTGTTGTTGCATCCGATGACGGCCTCGGAAAAGACGCTATCTGCGGTGTTTCCATCGTACAGTCCGAACTTTCCGATTCAAAACTTATGGAAATAGTAACAAAGCATTTCAATGCCATAACCATCGGAAACGAACTTAAGCCTGACGCCATGTTCGGTTACAGCAACAACGCCGTCAGCAAGCTCGAGGAAGTTGAATTCAACGGCGAAAAGATGACGGTCCCCGTATTGGATCACTCCCGTGCAGATGCCATCCTCGACAAGATCCTTGAATGGAACACCAATAATCCCGACAAGATCATCAAGGTAAGAGGCCACGTCCTCGTATGGCACTCCCAGACTCCCGAATGGTTCTTCCATGAAGACTACGATGCCTCCAAGGACTATATTTCCAAGGCTGAGATGAATAAGCGTCTCGAGTGGTACATCAAGTCCATGATGGACTACTATACCGGTGACAGCAGCAAGTACAAGGGTATGTTCTACGGATGGGATGTCGTCAACGAAGCGATCAGCGATAACACGAACACATACAGGACCCATGAGGAACCGGGCGGAGACAAGCTCACCGACTCAACTCACGGAAGCAAGTCATCCTGGTGGAAGGTCTATGGCAGCAATGAATTCATCATCAACGCATTCAAGTTCGCCAACAAGTACGCTCCCGCTTCCCTTGAGCTCTACTACAACGACTACAACGAGTGCAACAGCAAGAAGTGCGAAGGCATCGTTAAGCTCATCAAGGACGTAAAGGCTGCCAAGGGTACGAGGATCGACGGTTTCGGCATGCAGGGACACTATACTGTTAACTCCCCTTCCGTAAGCCAGATCGAGTCCTGCGCAAGAGAGTATGCCAAGGTCGTTGACAAGGTCATGATCACCGAGTTCGACGTCAAGACCAGCGCCGGATTTGACGGAAGCAAGGAAAAGCTCCCCGAAGAATACAATCTCCAGGCTGTATACATCAACCAGCTTTACGAAGCACTCAAGGCTCTTGATAAGGAAGATAAGATCGACATCTCCGGCTTCACGGTCTGGGGCGTTATCGATCCCCACTCCTGGCTCCAGTCCCAGAACAATGTAGGCGGAGCAGCAAACGGATCGACCAGACAGTATCCTCTCCTTTTCGACGGAAGATATCAGGCTAAGCTTTCTTACTGGGCTTTTGTCGATTCTTCAAAGCTCAACTTTGACATCAAGACCGTTGAACGTCCAACGATGGATGTTAAGAACGGAACGGTAAAAGTCGACGGCAAGATCGACAAAGAATGGGACAAAGCGGAAGAAGTGCCTCTGTCGATAGTTCTCGGCGCCAAGTGCACAGGAACGGCCAAGCTCCTCTGGGATAAGGACAATCTCTACGTCCTCTTCAATGTCAAGGACTCTGTCCTGAACAAGGACAACGAGAACGCCTGGGAACAGGATTCCATCGAAGTCTTTATCGATGAGAACAACAGCAAGGCCGGCGGATATGAGCCCGACGACAAGCAGTACCGCGTAAGTTATGAGAACTTCCTGAGCTTCAACGGTGACAAGTGTATCGAAAAGAACATGAAGTCAGCAGTTAAGCTCACGGATGACGGTTACATCGTTGAAGCATCCTTCAAGTGGACCGACATCAAGCCCAAGGCCGGCGAGACATCCGTAGGTCTTGAGCTTCAGGTTAACGATGCAGGTTCTTCAGGCAGCCGTCTCGGCACGATCAGCTGGGCAGATGACACCGGCACGGGATACATGAATCCTGAGGTGTTCGGCACCATCAACCTGATCAAATAATCAGCAAAAGCCAAAGATAAGGGGCCTGTCTCAGTGTGAGACGGGCCCCTATTTAATTGCTTCATAATCTTTACTGATCAATCTAATATTTTCCTGATCTTATCCACCGTAGCTGAATAAAGTTTGAGCAGAGCAGCGACACCGCTTTCGATAGCCGGGATATCTCCTTCTTTTGCGGCGTTTTCCTGTGCAAGAGCCGCATCAGAAAGTTCATCCGCGCCGATCGTCTTGGCCGTGCTCTTCAGAGCATGAACAAGTATCTGATAATCAGCTATATCTTTCTTCTCGAAATCCTCTCTGATGGCATCTGACTTATCCTTCCACTCATCAGCGAATGTCCTGAGCACTTCATAGTAGAAGGCCTCGTCTCCCGCACAATAGCTGATCGCGGCATCAGTATCGAAGCCGTTTTCGGATAAGAACTTCAAGCGGTCAACATCACCTTCCGGAGCAAACTCTATGGGAGCATCAGCGTCAGAATCCGGACTGATAGCTATGGCAGGTCCTTCATTGCCTGAAGACGGCGCCGTTTCGACATCTTCGACCTTGTAGTGACCTGCAGGCAGATACTTGATAAGTAGTTCTTCGAGCTTATTTACATCGATAGGCTTGGACAGATAATCGTCAAAGCCCGCTTTGAGATATGTCTCCTTCGAACCCACGATGGCATTCGCAGTAAGAGCGATCACGGTGGTATCAGACGGCAGGATGTTCTGTTCTTTGAGCTTCTGCAAGGTCTCGATACCGTCCATCTTAGGCATCATGTGATCCAGGAAGACAATGTGATAGTGCTTTTTGCTGATCATCTCTATGGCATCAGGACCCGATCCTGCGAGATCAGGGACTATGCCGTTAAGCCTCATCAGGCTCTTTGCGACCTTGAGGTTCATCTCGTTATCGTCAACGACAAGGATATCCGCATCTTTAATATGCAGTCTTCTGCGGTTGCCGGGAATAGTAGAACTCTTATGGAGTCGCTCGGCATAATTACCGATCGGACGGTCATCAACGATCCTCTGATGCAGGAGGAAAGAAAATTCCGAACCCTTTCCGTATTCGCTCTTCACTTCGAGACGGCTTCCCATCATAGGAAGGAGTCTGTTGACGATGGTCATGCCGAGACCGGTTCCTTCGATATTACGGTTGCGCTTTTCCTCGATCCTTTCGAAAGATTCAAAGAGCTTATCCAGGTCTTCTTCACG
Organism: Saccharofermentans sp.; assembly: GCA_016292135.1. Lineage (GTDB taxonomy): Bacteria > Bacillota > Clostridia > Saccharofermentanales > Saccharofermentanaceae > Saccharofermentans. The sequence goes on from JAEFAZ010000005.1 coordinate 25,560, forward strand.
GATGCCTATACCGGTATCCTTTACGGAAACAAAGAGATCGATGCCGTCCGCATCACGTGACTGTTCACGGAAAGTGAATGCGATACTGCCCTTCTCGGTGTATTTGACCGCATTTGTCAGAAGATTCATTATTACCTGCGTGATCCTGATATCATCGCCGTAAAGGACGGAAGGCAGATTCTCATCAACATCGACAATAAAATCCAGACCCTTTGCTTTGGCGCGTTCCATGATGGAGATAGCAAGGTTATTGATTATCGAAGCGGTGTTATAGTTAACGGGAATGATCTCCATCTTGCCGTCCTCGATCTTGGAGAAGTCAAGGATCGTGTTGACAAGCGATAACAAGGTCTTGCCCGCGGACTGGATATTCGAAGAATAATCAAGGATCTCTGGTTCTTCAGCCTCATGCAGTATCATCTCGTTCATGCCGAGAATGGCATTGATAGGCGTACGGATCTCGTGTGACATATTCGCAAGGAAGTCACTCTTAGCCTTGTTCGCGGAATCGGCAAGTTCGATCTGCTCCTGCAGAGACGATGACATCGTCTGCAGGCTTCGGGACAGGATTCCTATCTCGTCTTTACTTTGGACGCTCATCTGCTCACTGAAATCACCGTTGGCGTAATGCTCGGCAACATTGGTCATCTTCTTCAAAGGCTTGGTAAGTGAACGAACCCATACCATGGCGATAAGGAGAGCAAATACGATGATGATGACAGAGACGAGCAGCAGCTGCATCAGAAGGTTTCTTCTCGGAGCATTGATCTCCTGGCTCGGAGCATAGATACCGAGGATCATGCCGTTCTTGAGTTCCTTCAGGATGACCTTCTGTTCCTTTCCGTCCCGGGATCTGAACACGGAAAGTTCATCGAGGTTAAGATCCAGGATGCTGTGAAAATATTTCTGATCTTCTTCAGACAGATCGTTATAATCCTTACCGTCCGGCATATCCTCATGATAGATGACATTTCCCTTGTTATCGATCAGGAAAGCATGTCCGGTCTCATAGACAGATACCTTCGCAACAGATTCCTTGAGCAGGTCCATGCTGATATCCATTCCGATGATGCCGACTGTGTATTCATCGTAGAAATACGGGATGATGTATGAGATCATGTCAACGCCGAGATTGGCATTGTAGTAAGGATCCATCCACATGGGTTTTCCGGTGGCAACGGGGATATAGTACCAGCCCACGTGTTCAAGGTCGTCTTTGTCGTAAAGGCTCATATCCGTCGGGACTGACGGCTGCCATGAATTATCGGCAAGGTTTATCGTGTACCAGAATCCGCTCGTCGGACCATAGTCATCAGGGTTATAACGCAGATAAACGGCCATGGCGCCACGGGTATTCTCGGCAATGCTCTTTCCGAGCTCGGAAATATCATAAGTATACTTATCACGTTCTTCCTCATTTTCAAGGAATGCCGTATAGGTCTCTGCCCTCTTCTGAGCATAGTTGTAGATAGTACCGACAGACTGTTCTGTCGAACGGAAATTATCGTCGATAATATTTGCGTTATAATCAGCCGCCTTCTTCAGGATCTCCTGTGAGTCATCACTCAGGATCGCGTTAGTTCTCGTTGTTGATGTGATAAGGAACGAGCTGATAACAACAAATATGACGATAGAGATCATCAGAACGAGCTTGGTCTGTATAGTCTTCATCGATAATTCCCCTCTATTGTTCGAAAAAAGCTTACCTATCAATAATATAAAAAGAAGGTTGGATTTTCAACTAAAAAACTAGAGGCTGCTCCGTATCCGGAACAGCCTTGAAAATTCATTTAAATATCAGCTTTTACTCATCACTCAGAGCAGCGAACTTATCCATGAGATCAAGCGACTTACCTGTGCCGATAACAACGCATCTGATGGGATCCTGAGCCAGGGAAACATCGATACCGATACGGTTCGAAAGCATGTGGTCAAGACCATAGAGCATAGCACCGCCGCCGGTCATTACGATACCTCTCTGGGAGATATCAGCCATGAGTTCCGGAGGCGTCCTCTCAAGAACGTTATGTACAGCCTCGAAGATCTGTCCGATAGGCTCTTCCAAAGCCTCGAGCATCTCAGTGGAAGATACTGTAACAGTTGAAGGAAGACCCGTGATGATATTACGTCCCTGAACATCCAAAGTGAGCTCCTCATCTCTGGGGTAAGCACAGCCGATCTCGATCTTGAGCTTCTCTGCCGTCTTCTCTCCGATAAGGATGTTGTGACGCTTACGTACATGCTTGATGATGGCTTCGTCGAACTTGTCGCCTGCAACTTTAAGGGATGCATCTACAACGGGTTCGCAAAGAGAGATAACAGCGATATCCGTGGTTCCGCCTCCGATATCAACTATCATTGAACCACAGGCCTTGGTGATATCGATACCTGCTCCGATAGCTGCAGCGATAGGCTCCCTGATAAGGAAAACATCCTTCGCACCTGCGTGACGGCAGGCATTCTCAACAGCCTGCTGTTCAACAGGCGTAATTACCGAAGGAACGCAGACAACGATAGTTGGCTTGAAATATGTTGCTCTGAAGCCCTTGCAGACTTCGCCGATAAAAGCCTTGAGCATGACTTCTGTTGCCCTGAAGTCGGAGATAACGCCTTCTCTCAAAGGACGGATAGCTTCAACAACGTTAGGAGTCCTTCCCAACATGAGACTTGCCTGCTCACCGACAGCCAATACCTTACCGGTCTTGCTGTTAACTGCTACAACCGAAGGCTGAACGAGCTTTACTCCCTGACCTCTCTGATAGATAAGGACAGAGCTCGTACCCAGATCGATTCCAATTTCCATTCCTAATGCCATATTAAAACACCTCGTATATTGACAACGCATCATAAAAGATGCGAAATATTTCTCGCAAACAGATAAATTATTACATTACAATCATCAAAAATCAATCACAAGAAGGCGAACAAGTGTTACAATTAGTTGTTAAAAAATAAGATAAACCGGGAGATAAGAATAATGAGATATTCGATCGACATTGACCGCAAGTGGCAGAAGAAGTGGGCTGATACAGGCCTTTATAACTTTGACGAGAACAAAGAGGGCAAGAAGCTTTATTGCCTCGAGATGTTCTCATACCCTTCAGGTGCCAATCTCCACCTGGGTCACTGGTACAACTACTCTCTTACGGATTCCTGGTCCAGGATGAAGAGAATGCAGGGCTTTAACGTATTCCACCCCATGGGATTCGATGCTTTCGGTCTTCCCGCCGAGAACTATGCGATAAAGACCGGCATCCATCCCAAGGATTCCACGATGAAGAATATCGAGACAATGGAAAAACAGCTCCGCGAGATGGGCGCAACATTCGACTGGAACTACGAGCTGGCTACCTGCACTCCCGAATACTATAAATGGAACCAGTGGTTCTTTATCAAGCTTTTCGAAAAAGGTCTTGCCTACAGAAAGAACGCACCCGTTAACTGGTGCCCTTCCTGCAACACCGTTCTTGCCAACGAGCAGGTCGTGGATGGTGCCTGCGAGAGATGCGGCTCCGAAGTTATCCACAAGCACATGACACAGTGGTTCTTCAAGATCACGGATTACGCTCAGGAACTCCTGGACTGCATCCCTGACCTTGACTGGCCTGAGAAGACCAAGAAGATCCAGACCAACTGGATCGGCCGCTCCGAAGGCTCCCAGGTTGCTCTCTATGTTGAAAAGAACGGAGAACAACTGAAGGATGAGAACGGCGATCCCGTAAAACTCGAAGTGTTCACCACCCGTGCAGACACCTTCATGGGCTGCACATATGTCGTCGTAGCTCCTGAATCCGAGCTCTGCGACAAGCTCACAACAGATGACTGCCGTGAAGCAGTTGAAGAATATAAGCGCGCAACGTCCAAGGTCACGGACATCGACAGGATGTCTACGACACGCGAGAAGACAGGCGTTTTCACCGGTTCTTATGCGATCCATCCCCTGAACGGCCGCAAGGTCCCGATCTGGGCAGCAGATTACGTTATCGCAGGTTACGGTACCGGTGTCGTAATGGCTGTTCCGTCGCACGACGAAAGAGACTTCGAGTTTGCCAAGAAGTACGGCCTTGAGATAATCCGCGTAGTCCAGTCCGCACCCGGTGTGGATGACGAGCTCCCTTACTGCGAGAAGAGCGGTGTGCTCGTGAACTCCGGAGAGTTTGACGGACTCGAGATGCACGACGCCATCGATGCGATCGTAGCAAAGCTTGCTACGATGGGCATGGGCGAAAAGAAGGTCAACTACAGGCTCCGTGACTGGCTCATCTCCCGTCAGCGTTACTGGGGCACACCTATCCCCATGATCCACTGTCCCGAATGCGGTGTCGTACCTGTTCCGGAAGAAGACCTTCCCGTCCTCCTCCCTTACGATGTAGAGTTCAAACCCGACGGCGAGTCCCCTCTTGCCAAGTGTGACAGTTTCATCAACTGCAAGTGCCCCAAGTGCGGCGGCGATGCCAAGCGCGACCCCGATACCATGGACACATTCGTTGACTCATCCTGGTATCAATTCCGTTATGCTGATAATAAGAATTCCGATAAGATCTTCGACAAGGACAAGATCAACAAGATGTGCCCTGTCGACAAGTACGTAGGCGGTGCCGAACATGCTTCCATGCACCTCCTCTATGCGAGATTCTTCACAAAGGCAATGCGTGACATGGGTCTCCTCGACTTCGATGAACCCTTCCAGAGCCTTGTGCACCAGGGCGTTATCCTGGGTTCAGACGGTCAGAAGATGAGCAAATCCAAGGGCAACACCGTTATGCCTGACGATTACATCATCAAGTACGGCTCAGATGTATTCAGAACATACTTGGGCTTCGGCTTCTCTTACATCGACGGCGGCCCCTGGAATGACGAAGGTCTCCAGGCCATAGTCAAGTTCATCAGAAGGATCGAAAGACTTACCGAGGATGTCTTAAGCGCAGCCCCTGCTGCAGTCAGCCCCTCTGCTGAAGCAATAGCAACAGCTTCCGCGAAGGACCTCAACTACGCAGTAAACTACGCCATCAAGTCCGCAACCGCTGATATCGACCGTTTCCAGTTCAATACGGCTATCGCCCGTATGATGGAACTGCTCAATGCGATCGGCAAGTATCAGCAGGCTCAGGATGCTGACCCGGCAGTCCTCAGACAGGCTTTCGAGAAGCTCGTTCTCATCCTCTCCCCCTTCGCTCCTCACTTTACCGAAGAGATCTGGGAGACTCTGGGCAACGGCTATTCCATCTTCAACGAAGCTTGGCCTGAGTTTGATGAATCCGCACTTATTCTTGACACAGTCGAGATCGCAGTACAGATCAACGGCAGGATCCAGTTCAAGATCGATATCCCTTCTGATGCTGATCAGTCAGCCGTCGAGGAGATCGTCAAGGCTGACAGCCGCTTATCTGACGCCCTTGCCGGCCGCAACATCGTCAAGTTCATCTATGTCAAAGGAAGACTTGCAAACATAGTCGCAAAATAAGATAACCGTTAAGGATCATTATGGGCGAAAACACAGCTTCCACACCGAAAAAACTGTCTACACGTGATCCCGGGCTTGATCTCATGAAAGCTGTCGCTTTGCTGTGGGTCATTTCCCTTCACATGTCGACATGGAAGTTCGATATCATCGAATCCGGCTGGAATATCAGTCATGTCCTGCAGTATTCCGTCCGTCTGCTGGCAGAAGGCGTTCCCATACTCATATTGGTAAACGGCATCCTTCTTTTCAGCAGAAAGCTCGACATGAAGAAACACATCAGAAAGATCATATCCCTCTTTCTTATCTTTCTGCTCTGGGCAGTCATCCTGACTGTCCTGGAAGGCATCGGTCACGATGAAATAACTCCGGCCTATATACTCAAACACGTCCTGGAAACACAGAACGGCTCCGAGTTTACGGGGTGCCTCTGGTATCTGCAGTCTCTTATTGGTCTTTATCTCATATTCCCGCTGCTTAAAGTAGTCTACGACCATCACAGGAAGATCTTCTGCTATTTTATGGGAGTTGCCGCTTTCTTCTCTCTGATGATCCCTTTGACCGAAGTTGTATTGAATCTGATCCTCCATTATCACGACAATGAACTCATCACTCTTACTATCCCTCTGATCGAAAGGTTCGATCCCGGCGGAACAGGTTATTTTGTCTTCTTCTTCATGCTGGGAGGTTACATAGCCGATAAGAAAGACCTGATACTTAAGCACAGGGCAATCTGGATCCTGGCAGGGACAGGAGCATGGATCGTGTCATATCTTATCTGTCTCGGCCTAACCGGGATATATGGATCCATTTTCGATCCGTCTTTCGATTGCAGCAGTGTTTTTACGGTCTTTATGATGCTTGCCATTTATTGTGCATCTTCTTACGTTAGCAGCGCTGCCGGATGGTTCAAGGAAACGCTGGAGAGCATCGGACAGAACACCCTTGGAATATTCCTTATCCATTCCATATTCATCCGTTTCTTCCCCTTGGAGATAATCAGTCAGATTCTCGAAAACATGGGGCTCCCGGGACGCCTCATCAAGCTCCTGACCGTATTTATCTTTAGCTGGGCTTTCTCGGTGATCCTCAGGAATATCCCCGGACTTAAAAAGATCGTATCCATCTGAAAACAAAACAACAAAACAAGAAGAGCAAATTAAAAAGGATCGTCCTTGCGGACGATCCTTTTTGGATCTGTGTTCGAGAGCAACGCTCTTCAGGCTCAGCCCTTTCCGTTTACGAACTTGTCGTACTTGTAAAGGAACGTAACCATCTGTCTTCTCAAGCACTTGCCCTGAGGCTTGAATGTACCGTCAGAGTAACCTGCGACGATCTTCATCTCGGATGCCCAGATAGTTGCCTTGAAGAAGTAATCAGAGCTCTTTACATCCTTGAACTTAGAAGTCTTTGCCTTAGGAGCCGGCTTACCAGCCATTCTCCAGAGGAATGTAACTGTCTGTGCTCTGGTGCAGATTCCCTTAGGATCGAACTTGGTCTTTGATACACCGGTGGTGATACCCTTCTCAACCGCCCAGATAACTGCCTTGAAGTAGTAGTCGGAACTCTTTACATCCTTGAAGGAAGTTGTCTTTGCCGTCGGATTGGGAGATCCTGCAAGTCTCCAGAGGAAGGTTACCATCTGAGCACGTGAGCATTCGTTTGAGGGCTTGAACAGAGTCTGATTATCATAACCCTTTGCAACACCCTTCTCCGTCAGGTAATATGTCGGCTCATACCAGAAATCAGCGTCAGAAGTAACGTCTTTGTAGAGCACCTGAACAGTGATCTTAGCCTTGATGCCGGATGCACTCGTAGCAGTAACAGTTGCTTTGCCTGCCATCTTAGCGAATACCACACCCTCAGAGTTAACGGTGCAGATGCTGTTGTCGGATGTCTTGAACTTCACGCTCTCAGAAGCGTTATAAGGAAGTCTCATCTGCTCGCCTGCGATTACATTAACGCTTTCGGAGGTGAAATAAACCGCTGCATCCTTGATCCTGAACTTAACGATCTTGGTTCCGTAGAAATTGCCGAGACCGGTAACTGTAATAGTAGCTTCACCGGGCTTGATGTTATCGGAATAAGCAAGCTTATAGTCAGTTCCTTCCTTAAGAGTCTTATCCCAGAAGGTAAGCTTGACCTTAGGCTTGACAGCCTTCCCCGTGTAATCCTGCTCGGGGATTCCCTCAACGCCGGCTCTGTCGATATTAAAGCCTTTGATAGTAAAGTTCTTGCTGAAAGAACCCGTGAAGTTCCTAGTTCCGGTAATCGTAACCTTGGCATTGCTGCCGGAGTTGATGTTGTTGGAATAGGTAACCTTGTAATCACCGTTTCCTTCATCATTACGTCCTATCTCTCTGTTATTCGACTTGATAACAACCTTGACAAAAGGCTTCTTTGCATTGCCGTCGTATTCAAGTTCCTCAACGGTAACAGTGGTGTTGGAGGCCGTGAGAGTAAAAGGCTTGATCTTGAATGTCCTGATAACCTCGCCGCCAAAATCGCCCATGCCGATAAATTTCATAGAGGCTGTACCAACATTGTAGTTATCCCAGTAGTCGATCCTGTAATCAGTACCCTCAACAAGTGTTCTGTCACCAAACTTAACAGTAGCAGAAGGTCTGATGCCCTCACCGAATGAGAATACCTGATCAGGGATATTAGAGATCGTTGTGTCAGCCATGTTTCTGGCAAAGATATGGAAACCGATATCTCTCTTGCCTGTATAATTTCCGCGGCCTGTTACTTTGATCGTCGCATCGCCTACTTCAACATTGTTTACATACTCAAGATAATAGTCGATTCCGATCTTGAGATTAGCTCCGGTTTTATTGTTTTTCGCAGGAATGTCGGGTTTTTTCTCGGTACCGTCATAGAATTGCTGAGGTATATCTTTTATATCCATATAAGCGACATCCAGCTGTTTGATCGTAAATGTCTTCACAACGGAACCAGCGTAATTATTTATGCCGAACGCGGTAACGCTTGCTTCTTCTCCTGCATTGATATTATTTTCATATACAAGGACGAAATCCTTTCCTTCAGTAAGATAAGCGTCAAACTTCCTTACATAAAAGCTTACCCACGGTTTCTTCTCCAGACCGTCATATGTCGGGGTTTCTTTAACTACAAGATCGCTTCCGATAGTGAAATCATACGGTAAGATCTTAAAAGAAATCTCCTTCGAACCGGCATAAGAAGAACCTTTTCCTATGATCTTGATATTACAGGTTCCGATATCGTGGTTATTCTTGATCTCAAGATAGTAATCTTCTCCTTGATTCAATACAGATCCACCATACGACACTACTAATTCCTGCATTATGTCAAAAACTTCAAAATTGGCATTCTTAAAGATCTTATCGTCATAACCATGTGTGATCTCCACATGAGACATATTTGTCTTAACCGGTATGCCTATTTCCTGACAATAGTCATAATACTTAGGTGAAAGTCCCGTAGTAACACCTGTATCATATGTCGCATATATCTTGATCTTGGCATTTTCACCGGTATCCTTTGCCTTGATCTTGATCAAACCGGTCCTTCCGGAGTTGGAATGGGATAATATTTCCAAAACAGCCTTATCACTTGAAACAACATATACTTTATCCAGGTTCTTAGCACTGTTCGGCTGCAATGTATACCTGATGGTAAGTTCATCTCCATCGGCAACATTACCAGTATTGGGTCCTGAAACAACGCTCCATGTTACTCCGTTTGTCCTGGCATTGACCTGGAAAAGGATGGTCCGAACTGCATGTACATCAGTATCGCCTGCTTCGGTTCCAATTGCTTTACCCGTAATGATAACAGGCCTGTTCTTGCCTTCAACAAAATTAACGATCAGTTCTTTGTTATCCTTACCCTGTGTAAACTGATAAGTTAAATAAGATATACACTCACTCTGATCCGTCGGTCCGTCAGGGTATAACGGTTCATCCGTTACGTCAGTACCAAGGACTGTGACAAACCACTCGATCTTATCTGTCGAGCCGGTGCTTCCCTCTGCACCCTTCAAAGTTGCATTGATCTTAGCTGTCTGACCGCCATAAATACTGTATGTATTTGCGCCTGTCTCAACAGGTGACTTCAGGAGACACTCCGGACCGTTACCATTGTTTACGACAGTAAAATCAATACCGGTTGAAGGATTATTTTCGTATACGGTTATTGTCTTGTCAGTCGTTACACCATTCTTTCCTGTAGCAGTCAGGATAACAGTCTCTACTTTATCGGTTCCCAAAGACACATTGCTGGGTGCCGTAATAGTTACTTTTCCTGTGGCATCAGGTCCGGTTACTTTGAGAACACTCGGATTGCTTGATGTCCAGGTGATATCCTGAAGATTACAGCCCTCATCCTGAGAGGGAACCGTTGTATAAAGAACTGTTTCAGTATGACCCTGAACGATCTGGTCAGGGCTTGAAATATGGATCTGCTCAAGCTCATTGCTTACAACGATCTTACAGGTTCCTTTTATGTTAGGGTTTTTCTTGGAATAAGCAGTAATAGTCGCAGTTCCTACTTTTTTAGCCGTAACTTCACCGGTAAGCTGATCTATAGCAGCAACCGCCGTATTGGATGATTTGAAGAGCACCTTGTCCGTATAATCCGATGAAGGTGTAATGAGCAGCTCTTCCGTCATCAACATTGTCTTATTCTTTACAGTCGTTAATTCATACTGAGATTTTTTAAAGCTGATATTGGTGATCGGATTTGAAGCTAAGCAGATGATCGAAATATTGGCTACAGGTCTGCTGAGATCCCTTCCGGTCTTAGTATCGGGTCCGCCGGGAGCTTTCTCGCAGACCTTCAGAGTAAAGTTATCACCCTGATGAGCAATAGAATCCGATATCGTTACGATAGCATTAAGGTTGCTGCCGGTATCATCCTTGGCAACAGTAAAGCCGGATCCCTTAGGGATCTCAGTATTGCCTCTGAACAATCTATATTCCACCGAATCACCGGTCAAACCTGCTGCAGTGGTCATTTCGGTAAATACGAAATGGAGTTCTTCTCCGGGGATATAATTCAATTTTGCCTTGTTGTCGTCCATATAGTAGACGTCACCACCCAAATTTGTCCCGATCTTGCCGTATCCGACAAATGAGCCTCCCTGCTGTTCGTAAAGAGATGTCTCACTGATATAGAAACCGGTTAGTTTTCTGCCCTTTACAAAATTAATATCGGCCTCACCTGAATCACTTCCCTGAGTAACCTGGATCTGTGATGTTTCATCAGCTTCAGGACAGATATACATAAGCATATACTTATCAGTGCTGGTGCTGAGTTCTGTCATCTCCCACATACAAACATGTCTCTTATTCAAGACTTGCGGGTCTGACGTCATTACGTTCAGTTCTCCATACGAAGGATTCTTGGCCTTGACATGAAGAATCGAAAGATAGTTAAAACAATACTTGACATATAACTCATCCTTGGCAGCTGACATGGCGTCCAAGACAGTTTTCGTTCCGGCAAACAATGTCGGAGTCGAACCGGTATCATTGAAGATCGAAGAAACGCCTTCTTCTTCTTCGGCTAATCCTCTCAGCATATCCCTGACATTGTTAATGTCCCAGTCACACTGGTCCATGTAGATCGTGCCGGAACCGTCTCCGGGATCGTCATACTTGCCGTGAGCGCCAAGATTAGTGTATGTACGGCCGTCAAATTCAAGTTCATCAACGACCTCGATCTCATAATTTGATGTGTCGCCCGTATCTGCCCAGGCTACGCTCCAGTATGAAAAAACCATAACTATAGCCAGAAAAGCAGTTAAAGCACGTTTCATCGTCTTTGTCATAAATCCCTCCTGATCAGTATTGCCGGTTACGGCAACAGAATTCGTCACTATTCGTGACAGCATAATACCTGTTCATTATATTACAATTTCGTAACATAGGGAAGTGAAAATATCCCGGAGGGTTGATATTGAATTCCTTGCAAGTATCAGCAGCAAATTGTTATACTGTGCATATCCAACAGTTATCAGGGAATAGCATGAGAAGCAGATTATCAAAGAGAGACGGGATCGCATTATGTATTGTCCTTGCAGTATATCTTTGCATCGCCGTCATAACCGGCCTAAACCACGAGCCTTGGGCAGATGAAGCCCAAGGCTGGCTTCTCGCACGTGATAACGACCTCTTGGGCATCGTTATGGCTGAACGCTATGAAGGAACCCTGCCGACCTGGCATTTCATCATCAAGTTCTTTCAGTTTCTGGGGCTTCCCTATGATCATTTCTTTGTAATTCCGGTCTTGATCGCTTCCATTGGCATCATACTGCTGTTTTTGACTGATGCCCCCTTTATCTGCAAGATAATGCTGCCTTTCTCCTTCTATGTCCTCTATCAGGAGTCGGTGGTAGCGCGACAGTACTGTCTTATCTTCCCCGCCATGATGCTGATAGTCCTCACTTTTAAGGATCGTAAGATCAAACCCGTAAGGTTCTTCCTGTCGCTTTTCGCGATCTTGAGTACAAGTTCATACGGTGTCGTTATCAGCTGCTCCTTCATGCTCTGGGAATTCATCTGCCTTGTCAAGGACCACTTCTCCAAGGATAAGAGTGATAACGAACCCTTGTCTTCCCGCTACCGCATAGCTTTCTGGACATCTTCCATAGTCCTGGTTGCGATCATATTCTTATCTGTTCCGCCCGACGACTGTTCTTTCGGAGCGGTCTTCAACCATAACATCATCATCTCGGCAACCGCCACATTCCTTTTCTATGTGGACAATGTTTTGTGGGGCATCATTTTTCTGATCAGTTTCATCGCGGCCTTGATCATATATTTCAGGCATAATATCATCCAGATCCTGGTCTATATCGTGCCTCTTACTCTCTATCTTTTCGTCTTCTACCACCAGCGCTGGCATCTGCCCTATCTGTTCTTTCTGGTGGTCAGCCTTATGATAATCTTCAAAGACAAAGCGGATCTTGTGATAAACAAAGACCGTAAGCCGCTAAACCTGATACTCAGCACCTATTTCATCGTTCTTCTCGTAATACAATGTGCCTGCGGCTTATATTCTTGTTATCTTGACTATTGCAAACCCTATTATCCTGCCAAGAAGATGGCGGAATTCATTAAGCCTTATGTCGATTCTGGCGCGACCATTGACGGCTTCGGCTTCCTTCCTGTATCAGTGAAGCCCTACTTTGACCGCGAGATCTATGCAAACAATCCATCTGACAAGCGTTATTACATCTGGAGCGTGAATTACTCTTACTATGAACTCTCATCACCGCCCGCCGATATCATCGTAGCATCATACGAAGGCTTTGATGACCCGGATGACCTTTATGACATGATCACGTTTGAAGGATACGCCATCTACAAGTTCAGCGCCATCAACGAGAACAACCTGTCCATATATGTCAGGAAGGATCTGAATACCATTACCGATCGAAGCTGATCTTCATTATCCCGAATCTCTCGAGACCATAGTAGTAGAAGACATCATCTGCCGACTCATAGAGGATCTCATGGTCATAGCCGGCGGAAATATAATCCGTATCCCTGTACTGTTCGGGGAATGTCGGGCTGTCGGTCAAAGGATAAAGAACATAGATCTCTTTGAGGCCGGGGTTGGAATCCTTAACGAACTGTGTGGGATTTGCTCCTCCCGTATATTCGGTTAGCCTCTCATTCCAGAATGTAACATCGTCTTTTACAGTGTGACCGTCAACCGTAAGCAACACTCTTCCTTCATTAAGGTAAGGCAATACGGTCTCACCCGGACAGGCACAATAATCGTAGATGACAGCATCCTGAGGAAGACTGTTTATTGCTTCAGCCGTCTTTCCTGCATCTGAGAAAGGGAAATTAAAGTCATCGTAAAGGATCTTGCCGTGATATATCCACATGCCGGCCGTAAGGGCAACGGCAGCAACAAGAGGCAATATCATAAAAGCCGCGCCGCTGATCGTCTTATCCTTCCCTCCGTATATGTTCCAGAGCATGAACAAGGCAAAATAACCGATAAGGAAGTAGCCTCTGGAATCCGAGGAATAAAAGTGACAGATCACCGCGTATCCTATGCAGGCTATGAGGAACACGACTATAGATGCGGCTGCGGGACGGAGCTCAAATTTGTAAAGGACCAAAACAAAGTATATGACCGTAAGTAGAAGTGATGCTATCAGGCAATACATACCCGCGGTTCCCGTAAGCAGGAAGAGCTGAACAAAGAAAGGAAATACGAATCCTTCCATCCCCATCGCGCCTGACGTCAGGATCCTGTGCTCGAATATCCTGCTGAATTCCACGAAGTAGAAAAGGGCGCTGATGAAAGGGATCAGGAGCGCCATCATGATCCTGAGCGCCTTTTTCGAGTCTTTGCGGAGCAACAGCAAGGCTTCTGTCAGACTGACGACACATACCGCGAAACAAAATCCTACGACAAATACATGAGTCTGGATGAGCAAAGCCACGGTTATGCATAATCTGAACGGGTGATCCTTCCGGTCTTCAAAGAAGAGCGTCGTGAGGATGATAAGGAGAGCTGAAAGACAGTAACTCCTGGATATCACGGGATAAAAATAGAAACATACCGGCGAAAAGAGCAGAACACCACGTAAGATCAGATTTGTCATGCTCTTGTTTTTCGGGTAGTAGAGCAACAATCCTGCCGCAGTGATCATAACGTTTGCCGACAGAAAAGAGATCGAAGCATATGGGAAACCCAAACGGGCAAAGGGCATAAGGAAGAGATACCAGAGTATGGGATGTCCCTCGTTGGACAGGATCTCCTGAAAGTTCGTAAGATCCATGATCTTCGCAAGTTCCCAGGCTCTGGACTCATCGAACCAGGGTTCATGCCTCATGGCAAATACGATCATGGAAAGGGCATAGATAATAAAACATGCCGTCTTTACCGCGATCCGGGATCTGCTTTCCTTTAGCTTCAATCTAGTCATAGGATCAGTTTTCCGTATATTCCTTTAATTTTTTTCTAAGCATTTCATAGCGGAGCCTTTTTTCTTCCTTGGCAAAATGCACTTCACGGAACTGTTCGGGATTATCCTTATAATCCAGGACCTCATCCCCGAACTGTTCGCTGGTAAGATCGAAAACACACTCCCCTATCACATTATAGCAGTGAAAGTTCCCGCCGTCTCTCGGGATGCCGTAGACTTTACCGCCGAAGATATCCTGAACCAGAAAAGCAGTAATGGAACACTGTCCCCAGGTCTTATTGTCTTCGGACCACTCGTCTCTCATCCTCGGGGCGCAGGTATCAGCACACCATAAGAAGGACAGGGCATCGTAAAGGTCTTTCGGATCAAGGATACCCGGGAATTCACCCGTTATATTCTGACAATCACAGTTATCCCATCCATAGAAAACATATGTCTTATCACTTTTCATGTTCTATTCCTCCTCTCCGGGACTCTTAAAGATACCCTTGATCCTTTGTGACAAGGGCAGTTCCGAATCGTCTATATCTTCCGCTCTTACTTTCCCGCTGTATGGATCAGATCCGAAAGGATCTGTGTTCTCTATCCGGGGAGAGTTGTTTGTGATGATCTCGGTCTCCTCTTCAGCTCCGATCGGAGCTCCGCAGTGAGGGCAGCTGCTGAATGCTCCTTTGACATAACTCCCGCCGCAGGAAGAGCATTTCAGTTCACGCGCGTTCAGACCAACACGGACAGCACCTTTATATTTTTTCATCTTGAGAAGGCTCTTGATCATGATAAAAGCATGCAAAAGGAGGAACAATAATACCAAGACCGCGGGAACTGCTTTCCTGACATTAAAGTAAGGCTTCATGATCCGGGATTCGATGCTGTCAAATGCCAGCACCACGGATCCCGCCACATCAGGTCTGTCACCTTCAGCCAGGTGCTTGTTCAGATTATGGTTGAAGATATCGCGGCAGTCCTTGCTCAGAAGATCATCTGTATTATCCCCCTGCATTCCTTCCCAGTAGTACTTGTCCCCGTCTTCAGGAGACTCCGGTTCGGAATATACGATCAGCCAGTGGTCCTCATCGCCGAAATGATCAAGGTAACAATCATATGCAAACTCCTCGAGAGATCCATAAATGCCGCCCTCCCAGTCCTCATTGTTGACGGTAACAAGAGCCGGACTTATACCGGTCCGGTCGAAGAAGTCCTTCATAGTACGGTCAAGTTCATCTCTTTCTCCCAGTACATTTGCGTTATCCTCGATCACGATACTTGTCTCGTAGCCGGTATCGAGCCTTACAGGCCGGTTATAGACCCCGCTAAAAAGCGGGAAAAGGAATGCGAAAAAAGGGATATAAGCGAGCAGTATAAGAAATCTCCACTTGGACGCGCCCTTGGCCGGGTCCGAATTCGAATAGATGTAACGGGGCTGTCCGTTCTCATAATAGACGTACCTGTCAGCTCCCGGAAAATAATTCTCGCTAGTATGGTAAGACGATCCCCCCGAACCGCTCCCGCTGTCGAATGAACCGCCGCCTCCGCCAAAGGAACCTCCGCCCCCGCCTGATGAATGTGGCATAAACCTACCCTCCTCTTATTCACATACTAAATAATCTACACCAAAACCCATGTCTGTTGCACATGCTTTTTGAGCGAGATCCGTCTCATCATTGTTAATCGGATAAATTTTATTGTTTTTCGATAAAAAAGTGTTGATTTACAAAAACCCTTGTGTTATATTGCAGTTAGTGAAGAATGATCCTCAGTTATAGAAAGGGGTTTTACATGGCAAATAACGAAGAGAAGAAATACAGTTCAACTGTCATACGTCTCAGCAAGCTCGCCTCGATCATATTCATCGCGCTCATCGTGATGGCTGATATCGGCGGTTATTTCATAGCAAAGTATGTCACTTACTGCTGGATCGAAAAGTTCGACATCATGTCGCTCGTACTGACAACGATCGTATTCTATGTTGCCACCGTCTGCGGTTACATCGTGATCTTCAGCGTATATAAGCTCCTTTCCAACATGGAAAAAGACATCGTCTTCGACAACGGCAACACTAAGCTGATGGGCTACATTACGGCCGGTCTCGTCGCCTGCGGAATAGCCTGTGCATGCGAGACGATAGTCTGGCCGGGTGCGATATTCCTGAGCATCGTCGTCTGGTTCATAGCTCTTATCGTACTCTGCGTTAAGACTGCTTTCGATAAGGCTATAATGATGAAAGATGAAATGGATCTTACGATCTGACGGAGGTGACCTAAATGATAATTGTTAATCTTGATGTTATGATGGCCCGCCGTAAGATGTCATCCGGAGAACTCGCCAACAGGATCGGGATCACACAGGCGAACCTTTCGATATTGAAAAACCAGAAAGCCAAAGCCGTAAGGTTCTCGACTTTAAACGATATCTGTAAAGCATTGGACTGCCAACCGGGAGATATTCTGGAATACCAGCCTGACCCGGAAGACTGATGATCACATAACAATCTGAACCTAGGAGAGAAACTATGGAAAATATAGTTGCTGTACAAACGCGCCCTGAAAACCTGAACAAGAGCTCTGGAAGATGGGGGATCGGCCTTGCCTTCCCCATGGCATTCCTCTATGTGAGACTGTTCTTATTCGGACTGAATTCATATGGCAAGCCTGCCGACGGGATAGCCAAGTTCATCTTCTGCTGCCTGTTCATCGCATGGAATGAAGCAGTGCTCTCAGGCCGGTGCAAACAGAGAAAGCTCACCAGATCGGATATATTCTGGTATCTGTCGCTCATCCTGTCCTGTTCCCTGCTATACTTCGCTCCCGAATACGGACTTGCGGTCTTTGTGCTCCACATTATCGTGTTCTACACAACTGCCGTAAGATCCCGCGGACTCCTGATGGGAAAGACATCCTGCTATATCATCGGTGATCTTTTCATAACCACGATCATAAGGCCTTTCGCAAACTTTGTAAGGGTCTTTCAGGACACAAGCCTCTTTGCAGGCGGAAAGAAGAACAAGGGCAAAGCAGGAATAGGTGTCCTTGCGGCACTCTTCATCATCCCGGCCTTCTTTATCGCGCTCTACCTCCTGGGCAATATCGATCCGACATTCGGCAAGGTCTTATCAAACATCACGGACTACATCTCGGCAAACGAGCTCGGAATGGATCTGGCTTCTCTCATACTGGCATGGCCTGTCGGTATGTACCTTTACGGCATGCTCGCAGGATGCGCCCGCAAGGACGAAGAAGAGATGCTGCAGGACGGCATCCGTACAGATGCCTTTTTCGATAAGCTGCGTGCTGCACCGGTCGCGATAAGCAGAGTGCTCCTGGTCCTTTTCGACCTGCTCTACATCATATTCTTCTGTTTCAGGGGCAACTACTACTTTGACTCCTTCCGGGGCAGGATCGGCGAAGGGTTTACCCTTGCAGAATATGCAAGACAGGGCTTCTTCGAACTCTGCGGCATCATGGCGGTCAACCTGTTCGTATTCTGCGTGATCAGGTTCCTCACCCTGAAGGAAGAATACATGTCAGTATTCAACAAGATCCTCCTCACGCTCCTGATGTGCGAGAGCCTTATATTTGCCGTCTCTTCCCTGTCCAAGCTCATACTCTACTTTTCGATCTACGGATACACGGCCAAGAGGATACTCGCCATGTGGGGAACGGTCTTCCTCGGAGCAGGCTGCCTGCTGGTAATCCTCTCATTGTTCATCGAAAAGAAGGACTATATGCGCATCTGGACCGTCATTACCGTGTCGACTTATATCATCATGTGCATAGCATCAGGGATCTTCAGTTTTACCGGCGGCGAGGTCAACAGATGCGAGGTCCAGCTTGCTGTAAATGAAGACGTAAGCTCCGTTACCTGGACTTTCTACGACTATGACGGCGATCAGATAAAGACATATACCGAGAACGGTTCGGGCAGTGATCATGTCGGCATGAACGAGTACCTCTTCTGCGATAAGCCTTCCAATTACGACTACTACACGATAACCATCACCAGGAAGGACGGCGTAAAAAGGAAAGTCGATAATTTCCACGAGAAATATCAGGATACGATAATCAGGATCACCGAAAACGATAACGGGATATATCACAGTTCAATAAGGTAATATTGGTCAACGGAAAAGATACTGGAATAAGGGATCGTTGATCAATATACCGTGTGGATCCAGAACATTACAAGACAATAAAAGTTGCATAAGGCTATGGCGAAAGCCATAGTCTTTTTGTATCCGATATTGACCGGCTTCGAAGGTCTGGCAAGCCCGATGATAACAGCGACGGCACACGGCAGGAAATATCTACCGGATACGCCTGTCAATACCGATGCGCCGACTTCCGTCCAGTATAGATATTCGCTCACGAGAACCAGGAGCGCTGAGATTACAGGCGGGATCAGCCATATCATCCATGACCATTTCTTCCTGTCAGGAGAACCCCTGTTGATCGAGAAAATAACGTATGTCAACACAGCCATTATGACCAAAGGAATGAGGTGAGATGTGTATATGTTCTCGTTACCGATGTTAAGCCCGATCATATCGAAAAGATATTTTCCGGAATTCACTATCATGCCGCATACCGCCTTGATGAAAGGCAGCGGATCCATAAGCATATATTCCTTTTGACGGTAGTGATTGGACCAGTTGCCCAGAAGGAGATTATACCTGGTGGTGACCGTAAGCCACATGAAGCACATAAGGATCGATGACAATGCAAATATGGCTATCGATGCAATATATTTGCTGTCTTCACCGAACTTTTTCTTCGGGATGAAGAAAAGAATCAGTGCAAGAGGAGCGTAGACCAGTTTAATGCCACACATCAGCACGGTAACGATAAACAGTAAAGCAAGGTGTTTTATCCCCATAGGCCCGTCGAGTTTGTAGCGCATATAGAGCACCAGAGCACAGAAGATAAATATCAACGCGGTTATAAACGCATCCGGTGAACACGATACCGAATCCTGAAGCATGAACGGGAAACAGGATATCAGCATGAATATCTCCTTGCCGCAAGGAGTGATCCTGATCGCGAGCAGCACCATACAGAACACTGCGATCATGTTCGCTATCCTTGCAAAGTACATGATCACAAAAGGTCTGTTCGTAAACAACTCGGCAACTTTTATTCCGATCACCTGCGGAATGTATAAAAACGGAACATTTAAGGAAGTATTGGTATAATCGACTTCCCTTAGGTCGTTTTCATCTATTACCAGGCTCTTTAGCTGTCTGTCATGATCCCTCTGCCCGGAGTGATGCCAGTTACGGTCCTGTTCATTTTTGTAAGAGTACAAAGCCGAAGGAAGCACGGCTCCCCCCTGCCCATTATCTCCGATCACATCCGATATCAGGTGACCGTGGGCGATTTCATAAGATCTGAGAAAGTGATCGGCTTCATCGTTGACCGAACACTGGGGGACGATAAAAGAATACATAACCAGCAAAACGGCATAGAACACTGCAAATCCGGTGACAAGCTTGTCCTTGCTTGATCTGAAAAACGTTTTGTTAAGGATCATGATCAGTATTGAAGCCAGTATCAGGATAAAAAGAAGGATAGCAGGTATCAGGATCATCTTGATCAGCGGAACCTTCTCATAGATAAGTACATGGCAGGCCGGCCCCGCCTCAGGGACACCGTTGATGCTGCATTTGCCGATCCCTTCCTTCGTGCCGGTATAAACTCCTATACCGTTGCGGTCCTCGCTCCCTTCAACACCCAGTTCGAACGAATAAACGCTGTTTTTCTTTATGCTAACCGGCTCATCAAAATAGAAATACTTATATTCGGTGTAAAGGATCGACATGGCAGGCTCTTCATGTGAATAAATGAGCTTGCCGTCCTCCTTGAAAAAAACTTTAAGAGTACTTACGGGATTCGGGGTCTCCTGGGTCAGGAAGACAGCAAAGCCATAGAGCTTATCCTCCCCTTCATCGATCCTGACGATCTGCTCCAATGTATCCTGATCGGAAATGAAAGCACTTTCCTTCTCGTAGGGAATGAACTCGGATGTTCTCTGGTTTTCGTATTTGAGGGACATGCAGCTTATGACCGCGACAAAAAGAGCCAGAAGCGACACTACAGCTGATATAACTATCTTTGCGATCTTACTTTTGTTCACCGGTATTTCCCCTCAGGCCCCGCTTTTTTGCTTTTATAATTATCTCCGTTACAACGACAATAATCAATACTGCGGTACTTACCATGAGAGAAGGGATCAGATATCTGACGCTGTAATCCATCTGAACGGTGTTTTGCCCTTCTTCCAGGGGAATAAGGAAGAAAGTATCGGCAAGGAGCTCCGTTTCAGCCTTTTTTCCGTTAACCGTCACTTTCCACTGTTCATCGTACGGAACCGTAACGCAAAGATAACCGCCGCCCGCTGACTCTGCCGTTATCCTGACGTGACCGTCCTTGAATTCATTGATATCGACCTTTCCGCTGTTGGCGCGGACAAGCTCACTTACCCTTTGCAGTTCTTTAAGATCGAGCCTTGCAAATACCGCTTCACCCTCTGTATCAGGGACATCCACATAAGAGGAAACGCCATTGCCCGGGATATGGAAGACAGACGGAGCGAGCCAGTTATAGTATGCTGTTTCATAAGCCCCGTTTACATCGATAGACAAGTGTCTTGCTGAAGGGAAACTAATATATCCGTAATAGAGGGAATCTTCGCTGCTGCTGTTGAAAGAATACCTGACGGAACCGTCACCGGTTTCAGTGTCATAACCGATCGTATCGAAGATCCTGATATCCTCTCCGGTTATAAGACTCCATACCTTGTTGTTGTATTCGAAATAATCAGCGCCTCTAATGCTTTCTGCGGCATATACATCCGAAGGGATGGTAAAAGCAAGATCCAAGGCATAGGGATTCTTATAGACCGACATGGAGTTATATTCTTTATCGCCGGTCTTTATAAGACCCGGCATGCTGTATGTCGATGCGACATACTTAACACCGAGAAATGAATCAGCGGCAAGGTTCGAAGTATTGACTATATTCATTGTCGCAGCCGAATAATGGTAACCTGACCTGTCCATGAAAAGTCCGGCGCGGTCAGATTGGGCTGATGAATATGAAGTAAGTCCGTTGTATCCGTATGCGAGAGGATCGTTGTAACAGCAGGTCAGTCCCTTATAGAGGTTCTCATCCCTGAACGCATTCTGTGTGATACGGTAAAAGCCTTCCTTGGGAAGATCCTCTTTAAGCCTTGCCTGATCGTCCGAATATTGTTTGTAGGATTCAACGTTGGCAGTGCTGTACAAGGGGATCGTCACGATAACGTGAAGTCCGACTTCCGCAACACAGAGGACCAGCACAAAAACGGTCATGATCTTTCTCAAGTCAGTCCTTATCCCCGACTGCATCAATGCAGCAAATACCGTAATGAGAACGATAAGGCCCACACCGGTAACCGTTACCGTCGTGTTGCCTCCGCTTATATCGCTTATAAGGATCACGGCAGCAAAAAGCCCGCCGGTGATCGCAACTGACAAGGGCCTGACCGCATCTCTTTCCGGTCCTGCGAGGATCTCGGCTGCGATGAAGCAAAGAAGGAACGATGCCGCGAAAGCATATCTGTAACCGTATGCAAAAGCGGTATTCTCGCGGAGAAGCAGGAAGATGTTGACAAGGGGTCTGAAATAGAAGATCGATACGGTAAAAAGCAGAGCGGCCCCGTATGTGATCTTGGCCCTCAAAGGTTTCCTTGCGGCAAAGAAAACTACAGACATTATAAGAACGAAAGAGCCCGCAAAGACAGCAGGATTCGCCATGTCAGATATGGAAAGGGGCTTATAGTTAGTGATGAAAGACAGAGGATTTCCGTAGATCTCAGGTATAAAAAGCCCCGTGATATCAAGTCCTCCGTGAGATCCCAGCGCGACCAGGGTCGGAAAGAGGACAACGGCTGAAATAAGAAGGCCTTCCGCCATACATACAGTATATCTTGCAACAGCCGATAGTATCTCCTTTGGAGATCTTCTGACAGAGAAAAGATCACAGGCAAGGATCACGACGGAATAAAGGCAGCATATTGCTCCCATGTACCAGTTGCAGATAACTGCAAGGGCGCATCCTGCGGACAGCAGAATGCGGGATCTCCCCTCCACTGCTTTGTAAACTCCTGCAGCCATAACGGGAAGAAAAACCAGACCTTCAAGAAAAGGAAGGAAACAACCTGCTGATATCCCAAAAGTGCAGAAAGCATAACAACATGACAAAAGCTCGGAAAATACGATCTGTCTGGTCTCTGACAGCTCATATCTGTTTTCCATGTAGAATTCAAATGCAGTCGCAGCCAAAGCCAATTTTACGGCAACCGCAAAATCCACAAAGGCGGGAATGCTGTCGTAATTCCAGAAAACGACAAGAAGATTTACGGGAGATGCCAGATAGTATGTAAAGAGCGGATACATGTTATCCCCTAACCCCTTGGAGAAGGAATAGAGCATGCTTCCGTCTCCCGACAGGAACCTCTTATAGCATCTCAGGAAATCGAGCATCTGTATGTCACCGTCACGGTGCGTAAATGACAAGCCGCCGAAGGGAGCAAGCCCGAGTATCAGATATATGACATATACAGCCGCAAACACGGCTGCAAATGTCACGATCAGTCTGACAAGCTTCTTCCCCTCTGCTTTTCTGTTCATAAAATGTTCTTTACATAACTTGAGGGCTGTCACAAAACATCATATTTTGAAACAGCCCCTAAGATCGAATTTACCGGTATTATCAGCCCTTGAGCCTTGCTTCGAGCTCTGCCTTCATGTCCTCGTATCCGGGCTTGCCGAGAAGAGCGAACATGTTCTTCTTGTAAGCCTCAACGCCGGGCTGATTGAAAGGATTGACGGAAAGGATATAACCTGAGATGCCGCAAGCCTTCTCAAAGAAGTAGATAAGCTCACCGAGGCAGTAAGGCGTGCACTCGGACATATGGATCGCAAGATTCGGGACCTTGCCGTCGACATGAGCGAGGACTGTTCCCTGCATGGCCTTCTTGTTGACTTCATTCATGTCCATTCCTGCAAGGAAATTAAGACCGTCAAGATCATCCGGATCCTTGGGGATCTCAAAGGACCTTCTTGCCTTATCGATCTCGACTACCGTCTCAAACATGATCCTGGCGCCGTCCTGGATATACTGACCCATGGAGTGAAGATCCGTAGTATTGTCGACACCTGCAGGGAAGATACCCCTCAGGTCCTTTCCTTCGGACTCACCGTAGAGCTGCTTCCACCACTCAGTCATGTAGTGGAAGGAAGGTTCATAGTTGACCATGACCTCTGTGGAATAACCTGATCTCAGCAGGCAGTTACGGACTGCGGCATACTGGTAGCAGGGATTTTCGGACAGAGGCATCTTCTTATATTCCTTGGATGCATCCCTTGCACCCTTCATGAGTTCACGGATATCGATACCGGAAACAGCGATAGGAAGAAGTCCGACAGCCGTCAGGACTGAGAATCTGCCTCCGACATCATCGGGAACTACGAATGTCTCGTAGCCTTCCTCATCTGCCAGACCCTTCAATACACCCTTCTTCTTGTCGGTCGTAGCGTAGATCCTGTCTCTTGCACCTTCCCTGCCGTACTTCTTTTCCATGTAAGCACGAAGGATCCTGAAAGCGATGGCAGGCTCCGTAGTGGTTCCGGACTTGGAGATGATGTTTACTGAAATGTTCTTTCCTTCGATAACGTCCATCATGTCTGCCAGATATGTGGCGCTGATGGAATTACCGCAGAAGAGTATCATGGGAGCCTTCCTGTCCTTCTTGGACAGGGCGTTGGCAAATGAATGGTTCAAAAGTTCGATAACGGCTCTTGCACCGAGATAGGAACCGCCGATACCGATAACAACGAGAACATCGGAATCTCTCCTGATCTTCTGTGCAGCCTTGCGGATTCGGTTAAACTCATCCTTGTCATATGCCGAAGGAAGATTGAGCCAGCCCAAAAAGTCATTTCCGGGGCCGTTCTTCTTCGCGAGCATGTCTGATGCGATCTTTACCTGGGGTTCGATCCTGTCGATGGCTTCCTGTCCGCCTATAAAACCAAGGGCGTTCTGATAGTCAAATGTGATCATATATATTTCTCCTTGAACGTTGATGATACAAAAGCATTACAAAGTATACACCCCTGAACCTTACTCTTAAACCTTATTTTGCCCAAAAGAGAACTTTTCGGCAAAATGCTATATAATAAGGGGTGTTATCTGATAAAGAGAGGTTATTGTAATGACAGATCTGTCCGCAGCAGACGCAAAAGTACATATTCTCTATATCGTCGGAAATGTTCCTTCGATAAGCTATCATATGCTCATGGACAAGTGTCTGTCATCCCTCTACATGGATTTCTTTACCTTCAGCAAGGCATATTCCGAGCTCATCGCGGGAAATCTTATGGATGTTACGCACGGCGAAAACGGAATGGGCGAAGCTATCGGCGGTACCGAACAACTCAAATTAAGTGACGGCGGCATCGCTGTCCTGGAGGATATCGTTCCATCCATCAATCTGGAAGTCAGGTCACATCTGGATGCAGCCTGCAAAGAACTTAATGCGAAGATATCCGAACTTGAAAGATACAAAGCCTCCAGCGAACCTTCTGGAGACGGTAAGATCATGGTCAGATTGACATCCGAGAACCTTTCGATAAACCTTGTATGCACCGCAGCGGATGAAGCTGCCTCCATTTGCAGCAACTGGAGAGAGAACGGGCAGCTGCTGTCCGGATCTGTTACGGAAACCTTAACCGGCAAACCGGAGGATCTTTGATCTATGAAAATATCCATGAGAAAGCTTTTGATCCCGGTCTTCATGATCTTAATGCTCTGCCTTGTCTTCCCTGTTGTCTTTAATTCGCAGGTCAGGGCTGTCAACAGTGACGACGATGCCATAACCGACAGCGAGTTCAAGTCGAGCAAGGTTGCGATCAGTCAGGGTTACATGAGTTACGAGACAAAGATAAAGGTCTGCTGGGAATCCCTGGCAGGTTCCAGCGGATATGTCATCTATACTGTCGAAAACGGCAAGACAAAGAACATAGCGACAGTCGACAGGATGACGCTGAACTACAAGCTTACGGGTCTTAAGGGCGGGACCACATACACGATCGGAGTAAAAGGCTACCGCCGTTCAGGCAGCAGCACGATCTATACAGCCGCATCTGAGATAAGGGCCACTACATCCCCTTCCAAGCCTGTCATCAAGTCTTTCAATGTGTCAGGACCCAAGGCGGAAATCAGCTGGAAGGCCGTATCCTGCTCCAAGTATGCGCTCTACTATTACAACAACGGTGAGCGCGCCCTTATCAAGTTCATCAATTCGGACAAGACATCCACCAGTTTAAGACGTTCCTGCTATCCCGGACTCACGGGCGAAAACGGCAAGTGCAAGATCTACCTTACGGCCATCTGCAAGGATGAACAGGGCAATACCAGGGAAAGCCGGGCATCCATAAAGATCGCCAAGACCAATCTTCAAGTCCCTTATATCGAGGACGTAAGGCGTCATTATTCCCTTGTGGACGGCATCGCCATGTTCAAGAATATCAAGCCCGGCGAATCCAACACCAAGTCCATCAACTGCTATATGTATAAATCCTCTGACTCATCCAAGAAATATTCCACGAGCAAGATCAACTTCTCCAAAAAGGATATCGAGGCCATAAAGAAGTTCGAGTCAGATTACTTCCACAGTTCATGGTCTGACGGAGAAAAGATCGCCTTCACCCTCTGGTGGATCAACATGAACTCCACCTATGACAAGAGCTACAAATACTCGGCCAAATATTCCACGGCTGACGTTATCTTCACATATAAATACGGACAGTGCCTCCAGTATAACGGTGCTTTGGTCATGATGATGAACTACCTGGGCTACGATGCTTATCTTGTAGCAAGGACAGGGTACAGACAGCATTACCGCGCATTCATCGATGTTGACGGAAAGCCTTACGCGATCGAAGTCGGCGCAGATTCACGCAGATGGGGATTCTATTTCATGGAACCCAATAACGATATGGCCATCAACCGTAACACATAACGGGGATCACTTATTCTCGACTTTAACGATCAGGACTTCACCGGCATCGAGGACTCTCCTGTTGAAGAGTTTTCCGAACTTGCCGGTGCTCAGCACCCGGCCAGCCGATGAATATCTCGTCGCATAGGAATTGAACAGATCAGCGCCGGCAGATGAAATGACGAACTGTTTCATCTCCCTGGAGCAGTTTGCGATAACAAGATACTTGTCCCCGAATGAACCGGAGAACGAAAATACGCCGCACAGCTTGGTAAACTCTCCCACATTCTCACCGGACGAGGGATCCAGAGGTTCGGTTAGTTCGGGAACATACATAACAGATGTGTTGCCGTTCGTCACTTCAGCCATCATCTTCATGGTCGAAAAGAGGTTCACGGCACTCTTGCCGTCATAGAACATCTTCTCCGTTT
Organism: Saccharofermentans sp.; assembly: GCA_016292135.1. GTDB lineage: Bacteria > Bacillota > Clostridia > Saccharofermentanales > Saccharofermentanaceae > Saccharofermentans. The sequence continues at coordinate 52,417 of JAEFAZ010000005.1, forward strand.
CATAATATGCGGGCTTATAGTCTATCTTAAGATCCATCATCGGCAACTCCACGAACCCTGCCTCTTCACAAAGGAGCATGGAAACATATTCGGCACATGTTGCAGAATCGGGAAGCGACATGGAAGAGATATACTGGCCGCTGTCACTCACGATCCTGGACCTTTCCGCTTCCGTGTTGATACGGTTGAAGAAACCTGCGACATTGATCATGTAATAGGTATCGGAGCTTCCGACTTCCTTTATATCACTGGCATTTACGCTGAGAGTATGACTGTCCGCATTCGAGAGCCTGATGCCGCCGTCGTATTTCATGCCGTCCAGGAATACGACCTTCTCCTTTATAGCGGTATAGTAGGCGGACTGCTCGATCAGGGAGATCATGTAGTCTACATATCCGCCCCTGACAGCATCACTTGCAAAACAGGAATCGGTATCGGCTATCTCTATATAGATACGGTCAAACCTGCGGCTCCAGGGTACTGCAGTCCCGTTGGAGACTCTCCTGGCTCCGTATCCTTCAGATACCGTTCCGCACATATAAGACATAAAGTTGTCTATGTCGTTCTCATTGGCACATGAACCTATTACGATCCAGGGATCCGCTCCTGCTCCCGATACCATCTCAAGACAGTCTTCCAGCGAATCACAAGCGGAGATCCTTTCCGTCCCGGCATCCGATACAAGGTTATGTGACAGGGATGCCTGAGAATGAGAATAGATGATATCCGGGCTGTAGCCTTCAGATCCCAGTGCCAGCCCTCCGAGTCTTACGGCAGACGGATTGGAATTTCTTAAGGAATCCGACAGATATACCGGAATATAGTTATCTCCGGAATTGTCGGGACCCAGATACAGATCGTCGATATAAACGGTGCCGCTGCCGGTAAAGGATATATAAAGCCTGACCGTATCTTCGCCGAGCATATTATCCGTGACGGCAAAAAGTGTCGATAAAGTCTTATTGCTGCCGGCCCCTATATCTCCCGTAAAGGAGATCCTGCCGAACCTTTCGCCGGTGAGCCAGCAGGTCAGCTGGATATCTTCGGAACTTCTGGCAGTGAACCTGAGCCTGTAAAAATCATCAGGAATGAAATTGTCTTCGGAGTTCCCGGGAAGCCTTTGGGAAATAACATGCACGCCGTCACCCGTTCCGGAGAATTTAAGGGCTTTATTTCCGGATACCGCATCGGGAACAAATGATGCGGCTGTTCCCTTTCCGTAAAGATCCCAGAGGATGCCGGATCCGGCGCTGACCCACTTGTCTTCCGAAGAAGGAACCGAAATGTTTACAACGGGATCGATCATGACAGAACATATATCCCCGCGGCTTATGCTGTCAGGAGCTACTGATTCGCTGACCTTTATGACCGACAGGACCGATGTCCTGAAAAGATTTCTTCCCGACGAGTAAATGAATCCGTCTCCATACCATGCCAGCAGATCGTCCACGGCAGTATCAACCGTTGAAATGATATTATATCCGCCGCTTTCTTCATCAAATGACAACGCTACCCTGTCAGATGTGGATATGACGAGTTTTCCGTCCTGACCGCAGACGCAGGATCTTACTACCGCAGTACCCGTATCGAAGGATACCTCCCTGTATGAAACGCCGTCTTTGGTACAGACTACAAGATCTCCTCCGGTCGTAACGATATAGAGGATATCATCTGACATTGCGACTCCTGCGATGGAATCCCTGTCGACGGCCGTATCAGATACATTCCTGAAGACAAAACCGTTGTCCGAATAGAAGACACCGCCTTCGCCTGCAACAGCAAATGCATCCCCCAGCTTAGCGATGCATGAAGGCTTCGTCCCCTCAGGCAGATCCACTTTAAAAAGCCCGTCATTAAAGACATAAAGATCGCCGCTGCTGTTCATGATAAGGAGCTTGTTGCCGACCGCAACGCAGGAAGCAACGTTCCTTATATCAGGATTATCAGCCGTAACGGCAACAAAAGTCCTTCCGTCAGAAGCCTCATATATGGTGCCGTCGGATGTGACCGCGTAACAGATATCCCCGGAGGAAGCGATCTTGCTGAACAGGACCATATCCCCGCCTGTCTTGACAGGGGCAGGACCCGTAATGTCAGCATAGATGATCCCGTCACCGGACAATACGGTCACACAGTTCCCGTAAACTTCAACATCAGCTATATCCGAGATAAATCCGCCCGTAACGAACGTCATCATGTCATATACTTCAGCCATCGACTCGGGATAATAAGATTCAACACGGCCGGTATATTTTCGGTGCATGACTCCGTCGGAATCATTTCCAAGGACGCGGAGTTCACCGCCCGAGAGCCTTTCAAGGTCAGTTTTCTTTCCCGTTACGGAATCTGATTTGAAATATATATTCTTACCGTCAAAATCCGTGGCAGTCAGTGTCACATATTCGTAGCCGGTCTCGAAAGACGCATCTCTTATGAGATTCACGCTCGGAACATAGCCGATATTAAGACCGGCTCCGCCAAAGGAATCGCCTCTCAGTTCATCCCTGAAACCGATATCGACCAGCTCGGAACGGAAACCGAATATGCCCATCCATATCAGAAGGACTGCAGCTATAAGTACGATCACCAGCGTGACCATGAAAAACAGCCTTAATCCCCTTCTCTTTGTGGCGGCCAGTCTGAATTCGGATAATCTCAGCATGACGAGACCTCCTGCGTGTTCAGGGCTGCATCACCGGCGTCCTGTTCTTTCTCTTTTTCCTCTTTGGCTCTTTTGTATCTGTACCAAAGATAGACAAAAGCGATGGAAGAGGGAACCATCAGCATACACTCGATAAGTGTCAGGGCATATCTGATGTCAGAACGTACAGAGGATGCTATGCCGAACTGTTCAAGTGCGAGCAGGCTCGGGAAGGCGGATCCCAGAAAATTAAAAACGGCATGCATGATGACCGGCATTTTGAGATCGTTGCAGTAAAGATATACGGAACCGATAACGATACCGCAGATAAGAGCGTAACCGATATGGACCGTGATACCGTGCATGAGTCCGAATATGACAGCCTGGACCAGAACGGCGGCGCCGCCGGGCATGATCATGCGCATCTTGCCCATGATGATCCCTCTGAAAAGGAATTCCTCACAGAAAGGCACCAGTGTGCATGTCGTTACTATGTAGAGGATACTGTCCCACAAAGGGACCTTCTGCTGGGGAACCTCGGAATACCTGTTAACGCTTTCCCTGTAATGATCGAGATTCTCCTTAAGGCTGTTAAGATAATCCGAGATATAATCTGCGGCTATCATATATACGACCACTATGCCGGCAAGTCCCAATGCCACGAAGAAGACACTGACGACCTTGTCCTTAGAGGTCTTGTTGAAGAAAATGAACTCTTCCTTCTGTCTGTCAAACTGCCAGAAAAGCCAAAGCACTCCTATCGTCAGGAGATTGGCACAAGCGCAGGAGACTCCCTGATATATCTTACGGTCGATCTGTAATGTATCAAGGATCCAGTCTACGATCAGCGTGCATAAAACGAACAACGCCAAGGCCAGAATGACCTTAAGGCATGCTGAGATGACTCTGACGACGGTCGTCTTCATTTACAGGCCTCCGGTCGCGACGCCATTCTTGCTCTGTTTATCCGGAACGGAAGACCCGTAATACCTCCTCATGAACAGCACGAAAGCCCTTTCAAGCTCGGCTCCGTCCTTGATGGAATAGAAATACTGCTCGCCGTTATCAGAGAAAGTCGTTCTCATGATGACGAGTTCTGGTTTCCTGTGGTTGCCGTCATCCGGCACATAATTATACATTACGACATATTCGACCTTGGCCAGGACAAAATTATCGATCATCATCATGTAGAAATCCTTCTTGTTGTAGGGATCCCTTATGACGACCAGCTCATCGCCGGCATTTCTCTTCATGTGTTCGCCGGCTGCCTTGGCCCTGCGGTCAGCCCTGATGGCTGCCGCCTTCCTGCGGTTGGTATTTCTGTCGATCCTGTTCTTTTTCATGATGCAAAAAGATTACTCTTCTTCGTCGTCCTCTTCTTCCTCGTCATCGTACATCTCGCAGATCTTGTCGTAGTAATCGAAAACGATGTCCTCTTCCTCCTCATCCAGTGTGGAAAGAAGGTCTTCGCCGTCCTCGCCCTGCGTTACTTTCATGATGACAAGATCGATCTCCTCGGGAAGGTCATCAAAATCGAAGTCGGGATCCTCTGCTGCTTCTTCGGGAAGCACGATAAGAGATACATAGATATTCCCGTTAAGCTGGAACTTATCGTCCAGGAAGAAAGACTGTGTCTTACCTGTCTCTTCGTCCTTCAGTGTTATGATATTATCCTGATCCATATAATTCACCTCATGTCTTTATTGAGCCGGTTCCTTGGAGAACCATCTCATATTATATCAAAATATTAAGGAAGATGCTTATTAGCGATTACTGTCCAGATAATCCTGCAGAAAGACTTCGGCTGCCACCTGGTCGATGACGTTCTTCTGCTTCCTGGCATCCTTGCCGGCAGCATGAAGATACTGCGAAGCGATAACGGTGGAGAATCTTTCGTCGATATAATGGATCGGCAGGCCATAGGTCTCTTCAAGGAGAGATGCAAATCCTTCGACCTTCTCCTGGGTCTCGGAGCCCGTACCGTCCGTCCTTAAGGGCCTTCCCAGTACTATGTCAGTGACTTCCTGCTCCTTAATGATCTGTCCGATCCTGTTAAGAGCCCAATCGATATCACGGCCGTTCCAGTTAACGGTCTCATATCCTTTTGCAATGAGGTGAGTTACATCAGACAAAGCTATACCGATACGGCGCATGCCGTAATCTATGCCCATTATCCTGCCCATATCAGATCAGAGTTTCTCGCAGAATTCGCTGATGATGACTTCGAGGAGTTCGTCACGGTCGATCCTTCTGATCAGGCCGCGGGCACCCTTATAGCTTGTGATATAGGTCGGGTCACCGGAAATAAAATATCCTACAAGCTGGTTGATCGGGTTATAGCCCTTCTCCTTGAGAGCGTTCAAAACATACGTCATAAGAGCTTTGACGTCCGCATATCTATCCCCTGACAGGTTAAATTTTGTCGTGTCCTGGTTATCCAATCGACGAGTCCCCCTGTTTGATCTATATACGCTATTTTATCACAATTGATGGATAAGTAACCCTGTTTTTGAGTTTTTTATCGGGCAGCAGATCATTCTTCAGGTATCTATCCTCACCATCTCGGCCAGAGCCCTGTTCCTGTAATTGAGATCTTCCCTGACAGTGAAGCCCTGACTTTCCCAGAAAGCGTTTCCGGCATCGTTATACTTGAAGACAAGACAGGCGACCTTGAGTATCCCCTCTTCTTCCTTAAGAGCGGTAAGAGCCATATTAAGAAGAGTTGTAGCTATTCCCTGCCCCCTCTTGTCCTCTGCGACAGCCATGTGATGGATAAAGCCCCTGCGTCCGTCGTGGCCTGTGAGGATGACACCGATAACCCTGTCGCCTTCCAGCGCGACGAAGCTCGTATTAGGGTTTCTCTTAAGATACTTGTCTATACCCTCGCGAGAATCGTCCAGGTTGTTGAATCCCATGTTCTTGCAGGACATCCAGAGATCCCAGACCTTGTCGTAATAATCGATCGTCATAAGCTTATATTCCATGTCTTTCCTCACTTTCTCTTTTTAAGGACCGCATATGCGGCATAGTGTCTGACAGTAAATTCCTCAGGCGCGATCCTGCTTAAGAGGTCCCTGTGCTCTTTATCCCAGGCAGAGAGTTCCTCGGCTGACAGGGACGCACCGACTCCCCTGCATGCAAACATCCTTCCGTGCCAGGACTCTCTCGTAAAAGGCACATCCAGCAGATATTCATCGTGCTTTTCCAGCTCGAAAAGCTCAAGCGCTTCATCAGGGATATGGATCGGATGCATCGTCTCCCTCCCGCCTGACCAGTCGGGACTGTACTTCAGCACGAGCTCCTCCGATGCCCCTGCCACGGGATCTTCGAAAGGAAGCCAGGCCATGAAGAGCACAAGGATCCTACCGTCATCACGGAGAAGACAGTCTAACTTCGGCATAAGAGTCTTATGGTCAAAATACCAGAAGCACTGGCAGGCAGTCACGACATCAAAGGAAGCTTCGGGATAGTCGATATCTTCTGCCGGTACGGCCAAGTATTCTATATCCATTCCGGCTTCGGCTGAAAGTCTTTTTGCCTGCTCTATCTGTTCGGGCGATATGTCCGTGCCTGTCCAGCGGGCACCATAGCGGTACATGTTGCGGGGCAGGACACCGGTACCCGTTCCCAAATCCAGAACCTTCTGACCTTCTATGCAAAGCCCCAGTTCTGCGATCTTACGGTAGAACCCTTCCGGGTATATGTCACGGTATTTTGCATATTCGGCTGAGGTCCTTCCCCAGTCGAAGGCCTTGCCGGCATCTATTCTTGAATCTTTTATATCCATAGACAAGTCCTCCTGTCACTTAACGATAAGATCACTGCCGTTTGCGGCTGTGACGACACCTTTATAAAGTGTTCCGGGCTCGATCTTATCCTCACTTTCTATACGGGTTCTTACATAATTGGCTGTATAACCCGAATTATCCTGTTCGACCAGGACATCGACTTCTTTTCCGACCATGGATCCGGCGAACGCATGCTCAAGTTCATTCGACAAAGCCAGAAGTTTTGAATTCCTTGCTTTCTTAACTTCCGGCGCAATCTGGCCGGGCATCCCGGCAGCAACTGTTCCTTCACGCACGGAATAAGGGAAACAATGGATCTTGGCAAAACCGATCTTCTTAGCGAAAGCCAGCGTCTCCTCGAACTCTTCGTCTGTCTCTCCGGGGAAGCCGCAGATGATATCGGTCGTGATGGATACATCCGGGAAGAGGCTCCTTACGAGCCTGACCTTCTCTTCGAACTCAGCAGATGTATAGTCACGGTTCATGCGCTTTAAGACGCTATCAGATCCGCTCTGCAGGGACATATGGAAATGAGGGCATGCTGCACCTGTCTTTGAAAGCCCCTCCAGGAAATCAGCGGTCAAAGACATAGGTTCGACCGAACCTAAACGCAGCCTAACGATACCGGGGATATCCGCTATCTTCTTAAGCAGGTTCAGAAGATCCATGATATCCCCGCCGCGGTCCTTGGCATAGGAACATACATGGATACCTGAGACTACTATCTCCTTATATCCTTCCCCTGCCAGGAACTTAGCCTCTTCAAGGGCTGACTCTTCCGTCCTGCTCGCAACTCTTCCCCTTGCGAAAGGAATAACGCAGTAGGTACAGAACTTATTGCAGCCGTCTTCGACCTTAAGGAAAGCCCTGGTACCTTCAGGAGACAGGATCGTTCCGAAATCGTGATAGCTGTCGCTTTTGGATACAGGCGGACGCACATGACTTGTCTTGTGGTCTCTTGTCCCTGCGTATTCCTCGACTTTCGATAAACAGAGATTCTTGTCGCGTGTCCCGAGGACTATATCCGCATCGACCACACCGTCTGCAAGTTCCGAGGCGCACCCCATGGCAACAACGATGGCATCAGGGTTGGCCCTTGCCATCCTTCTTAACATCTGCCGGGATTTGCGGTCTGCTTCACCGGTAACTGAACATGTGTTGACTATAAGGCAGTCGGCATCTTCAGGACGGTCCGTAACGGTATGTCCCGCAGCAACAAAATCCGCTCTGACCGCGTCAGTCTCATACTGATTGACGCGGCATCCTAAAGTCAGGAAATAGACTTTCACTGTCTTACTTTGATATGGGTCTCACGGAGCTGCATCTCGGTGACATCGCCGGGAGCGCCGCAGAGGAGATCCTGGGCATTGCCGTTCATCGGGAATGCGATGACCTCACGGATATTCTCTTCGCCGCGCAGGATCATGAGCATACGGTCAACGCCGGGAGCCATGCCTGCATGAGGGGGAGCACCGAACTTGAATGCATTGTAGAGAGCGCCGAACCTGGTCTTGAGATCTTCCTCGCTGTAGCCTGCGATCTCGAATGCCTTCTTCATGATCTCCAAGTCGTGGTTCCTGACAGCGCCGGATGACAGCTCGATGCCGTTGCAGACGATGTCGTACTGGTAAGCCAGGATCTCGTCAGGCTTCTTGGTGTTAAGCGCTTCGAGACCTCCCTGGGGCATGGAGAAAGGATTATGCGTGAAGATATAGTGACCGACTTCCTTGTCGTATTCGAACATGGGGAAATCGTTGACGAAGCAGAACCTGAAAGCGTTCTGTTCGATGAGTTCGAGCCTTGCGCCGAGTTCATTGCGGATCTGTCCCGCATAGAGGCAGGCCTGTGCTTCAACGTCTGCGATGAAGAAGATCGTATCACCAACGGTAAGACCAGCAAGGTCACGGAGCTCGCCCTTCATGTCATCGGGAATGAACTTGTCGATAGGTCCCTTGTAGGACATATCCTCCAATACTTCCAGGTAGCCTAAGCCGCCCATGCCGATGCTCTGGGCGAACTTCAGCATCTTCTCATGCTGGCCCTTGGAAAGCTTGGCATGTACATTGATAGCCCTTACGCACTTTCCGTGGAAAGGAGCGAAAGTGCATCTCTGGAAGAACTCGGTAACATCGATGATCCTTAAGGGGTTACGAAGGTCGGGCTTGTCGGAGCCGAACTCCAGCATCGCCTGTGCATAACTATATACGGGATAAGGTGCCTTTGTAACGGAAGCGCCCTTGGGAGCGAACTTCTCGAACGTCTCTGTCAGGACTTCCTCGCCTGCAGCGAAAACATCTTCCTGGGTCGCGAAAGCCATCTCGAAGTCTAACTGGTAGAACTCTCCCGGAGACCTGTCAGCCCTTGCGTCCTCATCACGGAAGCAGGGTGCGATCTGGAAATACTTATCGATGCCGGAGACCATCAGGAGCTGCTTGAACTGCTGGGGTGCCTGGGGAAGAGCATAGAACTTACCCTTGTACTTACGTGAAGGAACGATATAGTCACGTGCGCCTTCAGGAGATGAAGACGTAAGGATAGGGGTCTGGATCTCAAGGAAGCCCATCTCGGTCATCTTCTGTCTTAAGAATGAGATGACCTGAGAACGGAAGACGATGTTATCGCGGACCTTGCGGTTACGCATGTCAAGGAATCTGTATTTCAGACGGACGTCCTCACGGATCTCCTTGGAGGTCTGGATCTCGAAAGGAAGCTGAGCTGTAACGCGTCCCAGGACAGTGACCTTGTGAGCCTCGAGTTCGATCGTACCGGACTCGATCTTGGGGTTATATGTCTCCTCGTCACGCTTTTCGATAACGCCCTCGATGCTGATGCAGTCTTCTTTTACGAGACCGTCAAGAAGGGTCGTGTCACGCATGACGACCTGAAGTACGCCGTACATATCCCTCAAGTCGATGAAAGATACGCCGCCGTGGTCACGGATGTTCTCGATCCAGCCTGCAACCTTCAGGCTGCTGCCGATATCAGCCTCGGTTATCTCATTGATGACCTTGTCTCTGTAGATGTTTGCCATTGTCTTGTCTCCTTTACATCTTCTGCCATAAACAAAAACGCCCTAAGCGAATCCACGCTCAGGACGAACTATACTTGTCCGCGGTACCACCTGAATTATCCGACTCTTGTCAGATCTCTTATGACGGCCTTAACGCTGCCTTACGGATCACCTACTGCGCCCTTGCGGCGGTTCAGATCTCTGCTGATAAAGTGTTATCTTATCCGGTTCTATTCACGGCAGCTTCCAGCCTCAGACTGCCTTCTCTGTGGTGCGATAACCGGAAAGACCTGTCTTTGTCATCGCATTTTACGAATGAGATACTACAATAATCCCCCTGATATGTCAACTGACGATCTCAAAATCGATGCGGTCGCAGTCCATATCGACATTGACGAGCTGAACGCTGACATCGTCACCTATGTTGAATATCCTGCGCGACGATGCCGCGCAGTATCTTCTCTCATCGAAAGTGTAATGATCCGGCAGAGTCCTGAAAGGCACGAATCCTTCAATGGTATTGGCTAATCTTACGAACATTCCCGACGGGATTATTCCGGATATCCTGCCTTCAAATACCTCACCGACTTTTTCGTCCATGTATTCGCAGACCTTGACCTGCACCGATGCCCTCTCGGCTTCGGCAGCATTACGCTCCATGTCGGAACTGTGAGCTGCCACGACACTTACCTTCCCTCCGAAATGAGCCTTCTTATCCTCACCCTTAAGGTAACTCTTGATTATCCTGTGTATATAAAGATCGGGATACCTTCTTATCGGGCTCGTAAAGTGGCAGTAGAACTTGGATGCAAGTCCGAAGTGGCCGAAGTTGATGGAATCGTAAACGGCTTTAGCCATAGACCTTAAGAGGAGTTCCTCCAGGAGTTCCCTTCTCGGATTGTCGTATGCGTTCGCCATGAAGTTCGCGACGTCTATCGGCTTGGCTTCATTGGGGATCCTGCCCGGGATGCCGAGATGCCTTGCGACCATGTTAAAACCTGCGATCTTTATGGGATCCGGATCGTCATGCACACGGTATACAAAAGGATACTGTAATTTATTAAATGTCTCTGCAACACACTCGTTGGCAGCGATCATGAAGGATTCTATTATCCCGTGACAGAAGTTGATGGGATAGGCCATTACATCCGTGGGCTTCCCTTCATCGTCAAGAAGGACGCGGGTCTCGGGGAAGTTGAAATTGATAGCGCCTCTTCCCTCTCTCATCCTCTTCAGGATCTCAGCCAGGACTTTCATATCCGTCAGCATGCCTACGATCTTGCCGTACTCATCAAGATCACTGTCGGCAGGCTCTGTCAGGATGCGGTAACACTCGTTATAGCTCATCCTGCGGTCGGATACTATCACGCTCTCATATATATCCGACTTGACCGCATGACCTTCATCGTTGAGTTCCATCTCGCAGGTCATCGTAAACCTTGCAACATTCGGATTAAGACTGCAGATACCGTTGGAAAGCTTGGCAGGCAGCATCGGCAGGACCCTGTCGGCAAGATAGACCGATGTGCCTCTTATGAAAGCCTCTTCATCCAATGCCGTTCCTTCCCTTACATAGTTTGAAACGTCGGCTATATGGACATAGAGATGCCAGTTGCCGTTCGGCAAACGCTCCAGCGTGATCGCGTCATCCAAGTCCTTGGCATCCTCGCCGTCTATCGTGATCGTAAGAAGACCGCGAAGATCGCGTCTTCCGGCTCTTATGGCAGCATCGACCTCTTCGTCGCTTAAGCTTATCGCCAGGGGCTCGATCTCAGTCTTCACTTCATCAGGGAAATCCGTCTTCAGACCATACCTTCTGATGACTTCCATCATCCTGACATTGGTATTGCCGTAATCACCCAGGACTTCCGTGACCTTCCCGCGGAACTGGCCCTTGCGGGCGTTAGGGTTCAATATCTCACAGACGACGGTCATGCCGAAGGGTGCGCCGTTTAAGTCCTTGCTGTAGATGGATACGGGCCCGAAGTCTGTCTCCCTGAAGGATGCGCCGGGTATCACTTCTCCCCCGTTCCCTTTGGGTCTCAATATCCCGACGACGGTATTCTTAACACCCTCAGGTCCTCTGGGAGCAAGATCTGCAAAGTTTGCGGGTTCATCCGGGAATGACTTCTCAGCCAGAGAACGCCTGTCCTGAAAACGGCTTTTCGATCTGCCCGTAAGGCTTTCACTCCGGTTCATGCGCTTAACGCCCGGACCGATCTTTTTGTAATGATGCTGTACTTTCTTTTTCCTAGCCATGTCGTCACCCGAATAAATGCCTGATAACAGGTTTGATAAGGCAGGCATTGGGCTTGGCCGTATCTATCCTGTTCGCCTGGACCGTCTTTCCTTTGGGATCTTTCATATAGAGAAGAACAAAGGAAGGATCGCCTGCAACTTTTACGCCTTCATAATTGGATCTGTCTATTACGACATCTTCGCCGAGATGCTTGAAAGATATGTTTTCGCGCGTAACAGTCATGCCGCAGAGTTCGATCTTGCCGCCCTCTTCGACAGTCCTGATCATTCTCCTTACGACACTTGCGATCACGATATCGTACATTGGCGGTGCGACTTCATCGTATTCATGCAGGACCCTCGTGGCAGAACCTATGCCGTAGAGAGACGTTCCTCTTCTTTCCACGTGATGAGTCTGACCCGCCTTGTCGGTGAATGCAAAATCGAAAGCGAAATTCGAAAGATAGAAGACCAGTCCGAAGACCTTGCTGTTGGAGGCATTTACGGTTACCTCCTCGATATCCTCATAGAGCAGTGTCTTTCCGTCATATACCAGGCGGTCATCATAAAAGACCGCTTCCTTCTGTCCGTTCTTATACTTTGCTACAGCCAGCGGTGTATCCATCTTATCCCTCCCTATTCCTTAACATATGTAATATAACTTCCTGCCTTGGGGATCATCGAAAGGAGCTTCGAAAGGACCAGTCCGCCGGCAAACCCTGAGATAAAGAGCAGCAAGGTCTTTACAGATCCCGGCATCCCGAGCGGATTTAACAAAGGTTCCAAGGACAACATAAAGATGATATGCGTCAGGAATACGGGAAAAGCATACTTTGCAACAAACCTTACAGCAGAGTAGAACTTGCCTCCGATATTCTCTGTCCTTGAGATCAGTTCAAAACAGAAAAGAGAACTGAAATATATGAAAACATTGTCGTACCAGATAAACGAATTGTTGATGAAACCGTCAAAGGAAGGGATCAGCATGTACATAAAGGCCATCAATGATGAAGCAAGGAAGCCTGTCAGCAAAAGGATATTCCCGGTCTTCTTAAGGATCCCTTTCTTCAAAAGATACCCTGTAACAAGATATAAACCCCAGACTCCTCCTGAGAAAGCAAGATCAAAGCGGCTTTCGAGCATCAGGTCAGGCCTGTAGACCAGTAAGAGGCTGTTAACGGTGGCATAAACGAACGAGTAGCTGAAGAACAGGATGAACGGAAAGACCAGGATCTTGCTGCCGAATTTCCTTAAGGCAACTGCAACCAAGGGTATCAGGGCATAAACGCCCAATATCGTTCCAAGATACCAGGTCTGAGACAGATCTATCTTCGAGGTAAATGTCAATTCCTGAACTATCTTAAGAGGATCCGCCGTACCTCTGCCAACGGCGAACAGAAAGATCTCATATATAACGAGCCATATCCCTATGCAGGCCAGGAGTTTCAGCCATTTCCTGGTCCAGAATCTCTTAACGGCCGCCTCATCGTATTCCCTGTCCAGGAGCAGGTATCCCGATATCATCATGAAAAGGGGAACGCCTAATCTTCCTATCACATGACATACGAAAACAAAGTATCTTGACGGAAGATAAGCAAGATCCGCCAGTTCATACCGGATCTCGGATGCATGGCAGAGCATAACAGCCGATATTGCCATCACGCGCATGAGATCTATCCATCTGATATGCTGATCCTGAACAGTGCTCACTTAACCCGTACTCCCCTTGTATTCTTAAGATGATTCTAACATAACACGCCTGAAATACACAGGGCATGCAGGCAAACAAAAACTGCCGGCAATGCCGGCAGTCCTTAACAACTTATGTTCGCCAGATCAGTCCGCCTTGGAGAATTCCAGGGGCGATACATCTGCGCCTTCAACGGTCAATGTTCCGTCAGGATTCACCGTTCCCTTAAAATCGTAATCATCCTGCTTGAACTTTATGTTCTTGCCGGACACTGAGTATTTACCGGTCTTGGTCTGACTCGTCATGCTGTCGAATCCCATGGTGGCGATAAAATCCTGCTTGATGAATTCCTTGAATTCATCGAAGGTATCGAAGGTGGTATAGCCGAGGAACTCCTGCTTGGATTCCTCGTCATCACCGTAACCATAGGAGATGATCATGGCTGTCGTGATGGCATCGATGTTCTTATCGATATACTCTGTGAAGGATTTGTTATAGCCTTCCACGTCCATCTCGATGGTGAAATTGCCGTCTTTTAAAGAAAGACGGTAAGGGGTGATTATCACCCCTTCCGCCTTAACGTCATAAGCCTGTTGCTTGAAGATTTCTTCAAGCACATATGTGGAATCAAATTCAGCCTCGTAATTGCCCTCGATCTTCTTCGTAGCGGCAGAAGTACATCCGCAAAGGATGAACGCGGTGATAAGGATCACCGAAAAAGCACTTACGAAAACGGAATTCCTTATTCTCACAGTCCTGCCTGCTTTCTTACTTCCTCAGCGAAATCGTCAACCTTCTTCTCGATGCCTTCACCAAGACCATAGCGTGTGAAGGATACGATGGAGATGTCTGTACCGAGTTCCTTAGAAACGGATGCAACATAAGATGCAACGTTCATGGAATCATCCTTAACGAACTCCTGATCGAGGAGGCAGTTGAGCTTGAAGAAGTTCTTGATCTGACCGGGAACGATCCTGTCCATGATGATGTTCTCAGGCTTGCCCTCTTCAAGAGCCTTGTTCTTAACGATCTCTGTTTCCTTAGCGATCTCCTCTGCAGGAACGTCAGTCTCAGATACCCAGTTAGGGCTGGAAGCTGCGATCTGCATTCCGATGTCCTTAGCGAAGTTGGAGAAAGTATCAGATGTGATAACGGAATCATCACCGACAACGATCTCGGTCATAACGCCGACCTTACCGCCCATGTGGATGTAAGATGCAACTGCGCCGTTGCCGTTTACTTCGTAAACAACGAATCTTCTTACGGAGATGTTCTCACCGATATCGGCGATAGCTTCCTTTGTGAAGACCTCAACAGTCTTGGAAGGATCATTGTAAAGAGCGGAAGCAAGAAGAGTGTCTCTGTCTGCGGGCTTTGTCTCAAGGATGTCTGTAGCAACAGCATCAACAAAGTTCCTGAACTTGTCGGTGTTGGCAGCGAAGTCTGTCTCAACGTTGACTTCTACCATGACGCCTGTCTTCTTGTCATCTGTGATCTTGGAATAAACAGCACCTTCTGCTGCGATACGGGAAGACTTCTTCTCAGCCTTAGCCATACCCTTCTCACGAAGCCATGCCTTAGCCTTTTCGATGTCGCCGTCGCTCTCCATAAGAGCCTTCTTGCAGTCCATGATACCGCAATCTGTAAGTTCTCTGAGTTCCTTAACCTGCTGTGCAGAAATGTTAGCCATTATAGTTCCTCCCTATTATGCTTCTTCTTCAGCAGCAACAACTTCCTCGATGGATGTTGCTTCTTCAGCTGCTTCTTCAACTTCTTCAGTCATCTCTTCGCTGATAGCTGCTGTATCTGCCTCTGCGATAGCGGAATCGATATCAGCACCCTCTGCGCTGCCGTCAACGCCCTGGTTTGCTTCGATAACAGCATCAGCCATCTTAGCTGTGATGAGCTTGATAGCACGGATAGCGTCGTCGTTGCCGGGGATAACGTGATCTACTTCATCAGGATCACAGTTTGTATCAACGATAGCGATGATCGGGATATTGAGTCTTCTAGCCTCTGCAACTGCATTGTGCTCCTTCTTTGTGTCAACAACGAAGATAACTGCGGGAAGGGAATTCATTCCGACGATACCGCCGAGGTTCTTGTCGAGCTTCTCCATCTCGAGCTTGAGCTTTGCAACTTCCTTCTTGGGACGGATGTCGAAATCACCGTTCTGCTCCATCTCGCGGAGTTCTACAAGACGTGCAACTCTCTTCTTGATCGTTGCGAAGTTTGTGAGAGTACCGCCGAGCCAACGGTAGTTGATGTAGAAACCGCCGCAGCGCTGAGCTTCTTCCTTGATGGAATCCTGAGCCTGCTTCTTTGTTCCTACGAAAAGAACATCACCGAGACCTGCATAGTTGACCATGGCATCGTAAGCCTCGTCAACCTTCTTGACGGTCTTCTGGAGATCGATGATGTGGATGGAGTTGCGCTCTGTAAAGATGTACTCGCGCATCTTAGGGTTCCAGCGTCTTGTCTGGTGACCGAAGTGAACACCTGCTTCCAAGAGCTGCTTCATTAAAATAACGGGCATAAAAATATTCCTCCTTGTCTTGAACTTCCGCGGTGCCGACCGCCCGGGTTTCCCGGATCTAAACGGCAGAAAAGGAGCACCGCGTGCTTTTTATGCCCGAATATAGTATCAGAAGGAGAAATCAATATCAAGTGCTTTTTTATATTTATATAATAACAACAAAAAGCCGCCCTCAGCGGGCGGCGTTAAAGTCCTTTTATCGTATCCGGCGATTACCAGTTACGTGCCAGTGACAGGTAAAGAACGATGGAGATGACTGCGAAAAGAACAGAACAGATGACTGTCCATCTCTTAAGCTGCATCTCAAGCGACTTGCCCTTGATCTTGCTGTAGTATGAATCGTTGGAGGCATTGGAACCTGCTACGACACCAATACCACGGTCGTTACCTTCCTGAACGAGGAAGAGTACGATTATTGCCAATGCCAGGATGGCATCAAGTGCTGAAAGAATGATGTTGACGACACTCATTTTGTGCATCTCCTATATAAGAATTTGATTATTGCCGATAAATAATAACATAGCAGTTCTATTTATGCAATCGTATCAGCTTGTAAATCTCTCCGGCAGCGAAAGGAAGGATCGCAAGCGGCAGGATAACGAGCCATGCCGTGGGGTTCAAAGGCACGTTATCGAAGATGCTGTTGACCTTCGGGATATAGATGACTGCAAGCGTCAGAGCCAAGGAGATCAGTACTGAAACGTTCATGAACCTGTTGGAGAAGAAACCCAGTTTGAAAACGGACACTGTCTCAGACCTTGATGCAAATGCCCTGAACAGCTCCGCACAGATCAAGGTCGCAAAAGCAACTGTTCTTGCGGTATCGATCGGAGCGATATCTGCGGAAGCAAAGAAAGAGTTGCCTGAAAGGAGCGATGCCAGGAATCCGGTCGATACGCTGATGAACAGGACTATGGACTGGACTGCGATCAGTGTCTTCATCTTGCCGTTGATGATGGGCTCGCCCTTCTTGCGGGGAGGAACCTTCATAATGCCGGGCTCTCCGAGCTCACGTCCCAGGGCAAGAGCCGGGAAACTGTCGGTAACGAGGTTGAGCCAGAGGAGCTGGATGGCGGTCATAGGGGCTGCGATGCCGGGGATCAGGCTGTTGGGGATCAGCGACAGTATGAACACTATCAGGATCTCGCCGATATTACAGGACAGCAGGAAGCCTACGAACTTGCGGATATTGGAATATATTATCCTTCCCTGCTCGACTGCGCCTACGATGGTGGCGAAGTTATCATCGGTCAGGATCATGTCTGCCGCATTCTTAGATACGTCAGTACCTGTTATACCCATGGCGACACCGATATCGGCTGCCTTCAGCGCAGGGGCATCGTTGACACCGTCACCCGTCATGGATGCTATGTGATCTTTATCTTTCAGCGCCGATACGATACGGACCTTATGCTCGGGAGCGACTCTCGCATAAACGCTTACGCTCTCCACAGCTTCCCTGAGTTCGTCATCGCTCATCTTTTCGAGGTCGCTGCCTGACAGGGCCTTAACTTCTCCGTCGCACATCTTGAGGCTGTCGGCAATGGCTGATGCCGAATCCTTATAGTCACCTGTGATCATGACCGTGCGGATGCCTGCCTCGCGGCATACTGCGATGGCATCGCGGGCTTCGTCACGCGGCGGGTCGATCATTCCTATCAAGCCTAAGAAGACCAAATTATCTTCCGAGTCAAAGCCCGCACCGCCGAAGGATTTGTCATCATATACCCTGTAGGCGAAAGCCAGGACTCTTATGGCCTTGCATGCGAAATCGTGATTGGCCTTCTCCGCACGCTTCAAGACCTCGGTTGTCATGGGCTTGATCTCGCCGTTGTCATCATAGAACTTGCATCTTGCGAGCATGATGTCGGGCGCGCCCTTGGTGTAACTGATGAACCTGCCGTCGATGTCGTGGAAGGTAGTCATCATCTTCCTGTCAGAATCGAAAGGCAGCTCGGCAAGCCTCGGATACTTTGCGAAAACATCTTCTCTCAGGAGTCCGCACTTGGATCCCAGAGTCGTCAGAGCACCCTCAGTCGGGTCGCCGATGCAGGTATATTTGCCGTTTTCATCTTTTACGATCGAAGCATCATTACAGAGAACTGAGCTTAAGACCAGATCGTGGGGAGCTGTAACAACGGCACCGTCAACGTCCGTGATCTCGCCTTCCGGAGCATATCCGCCGCCGGATACGTTCATTATCGTGCCGTTGGAATACATAACTCGGACTGTCATCTGGTTCTGGGTCAAAGTACCTGTCTTATCCGAGCAGATAACGTCAACACATCCCAGGGTCTCTACGGCAGAAAGCTTCTTAACTATCGCGTTGCGCTGGGCCATCGTGGTCATACCGAGAGACAGAACGATGGTAACAACCGCAGCAAGACCTTCAGGTATGGCTGCAACTGCAAGCGATACAGCCGTCATGAGGGAATCCTCTATCGTGTTCTTCTGTACGAACACATTGACCGCAAAGACTATAAGACATACGATAACGCAGACTACTGCAAGGATCTTGCCAAGGGAATTAAGGCTCTTCTGAAGAGGCGTTGTCTCATCCTTGATATTGGTCAGCCTCTCGGCGATCTTGCCGAGTTCCGAAGAAGTTCCCGTAGAAGTTACGACACCCTTTCCTCTTCCGTAGGTGATAACAGTGCCCGAGAATACCATATTGGTACGGTCTCCGACACCGCAGTCCTCAGCGAGTTTGGCATTGCAGTCCTTGTCCGAGGGAAGCGACTCGCCTGTCAGGGACGACTCGTCAGCCTTGAGGGACTCTGATTCAATGAGTCTCATGTCGGAAGCGATCGCATCACCTGCATCGATCAGGACAATGTCACCGGGGACAACGTTTTCGGAATCGACCATGGTTACCGCTCCGTCGCGCAGGACCTTGGTCTTGGGAGAGCTCATCTTCTTCAGTGCATCAAGGGCCTTGTCGGCCTTGCCTTCCTGATATACGCCCAGAACGGCGTTAAGGATTATTATCGCAACGATTACTATTACATCGATCCAGCCTTCGGATGTTCCTTCCTTCATCGCCATGTAAGCCGAAAGGGCTGCGGCGCCGATCAGGATGAATACCATCGCATCGCAGAACTGCAGGAGAAATCTCTTCCACAGAGGTGTCTTCTTCTCTTCACCCAGAGTATTCGGACCGTACTTGAGCAGACGTTCTTTTGCCTCGCCGGAACTTAGACCGGTCTTTCTGTCTGTCTTAATATCGGTCAGGGTCTCATCTATCCCCATCGAAAAGTACTTATTCATATATCCCTCCTGCTTTCGGGCATATCCTCAGGATTACCCGCGTAACATTATACAACAAAATAAAAAGACCGTATCAAGGAGATACGGTCTTTGGTGCCCAGACTCGGAATTGAACCAAGGACACGGGGATTTTCAGTCCCCTGCTCTACCAACTGAGCTATCTGGGCAAAACACGAGCCGACTCTCGAGCCGGCTCATGTGGCGACGCAGAAGGGGCTCGAACCCTCGACCTCCAGCGTGACAGGCTGGCATTCTAACCAGGCTGAACTACTGCGCCATTTGGTGGAAACTACAGGGCTCGAACCTGTGACCCTCTGCTTGTAAGGCAGATGCTCTCCCAGCTGAGCTAAGCTTCCATTGTGCTTTCAAGGTTCCTTAAAACGCTTGAAAATTATATACGATTATTTACCGTTGTGTCAACAGGTTTTTCACAAAAATATGAAAAGGCCTGATATGGCTTTATTCCGGCGTCATTTTGAGTAGTAGATATAAAGATATGCCTTACCGTCACTCTCCTGATCTATTACGTATACGACCGTTGATCCGCGGTATGAGCTTTCGGCTACAGTAGTAACCGAAGTAGCAAGAGATGTCTCTCCTCCTCCGATGTTCAGTGTCCTCCCCGTCGCTTCCGTTGGATTGGAGTATGTCTTATAAAGCTGTGTATTATCGACCTCGAGCTTTGTTCCCATGAGCCAGACTATCGAATCGTTCGAAGGCTTAGGCTTGATCGATACGCTCGACAGGCTCTGATTCGCGTACTTATTGAATTCCATGAAGTTCATATACTGACCTTCATTTTCATAGATATTAGAAAGCAGGAGATAGTATTTCTCCCAATAGCCGTCAACGATCTCGATCTTGGCTTCATAGGCAACGCGGTTATACATGAAGCCGTATTTGGTTATATCACTGACCTTCAGATTGTCATCACCCGAGATATCGATAAAATTGGTCCTGTCGAGCAGAGCCGGCGTGCGGTCGTAGATAAAGCCTCCGATAAGGATGCCCAGCATTATAACAGTTATAACTATAAGCACAATATCCTTTTTCGAGATCTTCATTTACTGCTCCTTTCACTCTCACAGTTCGTATAAGGCCAGGCCGTTATCGAACGTTATCCTTGCTGTTTCTTCTAAACTCTTATTCAATATCTCCGCCAGCCTCATTGCCACGAAGGGCACGAATTCCGGCTCGTTGCGCCTGCCGCGGTTGGGCTCGGGCGTAAGGTAAGGGCTGTCGGTCTCGATCACTATCCTGTCGACAGGCACTGTCTCGGCGAGCTTTACCCCTTTGACGTTGTTCTTAAAAGTCAAAGGGCCGTCAAATCCGATGTAAAAACCCATCTTCACGAGTTCCATTGCTATCTCAGATGACATCGAGCAGCAATGGCAGACGCCCGGGTTAGCCCTCATGGCGCCCCTGTTATACTGAGCCTTCAGGATGTCCAGAGTGTCCTGAGCCGCATCCCTCTCATGCAATATTAACGGAATATCCGTCTCATATGCAATATCGAGTTGCTTTCTGAAGACCTCTTTCTGGCATTCCCTCGGTGACAGATCGTAATAGTAATCCAATCCTATCTCGCCTATGGCCCTGAGGGCAGCGGGACGGGATGAACCGAGTTTTTCCAGAAGGTATTCTTCAGTCTTTCCGTCGTATGTCTTGGCTTCATGCGGGTGAACGCCTACGGAATAGTAGACGTCAACACCGTATTTGCCGTCATAAGCAAGAGAAAACTCTTCTGCCAGCCCGGAAGTTATATATGAATCCGCCGGGATCAGGACTTTGCTGACTCCTGCCGCCCTTGCCGCAACGAGGATCTCTTCGGGTGATCTTCCGTCTTCGGCAAACCTGCGGTCGTAAAGATGCGCATGTGTGTCGAAAAACTCCCCCCTGCCATCGTAATGGGCTGTCGGCTTATGCTTGCTCATATAAGATCAGCTGATATCAGCACCTGCTTCAACAGAGTCGTCAAACTCTATAACCCTGTATCCGTCGCCGTACCTTACGGAGAGGATCATGCCGTTGCTCTCCAGACCCATCATCTTTCTGGGCTCGAGATTTACGATCATCCCCAAGGTCTTTCCGACCAGGTCTTCAGGCTTATAGTACTTTGCGATACCGGAGAGCACCTGTCTTTCGCCGAATCCGTCATCAACCTTGAACTTAAGGAGCTTATCGGACTTCTCGACCTTCTCACAGGAAATGACCTTGACCGCACGCAGATCCAAAGCTGCAAAGTTATCAAACTTCGTAAGAGGCTTCAAGGGCTCAAGATCCTTACCCTTCTCTTCTTCAGCGGGGAACATCTTATTGAGTTCCTCGATCTCCTTTTCGATGTCGATCCTCGGGAAGAGGACTTCGCCCTTGGTAACGGTAACATCAGCTGCAAGACCGTGTCTTACGCTTGCGCTGTCCCATGTCGTAACAGCCTCGTCTGCGCCGATCTGCTCAAAGATCTTGGGCGATGTATGGGGCATTACGGGTTCCATGAGGATGGCAACACGCCTGATGGCATCCAGGAGGTTATAAAGCACTGCGGCAAGACGGGGCTTGGCTGACTCATCCTTGGCAAGCTTCCAGGGCTCATTCTCGTCGATATACTTGTTGGCACGTGCGATAACGCTGAAGATCTTTGCAAGACCTTCGGAGAAACGCATCGTCTCGAACGTCCCGGAAACAAATTCAGGAAGAGCATCGAGCTGCTCCAGCAGATCGTTGTCGGAGTCGTTGAATTCCTTATCGACGGGAAGCGTGCCGTCAAAATACTTGATCGCCATCGCTACCGTTCTGGAAACAAGGTTGCCCAGGTCGTTTGCGAGGTCAGAATTGATCCTTGCGAACATCTGCTCGTTGGAATAAGGGCAGTCCGAACCGAATACCATCTCTCTTAAGAGGTGATATCTCAGGGCATCAACGCCGTATCTCTCACAAAGAACGAAGGGGTCAACAACATTGCCCTTGGACTTGCTCATCTTGCCGCCGTCACCGAAGGTGATCCAGCCGTGGCCGTAGACCTTCTTGGGCAGGGGCTCACCCAATGCCATGAGGAATGCAGGCCATATGAGCGAATGGAATCTTACGATCTCCTTGGCCATTACGTGCATATCAGCCGGCCAGTACTTCTCGTAGTCATCGTATGTGTCGTTCATGAATCCCAGCAAGGAGATATAGTTCGTCAATGCGTCCATCCAGACATAGATATAGTGACCTTCATCGATCGTAACGGGGATGCCCCACTTGACGCTCGTCCTGGATACGCAGAGATCCTGCAGACCGGGCTCGATAAAGTTGTTGATCATCTCATTCACTCTGGACTTTGGTTCCAGGAAATTCTTTTCCTCATCCAGCAGGAGTTCCTTAAGCCGGGGAGCAAACTCTGAAAGCTTGAAGAAGTAAGCTTCTTCTGATGCCTCTGTTACTTCCCTTCCGCAATCAGGACACTTGCCGTCGACAAGCTGGCTCTCAGTCCAGAAAGACTCACAGGGCGTACAATACTTGCCCTTGTATTCGCTCTTATAGATATAACCGTCATTGTAGAGCTTTTCAAACATGTTCTGGACGGTCTTGATATGGTAATCGTCAGTTGTCCTGACGAACCTGTCATACTGTATACCCAGAGTTCCCCAGAGCTTCTTGAAGTTGGCGACGATATCGTCAACGTAAGCCTTGGGAGTAGTTCCGAGTTCGATCGCCTTCTTCTCTATCTTCTGGCCGTGCTCATCGGTACCTGTGGAGAACATTACATCATAGCCCTGCATTCGCTTCATCCTGGCGATAGCATCGCAAGCAAGAGTCGAATAGCAATGTCCGATATGGGGGTTGCCCGACGGATAGTAGATGGGGGTCGTGATGTAAAATTTTTCTGCCATGGTAAAGTAACTTCCTTTCCAAAGTTATACAAGCCTTTATTATAATCTTTTTATCGCGAAAATAAAGTATCGGTTATCCCCTGCCTCTCTCCAAACAGATAGAGCCGCCCGGAGGCGGCTCCATGAGACATGTTCTGATCAGGATCATCCTTTACCGTTCACGAACTTATCGTACTTATAGAGGAACGTTACCATCTGACGTCTCAGGCAATTGCCGTTCGGGCGGAATGTTCCGTCGTCGTAGCCTGCGAGGATCTTCTTGTCAGAAGCCCAGAGTGTCGCCTTATAGAAGTAATCCGTCTTCTTTACGTCAGAGAAGTTCTTCGCGTTCTTGCCGGGCTCGGGCTTGCCTGCCATCCTCCAAAGGAAGGTTACGGTCTGGGCTCTCGTGCAGACACCCTGAGGATTAAAGCTGGTCTTGGATACGCCTGTGGTGATGCCTTTCTCCACTGCCCAGATAACAGGCTTGTAGAAGTAATCTGTGCTCTTTACATCATCAAACTTGCACTTATTCGACTTAGTCTTGGGTTCGCCCTGTAACCTGTAGAGGAAGGTCACCATCTGAGCTCTTGTGCAGTCGTTAGAGGGTCTGAACTCCGTCTGGTTCGCATATCCCTTTACGACCCCCTTGGCTGTCAGATAGTTTGTCGGTTCATACCAGAAATCACTGCTGCTGATTACATCCTTATAAAGGACCGTAACGGTGCACTTGAAGCTCTTCCCTGCTTTAGTTGCCGTTATAGTAACCGTGCCTGCCATCTTGGCTGTGATCTTGCCCTTGGAATCAACGGTCGCGATCTTGCTGTTGGAAGATTTCCATGTAACGGAGGATTCTCCTTTAAATGTTTCTGACAAAGTCACATTCTTTCCGCAGATGACGAGCGCTTCATGGTTAAAGGTCTCTTTCTTTTTACAGATCGAACATGTATGTGTCTTAACGCCTGCAACGCCGACAGAGGCTTTCTTTGTCACTGTCCAGTCACCCCAGTCGTGACCTGTTTTGTGGAGGACTTCCTTCTTACTGTCTGACCTCTTTATTCCGTCTCTGGCCATATCAGATGATATCGTTACATTATAGACATCAGAACCGTCCTTCTCACAACCTGCGGGTGTCAGTCTATGCTCTGCTTTCATCTTCATGTCGCAGGTATAGTCTTCTATCTTGGAACAGCTGTATCTTGCAACTGCACTGAAACCGTTTTTGAAATTCCCTGTCCAGATAATGCCTTTATAGATCCAGTCGGACAGTTCCAATACCAGATACTTAAAAGAAGGCTGATTGGTCTCGATGTTATTATGCGGAACATATACCGTCTTGTCTTTTATCGGATTACCAAAACAATGGATCAATTCTATCTTCCTGCAGTTACTTGTATCCAGGAAACTGATCTTGTTAGACTGACAATACAATCTGCGCAAGTTCGGATTTGCCCTAAGATCAAGTTCTTTCAAATTACAATCATCACACCTTAATTCTTCAAGTTCGTGATTGTTGGAGAGATCCAGTTGCTCTATACCGCAATTACTGATGTAAAGCACCTTGAGCTTAGTGTTATGTGAAACGTCAATGCTCTTGAGATCCTTATTGGAGCCGCACCTTAATTCTTCAAGTTTACCGCATGAACTGACATCGATCTCACTCAAGAGGCCCTTGTTGAAGTTTGCGTAAACAAGTTCGGAACAACCGCTGACATTAACTTTCTTGAGTGTATATTCGTTACCGTGGGCGTAAAGGGTCTTAAGGCTCGTGCAGCCGCTGCAATCGAGAGAACCCATCTTACCTTCGACCAGGGCCAGATATTCAAGTTTGGTAAGGCCTGAGACATCTATATCACCGAAACCGTAATAATCCAGGCGGATATAGGTCAGATCCGACAGGTACTTGACACCGGTTATATCCTTGAAAAGGTAATCGTCGAAATAAAGACTGTTCGCATGACTGATCTCAGATTCTGTCAGGACTTTGTCGGGATAGATATCATAGTGAGTAAGAACATGATTTCGAAAACCGATATCCGGGAATGTATTCTCATTTACTTCGACTACAGAAGGAGAATCGGGTTCAACATAAGACAGTTTGACGGTCGCATCCTTCCTGCCGACATCAGCTTCTTTGACGGTAACATGGTAAGTATAAGACTTATCTTTAGTGAGTTCATAGAAGATCCTGAAATTGGTCCTGTTTGAGTCAGTAGCAATAAGCGCCTCGTTATTTTCGTTGTAAAGTGTTACGTTCTTTACTCCCGAACCCGTGGATTCGATGATGTAGCGGCCGGTCCTGCCGGGCGTAAACTTCAGCTTATAGTCGTTAAATCCGTTCTTGAAATCAAGTTCATAGACCGTGTCTTCCTTCACGGTCAACTTGATCGTATCAGCCTTGCATGCTTTCCCTGTTCCGGAAAGAAGAAGAACTGATATAAAGAAGAAACAACATCCCCTCAAAAGTTTCCTCATTGAAAATCTCCTTTGTTTCTATTTATCGTTCACATATTTATCGTACTTGTAGAGGAATGTAACCATCTGGCGCCTCAGACACTTGCCTTGGGGTCTGAAGGTATTGTCATCGTAACCGGCGAGGATCTTCTTGCCGGATGCCCAGAGGGTCGCCTTATAGAAGTAATCCGTCTTCTTTACGTCAGAGAATGTCTTCGCGTTCTTGCCGGGCTCCGGCTTGCCTGCCATCCTCCAGAGGAATGTTACCGTCTGAGCTCTCGTGCAAACACCCTGTGGATTGAATTTCTTATCTTTTGGAACAGTCGTTATCCCCTGTTCTTCTGCCCAGATAACGGGCTTATAGAAATAGTCGCCGCTCTTAACATCACTGAATTTACAGGTCGAGGACTTTGTCTTTGGTTCTCCCTGTAACCTGTAGAGGAAGGTTATCATCTGAGCTCTCGTGCAGTCGTTGGCAGGACGGAACTCCGTCTGGTTGGCATATCCCTTTACGACACCCTTGGCTGTCAGATAGTTGGTGGGTTCATACCAGAAATCACTGCTGCTGATTACATCCTTATAAAGGACCGTAACGGTGCACTTGACGCTCTTCCCTGCCGCTGTTGCAGTTATCGTAACCGTGCCTGCCATCTTGGCCGTGATCTTACCCTTGGAATCAACGGCTGCGGTCTTAGTATTTGAAGACTTCCATGTGACATCGGAAGATAACCAGTTCATCGTCTCTTTCAATGTAATGTTCTTACCGCAGATAACAGACGCAGATCCCGTATTGCGTTTCTCTTGTTTCTTACAGGCGCTGCATGTGCGGGTCTCTACACCGGGAACTCCCGTGGAAGACTTTGTGCTTACCTTCCAGCTGCTCCACTTGTGTCCTGCTGCGGGGATCTTGAACGATTTCTTTTCGGAAATCTTTTTGCCGGTCCTGCTGTATTTTGCAGGCAGAGTTGCTGCATAATTGATGCTTCCTTCATTCACGCAATCATTGATAATGTCAACTTTAACCGTCATGGGTTCTGATATCTTGTAATCTTTAACACCTTCTTTGGTACATTCAAACTGGGCCGTAGCAGTTGTTTGCGAAGAATCCGTATTATCGACAACCCACTTTACACCATTATATTTCCAATCAGAAGGAGTAAGAACTATCTTCTTAACCTCATCCTCACAGGTAAATTTCGTGAATGAATCCGGTTCTTTTGCTAAATATATTTCAGTATATTTATTTTCATCGCAGCTCAGATCATCAAGCAATGGGTTCATGCTAAGATCGAGACTCTCAAGCCAATTAGAAGAACACCACAACTGTTTTAGATTAGTATTCTTACTCAAGTCCAGACTCTTCATGCCGCACCTTGCGCAAAACAGTGTTTCAAGTGCAGTATTCTTACTAAGATCAATTTCCGGAATATAATTATATAGAATGATTAACCCTTTGAGTTTAGTATTATTGCTTAGGTCAAGGGTATGGATGTTGTTACTGATACAACCCAAATCTATAAGCGCTGTATTATTGCTTACATCAAGTTCTTTCAGTTTGTTAGAAGAGCACTCTAAGAATTTAAGGGCGGTATTCTTGCTCACATCAAGTTCGGACAGATTGTTGCCGGTCAAGTACAGACTTTCAAGTGCAGTATTATTACTAAGTTCAATGCCGGTCAGTCCGTTGTTCATGCAGTGCAGTTCTTTCAGTGCTTTATTGTTGCCTATGTTAAGACTTGTAATATCGGTATAATTGCAATTCAGGTATTCAAGTGCTGTTAAATTGCTGACATCAAAATCAGCAAAGATACCGAAACAATCCAAATAAACAAGAGCATTATTATTGCTTACATCAAGTTCCAAACCTTTGTTTGTACTGCAGTCCAATTTAGTAAGCTCCGGGTTATATTTCAAATCAAGATTGGTAAGTTTATTATCGCTGCAATTCAATTCTTTAAGATTCGTATTATTACTAACATCAAGGCTCGTAAGTTTATTGTTACTACAATCCAATTTCTCAAGTGATGTAAAAAACTCTATTCCTTTCAGATTCTTTATTCCTTCTGATGACATTGTAATGGATTTAACAGTCTTTACCTCTTCTGGAGTCATAACACCGTCATCATAAAAAACCATAAGATGTTTAAGGTTTTTTCTGAATTCATCATCAGGAAAGTTAGTCGAATTCAATTCAACATCACCTTCCGCAGCTGATGCCGTCCTTCCCGGAAAGATAACGATCCCAAAGGAAATAGCAGTTGCCAAAACCAACATTGAAATTACAGTTAATAACGATAGTTTTTTCATAACGCCCCCCGAATATACATAATTTTCCGTAAGGATCCCTGTCAACAAGGACAGGATGAACAATTGGATTGATTATACAACAGTAAATATATCTTGAATATCCCTTTAAAACTTAAACGGCCCCGCATTTACCATGAGGGGCCGTTCGATCAGTTATGTTTGACTCTCATCCTTTACCGTTGACGTACTTATCGTACTTGTAAAGGAACGTTACCATCTGACGCCTCAGGCACTGGCCCTGAGGTCTGAAGGTGCCGTCGTCGTAACCTGCCAGGATCTTCTTGTCAGAAGCCCAGAGGGTCGCCTTATAGAAGTAATCCGTCTTCTTTACGTCAGAGAAGTTCTTCGCGTTCTTGCCGGGCTCGGGCTTGCCTGCCATCCTCCAAAGGAAGGTTACGGTCTGGGCTCTCGTGCAGACACCCTGAGGATTAAAGCTGGTCTTGGATACGCCTGTGGTGATGCCTTTCTCCACTGCCCAGATAACAGGCTTGTAGAAGTAATCTGTGCTCTTTACATCATCAAACTTGCACTTATTCGACTTAGTCTTGGGTTCGCCCTGTAACCTGTAGAGGAAGGTCACCATCTGAGCTCTTGTGCAGTCGTTAGAGGGTCTGAACTCCGTCTGGTTCGCATATCCCTTTACGACCCCCTTGGCTGTCAGATAGTTTGTCGGTTCATACCAGAAATCACTGCTGCTGATTACATCCTTATAAAGGACCGTAACGGTGCACTTGAAGCTCTTCCCTGCTTTAGTTGCCGTTATAGTAACCGTGCCTGCCATCTTGGCTGTGATCTTGCCCTTGGAATCAACGGTCGCGATCTTGCTGTTGGAGGATTTCCATGTAACGGAGGATTCTCCTTTAAATGTTTCTGACAAAGTCACATTCTTTCCGCAGATGACGAGCGCTTCATGGTTAAAGGTCTCTTTCTTTTTACAGACCGAACATGTATGTGTCTTAACGCCTGCAACGCCGGCAGAGGCTTTCTTTGTCACTTTCTCACCAGCCCACTTATGTCCAGTTGCGGGAGTTTCGTAAGATTTCTTATCAGACAAACTTTCACCTGTCCTGCTTACTGTTGCGGGAAGATTGGCTAGAAATTCCGTAATACCGGTCTCTTCGCATTTCGGTTCTAACAAAAGGATCTTAAGGATCATCAACTGTGAAGTCTTATATCCCGTGTTTCCTGTCTTAGTGCATTTATAGTTTGCGAATACTACCGTTTTCGACGGATCTGTTTTATCTATGTTCCATGTGAAATCTACGAACTTCCAGTCTGATGCAGTAAGGACTACAAAGGTCACGTCGTCATCTGCCATGATGTCGTTAAGGGAAGCCGTCTTGTATAACTTTTTAAACAGGTTGTTCATGCAATTGAGTCCTATAAGATCCGGATTGTTGCTGACATCCAGCGACTCGAGCTGATTATCAGCACAGCTGAGATGCTTAAGTTTGGGACACAAACTGACATCAAGGCTCGTCAGCGAGTTTTGGGAACAAAAAAGTTCCCTAAGTTTTGGCTGATATCCGAGCTTGATCTTGGAGAGACTCCTATTTATATATTCAGTTCCCCTGACATCAATGTAAACGAGCGAATTGTTATTGCTGAGATTCAACTCCGTCACACTTGTATCCTGGATGTGCAGTTCTTTCAGATAAATATTCCTGGAAAGATCGATCGATTTCATCTTTGCCATCTTGCCGCACATAAGGATACTGAGATCCTCAAGAGCTGAAAGATCGAGTGAAGCCAGACCATCACCATTCACATTAAGATATTCTATCTTATTGCAGCCTTTAAACTTGAGAGACGTTAATTGTTCATTTGCCTGAAGCTCCAGTGTAGTAAGTGAACTGCATCCGCTGCAGTCAATTGATTTGAGTGATCCCCACGTTACTGACAGCGACTCCAGCTTATCCATACCGCTGACATCCAATGTTTTAAGGACATTGTCCTCGTAATAGAAGCTCTTCAGTGCCTTGAAATATTTGATGCCCGTCAGATCCTTGGGTTCTTCGGGATCGTTTTTAAATCTCATGTTTTTTATAAGACCGATCTCAACCTCGCTCAAAGAGAAATCACCATCAATATCCGCATTTTCACGCACATATTTCCTGAAGACCTCGTCAGGAAAAGACTTTTCATTGATCTCAACTACATCAGGTGATTCAGGATCGATATATGTCACGGTGAACTTTACTTCTTTATAACTACTGTTTCTTGCTTTACCCTTGACGATGATACGGTAATACCTGCCACCCATAATGTCTTCGGCAAATCTTATCTTAGTGCCGCTCCGGCTTGCCATGGGTGAATCGTCATTGTTGTAGTAGAGGCTGATATCTATATCAATATACGGTCCATCTGCCTCGATAAGATAGTAACCGCTTTTACCTGTTCCCGTATGAAGATCATACTCATATGTCCTGTAGCCGCCGGTCGTAAAAGATAATGAATATTCATAGCTGAGTTTTATCTCTTCGGCAGCTTTAGTCTCTCTTCCAGCCAGCGCAAAAACAAGACCTGAGGCAAATGTCAGTGCCATTGCTACGCCAAAGATCCCCTTAATCGATCTCTTCATGTTCCCTCCTCAGTACTGTCAATTCCACATTAATGTGTAATCAGATCCACTCACATTAAGGGCCGCCTTCTGTCCCATCAGGAGCGGATAGTTTACTATATTGCTGTGTCCCGCTGGAAAACCGAACGCAACAGGTTTATTATACGCCTTAAGGAATTCACGGGAAATCATATCTTCAACTGATCGGAACTCACCGCCTCTGGAATCTCCCCCGTAACCGCCGAAATCAGCCGGGATATCCTTCCACTCACCGAAAACAACAGCTTCGGCCCTGTCCAGGACTCCCGCATGCTTAAGTATCTCGAGGGATCTGTGGATATGCAGGATATCCTCGCCCACTTCTTCGATGAAGAGGATATAGGGTTTGCCTGCCTTGGTACAGTCGTATACGGTATTCATTACTGCCGTCATGGTCGAAAGGTTTCCTCCGATGAGGACTCCTTCTGCCGAACCCTGCTTGCAGTAACCGTTCGTCTCACACCTGTAAGAAGGGATCTTGCCCTGAAGGACATTGTTTTCGACTTCGGCACAGTGGTTAGACAAGGTCATGAAAGATCCGCTCATCATGGCATGGACCGAAGGAAGACCCGCAACTGTCCATGCTGAATGATATATCGTTATGTCAGAGAATCCGATTATCAGTTTACGGGAATTTTTTATGGCAGTGATGACTTCTTCACCCAAGTCGTCCATTACTTCGGAAGAACCGTAGCCGCCCCTGATGCAGAAGATCGCCTTTGTCGAACTGTCTTTAAGAGCCGTCAGGAAGTCTTCCCTGCAGTCTTTAAGCGTGCGGTCTGCCTTGAGGACATTGTTGCCCGGAACGGGAATATAACCCCAGGAAGATAGTCCTTCCACTGTAGCATCGAACTGTTCCTGGCTCGGTAGTGATGAAGGCGCTATAACAGAGACCCTGTCGCCCGGTTTGAGGAACATATCCGAAAATTCACCGTTGTAGTTGCTGTAGCCCGTGATCTCACAATAAGCATGTTCTACATCGCTTTCAACATCATCAGGAAGAGTCGTGGGATTGATTATGGGACCGGGAGCAGTATTGTCTGTCGGAACTGTTTCATCCGTCTTGGATGGTTCAGTTGTCGCTTCAGTTTGGATCGCGGCATTTTCTTCAGTGTTCTCAATATTCTCTGATTCATTGCAGGCAGTAACGGAAAAAGACATTACCGTCATGGCCAGGATGACGCACATCATTTTCTTCCCCGGAAAACGTTTCATAGATCAAACCTCTCAGCTAAACATTTGAGATTGATTCTAACATAAGAAAAAGCCTTAACGGGTCTCTGCCTAAACAATGCCTCAAACATAACAAAAGGCTGCCTCAAAATCACTTTTGAGACAGCCTTTATATAGACACTTAAGATTATCAGTCTCCGGCCTTAAGTTCCTTCCAGAGTTCGTTGTACATATTTGCCGTCTTCTCATCCGACTGGACGTTGACTTCACAGTTGGTGATGGCGTTGTCGGAAGCAACGAGAGCGGGATCTGTGCGTTCTTCGTCGGAAAGGTTTTCGAGGACCTTGAGGTTGGGCGAAGAATAGTAGATCTCTCTGAAGTTCATGTCGGCAATATCCTCACGGCAGAGGAAATCAAGGAACTTGTGTGCTGCCTCGATATGCTTGCAGTCCTTGGTGATGCCGAAGCTGTCGATCCATACATTGGATCCCTCCTTGGGTACGACATACTGAAGGTCGGGGTTGTCCTGATGTCCGATATAAGCTTCGCCGGAATAGATAACTGCCATAGCGGCGTTTCCTGCAACAATCTCGTCACGGGCCTCATCTACCAGGTAAGCCTGAACGTCGGGACGCTGCTTGATAAGAAGTTCCTGAGCTTCCCTGATCTCTTTTTCATTTGTGGTGTTGATCGAATAACCGAGATACTTAAGAGCTACCATGTAGGTGTCGCGGATGGAGTTCTGCATGATGATGTCGCCCTTGTACTGGCCGTTGAAGAGAACATCCCAGGAATCGACGGGCTTGTCGACCTTTGTCGTATCGTAAAGGATGCCGACAGTTCCCCAGAAATAAGGAACAGTATATTCACAGTTGGGGTCAAAAGTCTTTTCGAATTCCCAATATCTGTCACCGATGTTGCTCTTGTACTGCAGCTTGGAGAAATCTATCTTCTGAAGTTCACCCTCGTTGATGAGTCTTCCCAGCATGTAGTCGGAAGTGCATACCAGATCGTAATTGATCGCACCGGACTTATACTTGGTATAAAGATCCTCAGGCGTCAGAGCCTCCTCGTACAGGACCTTGATTCCTGTTTCCTTCTCAAAGATCTTGAGAATTTTTGGACAGATATAGTTAGCGTAATTAAAGACCGTAAGCTCTAATTCCTCCTCCTGAGGCTTGACACTGCATGCTCCGAACATCATCGATGCAGCCAATGCCATCGCTACAACCTTCAACCCTTTTTTCATAATAATATGACCTCCTTCTTTTTCTTAGCTGAAGCAAAATTGAAAACCAAAAGAACTGCCAGCACCGTCACGAAGATCAGTGTTGACAACGCATACATCTCCGGCTTGATGCCCTTGCGGATCTCGCCGTAGATCATTGTGGATAACGTATTGAAGCCCGCACCCTTGGTGAAGTATGTGATGACGAAATCATCCATGGACATGGTGAGAGCCATGAAGAAACCGGATACGATACCGCCTGTAAGCTGGGGCAGAATTGTAGTAAAGAAACCATATACCGGACCGGCTCCCAGATCTCTGGACGCCTCATAAACGGAATAGTTCATCTGCTCTATCTTGGGCAGGACTGCCAGGATAACGTAAGGTATGTTAAACGTGATGTGTGCGATAAGGACTGATCCGAAAGACAAAGAAGGCAAAAACCTTATGAACCAGAGCATCAGGGCAATACCCGTAACGATATCGGCGTTGAGCAAAGGAATGTTGGTAATACCCATCGTCAGGACATAGCCCCTTTTCCTCATCGCGGATATTCCGAGTGCCGCCAGAACTCCTATTACAAGAGCTATGAATGCTGAGAGCAGTGCCAGGATAACAGTAGACTGCAAAGCCTCCTTGATCTGGGTCGAAGAGAAGACCTTGGCATACCATTCAAGAGTGAATCCTCCCCACTTAACACGGCTCCTCGACTTATTGAACGACAGCACGATAAGCACAGCGATCGGTGCATAAAGGAAGATCATTATGATCGCGAAATAGAATCTGCAGATGAAGTTGATCAGCTTATCTTTCATTTGCCTGCACCTGCCTCTTCCTGAGCCTTGATCTCGTCATCCGACGCTTCGGGACGGACATGCTTCTTTATTCCGACCTTGCCTGAACTTAAAGCCATGGTCAGAAGGATGAATGCCATGAGGAATACGGAAAGACCCGATCCCAGGCCCCAGTCAGTATTTCTCGAAAACTCCTGCTCGATGATGTTGCCGATGAGCTGCAGCTTGCCGCCGCCCAAAAGGTCAGCGATAACGAATGATGTCATGGAGGGTACGAATACCATTGTGATGCCGCTCTTGAGACCCGGCATGGACAGGGGCAGTATAACTTTCCGGAAAGTGGTAAAGCCGTTGGCTCCAAGGTCCTTCGCGGATTCGATGATACCCTCGTCGATCTCAGATACAGCCGTAAAGATCGGCAGCATCATATAAGGAAAATAATCGTAAACGACACCGATCATGATGGCAGCGGGGGTATTTGCAATCCTTGCCGCAGGAAGATGGATCGATGTCAGGATAAGATTAAGGATACCGTTATTGGAAAGGATCATCTGCCATGCAAGGATCCTCAACACGAAGTTCATCCACATGGGCAGTATCAGGAAGAACAAAGTGAAGCTGCCGCGGCTCATGCCGATCTTTCGGAGAGCCATGACCAGAGGATATGCAAGAAGGATGCATATGAGCGTACAGCCCAGTGCGATCTCAAGGGAGAAAATGAAAGACTTGAAATTGATGGGCTCGCCTATCGCAAGGAAATTGTTGAAGGTAAAATTGCCCTGCGGGTCAGTAAAGGCCTTCTTTATGATAACGACAAGTGGGATGATCGTAAATCCGATCATCCAGATGATATAGGGCGATGCCAGCATCTGTCTTCCCGCTAACTTCTTTCTCATTATCACTTATCCTTCTCTATTTTCTTGGCGTCGTCTGCTCCGGGCTTATGCATGATCTGGATATTGTCGGGAGCAACAGCCAGACCGACAAAATCGCCGCACATTACGGGCTTAACGTTCTGTATCTTCCACTCATATCCGTCCACATTGACTCTTATGTCGTAATAAGCGCCCTCGTAGACGACTTCCGTGACCGTTCCCTCGACAAAACCCTTTTCGGGAGGCGTGATAACCAAGTCTTCGGGACGGATTACGACATCGACAAGCTCATCGGGAGCGAAGCCCGTATCGACGCACACGACATCCCTGCCCTGTATCTTTACGAGGCAGTCTGCGTGCATGATGCCGTCGATGATGTTCGACTCACCTATGAAGTCTGCGACAAAAGCGTTCTGGGGCTCGTCATAGATGCTCTTCGGGCTTCCCATCTGCTGGATGATGCCCTTGTTCATTACGATGATCCTGTCGGACATCGTAAGAGCCTCGCTCTGGTCGTGTGTTACATATATAAAAGTAATACCTACTTCTCTCTTGATGCGCATGAGTTCACGCTGCATCTCCATGCGGAGCTTAAGATCCAGGGCTCCGAGAGGCTCGTCGAGCAGGAGTACTTCCGGCTCGTTGACGATAGCTCTTGCTATCGCGACCCTCTGCTGCTGACCGCCCGACAGGGAATCCGGCTTTCTGTTCTCATAGCCTTCCATGTTTACGAGCTTAAGCGCATACTTTACTTTCTCATTGATCTCTTCCTTGGATTTCTTCTTGAGCTTTAAGCCGAATGCGATGTTATCCGCAACGGAATAATGAGGGAAGAGCGAATAGTGCTGGAACACGGTGTGCAGGCTCCTCTTGTTCGGCGGGATATCCGTGATGTCCTCACCGTTGAAGAGGACTCTTCCGGAGTCAGGCTTTTCGAAGCCGCCGATGATCCTTAACATGGTGGACTTGCCGCAGCCGGAAGGACCGAGTACGGTAATGAACTCGTTGCGGTAGATCTCGAGCGACAGATCCTCGAGGACCGTCTTGCCGTCAAAGCTCTTCTTTATTGATTTTAATTCCAGTATCGTATCAGGCATTTCTATATCTTCCTTATCAGAAACTAGGCGGACAGCTTATCCACAACACCTTGGCTTCCTTGCCGGATGCCGAGGACAGATAGTGGATCTTATCCGACCTGAATATGAAGGACTCACCCTTCGAGACCTTCTGGGCAGTATTTCCGTGGTGCAGTATGACAGCACCGGACAGAACGAAACCAAATTCCTCCCCTTCATGAGCCTTGTCAGGGGCAGTCTGGGTATCGGGCTTGATCGTAACGATGATGGGTTCAAGACTCATTCCCTGCGAAGAAGGAACGATCCACTTAACCGTATTGCCGTCATCGGTGACCTTCTCGAAGTAATCGTCCTCACCGAAGACCATCTGCTCTTCAAGTTCTTCCCTGAAGAAATCAGAAAGATTTGTCCCAAGGCAGGTAACGATGTATGAGAGCGTCTCGACAGAGGCTGAAGACTGGCCCCTCTCAAGCTGGGAAATGAAGCCCTTCGTAAGCTCGGTCCTGTCAGCAAGTTCCTGCTGGGTAAGCCCGTTCTGGTTGCGAAGCTGCTTGATCCGGTCCCCTATATACACATCAAGATTGTTCATAAATCCCCCTGCCCCGATGCGGCAAAATTCATTCTCGGCATCGAAAACAATAATACTAAACAAAAAGTTTTGTCAGCCGGCAAGGAAGATTATACAAACACTATATTAAAAGTCAAGTAAAAAATTACTCGCATCTTCATGTTTGCTTAGGTCCTCGTCGGGCTTACGCCCTCCTGCGGAAGTCGCAAACATGAATAATGCTCGTAAAACGGCGGAACTTGCAGCACGGACAATAATCATTTAGATGTCGGGACAAAGAGAACATGAATATTGACAGACTATTCCCCTGATATTTCACCAATCAGGGTTTAAATAGGCTTCCGGTGAAAAAAACAGGTGATATTTTTCACCAACTATTCTTTATTCAATCAGTTGGTGAAAAATCCTTGTAAAATCCGGATGATTTTTTCACCAAACGGGCTTTTATATCGGCTTTGGTGAAAAAATACGGTCTGATCTTTCACCAAACCCCCCGAAAAGGAACATCCGGTGAAGGATCATTCGATCGCGGTCAGACTTCCCTCTTCTTCTCCGCGTCGAACTTTAAGGCAAGCGCGATGGTGCCTGCGGCATTGGATTCAAGCTGTTCCCTGGTGACCTGTCCTGCCGCCAGGGCTTTCTTTACTTTCCTGACATCATTTTTGTGGCCGGGCATGAAGAGGTTGCTGCCTGACATGATGACTTCGGGCGCATTGCTTATCGGGTGTATGCTGCCCTTCTCTCTCTTGTTGCCGTCGATGAGCCAGTCGGTCATGACGATGCCGTCGAAGCGGAACTCTTTGCGGAGGACTCCTTCTATCAGATCGAGATGCTCGCCGCTGTGAACGCCGTTCATGAGATTGTAGGATGTCATGGTGGCAACGGGGTTGCCTGCCGCGACAGCGATGGCGAAGCCCTTGAGATAGATCTCGCGGAAGGTGCGCTCGCTGGCGATACTGTTGCTGTGGATCCTGCCGGTCTCCTGGTTGTTGGCGGCAAAGTGCTTGATAACGGCGCCGCACCCTTTATGTTTTTGGACTCCACGGCTGACCGCTCCGGCAAAAAGGCCGGAGACGACAGGATCCTCCGAGAAGTATTCGAAGTTGCGCCCGCACCTAATGCTCCTCTGGATGTTGAGCGCGGGAGCGAGCCAGAGAGCTATTCCAAAGCGCTCCATCTCGTATCCGACAATGTCTCCCAAGCTTTCAGCAAGACCGACATCAAAGCTCTGGGCAATGGCTGTTCCGATGGGGATCGCAGTAGCGTACTGATTCTTGATCACATCGCTCGGCCTGATCTTATAAGACCTCAAGGCCAGCAGGAATTCACCTATCTTGGGCATAAAGGGGGTCATGGTCTCGGGGATCGAATAACCCAGGCCGTGCGGCCTGCCCTTCTTGTCCTGGGCATACACGCGGTTGAGGCGCAAGCCTGCAGGACCGTCAGCCATTACAAGAACAGGTATGGAACCGTCCTTGCCCGCATATGTCTGACCTGCCGCGCCGGGCACGGAGAAGCCGGAGTTTCCGACCATGCCGATGATGCCCGCGTGTGGATCGAATGCCCCGATGTTCATAAGGATCAGTTCTTCATTGGACATGTCAGAAGCAAGAGCTGTCGCCTGTGCCAGGTATTCATCAGCGATCCCGTCTGCTTCAGGCTCCGCATAGGGATATATGGTGCTTATATCTGACTTGCCGAGAACGACGGTCTTAAGTCCTTCAGTATCTTCAAACGCGGACAGAGCCTTGTCCTGAGGGTCGTAATCTTCAAAATCAACTTTCCCGAAGACATTCTTCACACGGGCCGTAACGATCCTTTCCGCGACTCTTACGATCGCTGAAGGAACGAATCCTCCCTTGCCTTTGCCAAGACTTATCAGATAGTCGCCCGCTTCGAGGAAATAGGACTCCTTCTCTTCATCGTAGGAATCCATATATCTTGCCTTGAACTCGAGTTCGACGGTCTCCGTCTGACCGGGTTCAAGAACGGATGTCTTTGCAAATGCTATGAGTTCATGCCTTGCCTGGGTGAGTTTGCCCTGAGGCTTGCTTACATAGAGCAGGACTGTTTCCCTTCCCTTGAGGCTTCCGGTATTTGTTACCTCGGTACTTACTCTTATAAGTTCTTTATCTGTTGTAATATCTTCGAAAACAGTATCGAACTCCGTATATGACAGACCGTAGCCGAAGGGGAAGAGAACATCCTTCCCTTCCGTATCGAAATACCTGTATCCGGTAAAGATGCCTTCCTTGTAACGCGTGTCGTCGATCCCGCCGAATTCGACTAAGGCAGGATAATCTTCCCAGGATGTCCAGCTGGCAGTGAGCCTGCCGGACGGATTGCTCCTGCCGAGCAGGATATCAGCCAGGATATTGCCCGTCTCGACTCCGAGCTGGGACAGGATCAGTATGTTCTTTACATCCTTAACATCCTTCAGGTCGACCACGCCGCCGGTGTTGATAACGAGCATGAAGTTCTTATATTTTTCGTTGCAGGCAAGGATATCCCTGGTCTCGGTCTCAGTCAGGAGGATGTCTCCGGCGACGGGATTCCTGTCGGCGCCTTCTCCGGATATCCTGGACAGGACATATACGGCCGTATCACCCTCCCCGTCAAGCGGGATATCGTATTCGGGCTCGTGCGGATATCTGCCGAAGCAGATCCTCATGGAGAGGACCCGCTTCCTGCGGGCTTCCCTTTTGACTTCTCTTCTGAAATCCGCTTTTGCCATATTGCGGACTTTATCGTAGCGGTCAAGCCAGACTTTGGTAGTGATCTCAAAGCCAGCGTCCCTGATCCCTTCCTCCACATTAACGAAAAACCTTGAATTGACTTCGCCCGAGCCTGTTCCGCCCTTGACGGTATGTCTGACGCCGCTCCCGTAGAGAGCGATCTTGCCGGGCTTATCAAGAGGGAAATTCCCGTCCTTACGCAAAAGAACGGTAAATTCTCCGCCGGCATTTCTTATAAGCTGATTATGTTTTTTCTCATATTCTTCTATCATGACCCCAAATACCCCGATAAGATGCCTATATGATACACCTATCAGAACAAGTTAAGCATCTTTTGATAGAGAAATAAGATCTTTTATAACTTCTGATGCTGCGATAAAACCCGCCACAGGGGGCGTGAAGGATACGGAGCCCGGGATGCGGGCCTGTTCATTATCCTCTGACAAAGGCTTAACGGGGATCTCTTTTGAATAGACGCATTTAAGCTTCTTAACTCCCCTCTTCTTGAGTTCGTGCCTGACGGCCTTGGCAAGGGGGCATACCGACGTATCGTAGATGTCGGCAACCTCAAATCTCGCGGGATCTAACTTATTGCCGGTGCCCATGATGCTTATGACCGGTATGTTCAGCCTGTCACCGGTCTCGGCAAGAGCGATCTTGGCGGCAACCGTATCGACGGCATCGACGATGTAGTCGAACTTTTCGAAGGGGAACTTATCTTCGTCGCCCGGAAGATAGAAGGTCCTGTATTCGTTGACAGCGGCATCAGGGTTTATCTCCTTTATCCTCTCAGCCATCACTTCGGTCTTATATCTTCCGACGGTCGAATTAAGGGCAACGAGCTGTCTGTTGATGTTGGACTTAGTGACCTTGTCGCTGTCGATAAGATCTATCGTACCGACTCCGGACCTTGCCAGGGCTTCACATACGAAGGAACCCACCCCGCCGACACCGAATACGGCAACACGGCACGATGAGAGCCTGACGAGGCTGTCTTCGCCCAACACTCTTATGGTCCTTTCGAAGATCTCTTTATCCATCATTTCTACCTTACGCAGTTAACGGGTCCTATCGAGATGTAGCCGTTTGTGACGGCATATACATCCGTCCCGCTTGATACATCCCAGTTCCTGCCCTGGATGAGCCTTAACTCGATCCTGCCGTCCTCATGGTCAGTCCTCTGATATCTGTCTTTATAGAAATCGTCGTCTGACATCTTCATGTCTTCCATTATCCCCTTAAGAGCGGACAGACTGCAAGCCGGAAAATTGACATTCCAGGTCCTGCCCCTGCCGGGATCCTTATCCATATACTTTTCGATGAGTTCAGCAAGATATCTGTCAACGATCTCATCAGATTCATCGCCCATCTTCGAAAAGCATACCGACCTGATGCCCCAAAAGGCTGCCTCCAGGCCTGCTGCCACAGTGGCGGAATAAAGTATATCGGAAGAGATGTTATATCCGTCGTTGACGCCGGAGAGCACGAGATCAGGTTTCCGGGGCAGGAGCGAATTGACACCTATCCTCACGCAGTCCGTAGGGGTCCCGTCGGTTACATAAGCCTTGACGCCTTCGATGCCAATATCGTATTCCTCTGCGAAAACGGACGATTTATATGTAAATCCCCTTGATACACCGCTCTTCTCGGTGCGGGGAGCCACCACATAAACCTCACCGAAGGCAGAAGCAGCCTTTGCGAGCTTTAAGATGCCGGGCGCGTTTATACCGTCGTCGTTTGTTACGAGAATCAGTCTGTCTGACATGATCTTCTCCTTATACTTATTTATTTCGAGACGGATTATAGCAGATAGACATGTTTCAAACAACTTGAAGGGACTTTGATATAATGGTAATCGAAAATACCGTTAACGGAGGATCTCATGATGAACGCGATCTTTGAAAGAAGGAGCATTAGAAAGTTCAAGGACCTGGAAGTATCGGATGAACTCATCCGCAAGGTGATAAAAGCCGGTGCCGAGGCTCCTTCCGCCAAGAACAGGCAGCCCTGGAAATACATTGTCTTCAAGGGTCAGGCAAGAGAAGAGATGCTGAATGTCATGGACATGGGCCTCGATATGGCTCTGGCTGAGCCTTCACTTCCAGAACAGGGCAAAGCGGGCGTCATGGATGCCAAGAACACTTTAAGGATAATGAGAGGCGCTCCGGTGATAATACTGGTCCTCAACACCAACGGCGTATCCCCCTTCGGAAAACCGCTCGATATATTCAGCCACATAACCGAGATCTGCGACAGCATGTCCTGCGGAGCCTCGATAGAGAACGTACTTCTTGCAGCAACTGATGAAGGCTTGGGATCTCTTTGGATCGCCAATACTTTCTACGCTCACGAGCCCTTAAGGGCATATCTTAAGACCGACAAGCAGCTTATCGCAGCTGTAGCTCTCGGCTACCCTGATGAGGATCCCGTCAAGAGACCCAGAAAGGATTTCGAGGATATAATCGAGATCAGGAGCTGAACTTTATCTGAAGGATAAGATGCTTCTCGGATTGTTGAAGAGAGTATCTGCAAGGCGCTCGAACAAAGTTCTTTCCTTAAGTGATTCTTCAAGTTCAATGGCAGCGGAAGCGTTGTCAGTTATTATCGCGTCCGCGTCGGAAAGCAGAAAAGATCTTTGTGATGCTTCACCATTGGGAGTCCATACCATGACCTTATGACCTGAAACATGGGCGGTTATTATCATGCCGTAAGTAGCGGTCTCCTCCTCAAGCCCCAGATAATCACACTTAAGGCCGCCGACGTCGCCGAGAGTAATGAAGGCAAGGTAGCCGGTGTTGATCTCGGGGTAAGTGTCTTCAATGTATTCAATAAGGTTATATTTCAGTGATATGAGCACACAGTTGTCTATGGCATTCCGCTCCTTGATAAGAGCCGCCATGTCGTCGCACATCTTCTTGTCCGCAGTGTCACCCTTAAGTTCGATGAAAAGGATGATGTCATCTCCTGCCGCATCCATCGCTTCTTCGATCGTCGGGACCTGTTCGTCCGGGGCATCCTTGAGCCTAAGGCTTCTTACTTCTTCCAGAGTCATGGCGGAAGGTTTCCGGGAATCACCTGCCACTCTCCTGAAGTTGGCATCGTGATTCAGGATATAGTAACCGTCCAAAGTCCTCTGTATATCGATCTCAGTCCCGTAACAGCCGAGTTCAACGGCCTTCCTGATGCCTCCCAGGGTATTCTCTCCCCCGTCGTTGCCTGCGCCCCTGTGGCCTATTATGTTGGAACTCACCTCTATGGGGAAAAGATCATCGAAATTGTTGTAGATATAAAAGGCCGACCCTAAGATCGCAAGATAAAGGCAGAGCAGCGTCAGGAGCATATACTTGAAATGCAGTATGGGCGTAGTGGTGAAGGTAACGGGCTCATCTTCGCTGTATCTGTAATAGAGCTGCGTAATTTTCATGACCAGAAGAGGCATGAAAAGAGCAGCAACTGCAAGGAAGATCAGATAGAAAAGGACAGTCACGGCGATGACCGAATACTCGTAAAGGAAGGTCAGCTGACCCGTGGGGCCCGATGACAAAGCAAGACATGCCAGGGGTATCAGCTCAAGTGCGGCAGCCGTTCCCAAAGCAATGAGAAGGAACTTTAAGCAAAACAGGATCAATTCCAGAGCGATCTTAAAGAAATTCCTGAAGACCATCTTGCAGGACCTGCCGAATGACCTTATGGCCGGAACATGATCTATTATCATGCCGTGTATCGTGAAACCGCCGAATATACCTGCCAGGATCATGAGTATCTCGAAGATGATAAACAGCACATTATAAACGGGATTTGCCCTGATAACTGAAGATATGAAGTTCGGTATATAGAGCTTATCCGTCAGCGATATCGAATAACCCATTCCAATAACAGGCGTGATCAAAGTCACATAGAGCAGGACAAGGATGCCGCCGGGAGTAAAGAACCTTGCGGCCTCAGCCATCGATTCGAGTATTATCTTCCACAATACGGCAGGTCTTTCCTTCAGTTTCTCGCCTGCGTAGTTAACGATGATATTGATATCGAAAGCAAAATAAACTCCCAGTATTATCAGCGTCGTAAGTATCGCAAGCCAGCCGTAGGGAGACGTGAACAGGAAGAAGAAATCCCCGCTCGATACAGACGCCTTGCCGGTCTTGTAGACGGACCACTGCAAAAGGAGTTTCAGAAGAAACACAAGCCCCGAAAGTATTATCTTGGATACTATCTCGTAGAGGATTATCTCAGGAATGGACTGCAGATAGGGTAATACCTTGGAAGGCTTCCTGCTTTTCTTTATCTTCTCAGCCATGATCTTACCCGGACATGATCAGCAGTAATACTGACGTCTTCTCCTTAATACAGCGATCATGACGGCAAAGCCTGCAACAGCAGCTGTCACAAGCACAGCCAGGGCTCCGCAGGCATTGCTGACGCCTGTCGGGATGACACCTTCATAAGTATTTACGATATGCACATGCTTATCGGCAGGAACGGATCCTGATACGGATGTGACTTCACCTTTCGATACATCATCGACAATGAACTCGGAGATATAGCCGTCGGGATCTTCGAAGACAGTGAACCCGGTGCCGGAAGGAAGACCCATGATATATATCGCGTCCTCATGGCCTATGTCAAATGTGAGCTTACCCTCAGCATCCGTCGTTACGGAAACTGTGTCTTCACCGTTGATCTTGACGTCAAATGCCGCAGAGGCAAGAGGAGCATCCATATCATCCGTAAGAAGGACTGTAAGATCGAACCTCTTTGTCCTGTTGCCGAAGTTGCCTGCGATCTCCTTAGTGATCTTCAGTGTGCAGCTGCCGTCGTTTTCGTTAGCGAGGCTGATGCGGTAATTGTAAACATCATCATTATCTTCCGCGTCGATGCTGACACCCAGAGGACCTTCGACGGTGATAAGACCGTTCTCGGAGACCGTCAGGATAACATCCTCAGTAAGGATCTGATGGTATGCGGGAGCCGCTGTCTCAGTCAGATAATAGACTCCCGGCTTAAGTACCGTTCCAGTTGCCGAAGACAGAACGATCTCACCTGCGCTGTCCGTTGCTATATCCTCAAATCCGGTCATGGGGGTAGCGGACTTCGAATAACCTGCTATGCTGCTGTAAAGCTGCCTGTAAAGCGCGAAATGAGCATCTTCCAATGCCATGTCGGGATCATCCAGATCGTGCTTATAGAGCTTTAATTCAAAAGGTTTGTTGTAGATGTTTATGTATCCCGTTATACCGTTCGCACCGGGCTCGCTGCTTCTCCATCCGTCACTGTTGCTGTCAGCAAAGCTTATGTTCCCGCTGCTGTCGACAGTAAACCTGACAGGAGAAGGAAGACCCATGTAGCCGTTGGGAGCAGACACTTGGGTAAGTTCATATTCCTTGTTCTCTTCAAATCCGTAGAGCGCGACGATCTTTCCGTCTGCATCGCTCGTATATTCGCCTACGGTATTCCCGTCGCACTTCAGGCTGAACACGCCGTCCTTAAGAGGATCGCCGCTGTTCCACTTGTAAAGATCCAGCATCAGGGCGCCTGCGCGGATATTCGTGATCGTATCTTCCCTGACATTGTTGTTGGATCCTGTCGGTGTTCCCTGCTCGTAATCAACGGAATACGTGATCGTCTCGTCAACGTTTTCCTTTGTCCTTACATCGACTGCCGTTGTGCCGAGAGCAGAACCTTCGGGAACGACAGCTGTTACCGTACCGGGATCTGAAACAGTCCCGTCTTCGGCAACGGACGGTGACAGGTTACTGATGGTTACCTCGCGGGATGTAATGTTGGCAAAATCATCAT
Organism: Saccharofermentans sp.; assembly: GCA_016292135.1. Taxonomy (GTDB): domain Bacteria; phylum Bacillota; class Clostridia; order Saccharofermentanales; family Saccharofermentanaceae; genus Saccharofermentans. Next base: position 97,046 of record JAEFAZ010000005.1, read on the forward strand.
CCAGTGAATAATATGTCGATGTTTCAGGATACTTGATCTGATGAACGGATCCTTCTATAAGCGTATCGTTCTCATCGTAGAGAGCAACATAGATTGCTGCATAATCACTGATATAATCCTTGTCGGTCCATTCCTTGTTTACCGTAAGGCCCCAGCCGCGCATATTCTTGACAGTCATCTGAGGGGCTTCATCCGTATTGACTATTCCCGCATTATCTTTCCCTGTTACTTCGTCATATGTGCTGCTGTCGCCGAAATAGCCGATACGGCTGTATCCTACAGGGATCTCATTGTCACGCTCTTCGATCTGGAATACGGTTCCGATCGGAAGAGCCGGAACAACTATCGAATATCCGGCCGGGATCTCGGAAACAGACCCGTAGTTGGATGTGTAGAACAATACTGTATCCTTCTCGTTATCGGTAAGCCCTTCGATCGTCGCATCATCAGCATCCCATGAAGTGGCAGTAAATCCCATGGCCGAAGGATCCCATCTGCAAAGCTTTCCATCCGGATCAGCAACATAATAGCCGTAACGGCTGGTAAGCTGCACATCCTGACCGCTGCCGTCAGACAGGGAGAGCCTGAATGAGAATGTTGTTCCGTCAGCTTCTCTTGTTATCGCAGTACCGGTGCCTTCCTCATTATCGTAGAGTTCTTTTGTTATCCTGGCCATCTTTACGGATCCGGGCTTAACTTCATTGTTGAACACGATGGAAGGAACTTCATCGACGGTTAATTGACCCGAACCGTAGTCCGAATGGGCGGCATCAGGATGGTTGACATCTGTTGCCGGCTTGCCGTTGATCAGCGCCGGATTATAAACATTGTCGTTAACACCGCATTCGACAACCCTGTAATACTCTATACCGTCAGGCAGATCGACTTCGGCGCTGTAGCGGGGATCAATAAGGTAGACATTGCTGTAAGACTGACTGCTTCCGGAAGGCGTATATGATCCAACAAATTCAGCCTGCTTTACGGAATTCTGGTATTTTACCTTTATCCCGTGTGTATTATCCAGGAGAGTTTCCTCTTCACCGGGCATCTTATAGTAGATCTGGTAAGCATACTTTATCTGGCTGAGATTCAGTTTCTTTGCTTCTTCTCCGGTCACCTGCTTGGACAGGAGGATATTGCCAGGAGCTACGGAAGCCAAGTTAAACCTGATGTGGAGGTTCGACGCACCGGCACCTCTTTCCATATAGAATATCTTCGTCTTATGAGCGGAGAAATCTGCAAAATGGTAGGTAGCGCCGCCGTCATCAGTTACGAATATGCCTTCGCTGTCGATCAGGGCTTCAGCCTCTGCATCAGTCATGCCGGGATTTCTCGCCTTGCGGTTCTGTATGAAGATTTCTCTCAATGTCGTATTTGTGTTGTTTATGACAACCTTACCGGTCGCAAAGTTAACGGAACCCGATTCTGCGGAATGAATACCGCCAAGATCCAAGACCAGCTCACCGTCGACATAGAACCAGAAGTCATCATCTCCGGAGAACTCGAAGATAAGATCGTGGCCCCATTCATCCTTGCCGTTCGGAGTCTGCACGAACGAAGCGGACAGTTCCATACCGAGATAATAATTCGGCTGTTTACCGATGGTATAGAGTCTTTCATACTTACGGGGATCATCGTTGGAAAGTCCACCGCCTTGCTGATTCAAAACAGCGTGCATACTGTAGAGATTCTGAGGATTATTGTAAGAGAACACACCGGGCTTGATATTGTTCAGCGGGAAGAACTGACCGTGTTTAAGGGTGGTCCTCCCGTCAAAATCAGTAGTTCCGAGTTCCTTATAAACAGTAAAACTGTTCGTTACATTGCCCTGTTCGTCCAGGAGCGTCGCGAAGTTCTGACAGCTGTTATATTCCAGATATCCTGACTGGTCATATACACTCTTCAGGAACAGATGATCAACTGTGGTGGCATTGCTGAAGAGGCTCGCAAACCCGGGGTTGTTTTGAGTCTGACCGGTATAAACGATAGTCGGATAACCGTTGACAAGATCTGTGGAAAGAAGACCCTTTGTATTGCTTTTGTTGTTAAAGTAATCAACTGTTACTTCACTTTCCATCTGATTATTCTGAGTCCATCTCTTGGAACCAAAGTCGACTATCTTCATCGTAATGCCGTGGTCGGCATTACCCTCAGTAGCTACTTCGTGCAGGGCATCTGTCGTATCAGCAGGATTAAGGATGGCAAAATAGAAGATCCCGGCCTTGGCAAAGGAAGTTGACTCTATGGAATCGGTCCCGGCAGCCAATGCCGCATAAGTATAATACGAGTTATCCCATGCTGTGATGTCCGTATAATATTCACCTTCCCTGCGGCCCTCAAGATTGATACCGATCTTGTCGGACGAGAGTATCTGACCGTTCAGCTGGGGCGCCAGATACTTGTCGGAATAAGGATTATAAAGTTCATAGTAGTAGTTCGGATCATTTGTCCCTTCCCAATAGTACTCGGTGAATTCCCACTGGATGGACTCCAGGACATCACCGACCCACATGATCGAGTCGCCTCTTTCGTAGCAGGGATACAAGGACCCGTCATGATTGATCGCATAGAAATCATAAGAAGATGTAGTCTCATTCCAGACACGTGTATAGACTATGACCTTGGCGCCGTTCGGAACATTGACCGTATCGGAAACGCTTACTTCCTTAGCTGAATATGTCATCTTGTCACTGAGCGAAGCGTTGCTCTTCTCAACAAGATTCAGACCAACTCTGGAAGAAACTGTTGTTGTCGTCTTGAATCCATCAGTCGTATCATAAGTCAGGTATTGGTTTCCGGATGACAGGAATATCTTACCTTCATCAGCTCCCGAACCGGGAGTCAACTTGACAACAGTTGCCTCATCCTCGCCGGCAACAAAAGAGACACCGTCGGAATCGAGCTTAAGGTAAACAAGAGATCCGTCAACCTCTGTAGAAAGCTTATATCCGTCTGATGATACATTATGGAAAGTCCACATCGATATGTCACTGTTCTCGTCAACATAGACAGTCCTGCCGCCGTTGTCCGCCCTTATGATAAGTTCATACAGAGCATGATTATTACTTCCGTCTCCCATCAGGGCATAACCCATGGTAGCCGAATGCAGGTTCATCAGTCCGTATGTGGATCCATCCAGATCATAAGGATCGTCAGGGACGGGAACATAATACCAGAATACAAATCTTGCATTTATATCGCTTGTTCCGGGATATGCGGCAAAAGCCCTGCCGTTACCGTTGTAACCGCTCTGCATGTTCCAGCAGAAAGTCGTTTCGGGCGATGCGATATAGATACCGCTGCCGTTTGCCCCGAGCACAAAAGCGGATCTCTCATCCATTTCATTTTCATCAACAAGGCTCAGACTCTTATCGGCATTATTGTTTGTATTTGTTCCGGTTCCTGTACGGCGTACATATTTCTTATCGCCGTTATCATCTAAACACCAGAAATAGTAATAATTGCCTTCTTTTTCAATATGGAACGGCTTAGCGCCCATACTGATGGCTCCCTCAACATCTATGCTGTCTATCGATGGTGCCGGTGTCGGTGTCGGAGCAACCTCGTGTTTTGTCCTTTCGATACCGGTTCTCGTACCACTGATAGTGTATTGGTTGTTCTTCATGAAGGGACCTTGGATCTGGGATATATATATTTCCTTGCCTATCAGGTCATCCGCTTTCGTATAATCATTAACGGCGATCCAACCGGTACCCGTGGGAGCTGCCATGGTCTTATCTACGATCGCATATATGGAGAAGCCTGATGTTGTGAAGGACAAGACCTTGCCGTCCCTTGATGCATCGATCTGTTCAGGCTTGCTGCCGAAGTGAACGACTTCCAGGTTGTCTGTGCCTGCCGCATCTTCCAGGATGACATCGACCTTAACATCCGAAGCAGGCTGGATCTTCGTTCCGTCTGATGAGATCACGGACACATCGAAGATCCTTGCATAAGAAGCTTTGTCTCCGCCAACGGTCTTAAGAGTCTTCTCAAGATAGTCCTCGTATTCTTGGCCTTTAAGCTCGGATACTTCAAGAGAGGCATCTTCGGGGAATCCCGCTTTATCGTCATAGGTGAGGATGAACTTATATGTCTTGCCGTCACCTGCCTCTATCACCTTCTCCAGGGTGTAGCCGGCAACTGCGAAGACCGAGAAGGCGGATGTATCGAATGTTACTTCCGTTCCCTCCCCCTTGCTGACATCGACATCGTCAAAGACCTCGGCCTCTTCGTTATCCGGGAAATGCAGGACGCAGACTCCGTAATCGGATACCTGTGCAAGATTGATCGTGATCCTGACCGATGTTCCTTCCGCAGGTTCGATCTCCACGCCGTCCTTGACGATGCTTATGTCGAAAAGCCTGATATAATCGATCGTCCTGTCATCCAGGCAGTCAGCTGTCCTGTCGCTGTAATCCTTATAGTCCCTGCCTGATGTGATCTCCTTTACCCTGAGCTTCGCATCTGAAGGGATATTGCATTCGGGACCGAACGTTGCCGTTACTTTCCAGGTCTTGCCTGATGAATCAAGAACGACATCTTCTATCACGGAACCGTCATCAGCAGGATCTGCGGGCTCGGAGGACGGAGCAGCAGGTTCATCACGGTCAGTATCTTCTGCCTGTGTTTGCTGCGGCTCTTCATCTGCAGGCTCAGCTGCATCCAAATCCTGAGAAGGAAGAGTGTCTTCCGAAGGATCGGTATCATCTTGGGGATCAGTTGTATCCTGAGGATCAGTTACATCAGGATCGTCATTGTTTTCGCCGGGAGCGGGGACAGCTGCATCTTCATCTTCTCCGGGAACAGAACTGTCCTGATCTTCAGATGCGACGACGGCATCCTGCGGCAGATCGATGTCTGCGGTGTCATCCGCAAACAGGAATCCGTAAGGATTGATGATATAAGCAAACATGAGGATAATGCCCGTGGCTTTCCTCAATGTAAGGTTACTCAGTAACGATGTCCTGCTCTTAGACTTCAAATGCTATCCTCACTTTTGTCCGTAAAAAGAACATAACTATTGATTATATTATAGCACCTAAAGGAAATAAGAGCTTAAACTAACAATTCATTTGTGTTACAGATGCGTTATCTGAACGCAAAAAAGGCTTTAATCGTGCCTTTTCGATGATAAGGGACTGATGTTCCCGTCCTGATCCTTTACATAGGTATTGTCGAGCTGGGCCTTAAGATTGCCGACCACGCTCTGTCTGTATCTGTTGCGGAGGATCTCCCTTTCCTCGATCTCTTCAGGCGTCAGCCCCTCAGCCCTGTTCTTGGCGCTGAGTTCGTTTATCCTTCTTATGAGTTCTTCCAACAGTATTACCTCCCTGACCGACAGGATATTATGGCAACCATTGTATCACATCCTGCAGGGAAGAGCTTTCCGGGCTCTTAAATAAGGTCTTGCAAATAATAAAAGTCGTGATACACTTATGTTTACAGGCCTTGACGAAGAGGTCGTATCGGCGTATGTCGTACAGAGATTGCATCAGATGGTGAGAGATGCTGAACTAAACCGAATACGATGTAGCTTCTGAGCCGGAAGGAAGAAAAGGTATCCCTGAGTAGAACCTTCCCGTGAATGTTACGTTAGTGCATAGGGATTGTCTGATCCCGATAAGTGGCGGTCAAACGCAATTTGAGTGGTACCGCGGGTGTATAGAATATCAACACTCGTCTCAAAGTCTTAAAACTTTGGGGCGAGTTTTTTTGTCCCAAACAAAAAGGAGATTAAAGGTATGGTTAAAGTAATCGGAGGTCTTAACAGGAAGATCCATGAGATGGCAGGTCGTATCAAGGACCTGCGTGAGATCGTCGGCCTTACAGTCGAAGAGATGGCCGAGAAGACAGACGTATCCGTCGAGGAGTACGAGAGGTGCGAATCCGGAGAAGTCGACCTTAACTTCGCTTTCATCTACCGCTGCGCAGGCGCTCTGGGCGTCAACGTAACGGATATCATCGAGGGCTTCTCCCCTACACTTGATTCATACACGGTCACAAGAGCCGGCAAGGGACAGGAGATCGCCTCCGCCCACGGCATGACCTACTTCAACATGGCTTATGCCTTCAAGAACAGGATCTGCGAGCCTCTTTTTGTGAAGAGCGAGTTCAGGCCCGAGGCACAGAACAAGCCTATCGAACTTACCACCCACGAAGGTCAGGAGTGCGATCTCGTCATCGAGGGCAACCTCAAGGTCCAGGTCGGTGATCACAGCGAGATCTTAGGCCCCGGTGACACGATCTACTTTAACTCCGATACGCCTCACGGCATGATCGCCGTTAACGGCCAGGATTGCGTATTCTATGCTTTCGTCCTCAATGCTGCAGGTGAGCCTAAGGTCGATGTCAAGACAGAGACAAAGATCAAGGGCAAGTCCGTAGTCGAAGTCGAGCAGAAGAAGCGTATCTATAAGGAATACATTGATGTTGACTTCAACGAGAACGGCACGCCCATCTCCATGAAGTTCAAGAACATCGATAACTTCAACTTCGCATTCGACCTCGTTGACAGGCTCGCAAAGCGCGAACCCGACAAGCTCGCCATGCTCCATATCTCCAAGGACGGCACTGAGAGAAGGTTCACCTTCACGGACATCATGAAGGCTTCCAACAGATGTGCAAACTACTTCAAGTCCTTAGGCATCAAGAAGGGCGACAGGGTCATGCTCGTCTTAAAGCGCCACTACCAGTTCTGGTTCGCCATGATGGGACTTAACAAACTCGGCGCCATCGCGATCCCTGCCACCAACCAGCTCCTTGAGCACGACTTCGATTACAGGTTCAAGTCTGCAGGAGTATCCGCCATCCTCTGCACTGCTGACGGCGACACAGCCCATCAGGTTGACATCGCTGCAGAGAAGAACCCCGGTCTCCTCCACAAGATCATCGTCAACGGAACACGTGAAGGCTGGAGGAACTTCGACGAGGAGTATGAGCTCTACAGCACCAAGTACGACCGTACAGAAGACGCTCCCGGCGGTGATGACATCATGCTCATGTACTTCACATCCGGTACATCAGGCTACCCCAAGATCGCAATGCACAACTACAAGTATCCCCTGGGTCACTTCCACACTGCCAAGTACTGGCACTGCGTAGATCCTGACGGACTTCACTTCACGATCTCCGACACAGGCTGGGCCAAGGCCATGTGGGGCAAGCTCTACGGCCAGTGGCTCGCAGAGGCTGCAACATTCGTATATGACTTCGACAGGTTCGATGCCGCAGACATCCTCCCCATGTTCGAAAAGTATCACATCACGACATTCTGCGCACCTCCGACGATGCTCAGGATGCTCATCAAGCAGGATATCTCCAAGTATGACTTCTCTTCCGTTAAGCACATGACAACGGCAGGAGAAGCATTGAACCCTGAGGTCTACCGCCAGTTCGAAAAAGTAACGGGTCTTCAGATCCTCGAAGGTTTCGGCCAGACCGAATCCACCATGATCATCGGCAACATGAGAGGAGCCGACCACAAGATCGGTTCCATGGGCAAGCCTGCTCCGATCTACGATGTCGATATCCTGGACCCGGACGGCAACCCCGTCCCTGCCGGTGAGACAGGAGAGATCTGCATCAACCTCAAGAACGGTTCACCCTGCGGCCTTGCAGTCGGTTACTATAACGATCCCGAGAAGACCCACGAGGTCTGGCACGACGGCTGGTATCACACAGGTGATACTGCCTGGAGGGACGAGGACGGCTTCTACTGGTATGTAGGCCGCGTCGACGACGTTATCAAGTCCTCCGGCTACCGTATCGGACCTTTCGAGATCGAGAGCGTTATCATGGAGCTTCCTTATGTTCTCGAGTGCGGCGTATCAGCTGCTCCCGATGAAGTCCGCGGCCAGGTCGTCAAAGCTTCCATCGTTCTCGTCAAGGGAACCGAAGGCACGGAAGAACTCAAAAAAGAGATACAGAACTACGTCAAGGTCCATACGGCTCCTTACAAGTACCCGCGTATCGTTGTATTCAAGGACGAACTCCCGAAAACAGTATCGGGCAAGATACAGAGAAATAAGTTATAATATAGAAAGCTTGAGTTGATCTCTGACGGTATTGGGGCATCATATCTCTTATAATGGGGGACGATATGTTAAGCACATCCAGATTCAAGAGCGTAACGATACTTTCGTCTGTTTTCGCTGTCATCGTTCTTTTTCTCTCGATCTATGCTTTCGCGAGCACTGATATCGCCTCCCTGAAATTTATGAGCGTGATCGACATCACGCTCGACATCTTCTGCATCTTCTCGGGGATCGTCCTCTTCATAAGTGCCGTCCTCGATACGCCGAAGAAAGAAGATGACTTCAAGTTCTTCCTTCATATGCTCTTAACCAACATCGTCGCCTCTTTCGCAGACGAGATGTCATGGATCGTTGACGGCCAGCCCCAGTACATCCAGGCCAACATGGCTGCGAACACGGTCTACTACCTTGCCAACCTGATGATGCCTTTCCTGTTCTGGAAATATGTCTCATCCATCCTCAGGATAGCCGGAAAGAAGTTCAGCAAATGGACTTGTCTTTTCGATATCGGACTTTTCATCTCTGCCGCGCTCATAGTCCTGAATGTCTTTACGGGGATCTATTTCACGGTCGATCCTGACGGTTTCTACCACAGATCGCCCTATTTCATGGCATCGAATATCTATATCTACCTGACCCTCATCATCACACTCATATTCGTGGTCATATACCGCAATCTCCTGAGGAAATATCAGCTGATCGCCTTCTTTATCTACGTCTTCTTCCCTATTGGAATGGGTTTCTTCGCCGTTGCTATCTACGGTCTCACCCTGACCACGGCTTCTTCCTGTCTCGTCCTGCTCCTGATGTACTGCATCCTGCACGTTAAGCTGAGCCGTGAGCGTTACGTGGCCGCGAACGACCTTGTAACCGCGAATGCCATCCAGAAGAACATAATCCCCGCAGGCTCCCACGCTTATCCCGACAGGACGGATTTCGATCTTTACGCATCGATGACGACCGCCAAGGAAGTCGGAGGCGACTTTTACGATCATTTCATGGCGGATAACGACCACCTCGTCATCATCATCTCGGACGTATCGGGCAAGAGCATTCCCGCTGCCCTGTTCATGATGGTCGTAAAGACCATGCTGAACGACCGGGCTCACAGGAGTTTCAGGAGTGTCAGGGAAGTATTCAACAGGGTCAACAACCAGCTCTGCGAAGTAAACGAGCTTGATATGTTCGCGACAGCCTGGCTGGGAGTCCTCGAGCTTTCGACCGGAAGATTAAGCTATTCTTCCGCAGGACATGAATACATGGCTTTAAAGAAGGCAAACGGCGTCTTCGAGATCAGGAAGATAGATAATCTTCCGCCTCTTGCCGTTATCGAAAACATAGAATACAAGGATTACGAGATCACTCTCGAGCCCGGAGACATCATCTGGCTTTATACCGACGGCGTTCCCGAGGCACTGAACCTGCAAAGGGAGATGTACGGCATCGACAGGATGATCGCTTCCCTTAACAGGCACTGCACGGGCGACATCAAGGATCTCGATAAAGGCATCCGCGAAGACATCGTCTTCTTCTCGGGCGGCGCGGAACAGGCAGACGACATCACGACCCTCTGCCTCAGGTACAACGGTCCTGCCAAATGAAGCTCTTAACACTAAGCGAAAAAGAGATCATCATCACGCTTATCGCGCTCGGTCTTCTTCTGCTGTCGGCCTTCCTCTTCGGCACGCTTTTCGAAAAGATAAAAGGTCCCCGTGTGGTAGGCGAGATCATAGGCGGCATGCTCTTCGGCGGAAGTTTCCTTTATATCTTCGCACCGGTACTTATGAGCTCCGTTTTCGAAGCATATCCCGAAGAAGGCAAAGTCCTCAATATCTTCTACCAGCTGGGATTGATATTCCTAATGTTCCTGTCGGGCTACAACACCGAGATCAAAGCCGATAAGAGCAACATCAAGACGATAAGCCTGGTCTTCACTGGCGCTACGATCCTCCCCATGGCGGGCAGCATCCCCTTCTTCAACCTCTTCCAGGACAGCTTCATCGGCAGCATCGGCAATGTGACCTGTTACAGGATGGTCTTCGCGATCGGTGTAGCGATCACATCGATCCCCGTCATATCGAAGATCTTCTTCGACATGGGCATAATGAACACCAGATTCTCAAATACCGTTCTCACCGTATCGACTTTCCAGGATCTTTGCTTATGGGTGCTGCTCAATGTTGCAGTCAAGATAGCATCGGCGGGACAGATCAAACTGTGGGAGATGCTCCTGATCGTATTCGTCACCATCGGCATATTTGCCGCGATCGCCGTCATAGCAAAGCACATCAAAGAGATCCGCAAGGAATGGAAAGCGAATACTTTCTACACCTTAAGCTTCGTTATCCTCTTGATAACATGCGGATTGCTCTATTGGGCAGGGATCAATATCATGTACTCGGCCTTTGTGGTCGGTTATCTTATCAAGGCGATCTTCGGCAGGTCCGGCACGACAAAGACAAGGATGAAGTACCTTGAGAACATAGCATTCTCATTCTTCATCCCCATATACTTCGCTCTCGTCGGGATCCAGCTCAATGTCGTGCATGGTTTCTCTTTCGCAAGATTCGGGCTCTTCTTCGCGATAGCTTTCGGGCTCGAGTTCATAGGCACCTGGCTCATGCTCCTCCCTTCAGGACTTTCGCACGGGACGAGGCTCGACTTCGCCATGACGATGAACGCCAGAGGAGGTCCCGGCATCGTGCTGGCAACAGTTGCTTACTCTTATAACATCATCAGCCTCGAATTCTTTACAGTACTCATACTCACGACGATGCTGTCCTCCATGACGGCAGGATACTGGCTCAGGTTCAGACAGAAGAAAGATCCTGATCAGTTCAACAAGATGGCATAAGGAGTCTCACATGAAGATCTACGACATCACACAGGAACTATTCGGATGCGAAGTATACCCGGGCGACCCGTCACCCGTTATGGAACGCGTAATGTCGATCCCCAATGGCGACATATGCAACCTCACAAGCTTTTCGATGTGCGCGCATAACGGCACGCACGTTGACGCTCCCTTCCACTTCTTAAAAGACGGCAAGACGATAGATCAGGTCAGCCTCGAAAGATTTGTGGGACCCTGCTTTGTCGCAGAACACGAAGGCGACGTAAGCGCGGAAGATGCCGGAAAGATGCTTGCCAAATCCGGCGATGCCGGCAGGATCCTCATAAAGGGGAATGCCACAGTTACGGCCGAAGCCGCAAAAGTGTTCGCTGACAACAGAATCTTTCTTCTCGGCAACGAATCACAGACAGTAGGTCCGATCGATGCCCCTGCCGAAGTCCACTATATCCTGCTGGGCGCCGAAGTCGTCCTCCTTGAAGGAATAAGGCTCGCAGATATCAAGGAAGGCAGATACTTCCTCTGTGCCCAGCCTCTTAATCTCGGCGGATGTGACGGTGCGCCCGTGCGCGCGATCCTGATCGGGGATTTGGATCAGTAACCTATCTCTTCCAGAACACGGTCGATGAACTCGGAGTTCTTAATCGAGAACTCTTTCGTAACGTGCGGCTTCTCGCCTTCAGCTATGCATCTCCCGAACTGTTCTGACTCGAGGGCATAATTATTTCTTGCCGTCAGATCGCGTGTGATCTTGCCTTCGTCAGTCACGATATCGTATGTGATATCGCCTTCCTGGTTATAACAGACAAAAGATTCTATCGAACCCTTGGTACCGTGGATATAAAGCCTGTCATATCTCTTGTCGGAATCCGTTCCCAGTATCATGCCGACATTGAATGCAGCCCTGACTCCGTTGGCGAACTTCAGTATGCCCGCTGTCAGGTGATCGACCTCATTCTCCGAGAATTCGGCAACCGCTTTTACGGATACGACATCAGAATCTACAAGGCTTAAGATCAGTGATGAACAGTAACAGCCGAGGTCGTACATGGCTCCACCGCCCGGACCCTTGCGGAGTCTGAAATCGTCCTTGTAGCACTGGGTATAGAATGCCGTCTCGATAAACTCCACATCACCGATGATTCCGCTCGCGATATCATCCTTGAGGCTTTGTACATAAGGGCTGTGAAGATATGCGAACGCTTCCATGAGGAGCACGTTGTTGTCTTCAGCCGCCTTGAACATGGCGCGTGTCTCTTCCGCATTCATGGCGACAGGCTTTTCGCAGAGGACATTCTTGCCTGCCTCCAGTGCCTTGATGACCCAGGGCTTATGCAGATCGTTGGGAAGCGGAACATATACGGCCTCAACTTCCTCATCGGCTAAGAGTTCGTCATAGCTGCCGTATGCCTTCTTGAATCCGAATTTTGCTTTATACCTTTCGGCCTTCTCGAGGCTTCTTCCGGCGATGGCGGTAAGCTCGCAGTTCTCTGCCTGGAGCATTCCGGGTATGGTTCCCCAGTCGGCAACATTGGCGGTTCCCATTACGCCCCATCTAACTTTAGTCATAGACACCTCCCCTTCGTGACCTTATGTATTCCCCCTATGGTCACAACAATAGCACTTATATTGTAAACGAGTCCTTTCATATCGGCAATCAGCCCGCGTGATATAATACTCGAAAAGATCATTAACGGAGGCTGTTATGGGACTTAAGGATATACTGATGAAGAGGAGCGAAAAAGAGCGTCTCGCTTTTATCGAAAGATGCATCGAGTGGGATACTCCCCGTCTCGAAAACGAGCAATACCCTGACGGCGTATCAGTATCGCAGGATATCGTCTACGATGCATCCGCGGGAACCAACGGCATCCTCGACATCTACTTCCCGGGCGGTGAGAAAGATCATTTCGAAGAAGCTTTCTTCCTCATCCACGGCGGCGCTTTCGTATACGGCAACAAAGAGCTCGACAAGAACTACGGCATGCACCTTGCGTTGAAAGCAAACATCCCCGTAGTCAACATCAACTACACTCTGATGCCGGACAAGGACCTTGCCGGAGAAGCTGAAGAGATCTGCCGTGCCCTGTCCTTCCTTCATAAAACTTACGGTCTCGAAAAGATCCACACAACAGGCGATTCCGCGGGCGCCTACCTTGCCCTGCTGACAGTCTTCCTCTGCAACGATCCCAAGGTCAGAGAAGACCTCAAGATAAAGACCGTTCCCGAAGTCAGGTGCTTTTCGACAGGTCTCATCTGCGGCGGCTTTCTCCGCAACAAGAACCGCTTCCCGGGGATCTACATGGATAAGGACGGCTCAATGCCTGACTATCTCATGGATCTCGGCAAGGCTACAGTCCTCTCCTTCGGAAGGACAAACTGCATTCCCGTCAGCATCATCACGGGCGACAAGGATTCCATGTTAAGGGAATGCGATTACTATAAGAAGGTCCTGGATAAGGCAGGGATAGCCAACTCCTACTATAAGGCCGTCTCAGCCGAAGACCGCGTGATGTTCCATGTCTTCCCCATAGCAGTCCCCACCTGGCCTGAATCACAGAAAGTGATAGACATGTTCGTAAAGAACGCCGGACTTTAATGAAGCGATCCGATCGCCCGGGCTGTCATTAAGAAAATTACCTGTAAAACGCATTTTTGTACCTGTACAGGTACAACTTTACCCGATTACAGGTAATTCCCGTCTGTACCACAAATGAAAGAGGCTGCCTCATGCGCGAGACAGCCTCTGCAGTTATTGTTCGGATCAGATCTTACTGAACTACTTCGATAACTACGTTATCAATATAGAAAGCCGACATGTCCGTGCTCTCGAAGTAGAGAGACAGTGAGGTCATTCCTGCGGGAACATCCCACTCGCCGGATGCTTCGACCCATTCACCCTTCGATGTGTCAACTTCGATGAGGTGAGGCCATGTGCCGTCGATGTCGCCGGTGAAGCAGACCATGGGTGCAGCGGACTTGACCGCAAAGGAGAACTTGATCTTCTGGCCGATGAACCTGCTGATGTCGATGGAATATCCGTCCCACTCAGCCTGTCCGCCGGAGTTCTCGAGACAGTAATCACCTGCGAAAGCGTCGCCCACGATCTTCTGTGTGGAGCTTGCTCTGGGCTTGCCGATGAACTTCTGGTCTTCGTAATCTTCCTTGATGGGAGTGAAGTCGCTCTCGACCTCAACATAGTCAGCGGGCTTTGCGATCTCGCCGCCTGTGACTGCACAGACAACGCCCTCGAAAGCGGGCTTGGGTGTGATGTCTCCGTAGAAGAGCAAAGGCCTGTCAGCGGACTTCCAGCTCATCTCGTCTGTGAGACCCCAGAAGGTGACGCACTCGAGAGGAGTTCCGGCTTTCTTTGCAGCTACGAGAGCCTCAAAGAGAGTCTTCATGTAAGTACCCTGATCGTACATGGGGTTAGGTGAATTGGGAGCGGAGACGTCAAGCTCTGTGATGTGGATCTTGACCTTGAGTTCTTCCGCATACTTGTTCATCGCTTTGACGTAGGTGTCAGCCATGAGACCTGCGCTGATATGGCTCTGCATACCCATACCGTCGATGTTGCCTGCCTTTGCGATAGGCTTGAGCATGTCGAGGATGACCTGCTGCTTGGAAGGCTGATATTCGTTGTAGTCGTTGTAGAAGAGCTCGACGCCCTTGGGAGCGTGCTTTCTTGCGAACTTGAATGCCTGCTCGACGAAGTCCTCGCCGATGATCTGCTTCCAGTAGCTGTCGCGCATGCCGCCGTTATCGCCTGCTGCTTCGTTGACAACGTCCCATGCATAGATAACGCCGGGATAGTTCTCTTCGCACCAGTTGGTAACTGACTTGATGTAGTTCTCCATTCTCTTGAGCATGAGATCTCTGTCAGCGAGTTCGCCGTTGACATCGTAGTTCTTGTAGAAGAACCAGGAAGGTGTCTGGGAATGCCATACGAGAGTGTGTCCTCTCATCTGGATGCCGTTCTCCTTGCAGAATTCCAATGTGGGCTTAGCTGCATCGAAGTGGATGGCGGGGTTCTCGTTGTACTTCTCAGGATCAGCAAGATTTGCCGCAGTGTCGAGGACATTCTCAGGCTTGAGATCGTTCTCGCATGTTACGGAATTGAACTCGCGGATAACGAGCTTCTTGAACTCGTCGTTGCTGTTCGTGATGACCGTGGCGGGAACTGCAGCACCCATCTTGAACAGATCCTTGTAGATCTCCTTGAGGGAATCGTAGGATGAAGGATCCTTGAGCTGGGCAACGGGTGTATTTGTCAGGTCGTTGTAATCTCCGACAACGGAAACAGACATGGTCGTAAGGAGCATGTCCTTTACATCGTTGGCTTCGATATAGATAGCAATATCGGTAGCATTCTCGGGGATATCGATATCACCTTCAAGCACGAGGAATACACCCTCTACCGGCTTGATAGAGGTGATGTTGACATAGGACGTGTTGCCGAAGATGTTGTAGCGGAGCGAAAGCGTAATAGCGGGGTTGGCGCTGTTTACGACCGCCTTGCAGTGAACCTTGTTGCCCCTGTATGCATCGCAGGGGATCTCGATTCCGGCATTGGATGTTGCTCTCTCAGAGATCAGGATCTTGCCGTCCTTGTCGGGAGTTGCCTTACAGTCTCCGTTGACTCTCCACTTATCGGAGTTAGCGAAGTCTTTTACCTCGATAACAAGCGGATCGTCTGCAGGAGTAGTCTCTGCCGGTTTGCTGGCTTCGGTAGTAGTTGTCGTCTCGCTTTCGGATGCAGAAGATTCAGGTGTTACCTGAGCCGGTGTGCAAGCCGATAACAGACAAGCTGCTGCCGTAACAGTAACCAGAGCTGTCATTAACTTTTTCTTCATATTAGCTAACCTTTTCCTTCCGTAGAAATAGTCGTGCATATTATCTCACATAGAGGGGGGTATCCGCTAATATAAAATGTAGATTTTTCGATCAAAAAAACGGACAAATGACAAATCCGCATAAAGACCCGGATACTATCCGGTCCGGAAGCTCAGGAACAAAAGTCCAGGATGTTCCTTTTCTCCTTCTTTAAGATCCTCTGGACCGCGAACTTGCCGGATACGAGGGCTATGGGGAGTCCGCCGGGGTTCATCGTCCACTGGCCTGCGATGTAAAGACCGTCAAGACCTTTGATGACGCCTTTAGATGTCAGCTGTTTAACGGCGGTCGTGGTAACAAAGCCCATGTAGGATCCGTGGTAAGCGTTGCAGAATCTGTTATATGTCACCGGCGTCCAGCAATCCAGGAACTCGATGTTGCCTTCAAGTTCGGGGAATTCCGCGACCAGCCTCTTCTCGAGTTCGATCGCGGTCTCGAGTTTTTTCTGCTTGTATTCTTCACCGGAAAGACCTGCCCAGAAACGGTAGTCCTCATCGGTCTGCACGAGATTGACCTGTATGACGGTCCTTCCTTCAGGAGCGAAAGACGGGTCATATCCGTAGTTCTTCATCGACATCCTGCTGATGTACCTGTCGCCGACCCGGAGCCTGTCACAGTCAAAGAACACCGTATCTTCCACCCTGAAAGTGTCATCCACGGCAAAAGCGGCCTGGAAACCGCTCGTAATGGGGTAGCCTTTGCGGTCCTCATATGCTTTCCTGTATTCCTTCGGCATATAGCCGGCATCGATGAGCTTGCCGAAAAGGAAACTCATGTCAACAGTGCTTATGACGTAGTCAGATCCTATCACCCCGCCGTCTTCGAGTTCGATCCCGGTACAGCGCCTGCCTTCGACAAGGATCCTTACCACAGGTGCATTTGTATGGAGCGTGCCTCCAAGTTCCTTGAACCTTGCGGCGATCCTGAGCGACATCGCAAGAGATCCTCCCAGCGGGATATCACCGTTCCCGCCGGATATTGACGCATAGGACACCATGAGCGAATAAGAAGTATATTCTGCGGGAAGATAATCGGTCATGAGCTTTCTCATGGCAGGGCTCTTGAACCTCTCCCCGAGGGCTGCACAGTCGACCTTGCCGAAGTCCTTTATGACCTTGGTCATGTCTCCCATCTCCCTGCCGAGCTCGATATAGTCCTTGATGTTCATCATTTCCAAAGGCTTCTTCGACGGGACGACACAACCCCGGGCATATGTGACATACTGAATGAACCTTCTTATCTCTTCCTCATCTTCGGGAGAAGCCTTGATCAGTTCTTCCTGAGTCCTGTCCAGATCCTTCCAGAGCGACAGTTCCTGTCCTTCGAACCTGCTCGCATAGAATCTCTTAGTATCCGCGTATTGTGTGTCATCATCTATCGCGCCGACGGTCTTCCAGGTGTTATAGAGATCCGTCCCTTTCTTTGTTCCGGTCAGCCAGTGGATGCAGTTATCTATCTGGTAACCGTTTCTGTTCCAGCTCATGCACTCACCGCCGGGAAGGGCGTTCTTCTCATAGATATGCGCTTCAAAGCCTGCAAGCTGCGCGAAAATGCCGGCGGAAAGACCTGATATGCCCCCGCCGATTATAACTATCTTCTTTTTTATCTCTGATCCCATCACTTATCCTGCTTCTTCTGCCTCTCGCGGTACCTGCCTACAAAGATGCCGTCGTCTACGAATCTGGAAGTCTCGGATATCCATACGGGGAACTCGCCCGTTGCAAGGACCGTCTGTCCGTTTAACATTCCGGTATGGAAAGAAATGTGTCTGAACTGTCTTAAGATCAACTCCATCCTGGTGTAAGGGCAGTTATCGGGTTTCTCGTAAAGCATGTCATCAGTCAGGCTGTCAAGATAATCCATGGTCTTCTTCTCGACCGAATCGAGATATTCAAGAAGTTCTTCGTCGCTGAGCACCACAGACGTGGGGTTCTCGGGATTATCCATCCCTTCTTCGTGGAAGGAAGGCTCCTCGTAATCGAAGGGATTGATGAACCACTTATCGGCCGAATGAAGAGCGTGGTAGACCCATCTCCAGCAGGGCGCTCCGTAGCAGAGAGCATCCCTGTCGTAGGTCTTTATCGAAGATCTTATGTTAATAAAATTAGGCTCCGTTGTGCTTTTTATGATCTTGCAAAGTTCGTTCATGTTTATCACCCGTCAGAGCCACTGAATGTAGGCCGTCTTATCGGAACCGTTATAGCCCGCGAATTCATAGAACCTGTGTGTAGCAGGATCCTTGGAACCCGTTAAGAGCATCATCTTGTAGCAGTTCTCCCTGACCGCAAGTTCCTTCGCATAAGCCAGGCACTGTGAGGCAAAACCCCTGCCGCGCCATTTCTCATGGGTCACGACATTTTCGATAAAGGCATACGGCCTTGCGTAACGGGTAAGATTAGGTATTATCACGCAGACGCAGGATGACACGATCCTGCCATCAACTTCGAGTACGATAAGATGGTGGTCCGGGTCAGATATTATCTTTTCCCAGGTCTTCAACATATGCTCATCCTTCTCGGGCACGTCCGTCTCGTGAAGATATAGATATAATTCCAGGATCTGATCCAGGTCTTCTCTTGCTGCTTCTCTGATCATGTCAACTTCTCCATAAAAACAAATTCAAGTTCATCGTCGATCTTCTTCTGATCGAAGATCTTATAGCCCTGCGACATATACAGGCGGATGTTATCAACGCTCCTTGTGCTCGTGAAGAGTTCATAGCGCCTGCCCGGAAAATATCCTTCGGCCGCGGAAAGGAGTTCTTTGCCATAGCCTTTGCGCCTGTAGTCAGGATGGACCATCAGTTTACCGATATAGACGGTTCCTTCCTTTTCGAAGGCGCGGACAGATCCTATGATGGTCCCGTTATCAGCGGTCATCTTCAGGATCAGGCCTTTGTCGTATTCAGCTTCGACTTCCCCGATCGTCTCTTTCAACGGAGGGATGTCTTTGTTTCCGAACAGGGCGGCCTCGCTCTGGTAAGCGAGGTACTGTAATGCCAATATCTCTTCAAGATCGGCTTTTCCGGCCTTCGTTATCTTGTAAGGACTCATCCTTCTACACGATCCCCTTTCCCGTTGCCATGTATGTTACCACGGCATTTCCGATGCTGAAGAGGAAAGCGATTATGCATATGAACATGCTTACGGCTATCTTGTTCTTACCCCTGTTCTGAAGGGATGTAATGATGCCCGCAAAGGAGATCACGAGCCCGGGAACATAACCGACCGTATACATGGTATATCCCCTCGTATAGATCTCGATGTAATATGACATGAGCGTCAGGACCAGAACATAGAGGATCGAGATCAGGCATGCCGATGCATGTTTCTTCATGACAGGACCAAACATCAGCACCGATATTATCCCGGCAGCAAATACCGCGCCGTTCGCAACTTCAAGAGGCGTAGATGTACCGGTCGGCACGCCTGCCAGGAGCAATGTGGAGATTATAGACGTCAGACCCATTATGATCCCGTATTTATACATTTTCATAAGTCCGTCTCCTTATATTGCAAAAGAGCCTGCCTCAAAGATATAGGACCGCCGTCAGTTCATCTTTATCTTGGAAAGATCGAAAGTCGCCTCTCCGTTCTTTACGACAGCGGGGAACTGAAGGATGAGCTTGCCGTCATCATCGTTGTCGCAGAGGACCATGACATATTCGCCGTCTTGAAGGGTGCTTTTGATATCATTCTTATCGAACTCGAAAACATAAGCTTCATTTGTCGTCTTATCTGCAGACTGGTACATATAGAGCACATCGTCTTCGTCAGCTTCAGTCTCATTCTTATACTGCTTACTGCCGGGACAGAAACCCAACCAGGCATTTTCGTCAAGCTTTATATCTGATTTAACTTTGAAAACGACAAAATCTCCGCTCGTCGACATTCCGACTTTGCTGTCTTCTTTTGCATCCGTTGCTTCTACTGCGGGTCCCTCGCCGCCGTTACCGTTAGCGTTGCCGTTTGCTTTATCTCCGCCTTTAGCACATCCGAAAAATGCAAAAGACAAAGCCAATGCAAGAACTATTACTGCTGTTTTCTTCATGATCGTGCCCTCGCTTTAAATGATCTATGAGACGGATCTCACCCTTAGATTATATCACCTTATCTCTTCTTGGTGCCGATAAGGAAACTCAGGAAAGGAACTCTCACGAAGATCTGGCTGAAGAAAATAGTCAGAACATAAGCTGTAAGCACGGGAATTATGAAGAGGACAAAAGTGACCTCCGTGAACCCTGCCGACAGATATTGCAGCAAGACCAGGAAAACATAATGCAGACTGAAAAAAGCAAAGGATATCCCAGACATATGAGCCGGTATCTTTCCGGTAAAGTCCAGACGGGCCTTGCCAAGAGCGATAATCCCGAGCAGCATAAACCAGCCTGCAAGGCTGTTCACTATACCGTTAAGGACATCAAGGTTAAGACCGGACCAGATGAAGAGCCATATGTTCAAAGCGCTGAAGATCAAGCCCAACGGCAGGAATAGCCACCTGAACCGGCTCAGCTTCAGGACAGCTTCATCACGCGAAAAAACATAGTATCCCGCAAGGAAGATATATATGAATTCAAGAAGGCTCTTGCCTCCTAGGGAAAGGATATCCTTCATGAAGTACAAGGGCAGTCCTAATAGCACGACAAGCCAGAGCGGAATGTCCTTTATCTCCTTTTTCAGCACTTTCCTCTGCAGCAAGATGATCCCGAGAGCTATCAGCGATATCACGAAAAGATAAAGCAGGAACCAGAACTGGCCGAACGAGAAACCTCCGTCACCTCCCGTAAGATCAGTGAACTTAGTGAAGAACACCCCGTAGTGCGAAAGGAACGATCCCTCATATCCGCAGTTAAACTTATCGGCGATAAAGCACATCACGGGCATTATCACTACTGTTCCGAAGACAAGAGGAACGATAAGCCTTTTGATCCTCTCAACGATATACTGACCTGCCGTTCTCTTTGACAGGGCATACCTTGTGCTCATTCCGGCAAGAAGGAATAACAGCGGCATGAAAAAAGGACTGCAGAAAACTATGAAACTGCTCAAGACCTTATCGGAACCGAAGACGATATAGTTGTTCTCTCCCCATGTATTCCAGGCCATCGCGGCGTGATAAGGGATCAGGAGGAGTATTACGATCCATCTTAAGTTGTCGATGTAGTGTTTCCTCATATCTATCTTCCGTCAACCGGGTCTATATTCCATAAAGACCTGAGCGTTAGTGTTGTCATTATATCTTTCGATTTCCCTGAAACCGTACTTCGAATACAATCTTAAGGCATCTTCATAAGAAGCCATCGAATCCAGCACGATGCGGGAATAACCTTTCGCCTCCGCATACTTTACAGCCGTATCAAGGAGACGGAAACCGAGGCCCTTGCCCCTGAGCTCAGGAGACAGGTACATCGCCTTAAGCTCAGCCGTCTCTTCATCGAAAGGCTTTATCCCGGCTGAACCTGCGACTTTGCCGTCAGACATGAGACACCAGAAGGCCAAAAACTCATTGCCTATATCCTTGTAGAAGGAGTGCCTGCCTTCAGGATCAAATGTTTTACCGAGATCCGTGAAACACTTATCCGTAAATCCGAAAAGCGGCTCCTTAAGCGCATCAGAATACTCAACTATCTCCATATCACAAACCTTCAATGAAAGAATAGAATCTATCCAGGCCCTTATTCTCTTCACGCGTCTCGAAAAAGAGTCCTGCTGTATACCAGGAGTGAGTGTTCTTCTTATCGATTACGCGGTAGAGTTCGCAAGAGTTGCCGGTCTCTTCTGCCTTTTTCGCGAACCTCTCACCACAGGCGAAATCAACAAGCCCGTCGTGCTCACTCTGGATCAGGAGCATAGGGATATGGTTCTTATCCATGAGACTTACGGGTTCGCCCTGCTTCCTGTCGAAGTCCTTGGCAAAGAGCTGGTTCAGCAGGATCCTGAGCGTGTTTGTCTGCGGCTCATCGAAACTATATGGTCCGCCGAAGCCTATATAACCGATAACATTTGAAACATCAACACCGTACCGGTCCTGATCAGCCTTTGAATAGCAGAGGATCGAAGATAGATGCGCGCCCGCAGAAGGTCCCGTAACTACTATCTTGGATACATCTATCCCCTTCTCTCGGAGATACTTTATCGCGGCATTATAACCCCTGCAGACATCTTCGATCTGAGCGGGGTACTTGTTCTTGGGCGAGAGTCTGTAGCCAAGTGATATACATCTATATCCTTCCAAGGCTATGTGCTGGCCGACATAGGCAAAATCCTTGGGCGTCCCCGCATTCCAGCCGCCGCCGTGGATCCAGATGACGACCTTATCGGACTTTATCTCCCCGGGTTCAAAATACAGAAAATAACAGTTCTTATCCTCACCGAAAGAGACCTTGTCAGGTATTATCTCTTTTCTGACAGCGGCTAATTTGAGGAAGAGCCCGAAATAACTTAAGTTTTCTCTTGTTGAATCTTTCATCCCTATCCCGTCCTGTTTTTTGATCCGCTTCAATTATACTACAGGTCGAATATGCTGATCTGCTTGTCCGGGAACCCGTTCATGTAGCGGAAGATCTCATCAGGATCCGACATCATGCCATTGTCAGCACAGATGCGGTTAAAGATCTGCATCAGCTTACGGGAATCGGGACTCGGGACTTCGTAGGAATCACCGAATGTGCTGATATATCTTTCCTTTAAGCCCGGAAAGTGTTTATCGAGCGCTGCGTAGTAATATTCCCTGTCGCCTTCTCTTAATGTCAGCCCGGTGTTCCAGCATATCACGCCCTTAACGCCAGCATGGACACAACCGTTAAGTATATTGCTGATATTCTCTTCAGTATCGTTGATGAAGGGCAGTATCGGCGTCATCCAGACAACAGTCGGAATGCCTCTCTTCCGCATCTCTTCTAACACTTCCAAACGTCTCTTTGTGTTGCAGACATTGGGTTCCAGGATGCTGCAAAGCCCGTCATCGTAAGTAGTAAGAGTCATCTCGACAACGCACTTAGTCTGCTGATTGATCTTATCCAGAAGATCTATGTCCTCCAATATCCTGTCTGACTTGGTCTGGATCGCAAGGCCGAATCCGTACTTATAGATGATCTCCAGACACTGACGCGTCAGACGCAGATCCTTCTCGCAATGCATATAGGGATCAGACATGGCGCCCGTAGCTATCATGAACTTGCTCCTCTTGGACTTAAGTTCCTTTTCGAGCAGTTCGGGAGCATTCTTCTTGACCTCTATATCTTCAAACCGGTGATCGAACTGATAACAAAGGCTCCTGCTGTCGCAATAGATGCAGCCGTGCGTACAGCCGCGGTAGATGTTCATACCGTGGTATCCGTTCTTATTGTGTACTAATCCTTTGGCTTCAACAAAATGCATATATCAACTCTCAAGCAAGCAGCAACACAAGATCTATCAGCAGAAGATGGAGCGGATAGAATACATAGAAGAAATACTGTATGAACTTATTCTTCTTACCGTTCCTCCCCTTGTAAAGGAAAAGAACAAGGAAGATGCCTATCGCACTGTAGGGCAGTATATATTTCATCTGATTGGATAAGAAATTCAGCCGGAAACTGCCGTCAAGACCGCAGTCAGCAAAGAAGAAAGTTAAGTACACGAGTAATTCGGCAACTATAAAAGCAATGATCTTGCGGTCCTTAAGATAGTAAAAAGCGATTATCATCAACGGTCCGAAGATCATCCACTCGGCACTCATAAAATATGTCAGCGCAAGTGTTGCTACTACCAGCAGGATCTTAACGGGAAGCTTCATCTTCGAGTTCAGTATGCAAAGGTCGAGGAAGCCGATGAAGAGCGCGAAAAAGACGTTCCAGGCAAAGAAGAATCTCATGACATCAAAACCCAATCCGTCTGCCGTCGTGACCGCAAAGATCAACTGGGTGATCAGAGCGAATATCAAAAGGCGCCTGCCATAGCGCATCTTAGAACTCGTGTACCTGAAGCCTTCAGCAATAAAGAACATGAAGATCGGCGGCCCGATAAAGCAGACCATCGTCATAAGGCCGACAACGATCCCGTTTGCGCCGAAACAGCGGTGCTTCGAAAAAGTGTACAGGAAAAAGTGTCCGACTGTTATGGTAGTGATCGCGATCATCTTTAATAGATTACGGCTGATGCCGCTCCACGATCTGTTATCAACAAGATCCTTATTATGTTCCGCCAAAGGATAGTCCCCCTGTATTGTTGCAATATGCATACTTAGCATAAAAGCATTATAACATTGAACATATGATAGAAGATCTCTTGTAATTGTATTTGCGGCTCCTTGAGACAGTTGCTGTTATCAATGGTTCATCAAATTTTCATATACAGGATTTAGTGAACAACTTTACTCCCACAAGTGCACTTTTTCCCTTCATATAGAAATTTAGTGAACCGATTTGGGAAAAATGGTGCACTAAATTTCATATACAAAAATTTACAGAACTATTTTTCGTGAAAAGGTTCAGTAAATTCTCTATATAAAACTTTAGTGAACTCAGGTTATAACTTGCGGCTTTCGAAAAGCTGCGCACCTCATCACGGAGCAAAACTTTGCCCCGCATTTTCCGCACAAGCCGTTTGAGCTGATAACAAATGCCCGGCTGTTTCCGCAGACGCCGTTTGAATGTGATCAAAAAGCCTCGCATTTTCCGCACAAGCCGTTTGAGCAGATAACAAATGCCCGGCTGTTTCCGCAGACTCCGTTTGAATGTGATCAAAAAGCCTCGCATTTTCCGCACAAGCCGTTTGAGCAGATAACAATGCCCGGCTGTTTCCGCAGACGCCATTTGAATGTGATCAAAAAGCCTCGCATTTTCCGCACAAGCCGTTTGAGCAGATAACAATGCCCGGCTGTTTCCGCAGACGCGTAGCGTCGAGGACCTAAGCCGGGCATTGTTATTTGCGAATTGGTGCGCCTGACAGGACTTGAACCTGCACGGTTTCCCACCAGAACCTAAATCTGGCATGTCTGCCAATTCCATCACAGGCGCGTTTTCAACTTGATAAGTATATCAGACTTTGGGAAAAGTTGCTTAATCTGTCAGATCTCTATACCGGAATCCCTGAAGAACTTCATCGCTTCGGCTTTGTTCTGCTCGACATTTTGGATCAGTTCCTCCCTGCCCGAAAAGCTCTTTTCGGGACGGATGAACTCAAGGAGCTCGACCTTGATCATGACGCCGTAGATATCCTCATCGAAATCGAAGATGTTGGTCTCGACTACGTCGGTGGGCGCATCGTTTTCGATCGTGGGACGGCGGCCTATGTTGGTGACGCCGTAAAATGTGTTGTGACCTATCGTTATGCGGGATGCATATACGCCGCGTCTTACGCAGAACTTATCGACTGAGAGGTTTGCCGTGGGGAAGCCCATCTTACGGCCTTCCTGCTTGCCTTTGATGACTCTTCCGGAATAGAAGTAAGGGCGTCCTCCGCAAAGTCTTGCAACCTCCGCTACATCACCTTCTGCAAGGGACTCTCTCATCCTGGTCGTGGAAATGCGTCTGCCGTCAAGATCAAGTTCGGGAACGATCTTGACTCCGATATCACGTTCCTTGCCGAGTTTCTTGAGAAATTCCGGAGTGCCTGCGCCTTTAGCGCCGAATGTATAATCGTCACCTGCAACCACACAGGCAGCGCCTGCGCGGATGCGGAGCATGTCATCGAAAAAGAGTTCTGGGGCCATGTCCTTTACGTCTTCAAAAGAGAGAACGAGAACATCGTGGATGCCCGTTGATGCAATGAGATCGCATCTTTCGCGGTAGGTATAAAGGAGTCCGTCATCAGTCTTGTTGAGGCCCGTAAAAGTCTGGACCATGGGCGTAAGGCCTGCTGCCTTGGCGAGCTTTATCGTCCTCTTCATTATCTCCATGTGACCCAGGTGCATGCCGTCGAAAAGGCCCAAAGCCACAACGCGGCTCTCGGGTCTGAAAGGCAGGGTGTCAGGATAGTGTATGTGAAGATCGTAGCTCAACTTATAAAAACCCTTTCGCACTTCAAATATTTCCTGCCGTCATCTTCTGCGGGAACGACCATGGCGATCAGCCTGCCGCCGCAGACAGCGCGGTAACGGGCTTTGAGATCTTCTTCAGAGAGCCCCCCGATCCTTGAGACAGGAACGCGTCTTCCGTGTGAAAAGTCATCAAGGGTACGTTCGTCTATCTCTATCGAAGGGATGTGCTCCAATGCCCTGTCTACATCAATTATAAACGAAAGGTCACCTTCCCGTGCCATCTCTTTCATCTTATCTTCGGTTACGGCATCTTTGATGTCAAAAGGACCTTCCGTGATGCGGCGGAGTGACATGGCCGTCGCAAAGAATCCTGTCTTCCGTCCGACGTCATCTGCTATGGTCCTGATGTAAGTTCCCTTGGAGCAGTGAACTTCGAATTCGACTTCGAAGCCCCTGTCCTGAGGGGTGATGTTTAATATCTTGATAGAGTGTATCTTAACGGGATGAGGCTTTAATTCCTTCTCGAGGATATCGTCTTTTCCGGCTCTTGCGAGTTCGTATGCCTTGCGTCCGCCGATCTTCTTGGCGGAAAACTTCGGAGGCATCTGTAACACTGTTAAAGCCGCTTGGGCAAAGGCTTTGCGGACTGTCTCATAATCTGATGCGGCAAGATCTGCCATCTCTTTTTCGCTCGGAAAGTTCTCTTCTGTGACGTTTCCGTCACAGTCGAAAGTGTCTGTCGCCATGCCGAATCTTGCGGTACAGACATAGCGCTTATCGTAGTCTTCACAGTACCTTAAGATCTTGAGGGCATCGCCGACAAAGACGGGCAGGAGTCCTGTCGCGAACGGATCCAATGTGCCAAGATGACCGACCTTGCGGGTGGAAAGCGTCTTCCTGACTGCAACGTCACAGGACATGGATGTGAGCCCCGTTCCCTTATCGAGAAGGATTATGCCGGAAGGATCGGAACTGCCGTTCATATCATCTTAAGAGCAGCTTCCAGGACCTCGTCGGCAAGCTCAGTCAGACCGATGCCGGTAACCGTAAAACCGGATGCCTTGGCATGTCCGCCGCCGCCGAACTGGGCTGCAAGCTGTGAACAGTCAAAATAGGATTTGGAGCGGAGATTTCCGCGGATGGAACCGTTTTCGAGAGTCCTTAACATCATGGCGAGTTCGACACCGTCGATATCGCGCATGGCTGCAACGACATCGTCAACGCCCTGGGCATCGGCACCGTATTCATCGAAGAGTTCTCTCGGAACGAAGGTTACGGCGATCTTGCCGTCTGCGAAGAACTTGGTCGTAAGCCTTGCAGCTGCAGAGATCTTGTAGTTGCCGACCTTGACCCTGTCAAAAAGGTTGTAACTGACATCGTTGATCGAAGCTCCTCTGGCCATGAGGATGCCTGCGGCAACGAGGGTCTCGGGCTTGGTGTTCGTGTAAGTGAATCTTCCCGTATCGGTAACGATACCCGCCATGAAGCATTCTGCCGCTCTCTGATCGATAACATCGATGCCGGTTATCTCTTCTATCACCTGGGCGATATAAAAACACAGTTCGCTGGCTGAAGATGCTTCTGGCATGACCCAGATATGATCGTTCCTGGTATCGACAGACTGGTGGTGGTCCACGATCAGGTGGTCTTCGAACATATCAAAGTATTTGCCGCAGTCGCCCATCCTGCTGCCTTCAGAGCAGTCGACAGCATAGGCAGCGCCATAGGGCTTGCCGTCTACGACAGGCTCGTTTTCGAAAGAAGGAATATCCCAGGGAAAGAACAGCAGATCGTCGATCCCGAGAAAGCTCATATCCTCAGGGAGTTTTTCGGGCATTGCAACGTAAGCTGCGGCGCCCAGTGCGCGGAGCACGAGCGCAAGACCGCAGGCTGAACCGACGCAGTCACCGTCAACGCTCCTGTGCGGGAAGATAAGAGCTGCCTCGCCTTTCTCCTCGAGTTTGCCTGCGGCATCGATAAAGTGTCTTGCCATCCTTTCCGCATCGGCAAGATAGTTATCGTTGTAGTTGTTTACATTGTTCTTTTCGATTCCCATAGTGTCCCCCTCACTATCGTGTTTTACTCAGCCTGTTCGGGCTCGTTCTTCATCCGCTCCCTGGCCTTGCGCTCATCTTCGGCGATGACTTCGTCTATGCGCCTGCCGATGGCTGCAGCTTCCTCGAGCGAATTATCCTGCTTGAAATGAAGCTCCGGAACGATGCGGAGGCGCATGTTGTTTGCGACTTCGCGTCTGATGAATCCTGCCGCGTGGTTGATCGCCTTCATAGCCTCAGCCTTCACGTTTTCATCTCCGTAGATGGAGATGAAACATGTGGCGTGGGACAGGTCGGACGACACCTTGACTTCCGTAACGGATGTCAGGAGCGGGATCCTCGGGTCCTTGAGCTTGTTCAGGATGCAGTCGGAGATGATCTTGCGGAGTTCATCTGCGACCAGATCCGATCTGTTCTTTTTCATATCTTACTCTCTTTCAACTTCAACGTTATCGAATGCTTCAACAACGTCGCCGACCTTGATGTCGTTATAGTTCTCGATCGTAAGACCGCACTCGAAGCCGGATGCGACTTCCTTGACAGCATCCTTCAAACGCTGGAGCGATCCTAACTTACCCGTGTAGATGACGACATCCTGACGGATGACTCTTACACCGCAGTTCCTTACGATCTTACCGTCTGTAACATAGCTTCCGCCGATGGTTCCGAGACCGGATACCTTGAAGAGCTCACGGATCTCGGCATGGCCCAATACGACTTCTTCGATAACGGGTGCGAGCATACCCTTCATGGCGAGCTCGACATCCTCGATAGCCTTATAGATGATGTTGTAGAGTCTGATGTCAACTCCTGCCTCTTTGGCCTTGTCAACGATGACCTGGTTGGGACGGACATTAAAGCCGATGATGATGGCGTTGGATACGTCAGCCAACACAACGTCGGACTCATTGATGGCACCGACGGCACCATGGATGACCTTGACGTTGACTTCCTCGTTGGAAAGCTTTTCGAGGGACTGGATGACAGCCTCGACGGAGCCCTGAACGTCAGCCTTAACGATGAGGTTAAGATCCTTAACATCACCTGCTGCCATCTGGGCTGCGAGGTTATCAAGGCTCATCCTCGAAGACTGGTGGATATGAGCTTCACGCTGCTTGATCTTTCTCTTCTCGACCAGCTGGCGGGCAACCTTCTCGTCTGTTACGACATAGAGTTCCTCACCCGCCTCAGGCACTTCAGGAAGACCCAGGATCTCAACAGGAATGGAAGGACCTGCCTTCTTGATCGGGTTGCCCTTGTCATCGTACATGGCACGTACGTTACCCATCATGGCTCCGCATACTACGGAGTCACCCTGACGGAGCGTACCTCTCTGAACGAGAACGGATGCAACAGGACCGCGGTTCTTGTCGAGCTGCGCTTCGATGACGGCACCCTTTGCCTGACGCTTGGGGTCTGCCTTGAGTTCCATGACGTCTGCAACGAGAAGTACGGACTCAAGGAGGTCATCGATACCCTCACCCTTCTTGGCGGAAACGGGTACCATGATAGTGGAACCGCCCCACTCCTCGGGAAGGAGCTCGTAGTTGGAAAGTTCCTGCTTTACCTTATCGATGTTTGCGCCCGGCTTATCGATCTTGTTGATGGCAACGATGATCTCTGTGTTAGCAGCCTTGGCGTGGTTGATAGCTTCGATCGTCTGAGGCATGACACCGTCGTCTGCAGCTACAACGAGGATAGCGATATCCGTGAACTGCGCACCTCTTGCACGCATGGTCGTGAAAGCTTCGTGACCCGGCGTATCGAGGAATGTGATCTGACGGCCCTTGAGCCTTACGGTGTAAGCACCGATGTGCTGGGTGATGCCGCCGGCCTCGCCTTCGATGACGTTCGTGGAACGGATCTTGTCGAGGAGGGATGTCTTACCGTGGTCAACGTGACCCATAACAACGACAACCGGAGGTCTTGTCTCGAGTGTCTCGGGATTGTCCTCACCCTCATCGAAAAGGATATCCTCTTCGGTAACCTCTGTGATAGGCTCAGCTTCGATGCCGAAGGAGTCGGCGAGCATGAATGCCGTATCAAAATCCAGTTCCTGGTTGATGTTGGCCATAACGCCCAGCTTCATGAGTTCCATGATGACATCGGAGCTCTTCTTGCCGATACCTTCGGCGAACTCCTTGACCGTGATGAAAGGAGGCAGCTGGATATGGGTTATCACCTGTTCAACATGTTCAACAGGGCCGGAGCTTGCCTTCTTCTTCTTTTTCCTGAAGGAATAATCATCATATTCACCGTCTGCGCCCATACGGCCTTCGTACTGCTGGTTGCGGCTCTGCTTTCTCTTATCTCCGGACTGGGTCCTGTCGCGTCTGTCGGCGTCGTTATGCTTCTTCTCGATAGCGTTGCGCTCGGCAAAGTTTGCACGTGACTTCTTGACCTCATCGACGGGAGACTCTGCCTTGGGCTTGGAAGGCTTCCTGGGCATCGGTCTTGCCGGTGCATCGTCATCCTTATCCTTCATGAAGGATGAGTCGCCTCTTCCGCCTCTGTCTCCCCTGTCGGGCCTCGGGCCTCTGCCCTGGCCGCCCTGACCGCCCTGGCGGTAATTGCCCTTGTCGTCACGTCTTACGGGTGACTTGCGGTCGTATGCGATATATGTAGAGTTCTTGACAGCTCTGCCGGGAGCATCAGGCAGGGAGATAACAGCAGAAGAAAGCTTGGGCTTTGCGGGCTCCTTGGGCTTTTCTTTCTCTGCTTCCTTAACCTCTTCCTTGGGTTCTTCGGCAGGAACTTCCTTGGAAGCTTTTTCTTCTTCCTTGGGAGCTGCCTTTTCCTCTGTCTCTTCCTTGGCAGGCTTTACTTCCTCTTCCTTGACGGGAGTTTCAGCCGCCTCAGCCTTATCTGCCTTGGCAGTCTTCTTCTTTGTGGTCTTGGCGGGCTTTTCGGCCTCTTCAGCCTGAGGCTCTGCCTTAGTCTTGGAAGAAGCCTTCTTCGCAGTCTTCTTTACGGGCTCTTCAGCAGTTTCCGCAGTCTCTGCTGCTTCCTTATCTGCCTTGGCAGTCTTTGTGGACTTAGCCTTAGTAGTCTTCTTCTCTTCCTTGGGAGCTTCTTCAGTCTCGGCCTTTGTCTTTTTTGCAGCAGCAGTCTTGGCAGGCTTCTTTACTTCCTCTGCCACTTCTTCTGCAAATTTTACTTCCTCGGCCTTTACTTCTTTTTCAACAGCAGCTGCTGTATCATCCGTCTTCTTTTTGCGGACACGTCCGGCTCGCATCATCTTGCTGCCGGATATACCTCCGACCGCCAGACCGTCTTTCTTGTTTACACTGTCTTCTGCCATCAGATATCCTCCTTGTAGTTGTCCAACATTTCTTCCAGCTTGCGGGCAAAGCCCTCATCAGTTATCACTATTGCCGCCCGGTTGCTCTTTCCTATCGCGTAGCCCAGCATTTCCGTTGTGGAGAAGCTGTAGCAACTAAGCTCTTTACCGGTCTTACTGTCTCCTGCCGACGCCGCATCCAGTATCTTGTCCATGCTGTTGCGGGCTATGTCTTTTGCAACGATCAGCAGTTTTGCCTTGCCTGCCCTGAGTGTCTCTTCACAGGCCCCGGTCCCTGATACCGTCTTTCCGGCTCTTGCCGCAAGTCCTAAAAACCTCAATATGTTCTGTTCAGCATCCGTAGTCAAATCCTTTACTGCTCTCCTTTTAATGAGCCGAAGTATTCCTCGACCTTCTCTTTGATCGCCGCCGACTGTTCGGGAGTTATCACGGTATTAAGATTGGCTCCCAATCTCCCCTTGCCTGATAACTGCTTCTTGATGCATTCGGGATCGGAACAGATATAAGCTCCTCTTCCCGACATCTTGCCCGAAGGATCGACAACGACTTCACCTTCCGGAGTCCTTACGATCCGGAGGAGATCTTTCTTGTCAAAGACCTTTCTGCAGGAAATACATGACCTTTGGGGTGCTTTTCGCATATTATACTTCCTGATCCTCACTAGCGCTGTCAGCTGCCTGCTCCGGCTGCTCGTCAGGGATCTCGTCAACGACGGTAAAGTCATCGATAAGGCTCTTGACGCTCTCGGAGCTCTCTTCTGATTCTCTCTTGATGTCGATCTTAAAGCCCGTAAGTCTTACTGCAAGCCTTACGTTCTGACCGCCTCTGCCGATAGCGAGTGAATACTGATCGTCGGGAACGACTACAACAGCATTCTTTTCGAGCTCGCCCGTCTCTTCGTTGGGAACGATCTCAGTATCAACACGCATTACCTGTGCGGGCTGGAGAGCTTCACTGATGAACAGGGGCTCATCTGAATTCCAGTCGACGATATCGATCTTCTCATGGTTGAGCTCATCGATAACTGCCTGGACACGGATACCGTGAGGGCCTACGCAGGAACCCTTGGCATCGATATTCTCATCGCGGGAGTAAACGGCGATCTTTGTTCTGGAACCGGGTTCTCTTGCGATCCTCTCGATCGTGACCTTGCCTGTCCTGATCTCGTCTACTTCCATCTCGAAAAGCTTCTTAACGAACTCATCCGACTTTCTTGAAAGGATGACTGTCGTCTTGGAGCTCTTGTCATCTATTCTCTTAACGAGGAACTTCATCGTTGCTCCTCTGTCATATCTCTCGTTTCTTGTCTGCTCTTCCTTGGGCAGGATGGCTTCTGCTCTGCCGAGGTTGACCATGACGGACTTGTTGTCGGAGCTTACGATCCTTCCGGATACGATCTGACCGATCTTGGTCTCATACTCTGCTCTGATCTTAACGCCCTCGGACTCCTTGACCTTGGAAGCGATCGCATTCTTGGCTGCGCCTGCAGCGAGATATCCCAAATCCTCGACATCGACTGCGAGCTCGATCTCGTCACCGATCTCGACATCCTCGTAACCCATCTGAGTTGCGTCATCGAGAGAGATCTCATTCAAGGGATCCAATACTTCGTCAACGATCTCGACTACCTTATATACATAGATCTCACCGGTCTCACGGTCGATCTCGGCCTCAACGCAGTTGAATTCCTGCTTGCCCTTACCGAATTCCTTCTTGTAAGCTGCAACAAGGCCTATCTCCATAGCTTCGAAGACCTCTTCCTCATCGATGGAACGCTCCTTGGCAAGCGCTCTTACCGCATCGACGATGCTGATCTTCTCCTCTTCTTCCTGCTTCTTCTTACGTGCCATTTTTGTATTCCTTTCTTTCATTAAAATTCGATGTGTCTGACCGCCTTGGCGATCTCCTTTATGTTGAGCGTTATCTTGTCTCCGTCGACGTCGAAAGTGATCTCATCGCCTTCAGTTCCTTCTATCTTGCCTGTGAAGTCCTTGATCCCGTCCTTCACCGCGAAGAGCTTGACATCGATCTTCTCGCCTTCATACCTTCGGAAATCCTCAACCTCCTCAAGAGGTCTCGTAAGGCCCGGGGACGATACTACGAAGTAGTCCGCATCGGAGTCCATGCCCTCATCGATCAGGGGATCGGCTTCCTTGGAGAAAGCTTCGCAATCGTCGGAAGTGATGCCGCCTTTCTTGTCGATGTAGACCGTAAGGAACATCTTCTGTCCTTCCTTGCCGTACTCGACATCAACAAGGTCATATCCCATCGACTTGGCGAGGGGAAGGACGATGTCGTACGCCTGCTGCGCCTTTTTTGATCTCTTTTTCATGTTTTATCTCCCATATGGCAATAAAAAAACGGGATCGCACCGGACCCGTTTACTTAAAAACCGTATAAGTAAATGTTGCCTTATGATATTACCATATTATTTAATATCATGCAAACTAATTTTCTTATCGATTTTCTTTGCACTTTGCTATTCATTTATTTTCGCATTTCAAGTACAATCTAATTATCCGACATAGGAAATAAAAATCACAAGGAGAATTTCTATGGTCAAGATTATAGCGGGAGCTAAAGGTTCAGGAAAAACAGCACGTCTTGTTGACGAGATCAATCAGGTCGCAATGACAGACAGCAACGTGGTATGCGTCGAGCGCGGCAACAGATTGGACCAGCTTTTAAAACACAGCGTACGTCTCATCAACGTCAAAGAGTACCCGGTCGAGGGTTTCGATCAGTTACTGGCTTTCATAGGCGGCATTTGTTCCAAGGACTATGACCTTACACATATCTATATCGACAGCATAGCAAAAGTAGCCAAGAATGACAGCGTAGAAGATCTGACAGCATTCCTGGGCAAGCTCGATGCTTTCCTTAAGGATACGGCAATCACGGCAACACTCGTTCTCTCCTCCAGCGTAGAGGACCTGCCTGAAGAGATCAAGACATTCGTCGAGGGATAAGCTTTTCGGTTAAGATCATGTAAAAGGGGATGCACTGCATCCCCTTTTTTTACACACCAAATTCATACTATTGTAAAGTGAATGCAACCTAACATCCGGTATAAAGAGATACTATTTAAGGTACCAGTATTAGTATTTTTAATCGGAGGTATAGTATGGGCTTTATCAAGGAATTCAAAGAATTTGCACTTAAAGGCAACGTTATGGACATGGCTGTCGGCGTTATCATCGGCGGCGCATTCGGTGCGATCGTTACCGCGCTGACAACTGATTTTATCAATCCTCTCATCTCTTCCATCGGCGGTGCCGAGGTAGCAGGACTCATCAGACTTCCCTGGGTTAACTACGAGGGTCTCGATCTTGAGGCACAGACAGCCCTCTCGTTGAACTACGGTGATTTCATCACAGCAATCATCAACTTCCTCATCATCGCAGTGATCCTGTTCATCATCATAAAGTCAATGAACAAGCTGATGTCACTCGGCAAGAAAAAGGAAGAAGAGGAAGCTGCTCCCGCAGAGCCTTCTGACGAAGTCAAGCTCTTAACGGAGATCAAGGATCTTTTGGCAGAGAAAAAATAATCCCTAGCGATTCTCCTTGCTGCCGTCGCGAAAGCGGCGGCTTTTTTACGCCCCATATTCCTGAAGTCATTCACGGGTGTGGGCAGTAATCGGCTCTTTTGGGGGCAGAACCGCCCCCGTTTTGGGTTTCTACCGCCCCCGCCGGAGAGGAAAATCTTTGAAGCACAACATATGACTTGCCTTTGCCTCAATCACAAGTTGACATCAACTCCCGGTCTGATAAATAATCTATATAGATTATTCTCGAAAAGGGGTATCGATCATGATTAACAGGAAGATCACGGCACTTATCCTCCTCGCTGCCATGAGCCTTGCCGCATTGACATCGTGCAGCGGCAAAGAGGAAGAGCCTGAAGATACTACGACTGCACCCACGACTACGACAGAGGCTACTACGACCACCGAAGCCACTACGACTACTTCCGCAGCTCCCACAAGGACTGCAGAAGAATATAAGGCTGCAGGGATCAACGAGCTCAATTCCATACCGATCCTCATGTATCACAGGATATATGACATGAAGAACGCAGATACGGAATATACGGGCGGCAATGTCGACAAGGACGGTTACAACAGGACAGCCGAAGCTTTCGAAGCGGACCTGAGAAGCTTCTATCAGATGGGCTACCGCATGATGAGGCTTACAGACTTCGTAGACGGCAGGATCGACGTCGCATACGGCTTCAGCCCCATTATCCTGACATTCGACGACGGCATCAGGGATGTCGTACTGCAGGGCTGGAACGACGACGGTTCTCCCAAATTCGATCCTTCCTGCGCGATAGGCATACTCGAGAAGATCAAGGCCGAGTTCCCTGACTACAACGTAACGGCTACCTTCTTTGTAAACGATCAGCTCTTCGAAAACGGTGAAGAGAACGACCGCAAGGTCTTAAAGTGGATGGTCGACAACGGCTACGATATCGGCAACCACACACGTGACCATAAGAAGCTGGGTGACTGTGATGCAGCCGAGATCGAAAAGCAGATCGGATATATCTACAAGAAACTCGAGAGCATTATCCCCGGACAGTATGTCAACATCGTCGCTCTCCCCTTCGGATCACCCGAAAAGATGGGCGAAGATAAGCCCCAGTACAACAAGATCTTCGAAGGGACCTACGACGGCTTCAGCTACACTTCGAGAGCATCTCTCCTCTGCGGCTGGACGAGGGCATATTCTCCTTTCGTAAGGGATTACGACAAGACCTGCATCAGAAGGATCAGAGGCTACGACAACAACGGCGAGGACTGTGACATCAAACAGAACTTTGACCAGCTTAACAATGGCAAGAGATATATCTCTGACGGCAATCCCGATACGATCGTCTTCCCTGCGTCAGACAACAGCAGCGGCACCTGGCTCAAGGAAACATTCGGGCATCAGGCTATAGCTTACTGATCTTAAAAGAACAAAGAATTCTTTATATCATTTTTGTTTGCGCGGCATGGGCTGCTGTATATTTCGCACAAAAATCCGGGGTTTTCCGCTCAGCCAAAATACTCTGTGAGCTTTTGCTTGATCTCATCAACAGAATATTCATCAACATTCTTATCGTAAACGCGTTTTACTTCAAATGAACCCTCACCGTCGGTAAGGCTCTCGAACAAACACAATATCACAGAATAATATTCTTCTGAATCAACACGGATCGGATTATTGATCAAAACCAATACCTTGGGTATTCTTCCATCCCAACGGATCGCTATGATATCCTCACTTACATATCCGTCACCATCGTAATCAAATTGAACGCCCCAGAACTCATAATTTCCTTCCAGATAGTATCTGTTTACTCTGCTGTAAAACTCATGTCCCATTGAATTACTCCTTATATTAACCGGTCTAGTAAATAAGGCCGTCTTCGAAAAGACAGCCTTCAGTTTGAGATTAATTATCTACTTTTTCTTTTTCTTCTTGGACTTGTCTTTCTTATCCTTTGTCTTCTCTTTATCCTTGCCCTTTGATTTGTTTTTGGATTTGGATTTCTTGGATGAACTCTTCTCCTCTGTCTTATCCTGCTTGGCTTGCATCTTTACGGTCTTCTTGACCGGAGCTGCGGGTTTGCTCTTTCCTTCGGACAAAGAGATGAGCATGTCGGATGCTGCATTTAACAGCAAGGGGTTGACTGAATAGTAAACACATCTTCCTTCCTTGACTGCTTTGAGGATCTCTTTTTCGACCAGAAGGTTCAGGTGATGCGACATCGTGGGCTGGGTCAGATCGAAAGCATCCGCCACATCGACAGCGCGTGCAGTTCCCATTGATGCGATCCTTGAAACGATCTTGATTCTTACAGGTTCAAACAGAACCTCCATTGCTTCCGTAATCTGTCCGGATGAATACTTCTTTCTCATATGAGCACCTCATGCTTATGTCATCAAGCAATTAGACGGTCTTTTAATGCCTCCTCAAATTCGACAAGATTTGCGCAGGCAATGATCTCCGTATTGTCCTCCAAAAGGATCTGGTCTTCGCCGGATACGAGCACTGTCATGGGAACTCCCATCTTGCGGAGGAGCAGGAGCTGATAGTCCTTGCTCGCCTCAACTGACAGATATCTGCAGAGCATCCTTAAGACCTGCTTTGCATCTTCAAGATAGATGCCGGAAAGTTTCATTAAGTGATCTACGACATACATGCCGAAGACATCATTGAAATCGAGCATGTCCTTCTCGGGGAAAACGCTCGTAAAAGCCGTGAGCGACATCTTGCCTACGATCTCAAGATCCTTGAAGTCCTTGAGCGGTATCTTGAAACTCTCAACGTTGGCAGAAAAGAGTTCCTGCATCTGTTCAACGGAAAGTTCCCCTTTGAGTTCCTTGATCCTGTCGATACGGGTTAAGATCTTATCCTTCAGGAAGTATGTAGCCTGTCCGGTCTCCGTAGCCTTATGGATAAACCAGCTCTCGGGGATCAGACCCATCCTCTTCCATCTGTATAAAGTTCCGTAAGAAATGTGTGTTACTCTAAGCAATTGTTTCTTTGAAATAAGCTCTGACATAACCCGACCTCCCGCAAAATATAATATCGCTCGTTATCATTCTAAAGTAACAATGTGACAAACGGGAAACACGCAAGTTAAATATGGGTTTCCCCTATGCCGGGAAACCCATATGTCAAAGTCAGTTTATAAGTGATCTTTACTGAGATCAGATGCCTAACGAGAAGGATGAGATGATCTTTCCGCCTGCCTCGATGATGTTATCTCTTACCGAGGGATCCAGTGCCAGATAGAAGATTGCGATCGCGATAGCGAAAAGGATGATGCAAATGATCTGGTATACGAACAGAGCCTGCGCGAAGTGCTTGATGTTGCGGTTGCGGGGCAGCATGCAGAGCAGGAGTGTTACTACAAAACTGATGGGCTGGAAGCAAAGTGAAACAACTCCGAGCCAGAAATATTTAGCCGTCGATACGGGCTTATATTCCACAGGGCACTCATCCTTGAG
This sequence comes from Saccharofermentans sp., assembly GCA_016292135.1. Taxonomy (GTDB): domain Bacteria; phylum Bacillota; class Clostridia; order Saccharofermentanales; family Saccharofermentanaceae; genus Saccharofermentans. Next base: position 135,144 of record JAEFAZ010000005.1, read on the forward strand.
CTTGAGTTCCTGCTCGAGTTTTGCCTTCTTCTTCTCGACCTTCTTAGCGGACTTGACGGAAGCCTTCTCCTTGGCGATCCTTGCCTTCTCCGCCTTCTTGGCTGCGGCTGCGGCAGCGGCAGCAGCTGCTGCGGCTCCTGCTTCTTCAGCCTTTGAAAGTTCCTTTACGGGTTCCTGTACTGCTTCTATAGCGGGAGCTGTCTCTGCGACTGCTTCAACGATCTCCTCAGGAGCTTCAACGACCTCGGGAACCTCTACGGGCTCCGGCTCAACTGCTTCCACTGCTTCTTCTACTGCAGCAGGTGCTTCGATCTCAGTATCTTCAGCAGGAACAACTTCGCTTGCTACTTCCTCTGCAACCTCTTCAGCTGCAACTACATCATTCATAATATCATCAGCCATGACGAGACCCTCCCTCTGATTTATCAGTAACTTTGATTATAGCACAATAAAGTCTGACATGGCAGGAGATACAGTCAAGTAATTCTTCTGATGCACTTATCTTCGTCTTTGTCCCAGGCAACGACATCAAAGTAGATCATGTAGAGCTTGCAATGTCTCTTGTTTGTCGTCATTACGAGATCATATCCTGTCTCGGGATCCTTGCCGCAATACATGTAAGTGTAACCGTGATCCGGATTATATCCTTTCTCCGCGCAGAGGAGATCTCCCGGGCGGATCTCGTCAAGTGATATCTTCTTGCCTGCAAGATACTGCTTATTCGAATGTGTAAGATTGATATTGAAATAACTCTTTGCAAGGAAGACCTGCAGACCCAGACAATCCATGCCCTTTAAAGATGCGCCGCCGCTCTTGTAAGGCACCTTGACCGAACGGTACATGAAAACGCCGTTGTCACCTGCAAAGCTGCCGTCTTTGTCTTTCTGGATGTAAGGCTTTTCGTAATATTTCACAAGAGAAGAACCGTCGGAATAATCGTTGCCTTTAGTGTCCATGAGCCCTATGCAGTAATCGGTAAATCCTGCATATTTTGAATCCACTTTGCTGTATTTGAATTTTTTTGTTTCAGAGTAAGGACTCTCGGATCCTTTTACGACGGAAGCCGTTATACGGTAGCTGTATTCCGTTCCTGCCTTGACCTCTTTATCTACATAAGAAGTCTCTGATAAGGTCTTTATCTTTTTCCAGTCAGTCGACTTGTCTTTCCTGTAGAGATGGTATTTGACGTTATAACCCATGACCTCTTCCCAGACGATCTTAAGGCCTCCGTTAACCGATGCGCCTCTTATGATCTGGGGAGTATCGATCGTCCTTGCATCTTTCATCTGATCCTGATCGTAAGAAGCTTTCATGGTCAGCTTGGATGAAAGGCTTACGGGCTTTATCTTCTTATCTGATGCAAGTTTTGCAAACTTATAAAGGAAAGTCACCATCTGGCGCCTCAGGCAGTCTCCCTTGGGCTTGAAGAGCCCTTCTTCCGGATAGCCTGCGACTATCTTCTGCTCTGCGCCCCAGAGCACGGCCTTGTAGAAATAATCCGTCTTCTTAACATCCTCGAAGGGACTCTTGTCAGTATCAGGTTCGGGGCTTCCCGCGAATCTCCAAAGGAAGGTAACGGCCTGATTTCTAAGGCACTTATTGCCGGGTCTGAAAGTATGGTCATCGTATCCCATTACTATCTTGTTCTCATTGCCCCAAAGGCAGGCTTTGTAATAGTAATCCGAAGTCTTGATATCAGTGAAAGGACTCTTCTTCGTCTTGGGTTCGGGCTTGCCTGCAAGTCTCCAGATAAAGGTCACCATCTGGGCTCTCGTGCACTGTTTGGCAGGACCGAAAGTTCCGTCATCGTATCCCATCACTATTCCGTTGGATGCGCCCCAGTAAACGGGAGTAAACCAGAAATCAGAATCATCTATGACATCACTGAAGAAAGGCAGATCTTCCGTTGCGGCAAAAACCTCAGAGGAACACGCGCCTGTTATGATGCCCAGCATCAGCGCCGCACAAACTATGAAGGCAATAAGGTTCTTGCCTGCTTCCTTGATCGAATCGTCAAAGCCCGTAAGCGCCGCAAAAGGAGCAAACTGGGCGCCTCTGGCATCTTTGCTCAGTTTCTCCTTTCTTCTCGACCCATGGTATTCCATGTCGATGATCTCACTGTATTTACCCGATCTGTTAGCGTCAGGGGCATCAGCTTCGCGCATCATGCTTTATGTCCTCCGATCTGTCCGTTCCTCTCTATCGCCGTGCTTCCTTCTTCAAGGTTCATTCCCTTGATGACGGCATTCTTTCCGAATCTCTTCTTAAGATCCAATATCGTCTGCTGCACCTGTTTCTCCTTGCGGAGTTCTTCATCTCTTTTTTTCTTGTCAGATTCTATTGTCGCATAATCGGTAAACATGTCAATTTGCGTATAACCTGACGATCCGGATGCCTCACCTTCATGGTCCTCGGATTCGAGCAGCATGGCTGCAATATTGATGCGCCTTACCGTTAAGTCCTTATCCGCTATCCTGTCGAAAAGATTCATGGCGGCGGCGACCAGCATCTTCGATGAACTCGTCTTGAAATCGAGATTCTCCGTCCCATGCGCATGCTGCGGCACAGGTCTTCCGTAATGATCCCTGTGGACAGGACCTTTATATCTTGCCGCCTTCTTGGGATCAGAAAGGTTTGATACATCATATCCTATGGTCAGCACTATCTTATCTGTCACAAGGCCCTTATCGACGAGATCCAATGCCAGAAGATCCGTCATCTCCTTTACGATCAGCCTCGCCTTCTTCCATTCGTAAGGCTCTTTCAGGACCTGCCCCGAAGACAGGGACGATGTCTGCGGTCTGTAGGATCTGGCATCATTCATGGTGCAGGGTTCATATCCCCAGGCATGGTCGATCAGAAGCTCCGCATTCACGCCGAAAAGTTCATACAGAAGGTCTTCCGTAACTCCTCCCGGGAACTTGCCGGCAGAACAAAGAGCGATATCTCCCATGGTACGGATCCCGTACTGCGCAAGTCTCGATGCAATCCCGTGCCCTACTCTCCAGAAATCGGTCAAGGGCTCATGGTCCCACAGTAGCCGCCTGTAATCGTATTCATCTATGCTCGCGATCCTTACACCGTCTTCATCGGCTTCCATGTGCTTGGCGACTATATCCATCGCTATCTTGCAAAGATACATATTCGTGCCGATTCCGCATGTCGCGGTAACGCCGGTCTCGTGAAGGACATCCTTCATCATCATCATCGCAAGTTCATGGGCAGTTACGTGATAAAGCTTCATGTAATCCGTTGCATCGATGAAGACCTCGTCTATCGAATAGACAAGAACGTCTTCCTTCGACACATACTTAAGGTAGATCCCGTATATCTTCGTGCTGCATTCAACATATTCCGCCATTCTGGGGGGCGCTGTGATGAAGCCGACTGCATTCTCCGGATGCGATGCAAGATCAACGGAATCAGTCGATTCCCCCGCAAGAGGCGCTCCATATTCCTTCTCTCTTCCGATATTGACTTCACGCAAGCGCTCCAGCACTTCGAAAAGCCTGGCCCTGCCGGATATGCCATAGGCCTTGAGAGCGGGAGAAACAGCAAGACATATCGTCTTCTCCGTGCGTGTAGGATCAGCCACGACAAGATGGGCCGTGAGAGGATCCAAGCCTCTTGCGACACATTCAACGGAAGCATAGAAAGACTTAAGGTCTATCGCTATATATGTCCTCTTCTCATCCTGCAACTGACAATAACCTCATTTACGCACATTTGTTCTTTTTTCATTTTACACCATTTGGCTTGCAGATGCACGATTAATATTGTATAATCACCCGTGCTGACGAAGATCAGTTTGGATGCTTAGCTCAGCTGGTTAGAGTACCTGCTTGACGTGCAGGGGGTCACAGGTTCGAGTCCTGTAGCATCCACCAGACAGAAAACGACCGGATAACCGGTCGTTTTTCTTTTTTATCTTTTATCTATTTGGGTCTTCTGCCCTTCTTCATCTCCTCATGTAAGTCTTCTTGTAAAGATATGTCATGGCAAGGATCGAGACAAGAGCGATGATCAGGACATATATTACCGATCCCGAAGAACTAAATGTTTTTCCGAATGTTACCGCATTGAAGCTGAAAGTCTCCTTGACTGCCGATATGAATGCTCCATTATCCAATCCTCCGATAGAAGAATCTATCTTGTCAGAAATGCCGCTTAGGAGGAGGTTCCTTATCAGGGCAGTGATGTGGCTTGCCGGAAAGAGATTGCAGAAAGACTGAACTCCGTCCGAGAACTGGGACAGGGGGATATATGCTCCGATGACAAATCCCGATGCAGCTGTCAGTATCCCGAAGAAAGCCGTGCTCGTAGATGAAGACTTGAACAGGAGCAATATCATCATGAACAGAGCCGTTGAAGACAAGGATCCCAGCAATACCGCTCCGTAGGATGCAAGGACTGATCCTGCCGTCATGTGAAGATCTCCCATGAAGCCGAGCGTGATAAGCCCCACTGTCAGTATCAATGATGTCATTATGAAAGCGCATAGCGAGGATGCCGTAAAATATGACAGCACTATCTTCCACCTTTTAAGAGGCGTAGAACATATATCGATGTCAACTCCTGCTTCCCTGTCCTTAACGATCGTCTGAAGGCAGGTATAAGGAACTGTTATCATGGCGGATCCCAAGATGCCCGAAAGAAGAATGCCGTTTACGAACATCTCGATATCCTGTGATGATACTATGTTTTCGAGCCCTTTCATGGTTCCCGTGAGAGCATCGACAAAAGTCCCTTTCAGGAAGAGAAGATATAATACGAATACGATTATCGACGTTAAGAGTGAGAAAAAGACTGCAAGGATATCTTTGAAGTATATGAGGATATTTCTCCTTGTAAAACCCATAAAATCTTTCATTATGCGAACTCCTTTCCGGTAAGTGTAAGAAATACATCATCCATGGATCCCTTGATCAGTTCATAGTCCCTGATATGGTTTTTGTTCTGATAGATGAATTCCGTGAGATCGTCGTCGGTTACGATGTTATAGTGGTCGGCATCGTATGCATATTCATTGCTGATCCGGCTTATGAGATTCTCTGATTCAGGGCTTTGAGCCGTATACCATACAAGCTTTGAATGTGCATATCTGCTCTTAAGTTCAGCGGGCGTTCCCTTGGCTATGATATTTCCTTTATCGAGTATTACCACATGGTCCGAGTCTCTCGTTTCTTCCATGTAATGAGTCGTAAGGAAGATCGTCATGCCGTGCTCGCGTCTTAAGTAATCTATGTGATCCCAGACGAGTCTTCTGGATTTGGGATCAAGGCCCGTGGTTGGTTCATCCAGGAATAAGATCTTAGGATCGTTTATGAGGGCTCTTACGATATCGACTCTTCTTCTCTGACCGCCCGAAAGTTTCTCATAACGCCTGTTCCAGATCTCATCGAGCTCGAATCTTTCTTTAAAGGGTTCGATCCTCTCCTTGACTTCCCTTGCGGAAAGACCGTAATAAGATCCTCTCGTAAGCAGGTTTTCCTTAACGCTGAGTTTCCTGTCGAGAACAGAATTCTGGAAGACGATGCCGATGGCCTTGCGGATCTCATCATCTTCTTTGCCGAGTTCCTTCCCCGCGATGAACGCCGAGCCTGTTGTTTTTGCAAGAACAGTGCAGAGCATGTTGATGGTCGTTGACTTCCCTGCGCCGTTTTCGCCTAAGAATGCGAAGAGCTCTCCTTCTTCGACATCGAACGAGATCGAATCTACGGCCCTTTTTCCCTTGTAATCCTTTGTAAGGTTTCTGACTTCTATGATATTCATTTTCCGTACCTCCTGAGGCTAAGATATACCGGAGGATGCGCGAAAAAAAAGAACTTGGCGACCAAGTTGCAAAAACAGGGCACCAAGTTGCTGTTTTAAGCCTGAAACGAAGGGAATTACTCTTTATCCCTTATGTCTTCCAGAGCCTTGTTGATCTGATCTTCATCGCGTTTATGGAACCATAAGGAAACTACCCATACGAAAACATAGACCATGAAGAATATGATCGTCACCATTATGAAGCCGTCGATCTTTGTATACCATTGGAATGCCCAGCCGATAAGGGATACTGCAGCATATAAGCCTATGCAGTGGATTATGACCCTGACAATGAATTTCGTCTTGAATCCTTCGTTATCCGACAGAAGGAGGATCGTCGGCAGCGAACATATGGCGCCGGTAAGGATCACGGACAATATCTGATACCATGAAAGAGCAAATGAGCTCAAGGGGCTTCCTTCTACAAACTTATATACCAGACCTTCGATCAGGATTCCCGAAAAGATCGCAAAAGATATCATCATGGTCTGTTCAAGCCAGAACTTAAATCTATTCATAAGCCGAGCCTCCTCTTCACTTCCTTGACATAGCCTCTCGAGATGACGACGACTTCATCGTTTAGGAGCGTCGCTTCTATCCTGCCGCTCATCTGGGACTTGACGCTGCGGACTTTCTTAAGGTTTATGATCATTGACTTGGAGCACCTCATGAAGTAGCCCGACAGCATCGTTTCAAGCTCATAAAGCCTGTATTTTGTGTCGTAGCATCTTTCTTTGGTATAGACAAATGTCTTCTTGTCAACGGATTCTATGTAATATACGGCTTCAGCTTTCAGGATATAAGCATTGTCTTCATAACTTACGGCAAAGCTCTTATTGCCGCCTTCCAAGAGTTCCACGGCGCCGCTGATCTCGTCAGTGATCTCGACTGCCTTGATGACAGCCGTCTCTTCATCTTTGCTGTTGACTCTCTCGATCTCGACCCGCATATATACCTGCCTGAAAGAATTCGCTTTTCGCCAATAAGGATTATAACACTGGGGGCCTTATACTAGCGAAAAAAGATGCCGCCTTCATCATGAAGACGGCATCTTATTAAGTTTGGATCATTTCCTTAAGATCAGAACTTGCCTGCCTTTGCAGCTTCCTCGATGGAAACAGCTGTGGAAACAGTCATACCGACCATGGGATTGTTGCCTGCGCCGATAAGGCCCATCATCTCAACGTGTGCAGGAACGGAAGAAGAACCTGCAAACTGAGCATCGGAGTGCATACGGCCAAGTGTATCTGTCATACCGTAGGAAGCAGGACCTGCTGCCATGTTATCGGGATGGAGTGTACGGCCTGTACCGCCGCCTGACGCAACGGAGAAGTACTTCTTGCCTGCTTCAACTCTCTCCTTCTTATATGTACCTGCAACGGGGTGCTGGAATCTTGTAGGGTTGGTGGAGTTGCCTGTGATGGAAACGTCAACGTTCTCCTTCCACATGATGGCAACACCTTCCTGAACATCGTTAGCACCGTAGCAGTTAACCTTTGCACGGGGAGAATCAGGGTTCTTGGAGTAGCACTTGCGGAATACTTCCTTGAGCTCGCCTGTTGCGTAATCGTACTGTGTCTCAACATATGTGAAACCGTTGATACGGGAGATGATCTGAGCAGCGTCCTTGCCAAGACCGTTGAGGATAACTCTCAGGGGCTTCTGGCGGACCTTGTTAGCCTTGTCAGCGATACCGATAGCACCCTCAGCAGCTGCGAAAGACTCGTGACCTGCAAGGAATGCGAAGCACTCTGTGTCCTCTTCGAGGAGCATCTTGCCGAGGTTACCGTGGCCGAGACCAACCTTACGTCTGTCAGCAACAGAACCGGGGATGCAGAAAGCCTGAAGGCCGATGCCGATTGCAGCAGCTGCCTCGGAGGCCTTGCGGCAGCCCTTCTTGATAGCGATAGCGGCACCTACCGTGTATGCCCACTTAGCGTTCTCGAAGCAGATGGGCTGGATGCCTTCGATCAGATGATAAACATCAAGACCTGCTGCTTCAGTGATTTCCTTACATTCTTCAATGGATGAGATTCCGTATTCCTTAAGACAAGCAAGGATCTGGGGTTCTCTTCTCTCATATGATTCAAATAATGCCATATTAATTTTCCTCCTTTTCCTTACTCTTTTCTCGGATCGATGCACTTAACTGCATCGTCAACTCTTCCGTACTTACCACAAGCCTTCTCGAAAGCTGTCTTGTGATCGTCGCCGGCCTTCATGAAGTCCATCATCTTGCCGAAGTTAACATACTTGTATCCGATGATCTCATCGTTCTCATCGAGAGCAACTTCTGTGATGTAGCCGTCAGTAAGTTCGAGGTAACGGGGACCCTTGTCGAGTGTACCGTATGTTGTACCGACCATGGAACGAGCACCCTTGCCGAGGTCCTCAAGACCTGCACCGATCTGGAGTCCGTCCTCAGAGAAAGCAGACTGTGTTCTTCCGTAAACGATCTGGAGGAAGAGCTCTCTCATAGCGGTGTTGATAGCGTCACAAACGAGGTCTGTATTAAGAGCTTCGAGAACAGTGAGACCGGGAAGGATCTCAGCTGCCATAGCAGCGGAGTGTGTCATACCGGAGCAGCCGATCGTCTCGACCAATGCTTCCTGGATAATGCCATCCTTGACATTGAGGGAAAGCTTGCAGCCGCCCTGCTGAGGAGCACACCAGCCGATACCGTGGGTATAACCGGAGATATCCTTTACGTCCTTAGCCTGTACCCACTTTGCCTCTTCGGGAATGGGAGCCGCACCGTGATGCACTCCCTGTGTTACAGGGCACATGTTCTTGACTTCTGTTGAGTAGATCATATAATGCCTCCTTCAATAAAGTACTTTATTTGAAATCCACAACAAAACTACCATAACGGACACCATATATCAAGTAAACAGCTTGTAACATAATGTACAAAATATGATATCCTTGTTCTCGAAAACAAATACAAAGGCAAGAGTTAATGGAAATATATATCGTAAGACACGGAACGACCTCCTGGAACAGGGAGCGGAGGATCCAGGGCAGGACCGACATCCCCCTGGATGAGACCGGGATGAATATGGCAAGACAGTCAGGTCTGGCCCTTAAAAACCTGGGGATCTCCTTCGATAAGGTCTTTTCGAGCCCGCTTATGAGGGCGTATGAGACCGCAAGACTCTTAAGCTCCGGATCTGACGTAAAAAAGGACGAAAGGCTCATAGAGCTTTATTTCGGCCAATATGAAGGTCAGGATGCAAGATCCCTGCCTTTCTTCGGAAAAGAACCTGCCGTCTATAACGAAAAAGCTTTATCCTACGGGGCAGAATCCCTTGATGAACTCCTTATCAGGACTTCATCTTTCCTGGAGGAAGAGATAGAACCCCTTGCCGGATCAGACCTCAAGGTCCTTATCTCCGGGCACGGTGCCATGAACAGGGGCCTTCTCATGCATATCCTGGGAACATCAGACTTCTCAAAGTTCTGGGGAGCAGGTCTTCAGGCAAACTGCGGGATAACAAAGGTCGTTCTCACCGGGTGTGATGACGGCAGCATCAGATATGAAAGACCCGGAGAGTGCCAAACGTTTTACGATGACAATCTCCGAATCGATCCTGAAGCGCTTCTGGATTCCTGATCTCATTTCAGCTCTTTGCGATCTTCATGATGAGATCGGGAATCGTATACCCCCTGGTGTGCTGATATAACTTCTTCTTTTCATCCGATCTTCCGAAAAGCGGATCTCCCGTCGCGGAATTGTCGGATACTGCAAGGAGCGCGATCGACGGAATCTCGTAGAGTTCTGCCATGGTATAAAAGGTGCCCGTCTCCATCTCGATCAGTTCTGCTCCCGTCGCCCTGATCTCATCCAGATGGGAATATTCCATGGCAAAGGAGTCCGTACAGAATACCTTCCCCTTCTTAAGATCGTATCCGGAATCCTTTGCCAGGGCTATGATCTTCTCCGTATATTCAAGATCAGGCTTAATGATGTCTAAAGGCTTATATTCCGGCAAGGTCTCATCGAGATAACGGTTGACATATACCGCCGAGATGCATTCTTCCGCTGTGCAAAGATCCCCGACTGCAAATCTCCCCGAAAGACCTCCTACGGCTCCTGCAAAGATGCATTTCTTGAATCTCATCTCGGAACAGATGATCATGTAGTCAAGAATATGAGTGGCTCCCGAAGAAGTAAGGATCCAGGCCATCCTGATGTCTTCCTTCTCGACAAGGTAACCTGCAGAATATGCATGCTGCGCAAGCAGCGTTACCTTAAACGAAGGATCCAATATGGTCTTGACGGGATTCCATCCCGGAGCTACTACCAGGACATCGTATTCGATGGCGGGATCAAAGCCGAATTCCTCAAAGAACATGGTGCCCCGGTTGTATTTTTTCATGTTGGCCAGAACATCTTTGATCTTATCCTTCATCCTTATTCTCCTGATCACCCGTATATCTCGAATAATAAGCGATATCGCTGTGGATCATATCCATTATCCTTGCCTTCTCCTCTTCTGTCAGGTCTTCTGCCTTGATCTCCTCAGCAAACTTCGTATAGAGCTTTTCGGCATATTCACCATCACCTGCCCTCTTGGCTGCGACCATCCTGAAGAAAGCAATGCTCCTTCTGACCCTCAAATATTTATTGATGTCTATGTATTCTTTCTTGGTCGCGTATGCTTTGATGATGCTCTCGCACCAGTCACAGGCTTCGTATGCTTCTTCCTTCTCACCGTACCATCCGAAATTTTGTGAGATGGTATTGAGCATTGCAGCCGTCAACATGAAAAGAAGCCTGGAATTCTCTTCAATCTTACCTTTCATGTTGTCAAAGCCCTTGACCTTATCGAAGCCGGATTCAAAGAATACACGCTCCATGTCTATGTTCTCCCTGATGCTGCCCGTGGAAAGGCTCGGAAGGACATTGATGTGATCCTTTGCCTTATCGAAGTCCTTAAGGTGGATATAGATCCAGGCCATCGCGTAGTGGGTCTTGTCGACCAGTTCCCTGTCGGAGCAGTGGCTTATGAGATAGGCTCCTTTCCTGATGCAGTCCTTATAGATCTTCTGAATGCGGTCAGGCTGATCCTGGAAATAGCCTTCCAATACGGGGTCTTCGTACATCGACAGGTTCGCCGTAGCCTGAACGTAATCCTTGATGATCTCGAAGTTGCCGGGATTCAGATTGGTCTCGGTCGACAGGTACTCACAGATCGCAAGAGCCCTTGCAGGCCTGTCGTCATTGTGTGACATGCCTTCCACAGTCTCCTTGATCCTGGAAGTGATCTCCTCGTTCTCGGATATGCTGTCGTATCCCAGGAGAGCATCCGTCGTTACGCCCAGGACCTGAGCCAGAGGTATCAGCATGGATACGTCAGGAAGGCCTGATTCGGATTCCCACTTGCTTACAGCCTGAGGCGTGATGTTAAGAAGGTCTGCAAGTTCTTCCTGTGTGAAGCCCTTGTTCTTGCGGAAATTCTTTATGTTCTTGCCAAGTGTAGTGCTCATAACGTTTCTCCTTTTTATTCCGATAGTTTTTTCTAACCATCCCGAATGGAACTTGCATGCATATCCTCTTTTCTGATGTTAACAAAAGGATATCTCATGTTAATTGTCTTTTCAAACAACGGTCAGTTGAAAAGGAATCAACCGTTGTCACAAAGACATGCATGCCCCCTGCCGGCTGCTCTTTTCGAAAGTTAGTTTGTGCTAACTGAACAAAAACACCGCCAGCGGAGAAATAGTTAGTTTATGCTAACTGCCACTTTCGGCCGGCGGAGGATAACTATATAATAAGATCGAAATAACAGAGTGCAGTATTCTGCGATAGATCGGAGCATGTAATGACATTAGGAGAACTTAAAGAAGGCCAAAGCTGCCTGGTCGAAGAAGTCGGAGGCAAAGGGGCCCTGCGCCAGCATCTTCTGGACATGGGCATTATCCCCGGAGCTAAGATAAAGATCGTCAAGTTCGCGCCGATGGGAGACCCCGTCGAGATCAGGATCCACGGCTATGAACTGTCCTTAAGACTTGATGATGCGGACAAGATCAAGGTAAAGCCCGCTGAAGAAAAGGCTGCAGAAGATAAGCAGGACAAGCGCAAATCCAAGGTAGCCCACCCGAATCTCGGTGAACCGGGCATCCATCACGATAAGAAAAAAGCTAATCCCCTCCCTGACGACCACATTCTGACCTTCGCCCTGGTAGGCAACCAGAACAGCGGCAAGACGACTCTCTTCAACCGTCTTACAGGATCCAACCAGCATGTCGGAAACTTCCCCGGCGTTACGGTCGACCGCAAGGACGGAGCTATCATCGGACACGATAAGACCATCATAACGGACCTGCCAGGCATCTACTCGATGTCTCCCTATTCCAAAGAAGAGATCGTATCAAGAGACTTTGTCCTTGTGGATAAGCCTGATGCTATCATCAACATAATCGATTCCACGAACATCGAACGTAACCTCTATCTTACGATGCAGCTTCTCGAGACCGACAGGCCGGTCGTCGTGGCTCTCAACATGATGGATGAACTTACGGGCAACGGCGGCTCCGTCGATATCAACAGGATGGAGGAGATCTTGGGAGTTCCGGTCGTCCCCATCAGCGCCGCAAAGAATCAGGGCATATCAGAGCTCATCTCGCATGCCATCCATATCGCCAAGTATTGCGAAAAACCGCTGGAGCAGGATTTCTGCGCACCCGACAGCCCGATCCACAGCTCCATACACGCCGTCGAGCACCTCATCGAACAGAAAGCAAAAGATAAAGGCCTTCCCTTAAGATTCGCAGCCTGCAAGGCGCTCGAAGGCGATGAACTCATATTGGACCAGCTGGATCTTGCCGCCAACGAAAAGGACCTCCTTGAACACATCAGGGTCAGGGTAGAACAGGATACCGGCAAAGATCCCCAGGCAGCCGTGGCTGAGATGAGATTTGCTTATATCATGCAGATCTCATCTTCCTGCGTTACCAAGCCGGTTCAGAACAGGGAGCGTATAAGATCCGAGAAGATCGACCGTATCCTTACGGGCAAGTTCACAGCCATCCCGATCTTCATCCTTATAATGGCTGCAGTCTTCTTCATCACTTTCAACGTGATCGGCGCCGGACTCCAGTGGCTGCTGGAACAGGGGATCGATCTCCTCACCGAAGCAACGGAAAAGGCGCTCGTTGCGGCTAACGTCAACGATGTCATACACAGTCTAATAATCGACGGCATCTTCGAAGGCGTCGGAAGCGTGCTGAGCTTCCTGCCGATAGTAGTAGTAATGTTTTTCTTCCTTTCACTTTTGGAAGACAGCGGGTACATAGCAAGGATCGCATTCTTCATGGATAAGCTCTTAAGGAGGATCGGCCTTTCGGGAAGATCGATCGTACCTCTCCTCATAGGCTTCGGATGCACGGTGCCTGCCGTCATGTCGACGAGGACACTGCCTTCTGACAGGGACCGTAAGATGACGATCATCTTAACACCTTTCATGAGCTGTACTGCAAAGCTGCCGATCTATGCATTCTTTGTAAGCGCCTTCTTCCCGGGCAAGGGCGGCCTCATCATGACCGGTCTCTACCTCTTGAGCATCGTCGTCGGTATCCTCATAGCCTTCGTCTATAAGAAGGTACTCTTCCGCGGCGAAGCGGCTCCCTTCGTAATGGAGCTTCCAAACTACAGGCTCCCCAGCATCAGGTCCACCCTGCAGCTCATGTGGGAAAAAGCCAAGGATTTCCTGCAGAAGGCTTTCTCCGTGATCCTCATCGCAACCGTTGTCGTATGGTTCCTGCAGAGTTTCGACTTGAGGTTCAATCTCGTAGCGGATTCCTCAACGAGCATCATGGCCTATATTTCAGGTTTCATCGCACCGCTCATGAAGCCTCTCGGCCTTGACGACTGGCGCATCGTTACATCTCTCATAAGCGGCTTCATGGCAAAAGAAAGCGTTGTCTCGGTACTTGAAGTCCTCTTCAATTCCCAGGGCGGCATAACCGCCGTATTGGGCATGGTCGAAGCAGGAACCCTTCTGGTCTTCAGTCTCCTCTACACTCCCTGTGTTGCTGCGATCGCTTCCGTCAAGCGTGAACTCGGATGGAAGTGGGCCGCAGGATTAGTCATCTGGCAATGCATCCTCGCATGGATAGTAAGCCTGTTATTCAGGCTGATATTGCTCCTCATAGGAGGCGTACTGTGAACCCTGTCGACATCATCCTTATAGTCCTTATAGCCTTGCTCCTGGCAGGGGCCGTGATCCTTGCGGTCAGGCGCAAGAAGACATCACCCTGCTGCGGGAACTGCGAGGAATGCATGTTAAAGAATAAGAACGGAAAATGCTGCGGAACTGCTGAAATCAAAGATTCTCAGAAAGATCTTTAGATCATCCTGCTGATCCCGTCATAATCCCCTTTGAAAAGGAAAGTGTTCATACCGCATTCTTCGGCAGCTGCAACATTGGCTTCCCTGTCGTCGATGAACAGGCATTCTGTTGCCTTAAGACCGTATCTTTCAAGAAAAGTCTTATATATCTTCAGATCCGGCTTTACCATCAGGTAGTCGGACGAGACGAATACTCCGTCAAAGAAATCCAGAGGCAGGAACCTCGGGAAATATTGATAGAACAGATCACTTGCATTTGAAAGTATGTATATCCCGTAGCCGCTTGCTTTGACGAACTCACAGAACGCCCTCGCGCCGGGCAGGGGATCCATGCAGATATCCCAATTGGAAGCGCACTTTCTCAGCGCCTCATGGTATTGAACGGGGACCCTGACCTTCACCAGGTCGAACCTGTCCTTATCCTTTATGTCCCCCCTGTCGCCCAGCATCCACTCCGGACCTTCGAACAGTTCCTTTCTGATGACTTCTTTCTCTTCATCAGAACTGCAGAACTTATCCATGACAAATCCGGGATTAAAGTCCAGAAGGACATTTCCCATGTCGAGTACTATATTCTTGATCATATCAGCCGAAGAGATTTACCGAATTGCCTTCGCTGTCGTAGATCTTGCGCTCATTGGCAACAACATAGACATCGCCCTTGAGCTTGGCAGCCTTCTTCTCGATGGCCTTCATGTCGATCTGCCTGCCGCCGATCTCGAAGATGATCTTCTTTGTCTTAGTGGAAGTCGTCTTCTTTGCTGTCGCAGACTTCTTGGCGGTTGTGGTCTTCTTGGCTGTGGAAGTCTTCTTAGCCGCAGTGGTCTTTTTTGCTGCAGAAGTCTTCTTGGCGGTGGTCGTCTTCTTGGCGGCGGTCTTCTTTGTTGTCTTCTTGTTATCTCCCGACAGAGTATCGGTTATCGTCTTGATAGTATCTCCGAATATCGAAGAAAGATCGATATTAAGATCATCAGCCATGATTTGTCCTCCCGAAAAACAGTGATTTCTATAGATTGATTTTACTACAGTTCAGCCGTTTTCGGCAGCTAGATCACATTATTTCACTGCTGACTTGATCTTTTCGGCAAGATCATCAGGACACGGGGTTCCGTAATCATTCGAATAGGACTGTTCCGGGATCATAACCTTATCCCCTTTTATTATTACGTATCTATCTTCCCAATAGATCCTGTCGGACGAAACACGGCAAAGTGCATACATCTTTTCATCGCCGGGAATATCATATGGACCGTGAGGGCCCTCTGATGCACGACAGAATCTCTCATAATCAGAATCGTCAAAGTCCAGTACCATTTCCTTGCCGGTATATTCACAGTCTTCCCATTCCACCAAAATATATGTTTTGGGAGCATCGTTAATGTAATAGTCTTCTATCTCCTGATATCTTTCGGAAGGTATGCATATGTAATCCTTATCGGGACAGATTATAAAAGTATCTCCCGTTTCACTCCGGTATTCATAGCCCTTTTCATGGTATGAACCATAGACCAACGCCATATCAGGCTTGCCTGAAACGAGCTTTTTATGCATGCGCAAAGACTCGCTCCTTTGGTAAGAAACATCTTTATAACTGAATTCGTAATTATTTGGGTCATAGGCAACCTGTTGTGTAATGCTTTTAAGCGCTATTTTATCCCCCAGCTGTGTACCCTGGACATGTGCATTTACGCCCAACACTGCAAGACAGGGATTGACAAACAAGAACATACCCAAAACACTGTTTGCTATTGCAAAGAACTTATTAAATATCCCAACCCGTTTACCCTTCTTTTTCCTTATGATCCATATCGTCACCAGGATTATTCCCACTATCTGAAAAAACAAGCCAACCTTAACGATGTAAGTAAAGTAGTATAAAGTCAAGAGCCACAGTATACTTAATATCGCCAATAAATCCATATTCCCGCTCCTTTATCCCGCCGGCTGTATCAGGATGTCCCCCTGCAAGACCGGTTGTTTTATGTTTCCGATTCTATGAATGAAACCTTAATAGAAAAATGGCTCATCCTTAACATTTCCTTAAGTTAATGTTCATAGGACGATAAATCTTCAATTTATTATTTTGAGTATAATAAAGAAGAGTAATAAATGAATGTGAGAATCTGATATGCATAATGTATTGATCACGGGCGGGTCCGGATTTTTCGGACAGATACTGTCTCGTTATCTTATCGACAAAGGTTTTTCCGTTGTCAATATAGATCTCGTTGACAGTGAATTTGAGCACGAGCATTTTACGTCGTTCAAGGGCGACATACGCGATCTTGACCTTCTTGATAAGATCTTCTCCGAAAACACATTCGATGCCGTATACCATCTTGCAGCCATGCTTGCACACGAACGCAAGACGCGCAAGGATCTGTGGAGTTCCAATGTCGACGGGACAAAGAACATCCTTGATATGTGCATTAAGCACAATGTCGGCAAGATCATATTCACTTCGAGCAACTGTCTCTGGGGAAGGAATTTCGACGATCCCGTTAAGGAAGAAGAAACACCTGACCCCGTCGAGATATACGGAAAGTCAAAACTCGAAGGCGAGCAGATCCTTTTGTCCGGTCAGGATAAAGTCACGAGCGTCATATTCAGATGCCCGACCATCGTGGATGAGGGACGTCTCGGACTCCTTGCCATCCTTTATGAATTCGTAGATGACAATAAGAAGCTCTGGCTCGTCGGAAACGGCGAGAACCGCTATCAGTTCATATATGCAAAAGACCTTGCGAAGGCATGTGAACTCGCATTGGATTACGGCAAGAGCACCGTATTCAATATCGGCTCGGACGATGTTAAGAGCTTTAACTACATCTACCAGTATGTTGTCGACCATTCGGAATCGAGATCGAAGCTCGCGCACTTTCCTGCAGGTTTTGCAAAGTTCATGATGAAGCTCTGTTATTATCTCGGTCTGTCTCCTCTTGGTGTCTACCAGTACAATATGATCTCATCGACTTTCGTTTTCGATACAACCAAGATCAAACGCGAACTCGGCTGGAATCCGACGATGAAGAATGAAGACATGCTGCTAAGGTCTTATGAGTACTATCACAAGAACAGGGACGAGATCCACAACCGCAAAGATGTCTCTGCCCATAACCGGGAAGCCGACATGGGTTTCGCCATCAGGGTCTTGAAATTCTTCTCATAGGAGCCGTCTGCATATGTCATTCATAAAAAAACACAGACTTAAGATCATCTACGGATTTGTGCTGATCCTGTTTGTTTCTGTATCTGTTTTCGCAGGACTCCACCATGAGCCCTGGGCAGACGAAGCCCAGTCATGGCTGATCGCCCGTGACAACGACAATATCATAGATATATTCAATGCTGTAAGATATGAGGGCACCGTACCGGTGTGGCATCTCATATTGAAACTCGCTCAGCTCCTCGGTCTTAAATACGACTACGCCTTCGTTATCCCGCTCATCTTCTCTGCCGCGGGAGTAGTATTGCTGTTTATGACCGATGCGCCACTGTTCGTTAAGGTACTTCTTCCCTTCTCTTATTATGCGATGTATCAGGGTTCCGTTTTCGCGAGACCTTACTGCATCGTCTTCCCTGCGATGATGCTCATTGCTTTGTCTTACAAAGACAGGCAGCAAAAGCCCGTCAGATTCTTCCTGGCTCTGGTCATGCTGGCATCTACAAGTTCTTACGGCGTCATCGTATCCGGTTCCTTCATGCTCTGGGAACTGATCACAATGGCAAGAGGCATTGTGTCCCGTAAGAACACTGAAGACCACACCTTTACAAATACATACAGAGCTTGTTTCTGGGGCGCGGCCCTTCTGATACTGCTGTTCATCCTGATGGCCCTTCCTGCACCGGACTGCTCCTTTAACCCGACGGGAGGCCCTTCACTTATGGCTTCCGTTACCGAGGCATTCCTCTTCCGCATAGACAACCCTCTTCTCATTTCGATGACATTTGTGATCCTGTGCCTTTTCTATCTCCTGTGCATAATGAACAATATTATTCAGGCCTTTATATATACTGCACCGCTCGCACTCTATATGGAGTTTTTCTACCATCAGAAATGGCACATACCCTATATGTTCTTCCTGATAGTGACTCTGATGATATTACTCAACAAGGATTTCAAATTGAAAGTCAGCAGCAACAAAGCCCTCACTGTAACAAAGAACGCCGTCATAACGGGCCTTCTTGCCCTTCTCGGCTTTTCCGGTTTTTACGCGGCATATAACGAATACAAGTATCCCTACTATCCGTCGAAAGAGATCGCTGAATATATAAGACCCTATGTTGAGCAGGGCGCTGTCATAGACATGTACCAATACTACCCTATTGCCGTACAGCCCTATTTCGACAAAAACATCTTTGCCAACAATCCTACCGACAAGTCCTACTTTATCTGGAAGGAAACACTCTCATATGTGACCATGTCAGAACCTGTCGCAGATATTATCATGGAATCCTACTCCGACTATTATGTACCCGATCCCGAAAAGTCTTATCTCAAGGTATTCAGCGGTTATCAGATCAACAAGTTCAAGACTGAAGACCTGCACTCATTCAAAGTCTACATAAGGAAAGACTTTATACCTGAAGATCAGCAGGGTGAATAAAGGAAAACAAAAAACGGGAGGTCATCTGACCTCCCGCTTATCTTTAAGCTTAGAGTTTACTTATGCGATCGTGATGTTTTCGCCGACAAGACCGTTGAAAGCGCCGTCGATCTTGGCATCTTCGTGAGCGATGAGCCACTTGTTGACTGCTGTTAAGAGCTTGTCTTCCTTGGTGGATTCAGGCTTGAATGTAAGATCGTAGTTGGTGCCCTTGGGAAGGACTACGACAGCCTTGAAGCCCTTGTCCTCAACATGGCAGGGTGCATAGTGAAGAGTTGTTGCATACATCTCTACTGCAACGCCTGCAGGAACGAGGAATGCCTCGATCTTGGATGTGTCATATGTGAAATCTTCCGTAACATCTCTTAACTCACCGATAAGGAGGACCATGTCGTAGAGAGCGACATTGATCTCGGAATCTCTGTGATACTCGACTGCGTTGAGTGCCTTGTTATGTCCGTTGCACATGCCGATCTGGATGGGCATACCGCCATAGAGGCTCTCAGAGATGATCTTGGTTGCAGGTGTGCTCTCAAGTGCTTCTACACCGGGAAAATATTCAACGCCTTCTGCGGGCATGGGAAGCGCTTCAAGATTTGAAAGGATCTCCGAAAAATCGATACCTTCGATGATCTTGCCGTACTTCTTAAATGAGGGATCAGTTACTTTCTTGATTTCCATAGTTGTCACTCCTTTATTGTTCTTGCCGCCGCTGCGGCTTTATTCACAACTCATATTATAAATGCAAATCGCCGTTCGTAAACTATTTTCTTGGATCATTCAGTGATCACAAGATCATTCCTGTCAAATTCGTAACCTGCATCCACGGGGAAGAACAATCCTGCTCCGACTATATTGCCGCTGCCGGTCATCCTGTACTGGTACTGATCATTCGGCTTTTGATCCTTGAAGAGGATCTTGCCGCCTGTAACAGCACTCTCGAACGCCATCTTGCTGATGCCCTGATCGCCGAAATCAAGTTCCACATATACCTGCCTTGAGTCACCGCTCTTCTCTTCATTGACCTTCTTAACGCTGAAAGTCACGTTGCCCCAGCTGTATTCACCGGCTTTACGGGTCGTCTCCTTTGTTCCCGTTCCGCCGCACGATACGAGCGTAAATACCAATGCCGTGATGATAACCAAAGCAAAACTTCTCTTCATTGTCTGCATGATAGATTCCTCCTGAAAAATATTATTAACCTGCCGTTACATGTCGAACGGCTCCCCACGGTAAATATTTTAACATCTTAGAGAGGACTTATGATATCTTTCTTCATCTGCTCGTATGTGATGCCGTACTTCTCGGCGATATTACGGGCATAGGACTTGGATTCCGGGGCACTCCTCTTAACACGGAAAGTGGTCACGTTATCCTTTATCTCCATTACGAGGCTGACGATATCGCTCTCACCGGGCCAGCTGTTCATCTCGGCTATGGATCTTGCGACTTCGTGTATATGGGTATTGAAGATAACGGAAGATCCGATCTCCTTTAAGATACGTATAAGATCGCAGGACAGATATAATCCGTCTGCCGCGGACGTGGTCGAATATGTCTCGTTGAAGAGGATCAGCGTATGGTCATCCGTCTGTCCGACTATCTCCTTGATCCTGACGGCTTCCTCGCCCAAACGTCCGTAATTGATCGTAAGGTTCTCATCGATCGGGAAATGAGTAAGGATGTTGCGGAAAGGTCTTCCCGAACATGAAGAAGCGGTAACGAATACACCTGATGCTGCCATCACGGAGTTAATGCCCACCGCCTGTTCCAGGATGGTCTTGCCTCCCCTGTTGGGTCCCGTGAGGACATATATGTTTTCTTTGGGAGAGAATGTCAGATCGTTCTTAACGATATTCTTCTCGCCTGCGAAGAACAGCCTTATGTTATAGAATTCCTTGAGTTCAAAGGATCTGTCAGCGTTATCCGAAAGCTTGGGCATGGAGATCGTAAGACCTCCTTCCTTAAGCTTTGCTGCAAGTCTTGCCATAACGATATAGAAAGTCAAACCCTCATACATCTCCGTTATGGAACGGCTGTCGAGCCTTATGTATTTGGAGAGTGTCCTTCTGATCTTTATGATGTGCCACTTAAGATGCTTTTCGATAAGGGGCGTAAGCGTTGCAAGCTGGGGATCCACGCTCTTGACATGGGCTGACGCGAGTTTACTCTCGGCGGTAGCGGCTCTGCCGAACGAATTGCCCTGATTTGCGCCGTACATGATGTTATTGAGAGACAGCAGGATATCAGTCAACTGATATTTTGATTTGAGCCTGTGCGGGACAAAATCGACTGATGCGACATGCTCGATATCGAGATCCGGAGTGAGGTTGATACCTACGACAACACCTCTCACGTTGGAAAGGTCTTCATGCATCTTCAGGATGTCCTCTTTGGACTCGGAGAACTCCTTGCTGTTCACAATGGCACGGACCTGTTCCTGAAGAGCCTTTAATCCTGCCGAATCAGTCTTATTCTTCTCAAGACAGGCGCTGAGGGATTCCAAAACGCTTATGTAGATCGTAAGTTCCCTGAGGTATTCAAGGAGCGAAAAGAGGGAACTGTCGGATGACAGGGCCTTTCTCCTGCCGCCTTCATAGTCTTTCAGGGCTCTTATCTGCCAAAGCGCCTCTGTCACGTCCTTTACAAGATTCCCGTCGTTAAGGAAATCCTCCATGATCTCCTGGCGGAATCTTATGTCTTTAACATCGGACGGGATATTGGTCATGATGTCCGAGACTATCTTTAATTCTCTTTCACCGTCAGTGATGTTTTGCAGGACCTCAGACAGGCCCAGATCCTTTACGGTCTCTTTTTTCAGTTCAACGGTTTCTTTCTCAGATCCTTGTGCAAATAAGATGTCCATATCCTTATTTCGTCCGTAGTTTTCAGTAGATGGTCTTCAGAGTATCCGTTCCGGTCAGCCTCTTGAACTCATCAATATCAGAGCTGTTCTTGACGAGCTTGTAATCGGTGAACCTTCCGCTGGCAAGATCTATAAAACCTACAGTAGTCTCGCCCGTGCAGATACTCCTGCGTATGGCAGGCTGCTGAAGGTTCGGATCGAATTCTATCTTCTTCGGCTTTTTCATAAAGATCACCCTTCAGATAATTCTACCATACAGAACTTATGTTATCTGACTATTCAGGATAAAGATAGAATAATCGGCACTAATACAAGGAAAATCAGCACAGATCCTTCATATGCTTCTGATATTCGGAAGCAGACATGCCCATGTGTTTCTTAAATACTTTCGAAAAATAATTGGCGTCCGAGTAACCGCAGATATTTCCTACCTCGCTTACGGAATAGTCCGTGAACTGGAGGAGCTTATTCGCAAAGTTCATCCTGAGCTGTTCAAGATAGGCCATGCATGACATGGATTTCTCATTGTTAAATGCTTCATTGAGCGCGTTCTTGTTTATGGAGAACTCCTTGAGTATATCGGAAAGCGAGATGTCGTTCCCGATGTTTTCCCACATGTATCTTGCGACCTTTGCAACGAGCGGGTCTTTGTAGATCTCATCCTGTCTTGAATCCCTGTAAAAGTCGGCAGTAGCCGTAAAGAGCAATGTGATCAGAAAATACCTTGTCCTGAGCAGCCAGAAATTATCGGGCTGCTTCTCCAGTTCATGTTTCAGGCTCCTGATGATCCTTACGGCTGCTGCATATTCCTGCTCTGTAAGCGAATATACGACAACGTTTCTCCTGTGCCATGTAAACTCCAGGAGCAGCAGGGCATCCTGATGGATCGAATCCTTGAAGTCATTGCCGAACTCGGCTCCGACACCCCTGATCGCAGAATACATCAGTTCGCCGGGATTCATCTGATCTCCGTTCTCCACGGCCGCGAAAAACTTGTCGTACTTCCCTGAAGAGATCGCATCGAAGGTAAATTCCTCTCTTATGAAGGTCGGTTTGAAATAGACCGTGCCCGTTACGACGCCGCTCTCGGATACGATCTTAAGATCGGCTTTCTCGTTTATCGCCATTGCGGCAGGAGCCGTGATCACCCTGTATTCACCGTTTTCTTCCATGACAAACGAACCGGATTCGACCAATACGGCCTTGTAAGTCGCTGAGTCATTGATATAGCTCGAAAAACCTTTTGCCTCGTCATAGAAAACATCTATGGAGCAGTTCATCTCCGGTCTTTTGCTCTTGGTCTTAAGCTCCATGTTCAGCCCTTATAAAGATCTATCTCAAACAAATCCTTTCCTTCTGCAAAAGGTCCGGGGATGATCACGCTTCTTGTGTTTCCGTAGAAATCCTGATCGAAGATTATCTCTGATCCGTCGGGATTTTCGAAGCGCTGTTCGGGTTCGAATGCCTTGCCGAGGACATCACTTGTGATAAGGGATGCCGTAAAGCCGGACATAAGAGAATATACATTGGTCTTAAGGACGGTCCTGTCTCCGCCGCTTACGAGTGCAAACTCAGCCTTGCCTTCCGTATCAACAAATTTATTCTCTTCTTTGGCATATACATTGGCGCCGTTGAAGTATGCGTTGCCGTCAACCCAAACTGGAAGATGTCCGAAGTGGGCTTCTGCGAGCCTGCCCATGTTTGCTTCGTTGCTAAGATCGAACTGGGCTGCCCATTCCTCATAAGTCGGGAATATATCGAAGCAGGCCGTGCCTGCATGCTGGTAATCGGCATCAGTCGGTTTCTTGGATTCATCCGTAACAGGATAGTGCTGAACGATGATGTTGTTATAGATCCTGTCGTCACCGTGGAGGATGGTCATGAAACCTGCGACTTCGGTGCGGTGGCGGATATGGTACGGGGTATAGCGGGGCTCGCGCTGGTTGTTGACGATGCTGTCGACACCGGAATTGATGAGACCGAAGGATCCTAACATGAGGTTATGAACGCAGCCGATGCCTTCGCTCGGGATAACGACAGAGACTTTGGACATCAGGACATTGTTATCGACGAGCGTCGGGCCGTGGCCGACTTCGATAAAGACATCACAGTTGAACATGGCTCCTTCGAGAGCTTCGACGCCGTCGGGACGGTGGTTGTCGTGCATCAGATTCTGACTGATCCTGGCACCCTGTGCCTCCCAGTCGAGCCATACGCCCATGATGCAGTTATGGATGTGGTTCCTCCTGATAGTAACATCGATGGCAGCATGCAGCTTGATGCCTGCCGTCTCGGCGCCGCCTAACTGGTGGGAATTGCAGATGTGATGGATATGGCAGTCCTCGATAGTAGAGAATACGGCGCCCATCCTTCCGACGATACCTGTCTGCTCACAGTGATGGACATTGCATCTTCTTACGATATGGTGGCCTATGTTCTCCTTGAGCCAGCCGTGGTACTGACCGCGGCAGACTGCGTCTCTTTCCATCTGTGTGGGGCTCTTGACGTGCTTCGTGAAGAAATACATGTCGTTCTCTTCATCGTAATATTTTCCGAGGGAGATACCGCAGCAGCGGCTGTTCGAGATCTCGCAGTCCTCGATGATCCAGCCCTTGGACCAATGGGGACCGATCATGCCGTCCTGGTAAGCTGCCGGAGGCGCCCATGTGGTGGCTGCCTTGTTGATGTTGAAACCGGAGACCGTTATGTAATCGACTCCGTTCTTATCAGGCATGAAGCAGTTTCTTCTTACGCTGATCTCGACATTCTCCGTATTGGGATCCTTGCCGCGGAAATTTGCATATATGACTGTCTCGTTCCCTTCCTGCTCGGTGTACCACTTATAGCGGGATTCATCGGGATTCCATGCATGCACGTCGACTTCACCTGCTATGCATTCTTCGAGGGATACTGTCTCATACATCATGAGATCGTTGATAAAGACCGCACCCGTATGTCTCTTGACCGGTGAGAAATACCAGTCACCTTCGACCTTAACGGTATAGGGATTGAAATCACCGAAGATACCGTTGCCGACACGGGTGACCCAAACGTCGCCCTGATAAGGAGTCCAGTTTTTGACTTCCTCTGCGCCGGTGATGACAGCGCCTAGCATTACTTCAGAGCGGTATGTGATGCGTTCTTCTTCTGTTCCCTTGTTTACGGGGATAACGTATTCCCTGTATACACCGGGCTTAACGATGACTTCATCACCCGGCATGGCAATAGCTGCAGCTTCATTTATCGTTTTAAAAGGGGAAGCGGCAGTTCCGTCACCTGTAACTGAAACAGCAGCATCAACATAATAGATCTTACCCATGATAATACCTCCTCGAACTGATCGTCCTAGGAGATATTATAAGGGATATCCGCGTGCAAAAATACTCAGTTTTCGCTGACGGAATTATCAGTTTTCGAAAAGTGCCTTCTTATACGGCTTCCCCGCAAGCTTTCTCAACGGAAGAGAACTCATCAAGGAACTCCTTATATCTGCGTTCACTCACGGAATCCTTGAGCTGTTTGAAGTCGTGCATGTAAGTAGTGTAGTTTTCCTTTGAAGGATTCTTAAATCGGTATGCGATAGCAGCGATATTGAGGCTGTGCTCCGCGATCCTGACACAACTGTAGAGGATATCGTTGAAGACGAATCCCTGTTCCGTCGTACACTGGCCTGATGCAAGCCTCTCGACGTGGTTGGCCTTGAACTCATCGCTCATCTCGTTGATGACGATCCTCAAGGGACCGATGTCCTTGGCGCCTTTGGCATCTTCAGAAAGGAAACAGTCTATCGCAAGCGTATATACTTTCCTGACGGCATGGACTATGCGGATGAGCTCAGCCTTCGCCTCTGCCGAGAATTCAATCTTTTTCTCGAAAAGTTCCTCCGACGAATTCGACAGATAGTTCGCGTGGTCAGCGATCCTCTCGATCTCACCTACGGACTGAAGCATCCTGGACGAATTATTCTTATCCTGAACTGACAGGTGCTGGGTGGTCGTGAGTTTCATGAGGTAGGTACCGATACGGTCCTCGAACTTATCTATCGATTCCTCATTCTTCTTGATCGTCTCGAAATCAGCATCATTATATCCGTTGAGGAGCATGAGAGTGGAGATGTCGAGTCCGCTCTTGGCCTTGGAGATCATCTTCTTCATGGAGTTACGGCACTCCGCAACGGCGATAGGGGGAGTGAGCATGAGACGTTCGTCCAAAACAAACTCCTTCTCCTCGTCCTTCTCCTTGATGAAGATACGGGAGATCTTGACCAGAACATTTCTGAAAGGCATGAGGATTATTGAATTGGATATGTTGAATATCGAGTGGACCATGGCGATCCCGACTACGCCTATCTTCTCGTCCATGAGGGGAACATGGAAGACATAGCTTAACAGGCAGTATGCAATGAGCCAGATGATGACACCGATGACCTTGATCTCAACATGGATCGCGGTAACTCTCTTTGCGTCACGGCTTACACCGATAGACGAAAGGACTGCCGTGGCACATGTTCCGATATTCGCACCCAGGATCAGGGGGATGGCTACGGAATATGAAAGCTGTCCTGTCAAAGACAAGCTCTGCAGGATACCGATGGAGGCTGCCGAACTCTGGATGATGCCCGTAACGACGGCTCCTGCAAGGATACCGAGCAGGGGGTTATTGAATGCCGTGAGAAGATCAGTAAAGCTTTCCATGTCCTTCAAAGGCGCCATGGATTCGCTCATCATGGTCATGCCCTGCATGAGGATGGCAAAACCTAAGAGCATAGTACCGATATCCTTGTTCTTCTGTTTCTTCGATGCCATCAGCAGGAGGACACCGATGAGAGCGAATATCAGGCAGAAGCAAGAGGGCTTCAACACCTTCAGTATGAATACGTCACCGCCGTCTATGCCGGACAGAGAGAGGATCCAGGCCGTGAGGGTCGTTCCTATATCGGAACCGAATATTACTCCGACAGTCTGAGCCAGTTCCATGATGCCGGAGTTGACGAAACCTACCAGCATGACGGTCATCGCAGAGGATGACTGTATCGCAACGGTTATCAGCGCGCCGATACCGAGACCCTTGATAGGGTTGTCAGTTGCTTTCTTGAGCAGTGATTCGAGCTTGCCGCCCGCAGTCTTCTTAAGTGAATCGGAAAGGACCTTCATTCCGAAGAGGAAGAAGGCAAGGCCCCCAAAGAGCGTTACGAACGAGAAAATATCCATATTCTATCTCCCTTGCAAATATATGCTGTTCTATCCGCATTTTACAAGTGATAAGGTCAAAAGTAAATCGGTTTTTACAGCCAAAGAAGGCCTGCGGACAGATCGCATAGACACCCGTCTATATTTCCGTCTTAGAGCCGTCAGATCCTTGTTTTCAGCATAGTGGCAACGAGCCTGTTCAACTCCCCGTTGTCCTGCCCCGCACAGCCGTACAGGACCTCCAGGAAATCTTTCGTTGTGGCATTCTTGAATGCATATCTTTGGACATATGCCCTGAGCACTCCGTGGAACTCCTTCCTGCCGCAGGCTTCCTCCAACTGATAACAGAAAGCCTTGCCCGTGTCATAGATATAAGCCGTATAATAAAGATCCGTCGGGAAGCTGCTGTATGGCACATCAAGATAAGGTGATATATTCTCTTCAAGGATGCCTTCTTCTCTTTCCTTATCCCTGTCCACTTCCGACAGATCCCTGTCCATGCGCCTGTAGCCTGCGACATGATCATCAAAGACCTTGCCTCCCAAGTATTCGTAATAGACTAACTCCGTATATGATGTTACCGATTCATCAAGCCAGGGTTCAGCGCCGGAATTGCTGCCGACAATGCCCATGAACCACTGATGGCCGATCTCATGGCAAAGACAGTTCTCGAGCTGATCATAAGGTTCAAATACGCTGATATATTCATGGCATACTTCATTCGTTATGATCACCAGGTTGGGATATTCCATGCCGCCAGCCTTCAGGGTAGACAGGACTATATCCAGTTCCCCGTAAGGGTATCTTCCGAACGCCTCACCGAAAGCCTTAAGTGACGTTCCCGCCACATCGAAGCATTTATCCGTTACAGCCGTCATATCCTGCTGGGCAGGCTTATCCTTGCTGTAGAAGACATTGACCTTAACGCCTTCTATGTCTTCCGTTTTCTTTTCGAAAAACTCACTCGCGCTGAACACGAAATCCCTTACAAAAGGCGCCTCAAACTTAACTGTCTCCCTGCCGCCTTCCGTTACAGACGAGATCTCCTCCCCTGTAGATGCGAAAACGGATCCTTCCGGCGCTTCAATTGTCACATGATAATCCGATATCTCGGAATAAAAACATTCGCCCGTATTAAAGTATCTTTCATGCGACCATGAACCGTTGACATATTCTGCAAGTATCGGATAGAAATTGGTAACATTATAGATCCCGCCGGCTGCTCCGAACCTGTCGGGATTTGTCGGGATAAGAGTCAGGAAATCATATGTCAGCGTCATGTGTTCACCGGCTTCCAGAGGCTTGCCGAGCTTTATCCATATGACAGACTTATCGTCCGGATCTCTTTCATACTCAAGACCGCCCGTTCTGCTGTCAGTTATGTTTTCGATCCGGGTGATGCCGCCGCCGTCTTTTACTTTCAATACATATACGTTCATGTCATCAAAAAGAGACGGATAATCCCTCATGCAAAGTTCATTCCACGGGTCTTCCGAGTCATTGAAGAAAGTGAAAGTGACGTGTCCTCCGACCGTCTGTTCATCAGGATCGAACTTTAGATCCATTACATAGTCATAAACTTCGCCATCCGGGAATTCGACCGGGCAGCCCTCCTCGGGGATGTCGATCTTATCGATCTTTGACGTCACGGCTTTCGAACTCTCGGACGTGGTCTCAGGATCCTTTGCAGTCCTTTCCTTCCCGGCTCTGATGAAGGGGACCGCACATGAAGACAACATAAAACAGCCGATCAGGACTGAAGCAAGACTGATCACTATACGTTTGCTCATGAAACACCCCTTTCACCCATCTACCGAAATCACACAGTTTTCATTAAGATTATACTATTACCGGTGATATAATCGTGCGTAAATAATGAAGGAGGATCCTGCTATGAATAAAAAGATAAATTCGATGATCGCACTGGCATTGACAGCTTCAATGCTCACCGGATGCGTTAAAACTGCCGTTCCTACGGATACGACTTCAACATATTACACCTCTGCCGTCGAGACAAGCATGACAGAGACCACTGCAACATCTTCTTCCGAGACCACCACGGGCACTTCGGAGACCGAAGACACAGAGGCGGGTCCGAGGCAAAAGAAGGAAGGCCATTACAAGTTCAAAGACCATGTTTACCCCAAATACATGGACGAACTGATGGGAGAGAAGATCCACGAGGCATACGATAACTACATAGATGCCGTCCTGGCAGGCGAAGATTATTTCGAGTGCGCCGATCAGGAAACATACGACTGGATGACCGGCCAGTGCGCATACGCCTGCTACCCTGTTATCGCAAGATATACGGGAACGGCATACGGAGGATCTTTTAAGGACGGCAAGGGCAAGATCCGCTACGACATTCCCAAGGATGAACTGAAGAAAAAGATCGAGGATTTCAAGGTTCTCATCGAAGACATCCTGAACGAGACTCTTGAAGACGATTATTCCGACTTCGAGAAAGCCCTCGCCCTCTATATCTACTTTGCCGACAACTACACCTACGACTACGATGCCGCAGATACCTTCTCAAGCGACCAGTTATGGGGCTACCGTGTTTTCACCGAGAAGACGGGTATCTGCCAGGAATTCTCCATCGCATATTCCTACCTCCTTCTCCAGGCAGGCGTTGATGCGACCGTCATGAGCGGCAAGCGTTCTTACGACAAGATGGGGCACCAGTGGTCTTACGCGACCATCAACGGCAAATACTATCAGATCGATCCAACATATGTTCTGGGAAGCGGTTATTCTCTTGCATATTTCCTGATGGATGACGCACAGCGCACCGAACAGGATACATATGTGCCCGCCAAATGCATCCTTTGCAACCATTACGGCGAAGAAGGAAAAAAGATTTTCAAGCGTGACAAGAAGTACGACTGCACCGACACTTCATACAAGGAGATCTGGAAGGGTTCTTTCTATTCTTTCGATCCGGATAAGAACATCCTCTACTATCTGACATATAATGATTACGGTGATCCCGTCAGCAACACCTTCGATTACGGAGCCCTCGAGCATTAAGCAGCCGGGGGCTGCCCTATGTCATCAAGATACCTGTAAGTTACACTGTTGAGTTTCTTGTTGTCAGTACCGGCATGCTCATAGAGGACCTTGAAGAAATCCGTCTGGTCTGCATTTTTGAATGCATACTGCTTTACATAGTCGCGGATGATCTTATAGAATTCTTCACGGCCCAATGCATCCTCCATGTCGATCATCATCTCCTTGCCGAAAAAATACACTCCGGCAGTATAGACCGATCTGTTGGGGAAATCGTAAAACGATCTGTTGATCGGAACATAACCTGTCTCTGCCATCGATCTTCTGAATTCCTCATCCGATTCATAATCATCGAAATTAGCCACTCTGCGCAGATCGTCATTCCAATCGGGGTGAGCTGAGCAACTGTAGACATATTCCGTATAAGATGCGAAAGACTCATCCAGCCAGGGCTGCAGACCGGAATTGCTTCCTACGATACCCATGAACCACTGATGACCGATCTCGTGAGACACAACAGTCTCAACCCTTGATACGATATAGGACTCAATGTCTTCCTCAGATGAGTCCACCGGGTAATCCTTGCATATGATCACAAGATTAGGATACTCCATACCGCCTGCGTCGATCGGCGCGAGGATGACTTCGAGATCCTCATAGGGATAGATACCGAAAGCGGAATTAAAGGCCTTCAGCGATTCGACCGATGCCCTAAGCGATTCATCAGCCATACGCTTGTATTCAGCAGGATGATCCTCTTCCGTATATGCTACACGGATATGCGTGTCTTCATAGTCTCCTTCGACTGTCACAAAATCCTCACTTCCGCAGAAAACAAAATCCCTTACGCAATCAGCATGGATCGTGATGGTCTTGCTGCCTGAATCCTTGGTCTCACCCTTTTCGAGACCTGTCGAAAGGATCACCATTTCTTCCGGCACGGTAAGCCTTACATCATAATCGGATATCTCGGAGAAGAAACACTCACCGGCACTGTAGAATCTTTCATGAGACCAGCCGTCCTTAGTGTATTCAGCCAGGATCGGATAGAAGTTCGTTACATTGTAGACTCCGTCCTGATAACCGTAGCGGTCGGCGACCGACGGGATGGCCGCAACGAAATCATATGACAAAGTCATCTTCTCGCCGGGATTTAACGCCGATGCAAGAGGAAGCCATACTACGGAAACATCCTGATCCCTTGTCATCTCTATAGCAGCGTTGTTCCTGCCGTCGATTATATTGCTTATCTCGGTGACTGCGCCGTTGGTCTTGACCCCGGCGTCATAGCCGACATTCTCAGGATCCTTGTAAAGGCTCGAATAATCCCTGAGACAGAGCTTGTCCCAGGCTTCTTCCGAATCGTTATAGAAATCGAACACCACGTGTCCGCCGATGTTCTTCGCAGCAGTATCGAACTTTAATTCCATGTCATAGTGATAGCGCTGATCCCGGGGCTTGAATTCGATCGCGCCCTCCTTCTTCGGGGCAGTGCTTTCCGCAGTAGTTTCCGAAGTCTCATCAGGCTTTGAGGTCACGGCTTTAGTTACGGAACTTTCTGCCGAAGCTGAAGCAGTATCAGAAGTTTCTGCCGTCTCCTGCGGTCTGCATGCCGCAGCGGAAAACATCACGGATGCCGCCAGACAAAGCGCAGCAATACGTATGGTCTTATTCATAAAAGCCTCCTGTTTATGTGTATATGAATATTTTAAAACAAGAAGTGAAAAAGATTTCTCCAAAAAAGGGCAATCCAAGGGCATCCCCCTTCCTTTCAAGATCAGGGAAACTCACTGTTTAGCAGGCTTTCCGATGCGGACCGCATGTTATATAATCAAATCATGACGGACCCGAGATTTTTCAAGGAACTGCACTCATTCGAAGATGCTGATCAAAGCCTGGTGATCAACGAGATCACGGGTGATGTCGGAGTGCTCAAAAAACTCAGTCATTACAGCGAAGAAGTCTACGACGAACTCTCGAAGCTTAAATCCTGCCATATACCGAAGATATACTGCCACGGGCGTTTTGAAGATTATGCCGGCGGCAGTTACATAGTTATCGAGGAACACATCAGCGGCACTACTCTGGAAGATTACCTTCTGAACAACAAGCCTTCCTTCAAGGAGCGCATGAGGATCTTTAACGAGATCGCTGACGGGCTTATAGAGCTTCACGGGCTCCGCAAGCCGGTGATACACCGCGACATAAAGATGTCGAACATCATGATCACAAGCCAGGGCAACGTTGTGATCGTTGATTTCGATGCGGCCAAGATCGCTGATCCGAAGCAATCAAGGGACACCACGCTCATAGGGACCGAGGGATATGCCGCGCCCGAGCAGTACGGATTCGGACCGTCGGATCAGAGGACTGATATCTACGCATTCGGCAAGCTCGTGGAAAAGATGTTCCCCGATTCTCCAAAGATGCAGAAGATCGCCGGGCACGCGACCAACATGGATCCGAAGCACAGGTTCCAGACCGTGAAGGCGATGAAAAACTATAACGTGGATCTAAAGCACTCGATACTGCCTCCGCCGGGCTTCAGGACCGGAAACATCGGCAAGGCGGTTTTCTCTCTCGTGGTATATGCTTACTTTATCTATTTCGTTATCACGTTCGGAGCACCTGATACCCCGCTCCTGTTTAATATCATTTACAAGATCCTGCTCGTCATGATCTTCCTGATAGAGCTCGATCTCTTCTGTGACTGGGTGCACATTTTCTCAAAGCTCCCCTTCGTCCTTCATCACAAGCTCCCGGTCAGGATCCTCGCCAAGATCGTATGGGGCGTTCTTCTGGCGTTTACCGTCACGATCGTTTTTCTCATCTCCATGGCCCTGCTCATTTATCCTTTTACTGACGGAAATTAACATTCAACCGTGGTATAATCACTCCGTATCAAACAGTTAGGAGATAAAAGAAAATGATCAAGACACGTAAGTTGATTTCAGTGGTACTTATCGTATCCTTCTTGGCTGCCGCCCTTGCGGGATGTCAGACCGTAACACCCGTTGTCAAGCCCGACGCTGACAGGGCCGGCAATCCGATCAAGATACCCGACAAGATCGAAAAGATAGTTTCCTTAAATCCCGCTATCACACAGACACTCATCGATATGGGACTTCAGGACAAGATCGTTGCGATCGACGAATACTCTGCTGAATACAAAGACAAGCTGCCCGCTGATGTTGCAGTTTATTCGCTCGACACTCCCGACCAGGAGAGCATAATCGCATTGAAGCCTGACATCATGTTCACTTCCGGCATGCTCTATGTCGGCGGTACAAACCCTTATCAGACAGTTTCCGATGCAGGCATCTGCATCGCTGATATCCCCTCATCCACTTCCATCTCAGGGATCATCCAGGACATCATATTCGTAGGATCCTGCGTCGGCACTCCCGAGAACGCCGCGAAGATCATTTCCGAAATGGAATATAAGATCTCACAGATCAGCAAGACCGCGTCTACGATAAAGGAAGAAGACAAGAAGACAGTTGCCTTCCTCCTCTCCGTACCCGATGACAACTATCCCACGGTATATTCCGTCGGCAAGTCGACCTTCATCGATGACATGATCAACCTCCTCGGTGCAAAGAATGCTTTCGGCGATCAGGAAAGCTGGCTCTCACTCAGTGAAGAAGCTGTCATCCAGGCAGATCCCGACATCATCTTACACTCAGTATCTTATGTTCCCGATGCTGACAAGGCTCTCGCCGCAAGACCCGGCTGGGATGCCATCAAGGCAGTCAAGGACGGCAACATCTTCTACATCGACGAGAATGCCAGCAACCGTCCCAATGCTCATATCGTAGAAGCTCTGGAAGAGATGGCAAAGGCCATCTATCCCGAATACTATGCAGCGCTCGATAAGGCAGCATAAGAATAATATCATTCCGGTAGTAATATCGGTTCTTGCCGCTCTCACAGCTCTCGTGATATGCACGGGGCTTGGGAGCGTCAGCATTAATGCGGCTGATTCGGTCAGGATAGTCGCACACAAGCTTTTCGGAACGGATCTTACGGATTCCATAAACGAAGGCATGGCAGCCATCCTCTGGGATATAAGGATACCCAGAGTGATAACGGCTTTCGCCTGCGGTGCGGCTCTGTCTGTATCGGGCGTCGTGATGCAGTCGGTACTCCGTAACCCCCTTGCATCTTCCTACACTCTAGGTGTGTCTTCAGGCGCATCCCTGGGTGTCGTCATCATCATGGTGTCAGGCATCACGGTCCCGCTGCTGGGTTCGCTCCTGATGCCGCTTACCGGATTCATATTCGGCTTTTTAACCGTCCTTGCCGCACTGGCTCTCTCTCAGATCCTTGATAAGCACGGTAGATCCGATACCATAGTCCTCATAGGAATGGTCCTTTCCCTCTTCCTCAATGCGGTCGTAACTTTCGTAAGCCAGTTCTTCCCCGACCACAGATCAAGGATAGCCCTGTGGCTGACGGGATCTTTCTCGGGACGCAACATCAACCACGCGGCCGTAATGGTTGCAGTAACGCTTGTATCCGTCATCCTCCTCATGTTCTTCTCGAAAGAGCTCGACATCATGACCTTCGGCGATGAACAGGGCCTGTCAATGGGCGTTGAGGTCAAGAGGGTAAGAAACATCGTTCTCGCGATAACAGCCCTGCTCACGGGCGTCGCCGTATGTCTTTCGGGCATCATCGGCTTCATAGACCTTATCGCGCCGCATGTCGTAAGGAGAGTCGTCGGCAGCAGGAACCGTATAGTCCTCCCCATGGCAGCAATATGGGGCGGCATATTCATGGCGATGGCGGACATGGTCTCAAGGACCGTCCTTGCTCCGCGTGAGATCGCGGTCGGTGCGGTAACGGCCATAATCGGAGCACCCTTTTTCGCGTATATCTATTTCGCAAGGAGGAAACACTGATGGGTAATGTGATCCTTCTTGAAAACGTATGCGCAGGCTATGGCGGCGGAGACGTTCTGCACAACATAAACCTTGCCATAGAAGAAGGCACGAAAGTCGCAATAGCAGGACCCAACGGATGCGGCAAGACTACGCTCCTCCGGGCCCTCATAGGCGCGGTCCCTTCCACAGGCAGCATAAAGATCCTGGATAAGGACCTGAAAGACCTGCCCAGAAGAAAGATCGCAGGCTCCCTTTCACTTCTGTCTCAATATCAGGAAAACTCCTTCGAGTTCACCGTAAGAGAGACTGTCGAACTCGGCTGCTATGCTCAGGGCAGCGTGACAGGCATAGATGACATACTCGAAAAGACGGGCCTTACGGACCTTGCGGAAACTCCCGTATCGACTTTGTCCGGAGGACAGAAACAACGGGTCTTCCTCGCAAGGACTCTCGCCCAGAAGACGCCAGTCATGCTCCTCGACGAACCCATGAACCATCTCGACATCAAATACATAAAAGAGATCTCGGACCTTCTGACCGAATGGTCTGAGGGAACGACTCTTATGCCTGACGGAAGAGAAGTCAGAAACACCCTGATAGGTGTCTGGCACGATCTTTCAATGGCGCGCATTATGTCCGATACCGCGGTATTCTTAAAAGAAGGAAAGCAGGTCCTGACAGAAAAGACTGCCTCTGTCGATTACAGAAAGGTCCTTGAAGAGGTCTACGGCATGGATGTCTATGGTCACATGCAGGGCATGAGCGAACTTTGGAGATAAGGTATGAGCAGACTTAAGTTTCCGATCCTGCTGGTCCACGGAATGGGATTCCGTGACCGCAAACATATCAACTACTGGGGCCGTATCCCGAAGGTCCTGGCTGAAGAAGGCAACCTGATATTCTACGGCAACCAGGATGCCAACGGATCCGTCGTGACCAACGGCGAATATCTGGCCGCAAGGATAAGAAAGCTCGCTGAAGAAAACAATATAGAGAAATTCAACGTTATCGCCCACTCCAAAGGCGGTCTCGACATAAGATATGCGATCTCCACTTTAAAGATCAACGATCTCATCGCATCGGTTACGACGATCAATTCGCCGCACAACGGTTCCGTTACTTTGGATCACCTCCTCAAGTTCCCTAAGATCCTCTTAAAGTTCGGCAGCAAGTTCTGGGATATCGGACTTTGGATCGGCGGAGACCGGAAGCCCGATACCTTCAAGACGATCATGGATATGAGGACGGCTGATTCGGCCGAGTTCAACAGGATGAATCCCGATGATCCCGGAATCTACTACCAGAGCTACGCTTTCTCCTGCAAGAAGGTTACCAGTGACATGGGCCTGTGGTTTACGAATCTCGTAGTCAGGCACTACGAGGGCGAGAACGACGGCCTTCTCGCGGAAAGAGCTGTAAGATGGACCAATTTCAGAGGTCACTTCAGGAGCGCTACTAACCGCGGCATATCCCATTTCGACCAGGTCGATTTCAGGAGAAGGCCCTTAAGCCGCAAGAAACTCGAAGGGATCACCGACATCACGGACTTCTACCGTGACCTGGTAAGGGAACTTGAGACGATGGGTTTCTGATAAATGATATAATGGATAAACTTACATAATTATGAGAGGGGAACTTATATGACGGTAAAACAGATATTGAAAGATAATGAGGTGACGGTCTCATTCGAGGTCTTCCCTCCCAAGACGGATGACAAGTTCGCATCCGTAGAGCAAGCTTCCATGGAGATCGCTTCGTTAAAGCCTCACTTCATGTCGGTCACTTACGGAGCAGGCGGAGGAACCTCAGCCAATACCGCTGAACTCGCGACTAGGATCCAGGATAAGTACAACACTCCCGTCATCGCCCATCTTACCTGCGTATCGTCCACCAGAGAAACGGTCGCAGAGCGTATCGCCGACTATCAGAAGCGCGGCATAAAGAACATAATGGCCCTCCGCGGAGATATCCCCAAGGAAGGGCGCCTTGCATTCGACTATAACTACGCATCGGAACTGATAAGGGACATCAAGGAACTGGCTCCTGAGATATGTATCGGCGGAGCATGCTATCCCGAAGGACACATAGAATGTGCAAGGCAGTCCGATGACATCATCCATCTCAAAGAGAAGGTTGACGCGGGTTGTGACTTCCTTACCACACAGATGTTTTTCGATAACAATACACTCTATAATTTCCTCTACAGGATCCGCGAGGCAGGGATAACGGTGCCCGTAATCGCAGGCATAATGCCCATCACGAACGCGCGCCAGGTCGACCGCTCCATCGCGATGTCGGGAGCCACGATCCCCCAGCGTTTCAGGACCATGGTGGACAGGTTCGGCCATGACCCCGCCAAGATGGAACAGGCCGGCGTTATCTACGCGACCGAGCAGATAATAGATCTCATCGCCAACAACGTGAACCATATCCATATCTACACCATGAATAAGCCCCATATCGCAGCCGGCATCATGGATTCGCTGTCGAATATAATCTCATGAAGATAGTACCTCCCCTGAAAGAAATAGAAAGATACCTGGGCTACCGCGGGATAAGACCCGACGATCAGGTAAAAGAGACCATCGAGGACGCTGTCGCCGAGATGATCCCCGTCATGACCCCGCGCTCCGTCCATAAGATCTTTGATATAGACTATCTCGGTGAGGACCGGATAGAATTT
This sequence comes from Saccharofermentans sp., assembly GCA_016292135.1. GTDB lineage: Bacteria > Bacillota > Clostridia > Saccharofermentanales > Saccharofermentanaceae > Saccharofermentans. The sequence goes on from JAEFAZ010000005.1 coordinate 172,551, forward strand.
GCAGGTCTCACGATAAGATCCGATGGGCTTGCAAGGAACCTCGCGGGATGCGACAAGGTCATAATGGCGGCCTTCACCGTCGGCATAGGCGTTGACAGGCTCATCAGAAGATATGAGAGGTCCGACATCATGCGGGCCGCCATCCTTCAGGCAGCAGGCGCCGCCGCAGTCGAAGAATATTGTGACATCATCAACGAACAGATAAGATGCTATGCGGAGGCTACAGGTCACGCTCTGAAGCCCCGCTATTCCCCGGGCTACGGTGATCTCCCCCTAGATCTTCAGAAAGATTTCGAGCGTATCCTCGGCATGAACAAGACCTGCGGGATCTCACTCACCGATTCCCTCCTCATGATCCCTTCAAAGTCAGTCACTGCCTTCATCGGCATGATCCCCTCATCTGAGCACGTGCCCGAGTCCCACGATAACTGTGAGGAGTGTTCCCTCTACGGCAAGTGCGGCTTCAGCAAGAGCTGATAATCCTGCCGTTTTCACGTCTCTTTGAAATTGATATAATAAGCGAAAAGTTTTTCCTCCGGAGATATTAACATGAGAGATCTTATAGACAAACTCGGAAACGGATGGCTGTTCTGTGACGGCGGCTTCGGCACGCTCCTTCAGGAGAAGGGTCTCAAGGGCGGCGAACTTCCCGAGATGTGGAACATAACAAGACCCGATGATATTTACGATATATATTCCGCTTACCTTAATGCCGGCGCGGACATCATAAACGCGAACACTTTCGGAGCAAACATTTTCAAATACGGTGACGATCTCGAAAAGATCATCAAGGCAGGTGTTGAACTTGCGGTCAAGGCAAGGCTCGACTGCGGAAGGTGCAACGCTTATGTCGCGCTGGACATGGGCTCTCTGGGAAAGCTCCTGGAACCTATGGGGGATCTTTCCTTCGATGAGGCTTATGAGGTTTTCGCAAGAAACATAAGAGCCGGCGCCGAAGCGGGTGCCGACCTCATCCTCATAGAGACCATGACCGATCTCTACGAAGTCAAGGCGGCGGTCCTGGCTGCCAGGGAGAACTGTGACCTGCCGGTGATCGTAACATGCGTTTTCGATACCGAAGGCAGGATGCTGACAGGCGGCACTGTCGAAGCGGCAGTTGCACTTCTGGAAGGACTTAAGGTCGATGCCCTCGGCATCAACTGCTCCCTTTCCCCTGCCGAAATGTATCCCGTGGTAAAGAGGATCGTTGAAGCATCTTCCACCCCCGTAGTAGTCAACCCGAATGCCGGTCTCCCCGTAGTGGAAGACGGCAGGACCATCTTCACCGTGGGTCCTGAGGAATTCGTTGAACAGATGACCGGCATCGCAAGCCTCGGCGTATCTGTCGTCGGCGGCTGCTGCGGCACGACACCCGCACATATCAAACTCTTAAAGGATACGGTATCCAAGATGCCTTTCATCCCCGTAACAGCCAAGGATGACTGTGTCGTATCCTCCGGTTCCGCATCGGTCACGATCGGCGGAGGCAGGGGAACCGTTGTTATCGGCGAGAGGATAAACCCTACCGGCAAGAAGCGCTTTAAGGAAGCCCTGAGAGAGAACGATATCGACTACATAATCGGCGAAGGCATCCGTCAGGAAGACCAGGGCGCTGACATCCTGGACGTCAACGTCGGACTTCCCGAGATCGACGAACCCGCCATGATGGAAAGCGTCGTTAAAGAACTCCAGAGCGTAACGAACCTCCCTCTCCAGATCGATACCACAGACATCAACGCTTTGGAGCGCGCTCTCCGTATCTATAACGGCAAGCCCATGATCAACTCGGTCAACGGCAAGAAGGAAAACATAGAACAGGTAATGCCTCTCGTTGCCAAATACGGCGGAGTCCTGGTCGCTCTCGCCCTGGATGAGGACGGCATTCCCGACAACGCGGACGACCGCATCAACATAGCAAAAAAGATCCTTAAGGCTGCCGATTCATACGGTATCCCCCGCAAGGACATCGTAATTGACGGACTCTGCATGACGATCTCATCTGACACTTCATCAGCGGTCACGACTCTTGAGACCGTAAGGCGCGCAACTGAAGAACTAAAGTGCAACACGGTATTGGGCGTGTCGAACATCTCTTTCGGACTTCCCGCAAGAGAGATCGTCAATTCCAACTTCCTTACGATGGCGATACTGTCGGGCTTGAGCTCCGCGATCATCAACCCGGGCTGTGAACCCATGATGCAGGCCTTAACGGCATCCAACGCGCTATTGAACAGGGATCCCCAGTGCATGAAGTTCATAAACCGCAACGGCAATTATATCCCTTACGCCAAGCTCGTTGCAGGCGAAGCGGCAGCAGGATCTGACGGAGCGGCAGGCACTGCCGCGGTCCAGGCTTCTACAGCCAATACTCTTTACGACTGCGTAAGACGCGGACTCAAGGACGGAGCCGTTGCCGCAACAAAAGCGGAACTCGGATCAAGGGATTCCATGGCGATAATCAACGAAGACCTGATACCCGCTCTCGATGAAGTCGGCAAGGGCTTCGAAAAAGGGACCGTATTCCTTCCCCAGCTGCTCATGAGCGCCGATGCTGCGAAAGCGGCATTTGAAGTCATCAAGTCATCCATGGCGGGCGCCAGACAGGAGATCAAAGGCCGCATCATAATGGCCACGGTCAAGGGCGACATACACGATATCGGTAAGAACATCGTCAAGGTCATGCTCGAAAACTACGGTTACGAAGTAATAGATCTCGGCAAGGACGTCCCTCCCGAAGTGATCGTTGAAACGGCCGTAAGAGAAGACATCAAGCTCGTCGGCTTATCAGCGCTCATGACAACTACCGTAGTCAACATGGAAGAGACGATCAAGCAGCTTAAGGCAGCCAAGCCCGACTGCAAGACAGTAGTCGGCGGCGCAGTCCTTACCCAGGAATATGCCGACATGATCGGTGCCGACCACTACGCCAAGGATGCAATGGCAACGGTAAGGTATGCTGATGAAGTTTTCGGAAAATAAAAAATCTATGCATTAAAAAAGGTCTGCTCCCTGACCGGAGCAGACCTTATTCTTTCTTAATATGTCACATATCTGCAAGTTTCTTAAGTCTTGCTCTCAAAGCGTCAAGCTCTGACTCGGAATCGGACTTGCCTGAATATGCCTTCCTGGCCTTGCCGGCGATATCCGGAGTCTCGATGGCCGGCAATTCGTGCTTCTGCTTGATATCCGATACGGTACTCTTGGGAGCCTCTGCGGATTTATCCTCATAACCGATGCTGTGAGCAATGTCACGGAGATTCTTTGCAGGAGATACGAGCGATGTTGTCTTCGTCTTGGGCGGCATCTTGCTGACATTCTCTGTCTGCTCAGCCTGTGCAACCTCGGTTGCAGATGCAACAGGAGTGGCAGGGGTCTCAACGGTCTGCTCTATACCGGACAATTCATCCTGTGTACTATGCTCTTTTCCGTCTCCCGCATAGAACTTTCTTGCAGATGATACTGCCTCGACGATCCTCTTGCCCAATACCAGCTCGCAAGCTACGGCAGCAAGGAAAGATCTGTCGGGAGAATAACTGAACTGGATCTGGAGGGGCTTGAACCACTTAACGATCGTTCCTGCGAAAAGCAGATCCTCATCACGTGTTGCCGGTCCCCCTCTCACATAGACCACGCAGTTGTGTTCCTCGAAGATGCCCTTGACTGCCAGCAGACAGTCATTCGTGTTCTTGATCTCCCTGCCGGAGAGGACTTCGGCTTCGAGGATATTGATGGAAATGAAATGTATCTGGGGCAAAAGATAGTTTCTGAAAGTCTCATATGTCTCATTCGATACCATGATGTTTCCTGATCCGTCGATAAGGCCGGGTTCTGCGAGGACAACGTTATGGTCGACCTGTGAAAGGATGGAAGCGAGAAGCCCGACATCCTCAGGAGCACGCATAAGGCCTACCGCGATGGCGTCCACCTCAGCTGATCCGAAACAGAATTCCAGGGATTCAAGAATGTCATTACGAAGGGTCGAACCGTCGACACTCGTATACTGCGGCACGCATATGAAAGGTTCCACACCGTATTTCTTAAAGGTGCGGGTCTTCGATCTGAAATCATAAGAGGTATTCTCAAATGAATCCGAAATAGATAATACTTGTTTCATACACATGCCCCAATACTAGATTTTTACAAATCTACAATTTTATTGTACTCCTGGGACAGTGATTAACAACGAACCGATGACACAAGATATCTTGGATAATTTCGGCATATTAGCCAATAGATTTTACGACCAAGGCCACCCAATCGTTCTTTTCAGTGCGGTCAACAACCTCCAAACCCGCGCGGGCAAAGGCTTCCAGCACTTTTGGTTCTTTTGTACTAATTATTCCCGAACAGATCACTTTTCCGCCACAATTAAGCTTGCTTGGGAAATCTGATGAGATCATCGCGATGACATCAGCAATGATATTGGCGATTATGAGATCATATCCTTCTTTTTTTGCGTCCTTGAGCTCACCCGTATGACAGACCACATCCGGACAGCCGTTGATATCGAGATTCTCTTTTGCGACATCGACAGCGAGCTTATCGATATCGATCGCTTCGACTTCCTTCGCACCGAGCTTGTCAGCGATTATCGCAAGGATACCGGAACCTGTTCCGAGATCCAATACGGAACTGTCTTCCGTTACGAGTTTGTCGATATACTCAGCACACATAGAAGTGGTCTCATGCGTTCCTGTTCCAAATGCAGAACCGGGATCGAGCATGATCTTGACGGGTGCATCTATGGAATCCAAAGGCAGCCAGGAAGGGACGATCGCGACTCTGTCGGATATCCTGAAAGCCTTGTAATCCTGCTTCCAGTTATTCGCCCAGTCCTCATCCTTGACATACTTAAAATCCTTTAAGCCTTCTCCGACATCAAGGAACTCACCGATCTCGTTAAGCTTGGCCGTTAAGAGTTCCTTTGCTTCATCGCAGTTTACGGACTTGCCGCTTATATTGCCGTAGATCATGTTTATGAACTCGTCGTTGACGAACTCTTCCTCTTTGGCACCCAGCCTTATGTAACCGTCATCGAGTTCGGCAAAATAAGCCTTGATGACAACGCGGTCACCAAGGCTGTCTATAAAGCCTTCATCTGCATATGTGAGACTATCAGGGTCTTCCAATATGCGGCGGATCTCATCGGGATCGCATATGGCGATACCGTCGGCACCGATGCCGGTCAGCATCTCGCAGACTGCATCGGAAGCCTCATCAGTCGTATAGATCGTAAATTCTGCCCATCTCATTTGTTGAAGACACCCTTTATCTTTGAGAAGAATCCGGAACGCTTAACGTAATTGCGGTCAGTGAGTGTAGCCTCGAATTCCTTCAGCTTTCTCTTCTGGTCTTCCGTAAGGCGTGTCGGAACTTCGATAACGAACCTGCATGTATGGTCACCGCGGGAATTGGGATTGTTCTTGTTGGGAATTCCTCTTCCGCGGATGGTATATGTATCGCCGGGCTGCGTGCCTTCCTTGATCTGGTAGGACACCGTTCCGTCGATCGTGGGCAATTCTATCGTTGCGCCCAGTGCAGCCTGTGTCATCGTGATCGGAACATCGCAGGAAGTGTTCATGCCGTTCCTTGCGAAAACGTCATGGCTCCTGACCTTGAACTGCACATAGAGGTCACCGTAGGGACCGCCGTTGCGGCCGGGCTCGCCTTCGCCCTTGAGCGGGAGATAATCTCCTGTATCGACACCGGCAGGAACCTTGATATGCAGCGTCTTCTTGACCTGCCTCCTGCCTGCTCCGCGGCACTGGGTGCAGGGAGTCTTGATGACCGTACCTCTTCCCTGACATGTGGGACAGTCCTTCGTGACCATCGTCATGCCGAAAAGCGTCTGTGTCTGCTGCTGTACTCTTCCCGCGCCACGGCATGTGGGACAGGTCTCAGGCGTCGTTCCGGGCTGGGCGCCTGATCCGTTGCACGCGGAACACAGGTCCTCCTTGGATATGTTGATATCCTTTTCGCAGCCGAAAGCCGCCTCCATGAATGTCAGGCTCATGCCGTACTTAAGGTTGGCTCCCTGCATGGGGCCGTTCCTTCTTCTGGATCCCCCTCCGAATCCTCCGAAGATGGATCCGAAAAGGTCGCCTAAGTCTCCGAAGTCGAACTCTGCGGCATTGAAGCCTGCGCCTGCTGCGGCACCGTCGACACCTGCGTGTCCGAATCTGTCGTAACGCGCACGCTTGTCGGCATCCGACAGAACGGCATATGCTTCGTTCGCCTCTTTGAACTTGGCCTCGGCCTCGGCATCACCCGGATTTAAGTCCGGGTGATACTTTTTGGCCGTCTGCCTGTATGCTTTCTTAAGTTCTTCTTCAGTGGCATTGCGGCTTACGCCCAACACCTCATAATAATCTCTCTTAGAATCTGCCAAAGCGATTACTCCTTATAGTCAGGTCAGATCAGAAATCTCCGCCTGCGTTCTTGAATCCGCCGTCATCGGGACCTGTCGATCCGCCTGTGAAGGGGCCGTTGTCAGCACCGGGGTTGCCGTAGCCTGCGAAATCCTCGGGATTAGGCTGGCCCTGTCCGCCTGCTGCCTGATAGAGCTTTTCGGAAACCTTGTAGAATGCCTGTGTAACAGCTTCTGTCTCTGTCTTCATGGCAGCTGTGTCGTCCTTTGCAACAGCATCCTTGAGTCTTGCGAGAGCATCCTTGACGGGCTGCTTGTCTTCCTCGGATACCTTGTCGCCGATCTCGTTCAGAGTCTTCTCTGTCTGGTAGATCGTGGACTCAGCCTGGTTCTTTGTGTCGACCTTCTCTTTCCTCTCCTTGTCCTCTGCAGCGTGGAGCTCGGCTTCCTTGATGGCCTTGTTGATGTCCTCCTCGCTCATGTTGGAAGAAGCGGTGATCGTGATCTTCTGCTCACGGCCTGTTCCCTTATCGAGAGCCTTAACGTTAACGATACCGTTTGCATCGATATCGAATGTGACTTCGATCTGAGGTACGCCGCGGGGTGCGGGTGCGATACCGTCGAGGATGAAGTGACCTAAGCTCTTGTTGTAAGCTGCCATCTCACGCTCGCCCTGGAGGACATGGACTTCAACCTGTGTCTGTCCGTCAGCTGCCGTGGAGAATACCTGGCTCTTCTTGGTAGGGATAGTAGTGTTACGCTCGATCATCTTTGTGAAGACACCTCCCTGTGTCTCGATACCGAGGGACAGAGGAGTAACATCGAGGAGCAGGAGTCCCTTAACGTCGCCTGTAAGGACTGCTGCCTGGATAGCTGCGCCGATGGCAACGCACTCGTCGGGGTTGATACCCTTGAAAGGCTCCTTGCCGAAGTAGTTCTTAACTGCATCCTGAACTGCAGGGATCCTTGTGGAACCGCCTACGAGGAGGATCTTGTTGATATCGGAAGGTGTAACGTTTGCATCGCTCATTGCGCGCTTAACGGGATCCATCGTCTTCTGTACGAGGTCAGCCGTGAGCTCGTCGAACTTTGCACGGGACAGTGTGATGTCAAGGTGCTTGGGGCCTGTCTGGTCAGATGTGATGTAAGGCAGGTTGATGTTGGATGTCATGACGCCGGAAAGCTCGATCTTTGCCTTCTCAGCTGCCTCACGGATCCTCTGCATTGCCATCCTGTCGTTCCTTAAGTCGATCCCGTCTGTCTTGCGGAACTCGTCAACGATGTAATCTACGACCTTGTTGTCGAAGTCGTCACCGCCGAGTCTGTTGTTACCTGCTGTTGCAAGAACTTCGAAGACACCGTCAGCGATATCGAGGATGGATACATCGAAGGTACCGCCGCCAAGGTCGAATACCAGGATCTTCTGGTCTGTCTCTTTATCGAGGCCGTAAGCAAGGGATGCTGCAGTAGGCTCGTTGATGATACGGAGAACCTCAAGACCAGCGATCCTGCCTGCGTCCTTTGTAGCCTGACGCTGTGCGTCTGTGAAGTATGCGGGGACAGTGATGACTGCCTGTGTTACGGGCTGTCCCAAGTAGCTCTCTGCATCGCTCTTCAGCTTGGAGAGGATCATCGCGGAGATCTCCTGAGGTGTGTAGGACTTGCCGTCATGATTTACCTTATAATCGGTACCCATCTCACGCTTGATGGACTGGACTGTTCCGTCAGGGTTTGTGACTGCCTGTCTCTTTGCGACCTGACCTACGAGTCTCTCACCGTTCTTTGCGAAAGCTACGACTGAAGGTGTCGTTCTGTTGCCTTCGGGATTGGGGATGACTACTGTCTCCGAACCTTCCATAACTGCTACGCATGAATTCGTAGTACCTAAATCTATACCTATTACTTTTGCCATTTTTATCGCCTCCTAAATATTCTTTCAGGTTATTTCTTACTTGTAAGGATCTTGTCTACGATCCCGTATTCCAATGCTTCCTCTGCCTTCATCCAATGGTCGCGGTCGGTGTCTTCCATGATCTTTTCGATCGGCTTGCCGCATGCGTCAGCCAGGATCTGGTTGAGTCTCTGCCTTGTATCTCTGATGTGATCAGCTGCAATGAGGATCTCGGTTGCCTGTCCCTGGGCTCCGCCCAAAGGCTGGTGGATCATGACCTCGGCGTTGGGAAGGATGCATCTCTTGCCGGGTGTGCCTGCAGCCAGGAGCACAGAACCCATGGAAGCTGCCATACCCATGCAGATCGTCTGAACGTCAGGCTTGATGAGCTTCATCGTATCGTAGATCATGAGACCGTCGGATACGGATCCTCCGGGGCTGTTGATGTAGAACTGGATGTCCTTATCGGGATCCTCAGCTTCCAGGAAGAGGAGCTGGGCCGTGATGAGGCTTGCAGTTACATGGTTTACTTCCTCGGAAAGGATAACGATCCTCTCTTTCAGGAGTCTCGAAAAGATATCATATGCTCTTTCTCCTCTTGAGGACTGCTCGATAACAGTGGGTACCAGGCTGGATCTTAATCCCATATACTCGTTGAATTCCATAATAGTTTCTCCTTTAGATTAATTTGCGACCTGGACCACTGCGTGTCTGATCACTTTGTCTTTGTACTTATATCCCTTGGCGAATACGGCTGATATAACACCCTCGCCTAAAGAATCATCATCAATGTGCATTACCGCTTCATGCAGTGCGGGATCGAAAGCGTCGCCCGTCTTGCACTCAATCTCCTCCACGCCGATCTTGGTCAGGACATCAGCTGTCTGCTTGGAGATCATCTCGATGCCCTTGAGGACATCCTCGGCAGAATTGGCATCTGCACTCTTTGCCGTTGCAAGAGCCCTGTCGATGTTGTCCATAACGCCCAGGAAACTTCCCGTAACATCAGCTACTGCATCTGCGTAAAGGCTCTCCTTCTCCTTCATGCTCCTCTTGCGGTAATTCTCATACTCTGCATAGAGGCTCATATATCTTGCTTCAAGTAATTCCCTGTCAGATGAAGGATCATCCTGAACGCCCTCTTCCTCATCGTCATCTTCGTCATCAGATCCGGGTGCTCCTGCTGTATCCTGATCTTCTGCGACAGCCTCTTCGGCTTCTTCGTCTCCGGAGATCACGGTTTGTTCAGCCGTTTCTTCTTCATCCTGAGGGAAAAAGATCTCGTCGTTATTTTCCATCTCATCCATCCTTTCTTATTCGTTGATTATCTTTATCTGTTCATCAAGGTTCTTCTTGACGAAATCGATCTGTGATATGACCTTGGAATATTCCATCCTCTTAGGTCCTATTACGCCTATATTGCCCTGTACGCCGTCGCCCATGTTGTAGGTGGTCGTGATGAAGCTGCAGTCGTCGAAGCCCTCCAGGGTGATCTCCTGGCCGATCCTGATCATGTAGGAATCCTGATTGGGCTTATCCTGTGCTTCCATCTCGTTCAAGTAGCCTGCGACCATGCCGTCATCGGCAAGAGATCCTAAGAGCTGCGTCGCTCTGCCCATGGAACTGAAATCAGGCAGGGACAGCATCCTGTGCTCGCCCTCGAGATATACATCCATCCTGTCAGCCTGCTTTATCGCGGCATAAGCTTCATAGAGCACCTGATTGAGCAGTGAGTCGGGGATATCGGAACCACCCTTGAGAGCAGAGGATACGGTAATGAGCGTTATCTCGTCCAGGGGCTTACCGGTTATGTTCTTCTCGATCGCGTTGGATATGTCGTAGATCTGCTTATCGGTAATGAAATTAGGTATCCTTACGAGCTTGTCCTTGACAACGCCTGCCGACAGAACGACTACGACAAGCGCCTTGCCGGGCTCTATCATCAAGATCTTGAGCTGGGTAAGGTAGCTCTTCTTAAGTCTGGGCGAACATGTAAGGCTTACAAAGCCCGTTGCCTGTGACAACGTATCTGCAGCGCCCTTGATAAGGTCCTTGAGCTCGCCGACGGAAGACTTGATATTCTCTTCGATCTTAGCCTGCTCCCTGCGGGAGAGGGGCTCAACCTTCATGAGGGAATCGACATATTCCCTGTATCCCTTGTCAGACGGGATACGGCCTGCGGAAGTATGGGGCTTTTCCAGGAACCCCATGTGCTCAAGGTCTGCCATCTCATTACGCAATGTCGCAGAACTTACGTCAAAGCCGTGACGCTCGATAAGAGACTTCGATCCGACAGGCTCGAAAGTAGATACATAATCGTCCACTATGGCATGCAGGACTTCCTTCTTACGGGGATCAAGATCCATTCTCCGGGGCTCCTTTCGTCGAATTAGCACTCTCACTCATCGAGTGCCAAATAGAATATACTCTTAATGAAGTTAATAGTCAATGATTATCGGTTGGAATCGGAGAATGCCCATATTCTGCCCCAATATGAGCTTAACTGACCAGGAGGACCGCTTCTTATCTGCTGAAACTCATTTTCCGTCACAGGAGGCATTGATCACCGGGAATATCCATACGTTTGAAGCAACTGACGGAAGATCTGTTAGAAGGCACATCCCCCGGAAGGTAAACACATAACAAGGGGTGCCCCTCTTCATCACCTGTCAAGCCAGCCCAAAGAAACGCTGCGGTCAAGGTTCTTACTTACCCATTCGTAGACTTCCGGCATGAAGTCCTTGATTATCTTCATGCGCTGTTCGACCTGGGAACATACGGCGCCGTTATTGCGCCATGTGTGACCTTCAGTCAGTGTGTTGTGCAGGAATGGCTGGAGGCGGTCAAGGCAGGCCGCATATTTGGCGTCAACAGTTTCCATCGCATCGAATTCTTCCCAGAGCGAACGGATCTCTTCTCCCTGTTCTGAAGGGAGCTGCGAAAAGAGCTTATCCGCAGCAGCATCCTCACGGTCAGCCTTGGATTCGTTGGCCTTGGTATCGTATGCAAAAGTATCGCCAGCATATATCTCGATAAGATCGTGAACGACACACATCTTTATCGCGCGTTCAACGCTCGGTTCCTCAACGCAGTATTCCTTGAAAAGCAGCGCCATCACGGCAATGTGCCAGGAGTGTTCCGCGTCGTTCTCGTTGCGTACGCCGCTTAAGAGCATCGTTCTTCTGTATACCGATGTCATCTTGTCGATCTCAGCCGTAAACTTCAGCTGCCGGTCGAGCCTCATGTTGCCTGAACTCAGAAAATCCTCTATACCCATTCAGAATACCTCTCTTTTCGAAAGATTATAACATCTCTGTATTCGCTATAAATCATTTTCTGTCAGATCATATCCCTTATGACCATATCTGCAAGATCAAAGCCCTTCTCAGTCAGGAAGATGCGGTCACCGTCTTGCACAAGCAAACCTCTTTCAATGTTCCTTGCGATCGCATCGCCGAAGACATCATGTATATCCTTTCCGAACATATCCTTAAAACGGCTTGTATTCATGCCTGCGTTGGTCCTTAAGGCGAGGAAAGGGTATTCCTTCATCTTCTCTTCTTCCGTCATGATATCGGTCGTAACGATAAGATCAGACTGAAAGGTCCTGTTATCGAAATATTCTTTGATCCTGCCGGGTGTCAGGTCATCTGCCGCCTTTATGTAATCAGCAACTGATGCGGGATGCGTGAATCTCATATCCTGCAGGTAACCTGCGGCAGCTGCGCCGAAAGCATAGTAATTGCCGCCCGCCCAGTAGTTGAGGTTGTGGCGGCTCTCAAAGCCGGGGACAGCGCTGTTGGATATCTCATAAGGCAGAAGGCCTCCTTGTGCCAGGACCTCCCTCACCTTGTGGTACATCTCCCTCTCAGTCTCAGGCGGGACTGATTCTTCAATATTGTCTATATATTTCTTCTCGAAAACGGTCCCTTCTTCAAGGCTCAGGGAATAACAGCTCACATGCTTTATGCCGCGTGACATGAGTTCTTCCGCACCCGATAAGAGGGATCCCAAAGTCTGTCCCGGTATGCCGCTCATGAGATCGCAGGAGATATTGTCAAATACTTCCTGCAATATCCCTATCGCGCGCCTTGCTCCCTCCGAATCGTGAAGCCTGCCGAGAGTCTTAAGGACATCATCGTCCAGGGACTGTACGCCCATGGATACGCGGTTGATGCCGGCATCCTTATATATGGCGGCTTTACCGGCCGTAAGAGAAGATGGATTGACTTCTATCGTAATCTCAGCATCAGAAGAAAGAGAATAGATTTCCCTTAACGTTTCAACGAGTCTTGCAATGTCTCCTGCATCTATCGATGAAGGCGTTCCTCCTCCGATGTAAAGGGTGTCGTCTGATCCGTTGGGTTCGAATACCACGCCTGACTCCGCGAAAGCTCTTGCTTCTTTTATCAGGGCATCGACATAGGCTGAAGATGATGTTCTGTCCGTTATGGAATAGAAGTCACAGTAAGGGCATTTTCGCTCACAGAAAGGGATGTGGACATAGATGTTCTTCCCCATCAGAAAGATCTCCTGTGGATGCTCTTTACGGGAGCGGGATTCTTGATCGCTGCGGTGAGAGCATTGGCGAAAAGGAGGAAGCTCGGCGAGCGGTTGCTGTCGGGCGACATGTGGCTTGAGATGTTGTCAGCCCACTTGGCTTTGTAGTTGCCGATAGCAGGATACCCGACTTCGATTATGCTCTTGTATGTGTCGGGGCAGACGGCCTTGCAGAGCAGTTCCCAGGTGCCGCAGACGCTGTCCTGCTGATAGGAATCTATAAGATCTACATCGGCTTCGGGATAGGCTTCGAGCAGGGCTTTGCGGTCGCCCAGGAGCCAGGCTTCGACTTCTTCGGTGCAAAGACCTATGACGCATCTTATGTCCGGAGCAAATTGGCTCGTAACCGCGTAGAGTTCTGCTCTCAGCTGGGCCGGATCATTGTTATCGGAATCCATCACGACGGCGAGTATCAGGTCGCCGTTCCCGTAAATATTCTCGTAGGCACGGCACTTGGCGGGGAGCAGATCCAGAAGCCCGCTCGCGAACTTGCCGGGTTTGGCCTTCATGTCGTCGGGAAGCTTGCCGCAGCCCCTGTGAGGGCGCACTTCGACCTGGGGGATATCCTCCCCGAGTTCCTTGCGGCAGATCGCTTCGACCATCCTCTTTACTACTACTGCACCGGATTTGTCTTCTGCGAGGATCTCAATGTTCATTCCTGATCCTCCTGATCGAGGTGTCCGCCGTACCATATAGCGCCCATTCCGACGCCCTGGCGGAAGAGTTCGTCTACCAGAGGATCGGATCCCGCACAATTGATACTCACATCTCCGTCTTCCTTATCGAAAGACCTCGTGAACACCCAGACTTCCATCGGTGACAGGTCTTCCATAATGTAGGGGTTATGCGTCGAGAATATGATCTGGCTGTATTTGTTCTTTATAGAATATTCGCGCATCTCGTCTGCAAGGACATCGACCATGTCGTGGTAGAGGTCCTTGTCGGGAGTCTCCATGAAGATCGTGGAGCGCGGGCTCTTGTCGTTCAGGAGAAGGAGATATAAGAAGAGCTTGTCGGGCGAATCGGCAAGATCGGCCGGAAGGTTCTTTTTCTTCTTCATGTTGGGGATCTTGGCCTTGATCGATTCAACGGTCGACTGGTAGATCTCCTCGTTCTCGGCTTTAAGATACTCGAGGACGTTCCTGACATTGGAGCCGGTGCTGTTAAGGTGCTTGTGGCCGCCCGGAGCCTTGCCGCCGCTGAAGTAATCGGTATCGGCGGAATCGATCGAGAACTTGCAGAAGAACCAGCCCGAGATCTCCCTGTAGAGATCGCACATATCCGTGTAGCCTGAGAGTTTACCGTAGACTGAAAGAGCGGTCAGATGCTCGTCTTCTATCTCGATGGCGCCCATGTCTCCGGGAGCCGCCTTAGGGTAAGCGATGGAGCCCGAGCCACGCTCCATGTCGAGGATCGTGACCTGAACATAACCGTTGCCGTCAGGAGCTTTATCGGACCTTACGGCCTTCTCTGATGCGACATAGGGCCTGCCATAGGAATCGGCGCCGATCGCAAGTTCGTATCTGATGTATTTGGACTTGAAAGTAATCTTGTCACGGACCTTGAAGAACATCTTGAAAACAGCGGGCTTGGTCCTGTCGCAGACCATGTTCGCAAAGCCCGGGCGCCAGTCCTTGATGGCGGCGTCAGCAACGTTCGTGACAACGGAATCCCTTATGAACTCGAACGCGTTCATGAAGCAGGTCTTGCCTGTGTTGTTCCTGCCGATGAGGGCGGTCATGTTGCGCAGGCGGCACGCATTTTCGCTGTCGTTGCCGTCCGATAAGATACCTATCCTGTCGTCATCGAAAACATCAAAGTTAATGATCTCACAACCTAATAACATTCAGATCACCCCCTTCTATAAAATAAGATCCCGCTGAATCTTCCGCATAAGAAATATTCACCGGGATCGAACTAAAGTCTTTGGTTGATATTAGAGATTGTCGATCGCGGAATCGATCTCCTTAAGGTTCGTCTGAACCTTAGCCGTGCTCTCTGCCAATGTCTCATTAAGTCTTTCGAGCTGCTGCTTGACATAGAGGTGAGCGTCTCTTCTGAGCTCCTCTGCCTGAGCCTCTGCCTTGGCGATGATCTCTGCAGCCTGCTCCCTTGCGCCTCTCGTGATCTCGTGATCGTTGACCTTCAGGGCATACATCCTGTTGGCATCGTCGATGATCTTCTTGTTCTTGTCACGTGCGGTGCTGATGATGTCCTGTGCACGTGCAACGATATCGTTAGCCTGGGAGATGGTGCCGGGGAGATTGTTCTTAAGAGTCTGGAGGGAATTGATCATCTCCGTTCTCTCGATGGAGCACTTGTCCGTGAAAGGAACGCTAGTGGCATCCTTGATCGTATCGATCATGTAATCGATATGTGTCAAAGGGTCATATCTTCCCTGATTCGAATTATTTTCCATAATTACAACTTCCTTTCAGTAAGTTTGTTTTTAACCATGTCTACAATCTCGGCGGGAACCATCTTGGATATATCCCCTCCGTAGTGACCAACTTCCTTGACTATACTGGAACTGATGAGGGACATGTCATCCCTGCAGGGGATCAGTACAGTCTCATATGAAGGACAAAGGAGTCTGTTGGCGAGAGCGAGTTCCGCTTCGTACCTGAAATCAGACTCGGATCTGATGCCCCTTACGACGGCGCAGCAGTCCATCTCCCTATACAGATCCACCAAAAGTCCGGAGGACTGTATCACTTCGATATTATCATATTCCGAGATCGAAAGGCGTACCATCTGCTCTCTCTCATCCGGAGAGAAGACAGGCTTCTTTGCAGAGTTCTCCATAACCGCGATAATGAGCTTGTCACAAAGACCGGACGCGCGGCGTGCAATGTCGCGGTGTCCTCTCGTGAAAGGATCGAATGTACCGGGGAAAAGATAAGTCTTCAAGTCCGCCTCCTGTAAATAATTATTTATTAACCCTCTTAAAGAATGTTATCACTGTAAGTCCGTAACTACAAGAACGAAAGAACTCGAGGTCCTCTGTCGCTCCTGCGACGTCATCTTCCTTCGAATGTTCGACTATCAGCAAACCGTCTTCAGAAAGGAGATCATCCCTTGCGATCACTGAAGCCAGAGCAGCCGCTTGTGCCTTGGCTTCCTTATAGGGAGGATCCATATAGATTATATCAAAAACCTCTCCCTTCTTTCCAAGCAAAGTCAAGGCATCCAGAGCATTCATCCTCATGAGGTATGCCTCTTCTTCCGCAATGCCGATCTTGCCCAGGTTATCCCTTATCACCGCGCATGCCCTGCCGTTCCTCTCGACGAGCACGGCCCTGTCGGCACCGCGCGAAAGAGCCTCTATAGCGATCTGTCCGGAGCCCGAAAAAATATCCAGCACACGCGCGCCGGGAACTCTGGTCTGTATTATCGAAAACAAGGCCTCCTTGACCTTGTCCGTGGTAGGTCTCGTCTTGTCTCCCGGAGGAGCCTGTATCACTCTTCCCTTATACTGTCCTGCTATTACTCTCGGCATTACAATGTCCTCTCTGATGATGCAAATCTCAAGTCGAAAAGTTCCTTGATATTTTTCTCTATCCTTGATGCTTCTTCAGTACCTGATCCCAGTACGTCACCGACTTCCGTGACCGCCTGTTTTGCGAGTTCGAGATCGGTATAAAGGTTGGCTGCGCGCAGTGCGGGGATACCGTGCTGGCGCGTGCCGAAGAAGTCACCTGGACCGCGGAGCTCAAGGTCTTTCCTTGCAAGTTCAAAGCCGTCCGAGGACTCGCACATCATCTTCATCCTCATGAGCGCATTCTCTGATCTATTCTCGGATACGAGCAGGCAGTAACTCGGTCTGCCTCCCCTTCCGACACGTCCGCGGAGCTGATGGAGGGTGGAAAGTCCGAACCTGTCCGCATCCATGATGATCATCGCGTTTGCATTGGGATTATCGACACCTACCTCGATAACGGTCGTGGATACCAGGATCTTTACCGAACCTTCGGAGAAACGTTCCATCACCGCGAGTTTTTCTTTTTCGGGCATGGGTCCGTAAAGGATGCCGGCCGGATAGTCTTTAGTGATGCCCCACTTGTCGAGCTTTTCCTTCATCTGTACGACGCTCGTGATGGCATCGTCGGTCTCATCGTATCTTAAGAAGAACGTCCCTTCTTCTTCCGTCTCATCGTCGATCTTTGCACAGACGATATAGACCTGGTCGCCTGCATTCATCATCGACATGATGAGTTCCTTTATATCCTTCGAATCCTTGCTGCCTGTAAAGTATGTCTTGACGGGGATCCTGCCCTTCGGCTTCTGCTTGATCACGGTCGTATCCATGTCGCCGTAGAGGACCATCGCAAGAGTCCTGGGGATCGGGGTCGCGGTCATTACGAGATTATGCACGCTGTTGGGACCGAAGCCGGAAGGAGTCTTCCTTACGAGGAGCTTGCTTCTCTGCTTTACTCCGAACCTGTGCTGCTCATCGGCAATGACGAGAGCGAGATCCGAAAACACTATGTCATCCGTAAGCAGGGCATGCGTTCCTATTATGACCTTCGCGCTGCCTTTCTCTATCGCTTTCTTTATCCTCGTCTTCTCAACCTGAGTAGTCTTTCCCAGGAGGAGCTCGCACTCGATGCCGCTGCCCTTGAGGATGCTTAGAGCAGTGTTGAAATGCTGTGTCGCGAGAACTGATGTCGGCGCGAGCAATACGGACTGGTAACCCATTATCGCGGTCATGGCCATAGCGAGGATCGCAACGGCCGTCTTGCCCGATCCGACGTCACCCTGAACGAGCCTGTTCATGGGCGCATCCTTCATGAGATCCTGCTGTATGTTCTTTATCGCATTCTTCTGATCTTCCGTCAGTTCAAAACCTAAGTTAGCGACTATCTTCTTCCAGGCAAGAGCCTTATCCTGCGGGAGCGAACCCGAAGGGATCACGGCAGGCGCGATCTCATCCGAATTCCTCTTCTGGCTCATCCTCATGCCTATACCGAGGAGTACTAATTCCTCGTATGCGATCTGCTGTCTTGCGCGTCTTGCTTCATCTATATCAGAAGGAAAATGGATCATGCGGTAACATTCGGAAGGAGACACGAATCCTCTCCTTCTTACGACCTCTTCAGGTATCACCTGGAGCATCTGGTCACCGCAAAGATCGAGAGCCGTCTTGACCCACTTGGATATCTGCTTGGAAGTGATCCCCGCCGTGAGTTTATATACGGGTTTTACGAGCTCGTCCTCATCGACTGAGGAGACCTTTTCCATATAGGGATTTACGAGCTGGAGACCGCCGTTGAAGACAGTAACTTTGCCGTGGCAGAAGACCTCGTCTCCCCTCATGTATTTATCGGCAAGATAGGGCTGGTTGAAGAAGGTCACCTTGATCCTGATGCCCTTGTCACCGACGAAAAACGTTATCGGCTTGAGCCTGCCTTTCGGGTTGAAGGAAGGCATGGTGAGCACCATGCATTTTAAGGACACTTCAAGGTCCTCTCCGACCTGCATTATGTCGGAGATATTGCTCCAGTCGTTATACCTTCTGGGGATATATGTAATGAGATCGTATATGTTGTAGATCTCGAGCTTTGCGAGTTTTTCCGCTGCAGTCGGACCTATGCCGTAGAGGGAGACGACAGGGCTTGTCAAAGTTACTCTCACAGGTCCCTCCTTTTGCATATCCCGTTGAGGGGGCATGCCGTGCAGTCAGGCCTTGAAGACTTGCAGTATTTCCTTCCGAGGTCGACCGCAAGATGTCCTAACCTGATCCACTTATCCTCGCTGAAGACCTTGCAGATGTCTTTCTCGGCTTTCAGGGGTTCCGTCGATGAAGTAAGTCCTATCCTGTACATTACTCTCTTGCAGTGCGTGTCGACGACAACTGCGGGGATCTCATAGATCTCGCCCATGATGAGGTTTGCGATCTTCCTGCCGACGCCCTTGCAGCGCATCAGTTCCTCCCTTGAAGAGGGCACTTCCCTGCCCCATTCCTCCTCATAAAGACGGGCGAATTCCCTGACGGATCCCGCCTTGGCTTTATAGAGTCCGCAGGGCTTGATAAGGGCTTCTATGTCTTCAATATCAGCCTTAAGGATATCAGCCATCGAAGGATATTTTTCGAAGAGTACACGGCATACTTTGTTGACAGTAATGTCAGTGCATTGAGCAGAGAGGATCCCCCTTACCGCAAGACGGTCGGGGCTGTCCTTTTCGAGTGAACAGGCAGAGTCCGGAAACTCCTTGTTGAGCTTATCCCAGACTTCCTCCGCAAGTTTCTTTTTGCTGCTTAATGAGACCCCTGCCATTTATGCCTCCGGCGGGTAAGGGAATGAGAAAATGAACTTGGCTCCTCCGAGCTCTGTCGATTCTTCGCAGACTATCGTCTGGCGGTGACCCATCAGGATCTGCTTGCAGATATAAAGACCCAGGCCGAAGCCCTCCTGCTTACGGGAAGGATCACCCTTGTAGAAGCTCTCGAAGATCCTCTGGCGCTTGTCCGCGGGGATGCCGGGACCCGAGTCGTCGACCGTGATCCAGATCTTGCGTTCCTTCCTGTCGGTCTCCGTTGATATCTTGATCTTGCCTCCTACCGGAGTGAACTTGATAGCATTGGTGATTATGTTGCTGACGACACGCCCGAGCTCCATCGTCTCGCCGTATGCGATTATCTGAGGCCCGGGATCCAGGGACTTTACGAGGGTTATGTTCTTCTGCTCGAAAAGGCTCTCGAGGTCGTCCGTAATGTCACAGAGCATCTCGTTGACATTGAATTCCTCCATCATGTCGGGCGACACATGAGACAGCGACGAAGCTTCGGTCATGGAAGTTACGAGTGACTTGATCTTGCCGACCTGCATCTTGATTATCTCAAGGTATTTGGGTCTTTCGTTGTCGCCGATCGTACCGTCGAGCATGGCGGTCACGAAGCCGTTGATAGAAGTCAGCGGCGTCCTTATGTCATGTGCTACGGACGATATGAATATCTCCCTGTCCTTCTCCTGGTTCTGGAGGGACTCGATCATGTTGTTAACGGTATTTCCCATCTCCGTAAACTCGGATGTTACGGTGAAGTTCATGAAACTGTCGGAATTGGTATAGGCTTCATCGACACGGGCCGTGTAGTCGCCTTCGGAAACCTTCTGGATAACGCCGGAGATGTTACGCACGGGGCGCAGGGACAGCCACATGAACATTACGTAGAGGACGATCGACGCGATGAGAGCGACTATCGCAGGCTCGACGACGAGCACCATGTAATCGCTCATGATATCGGAAGCCGGGACCGCACTCGATACGATGACGAAATATCCTGATCCGACGATGCTCTCGCAGCAGACAGTCTCGATCGTGTTGTTGTCCATGCTGCTGATGCCGGAATAGCCTTTCTTATCGGCCTCCTTGAGCATATCCTTGCCCTTCTGGTCGCTTATGCTGTATTTGGCACTGCTGTCGAAAACGACCTTGAGCAGTCTCGATTCGGTCGCCTCGTTAAGATTCGTCATGTAGACTACGCCATCGATGTCGGATATGAGGACTTCGCTCCTGGCACTGTAGATCTTGGATCTGACAAACTTTTCGATCATCATCGTGCGTTCAAGATTACCCGTGCCGTCATTGTCACGGGTAAAGACGAAATCCGTTCCGTCAAGGATAACGGAATTTATGTCTGAGGCAAGACTCTTCGCTGCAAGATCCGTATTTTCGATCGTCTCGGACGCCTTGGTGTTGTACATGTTCTCATAGGAAAGGAACAACAGCAGCGCGAAAACAAGAACCGTTGTGAATATAAGGAATGATATGATGAATACGGCAAAATTTGCCGATACCTTCTTATTCTTCATAACAAGGCTCTTTTACTTGGTTACGAACTTATAACCCTTGCTCCAAATGGTCTGGATATACCAGTCATGCTCAACATCGGGCTTCTCGATCTTGGCACGGATACGCTTGATGTGAACATCGACCGTCCTTGACTCGACATATACGTCATAACCCCAAACATTCTCAAGGAGCTGCTCACGGGTGAATACGCGGTTCGGGTTGGATGCCAGGAAGAACAGGAGCTCGAGTTCCTTCGGCGGCATGAAGATCTCCTCGCCGTCGATCGTGACAACGTATCTTACCTTGTCAACGGAGAAACCGGGATATGTGATGATCTCGGAAGAATCGGGAGCTGCGGCAGTATCTGCTTCCGGCTTGCTCTCGGATCTTCTCAGGACAGCCTTGACCCTTGCCAGGACTTCCTTAGGCTCGAAAGGCTTTGCGATGTAGTCATCGGCGCCGAGCTCGAGGCCCAGGACCTTATCGAGTGTATCTGTTCTTGCAGTGAGCATGATAACGGGGATATCCGATGTCTTGCGGAGCTCTCTGCATATATCGTTGCCGTCCATGCCGGGGAGCATCAGGTCGAGCAATATGATATCCGGCTTAAAGGATTCAACGCTTGCCAGAGCCATGTCGCCCTGACTGCATGTGGATACCACATAACCTTCCTTCTCGAAGTAGAGTCTCAATACTTCGATGATACCGGGATCGTCATCTACCAAAAGGATCTTCTTTGCTGCCATACTTCATTCACCTCTCTTGTTCGTTGCCTTCTTTATCGTCTGCCGTCTCTGCGGCACCCCACTGATCGTCAGTCTTCTCGGGACTTTCCATGCTGGAGAACTTTGCAACCTCTGTCGCGAAGCTCTCGGGATCGGTGAAATCCTTATAGACCGATGCAAATCTTACGTATGCAACCTTGTCGGCTTCGTAAAGTCTCTTCATGACGTACTCGCCGATCTCGTTGCTCGTTATCTCCTGCCTGTATCTCTGCATTATATCGTTTTCGACACAGGATACGATATCAGTCAGGAGCTGGTTGGAAACGGGTCTCTTCGAACATGCGATCTCAAGACTCGTCTTCAGTTTTGACGGAACAAAGGGCTCCTTCGTCCCGTTCTTCTTGATAACGGTCGGAAGGAACCCTTCGATCTTTTCAATCGTTGAGAATCTGCTGTTGCACTCAAGGCATACTCTTCTGCGTCTTATGGCATAACCCGACTCGGACGCACGTGAATCGACTACTTTGTCATTGTCTTTCGCGCAATAAGGACAGATCATTTGCTGCTACGCTCCTGAGCCGGCTCAGTTCTGATTGTTGTCCTTGCCGAACATGAACCAGGGCTTCGCGGACTTGGAAGGCTTATCATCAACTGCGGGAGCTACGGTTGCCTGAGGGTGACCGCCCATCTGAGGCTGCTGTACGGGAGCCTGAGGCTGCTGATACTGAGGAGGTATCTGCTGAACCTGAACGGGCTGTACAGGGATCTGCTGAACGGGGATCTGCTGTACCTGAACAGGCTGTACCTGTACAGGCTGAGGAGCAGGAGCTGCGGGCTGCTGAGCTGCACCCTTTACGGAATCGTCACCAAAGAGGAATCCGGGCGCTGCCTTGGGAGCGGGAGCTTCGGGAGCCGGAGCCTGTGCCTTGGGCTGATACTCAGTCCTGGGAGCCTGAGGCTGGGGCTTCTTCTCAGTGATAAGCTGAGGATTGCTGCGGGACAGAACGGATGTGGATGCCTTTCTGCCTGCAGATGCATTTACTGTATTGTCGAATCCGGAAGCGATGACCGTGATCATGAGCTCGTCCTCGAGAGAATCATCGATAACTGCACCGACGATGATCTCGGCTTCGGGAGAAACTTCCTCACGAACGATCGTGGAAGCCTTGTCGATCTCGGTGAGCTTCATGTTGCGTCCGCCCGTGAAGTTAACGATAACGCCTGTAGCGCCGTCGATAGTCGTATCGAGCAGAGGTGAGTTGATAGCCTGTCTGATAGCGGACTGTGCACGGTCCTCACCGGAAGCACGGCCGATACCCATGTGGCATACGCCTGCGTCAGCCATGACTCTCTTAACGTCAGCGAGGTCGAGGTTGATAAGTCCGGGAATAGCTACGAGGTCTGAGATGCCGGCAACACCGAACTTCAGTACCTGGTCAGCCATATTGAAAGCTTCGTCAACGGATGTGTTGTCATCCACGATCTGAAGGAGCTTGTCGTTAGAAACTACGATGAGTGAATCTACGTTCTTCTGCAGTTCACGGATTCCGCGGTCTGCGTTAGCTGCACGTCTCTCGCCTTCGAAGAAGAAAGGAGTCGTAACAACAGCTACTGTAAGGATGCCGTTCTCTTTTGCGATCTGGGCAACAACGGGAGCTGCACCTGTACCGGTTCCGCCGCCCATGCCTGCCGTGATGAACAGGAGGTCTGTGTCCTTGATCGCCTCTGCGATCTCTTCTCTGGACTCTTCAGCGGCCTTCTCGCCGTTCGAAGGATCTGCGCCGCAGCCTAAGCCGCGAGTAACCTTCTCACCTACCTGAAGCTTTATATCTGACTTGGATCTTGCAAGAGCCTGGTTGTCTGTGTTGATCGTAATGAAGGTGACTCCCTGGACACCGCTCTCGACCATTCGTGTTACGGCGTTGCATCCGCCTCCGCCTACACCGATAACCTTAATGCTAGCAGCATTTGATTCGTCAAGTGAATAAGTGTATTTGCTTTCAGCCATCCTTAGTTCCTCCGTCACTGCAGTTTGATTAGAATTTAATCACATTGCGGGGTATTCCACCCATTAACAATATAATACCACATGTAATTTTAACCTAAAGAAATCAAGCGGTCAAACCATTTATATTATAATATCGTGTCATCTGCGTAACGCACGCGCATGTGAACCTTTCCGAAAGTTTATAACCTACTATATCCCCCTCCCCGTCCGATTGATGGTCAAAAAACAGGCAATTCCGGCACAAAGAAAAATTTTCAAGACTTTTTGTCAAATATACTTGACATTGTGTCAAACGGGTGTTACTATGGGCTCATGAACAAGGAGGTGGATAACCATGGCAAAGAAATCACGCATGATAACAATGATCGTCTCTATAGCAGTCATCATCCTGCTCGCGATCGCAACAGGACTTACAAACAACGACCAGACATCAACTGTATCGATACCCGTAAAGGTGAAAGATAACAGAGTCGAGAAGACCCTGATCGATCCGATCTACTTTAACCCCGCAGGAGAAAGCTGCGGCTTCACGATCGACATCGAGGGACCCGAAGACTTAAACTACAATATCAGGATCAATACAGCGGACATAAAGAGTGAGGCCGTATACACCGGGAAGACAGGCAAGGGCACGGTAAAGACAGGGGATCTTACCGTATTCGATAAAGGCATGTTTGTCCTGATAGATCCGGAAGTCAGGGAAGGCGCAACGATGGAAGATGCCGAATATAACATCCGCTGCGGCATCATCCTCGATTCCTACGGTTATTCTTTTTGGAGCATCTCGATGCTCGTCATAGTCACGGCTTTCTTCATCGCAGCCTGCGTAGGTCTTGCCATCCTCGGCAACAAGAACACGGATAAGGACTTCGACGAAAGACAGGTCAAGGCCCGCGGCACGGCAGCTTTCAATGCCCTGCTCATAATGATCCTGGTAGCACTCGCATTGCCGACACTGTCCACTCTTACCGGCAGACATCCTTTCGAGCCTTTTGAGTACGGCATCATCGTCTGTCTCTCCGGGATCCTGGTCTTCATTATCCAGGCAGACATCAACGATGCATTAATCGGAATGAAGGATAAGAGGATGCCCCTGGCGATCATCTACACCATAGTCGGTCTGTTTGAGATCATCGTAGCGATCGCCGAGATTGTTATGGTCAATTCACGCATCCAGCTCTACACAATGATCTCCGGTATCTTCTTCTTCGCCATGGGCATAGAGATGCTCATCAAAGCAAGGATCGACAAGAAGGAGGCGATGGCCGATGAAGAATCTTAAACTGAAATCCGCCAGGGCCGCATTGGATCTGTCGCAGCAAGACCTGGCCGACAGAGTCGGCGTCTCCCGCCAGACGATCAATGCTATCGAGAAAGGCGACTACAACCCGACCGTCAACCTCTGCATCGCCATATGCAAGGCTTTAGGCAAGACATTAGATGAACTCTTCTGGGATGAGGAAGGATAGACAGAAAGATGAGGCTGTTCGAAAGAGCAGCCTTTTCTCATTTTAAAGCAGTCTCCGAAAATGCAAAAAAGTGTCTCCAAATGGAGACTAATTTGCCCGAAAACGGAGACTTTTGGAAAGTATCAGTAAGGTCTGTATATGTACTCGTCGCCTGTCATGTCGAGGGCGCCGTCGGGAAGGTTCTCGAAGCCACCGGATACCAGGGCGTAGCGGAGCCAGGTCATGTCGTCTGTGATGGACTCGGTGCTGTCGAGCTTGACCTGAAGGAGCGAGCCCAGCGGAGTGTAGATCGTAAGGAACATGTAGCCGGAAGGCAGGATCCTGATCTCTGCGGTATTCGCGAACATGCGGTAATCGTTTTCGATCGTGGAATTGTCGACCTGGAGGATCGCGCCGAGAACGATTATCGCGCGCTGGTAGTCGGTTATGTTTTCGATGACGCACTTGTCTCCGAGGGTTGCCGAATCAACGACAAGACCGCTTATCACGGGACGGACGTCGCCGGCTTCGGATGACAGTTCAAGGACTGTACCGTCCCTGTCCAGAGCGGCATAGCCGTCCGGTGTCTTGACATAGGATATCTTCGCGCGCTCATCGACTCTGATGTTGACGGTCGATGGCAGGGATACGGAGATTTCGATATCCTTTATGTAAGGATTCTCCTTCTTGATCTTCTCTTCGGTCTTGCCGTAATTGAACTTGAGGATGTCGAGGATATTGCCGCTGATGCCCGAGAGGAGATGGGCGTTGTATTTGAGTTTTGTCTCCTCGAGGATCTCCTGGTCGGAAACGACTATGTTGCCGTCGATCTTCATGTATTTGACCCTGAATGCGGGATGGAGTGCGACGAGGAGCACGATCGTGATCAGGAGGAGCGCAAGGACTGATGCGAGCACGACTTTGCGGGAAGGCTTCGGTATATCGATATCTGGAGTCTTGAGACGGTACTTGCGCTTGTGAGTTACGGCAGCTGCAGGCTGTTCGGGGATCTCCTGCTCTTGCTCTTCCTCTTCTTCTGAAGTTTCTTCAGGTCCTCCCTCTTCTTCGCTTTCGGCGTCTTCTTCGGGAGCTTCTTCATCAGATCCTTCTTCCCGGCCTGATTCTTCATCTTCAGTCTCTTCAGAAACTTCCGAAGTTTCTTCAACTGTTTCTTCTGCTGCGGGATCTTCGTTTTCAGGAGATGCAACGGCCGCTTCATCAGCAGGCCCTTCGGCATTTTCTTCGGGGATCTGTTCTGCTGTTTCTCCGGCAGTTTCTTCCGCAGCCTGTTCTGTCAGCTCTTCTTCTGTTCCCTCTTCGGCGTTTATGTCGTCATCCGAAAAATCCAGGACGTCATCAAGGAGGCCCTTTTTGGAGGCTTTCTTCTCTTTTTTCTCACGCTTGAATCTCGCGAAAAAGCCTTTGCGGGCAGGCTTGCCTTCTGCGGCATCGTCCTCCCCTTCGCCGGTCATATCAAATAATCTGTTCAGTTCGTTATCATCCATACTCAGACTATTTTATCAGTTTTGCTTGCGAATGACACCCAAAATGGCATCACATATCCTGTCTGTGGTATCGGAAACTGAAAGAGCCTTGGCTGCTTTGCGCATGCTGTCGCGCTTGTCTTTGTCGGCAGCGAGGTCGGAGATTATCTTTTCGAGGCCGTCTTTGACCTTATCGTCGGCTATGACTTCGCATCCGCCTTCTGAACGGATCGACTCGGCATTGTAGGTCTGATGGTCGTGAGCAGCATAAGGATAAGGGATGAACACCACGCAGGCACCGGCGGCACAAGCTTCCGCACAGGTTATGGCACCGGAGCGCAGGATACAGATATCGGCTGCCGCCAGGTAGATCTCGGGATCATCGATATATTCGCTTACGGTTATGTTCGGGGGCAGGTCGTCAGGGACAGGCACGGTGTTCTGCTTGCCGCAGCTTAACCTGAACCTGTATTGGGGATTCCTGACCGCGAAGTCGAGGATGAAACCTGTGATCGTCGCAGAGCCCAGGGAGCCGCCCATCGCGAAGATCAGGAACTCGTCTTCAGCCAGACCGAGCTCAGCCCTTGCGCTCTCATAGCTGTAGTCGAAGACCCTGCTCCTGACGGGGTTGCCGACGAAAACGACTTTGCCTTTGGTCTTGAAATTATCCTCACAATTCGGGAAGCCCGTCAGTATGAGTTCCGCTTTTCTTGCGAAGACCTTATTGGCACGGCCAGCAAATGCATTGGATTCATGAAGGACTATGGGTATGTTGCGGCGGATCGCTGCCCTTAAGAGCGGGCCGCTTACATAGCCGCCGGTCGATATGACCGCATCGGGCTTGAACTCGTCGATTATCTTGATGCAGGTATTCATGCCGCGGCGCATGGCAGCGAGGGCCTTGAAGAACTTAGCTGTCGGCTTCATGGGCATGGGAAGGGCTTCCACATCACGGAAGTCCCAGCCTGCCTTGGGAATGAGCTCACCCTCAAGACCGTTCTTGCGTCCGGTGAAGATGATCTCGCATTCGGACCCTTCCTCTTTGGCGCGGTCGCTGAGCGCCTGTGCGATGGTCAGTGCAGGATTGATGTGCCCTGATGTTCCCCCTCCCGTGACAAGAAACTTCATCTCTTGATCTTCTTTCTCGCGGAAGCCGGGGCCGGCCTTCTGTCTGTTGCGGGTATATTCGTCTGCTGTGCCCTGACCTGTACGGGAGCGGCAGCCGCAGCAGATAACCTGGGAGCAGCAGGGGCTGCTTCTTCAGGGATAACTTCTTCTATTGCTTCCTCTTCTTTTTGCTCCTGGGGAAGCGTGGATCTTGATACGCAGAGGATAAAGCCCATCGCGGCAAGGAGCGTGACCTGGGCGGTTCCGCCGTAACTGAAGAAAGGCAGGGTAACGCCGGTTGAAGGGATTATCTGCAGCTCAACGGAGAGGTTGAGCAGAAACTCGACAAAGATGAGCGCCGTACAGCCGGCGGAAAGGATCCTGGTGTAGGGAGTATTCGCCTTCAGCACGACCGTGACGCACATGACAAAGAATACTAGGAACATCAGTATCAGCACGAGCCCTCCGACGAAGCCGGTCTCCTCCACGTAGATCGAGAAGATGTAGTCGTTCTGGGCCTCGGAAACATAGTTGTATTTGGATCTGGAATTGCCGATGCCGACACCCCACATGCCGCCTGAACCCAGCGCATTGTGGGCATTGTCAACCTGTCTGGTATCGTCCTTGGTAAGAGTCGACGATTCGTCTTCGCTGTATATCTCAACTCGTTTGAAAACGTGTGTATAGTTTCTTCTGATGCTCTCCATCTTTTCTTCCGGGAGGATGAGCAGGGCCATTACGATCCCGACAGCTCCGACCAGACCTAAGATCAGTCCGCCGATGACCCAGGACCTCAGGGGGATGCCTGCGGAAAGCGTGCAGATAAAAACGATCAGCGCGACGATGATGAAGCAGGAAACGTGCGGCTGTGCGAGGATAAAGATATCGACGAGGATAGCCGCGCCGACCGGCAGTATGAAATCGAAGAAGGCCTGGGTAAGGAGCTTCTCCTTCTTTCCGTCCTTCCTTCTCGCATACCTGGCGCGCATCCTGGCTCTTGCGCTGCAGTAGCCTGCGAAGGCAAGGATCAGGGCGACCTTAACGACCTCGGAACTCTGGAAGTCGATGGGACCAATAGTGATCCATCTCTTGGCGCCGTTGTAGTTCTCGCCGAAGAGCATGGTCAGGATTATGAGACCGAGGCTGCCGCCTGCCGCTGCGAGAGTTACTGCCTTCGTCTCGAAAAACTTCACCGGGAAGAATGAGATGACAAGGCAGATGACATAACCTGCAATCGTAAATGCGAGCTGTCTTTTCAGGAAGAATGCGGAATCCTGGTATAAGCCGTATGCGTCAGGGCCGGATACAGAATAAAGGACGATGAGGCCGAACACGACGAGGACCGTCATCATGAGGAGGAGCGGGATGTTGTATCTCTTTCTCGCCTTCCTGAACCTCGCGGCAACAGACTCCGTACCCTTCGCCGCGGAAGGTTCGATCAGCTTTTCGATATCGGAATCGACTTTTCCTGACGTATGTTGATCGTAGGTCTTGTCCATCATGCGTCACCTTTCGCGCGGAAATACTCTGCGAGCCCCTCGAAGCCGAAAGCGTGCGAAGCCTTGAAGAGGACCGCATCGCCGGGCTCAAGGAAAGCTTCCAGCTTTGCCCTGACATCATCTGTGTCTTCACACTTAATTATATCGATATCAGGAGAGACCGACCCGGCTCCCTGAATGAAATCATCGGCATTTTCACCGGTGATGAATATCTTGTCAAAGTCATAAGATGCGCACTTCTCACCGACATACCTGTGAAGTTCCGGCGCGAACGGGCCGAGCTCGAGCATGTTGCCGAGAACTGCTATCTTCCTCTTACAGCCCGTGATCCAGTCCAGGGTCTCGAAAGCCGATTCCATCGATTCGGGAGCTGCGTTGTAGGCATCGTTGATGATGAGGTAATCACGGGTCTTATAACTTGCGCCGCGCCCGGGCTTTCTCTCATGCGCAAGGAGCGCTTTCCTGATAAGCTCGAGGTGGGCTTTGGCGTCGTCTTCGGAAAACTCCGAAGCGGTGCCTATCTTGAGGACCGTATGGCAGAGGCAGGCGATCATGGCGTTGCGGATATTGTGCTTTCCCGTCACCTGAAGCCTGAAATCCTCACGGTAATATCTCTTGCCTGCAAGATTTGCTTCGATATCGAATCTGGTGCCTTCCTCTTCCTGGCTTATATTGCATCCGCGGAAGAAGAGCACGCAGTTTTTCATCTTGTTGGGATCTTCATCCTTATCGACGGACACTGCCGCCAGAGGGTGATTGATGGAAAGTTCCTTCTTAGCATTTTCGAGAAGGAAACCGTCGTCGCCGTTAACGACCAGGACACCGCCCTCGGTAAGACCTTCGGTGATCTCCATCTTGGCATGCATGATGTTTTCGCGGGAACCCAGAAGTTCAATGTGCGAAAAGCCTATGCCGGTAATGACAGCGATGTCGGGACATGCGACAGAAGTAAGATAAGAGATCTGTCCTTTGCCCCTCATGCCCATCTCGAGGACGAGCACGTCCGTATCAGAAGGCGCGGACAGGATGGTATTGGCAAGTCCTATCTCGTTGTTCTGGTTTTCGGGTGTCTTCCAGACTTTGAAGGAGATCGATGCGACCTCCGATATGAATTCCTTGACTGATGTCTTGCCGACGGAACCCGTGATGCCGATGACCTTGCAGTTCAGCTTGAACCTGTAGTATCTTGCGAGAGCGCCGAGGGCCGTCGTCGTGTCGTCGACCAGTATGATGATACCCTTGTCAGGGACCTTGGACCTGTCGCTCATAACGACTGCAACAGCCCCTTTGCCGAGGGCCTCGGCGGCATAGTCGTTGCCGTCAAAGTTCTCGCCCTTCAGAGCGAAAAAGATCTGACCCTTGCTGATCTTACGGGTATCGGTAGTAACGCCTTCGATATCGACAGCGGTCGCGAAGACCTGATCCTCCACATTGTAGAGCGGATCACCGCCGATCGCGCATATTACTTCATCAAGCGTAAACTGCTTCATTGTCCTGATTCCTTTACTGCCCCGGCAGCTTCCATCGCCACCTCGACATCGTCAAAATGTATCGTCCGGTCTGCAAAGATCTGGTAGTCCTCATGGCCCTTGCCTGCTATCAGCACGACATCGCCGGGTTCTGCGATGCTTATCGCATGCCTGATCGCGAGCGCCCTGTCAGCTTCTATCTCGAAAACGCCCGCCGTAGGCTTGATGCCCGTAACGATATCTCCGATTATGGCCATGGGGTCTTCAGTCCTGGGATTGTCGGATGTTATGACCGTAAGGTCAGCCATATTGCCGGACACTTCCCCCATCTCGAACCTTCTCGTGCGGGACCTGTCGCCGCCGCAGCCGAATACGCATATTATACGCTTACCGGCATACTCCCTGACTGTAGAAAGTACGTTCTCCAAAGCAGCCGCATTATGTGCATAGTCTACAATAACCGATATGCCGAGGTCGTTGGGAACAGGCTGCATCCTGCCCGGAACATGAGCATTCTCAAGGCCTTTCCTTACCGCGTCGAAAGGTATCCCCATAACGCCCGCGCAGGATATCGCGCAGAGCGCATTGGATACGTTGAATCTTCCCGGGAGGGCTATCCTGATCTGCCCCTTATACCAGGGCGATTCAAGCTCGAAGAAGGAACCTGACTCATAGCCTTCTGAATAGTGCCTGATGTCATATGCCCTGATATCAGCATCCGGAGCCGTACCGTAGAAGAGCACGTCACACCTGGCCTTTGCATATTCCGCAGCCTCATCCTTATAAGGGATGTCGGCATTGATAAGGCCCGTTGCGCAATTGTCGAATATCTTGAGCTTGCTCCTGAAATAGTCATCCATATCGGGATGCTCGTTGGGAGCGATATGGTCTTCGTAAAGATTTGTGAATGCGGCGACTTTGTATCTTAAGCCGTAGGACCTGTCGTACTTTAAGCCCTGTGACGATACTTCCATCACGAGCGCCTTGTCGCCTGAATCCGCCATGTCCTTCATCATCTTGTAAAGGTCCGAAGATTCGGGCGTCGTGTGCTCAGCCTTTATCCTCTTGCCGCCTGCGATGTTAACGACGGTTCCGATCAGGCCCGAAGGGACAGATGCTGCTTCCAGGATGGACCTCAACATGAAGGTTATCGTGGTCTTGCCCTTGGTACCCGTGATGCCTGCTATATCGAGTCTTTCCTCGGGATGGCCGTAGACCGCCTGCGATACTATGCCAAGCGCCTTTCTGCTGTCGGCTGTCTCGATGACCGCCATATCCTGAGCCTTTTCGAGGATCTTATCAAGAGAATACTTCTCAAGATCTCTCGCCGAATCGATAAGGACTGCCGAAGCGCCCTTTGCGGCCGCTGCCGCTATGTATTCATGACCGTCCGAATTAAATCCCTTTATCGCCACGAAAAGCGATCCCTTGCGGCATTTTCTGGAATCGAACTCGACGGAATCAATGTAAACATCAGGACCGCCTCTTACGATCCTGATACCTTCGATCTTTGCCAGTTCACCGGTATTCATCAGATCACCCCGCTCCCTGTTCGGGATCGTCTCCGGCTGTGGTCTCGCTCGTTGTTACGATACCGTCCTCATCACCGTCAGATCCTACGGGCTTGCCCTGGTTTCCTCCGGATCCTTCTCCGGTCTCATCCGTACCGGTCCCCGAAGGATCGGGCAGGCTGTTGCCCATCGTTACCTTGATTATCTTGCCCGCAAGAACGACAGCGCCAAGGTCCTCGCTCTGTTCGACGCATATACCCGTAACATCGCCTTCGATCTTGCAGTTAAGGTTCATCTTCTTGAGCGCTTCGATACACTCGATCGCGTTCATGCCTTTGAGGTTCGGCACCCTCGTCGTGAGCATCTGGTCTTCGGTTACTCCCTCGGGATACATGACGACGACGCCTGTCTTATAGAGAGTATTCGTGTAGTCGGGATAGGTCCTTGCGACCACCGTGTTGGAGTTCATGTCGAGTGTTCCGTAGATCGTCGTAAGACCGTTTACCGAAAGTGCGGAAGACGCTTCGGAAACAGCCTTGCCGTCAACCTTGGGAACATAGAACATCTTGAGAAGATCATCGTAGTCTTCTTCGGTGAAGGTCCTCTCAACACCCAGATATGTCAGCGTTCCTTCAACGATCTCGGCTGCCGTGGAAGCTGCGGAAGAAGATCCGACCGAATGGTCTTCCGGCTGGTTCAATATGACCAGGACTGCGATCTTGGGGTCGTTGGCGGGAGCGTAGCATGAGAAGGAAAGAACGTGTGCGCCCTTGTTCTCGCCGGCGTCGATCGTAGCCGTTGATGTCTTACCTGCAACATTATAGCCTGCGACCTGACCGGCTTTACCTGTACCGTCGGATACAACGGCTTCCATCATGGTCCTTACCCTGGCGCAGGTCTTTTCGGAGAAGACCGTTCTTACGACTTCGGGTTCGATCTCATCGACAATGTTGCCCTCGGGGTCCGTTATGTATTTAGCGATGTGCGGAACGAGAAGATCACCGCCGTTGATGATGGCGCAGTATGACATGATGAGCTGGATAGGCGTAACCGTGGAACCCTCGCCGTAGGAGAGGACCGACATGTCGATCTCCTGGGGCTTGGTGTGGAAGATGCCCGTACCTTCTGCGGGAAGGTCGATCCCGGTCTTATCGTAGAAGCCGAGCATCCTTACGTAGTTATAGTATTTCTTGATGCCTATCTTCTGGGCAAGCTGGACGAAGATAGGGTTGCACGAATTCTGGAAGCCCTTGAAGAGGGTCTCGACGCCGTGGTTGTAACTGCGGGACTTCTGAAGCCAGCAGGAGATCGTGTGCTGATCCGAAAGCTTAATGGGGGCATCCGAGAATTCATCCTCTTCCTTTGCAAGGTTCTCTTCGAAAGCCATGCAGGTCGTAAGGGACTTGAACGTCGAACCGGGCTCATATGTGTCGGATACGCATCTGTTGCGCCAGCAGTTACCCATGATGTACCGGATCTGCTCGTCCGCCGACATCACAGACCAGGCTTCCTGATCCATTCCGTAAGGCATCGCGTAAGGATCGTTGAGATTGTAATCCGGCATCGATACCATCGCATAGACGTCACCGGTATAAGGATTCATGACGATAGAAGTAACGCCGTTCTTCGGCTTGTATTTGTCGTAGGCCTTCCTGCAGGCTTCCTCGGCTATCCTCTGAATATTGAGATCGATGTTGGTGACAATGTTGTTTCCGTCTCTTGCGGCAACCGTAGTCGCATCCGAATAAGGGAGCACGCCGCTCGTGATGTCGTCGACCTCGGAATACCTGTAACCGTCACTTCCGGACAGCACATCGTTGTAGTAAGCTTCGAGACCGTAAACGCCGGCAAGCACCTCGCCGTCGTTCCTGGCGTAGCCTATGACCTGGGCTGCGAGAGAGCCGTAGTTGTAATATCTCTGGGGAACGGCAACAAAGCCGAAGCCCTTGATCTTGTTTTCCTTAAGATACTTTTCGAATTCCTCTTTCTTTTCCTGGGGAATGTTCTTGACCACGTCGCGTCCCGCAACCTGGTTCCTGGGGTCCTTGCCGTCCTTGGGGTCCACAGGGATGATCTGGTCCATCTTCTCGTATGTTACTCCGAGGAAATTGACGCAGGCGTTGATTATCGCTTCGCGGCTCATGGTATCGGACTTGACTTCCTTGGGCGAGCATACGACCGTGAAGTCGTAGGTGTTGGATGCGAGAGGAACGCCGTTCACGTCGTAGATCATGCCGCGGTCGGCAGAATAGGTCATGAGCTTCCACTGGTCTCCCGATGCGGCCTTGGCATACTCCTCATAATCGGTTACGGATGTGTTGTAGAGAGTGAAGACTACATATGCCGAATAAATAAAAACAAGGGCTGCCGTTATCAACACCAGCACCTTGGAAGATGTATCGTTGAATCCTGTTATCTTCTTTCTGTTCTTCTCTTCAATAGCAGCCATGACTTACGAACCGATCCTACTTACCCGGATTGTTCCTGTAATAATCTGCCAGATAATCCTCTGCCTCGGCGAGCGCCTCGGGATTGATCCCGTCAGAATCATAGGATACCGATGTCTTCAGTGAATCGTTGTTCGGTATGGGAAGATTTACGACCTGGTTCTGGTTAGGTTCCTGCATTCCGAGAGCCAGCGCCTGAGCCTTCACGGTATCCATGTCGATGATGCCGTTAACGTCTTCTTCGGCATCGATTATCTTGGTCTTTGTCCTGGATATCTCATCCTTGAGATTGGAATTGTCTCTTGCAAGCTCGGACAGCTCAGTCTGGGGATAGATCATGAGATATGCGAAAAAGCCCGCAAGGATGACGAGGCCGATGGCTATGATGGACTCGAAAAGCCTTCTGCCCGTGAGTCTCCTCGCCTTCCTGCCTTCTTCCTTTTCGATGAGCCTCGTGTGCTCACGGTCTTCTATGTCTTCTTCGAATTCACGGTTGAGCCTTGTGACCTCAGCCATGGATGTAACGTAATCGTCTGATGAGGAAGGTCCGCCTCTTGCGATCCTTTCCTTCTCGTAGCGGGCTGCGCCGCGGGTCTTGTAGTCCGACATCTCGCCGGTAACAGAGTCGACCGTATAGAAAGTACCGTTCTTGTAAACGATCCTTGCAGTTTTCTCCTCTTCAGCCGCAGCGGCCGTGATAGAGGAGATATCTTTGTCCGTATCCTTCATCGATACGGCTTCGTAGTCTTTAAGACGCGATGATGAACGCTTAACTTTAACTGCCACTTCGATAGTCCTCTGTTTACCTTCTCAAGATAATGCTGTCATTCCTCTCAAACACCCTCAGCTTCGCGCTGTGCGATCTGAAGTTTATTGCCACTTCCTCTTCTGTTGCCTCGATCGGCTTTTTCGTTATCACCTGTCCCAGCGGTACCGCGCCGCAGATGCACTGCGGGAACTGGGGCGGGCAGGTGCAGGGATTCTCGGCCTTCCTGAAGGCCTCCTTGACAATGCGGTCCTCTAGCGAATGGAAGGAGATTATGCAGAGCCTTCCGCCCGGCTTAAGGCATGCGATCGCACCCTTTATCATCTCGGTCAAGCCGTCGAGTTCATGATTTACTTCTATCCTTATCGCCTGGAAGGTCCTTCTTGCAGGATGCTGGTCTTCGTTCCTTGCCGGTGCCGGCATGGATC
The DNA here is from genome assembly GCA_016292135.1 of Saccharofermentans sp. Taxonomy (GTDB): domain Bacteria; phylum Bacillota; class Clostridia; order Saccharofermentanales; family Saccharofermentanaceae; genus Saccharofermentans. The sequence continues at coordinate 208,055 of JAEFAZ010000005.1, forward strand.
TCTTGACGACCTCGGCAAGCTCCGTCGTTGTCTGGAAAGGTTTCTTCTTCCTGGCTTCACAGATACCTGCGGCGATCCTTCCGGAATGGCGCTCCTCGCCGTATTCCTTGAGGATCCTGTCGAGTTCCCTCTCGGGATATGTGTTTACGACTATTGCAGCCGTTAAGTGTTCGGTCTTATCCATCCTCATGTCGAGAGGTCCGTCCTTAACGTAGGAAAAACCTCTTTCGGGAGTATCGATCTGATAGGAAGACACGCCGAGATCAGCAAGGATGCCGTCAGCCATTCCCATCTTCATTCCGTCGATTATGTCCTGAACATAGCGGTAGTCAGACTTGACGGGGTACCAGTCAACAGTACCGAAGTCAGCCTTCCTCTCCATGCAGGTCGCTAGTGCGGTATCGTCTTTGTCTATGGATAACAGTGTCCCTTTGCCTTCCATCCTCTGAGCGATACCGGCGCTGTGTCCTCCGCCTCCTGCGGTCAGGTCAACGTACATTCCGCCGGGCTTAATGTTAAGCTGCTCCATGCACTCGTTGAAAAGTACCGGTATATGATTAAACTCAAAGTCCTTCGACACTGTACAAAGTCTCCAATCCTTCTATCTGCGACAGGTCATGATCCTCATGGTCATAGAAATCCTTCGTGCAGATATCTATCTTTCCGTCATCTGTGAACAGGCATATCTCCGATCCGGGGTTGGCGCCGATCCTGCCCCAGAGTTCCGCGGATACGCTTACTCTTCCCTGGGAATCGACCGTTACGTCTTCAGCTTCGCCGATAATGGCCCTCCTCATCTTACGGACCTGTTTGTCCATGGTGTTGAAGCCTTTTATCTGCTCTTTGACACTCTCGAAATGTTCACGGGTATAGACGCAAAGATAGCCGACGTCAAGGCTGTTGGTCACGACCAGGTCCTTGCCCATCGACTCTTTGAGCTTTGTCGAAAGGAAAAATCTTCCCTTAGCGTCAATCTTCTTTGTCTCTCTGCCCAAAATAGTGTCTCCCCCGGTGGAAGTGATTAAACGGAAGCATCAGGATCCAAGCTTCAGACTTTGTTCCCAAAATCTCCACTTTTTATCCCGTTTACTCCCAATTCCTCCACACAAATGTATTTTATCTGTAACATTCGTTTAATGCAAGCGATATTTAGCATATTTTTTCGAAATTTCATAAATTACCTCAATCCGCCTCCCCCTCCCCTCAGATTGAACTAAAGGGGCAAAGAGGCTATAATCAGAGGTAGTTTTAATAAGGAGGGATAACATGGCTAACAACAACAATAACAACCAGCCCTACATACCCGCTGAATACCAGCCGATCTCGATGTGGGGTTACTTCGGATACCAGATCCTCTTCGCTATCCCCGTCATCGGATTCATCCTTCTCATCGTATTCGCATGCGGCGGAAAGAAGAATGTCAACGTCAAGAACTTCGCAAGATCCTACTTCTGCGTTCTCATCATCTGGATAGTGATCATCGCGGTGATCCTTGCGATCTGCGCGGCGACCGGCTCGATCAGTTACCTGACGCAGTTAACGCAGGGTAAATAAGTCCTGATATCATTCTTAAAACAAACAGGCTGTCCCATCTGAGGGGCAGCCTGTATTCATTTGTCTGTTGTCATCAGGCAGTTACGGTTCAGCATTTCATGAAGCCGCAGCATCCGATCTCTGAGAACTCGTGAAAGCCCATGCTGTTATAGAAAGCTTTGGTCTTCTCAGTATTGTCCGTAAGGAGTTCGATCTGGCGGACGCCCGCAAATCTTTCCAGGACCGCCCGGAGCAGGGCCGATCCTACTCCCTGACGCTGAAAGGACGGAAACACCAGGATATCCTGGATAAAGATGATCGTCGCGCCGTCGCCCACCACGCGGATCAGACCCAAAAGCCCGTCATCCCCGTAAGCGGCAAGTATCAGGAGCGAGTTCATGAATCCCTCGCGGAGGGCTGCCATGTCATCGGTGTAGGCAACCCAGCCTGCTTCACTGTAAAGACGGAACACCTCGTCTTCGTTATAAACATATTCTTTTATAGTCATGTCAGAAGCCCCGTCTTGTGAGGACCGGTCAATATCAGCCCGACCTTATCCTCGACATCGATATGTTGAGGATGATGCCGAAAGATATGAAGTTGATCAGCATGGCCGTACCTCCCAGACTTATGAAAGGAAGCGGGATGCCCGTGATGGGAAGAAGGCCGACTGCCATTCCCATGTTTTCGATGTAATGGAACGCGTAATAACCCGTGAGGCCGACGACGATGTAAGAGTTGGAGGGCGTTGATGCGCGGGAAGCGACATACATGGAACGGGCAATGAAGAAGAATGCCAGCAGCACGACGGCCGTCGTCCCGATGAAGCCCATGTGTTCGGATATCGCGGCGAAGATGAAGTCGGATTCCTTAACGGGGACCGATGTCAGGATGCCGGTGTGGTTGCCTGTAAGGCCGCCAGATGCGATGGCGTATTTGGACTGGATAAGGTTATACTCGGATTTCGGGTCAGATCCCTCGAAAACGAGCGAGAGGATCCTGTTCTTCTGATAGTCCTCAAGATAGAAGGTCCATACCAGGGGGATGACGATAACGATGACCGATGAGATCGCAAGAACAAAGTATCTGTATCTGACGCCCCACACAAATAGCATGCACACGAAGGCGAAAACGATTACCATGGCCGTTCCGAAGTCGGGCTGGCTCAGAATGAGCAGGAGCGGGATACCGTAGACTACCCCTAAATATATAAATCCTTTAAGAAACGAATACTCCTTCGAGTGCATCTTTTCGAAGATCTCACCCGCGACCATGACGATGCCGATCTTGGCAAGCTCGGAAGGCTGGAAATTTCCTATGACCGGAAGATTGAGCCAGGAGTCTGCGCCCCACTTGTAGGCCAGCGAATAACCGTCGATGGGGACCAGTATCAGGAGCAGGAGCGATCCGATATAAATGACCTTGCCGACGATGCCCATGAAGTGATTGTCGATGGCGCAGAGAAACACAGCCACGAGCGCACCGACGACCGTTGCAACGATCTGGCGGTAGTAGTTGCCGGGATAATCCTTGTAACCGGAAGACAATACTTTCTGCAGGACAAAGAGACCGATTATGGCAAGGAGCACTATCGGTATGACCAGAAAATAATCGACAGTCCTGATATTAGTCCTGTTACGGAGCTTGACTATTCCTGATTTGTTAAGGTTATCCATGCGGGATGCTCCTTATTCGGAAGCTTCATCCTTATCTTCTTTGTCTGTTTCCGCTTCTTCCGCTGTCTCTTCAGCCTTATCTTCAGCCTTTTCTTCAGCCGCTTCCACTGCTGCTTCTTCTGCAGCATCCTCAGCCTTGGCAACAGAAGACTCTTCTGCTGCTTCTTCCTTCTTGGCGGCTTTCCCGGAGCCCTTGCCGGAGGATGCTTCCTCTGCGGCATAGAGCCTTGCGGGGAACTTTCTTCTCCTGATCCTCTTGGCGTGGATGTAGATGATATAGCAGATCGCTGCGAGGCAGAGGACGAGTGACAGGAGCTGGGATACGCGGAGCGAGGTACCCGGGATATAGAGCGAATCCGTACGGAGTCCCTCGATAAAGAACCTTGCAAATCCGTAACCTGCAAAATAAACGCATGCCGTCTCGAAAGCGAACTTGGATCTCTTGCGAACGATGACCAAGACTATGAAGAGTATGAGATCCGCGATGGATTCATAAAGGAATGTCGGATGTACGGGAGCCGAAGGATCCAGCGTGGGACAATGGCTGGAAAGATAAGCCGATACCGTGGAGCTGGTCATGCCCCAGGGAAGGTTGGTCGTGGTGCCGAATGCCTCCTGGTTGAAGAAGTTGCCCCATCTTCCGATGGCCTGTGCCAGGGGAACATATACGAGAGCAAAGTCGATGAGCGCGGTAAAGGAGATCTTCCTGATCTTGCACATGATGTAAAGACCTATCGCGGCACCGATGATGCCTCCGTAGATGGCAAGTCCGCCCGATCTCGTATCGATTATCCTCGAAAAGTCTTCGGAATAGTAAGCCCAGTTGAATATGACAAAGTACAGTCTGGCACCGATAACACCGCAGGGAATGGCCACCAGGATGAAATCGTATACAAGGCTCGTCGGCACTTTAAGCTTCTTGGAATCCTTGACTGCAAGGAATATAGCGAGCAGCATGGCTGCGGCAATGAGTATTCCGTACCAGTAAACTTCGAAAGCTCCGATCCTGAAAGCGACCGGCGAAACATTTATATCGATTCCCAATCCCGGGAACTTGACTTCGGTGTAGTTCATCTTTCTTCTCCCTGATCCGGGCGCAGGCCCTTAATCTTCAAACGGTCTGATTTTACCACGACTTTTGTAATTATAAAAGCAAAGTCCTCTTTACGACAAAATCGCTCTCCGCATACAGCGAGGAGCGATCCATAGTCTGATCGATTGTCGAAAAACTGACCCGATTACTTGGCAGCGTTAGCAGCCTTAGCGAGACGGGACTTGTTTCTTGCAGCAGCCTGCTTGGAGATGTGTCCCTTAGCGGCAGCCTGGTCGAGCTTCTTCTGGGTCTTCTTTACGAGGTCCTCAGAGATCTCGCCTGCAGCAACAGCGTTCTTAGCTGTCTTAAGCTGTGTGCGGAGTTCGCTCTTCTTCATCTTGTTGGCAGCATTCTTGCTCTCTGTTACGAGTACACGCTTCTTTGCTGATTTTATATTAGGCATCCTCATATCCTCCATAGATATATACTTGTTTCTTTTTAATGCACCGAGTGATTTTATCACGATTGATTTACAATGGCAATACCTTTTTAGCGGGCAAATCTTGCGCTAACCTTTGCATGGTGCAATAATTATTCAAAAGCCGGATGATCCGGCTGATCTTTAACAGCCCCGCTCACCGCGGGCAGATCCGGGAGGTCAACATGGACAACAACAATACCCGTCCCCAGGACTACTTCACGGGCGAACCCGTCGAGCAGATACCCGGCACCGCCGTAGCCTTCTCCATCATGGCCTACTTCGGTCCCTTCTGGCTCCTCGGACTCCTGGTCCCTCCTTACAAGGACCTCTACTACGTAAGGAACCACGTCAACAACGGCATCATGATGTTCATCGCGACCTGCGCGACCCTCATCGTCTTAAGGATCCCCATCATCGGCTGGATCATCGCGATCTCGGTCGGGATCGTCCTCACGGTCTTCACGGTCCTCGCAGTAATTGCTGCCGCAAAAAGGAGACACTACACCCTCCCCATCGTAGGAGACAAGATCCACATCGTTAAGTGATCACCCGTAAGACATACGCTGCACCATGCCCGCGCCTGCGGGCATTTTTGTTGGCGCAAACGGCTAGTTTTGTTGGCGGAAGCGCCAACATTTCGGGGTGTTTGCGCCAACAACGGGAATCTGCGGGGTTAAAACAGATCCGCCTCCCGGGGGAAGCGGCTCTCATCAGTTATCTTTTTCGAAAAAGATCATTTGTTGACGAACTTGTCGTATTTGTAGAGGAAGGTTACCATCTGACGCCTCAGGCACTCACCTTGAGGCTTGAATGTTCCGTCCGGAAATCCTGCCAGGATCTTCATCTCGGATGCCCAGATAGTTGCCTTGTAGAAGTAATCCGTCTTCTTTACATCCGGGAAGGGATTCTTAGTTGTCTTAGGCTCGGGCTTGCCTGCCATCCTCCAGACGAAAGTTACGGTCATTGCTCTGGTGCATACAGTCTGAGGATTGAACTTCTTATCGGAAGGAACCGTAGTTATTCCCTGCTCAACTGCCCAGATAACAGGCTTATAGAAGTAATCCGTGCTCTTGATATCCTTAAACTCGCATTTGCCGGACTTCGTTTTGGGTTCTCCCTGAAGCCTGTAAAGGAAGGTGATCATCTGAGCACGGGTGCACTTGTTGGCAGGTCTGAACTCGGTCTGATTCTTATAGCCCTTGACTATACCTGCTTCGGTCAGTTCTCTCGTGGGTTCGAACCAGTAGTCAGAGGGGTCTGTAACGTCGGCATAGAGGACATGTACCTTGTACTTGGTCTCCTGGCCGTTAACGCTGCACTTGACTGTCGCTGCGCCTGCAGCCTTTCCTTTGATCTCCAGATAGTGAAGGCCGCTGCCTGATGCTTGAACCGTATTAAGACTTGCCGCATTGGAAGACTTAAACACTACGGATTTTATATCCGAACCGCCTACGCTGCCGCCGGAAGAAGTACCCTCCTGGATGTTCTTGACGAGTTCAAGGGGCGATACGGCAGGTGCGGCTTCTTCTATGCTCTCCTTGACTGTCTCGATGATGTTGTCCGGAACATTGGCATAGATGGATGACGTCTTTCCGGAGATAACGTTGATATGTGCATAATCGAACTTGTTGTTCTGAGCGCAGATAACAGCGATGCCGGGAGTATTCCTGAGGTCAAGAGAAGTCAGCTCGTTATCGTGACAGGTAAGGAGCATCAGCTTAGACATGGTGGAGCAGTCGAGCGTCTTAAGCTTGTTGTTGTCACAGACAAGGATCTGGAGGTTGTCGGCCTTGCCCAGCTTGAGCTCCGTCATGCCGTTGCCGTTAACGGACAAAGTGGACAGGAGCCTGTTGCCGCTGACATCGAGAGTCTTGATCTTATTGCCGGAACAGGACAGAGTCTGGAGCGCGGGAGAACCGCTGACATCGAGGCCCGTGATGTTCGTATGGGAACAATAGAGCGATGTGAGGACCGGATTAGCCAGCGTGAGCTTGGTCAGAGGATTATCGCTGCATCTTAACAAACTCAGATAATATGTATCGCTGACATCAAGCGTCTTGAGCGAATTCTCCTGGCAATAGAGATATCTGAGAGAAGAGCCCGAAGACGGCAGTTTCAAAGTCGTAAGCTTATTCTGGTTGCAGAAGAGATAGTAAAGACTGCTCATCTTGGAAACATCCAGGCTCGTTAACTGGTTGTTGTTGACATAGAGGTAAGTAAGGTTTGTCAGCTTTTCAAGGCCCTTGACGGAAGTAAGCTTGTTGTTCGACAGTTCAACGCTCGAAAGAGCTGTATTACTTGTAAGATCGATGGTCTTTATGTTGTTGTTGGAAGCGACCAGGGTCCTGAGATTCTTAAGACTTGAAAGGCCCGAGACCGAAGCGAACTGGTTGCTGCTGATGTATAAGGTCTGCAGATCCTTAAGTTTGTCGAGGCCCTTGATCGAGGTCAGTTTGTTGTTCTGACAATTAACATAAGTGAGCTTGGTGTTGCTCGAAAGATCGATCGATGTGAGGTTGTTGCCGGTGCAGGACAGCGACTGCAGGTTCTTGAACTTCTCGATACCCTTCAGGTTGGAAATGCCCCGGGAATCGATATAAAGATACATGACATTGCTGATCTCGCTGTCGGACAGCGACCCGTTGTTGTTAAGGTCATAGCTCTTGACCGCTTCACGGAAATTCGCATCAGGGAAATTGTCCTTGTTGATCTTGACTCCGCTTGCGGCGTTACATGTTGCCGCGGGGAACAGGACCAATCCTGCCAAAAGCGCCGATGTAAGAACGGCACCGATCCTGACTGATTTGGTGATTCTCATAAAAATACTCTCCCATATTTTATTTGAAAAGAAATCCCGTTGAATTTCTCCCTTATACCCTTGTAATGATAGCAAAGGCCAAAAGACACTTCAAGTTGACAAAATACGGATAAAACAGGGATATCTTATTATTTTTCGCCCTTAAGATACCCGTTGACCTTCTCTATGTAGAGCCTTCCGCAGGCTGACAGGATGGTGTTCTTGCGGGTGATATAGCCTATCTCCATAACGCCTGCGGACTTGTCCTCCTTTTCGAGCGCGAAAGGGACGGCCGAGTAGCCGTCACCATTGAGCTCTTCGCAGATGATTCCCGAGCAGAGCGTATATCCGTTGAGGCCCACCATGAGGTTTAACATGGTCGCCCGGTCGTTGGCCTTGATCACGCGGTGGTAGTCCTTGGTGCTCAATATCTCCTCGGCGTAGTAGAAAGATGCGTTGTCGCCCTGCTCGAAAGACAGGCAGGGATAGGGCGCGAGCTCTTCGAATGTGATCTTCTTCTTTTTTGCGAGAGGATGCGTATTCGCAAGGTAGACATATGCATCACACTTGATGAGGTGCGTAAACTCAAGGTTGTTGGATCTTAAGAGCTTGCCGATCGCGGAGCGGTTGTAGTCGCTTAAGTAGAGGATGCCGATCTCGGACCTCATGTTCGCAACATCGCTTATGACATCGCCGGTGCGGGCTTCCCTGATCGCGAACTCGTACTCCGCGGTATCGAACGATTTGACCATCTCGACGAAGGCCTTGACCGCGAATGAATAATGCTGGCAGGTGACGCCGAACTTCTTCTTTGCGCCTTCGCCATTGCCGTAGCGGTCCAGGAGCTCGTTGTACTGGTTGACAGTCTGCCTCGCATAAAGGACGAACTCCGCGCCGTCGGAAGTCAGGGTCACGCCCCTGGCGCTCCTCGTAAAGATCGTTATGCCGGTCTCCTTCTCCACTTCCCTCACGGCTTCCGTAAGAGACGGCTGCGAGACATAGAGCCTGTCGGCCGCCTTGTTGAGCGAGCCGGCTTCCGATATCGCGATGATGTATATCAGCTGCTGAATGGTCACGGGATCATTCCTTGCGCGCAAGCTTGACAATATAAGGGATGTTGCGTCCGATCTCGTGAACATCCATACCGTAGCCTGCAAGCCAGTTATCGTTGATCTCAAAGCCCGTGTACTTGACGGGGATCGTCATGAGCATCCTGTCGGGATTCACGAGCATGGAGCAGAGAGCGATGCTCGCGGGCTTCCTCTCCTCCAGGTAAGACATGATATAAGCCGTGGTAAGGCCGGTCCTGATGACATCCTCGACGACGATGACATGGCGCCCCTCGATATCCGTGGCGATATCCTTGGTGATGTTTACGACGCCGGTCTTGTTGGTCGTGTTGGGAATGCTTCCGAACCCTATGAGGTCGATCTCGACAGGCATATCGAGCTCGCGGGTAAGGTCAGTCAGGAAATAGAGCGCTCCCCTGATGACGCCGATCATGATCACGCTCTCGCCGCGGTAATCCTCTTCGATCTGCGCTGCCAGTTCCTTTACGCGGGCCTTGATGGTCTCCTCATCGAAGACTACCTGTTCGATCTCCAATGCTCCGTCCAATAATCTCGTCATGATGCTTCCTCTCCTGCGTTACCGAATTGTTCCAATCTTTCTGCGAGGACCGTAAAGTCCTTCTTGTATACGATCCTGACATTCGTGCCGGGATAAAGTTCTCTTACGAGCCTGACTTTCCTGTTCTTGCGTGTCACGTATTTCTGATCCATGGTCGTAAGTTCAAGATAGAGATTGAACTTCGGCAGATAGAAATCCGGCGACAGGGCCGAGGTAACATTCCCTTCGGAATCCCACTCGACCGGGAAGGTCTTCGGTTCGTACATCCATTCTATATTATACATGTCAAGGACCCTTGCGAACTCCTCTTCGGTCGGATTCTTGAATGCTACTACCCTCTTCTGGTGATCTGAGGTCTTGGACTGCTTCGTGCTGTCCGTGATCCCCATCCTGAGATCATGTTTCCTTGCGAGTTCCACGATGCCTGCGCCTGCTTCTTCCACCGAGAGCCTGTCGGTGTTTACCGTCATATCGAAAAGGTCAGGACTCGTAAGTTCCGCACCGAACACGGTAGTTACGAATTTCTTATGCTTCCTGTCCCCTATCGAGACGACCTCGCGGGCATCCTCGCTGTTGATACCGTATTTGGCTGCCGTGGCTGCGATCCTGGAATGCTCCTCAGCCGTCACCCTCACATGCACTGCCTTGGGGTAACCCCTCAGAATGACGCAGCCGCCGAGGCCCAGTATAACGAGATTTTCGGAAGATGCGGCCTTCATGCGGATCTCGTTGACGAGCTTGTCCCTGAAAGTGATGTCGCTGCCCGGTATGTTGCCGACAAAGAACTTCGCGCTCTCGTTGAGCCTTGCTACTGTTCCCTCCGACAATTCACCGAAAAAATGATCCAGGGCATACTGCCTGCTTATGATCTCACAACCTAATTTGGAGGATATATATGCTGCTATTTCATCGCCAAGACTGCCGCTCTGCCGTGAAATGGTAATGATCGCCATAAGAATCCTCCGCTAGAAACTTAATTATATTATACACGATTAACTCTTTTTTATTATTGACAATATTTGACCCTTTGGATATAATTCTTTTTGCGTTTGTTCGGAACGCCAACTTAGCTCAGTTGGTAGAGCAGCTGATTTGTAATCAGCAGGTCGTGGGTTCGAGTCCCACAATTGGCTCCATAGCGTAAGCCCCGTAAGCAACAGCTTGCGGGGCTTTTTGATGCACAAAAAAGGAATGTATCAAAACACTCTCTTTGATCATATCCGGATCAGGCTTTTTCAAGACCGGGGCAAACAAGGATCCGGTGCCTATTATCCTGTTTCCTACTAAATCTCTTTTTTTGAGGATTTAGTAGGAATAATTCTCATGTTTTTCCTACTAAATCTCATTTTTTGAAGATTTAGTAGGAATTTTTCTCTTGTTTTTCCTACTAAATCCTTAAAAATCGGGTTTTGATAGGAAAAACTGACTTGAACTTCCTACTAAATCCGGATTTTCGGGTTTTTAGTAGGAAAACAGCCGTAAAATTTCCTACTAAATCGGTGATTTCTTGATTTTGATCGAAAACTAAAAGGGACTGTCTCCTAAGTGAAACAGATCACTTTTGAGACAGTCCCTTGAAACTTCTTTAATCCCCGTCAGACCAGCTTATCCTTCAGGACATAGAAGGCAGCCTGTGCCGCGAGCCTTACATCGGGATCGTTGTCTGCGAACGCGATCTTCTTAACGTATTCCTCGCAGTGCTTGGCGCCTATGTCTGCAGCGGAAGTTGCAGCGGCAGCTCTTACGGCGGGTTCCGGATCGCGCAGGAAGGGAATGAGCGCCATGCCGGACTCATAAGTCGGGATCTTGCCCAAGGCTATCGCTACAAGGACTCTGACCTCAGGATCCTTGTCCGAAGAAAATTTAAGCAGAGCGTCGAGTTTACCCTTCGAAGCCAGCTTATCGATCTTGCCTTGTAATGCATCTGCGCGTCCCATATCCAAGCCTCCCCCCTGTGTATGTTTTGCTTATGAATATTTTAAACCACGAAAACAAAAAAAGTCAATTTGATTACAGAACATTTGCTCCAAAATCGAAAAAGGACCGCCGCATCATCTGCGGCAGCCCTGGGATAAACACTTTATCCGTCAGTGAGCAACGGCAAAACTTACCGGCTGGTAACTGATCTCTATCACCTTGGACTGCATGCCCGTCTCGATGGCCGTAAAGTCCTCGTCGGAGATCATGAGTTCTTCGGATGCGGACTTATCCATCTCGCCTGTCTTGTTGTGGTAATGACCGATCTGCCAGGTCTGCTCGTCCTTGATGTCGGTGAAGTAATAATCGTCCCAGATGATCTCAGAAGCATCTTCCGAGATCGAAAATCTTCCGAAGATATGAGTCGCGGCTCCGCCGGAACCTGATGTATAGAACTTGCCGTCAGACAGGATCGATACGCTGCTCCTGCCCCATCCTTCGACCGTAAGGAAGGCCTTGCCGTCCTTGACAGTATAGATATCCAATATCTCGGGACCGCTGCCGATGATAAGCTCGGGAACGGAGTCTCCGGTCAGGTCCGTGATCTTGTATCCGACATGGTTAAGAGCTTCAGCTCCATAATATGAATAGAGTTCCATGATGCCTGTCATGCCCTCCGGTATATCATCACCGGGGCCCTTGGTGAGGATCTCATGCACGGCTTCGAGGATCCCGGAATATATATCTTCGTAGCCCGGAACAGACGATGTTGCGGAAGACTCGGGTCTTTCGGTCCCCGAGATCGTGATATCGCTCTCTTTGCCCGAAGCTGAAGTTTCTTCCGTTTGGCTCACGGAGCTTTCTGTCTTTACCGTCGGTTCCTCCGTCGCAACTGAAGTCTCAGTGTCTGAAGTTACTGCGGTATCCTTTTCTTCCCTTACTACATTGCAGGCAGATATTCCCGAAAGGAACATACAGCACGCTATCACTGAAGTAACGATCTTTGTATCTTTCATTACTGCCTCCTTTCCTGCGGACTTAAAGATTATATACCCTTAAGATCTTTATTCAACCTCGGAAAAGGAGCAGTAACATTCTTTTAATCTTCCTTTGAAAGTTCCCGGGCATATGAGAGGAGCGCATCCTTCTCGTTGGGAAGGTCTTCGTCTATGACCTTATCAAGGAGAAGGTTCAGGATCTCCCCTATCTTCCTGCCGGGTGCGAGCCCGAGTTCCCTAATGAGATCGTCTCCGGTTACTGCGAGTGACCTTAAGTCCAGGCAGGCATCCGTTGCGGCTATCTCACGCGCCGTCCTGAACGCCTCATCGACCAGGGCGAGCTCGCGGCTTCTTGCATATTCAGACTGGGCCATGATGTCGGCCTTCCTGATCTTAGCTATGCTGAAGAGCAGGTCGGGACCGAACTCCCCCAGGAGTCTGCGGCAGGCCTTGGGCGAAGATTCCAGCTGAAGGTCGTGGTATCTTACGAGCGCCAGTATCATATCCTTGTCTGCATTCGAAAACTTCATCCTGTCAACGACAGCAGATGCGAGCCTCACGCTCTCCTTGGCATGTCCGTAGAAGTGCCCGTGGCCTTCATCATCGACCGTATAACAGAGGGGCTTGCCGATATCGTGCAGGAGCAGCGCCATCCTGACGGCATCGTCATCGCCTTCGTAAGATGCGACTGCATGCATTATGTGATCGTAGACATCAAAGCAGTGCCAGACCGAATTCTGCTCGAAGCCGATGCAGGGTTTAAGCTCGGGTATTATAACGCAAATGACTTCCTTATAAGATGTCAGGACGTCGAGCGCGTATCCGCCTTTGAGGAGCCTTAAGAACTCCGTGCGGACCCTCTCGGCTGCGATGTTATCCAGGAGGCCGCAGTTCTCCCTTATGGACCTGTCCGTAGATCCATCGATCTTAAATCCGAGAGAAGATGCGAACCTCAGCGCGCGTATTATCCTTAACGCGTCCTCATTGAATCTCTTATCAGGGTCTCCTACGGCTCTTATTATCCCCTTCCTGATGTCCTCCGCGCCTCCGAAGGGATCAGTTATCTTCCCGTCCTTATCACAGGCTATGGCGTTCATCGTGAAGTCGCGCCTTGCAAGGTCGCCTTCCAGGTCCCTTACGAACTCGACAGTCTCGGGGTGGCGGTTGTCCTTATATTCTCCGTCGATGCGGAAAGTCGTGACCTCATACATCTCTCCTGAAGCATCCGCGACGGTTAGAGTACCGTGTTTTATTCCGGTGTCATAGGTCTTAAACCCGCTCAATGCCTCCTTCATCTCAGAAGGAGTCGCGGATGTCGTTATGTCCCAGTCGTAGGGAGTCTTGCCCATAAGGCTGTCGCGCACGCAGCCTCCGACGGCATATGCCGCGTAGCCTGCTTCGTTTAATATCCCGAGTATCCGGAGCGCCCCGTCCGGTATCCTGATCAAGTCCACCCTTAAGTCACCTGAACCATTTGTCCGCCAGGGTCGGCTTCTTATAGCCCCAGTCTTCGGAGACGTTGCCTGCCGTCATGGTGAAGCCGTTCTTGGACAGCACCTTCTTGACGGGGATGTTTTCCGACATTGTGCTCGCGGTTATTATCTCTATATTGGTATGGCTGTGGAGGTAATCCACCATCAGCGCGACGACCCAGCCGGCAAGTCCCTTGCCCCAGCGTTCGTAAGACAGCCTTATGCCGATGCTGACCTTGCGCATCTTCTCCTTATAGCTGTAGAACTCGGCGAGGCCTGCGAACTTGCCGTCGTCGAAAACACCCAGTATCAGGGATTCCTTCTGCTCGAAAAGAGGGCCGTTGATATAATCTATCGCTTCCCCGGCGTCGGAAAACTTCCTCTCCGCAAGATAGGTCGGAAGATACTTATATATCCTGTCGTCTGCGGCAAAGGCCTGAAGATCCTTGGCATCAGAGGGCTTTAAGGGCCTTAATACCACTTCTCCCCTGCCGATCACCGGCATCTCATCGAAAAGCTTCATCATAAGGAGCACTCCTTCCCGAATTCATCTCTATTATATAACTTCAAACAGAAACTCGCCTGCCTGATCTTCTTGCCTGTTTATTTGGGGGAGCGTAAAATAAACATCAGTTTGTGGAAAAGGAGATCAGACAATGGAAAACAGGATCAAGGTTACAAAAGATATATATGCGGAGAACTTCAAGGTAGCCAAAAAGGCTTTCATCCTCAACACGAGCCTTGAGGCATCTGCATGCGCGGCAGCCTTCATAGGCAACCCCCGCCCCGTATCGGAAGAAGCTATGAAACAGGCCAAGAAGACCCTTGACGACAACGCATCGGTCCTCTCATCCGTAAGGACCGGCAACTGCCGCCAGGTCATAGTCGCGACTCTCGCACAGTCATCCGATCCGGAATATGCGGTAAAGCAGATCAAGAAGATCCATAAGGGACTCGACCGCAAGTTCCTGGATTCATCCTACCTGGTGCTCGCCGCCACCATGATCTACCGCACCTGCCGCGAAGCCGACTACGACAGATACATAGAAAGGACCCGTGAGATCTTTAAGCTCATCCGTAAGGACCACCCGCTCGCAACGGGTGCGGAAGACATCACGGCCTGCGTGATCATGGCGCTTACCGATATCGACACTGAAGTCATCGCCCGCAATGCGGAGGAATCCTTCCAGGCTCTCAAGAATTATTTTTTCGGCAGCGACAAGATCCAGTACATGGCCAACATGGCGGCAGTCTTCGGCGGTGATCCCGACGACAAGGCTAAAGTCATAAGGAATACTTATGAGATGCTCAAGTCAGAAGGCGTCCGCTTCGACAGCAACGCTTACGGCATAATCGCATCGGTCGGCCTTCTCGTAAAGCCCGAAGACCTTAAGGATGTAGTGAAAGCCATAAGGAAGACGAGCGATGAGATGAAGTCCATCAAGGGCATGGGTGCCTGGGGCGCGGGCAAGAGGATCCGCAATATCCTGGCGAGTGCCATCGTGCTCGACGCCTACACCGGCGGCGATAAGAAATCGAGATCTGCCGTTATCAATTCGATCATCACGACCATCATCGCGATCGAGATCGCGGCGGTCGCCGCAGCGAGCTCAGCCGCAGCAAGCTCGGCCGCATCCTCCTGATGCAATAGACATCAGCGTCAAATTCATATACAATACTTTCGAAATAAAGACCTGACGGAGGTTTACATGGCTCTCAGATCCTATCAGTGCTCCAACTGTGGTGCGAACCTTAAAGTAGATACATTCAACATGTCTGCAGTATGCGAATACTGCGGCCAGCAGCTGACACTCGATACTGAGGAAGTAGCCGAGATCCTGGCTGAGCGCGAGAAGACCAAGCGCATGAAGACTGCCGAAGAAGAACAGACCAAGCGCGAGGAAGCCAAGCTCAAGCACGATACGGAACTCAAGAAGATAGAATCCGACGCATCGGAGTTCATGGAAGGCGCCCGCCGCGTGGGGCAGGGACTGGATACGGTCAAGAGCGGCCTCAACACTGTCAAGACCATCGCAACCTACGCCCTCATCGGCGTAATACTGATATTCATAATCGTTGTGCTCATCGTCTTGTTGAAGCATTTTGGTTAAGAGGTAAGAATGAGATGAAAAAGAACATAAAACTGATCCTTATATTCTCAGTGATCGCGGCCTTCGCATTCGCTTCTTCCGGATGCTTTACGACCATGGCCATATTCGCAAGGACGGCCGAAGCCGCTAACGAATCATCTTCTACTTTCGAATTCAGCTACGGCAACAGCGACTGGAAAGATCCTTTCGACACGGACGATGACCGTCCCGATTACGACTTAAGCGATCCGGACGACTTCGAGGACGCCATCGAAAGCTTCATGAGCGAATTCAGCAGCGCTCTCGAAGACGATTACAACAACAATAAAGATGACGACGAAGACGACAGCGACGACTTCAGGACAGATGCGGGGAGATCTTAAGAATGGAAAAGATGCGTAAGACTGACAAGATCAGATGGGGTGGGCTTACATTAAGCCTGTGTATCGCCGTCGCATTCTACTATTTCCTTACGCACATGAACAACTTCAGCACGGCAGTCTCCTGGTTCATGGGCCTGTTCAGCGCCATCCTGATCGGTGCCGTAATAGCATATATCGTAAACCCTCTGGCAATGCTCTTCGACAAGCACTTCCCTGCCAAGTGGAAGGAAAACAGGAGATGGATCCTGTCATCCGTTCTCGCACTGGTATTAGTCCTCATCATCGTGATCGGACTTGTAGCTTTATTCATCCCTTACTTCTACGACAACGTCAAGGAATTCGCAGTCAGGCTCAACACCTACAAGCGCCAGCTGATCGAGCTCGTATCCACGCTGCAGCTCGACGACGATTTCAAGGCAACGACGATCTCCTTCATCGACACGCAGATCGACGTCAACGGCCAGATCAGCTCTTATCTGACGAGCAACTTCTCCAACATCGTCGTGATGTCGACGACGATCGGCCGCAGGGTATTGAACGTGCTCATCGGCATCATCTTCGCTTTCTACTTCCTTATCGGCAAGAAGAAGATCATATCGATCCTTGCAACATTCACCAAGCTCGTAACACCCGACAAGTACCACGCTCACATGAACAGCATCTGGCACCAGTTCAACTCGATCTTCTCCAGATACATCGTTTTCACGCTCTTAGAGTCCCTGACCGTAGGCATCCTCAACGCCGGCTTCATGCTGATCACCGGTACACCTTATGTCGTTCTCATCTCAGTAGTAGTCGGGATCACTAACTTAGCGCCTACGTTCGGACCTATCTTCGGCGGCGCTTTCGGCGCTCTGCTGCTCTTGCTGGCAGAACCCAACCGCGTGATCCCTTTCATAGTCTTTACGCTGATAATCCAGCTGATAGACGGATATATCGTAAAGCCCAAGCTCTACGGCGAGGCTTTGAACGTCCCTTCCTTCCTCGTGCTCACCTTCCTCGTTGTAGGCGGCAAGCTCTGGGGCTTCTTCGGACTCCTCCTCGCGATCCCTCTCGCAGCCCTGCTGTCCTATATCTATAACAACATAATCATTCCCTGGCTCCGTTCCCGAAAAGATTCAGGCAAGGTCATCGCCACGGTCTCAAGAGACAGCAAAAAGAGCAAGTAAAAAGCTTTCTCAGATATCCCTGATCCCCTTGACAACGTAACCTTCGCTGGTCACGGCAGCAGTCAGCATGTCATCAGTTACGGCAGGAGTCACGCTCACCTGAGCCGTAGCGGAGTCCAAGTCAACCACGACATCGCTCGTTCCTTCCACAGCTTCCAGAGCCTGTCTTACGTGTCTTACGCAGTTCTGGCACATCATGCCTTCAACAGATAATTCCTTACGCATAATTCCGTCCTCCTTGGAGTCTTTTATTTCTTCACCGGATACAAGATCAGCGGAAATTTCAGTGCCGCTTTCAAACTTGCGCAGGCGCAGAGCATTCGTAACGACGAAGAGCGAACTTAAGCTCATGGCAAGAGCCGCGAGCATGGGATTGAGCTTAAGTCCCAAAGCGTTATATAAACAGCCCGCTGCGACCGGGATGCAGATCATGTTATAGAAGAATGCCCAGAAGAGATTCTGCTTTATGTTGCGCATCACCGCACGGGACAATCTTACAGCAGCAGGAAGAGCCTTCAGGTCTCCTCTCATCAGGACAACATCCGATGTCTCCATCGCGATGTCGGTGCCCGAACCTATGGCGATGCCTATGTCGGCCGAAGCCAAAGCCGGTGCGTCGTTGATGCCGTCGCCGGTCATCACGACCGTCCTGCCCGAAGACTTAAGATCCCTTATGACCTTCTCCTTATCCTGAGGCAATACTTCAGCGATAACTTCATCGATCCCTGCGGCCTTAGCGGCAACTGCTGCAGCCTGTTTATTGTCGCCCGTGAGCAGCACTATCTTTAAGCCGAGTTTTTTAAGATCAGAGACTGCGGACGCCGATGTCTCCCTCAGTTCATCCCTTATGCTGAGCACACCGCAGAGCTTGCTGTCCCTGATGACATATATCGCGGCAGCGCCACCCGCAAGGATCTCTTTCTCATAGGATGATATCTCATCCTTAAGCGAAGGGAATGTACCCGTAATCCTTGAATTGGCGGCATAACACCTGACGCCGTCTATCACGCCTTCGATGCCGGTACCTGCAGTCTGTACAAAGTCAGAAACAGATAAAGCGGCTATCCCCATCGACTCCGCTTTAGCCGCAACGGCACGGGCAAGGGGGTGTTCGGATAAGACTTCGAGCGAGTAAGCTGTCCTTATCAGATCTTCTTCAGTCACGCCTTCAGCACAGGCAACACCGATCACTTCCGGCTTGCCGTAAGTCAGGGTACCTGTCTTATCGAGAACTATCGTATCCGCCGAATGCATAACTTCCAGAGCCTCTGCGGATTTGAAGAGGACACCTTTCTGCGCGCCCCTCCCTGTTCCGCTCATTATCGCGGTGGGTGTTGCAAGACCCAATGCGCAGGGGCAGGATACGACCAGCACGGATACTGCGAATGTTAAAGCCGCCTCGAAAGACGCTCCGGATATAAGCCAGGCAACAAGGGTTACCAGGGCGATCAATATAACGGCGGGAACAAAGATCCCTGCAACCTTATCCGCAGTCTTGGCTACGGGTGCCTTTGAGCTTGTCGCATCGTCAACGAGCTTGATGATCCTCGCTATGACAGTCCCTTCCCCGACCTTGGTCGCCTGCATCCTGACATATCCGCCAGTAAGTGTTGTCGCGCCGATAACCGTGTCACCTGTTTCTTTCGCGGCGGGAACGGATTCGCCTGTTACGGCCGACTCGTCGACCGCGCATCTGCCCGAGACGACGACACCGTCAACGGGTACTGTCTGACCGCTCTTGACTTCAAGGATATCCCCTTCTTTGACATCGTCGGCTGATATCTCGGTCACGCTGCCGTCCGGCAGCACCTTCACCGCGGTCTTGGGCTTAAGGTCCATCAGTTTATTTATCGCTTCACTTGTCTTTTTCTTCGCACGGCTCTCGAGGAACTTGCCCAAAGTGATGAGAGTCAATATTGTGCCCGCGCCCTCGAAATATATCTCGTGCATATAGTGCATCGAGGACATGTCGCCCGAAAAGCGTCCGGTCACAAATCTCACATATGCATAGAGGCTGAAGAGGACAGATGCCGTCGCGCCGAGCGCAACGAGCGTATCCATGTTGGGACCGCCCTTAAAGAGCGCCTTAAAGCCCCCGCTGAAGAACTTGAAATTGACTATGATGATCGGCAGGACCAGAAGGATCTCGGCCAGTATCAGATATATGGCAGCCTTATCCCTTATCTCTTCCGGAAGGAACATCTGCCCCATCGCGATGATCATGAGCGGGATATCGAAAGCGACAGACAATATCAGTCTTTTCTTTATGCTGTCAGTCCCGTTTTCCGGGATACTGATATTCCCGCTCTTGGCTGCCCCGTAACCCGCATTGATAACCGCGCCGATGATGACATCATCAGACGCGGTATCAGGATCAAATTCCACGGTCATGCTGTTCTTTAGGAGATTGACCGTGCAAGAAGACACGCCGTCAACCTTCGAAACGCTGTTCTCGACTCTGGCCGCACAGGCGGCGCAGCTCATTCCCGTGATATCATATTTTTCTTCTCTCATGAGTCCATTATAATTTCTCATTCGAGAGAAATGCAAGGTCTGTCAGAAGATCAGGCTGCGGGCGGCTGAACCTTCTCATCGAAGTTGTCTGCAATGATCTGGTTCAGCTTCTTATTATGCACTCCCGCATGCTTATAAAGGACATCGAAGAAATCCATCTGATCAGCATTCCTGAAAGCATTATTCTGAACATATTCCCTGATGATGCCGAGGAAATTGTCATAGCCGACCGCGCTCTGCATCATGCTGAGGACTGCCTGTCCGTGAGTATAAACTCCCATGACAAAAGACCATTCATCCGGGAATTCATAGAAGGATCTGTTGATCGGAACATAAGGGTTTTCTTCATCAGAACCGGAATGGTTATGCATGCCGCTGTAATCATAATTCTCTTCCACGATATAGGTGCTCCCGCCCAGTATTCCGGGATCCTTAAAGTTCTCGTAAACTCTCTCGGTATAGGAAGCAAATGATTCATCCAGCCAGGGCTGCAGACCTGAGTTGCTGCCCACGATACCCATGAACCACTGGTGTCCAACCTCATGGGATACGACACTCTCTGCCATGTTTACTGCGTAATTGTCCAACTCCGAATCAGGCAGGCCCATGGGAATTTCCTTGGATATTATCACCAGATTAGGATATTCCATGCCGCCGGCAGCTATCGGAGCCAGTACGACTTCCAGATCCTTATAGGGGTATTCACCGAATGCGCTGCCGAATGCTTCCAGAGACTCTTTTGCCACGCGGAGACTCTCTTCAGCACACTTCTTATAGAATTTTGCCTTATCCTCTTCTGTATAAGCGACACGGATGTGGGTATCCTTGTAGTCACCTTCGAGGATCTTGAAATCCTTGCTCGCGCAGAAGACGAAGTCTCTTACGCAGTCAGCATGGATGGTTATGGTCTTGCTGCCCGAAGATGCATTCTCGCCCGTTTCAAGACCTGTAGAAAGCACTGTCATCTTCTCAGGCACGGTAAGCCTTACATCGTAATCCGAGATCTCTGAGAAGAAACATTCACCGGTGCTGTAGAAAGCCTCATGTGACCATCCGTCATCCGTATATTCAGCCAGGATCGGATAGAAGTTGGTGACGTTGTAAACGCCGTCCTGTACACCGTAACGGTCAGCGACCGTGGGGACTGTTGCAACGAAGTCATAAGACAATGTCATCTTCTCTCCGGGAGCAAGCTTTGATGCCAGAGGAAGCCATACGACGGAGACATCCTCATCACGTTCCATCCGGATCTCGCTGCCTGTCCTGCCGTCTTTGATATTCTTTATATCCGTTATCTCACCATGCGTCTTGACCGCGCTGTCGTAACCGACTTTCTTGGGGAACTTATAGAGGCTCGAATAGTCACGGAGACAGAGCTTATCCCAATCCTTGTCCGTATCATTGAAGAAACTGAACTCCACATGTCCGCCGACAGTATTCTTATCGGTGTTCAAAGTCAGATCCATGTCATAGTGGTAACGCTTGTCCTGAGGCTTGAACTCGATCTTGCAGCCCTTCTCGGGATAGACCGTTTCCTCAGTCGTTTCTTCAGTTGCCGTTGTGGTCGTCGTTGCGGAAGTCGTGGTAGCTTCCGTAGTTGTCTCACTGCCCGTCGCTTCTTCCGAGGACACGGAAACCTTGCCGTGCACACCTACATTGATCTTGCAGGCCGATAATGACAGCAGCATGGATGCTGCCAAAACGAGCGCAATAACCCTTATCTTCTTGTTCATGGAATTTCCCCCTTTCCAGTACTGAAACTATTCTACATCATAATAAAACTTTGAAAAAAATCAATAATGGCAAAATATGGGCATAAAAGAAGACCGCCTCTTGCGAGACGGTCTCCATGGGATTAATGATCTGTCAGCCGTTCCCGTTTACATACTTGTCGTACTTGTAAATGAAAGTCGTCATCTGTCTTCTCAGGCAGTGGTTGTCAGGACGGAAAGTACCGTCACCGTATCCTTCGAGGATCTTGAGTTCGGAAGCCCAGAGAGTGGGCTTGTAGTAGTAATCGGACTCCTTTACGTCCTCGAACTTGTTTACGGTCGAGGAAGGCTCGGGACAGCCTGCAAGTCTCCAGAGGAATGTTACCGCATGACGGCGGTCGCAGATCGTCTGCGGTCTGAAGGTATCGTCCTTATATCCTTCGACGATGTGATTCTCGTTGCCCCAGAGACATGCCTTGTAGAAATAATCCGTCTTCTTGACATCACCGAACTTGCAATTCGATGTAGTGGGCTCGGGACAGCCCATCAGACGCCATATGAACGTTACCATCTGAGCTCTCGTGCAGTTGTTGGCTGCCTTGAACTTTGTCTGGTTATCGTAACCCTTTACAACGCCTGCATCGGTAAGATAGTAAGTAGGTGTGTACCAGAATGACGATGTGTCAGTAAGGTCCTTATAGAGGATCCTGACTTCACGTGTTGCAGACTTGCTTCCGCAAGTTGCAGTGATCTTAACGAGACCTGCCTTCTTGCCGGTGATGACGCCGGATGCGTCAACTGTTGCGATTGATTTGTCGGAAGTCTTCCATGTGACAGTATTACCGTTGCTGCCTTCAACTGTCGTCCGGGCCTTTGTTCCGCATCTTACGCGGACCTGATCTGCATTGTTGGCTTCATTATCAAGATCGAAAGCGATACCGTCAACATCTGCAAGACCCGTTACGAGCTTGAGGGATTTGCTGATGCTCAGAAGGGAATTATTGTAAGCCCATCTGATGATCGGATCGTCATTGGGACCGAACTCGAAGATGTCGCCGTCGGTATAGCAGAGGACCAGCTTGGGGCACTTGCTGATATCAAGTGTCGTAAATGCATTTGAATAGCAGATAAGATACTGAAGGTTCTTATTAGCCGTGATGTCAAGATCTGCTATCTTGTTACCGTTGCACTCAAGATGATCGAGATCCTTGGATTTGGATACGTCAAGAGCCGTGATCTGGTTATCCGAGCACTCGAGATGGCTGAGTTTCAACATGGAAACATCGAGTTTCTTGAGCTTATTGGACCTTACGTTAAGATAAGTAATGTTCTTATTATTTGAAAGGTCGAGCTCCGTGACCTTGTTCTCCTCGCACTCCAATCTGTTAAGCTGAGTAAAGTACTCGATGCCCTTAAGGTTTGCTGCGCCTTTGTTATCGAACATGATCGAAGTTACAGAATCCATCTCTGCCTGAGACAGTACTTTGTCTCCGTCCTTATCGATACTGTTTTCTACATATGTCCTGAATGCTTCATCAGGGAAGGTGCTGTCTGAGATCTCTACCGTATCAGCTGAAACAGTCATGAACATACCGCCGAGACATGCTGCCGATGCGATGATCGCCGTCGCTTTTCTTAAGATAGTATTTTTCATATTTACCTCCGAATAATAAGTTTTCTGCTTCGGTACTTGCATTCTATACTATGCCCAAATTTATATGTGTGTTTTTTGGGGCAATTGACAAGAGATTTTGAAAAATTTTTACCGTTTGGCTACACATTGGAATTGATGTGTAGCTTTTGCTACATTAGGGCATAACATTGAAAATTGTATCGAAAAAACCGTCATGGTAGAGTTTAGTCAAGATGAGGAACGGAGGCTGATCGAGAGGTTAGAAGTACCATCAAAGAAATCAGGAGGTAGCATCATGGTAGAAACCCGTACGACTAAGGCAGCAGGCGCACGCACGACGAGGATCGTTATATCATCGTTGGAAACTGATCTATATACCCCCCTGTCAGGAACCAACGGATCCTACCCCACGATCGCTGAAGCGTTGGCCCTGGTCGAGAAGAAATCCCCCTTATTCCGCAACCTCGACGACAACAGCCTTCTGATCTCCATCTGAGATAAGCTGCCCATAGCTTAAGACAATTGACAAGCTGTTCGATACAATACCCCCTGAGTGTCACTAAGCTCCCCCCATACTTAGTGACACTAGCCCGGCCGTAGGGCCGGGCTATTTCTTTGCAGGGATTTTTTCAAGGATCATTGTGTTATCATTAGTTCATAGGAAAAAAGGAGTAATATCTATGAACATATCAATAAGGAAAGCTTTATCCATAACATTAACATCCGCCCTGATCGCTGGCTGCCTGGCATCATGTTCGAAGGACTTAGGTCCCGAGACCCTGCCTTCCACCACAGAGAGCACGGAAGCCACGACAACTACCGAAGCGACCACCGAGACAACTACGGAGACGACTGAGACTACCCTAGTCCGCATACCGAGCTCGCCCATCAGGAATGTTCGTCCCGTTGACGTCAACGGCCAGCTTAAGGTCGACGGAGCAAATATCGTAAATAAAGACGGCAACCCTTATCAGTTAAGAGGAGTAAGTTCCTGCAATCTCAACGAATGTCCGGATCTTTTTACAGACTCCGTCATCTCGACCTTAGCCCTCGACTGGGGCTGTGACGTTATAAGGCTCTCTTTCAACGGCGATGTGAACGACGATCCCGGATACGCCAAGATGGAAGAGGAATACTTCAACAAGATCTGCACGATAACGGATTCATTGATAGACCAAGGTCTATATGTCATCATCGACTGGCAGATCAAAGAGAACGGCGATCCCATGCAGTACAAGGACATCGCGGTCGATTTCTTCTCAAGGATCTCTGCTATCTACGGTGATAAAGAGAACATCATCTATGAGATCTGCAGCAATCCCAACGGAACTGTATCCGGCAGCGAAGACCCCGTCGACTGGGCAAGGATCAAGAAATATGCAAAGGCAGTAACGAATGCGATCCGAAAGAACGATCCCGACAACATCATCATCTGCGGCACACCGGAATACAGTACGAAGATCGCTGACGTGACAGATTCTCCCCTTAAGGGCGACAACATATGCTATGCATACCACTTCAGCTGCCCTCAGGAAGAGAACGCTCAGGAACAGATAGAGAAAGTATTGGACAAGAAGATCTGCATCTTCGTATCCGAATGGTATCCTGCAGCAGGCGCAGAAGACAGCAATATCCGTCTTGACGATGCCAAAGCCTGGCTCGATTACCTTGACAGCAAGAACATAAGCTGGGTAAGCTGGCCCATAGGTACAAACGGAGCTGTCCCCTTCGAACTCCTCAATCCTGTCGAAGGAGACTTCACTGATGAAGACAGGAGCAGGGGCCACTGGGCAGACGTTGACATATCAAACTGCGGCCTGTTCGTAAGAGACAGGCTCAAGTCCTATATCCTTACAGCGGAAGAATAAGATCAGTCTTTTTTCATCGAGCTGAGATTCTCAAGCGAGATCTGTCCCTTAACGGACGGCTCGCTTGTTTTATCTGCTGATGAAGACGTTGCATCGTAGATATCGGCTCCCACAAGGAGCTGTCCCAGATAAAGATCGTAAGCCTTCTCGAATGTCGCATTGAACTCGGCGTTGCCGCTCTTCTGCAGACCTTCGTAGTATAAGTGCTCATGGTCGGTAAGCTCGGGACGGAACCTGATGATCGTGGCAACACCGATGTTGGAGCAGACGGAACAGATCCTCTTGCATTCCATCATGACATTGGAGAAAGCCGCATCAGCCATATAGCTGCACTCACCTGCACTCATCCTGGCAAAGTGATTGTTCCTCATCTGGGCGATCAGTTCGTTCGCAACACGGACCAGAGGTTCGATCTCCGTTGCGGATCCCTGGTCATTGCGCGAGAATGCCATATCGGACTTATCAATTATCTGATAGATCAATGTCTGGAGTATCATCATCTCATGCCTTGCAGCCGCAGAGAACTTGGTGGAATTGTTCCTCATGTTCTCACCTATGTCGGCCATGTTGACCGCGCAGTCACCGAGACGCTCAAACTCAGAAGACAGCTTATAGTACTGGTTAAGGATACTGACATGCTCTTCGCTCTGAAGATGGGGCTGCAGTTCTACCATATAACGGCTGACGCGGTCGGTCATGCCGTCAATGGAGTCTTCCTCCTCAAGGATCTCTGCCTTAATACCATCCTCATATTCCTGTATAAGCTTGAAGGACTTTTCGATATTGATCTTAGACAGTTCGAACATCTTCGCAAGAAGAGTGTTGATACTGCGCAGGGACAGAGCAGGTGTCGAGAAGAATACGGGGTTAAGTCCGTCCAGGATGTCCTGATACTTGGAAGGCTTGACCTTGTCGTCGCGTACAATGATCTTTCCCATCTTCTCGAAAATGAACATCAAGGGGAACAGCAGAACTGCGCCCGCGAGATTGAATATGGTGTTCGTGTTTGCGATGAGACCTGATGTGGCAACCTTATCCCAGAGACCGTCAAGAAGACCCATGCTGTGGACGATGTTTACCACTACGAGAGCGAGAACTGACTTGCCCAGGTTAAAGAGTATATTGACTATACCGACTCTCTTGGCATCCGCCTTGGAACCGATGGAACATACGATAGCAGTCGTTACGCAGTCACCGAGATATATACCGACGATGATCGCGTAGATCGAGTGGAAGGACAAAAGTCCCGTAGCAGAAAATGCCTGCAGGATACCTACGGCAGCCGATGAACTCTGGAGCACGAATGCGATGCCGGCGCCTACGGCGTAGCCCAGGAAAGGGCTGTCTCCGATAATGGTAAAGAGAGTCGTTGTTATGTCGGATTCCTTGAGGACATTAACGGCTGCCGTCATGGACAGGAGTCCCGAAAAGAGTATTCCGAAGCCGATCGCTATATTACCGATGGATCTTACGTGATTCTTGGACGATGCCATCAGCAGCGTTATGCCGATAATGAGCGCGATGGGCGCGAGTGTTGAAGGCTGGAATATCTTGAGCCACTCGGAAACGCCCGAATTGTTATCCAAGTCCAAAAGTCTTATGATCTGGCCGGTGACAGTGGTACCGACATTGGCACCCACGATAACGCCCAGGGACTGACGCAGGGTCATGATTCCTGCTGCAACCAGACCTGACGTGATAACGATGGTCGCAGTTGAAGACTGGATCAGCGCCGTAATGAGAAGTCCGAACAAAAAAGCAACAACGGGATTTCCGGTCGCCTTCTCCATAGCGGTCTTCAGGGCACCGGACGAATTTTCCTTAAGGGCATCGCCCATGAGGCGCATGCCATAAAGGAACATGGCAAGACCGCCGAAAAGCGATATTACGTCAAAAACACTCATAAAATACTCCATCCTTTAGTCATCGCCACGATAATATCACATTTACCTTTCAGATTCTATAATAAAAGACTCCAAAAAAAGCGCAGCCGCCCGAAGGCGGCTGCATATACGAGGATAGGTACTGAGGGTATTATCCTTTTTTACCGATGAACTTATCGAACTTGTACAGGAAGGTGACCATCTGTCTTCTGAGGCAGTCGCCGTCAGGACGGAATGTACCATCGTTGTAACCTTCGAGGATCTTCATCTCGGATGCCCAAAGTGTTGCATTGTAGTAGTAGTCAGTATCGTTAAGATCACTGAACGTCTTACCGTTTGCCTTAGGCGCGGGCTTACCTGCAAGTCTCCAGAGGAATGTAACCGCATGACGTCTTGCACAGACGATATGAGGACGGAAGGTCTTGTCTTCGTAACCTTCTACGATGTGATTCTCAGCGCCCCAGATACATGCCTTGAAGAAGTAATCCGTGGACTTAACATCTTTGAACTTGCACTTTGTTCCCTTAGGAGCCGGTGAACCGGAAAGTCTCCAGAGGAATGTGATCATCTGAGCTCTTGTACATGTATTAGCAGGCTTGAACAGTGTCTGATTCTCATAACCCTTTACAACGCCCTTATCAACCATTGTGTATGCAGGTGTGTACCAGAAGTCGTTGGGGTTAGTAAGATCCTTGAAGAGGACCTGTACATGACAGATAGCCTTCTTGCCTACTGCTGTAGCTGTAACTGTTACGGAACCGGCCTTCTTAGCTGTGATCTTACCGTTCTCGTCAACAGTTGCGATCTTGGTGTCGGAAGACTTCCATGTGATCTTGGCCTTTGAACCGATGAGGGAAGCCTTGACCGTGTGTGTCTGTCCGCAAGGGATTACGATGCTCATGCTGTCGATCTTCAGCTTGATGGAAGGATCGTCTGCAGGAGATGTAGGTGTAGGTGTCAGCTTAGCGATCTCGACCTTCTTTGTCTGAACCTCGAATGCGGGATTCTCGAACTTGTCGGATGTGTATGTCAGAACACCGTTAGCATCTACTGATGCGGGAGTTGTGATCTCGGAAGTTGTCTTAACAGTTTCTTCCTCGATATGAGCAGGATTATTGTTGCAGATGCGCTTAGCTGTTACTGTGCTGTTGTCTTCTGCCCATGTGTACTCAACCTTACCCCAGTCATGGCCCAGAGCAGGGATCTCTTCCTGAGCTACCAGAACAGCGCCGCAGCGGGCACAGACCTTACCTTCTGTAAGTCCTGTCTCTGTACATGTAGGTTCCTTACCGGGAACGATCTGCTCATCGTGACCCAGTGCAGGGATTACCCATGAGTTCTCATCGATCGGCTTTGTGCACGCTGCATCGCCGAAGTATGTGTCGCAATCTGCGCAATACCAGTATGCGGAATTGCCGGGTTCTGTACATGTAGGCTCATTTGCCTCATATGCTGTTACGTTCTTGTGACCTGTTGCAGGGATAGCAACTGTCTTCACTTCACCGCAAACTGTACATGTATAGGTCATTTCACCAGGCTCTTCACATGTTGCAGCCTTTGTAACTACGCCATTATCCCATGCATGATCTGCATATTCAACATGCTCGGAGTTACGTGCACAGACTCTCTTGTGCTGGTTTTCATCATACTTTTCCCATTCGCCCCAGTCATGGTCCAGAGCAGGAATCTCTTCCTGAGCTACCAGGACAGCACCGCAGCGCTTACAAACCTTACCTTCTGTAAGTCCTTTCTCTGTACATGTTGCAGCCTTGCCGGGAACGATCTGCTCATCGTGACCCAGTGCAGGGATTTCCTTCTGCTCTTCCAGGATCTTGCCGCAATCAGCGCACTTCTTACCGTCTGTAAGACCTGCCTCTGTACATGTTGCTGCCTTGCCGGGAATTGTCTCTACTTTATGATGTCCGCAGAAGATGCAGAAATCCTTGAAGATAGTGTATGTTTCTTCGCCGACTGTAACGGAATACTTTGCTGTGTACTCGCCGATCTTAACAGGAGCAGCCTCAAGAGCTGTCTCGGAACCTCTTACGAAGTACTTGATATCCTTCTTAAGAGCATCTGTCTTTGTAAGCTTATAATATTCGTTTGCACCGTCAAAAGATGCTGCATAAGCATTGCCGTCATATTCCTTGTCATCAGCAACCAGTTTCAGGACTGCCTCGCAGTTGCAGTCGATATACTTGTTGCGTCCGACAGTGATCTTGCCTGTACATGTTACTGTAAGGACATTATCATGTGCCTCATACACAAGCGTATGTGCGTGGTATACAAAATGGATCTCGCAATCATCTTCAAGGATCATGATACGGTCTTCCTGATCGATGGAGAATACGGGGCTGAAATCAGCTGAACCGTAAGCAGCCTTGTATCCTGATGTAGCCTTGATATCATAATCTATTGTATTCCAATAAAGGCTGATACGCAGACCGATCTTGGAACCTTCGACCAACTTTTCAGTAATGTTTACAAAGTGATTGCTTTCCTTACCGATATAAAGGTTGTCATCTCTAAATACTTTTTCACCCTGAACATATGCGATGTCATAGTTTCCGGTAACAGTGATTACATTCTTTGCACCGAGATTTAACTGACATCCGCGGTGTCCGAAATAGATACCGGCACCACGGTCTGTTGACTGGTTGTTATCGTTTGCAGCAACATTCTTTACGATCTTTCCTCCGTTGAGGTTGAATGTCGTGTTGCCGTCAGCCATAAATACGCCGCCGCCGAGATTGCTGCAGGTATTCTCGCTGATCTCACCGTTGTTCATGGTGAAGACGCCGTTTGCAGCTACATAGACACCGGCACCATTTTCTGCCGTGTTGCCTGTGATAATACCAGATTCCATAGTGAAATCACCATAAGCACCAACAGAAATAGCGCTTGCTCCTTTGGAACCAGTGATCTTACCGCCACCCTGGCTGTCTTTAAGAGTAAAGCTACCCCTGGTAACTTTAGGCGGTCTAACAGTAGAAGTACCGGAAACTCTAAAGAAGCTCTGTGCTGTAGCACGGGGGCCCAGTTCGCCAGCACGCTTGATCGTATAACCTGCAAGATCAAGAGTGATGTTCTTTCCTGCGCCAACTTCGATCTGTGCTGCATTAGCATCAATGTTGATGTCGTTTGTCAGAGTGATCGTAGTGGCCTGACTCGCAGATCTGATCGCATTACTGATGTCAGTCCATGTCATGTCACCCTCAGCTGCCGATACCGGGATGAACAGGAAGTTCAAAACTGACAGTACTGCAATAATACCAGCGGTCATCCTTGTTTTGATTGAAGTACCCATATTGTACCCTCCGTATTATTTATTTGGTGTACCATCAGTCCGTCTGATTTTTGGTAAACCTGATAATAATACACATATGTGAACAAAAAGTAAACCCCCAATTTCAAAAATTTTTTCAACACGAAAAAGGGCTGGCCCGAAAGCCAGCCCTCATAAGCGTTTGACGTATTTTCGTCAGCCTTTTTTGGCGTTCACAAACTTGTCGTATTTATACAGGAATGTGACCATCTGTCTTCTGAGGCAGTCGCCTTCAGGTCTGAATGTACCGTCATCGTAACCTGCCAGGATCTTCGTCTCGGAAGCCCAGAGAGTTGCCTTGTAGTAGTAATCCTTCGTCTTGACATCAGAGAACTTGTTCTCCTTTGTCTTAGGCTCAGGCTTGCCGGCAAGTCTCCAGAGGAAGGTTACGGCGTGCTTTCTTGCACAGGTGATCTGAGGACCGAATGAACCGTCCTTGTAGCCTTCTACGATGTGGTTCTCGTTGCCCCAGATACATGCCTTGTAGAAGTAATCCGTCTCTTTTACATCATTGAACTTACATGTCTTAGCCTTAGGAGCGGGCTCGCCCATGAGTCTCCAAATGAAGGTTACCATCTGAGCACGGGTGCAAACATTTGCAGGTCTGAACTCGGTCTGGTTTGCATAACCCTTAACTACATTCTTATCTGTAAGATAGTAAGTAGGTGCATACCAGAATTCGCTCGTGTTGGTTACATCCTTATAGAGGATCTGAACCTTACAGGTTGCCTTCTTACCGGCAACAGTTGCAGTAATGGTTACGGAACCGGCCTGCTTAGCTGTTACCTTACCGTTAGCATCGACAGTTGCGATCTTGGTGTTGGAAGACTTCCAGGTTACCTTATCGGTCGTGCCCTTAACAGTTGCCTTGATGGTGCCTGTCTGGCCGCAAATAACGTTCATGGAAGACTTGTCGAGCTTCAATGTGACATCACTGCCGGGTGCAGGTGTGAGCTTGGCAATATCTCTTGTCTCGGAAGCATCACATCTCGAACATGTGCGTGTCTCTTCGCCCTTAGCATCAACAGTTGCAGGCTTTGTAACCTTCCAATCGCCCCAATTGTGGCCGAGAGGCTCGATAGGATCACAACCTTCAAGAACAGTGCCACATACAGAACACTTGCTTCCGGCCGTTGTTCCGGCCTTTGTACATGTTGCAGGTTCTTCCGGTACTTCTACAGGTGTGTGATCCAGCATAGGGAGCTTGCCACAACCATCAATCGTCTTACCGCATACAGAACACTTTGTTCCAGCTTCATAACCGAAATCCGTACAGGTCGCAGGTATAGCTGCAACAGATACTGGCTTGTGTGCTGCAAAAAGAACTACCTGTTCAGCCTCGTACTCAGTTGTGCACTTGTCATCACTGAACAACTTGCCGCATGCAGTACACTTCCAGTACTCGATGTTTCCGTTATCTTCACAGGTAGGATCTACTGCATCTACCTTCACTAAGGTGTGTCCTGCAGGGATA
The DNA here is from genome assembly GCA_016292135.1 of Saccharofermentans sp. GTDB lineage: Bacteria > Bacillota > Clostridia > Saccharofermentanales > Saccharofermentanaceae > Saccharofermentans. The sequence continues at coordinate 239,642 of JAEFAZ010000005.1, forward strand.
ATCCAAGCATTCTCAGAAATCTCAGTTTTGCCAGCTGCATCACTGAAGTGCTTACCGCATACGCTACATGTCCAGTATTCACCGTTTCCGGCCGTCTCGCATGTTGCAGGAACTGCATCTGTCTTAGTCAGAGTGTGGCCGAGAGGCTCGATTACCCAAGAATTCTCTGCGATCTCGTTCTCTCCGGCTGCGTCGCTATAGAACTTACCGCATCTTGTACACTTGTAGTACTCAGTATTTCCTGCTGTTGTACAGGTTGCTGCTACTGCCTCGACCTTTTCCATATCGTGGCCGAGAGGCTCGATTACCCAAGAATTTTCTGCGATCTCGTTCTCTCCGGCTGCATCGCTGTAGAACTTACCGCATCTTGTGCACTTGTA
>JAEFAZ010000002.1 GCA_016292135.1 Saccharofermentans sp.
CTGCAAACATCAATGGTGTTCTTACTATCGGTGCCGTTGATGCTGACGGATATAAGCTCTCTAATTCCAACTACGGAGATGCAGTTGAGTATTACGTTAATGCTGAATCGACATCTCAGGCAGGAACTCTTTCCTATAAGATAACTTCTGATGCAATAGCCGACGAATATGGTTCAAAGTTCAGTGTTTACGATGGTCTGAACGGTTACAAGACGAAACCTATAAGGATTGCCAATAACCTGACAGGAACCTTCTCAGAGACTAATGCTCTTTCTCTGGTAAAGAGGACAGAGACTCCTGACAACTTCGATATCACCGGCACAGTCTTCTCACTTTACGATGGCAGCATTCTGATTGCTACCTACAAGTACGAAGATGGCAAGTGGCAGTGGTTCGACAGAGACGGCAATGCAGTTGCTGGCACCTACTGGGAAGCTCTTGCGTTTGACACAACCTACACGGTATATGAGGACTTTGATCCCGGTTACTTTGAAGCAGATAGCGATGCGAAGATCCCTTATCAGGTCGTAAATGTTACTGAAGGCTGGGTCAAGGTCTCTGAGAGCAGATGGTCTTACACCTTCACGACACCTTCTTTCCACGATATGCCCGAAGCATTTGACTTCGGTGCGACCAACAACAAGCTCTACGGCAATGTCGAGATCAACAAGGTTTGGTCACAGGAAAGAACTAAGGATGAGGATCTTTCAGGTTATGTATTCATCTTTGAGTATGGCGGAACCGGCAAGGAACCTTCTTGGACCGGTATTACCATTACAAGAGTTACAGACGCTGACGGCAATATAGTTCTCAACGCTATCCCGATCGGATGGTACCGTGTTCGCGAGAACAACGAAGGTAACAGATGCGAATGGTCTTCAGATACGAAGATCATGGTTGGTGATGACGGAAATGAGTATGCTGTTTTCAATCTGGAAGACAAGCAGACAATCGAGTATGACGTAATTAACATCATCAGAGTAAACATCAATGTAAACAAGATCGATCTTTGGACTGGTGAGGTTATCTCCGATTATGAAGGAGATCCTGTAAGATTCAATCTTTACAGGGATGCCAATAACGACGGTATTCTCCAGGATGAAGAGAGACTTCACAACTACACAATCGCTCCTGATGCAGACAAGGACGGCAAGGTTGTCTTCACCAACATCGGAGTAGGAAACTACTTCATCGTTGAGCAGGTAGCTCCTTTTGGATTCTATCTTGAATCCGAGCCCTTCTATGTACAGGTAAAGGATGCTAAGGATGTAGAGGTCAACGTTCCTGATACTCCTTATACGGCTTCCGTTTCGATCCACAAGTTGGATTGTAAGACGTTAGGCGTCCTTGAGGGTGCTGAGTTCACCGTTTATGAGGACGTTAATGCCAACGGTGTTTGGGATGAAGCTGACACGATTGCAAGAGTTTATGATGAAGCATCCGGCATGATGGTCAATTGCACTGTCACCTGGGATGCTGAAACAAAGACTTATGTAACTGACGGCCTTAGAGCTGGAAAGTATATCATCGTCGAGACAAAGCTCCCTGACGGATACTTCTACTGCGATAAGGACGGTAATGCTACTGAAAAGCCCAATGAGGTGGCCGTTGAGATCAAGAACAAGGATACTCAGGCATCTGATTTCGTAGTTGATACCTATGAGGTAACTGTCTACAACACAAAGCCTGATATCAAGACAACGGCAACAGACGCCAATACCGGAACAAGCGTAATGTCTTACTCTGAGACGGTTACAATCGCTGATGAGGTTTACTACGAAGGCCTTATTCCCGGCAAGACTTATGTTGTTGAAGGAACACTTATGGATACGACTACAGGTCTTCCTTATGTCGGTCCCAATGGTGAGACCTATGTAAGCAGCACGATCTTCCAGCCGGAGTTCTCCACTGGCACAACTCTCGTAGCCTTTGAGAACGTTGCTGTTCCTTATACAGTCGATTCTCTTGTCGTATTCGAAGATCTTTACAACGAGGATAAGACCATAAAGCTTGCAACTCACGCTGATATAAGCGATGAAAACCAGACAGTTCACAGGCCTACAGCTTCAACGACTGCCACAATTGATGGTAATAAGGACATCTATCTTGGCTCAACCGAGGTGAGAAATATAACCATTACGGATACCATTTCTTATTCCGGTCTTGAGGTTGGTAAGGTCTACAGAGCTGAAGCAACACTTTATAAGGCTGACGGAACTCAGATTCTGGTAAATGGCAATCCTCTTGTGGTTGTACTCGAATTCGTTCCTGAAACAACTGATGGAACTGTTGAAGTTCAGATCACATTCTCTTCTGAAGGTCTTTCTGAAGGCGACAAGATCGTTGTTTTCGAGAAGATCTACGATGTAGCTGAGAATGGTGAGGATCAGGATGAGGATATTCTCATAGCTGTTCACGAAGACTTAAGTGATGAGGGACAGACTGTAACGATTCACTTCAGACCTTCGACAGGTGAAATCATGCCGACTTATACAAAAATCGGCGCAGCTATACTCGCTCTTGGAACTTTCGTCCTCTCTATCGTAATAAGGAGAAAGAAGAAGCTCGCTGCTTGAGTGTTCTCTTTTTCCTAAGAAGTTTCTATCCCCGTGGGGCATTCCTCACGGGGATTTTCTTATCCACAAGGAGGCTATATGAAAGATAACAGAACATTAACCATCGTTCTTCGAACGCTTGCGGTCGTGCTCTTTTTGTTTGGCTTTGTCCTCTGGGGCATACAGGCATATAAGAATCGCGTGCGGCAGAACGTTTCCGATGATGCGATCAATGTAGTAGAGAGCGTGATCAATGAAGGTGGCGGAGAACAGATAACGTTTGAAGTTCCCAAGTCAGACTTTTATGCGGTCGATGGTGAAGCTGGAGAAGACGATACTTCCCTGGCTGAGCTTTTACGCGAGATGCAGGACATCTCTTCCGAGCATGAGACATTAACTCTTATCGGAATTATCGAGATCCCCTGTATCGATGTGAAAGAACCTATCTGGGATTCATGCTCTCCTACTGCCCTGAGATTCGGTGTTGGCAGATTTCCTCAGTCCGGACATATCGGTGAGGATTGCAACTGCACGATCTTCGGTCACAGGATGAGGCAGAGCAAAACCATATTTTGGCAGCTCCAAACACTCGCAGAACAGATTGGCGAAGAAGTGATCGTTACGACGACCGACGGAGTAAGACACGTTTATACGATCGTCGATACCGTCTATGTAAAAGATGCTGCGATCGATCCGTATTTAAGTGCAGACCTTTTTGATACGGAACACCTCTGTATCGCAACATGCGGATACGGCCAAGACCCCTACGACAAAAACATCTATAGGTCGAAGAACACGGAATTCATCGTGATCTGCGAGCCTGCAATCTAACTACAAGGAGAAAACTCATGAATAAAGAAATTGAAATCCTCGCTTTCCTTAATGCCAAGCACGTAGGCAAGGATAACGCAATTCACAGCAAGAAACTGGAGAAGAAGTTCAACATCTGTCCCAGAACAGTCAGAACTTATATCAGCAACCTTCGCAAGTCAGGTGTCCCAATCTGCAGCGATGAAACCGGTTACTGGATCGCAAAAGATCCCAAGGAAGCAACCAAGACCGTTAAGAGGCTGGATAACTTCGTCGGTGAAGTAAACAGTGCCCGAACAGGTCTTGCTATTGCAGCAATTCAGATGAGGAGCATCACCAGGGTAACCGAAGAGAACATCCAGATAACATTAAAAGTCATCTGATACAAAGACCTGCTTTCCGGTGATGTGGTAAGGCAGGTCGATTACATGCCCAGACAGGGCAAATAAAAACAAAGGAGGATCCAAATATGGGATCAGAATCAATCACCGTCCTTAAGCCGGAATGGTTAGAAGACAGCGGCAACGGGACAAGACTTTTCGCTTATTCGTGTGCACTGAGCGGAAAAGATGGAAGGGCTAAGTCTCCTAAGGAAGGCAAGGCTAAGGGCAGCTCCGGTATCACCGGACTTATGAAGGAGCTTGAGAAGACCAAGCTCGATGCATGCGATAAGGCATGAGAAAGGAAGGCAAGAAAATGGATTTCGAAGAATTCAAGAACGAACTGATGGACCTTATTACAGAGGAGATCAATGACAGAGGACTCGAAGACATCTCGCTCAAGTTCACTACGGTAGATTCACCTGACGGCGTTACCGACAGACTCATGGTATCGGTTGGTGACTCAAAGATGTCTATGGCATTCAGGCTCAACGATATCTTCAAGGATGTGCAGAACGGCGAAAGCATGGATGATGCGGTCTATAAGATGGTGAACACCATTGAGGCCAACGTCTCTGTTATCAAGACAAAGGAACAGGATGTAAAGTCTTTTGTTACCGACTATGAGAAGGTCAAGGATAACACTTATCTGAGACTTATCCCTGGTGACTCTCCTATCCTTAAGGACACTCCTCACAAGATGATCGAGGACATGGCGCTCGTCGTAAACATCCACCTTGAGAGCTTCTCCGATGCTAACGGCAGGTCCGTTGTAGTGGTATCTAAGCCCCTTATGGAGATGTACGGTATCGATGAGAATCAGCTCTTTGCTGATGCGGAGAAGAATTCACTTGCAAATGAGCCTATGGTATTCACACCTCTTGGCGACATGATCAAGCACCTCATCGAGGCTGAAGAGCTTCCTTCTCCTGAGGATGTAGGTATCGTTACCTATATCGCTACCAACAAGAGCGGTTTCCAGGGTGCGGCTGTTGCAGCTTATCCTGACTTCTGCGAAAAGGCAGCTGAGGCTATCGGCGGTAGCTTCTATATGCTTCCTTCTTCCGTACACGAGTTCATTCTCATTAAGGATGATGGTACTCCGAAGGCAAAGGATCTCAACGCAATGGTCAAGAATGTCAACGAGACAGTACTTGAGGCAAAGGATTTCCTTTCCGACCAGTGCTACCACTACGATGCTAAGGCCAAGGTTCTCGAGACCGGTCTTAAGTATGCGGATAAGGTGAAGCAGAAGAAAGGCGGAGTAAGATGACCTACGAACAGTATATCGAAGAGACCAATGCCAACTGCATGAAGGTCTTATCCGATTGCAGCGCAGGCGAACTCCTGGACTTGGAGCACTTGAGGAAGATTCTTTGGGAAGATGACAGGGTCACGGGCGTTATGTCCGGCTATTGTACTTCCGTAAATGGGGATGCTTCAGAAAACATCGAAGACGTCCTTTTTGACGAGAACTTCCTTGCCGATTTCAACGAACGTGAGATGAATATGCAGGAAGTGATGGCTTATGGAGCCGATGCGATTGATGTGGTCGCACGGTGTCTGGCCTTAAAGCATATCAGTATCTTGGAACTCGTTGAGAACGAACAGAAACGCCGTATTGAGAAAAGCAGACAAATGCGAAGAAACTCCGCGCGAGTCTGACGGCGTTTGGGAGGAATCCGAAAGGGTTCTTCCCGTTTACATGGCCAGATGGCCAAATACCAAGGAAAGGAGCATTAAGAATGCAAATCATCAGTAAAGAAGATGTTCAGCGCGCCCGAGAAATGGACTTGCTCACATATCTTACCTACTACGATCCCGGGAACATCAGACACGTTTCCGGGAATGTTTATTCTACGGTGGAACATGATTCACTGATTATAAACAACGGTAAATGGTGCTGGTTCTCGCAAGGTATCGGCGGAAGATCTGCTCTGGATTATCTCATCAAGGTCAAAGGTATTCCTTTTCGTGATGCTGTTGAACGGATAATCGGTAACATATCAGAGCCGCTTCCCCAGGTCATCCCTAAGGCGAGTCCTCCCAAGGAGTTTGTCTTTCCTGAAGTTAGTCGTGAAACGACACAAGTTACGACTTATCTGACGAAGCGCGGGATAGATCCTGAGATCATCCAGTGGTGTATCGATCACAAACTTCTCTATGAGACGGCTAAGTACAGTAACGCTCTCTTCGTCGGTTATGACATGACCGGCAAGCCAAGATACGGTGCTGTTCGTGCGACTCTGAGTGATTTCAAGGGTGATGTCAAAGGCAGTGATAAACGATTCTCCTTCAAGATAGTTAGAGCAGACAGTCCGAGAAAGGTTCATGTGTTTGAATCGGTCCCGGATCTTTTATCGTATGCAACGCTAATCAAATTGAACGGCGGTAACTGGAAGAAGGAATCATATCTGTCGCTCGCCGGTATTGGCGGTTCTGCCCTTCCGAAAGCATTGGAGCAATTCCTGAAGGACTATCCCGATATCAGTCACGTTTATCTTCATCTGGATAATGACGAGCCGGGACTTATGGCTGCAAAGAACATTTCGGACAAACTCAAAGACCGGTATGTCGTGAAGAACAGACCTCCACCTGAGGGGAAAGACTATAACGACTATCTCAAGATCTTCAAATCAAAACCAAAGACTAAGAACAAGGAGGCAGTTAAGAAATGAAGAAATTCAAAAACGCACTTGCGATACTGCTTATGGCAAGCACGTTGGCATCATTCGCCGGCTGCTCCATCGGCGTAGAGCAAACGAATGAGACTGATGCTACGGCTCAGGCAACATACCTTATCGGATCTCCCGGTGAAACGGAAGATTTTGAGTTCGGTGTAGCCGGGATCAACTCTTTCGATGTGACAACCGATTATGGTGAGACGATGCACTATCTTTTGGTGAATGTAACTTATACGAATCTCACGGATAAGGAACAGGATATCAGCAAGAGGAACATCGATTTCTATCTCGATAACGAGGAGATTTTCTCATGTGAATACCGAAAAGAGTTCGAGGATTTCTTCGAGGAAGGACTCCTCTTCAACGATAAGAAAGTCAATCCGGGAAGAACGAAGCGCGGACTCATCGTGTATCGGATCTATCGTGATTATTCCAGCATCAATGTCTGTATGGGCGATATCACCATTACGGCATACGAGGATGAAGTAACTCCTCTTCTTTTGCCGGCTGAGATCGATGTCACGGAGCAAGCAACGGAAACAACGATTGAGACCACTGAGACCACCGTCCCGACAACAGTAGAGACGACAGTCGAAACGACTGTTGAAACTACCGTCGAGACAACCGAGACAGCAGCTTCTTCGGAAGCGACCGACTCGGCTCAGGCCGAGTAAAGCCGAAGGCTTTCCCAGGGGTCTTAGGGTCTCCCTAACAAGCTTTCCCGTGTTTGTATATACAAACGCGTTGCTTGCTAGACCATTACGAGGTGCCCGAGAACATGGGTACAGATCACAGAAAGAATCTAAGAACAAGGAGGTAGATCCATATGGAAGATGAAATGTCTGCCGATTATTGTCTGGTATCCAAGACTCTCATAGAGGACAGACTGGTCACACCAAAGGCGAAAGCCATGTATGCGGTCCTCTGTTCTCGTGCTGAAGGTTTCGATTGTTCAAACAAGAATCTGGCGGATGTACTCGACATTAGTAATGAGACTGCTTCGAAGTTGTTAAAGGAACTCGAAGAGTACGGATATATCACCAGAGAGTCCGGCAGAAATTATCGTGTGCATACTCATTCAATCTACGATGACGGAGGCGGATAGTATGGCAGCGGAAAAAGATAACAGGTCACACATGATTCTCTTCCGAGTTAGTCCTAAGGAGTATGAGGCGATCAACGAGAACAAAGAAAAGGCAGGGCTAAGATTAAGTGAGTATGCCAGAAGGATGCTCATGGGTGATACGATCGTTGAAGCACCGCCTGCTGATATGAACATCCTTATCCGAGAGATCAAAAGAGTCGGAAGCAATCTGAATCAGGTCTTAAAGAAATTGAACGTTCTGGGTATTGCGCACCCTCTTGAATTGGAAAGATGCGCCGAAGATATCAGAGAAGTTCTGAACCTGATTTACGATACTTACCGCCCAAAGAAAAAAGGAGATAAGTGATGGCAGTTACAGCAGTATGGCACGTTAATAGTCGTGTTGAGAAAGCATTGAATTATGTCATGAATCCTGAGAAAACAACAGAAAAACCGGAGCTTGCTCCTGAAGCTGTTGCTGCACGTAAAGCAGTCGGCGATGTCATTGAATATGCGGAAAATAGCGAAAAGACAGAGCAGATGATGTACGTAACAGGAATCAATTGCACACCCGAGTCCGCTCTGGAAGAATTCATGAACACAAAACGATATTGGGGTAAGACAGATGGAAGACTTGCTTACCACGGATACCAGTCCTTCAAAGAAGGCGAAGGCGAGATCACTGCTGAGATGGCACACGAGATCGGCGTGAAGCTCGCTCAGGAATTATGGGGCGACAGATTTGAGGTCATAGTTGCTACGCACCTTAATACCGGTCATTACCATAATCACCTGATCGTCAATTCCGTATCTTTCATGGACGGTCTTAAGTACCGTCGTACAAAAGCGGATTACAGACTGATGCGTATTGTTAATGACAGGCTGTGCAAAGAGTATGGTCTTCATGTTATTGAAGATCCGTCTGCAAAGCGTGGCAAATCTTATGGCGAGTGGCAGGCCGAGCGTCAAGGTAACATGACCGTACGAGGTACGATCCGTGAAGATATCGACTATGCGATAAGGCTGTCACGATCAGAGAAACAGTTTGCTGCAACAATGAAAGAACTCGGATATGAGTTCAAGTTCTTCAAGAAGGATGGATCATATCTTGAGCATCCGGGAATTAAGCCGCCTGGTGCCAAAGGTTATTTCAGGTTCCGAAGTCTGGGTCCTGAATACGAGTACGATGCAATCAGAAGGCGTATCATCGAGAACACAACTGTTCCGGGTACGCCTTTATTAATTGAGAAACCATCGTCTCAGATGTTCAGCGATATACCGAATGATATCGGTCTTGCTTCCAATTACAGATTGTACTGCATCAGACTGTATGCTTTCGTGACCAGACCGAAGCAGGCTAAAAGAGAATATATCCCTATTGCTCTTCGTGAAGACATCGCAAAGCTCGACAGATATATTGAGCAGATGGATTTTCTGTATCAGCATAAGATTGAGGATAAGGTATCACTGCAGAGCAAAAAGGATGCGCTCGTATCAGAGCTTAAGCAGGCGCTCATAGAACGTCGCAAGATCTATACGATCAGGGATCGCGCCGTGAGACAACATGATACTCCCCTGATCGCTCAGTCCAAGAGTGAGATAAGCGATATATCACGAAAAATCCGCGAGCTCAGAAAACAGATTGCTCTATGCGATGCAGTCGCAGTCAGTTCTGACAGAATTGCAGAAGGCTTGGAAGCACCGACCAAGAAACCGGAGCTTGATAAGCCGAACCTGCAACGTGAACCCAAGAAGAGACACAAGTTTTAATATGCCAGATATTGCACATTAACTTTCGAATCGTTCATTAAAAAGCAATATCTTGCATGTTATTCGAACGCCATTCTTAACCGAGTGGCGTTTTTACATGCCCGGACACGGGCAAATACTAAAACAAGGAGGAAAAATCCATGGCAGTTGAGAACGAGACAGCCGATCAGGTTGTCAGAATGGTCTTGCAAGGCAGCGAGGTCGTGTTAAGGCTCTCAGGCGAAGCGGCTATCAGGATCGCATCCATGATCTACAACGCTTTAAAGGGAGATCACACTACTAAGGGCAAGGCAACGCTTTGGGAGTTCTTGAAATCAGGTAAGGATCAGAAACTGTTCCGTATTCCTGATGAATACCTTAAGGCGTTTACCACAGCCTCTAAGAAGTTCGGTTTTCCTTTCGTTGTCCTCAAGGATAAGTCCAATAAGGATGGTCTGACGGACATCATGGTTTACGCGACTGATGCTTCCAAGGTAAACCGCGTTATCGAAAGCTTTAACCTCATGGTCAAGGAAGTTGAGACTATCAAGCCGGAGATCAAGACTGATACCGGAGAGCTTGTAAAACCTCTGGGTATGCAGTTTGCAGTACCGCTCGATCTTATCGACGGTGTCCCTGATCCTAATGATCAGGACAAGAGACTTCTTTCTGAGCTTCAGAAGTACGCAGCCAAGATGAAGTCAAACGGGCCTCAGATCGTTGAGCCGGTCGGACTTCTCTGTAAGCCTAACGGAAGGTACGAAGTGCTTCCCGGCCAGGGCAACAAGAGGATCATGGCTCTAAGGCTTGCAGGCTACAAGAAAGCCGTCGCTGACATCTCGATACCTAAGAAGGAAGGCGTTGAGGTCAAAGCGGAAAACATTGATGAGAGACCTGCTCAGGAAAGAAACGAATCTCCCAAAACAAAGGAAGATCCTATCCCTGAGAAAGAAGCACCCACCAAGGAGGAAGCGCAGGCCGTAAACCCTACTATGGCCCGAACGTCAAGAGATCCAGCGTCCGGGCAAAACTTCGAGAAGAAATCGAGAGACGGCACAAGATCGGAATCAGTGATTGATCCCGAAAAGAGACCATCGGTCCGAAAGAAACTTGAAGAGTGTAAGGAAGTCGCAGCTGAGAAAGAAGCAAGCAAAGCTCTCGAGAAGATGTTCGACAAGGTCACGCAAAAGCAGAATCCGAGGTGATCTCTATGCGGAAAGTAACGAACAAATTCTCAGGTCCCAGGATCGCCCTGTATTTTTCAGGTTTAATCCCGGTTTCTTGGTTTGCTTTGAAGTCGGCACCGTATTTCGTGAAGAATGGACTTGTTGGGATTTTTGAAAATGCGGGAGATATATTCAACAATCCGTTTCGCATAACGATAGTTCAGGGCAGCCTTCAGGTTGTCCTTATTTTTGGCGTGCTATATGCGATAGGCATCGGAATATATCTTTCTACCGAGAAAAACTACAGGCGTCGTGAAGAACATGGTTCTGCCAAATGGGGAGATGCAGTATCTACCAACAAACGGTATCAGGCAAAGCCGGAAGAATCCAATAAGATCCTTACTCAAAACGTGAGAATCGGATTTGACGGTCACAAGCACAAAAGGAATCTGAATGTATTGGTCGTTGGCGGCGCAGGTGCCGGTAAAACAAGGTACTACGCTATGCCAAACATACTTCAGGCGGATAAGCACACGAAGTTTTCCATGGTCATATTGGATCCGAAAGGCGGAACGCTCCGTTCTTGCGGAAACTATCTGACTGACCAGGGCTACGATGTCCGCGTGCTCGATCTGATCAATCTGGATAGATCACACTGCTACAATCCGTTTGTGTACCTTGAGAGCGATGATGATGTTCAGCGTCTTACAACGAACCTCATCAAGAATACGACTCCAAAGGGCTCGCAGACGACAGATCCTTTCTGGGATCAGGCCGCTTCGATGCTCCTAAAGGCACTCGTGTTCTACCTCTTTTATGAGGCACCGCCGGAAGAGCAGAACTTCCCGATGGTTATGGATATGATCCGTGCAGGAGATGTTAAGGAGAATGACGACGATTATGAGTCTCCGTTAGACATCCTTTTCTCGGATCTTGAAGAGCAGAATCCCGAGCATATCGCCCTGAAGTATTACAGGGGTTATCGCTCAGGAGCTGCTCAGACCATCAAATCCATTCAGATCTCGCTCATCGCAAGACTCGAGAAGTTCAACCTTCCTTCTCTTGCCGGTATCACGCAGACTGACGAGATGCGACTTCGTGAATTAGGTGAGAAACCGGGTGCGATCTTCGCGCTTATCCCTGATAACGATCAGTCCTACAACTTCATTATCGGCATGCTCTACACACAGCTCTTTCAGCAGTTATACAGAAGTGCTGACTTTGAGCACGGCGGAAGGCTGCCGTATCACGTCCATTTCATTATGGATGAGTTCGCAAATGTCTGTCTTCCCGATTCGTTCGATTCCCTTCTCGCGACTATGCGATCCCGTGAGATATCCGTAAGCATCATCTTGCAGAACTTAGCTCAGCTTAAAGCCCTTTTCGAGAAGAAATGGGAGTCCATCGTGGGTAACTGCGATGAGTTCCTATATTTAGGCGGCAATGAGCAAGGTACGCATAAGTATGTCAGCGAGCTCTTGGGTAAAGAGACGATCGACACGAATTCCTATGGACAGAACAAAGGACGCAACGGTTCTTTCACCAAGAACGATCAGCTTCAAGCAAGAGATCTCATGACACCCGACGAGGTCAGAATGCTCGATAACCGGTACGGAATTCTCTTCATCAGAGGCGAGTATCCGGTTATGGACCTTAAGTATGACCTCATGAAACATCCGAAGATCACATTCACGGAAGAAGGCGGCGCTCAGCCGTTTATTCATGGTCGTGATACGAGATCTTTGGCAACCGTAAAACTCGTCGGAGACGATCCGGCCTTAAGGGACAAGGCAATCGATATCGATACCCTTGTCGAGGAAACACACGAATTTGAGGTCCTCTCCAATGAGGAACTCGAAGATCTTTATCAAACAAAGGAGATTTAAGAACATGAATAATATTCATTCAAAAAACGTAACCGCTCTTTCCAAGAGCAAGAGAAAGGCAATCCTCAAGAGCTATCTTGCGACTGCGGTCACTTGTGCCGTAGTGGGAGTCGTAATGCTTCCCGTACTTGCGGACAGTGATGCTGAGACTGCCATCAACAATATGTCGGACATCATCTTCGGCATCATCAGGGCAATCGGTATCATCCTCTCCGGTTGGGGTCTGGTTCAGGTCGGTATGAGCTTCCAGAGCCACGATCCTTCCCAGAGATCTCAGGGATTCCTTTGCCTTGCAGGCGGTCTCATCATCGTCTTTGCTAAGTCGATCCTGACTGCTATCGCTCCCGGCGTATTCAGCTGATAGTTTCGGGGAGGTGATATTTTGGGTCTCGCTGCTTGGTACGAGCTTTACCAAGGTCTTGAGTATCTTGGAGATATGCTCGATAAAATGTGGGCCATCCTTACAACATCACCCGAAAACTTTAAAGGCGGAACCATCTGGGGCATTATCACCACCATCAACGGCGTATTGGGCTCAATAGGCACTGCTCTCCTCGTTCTTTTCTTCACCATCGGTGTCGTCAAAACCTGTGGGAGCTTTGCCGAGCTCAAGAAGCCCGAGACGGCTGTTAAGGTCTTTATCCGTTTTGCCATCGCAAAAGCGTTGATTGATAACGGTCTGGATCTTCTGGTGGACTTCGTGACCATCGTTCAAGGCGTTATATCTGACATAACGGCATCTAGTTCCATCGGTACAGCCTTGGAGTTTTCTATCCCGTCGGAAGTTCAGAGCACTTTTGAAGGTATAGGCATCCTGGACGGGGCTATTCCCGTCTGGGCTGTCTGCTTCATCGCTCACCTCGCATTTATCGTGATCAGTATCGTGCTGCTTCTTACCGTATACGGCAGATTCTTCAGGATCTATATGTACACGGCTATAGCTCCGATACCGTTATCCACTTTGGCAGGTCAGCCTACAGAGAACATCGCGAAAAGCTTTCTTAAGAGCTACGCAGGTGTCTGTATGCAGGGTGTCGTTATCGTTTTGGCGTGCATCATATTCACTGCTTATGCAGGATCGATGCCGGAGATTGACACTTCAGCTGAGCCGCTTGCGATGGTTTGGACTTATGTGAGTGAGGTCGTATTCAACCTTCTCATTTTGCTCGGCCTTGTAAAAGGTTCTGACAGGATAATCCACGACATGATGGGATTGTAAGGAGGAAAACACAATGGAAATAAACATAAACAAAGACATACGCGAATATACCGAAGGCGTCTTCTTCGGTCTTAACTTAAGGCAGCTGATCTGTTCCGGTCTTGCCGTTGCTTCTGCTGTTGCAGTCTATTTCGGTACAAAGGGAACAGTATCAAAGGATATAGTCACATATCTTTGTATCGCAGTTGCCGCCCCTTTCGCTGCAATCGGGTTTATCAAGTATAACGGCATGCCTATGGAGAAGATCTTCGTAGCATGGATGAAAGATAACTTCATTGTTCCGCGAAAGCTCACAGTTAAGGCCAATAACATCTATCTTGAGGCGACTAAGGATTATCTCGCACGAAAAGAAAAGGAGGCACTTAATGCTAAAGAGCATACAGACAGTAATGAAGCAGGATAAGGAAATGTTCGTTGTACCGCGAAGAGTCCAGGACTATATACCGGTACAAAGGATATGGCCTGACGGGATCTTTCAGGTGGGTCCGAGCAAGTACTCAAAGACCTGGAGATTCTCGGATATCAACTATCAGGTGGCATCTGAAGAGGACAAGGAGAATATGTTCCTGCTCTATTCCGACGTCCTTAATTCATTTGACAGCGCAGCCACGACTAAGATTACTGTGAACAACCACCGTCTTAACAAGAAGGACTTTGAGAACTCGATCCTTATGCCTATGAAGCACGACGGTCTTGATGTGTACCGTGAGGAGTATAACGATATGCTCCTTGAGAAAGCAACTGGCGCTAACGGTATCACGCAGGAGAAGTATATAACCGTCTCTATTAACAAGAAGAGCGTTGAAGATGCAAGGACATACTTCGCAAGGACCGGCGCTGATCTTCAGATGCGTCTCTCTTCATTGGGAAGTTCCTTGGAAGAGCTCGATGCAACTGAGAAGCTCAGGATACTTCATGACTTCTATCGTCAGGGCGATGAGATCAACTTTGAGTTTGATATGAATAAGAAGGCCATGCTCGGTCATGACTTCCGTGACTATATCTGTCCGGATACGATTGAGAGGGGCAACGACTATATCAAGCTCGGTGACAAGTTCGTGAGAGTTCTGTTCCTTAAGGACTACGGCAACTATATCAGCGACGATACTATTGCCGAACTGACTGACATGAACAGGAACCTCATGCTCTCGATCGATGTTCTCTCCGTTCCGACTGATGAGGCAATCCGCGAGGTTGAGAATAAGCTTCTGGGTGTAGAGACAAACATCACCAACTGGCAGAGAAAGCAGAACCAGAACAACAACTTCTCTGCTGTGATCCCTTATGATATGGAATTGCAGCGCACGAAGACAAAAGAATTCCTGGCTGATCTTACTACCCGTGACCAGCGCATGATGCTCTGTCTCATCACGATGGCTATCTCATCGGACAGTAAGGAGCAGCTTGATCTCGACACAGAGAGTGTACAGGCCGTCGCAAAAGGGCGACATTGTCAGCTGGCAGTCCTTAAATGGCAGCAGGCGGACGGTCTCAATACTGCCCTGCCATTTGGTGTCAGGAAGATCGATTGCTTCAGGACTCTCAATACGGAGTCGTTGGCAGTATTCTTGCCTTTCAAGACACAGGAGATAATGGACAAAGGCGGAATCTACTATGGTGAGAATGCAATCTCGCATAACCTCATCATGTGTAACAAGGAGAACCTTCTCAATCAGTCTGCTTTCCTTCTCGGTGTCCCGGGCTCAGGTAAATCTTTCTCTGCTAAGGAACTCATCACGTTCCTTATGCTCAACACGGATGACGATATACTCATATGCGATCCTGAGGGCGAGTATGCGCCTCTGGTCGAAGCAATGGGCCCTGAGATGGGATCTGTAATCAGGGTATCTGCAGGTGGACGAGACCGCCTTAATGCCATGTATATGGTTGACGGTTACGGTGAGAACGATCCTATTGTTGTAAAGAGTCAGTTTATCATGTCTCTTGTCGAGCAGATCGATAAGAAAGGTGTCGGACCTCAGCAGAAGTCCATAATCGACAGATGTGCTGCAGCTGTTTATCGTGAGGCAGATCGCTTGAAGTCTTCAGGCGGAGCGACTCCTACCCTGTGTACTTTCCGTGAGAAGCTTTTGGAGCAGCCGGAACGTGAAGCAAAGCAGATAGCCTTGTCTCTGGAGCTCTTTACTACCGGATCTCTGGATATCTTCGGACGCGAGAGCAATGTAGATATGGATAAGCGAGTTGTCGTTTTCGATATTCATGGCTTAGGCAGCCAGCTTAAGCCCACGGGACTTCTTGTCATAACAGACACTATGCTTAACCGAGTAACCCTTAATTGGAAGAAAGGTAAGCGTACACACGTCTTTATTGACGAGTTCCATGTCGTATTCGAGAACGAGTTCTCAGCGCAGTTCTTCAACTCAGCTTGGAGACAGTTCCGTAAGAGAAACGCCTATCCTACTGCTATCACGCAGAACGTTGAGTATCTCTTAGACTCTGTACAGGCATCCACGATGCTTTCTAACTCAGAGTTCGTAATCATGCTCAATCAGGCGGCTTCAGACAGAGCTAAGCTCGCAAAGCTTCTCAACATCTCTGAGATCCAGATGCGCTACATCACGAATGCACCTGCAGGTTCCGGTCTCATCAAGTACGGTTCTGCTCTCGTGCCCTTCGTGAATAAGTTCAACAAAGACACGAAACTCTATCAGCTCATGACCACACGTCCTGGTGAAGGACAGTTCGCAAGCGGGTAATTACGTGAAAACGTGAAAATGCGGGTTTAGTCCCATTATTGGGAACATCGATCTGCTACACTACAGACGATAGCATTTTAGACATAGATGTTCTCCTTTCTGGCCCCTGTCGGTGTACCTCCCGGCAGGGGCTTCTTTACATGCCCGATCAGGGCAAATATCACAAAGGAGTTAAATGAAATGCCTCAAATCAGTAAAGTAGTGCGCGACAAAGACATTAAGCAGGTATCGCGCACGGAAGACTTAAAACCTGCTACAGAAAAGACTATCAACAATAACAAACCTAAGATCCAGAACAAGACGAAGATAAAAGACGCAGCTGAGGTAGCGGAGCAAAAGGAAGTGATTAAAGGTCCTGATGTTACTGCTCCTATGAGAGCTGCAAGAAGAGCTGGAATAGCTGCCATAAGGCACGCAAAGACTCTTTCAGAGAGTTCTGACAAAACCGAAGATCAGGAAGCAATCGATAAGCTTGAGACTTCAGCACGCAACACTATATCTGATACAAAAGACGTTGCTTTAGATGCCAAGGATTCTCTCAGAAGGCAGATCAAGAAGAAACAGCCTGATATCAAGAATACAAAGGACATCAAGTCCAGTACCAGAACAATACGTAAAGCTGATAACTCTGCCAGAGTGGCTCAGAAAAGTGCTGTGGAAGCAACAAAAGTGGCTCAGAAAAGTGCAAATGAGATGGCCAAGCAGACTGCTATTGCTTCGCAGAAGGTTGCTTCTGCAAGAAAGGCTGAACAGCTGGCAAAGAAGTCGGCCGAATGGGTCAAGAAGATCGTCAAAGGGATAATCGAAGGAATAAAGCGATTGGTCGCTGCACTTGGAGCTCTATCTGTTCCGGTCCTTCTGATCCTTATCATTGCCGGTCTTATCGGCGGTATTGTCGCTTCTGCTTTCGGTATCTTCTTTGCAGGAGATACAAGCACTTCGGCTACGGAGACGACTAGGACTCTTCAGGAAGTCGTGCTCGAGATCAACTCCGAATATACGGGAACTATCGAATCCATAAAGACCGATAATGCTCATGATGAAGTTACGACAGAGGGTTATCAGGCTTCTTGGCCGGATGTCCTTTCCGTCTATGCCGTATATGTCACGACAATGGCTGACGGTGCAACGGATGTTGTTCACCTGACTGACGATCACGTAGCGATATTGCGTGATATCTTCTGGCAGATGACCACAGTTACCTACAGTACTGAGGTTGTAACGGAAACAGTACAAGTTCCGTTACTTGACGCTGACGGCAATCAGCAGACGGATGCGGACGGAAACCTCTTATATACCGAAGAAACAACCTCGAAAACCATCCTTCACATCACTATAAGTCACTTAACGGCCGCAGAAGAAGCTGCCACACTCGGCTTTAATGATGATCAGATGGCACAGCTCAATGAGCTCTTGGATGTCAGGTATGCGTCTTTGTGGACTCAGATCCTCAGAGGTGTCGGCTTAGGTTCCAATGAGCTTGTAAACCTTGCTTTGTCTCAGCTTGGCAACGAAGGTGGCGAGAAGTTCTGGCGCTGGGCTGGTCTCGATTCAAGGTGCGCATGGTGCGCTCTCTTTGTTTCTTGGTGTGCCGATCAGACGGGCCTCCTGTCTTCTGGACAGATTCCCTACTTCTCTTTTGTCTCTGACGGTGTTGATTGGTTTCAGGACAAAGGCAAGTGGATCGACGGCTCAGAAGTCAACAGTTCCAACTGCGAACAGCTCATCTATCCTGGTATGATCATCTTCTTTGACTGGGAGCCGGATGGTTATCCGAACCACGTTGGCATAGTTACAAGCGTATCCGATGGCTATATTCATACCGTTGAAGGCAACAGTAGCGATGCTGTTAGGGAGCGAAGCTATTCAGCTGATAGTTCGAGCTTGTATGGATTTGGTGTTGTTTGGTGATGCGTCATTAAAAATTTACAACAGCCCCTAAACCTCCTATTTGCGGTGGCTTAGGGGTTCAATGCCTTGATTTTACTGGAGTGTGTGCTAAAAGCATAATCAAAAATTTATTATATATATTATAATATTAAGGTATTCATTACACGTACGTAAAGGGCTATCGAGTCATAAATAAGGCGAGATTGCCTGAACTGTCCCAATAATGGACACATGCTGAGAGTACAATTAAAGGTAAAGGTAAAGTAGCAAATAGTCGTTTTTGAAAGAGGCAAAGAATGTTTGACTTTGGTAATGCTAACGAACAACAGAAAGAAGCTATTAGAACAACTGATGGACCAGTTCTGATTACTGCTGGTCCGGGTACAGGTAAAACTTTCACCCTAGTTCAGAGAATTGTTTACCTCATTCAAGAGAAAGGGGTTAAGCCTGAAGAAATAATGGTAGCTACTTTTACTGAGAAAGCTGCCAAAGAACTAATAACGAGAATTACTAACGAATTGGATAAAATCAATGTAATGGTAAATCTCAACGATATGTACGTTGGTACCTTTCATTCCATTTGCCTTCGCTTCATCAAGGAACACCTTGAATATACACGAATTAAGAAGAATTATCGTATGTTGGATCAGTTTGATCAGCAATATATGATTTTTCAACACATCTATTCATTTAGGAATCTTCCTCACTTTAATGATCTCTTTCCTGGTAGTACCGGTGTATGGAAACTGTCTGGGAAAATAGCTGGTATAGTCAGCAATCTTTTAGAGGAATTGGTTGATGTTGATGAAATGTTAAAAGACAAGGATCCAGAGGTGCTTGCAACTGCTCATCTTCTCAAAGAGTACATGAAGATTATGGATGCCGAAAATCTCATTGATTTTACTAGCATACAGACTGAAGCATACAGACTGCTAAAGGATAACCCTGACATTCTAAGTGAAATACAAAATCAGATTAAATATATCATGGTTGACGAGTACCAAGATACCAATTACATTCAGGAACAAGTTGTTTTCCTGCTGGCTGGTGATAAAAAGAATATATGCGTGGTTGGTGATGATGACCAAGGTCTTTACAGATTCAGAGGAGCTACTATTAGAAACATTCTTGAATTCCCGCAGCATTTCAAGTCTGGAGAATGCAAGCAGGTCGATTTAACTATAAACTATCGTTCCGAGAAAGAAATAATAGATTTCTACAACTCTTGGATGCAAAACACCGAGTCATTTAGTTGGAAGAATTTTAGATTCCCTAAACAGATTGTGCCGGGAAAGAAGAATTATTCTACTAAGACAACTGTACTTAAGTGCTCTGGCGATAATGATCCTGAAGAGTGGTGTGACAATGTCTATCATTTCATTACTGATCTTGAAAAACAGGGGGTCATAACGAATTATAATCAAGTTGCTTTCCTCTGCAAATCAGTAAAAAATGATCGGGTTATTAACTTAATACAGTATCTTGAAGAACATGATGTTCCAGTTTATTCGCCTCGTTCCGAGATGTTTTTTGACAGACAGGAAGTAAGGGAATTGCTGGGTATGCTCATCATGTGCTTTCCTAATTATTTCCTAAGGCTAAAAACTAATTCGTTTACAATAACTAGTGATCAGTATGTAGCTTTCTATCAGTTTTATCGAGAGAGATGTGTTAAACCGGCAATGAAACTTGTTCAGGAAAACAAGGAACTGAAGAGCTGGTATGAAGATATTCTAAGAACCCACAGTTCGCTGACTAAGAATACAGACTATGCATTCACGGGAATGTTGTATCAGTTAATGCAGTTTGAACCCTTCAAGTCTTACATAGGCGTTAATGTTGGAAGCGGTGTTATAGATGAACGCGCAGCCAGAAATATATCTATTCTCTCATCCGTTTTAGGAAAGTTTGAATATCTTCATAGAATAGATGTCTTCACATCTAAAAATATAGTCGATACAGCAGAAAAGTTTTTCAACATGTATCTAAAGTTTTTGTATGATGGTGGCATTTCTGAATATGAAGACGATTCAGAGTATGCTCCTAGTGGATGCGTATCATTCTTAACTATTCACCAATCTAAGGGAATGGAATTTCCAATTGTAATGGTCGATTCGTTATATGAACGTCCAACCACAAAGAATGACAAGTTAATTGAAAAAATAGAATCGAAGTATTTCCATAGAGAAAAGTTTGAACACTTAAATGACATTAAGTATTTTGACTTTTGGAGATTATATTACACTGCATTCTCGCGAGCACAGAACCTGTTGGTTCTGACTTGCAACGAGTGTGGTGGAAGCTGGAAAACACCTAGCAGTAGCTTTGAAAAGGTGTACAGGCCATTGAAGGAATGGACTGATGTTGATCTGTCTGATGTTGTATTAGCAGAAGTAAAACCTGTTAATCTCAAACAATCGTATTCGTTTACATCACACATAGAGTTATATGAGAATTGTTCTTTGCAATACAAGTTCTTCAAAGAGTTAGGTTTTACTCCTGTAAGAATTGGTGCAACATTGTTCGGAACCCTTGTTCACGAAACGATTGAGGATGTTCATAGAGCAGCAATGCGGCACGAGACAGAAACGATTACTCCTGAAAATATTCGTCAATGGCTTGATACTAACTACACTACGTTGTCAAAGAGTGAGCATGCTTATCTTGGTGAGAAACAAGTTGATGCGGCATACAATCAAGTTTTGAGATATGTAGAGAGAATGGAAAAAGGGACACTTCCCATTTCTACTGCTGGCGACATTAATGGTGGTACAGGTTCACTGTGGGACTACATACAGGATGCAGAAGTTGATGTAAGTCTTGTCAAGTCTGATTACATTCTTAAAGGTACTGTTGACCTCATTCGTGGCGACGGAGATACCGTTGAGATTGTAGATTTCAAATCTGAGAAGCGGCCCGAAGATCTCATGCAATCAGAATCAGCTGAAAGGTATAAACGGCAGCTTGAAGTTTATGCACATCTCGTTGAGGAAAAAACCGGTAAGAAAGTAAGTCGAATGCATCTCTATTATACTGGTGAAGAGACTCTTGAACCAACGGTAACGTTTGAGAAATCAAAAGAATCAATAGAGACAACTATTAAGGCCTTTGACGACGTGGTATCTAAGATTCAAAACCACGATTTTTCTAAAGAATCAAATAATCAAAAAACATGCAGAGAATGTGATATGAGATTCTACTGCAACAAAGTAACAAAGAAATAAGAGGTGTGCAAATGGCAAATTTATCACAAATCAGAAGAGAACAGATGATAGCTTTTCTCGAAAAATTAAAAGAGCAGCACTCCGATGATGAATCTATAATTGCATTCAATCAAATAGAGAAAGAGCTAACTTCAAAAAAGTATGGCCTCGTTTGGGAAGAACATGAAGAAGCTGTCGATTCTCAAATGAAAGATAACATACCCGTTTTCGAGGAGTGTAAGGATAAGGAAATTGTCTACAATGAAGATAAGCATTACGACTTCCTTCTTGAAGGAGATAATCTCCATTCTTTACACTTGCTTGAAAAGACTCATAGAGGTCAGATCGATGTTATTTATATCGATCCCCCTTATAATCGGGGCAAAAATGACTTTGTTTATGATGATGCATATATATCAGAAGATGATGGGTACAAACACTCTAAATGGCTGTCTTTTATGGCTAAACGTTTGTTAATTGCAAGAAATCTATTATCAAAAACAGGCGTGATAATTGTTAATATTGATGAACATGAAAGTGGCCCTCTCTTGTGCTTGCTTCAAGATATTTTTGGAGAGTCGAATAACGTTGGAGAAATCATTTGGAATAAACTAAATCCCAAAGGCGATGCTCAAGGAATTTCAGCTATGCATGAAACAATTTATTGTTTTTGCAAAAACAAGGAAGCATTCTTTTCCCAAGAAAATGTGTGTATGAGAAAAAAACCTAATGCTGAAGCCATGATTGTCAAAGCTCAAGCATTATTCAAGAAAATCGGTAAGCGCCTTATCCCGGAAGATGTTGCTATAGCAATAAAACCATTCAATTATTCAGATGACATAAAAAAAGACTTCTATGTTACTTACGATCTGGAATTAGTTCAAAAGGAGTTCCAGAACTGGTTATCCCGACAGAAGTTTTCGGGTGGTGAGAAAGCATACAAATATATAGATGAAACCGGTAGGCTCTACCGTGGAGTGTCGATGGCATGGCCGAATAAAAAGACTGCTCCTGATGACTATTTCATTCCTCTAATTCATCCTGTTACTAATAAACCTTGTCCTATTCCTGAAAGGGGCTGGAGAAATCCCCCAAGCACAATGGCAAAACTTCTTTCTGAAGGAAGGATATTGTTCGGTGAGGATGAAACAAAGCAGCCAGAGAGAAAGTACTATTTAGATGAGAATATGTACGAGAATGTTCCGTCTATTTATGAAAATGCTGATAGTGCTGATGATATGTTAGCAGCAATTGGTGTGCAATTTGATTATCCCAAGCCTGTAAGTGAAGCTATATATGTTTGTAGCTGTATTCAGCCAAATGCAACTACATTCTTGGATTTCTTTGCGGGTTCTGGTACAACGGGTCACGCAATTCTTGAGATGAACAAAATGGATGGAAAGGAAAGAAGGTTCATTCTATGCACATCAAATGATGGTGGGATTTGCGATGAGGTAACATATCCAAGACTGAAAACCGTTATCACGGGAGAAACTGCGGATGGTGGACATTATTCAGAAGGATACCGCACTAACTTGAAAGTGTATAAAACGAGTTTTGTAAGTAAATCAGATGATGAATTAGCTGAAAGCCTGTTGAGGCATACTATAGAAATGATTCAGCTTCAATATGGAGTAAATGTTGACGGAAAAAAATATGTCATTATTGCCGATGATGATGAGATGGATTCCTTTGAAAAGAATTATTCCTCTTATGATGAACTTGAAGCAGTTTTTATTAACCAAGATGTTCTTTTATCTTCTAGACAAGAACAACTGCTCAGAAACATTAAGACTTTCGTTGTCCCTGATTACTATTTTGATTTTGAATTGAGGGAGGCCGGTGAACTATGGTAAATGGCATAAAAGATTATGAGTTTCAGAATAATTGTGTTAGCGAATTGATAAAGCTTACTGCATCACCAGACAGCAAGCAAGTCATAACAGTTAAAGCCCCTACAGGAGCTGGAAAGACTGTAATACTAATAAAGTATGTTGACGAATACTTGAAAAACACTGATGGTAAGACAGCTTTCATTTGGCTCTGTCCAGGAAAAGGCAACCTGGAAGAACAGAGCAAAGAAAAAATGGATGTATTAGCTCCAAATATTGATACTAGAGCATTGCATTATTCTATGATTATGGGTTTTGATGGAGGAAGTGTTACCTTTATCAATTGGGAACTAGTTACAAAAAAAGGTAATACTGCTCTTAAAGATAGTGAGAGAGCTAACTTGTTTGAAATGATTGCATCTGCTCATAAAGATGGAATTCGTTTTGTTGTTATCATTGACGAGGAACATATGAATAACACCAAAAAGGCCGATGATATCATCAATGCTTTTGCACCAAAAAACATTATTCGTGTTTCAGCAACCGCTACTAAAGTTCCGCATTATGAATACTACGAGGTCCCTGAAGATGAGGTTATAAATGCGGGTCTGATTTCTCGTGCTATTTACGTAAATGAAGGTGTTGATGAAAACAAACAGATTACGAATGATTATGATTATCTATTGGATTTAGCAGATGCTAAGAGGAAGACTATTCAACAGGCTTATGATGATCTTGATTTGAGAATCCGGCCATTAGTTCTTATTCAGTTTCCTGCTGGTCAACCAGAAACAATTAAAGCGGTAGAAGAAAAACTTGAGAGTATGGGCTACACCTATGATAATGGGCTTGTTTCCATATGGATGAGCGATGAAAAGGAAAATATAGATAACCTTATAGCAAATGACGGTCAGCAGGCCTTTCTTCTGATGAAGCAGGCTATCTCTACAGGATGGGACTGTCCACGTGCAAAGATTCTCGTAAAGTTACGTGAAGGTGGTAGTGAGGATTTTCAAATTCAGACTATTGGAAGAATACGAAGAATGCCTGAACATAGACATTATGGAATAGATGTTCTTGATTACTGCTACCTTTACACATTGGATACGAAGTATAAAGAGGGTTTGCTTTCACAGCTCGATAAAGCATATCAGGTTAGGCGTTTATTCTTAAGAGATGAAGCTAAAGATTTAGAATTAGTTAAGGAGCTTAGGAACCTTGACTTTGACGGTCTTGGTGAACGCGAAACGCTAAAGGCAGTTCATTCCTATTTTGTCAAGAAATACAACTTGGGATCCAACAAAGCTGTCAACAAAGAAAACCTTGAGGCTGCTGGTTATAATTTTAGTCATGAAATAGATAGTAGAGTTCTACAAGGTGTTTTCAGAACTGTAGATGATCTTTCTTCGGGTACCGTTCAACACAGTATAAGCGTTAAGACACAAGTAAACACTCACTCTCATGGTATTTACCTTATGCATTCTGTCGATGAGATAAAGAAGGTAACCGGTATTCAAGCTCAGAAGGTAAAGAGTATTCTTCAGCGTATGTTTAGAAAAGGTAAAAAGACCAAGGAGAAATTCATAGATCTGGATACGGCTGACTTCTATGCATTCATTATCAATAATGTTAAACAACTCAAAATCGATTTCAAAAATGTCACATCTCAAATGGGTGGAGCACAGAGCGAGATTATCATGCCCAAAACATCTACTTTCCGCATTCCCGAGATGGAAATATACAAGTATTGTGAGGTCAAGAACCGTAAGTTCCTAAGGCTAAATGCATACAAAGAATACACTAATGAGTTCATAACGGATCGAACTAGGAGTTTACCTGAACGACTCTTTGAACTTTATTGTGAGGATTCTCCCAGCGTTGAATGGGTATATAAGAATGGAGATGCAGGACAACAATATCTATCAATTGTTTACACGGATTACATTTCTCATCAGTGGCTTTTCTACCCTGATTACATAGTTAAAATGAAAAATGGAGCCACTTGGATTATTGAAACCAAGGGCGGCGAATCGGCTGGTCACAGCAAGAACATTGATGCTCAGGTCGAAAATAAATTCATTGCTTTTAAAGATTATGCAAACAAACATGAAATAAAGTGGGGATTTGTTCGAGATCTTGACGGTGAGTTATACATCAACAACACTAATTATGTTGATGAGATGTCAGATTCCAATTGGCGTCCGTTAAGTGACGAGTTTTAATGAGGAAGTCGTAAATGGATTCAACATTCTTAAAATGGGCAGGTGGAAAGAATTGGTTTGTAAAGAACTATTCTGATTTGCTGCCTCAAAAATATAACAGATATGTGGATCCTTTTCTTGGTGGAGGTGCGTTGTACTTTCATCTAGAACCTAAGAAGGCTATTGTTAGTGATATAAATGATGAATTGATAATAACTTATCAAGCTATTGCCACCGACTGGGAACGTGTTACAGATCGCTTAAAGTTGCATGCTCAGAATCATTGTAAGGAATACTATTATAAAATTCGACAATCTCGACCAAGGGCACCTCATGCCATTGCTGCACGAATGATATACCTTAATAGAACTTGTTTTAACGGTATCTATCGTGTTAATCGATCCGGTGAATTCAATGTCCCAATTGGTTCTAAGACAACGGTCATACTTCCTACGGATCATTTTGACAAGAGAGCTCAAATCATGCGAGGGACGAAGTTTCAAACGTGTGACTTCGAGAAAACTATTAACAAAGCAAAGGCGGGAGATTTTCTGTTTTGTGATCCGCCTTACGCAGTAATGGATGAAAAATCAGGTTTTGTTGGCTATTCCAAAAATCTCTTTTCTTGGGATGATCAGGTTCGTTTATCCAAAGCTATAGAGCGTGCACGCAAGCGTGGTGTGATGATTCTTATGACAAATGTTAATCACCCGACAATACGTGGTTTATATGATCAAGATAAGTATCGTTTTCTGGATGCATCTAGAAAATGCTGCATATCTGGTATCAATAAAGGCAGGAATACTTATAACGAATTAATCATACTATCAAATATATGAGGAGGACTTACTATGGCTTCTTTAACTAATCTCGTTAACACATCCAACCTTCAAAACAATCCTATTATCAAGGTAAAAGAGTTCTTTGATAAGCAGAACGATTATAAAGCAACGAAGTCCTTAGATAAATGGCGTTTTGTAGGTTATGTACTTGATCTCAATTTTAGCGGCGCTACTATAATCACAAACGACACTTACAAGATGATGGTAGGTGGTATTCCGAGAGGTTCTTTCCTTATCCTTGTTCCGGCAGATTTCTCTAACACAAAGCCGCATTTTTCTTTGCTCAGAGTTAAAGGGGTCTCTTCTACGCCTCTTTCTCAGCAAGTACAACAGACATATTTTGAGATGCATAAGAGATCGATGCCGGAACTGGATCTTTGGACACAGGCAGACTTACAGTGGGGTGCATTAGAATGTGACGTATTAGGAATGTTCTATGGGAATCCAGTTAAGAGTGATGAATTATCCTTCTCTGGTGACGTCAATAATATTGTAAGTGCTCATAGATATGAGGTATACGCTCCTGACGAAGAATTATTAGATCTTATTGTAAATGGAACTGTAAGAAAAGAGTTCCAACAGAGGATAGGTAAACTCAGAACAATGGAATGCCTTTTTGAGGTTGAAAAGCAGGCATCTGATAATATTCCAGTCATGGTTTCGATGCGTGATTTTATGGGTTGCCGTACTGCCATGTTTGGTAAGACACGACTCGGCAAATCCAATGTCGTCAAACTTCTCGCTCAAGGAATGATTGATGCAACTGAGGATAGTAAGAATGTTGGACAATTGATCTTCGATATAAATGGTGAGTACGCAAACGATAATAGCCAGGATAATAACTCGTCAATTTATTCAGCTAATACTGAAAGGTGTGAAGTATATGCTCTTACGAAACGAGCTGAGACTCCGTCGAAGGAATTGAAACTGAATTTCTATGAGAAGCCGGATAGCTGCAAAGAAATCATTGGATCTTTCCTCACAAACGAAGGAAAGAACTCTAATTATATTACTGCATTTGTCAGTGTTCTGTTAGGATCTCCGGATGACATCGGACAGCTCGATTCTCAGAGTGATAAGATTCACGAAATAAGGAAAATCCAGATTTATTGGAGTATTTTGAATGCAGCTGGATATAAATGCAATGAAGGTGCTTTAAAGAAATTGAAAGGTCTTTATGCTGGTTCTACTAAGCCCCTTGAACCTCACTTCAGTGACAAAGTAAGAAGCCAGATTTATGGCGATTCTGTTCCGCCACAGCCAACAAATCTTGATGAAATGACTGATGAATACAAGAAGTTTGCTGAATACATTAATGCAAATGGTGATATTACTAAACCGGATGGAAAGCCTGTGTTTACTGTCGATGAGAAGGCATTGCTTGGTTTTCTTCTTCCCAAGACGGGTAGCGGCCCTATGATGATTGCTAACTATAGAGAATATCATTCGCCCAATGCTTCTGATTTTGTAAAAGAGATTATTCAGTCTCTTGATGAAGGCAAAACTATTATTCTTGATTTGGGAAACGCGAGCGATACAATCAGGAAGTATTTCTCAGATTTGCTTTCCCTAAATGTTTTCAGAAATCAGGAGAAAAAATTTGTCAACAATAAATTAGGCGATTCTTATATTCAATTGTATTTTGAAGAGGCGCATAACCTGTTTCCACCGCACACCAAAGACAATCAGGATGTGTATTCTAGGTTTGCAAAAGAAGGTGCTAAGTTCCATATTGGTATGGTTTATTCCACCCAGTCGCCGTCTACTATCAGTCAGGAGCTTCTTGTTCAAACTGAAAACTTCTTTGTTGGGCATCTTTCATCCAGTGGTGAAACGAATGCACTTACCAAAACACAGGTTGCCTTTGCTGGTGTTGAGGAAGATATTATGCGTTCAAGAACGCCAGGTTATATGCGCATGCTTACAATGTCAAACAGGTTTGTTGTCCCAGTTCAGGCAGATCTTTATGATCCTAAGAAAGGATGATTGGTTATGGCATATTCATCTACAGGAAGGCTTCCAATGGAAACAGCATCCAAATTAGGGCATCTAGATGTAATCGGAAGTGAATGGGTTAATTCGATTCTCGATGATTTTGAAACCAATGACCTTTATGACGAAAAGAATTTCAATAACAGTATCTGGGAATCATACAATCCAGAACAAGCGAAACCTTTGCGCCATATTTGGGTTGTGGATGGTTCCTATGTTCCTGTTGAGGAAAATAACAAAGAACTTGCCTTTGTCAAAACAGCCCTTATGACTATTGAGCAGAATAAAATCGAAAAGATTGATAAGAATTTCCCTCATCCTCTGCTTATGCAAGATATTATGAAAGACAGCGCCTCTTTTCATGCAACAGTCTTTCCGCTAAAAAACATAAAGAGCTCAAAGGGAAATATATATGATACAGTGCGTCATGTAATATTTGACTCAATGAAGAAAGCAGAAGATGGACTATATTTCGAAACGCTAAAGTGGCTCTCATATAAAAAATGGTCAGATTCAAATGACCATTCTCCTAGTTTCGAATGTCCTCATTGCGGCGAGAAGATTGAAAGTGGAATTCCATATAACAAAGACAAAGATATTTGCCCTCTTTGTAAAAAGGAAGTTTTGCTCACCGACATGCTTGGCTTCCATCTGGATATGAATGAAGATAATGCTCCAATTTCCGTAGCATCTTCATACATGTTAGTTATGGAAATGATAATGCTTATGACTGTAATTCGGTTGCATTGGGATAATCCAGACAAGAATTTAGTTTCGGATACATTGTATATCAAGGATGGTCCGCTTACTCTAAACGGACAATATTCAAAGCTAATCCCTAATATCAGAGAGTTTATCCTGTTTGCTAAGAATAACAATCGGCCAATTCATATTATCGGATGTGAAAAGTCCGGTCGCTTTTTCGATTATCTCAGTATCGTTTCTCGTTTTGTAAAGAATGATAATGACATTAAATATGCCGTGCTTAATCATGGTTTTATTCGAAAAGAGGTGCAACGTGCTCCTGATCACGGTAATCCCTATGGATTGAGGACCAACTGGGGAGAGAAGGTATTGGTAGTCGTTGATGAGAATACTCATTTTGTTTTAAATCTTACGACTGGGATATA
This sequence comes from Saccharofermentans sp., assembly GCA_016292135.1. GTDB lineage: Bacteria > Bacillota > Clostridia > Saccharofermentanales > Saccharofermentanaceae > Saccharofermentans. Next base: position 29,341 of record JAEFAZ010000002.1, read on the forward strand.
TATCCCCTTAGAGGATTTTCCTAAAACTACTGATGTCATAGGATTGGAAAGAATACTTTCTACAATTCCCTCTTTGATTAGTCGTAAATATGAAGGCGCTTTATATCCAGTTGAACTTGTCAACGGTATTGCTTCAATGTCAAATTATCCATCAGCAAAAATCCTTCAGGCGTATGTTCGAGATCGATTAGGAAACCAGTAATAAGTGAGGTGCATAAAATGAATGGTAGCGCACAACCTTTAGTTAAATTTCTCGATGGGGCTGGAAAGCGTTTTATTATTCCTGTTTATCAGAGAAATTACGATTGGAAGATAGATAATTGCAAGCAACTTTTAGATGATTTGGAGAAAGTAATACTCGATCACAGAGAAAGCCATTTCTTTGGAAGTATTGTTTCGGTTGCCAATATTCACGGAGCTACAAGTGAACTGCTTATTATTGACGGCCAGCAGAGAATCACCACTATTTCCCTTCTATTTCTGGCAATGGTTAATCTCATGGATGAAGGTGTTCTTACTGCTTCTGATCCCGTACTTGTGCAGCGAATCAAAATGACGTATCTAGTTGATCAGTTTGCGCCTGAAGAAAGAAAGGTAAAGCTAAAACCAATAAAGGATGACTCAGATGCTTTTGAAAGGCTTTTCAAAAGCAAGGACGAGCATAATAATGCGTCCGTTGTTACCCGTAACTATAATTATTTTTATAACCGTCTTAAAGATGAGCAGAAACTGACACCGGAAGAACTATTCAATGCAATATGCTCTTTGGTAATAATTGACATTTCTTTGGATCCTATCAAGGATGATGCTCAACTCATATTTGAAAGTTTGAATTCGACAGGTCTTGATCTTAGTGAAGGCGACAAAATAAGAAATTATGTCCTAATGGGACAAGATTCCGAAACTCAAGAAAAGCTCTATTATACATATTGGAACAATATAGAAAAAAATACCGCCTTCTCCGTGAGTGATTTTGTGCGTCATTATTTAACCGGTATTCTATCTAAAACTCCATCAATAAACGAAGTCTACAGCTGTTTCAAATCTTATGTCGAAACTAATAATCTCGATAAGCAAGAGCTGCTAAGAACCCTTACAACATATTCCGTGTACTACAAAGAAATCACCAATGCTTCTACTTCTTCGGAAAAAGCCAATATTATTCTGCGTCGCTTGAACACGTTGGAAATGGGAGTCTCTTATCCGTATCTACTTCAGTTGTGGGATTACAGAAGTAATTATGCTCTTTCTGATAAAGAGTTCACTGATGTCTTGTTTACATTGGAAATTTTTATTTTCAGAAGACTTATATGTGGCGTCCCGACAAACGCTCTCAATAAGATATTCGCCATGCTTCAGAAGGATTGTCTGAAATATGTAGATGACGAGAATAGTTATGCTGAAGTGTTCAAGTATATACTCACCAGTAAAGGATCGTCTGGACGTTTGCCTAAGGATTCAGAATTCTTACAGTGCTTTGAAGAAAGAGATATGTATAGTTTGCGAGGAAAGAATAAACTCTATCTTTTCGATCGCTTAGAGAACAAAGATACATATGAGAGAACTAATGTTATTGGTCTCATGCAAGATGGTGTATACACTGTTGAACATATTATGCCGCAGACTCTTACTGATTGGTGGAAAATGCATCTTGGTAAGGATTACAACGATATCTACGAGACTTGGAATAACCGAATCGCGAATCTTACATTAACCGGCTATAACTCACAATACAGCAACAGGAAATTCGATGAAAAGCGCGATATGAAAGACGGCTTCAAGGATAGTCACCTACAGTTAAACTCCTATGTTTCTATATGTGAAAAATGGACAGTTGAAGAATTGAAACATCGCAACAAGGATATGCTTAAACTTGCAAAACAATTATGGCCTTATCCACAATCTTCATTTGTTCCTCCGGTTGCCATAAATGAATCTCATGCTTTGGATGAGGATTTCAACTTTAAGGGCAGAAACATCATCTCTTATACGTTTATGAACACGCCGTACTCGGCTTCTTCATGGATTGAGATGTTTGTACAGGTAGTTAAATTCTTGTTTGAGTTAGATGAAACTATTATCTATAAATTAGTGGATGAGACTGATGGGCTTGGCTCTGATTTTGTTTCAAAAGACACAGATGGATTTTCAGAGATTGCAGACCATGTTTACTTATGGACATCGTCTAATACCATGACGAAAATCAGAATACTCAGACAGATCTTTGATCGATATGAACTTGACTATTCTGAGTTATCAATTGAGATTGAAGGTATCGAAGAAGAATCGGAAGATTAAATGAATGGAGAATGCGATGCTTATTGAATACTTTCCAAATTATGTCTTGTTTGATCTTGAAACAACGGGGCTATCCGCGGAAGAAGATTCGATTGTGGAAATCTCCGCGATAAAAGTAACAGACAATATTATTGTTGATGAGTATTCGACTTTAGTTAATCCTGGCATACATATACCCTATTCAGCTAGTAGTATCAATGGAATAACAGATGACATGGTCAAAGATTTTCCTTCGATTGAACCGGCTTTGCGTGAGTTTCTTTCTTTCGTTGGTGATTATGTTCTTGTAGGACATAACATAAGGAACTTCGATATAAAGTTTATACAACGTGATGCGATGCGTTTCTTTGGGAAGCCCATTTCTAATGATTATGTTGATACGGTCGTAGTCGCTCGACGTTACCTCCCAGAACTTGAGAGCCATTCATTAGAGTCACTCTCCTATCACTATGGTATCTCTTATGAGGGTGCGCACCGTGCTCTTGTTGATTGTCACATAAACAAACAAGTCTATGATAGTCTTGCTAAAGAGATAGCAAATCCGTCTGAAGCTGCAAAACGAGTACCAATCTGTCCTCGTTGCGGTAACATTCTCAAACAAAGAACAGGCATTTACGGCGATTTCTGGGGCTGTGCCAGCTATCCCGACTGCAAATATACGAAAGATTGTTGAGGTGACGCATATGAAGTTTATCTTTTCAAGAAAAGGATTTGATGCTGAGAATGGTGGTGCTGCTAGTCCGGTAATGCCTGATGGAACAATGCTTTCGTTACCAATTCCTTGCGATTGGGATCAGAGCTATGAAGATATGGTTTATCAGGGAAAGTCATTTGAAGAAATCATTTGCGATTTGAAAGCAAAGAAGTGTTACAGTTACTGCGGTCATCTCGATCCGGATCTACGAGCTGACATTCACTCTGAGGTTCCAGAAAACTGGGTTCCTATATTCGGACAAGCTGATGCTGCTCAAACACATTTGGAGAATCAAGGTGTGACTATAGGCGATGTGTTCCTTTTCTTTGGTTGGTTTAGGAAAACAGAGATAAAGAACGATGTTCTGTGCTATGCAAAGGGCACCAAGGATGCACATATGTTGTTTGGTTATCTTCAGATCGGTCAAATTGTACAAGGTGCCGATAAGGAAAAATACTCATGGCACCCACATTCTTATCGTAATAGTCCTAACGATACGATGTATATTGCGTCTGACAAGCTAATCATTGACGGAAACGATACTGGATTACCGGGCGCCGGTACATTTAAGTATTCAGATGAACTAGTACTAACCATGCCTGGCATGCCAAAATCTAGATGGAAGCTTCCTGATTTCTTCAAGGAAGTTAATATCTCATGTCATTCAAAAGATAGTTGGAAACCTGAGGGCTATTTCCAAACCGTCCGTATTGGTCAGGAATTTGTTGTGTCTGAAGATGCACGAGTAACTGAATGGGCGAAAAACATCATAGTGAATAATACATCCTTATGATTACGAGGTAAAATAGTGCCACTACAAATCATTCGCAACGATATAACTAAAGTTAAGGCAGATGCCATAGTTAATACTGCTAATCCAAAACCAGTTATTGGAGCTGGTACAGATAGTGCTGTGTATAAAGCTGCAGGCGAAGAAAAGCTTCTTGCAGCACGCAAGTTGATTGGTGATATTGTGCCAGGCCAAGCCATTGAGACCTCTGCCTATAACTTAGACGCAAAATACATCATTCATACAGTTTGCGTAGCATGGAATGGCGGCAACGATGGAGAAATGGATATTCTTGCTGACTGCTATCAGAATGCTCTTATTCTTGCTGGTGAACTCAATTGCAAGTCTATTGCATTTCCGCTTATTGGAACCGGTGCATATGGATTCCCGCATGACGATGCAATCGGTTTAGCCAAAGACATTATAAAGAAGTATCTGAAGGATAATAGTAGTGATATGCGCGTAATGCTGGTCCTTTTCGATCAGCTTTCTCTCAAGTCTGGAGAATCAATTTCCAAGAAGATCAAGACGTACATTGATGATAACTATGTCGAAAACGCTACGTTTGATGAGTATGGTTTTACAGAAGAAGACTGGCGCGAGATGTCCAGACTCAAGAGGCGTCGCGAAGTTTATGCTCGTGATATTCTATCCGAAAATGGACATTTCTATGGTAACAGGGTTGATAATGAACCTGATATTTATGAGGATTCCCATAAACCGTTTGCTCAGAAGGTTTTCGAGTTGACGGATGAGAAAGGAATAAAAGATTCCGAGCTGTATGGCGGTAAGTATGAACTGTATTTCTCCAAGCAGATTCTCAGCAATATGCGAAAAGATCCCGATTATCATCCTTCAAAGTATGTAAGCGTAGTGATATGTCTTGTCCTTAATCTTAATCTGAATGAGACCTTGGATCTTCTTGAACGGGCAGGTTTCACATTGAGTAGAAGTCGCAAAGCCGATCTTGTCGTAAGAGCATGTATCGAGAATGGAATACACGATTATTTCGAAATTAATGAGAAGTTGGAAGAAAATGGGTGTGACGAACTTAAACAGATAAAGTGAAGTAACCCCTTATATTTGCTGACTTTGCGCCTCCTGGTGAGGCGTTTTTAGTGTGTCCTAAAAGGTCAATCTCAGGTTTACCAAATGCATCCTCTTTCAACTTAAAATATAGCCATAACAAGCAGATGGCAGCTACAAGATATCGAATCTGATGTGAGTACGAATAAACGGACATACTTATTTTACGGACATGCTATACTGTAGTTACCATAAAGAGTACGGAAGGGACAAGCCCGATGATCGTACAGCAACCTGCTATAGAGCAAGGTGCTAAAGCTTGAACGATGGCCTACATTACCTCTTAATGATCCCGTCGTGTCAAGCAACAGACGGGATCTATTACATTTAACGGAGGTATTGACCATGAAAAACACAATTGAAGTTGCAGCAAGATATGACCTTCTGCTTACAAGAGTCGGTATGACAGTGCATGAGGACAATGTGTTTGTTGACCTGAACAAGGAACAGTACGACAGAATAAAGGTTTCCTACGACACGGGTAAGTTCAAGCAAATGAACGAAGACCCTGATATTGCAGACTTGTACGAGCTTTTCAACAAGGCAGGTAATCCTGCCGAGAACCAGAAACTCCTCGTTGACTACCCGTATACGGTAGCTAATGGAATGACTTTTGAGGAAGTTAAGAAGGTTCAAGAAACACCGCTTACAGACGAGGAGATTGACGCTTTAGCTGAAGCAGCCGCTGAAACTGATGCCGAATGGCTGGATAAGATACTGGAGGCTCATGCGGAAAGGTTAGACGGCACTCCTGAAGAGGAAGATGCAAAGTACGATGCCTTAGCTGAACTTCAGAATTGGATGACAAAGCTTGGATTTAGCGCCGGCGAGACAGATTGTGCATTAGAAGATGATGAAGGTTGGGCAATTGAGACTGTCGATATAGGTTGGCCATATGGTATTGCTAGCGACAAAGGATATTTCAAGCCCTTGGCAGTACAGTTCTACCATACGACACCAGAATTACTTGAACTGGCAAAGAAAAATGGTTTTGAAGTGTTTGAAAGCATAGAAGAGTTCAAGGCTTTTATTGAGAAGAATTGCAGGAGGTAATTGATATGTACGGAGCTATTATTGGAGACATTGTTGGAAGCAGATTTGAGTTTGATAATGGAAATAAGAGCAAGGAGTTTGAGCTTTTTACACCCGAGTGTAACTTTACAGATGATACGGTTATGACTATTGCAGTCGCTGAGGCACTTATGAATGCAGGCAAAGATGCTGACGAGAAGTCTGTTAAGGAAAACCTCATTAAGTCTATGAAGAAATGGGGCCAGAAATATCCTCGCGCTGGGTATGGTGCTCGCTTTATTAGCTGGGTCCTTTCTGATGACCCGAAGCCATATGGGAGCTATGGCAACGGCTCCGGAATGAGAGTTTCTCCGGCTGGTTGGTTATACGATACTATTGAGCGCACAAGAGAAGTCGCAAGATGGACTGCTGAGGTTACGCATAACCACCCTGAGGGTATTAAGGGAGCCGAGTCGACTGCAGCTGCCATTTTCATGGCAAGACATGGTGCTTCTTTGGAAGAAATCCAGGACTATACAGTAAAAGAATTTGGATATGACCTTTCCAGAACATTGGAAGATATTCGTCCCTCTTACTACCATGTTGAAGACTGCATGCGAACAATGCCTGAAGCATTTGAATGCTTCCTTGAGTCTGAGTCTTACGAAGATTGTCTGAGGAACGTCATGTATATTGGCGGCGATACCGATACTCTCGGTGCTATAGCAGGAGCTATTGCAGAGGCTTTTTGGGGTATTCCGTTAGCTATACTTCAGCACTTACCGGACTTCATTTCCAACGATATGTGGGAAGTCATTAACAGATTCGAGGAAACAATACAGGCTGGCCTGATGGAAGATATTGATGACTATACCGAAAACGTCTGTATTAAGGAAGCAATACAGCGTATTAACGAGACTCACGATGAAGAAGATATAGTTACTCTTCTTGCAGCACTTGTGGAGCGAATAAGAATCGATGGTCAGGCACCAACCCCGATGGAAGATGTTAGTAATGAAACGGGTGAGCTTGATCCCGAGACAATCGTCACAGGCAATCCGATTGGATTGGATAAGAACTTCAAGCTTGCTATTCACGTAATTACGGATGATGACGGATTAAGGTGGATACCATTCTTTACGGATGAGAATGAACTATTTAAAGAGGAGACGACAAGCGTCACACTTAATGCTCCTATAAAGATAATACTTGAAGATGGTCTGTTCAGGGACGACGTTGAAGGTGTTGTCGTTAATCCGTTTGGTAATTCCTACCTTATTCCCAAAGAACAGCTTGCAGTAGTGATGAAACATTTAGAAGCGGATGATGAAAGTCTGGAATAACTGATGATAAGTTACTCAGGAAATGTCAATCTGCGATTTACCTACCGAGATTAATAAGCGAATACAATTTAACTATAAACAAGAAAGGAAGATGTTGAGATGACTCATTCTGAAGCAAATAACATAATTAATCACTTCTATACAAGTGATACTCATACAGAAGAGGATAAGTTTCTTTTCGAGGAAGCTCAGCACATCCTAATCGATACATATCACAATCCAAACGATATGCACAATCTGGCTTGGCACTATGCTGAGGAACGCAGGTTCGATTTGTATCAGAGGTATCTGGAGATTGCTGCCGAGTATTGTTTTCATCCTGCTTACGAAGGATTGGGATATGTATGGTACTACGGTCAGAACGGGAAGGTTGATTACAAGAAGGCTTACGAATATTTCAGTAAAGGTGCCGAGTGTGAAGATGATTATCTAAGATCCGGGTGTGAGATGAAGCTCGCCGATATGTATCACAACGGATACTATGTCGAAAAGAATGAGGCAAAGTATAAGGAGATAATTGAAAAACTCTATGATGAGCTACAACACCCTGAGCGGATGAGGACAATTATTCCGGCGGAGTTTCAGGCAGATCCGTCTATCAGCTATCGTCTGGCTGGAATAAGAGCTGAGGAAGGAAGACTAGATGAGGCTAAACAACTCCTTCACGAAGCAAGGATACAGTATGCGGAATCTCTAAAAAGTAATCCCTACTGGTGGGGTAATGTTGAGGAGATGGAAAACACGGTATTTTTGATGCACAACTTGTTTCCAGAGAAGAGCGAGGAGATAGATCTATATGATCTGTTCTGGATAGCAAAGAAAGAATGCATGGTTGTGTTTGAATACAGAAATCGCCGTTTTATGATCGAGTGCATCTTTGAAGAAGAAAATATAGTGATTAGATTTGATTACAAATGGTATCGGAATGTTAGGAGTTTTTTCGAAAAAGCTAAGATTGGCGATAGACATATCACAACTCTTTACGATGAGATTTATGACTTGGTGGTGCATTATGGATGAGATGATAAAGAAAAATAACGGACAGTACAACACGTACGAAGAACTCCTAGTTAAGCGAGATCAGCTAACAAAGGAAGCTGGGTCTATCTACACTTCTTATATGAAGGAATTCGGTGAACTTCTCCTTGAGAACTTTGAACTGAAGATAGAGTGTATTAAGAAGAAAAAGATGATTGCCTACTGTCAGGCTGCTCTTAATCACGGAGATGTCATCGATGTGAATGATATGAATGCTCAGATTGATAAGAGTATGGCTCTTTACAATATGCAGTTGAAGGAAATGATGTCTGATAAGAACAATGCTGATAAATCTACAACATCACCTCAGTATAAGATTGATCGGGCCAAGAGAATATACAGACGTCTTGTTAAGAGCATCCACCCTGATATTAATCCATTGACCTCTGAAAATGATGAACTTCGTGAGTTATGGGAGAGAATCGTTATCGCATATAGGTGCAACGATGATGATGAGCTGAATAATCTTGAAGTGCTTGTAAGGAAAGTGCTCAAAGAGAATGGCGAAACGGTTGCTACTCCGATTATTGATAACCTTGATGAGAGAATAGCTAATTTAGAGACAGAGATAAACGATATTATTACTACTGAACCTTATACACATTTGGATCTCCTGTCATCACCTGAGAAAGTACAACTTAAGAAGCATGAACTCAATAAGGAAATAGAAGAGTACAAGAAGTATAGCCAGGAACTGACAAAAATACTGGAAAACATTCTCTCCGAAGGAGGTGCGACATTAACATGGATACAGATTTAATTGAGAGCAAAAAAGATGTACTGGCAATGGCAGATACAAAGGGATTGGGTGAAGTAATTAAGCCGCTCAGTCGCGAGATTTATCTTTTCGATACATATGTTGCCGGAACAACTCATCTGAAGGATACGTCTGTGTTAGAAAGCATTAAAATTGGAGATAAACTATTCCTTCAGCGTGAGGAAAACAAGTATGACGATAATGCAATCATCATTCTTGATGAAACTAAGCGGAAACTAGGATATGTTCCCGAACGAGATAATGTTGTTTTTGCAAGATTAATGGACGCTGGAAAACTACTCTGCGGTAAAATTAAGAGTATAGATCCTAAAGGAACATTCCGATTGATAAATATCGAGATCTATCTGATCGATTTCTGAAGGAGAAAGTGAGGATAATATGGGCATCATAAGTATTCAAAAGATAGGAATAACAAAGCTAAAGGCGGATGCTGTTGTTAATGCAGCAAATGAGCAATTGGCGCAAGGTGGTGGTGTGTGTCACTACATTTTCACTGATGCGGGAGCTGCTGAAATGACCGCAGCATGCAGCAAGTATAACGGATGTAAAACAGGTCATGCTGTCATTACCCCAGGATTCAATCTTTCTGCAAAGTATGTCATTCATGCAGTTGGACCTCGTTGGTATGGCGGAAATCAGAATGAACCCAAGCTCTTATACAGTGCATATAAGCAATCATTGATAGTTGCCAAAGACAACGATATCCACTCTATTGGATTTCCTCTGCTCTCTTCCGGCATCTTTGGATATCCTAAGGACAAGGCTTGGCGCAAGGCATTGCAGGCTTGTCAGGACTTTATAGATAACAATCCTGATTATGATATCGATATTACCTTCTGTGTGCTTGATGATGAAACAAAAGATATGGGCGAAAACGTTATGGAACAGTTGGGTTGCAATATGGTCTCGTTCTGTAGCGGAATCAAAAATGATTATCTGAAAGACACGATAGATCTTGAGGAAGCTATGGCTAAGGAACGTTTCGTTGCTACCGGTAAAGGCATGAAGGTCATAAGACCAGACGACAATAAAGATAATTGATGTGAGGGTGATATGGGAAACGGATATGTTATCAATTGCCAAAAATGCAATTACAAATTTGAAGCCATGCTTGGCGTAGGAATGTTGTTCCCTGTTGTGTACAAGGAAACGGTAAATGATATAAGTATTGGCATTTATGGTGATGATTATAAGATGATCTTTGAAGAGCATAAGAATGCAGCCGTTAATTGTGAGGATGAAGTTGCAATCTGTAATAAATGTGGAAAGCTTCAAACAATCAGGAATATGAGTCTTTATCTTCCGAAAGATGATGGTATTGAACCCGCTGATTATATAATGCCAGAGGATCTTAAATCAGATTACAACAAGGTTCGAGATTTCGAACATAATTGTTCCTGTGGAGGTGCTTTAAGAATAATCAAATTCCCTGATGAATTATTCGATGGGAAAATCAATTGTCCTGAATGCGGAGCAAAACTAGAATTTGATCCCTTGAATATGATCTTTTGGGATTAATTGTTATTTTGTGGGAGAAAGACTATGGAAAGACTATCATCTGAATCAGGTAGGTTCGATGAACTGTTACAGCTTGAGGATGCTCTAAGATATGATTCTTATGGTGAGGTTAAAAATTCATTCGCTGAGAGTATAAAGACTCATAAAGGGACGAAAGAAGATCCAATCCCTTTTCCTCATGTTGAATACTCAGAGACTGTTCATCAATTAATCCAAGCTGTTTATAATTTCAACAAAGCAAATCCAGAATATGATTTGTACCATTACATGGATGTTCTTGGAGGGTATGGATATAAAGAGAATATCGATGTAGATACTATTGATGTATCGAAAATGGATGACAAATGCCTGATGGCTCTGTTTATGGCTTTGGTACGGGGCGAGCGTTTCTGCGACGGATTGATCTTAGGAGCTCTTGAATCCGGTGCAGTTTTAAGATGGATTGAACGACTAAGGGAGATTTCAGTCTCTTGAAGAACGCATAGTATTTATTCTTATCATTGACGGTATTTTTGATGAATAATACAATTAATGTATATCCATAAAAACATCTCACGGAGGATAAAACTATGGCAGAAGAAGTAAAGGCAGCTGAGGCAAAAGCTCCTGTAGCAAAGAAACCCGCAGCTAAGAAGACAGCCGCTAAGAAGCCTGCTGCAAAGAAGGCTCCGGCAGCTAAGAAGATAACAGCAAAAAAGGCTGCTCCTGCAAAGAAGGTTGCGGCAAAGAAACCTGCAGCTAAGAAGGCAGTTGAAAAGAAAGTTGCAGCTAAGAAGCCGGCAGCTAAAAAGGCACCTGCTAAGAAGGCTGCTCCTAAGAAACTCGGTAAGGTTATCTTCGAGTTTGACGGACAGCAGATCGATTACAAGAAGATTGAGAAGAAGGCTGCAAAGCTTGGCGGTGATGTTTACGTAGTTGCTGCTGAAAAGAAGATCTTCGATAAGGACGGCAAGTCAGTAGATCTGTTCTAATAACTTATAACAACAGGTAATTATAGCGGCCGTGGAATGAAACGTTCTGCGGCCGTTCACTTTTAGATATATGGAAGAAAAGAAATACAGTGTAGGTCAGCATGTCTTTATTATCTCCAATAACTCTTTTGTTATGGAGATGCAGATTGTGCGCATATCCGGAGACTTCTATACTCTTCGTTCCATAGAAAACTACAGTAGCGGTATTAGGCTTAAGAAACACCGCCTGTATTCAACTAAGGAAGAAGCTGTTGCTGTTATGGAGCAAGAGAGGAAGAAACGTGACTCCGGTAGTTTTGGAAGTTCACATCATTGGTATCATTGATTGTTTATATAATATCGATGCCAAACTCGAATTCGATATAAGCCATTAGATTATCTATTATTTCTTTCTTATCGGTCGACAAAGCGTTTGTATGATCCAGATCGATCATAGAAGGGTTAGATGTTGCGATCTCTTCCAGTTTCTCGTTCGCGCTATCTTTGTCCATACCTTTAGTAATTTCCCTTTCCAGATTCATGGTATTGATCATTTCATTGAGATACTTTTCTGTCATTACCAAGAATGCCTCATGGATCTCCTCTTTGGTGTATGATTCCGGACTGTTAATAATGCTCTCTAATTCCTCTCGGAAGAATTCGTCGTTCAACATAGTAGTGTCACTCCTTTCGTGGTGCTTGTGTGAGTACTATGACAAGCTGAGCTTGTAAAATCAATAGGTTTTCGCAAAGTTGAGACTTTTTGAGACAAATTGAGACTTTTGGGATCAACAGGCAGAGGTAGGAATAAGCCCGTAACATTGTTACAAATCGCGTTATTTAAGGCTTTCACGAATTGCCCTTCTGTTTAGTCTGAAATCTGATTCGATGCTTTATCCGGCATCGCCCTATCCCTCCCCAGCGGGGAAGAGATGCTTGAACTGGAGCAAATTATGTTACTATAGAAGTATGGATTAGGTCACTTAAGACCACCTTTCCCTATTGACCAACCCTTCAGTCTAACATGCGGATAGTTCCATTATTGGTACTCTTCGCATTTTTCTCCTTCTCGAAAAATGTAATAATTCCCTTCCGTTTAGATTCTATCGGCATCCCGGGGAAATGTTACATTTTTCAAGGCTTTCAGGCCGTTTTTAAGTATTGAAAGAGTGCTTTGAGCGTGTTATCATTCTGACATAAAAAGAACATGTGTTCGTTACAATTTGCAAAAATGTGAGATTGTTCGGACATTGGACCTTGCCAACATCCGAAGTCAATGTGCTAGCCAAAGGCAGAAGATGACGGTATCTATCTTTTCGATCATTAGGAGCGAGAAATGAAGAATATTAAGTATATGAGTAATGATGAGATCGAATTGACATGTGCTCAGATGTTGGATCAATACATGGATCGTATTGGTGTCAAGAGCAAGATCCTTCCTTCCATCGATATTGATGATTTTGTTATGAACTATCTGGGATGCACTGTTGTATATGAGTGTATTGCAGCCAGGAGCAACTGTCTCGGATTTGCCAGCGATGGTATCACTAAACTTGCAGTTAGCCGTAATGGCAGAAGACGCGAAGTACTGTACGACAGAGATGTAATCGTACTCGATAAGTATCTGCAGACACACGGAAACGAGTCAAAAAGACGTTTCGTATTAGGACATGAGGCCGGACATATTATCACTAATCGTATTTATGGTAATACGGCAGCATACTACAATCACGCATTCGATAATGAAGCGAGCTATAATCAGCAGCTTCTCTTGGGTGAGTTAAACATATACGAGACACAGGCCGATCGTTTCTCTGCATGCTTGTTGATGCCCAAGCCCATTGTTCTTAAGTATTTGGAGACATACCTTAATAGCAATAAGGTTATCAGATATGAGAATTACGGGATCAGCAAGTATGATCAGTCCATGCTCTTGCGTATAGCTAACGAGATGAAAGTGTCAATCACAGCTTTCATGATCCGGCTGAAGGAGCTGAACCTCATAGAATCAAAACCTTTGTCTTTCCTGGCAGAGAGCAAGGAGGTATTCCCTTATGAACCCCTTTGATGATCAGTATATTTCTGCCGAGATACAGAGACGAGCAGAATTATCGCGTAGACAAGTGGCGGATATGGTCGATCGAGAGATCAGATGCCCGCATTGCAATTATGTAATGGCACATGCATATGACAACCTGCATTCAGGACACATAACGCTAAAGTGCGCAAAGTGCAAAAACATATCTGCTCTTAACCTCGGTCTGTTCAAGTGCCAGGCTGAGCCTAAGATATACCCGGGAGTGCATACTTTACCGGACTTTGCATGGTGACATGCAAACCCTATGCTTAAGCGTTCATAAGAAAGCCGCAGCATAAAACTTACAACTAAATACAACTCTATCTTGTAATGATCAAATGGAGATAGTAGTCATTTCTACTATGCTACCGGCGTCGTACGAGTCAGATGATAGTACAGCAATTGTACTGTCTGATGATACGTAGGCGCCGTTTTTATTTGGTCTTACATCGTACGACAAGGAAGTCCTCTCCGGCTGATCGGAAAGGACTTTTTTAATGCTTAAGTGGCAAGAGTACACAGACCGATATCCCTGAATCTCCTAAGTTTTTCGATTCAACCAAAAATCCACAAATTTAGGAGAAAACCCATGAAAGAAGAAAAAGAATTTATACCAGTAGCTTTAAGAAAAGATTTCAGGAAAGAATATACAATCATTGATCTGGCAGCCGAGTATCCCGGCTATAGAGATGATATTCCCTACGCAATTGTGACTGAACTCTCCGAAGAAGAATTTGAAGCGAACTTCGGAAAGGAAATTAATGAGTACAGACCTTACATGATTCTCACAGTAGAAATGTTTGATGTGATGGTTAGGTCAGGCTTGAACGATGAACGCGAGAGGTTAAGAGACATACTTTTCAATGAATACATTGGTTTTGAAACAGCTATATTGCTCATCGATGAATTGTCTAATCCTGCTCGAATCTGCGAGTCTCTTTTTACAATGGAGTGCATCTTTAAAAGGATGAATAAGCTTCCAGGAAATGTTGGCCCAAGAGTTTACAAGAAGTACGTAATAGGCTATTCAGCCAAGGAAATTGGCGAACAGGAAGGAATCACCAAACGTGCCGTTTGGAAGAGCATAGAAAGAGCTCTGCCGGATATTCATGACATCTTCGTAGAACTGGGGGTGGTCGCATGAATATTAATACATTTAAGCGTGGTGACATCGTCATGTATGACTTCGGAGAGAACCGTGGCTCCGTTCAGAATGGTTATCGTCCAGCTGTAGTGCTGCAGAACAATGATCAGAATGAAAACTCACCTACAACGGTCATTGCACCGACAACTACAGCAAGGAAGAAGCAGGAAATGTTTGCTCATGTTTATCTTGGCAGGCGCTTTGGTCTTCGTTCAAAGTCTATGATCCTTCTTGAACAGTTGCGGACAGTCAATCAGAGCGATCTTGGAAAGAAGGTTGGTCACATCGATGACCAGGAAGTAATCAGCAAGATCAATTCCGGTCTGAAGAAACTTCTGGATCTGAGAAAGCAGGGCTGCGATATAAAAGCGATCATCATTGAGCAGTGTGGCTATAAAAAACCTCGCAGGCGTTCATTTAATCAGCGCGATATTATGTGCCTCTGCCCGGTATGTCGTGATGCATATCGCCATCGCGGTTTTAAAGTGCTCAAAGCAAGTAACGAGAAAGATACATGTGATCTGTGTAATCACCGTATGGGCTTTGATTATGCAGTAGTTGGATTATTGACGAGGTGACGGATATGTACAAGCACGATAATAGAGAATTTGATGTAAGACTATCAGAAAAGCCCACTCTCAGCATTTATGAGGCTGCGGCGTACACAGGTATCGGGATTCAGAAGCTCGCTAAGATGGCTGAGGTCCCCGGATGTGACTTCGTGTTGTATGTAGGCTCGAAGAGAATGTTCAAACGCAAGAAGCTTGAAGAGTATCTGGAGTCACGTTACTCAGTTTAATTATGCGTATTTCAAATTCGCACATTGGCATTATTTTTCGTTTCATATTAGATTCTCATCAGGTCCTAGTGCCTGGTGAGGATCTACGAAACAAGACTAGGAGGAATAATAAATGGCATCTGTAAAAAGAACAGTAAATGTAAGATTTGATAAGAACCATGTTCGCCTTAACAGAGGTGAATATCACCGTCCTGATGGCAGATACTCATATAGATGGGTAGGCCCTGATAAGAAGCGTCATGTAGTATATGCATCTACACTCGATGAGCTTCGTGTTTTGGAAGATAACATAAAAAAGGACGAGCAGGATGGAATTAAAGGTGACGTTGTCAATGCTACCGTTAATGACATGTTTGAACTTTGGAAAGAGACAAAGCGTGGTTTAAGAGATAGGACGAAAACCTCGTATGAGTACTTCTATGAGCTCTTTGTTAAACCGACTTTTGGTCAGAAGAAGATCAAACAAGTCAAAAGAACGGATGTCAGATGCTTTTACAACAATTTGTTGGAAGGTCGCGGATTGAAGGTATCTACTCTTGATAATGTTCACACGGTACTGCACCAGGTGTTCCAGCTCGCAGTTGAAGACAATATCATCAGAACTAATCCGACTGATCTTATGTTGAGAGACATAAAGCGTACTGTTGGAAGGGATACGGAACCGAGACGTGCTCTTACACAGGAACAGGAAGATCTCTTTTTCAAAGAAGTTTTGAGCCGCGCCGATTTCCGCAAATGGTATCCGCTTCTCTATATCATGGCTAACACCGGTATGCGTGTCGGAGAACTCACTGGACTTCGTTGGTGCGATGTTGATCTCGAAGGCGATACTATCTCAATTAATCATACGCTTGTTTATTATAACCATCGTGATGAAAGAGGCTGTTACTACAACATTCATAAGCCCAAGACGGCAGCTGGATACAGAACTATTCCGATCACTCCTTCTGTAAAGGAAGCATTTCTGATGCAAAAAGAGTATTTGGAATTCACTGAACTCAAGAGTGTTGATCACATTGACGGTTATGATGACTTTGTTTTCATCAATCGTGAAGGAAAAGTGTTCAATCAAGGGACAGTAAATGCGGCTATACGTAGAATGGTCAGAATAATCGATTTAGACATTCTTGAAAAAGCAAAAGACAAAGAGCCTGAAGTACTTATTCCGCATTTCTCCTGTCACATATTGAGACACACCTTTGCAACCCGATTATGTGAGAAAGCAGTCAATATAAAGGTTATACAGGCGATCCTCGGACATAGCGATTTTCAGACCACAATGAACATTTATGTTGATGTAACCAATAGTCTAAAAAAGGAAGAACTCAATAAGTTCGACGAGTACATAAATGCTGACAAGAGGAAGATATCTTAAGGAGGATTCCGACGATGGATGAAGAGGAAAAAAGGTATGGAAGAAAGAGAGAGGTTCCCATCTGGGAAAGAACATTGCTCACAGTGAATCAAGCTGCTGATCTCACGGGAATTGGAACTAACAGGTTAAGGCATATAGCCGCAACACCTCGCACGAATCTTGTTGTTTGGGTAGGTTCCAGAATGATGTTCAAACGTAAAAAGTTGGAAGAGTACCTCGAGAATGCAGAGACAATCTGATCATTAAAGAACGTGCGATTGTTCCACTCGGGATGATCGCACGTTTTCTTTTGCAAGTATTAATGAATGTGAGGAATACGTATGAGTTCTAAGAAAAGGTATGATAAAAACCGCCGTTTATTGACTGTTGGCGAATGCCAACTTAAGAACGGCAGATATGTATACAGATGGACAGATGCATTCGGTTTACGACATGCGGTTTATGCCAAAGATCTTGATATGCTCAGGATCAGAAAACAGAAAATTCAGCTTAATAAACTGGAAGGCATAAGAGAACCTCCGGCTGGTCTTACTGTTGAACGCCTTTTTGAAATATGGAAAGGCCTAAAAAGAGGTATTAAGGAAAGTACTTACTCAGGATATGTATATACGTTTGACTCCCTTATTAGACCATATATAGGTAAAAAACTAGTAGTTCATCTGAAGAGGACGACGATCCTAGCATATTATTTGAAACTGTTAGATGAAAGAAAGCTGTCCATTGGCACAGTTGAAAATGTTCATACCATCCTGCATCAGATACTACAATATGCTGTCGATGATGACTACTTAAGGAAGAATCCTTCAGACAGTTTGATAAAGGAACTTAAGGCTTCATACCATTATAAGAGCGGAAAACGCGAATCTCTTTCACTTAAACATGAAGTGACGTTTCTGAAGTATCTCATGGATTATTCAAGGTATCAGCATTGGTATCCGACGTTCTTCATAATGGCCAATACCGGTATGCGAGTAGGAGAGCTCACCGGTCTTCGCTGGTGTGATGTAGATTTTGAGAACGGATTTATTGATATCAATCATACGCTGGTGTATTTCAACTATAAGGATAATGACAACGGTACAGCATGTCACTATGCGATAAACACACCGAAGACTGAGAATGGAGTTAGGAAAATCGTAATGACTCAAGCAGTAAAGGATGCATTCAAGATGCAAAGAGATTATCTTGAATTGCTCGATATTAAAAGCATAGATAATATCGACGGGTATAATGATTTCATCTTCCTCAATTCAAAGGGACATGTATGCAATCAAAACATCCTTAATGCAAATATTCATAGAGTTGTGAATGAGTATAATTCCATGTGCACTAATGAAGACGAGAAGCTCCCGCATTTCTCCTGTCATGTATTGCGACATACATATGCGACACGTCTCATAGAATCTGGCGCTAACATCAAGTTTGTACAATATCAAATGGGACACTCCGAGATTCAAACTACTATGGATATATACGTATCGGTCACTGATGAATTCAAGCAGAAAGAGATCTCGTCGTTCGAGGAGTATATGAAGAAGGCTCTAGAATAGTTCTTCGCACTGTATTTACAGATAAGTAATACTAATAATATTGTTCATACCTTATAATACTAATATGATGATTATTAGTTTTGGGGTGTGATCAGTCATGAAAACTAAGACTTTGCTTATCGTATACAAGGAAAAAGACGAAGCGTTTTTTAAGCAGTTAAAAGAACTTATTGAAACCAAAGACGATACTTCTGAAAACACCGTTGGTGTTGAAGATGGCACGGTAAGAGTATTTAAATGCTCTGAAAAGAAGTGGTTACAACATAAAGCGAAAAATACGGCAGACAAGCTAGCCGATAAAACACTCTTCATAGATGATATTAAGGATATAACCCTTATACATCCTATTTACAACAAGTACGGCATATCTTATGGTCCTATTGATAAGCGTCACTATGCAATAATTGCAGATGAGAAATTTGCTTGGGATGAAGATGCTTATGCGGATTTTCATATAGAATTGAGCCGAATAATAGATGATGAGAGTTTAACCGAGAAGGATGCCTTTGCTGGACAAGCAGTAGCCAAGAAAGATATGAAAAAGCATGGGGCTATTGCGGCTCTGGGTTTGCTCTTCCCAGTTACTGTTCTTGTGGCAGGAGGTCTGGTTGCTAAGAATCTGTCTGAAGCTAAAAAGAATGCTGATATTCTTCGTAGTCAAATGCTCTATTTCGCTATAGCAAAGGTGTACAAGGAAGAGCTGGATGCCTTTATGAAGTCTTGATAGGAGAAAGCCATGGAACTAGAGTATTCTTTGCATCAGGGCGATAATCAAATCGATTATTCAATAATTCCATATTCGGATCTTAGGAGTGGTGAGGCTGAGATCGATCAATTGCTTCTGAAGAATAAGCAAGAGATTGATGAACTGACAAAACAACTGGAAGGTTTGAGAATCGATGCCGACAAATGGGATTATTCCATTTCTGCAATAAGTGGTGTTTTGGCAGGAATAGTTGATATTGTCTTTGTTGGAGAGTTGTCTTTTAAGAATCTGAAAGAGTGCCATGAAATCGGTTCTGAAAAGGTCAATGAAATGGTTAAGAAAGCCGCAAAACATAATGGCTTTAAAGAAGATCCCAATCTTTCGTCTGAAGAAAACTTAAAGGAAGCTATAAAGAAATTACAGAATAGTCACTTAGCTTCCGATCAGAATAATATTAAAAATGCTTTTGGTGGTGGAAAACAGCATCATTTTAGAGATTTTACTCATCATCCGACACTCATAGGATGGCTTTTCTCTATGTTCATGCAATTTTCCGAAGGTTATGTTGTTGGTGCTAATGCAGGTGGAATGCTGGTGATAGAAAAGGTTGAAGATCCATCTTTAATAGGAAAGGATCCTTTTCAAAAGGTGCTGTTTGGCACTGTGCATTGGTTATTACATATGTTTAGTGATATGGCTGGCACTGATCAAACCGCTGGTGCTGGAACGGGATTACCTGGTCCGATTCTTTCTTTAGCGAAAGAGATTGATGCGGTAAGAGTCCGTTTGTTTAATGGAAATGCCCAAACTGGAAATGATGCGGATGAATTGACTAAACACTTGTCTAAGTTATTTAATGGAACCTTTCTTGCTGAACATGATGCAGATGGCAAGATAATAAAAGGTACAGAATTAAGATTTGATTATCGAACAGAAATAGGGATGCTCGAAAATGTAAAAGAAGCATCAAAAATGTTTATTCCAGTATTGATAAATGAGTGCATAGTAAGATCATTCTTCTTCATAAAACGATTTGTAATTGCAGTCAGAGAATCATCAGTAAAATCATTATCTGATCTAAAAAAACTTGAGTGGAAAAAAATAATTCCTTTTAACAACGCAACTTTGACACGCATGCTTACGATTTCTGTTGCAACAATGGAAGTTATTGATATCACCGATGCAGCTATCCGTGGTGCTATTGAAGCAGAGAAAGCTGGAGCAGTAGGTGCAGAAGTCGGGGCTGTTGGTGGACCGTATGGTGCTGCTGCTGGAGCTGCAACTTCGGGAACCGTTGCGTTTTGGAAGACTTTTGCACTAAGAATTAACTATATAGGTATTGGACGAGTGGTGATTTGCTTGGGGTCAGAATTATCCTTTGAATACAAGCGACAGAAAGTCCTGTCAGAGAGAATTGCAGCTTATGATGAAGCACTTAATCTTATGAATGCAAAGGTATTGTTCCGAGAAGCTGATATGTGGATATCTGCTCAAAAGGCTGGAGAATCAATCGAAGAGGCCTATCAGTTGATAGGTATTACTGAAGAAGTGTTTAGCGAATCCTATTCTGAGATAGATGATAATCTAAGTAAGATTGCTGGACATATTGATGCTGCTAATGAGAAAAATCCCGGCTTAAAAGATGACATGTTAAATACACTTAAATGGGGGATATAGTTATGGCTGACCAAGATATTTTGAAAATACGTGTTGAGAACGTTGATGAGAAACAGGTTCCTGAGTTAATACAAAGCCAGCTCACTGTTATGAGTGAACTAAAAAAGGAAATTGAACGAGCTTCAAACAAAGCCTTTGAAGCCAAGGAAGCTGTAATTAATGAAGTTGATGCAGGCTCACTTTCCAAGAAGGCGGCAATAGAAAGCTTACAGTCTGCGACTTTGGATTTGGCTAATGCACAAGAATCTGCTATGAATGCTCAAAAACTACAATTTGACTATCAGCAAAAATTAGCGGACATAACGAAGTTTTTGTTCCGTTTGGGTTTAACAAACATAGCAATGAATCGAGTGGTCGTCGAAGAATTAGAATATAAGCTTCGCAATGCTTCTCAGGAAGAAATCGATGAGCTGGCCCGTGCTGAGATTGAGAACTTGCTTAAACGTCTTAAGATGCAGCAAGACATTGATCAGAAGCAGACAGAACTTACGAAACTTCTTAAGGAACAGGCTGATATCAATGACTCTCAAATAGAAGAGATTAAAGAGCAAGCAGCAAAAGATGAAGAACACGATAAAAGAATCGATGAGTTGTATTCCATAATCGCTAAGCAAGATCAGGTCATTGAGAAGATTCTGCTTGAGATGGATGAGATGAGAAAAGATATGTTTAAGATGGATGAATCATTGAGAAATCTTCGTGGAGAGTAAGCTAAGGTAAAGCATAAAAGATATCTACCGGATCAGAAATGGTCCGGTATTCTTTTGTGTTGAAGCACATCGTAAAAAGTTGAATCCACTTGAATCCATTTCTGAATCCAGTACGACAATATATATTAAGGTAAATTAAGCTATTTTGTAGAACCCCTGATGAAAGGAAACGTATGCTATAAAGTCTTCTAAAAGGTTTTAAGCGGTTTTACTGAATTATATAGACCGTTCCCGACGTCGACAGGAGCCAAACACTAATGCGAGAAGAATTAGAAAAGATCGAACAGTTAAATATGATGGATGCTAATTACTTCGCTTTTGATTTCAAAGACTTCAAACCAGAATGAATGATCTTTATCATTGAATCAGTCGAGCCTCAGAGATTCCTCTGGGGCTCTTCTGTTATTCGAGTATTTGCTGCTGACGAAAAGTTGAAAAGCTTGAGATGTTCTGACATTCCCAATCGGGAACAACAGAAAGGTATTATTGTGCAAAAAAAGGACGTACTTTATCGAACGTAACAACAGGACATGCGCACCCCAAAAAGGGACGTACTGTTTGCGTTGTGAACAAAAGCACATGTCCCAAAAAACGTACAGAAATCGGGCGCTATCGTATATTCTGCGGTTTTGGCGTAAATCGCACGTGCGATGAAACCTGGAAAGTACTGTAAATACGCCATTTACGCCAAATAATACGCCATTGAAAGACTCACTATTGCCAACAATTGCCCATAGGTGTAAAATGCCCAAAAATGAGGGGCAAATCAGTGCCCATAAAAACCCGTAAATGCCCGTAAATACTGCATTACACGGGGCCCGTCCCGACAATGAAAACTAAAGAACAATGATAACCTCGGAACCCTTGATTCTATTGAATCGAGGGTTTTTTATTGCCGTTTTTTGAATCCATATCTGAATCCATTTTGAATCCAGAGCCCCCAAACAGCGGAAAATCGCACATTTTACTTTTTTATGATTAAAGATTGAATCCACGAGATAATCTGCTCGTGGATTCTTTTAAGCTATTTCGTTTTGAAGTTAAATGAAAATAACGCATTCTATTAGGTTATCTCCCTGATAGAATCGAATTATACCGAATATAATCCATTATATTCTCGCTGCGATAGCACAATCGCACATTGGAATAATCTCCGTCGAGTTCATATCCTTATGGTAGAGATGGAGGTGTATTTTATGACGATAATATGGGGTGGAACACTCGCTATTCTCCTGAATCGATTTAAGCGAAAGCTATTTCGGGTTACGAAGATCAGACACGACATCGATGCTCAAATTAAAAGGATAGGTGTCTATTACATGTGCATCGATGATCTTCCGCTATGAGAAGAAAAACTCTGGCTGAAGAGCACCCTGAACTTGTGCCCCAGTGGGGCACAAGTAATGAACTCTCTCCTTCAGATGTCTCCAGCGGATCTCATAAGAAGGTATGGTGGACCTGCGAGAAGGGTCATTCATGGGAAGCAAGTCTATCTTTATGATACCGATGAGGTGACGATGACCAGCGTAAAGATAATATCAAAATTGGCGCTGAAGAGCAACTGAAGAACAAAGTTATTACTGAAGAGCAACGCAATGAAATTATTGCTCTGGTTAATAGCGCAGACAATGAACAATTTTATCCTTGTTTGTATGTTATTCCTTATGTTAAGGTAAGTGGACTTATTTCGCCTGCAGAAGTTAGCAAAAAGGCAAGTAAATCATCGAATGAGTTTTTAATTGAAAAGCTTCCTCGCAACTGCTTTGATTTAATTGATATATCTAAAATCATACCCACTGTGCTTAAAGGGATAGGTGAAGAATAATGGAAAAAATAAAAATAAAAGTAAATCATAACAGTGCAAAGCTCTTAAAAGAATCTGAAGAGCCATCTCTATATTGCGTTATTGAAAAACAAATCCAACCATTGTCACATCGTGATTTGTTATACTTATCTCGTTCGATAAGCACAGGGGATATACGATATTTTAGAAGGTTGTCCAATCCAGGCAAAAAGGTTTATTCCACAGTAAAACAGTCCTTTGCTTCATCGGGTAATAAAAGCAGAAGCAAAGTGAAAACGGCTCGTTGGTCAAAAGAAGAAGTTGTTGGTATAATTGACAACATTATTTTGTCTAAGGAGCAAGATATGATAAAGGGAATCGATCCCATAAAACTTTATAACAATCTTGATAGCGAATAAAGGTCTTAACCACCCGTTTCCAAGTTTAGTGTGCAATCAAATCGCAAAGTTTATTCGGGAACCCAAACATAGTATTCCGTCTTACGGCTGAAAAGTTGGTTTACTGTCGAATACTAAAAATGTGTTGGGAAGTTGATTTAATGACGATTCGATTATGAAACGGGCTAGTTAATTAACTTAGTAGTCTTGTTGTATAATTCTCAGTTGGTATAAAATCTATACAATGATTATCTTTGCCGCTGACTAACTCAATTGTGTCTTTTGTTCCCAGTAATAGTGTAAGATTTCTTAATTTATCATATCTATCAAGTTTGTCGTAATAATATATACGAGTTTTAGTTCGAGGTTTTCTTATAAATCCTGATATTATATCCGCATCAGAAAATGCTAAAGAATGTCCATAAATATCAACCAAATTTTCCTCTTCGATATCCATTGCTTTTAACCAATCCATGTAATCTACAGAGGTTTTCAAATCCAATCTCTGAAAAAACTTCACATATGGAAGCATTTCAATTTCAGTAATATCAGGATACATGTTTTTGTTATCAAAACCTAATACTATTTGACATGGTTTGTCTCGGTCTATTATAGCTTTTCCATGAATATAACAACATCCCAATTCTGGTTCGTATTTTTCACTATATGTATCAGTGTAATTAAATGATATTACATGATCATAGAATCCTTTTTTGAAACATAAAAGTTTTTTAGGTGGTATTTGATTTACATAACCATCCATATAGATTTCTAATAATCTAACAAAATTTTTGTGCTGTTCGCGAATAGTCTCAAATAAGTCCTTATATGTTTCAACTTTATTAGGACAATTATTTAAAAAAATCTTTAATGCTGAAATATTAGAAGATCTGTATGTTTCTTTGCCTTTGGATTTCTTTTCTGCTATTAGGTTTTCTATAAATTTCTGAATCTCTTCTTCTATATTGAGCCATTTGTCACCAATTATATTTTTACGATCACAGAAATGATAATAAAATAAATTGCCCTTAGCTAAATCAAAAAACTCATTATATGCATCCTTTCCAACAGATTTGAAAAAATCGGTTAATTGTGCTTTTTCTTGGTTAGCTGATGAGCAAACAGGATTGTTTGCGGTATCATAAACATGACCACATGAGATTACACACTCGCACATGTTCAAGAATTGAGAATATTTCGTTGGTAAGTCATTAGCAATATCAAATCCATTGCCGATAATTAGAATTTTCATATCATACTCCTCTTCAATAATACTAAACTGGAATACTAGAGATAATCAACAAAATCTTCATATATCCAGTAAAGCTTTACTTTATACTTTTTCTAATAATTTATTATTTATGCAGAAGTCTACTCCCAAATCCTTTTCCCCAGAAATATCAAAAGAGATAGAAATTATAGCGTCCTTGATAGAATTGACAGTACCGAATCCAAAAGACTTGTGATACACACGGCAGTTAATCGGAAACAACTTCAGACATTCATTGTCAGAAATCTTCTTTGGTTTGACCGGGGCTTTTTTCTTTGGTGCAATGAATTGCTTTACTGGCGGTTTATCCATGACAGCACGGGGTTTACTGCTCAACGGTAAATCAACTACGTCGCTTGAAACAATTCTATTTTTTAAATAGTTCTCATCAAACTCACCAGCATCGACCGAGTCTAAGAGTTCTAAACGACGAGCTGGACAGCCGATGAGTCTTGCTTTGGTAGCAACTCTTTTTGACACGTAATGATGCATAGCTGAGTGTTCTTCATCAGCTACAAAAACGCCTCTAAAATAATAGTATCCGCCAACTTCTTTTGAAAAGATAAGATCATATTTCCACGTCTGTGTTGTCATTGAATCTGGCTTTTGGGGATTCACTTTATCAAATACATGATAATTTCCATTACAGCAGATAAGATTAATACAATCAAAAGCTGCGGGGACATACCTGCCTTTTTCTATATATGCCAACTGAGTAAACCACATCCTGAATCCATCAGTAGGATGATAATTTGGCCAACAAGCTCTGCCCCAGTATTTATATTCAGTACCAACACACCAATTAATTGCTTCATAGATAGTGCGAAAGGGTCTTCGTTCGCTAACGTCAAGGATTCTAACTCTGAGGTCCATTTTTAAATCCTCCCAGTTTTATACTAATGATCAATAGTCATCGTAGGGTCCTATTTTAAGGAGTGAAATCAGTTGTATATATTACAAATTATATCATCGAAGCATGAATAGGTAATGATGAACAATTGGCGATCATACAATCTGAATTTATAACCTCATAAAAAGGGGGGAGACTCACTTACGAGTCTCCCCCTTTACTCAAGCCAGGGGTTTGAAAATTATTCTTCCTTCTTTCTTCTGTAGCAGTATACTGCTATTCCGGCGATGCCGACGGAGATGCTGATTATGCCTGCTGCCCAGGTGGATCCCGTTGCGATCCTTTCGCCTGTAGAAGGAACTCTTGTTCCGGGAGGGGTGGGGGTAGGGGTTGTTGTTCTGGCAGGTGTCGGAGTCGGATCCTTTTTGTCTCTCGTATGGACATAGGTGAGAGTCGTGACCGTGCCTTCGACAGACTGTGAGAAGGAGTAGCCTTCAGGTACTGCAGGAGCTATCCAGCTGTAATCCTGGAGCTGTCCTTCTGCGTACTTGTAGAGGTTATCTACTGTGCTGGTCCATTCGATCTTCTCATCGATCGTGACTGTTGAACAGTCGGACAGGCCCACCGTGAGATTTTCGGGACGGATGCCGTCGATGTTGTTGTCGTCGATCCATACTGCTACGACTGTGCGGTCGACTCTTTCGGGGATATGTACGTTCGTGACAGTGAACTTATATCCTCTCGGATTAGATGCTACTTCGAGGGTGTAGCTGCTCTTGTCGACGGTCTGGGTATAGCCTGTGTGGCCCGGAACATCGGCGATGGGAGTTACATCCAGGTTGTATTCGATCTCCTTCTCGTTTTCGTCGAGACGGGGCAGGTTAGACCAGGTGTACTTATTCTTATTGGATTCTTTCAGTACGACAGGATTACCTTCTGCAACGCCGTTCTTCATGAGCTGGACTGTTACACCGTCAGGGCGGATGCCGTCACGGTTGTTATCGTCGTCCCAGATGTTTGTAACGATTACATCAACCTTGGGGTCGTGAGCGTTGATGAGAGTCGTCTTGTAGCCTTCCTCTTCGACTGTGAGCTTATAGCCGTCGGGGACATTGACTTCCTTCCAGCTGTACTTGATCTCCTTGCCTTTCTCGTACTTATATCTGCCTTTGGCAGTGTAAGTCCACTTGTTGCTTTCGCTGAGGCTGACCTTCGTTCCGTCGGAAAGTTCGACTTTGATGGTATCGGGGCGGATCTTGTCGCAGTTGTTGCTGTCGTCCCAGATCTTGGTGACGGTCAGATCTACCTTCTCGGGGATATGTACGTTCGTGACGGTGAACTTATATCCGCCTGCAGTTGCCGTCACGTTGGCGGTGTAGCTGCTCTTGTCGACGGTCTGTGTATAGCCCGTGTGTCCGGGAACCTTGGCGATAGGAGTGACTTTCAGGGTGTACTCGATCTCGTTGCCGCTGTCGTCGAAGCGGACCTTCTTGGGCCATGTGAAGGTTTCCTTGTTGTCGTAGTTCAGTGTGACAGGTTCACCGTCTTCAACGCCGTTCTTCATGAGCTGGACTGTTACGCCGTCAGGGCGGATGCCGTCACGGTTGTTGTCGTCGTCCCATGAGTTCGTTACAACGAGGTCTTCAAGCTCTCTTACGATAACATTGAAGGTCGTTCTGACTGTGTCGCCGAGGCTGTTTGAAGCAACTGCCTCGACTGTAAACTTACCGCCTGAAACGCCCGTGAAAGAATATTCGGACTTTAAGGAGTTGTTGTCGTTTTGGGTCAGCTTTCCATCGTTTTCGAATGTTGCGATACTCTTGTCGATTCCCTTGAACGAGATCTTGTAGGTACCGTTCGTGAGGATGTTTTTGTCGTTGTAAGTAGCGTTGCTTACAAACTCTTTTACGAGTGCTTCTGCTGACACGGTGTCACCGACATACATCTCGATGTCCTTTGCCTCTATCTGCGGCAGTTTAACAAAGCCGATAGTGGCATTTTGGAATAATCCTGATGAGATCGCAGGCTTTTGCAGTACAACTTTGTTGATGGTTCTGTCGTAGCTTACAAATCTGCCGGCAGGGTAGGCGGTCATCTTGGCGACTGAACCGTCAGTGGTTCCGGGCGTTCCTGCAACTATATACAGGCCCTTCTCATATTTGGGGATTATAAGAGTTGCTTTGCCGTTGCTGTCTGTATATACAGTACTTGTTTCCTGACTCTGAGGGATGGGATTTCCTTCCGCATCGTAGATCGTTACGGGAACACCCTTGATCCATTTCTCGTCATAGGATCTGAAATCTCCGTTCTCATCGTAAATGTCCCAGAATACCTGGCAAGTATAGATATATCCATGGAAATTCCATCTGCTCAGGTTAAGGTGCTGGGGATCGATGAAATTCCCGTTTTGTGATTCGCGGTAGATAAATGATCCGCCGCTTACGCATTCCTTGATGATCTGTTCGCTGGTGATCTCGGCATCCGTTGCAAGATCCAGACGGAGATTAAGGGAGGTCGTAGGTTCCATGACGCTTAAAGCTACACGGATGCCCGTTACGCTCTTCCAGTCACTGACTGAACCGGAATCTACCCAGGTCGCTGATGCGTCGTTAGGATCTTCGTCAGTCGTATACATAATGACGGGATCAGAACTCGTGTTGTTGGATACTATATGCGGAACACCGCGCATATAGAGAGTGAAATCGCTGGGTTCGGTGTATTCAATGAAGTCCTGCTGGACACCGTCTACGGTAGTTGCATATGTATATTCGATCTTCTTGCCTTCTCTGGGAAGGACTACGATCGTTGACATGTCGTAGATGGGTGAAGCATTAAGGTTTCCGGGTCCTGTGATGGTCAGGAAGGCATTCAGATTGTTCTTTTCGGAATCTTCGAACTCCATAAATCTGTAGTTGCCGGCTGAGAAATCGTAGTAGGTCAGGTTCTTTCCGGGAGCAACGTTAGCACCGACTTCCTGATGCATCAGTACTTCTACGGTCCAGGCGCTTCCATCGTGATAGAAGAGCTGTCTTGATGTGTCGCCCGTGATGCCCATGGTGTCATCAGTGATGTTGTTGCCCGAGAAGGAATAGCAGGTACGGTCTCTGTCAAAACCGTTCTTGTCAGCGTCTGACTGCTTGACCGATGCATGACCGTAGCTGAGGAAATCCGCGAAATCGTAATAGATCATGCCGACAGGGTGGTGCTCGCCGGGAGTGGTTCCGGGAACAGTATCGAATGCCAGCTTGAAGGGTCCTGTGAGATTATCCTCGCGGTAGAGCCTGCCGCCGAATCTTAAGATGTTCTGTCCTTCATCGAAGTAGCTCGAATTCGGTTCGAGGTCCAGTATGCCTTTATCTCTCCATCCCTGAGGCATGTTGCTCTGATAGACCTTCGTCCTTATAAAGCCTTCGGAAAAGTGCAGCTTGAGGAAACGGTGCATGTTTCCGTCAGCATCGTTTGCCGTGATGATCTCTGACTGGACGTTCTCATCGGTTAAGGGGTATCCCCACAGAGTGCTGTTTTTAAGATTAGGGATGAACTCTTCATCAGTTAATTCGATGTAGAGATATTCCCGAATACCGTCAATGGGGAAACACTTGTGATATGAAGTATATTTTGAAGTGCCGACATATCTGTATGCGCCACCGTAATCGATCCCGTATTCTCCGGCCTCGTTAAATATGGCTGCATCTCCTGAGAACACGGCATAATTTGTCTTATCCCATGTTGTGGCATCGTTTTCGGAAGAAGAATCACCTACGGATTCGCCCTGATAGATAACAGCCTTATCCGGATTCCTGCCCGCAACGCTTATTGATGCCTTTCTGGTGTTGTATACGCGGAAGTCATTGCGGTATGTGCTGTATAACATATCCTTGCCTGTTACGTGTATGTCACCGTCACATTTGCAATGGAGTCCGTTCTCGTCAGCCAGTTCGGTAATATCGAATGTGATGGAACCGTTTAAGCGGATCTCGGCATAACCGTAATCCTTATTGACATATATCTTCTTGTCGAGGTAGGGGATGTCGTCGTATCTCTTGAGCAGAATGTTCTTCATGAGCCATATGGTATTGTTCGTATCGGTCTCGCTCTTGTGTGAAAGATCGAGTTCGCCGTCATAGGACAATACGACAGAAGTAAATGCGTAGCCTTCAGGGAGAGGGAGCCAGGTGTCCTCTACACCGGAATTATTTGTGATCTCCGGGATGGTAACGCTGTTGGTATATTTCTCATGTTTGCTGTTCTCTGCGGTATAAACAAAAGTCCATCCGGAGAGTTTGGGCATAGCCGTAAACTTACCCGTGAAGAGAGCCAGGAGCTGCTCGTCAGTTGCATTGGCGATCTCATTCTTGAGATTGATCAGTTTTAATGTGATCTTGGGATTATGGATAAGATCGTAACGCTCTCCGTATTTGCCGATAGTAATACCGAGGTCACCGACACTGCTGATCTTTCCTCCGTTTATCGAATAAGGAACATTATCGTATGTTCCGATACCGCAGAGGTCAGGGCAGATCTGGTCCGGTTCTTCAGACACGACGAGCCTGAACCAGAGGTATTGTTCCACAGCCTGTTGTGAGGGTTCATCCTGACCTGCGAGCATCATGTTTGCAGTAACTGTATCGGGCCTGTAGATCTCACCGTTGTTATATACTCCGTCGTATGTCTCGCTGTATCTTACCTGGACCTGTGTCTCGCTCGGAAGAGTTGCCGTCTCTGTCTTATCGGTCCAGTT
Source organism: Saccharofermentans sp. (assembly GCA_016292135.1). Classification (GTDB taxonomy): domain Bacteria; phylum Bacillota; class Clostridia; order Saccharofermentanales; family Saccharofermentanaceae; genus Saccharofermentans. The sequence continues at coordinate 59,927 of JAEFAZ010000002.1, forward strand.
GTTGACCTTGAAATAGAAGGTAGCGCTTACCGTGGAATAATTGCCTTCAGCTCCTTCGCCCAGCCTCATCATGGTTCCGAGTCTTTCCCATTCGATGCGGATGTTCTTAACATGAACGTCAGCGGGGAAAGAAACGTCTCCGATCCCTATGTATTGGCTAAAGGTGTTGTGGCGATTCCATCCCGAGTTTAGATCATCGATGACAGACTGATCAACGGCAACCCATGAATCATTATCCCAGCTGTTATAGTAGATGCCTGAGATCTTAGAGGTCTTTGTGTTGTTGCTGTAAGTTTGTCTCCATGAATCTACCAGATGCATCTTGGTCGGCTGTATCTGATAAGGGAATTCATATAACTGTGTAACCTTGCCGGTGTAGGCAGGCAATACCGTATTTTTTGCAGTGTGTGACATGCTGTTAAATACGTTGGTGAATCCCTGATCGTTATATGTATTGCCTACTATAACATCCTGATCGCTTACCGGAGTTCTGTCTGCAGCGCGGATCGCGCTGTAAGTAGTCTTCATGTCTCTGTATGTGATCTTACCTGTCTGGATCGTGGATCCTTTGACTTCGGCCGTTCTCACATTAGATCCGTCACCGGGAAGTCTGTATGTGATCACCGTGTCCGGCGCAAGGTAAGTGGTCTCCTGAGCAAGAGGATCAGTCTTGTCCTTCAGTCTCCATCTCAGGTTCATGCCGCCTGTAAAAGTTTCCCATCCGAAAAGTTGGTGATTAAGAGTACGCTCATCAGGAGTCAGATCGTAGTAATATGCATCCTTATCAGCGTCATATGTGCGTTCTCCGATCGTCCACTTATCCCAATAATCGCGAAAATCACTGCGTCGAAGCTGGCAGTTAGGTGCGACACCGTTCTCCGTCGCGCCGCCCGGAAGATCAAGAGTGCGCAGGTAGACCTGTGATGTAGGTTCGTAGATGCGTACGCCGAGAACCTCGATCAAAGCACCGTTATCGGTATATGGAGTGGGCATGGAAAATCTGTATGCGCCGTTTTTTAATCCGTCAAATTTGGTGTAGGAATACCTTCCGCTCGTGCCTATTGCATCAAAATAGATATCTGTAAGAGATCCTGTCTCATCAGAGTAAGGAGAAACGGTCAGTGCAAAAGGATTGGGAGCAGTAACTGTTGCATCGGGGTTGGAATAGGGAGTGCCTTCCCAAAGGACTTGTTCCTCTCCCTTTGTACCTTCTTCGAGGACCTTCGAGATGGGCGTGCCCTCAGGCAGTGTGTACTCGGTGACTGCGATCCTGGAAGTAGGAACTGTTGCGCTGTCCATAAGAGCGAATGCCTGTGCATCTGAGAGCGGGACTGACTTCATCAGGAAGTTGATGGTACAGTCGTTTCCGTTGGGGCTGTTATTGAACCTTAAAGCGAGCTTGCCCTGTCCGAGCTTGCTGACCGAATTGAAGAACTCGTTCGTCTCCGGTATAGCTGCAAAATCAGCGCCCATATCAAGACACTCTACGACAAGGACAATATTTTCGAGACTGGAATATCTGTAGTTAACAAAGAACCCCTTTCCCTCGGCCTGGGACATTGCGTAACTTGTTCCTGAAGGGAAATCTGTTCCGTTTCTTGTGATCGTAAGTCTTCCTATGGTTCCGTCATCATCGGGGGGAGCTGCCTTGACGTCTCCGTTGTCAGGAGCCTGTTTTGCGTCAGGTACGTCGGCCGGGTCTTCATCCGGATCAGTATCGACTGCGCCGTTAACCGGAACTATATCGTTGTCAGCGTCATCAGTAAGACCGAGGATGTCAAGAAGATTCGGAATGAGCTGAAAATCTGACTGATCGTCATCCTGAACGTCAGATTGCGCCTGGGCATCATATGCCTGTGCTGCCTGCGCTTGGTCTTCATCCGGTTCGCCCGCGAAAATGGAAAGCGGGAGAGATCCGACGACCATCACCATAACGATGATAGAAGAGATGGTTTTGCTAAAGAATTTACGGAATTTATAATTCATTTGCCCCCCTTTTGAACATTATGTTCATAACTTGTTAATAATTTCTTCACAAACAAGCTCATACTAACACAATTATGACGAAATTGTAAAGACATAATTTTTCAAAACTCCTATTTATCTTGCAGAGCAAGTAAGATCAGGTGTTTCCCTGCTTTGAAAGGATCCTTTTACGATGGTAACTAAATTATTACTATATTATTGACACTCCATATTTCCTGAGATAAAATTTGAATACGAGTAATAATCTTGTTACCTAAGGAGAAGGGCATGAAAAAGTTATTGTCTGTAGTTCTGATAAGCTGCATGAGTCTTGCGCTCTTCGCATCCTGCGCCAAGGATACGAGGAAGCTCTGGGGCTATAAGGAACTTGATGACGGCACGATCGAGATCGTGCGTTTCAACGACTTCAAAGAGGAGAAGGTAACGACTCCCAAGAAGATAGACGGGAAGAAAGTGACCCGCATCGGAGAAGCAGCTTTCAACGGCCACAACAATATGACGAGTCTCACTGTCTCAGAAGGAGTTACGAGCATCGGAACACACGCTCTGTATTGCTGCAGCGGACTGAAAGAACTTGATCTGCCGGACAGTCTCATAACATTGGACGGAGGGTCTCTCAGCGGAGCTACCGCACTTGAAGAACTGACCTTGCCGCCTAATCTCAAGACCATAGATGATCTGACTTTCGAATGGCTCTTTTCGCTCAAGAAGATAGAGATCTCCGACAGCGTGGAGTACTTGGGACGTAATGCGTTCGCGGGATGCTGGGCGCTGGAGAGCGTAAAACTGCCCGAGCATATAAATATCGAAGCGGGACTTTTCGCGAACTGTAAAGCATTGACATCTGTCAATCTTCCGGCGGATCTTACTCTTATGGAATCAGCGGTCTTCTGGGATTGCGGATCTCTTACGGAAGTCGATATTCCCAAGGGGGTAACATCTCTGGGTGACTGGGAATTCAAGGAATGTGAATCACTTAAGAAGGTCACTATTCCTGAGGGCGTTACCAAGATCGGAGAAGAGGCTTTCTCCGGCTGTCATGAACTCACGGAACTTACGATCCCCGCACGAGTGACATCGATCGGGAAAGATGCATTTGCCTTCTGTCCCAAACTGACTCTGACGGTCACGGCAGGTTCTTACGCGGAAGAGTATTGCAAGGAGAACAATTTAAAATATAAAACAGCATAAAGGCAGTTTGCCTAACCTACCCTGCCGGATGACATTGCGATTTGGCGTGAAAAGCACGGACTTAAATGTTAAAATCCAAATTGGATGGGGAACTGGCTTTCGCAGATCACGAAAATCTGCTGCCCTGGTAATGTGAACAGCCGATAAAAAAGGACCGCTCTCACGCGGTCCTTATCATGTCTGCTGCCATGCTGACCGATTGCTTGAGATAAGTTACGTTGTCTCCGTGGAATCTACTGTATTTGTATCCGCCTGCTTTTAACAGTTTCCCGTACATGATATAGACTGCTAAAGTCGTGCATTCCATCACGAAGCGGCGGAAAAATCTTTGGGATCTTTTGTTTCCGAAATGAGAGAGCGTATAGGTCTGGAAAACTATATGCGGGAGCTCATCGTGGAGCATCTGGTTGCAGATCGCGCGGAGGTCCCTGGAACCGATCTTATCTGCAACGTTTCCCAGGGCCGAGTAGTAAGACAGAGCGATGGTCTCGGCAGTCACGAGGACTGCGATCTCGGTAAAGAGCTTGCCGTCGTGACGGAGCTTCCTGAAAGTCTTATCGAGTTTGTTTTTCTTGGCTTTGGGCTCGTTGTGGTGTGCGAGATACCATGCAAGGTAAGCCGAGTGGTAGTTCTCTTCCTTAATGAACAGATTCATCGTCTCGGCGTAATGCGGTTCTTTATATTCCTCTTCGAATTTCTTTGCGAGTTCGGCAAGATAGATGCCGTCACTCTGCTCACCCATCTGGAAAGCCTTGATCGACTTAAAGATCAGTTTGCCCTGCTCTTCCGTAAGCTGCGGCTCTTCAGCGAAGTCGATCTTAAGTCTTTCTTTGTCGTTCTCTTTGAAGTGATCGAGCCAGTCCTTGTAATCGTATTTAACCCAAACTTCTTTTGTCAGATCGTGCATGTATTGCTCCTTATTGTAGTTACGGTATTAACGAAAAAGATCAAGGCAAAAGCTGCATAAGACCTGCAAGGATCGCAGCAAGTATCGGGAATCCAACCAAGGTTCCGATCCACTTGAATGCCAGCGTCTTTCCTCTGATATAAGGCATGAATTCTTCTGTTCCCGGAATGATCCATGCTTTGGTTCGTCCGACCCACCACCAGTCGATGAAGAGGCGGTCAAATAAACCGGCGATAAGATAGATTACCGTAAGCTGGATGAATGCATCCGGGAAGCCGTTTATTCCGTTAATGAAATATACCGCAGCAGGCACAAGTATCAGATTCGGGATGAACATCGCAAGGCTCGATAAGATGCTTGCTTTCTTGATCTTTTCCGGTGTGGTGAGACCGAGTGCAACGACCTTGTCCTGAACTTCCTTTTCGTAAAAGACGACAAGACCGACAGGCCCTTCCTTGGCGATGCCGACAACGCAGATAAGGAGCAGCCAAAAACTCAAGATCAGTCCTTCAAAAACAACTAACATTTCATTACCTCTGCCGCGTGCTAAACGGCTGATTTAGCTGATATAGAAAGAAAAATATAAGTGATTATCTATATGAAATATTGTAGCACTTAACCGGCGATTTGTTGCCTAAAAATGCCGGATGACCAGTGAAAAGCTGGAGAAAAGATATAATTATACATCAATGAAGATACATGTCTGATGATGTGCTTTTTTGTCAGATATTTTGCGCTCAAAAAATGAAGAAAAACAGGCTGAAATTATGGCAAAAAATACACACAGTTCAAAAAAAATTAACATTTAAATTTTGTGAAAAATACGGGTGAAATTTACATATATTTCCATCGATGAATCCGAATGTGTAAAAATAGGAACTCCAATAATATCATTATTATAATAACGAGAAAAAAAGACCGATTTTTTTGAGGTTGAAAATCCTTGAAAATGACTGATATTTCTATGTTTGAGACGACATGTTTTGCCTGTTTTTTTCATCTTGTGAATTTCAGAACAGCATACTATAATGACAACGTATAGGTATTGTATTTTTGTTGATTATGGGGGCATATATCACAAAAAAATACGATTAGTTGATGGAGATTAGTTACCTGATTAAGAGCATGGAAAATGCTCGGTATTTGGTAACTATTTTCGCTAACCGATTTATGCAGCTATGGGGGACGAGTATGTCTAACAAAAACGAAACAGTAGGGAATTCTTTAATTCCGATCAAAGGCATCAGCCAGGCACAGAAAAAAGCACTCAATACCAAATGTCAGATCTATGATATTTCGGGTCTCCTTTCGAAGGGAAGGACTCCTGAACAAAGAAAAGCTATTGCAGACAAACTTGGTCTAAGTAAAAAATATGTGAATTTATGGGTAAAGCAGGCTGATCTTTGGCGTGTAATGGGCATGACAGCTGATTATGCATACCTTTTAGTTCTTGCCGGGGTTAGAACTGTTAGTGATCTTGCGAAAGTTAATGTTGAAAAAACCCAGCAGATGCTTCTTTCGCTTTCGAATACTCATCCTGGGTTTAATTGGGATAAAACAAATACCAGTATCCTTATCAGTTTGGTGTTTAATGCAGCACTTCTTGAGTCTACATCTATTTCTCAAACTCTTCAGCAAAAAAGAGTAGGTGACTTTGAAAATGTTCTTCAAGAAAATTTCCAGAAAATATTGTTAGAGCAAATTGAAAAGAAAAACGAAGGTAATGCAGAGATTGATAAGAATGCGGAGTCTTTTAAGCAAATTCTTACTTCTTTTAATTGGAATAATGCAAAAATCGGTTCATTTGCCAGTGATGATAATAAACCTGATCCAGTATCTCTTCAGCAATTGCCTTTGGATATGTCAGACGAAGATGAACCAGAATATCTTTTTGAAAAGTCTTATAAAGAAGAACCTATTGGCAAAAGTGACAGCGAAGTAATTGAAGAAGGTCTGGGATTTTTACAGGATATAGCTATTTCTCTTCCGCTGCCTAGGATAATAAGTGGTTTGGTTAAGATCCGCAGTCAGAACGAGGATAAATCCAAATCCAAAACTACTGCAGCCGTATCTGATCTTCTTGTTGAACTTACAGGTGTAATTAATCCTATGACAGAATCAAAAGAGGATTCTGCCCCTGTATCAGCATATACGGACGGAAATGGACGTTTTAACCTTGTTATGCCGGATAAATACAATTTTCAAGACAGCGTTACATTTACATTCTCGTATGGAAGTTGGAAACAGAGCTTTACAAAAACTGCATCTGAGATTATCGAAAATACGGTAATCCGTGATGGAGGAACCGATGAGAACGGCAAACCTCTGACTGCGCAGATGATCATCAGCCAGTTTGACCTGTTAGATTCTACAAATAAAGAGATCAAACAGTTAGAAAATAAGAAAAATGTCTTGGGAAAGATCGAATTCTGGAAAACTAAAAAGGCCGAAGCTGAAGACGAATTATCGTCTCTTTTAAAAGAAAACAATGGAGAAAACAATTTTATTAGTGAAACTGATATTAAATCAAAAGAGGAAGAGATTAAGGAAATAAAAGCTGAAATAGATCGACTAGAAAAAGGAAAGATCGATCTGTCTATTACCAAGACAGAAGATGAACTGAAAAAAGAGATAGAGAACAAGGAAAAAGAAAGAGAAGATATTCTTGCCATAATCTATGGTGCTGATTCGACAACTAATGATTTCGAAAAAACACTGACCAATTTGATGGCGCGTACTGATCTCGAATCCTGCTTTGATGGTGACGAAAATGACGACAAGTGCAAGAACAAGTGCTTTGTCATCATAGAAGAGGTCTTCAAAGGATATAGGGATAGCAAGCCCAAAGCTCTTCCCAGTGTAAGACTCATGGGTGAGGGAGATACTGCCACTTGGCTTCCTACTGATACTGCTCCTTCAAGAACATACAGTTATACAATGCTTCAAAGATTGGTTGAGCCTGCAATCTATCCTTCTGCAGGTGAAAACCGCCAAAGAAAGAAACTGACTTCTCCGATAAATGTTGCTACTTTTAAGAATGATGTTATGACTAATCCTGAGAGTATACCGAAGATGGCTTCTCTCGGAATAGGCTATGTGTTGAATATGCATCAGGCATGGGTTCCTGACGGATTCGCTCTTGGTACACTGCTTTATTCATTAATCCTTGCACCTGGTGAAGAGCAAAGACTGATCGTACGTGAACATAGTGAAAACTATGAAATACTTGATACTTTTGAAGGAAGTGATGAGACCAGTGAGAGTACGTCTCGTAGTCAGACAGATGATATTCAGGCAATCTATGATTACATGATGCATCAGGATTCGTCAGCTTCTTCAAAGTCCACCTATAAATCATCCGGATGGAGCATTGGCGGAAGTGCCAGTGGTGGTGGCGGCGGCTTTTCTCTTGGTCTTTCAGGAGGTTATTCAAAATCCAAGGGAAGTTCTACGACAACATCCAGGCAATCAAATAATCAGAACGAAGCTTCTAATGCTGCTCAATCCTTTAATCAGGAATTTGCAACTACCGCAAATCTTCTTGCTAAAGCAAAACGTGTTAGTATCAGAACGGCTTCTTCAAGCGAGACGGATTCTGTAGCCACAAAGATAATCGCAAACCACAACCACTCGCACGCTATGACAGTGCAGTATTGGGAAGTTGTAAGAAGATATCGATTGGAAACATGTATAGACGGAGTGGATTTATTACTGTTTGTTCCACTTGAATTGGTGCGGTTCTTGCCTAAAGGACAAACCTTGAATACAACTTTTGATTCCAGTTTTGGTATGGATCAGTTTAGCAAGCGATATAGCACGCTTATACAGTATTATTCCACACTTCGTTATGCGCTTCCCTACAAGTATCGCAGTGGTTTGGATTTGATTCAAAAGTTCTCTGCATTACCCAATTGGAGGTCAGGAGATAATGGCTCTGTGCTAAAAGAAATTACCGTGACCTTCAATGCAAATATCTTTGATCACGACGAGATATCCGCCAGACTGTATTTTAAAAATGGCAAGGGTTCTGTTGTTGGCAGGATTGCTGTTGATAATACTATAAAATTGTCATCCTATACGTTCTATTCAACTGAAGATGTTAAAACGTTCATCAGGAATAAGGTTAACGATACTAAACTCGATAGTACCGTGAAAATGACTTTTAGCCTTCCGGTTGATACTCTTCCGGATGAAATATCCAGTCTATATATAAGCCACGAGTTTATTGATACCAGTATACCATTGTCTATAGATCCTAATAAGAAGGAATATTACGATAATTGGGGTGATAAGATTGATCTTGATGAGATCGTCAAGAATTATTGGGATAAGCTCTATGATGTAAAAAAGGATACGAAAAATACTGTTGAAGACAGTGGCAAGATGGATTATTGGCGATCACAAATTCCTGAGGCTTACTTTACCCCGATTACTCATCTTAGTGCCAGAGAATTAAAAAATCTTGGTTATACCAAATTCTCATTAAATGATGATAATAATCCTGTCGAATTCCAGCAGTCGTCTGATTCTTTGTATTATGGCGTTTCGATGTATGCAAATTGCAAAGAGAATTATCTCCATCGTTTTGAGTTCCAAAAGATGGAGGAGACGTTGCAGCATGTTGCTTCTGAGACTTTGCGTTATTCGCAAAGAGTATGGCAGACACTGAGCAGTAATGAACTCGCTATTATGCTGGAACAGTACAACATAGATATGAATTTCAAGACATATTTTGATGTTGAAAACGACAGCACTTATATTCCTCTGTTGAATTGTGTTAATGTCAAGAGAGTAATGGGTTACTATGGCAACTGTATTCTTCTTCCGTTTACATATCCGGAAGAATTGGCAGTCAAATTAGGTAAAACAGCAGCTGAGATCCAGGATTCTCTGTACCGCTATCATACGTCCTGCTTCCGTGCACCAAGCACCACCATCTCCATACCTACAGACGGTATGATCGGCGAGGCTGTCTTGGGCGCAACTAATGTCAGTGAAGAGATTGATCTTACGCGTTTCTGGAACTGGAAGGATTCTCCGATCGATTCCATGACATTGGATAGCAGTTATCTTTCCGGAGGAGATTACCTCGGTAATAAGACAACAAAAGACTTTGGGGCATTGAATTTGCAGACGGCAACTCAGCAAACTCCCGTAACAGCTACGGATCTTATATCCGCTCTTGTTGCAAAACAGACGCCTCAATTTGATAACATCACAGGATTAGAACAAACCGCAACATTGTTGAACAACGCGATGAATTCAACATCAACTGGTCGGGATAATGTTATCAATCAGAGTTCCACTCTTGCCGGAAAAGCGATGGAATATGCTACACAGAAACTCAAATCTGAATCAGCCGAGAGAGTAGCCCAGATCAATGCATCTAAGAATAAGGATCAGGATGGTGAAGGGACTTCTAAGCCTGATTCAAATAATTCAGGTGGAAATAATAAACCTGAAACCAAGAATCCTGATGATGGAAAAGGCTCCGGTGAAGGAAAGAAGCCTGAAGAAAAAAATAAGGATTCCAGTTTGGATTCCGTCATAGATGGTATGGTTAATGCGATTAAAAAGGGCGACTCACCCGAAAAGTTTTTCACCGATATAACCGGGGAAAGCGACACATCAATGAAGGGTGCGGCAGAGAAACTGTGTTCTTGGCTGGGATCTGATCTTGGTTCAGTATTGAACTTTATCATGAATTAATGTTTCTGGAGTTTTAATATGGACGATAATACATCATTACGTGAAAAGTTTAGGTCAAAGATGTCTGTACTTCAGGAGGCATTGGATAATTCACCCTATGCCGAGAAAAAAGGGATTTGTATTCCTATAGATGATGTGCTTACTGCCATTTTGGCTATATATTATTATCTAAATAGAGATGAGGTTGAACAGACTCCTAATCCTGAAAAAAAGGATGAGGTTGATGTTAAACCTGAACAGACTCCGAATCCTGATACGGGAAGTGATGATGGGGGAAGTGGAACTGGAGAAGTAGACGATTCCGCTTCTTCGGATATAACACCTTATCTTCCGATCGATACTGACTGGAGCAAAGTAGATTGGAAGAAAAGAGTGCTTGACAGATCAAAAAATAATAGCAAAGGCAAAAAGGGATGTGATCCCAGCAACTCCCTTTTTTGGGTTCCTGAAAGCAGTGAAAATGATCCTTATGGATTCTGGGGTTTTTGTAAAGAAGATAAAAACTTTATTCAGATAGTTCAAAAAGCTGCAGCAACGTTGAATGGATCAGGTGGATCATACAAACAATTCAATGCAATTCACTTTTATAATACTGATCCAGACTTGACTATTGGATTTCAACACCTTGCAGTCGGCAACGAGCAGAAATTAATAGAAAAACACATACTAAAAAATCCAAGAATATATGAGGAGATGTGCAGATATTTTGTTTATCGATTGATGGATAAAGCTGATACATCAGCTCAATATTATAGAGAACAGGTATTGAAAGATGAAATAATAGCAGATCATCTTGGCAATAATATAAAATCGGCTAATGAAATGGAATATGATGATTGGTTAAATGCAATAAAGTTCTTTTTCAGTAAATCCGGTGTTTTAAAAGATGGTGATTATAAACCGTTTTTTTCAAAGCAGGATAAGATATCTTGTCTTGACTCATGGGCTGAAGAGAACATGAAGAAATATCGGGACGAGAAATATTTGGTACCTGGTATTAAACTTGAAAAATTTCAAATGGATTATAATCGTGAACTTAAAAAAGGTGAGGAGAATAGTAAGAAGGCTAAAACAAATAAGACCTTTAATTGGAAATATATTAGAGAAGAAGAGGATAAGTACCAGGCAGCAGGGCTGTTTCAAAATAGTAGTTCCCCAGATAGTTATCATTCCGGTTTTTGGTTTTACGAAATATTTAAAGATGTTTTGCTTTTAAAATCTATTGCAGCAGAACAAATCAAATATTGGTGGAAAAATTTTTATATAAAGGAACAGTCTGAAGATCATGAAAAGTATCCAGGTGTTAAAGATCGAATAATCAAATATCTTGATTTTAAAGACGAAAATTTTGAAAAGAACATAGAAGAAGACAGCATTTATAGTTCGGCAGTATGTATATTTTCTGCTTTAGGTAATAATGCATTTCCCGCTAATAGAGCTTCAAAAATGAATGAGGAAACACAGTATGTAAAATATGTAAAAAAAGAAGAAGATAAAAAAACTAAAAAAGTAGTAGAAAAAGAAATAGTACATATTGAGCTTACCAAGGATCAATATACAACAAAGCCTGGAAGAGAGCTTGAAGACAGACAAGAAGCGATGATCTTTTTGCTTGGAATGATATATATAAGACGTAATCATGGCAGACATAAAGTAGATTATTTGTTAAATAATTATTGGAAAAATATGTGGTTTATTAATGGAGAGCTGATCACAAAAATTCCTAAAAATGTCGACGAATGTAAACTTGTATGCAGAAGCAAGGAAAAATCAAAAGAAATATACGAAAAAGAACGTTCAAGAAAAAACGAGGAGACCCCAAAATGAATCTTCAAGATATTATAGAAGCTTTACGAGCTTGTTCGGATCAGATAGATTCTGCATTAGTTTGCAGTGAAGATTCACAAGGGGATATAAAAGAGTGGCTCATGTGCGCACTGGCTTTGTTATCCCAAAACTATGATACAAATTCTGATGAAGATAAGGATCTGATTTCCAACGATCCTGATGGATATCGACAGAAAGCTTTCAAAAAAGCAATTTCCCTTACTTTGGATGCAATAAAAAACGAAAAAAGCATAGAAGCGTTTTTCTCTGAAGTATCAGTTGGAACAAAAGATTATTCTTTGATCGGAATCAAACACTTGGTAGAAAGTTACCTGAAATATCATAAAGCAGAATGGAAGAGCGTAGAGTCTGCCATCAAAAATGAGAATGCTGAGAGTCTTAGTGGATATATTAAGGATTTTGTTGTTTGTTTAATCGATAAAAAAAGTGATTTTATTAGCGCTCTTGAAGAACGACATTCTTCTGTAAGTCTTTCAGAAACAGAAATACTGGATTGGTGTTGCGTTGTTTTTGCTGTATACAATTCGACTCCTGAAGCCGTTAGTTCTTGTATTTCGGATGCTTTAGGAAGATATTTCGATCGCTGGAAGATCAGCGGAACTAATGAGTATTTTCCGTATTCAATGGATGAAACATCACATGTTGAGGGTCAAACCGGCGATGACTGGAAAAATTTGAAAAAAAGAATTCAGGAATTGGAGGAGGAATATCTTCAGAAAATTAAAGTAGACAGATATGTATACTATAATGGCACTCCTTATAAGGTAGGAAATACTGCCTATAAATACGATGAATCAAAGAATATAAAAGAATCATCGACTGGAAACCTTTTTAAGATAGGGAAATCAGGAAAATATCTTAATACCGATAATCCAGATGAAGTAGATTCCTGGTATAGGAAGCCGGATGATTCAAAAGATATATATGAGGAAACTTTTGATGTCCAGCATTACTCATCTACAGGTACTTACTCAAGTATAGTTGGGGGAAAAGGTTCTCCTGATATAATAAACTATGTTTTTTCTAATCTAAAGAAAGAAAATAAGATATCAGGCAGAGAGGATTTTGTGAAATATGGATTGGGAATAGATTGTTCCGGATTCGTGTCTCGCGCAATTGTTGATGTAATGATCACGCTTAAGGTTCCGGTATATAAGCAGTTCAAAACAATTGGTCACGGCTATGGAAGACTAAAGACGAACGCATCAACACTTAGAAGTGAAGGGAGCGAGCTGTTATTCTTATATCGTCCTGATGATTCAAAATCAAAAATACTTAATGAGGATCCTAGACCGGATTATCAGGATTATCTCAAGCCGGGTGACATAATTATGCGAAAGGAAATAATACCTGACGGGAAAAGATATAAAGAGACAGAACATCCTTTTCATATTTTGATCATAAAAGATGTAAACAAAAAATCCTTTGAAGTATGGAATTCGAAATCGGAGGATAGTGAGGGACCTAGGCGTGACATTTATAACGGTATCGATGATTTCCTCCAAAGGCAAAAATACACTTTAAAGAAATTAGATAACGGAGATGAATTAATAGTTGACTTTACCAGACCCAATATTTTCTGTGATTTAAACTATCTTATTCCATATTATTTAGAGTATTTAGAAGGAGGTGAATGGTAATGGCAGATATGGACATGAATTCTGTATTGGCCAAACTGATCGAGCAGGAAACTTCAGAAGACATGCTCGAAGCAAGGAAAATGATTCTGAAGCGAATAGCAACAGAATCGGATGTTAAGCAAGCTCGCATCCCGGCGCCGCTAAACATAACAGAGATCGGAGGCTATTATAATCTCATTAAGAATGATGATAAGATGCGCCGTCAAATGTTATCGATCGTGTTGGGATTGCCGTACATATCAGAGGAGTAAGTGACGCAGGCAGTATAGTAGTAGGGCAGCAGAGATGTTTTCTGAACTAATGGTAGGCCTGTATGATCACCCTGGTGCATGGATGCAGTTCTGATAGGACGAAGTATCGAACATAATTCTGTGGTTTGATGTGACGAAAGCGTAAACTTTTGAGAAAGCTTAACAATGCGAAGTGAACATATTAATGGACAAAGTGATGATCTGAAGTAATAATTCGGACATTATAAAGTTTGTTGTATGAGCGAAAACGTTATTAGCAGCACGAAGCATGGACGAAACATTGCCTTCTGACATATGAATAGTGACGATAGTTCGATATGCCAGCATAGTTTTTTCGATGAGAACTGATATTGTTAATGATTATCTTAAACTATATCTAGGTGATTTAGACCGATTTTTATTGATAAAGAATGAGAAAAAGTTGTCAGTAGTATGGGATCTGAAGGAATGCTATGTGCGGTGTAAGATCAAAAATAGCTGTGATTATGGTAGTCGTGTAATGCAAGAAAGTGACATAGGCTCGTAGAGGTTCTAGTGATTCGCGAATTTTGTGTGTACTGAAGAAAAAACGAAGTGAAGCATAGAGTACATAAGTATGGAAACAAGCTTGTGATCCTATTTCATCTGTGAAGCGACGAAAACAAAAAATTGTGGGAAATTGAACGAGAAAAAGGAATTGAAGACTGTCTGACAAACGAACCTTACCAAGACTTGGTGTTCAATTGGCGATGTACACGCTTGTACTAATTGAAAGGACGAGGTAGTGAGGTCCTTCCCCGTAACGATTTGGCTAGAGATGGTTAGGTGCAGTGGGGCTCCAAGGGGCGAGGGAGGTTGGTATCTTGGAAGTGAGTGGCGGAGATACCTGGGAAAAAGCGTTTGTTTTGCGGTGCAAGTTTTAGGACTTTGACATTGATCGGGAACGGGTGATCTGGTTGTTTACTTTTTGTGAGGGTACAAGAACTTAACGTTGGTTTTGATCGAGAACGAGATTTGTACGTAGGAGCTTGCCTCACACAAGAGATGCAATTTTTCGAGACGGTTTTGTTAGCGGGTTTTGCATCTGGATTATTTGCAAAGGGATTCACACCTAAGCAGGGGGAGCCGCACGCGAGTGCGGTTCCTTTATTTTCGGGAAAATTCTTCATCCGTGTTCATAGAAAAATCCTCCGGCGCGTTGTTTTCGCAGATCCGGAGGATTTCATTTTTGTTTTATCCGGGATATCAATCCCATGCAATATCTTCGGCATATTCATTTAAGAATGAATAGACCTTGTCTTCGTTGTTGAAAAGATCCTCGATGAGCTCTCCGAACTTTGCTGCCAGAGCCTTGGTCTCGTCGCTGACCTCTTCTATGAAGGCGCTGTACATCTCGGCTTCGGGATCTGAGTCGATCTGCTCCAGGATCTCGGGTGCATTTACCGAAAGGTAGCAGTTTAAGAATGCTTCCCAGTTGTAGCCGTTCATGTAGGCTTCATCGCAGATCTCATTCATCTTTTCGCCGACCGCCATTATCTTGGGATCAGCGACATCGAAAGAGACGCTGATGTAATCGTCGTGGATGCTTATGTTTACTGATTCTGACATGATTTAATACCTCCCGGATGTTATTACTTCATCTTGCTTTCGATATACTTACAAGCCTGATAGAGCGTGACTTCCTGGTATGGAAGCTCCTCGCGTTCGCCTGTCACGAATCCCCAAAATCCGTTGACCTTGGATGCGTTGTCTTTTAGGACAAGTTTCCTGCCGCCGCTGTAATATATGGTAAGCTTCATCCTGTAGACTCTTCTGCGGATCTCTCTGCGGAAGTAATCTTCGATCTCCATGTCTTCGATCTTATCTATATCGATCTTCTTCCTTCCGAAAAGCTGCGATACCGTTACTGTCGTATCGTCCACTTTGATCGTGGCGCCGACCGCCCTGTCGATGAAATAGACGATCATGACAAGAAAGAGCAATGCCAGGAGCCCTGCACATGAGAAAGTGCCTATACCGTGGATCACTATGTTATCTGATACCTGAGTAAACGGCAGTATAAAAAGTGATATGACAAATAATCCGCTGATAATACATATAGAGATTATTATCGGCTTGAACTCGTGTCTGATCTTAAACTTCATTTAACTATCCCCCCGTATATTGTTTTTCCCCGGCGGCAGATATCATCATCTGCCGCTATAACTCCTCTGAGATTTTACCATATTGTTGCGCTTCAGTTGTCAGATTTTTCCGGAGTCTTTCCGGGCTCGTCGAAAGACAGTTCGCTTCTCCAGCGCAGATTGCTGCCTGTGTTCTCGACCTTCGCGTCCGAATAAAGATTGATCACGCCGCCGCTCACTGCATCGAAAGTAAAGGGGACCTCTATATTAGGTTTGCTGTATGAACCGTACGTGCTGCGTCCGTATCCTAAGAGAGCATTGTGGAGCACGTTGGTGGTCAGTTCCATCTCTCCGCCGAGATCGGTAAAAACGGGATCCTTTCCGTTCAGTGAGAAACCGTACTGCCAGGGATCGCCCACAAGAGGAGTGAAGTTTTCCGCGACTCTGATGTGTATCGTGCAGGGGCTTTCCAGGGGCTCGTTGTCAACGTTTACTTTATCGACTTCTTCGCGCGCGAGATTCCTGCCCTTCAACGTGAGGAAAAGTCCTGCTGTCACTGCTCCGAAGATCAGCACTACGATGATTACTACACTAAGCGGATTCATAAGATTACCTCCCTTTGATCTCGATGCGGTCCAATATCCCCTGGACGGATACACCCGGGTGAGTGATATACATACGGGTGACGTCCTCCACGAATACCGGATCCGCTCCTGTCTTCCTGACTATAACATCTTTCGGTGTGCCCTTGTCAACATATCTGGTTATCCTCTTTACGAGAGCATATATGTCGTCAGGCGCACTCCTGCCGAGGAGCCTGCCAAGGGGATTTGTCTTAAGGTCTGCCATGGGAGCATGGCCGTAATAGACTTTGCGGGGGTTCATTGCAAGGAGCATCTTCCAGCTCGCTTCGATAGCGCTCCCCCTGTGAAGTTCGAGTTCGTAAAGAGGGTTTAAGTCGCCGACGAAGATCTCGCCTGAATCCAGGACCAGGCTTATGCTGTCGTCCGAGTGTCCGGGCGTTGCGTATACGGCGCCGTCTATACCGAGTCCCGCCAGGATCTCCCGGCTCTGATCGAGCGTAAAGAACTGTACTTTCTCATCTCTTATAGGGGTGAAATCAGCTTTCTTATCCTTGGCAAAGATCCTGTCTGAAGAATGGACAAAGTCTTTCTGGATGTCGGCAGCTAAGATCTTAGGACCCATATCCGCGATATCCTGGGCGATCCCCATGTGGTCCGGATGAAAGTGTGAGATCAGGATATAGTCTATGTCCTGTACCTTCTCGCCGGCTTCGCCCATGGCGCGGCAGAAAGCGTTAAGAGTCCCCGCCCAGCCTGTGTCAAAAAGAAGTGAACCTTTCGTCCCCTTGATAAGATAAGTATTTGTCGTACCGTACTTGATCTCTTTAACCATAAAAGGATATTAGTTCAAATCGAAAGGCGATACCAGACCGAGTTTCCTGAAGAAGTAATCGTCTCCGTTATCAGAACTTATCATGATGACCGCATTCCCTTTTATGTATAATCCGCCTCCCATGTTGATGTCATCACCCGACTTGTAATGTAATAGCGTGTAAGTGTAACCGTTTTTGCTTCCGGAAGATATCGATGCGTTGGTGTTATTCTCTGTAAGATAAGCATATTCTTCTTTTATGGCGGCCTCGCAGTTATCGTAAATATCCTGTGCGGAGTATTCCTGTTTGGCGACCGCAAGACATAATGCGTTATTGTCACCGGAGTGCGCGGCAACCATTTCCTCCAGGAAGATCCCGGACTTTTCTCTGTCGTCAAATTCGATCTTGTATAAAAGATCAGCTTCTTCAGGATCTTTAGACACATAGTAAGTCGGCTCTTTCATCGAACCGTCAGAGTTGGTATTGGAAGAAGTATAGGGCATCAGATCTGTTCCGCTGCCGGAACCTGTTCCCCAACGTGCGTTGTATGATTCCAGCGAACTGAATTTACTGTCACCGTGTTCCTTAAGTACGCTTACGAGATCTTCCGTCTTGAAAGCATCGGTGCATCCTGTGAGGAGAACAACGACGCATATAAGCAATGCTGATAATGCGGCAGGTTTTCGCATGAGATAACGCTCCCCCGTTACATTAAAGAATCGGTGAAATCTTTTGCGGATTTAAGGGCGCCGCCAAACACTAAAATGGCGATAGCAGTGACAATGACTATGATAGCAACGACGATAATGAGTTCCAAAAGAGTGAACCCTTTCCTGGATTGCTTGCAGATCTTTCTCATGACAATTCCCCCTTCTGTCAATCGGATTATTTTTCAAAGTCCTTAATAGTACAAGGTGATTATAGCACCGTGTTTTCGGAAAGTGCATATATACAAATATTATTTGCAAACGCTTAACAGATCATCATAATTTGAGGGATCTTCTTCCCGAAAAGAAGCAAAGGCGCATGCCCGTAGTAGACTTTCTTAAGTATTAGTCGTTCCGTATTTTATCTCTTTGACCATGATGTTGGATCAATATACATAGGTTTCTTCTTCGGTCTTCTTCTTGCCGCAATATATGCATTCGTAGATGTGATCCACGTAATCGCGGTCGCCTGCGTCGTGATGGATGGAGTCGATCTTTTTCCAATCGTGAGTACCGAATCTGTCGCAGTATCTCTTCCTGATCTCCGGTGTCTTTATCTGCTCTGCCGCTGCAGTTCTGACAGAGTGAGGAAGATCTTCGTTATCGGCAAGATAAGACAGATCGTTCTCATCGCGAATGGCCCTTACTGCACCGATCCTGGCCAGATTGGAATATGAGTTATCCGATACGATGTCCTTAAGATCGGCGATCTTATCCCTTTGTATTTTCAAGGCGCATATGAAAGCAATATGGTCGTAAGGGGTCTTTTTCAACGCCTCGAGCAGTTTGTCCGGTTCTTCAAGCCTGTCTGCGACCATTTCGGCAAACACCTGACCTATAGGCCTTAAACGGTTGCGGTTTTTTGTCCATTCAGACAAAAGTTCTATGTCCTTTATAAACGAACTGTCCGTCAGCATCTCGAAGATGATATCCTGATCCGTGATGAGTTCCGCTGCGCTTTCCAGACCGTGTGAAGCCAGCTCTCTCAGTATCCCCTGATCGCGGATCTTTCCTACGATCTCTCTTCTGATCTTCGACGATCTTTCGTATTTGGCCAATCGTCCCAACAGCACCTGGTCTGATGTCTCGTTGAGCAGAGCCGACTTAGTATCGTCGTCTGCTTTTTCGAAGATCTTGTACATGCAGGAGGTGATAAGACTTCTGTCCGGTGAATTTATCTGTTTGATAAACTGATCGGTTGCAGCCTTCTTTATATCCTTATCCTCGGATGAGATAATGGCATCGATCATGTCGGATCCCCTGTGCTTGGAGATCCACTTCAAGGCTTTTGCTTTATCCTTATTCTTCCAACCCGGTTCAAATAATCCCATATAGCCCCCTTGTGATCTCTGATCAATGCTGCTTTCCCCTCAGACAAGAACATTATAACATTGCTCAGTTGATGTATCTGTAAACAAAAGAAAAGAGGCTGTCTCCGAAGAGACAGCCTCCCGGGCCGGTTGGCCGCTTTTGTTATTTCTTTAAAGTCAGCGGTGATACAAGACCGAGCTCTTTGCAGAAGGATTCAGCGCACTTGCTGGTGTCGCTATCACCGATCTCGGCTTCGATATAGATGAGGTTCTTTCCGTTGATGTAGATACCGGAAAAATTCGTACCCTCGCTGTCGTCTCCTGCAGGGAGCCCAAGGTTGCGCTGGCAAATGATGTATGTATAGCCGTTCTTGCTTTCTTCTTTGCCTCCGCGTGTTTTCATCCAGTCAGCATAATGATCGTAGATCGACTTTGCAGATTTTGTGTCTTTAGCAGACATTGCGAAAATGTATGTATGCACACCATCCATCACCGTAGCGGGCTTTGGTTCGTCTTGCTTTTCGACTTCCATACATATGACAAGTCTTTCCAGTTCTTCATTAGGTTCGTATCCTGCACTTGCGATGGCAAGTTTGTACAACTCGGTTGCTTCTGTACTGTCTTTTGAAACATAGTAAGACGGAACGCCATTATTTTTTGATCGTAAGAAAGAGGTAAAATCCTCACCCTTTGTCATTCCGTAATCATTCGCAACCTTAACAATGTCTGTTGCGGATCCTGCAGAGCAGCCTGCCAGACATGTTACTGCTAAGACTGCAGCCAGAGCTGCTGATAAGATCTTCTTTTTCATTTTGGTTTCCCCCTAAATCGTTTATAAAATCCCTTAAGATCTATTGCGTTTCCGCTTTGATCTTTCCTTTCGAAAATTATATCACCTGCAATTTTCGGAGAGGATAAAAATCGTATTGTTCAGAATATACAATCCGGAAATATCGCGGAATATCCGGGGATGGATATTTTGTATAGCGGAAGGGGATCTCCCTATAATTCATATATATATGAGCTGTCTATGCCCCTGCCTGACGCAGTTGGTTCAGTAAATTCTTATATTTCGAATTTAGTGAACTATTTGCGGTTTAAAAGTGCACTTTTATCTCAATATAGAAATTTGCTGAACCAATTTGGCCTGATTGGTGTAGTAAATTTCATATACTAAGATTTGCTGAACTATTCGGGCCCGGCGGGTGCACTAAATTTCCTATATGAAATTTTACTGAACTTTCGACCCTTAAAAGGGACTGTTTCCCGCTGCAGGAAACAGTCCCTTCACCGTTATGGAGGTATTATTGACTTACGTTTTTGATAAATAGCTCGCGGCACGGATCAGGTATGCCGCTTCGTTGTCGTCGATCTCTTCGATCTCCGGTAGGTACCAGACCTCCTTCGGTTCATCGTCGTAAACGATGGTGTCCATGTTGAAGAAGTAGTTATCGGTGTTTGGCAGTTTCAGCTGACATTTCCTGAATGCCCGCTGGAAGCTGCCTGCCATGCCTTCCATGTAATCGTTGATCAGGCCCGGGATACTCTCCGTGAAGCCGTCGTAAAAGGTGTATTCCGACAGCACCTTTATGCGGTTGTGTTCGAGGTCGGAGCTGAACTTGATGAGTTTGGTGTATCCGTCCGCGTTGCAGAGGTTATAGCCGACCTTGCCCTTGAGGAGCTTGTCGAAGTGGTCGTTCCAGTAGCTGCTGTCTTCGTGGTCCCATCTGGTCTTGCCGTCGGTATTCAGTATCAGATGGAATGTAAATCTGCCGGTTCTCATACTGTCACCTCCGTTCCTTGTCAGCGGATCACGTAGGGATTGAATCCTTCTGTTGCCGCCATGATCATCCAGGCCGTGGGCGTGATGTGCGGATCCTTGTTGTAGACCCAGGGCTTGCCGTTGAACAGGTAGATGCCTGTCTCAAGCCCGTCGACCGATGCGGCAGGGAAGAGGCCGCTGTCGAGCTGCTGCTTTGTCAGGGCATCCATCGCTTCCTTGTATCTTGCTTCGTCACCTAACTCGCGGTAGAGGAGGGCTGTGAAAGCCGTGCCTTCGCACCAGATTCCGGGCTTGGGTTCGTCTGCAAGATAGAAGGGATAGCCGCCTTCTTTGGTCTTCATCTTTTCGACTGTCTTAAGTGCGTCTTTATAGGGCTCGAATTCGTCTCCCAGTGCCATGGCGCACCAGACCTGGGCGTCGAGGACAACGATGGATCTGTCTGGTGTTACGCCGTCGCCCGTCGTGCCTGTCAGGAAGAGTTTTCGCGTAGGATCGTAAAGGGACTTTATGAACCTCAGCGAGCTCTCGTAAGCGTCCTTATAGCGCTGGTCGCCCTTGATATCGTACAAAGCCTTGAAGCAGGCGTAACAGTCGATGTTGTGTTCGAGGCTGCGGTAATTGTTCTTGTATACTACGGGCGGATCTGCTTCTTCCCATCCGTCGAAACCTCCGGTGAATCCGTCACGTCCGTCCGAGCAGTTTAGGATCACCCAGTCCATAAGGGACGCAGCCGTATCGAGATATTCTTCGCCTCCGTATCTGTTGTAGTAGTGAAGAAGAGCGAGGGCCATGTAGCTGATGTTGCCCGGGTTTATCCCGCACATTACCCGATCTTCACACCATACCTCATCGACGTAGTTGTACCAGCCGGGGATGCGGGCTGAGAAGCCCCAGCCCGGCATCGGGGAGATGATGCCAGAACCGTATGCGTTGCGGGCTCTTAAGGGGCGGTCGATCCTGCCTTCGACGGGTTCAGCCAGTGCTCTGTCGTGCCTCACCGCATAGACGAATGCATCGACGATCTGCTTTGCATCTTCCTGTCTGCCGGCTGCCATGAAGGCCATTGCCGAGCAGGCGTTGTCGTAGCTGTATGCGGCGTTCTTAAGGTACATGTTTTTCGTATCGTAAGACTTGATCAGGACGGGGGCATCCTTTAAGCACTTGATGTCGCCTTCAAATCTGATCTCGTCGAGGTAGAAGATGACATCGGCGTTGCCGTTCATCTTGTCGTTCACTGCATAGCCGAAGCCTGCGACGATGTAGGAGAGATCTTTCCCTTCGAGGGGGATGGTGTACTGCTGCCATTCATCCGTTATGTGGACGCGGCCCAGAAGGATCTTCCTGCAGCTGTCGGGATACTTAACTATCGGTTCACCGGTCGAAGCGTCGCGGCCGAATCCTGCCGTAAAGAACTCACAGGTACAGCTTCTCCCTTTGTCGCACCTGGCGTAGAAAGTAAGCTTTTCCGCGCCGGTAAGATCGTAGCCTTGACCGTCCATGCTGCCGTCGTTGAGGACAGGTTCGGTCGATCCTTCAGGCAGATACCCTGTCATCCACATCCAGGCGTTCCAGTCACCTTCGCGGGTCTTCTGGGCGCAGCGGATACAGTAGCCGTCGTAAGAATCACTGATCCAGTGCTCGTTCAGGTCCTCGACAAGGTGAGGGTTATTCCCGTACATCTTTGCCTTCTGCGTGAACGCGTTCTCGATGGAACCGTAATCCTTATAGACATATAGATACTTCCTGTTATCGTTGAGCCTTGTTTCCAGTGCATCCAGCGCATCGCGCTTTTGGGGATAGTAAGGGTTGTCCTTGTCTTCCTCTATGGAGGGCGATGTCTGCGTTTGACTGGTCTCAGCTGCAGTTGCGGTTGTGGTGGACGTCTCTGTTTTGCCGGTAACTTCCCCTGTATCCCCGCTGCATCCTGCCAGGGGCATCATCATGCCCATGATAATTGCAAGACATGCTGCCGGGATCTTTTTCGATAGATATTTCTTAGTTAAGAACAACATAATGACACCTCCTTTTTATGCTCAGATCGCATAGAAATAAAAATCCAGACACAGGTAATCAGATGCGTAAATCTTTTCGTATTCCATCTTCACTACGTATTCGGCATAGAATCTTTCCTCTAACATTGTTAGCAGATCAAATGCGTACTCCTTTTCTTTGACATAGATCGTCTTGCCGACCGGAGAATCAGGGCCTGTCCTTACGCAGATCGATTCATTTCCTTTTCCGAAAAAGATATCCTCCTGATCGAAGACCGGAACCTCGTCTGTTACGACGAGCAGAAAATAGTCTGAGAAAACATATGCCCATGCGCCAAAGTCACGTGGAGTCGGTCTGTTGATCCCCTTGCATGATGCGAGCACATATGTCTTTCTGCTGAAGTAAAGATCCATGTGGTCAGCGATATCCGACAGGACTTCCCGGAAATGACTTTCGTTATGCATAAGAACACCTCCTTTCTCATCTTCTGCATCCGTAAAGGTCTTATGAATGCTTTGCTGCGAAAATATAAAACTCCATGTACAAGATGCCTGTGCCGTAATACTTGTCGTATTCCACCTTCATATGATCTTCGGCATCGTACTTTTCCTTGAACATCGACAACAGATGTACTGCGTAATCGAATGCTTTGCAGTAGATCCCCTTGCCGACTAAAGAGTCAGAGTCGGCAGATACTAAGATGCATTCATTTCCTTTTCCGAAAAAGATATCCTCCTGACCGGGTTCCGGCATGATCTCTGATTCGATAAGCGAAAAATAGTCTTTGTAGATCAGGACCCAGCGGCCCTCTTCACCCGGATCAGGTCTTTTCAGATTCATGCATTCAGCGAGAGCTGCCGCTTTTCCCCTTAAGTAACTCACCATGTGATCAGCAGTTTCAGACAGGACTTCCCGGTAGTGACTTTCACCTCTGTTAAGGTAACTCCACATCATAAGAACACCTCCTTATATGCTTAGAAACTGTATCCGTCACCTGCTATGCAGTAATCCGTGTATTCGAATTCGTCGAATGCGCCGCTTTCCGCTTCATCAATATATCGGCACCTGGATGCGTTGATGGACTCGTAGATTGCCTTTACGGCCTTCGGTGCGTGCTTATGTACGAGAAAATATTCGATCCCGTTCACCCATGCGCTCCTCAAGCTGTAGCATTCCACAAAACAATCGTAGTCTGCGCTTTTCAGATAAGCAGAGATCTCCAGGTGTTCCAGGTTATGACAGTTCTTGAACGTGTACGCATTCAATCTGTCTATGCCTTCTCCGATCTTGACGCTCTTAAGGTATTCGCAGTACCTGAAAGCTTCCTGCCCTAGGAATGTAACGCTGTCAGGGATCTCAATGGACTCTAATCCTGAATCGTTGAATGCACAGTCTTCGATCCTTGTGACAGACGGCGGTATGATCACCTGTTTTATCTTCGAGCGGTGGGAGAACGCATATTCTCCGATAACTTCTATTCCGTCGGGTATGACGACTGTAGCTTCCTGTTCCTCATAGTCGTAACCTTTTACTGTTTTGTTTTCTATCTTAAGTCCCATAATGATTCTCCTTTCCGGCTTTGCCTTCGATTTTGCTGACCGGGTCAGCAGTGTAATCCTACGATGTCAAGACGCTTGTCTCCGGTTTCCTCCCTGACCTTCAGATAGAGATCATGCATCGGCCGGTAGCTTTCGCAGACAAGGGCTTCAGAAATGTCGCGGGTCCATTCTATGGGTTTATCCTTGTTCTCAGCGCGCTCGTTTGACCTTGCGTAATAGCGGTAGCAATAAGCTTTGTCAGTGCCGAAGCTGAATTTTGATCCGTAGTCGATGACCAATACGTAATACATAACATCTCCTCCTTCCTTATGCTGTTTGCGGGTGACTCTTTTGACACTGTCAGATTAGCACTGGCAAAAGGGCATCTCAATCGCAAATAACCGAATAATTCGGCTGTGCGGAATTTTATGTTATAAATTTCGGAATTATTCGGAATATCCGCTTTTAGGGAAGTGTTTTCGGGTGAGAAAACATCAAGATCGTTATAAATCGCGGAATTTTCTGGCCTTGAAATATTGAAAAAACACCGCCCTCTGAAGTAGAATGAAACTATCAATCGAAGGAGGTCTGCTGCCATGGAAAACAAGAAGACCGACAAAGAGCTGCAGGGCGCAACAGATTCCAAGATCTTGAAGATAGTATCCGCGAACCTCAAGCACCTTCTCAGCCAAAAGAAGATGACTCAGAAAGATCTGTGCATCCTGATGGGCGTCACTCCGGCAACCATGTCCGAATACTGTAACGGCGGACGCCTTCCGAGTGTGGATTTCTTCATCACGCTCAAGAAACACTTCAACATCAACATCGATGAGTTCCTGACCAAGAGCGTCACTGTTACTGCTGATGCCCTGCCGCAGGCTTCCGTGAGCGATCCTTCTGCAGAGGATATATACGGCAGGTATTGCGGCAGCTATCTCGTCTATTATTTTGATACCGGAAGGTACAAGGGTTACGATACTCAATCACCAAAAGACTCAGTCACTTTCGGGCTGCTCTGCATCTACGGTGAAGAGTCGGTGATCGGGGTCATGCGATACAGGGTGGCGGCCCTGTTGGGACTCGAGGCAAGAGAGGATGCCGAGACCGCAAGGGAAAAGCTGGGAGAGAGGCCGGCAGGAGAAGAAGTCAGGAAATACGCTGATTCATGCGAAGAAGGCACCTTCTATGAAGGCGATTTCGAACTGTCGCCGGAGCACGGATTTATAAGTCTCAAGCACGGACATACCGACAGGGCCTTCGTGATCCTTCACCGCGTCGAGATCGACAAGGGCGATTACATAGGCGGGATCGGGACCGTCAATTCCGTTTCCAAGGGCAGGGAGAGAGCCCCGGTCGTCCAGTTCATGGGACTTTCAAGATACCCCTTGGCCATGTCGGTCGAAGAGATACATCACACGCTCCTTCTCGGTTATCCGGGTTTTAACGCCGAGGAAGAGACCGAGGAGATGATCAGGAATTTCAAGGCGCTCTACGTTGATCCCAATGAGACGGCCAACGAGTTTTCGGAATACCAGAAGTCCGTTATCGTCAGATCCATGCTTGAGCGTTACATAAAGAAGAGCCTGCAGAGGAACGTGTTCCGGTATGGCAAGGTCTCTGTAAATGACGACGACAACTGGTATCACGTTATCAAGGGCGTTTCAGAAGGATTGAAGAAACAGTGACGGGCTTTCGGCCGGAGGATTGATCATGGAAAACGCGATCGATATGACCATAGATGAAGTGATTGCCATCTATAAAGACAAACACGGATCTTTCGACGAGGACCTGATAAGGCGCGCCTATGAGCTTGCGGAAAAAACCCTTGAGGGCTCGACACGCGACAACGGCGAGAAGACCATCCGGCACGCATTAAGAGAAGCCGGGATGATCGCCGGATGGGGGATGGGCAAAGATCTTCTGATCTCTTCGCTGCTTCATTGTGCCGTTGAAGAAAAAAGGATCGGTATCGATGATATCGGGATCAAGTTCGGTTTTGATGTTGCAAGGATAGTTGATGAGGTCTCGTCCATGGGCGACGCAAGGACCATAGACAGCGTTAATTCGGGCTACTATTCGGGCAATACCGATCTCCCTTTGATATCGGACGATGATAATGCCATCTACGTGAAAACCGCAGACCGTATCGATACCCTCAGGACCTGCGTGGAAGACAGGCTGCTGATGGCGAGCATCACCCGCAGGATGTTCCTTCCGAGACTCTACGATCTGCACGCATACCGCTTCATAGATATTCTTGAAGAATGCTGTTTCCTGATCGAACATCCGTCGATGTATTATGAGATGATGGAACTCTACGATGAGATCCTCAGGATCAATGAACGGAGCTGCTTCGATGCAAGGATGCTCCTGACAGGTCTCTTCGATCCTTCCGCCGATATCGGAACAGAGGAGTTGGACGACTACCGCCGCTACATAGTGGATTTCATCTTCGACAGACGCACCGCCACAAGCCTTTACAGACAGTTCTCCGGAAAGGCGGATAACATCCGGAACGACTGGCGGTCCATGTTCAACAAGGAGAATGTTCCTCTCTACGATCTTACACTTGTCGTAGACTATGCCCTTTCGCAGGAGATATCCAAGATCGGACCGAACGATGTCTTTTTCGAGCTCTTCGAAAACTATCTTTCACAAAAAGATTTCTACATTACCCGCCACGAATATACGACCCGCAAAGACGCCGATTATTTCCTCATCGCAGATGAGACCGATAACCTCTACAGACTGTTCGTGAGGACCGGGAAGGAATATGAACGGTTCCTGTTCGGCGACATAATAGATGAGGAAGGATTCGTCTTCCGAAGCAAGAAGACCGAGCTGCAGCAGCCCGAAAACAGGACCTATAAGATCAAGGTGTTCAGGGAAGACGGGACCGCTTTGATGATCACGAACGGTGCGACCGTCCTGGACTTCGCATTTCACATCGGTGCCGATACCGGTCTTCACTTCGATTATGCCAAGATCAACGAATCCGACAGCCGCGTCGGCAGGAACGTGCGTCTCAACGAAGGCGACACTGTAACCATAGTGACTGACAAGAACATAAAGCCGGACATCACCTGGTTCAAGAGCGCCAGGACCGGCGTTGCGACCCAATATCTCGTGAACTATTTTTCAAACCGCGAAAACCTGATGTCGCTGCTGTGAGATGACGGCAGCAGCTTTTACTCTTCCTGTAAGCATTCCGGCATCAACCCCGGCTTCCGGAGCCTTTTTGTCTTGTATCCTGACGAAGATAAATATATAGTTTTCTTAACCAACAGCGATAAGGGACTCGATCTTGCAAAAGAGAAGGCAAGGAATTACCTTAAAGTTGACGGGACCTTGGATATCAAGAGGGATTGATAAGAGAGGATCGATATTTATGAAAGCCAAGCCTTTACATCTGATATACGGGATCAAGCTCGTTGCGGCCTGGATGCTGATCCCGTTTGTATTATTCTTTATTCCGCTGCTCGTTAATGAGTTCAAATATACCATGACCACTCAGGAAGTTACACTGAAGGAAGAAGTATACAGCGCTTATCCTGATGAATACAGAAACTTTAAGGCAGATGTCAACGGCAGGGAGAGGTATGTGCAGGCTCCGGTTACGGCCGGGGAAGGTGACGTGATAACGGTCATATTAAGGAACGGTGATTACTACATGTCCACGCTGAACCCCAATGCGATCAGGGACTATGTGACTGTACCGGGCAGATTTGTCAGGATAGTAAATAACAATTTCGGCATTCACCTGCTGGCGATCGCAGCAGTTCTCCTCGTTAGTTTCCTGCTGACTTTCCCTAAGCGTAAAGAGATCCGTTCACAGCATCCCACGCTGTCAAAGGTCACGGATATCGCAGGGATGATATGCTCGGGCGTAATGTCCGCTGCTCTGGTCTTCGGAGTGATCGAAGGGAGTCTGACCGGTATCGGCATCGCCTATTTGGGTCTCTTCCTCGGAATAGCTTATACGGCTGTATTCCTTATTGCCTGGATCGTTCAGTTCCTGATAATGACCTTCGCAAAATAAGCTTAGGTCAGACTGATCCTTCCATGAACTTTTCTATGCAGGCGTTCACCTGTCCGGGCTGATCGTCGTTTGAATTATGCGCGGCACCACTTATCCGGCTGATCTTGCATCTTTACAAATAGAGAAAGGTGTGTATAATATAAATGCGTTTATATAAACGAGTTTATATAATGAGGTCTTTAATATGGCAAGGAAAGTTACGACAGGAAGAGAAGTCATTCTGGACGCGGCTCTGAAGATGCTTATCAGGGACGGGTATCCTGCGGTCAACATCAAGACCCTCGCAGCCGAGATCGGCTGCTCTACCCAGCCCATCGTCTGGCATTTCGAAAACATGGAAGGCTTAAGGCGCGCCCTTTATGAATATGCCTGCCAATACGCTGCTATGTCAGTTTCGGGCAGTAATAACGCCGTCGAAGGCTTCGAAGCTCTGGGTGCATCTTATGTCCGTATGGCCGTCAATGAGCCGAACCTTTTTAAGTATCTTTATCTTGGTGAAGCTCCCGCTGACAGGACGCACGATGTCAAGGAGATAGGCACGGCAAGACATAATGCCGCTACAGTAAAGAAGATCTGTGATGAGACCGGGTTAAAGCGCGCGGCCGTCCTCCGCTACATAAGAAATACGGTCATATACTCGCACGGCATCGCGACGCTCGTTGCGACCGGGATGTTTACTGCGACCGAGAAAGAGATGATGAACATGATAAACAAAGCGGCAGACGGATTCCTTCTGGCTGAAGGCATAGATCCTGACAAGATGCCGAAGAAAGCGAGGAAAAGATGATAAATATATTTGCAGTTACGGGTGCCGCCCTGCTCTTTATCGCGGCAGTGTTTGAAGTGCTGTTGATAATAGGTCTCCCTTTGGGCGAATTCACGATGGGCGGGCAGTATAAGGTCCTGCCTCCCTTCATGAGGGCAGGCGCGTTCTTTTCGCTCGCAACGCAGATCTTCGCAGGGCTCATCCTGCTCCAGGGAGCAGGCCTCATGAACATGTGGTTTTCTTCCGGCGTCACGAAGATAATCTGCTTTGTCTTCGCCGGATTCTTTGTGCTCAACACCGGGATGAATCTGATCTCGAAGAGTAAGAAAGAGAAATACGTAATGACACCGCTTGCGTTGATCGAAGCGGTCTGCTTTCTCATGACGGCTCTGCTGATGAAGTGATCTTTCAGATCCAGTTCAGGCGCTTCTTGAAGACGATCTTCTTGTTTCCCTTGCTGACAGATCCGATCTCGTAGCAGTCGTGGTATTTGCTGATGTGACCGATGACCTTCTTCTTATGCTTTTCGGGAACGACGATGATGAGACCGACGCCCATGTTAAAGGTGCTCAGCATCTCGGCATCCTTGATGTTGCCTTTCTCCTTGATGAAGCGGAAGACAGGGAGGATCCTGATCTTCGACAGGTCTATGTTGGCAGAGAGTCCATCGGGAATGACCCTGCAGAGATTGCCTTCGATGCCGCCGCCTGTGATGTGGGCCATAGCGCTGATATTGTTCTTGCCGAACAGATCCCTGACTGACTTGTAGTAGGGGGTGTGCGGCTTCATTATCTCTTCGATGAATGTGTTCCTGCCAATCTTCTCGAGCTTGATCTGAGGCATCTTGTCGAGGAGCATCCTGACGAGTGAATAGCCGTTGGTGTGAAGGCCGTTGGATGCGACGGCGATAACAGCATCGCCCTCCTTAACTGCGGAACCGTCGATGATGTTCTTCTTCTCGACGATACCGGCGATGCTTGAAGTCAGTACATACACACCTGCATCTACAACCGCTGGTTGAATCGACGTCTCTCCGCCGACAAGGGAGCAGCAGTTCTCCTTACAGGCATCCGACACGCCCTTTACGAGAGAGCTGATAGTCGATTTCTCGGCCTTGCCGCAGACGATCGTATCAAGGACCGCGAGGGGCTTGGCACCCATCACTATAATGTCGTTGACGAGGTGGTTGATCATGTCGTGGCAGATAGATTCGGTGTATCCGTACTCCATGGCAAGCTTTTGCTTGGAGCCGGGCTCCTCGGACTTGAGTACGAGGACGGGTTCTTTTATCTCAGGGAAATCGATGTCGTATAAAGACGCGAAGGGACCGAGACCGTTGAGGACTCGCCTGTCCTTTGTTTCAAGGTGCTTTTTCATCTCAGTCTTGATCGAATCGGTATAAGCGATGTCAACTCCGGCTTTGCTGTAGGACAGTCCGTCGGGATCTTTCTCGCTGCCCGAAAGCAGCTCGTCTACCGTAACTCCGAGGATCCCTGCGAGGTCTGACAAGATCTCGATGTTAGGATATGCTTTCCCGGTCTCCCATTTCGAGATCGACTGGAAGGAAACACTAAGCTTCTCTGCGAGATCGCTCTGGGTCATACCGAGTTCTTTGCGTTTTTCAGTGATGAAACTACCAACTTTAATACTGTCAGGCATAAGATCGCACCTCCCTTGGTAATTAGATTCTATCTTGTCTGCGAACGCTGAATCAATAACATTTAGGTAGAATAACTGCCGAATATTCAACCATTGGTTTAGTCAAACAGTTCATAAAAGCACCCGCAATTTTGTGAAAGTCATCAGCAGTTCGCTTCTACTATCGAAAGGTATGCCTACTTTATAATTTAGATATTATTACTGAGGAGGGCTATTATGGGTAACAGGAAATTAAAGGCAGTATGCGCAACAGCTTTGATCGTAGCCATGTTCGGAGTCTGCGCGAATGTTCTCGCAGATGAAGAGAACAAAGATTACTATAAGATCAAGTTCGATCCTAACGGCGGCAGCGGTGCGATGTATGAACAGCAGATGCCTGTCGGCGAAAAGACGGCACTCAAGGCCAATGAATTCGAAAACAAAGTAACCATATCCTACGATACATCAGGCGGAGTTCCGATGGATCCTGATGTCCTGGAATTTCCTTTCCTCGGCTGGTCTTCGACGTCGGTCGTGACTGAACCCGCGACCAATATGAGTTATTGGACTAACGTATGCTTATTAAATGACAAATTATTAAATGACAAACCCATTGTTGAAGTAACACACGGTGATGATGGCGTTGATACAGTTACAGTTCAGTCGGCGGGTTGGACATGGGAGAAGGTCTATTCACCTGCGGTCTATCTTGAGCCTCAGACAAATTATAAACTTTCGGTCAAATATTTTAATGATATTACGCTCTATCATCTGACTGCCGGCAATCCCGATGAGAATATGAAGTTCACCGTGATGTCAGAGCAAAATAATGATAACCTAAATGATGTTAAAAACAAGATCCTAGGTTCATTCATATATGAGACAGCTGTACCTGTTCCGGATGAAGAGGGTACACCGGCGCCTTGGCACGAAGGTGAGATCTTATTCACGACCGGTGATGACGGTATCGTATATCTTTCAAATAATTACGGATGTCTTCGTGATGGGGTTACATATACCATTCATTATAAGGACTTGAAGATCACAAAGCTCGATAAAAAGGGCAATCCCGTTACTGATATGCTGTTCTTCGAAGATCAGGCAGAAGTAGCCAATATCGGAGAGAGCAAGGATGGTGTGTTCGTATTCAAGGCGAATTGGGACATGGACCAGTCGATAACTCTGCCGACACCCGTAAAGAACTGTTCCGTTTTCAAGGAATGGACCGACGGCGAAAACAGCTACGCTGCAGGCGACAAGATCTCTCCCAAGGAAGACATTGAACTCACGGCAGTATGGGAAGAGGAACTCGTTCACACCTGGGGCGACTGGAAACTGACCAAGAAAGCAACACTCGATTCAGAAGGCGAAGAGACACGCACATGTTCAGTATGTAATGCGACCGAGACCAGAAAGACTGCCAAAGCGCAGGTATCGCTTACGCTCGACAAGTCTTCCATGAACATCATCTGCGGCGAGAAAGGCAGCCTCAAGGCAACCGTAACCGAGACAAGCGAAAAGGTCAGCTGGAAGTCTTCCGACACGAAGATCGCTACAGTCGATGCCAACGGCAAGATCACGACCAAGATGGCAGGCACAGTGACCATCACCGCATCTGTTGCAGGGAAGAAGGCAACATGCACCGTTACGGTCCTCTATAAGGACGTTGTAAAAACAAGCGACTTCTGGTATGCGCCTACGAACTACCTGACAAAGAACGGCATCGTCAAGGGTTACGACAACCAGACGCTCTTTAAACCCACCAACGAGTGCTCAAGAGCTCAGATGGTTACATTCCTCTACAGGCTCGCAGGCCAGCCCACACCCAAGAAGACCACGACGGATTTCAAGGATATCAAGACAACAGACTATTTCTACAAGCCTGTCCTCTGGGCAGTAGAGAATGGCATCACCACAGGCGTTTCCAAAGAGAAGTTCAACCCTCAGGGTATCTGCACCAGAGCCCAGACGGTTACGTTCCTCTGGAGGATGGCAGGCAAGCCCTCACCCAAGACCAAGACCAGCAAGTTTACTGACATCGATAGTAAGGACTACTTCTACAAGGCAACTCTCTGGGCATCCGAGATGAAGATCGTAGCCGGCTACGACGACAACACGTTCAGACCTCAGGGCAACTGCCTGAGGCGCCAGATGGTTACATTCCTCTACAAGTACGATAAGTACGTTAACGGCAAAGGATGATCTGAAGAGCAAAACATAAAGATACCTGAGGCTGCCCTGCGGACAGCCTCTTTCTTTGGGTTGATTCTTTTTTGTCAGTTCTGTTCCATGTCCTTCAGGCGTTTCTTAAGATAGTTCTCGACAGATCCGTTCATGGAGTATCTGTGCCTGCTGATATAATCTTCTATTTCTTCTTTGGTTACGAGTTTTGCAGCTTCCAGTTTTTCTTTCGCAAAACTGCTGACAGAACTGTTAGTGTCGTTGACGAACTTTTCGATGTTCTCTATCTTATCGGCAAAGATGACTGCTTTATATGAGATATCGCGGTTACCCCTCTTCAGGGCGATCCTGACGATCTGATCTTCATCGGTAATCTTCGGTATGGCCATATCCACCACGCTGAAGTTCGTTGAATTCTCGGCGAGATAGATCAGGGCCGCCTGAGGCAGAGTCTGCAGGATCATGGCGCGTCCGACGAGATCGTTTTGCGAAAGCAGTTTTCTTTCCAGTTCAGGACCGTCGCGGTCAGCTAACCATTCCTTGCCGCAATTTTTGCATTTATTGAAATCCCAGTCGTGTCCTTTGTCTCTTGTCGCCCCGCATTTTTCGCATTTGCAGCCTTGCCACTTGTGGCCGAATAAACATGCTATACCCATTGTTTTGCCCTCCTTACTGAGCATTTCACGTGTGACCTGACCTTACAAGTTCAATACTATCACAAGTTGTGCTGCACTGCCTGTTTCTTACTGATTGTTGTTCTTTCAGGATCTTTCCGATATAATCCTGTAGTACTTGCGGTCCTTGACGGCCGCTTCTCGGGGGGGAATCTTTTATATGAAAAAGAAGATAATCACTGCAATTGTCCTTATGATATTGGGAATAGGCTTTATTCTGCTCGGCCTATTCCGCAGGCCGTTTATGCCTTCTGACAATGTTGATTCATTTACGGATGAGACAGTCGGAAAGACGGTCAGCCTCTGTGTTAACGAAGGGGACATTTTCCCCTTGAGCAAGTACTCGGATACGATGGGCAGATTCTATTATGACAATCAGAAGGGTGTATATAGCTCCGACAGCGGTCTTATCGTATGTATCTATGTACCCGATGCCCTGTCAAGCGAGATAGATCTCCGTAATCTCTACGAAAGCAACGTGACCTTAACGGGAACGGTCAAGAAGACTTCTGATGAGATCCGGAAGGAAACGGGCGACGATCTTGCCGCATATTACAAGTGGCTGTCCGGTCAAATTGAAGAATATGAATTTACGGAGGAGGAAGCAAACGGGATCCGTGAAAGCATCTCCGATTACTGCATCGAAGTAGTAGGGACCGATATTGCCGTTATGAAACTCATAGGGGTCGTCGCTTATTCACTTGGAGCACTTCTGCTCCTGATCTCCCTGATTATGCTGGTGTCTACGATATCAAGAAGATCCGCGGCGAAAACGACTCTGGTATTCATTGCCATCCTGCTGGTTCTGGCGGCAGTGGCAGGTGCCTTGTTCCATAAGCAGATCCTGATCATGACGCGCATAAGGAAAGAAGCGAGCGGTGTCTACTACATGGAGTATAAGGAAGACTTAAGACTCGACGATCTGCTCGCAGCCGGTATTACTTCGGACGAGGCTCTTTTCGACTGGATCAGCAAGACCGAGTATTGCGGCCTGAGTCCCATCAAGGTCGATACCGGCAGGTACGGCTGCTCGTCTTTCTGCGCGAAAACAGAGGGAGGGGACATACTTTTCGGAAGGAATTTTGACTTCCCGGAGACGGATACGGTAATGGTATATTCAAAACCTGCTAACGGCTACGCATCCTACGGCATGGTGGATCTTGCCGTGATAGGAGTAGGCAGGGGAATGAACGAGATCGAGCCGGATAACCCTCTCGGCAGGTTCATGATGACCGCCGCCCCTTATCTCGTAATGGACGGGGTCAACGAGAAGGGCCTGGGAGTATCTGTACTGGAGCTTGCCGATATTGAACTGCACCAGGACAGCGGGAAGCCTGATCTTTTCGTGTATACGGCCATCAGGGTCATGCTCGACCGCTGCGCTGATGTCGATGAAGCGGTCGATCTTCTCGGAAAATACGACGTCCACGCCCGCGAAGGCGCGAGCGCGCATCTGTTCGTTGCAGACAGATCCGGCCGTTCGGTGGTCATAGAATGGTTCGACGATAAGATGTATGTCAATGAGCTTAACGCTGTCACGAACTCCGTCCTGACTCCCGGCAACTACTATGGCATGGGATCCGACTTCAGGCTCGGCGTCCTTAATGACAAGCTCACCGCCAACGGCGGCATCCTGACTGCGGAAGAGGCAAGGGATCTTCTGAGTGCAGTCAAGCAGGGCAACACCGAGTGGTCTGCCGTGTATAACCTCAGCATCTTTTCTGCGGATGTATACATGGACGAGCATTACAGCCACGCATACCACTACGGCTACAGGTAAAGAGTATCTGTTGGCGCAAAACCCCTGTTTTGTTGGTGGAAAACCATGGGACACACCCTGTCCCATCCCCGAAAAACGGGCTTTTGGGACAGTCCGTGTCCTTTAAATGCCTCCCGGTCAGGGCTATCATCAGGCCATGACAAACCGGAAGGAGAAACTCAAAATGAAAAACACAAAGACAACAGAAAAGATCATCCTTATCATCATGGGAATCCTCGGCATCGCAGGCTTAGTCCTTCTGCTGATATCGATGTTCGGCAACATCGCTTCCAATCTTCCGCTCACATGCGCTCTCGCCTGCGTAGGGACCGCCGGCGTATTAAACACGGTAATGCTCATAATGAGAAAAAGAGCAGAGAACGGATAAGTTACTGCAGCTTAAGCACTCTGAATATGGTGAATACGATCGTAAAGAGCATTATCACGATCAGGAGATACATGGGCCATACGGGGAAGCCCTGATAGATACACATAAAGCTGCTAATGGCGCAGATCAGGACAATGGACGTCTTTACGACGGCGAACATCAGGTAGATGGCAGAGAGGATATCATCCTTGTTGTCTTCGGTGACCTCCACGGGGATGTTCCAGATGCGGGGGAAGCTCTCCACGACCGCAAGAAGGATGAAGAGGCCTGCCATTACGGCAAGATCCCGAAGCAGCGTTGTCTTGGGTCCGAACGAGTCAGCGGTACCGGACAGGTTGAAGTGAGTAGGGACTTCCTCCGGAAAACTGTTCCAGCCCAACGCCAGAAAAACGGCGAAGGCGATTATCAGGACTATGCATATGATGTTGGAAATCTTTCTCATGACTTTCCCCCCTGCAAGCATAACTATACCATATAAATCCCGCAGGTTCGATCGCAGTTGACAGGAAGGCGTCCCATGAAGATAATGTTTTTCGGAGGGATGATATTATGAGCAACAAACCCGAGCCTACCGGCCCTTACGCGGTCGGAACAAGGACTTTCACTGTCTATAACACCCGCAAGGAAGCCTTCGATCCCAAGGGGGAGGCTATGCGCCACGTTCCGGCGAGGATCTACTACCCTGTTGATAAGGGAGCCGTTGAAGGTCTTGCCAAGGCTCACACGCTGTCGAGGAGCGAAGCCAAGGGCATAAGAAAAGCGTTCAAGATACCGCTCGATTACGACAAGATGGAATCTGCGGGCGAGAACATATCCGAGTGCTATGTGGATGCGCCCTTCATCGAAGGGGCGAAGTTCCCTCTGATAGTCTTTAACCACGGGCTGTTTTCTTATATCGAGGGCAATTCATTCCTCCTGATAGAGCTTGCATCCCAAGGATATGTCGTGCTGTCCGTCGGCCACCCCCGCGAAGGCGCGAGCACTGATTTTGACGACGGGACCTATGAACTTGCGGATACTTCTATCA
Source organism: Saccharofermentans sp. (assembly GCA_016292135.1). Classification (GTDB taxonomy): domain Bacteria; phylum Bacillota; class Clostridia; order Saccharofermentanales; family Saccharofermentanaceae; genus Saccharofermentans. The sequence goes on from JAEFAZ010000002.1 coordinate 96,759, forward strand.
CCTACAAGATGTATAAGCCTTTTCTCCCGGCGGTCATCGCGCTCATGAAGATCACAAAGAAGAAGGGCACGTTCGAAGAGCAGGCTGAGGCTTTCTACAGATGCCAGGACAAGTACTGTGAATTCCATGTCAGACGAGTCGAAGAATGGATAAAGGACACAGGGTTTGCATTGGATCATTTTCGAAAAGAATATGCCTCTATAGTTGATCTTTCCAAGGGCATCGGCGCGTCAGGACACTCGCTCGGAGGCGCCGTTGCATATGCTCTCTGCCAGACTGACAGCGTTTACTCCTGCGGTCTTAACATCGACGGCGGACTCTTCGGCAGATACGACGGGATGGTGATGGACAGGCCCTTCATGCAGCTGTCCTGCAAGGATAATGAGAATGTCGTGACAAGAGCTTATATCCGCCACAGCGCACCTGCTTACAAGGTATTGTTCCGCGACATGAAGCACGTGAGCTTTTCGGATATGAAATATGCGATAAAGTCAGCTGCCATGACAGGCAAACTGGACAATGCGCTTGCACACGAATATACCTGTAAGTGCCATCTGGAGTTTTTCGATGCATACCTTAAGAAGACAAAGAACAAGCCTGAACTTAAAAGCGACGACGTGATCACGGTATCCGAGTTCGCGCCTGACATTGTTCCTTCTGAATCGTAAGCGATCTTTCCTGATCAGGAACCCCGACGTAAGATGATGTTGCCGGAATCAGGGTATTTTGTTGCCAATTATGGCAACTTTTCGGGCCGTTTCCGGCAACATCGCCCGACAGTCCAAACCCACAAAAAGGGCTGCCCCGCTTTGGGACAGCCCAACCCCCATAAGGAGGATATTGTTAATCCTGCGGGATGTCGATGATATATGAATCCGGTGCGTATTCGCAGTCGCCTTCGCCGCAGAAGACATGCTCGCTGTGGCAGGCATTCTTGTACCAGGCGGGACGTGCATCGTCGCCGTTTGCATCCGGGATGTTGCCCTGGTTGAAGACGTACTTGCCGTCGGCGTTAAAGTAGAGTGACCACCAGCCGAAACTGTCGGGTGTGCCGCCGACGAAGATGACTTCTCTTGAACCGTCGGGATTATTTATCTCGTGACGGAAATAATCGTTATAGCTGATCTGGTCGGTAACGTCTGTCTGCTGTCCGTCGAAGACGAAATATACTCTGCCGTCGATGAGCTTGGCGTAGTCATCGGACTTGTTGTTGGAATAGTTAAGGCCCAGATACAGTTGATCTTCACCGTCAATCTGCGTTATGACGTTGATATGGCGGTTGGTGCCAATATCAAAGGAGATCGTCCTCTCTTCATCATCTTCCTTGACCATAACTTTCGTGCCGTTGTGAGTCGTAAACTGCGCGATGAGTTTTTCGGCTGCGCTTACTACTGCGGTCCTCGTAAAGGGTATCACCATCACGAGGGCGATCGCTGCTGCGACTCCCGCCATCACGATCAGGGGTGTCTTCCTGGCGGCCTTGGTGTGCCTTAAGGTATCCCTCATCTGATCCTTCTTCTCGCTATCCATTACCAATTCATCAAATAGATCGTTCATGCTTATTCCTCCAATCTGATTCGCATCTGTTCTTTTCCCCTGCTGATCCTCATGGCAACCGCCGATTCCGACAGTTTTAATATCGAGGAGATCTCCTTGTACGAGTAGCCTGCGAAGTAGTGAAGATAGATCGGTACATAGTAGATCTTCTCCAGCTTCATGAGCTCGTCAAAGAGGACCTTGTTGCTCTCAGTCAGTCTGTCTGAATATGATAGTTTCCATTCCTGTGATTCGAGATCAACAGCAGTTGTCCTGGCGCAAGATTTAAGATGGTTCTTACACCTGTTTGCGGTCATGGTCATGAGGTAGGATTTCTCGTTCTCCCGTCTTAAGGGGATGTGCTTTTCGAGGAGCTTGACGAAGACATCCTGAACGATGTCCTCTGCGTCCTGCTTCGATCCTACGTATGAGACTGCAAACCTGTAAAGATCATCCGAATACGTATCAAAGAGTCTGATAACTTCTTCGTTTTTCAATCTTTTAACCTCCGCTTGTTTTTCGAGATCTCACTAATAGTACAATCCTGGATAATGATTTCTCACAATATCTTTCGCGAAAATGTGTTATCCCGAAAACAAGAGCGGGCGGAATGACAGCGCTTATTTGGCGAAAGCGATCTTGGCGAAGTTATAGAAACCCAGATACCAGATGGGCCAGTCGTGTCCGCCGGGTTCTTTCTGCCAGGTGAAGTTCTCGTTGGGGACAAGAGAGTCGCAGATGCCGGGCAGGTCCTTGGCTGCAGCCTCGGCGCTTGCCAGGGCTATGTTATCGTCGGATCCGCAGATGTTGTAGAAATAATCGACCTTATATTCCGAGCCGTTGATGGTCTTGGCGGTGGTCGAGGCTGCATTGGACGTGGGTGCTGCGGAGAATGCGCCGAAGCGGGAGAAGAGGTCCATACATTCGCCGATGCCGATGTTGATCGTCTGCATGCCGCCCATCGAAAGGCCGGCCATCGCCCTGTGCTCGCGCGTCTTGGTCATGTCGTAGCCCTTCTTGGAATACTTGGCGTAGGTTGCGTAATGCTTTTCGATATAGGGGATCAGGTCGTTTCTGAGCTCGTAACCGAAGTTATAGAAGGACTCCATGTCCTGCGAATGCTTGCAGGCGAGTGCCTTGCCGTTGGGCGTTACGACGATCACGGGTTTGATGTCGCCGTTGCCGATCAGGTTATCGAGGATGTTCTTGAGCCTGGACTGAGGGAGATTAAGGCCCCACTCGACCTCGCTCCCGCCGATGCCGTGCATCAGGTAGATGACGTCGTAATGGCCCTTGGGGTTGTAGCCTGCAGGAAGATAGACGTATGCGTTCTTCTTAACGCTCTCGCCGTCGCCTATGTAGTCCTTGGCGGTGTAACTGATCTTCTCGACTGTGCCTTTTTCGCCGCCCTTGAAGGACATCGTATATTCCTGCGGGACCTCGGATTCGTAGTTGTATGCGATCGATTCTTTTGTCGTTTCGGTCGTGGTCGTTGCTGTAGTCGTAGTTTCAGTAGTCGTTTCAGTTGTTGTCTCAGATGTGGTAGTCTCTGACACCGGTGCGGAAGTGCTCTCCTTCGGCAGGGTGGACTCCGTGTTTGCTGTTGTTCCGGTGCAGCCTGTGAGCATGGACAGGATAAGTGCAGCAGATGTTATCGTGATGACTGATTTTTTCATGTGTTAAGACCTCTTATAATTTTTTTACCTTAGACATTATATATATCTGAAGGAAGCGATAACACCGATGAAAACTTACAAAATACCCTACAAACTCTTTAACTGAAAGAATAAGTTGATTTAATACGGCAGGTTTGTTATATAATTATGCGGGGGAGCAGGGAACGCAAGGTCCGTATCCAGGGAGGTAACAGGGATGAGAATAGACGAAAAAAAGGGGATATTGATCTTCGGCATTATCGCTGCCGTTGTCGTTATTATCTCGATAATATGCGTGATCGCTTCGAACTTCAATTCGGATGCCAAGATGCTCGTCGGTACATGGAAGGGCGTTCAGGGTAATGAATCCACGCTCACGTTAAATTCCGACGGTACTTTCCACGAGGAGAATTATGCTTCAGCCTCAGGTATCGGTTTCAACGCCAATTTCAAGGGAACATACACCCTCGATGTAAAAGAGAAGAGGATCAAGATGCATCCTGATGATGATTCCGAACTCGGAAACAATAAAGGCAACGTCTGGGAATATAGCTACGTTATCTCGGATAACTTCCTGACACTCGAAAACGTAGGATCTCTTTTCGAAGGTCCCAAGTCTTACACCAAGAAGTAAGGTCTGATAATCTCAAGATGAACAAGACAGGTCTGGTATTGGAAGGCGGTGCGATGCGCGGCATGTTCACATGCGGCGTGATCGACGTCCTGATGGAAAACGGCATAAGGTTCGATGCCGCCGCAGGCATCTCAGCGGGCGCGGTCTTCGGCTGCAACTATAAGTCCCGCCAGATCGGAAGACCCATCCGCTACAACAAGGCTTACTGCAAAGACCCAAGGTACTGCAGCATCAGGTCTCTTATAAGGACCGGCGACCTCTACGGGGCCGACTTCTGTTACCGGGAGATACCTGATGTACTGGACCCTTTCGACAGGGAGACATTCCGCGATGACCCCATGGATTTTTATGTCGGCGCGACGGACGTCATGACCGGCGAATGCGTCTACCACAAATGCACGGACGGCGGCCATGAAGACCTTGAGTGGATGAGGGCTTCGGCCTCCATGCCCGTCGCATCCAAGCCTGTCGGGATCGGAGGGAAGCTCTATCTTGACGGCGGCATCTCCGATTCGATCCCCTTCGCTTTCATGGAGAAGACAGGCTACGACCGCAACGTTATCGTGCTGACCCAGCCCAAGGGTTACGTCAAGCACAAGACGAGCATTCTCATGAAGATAGCGCTCAGGAAATATCCCGCCGCAGCCGCTGCCATGATGAGGCGGCACCTGATGTATAACAGGCAGATAGAAGAGATAGAACAAAGGGAGCAGAAAGGCACAGCCTTCGTGATAAGACCTGCAGGGCCCGTCGGCACAGGCAGGATCGAGAAAGACCCCGCCAAGCTCGAGCGCGCCTACCGCATGGGCAGGGAGGAAGCCCTCGCAAGGCTCCCCGCATTAAGGGAGTTTCTCGGGACGGAATGAAATCCGGTGTGGAAGACCGCTTCCATCGGGCGTAAAATATTCTGTAAACAAAAGTGCTTCTTGAAGGCAGGTTTACGGAATGGAAAATGAGCAGTCGGTAATACGGAAAGTCACTCTTGTCGGTGTCGGGGGGAATGTCCTCCTCACCGCTTTTAAGATGACCGCAGGTATCCTCGGCAAGTCCGGCGCCATGGTGTCGGATGCTGTCCATTCCCTGTCTGATGTTTTCGCAACGCTCATCGCCTATCTCGGCACCAGGATATCCAAGCGCTCCCCCGACAAGGAGCACCCCTACGGCCACGAGCGACTCGAATGCGTTGCATCCCTGATCCTCGGCCTCGTCCTCGCCGCGACCGGCATCGGCATCGGCAGGGTAGGCATCTTAAACATTATCTCGGGCGATTACGCTTCCCTTGAAGTTCCCCGCTTGATAGCGCTCATTGCGTCTGTCGTGTCGATCATCACCAAGGAGCTGATGTTCTGGTACACACGTCACTACGCGAAAAAGATAGATTCCCAGGTCTTCATGGCCGACGCCTGGCACCACAGGTCCGACGCCTTCTCGTCTGTCGGCTCCCTGATCGGCATCGGCGGTGCCATGCTGGGCTACCCGGTCCTCGACTCGGTGGCGAGCGTCGTCATATGCGTCTTCATCCTCAAGGTCGCCTACGACATAATTAAAGGTGCGATCAGCAACATGATCGATACTTCCTGCGGTGAGGAATACGAGAAGCAGGTAAGTGATTATGTTATGTCAGTCGAGGGCGTTAAGAGCATAGACTTGCTCCACACCCGCAAGTTCGGCAACAAGGTCTACATCGATATCGAGATCGGCGTTGACAGCAACGAGACTTTCCGTTCGGCGCACGACATCTCTGAGCGCGTTCACTCGGGCGTTGAAGAGAAATTCGAGAACGTCAAGCACGTCATGGTTCACGCCAATCCCCACGACGGATCTGATACATAAACTGTTTCTTTGACTAAATCTCTTAAATCAGGGATTTAGTCAAAGAAATCGATGGAAATCTTTGACCAAACCGGTCATAAATGAGATTTAGTCAAAGAAAACAACGACTTTTTTTGACCAGATCACTTAGATCTGGGATTTGGTCAAAAAAATCAATAAAAAACTTTGACTAAATCCTTCAGATTTAAGATTTAGTCAAAAAATGCAGAAAAAAACTTTGACTAAATCTCATAAATCAAAGATTTAGTCAAAGCAGTTCCTTTAAGAATTAAAATTTCCGGCTTATTTGTTATAAAGAGCAGTGATCTCTCTGCAGGTATCGAGAAAATCGACGTTGAGCTTGCGGAGGCGGTAAGACATGCTGCGCAGGATGTATTCGATCTTGACGGGACAGTTGCGGAAGATGGATTCCAGGTCATCCGGGCGGATGATCTCGACGCAGGTATTGTCGGTCTCGGCAACGGCGGTAAGAACTCTCGGCTCTTCTGCAACAAGTCCTCTTTCACCGAAGAACGATATGGGTCTTAATTCTTCAACGAGTTTTTCGTTCATCTCGCCGAAGTTCTCGTAGAGGCCGACTCTGCCTTCGTAGATCACGAACATGGAGTCTTCGGTCTCGCCTGCGAGGGAGATGACATTGCATGCGTTATATGCGACTAACTCACCGGAACCTTCTTCGGAGAAGGCTTCTGCGGCGGAGCGGAGAGGCTCAGCTGAAGGCGCGGGAAGCTCGACTTTGTTGGACTGGTATATATCGACATGCTTCTTGAGCTTCGAGAACAGGGACTTCTTCTTGGGTTCGTCCGCCTCGCGGAGCTGGCCTAAGAGTTCCTCTGCTTCCTTGTAGTCGCGGGTCATGCTCTCGACCCTGTCGCTCAGGTGGGTCAGGAGCTTCTTTATCCTGGAAGGATCCTCTTCGAGATAGGCCTTAATGTCGCTCTCGTGGATCTCTAACACGCGTACGTTTCCCTTTGCGATGATGGTGGCGCTCCTGGGATATTCTTCGAGGATAGCCATCTCACCGAAATATTCGCCCTCTTCAAGGGTCGCGAGCTTGATCTGGTCGTCCTTGCCGAAGCCGGCATACACGAAAACGCCCCCTTCCAGTATCTGGAAGAAACTGAAACCGGTCTCGCCTTCTTTGATTATCACTTCGCTGTTTCTGAAAGACTTTTCGGCAATACTCATAATAAAGACTTCCTTTCGTAGGTGATCGTACAGTTATCCTGATTATATATCATCCGGAATGAGCCTGTAAGATGCATTTTTCGATGCGGCCGAAAAGGCTTTTGAATTTGACGGATAATATGTCAGAGTTTGTCCGTTGTGGGCTTTTGACCTCTTGTGCTATCCTCAGAACAGGGAAGATAATGCGTCAACAAATAACGGACGGAGTCTTCGGGGGGAGACGGTGAAGAAACTTATAGCAACTATCCTGATCTTGATGATCTTTTGTCTTGCGGGCTGCGGAGAATACGGCAAGGCCGTCTTTTTGAGCCGCGCAGACAACGAGATCGGCCTGAAGGGTGTCTACCGCAGTCCCGGGAAAGTTACATTGGAATTCGACGTGAAATACGAGCAGGAGAACAACGGCCTTTATTACGACATCACGGGCTATCTCGAAAACAGGAACAAGGATGAAGATCAGTTATATATCTGGGTCAAGACCGATAAGTACAGGCTCTTCCCTGAAAGCAAGATCAGCTTCGACAGCAAGGCGAGAACTATCAGCATCGATCTTGAGGGAGGCGGCTCAGACATAAAAGGTCTTATGATCTCTTTTATGGGCAGGCAGTTCGGCATCGATCCCGAAAGTTATTCTCTCTTAAGATACGAGATAAAACCCGTTAAGATATGCCGCAGCGGAGAGCATCTCTACTATCCCGAAGATCTCTTCTTCAGACCGAAAAACGGATTCAGCACATCCACGGACAAGGGTGATATCCAAAGATGCCTGGACGGATTCATCGAAAAGACCGGGATGATCCTCGAGCAGGATACATATTTCTATCAGTACGATTATCAGACAAACGGTGAGGGGAGCGACGTTACTGTCTGGGGCAATGTCTTCGTCAACGGGGCAGCCGTAGACATCACCGATACGGTGGCATATAGCGGCGACGGCTCTGTCGGTTACGATCAGACATATAAGACAGAGAAACTGCCCGATCCAGACACATCAGGTCTTATCGATCCGATGGAACTGGTCCCCGGGATCGCGGAGTTCGCAAGGAAGAATAAACCGGCGAAGATGCTTAACGGTCAGGGCTTGATCTACGGGGACTGCCTGCTGAGATACGACCGGATCGATGATGTGCTCTATTACAGATTCAATCTGAATGATGACGATTATGTGAATGTCGATCCCCGCACGGGAGAGATATTGGAATATGAATTTGTTACATCCAACGCAGATCTTACCGCATAGACCGTTGGCCTTGTTTTTCAGGCTTTTTCAGCACTATAAGCCATCGCTGTCTGCTGTGATAAAATAGACAAGACAGCCCTGTCGGGTAAGAAATACGGCATCTCTCACTCTCTGTCGTGTTCATTCTCAGGGCCTTTTGATAGCATCCGAAGCGAAAGGAGGTCAAGTATGGACCAGATCAAGATAGGAGCTTTCCTGAAAGAATTGAGAAAGGAACATGATCTTTCACAGGAACAGCTCGCTGAAAGATTTAACGTCTCATCAAGATCGGTCTCCCGCTGGGAGAACGGCAACACCATGCCTGATATCAGCATAATGATAGAACTGGCAGATTATTATGACATTGACATCCGCGACCTTCTTCGCGGAGAAAGGAAGAGTGACAAGATGGAAGAGAACTTAAAAGAAACATTAGTTATGGTCGCGGATTATACTGAGGCCGACAAGGCGAAGATATTGAATAAGGTTTATGTTTGCGGACAGGGCGCACTGATCTGTTCGGTTGCATCGATGCTCTTGTTCTTCATCAACCCTTTTACCGGTTACCAATTATCCTTAACGCCGTTCCTTCTGATACTGGCATGCGGGATCTTCGCGATCAACACAATGCTCGCAGGACTGCAGCTCAAGGGCAGCATGAGCAAGGAGAGGAATAAGAAGCTTATAAAGATCACTGTCACGATCTGGGTCGTGCTCGCAGTATTGATATTGATCTTCCTTACTTTCTTCCTGCCTAACCTGATCGTATACGGAAGTCTGACACCGACTCCCTGACGGAACTTGATCCATACTGACTGATAATGTTTTTTATCTGATCCCGGGCGGCAAAACCCGGGATCTTAATTTATAATATAGCGGTAAGGATGGTTTCTTTTTTCGACATGAGGAGGGAGAGAAGTTATGCCGCCCGGAGGAACAGGAAGAGGTATGGGAGGCCCAATGGGGGGCAAGTTCCTGACAGAAGAAGAGAAGGCTAACCAGCCCAAGGTAACGCCTGCGCTCTTAAAGCGCGTGTTCTCTTATCTCAAGCCCTACAGCAAGCAGCTGATTCTGGTGCTGATATGCATCATAGTATCGTCTTTCTTCTCGCTCATGCCGTCGATCATAACGGGCAAGATCTTAGACGACGGTCTCATGAAGAAAGACTTCGCAGCCCTTATCTATTACATCGTTCTTTCACTCATCGTGACGCTCCTTGCAAGCCTGATAGGAGTTGCCGAGACATATATCAACACCTGGATCGCCCAGCACATCACATTTGACATGCGCAACCAGATGTACCGGCATCTGCAGAACATGTCGCAGCGCTTCTTTACGACCAATAACCAGGGCGACATCATCACGAGGATGACGAGCGACATCGATGGAGTTAAGTCCGTCATCACGAGCACTTTTTCGAGCATACTTTCCAATTCGATAACACTCATAATCGCCATGATCGCCATGTTCCGGAAGAACTGGATACTGGCTCTCGTGGGAATAATCATCGTCCCGATCTTCACCGTGCCGACCAGGCAGGCGGGCAAGAAGAGGTGGTCCCTTACCAACGAGTCGCAGAAGGTGAACGATGAGGTCAACGGGATCCTCAACGAGACCCTGTCAGTAAGCGGCCAGCTCCTGGTCAAGCTTTTCGGCAAGGAGAGATATGAATACGAAAGGTATGAGAAAGCCAACCGCAAGATGATCGGCCTCAACATCAAGGAGAGCATGGCAGGCCGCTGGTTCAGAGTGGTCTTAACGACCTTCACGAGCATCGGCCCTATGCTGATCTACCTTGCAGGCGGAATCCTCATGATGAAATATAATTCCGACCTCACGATCGGTGACATCTCGGTCCTGGTCGCCCTCCTCGGCAGGATGTACATGCCGGTAAACAGCCTCCTCAACATCCAGGTCGACTGGATAAGATCTATGGCTCTCTTCACGAGGATCTTCGACTATTTCGATATCCCCGTCGAGATCAAGAATGCGCCTGACGCCATAACACCTGAGACGGTCAGGGGAGATGTCGTTTTCGAGCACGTGGAGTTCTCTTACGACGAATCCAAGAAGATCTTGAAGGACATCAATTTCACTCTCAACGCAGGCAAGAGCATCGCGATCGTCGGCCCCTCGGGTTCCGGCAAGAGTACGATAGTAAATCTCATCCCGAGGCTCTACGATGTTGACAGCGGCAAGGTCACTTTCGACGGGACCGATGTCAGGAAGATCGATCTCAAGTTCTTAAGGGAGAAGGTCGGCGTCGTATCCCAGGAGACATATCTTTTCAACGGTACGATCAGGGAGAATCTTCTCTACGCCAAGCCCGATGCGACTGAAGCCGACATGATCGAAGCCCTCAAGAAAGCGAATATCTGGGATTTCGTTGAAGGCCAGGAGAAGGGCCTCGACACCGAAGTCGGAAACCGCGGACTGAAACTGTCGGGCGGCGAGAAGCAGCGCATCTCGATCGCGAGGATCATCCTCAAGGACCCTGTCATCTTCATCTTCGACGAGGCGACTTCCGCATTGGATTCCATATCCGAAAAGAAGATCCAGGATGCGATCGATCCCATCATCAAGAGCAAGACCAGTATCCTCATCGCGCACAGGCTCTCGACGATCCTTGCTGCCGATGAGATCCTCGTCGTCAAGGACGGCACCATAGCCGAAAGAGGTTCGCATAAGGAGCTCCTCTCGAAGGAAGGCATCTACCGCGAACTCTACGAGACCCAGTTCAGCAAGGCTATCGTTGAAGAAGACGGTGTGTCTGAACTCGAGCAGTACGTGTGGGGTACACAGCCTGCAGATGAGCCTTACGAAGGTGAGTAGTGCATGTTAAGATATAGGCAGGAATATATATAACAGGGAGGTATTTTCAATGGCTACAGTTTACGATTTTACGGTTAAGGACAGACAGGGCAACGATGTAAGTCTTGAAGAATATAAGGGCAAGATCCTTCTCATCGTCAACACGGCGACCGGATGCGGTTTCACGCCTCACTACGATCCGCTTGAAGCGATGTATAAGGAACTCAAGGACAAGGGCTTTGAGATACTGGATTTCCCCTGCAACCAGTTCGCCAATCAGGCTCCCGGTTCAGACGATGAGATCCACGATTTCTGCACCTTGAAATTCGGTACGGAATTTCCTCAGTTCGCCAAGATCGATGTCAACGGCGACACGGCATCACCGCTCTATGCATTTCTCGCAACTGAGAAGCCCTTCGAAGGCTTCGGCAAGGGGATCAAGAATGCTGCTCTGAATAAGTTTGCAGATGCCAACAACAAGAAGTTCGGCGACAAGGCATATATCAAGTGGAACTTCACCAAGTTCCTGATCGACCGCGAAGGCAATGTCGTCTCCAGGTTCGAACCCACGGCTGACATGGACGACGTCAAGAAAGCAGTCGTAGAGGCTTTGGGATAAGAAGTGAAGAGAACAGTTTTCCTTAGAGCGGCTGCGCTCATGCTCGGATTGGCATTCTGCCTTGTTTCAGGATGCAATGTCTTAGCGCCCAAACAGAGCAACATAAAAGCCGAGAACTGCAACGGGTCTGGAATAGATATCGATATCAAGCCGGTCGAGTTCCTGAAGCTCGGCGATCACGTCTACTATCCGAGTGAAGGATTTTTCGTTGAAGAGGAAATATATCGCGGCCAGAACGATGCAATAAGGAGCTGTCTCGAAGAGAAGGATAAAGGAGAAACGGCAAATGTATTCGTATTCTCTTACAGCATCGACGGAGGTTCCGATAAGATCCAAAGGGTTCAGGTATACGGCAGAGAATACGACGACGGTATAATCCTGGAAGACCGTCCCTACTGTTGTCAGTCCGGTGACAGCATTGATCATTTCACCAGGACTTTCGGGCACAAGAGAGTCCATTATCCCAATAAGTCTTCTGCCATCAGCGTGGATAAGTTCATGGCGGAACTGTCTGAGCTCCTGATCAAAAATACGGCCGACATGCGGATGGACAAGGGTAATACCGTATACGGAACATATCTGTTGAAATATATCGACGGCAATGATCTTCTCTACTATGAATTCACGATCAACACAGCCAGTACAGTCAAGGTCAATGCCAGGACAGGAGAGATCATCGATTATAATTTTGACGACGGGATACCTGACTATTTTGATGATTAAACCCGTCACGGCCCGAGTGATATAATTCAATAAGGATCCGTAAGGGAAGATAAAGGAGATATTTTAATGAAAAGATTTCTGGCAATAGTTTTGGCGGTCACTATGCTTCTTACTCTCTGCGCATGCGGCGGCGAGAAGCTTTACAGCGAAGAAGAATTTCTGAAGGCACTGAATGACGAATACAAGGAATATAATGCCGAATTCGTGATCGTCGATAAAGAAAAGACTAAGGGGGACAGTATCACCTATAAAGTCGCGCTTAAAGACAACCCCGATCAGACATTCGAAGTGACTAATTCCCTGAGGACCTCAGGCTCAGATATCGGTCCGAATGTCAATTCCATCAAGAGCACCGAGATCAGATATTATTTCGAGAATCCCCTGGCCTACGAAGCTTATATGCTCAAGAAGGAAGGCCGCATCAACAGCGAATATCACATCACGCCGAAGTTCGGAAGATCGAAGACCTACGACGGCAATTACTATGCTGAAGACGCCGAAGAAGGCGAAGATACAGTCATCAGGATCTACAACAGGAAAGACGAAGAGGTATTTAGTTTTAAGCCCGGTTCCAAATCGGAATACAGGGGCTATTGCTGGGATAAGCTCAACTATAACATCTGGATCCAGAAACAGGGCGAAGGCCTCTTCTGCTACAAGATGACAGATGAGGTCTGGGAATTATCTCCTAATGAAGAAAAGCCCGATCACCTGATCTACAACCTCAATCCCGGCAGCAGGCATACAGGCTGACAGCAGGACCATGATCAAGAAGAGTCTCAAGAATTACATAAGCAGATCAGGCGTCAAGAAAGATCACGTCAACCTGGGCGGGGAGCCTTCCTATAACAGCTGTTTCAATGCAGTCAAGATGAAGAACGGCAAGTGGGAGGTCTTCTATGGCCAATACGGCATAAAGGATCACAGGACTGTCCATAAGAAAGAAGAAGATGCCTACGATGCGCTCGCCCGTCTGATCGACATAATAAGGGACGAGAGGAGCGACAAGTTTTCGACCGAAAGACACTACCGTGACCGCATGATCCCTTTACAGTTTGCCGGCGTGATCGTGATCTATGCCATTGCGATATTGATGGCTCTCTTCTTCGTGATCTATACGCTCGTAACGCGAAGCCCCATCGACTGGATCTTCTGGTTCTGGATCGGATGGATAGCCGTCTATACTTTCCTCATCATCTGCTGGTTCAACAAAGATCTTTACGCTAAGATGGAGTATTACGCGACGCCGGTGATATTCGGCTTGGTATCGCTTGCTTTCATAGGAGTAATGCTCGTGGGATTCGCTTACCTTTTGCCTCTCATCTTTAGCGGACAGGATGTCGGGGGCAACATCTTTTCGCTTGTCATGACCGAATTATCTTTCGGTACGTATGTCGTAATCTTCTACCATTTCTATCTCAAAAAATATATCTACAGCTTTATCATTTACTTAAGAAAAAAGAAACACGGCGAAGAAGAGAGTCCGTTTATAGAGATCGAAGATATTTCTTGACATCCTGAAGATAAATCGATATAAGATGGGTAAATGCATGCCTCAGGGGGCGTGTAAATATTTCAGGTGGTATTTGTAAGAGAGGAGGTTTTCATGAACAACAGGAACAAGTTAAAGATCGTGATCTCTGCATTGCTCGTTATAGGAGCTTTATTGGTCCTTTTCGGCAAGACGGTGATCAAGGGTCCGGGTTTTACTCTGACCTACAAATTCATCGATGCACTTAACCCCGCATCGGAAGCAGGCTTCAGGACGTCGACTACGGTATACTGCTGGATACTTCTTGCAGGCGGTATCATCGGCGCAGTGCTGGTATGGCTCAAACCCGTTTGGGCAAAGCTCATTACATGTGTTATCGGATTTATCCCTCCGATATTCCACATTATCAACAACTTAAGGCTCGGTTACGGACCATTCTCCTTCGACGGCGTATGTGAATTCTTCATGTTCTTTTGCCCCCTCGCAGCAGCGGTCCTCACCATCATCCTTATCGTTAAGTTCAAGGAAGAAGACAAGCCTCAAGAATAGAGCATCAGGCTAAGTATTCCGAAGGGGCTGTTTCAAAAGTGATCCGTTTCACTTAAGAGACAGCCCCTTTAACTTTTCGATCAAAATCTCAAAATCAACGATTTAGTAGGAATTTTAACGGCTGATTTCCTACTAAAAACCCGAAAATCCGGATTTGGTAGGAACTATGAGACGATATTTCCTATCAAATCTGTGAAATCGCGATTTTAGTAGGAAATTCTTCTCAAAAATTCCTATCAAATCCTCGAAAACAGAGATTTAGTAGGAACTATGAGCCGATATTTCCTATCAAATCTGCGAAATCGCGATTTTAGTAGGAAATTCTTCTCGAAAATTCCTATCAAATCCTCGAAAACAGAGATTTAGTAGGAAGCTGGATGACCGGCGCCGCATCCTTGTTTTCTCCGGATCTGAAATAGCCGGATATGCTCAAAGAGTGAGTATTTTGTTGCAACAATCTCCCTTGATCTTTTGTATTAAAGATATAGGGAGGTTCGAAAACATGAGCAACACGATAAGAAAGATAACAACACTGCTGCTCGCAGCAGCTCTCTTAACATGCTCTGCAGCCTGCAGCAACATTAACGGGAATAAGGATAGTTCAAATACTCCGGTCAAGAACGAAAGTGAAGACGGGAAGATCACTTCAGACAGCAGCGATCCTGCAGCAGAAAAAGAAACACCTGATACACCTAAGGACGATTCAGTCTTCCGTATTTCACTGATCGCATTCAAACCTGCTAACATCCTCAAGATCGGCGAACATACATACTACCCGGATTATCTGATAGAAGAAGATGACCGCGCAAGATCTGACAAAGATCACATCATCACGGAACTCACCAAAGCCGATAAGGAACTTCACGATGATGTCTTCATATATAGTTACGGGGAATCCGAGACGGGAGGTGAATACCGCTTCTTCGGCAAGACCATGATGAACGGCGTGATCGTCGAAAGCGCAGAAATGATCGCACCTTACGACCCGGCAGCAGGCTATGTCTGGGACTGCGACTTTTCAAAATATAGAAGGACCGACATCGACAAGACAAACCTTCTCCCCGCAGAAGATCTGTGTGATAAGGTCTACGATGCAGCCAAAAACAGGAAGGGCATCGATCTTGTCGGCACCTATCTCCTGAAAGCCGATTCCGAAGGCACCCTTTACTATGAGTTCAGGATCGGCAAATACAGCAATGTCACCATCGACGCCCGCACAGGTGAGATCATCAACGAGTTCTATTGGGACGGAAGATATTATTAATTCCCTTCGAAAAGAAAACCTTAGCAGTGAGAAATGCTCCGCTGCTAAGGCTTATGATTCACCCAGGAAGTGAATTTTCAAGTCTCATTTTGTCTTAGATCAGTTGAATTCAGACAGAGACTCTAACACGGTAATTAAGCTTGTTTGGATAACAAATACTTAGACTTATCCCGGTAAAACGGGTGTTGGACCCGGAACTCCGTCGCCTTTAGCCTGAGTAACTTTGATTACTTTGCTAATATTACCGATCGTAACATAGACATATCCGGTACGTGTTGATGTAGTAATATTTTTGTCGCAACGAACAGTAATCTTGTTCCCTGTTTGTGAAACATGGAGCCAGTTATATCCGGTTTTGACTGTTGCTTTTACAGTTCCGTATCCTGTTGTAACCGTAAATGATTGATACCCTGCGTTCTTGGAGAAAGCAAGCACTGACGGAACACCTGTTAATGAATTTGCACTCTGAGTGATCGTGACGGTACGTGTCACTTTCTCATATGAGGATAATGTCATGGTGAATTTCAGAGTGCATTTTCTTATAGAACCGTTTATATTAGGTTTTGCTTTAAGAGTAAAACAAGTGTTGTTTCCGCTCTGTGTAACCGTAAGCCAATCGGGAATATTCCCCGAAAGACTGCAGGGAAAGGAATAGAGTTGTTTTGTTTCGCCGGCTACTTTAAAACTCAAAGAAGAAACATTTGGGCCTGCTTCGGATGTTGTGGTTTGTACAGTGAAAGGATCCTGAGTAAGATAAAATTCATACTTATTGCTTCCCTTGGTAAAGACAATGCTTCCGCTTCTGACCGAAGTGCCGGTGTTGGCGCTGATCGTTGCTACATAGTAATCGGAATTGGATGAATTTACCGTGATCCAACCCGGAAGAGTATCTTTCTTTAAGGAAGATCCGCTCTTACCGTCGGATATGTAAATCTGGAACGTGTATCTCTCCGGAGAAATTTTAAAAGTGGTTCTGGAGTTAGATCCTAAAGGCTTAACTAAAAATTTATACACCTCCGCATTTGATGGGTAAAACCTGGATTTATACACCGCCGCATTCGATACACTTACCAGTCCCAAAAGCATACAGAAGATTAGCGCGATGCTGGTTAGCACGCGCGGGTAATTTTTTGTTTTGTTCATACAAATACCTCGCTACAAATAAAAATCTATCCTGGTAACAAGCTTATTACTCGTGTACAAAAATACTACATCACGAATAGGGGCGTGTCAACAGGAAAAAACAGTTTCAGTGCTGAGTTGACGTATTTTTTTATGTCAGGATATAATTGTTTACAGAATGAAATTTATGATGTTTTTAGGAAGGAAAAGCAAAATGACTAAAAGAGAACGTGAAGAATATGTAAAGAGAATTAATAAAGCTAAGGAAAGAAATGTTTATGTTCCAGAAGAGATCCTTTCAGATGAAAAGATCAGAGGCGTTTATGGTTTGTTTAAGGAAAAGGATGGAGAGAAGAAATGTTTTTATGTTGGTAAATCTAATGATATCTTGAATCGATTCATTGGAAGTTCCGGACATGTATATGGTTTTTTACAAGGATACAGCAGAGACGTTGCCAAACAGATAGATGAATTAACTAAAAATGGATATATAGTTGAATGTAGCATACTAAGGCATGTTCCTTATGACTTTAGTAAAGGATTTGATTACAATGCAAACAGGTTGTGTTTGGAGGAACTAAAATCTTTAGTTGAGAAACAGTCATTAGGAGAGTGTGAAGGTCAGTTACATGAAGCAGTAAAAGAAGAGTACGATAAAGCAGATTGGGAAAAGGAATCGGCTTCACATTTAAATTCGGCTAACGATTAATCATCAGATCTGGCTTGCTGATAAGCCGACAGAATTAATGGAAATCACCTTTCTCTTACTATACGAAGAGAAAGGTGATTGGTTTTTTTCAAACAGAATAATTCAGAACAAAAACGCCGTTGCTATCTTGAAGTAGACGAGGAGAGACAGGGCGTCCACGATCGTTGTGATGAAGGGGCTTGCCATTACTGCGGGGTCGAAGCCGATCTTCTTGGCGATCATGGGGAGGGAACAGCCGACGAGCTTTGCTATCAGGACTGTTACCGCCATCGTAACGCATACGACTGCTGCCGTGTGGATCTCTATCTCCGAGTTGCCCAGGACGAGTCTGTCGAAGAACATTATCTTGAGGAAACAGAGGGATGCGAGACTGACGCCGCAGAGGACG
The DNA here is from genome assembly GCA_016292135.1 of Saccharofermentans sp. Classification (GTDB taxonomy): domain Bacteria; phylum Bacillota; class Clostridia; order Saccharofermentanales; family Saccharofermentanaceae; genus Saccharofermentans. Next base: position 114,501 of record JAEFAZ010000002.1, read on the forward strand.
GATGTCTTTATCTCTTTCCAGATGACCTTGGGCATATCCTTGAATTCAAGTTCGCCAAGGCTCAAGGCACGGATTACCGTGACTGATGCCTGGGAGCCGGAGTTTCCGCCCGTGTCCATGAGCATGGGGATGAAGGCGGTCAGTATTACCTGGGCGGCCAGGGCGTTTTCGAAGCCGGTGATGATCATGCCGGTGAAGGTTGCCGAGATCATGAGGAGGGCGAGCCAGGGGATCCTGTTGCGGAAGAGGTCGAACGAGGAGGACTTGAGGTATGTCTTTTCGGAAGGGAGCATACCGGCCATCTTTTCGATATCCTCCGTGGTCTCTTCCTGCAAGATGTCCATAGCGTCGTCGAATGTTACGATACCGACCATTCGGCCGCCTCTGTCAACGACGGGGAGTGCGAGGAAGTCGTATTTGCTGAACATCTGGGCAACTTCCTCCTGGTCGGTCAGGGTGTTGACCGAGATCACGTGATCGTCCATTATCTCCGATACGGGCGTATCGTCGTTCGTTGCGAGGAGGAGGTCCTTGACGGATACAACGCCCAGGAGCTTTCTTGCCTCGGTTACATAGCAGGTATAGATGGTCTCCTTGTCGATACCGGTCCTCCTGATGCGGGTGATCGCCTCAGCGACGGTCATCATGGGGCGCAGGGAAACGTACTCGGTGGTCATGACCGAGCCTGCGGAGTTCTCGGGGAAACTTAAGATCTGGTTGATCTCTTTACGCATCTGGGGGTCTGCCTGGGCCAGGATCCTCTTAACGACATTGGCAGGCATCTCATCGACAAGGTCGGCAGCGTCGTCGACGTAGAGCTCGTTAACGACTTCACGGAGCTCTGTATCGGAGAAGCCCTTTATCAGGAGCTCCTGCCAGTCCGGATCGAGTTCCGCGAATACTTCTGCCGCCGTCTCCTTGGGAAGGAGCCTGAACAGCAAAGGCATGCGGTCTTCCTTGAGCTCCTCGAATACCGATACGATATCCGACGGCTCCATCGTGACCAAAATATCCTTAAGTGTCTGGTATTTTTTCTCCTCGAGAAGAACCATAATAGTCTTCTCGATCGTTACATCGTGCATCGCCATATTATTTCTCCTTTGGAATATTTAATCCCAACAGGAAAGATCAACAGGCGTTTGAATTACAGGTCAGATGCCCTTAAGGGAAACGCCATGCTGATCTTCACTCTTGGTACTTCGATATGATGAGTCATCAAATTCCATGACGTTTCCTCCTTTAATTTAGTGTGCTTGTTGATAATAACCCGATTAGAAGGGGATGTCAACCTGAAAGAGGCAGATGGACCGGGTCGAATTTGTCAAACCTTTTCAAATTTGTACAAATATGTTTACTATTTGTTTCATTTCTTAATCATTAGATAATAGAATTCGGAAAAGCAGGCGATATAATAAAGGCAGGAGAGGTAACCCCCCCAATATTACCTCTACCTTTATCAAAAGGCCGCACTTTTATTTCAAACCCCCGTGCGGCCTTTTTTATTTGCTTTATTCAGACATCTGAAATTGACATCATTCGTTCCTTTGTGTTAGACTTCCGCATGCATAGACCGGGTATAGCGCCGCTGTACTTGGATTTTTGAAGAAATTTCGGACTTAAGGGGACCTGAGCTTTGGACTGGAATCTGATGTTTTTCCTGAACAGCGTCTTTCTCGGTGCGGGACTTGCCATGGATGCCTTCTCGGTATCCCTTGCCAACGGCCTGAACGAGCCGAAGATGAGGAAGAAGAGGATGTGCAAGATAGCGGGCATCTTCTCCATCTTCCAGTGCCTGATGCCCCTCATCGGCTGGCTCTGCGTCCATACGATCATATTGTATTTCAGATCTTTCGAAAAGTTCATCCCCTGGATCGCCCTGATCCTGCTCCTCTTCATCGGCGGCAAGATGCTGATCGAAGGTATCAGGAACAAGGGAGATAAGAAGGAAGCGGTCAAGATCGGCCTCGCCGGACTCATGCTCCAGGGCGTCGCGACATCCATAGATGCCCTCTCGGTCGGATTTACCATCGCTGAATACGGCTTCCCGATGGCTCTTACAGCGTCGGTCATCATCGGTGCCGTGACCTTCATCATCTGCTTTATAGGTCTTGCCATCGGCAAGAAGTTCGGCACCAAACTTGCAGGCAAAGCCTCCATCCTGGGCGGTATCATCCTCATTGCGATAGGCATAGAGATCTTTGTGACCGGTTTATTCTGACTTTTGCCCTTTTAGAGTATATCTTTCCGAAAAGCCTGGAAAATAAGGCTGTGTAACATTGTTACACTGTGATATAGCCCCATCAGGTCAACGCGGAGTTGGATTTTTCCCGAATATGAATTGTTAGTAATCGCCGTTGTGCTCTGCTATATTGGAATCATCGAGGATGCATCGGAGAAATCTATTTTCGAGAGGTGAATGAAATGTCACTTGGAAACAATATAAAGAAATACCGCCGTCAATTAGGCATTACACAGGAAGAACTCGCAGGGATCCTCTGCATAACGAGTCAGGCCGTGAGTAAATGGGAGAGCGAAGCCGGCATGCCCGACATCACCCAGATCGTGCCCCTTGCCAAGGCTCTGAACGTAACGACAGACGCTCTTTTCGGCTTCGGTGAGGAAAGATACGACCGTGAGCTCGCCGAATCGGTGATCTTCGAAGCGAATACCATCCGCGATACGGGAGATCCAGCTGAAGGCGCTCTGGCAGCGGCTGAATACCTGGATGCAAAGTGTGAGGAAAATATTTTCAATTACGGCATCATGAGCCGCTATGTTCAGTCGATCGCTCACATGAGCCGCTTCGTGAACAGTAATAATGTTTACTATAAAGGCCTTCTTGAGGACGATCAGAAGAAGTGGAGGCATATGGTGAAGTCGGCTGAGAACCGTGCCATGCAGGTGATCCGCTACTCGAACGAGAAGGAACTCGCCGACAGCTGCCATTACGCTCTGGCTTGGCTATACTGGCATACATCGGAATTCGACAAGGGCCGCGCGCACATCGATGCGCTCCCTTCTATCAAGAGCAATATGCTTCAAGAGACCTTGCTGCCCTACTACGTTTATTCTTCCGGCGCAGGCATGGAAGGCTGGAAAGCACAGGTGCGCGATAACTATCAGAACTTCATTCGTGCGATCAACAAGCAGATCGTCTATTCTGCCGAGAGCATGATGTGGACCTGCCCTCTGGAGGAAGTCGAAGAGATCTGCCGCTGGGGACTTGCGGTCATGGAAAGCTTCATGGCAGATCCTAAGATGAGAGCTTATTGCCAGGGCTTCTACCGCGACACATCCAAATTCCTGATCGCAGCATACCTGCGCAACGGCGATGCGGAGAAGGCTGCAGCAGAATGGGAGAGGCTCGGCCTTAAGATAGATGAATATCTGTCTTTCTGTGATAAGACCTGTGAGCAGGGCAGGGAAGCCGTTGTCCGCGAATACGGTGAGCACGCCTGGGACAACATGTCTAAGTATAAGGAAGACTGGATCAAGGGCAAGCTCGAATTCATGTCAGGACAGCTTAAGAGCTGGTGCGATGAGAAGGTTTTCGCCGAGTTTACGAGGCTGATCTGAAGAAAGGATAAAGCTTTGGAATAAGCATTGAACCCCCAAAGCAAAACATACTTTGGGGCTTCATTGCTGCGTGGCTTGCGTCAACAATATCTGACAAATTTGTCAGGATTTTGGGCTGATATTGTCAGATTTCAGAAGAGGAAACTATGGGGTGCAGGCTTATCGGTCTTCCATAGGATTTGGTGTCTTGCGGCACTGGGGATATAATGGCATATATGATAAGTAGACAGGAGATATTGCTAAGTGATCAAATGGGATAATGTGTATTTTGTGACAGGGTCTGCCTATGCGGGCAAATCCACGATCGTAAAGAATCTGGCAGTCAAGCATAACGGGATCGCGCTGGGTGAAAACTACCAGGACGAGCGCCTCCCGGAACTTGACAGCAAAGAGTATCCCAATCTTACATATACAAGGGATCTCATCGACTGGCATCAATTCGTCAGGAGGACTCCGGACGAATATGTTGCCTGGATCGAAGGCGCCGCAAGAGAGTGCGAGAAACTGGAACTTCAGATGATACCGGAGATAATGGCAAAGCCTGAAAATTCCGGCAAAAAGATCTTCGTTGATACCAATATCAGCACTGAGACTCTTAAGGAGATATCGGATAACGATCATGTGCTGATAATGCTGGCGGACCCTTCGATCTCGGAGAAGCGCTTTTTCGACAGGCCGGACCCTGAGAAGCAGATGATCTACCGTCTCCTCATGGAAGAGCCTGACCCTCAGGCTGCGATGGATAACTACAGGGAGATCCTGCGAAGGATAAATTCGCAGGAGAACTACGACCGTCTCCTTAACTGCGGGTTTAACGTAGTCTTAAGGGACGATGAGCGCAGCGAGGAAGAGACTGTGAAACTGGCGGAGAAACTGTTTTCTCTGTAAGTATTCGGTGCATTTGTGCATTTCACATCGCATTTTTGCATCTTACCTGCTCTTTGATTGATTAGACTATTTGCCATGACTATACTCATCCCAACAGATACGAAGGGATGGTAAATGTCATGGCAAATTTAGTTTTGGTCTTATTGGCGGCATTAGAAATCGGATTTTTGGTATTCGATCAGATCAAAGGATCTTCCAAGGGGACATGGTCTATAAGAAGGTTGGTCGTAAATCTAGGGGAATTAGCGGTCTTTTTATTGATGCTCCTCCTGCCCGGGATCGATACGTCTTTCAGGTTTAAGGGGCTCATCTTATTGCTGGTTCTTCGGATCGCTATAGCGGGGCTTTTCGCGCTCATAAACAGGAAGAAGAAGGAGAGCAAGAAGATTGCAGGCAAGATAGTGAGCCTCGCATTAAGCATCGTGCTGATATCGGGCGCGCTTGTTCCCGCATTCATCTTCAGTGACTATAACGGGCTTCATTTGCACGGGACATATAAGGTCAGGAATACTGATGCGATCCTTGTTGATAAGGACAGAGTTGAAAAGTTCGAGCAGGACGGGTCCTGCCGCGAAGTGCCTGTATATTTCTTCTATCCCGATACGGTTTCCGCGGGGGAGAAATATCCGCTGATAGTATTCTCGCACGGCGCGTTCGGTTACTATCAGAGCAACGTGTCGACTTATATGGAACTTGCAAGCAACGGCTATGTTGTCGTAAGTCTTGAGCACCCTTATCATTCGATCTTTACGCATGATACGGACGGGAAGACCGTCATAGTTGACAGTGACTTCATGAACAGCGTCATGACGACAGGCCAGAATGGTACGGAAGAAGATATCTATGAGGTCGCTAAAGACTGGATGGAAGTCCGTGTCGGCGACATGAACTTTGCGATCGATGAGATCGTTAAAGGAGCTGATGCCAAGGATGTATCTGATTATTGGTTTGAAAGTGATAACAAGAAGGCTGAAGTACTCTCGGTGCTCGATCTGATCGACAGTTCAAAGATCGGTCTCATGGGTCATTCGATGGGCGGTGCGACTTCGGTTGAAGTAGGAAAGATTCGGGATGACATAGATGCCGTGATCGATATAGACGGCACAATGCTGGGATCGATTACAGGCGCATCTGACGGCAAGTTCATCGTTGAGGATGTGGATTACCGTGTGCCTCTTTTCGAGATAGAGAACATGAATGCCCATGAGGAAGCGATCGAAGCTGAGAGGGTCGGTTATCCTTATCCCAACAACATGATCAGGAAGAATGCGGATGTTTATTACGGGACATATTTCGAGGGGGCACTCCATATGGACTATACGGATCTGCCGCTCTTCTCGCCCTTCCTTGCAAAACTCCTTGGGTCAGGCGACGTGGACAACGAATACATAATGGATAAGTTCAATTCGCTTGCGGTCGATTTCTTCGATTGCTATATTAAGGGAGAAGGTGAATTCCAAGTGGAATCCTCCTATCCCGGAGTTAGAAAATGAACATCAACGTTAAGAAGATCGGAAAGAACGAAGAGGAATATGTCGAGATCGGCTGTTACGAACAGGACGGCAGGGTCAATGATATAGTGCGCTTCGTAAAGAGCCTTGACGGCAGCATCAGCGGTACGAAAGACGACCGCATCTATGAGATACCCGTAACGAGCATCTACTACATAGAATCGGTCGATAACAAGACCTTCATCTATTCGTCCAAGGACTGCTACGAGACAACGCACAAGCTCTACGAATTTGAACAGATCCTGAAAGAGCGGAATTTCCTAAGGATCTCGAAATCGGTCGTTCTTAACATCATGAAAGCCGAATCGGTGAAGCCTGCCCTCAACGGCAGGTTCAGCTGCATCTTAAGAAACGGCGAGGAAGTCATAATATCGCGTAAATACGTCAATGACTTCAAGGAATTGATAACGGGGAGAGGATAAGCCATGAAGGAACACATAAAAGACAATCTGATGAATTTCTTCATAATAGTGACGCTGGTAAATATCGCGATATTTATCTGGGGCAACCTCCTCGCGCCTGACCAGAACATTACATATATGGCTTTCATCGTTCCCATAATCGACGGACTCCTGGGCATCATACCGGGCCTCGTTATGTATTCAAAAAGAGAACTTACCATGAAGCAGATGATCTTAAGGGAGATAATACAGCTCGTATCGATAGAACTCATCATTCTCTTCTTTACATTCGGCTTCTCTTTCAATGCAACTAAGATCCCCATGATGATTGCCGTCATCGTCTCTGTTGCGGTAATATATTTACTCGTTATCGTGATCAGGTATTTCCTTGACTTAAGGAGCGCGAGGAAGATGACGGATGCATTAAAGATCTTCCAGGAATCTTTCTCTTCAAAGGCAGATCCTGACTGATCTTGTGATGAGGGAACTTATGGCAAAACATGTTGTTGTAGAAGATTATAACGAAGCATGGAAAGATGATTTCATTGCAATTAAAAATGAACTTCAGGAAGCCCTGAAAGGGCTTGTTGTCAGCATCGAACATGTCGGAAGCACTTCTGTCCCTGGACTTGCAGCAAAGCCCGTGATCGATATCGATGTAGTTATCTCTGACCGTTCCTGTTTGCCTGATGTCGTAGCTGCCTTGGCTAAGATCGGTTACAGCCACGAGGGCGATAAAGGGATCCCGGGGCGCGAAGCATTCCACTACGTTGGCAAGGAGCACCTGCGGACACATCACCTCTATGTATGCGCTGCAGATGCCGATGAACTTAAAAGGCACATAGCTTTCCGTGATTATTTAAGATCTCATCCCGAAGCAGTGGCAGAATATGCTAAGATAAAGAAGGAGGGAGCAGCGCTCTACCCCTGGGATATCGACAGTTACATAGAACATAAGGGACCCTTTATAGACAGCATTTACAGTAAACTCGGAGTGAAACATTGATGAAGGTCTATCTTAAAATATCTGCGTTGATAATGGCATTGCTGATTTTATCGGCAATGTTCCTTACGGGCTGCTCTGAGCCCAAGGATTACGGCAGGGAGATCTTTTCGATCGACTCCAAGAACATAACCGGATTTAAGGCTGCATATATGGACGATAATGGGCTTGTTACTGTTCTTTTCGAGAAGAAATATGCTGCTGGTCGGATATCCAAAGTTACGACAAGTATACGGTGGTGAGCTGATGGATACGATCAAGACTGAACGGCTCGAATTGAGACCCATGTGCGAGGATTTCCTGGATTCAACGCACGAATATGCATCGGATCCCGAAACCTGCAGATACATGATGTTCCTGCCTCACGAAAGCAGGGAAGAGACCATGGAATTTCTGACCGATTCCGTTAACGAATTTGCAAAGGAAGATCCTTCATTCTACGAGATGGCGGTCTTCTACGAAGGAAATCATGTAGGAGCTGTCAGTCTCTATCTTACGGAAGACCGTAAGACTGCTGAATTCGGCTGGATCATAAACAAGAAGTATCATGGTCTGGGGATCGCTCCCGAAGCAGCGAAGGGTCTGCTCCAATATGCATCTGAACATCTCGGCATAAAGCATTTCGTTGCCCACTGCGATACAGCCAATGAGCCCTCCATGAAAGTAATGGACAAGCTCGGCATGACCCGCGTCAAAGAGTCAGGCGGCAGGTTCAACAGGGGCAGCTCCGAAGAGCGCCGCGAGTATAAGTACGAGATTTGGGTGTGAAGATCTGATTGAATAAATCGCATGAAAAAGAGAGTCCCTTTGCAGGGACTCTCTGATTATGTGATCTCTAATCGGATCGAATTGTCAAACCTCGAGATAGCCGTTAAATTCCATGTAATCCTGATAGAATTGAATAAGAGAATTTTCGGCCTTGTTGTACAGATCCTCATATTTGAATGAGTGGCTCTTGGGGCCGCTCTTGTCGATGTTAGCCAATTCATACTTCGTACAATAATCTAATCCTGACATGGGGTCAAAGTAACAATAAGGTTCTTTTGAACCTCCTTCCTTGAACCCTTTTGCGAGTTGTGCGACGAAATCCGCATATTCCTGAGCTGATTCCAACACATCCTTAAGTACGCGTGTAAGTTCCACTAAACCGGGCACTCCGCTGTTTGCAGTACAGATAGCTTTTATTTCCTTGCACTCATCTATAACGCTCTTCATCTTTCCTTCAAGATTATCGCCAATGGCTATTTTTGCGATCTTAATACAATTATCGATTATGCGGGAATCCGCCATCCATTCTGAATCGATCCTGAATACGCCATCGCCGTGATAATCGACTTTGTCCAGGAACTCTGAGCCTGACATCAACTTATTAAAGTCAGCTTCTCTTGCTTCTCTATATCCTTTTGCGAATTTTGGATCTTTAGGGTCAGCGCCATGTTCCTGAAGATATTTGATCGAATTGGATGCTTTATTATCTGCAGTGATCAAATCTGTATTGATGAACATGCAAACACTTGTAATAAAGTCACTCATTCTTTTGTAATTTGATGCATTGAACGCAAGATCATCGAAACGGTAGAATATTCCAATAGTGTCAAAGGTATCGTCAAAATTGGCCTCTATAGTACCCAAGGTATCATAGATCTTCAATATAGCGGGAATCAGATTATTGATTCCGTCATAGTATTCTTTAGCTCCTTTAAACCAATTCTTCTTTTCCGCGGATAGATTGGCATATGTACCGGGTAACTGCATAAGAGTTGAAAAATCAGATGAAAAAGTGCCTTCATTTTCCGTAACAAAACCGCGCAGTCCTTTACCGGATGCCAGATCTGCACTGAAATTAGCTAATGCATATTTGGTTTTTAATCCTTCCAAACCCATGGTTCTGACATAGTCCAACTGTTTAATGACCAGTTCCGCAGATTTGACCAGTTTATCGATCTCACCGTCGAGTTGTTTGACATCGATCTCGTCCCACTTTAAGGATAAAGTTTCATTTGTGTTATCGAAATTATCTCTGTTTTCTGACATAATTATTTCTCCTTACGAATGATATTTGATCTGATCAGAATCTGATCTCATAATCGCGGATATACCATCTTCCGCCGTTTGTTCTTATGAGATTTCTTCTGTTGGGACTGCCGAGCTGCTTACCATTCTTATCGTATGCGATCGTCTGTACGGATGCATATTCGACTTTGTCTCCGTAATGTGATGCGATCTTCTGCTGATCTTCAGCCGACATGAAGTAGGAATCAAGATCGTTCTTGTCATCGTATCCTGATACGACACTTATCTGTGTTGCATCGGGTACGACTGTCGCATGAACATATTCACCGTGAAGTCTCTCCTGATGAAGATCCCAATGGTAGAGGAGATTGGATTTCTGTATAGGAGTTTCCTGTCTTTCAGGCTGGATGCAGTCGAGATAAAGATCGTAATTCTTCTCCTTGATCGCACTGAGGAATATCTCGACAAGTCCTTCGGGAGTAACATCGCCGGGAACTGATTTAACTGTGAACCAGCTTTCCTTGATGGCTGCAACTTCATCTTCACCGACAAAGTATCCGCTGTTTTCTTTTTCTTCGGAATACATGCCTAAGACATGTCCCGGGATATATAGCGCGATCGGTTCGACAACTGCAGCACGCACGATCGATCCGACTTTCTTTTCGCCTGCCTCCGGTTTCTCAGCTGCTATGTCAGTGATCTCTCCTAAAATAGTCCATTCGGAGACTTCCGCCATGGTGCTGTCAACCTGCCTTCTGTAGCGCTTGACTGCTTCATAGGGTCCAAGCCAGTTTCTTGTATCTATCTTTACAAAGTACATGCCGGAGGATCTTTGCCCGACATAAACATATTCAGCGCCGATTCCCATAAACTGATTATCAGGATATCTGACTTCATCCAGGATTACGTATTTTCCGATATACTCATCCATGTACATCTTCTTGACATCCGGCGCCGGATAAATCTTTTCGAGACACTTATCCTTGTACTGACTGACAAGATCGTTCCATGCATCTTCGCTCTTCTTGCAGAAGGTGGCCTTGAGTTCTTCCTCGTTTCTTAAGTAAGCTAACATATCGTCGGAGACGTCCGTGAAGTTGCCTGCCGAGCCGACGGTGCATTTTCTAGCCCTCTCGAAAAGATCTTTTACTCTGGGGTCGTCGGGAGCGAATTCGTTCAGGATCTTGATGCGCGACAAGGCATCTTCCTTTGACCTGAATATAGGCGTTCCCCCGTTCGCCCTCTTGACCTCGTTCTCAAATTCCTTGAGATACATGTCTGCCTGCTGGATCCTCATGGTGAGATTGTTTGCGTCGACTGAAAAAGTTGTTGCATCTACCATAGTCTGTCAGTTCTCCTTTCGTGATCGGATCATGTCAAACTATCTCGAAAACGTGAGTTAAGCAGCCGGCGCGGTTGCCGGCAAGTAAAGACTGACAGATAAATGTCTGTCGATATATTTACAAAACCCCCATTGTCAAAGAATTTTGACACTCGTTATTAAGATGATAACATTTATGCTCACCAAATGACAAAAAAATAACGAAAATATGCGGGTTTTCTATCTGCACTATCTTTGAGCCAGAGCCGCCCATGTGGCGCTGTTCAATATAGTTGTTGTCCATCAATACTGTCCGTTCATACCCTCGAAAAACTCGCAAATGACTTTATTGTCACGGCATTGGGTCACTATCAGGAACTTCCCGGAAGGATCTTTGAAATAATCTGTCGTTTCATATTCAAGATTTCCCAGGTGGCGCTGCAGATATAATCCATCCTCATTTCCGTTCCTGTCAGAATAACCCATAGACGTTATCCATTCGGAAAAACCGTCAACAGCGACTATCGTAAATTCATAGTTCTGATAAGTTCCCACATAATACTTGTCGGCAGTCTGGGTAATAGTATCGAGTTTGGATCCTGCATATTCTTTCAATTGATCTTTTGTGACCGCGGTTTGGGGTTCTTCGTAAAAAGATCTGTTTGTGATCCGGTAGATACTGACATCGTAATCTTTGTTTTCCTGCTCGCTCAAAGTGTACACGACGCTGGTCGGACGCTCCTGTTGGCTTGTTTCCGTGACATGAGTATCAGTACCGCATCCTGAGAGTGTTGCAGCCAGGACCGTCATTGCCGCAGCGAAAACATAGATCTGTTTCTTATAAATGTGCTTTTCAGGGATATTCATTTCTGTATTTCACTTTCTCTTACTTTTCGCTGATTCCTTCCGAGAAAATATGCCAGTTCACCCACGCCCATGATTCCTGTCAGGATATAATAGGCTGCAAAATCACGCACCATTACATTGTATTCGGGATGATCGGGGTTGTACCAGACCGGGCGCTGATCACCGTAACGGATCTGTGACGTGCCGCTGTAACTTTGCGTTCTTACATAGCTGGTGTTGCCGGCAACATAGGTCAGACCAACGACAGTATCATCCGGGTATGCTTCGCATGCTGTAACCGTACCTGTGGTCTTCTCATATGTAGCAAAACAGTAAAAAGACCAGATGGACATTGTTGCGGTGATAAGGATTATCAGATGCATGATGATGACGAGCACTTTCAATTTCATGTTAACTTACTCCTTAACGCCGCCGACCTTAAGACCTGATACAAAGTGTTTCTGGAAGAACGGGAAGATGATGAGTATCGGGAGCATTGATATGACCACTAATGCACACCGAAGTGATTGCGGAGTTGCACCGGTGCCTAATATCGGTGAAGCAATGGAGGTGTTTTCCACGACTCCTCCCGTCCTGTTAACCATAACCTGTGTGAGATATTTCATTATTTCGTACTGCAATGTCGTGTATTCAAGTCTCATCCTGTTGAAGACCAAAGCATCGAACCAGGAGTTCCAGTGGAATGCGGCGGTAAAGAGCGCGGTCGCTGCCAAGACCGGTTTGCAGAGAGGGCAGATGATCTTCCAGAATACCGTTAAGTAACCCGCACCTTCCATCTGTGCAGCTTCTTCCAGTGAGTCCGGAATGGTCTTCATGTAGGTCCTCATGACGATAACATTCATTACACCAACAAGGTTCGGAATGATGTATACCCAGAAATTCGATGTAAGGTGGAGATAACGGTAAAGTACGATAGTGGGGACGAAGCCTGCAGAAGCATACAATGTGAAGATCCAGAACAGCGAAAGACTTTTTTTGAACATGAAATTCTTGCGGCTGAGAATGAACGCGAGCATGGCGTTGGCGATCAGAGACAAAGCGGTGCCTATTACGGTCCTTGCGACCGTTACGATCATCCCCTGCTGGATCGAGTAACGGTCGAGGATCTTCTGATAGTTTTCCAGAGTAAACGCGCGGGGAATAATATGTATATGTCCCCTAAAAGCGTCTATGCCGTCGTTGAACGAAAGAGCCACCATGTTGAGAATGGGATATAACGCGATCAGTGAGAATAGGATAAGGACAGCCGAGTTAACTATACTGAAGACGAGATCGCCCGTTGACTTCCTTTTCCTGCGCTTGATCTTTTCGAAAGAAACATTTTCATAAGTAGCCATAACACTATCCTCCCCCGAAAAAAGAACAGTTGCCGCTGACCGGCTCCGTCTGACTAATTCAAAAATCCCTCCTGCCCTGCATTTATAGGTTAGCACCATGGCTTGACTTGCAACAGTGGACAAAATCTGACAATAACAGGGAAAAAATACAAATCTTTTTTCGGTCAGGATGCAGGTGTATAATTATCTAAGGTACTTGAGGTGTTTCGGATACACTGCTCCTTTTTGCGAGCCGGTGGAGAGTAATGAGCGGTAAAAAAAGATTTCATATTGATGAGCGCTACGTTACCGTTAATCTGACATTGTCGATCATTGTCTATTCGGTAGTAGTTCCATTCTGTATCTACTTATGCGTGGATAACTTTGTCCACGGCAATATGCTGGTAGCAAGGTATGCATTGTTCTGCGCGGTCATGACGGCGATCGCGATCGTGAACCTGTCGATATGCAAATTCGGCAAGAAGAGGCGAAGGTGGCTGATGCATCTTGCACTTATTATCCAGTGCTTCGTATATTGGATCACTTTCGTGTTCTTCCTTTATACGGGTGGAACCAACGGTACGAGCATCTTCCTGTTCTTCCTCGCGGTGCCCGTCGTATTCTTCTTCTTTAACCTTTCCTACGGCCTGTTCTTCAACATGGTCTTCTTCCTGATAATGCTCGTCTATATGTATACCCCCTTAAGGGAGATGGGATATCAGTTCCCTGAGGTTTATTACCAGCGTCTTCCCATGATGTTTCTCGTCAATGTAATAGTGTGCAGTATTGCCCAGTATGAGACGATCAAGGCGAAGATCAAGCAGGACAATGCTCTTGAAGAAGCAAGGCGCGCAAGTGAAGCCAAGACGGACTTCCTTGCCAACACCAGCCACGAGATCAGGACTCCTATCAATGCCGTTCTCGGAATGAACGAGATGATCTTAAGGGAATCCGCAAAAGCCGAAAAGCTCTCCGGTGAGGACCCCGAGCAGTATAAGGAGTCTTTCGCCAGGATCAGGAACTATGCCGGGAACGTTGACAGCGCCGGCAACAATCTTCTCGCCATAATCAACGACATCCTCGACTTCACGAAGATAGAGGAAGGCAGGATGGATATCGTTGAGGTCGAGTACCAGTTAAGCTCGCTGATCAACGACGTCAGCAACATGATCTATTTCAAGGCAAAGGAGAAGAACCTTACCTTCGAGACGGATGTCGATGAGAACCTTCCTGACCGCCTTTACGGCGATATTGTCAGGGTCAGACAGATTGTAACCAATATATTGAACAACGCGGTCAAGTACACGGACCAGGGAAGCGTTTCCTTAAAAGTGACGGGCAAGAAGAGGGAAGGAACCCCCGAAGGCCGTCCCGTGATAAATATCGTTGCGACCGTAACGGATACCGGAATAGGTATCAGGGAAGATGACATAAGCAAGCTCTTCGGCAAGTTCGAAAGGCTCGATCTCGTCAAGAACAGCACCAAGGAAGGCACGGGATTAGGCCTTGCCATCACCAAGATGCTCATCGACAAGATGGGCGGAGACATCAAGGTCGAAAGCACATACGGCAAGGGTTCGACATTCATAGTCACGATCCCGCAGCAGATCGTGTCGGAGGAAGCAATCGGCAATTTCAAGGAGAAGTTCGAAAAGAGTATCGGCGAGAGAAAGGCCTACCACGAGAGTTTCCAGGCTCCCGATGCCAAGATCCTTATCGTTGACGACACCCGCATGAACCTGGTCGTTGCAACGGAATTCCTGAGGGATACTCTTGTAGGGATTGACACCGCAGGCGGCGGTCAGGAAGCGGTGGATCTTGCGCTCAAGAATAAATACGATGTTATCCTTATGGACCAGAGAATGCCTGAGATGGACGGTGAGGAAGCATTCCGCCTGATCAGGAGCCACAAGGATGGTCCGAATATAGATACCCCCGTTATCTGTCTTACTGCTGATGCAGTCGTCGGCGCCAGGGAGAGATATCTTTCCAAGGGATTTGACGATTACTTGACCAAGCCGATCGACAGCACCTATCTTGAGAAGATGCTCGAAAAATATCTGCCCAAGGATAAGGTCAAGCACATCACTTACGACAGCAAGCCCGGCAGTGAAATCGTTAAGACGGAAGATGCCGTTGATGCTTCACTCAAGCTCTTAAGGGAAGAAGGCATCGACACATCCAGGGGTCTCGTGAACTGTGCAGGAGATAAGGAATTCTATCTTTCGATCCTGCAGGAATACTTAAGGGGTTCCGACGAGAAGAAGGAAGACCTGAGGAAGTTCCTTGATGCCGGAGACTACAAGAACTACGGTATCCTCATCCACTCGATAAAGAGCACATCCGCCACTATAGGCGCTGAGGCTCCTTACAAGATTGCCAAGGAATTGGAGGATGCTGCCAGGAAAGACGACAAGGCCTTTATCCTGTCGAACCACGATGACTTCCTCACAGAATACAACACCGTCCTCGCAACCCTCGTTAAAGTCGTACCAAACGAAGATGCATCGGACGATGTTGAGATAAGTGAAGACGGTATAATGGAATTTAGTCCGGGAGAGGAGTAAGTCTGCATTAAGCGGCTTTCTTTGCCTTATATTCCATCAGCTTCTTTGTATAGACGCCTGCGCGCTTCTTCATTATGAAAAGATCGATGAGTATGCATGAGATGTAGGAGACTCCCACGATCACTGCAAGTGCGATCCAGAGGGGCAGTGTGCCGGCGCCCGTGAAGATGCCCATGAGATAGAACATCAATACTTCTGCGGGTATGAATAAGAGGAAGAATACCGTTAGGCAGGATATGAAGCCTTTCTTCTTCATGAAATCAGTGAAGAACGAGAATACGAAAGCTGCTGATCCCCATGCGCAGAGTGCGAGGAGCTTCATGAGAAATACTGCCGTAATGCTGTTCCCTCCGAACAGGGAAACTATTGCCACGCACAGAACGAGCCATGCGAAAGAGAATGCGAGTGCGTTTCTGAAATATATGAGATATGTTTTTGCTTTTTCCATTTTTTATCCCTCCAGTCCGATGAGCTTTTTGAGTGCGGCCGCGTACCTTCTCGAGATGACTATTATCTCTCCGTTCTCCAGCGTGGCACGGATGTTGCGGGTTACTTCCGGTCTCAAGCTCTTTATCTTTTCGAGATTGACGATGACGGATTTTGAGCAGCGGAAGAAAGTCTTCTCATCGAGTATGCTCTCGAGTTCGTAGAGCCTCTTGTCTGTCAGGAAAACATTGCCCTGGGTGTAGAGGAATGTCTTCTTGTCCACGGACTCGATATAGAGGATCGCGCTGATCTCGATGTTATAGGTCTGACCTTCGGAGAAACCCGTGATCTTCTCGTCGAAACGGTTTATGTATCTTTGGAGCCTCTCGGTCTCGCCCGTGACTTCGTGACAGTGGATCTCCACCTTGGTGCCCGAGTCGATATCCTGTGTGATCGTGACTTTCATTTATCCGTCTCCGCCTCATATGGATTAGGAAGAGGGACCTTTATCCAAGGTCCCCGGACTTCCGTTATCCATTATAATTCAACTGCTGCTTTTTGTGCTGTGCGAAAAGCTTTGCATTCAACAAAGAGCACGACGGAGATGATGAGCTGGCAGACTACGATGAAAGCGCTCATTACGGCACCGCCGAAGATGCATCCCAGGATGAGGGAGCCGATCGCTTCCACGATCGAGATAACAAGGTAGATCTTGCTGTCGTAGACCCAGGAGAAGGGCAGGAGATGTGAGCCGAAGATGATGGCGAAGAACAGGAGCATCGCTTCGGGATTCATCGTGCAAGCCCAAGAAACTATGAGGATGTAGAGCATCTGGTTCATGGTGCAAAGGAAGCCGAGCTTGCTTACGGGGTTGGATGTCTTCCTGAAGATGTTCGTTCCCATGAGTTTTCCGAACAGCCAGCCCAGAGGCATCATGAGCATTGTCGAGTAGAATGTGAGAAGGTTCATCATCTGGATGTCCAGGGACGTGGTCCTTATTGCCAGGATGATCCCCCAGATGACGACTGATGCCATCATGTAGGGTGCGCCTTTCATCTGCAGGGCGGATGCTTCGCGGCGGAGTTCGTTAAGGTCTGTAGTAGTGATATTGTTGATAGGGTTTTTCATTTTTCGTTCCCTCCTTTCGTTGTTGGCCCAAGTATATTTGTGCAATATCCGCTGCACAATACTTGCGCGACCAAGCGGTACGGGAGGGGATACTAAACGGTCCGTTGACCTGATAAACACGATACGTTGAGCCTCAACGGATTGTATATGACAGGGTCTGATGGTATCCTTGACCTATCCTGAGAAGGGATCGGGAGGAGATAACATGAACAAGAATATCCGTAAGATAATAACAGGGATGCTGACGGTCGGGACAGTTGTTTCAATGCTTGGGATGAACGCCTGCACCACGGTGGAACCTGCTGTTTCTGCAGAAGATACGACTGCATCGGTTACGACAGCTGCGGGCACGACCACTGTCTCTGAGACGACAACAGAGGCAACGACTTCTGTAACAGAGACTGAACGTGATCCGTCCTTGGGGACGCCTGAGACGACACTTGAGCCCGTACACAAAACGGACGAGATCTTCGGTGCAGGTGATAAGGAGTTCTATGTTCCTTTCTCGGATCCGGAGCACAGCTATTGTTCGATCAATGAAGGATACGGAGTTCCCCTGAGAGAGCAGGGCTGGGGCGGCTGTTACGCTTATTCCGCAGTGTCCTGCATGCAAGCTTCCTACCTTAAGGAGCACGGCGAACTGATCGATCTTAATCCGGTGGATCTTATCGACAGGATATATGAGGGACCCGATATCTTTACCGGGGAAGAACCCGTACAGGATGAAGAGAAGATATATATTTCTTCCGGTCTTAATACCGATCTCGGCGGGGACTTTGAGAGAGTGAATGCATCGCTCTGCGCGGATCTTCTGAACGGATGTCTTATCAAGGATACCAACTATCTTGGCACTTATAATGTGGAGTATCCGTTCATGAAAAAGCTGGAACTGGAAGATGTCAAGGACTGTATCCGTGAATACGGGGCCGTGAGCTGTTCGATAAATTACAAGAAAGACTGCAAGATGATACACGGCTATTACACGCAGAATTATAAGGAAAATGCCGAAGATACAGACCATCTTGCTACTATCGTAGGCTGGGACGACAACTTCCCCAAGGAGGGATTTAAGACCCCGGCTTCCCGTAACGGAGCTTGGCTGGTCCAGAATTCATTCGGACTTTATTGGGGCAACTGCGGTTACTACTGGCTATCCTACGATATGCAGATCCCGGGACTCATAAGCTATCAGGTAACGAAAGATTATTCTTCCGCTGTATCTTACGGGCGTTTTTGCGACTGCTACGTCATGTCTTCTGACGTGATAAAGAAGGTCGGCAAGGTGATGGACCCTTCCAAGATATCGGTCAAAGAGATGAACAAATGCAATGAGGTCGTGTCTGCAACGGTCTATGATGTTCCCGGCACCATAGCTGCGGTAGGAATATGGACAACTATTCCGGACCAGCCTTATACGATCGAGATCCTGGACGGTGAATTCGGAGAAGTCCTGGCGACGATGACCGGCAAAGAAAAACATACCGGCTACCACACCGTAAAACTCGATGAGCCTGTTAAGGCCGAAAAATATACGGTTGTCGTGAAACTGCCGGGTGAGGCGGCGTTTGAAGGAGCTGCGAAAGATATCAACGTAGGCACGATCTTCCAGAAGATCGGCGCACGTTATGCCGTTACGACGGAACCCGGAAGGTCTTTCATTAAGATCGGTGAAGAGTGGGTGGATGTGACCAACCCCGATATCAAGACGCTCCTAGGTTATGACGGTATCATCTTTTACGATGATTTCACGCAGCCTGGAGACCCTTGCATTACTGTGCTTTTCGACTAACATGGATGCTTCTCCCGCCGGAAACGGATAAGGGAAACCAAGAGGGCTCCAAAGCAGGGTTCTTACCTGCACTTGGAGCCCTTTCGGTCTATCGGGTGGAAAAATCATGATGCTTTGCCTTCGAGAGCTGTGATCCTTGCCCCGCTTGCAAGGGGCTGTGTCTTGATGACTGATGCGGATGCGATGAATCGCGCGCTCCTGATCTTGACGAAATATCTGATGAGGGCGAAGATGCCGCTTATGAGCCAGGTAAGGCCGGCAGAGAGCCAAATGCCCCATACGCCGATGACAGGGAAGAGCGAAAGGAGGACGGGGAAGCCGATCCTGCCGGCAACTTCCACGATGCCGTTGATCAGGGCAAAGCCCGCATCGCCGATGCCGTTCAGGATGCCGCGGGTAACGTAGATCGTTCCAAGTGCGAAGTAGAAGATGCTCGTGATCTGAAGAGCCTTTGCTCCCATTACGATGATCTCGGGATCGTCGACGAATACTTTCATTACAGCCTCACCGCCGAACTGTGCGAGAGGGAGGACGATCATGGAAAAGACACCCATGATGATCATGCCCTTTGAGAATCCTTCCTTGATCCTCAGATACTTGCGTGCGCCGAGGTTCTGGCCGGCGTGCGTCGACAATGCCATGCCCAGAGACCCGTAAGGCTGCTGGACGATCTGTTCGATCCTGCTCGTTGCCGTGAAAGTCGCGACGGTCATGGAACCGAATCCGTTGACGTAACGCTGAAGGGCGATGCAGGATACTGCGATGAGAGACATCTGCAAAGCCAGCATGGAGCCCATCCTTGTGCATTCGCCGATGATCTTGATGTCAGGATGCAGAAGATCCTTGCTGATCTTAAAATATTCATTCTTAAGATAAGCAAAAAGGAGACAGCCGATGCCCGACAGGAACTGGGCGATGAGGGTTGCTATGGCAGCACCGAATACACCCATTCCGAAAGCATATACGAACAGGACATCGAGCCCTATATTGATAAAGCACGAGAATATGAGAAATATGAGAGGCGTTACCGAGTCGCCCAAAGCGCGAAGCATGCATGATGCATAGTTATACATGCCGACCAGGGGGATGCCCAGACACATGATCCTCAGGTATGCATTGGATACTTCGATGATGTTGGAAGGAGTATCAAGGAGTCTCAGGATATAAGGTGACAGGAAGAACCCCGCGGCAGCCATGAGGACTGATGCCAGCAGCATCATGTAGGCGCTGTTGATGATGACTTTCTTGACTTTCTGTTCATCCTTGGCACCGAAATACTTGGATGCGGTGATGCCGCCGCCGCTGCCTACACCGATGCAGAATGAGAAGAAAAGGAATGACAGGGAACCGGTCGAACCGACTGCCGCCAGAGCGTCAGCACCTACCGCGTGTCCGACGATCGCAGCATCTGCCAGGTTGTATAACTGCTGGAAGATATTGCCTATGAGCATGGGCACGGAGAAGCTTAAGAGAAGTTTCGTCGTATTGCCTTTTGTCATGTCACGGACCAGTGAACTCATGCCTTTTCCCATCCTTTCTCTGAGGTGCCATAAATTTACCATTGGCAGAGGAAAGCAACAATGAACTATAATGCGGAAAAATTGATTTATTGTTCACTCGCGTTCTTTACAAATTATATTTTGTAGTGCAAAATCGTATCAGGAGATTGTTTTTTTGTGCAATTGTTCGAAGGGAGGGGAATACCTTGATTGATGTGTTGTTTTCAGGTTACAGTTACCTGCACGAGGATGGCCTTTTATATGATACCGAGCTCGGAAGAACGGGCTTTGAGAGTTATCAGATGCTCTATACGCATACGCCTGCCCTCTTCTGGGTCGAAGACTCACTGAAACAATACCCGGCAAGATCCGTGGTAATCTTTACTCCCGGCCACAGGAAATACTACAGCTCCCTTCCGGGCGAGCCCTACAAGAACGACTGGATCAGGTTCGATACGGATGAAGAGTTCATTGAATCTTTTCCCATCACCAATGTTCCGTTCTCTCCTTCGGATCCTGACTTTGTACATAATCTCTTCAAACTCGTTGCGTGGGAGAGCAACGCGAAAAAGGAGACGGATGACCCTGTCATGCTGAACCTCTTTAAGGTCCTTTTCGAAAAACTCTCGGATAACAATGCGGATTTGATCATGCGTCCCTATCACCATGAGCTTATGACCTTGAGACGTGATATGATGCTGCACCCGGAGTTTGCCTGGAATGTGGATAATATGGCATCAAGGATCAGTCTCGGCAGGACGAGATTTCAAAATCTCTATAAAGAGACTTTCGGAGTAAGTCCGGTGGATGATGTTATCAACGCCAGGATCGGGCTTGCATGTGACAGGCTCAAATACACTTCAAGATCCGTGGCCGAAGTTGCGGACCTGTGCGGTTACAAGAGTACGGAACACTTCTGCCGTCAGTTTTCGAAGATCACCGGCATGACACCAGGCAGGTTCAGGCGTGAAGGCAAGATCAGATAGGATCCTGATCTTTTTTGTTTTTGCCTGCAAGGTATATGACAAGCACCGTGACTGCGGTCAGCGCGAAGAATGAGATGACTTCGATGGTGACTGCCGTATCGAGCTTGCTTGAGACTATCTTGCCGCCTGCAATGGCGGTGATGTCCTGTTCGTATCTTTCCTGCGTGTAACCGGCGGGCATGGTCGAGAGGGAATAGATCACTTCACCGGTGTCCGGAGAAAAGATGCAGAAGGCAGCCATATCTTCCTCGGTCTTCATCTTGAAGAAGGACCTGTGACCGTTATAGTTTACGATCTTCGAGTCTTCGTTGAAGAAATCGCGGGATATCGAAAACTTCTGCGAACTCTCTTCGGCATAGTATTTCGCGTTCCTTTGGCATAGTCTTATGTATTCCACAAGGTCTTTCGAATAACGGTCCCAAACGCCCGCGTAGAAGGATATCGAAAAATCGTCTTCGGAGGTATTCTCATTGTCCTTGCGGGAATATGTGACGGTCAGGAAATCCTGTTTATGAGACAGAGCATAACTGCAGAGGCGCTTGGAGATATCCAGTGAAGGGTCTTTCTCCAGATGCTGTTCCTTGACTCTGACGATGGTGCTCAGGTTCTTCAAGAGCGAACCGTAACTGCTGAGATCGTAAGACTTGCCGGGGATCACAAGTTCTGTTTCACCCTGATATTTGACTTTGACGCTCGTGTAAAAAAGATCGGCTCCCTTAACTCCTTCGAAATCCGTCATTTTTTGAAGATCTTCTTTTCTCGGGGACGCACACAGGATATATTCTGACTTAGTAAGGTCGTAAGTCTTGCTGTCACCTTTGCTGTTCTTGAAGAAGATATGGTATCCGCTGCCGTCCCGGTAAGCTTTGAACTGGGATTGGAAACCTCCGCTGAACCCGCCTCCTGTGTTGGACTCGAAATACTCGACCTTCGGTTCGATCCCGTCGGTGCTGAGGCCTTCCGGAGGAAAGACCGTGGTCAGTATTGCCAAAGAGACGACATGGAGTCCCATCAGTATTGCAATCGCGGTGATGATCTTCTTTTTCATTGTTAATCTCCCCCTTGCTTTATCAGTATAAGAGCATTCGGCAGGAAAAACAACAGATCATGTATTATAATATGGTGTGATTTTGCTCAGATGACTGTTGTTGCTGAGCCCGGTAAAGGTGACAAATGGAAGAGAAAAAAGAACTTGACCTTGAGAATATGACCCGCGAGGAAGCCCTGGCATATATGGGCTTAGGACCTAAGGCGGGCATAAAGGCCATAGACGACCGCTTCTGGAAGATGACCAAACAGTACAGGGGCAAGGACGATCCCGAATCCCAGAGGAAGGAAGAAGTCTATGCCGCGATCTACGAGATCGCCACGGGTCACCGCGACTTCCAAAGACAGCAGGAGGAAGAGAGAGCCAACTCGGCCAAGTACTTCGGCAAGACTGCCAAGGAGTGGAAGACCTGGTTCAGCTACGCATGGTATAAGATACTGATCATAGTGGCTGCTGTTGCCGTGATAGCATATTTTGTTTTCTCGCTCGTCTCGAATCTCATGGTGGACTGCAATGTGGTCGTTTTCGGGCTCCTCGAATGTGATAACACGTATATGACACAGGTCCTTAAGGATCAGGGCAGGAAGAAGCCGAGAGTGTCTTCCATTATGCTCGTTGTTCCGAACGAGGAAGGCAAGGTCGCTCAGGATGCCTATACAGAGGCTTTCAATGCCATGGTCTATACCGATCCCGATGTCCTGATATCCGATGAGGAATCCTATCCCTATTACTTCACGGCTTTCAGCGATCTTTCCGCCATATCCGACGGCATAATTGCAGGCCTTTCTGACAAGGCGCGAGCTGACGTTGTCCCTGTCTACATGACCGAGCAGGATTTCGTAAGGTATGCCAACAAGGTCTTAAGGTTCAACGGGATAACCGATATGGATTCCGACCCTTCCGAGTATTCCGACACGCCCGTGATGGTAGGACTTAAGATATCTGATCCTGCTGCCGTTGCGAGGCTCGGAGTCAAGTCTCTCTGGAACGACGGCGAGACCACGCTCCTTATCGGTATTTGCGGGACCAGCAAGGATCCCGAGGCTTCGAAAAACATGATAACCGCTATCATCAACAGCGCTTATGAGTGAGAGTATAATGAATGCGTCTTAGTAAGGTTTTGAGTCGATGAGAAGAATAAAGGTGAGAGTTTCTAGGAAGAGAGTTGCAGTCTGGATACTGGCGGGCATAGTACTCGTTCTCTTCTGCGCGACCGTCGCCGGTCTCATCTACTACAGGAAGATGATCAAAGATCTGGGCGTAGTCCAGAACGAGGAATTCAGGGAATTTTCGAGGATATATGCATATATAGCCGAAGACCCCGACAGTAAGCTCACGAAGAAGATCTACAAGGAGATATCCGAGTATGCCGTCGAGAACGACTGTTACGTCGAACTCACAGGGCAGAACCTGTCGACATCCTATTCCAAGGCTGACAGGTTCAATATGGCGATCAGTTCGAAAGTGGACGGGATCATAGTGGAAGGCGACGATTCCAAGGAGATAAAAGACCTCATCGACAAGGCTGCCGGTGAAGGCATTCCCGTCGTGACCGTTCTTTCGGACTGTCTGGGTTCCTCGCGCAAGAGCTTCGTAGCTCTCGATAACTTCAGGCTCGGCACCGAGTACGGCGAGAAGCTCATAGAACTTGCTTCCAATGATCCTTACGGAAGCGTTCTCGACTGCCTGATCCTTATCGACAGCGACGAGAAGAACTACGATGATGTCATCCACACGGCGATCAAGGAAGAGGTGAACGGTAAGAATGTCGATACCGTATCCCAGGTCGTCGATATATCCACGCCCTTCACGGCACAGGAAGGTGTAGCCGGCATACTTGACAGATACGTTGATCTGCCGGATGTGATCGTCTGCCTCAACGACAGGACGAGCGACAGCGTTTACGAATATATCGTTGAGAGAAACTTGGTCGGACAGGTCACGGTCCTCGCTTATTTCGATTCCGACACCATCGTCAAGGCGATAGTGAAAGGCTCCGTCAAGCTCACTTATGCGACAGATGCCAAGTTCGTCGCCGAGCAGTGCGTCAAGGCTCTTAACGAATATAACGACACGGGCTTTGTAAGTGAGTATTTCCAGTCGAACTATATCCTTATCGACCGGAACAATGTTTCGAATCACATGCCGGAGGACAAAGATGTTTAAGTTCCTGGCAAACATGAAGATATCCCGTAAGCTCGTAGCGGTCTTCCTCGCGACGTCTGTTATCGCGATGGGAGTCAACCTCTTCATATATCTCAATCTCAACTCGGCGATGGACAAGATCAACCAGGTCTTCTCGAGCAACATCAGTCTCAACGAGTTGTCTGAGAACCTGAACAAGATCCACTCGGGTCTTACGGGCTACCTTGAGACCAAGAACACGGACGACCTGCAGCTCTACTACTCTTCGACGCAGACAGTTACGCTGATGATCAAGGAGCTGAACAACAATGTCACCGACAACAACGTAAAGCTCACCGAACGTGACATCAGGAACATGATCAAGTCCTATATCGATACTGCCGATGAAGCTATCCAGGCCAAGCGAGGCAGGAACATCGATGAATATACGAACAAGTACAACGAGTGCTGCAGGATCAAGGATTACCTCAACACATATATCTACTCGGTCAACAACGAGCAGTTCATGACGAACTCCGAGAATTACCGCGCCCTGACAGGATCTCTTCGTTACACGGAGCTCATGAGCATGCTGGTTTTCGCGGCCGCATCCCTCATGAACATCCTCTTGATAATCATCATGACCAACACGATCACGAGGCCTCTGACGCGTCTTTCAGCCAAGGCCGTTGAGATCTCGTCCGGCAACCCCGAGAACGTCGAGCCCCTGCAGGTCATCTCCGACGACGAGGTCGGTAAGGTTACGAGAGCGTTCAACGAGATGCTCGCGAGTATCAAGGACTATATCGCCCGTATCAGGACGCAGCTGATCACCGAGAGTGAGATGAAGGAGAAGAACCTCCTGATGGAGACCCACTTGAAGGACGCCCAGCTCAAGTACCTGCAGTCACAGATCAACCCGCACTTCCTATTCAACACGCTCAATGCGGGCGCCCAGCTCGCCATGATGGAAGGCGCCGACAGGACCGTCGAATACATAAGGAATATGGCAGACTTTTTCCGTTACAACGTCAAGAAGACCAGCGAGACCGTAAAGCTCTCCGAGGAGATCGAGCTCGTTGATTCCTACGTTTATATCCTGAACGTGAGGTTCGCAGGCGAGATCAATTTCGTCAAGGAGATCGATGAGTCCCTGCTCGACGTCAACGTCCCCTCCATGATCATCCAGCCCCTTGTTGAGAACTCGATCAAGTACGGCATCAAGGATGTCGAGCCCGGCCAGGGCAAGATAACGCTCTCCGTATTCCGCGAGGGCGACAACGCCTGCATCAGGGTATCCGACAACGGTATAGGCACCGATGAGGAGATCATCGAAAAGATAATGAACAACGAGAAAGGTCCGTCCGAGACAAGAGGCGTCGGCATTACGAACGTAATGGCAAGACTCGACCTCTATTACAACAGCAAGGAAGTCTTCGAGATCAAGAGCCGCAAGAACGAAGGAACGCAAGTTACGATAAAGATACCGATACCGATGGAGGCCCGCAATGTATAAGATCCTGCTCGCAGATGACGAAGGCATAGTCATCGAGTCTTTAAGATTCATAGTTGATAAGGAGTTCCCGGGACTCTGTGAGATCTTCGAGGCGAAGACCGGCAGGCGCGTCATCGAGCTCGCTGACGAGGAACGCCCTGACATCGCCCTCATGGACATCAGGATGCCGGGCATCAACGGCATCGAAGCCATGCGCGAGATCAGGCTCACCAACCCCAACATCGTGTTCGTCATCATATCGGCATACGACAAGTTCGATTACGCCAAGCAGGCGCTGAACCTCGGCGTCATTGACTACGTGAACAAGCCTTTCGACAGGACCCAGATCGTACAGGTCGTAAAGAAAGCCATGAACGAGGTCGACCGTCTCCGCGAACAGAGGAGCCGCGAACTTGAAGTCAGGGAGAAGCTCGAGAGCATCATCCCCATCGTCGAAAACGGTCTCATCCAGGATCTCCTGTCGCACGAGCACTTCAAAGAGAATATCGATGAATACAAGAAGCTCCTCAAGATGGATGAAGAGTACGGCCTCATGCTGGCGATCGTGGGCGGTGACAGGGAGCCCGGCGGATACATGAGGGGCGCGGTCCCCGCGAGCGTCAAGACCCAGGAAAACTACGAGAAGGTCCTGCTCATAATCAGCGACAACTTCAAGTGCATAACAGGTTCCGTCATGGGCAACAAGATCCCCGTCCTCATCCCCTGCGCAAAGAGCGAGATCACATCTGAGGAATATTCGAGGATACTGGATTCAGCCAAACTGGCACAGGAAGAACTGACCGAAGCCCTGGGCATCGATTTCAGGATCGGAATCGGTCCCGTAAAGCCCCTCGAGCAGATGGCTGATTCTTATTCGGAAGCCCTGTCGATCCTCGTTAAGACCCGCCAGACCGTGGCGGAGAGTATAGACCTTCCCGAGGGATGCGAATACGATACGGATTATCCTCTTACGACGGAGAAGGATCTTTTCGATGCGATAACGCAGGGCGATGTCGCAAGGTCGGTCAAGGAAGCGAGCAACTTCTTCGACTGGATGGAGAAGAACTCCGGCGGCGAGATGAGCGACATCTGCCTCAAGGTCCTCGAGTTCGTCCTCTGGGGCGAGAGGCTCGCTTACAGCAACGGAGGTCACGTTTATCACTTCCTTTCGAGGAGCGGCTACCTTCCCGAGATCAACTCCATGAAGAGCTACGACGAACTGAGACTCTGGTTCTTAAGCCACATCGAGAACGCCGTCAACATGATCAACACGGCCAACGCCGCGCAGAACGAAGACGTTGCCGAAAAAGCGAAGAAATACATAGACCAGCACTACAGGGAAGACATCTCGCTCGATGACCTTTCCGCCATGTACGGCATCAGCCCCTTCTATTTCAGTAAGGTCTTCAAGACCCAGACCGGCGTGACCTTCACCGATTACATAACAGGTGTAAGGGTTGGCAAGGCAAGACAGCTCCTCGAGGGCACTTCCAAGTCCATGAAGGAGATCTGTTCGGAGGTAGGCTATTCCGATCCTAACTATTTCTCACGTATATTCAAGAAGAACACCGGTGTAACCCCCACCGAGTATAAGGAGGGCAAGAGATGATAAAGAAAGCAGTTGCTCTTGTTGCCATATTGTCGATACTGTTAGGCCTTACCGGCTGCCAGACGGCCGAAAAGCCCAAGATAACGCCTACGACGAAAGATTCGGTCTGCACGATCGGCTTGTCGTTCGACTCTTTCGTTATCGAGCGCTGGACACGTGACCGTGACATCTTCGTATCCACGGCCAACGATCTGGGAGCCGAAGTAAATGTCCAGTCCGCGGGCGGCGATGCCACAACCCAGATATCCCAGATCAAGTACTTTACCGAGATAGGAGTCAACGCCATAGTTATCGTCACCGCTGATGCCACAGCCCTCAAGGGCGCGATCGTTGAAGCGAAGAGCCGCGGTATCCCCGTCATCTGTTACGACAGACTCGTAAGGGACGCCGGAGCAGATCTTTACATCTCCTTCGACAACAAGAAAGTCGGCGAGTATATGGCTGAGGCCATCTGCGATAAGGTCTCCCCGGGAGGCTCCATCGTCGAGATAATGGGACCTGAGACGGACTACAACGTTCCCCAGGTCATGGAAGGCTTTAACGGAGTCTGCCAGAAGAATGCCATGACGATCTTATCCTCCTGCAACTGCAATAACTGGAAGCCGGAATATGCATATGAATTTGTCAACGAGAACTTCGAAGAGATCTCCGGTGCGGATGCTATCATGTGCGGCAACGATGCGCTCGCGGGTGAAACTGTTCATGCCCTGGCCGAAAGAGGTTACGCCGGCAACATCTATGTAACGGGTCAGGACGGCGACCTTGAGGCCTGCCAGAGGATAATCGAAGGCACCCAGCTCGTAACGGTCTATAAGCCCGTTGAGAAGCTGGCCCGTCTTGCCGCAAGGTGCGCAGTCGCTCTTGCATCCGGCCAGCCGCTTTCCAATGTCACTTCAGACAAATCCATCGAGGGAACATATACGCTCGGCGAATTCAACGACGGTACTTATACCATTCCCTATATAGCGATAGACCCTTCCCCCGTTACGCTCGAAAACATAGATGAGGTCATCATCAACAGCGGTTTCCACTCAAGGGAAGAAGTCTACATCAATCAGAAAGCAAACTGACAGCAGTATAAGGATTCAGTTCATTCCCCAGGACTTAAGAAGGCAGGGCATAAGTGCCCTTATGTTGTCTTCTATCTGCTTTGCGGTGTCCATATAGACGCTGAATTCATAACCGTAAGGATCTTCGACCTCTCCGTTGACGCCTTCGATCCCGTACTTTTCGATCAGTTCGCTGAAAGAGAAGATCCGGTCTTGGAGTTCTTCGAATCTGTTCCTCAGGAAATCCGCGATCTGATCTGTCATGCAGATGACGATGTCGTGCTCTATGAGCCTTTCATAGATCGCGATGTGAGTATAGCCGCGGGAGATATCCTCTTTATACATGCTCTTTGCGATCCTTACTGAATCTGATGAGTAGGGCTGCTCCGATCTTGCGAACGCGCCGGCCGAACTGCAGCTGACGACAGCTTCAGTGTCAGGATCATCTATCATGGTGTGAGGTCCAGTGCTGCTGAAGACAGAGCGGAATATAACCTCAGCCAAAGGGCTGCGGCAGGTGTTCCCAAGGCATACGAAGATTATGCTCCTTTTTTCCCCCATGGATATGTCAGGGTCTCTTGCTTCCGCATTCGTTGCAGAAGGGAGTGGAGATGCCGGTCTTTCCGCAGTTAGGGCAGTTCCAGACAGGTGACAGTGATGCCGCCGCTTCTGCGGCTGCCTGAGGCACTGCGGGTGCAGGCTGTGCTGCGGGAGCGGGCTGCTGCACTACGGGAGCCGGCTGCTGTACCTGGGGCTGAGCGTATGCCGCAGGCTGCTGGACTTGCGGCTGGGCGTATGCCGCAGGCTGCTGTTGTACTACGGGCTGGCTGTACTGCGTAACCGGTACGGGCTGCGGCGGATAAGCTGTCACGGGCTGCGGCTGCGGCGGGTACTGTGTTACTGGCTGCTGAGGGTACTGTACCTGAGGCTGTGCATATGCAACAGGCTGACCTGCAACTGCTGCGTATTGCTGGGGATACTGAACCTGAGGCTGCGCATATGCCACAGGGGCGGCGGGTGCAGCCTGTTCGGGATTCTTCTTGCGGTAAGCGTTGTTCATTATGCCGACGCCGACACAGCCTCCGATGAGCAGCAGGACAGTGACCGCGGAAGCGATAGCGAATATTCCGACTATGCTCAGGATCGAACCGGATGCAGCCTTCACGAAGGCGACTGCGAGCTTCTCATTGTTGTCAACGGCAGAACCCGCAAGATTGGCGATGCCCCATACGATGAGCCAGCCGATGAGGCTTATGACTTCCATGATGGTAGCGCCGATACCGAAGGCCCTTACCGGTCTGAACCTGTTCTTGTGGATCAGGATGAGAACGGTCAGAAGGATGACCGTGATGACGCCTGTTACGATCATGGTGATGAAATTGTTTTTCTGATATCTTGTTACGCTGAGATAGTCGAAGACTTCTGCATTATCTGTCTCCGTTTTCGCTTCGCTCAGGGTGGTGTTGAGCTGTTCGAAGAGTTCTGACTTGGATGCCATGAATTCCTCACGGTCGAACTTCAGGCCGGACTCCTCCAGCTCGTTGATGAAATCCTCACCGTACTCGTCAAAGATCTTGTCGAATCTTTCTTCATCGAACTCGGAGTCGCCGTTCAGTATCATGTCGAGGACTTCGTCCATCGTATAGTCGATCATCTCGTCGGCGAAAGCATTGCCTGTCTCAAGATCGTAGACATCCTGTAATGAGATGTCATTGACGTTGCCGGAGATGGTATTGGGCTTGCTGACCACGTATTCACGGATCTTGGAGAGCATGTCGGTCTTGATCTCTTCCTTGATCTCTTCGGACATCAGGGTCTTCTTCCAGAACTGTTCGCTGTACAGGGTGTTGTGCATGACAATGCTGTTGGTGAACATTCCGACCGTTATTGCCATGATGAAAGCAAAAACGATCCTTAAAGCTGTTGCGTAACCCTTTTCCTTAATAACTTTCTTACTCATAACTCCTGACCCCTCCTGCCCTTGAATGGCACCGTTCCCTTCCTTTTCCGGGATACCCATACAATAACATAATAAGAGCAAAAACGACACAGGCGCAGATGAACTTTTCGCGAAAGAAATGCCTCAAAACTGCCGTAGGAGGATAGATACCGCTTGCGGTTACCGTGATACAATGCCTTAACCTGAAGAAAATTCTCAGGTAAATACTATAATTATTTCGGGGAAAGAAAAATATGAAAAAAACAGTAACATTATTAATGGCTCTTTGCCTTTCGCTCATGGCCGCAGGCTGCGTAAACGAGCAGGCGGCTCCGGCGGCTGAGCCCACAACAACTACCACAGCCGTAACCACTGAGTCTGAGAAGAGCAGTGAGACTACGACTGAGGACACGACAACTACAACAACGACTGCTGAAGCAGTTACGAGCGAGACTTCCGTGTCTGAGACGACCACTGCCGAATCATCGGCAGAGATCAGCACCGCTTCCCACATTGTGAAAGTAGAGACTGTTGTCCTGAAGAAGTCTGATGACGGTTATGCCCAGGTAGTCCCCAAGCTCATCGTGGACGGCAAGGAAGCAACAGATGTCAATAAAGATCTCAAGAATTATATCCGAAGCAGATATGATCTCGAGATTGAAGATGACGGTCATGGCAACGGCGTGGCGACATCTCTGAAATGGGGCGCCAATGACAAGGTAGTATCCATTATCGTTCATGCGAGTGAAACGTTTACGGACGGCTTCACTAATGATGTGTTCAATTATGATCTCGATACCCTGAAGGGCATAGAAGACAGCAAAGTCGTAAATGCTTTCGGTATGACCGATGATGAGTTCTTCAGCAAGGTCAAGGATATTGTAAAAGACTATTGCGGCAAGAACAAAGGTTACGATCTTGACAAGACTCTCGGAGCAGTCAGTTACGATGTCTGCAAGCCTTATGTTCAGCCTGACGGAAACCCTGCAGCTTCGGTCCGCATCTTTTTAAATGAAGGTGAGCAGTTTGACAGTTTTGTTTTAACTTTCAACCTGACGACAGGCGAGCGCATCTGACAGCACAAGCTGATCTTCAGACACCCGGATGACTCATCCGGGTGTTTTTGTTTGGAATAAATACTTTTAAATTTTTTCTCTTATATATATGGACATATTTGTTGCTTTAGCACAAATTCAATCTTAAATGAGGCAAAATTGCATCATTGTGCTATTGAGTGCGGAAGACGTCCGGGGGACTGCCAAAAATATCAAGAATCACGATATGCAATTCCTATATAACTAGTGTTAATTTGTATTTGGCAAGGAATGCCGATATTACTTTATAGGAGGAAATTATCACATGAAAGCAAGAAAAGTTCTTGGACTGATTCTTTGTGCAGCTCTCTTAGCTACATCACTCGTTGGCTGCGCTGGAGCTGGCGGCGGAAAGAAGAAGGTTGGTATCTCAATGCCTACAAAGGATCTCCAGAGATGGAACCAGGATGGCGATTACATGAAGCAGAAGTTTGAAGCTGCCGGCTACGAGGTAGATCTTCAGTACGCTGGTAACAAGGCTGACCAGCAGCTCTCTCAGCTCGAGAACATGATCAACTCCGGTTGTAAGGTCCTCGTTATCGCTGCAGTTGAGGCTTCTTCCCTTGGTAACGCTCTTGATAAGGCTGCTGCCAAGAAGATCCCTGTTATCGCTTACGACCGTCTTATCATGGACAACGCTAATGTAAACTACTATGCAACGTTCGACAACTACAAGGTTGGCCAGATCCAGGGCAACTTCGTAAAGGAAAAGCTCGACCTCGACAACGCAGCTGGTCCTTTCAACATCGAGTTCACAGCTGGTGACCCCGGTGACAACAACGCTAAATTCTTCTTCAACGGTGCTTATGACGTTCTTAAGTCCTACATCGAATCCGGAAAGCTCGTCGTTCTGTCCGGCCAGAAGGATTTCGATTCTGTTGCTACAGTTAAGTGGGCTTCCGAGACAGCACAGGCAAGAGCTGAAAACATCATCGGTTCTTACTATGGTGAAAAGAACATTGATGCATGGCTTTGCTCCAATGACTCTACAGCTCAGGGTGTTGTTACAGCTCTCGACGCTCGTTACAACAGCGACGGCAGAAGCGGCCAGTGGCCTGTCATCACAGGTCAGGACTGCGATATCGTTTCCGTTAAGAACATGATCGCCGGCAAGCAGACAATGTCCGTATTCAAGGATACACGTACTCTTGCAGAGAGAACAGTTACAATGGTTAACGACCTGCTCAACGGCAAGACACCTGAGACAAACAACACATACAACAACAACAAGTTGGATGTACCTTCTTACCTCTGCGATCCTGTATTCGCTGACATCAGCAACTATGAGGAGATCCTCATCAAGTCCGGATACTACACAGCAGATCAGCTCAAGTAATTTAACTTACTTTAACCCTTTGCAGGCGGGGGCAACCCCGCCTGTATATTGGGGTTGACTATTTATTTCGAAAAACAAAGCATTTTTACTATCTATGAAAGAGGCGACACATGGCAAAAGTTTTGCTTGAGATGAGGAGCATAACCAAGACTTTTCCGGGCGTAAAGGCTCTCGATAATGTAAACCTCAAGGTTGAAGAGGGCGAGATACACGCACTTGTCGGCGAAAACGGTGCCGGTAAATCCACATTGATGAATGTTCTTTCCGGTATTTACCCGATCGGCACCTATGAAGGCGACATTATCTACAACGGTGAGGTTTGCAGATTTCATAACATCAAGGATTCCGAGAAGAAAGGAATCGTTATCATACACCAGGAACTCGCTTTGATCCCTTACATGACTATCGGCGAGAACATGTTCCTCGGTAACGAACAGGGTAAGAAATACAACATTGACTGGAACAAGACCTATGCACAGGCAGATATGTACCTTGAGATGGTAGGTCTTTCGGATTCTTCCAAGACGTTGATAAAAGATATAGGTACAGGTAAGCAGCAGCTCGTCGAGATCGCAAAGGCTTTGGCGAAGCATGCGAAGCTCCTGATTTTGGATGAGCCTACCTCATCACTTAACGAGACTGACTCGAGAGCTCTTCTTGACCTCATGAAGAGGCTCAAGAAGGAGGGAATGACGATGATCATCATCTCTCACAAGCTCAACGAGGTCTCATATGTTGCAGACAAGATCACGGTCATAAGAGACGGTTCCACGATCGAGACACTGGATGCCAAGACAGATGATATCTCCGAGTCGAGGATCATCAAGGGCATGGTCGGACGTGAGATCACAGACCGTTTCCCGAAGCGTCACGATGTTCCGATCGGTGATGTCATGATGGAAGTCGATAACTGGACTGTTTTCCATCCCGAATTTGCCGAAAGAAAAGTCTGCGACGATGTTTCCATAAATGTGCGTGCAGGCGAAGTCGTAGGTATCTACGGACTCATGGGTGCGGGCAGAACCGAGCTCGCGATGAGTATCTTCGGAAGATCATACGGAATCGGAATCTCCGGCGATCTGAAACTGCGCGGCAAATCCGTTGTGTTAAAGAGTCCTAAGCAGGCTATAGAAGCAGGTCTTGCTTATGTTACTGAAGACCGTAAAGGCAACGGACTCGTTTTAAGTAATTCCATCTTAAGAAATACTACACTTGCCAACCTTTCAGGTGTCAGCAACGGCATCTTTATCGATCAGGATAAAGAGATCGAAGTGGCACAGGAGTATGTTGACAAGCTCAAGACCAAGACACCTTCTGTTGACCAGCTCGTCGGCAACCTCTCCGGAGGTAACCAGCAGAAAGTCCTTCTCGCTAAATGGATGTTTGCTAACCCGGATGTCCTCATCCTTGACGAACCTACAAGAGGTATCGACGTAGGCGCTAAGTATGAGATCTACTGCATCATCAACGACCTGGCAAAAGCCGGCAAGTCCGTTGTCATGATCTCATCCGAGCTTCCCGAGGTCATCGGCATGAGCGACAGGATCTACATCATGAACCAGGCCAAGATCGTAGGAGAGATGAAGGCTTCCGAGGCAACTCAGGAGAACATCATGGAAGTTATCGTTAAGCAGGGCAGTGAGACTGATGCCGCCTTGGTAGAAGATGTTGAGATAAAGACTGACTATAAGGCTGATGCCGAAGCAGGCGAAGAAGTCTCAGCTGCAGAAGAAGGCGGCGAAGCTGCCGAAAATACAGAAGAAGGAAGTGAGGTATAACGATGGACGGATCAAATAAAGCTTTAAACTTCCTTAGAAAATACATGATGCTTATCGTCACGGTATTGGTAGTTATCGCATTCTACTTCATTACCGGCGGTAAGACATTAAACCCTGACAACATTGACGCATTGATATCGCAGAATGCTTACGTGTTCATTCTCGGAACCGGTATGCTCCTGTGTATCCTGACCGGCGGTAATATCGATCTTTCAGTAGGATCGGTCATCTGTCTTGCCGGCGGTGTCGGAGCGATCATCCTGAGCGCTCTTTCCAAAACATTCCCGATGCTGCAGTGGTGGCCGGTAACGGTTTTGGCAATGCTCATAATGGGACTTATCGTAGGTATATGGCACGGCTTCTGGATCGCATATGTAAAGGTTCCGCCTTTCATCGCAACTCTCGTCGGAATGCTCGCATTCAGAGGATTGGCTAACATCATCATGCAGGGTAAAGATGTAATGGTTGAAGATCAGACTTACCTGGATCTCTTCGGCGGCGGCGATTCCTGCTATGTTCCCGATCTCTTTGAAAAAGTCGGACCTGAAATGGTGATAAACGGAAACAGTCTTAACAAGACCTGTGTCTTCTTTGTATTATTGTTCACGGTAGTTTACGTGCTCTATACATTCATTAACCGTATAAGGCTTATCAGACAGGGTTACAAAGTTGACAATCTGGCTGTAGTCATCATCAAGACGGTACTTATTGCAGCAGTAGTTCTTTGGTTCGGTTACAAGCTCTCATGCTACAGAGGTATTCCTACGGCGTTGATCTGGATCGGTCTTATACTCGGATTATTCGCTTACATAACAACAAAGACGACACTCGGCCGTAACCTCTACGCTATAGGCGGTAACGAGAAGGCTACAAGACTTTCCGGTATCGATACAAGAAAGGTTATGTTCAGCGCTTACGCTCTCATGGGAATCCTTTCCGGTTTCGCAGCCATTATGGTTATCGCAAGAGGTAAGAAAGCCGGTCCTACGATCGGTGACGGTTACGAGATGGACGCTATCGCAGCATGCTTCATCGGCGGCGCTTCCGCATACGGCGGAACCGGTTCCATCGGCGGTGTTATCATCGGTGCTGCTCTGATGGGTATCATCAACCAGGGCATGTCCATTGCAAATACTCCCGTTAACTACCAGAAGGTTGTTAAGGGTATAGTCCTTATCATTGCAGTCCTCTTCGATGTTATCATGCAGATGAGAAGAAAGGGCGGCAAGAAGAAAAAGGCCGCACAAGTTGCAGCTGTACAGGAAGGAGGTGCTAAGGCATGAATAAGATCCAAGTAAAAGATGTCCTTAAAAGGAACATAATGACCATAGCACTCTTCGCAGTTTATATATTGTTCGTAGTGCTTGCCGGTGTCATCAGGGGCACCAACATGCTCGATCCGTCGGTAGTTACGTCCCTTATCGAGCAGAATGCTTACGTATTCATCCTCGGTACCGGTATGCTCATGTGTATGCTGACAGGCGGTAATATCGACCTTTCCGTAGGTTCGTTCGTCTGCTTCGCAGGTGCAACAGTAGGACTTTTCTCCGTAGAAAATGACCTGTTGAATAAATGGTTCGGCGTATGGGAAAAGCAGATGGTCGACGGCCAGCTTCAGGATGTTCTCGTAACACCTGCATCGCCTTGGAGCACACCTGTTGTTCTCCTGACCGCATTAGCGATCGGCCTTGCATACGGTGCTCTCTTGGGATGGCTTATCGCTTATGTCAGGATACCTCCGTGGATCGCAACGCTCGCAGGATTCCTTTCATTCCGTGGCCTCGGCACACAGGTGCTTACCACCGCATCCACTACAAACGCGATCTCCAATCTCCCTTCGAGCCTTACCGGCATCTTCAGCGGTACGCTTTTCCCGACGGGATACATGGAACTCAATATATTCTGTCTGATAGTCGGAATCATTGTATCTGCTGCGATCGTTCTCCTTAATTTCAGGGAACGCAGCAACAAGATCAAGAAGGGCTACCAGGCTGATACGATGTTATTCGTCATCATAAAGAGCGCGATCGAAGTTGCAGTCATTATGTTCTTCACGATCGAGTTCGCTCTCAACGGCGGTCTTCCCGTAGTCGTTGTCTGGATCGGCGCCATCCTTATCATCTATGGCATCATCACAGAGAAGACCACGATCGGACGTCACTTCATGACGATCGGCGGCAATGCTGAATCCGCAAGACTTTCCGGTATCAACAATAAGCTCATCATGTTCGTGGCTTACCTCAACATGGCGATACTTACTGTTATCGCATCACTTATCGTTACATCAAGGACCGGTGCTGCAAACTCCTTTGCAGGCCAGGAATACGAACTTGATGCTATCGCTGCATGTATCGTCGGTGGTGTCTCCGCTTACGGCGGATCGGGAACCATCATCGGAATGGTTGTCGGTGCTACGCTCATCGGTGTCATCAACCAGGGTCTGTCCCTTGTAGGCGTTGACCAGGACTGGATCAAGATCGTTAAGGGTCTTGTACTCCTCGCAGCCGTTGTCTTCGAGATCATGTCCAAGCAGGGCAAGAAGAAGGACAAAGAGGCGAAGGACAAGAAGGCAAAAGTCAAGAAGGAGCAGAAAATAGCTGTAAATTGACATGCGGAGTGCGCTTACCTCCTGCAGCCGCAAATTATTTAACTGAAACCCCCAAAGCAGCAGTCGTGCTTTGGGGGTTTTTAACGGAAAAGTTTTATGGTATAGTATCCCGCAGGGATTAGATTATATAGAGGGGGTGATCATGGACATGATCTTAGAGACCGCAAGGCTTATATTGCGGGAGATGACGATGGACGACTACGATGCGCTTTACAAGGTGCTCGCAGATCAGGACATCATGCAGCACTATCCTTATGCTTTCGATGAAGAGAGAGTCAGAGGATGGATCCAAAGGAATATGGATAGATATGACCACGACGGCTTCGGCTTATGGGCCGTATGCCTCAAGGACACGGGTGAGATGATCGGTGACTGCGGTCTTACCTTGCAGAATATCGAAGGCGAGATGCTGCCGGAGATCGGTTATCACATCAGAGCAGACCAGCAGAGGAAAGGGTATGCGAAGGAAGCTGCAGCTGCCGTAAGGGACTGGGCTTTCAGCAACACTTCCTACCCGGCGCTCTACTCTTACTGCAAATACACTAACGAAGGCTCATATAAGACCGCTGAATCCATAGGGATGAAGTTCCTTAAGGAATACCCGGATGAAGCCAACGGAGTGACCCATGTCTCGGTCATCCACAGAGAAGAAAAATAAAAAATGTGCCAGGGGTGGCACGGAATACAAGGGGGGATAAAAATGAAAAAACTCATACCTTTCATCATTATGTTACTGGTGCTCGCAGGAGTTGTTGTCGGC
Source organism: Saccharofermentans sp. (assembly GCA_016292135.1). GTDB lineage: Bacteria > Bacillota > Clostridia > Saccharofermentanales > Saccharofermentanaceae > Saccharofermentans. The sequence continues at coordinate 152,632 of JAEFAZ010000002.1, forward strand.
ATCAACGTCTTACAGGACAAGATGGACAGCACGAGCGGCTCACCGTCTGTAATGTTCTCGGCGACGGACCGCAAGGGAATGCCTTACACCGAGTCTGTCTTCAGCGAAAACAAGATCACCATGATCAATCTGTGGGAGCCCTGGTGTGGTCCCTGCGTCAGCGAGATGCCCGGCATCCAGAGACTCTACAGTACTTACAAGGACAAGGGTCTCATGGTCATCGGCGTATATACGACCGACAATATGGAGTTTCAGGTAAGCCAGGTCCTGAGAGACGCCGGCGTTACATACCCGGTAATCCTGGATGACACAAGCTTCAGCAGGTTCAGGACGGGATCGGTCCCGACGACTTTCTTCGTTGACAGCAAAGGCCAGGTCATCGACATGAAGAAATCGACATCCAGGTCAGGCCAGCCCGTTGTCGTCGGCTCCAGGTCATATGAAGACTGGGAAGCCATGATCAAGCCCTATCTTAAGTAAACAGGTGATATAATCAGGATGTGAAGAGGAGAGAATACATGAAAAGATATCTTCCCGCGGTCATCCTGATAACTGCTGCAGTCCTGCTGATCGTCATCGGCATAATCCTGCAGCAGCCTGAGTCCGTCCTTAACAAGGCGGTCAGGATATGTATGGAGTGTGTCGGTCTTGGATAGGAAGAAGACAAGGTTCGGCATCCAGGCCGTGGCGCTGCTCATCCAGAACGCCAATTTCAGGGGTTTTCTCACAGGGAGGATCTACGAAGGAGCAAGCAAGTCCGTATGCGTCCCGGGCCTTAACTGTTATTCGTGCCCGGGCGCCATCGGTGCCTGCCCATTAGGGTCTCTGCAGAGCCATCTTGCGAGCATGAAGTTCAAGTTCCCCTACTATATCGTGGGATTCCTGATCTTCTTCGGCGCAGTCTTAGGCAGGGCCGTCTGCGGCTTCCTCTGCCCCTTCGGTTTCTTCCAGGATCTTCTCTACAAGATCCCCTTCTACAAGAAGAACCGCTTCAAGATAGACAAATTCCTGCGCTATCTGAAATATGCTGTCCTGGCAGTGCTCGTACTGCTCCTGCCCATCACATGTAATCTGATACCCTTCTTCTGCAAGTATGTCTGCCCGTCGGGCACCATTGCAGGCATCTGGCTCGCAGCTGCTGACAGCAATATCAGGTCTGTCCTCGGGCCTCTTTTCAGCTGGAAACTGATACTCCTTCTGATCTTTATCGTACTGGGTCTCATCATCAGAAGGCCCTTCTGTAAATACATCTGCCCGCTGGGCGCGATCTACGGTTTCTTCAACAAGGTCTCACTCTACCGCATGACCGTCGACAGGGATAAGTGTGTCAACTGCGGCGCTTGTGCCAGGGCCTGCCAGATGAACGTGGATCCCGCGAAGAACCCCAACAGCATGGAGTGCATACGCTGCGGCGAGTGCATTGACGCCTGCCCTCACAAGGCACTTCATATGGGTTTCGCTGCGGGCAGTAAGAAGACAGCTGTTGTAGCGGAGGCAAACGAAAATGGAGATCAGAAAGTATAATGACAAAGACCTTCCGGATATGATCGCTATCTGGAATGAGATAGTTGAAGAAGGGATCGCTTTCCCGCAGGAAGATCTGCTTAGCATGGAGAGCGGCTCTGAATTTTTCGCGTCCCAGAGCTACACCGGTGTCGCTGTCGTTGACGGCAGTATCCGGGGACTTTATATCCTTCATCCAAACAATGTCGGCAGGTGCGGACACATCTGCAACGCAAGCTACGCCGTCGCATCGGACATGCGCGGTCTGCATATAGGTGAAGCGCTCGTAAAAGACTGCATGGAGCAGGCGAAAAACTTGGGCTTTAAGGTCCTCCAGTTTAATGCTGTCGTTGAGACCAATATCCATGCAAGACACCTTTACGAGAGGCTGGGCTTCACTCAGCTCGGCACCATCACTGGGGGTTTCCGCATGAAAGACGGCAGGTACGAAAACATCTGCCCCTACTTTCGCGAGCTTTGATCTTTTCGAAAAGTGCCTGCAGTCAGGTCTCGAATTAATCCCGGCTAAGTTGTAAAATCTATTCATTAAGCAAGGGGAGGGCAAGGCCATGAAAGTGTTAATGATCAACGGAAGTCCCAATGCCAAGGGGAATACTCAGACTGCTTTGGATGAGATGATAAAAGTCTTCGGCGAAGAGGGTGTGGAAGTTGAATGCATCAACATCGGAAAGCAGGATGTGCGCGGCTGCATCGCATGCGGTACATGCGGCGCGAGAGGCAAGTGTGTTTTCGATGACATCGTAAACGAGATCGCTGTGAAGTTTGAAGAGTCTGACGGACTGGTCCTGGCTTCGCCTGTTTACTATGCGTCCGCAAATGCGACTCTCATCGCCTGCCTCGACAGACTCTTCTACAGTTCGCATTTCGATAAGACCATGAAGGTCGGTGCGAGCGTTGTCGTCGCAAGGCGCGGCGGACTCTCTTCGACTTACGATGAACTCAATAAATATTTCGGCATCAGCGGCATGCCCATAGCTTCGAGCCAGTACTGGAACAGCGTCCACGGAGGCGCTCCGGGAGAGGCTTCGGAAGATGCCGAAGGAATGCAGACCATGAGAACACTTGCAAAGAACATGACTTTCCTCATGAAGTCTATCGCTCTCGGCAAGGAGAAGTACGGACTTCCGGCAAAGGAAGCCTGGCAGGGAACCAACTTCATAAGATAAGGAGGAGAGACTATGGCAGGAACATTGGTAGCATATTTCAGCGCGAGCGGAGTAACGGCAAAACTTGCGGCAAATCTTGCAGGAGCGGTCGGAGCAGATCTTTACGAGATCGAACCGGAGATCCCTTATACGAAAGAAGACCTTAACTGGATGAATAAGAAGTCCAGGAGTTCCGTCGAGATGGACGACCGCAGCTGCCGCCCCGGGATAGGGACAAAGGTCGCTGACATGGATCAGTACGATGTTGTCTTTGTCGGCTTTCCGATCTGGTGGTACAGGGAACCTTCGATAATCGATACATTTATGGAAGCATACGACTTCACGGGGAAGACTGTGATACCTTTTGCAACGTCAGGCGGATCGGGTCTCGGCGACTCCGCGAAGAACCTTCAGGCACTCGCGCCCGGAGCAACAGTTAAAGAGGGAAAGAAATTCCCGGGGAGCGCGTCTGAAGCAACACTTAAAGCCTGGGCTGACAGCATCATCTGAAAAGGCTGTTCACGTAATTTGAGGTATTTGAAATAATTCTTTTCGCACGGGAATTTTTTTCTGTATAATTAGAATGATTTTTACTTTTATAAGAGGTGCATATGAAGAAGAACGAACGTAAGGATCTTATCACGACCATCTACACAGCAGATCCTTCTGCACATGTATTTGGCGGCAAGATCTATATCTATCCTTCACACGACGAAGACCTCGACATCCCCGAGGATGACGATGGTGAGCAGTACGTAATGAAGGACTACCACATCCTCTCCATGGATTCGCTTGACAGTGAGTGCGTTGATAACGGATGTGCGATCAGCGAGACGGATATCCCCTGGGTCGGAAGACAGCTCTGGGCTCCGGACGCAGTTTACAGGAACGGCAAGTACTATCTTGTTTTCCCCGCAAAGGACAAGAACGAGATCTTCAGGATCGGCGTTGCAGAATCCGATTCGCCTGTTGGACCTTTCAAGCCCCAGGAGAACTACATCCAGGGCAGCTACAGTATCGACCCTGCAGTATTCGTTGATGACGATGACAAGATCTACTGCTACAACGGCGGTCTCTGGGGAGGCCAGCTCGAGATGTGGCAGTCAGGATCCTTCAATCCCGACGAGCACCGCCCCGAAGGCGATGAGCCTGCATTGGGACCCCTCGTTGCACAGTTCAACGACAGCATCGATGCATACCTTGCTCCCCCGAAGATGATCACCATCCTCGACGAGAACGGTGAGCCTCTGAAGGCTAAGGATGAGGACCGCAGATATTTCGAAGGGCCCTGGATGCATAAGTTCAACGGCAAGTACTATCTGTCTTATTCGACAGGTACTACGCATTATCTCTGCTATGCCGAGAGTGACTCTCCCGTTGGTCCCTTCACATACAAGGGCAGGATCATGGAGCCCGTTATCGGCTGGACGACACATCACTCCATCGTTGAAGTCGACGGCGAATGGTATCTGTTCTACCACGATGCAAAGAGATCCGGCGGATGCTCACACAAGAGATCAGTCAAGTTCACCAAGCTCAACATCGCAGAAGACGGAACGATCGAGACGATCAAGCCTTACGATCACGAAGCATAAGCTGATCACAAATTTGAAGATACAAAGGACTGCTCCAGGGGCAGTCCTTTTTTCTTGATCGTTTTATCTTAAGATCTGTGAGATAATATGAGATACGAGGCGGATCGGTTTTCTAAAAGGGGAAGAAAAGGCGGTCTTAAGAAGATATAAGGAACATTACTAGGTGAATCAATGCCGCCCAAGAATTCATTCAGCTGGACTCTAAGATACACTCTGCTCAACGCAGCATATTTTATCGCGTTCTGCACGGTGCATGCATATGCAGCCGTCTACCTTCTTGCGAACGGATTCAGCAACACTGAAGTCGGCGTGCTCCTTGCGATCGCAAACATAACGTCAGCTGTCTTCCAGCCCCTGATCGCCGCGGTGATCGACAAGCAGGGGTTCCTGACGAACAAGCGCTTCATACTGATATCGGTCCTCATAATGCTCGCTGGATCGCTCGTCCTGATGGCGGTCCCCGGCATGAAGGTTGTTATCTTTATAATATTTGCTCTTATCTACATGATCCAGTTCGCTTACCAGCCGGTCATGACGGCCCTTTGCTTCGAGTATCAAAAGAAGGGATGCGGCATCATATACGGGCTCGCCAGGGGCCTGGGTTCGGCGAGCTTTGCCATCACTTCAGTCTTCATCGGAAGAGTTGTCGAAGAGTCGGGTGTAACTGTCCTGCTCTGGGTCACCGTAGGAGCCATGATCCTGTCGGTGATAGTCATACTGACTTTCGTTGCGCCTGCTGCAGCTGATGCATCCGGTGAGGAAGATACGAAACCAAAAGGCAAGGCGCATAACAACTTCATTTCATTCGTTAAGACTTATCCCGCGTTCTCCCTCTTCCTCGTGGGAACGATCCTCTTCTTTTTCGCGCATAACATGATCAACGATTTCATGATCCAGATAATAAGGAGCCTCGGAGGCAATGAGACCGAGCTCGGTTACGCGAACTTCCTGCAGGCTATATTGGAGCTGCCCGTAATGGCGCTGATAGGACTTGTTCTTAAGAGGATCGCTTCCGGGAAACTCCTGATAATCTCAGGCATCGCATTCTTCATAAAGATTCTGATCCTTGTCTTCGCAAGCGGGATGGGGCATATGTACTTAAGCCAGTCTTTCCAGCTTTTCGCTTATGCGGTCTTCATTCCGGTGAGCGCATATTATGTCAGCAGGACCATGGAGGAATACGACCAGGTCAAGGGCCAGGCTTTCATCACGAGCGCGATCACTATCGGAGGAGTCTTCTCCAATCTGATAAGCGGCGTGATACTGGACAACCTGGGCATCAGGCCCATGCTCATCACGGGAACGGTCGTGTGCGCGGTAGGCATGGTGATAACCATTGTTGCCATGACCCGTCTGCCGCACTACAATAATACGCAAGGGGAACATACTTAATATACGGGAGGTAAATGTTATGAGTATCGATCTTTCCAAGATGCCCAAGCTCGGTTTTGGTCTTATGAGGCTGCCCGAAAAGGACGGTCAGATTGACATCGAACATGTCTGCCGCATGGCGGACAGATACATGGCTGCAGGGCTTAACTATTTCGACACCGCTTATGTATATCACGGCGGCAAGTCGGAGGTCGCAGCGAGGGAAGCGGTCGTTAAGCGCTATCCGAGAGAGAGCTTCATGCTCGCGACCAAGCTCCCTGCATGGGAACTCAAGAAGGAAGAAGACATCGACCGCGTATTCAACGAGCAGCTCGAGCGTGCGGGTGTCGACTACTTCGATTTCTATCTGCTGCACTCGATCGAGGACGGCAACAACTACGATACATACGTAAAATACGATTGCTTCAGCTGGGGCGTTAAGATGAGGGAAGAAGGCAAGATCAAGCACTTCGGATTCTCTTTCCACGGCTCACCCGAACTCCTCGTCGAGATCCTCGACAATCACCCTGAAGTGGAATTCGTACAGATCCAGTTTAACTTCCTCGACAGGACCAACCCTGTCGTAAGAAGCCAGGAACTCTACGAGATCCTCCGCGACAGAGGGATACCGATAATCGTCATGGAGCCCATCCGCGGCGGCATGCTCGGAAATATGTCCCCTGCTATTGAGGAGAAGTTCAAGGCGCGTAATCCCGACAAGTCGATAGCTTCTTGGGCTCTCCGCTTCGTCGGCTCCCAGCCGGGCATCATGACGATCCTCTCAGGCATGTCCAACGAGGACCAGATGGCAGATAATGTTGAGACTTTCACGAATTTCGAGCCCCTGGCAGACGATGAGCTCGAACTGATAGAAGAAGCAACGAGCGACATCCTCTCAGTTCCCCAGATCGGCTGCACTGCCTGCAGATACTGCTGCGACGGCTGTCCCATGGGCATCAGCATTCCCGATGTCTTCAGGACCATCAACACCCTGCGCCGCTACCCTGACGACTGGAGATCCAAGAACTTCTATTCGGGTCTCATCCAGCGTTCGGGCAAGGCTTCCGACTGCATCGGCTGCGGCCAGTGCGAGGGCGTATGTCCCCAGCATCTGCCGATAATCGAACTCATGCAGGAAGCAGCAGGGATACTCGATCAGTAACAGTTAAAAGCTATTAAACACTTCATTTGTACATCGTTTTTGCGATTTTCGAAAAACGATGTACTTTTTTGCGGTTTTTTGTACATCGAATTCCCGTTTTTCGAAAATCGATGTACAGATCAGCGGTCACATGTTCCCTTTTTGGAAGGTGGCACCGAGAAGTTGTAAGAGCAGGATGGAGAAGTGCTTCTGCATCGTTTCGACTGCAAGCTCTTTGTCGCACTCTTCAATCGCATTATAGATGTTTGTGTGTATTTCCATCAGTTCATAGTAGTATGGGGTATGATAACCGATATAGGTCCAGAAACCTTTAAGGAATCCTAATAACTCTTTGGAATTCATCTGATACCATTCATAGAACTCATCTTCTCTTGCTATGGAGAAGAGCCTTCTGTGGAATTGCGAATCGCAGAAAGCGATCGTCTCGATGCCCGTGGCGGCCGTCATGTTATCGATGATGTCCTTAAGGTCTACGAGGTCATATTTGCTTCTGTTATCGATTACTTTCTGTACTACTTCACATTCATAGACGAGACGTACATAGAAACTCTTGAGCACATCGTCATCCTTGATGTATTTGAGCAACGATTCAAGAAAACCGTTCTCATACTTATGTGCATTCTCTTCAACGTAAGACAGATACTTTTGTGATCTGCTGTCTTCTGCCATATCGGCGTTCATCTCGGGTATTCTTGCAGACATTAATTTGACCTCTTTTCTTCGATTATGGACAGTACTTCTTTAATGCATGTGGAAATCTCTTCGAGTCTTGCGAGGATCTCTTCATCAGGACTGATGTTTCTGTCCTCGTTATGTGCGTATATAAGAGAATAGGCATTTATCATCTTTTCGAAAAAGCCTTCATTGATAAGATCAAGCGTGACTCCTGAATGTTTCATGGCATCCCAGGTCGGAGTGGCTATTCTGTGTCTTAAAGGCTTTTTTGCTTCAACGTATTTTTCGAGAGATCTGTTTATGTCCTTGAACTCGTCTTCAAGACAATCCAAGACCTGTTTATACTTACTCTTCTTTTCTTTCTTCTCGGAAATGTTTTGTAACAACGCGGCAGAAAAGAATCCCAGAAAGGCTCCGATAAATTCGATCAAAAGGTCTACGTAAAACTCTCTCATAACACATCCTTAAGGCTTAGTTTTCAGCCGATATAATTTTACATTTACAATCTTTGATAGTCAACGCAACTGCCGTTTAATAGAGATATGCTCTCCGAACTGCAGACTAGTGGTATAATCTGCAGTGGTCCCTGACCGGGGGCCGGAAACGGAGAGTAAAATGAAAAAGTTTATATCGTTCACATTATGCGCGGCTATGCTCCTTGCATCCGCATCCTGCGCTTCAGAGACTGAGCTGACGACAGTGACAACAACTGAAACTACGACTGCAACGACTACAACATCAGAAGATATTACTTCGGTTACAACGGAAAGTTCCGCCACGACTCCCGCCCCGACTGAAGCGCCGGCTGATCCGGACAGAGTGGTCTTTAATACTGCAGACCGTGACGGCAAGACATATAACGACAGCATCTTTTCAGACTATAAGCTCACCATGATCAATTTCTGGGAGCCCTGGTGCGGTCCCTGCGTGGGGGAGATACCTGACCTCGAAAAGCTCTATGAAGCATACAAGGACAAGGGTTTCCTGATCCTGGGCGTCTATTCTGAAGAGCACATGGAAGCCGACGTTGATGCACTGATCAAGAAAACAAAAGTCTCGTATCCGATCCTGAAATACGACGTGAATTTTGATAAGTTTAAGACAGGTTATGTTCCGACCACTATCTTTGTGGACAAGAACGGACACTTAGTCGACCTCGGCTCTTCGAACGACGAAAACGGGCAGCCTTATGTAATCGGCGCCAAGAGCTTAGACGAATGGACGGCCATGATAAAGGATTATCTGGAGAAGTAGATCACTCTACTCAGCGTAGGTACCTTCGGCCGCAGGCCTGTGTTAGGCTTGCTTCAAAGGAGGTGACGGCATATGGACAGATACGTCACGGGAGCGGTAATAAAGAAGCTCCGCGAAAAGAAGAACATGACACAGGAAGACCTTGCGGCAAAGCTTTTCGTAAGCAGCAAGGCTGTCAGCAAATGGGAGACCGGTCAGGGCTTCCCCGATATAAGTCTTATCGAACCGCTCGCGCAGGCGCTCGACATCTCGGTGATCGAACTTCTGTCAGGTGAAGACATCAGGAACACGAACCGCGCATCAAATATGTTGAGGAGCCGTTTCTATGTCTGCCCGGTCTGCGGGAACGTGATCAGGACGATCGGTGAATCGGTCGTAAGCTGCTGCGGCATAACATTGCCCGCACTCGACCCGGAAGATCCGGATGAAGACCATAAGATCAGTTGTGACAGGGTGGAAGACGAATACTATGTAACTGTCGCTCACCCCATGACCAAGGAACACCATATCTCATTCATCGCGGCCGTGTCAGACAAGGGCGTGCAGTTCGTTAAGCTCTATCCCGAGAGCGAGGCTGAGGCGAGGTTCCGGATCAACGGAGTCAAGTATATCTGCGCTTACTGCAATCACCACGGACTGTTCCGCATCAAGGCCGTATAAGGCTGCTCTTACACCGTTTCCGCGCTGATGATCTGAAGGGTTTACGGGAGCCTTTTAAACTTGCTTAAAATTTGCCTTAAAGTCAGTTGGAATATCTTAATATAAGTGATATTATTGCACGGTTGCCCTTCGATAAGGGCTTCCCCCGAGATTAATGTTATTCATATTACAGTTCGGTCCGGAAGATTCATCCGGGACCTGATCTGGGTTAAAATATTCCAAGCGCGGACCGCTTTGATGCGGCGCGGGAAAGAGGCTAATGATGGACCATACATCACGTTTCAGGAAGGCAGTCGCAGTTCTTCTTGTCCTGGTATTCTCGTTATCGTGGATCACGGGATGCAACATAAGCAAGGAACCCGAAGAGACATCGGAAACAAGCGAGACAGTCGTCACCACGACTACTGCTGCGCCGACATCGACGCCCACTCCCACATCAACTCCTACACCTACGCCTACGATAGCTCACACAAGGCATGAGAAGACGAAGGAATACAGCGCTCTTGCAAAATGCAAAGAGGGCGTTACAGGCGCCATGTCTTTTGCTGACGGAGACCTGATCGTTGCAACAAGAGACGACATAATCAACGGCAACTACAACGGCAGCAAGGACGGCACGATAACCCTCCGCATTATCGATACGAAAGAAGACAAGGAAGTCTGCAAGGTCAGGACCAACCCCACGACGGAGATCGTCGGAACTGCTTCAGACGGACGTGTCATCACATACGACAACAGCAACTGCGAGATCGTTGTCTGGGACAAGGCTCTCAGCACGAACAAGGTTCTGGGCAAAGCAGGGTACGGATGCATCTACGACGCCGAGTCAGAGAGGATCGTATTCATGAGGTACGGCTCCATGTGCTTCATGACCCTCGACGGAAATGTCACCCGCTACATGGATAAGATGTACGCATCGAGGATCGAAGCATACGATCCTGAGACTAACTCTGTCGTTATCTGCGACAGCGAGGACGGCGACAATTCTACTATCCAGGAGTACAGCCTTATTTCCCTGGATGACAACGACATCAAGGTTCTTACCGAGACGACCCACTTTTCCTATGGAATGTTCTGCGGCAAGAACGCGCTCATCTCTTATCCTTACGGGAAGAAATCCACGATCGACGTGATCAACACCAAGTCCGGAAGCAAGCTCAAGACCTGGCAGTTCAAGGGTGATTCCGAGATCGTATCCAGTCCTTTCTGTGACAGGATCCTCGTTAAGGTCAACAAGAAATATGCCTACAATTATGTAAAGAAGTCGATACTCATCGCAGACCCTGCCACCGGCAAGTATGCCGATACAGGCATCACGCTCAAGGATGTAGGCCAGATGGCTGTCTTTTTCGATAAGGCGAGCGAGCATTATTTCATCGTCGATTCCGTAAAGGACAAGGAGACCAAGACCCGCCTGATCGAACTCTGTCCCGGCTGCTTCGATCTGACTGAGGATATCGAGGAAGGCAAGTCTCCCGTATACGAGAGACCTGAGCTCAAGTACAAGCTGGGATCCGATTACGATGAGGTCAGAAAGAAGGCTGACGATCTCGAGAAGAAGTACGGCGTGGAGATCCTGATGGGTAACGAGATCAAGGATTACACCATCTCCTATGCTTATAAGCTCACGTCTTTCGAAGACTCGGATCTTAACCTGGAAGACAAGAAGTGGAATGCCGATCACGCGCTCGAAGTTCTCGACGGTGACCTTGCGATCTATCCGGAGGGATTTTTCGAAAAGTTCAAGGATTACAGGGGCAAGGGCGGAGTGGTATTCGTCATTGTTGACCGTCTGATCAACGAACACGGCAACTTCACCGCGTCCGGTGAGTACGTTGCAAGGGGTCCCGTGGACTACATCGTCATCGACTACAACTGGCTCACGCCGTCGACTCCCCACCACGAGATCTGGCACGCGACAGAGAACCTGATAGTGACGGTTGAGCCTGACGCTTTCGATCCCGAGGAGTGGAACAAGCTCAATCCCGAGGGCTTTACTTACACTGAGGACTTCGAAAAATACGATAACGAAGATTACTACAAATACTGCAAGCCCGACTATTACGATGACTCTGACGAGCGCGAGGAGATATATTTCGCGAGAGTCTACGGCACGGTCAATCCGAGGGAGGACAGGGCTACCATGATGGAGTGCTTCGTAGGTGATCTCGACTACTACGATACGAGCATGTATAAGTCGTTGCTGGAACTCGTCTACACTTACCCGCATCTCAAGGCCAAGATAGAATTCATAGGAGCGGCATGCGAGAAGGTATTCGGTTACAGATACTGGCAAAAATAAAAAACTGCGGACCCCGGAGTCGATATGAGGCTCCGGGGTCTGTTTAAGAAGTGTTTACTTAATGTTTATACGCAATGTCTGATATGAAGCCCGGGCGTGTTATAATAGCAGAAGAATAGAGAAAAAGAGCGTTCGGATCAGCCCCGGATGTTTTATAAAAATTGATCCGGACTTACGATGAAGTCCAGAGGACTTAGTATGGAAAACACAACGACCGATCTGATGGAAAAAACAGGCACTGTTTTGCTTGAACAGGATGTTTCTGCGTCTCAGCCTGCCGAGATCGAACTGGATGCGGTAGTCGATAATCTTATAAGAGTCCAGGCTTTCATCGACGGTTATCTCGAAAAGATCTTATGTCCCGACAAATCCAGACTTCACATTGATCTTGCTGCCGAAGAGATCTTCGTCAACATAGCGAGCTATGCGTATGCTCCTGCCAAGGGCAGCGTGACAGTTAAGATCGGAGTCACTGAAGGTCCCGCGGTGACGATCACTTTCATCGACGGCGGCGTGCCGTACGATCCCCTGGCAAAAAAGGATCCTGACGTTACCCTGTCCGCCGAAGCAAGGAAGATAGGCGGGCTCGGCATCTTCCTCACAAAGAAGACAATGGATCAAGTAAGTTATGAATTCAGGGACGGCAAGAATATCCTGAGGATGACGAAGAATATATGAAGGATATCAGGAAACTGGATCTTCATATGCATTCCTGTGTGTCCGACGGATCGGACACGCCGGAGGAACTTATCGCTGCCGTAAAGCTTGCAGGCATGGATCTTTTTTCGCTGACCGATCACGATGCTATATCCGGCTGCAAGGTCATCAGAAGTCTCCTTAAGGAAGCTGATCCGGCTTTCGTTAACGGCGTGGAATTTTCCTGCCGTGATGAGAAAGGAAAATACCATATCCTCGGTTTTGATTACGATCCCGAAGCGCCTTCGATCAACGATGTTGTTGACCTGGGTCACAGCCTCAGGATGAACAAGGCGAAGGTGAGAGTGGACTATGTGGTGAATGTGTTGGGACTTAAGCTCCCTGAAGAAGAGATCAATGATTTCCTGGCACTCCCCAATCCCGGCAAGCCCCACCTCGGCAATCTCCTGGTCAAATACGGCTACGCTCCCGACATGCACGAAGCGATACAAAATTATATCAACAAAGCCAAGACACCCAAGGCTTATGTCAGCCCGGAATGCGCTATCGAAGGGATCAGGAAGGCAGGCGGAATCCCCGTTCTTGCCCATCCTGTCTTCGGCTCGGGCGGTGAACGCATCAGGGGAGAGGAGATGGAGACAAGGCTCAGAAGACTGATGGATTTCGGTCTTGAAGGAGTCGAAGCATATTACTCGGAATTCACTCAGGACATGACTTGCGAGATGCTGGATCTTGCCGCCCGTTACGGTCTTTATGTGACTGCGGGAAGCGATTATCACGGCAGCAACAAACAGATCAGGATCGGCGGAAATAATCTTGAGGATGCCGGATCGGCACCCAAGGGGCTTAAGGATTTCCTGGAGCGGGTCTGTTCTTGAGAAGGGCCTTACGGCGTCTTTACTTGACACACGATATATTTGCTGTAAAATTCTTTAGTTGCTTATTTTCAAATATTTTAGAAGGGATAAGACGTGCAAAAGCTTCTTTCAGTTGCCATCCCCTGTTACAATTCCAGGGACTATATGCGGCGCGCGGTAGAGAGTGTCCTGCCCGGCAGGGACCGCGTGGAGATCATCATCGTTGATGACGGATCTGTCGACGACACCGCCAGGATAGCGTATGAATATGCGAAGAAGTATCCGCGTTTTGTCAAAGTCGTCCGCAAGGAGAACGGCGGTCACGGTGACGCGGTCATGGCAGGTCTTAAGGAAGCAACGGGCCTTTATTTCAGAGTATTGGATTCCGACGACTGGCTCGACAGGGAATCCCTTTTCAAGCTCCTTGATGTACTGGAGCGTATGGCCGAGGTCGGTCCCAAGGCAGACCTTGTCATCACCAACTATGTTTACGAGAAACTGGCGGAAGGCAAGCAGAAGAAGATCCACTACCGCAAGACTCTTCCTTCGGGACACATTTTCGGATGGGACGAAGTAGGAAAGTTCGGTATAGGTTCTTATATCCTTATGCATTCAGCCACATACAGGACCGAGCTCGTCCGCGACTGCAACATGACGATGCCCAAGCACACATTCTATGTCGATCACCTTTATGTATGCCATCCCATGGTGCATGTTGAGACCATGTACTATCTGGATGTCGATCTATACAGATACTTTATCGGACGTGAGGACCAGTCGGTCAACGAGAAGGTAATGCTTTCGCGCATGGACCAGCAGCTCAAGGTCAACCGTCTTATGCTCTACGATCTGGATCTCAATGCCATCGAAAACGATGTCCAGAGAAGATATCTCTACTACTATACCGAGATCGTAACGCTTGCGACGGTTTCTTTTTTCTTAAGGACCGGAACGAAGGAAGCTGAATATGAGATGGAATCTTTCCTGTCTGAGATAAAGCAGCAGAAGCCCCAGTTCTACGAATGGATAACAGGCAGTCCCGTTACGAGCCATCCTATCCGTTCAGTCGAGAAATGGCCCAAGTGGCTGAGCTACCCTCTGTACAGATTCGTTTACTGCATAGCGCGGCGTCTCTTCTGCTTCAACTGAAGTATTATCAGTCCGATCCCGCTCTCTGCCAAAGGCAGCACAAAGTTGCAGAACCTGGACAGGAGAAGCGCACTCCCAAGGATATTCATAGGAATAAGTCCGTCAAAGAACAGTGCATAACCGTACTCTGTTACTCCCGCAGCTCCCGGGAGAGGCAGGGAAGATACGGACAGGAATAAAGCTCCCTGTGTGCAGATGCCCGAGAACCAGTCAAGGTTGGAAGCACCCAATGCCCTGGCGCAGAGGAAGGGCACGGAGAAATATATAGTTATCTCGACAAAAGAATTAAGCAGCATCTTTAAGAATACGCTCTTGTTGCGTCTCATGAGATTGGCGGCTCTCCTGTATCCTGCGAAGGAACGCAGGCACGCAAATCTGTCTCCGGGTTTTGTGGGTTTCTTGCCGGGAAGCTTCATGTAGGCGCATGCGAAAAAGCAGGCCATCTTGCGTGAGAACAATACGCATATCAGCATCAGTATTATCGCCAGGTTCAAAGCGAAACCGATAGGGAAGACATAAGAATATTTGCCGTCAAGGTTCCATAAGCCGTGGGGCGCGAAGAAAGCGCCTACGATACCCCAGGTCACTGATATTATCTGGAATGACAGCAAGGTGCAAAGAAGGCTGAATGCACCGTGGTGGACCTTGATGCCGTCCTTGGCCATGAAGTATAACTGTCCCGGTTGTCCGCCCGTGGACGATGGCGTTATGGAACTGAAGAAGAAACCCGCGAAAGCGTATTTCAACTTCTGCGCGAAAGTTATCTTATGTCCCGAGAGTTCAAGGCAGCGGGCTATGTTAAGTCCGTCTAAGACGAAGTACATGAGCATGAAAGCGACTGCAGCTGCAAACCACTTTATGTCCGCATGAAGAAGCGTCCCCCATATATCCTGTCCGTTAAGTTCGCGGTGAAGGACATAGACGGTCGCACCGCAGAGGATTAGCAGGACGGCGATGCTGAGCCAAAGTGATTTTTTCTTCCAGATCATTATCTAAACTCCCTTAGTGACATACGGGCCACTAAGAGATTGTACCATATTTATCGTTTTGGGGCTGGTGTTATATAATATTAGAAGATTTGGATGAGGAGGGTTAATGAATATGATAAATTTCAGAGGAGACGGCGATAACGGTCACGTTATACGCGAACTGTCAAACAAGATCAACAAAATGGAGATCATTCAGCAGGCTTATTTTGAACTCCTGCAGGATAAGGGTATCAGCGAAGAAGAACTCAACAACAAGATCGACGAGATCGTCGCAAGGGAAGTCAAGGGAAGATACGGCGGCAGGAAGAAGGCCTGTCCCAAGTGCGGAAAGACCGTGCAGGAATCCAATTCCCACCCCTTCAAGACCAACTGTGTCATGTGCGGCACGGTAGTCATGTTCTATCCTTTCGAGCCTGACCAGGATCCCGCGGAAGAAAAAACCGTTGACCCTCTGGACGCTTTGGGATTCTGATCCATATGATAGCCGAGAGCAGAAGATTCTACGAAGAGCAAGTCGCCCCCATGATCCGCAACCTTTTCCCTCAATACGAGGGAAGGATCGCGGCAGGTATCGCGGGCGAAGGGTCCGACTGCTTCGGCTACTACGACGAGATTTCAAGAGACCACGACTTCGGCACCGGCGTGTGCCTCTGGCTTACCGATGAGGACATGCAGGAATTCGGCAGGGAATTGAGCGAAGCATACGATGCCCTTGTCGATGAGAAGACCAGGACTTTCCTGACTGCAAGGCTGAGGGAGAGAAGAGGCGTTATGTCCATACATGATTTCTATTCCAATATCCTGCTCATAGACTGCAATACCGCTGAATGCAAGATGAGCGATCAACAGTGGCGTTCGCTCGATCACGCATGCCTTGCTACAGCCGTAAACGGTGAGATCTTCCGTGACGATCCCGGCGTGTTCACGAACTTCAGAAAGCTCCTTCTGGACTACTATCCCGACAGCGTCTGGCGTATGCGGATCGCAGAGAAGATGCATGAATACTCGGCCTGCCTCCAGGTCAACTATGCACGCTGCATGACCAGGAACGACATGGTCGCTGCGGACATCTGCAAGGTGCGCGGCATGGAAGCTGCGATGGAACTTTATTTCCTTCTCAAGAGGACCTATCCGCCCTACTACAAGTGGACCTACAGGGCCCTGAAGGAACTCGACGGCAACGGCAGGTTCTCCGAAAGGATACAGGAATTAGCTGAACTCAAATGCAACGAAGAAGCCTGGAAGGGGACCAAATACAATCCCAACAGGCAGAACTATAAGGACAGGATCGTATCCCTGGCTGAGGACATGGCCTACGACCTGTCGGAACTCTTAAGAGACAACGGCCTCATAAGCCATCTCAATCCCTATCTGGAAGCTGACGTAAGAAAGATCTTAGAGGTATAAGCCTATGTCGATCAAAGCTGCATTTATGGTCCCTCATCCGCCTCTCATAGTTCCGGAAGTCGGCAAGGGCGGAGAAAAAGAGATAGAAGAAACGACTGCAAGCTACAAGAAAGTGGCTGAAGAGATCGCGAAGATAGAGCCTGACACGATCGTGATCACGAGTCCTCACGCGGTAATGTATCAGGACTATTTCCATATCTCTCCCGGCAGGGGCGCTAAGGGTGACTTCGCGAATTTCAGGGCGCCTCAGGTCAGGTTCGATGAGAAATACGATCAGGAATTTGCTGATAAACTTGCTGACATCCTCTGGGACGAAGGATTCCCGGGCGGCCTTCAGGGCGAGCGCGACAAGGACCTTGACCACGGCACGATGGTGCCTCTCTATTTCATCCGAAAAGCTTATCAGGGCGGAAAGATAGTGAGGATCGGTTTATCAGGTCTTCCCCTTACGGACCACTACCGTCTCGGCATGTACATAAGAAAGGCTTCGGAAGAACTGGGCCGCAGCACGGTATTTGTCGCGAGCGGGGATCTCTCGCATAAACTTCAGGATTACGGCCCCTACGGCTTCGATCCCGTAGGGCCCGAATACGACGAGAAGATAATGGACGTTGCAGGCAGAGCCGCATTCGGCGAGATGCTGACCTTCAACGAAGACTTCCTCGACAAGGCCGCCGAGTGCGGACACAGGTCCTTCGTGATAATGGCAGGCGCTTTCGACGGCGAAAAGGTCAGAGCCGAAGTGTTCTCACATCAGGACGTTACGGGTGTAGGCTACGGCATTTGCTCCTTCTATCCTGAAGGTAAGGACGAGGGAAGACATTTCCTTAAGGCCATCGCAGATAAGATAAGAGAAGACGCGGAGAACTCTGATGGCTACGTAAAGCTTGCCAGGGCTTCGATAGAAAAATACATAAGGACAGGGAGAAGGCTTAAGGTTCCCGATGAATTGCCGGAAGGTCTGCCTCAGGCGCTTTTCGATGAGCGAGCGGGCGCATTCGTATCGGTCCATAAGAACGGCATGTTAAGAGGTTGTATAGGCACGATCTCGCCTGTGAAGGACAGATTGCTCGATGAGATTATCGACAATGCAATAAGCGCAACGACAAGGGATCCCCGGTTCGATAAGGTCAGGGAAGACGAGCTTGACTTTCTCGAGATCAATGTCGATGTCTTAGGCGAGGCTGAGGACATCGAAAGCGAAGACCAGCTCGACGTCAAACGCTACGGCGTCATCGTAAGCTGCGGCGGCAGAAGAGGCCTGCTCCTGCCTGATCTGGAAGGTGTGGACGATGTAAAGACGCAGGTTGCGATCGCAAGGCAGAAAGGCGGTATCTCGCCTTCGGAAGACTATAAGCTCCAGAGATTCGAAGTTATAAGGCATAAGTGATATGGCACGCTGTGAAGTCTGTTTCAGGCATTGTGAGATAGAAGAAGGAGGAAGGGGCGCATGCGGCGCCAGGACCTGCATCGGAGGCTGTATAGTTGCCTTAAACTACGGCTGTGTCACGTCTATAGCATTAGATCCCATCGAGAAGAAACCGCTTTCGAGATTCTGCCCCGGTTCGTCCGTTCTCTCGGTCGGAAGTTACGGCTGCAATCTCTTCTGTCCCTTCTGCCAGAATCACGATATCTCAAGGTCAAAGGGTGAGGGCTTCGATAACTTCATAAGCCCCGAAGAACTTGCCGGTATCGCCGTAAGATATAAGGACAGAGGTAACATCGGGATCGCCTATACATATAACGAACCTCTTATAGGATACGAATTCGTCAGGGATACCGCAAGGATCGTAAAAGACATGGGCATGAAGAACATCCTCGTGTCGAACGGCACAGTCACTAAGGCCGTGCAGGATGAGATCCTGCCCCTGATCGATGCAATGAACATAGACATCAAGAGCATGTCGGAGAAGACCTATAAGGAGATCCTCGGAGGCGACCTGGACAGCGTAAAGGATTTCATAACTAACGCCGTCAAGACGAGTCATGTGGAACTTACCATGCTGATCGTGCCCGGCATGAACGATACGGAAGAAGAGATGATAGAACTTGCTGACTGGATATCGGAACTCAAGGATAAGGACGGGAACATAATAGGCCCGAAGATCCCACTACACATCTCGAGATTCTTCCCGAGATATAAGATGAGCGACAAGGCTCCGACGGATGTTGCCAAGATCAGCAGACTGGTCGAAATCGCGCGCGAAAAGCTGCTCTTTGTCTATAAAGGGAACTGCTGAACCCCTTGTAACAATGTTACAAAGCCTTATTTCTCAGGGCTTTCGGAAAGACCGAGCCTTTTGCACCTGATCTTCTGCAGGACTGTGATCAGAACCTCGATAAAAGCCGTTGCTACTATTGTCAGGATAGCCATGGGCAATATCTTCATCCAATATGCCTTGTTCACCTCGCCCCGGAAGATGCGGACGAACTCTGCCGAATGGTAATTGGAAGCAGGATATTTGCTGATGAGGCTGTTTAACAGGGACTCGTCGTTGCCGCTGCTCAACTTGATCAGCATGGATGCTTTGGCTGCGCTGCCGTCTTTGATCAGTTTGTCGGCATATTCTTCTTTGAAATCCTCCCAGCTTGACTCATCGTACTTGTAGAAGAACTGTATGCAGTCTTTCGGGTCCACGCTGCTGTTCCATTCGCACTTGGTGGCACCGCATGTTATGACCGAATATTCCGCATCCTTATCGGGGATAGTGTCGGGCTTAAGAGCGAACAGGGAATCCATCTGTGAAACGGAACTGAAGTATCTCATTACTTCTGTGGGAACCGCAACATTTCCTTCTGTAATCATCCCGCTCAAAGCGGCAATCACAAACTCCTCCGACAGTGATTCGTTGTAAAGATATACTGCCTCAACGCCGGGGAGCTTTGCGATCTCAGGAACATCATCGCGCGTGATATAACGTTCACCGCTTTCAGGCGTGATGTTCTTTGCGTTGATATATATATTGTTGAAAGAACTGACTCCCTTATCCTGCGGATATACATATATCGATGAAGTAGCAGGGATCTCATCCCTGCAGTAGTTATTTACCGATAACAGATACGCATAAACCCCAATGAGCAATAAAGCCAACACGGCCACAACTATCTTCAGGATATTCATCGTCTTCGAAAACATATCGGTCCCCCTTTAGCTGAATCGTTTTGCCAGGAAATACTTGGAGAGCTTGGGATCTTTATCCTCGCGTACGAACTCGGTCTCATAGCCCAGTTTCCGGTAGAATCCGGGTGCCTGAAAACCGAATGTCGTAAGAGTGATCTTATCGTATCCCTTGCCCCTGTAAGCGTCCTCAACAGCTTTTACGAGAAGGCTTCCGATACCTGATCTCCTGTGGCCGGAATCAACGATCAGATCGACGATATGGAGTTCGTTATAAGTCGCTCGTCCCGTAATGACTCCCACGATGCTGCCGTCGTCATCTTCGGCAACAAAACAGAACGAATCGTAGTTAAGTGCGACTCCGTTCGCTTCGCCGTAAGAAGAGAATTCCCTGTTGATAAATTCCCCTATGCTGTCGTTTGCTTCATCAAAGTATCTGATATTCATCTCAATCTTTTATTTCCTGCCCCCCGGATCTATTGCAGCCCTCAGGCCACCTATAGGATTATACCACGGCCTCGGAAGATCAGAAGGAATTTCAAATGCCTGACCGGATATGGTAATATCAGGGCAGGGAAGGCCTTTGATCTTTCAAGGAGGCTATATGTCTAAGATATATGTATCAGATTTTGAGCAAGACGGCGTAACACTTTACGGCCTGTTTTACGATGATCACAAAGGCGAAAGACATCCCCACGAAGAAGACTGGAAACATGTGACCTTCGAATCAGAAGACGAGGCAAATGCAAAGCTTGCTGAATTGGCGGCTGAACGCGCAAGAGAAGATGCTGCAGTCCCTCTGACGCTCGAAGAAGCAAAGTCTTTTGCAGAGAGTCATCAGTGGAAGTTCGCATCGACATATGCCCAAACAGCTCCCCACGAATATCTTGTAAAAAGATGGCTTTCCGAAGAAGATAAACTGATGTTCGAACGTTTCGTACAGACCATGAAACACAATTCAGTCGTTGGATATTTCTACAGCCACAAGAACGATTACCTGATCCTGGGAGACCACTACTATTGGTTCATGGTCCAATACGAAAACAAAGCGATAAATCTGATCAACAGAACGACCACGGACTATCTCGAATTAAAAGATGGCGTTTATCGTTACAGAGGTTTAAATCACTAAAATTTTTAATCCCGATGAATCGTCAGGAAACATAGTAGTATTTTCTTATATTGTATAAAATCCCTCTACACTCTATAATTTTGTGTAGGGGGCTTTTATCCTGAGGGGACTTTCGGATAATAGTTTTCCAACTGAGTTTTACCGGGAGAGTTTGTGTTATGAGACGTTTTCGCGAGTGGTTCAGTATAAGACTGGCCAAGAATCCGGGACAGATAGTACTTTTTGCTATCCTGTTCTTCAACATTGCTTTTATCTTCCTTTCGGCTTTCATCATCAGCAGGATGTCTTTGAGCGGGACCGAACATTTAGGCTTCCTTGAGGCAGCTTACTATACGGTAACCATGATCCTAGATGCCGGCTGTGTATCTTTCGTTGTAGAGGATATAGGACCGTCCAATGCGGTAATCGCCATTGCCTGTCTCATAACGATCGTCATAGGTATGATCTGTTTTACAGGCGCCGTCATCGGTTACATTACAAACTACATCTCCGGATTCATTGAGAATTCCAATGCCGGCAACAACAAGCTATATATATCCAATCATTTTGTGATCCTTAACTGGAACTCGAGGGCGTTGGAGATAGTTAACGATCTTATGTTTTCGGAGACGATCGATAAGGTTGTCGTACTTGTTGGATCCAATAAGGAAGATGTTAAGAGGGAAATAGACGAATGTCTCTACGAGACTATCAAGCGTGAGAATGTGAAACTGAGAAGATCATGCGCTGATATGTCCAAGCTCAAGGGCTGGATCTACTATCAGAAGAACAAGTCCAAGAATAAGCTGACTGTTGTTGTCAGGGAAGGTGATGTGTTCTCCTTAAAGCAGCTTTACGATATCTCTCTTGATAAGGCAGCTTCGATCATTATCCTGGGCAGCGAGACTGATAACACTTCCAAGGCTCAGGCAGGCGACATAGACGGATTCCTTAACGGTAATTCTCTTACTGTTAAGACCTTGATGCAGGTATCTGACATCACGGCTTCGCAGTATTCAGTGGAGAACCAGAGGATCATTGTTGAGATCACTGATGACTGGACATGGAATCTTGTTCAGAAGATCATCAGATGCAAGCAGATCAAGGGCAGATGCAATATCGTTCCTATCAGGGTCAATCAGATCCTGGGTGCTTTGATGTCACAGTTCTCTCTTATGCCTGAACTTAATACTGTTTATAATTTCCTGCTCTCCAATAAGGGCGCTACATTCTATACGGATGCAACTGCATTTACCGACGAGTGCGAATATATCTCTGATACACTTGAGAAGAACGACTATGTTATCCCTCTTACGGTACAGAACAACAATGATGTATATACCTGTTACTACATGTCCGACTTCGAGACGGATAAGTTTAAGAATCAGACCCATGAGAGAGTTAATGTTCCGGTCAAGCTCAATAAGAACTACTGGGTCGAAAAGAAGAACATCATCATACTGGGTCACAACAGCAAGTGTAAGGAGATCATGGAAGGATTCGTATCTTTCGAGTCAGAGTGGGGTTACAAGGATTCTGACGATAACATCCTGAACATCGTTGTCATCGATAACGCCAAGAGCCTTGAAAGGATGAACTACTACAAAGATTATCCTTTCGTTAATAAGGTGGTTGCTGCTGAGCTGTTCGATAAGGATCTGATCTGCGGCACGATCAACGACTTCATGGATATGAATGACGAGGATGTAAGTATCCTTATCTTGTCTGATGACCTTGTTCCTGATGCAGAGACTGATGCTGACACACTGGCTAACCTCGTATATGTTCAGGACATCATCAACGACAAGAAAGAAGCCAATCCCGACTTCAATACTGATACGATCGATGTTATCGCTGAGATCAACGACCCGAAGAACCATGATGTCGTTGCAAGTTACAGTGTCGAGAATGTCGTTATCAGCAACAGGTATATCAGTAAGATGATCACACAGATCGGTGAGAAGGATGCCATCTTCGATTTCTATCAGGACATCCTGACATTCGATACGGGTGACGACGGACTTTACGACAGTAAGGAGATCTATATCAAGAAGGCTGCCGATTACTTCGAAGAGCTTCCTGAGGAGTGCACGGCTGAGCAGCTCGTAAGATGTCTGTTCCATGCAACATACGATCCCACGCTCCCTCTGAATCAGCAGAACGTTGCTGTCATGATCGGTTATGTGAAGCCTGGTCAGGGAGTCACTCTCATAAGCGGCAACAGGACAGACATGAAGATCAAGCTGGAGCCCAAGGATAAGATCGTTGTCTTTAGTAACCACTGATCGCTGATCAAACATGGACCGCAAGACTGTTGAGAAATATATAAGCGAGCAATACGGTGTCGAACCTGACTTTCCATGGGAAGGTGACACCGTTTCTGCTGTTTTCAGACACATAGATAACGGTAAATGGTTCGCGTTGATAATGCACATCAGCAAGGCTAAGCTCGGTATGGAGACTGATGAGCCCGCTGATGTCATGAATCTTAAGATCGATGATCCGATGCTTCACGACATGCTGGTCCATGAAAAAGGTATATTTCCTTCATACCATATGAATAAGCAACATTGGATCACGGTTCTGCTGGACGGTACAGTGGAGATGGATCAGATATCTGCTCTTATCGATATGAGTTATCAGGCGACTGCAAGTAAGCGGAGAAAAAGGTAAAGACATTTATAATCCGTTGACGCTATGGCCAAGGTGATGATTATCACGATAGAGATAATTTCAATTTGCGGTTAAGTGTAAAACTAAAATAGAGTTAGTATACATTTGAAGTTAGATACATCTTAAAAATGCTGTTTTTGAGCGAAATTCTGTTGTAGAATCAAGGAAATCTGTTGGATATTCTCAAAAAGATGGCAAGCAAAGCTAGACAGAAGGCATTCTGTTTGAAAAAGTAAATGCAACTTCTGACTCTAACAAGGACATATATTCGCTGTCCGGCCATTTGTTAATTACCTTTTTAGTAGTTTGGGTTTTAAACAAACTTCATCGTGTGGTATTTGATGAAGTCCGAGAACATCCAACAGTTTTTTATGTTCTGGTTTGTTCATTAATTCAAATGGCGTTTTGTTACCAAAGATCTCACGTGCAAAGCTGTTTATGTGACAAGCAATCAAGTTTGCATCTTCCTGAGTTAGAAACTGGAAAGAAGTGCCTTTAGGTAAGATCCTGCGGATCAGAACATGGTTCTTTTCCACGTGAGCTTTCTGCCAGGAAGCTTGCGGATCACAATAGAAGATTCTTGTACGACGGATTCCGGCACTGGAGAATTCGAGATAGTGAGGATTCTTGAACTCAACACCGTTATCAGTAAGGATTACCGGAAATATTTTCTTGAATGTTTCGTTACCCAGTTGATTGGTGAGCCAGTCAAATACACCTTCAACACTTTCTTGCGTTCCATCCTTAAGAAGGAAGATCAGCATAAAGTTGCTTTCTCTGAATATAAAAGTCAGCAACACTTTTCCGGAGCCTCGGGCACCTTTTACGGTATCCATCTCAACGATAGGGAAATCAGGATTCGTTTCGGTAAAGACTTGGAAATCTTCAATCGTTCTTCCACGTCGAAATTTGTATTCGAGGTGTGTAAGCACAGTGGTTTTCTTCCTTCTGGATCTGTATTTGACCTTCTTGGGAAGATCCATATTTCTGATGAGGAAAACGTTGTTGTTTATGTAGGTGTATAAGGTTTTCTCAGATACACCGATCTCCTCAGCATGTGAAGCGAATATGTGATTTATCGATTGTCCTTTCTTTATCAGAGGCGAGATCAGATCGTCGATTCTTTCCAAGTCTTCAACTGATGTTCTTATTCCGCTCCTGGACTCCTTAAGTTCCCTCTTGTATATGTCATGTGCTCTATTAGCAGAGTAATAGGCATGTACCAGTTTGCAGTTGTGTTCTTTCTCACATCCATTACACACGTAAGGAGGCTTTTCTAGCTTGTCGCAATGCTTTGAGATATAACTGCTGCAGATGCTTTTGCAATCTGTTGAAGTACAAAACTTGCATCGTGACGAGCAAAGGCTCTTAGTAGAACACAGATTCTGTTTGAGACAGTTTCTGTAATTGATACAATCGTTAGAACTCCAATCACCTTTGTCAGTAAAACAACGATGTATTTTGATTTCTCTGGAAATTGTAGCAGGAGATCTGTGAAGTCTTCTAGCGATGTAGGAAAAGCTAAAATCCTGAGCTACGAATCTCTCGATTAAAGCTCTGTCAGTTAGAGATAAATGTCTTGTCATGTCGGCTCCTTTCAGGCCGGACAGCACTATATTATTCAATATTTTCCGTGGTTTTGTAAAACTAAATATTGAATTTGAAAATGTAAATTTTGAGAAAATATTCAATTTAAAATTTCATTTAAAGATTTCAATTTGCCGGGATAAGTACCATTAAAGGAACATCAGTCGATGTATAATATTATCAGACTGATCTGGTAGATACTTTGGAGGTGTGCTATGGAAGATATCAAATGCCCCAATTGCGGAAAATTCTTTCAAGTCGATGAGACCGGATATGCTCAGATCTTAAAGCAGGTCCGTGATAAAGAATTTGAAAAAGAGATAGAGCGCCGTGAGGAAGAACTCGGCAAGGAGAAAGAGAACGACCTGACCATCGCCAGGATGGAGCAGGAGAAGACTTATAACGAAGAACTCCAGAAGAAGGAACTCGAGCTTTCTGCACGTGACAGGATCATTGAGCAGCTTAAGGCTCAGATCTCGAATGCCGAGACTGAGAAGAAGCTTGCAGTAACTGAGGCGATCCAGGGCAAGGACAAGGAACTGACAGAGAAGAGTGCCGAGATCGCGAAGCTTCAGGGTGAATTTGAACTGCAGAAGAAAGAAGAAGAGCTAAACAAGAATGCTTTAGTTGAAAAATACAAAGGCGAGATCCAACTTCGTGAGGATGAGATCGAACGCCTGAAAGATTACAGGCAGAAGCAATCCACCAAGATGGTCGGAGAGAGCCTGGAGCAGCACTGCATGATCCAGTTCAACCAGATCCGGATGACGGCTTTCCCGAATGCATATTTTGAGAAGGACAACGATGCCAAGACCGGCAGCAAAGGAGATTTTATCTTCAGGGAATCTTCTGACGGAACTGAGTTTATATCCATCATGTTCGAGATGAAGAATGAGATGGATACGACAGCAAGCAAGCATAAGAATGAGGACTTTTTCAAGGAACTGGATAAGGACCGTAATGAGAAGAACTGCGAATATGCGGTCTTGGTTTCTCTCCTCGAGAGTGATAACGAACTATATAATAACGGCATTGTGGATGTTTCCTACAAATATCCCAAGATGTTCGTTGTCCGTCCGCAGTTCTTTATCCCTATCATATCCCTGCTCCGCAATGCGGCGTTTAGTTCTTTGGAATATCAGAAGAAACTCGAAGAGGTTCAGAACCAGCAACTGGATCTTTATAACTTTGAATCTAATCTGGATGAGTTCAAGAAGGGATTTACATACAGTTTCGGTCAGGCAAGTGCCCGCTTTGATGATGCTATCAAGGGAATAGACAAGGCTATTTCTGACCTGACGAAGATCAGGGAAAACCTGGTCAAATCCAGCAACCATCTGAACACTGCGAACAATAAACTTGAAGATGTCAACATTAAGAAACTGACTAAGAACGCCCCGTCCGTCCGCCAGATGTTTGATGAGATCAAGAATGGCGAATAACGGCAAGAACTATAAATCCCCAATTATCAGTATTTAGTGATAAAAATCAAAGAATAATTGTAAAATGCTTCAAGATGTTACTGCAATGCTTTATGCGAGGCAATCTATAAGCCCCGCTTTTCGATGAGGCGGTTCGGATGGAACGCAATCCCTAATAGTGATAAAATCATTAGGATTATTCATCTAAGAGTGATCAGAGGGAGAACAAGTCGTATGAAGATTTTAGCCAGATTATTGGCTGTTGTTGCGTGTGCTCTTGTGGCAGTACAGTTTATGCCGTCGGCACAGACACTTGCGGCAAGTGATATTCCGATAACCGCTAAATATTTCCCTGACAAGGCTTTTCGGGCTGTTGTATCACAAAAATACGACAGCAACAAAGACGGTGTCCTGTCAAAAGACGAACGCACGATGGTCATGAATATGCACTGTGAGAACAGCAACATCTATTCCATTAAGGGAATAGAGTATTTCCCCAATATTCAGGGCCTTTGGTGCCTGAACAACCATATATCCTCTATGGATCTGTCGGGCAACCCCGAGATCGTGGGCATCTGGTGTTCCCATAACGATTTTAAATCTCTGGATTTTACGGGGCTTGGTGAGCTCCAGTGGGTCTATTGTTTCAACTGTAAGCTTGAATCGATCAATTTTCGGAACAACCCCAAGCTTGCATATGTGGAATGTAATTCCAATCCGAAGCTGAAAAAAATCGACTTCAGCAAAAACCTCCAGCTTGAGAATCTCTTCTGCAGCAAATGCGGACTTACATCGCTTGATGTGTCAAAGAACACCATGCTCTGCGAGCTGGACGCATTCTCGAATAAACTGACTTCTCTTAAACTTCCGAACAACTCTACTCTCAAAAGACTTGATATCTGGGATAACTGGGATCTGGGAGATGTGGATATCAGTAAGCTTACCGGGCTTGAGTTCTATAACTGCGCCAGTAACAATGTAACTAGACTCGACATGAGCAATCAGCCCAACCTCCAGCTTCTGATCTGCGGATATAACGATAACCTGACTTACCTCAATGTCAGCAAGAACCCGCGTCTTGCAGACTTAAGGCTCGAGTGCGACTACAAGCTTAAGTCCTTAGACCTGTCCAATAACCCCCAGCTTTATAACCTCTATGCTTTTGGCTTAAGGGATCTTCCTTCGGTCAATATAAGCAAGAACCCGTATATCATAAAGACATATATAGAAGGCAAGCCCAAGGATGAACCACAGTTGGGAAATGTCCGTTCATATACTATCGAGTTTGGCGGAAGCGATGAATACTTCGAAGACTTAACACACTGTTTTGTTGTCGATAACGGAAAGCAAGTCGTCACCAAAGGCGGGAACCCGAAGGTCGTCCCCGAGTGCTACATCTATACGAACGACGGTCACAAGGATTCCGATAATTTTGCCACCAGGGGAGATGCTATATATCTTCTCTGGGAGAAGGCCGGCCGCCCCAAAGTCAGCGGTGCATCCAGATTCAGTGACGTGGCAGGAACCCCTTACGAAGCTGCTGTCAGGTGGGCTGAGACTAACAACATCTGCTTTGGGTATCCATGCATCTGCGCTGACACCTTCTATCCTGACGAACTGATAAGCAGGGAAGACTTTGCTCTTATGGCTCACAGGCTTGCCCTGTTCATGGATCTCGGTACCGGCTTCGATTACGGCAGGACAGACTGGCTCGATGATTTTTACGATATCGAATACTACGGCTGGGGAGCCTTTACCTGGGCGATCCAGTTTGATGTATTGAAGATAAAAAACAACTGCGGCTACCCTCACGGAAGACTGACCGTAAAAGAGCTTAATGCAGGTGCCAAAAAGATATTCAATCTCGACGGAGCTGCTTCCTATTCGAAGATCGTCAACGGCAACGGCACTCCGGATCCGGGCGCAGGTTTAGTCAAATACTATACCGGAAATACAGGTTCAAAATATAAACTTCCTGTAGCAGACTTACCCCCAAGGGATCCTGCGATCAACAAGACTTCCGATACCATCACATGTGGAAATACTGACATACTCAGAGTAGTAGGTGTCAAATCGACTGTAAAATGGACATCCTCGGACGATACGATCGCCACAGTCGATAAGACCGGTGTGTTGAGCGGCAGATCTGCAGGAAAAGCGACCATCACTGCAAAGGTTGACGGGAGGACTTTCACATGCAAGGTCAGGGTCCTTTATAAGGATGTAACCAACTCCAAGGATTTCTGGTACGATCCAACCAACTGCCTGACAGACAAAGGTGTAGTCAAGGGCTACGACAAGCAGACGAAGTTCAAACCCGCCAAAGAATGCACCAGGGCCCAGATGGTAACATTCATCTGGAGACTCATGGGAGAGCCTAAGCCAAAGAGCACAAGCTGCAAGTTCTCCGATGTCGAGAAGACAGACTACTTCTATAAAGCCTGCATCTGGGGCAACGAGAATAAGATCGTGGAAGGCTACAAGGACGGAACCTTCGGTCCGCAGATCGTCTGTGCCCGCCGCCATGCCGTAACCTTCCTCTGGAGACTGGCAGGATCTCCGGATCCCAAGAGCACGAAGAACAAGTTCTCCGATGTCAAGACATCTGACTACTTCTACAAGGCAACTCTCTGGGCATCCGAGAAGAAGATACTGGCAGGCTATGACGACGGCACCTTCCGCCCGAACGACAACTGCCTCAGAAGGCAGATGGTAACGTTCTTATACAAATATGATAAGTACGTGAACAACAAATAATTCGTAGAAAAAAATCAGGTGACACAGCTTCGTTGACGGTATATTACCCGGGGGCCGCAATATGCGTAAGAAGGCACAGTCTGCAAAGACGGTTGCTTCCGAGTAAGTATATTTATATCTGCCTCACCCGCCGGTTCGCATCCTGGGTGAGGTTTTTATTTCCGTCTATATCTGGAATCGAAGATGGTTGAGTGTAAAACTAAAATAGAGTTAGTATACATTTGAAGTTAGATACATCTTAAAAATGCTGTTTTTGAGCGAAATTCTGTTGTAGAATCAAGGAAATCTGTTGGATATTCTCAAAAAGATGGCAAGCAAAGCTAGACAGAAGGCATTCTGTTTGAAAAAGTAAATGCAACTTCTGACTCTAACAAGGACATATATTCGCTGTCCGGCCATTTGTTAATTACCTTTTTAGTAGTTTGGGTTTTAAACAAACTTCATCGTGTGGTATTTGATGAAGTCCGAGAACATCCAACAGTTTTTTATGTTCTGGTTTGTTCATTAATTCAAATGGCGTTTTGTTACCAAAGATCTCACGTGCAAAGCTGTTTATGTGACAAGCAATCAAGTTTGCATCTTCCTGAGTTAGAAACTGGAAAGAAGTGCCTTTAGGTAAGATCCTGCGGATCAGAACATGGTTCTTTTCCACGTGAGCTTTCTGCCAGGAAGCTTGCGGATCACAATAGAAGATTCTTGTACGACGGATTCCGGCACTGGAGAATTCGAGATAGTGAGGATTCTTGAACTCAACACCGTTATCAGTAAGGATTACCGGAAATATTTTCTTGAATGTTTCGTTACCCAGTTGATTGGTGAGCCAGTCAAATACACCTTCAACACTTTCTTGCGTTCCATCCTTAAGAAGGAAGATCAGCATAAAGTTGCTTTCTCTGAATATAAAAGTCAGCAACACTTTTCCGGAGCCTCGGGCACCTTTTACGGTATCCATCTCAACGATAGGGAAATCAGGATTCGTTTCGGTAAAGACTTGGAAATCTTCAATCG
The DNA here is from genome assembly GCA_016292135.1 of Saccharofermentans sp. Taxonomy (GTDB): domain Bacteria; phylum Bacillota; class Clostridia; order Saccharofermentanales; family Saccharofermentanaceae; genus Saccharofermentans. Next base: position 183,054 of record JAEFAZ010000002.1, read on the forward strand.
TTCTTCCACGTCGAAATTTGTATTCGAGGTGTGTAAGCACAGTGGTTTTCTTCCTTCTGGATCTGTATTTGACCTTCTTGGGAAGATCCATATTTCTGATGAGGAAAACGTTGTTGTTTATGTAGGTGTATAAGGTTTTCTCAGATACACCGATCTCCTCAGCATGTGAAGCGAATATGTGATTTATCGATTGTCCTTTCTTTATCAGAGGCGAGATCAGATCGTCGATTCTTTCCAAGTCTTCAACTGATGTTCTTATTCCGCTCCTGGACTCCTTAAGTTCCCTCTTGTATATGTCATGTGCTCTATTAGCAGAGTAATAGGCATGTACCAGTTTGCAGTTGTGTTCTTTCTCACATCCATTACACACGTAAGGAGGCTTTTCTAGCTTGTCGCAATGCTTTGAGATATAACTGCTGCAGATGCTTTTGCAATCTGTTGAAGTACAAAACTTGCATCGTGACGAGCAAAGGCTCTTAGTAGAACACAGATTCTGTTTGAGACAGTTTCTGTAATTGATACAATCGTTAGAACTCCAATCACCTTTGTCAGTAAAACAACGATGTATTTTGATTTCTCTGGAAATTGTAGCAGGAGATCTGTGAAGTCTTCTAGCGATGTAGGAAAAGCTAAAATCCTGAGCTACGAATCTCTCGATTAAAGCTCTGTCAGTTAGAGATAAATGTCTTGTCATGTCGGCTCCTTTCAGGCCGGACAGCACTATATTATTCAATTTTTTCCGTGGTTTTGTAAAACTAAATATTGAATTTGAAAATGTAAATTTTGAGATAATATTCAATTTAAAATTTCATTTAAAGTGGAATCGAAGATCCCGATGAGTCCAAATAATGGTACATACTCCCTGATATAATGAAATCACCATAGAGAGTGCGCGAGGGACAAGCCCGGTGACCGCACAGCAACCTGCAAGAGTAAGGTGCTAAAGCTTGATCGATGGCGTTGTGTGGTTTTTCATTTCTTGAGTTCTCCTTTCAACCCGCCGCTTCAAGCGGCGGGTACTTTCTTTTCGAAGGTTGGAGAAGGTAACTTGGCAAGTGACCACTCTATGTTGATCGGCTGATAACATAAGGCCAAGAATAAAACTTAAGGAGGTACTGAATATGTACGGAGCAATTATCGGAGACATTATAGGCAGCAGGTTTGAATTCGACAACGGCAGCAAGTCCCGTGAATTTCAGCTGTTTACAAAGGACTGTGACTTTACCGACGACACGGTCATGACCGTTGCAGTCGCAGAGGCGTTAATGGACGCAGGTCCTGACGCTTGTGAAGAGGAAGTTAAGGCTCATCTTATCAGGTCCATGAAGAAGTGGGGTAAGGCATATCCTCATGCCGGTTATGGAGCAAGGTTCATTCGCTGGGTATTAACTGAAGACGCAAAACCTTACGGCAGCTACGGCAATGGGTCTGCCATGAGGGTATCTTCCGCAGGCTGGCTTTACGACAGCATCGAGAGGACGCGCGAGGTAGCAAGGTGGACGGCTGAGGTCACGCATAACCATCCTGAAGGCGTAAAGGGCGCAGAGTCTTTGGCGGCTGCAATCTTCATGGCGAGGAACGGAGCATCTTTGAGCGACATAGAAATGTTTCTTATCGAAGAGTTCGGCTACGACCTGTCGAGGACCTTGGACGACATCCGTCCTGTCTACTATCACGTTGAGGACTGCATGAGGACCATGCCTGAAGCATATACATGTTTTCTTGAGTCTGACAACTTCGAGTCGACCATAAGGAATGTCATGTATATAGGCGGTGACACAGATACTCTGGGAGCCATCGCAGGGGCTCTCGCTGAGGCTTTCTGGGGTATTCCTCTGGGAATGGTTGACGCGGCTTCCGACTATCTGAGTGACGACCTTTTCGAGGTTATAGACAGGTTCCGGAACACCATTCATTCCAACCTGCCGGAAGGTGTTGACGACTACAAGAACAACCTTCCCATAAAGAAGACGTTGGAGCGGCTGAATGAGACTCACAACCAGGAGGAACTCATTACTCTTGCATTAAAGCTCGTCGAGAGAATCAGGGAAGAGGGGCAGGCGCCCACACCCATGGAGGACGTCAATAACCTTATCGGGACACTTGATCCCGGGGAAATAGTCGTAGGGAAGGAATATAAACTGGAGAAGGAATTCCGTCTCCGCGTCTACACCCTTACCGACAAGGAAGGCAGAAGGTGGATACCTTTCTTTACGGACGAGGAAGAATACTATAAGCAGGAGACAACGTCCATAATGCAGAATGTACCCATAAGAATCCTGATAGAGGACGGCCTTTACACCAGGGACATCGAGGGTATGGTAATCAATCCCTTCAGTGACAACATCTTGCTCGATAAGGACTTTCTCGGCATCGTAATGAAGAGAGCCGGAGGGGAACAGGGTTGAGTTCCCCTCCGCTCCCGGCGTGGGACCGGGTTAAGGTTTTAGATTGTTCTGATACCAAATATTTCTCAAAAAGTGTAATATATCTTCATGCTGTCAGATACTAAAGGAAAACTTATCTTTGATCCCATGGACGATTATGTGGTCCTCGATCTGGAGACCACGGGGATCGATGCGAATGTAGAGGAAGTGATCGAGATCTCCGCCGTTAAAGTGATCGACGGCAAGGTCGTTGACACTTATTCGACCCTTGTTAATCCCGGCCGTCACATCGATTACAATATCAGCTCGATCACCGGCATCATGGATGACATGGTGAAAGACAGCCCCGATTTCAAGACTGCTCTCGAAGGCTTCATCAGCTTTGCAGGTGACATGGTGCTGACAGGTCACAACGTCCGGAATTTTGATCTCAGGTTCATATACCGCGACTGCGAAAAGTTCTGGGGCAAGACACTCGGCAACGACTACTTTGATACTCTGATCCTGTCAAGGATCTATCTGCCCGATATCGAGCACCACGCTTTGTCCGATATGGCAGACTATTACTCGGTTTCATCGGAAGGCGCCCACCGCGCTCTTTACGACTGTCTCACGACACAGCAGGTATACGAACACCTTAAGGATGAGATGAAGGATCCTTCCCCGGCGGCGCTCGCAGTCAAGCGCTGCCCCAGATGCGGGAATATGCTCAAGAGAAGGGAAGGCAAGTTCGGTCCCTTCTACGGCTGCATGAGCTTCCCTGACTGCCGTTATACATTAAACATCTGAATTTCACAGGTTTTATCAGCCCTTTTTATGGAAGTCCCGCCCTCAGGATGAGGGCGATTAATGGGACTACGCTTTTGCTATAATCAGGGCGGATGAGGAAGAAAGCATCAAGTAAACAGGAGGTGCGTTATGGATAAGTATTATTTCACTATCACCGGTCTGAACTACCGGTTCGGAGATGAGTTCCTTAAGCCTGACATGATAGTCAATCTCGTTAAGGAACCTGATAATAAATACGATAAAGAAGCGATCAAGGTTGAGCTTCCCGGTCTCGGTACGATCGGTTATGTTGCCAACAGCCTGCAGACTGTACTGGGAGAGAGCCACAGCGCCGGATACTATTACGACAAGCTCGGAGATGAGGCTGTCGGCCAGGTTCTCTATGTACTCCCCGGCGGAGTCGTCTGCTCCATCATGGAAAGCTATCTGACCGGTGCTGCTCCGGAATCAACACAGGAAGAAAACTGATAACAACAACTGCTCATTGTGTTTGTCATAATTTACTCCTTTCCAGGCCTGCCCTTAACCGGGCGGGCCTCTTTCTGTCAAACTCTGAAAAAAGACCCCGGACTTAACTTAGTCCGGGGTCAGATTAACTGTATCAGCTTTATGCCTTAGAGTGGCTTGAATGGAGATTGAGTATTGGAATTTGCTGCGTTGTTTTTCTCCCATTCGCGGAGCTCTGCTTCCGTATTGGTCACCTTGACCGGGACCGCGGAAGCTACTGCAGCTGTGCCGGGAGTATAGGCATTGGAGCCCGAAGGAGCTTTGACAGGAGCTTTCTTATAATTTTCGATCTCTTCCTTGGACATCCTTCTTACGAGTTCGTTCCCCTGAGGGCCGGGCACGTTATCGATCCTCTGGGCAAACTGTGCCGAGAAGGACTCTTTCTCGGTCCTTGACATGCGGTCTTTTCTTACCGAGAAATTGGCATATGCATCGTAATCTGATCTTTCGCCCATGCTGTCGCCGATGTTGTTTGACTTGTCGAGTAAAGTGCCGTAGATCCAGAAAGATAATCCGAAACCTAATCCTGATGCAAACAGGAATGAAATAAAATAGATAAATTCCATAGTGTCACCCCTGTCTCTTCTTTGTGAAGTTGAATATCGATTTTGCCTGCGTGAGCTTGATGTTCTTAACGACCTTGATTACCTTGCGGATGCCTGTCGTAAAGAGCGCGATTATGCCCACGACGAGAGCTGCTATCAGTTTGCCCCTGCCGTCGCTGCTTCCCCTTGATCTGCCCGCAAAGAAGAAGGGCAGAGTGTTCTTAAATGCGATAAAGAAGACTATTGTGAGGATGATGCCCGTCCCGATCAGGAGCCCGTAGAAGAGCTTCTTGTTCCAGGGGAGGCCGCATACGACTTTTCCCGTGTCGCCGTTAACGAGGATCGTGTTGTGCTTGCCCTTGTAATCGAACGTTATGAACCAGGCGGGAAGCATTGCATAGATCATGTCGTTTTCAAGCTTTAAAGAAGGGAAGGAAGATATGACTTTCTTCGAGCTTGCGCTGACGCTTGCCATAGCTTCCTCTTCGAAATATGCTTTGCCGCGGAGGAGGGCAGCCTGCCTTAAGTCGCTGTAAGTGACATCCGAGACATTCGAATAGAAGCCTGCGAGATAGTCTTCGTCGAAAGGCTTAAGTCGCTTTAAATAGTAAGGTTCGAGCCTGGAACTGCTCTCGTCGGAAAGAGTAGTCGAAGCATCGAGAGGCAGGTTGCGGATATGTATCTTGCCTGCTCGTCCGAAGTAGCGGGTTACGGAATTCTTTCCGCTCTTGACCTGGCCCTGTACTACGACTGCGTCCGTATAGTAGGCATTTACGATCCAGTAGGGGATATAGATGCCGCGAACGCTGTCTACGCTAAAATGCTTGATCGCATTCGGAACGAAGATGCCTTTGTTGAGCCTTGCGCGGACATTGGCAAGGGCGGTCTCTTTCGAGATCGAGAAAGGCATAATGCATTCAGGGCACATCTGCCTTGAGATCCTGCTGAAGACAACGTTGGAGTTGCCGCAGTAGATGCAGGTCGTGGATGCTTCCGTTCCGTTGATGATGATCTCGCCGCCGCACTCGCTGCATGAATATACATAGCAGTCCATGAGCTGCTCGTCCTTGGTACCGTAGATCTCCTGCAAAGATTCGGCTTTAAGATCCTGACGGTAGTTCTTGGCTTCGGCCTGGACGTCCTCGGGGCGGAACTTGCTGCCGCAGGCAGCGCATACCATCATCTGGGAATCCGGATCGAAGACAAGCGCGTGGCTGCAGTTCTTACATAATGTTGCCATTTTATCCTCCTATCGCTTATTCGTTATATCAGAAAGTGGCACAAGATACCTGCTGTCAGCGAGAAGACCGCTGCTACCGGGATCAGCAGCACTTCACGTTCCTTGAAGAAAGGCACGAAGGAAAGTCCGAAGCAGAGGAGTGCCGCTGCAAGAGCCGTAAGTGGCGGCATAAGGAGCATCAGGGTGTTTGCGCTGAAAGAGAAGAGCAGACATACGATCGCCAATGCCATAAGCGCTCCGAAGAAGATAAGGCTGAACTTGATCTTTCCTGCTGTATCGTTCATCGTTTCACCTCCCATGCAAACTTGCCGGCCTGTGAGAAAACATTTGCGTCTTTCATGAAGTCGTTGTGCTTGTTGCTGCCGGCTGTCACGAAGTTGACTGAACTCTTTGTGAAGTCGGCAAATAATCTGCGGCTCGATCCATAAGGGATAACTTCATCTTCGGGTGATGCGAAGATAAGGGTCGGGCATGTGACTTTCTTTGCGAAGGAACCCGAATCCAGATTGTAGGTAACAAGCAGTTTCAAAGGCCCGTGGAATATGTTGATCACGTTGTTGTACAGGTCGTAGGAATTCTCGTAAGGTGCCATCAGGATCAGGCCGTCCACCATATCGGTCCTCTCGGATGCGACGTATGTTGCAAGACCGGTGCCGAGGGAATATCCCATGACTATGATCCTGTCGTACTCCACGCATGAACTTACGTAGTCGAAAGCGTCGAGCGCCATCTTCTTTAATCCTTTGACGTCAAGGTCGCCCTCGCTCTTTCCGTACTGCGGATAGTCGAGGAAGATAAGGTCGCACTTCTCTGTGAGACCGCCGTAAGTTGCATCATCTTTAATGACATAGTTTTCGATGAAAGTCGAAGACTCCATACCGTTCCCTCCGAAAAAGAGGACAGCCGGTCTCATCGTGTGATCCGGGATGCCTTTGGCAGGCAGCTTCCAGCCCCTGATGCCGGATTCTGTCTCTACCCATTCGGGCTTGGGCCTGCCGGAGTCTTCCATGGTGAGAAGCCTGTTATAGGACTCTTCCTCAAATCCGGGGTAGAACAGTACCCTCGGAGCCAGACTGATTATCGTAAGGCAGAAGAGAGCGAAGAGGGCCGTAATGACGATCGCAGTGTATGAAGCGATCCTCACCTTCTTATCCTTGGCTCTCAGGAATGTTGCGGCCGCGAAGATGCCTGCTGCCGCGATAAGTGAGATGACCAGAGCTGCAACGATAGCCTTGACCGCATCGGTTCCTTCGAGAAAGAGATAGAGCAAAGGTCCCGCGACGAAGGCTGAGGCTCCGCATATCAGCAGTATCTTGAATTTCTTATCCATAACTATATCCCCTGTATTAATTTCCAAGGACAATTATATCATTTATTTCATTTAGTTAAGCATAGTTTGTAAGGGCTCGGGACAAAGTGGTAGAATCTTATAGGAAAGTAAGATATCAGGGGGAAGCTATGCCTCTCAACGTCATCCGTCAGGATATAACGAAAGTCAAGGCTGATGCCATCGTAAACACTGCCAATCCTAAGCCCGTGATAGGCGGAGGTACCGACAGTGCTATATATGAGGCCGCAGGCATGGAAGAGCTCCTTGCTCTCCGTAAGAAGATCGGCGACATAGCTCCCGGCGATGCGGTCGAGACAGACGCGCTCGCTCTATCCGCCCAATACATCATCCACACCGTCGGCCCCGTATGGCGGGACGGAAAATACGGCGAAGCGGCGGTTCTTAAGGCCTGCTACGACAATTCCCTTGCTCTTGCAAAGAGACTGGGCTGTAAGTCTATAGCCTTTCCGCTGATCGCGACCGGTTCCTACGGTTTCCCCAAGGACAAGGCCATAGAGATCGCGACACATGCGATAAATTCCTTCCTCGAACATAACGACATGAAGATCACGCTCGTGCTTTTCGATAAAGAGAGCTTCGTGATAAGCGGGCCGAAGTTCAAGATGATCATGGCCTACATAGACCAGAACTATGTCGAGGAGAAGGGAGAGATAGAATATGCATCCGACGTTTACGGGAACTATCCCCGTGACGTAAGGATCAGGCGCAATGAGATCGTTCATCTTTACGATTCAATGATCAAGGTACCCGATGACATAGGGGAGTATCTTGATAAGTCCGACACGACCTTCCGCGACAGGATCCTCGCGATAATGGATGAGCGCGGCCTTAAGTCCACGGATGTCTACAAGAAACAGCACCTCATCACCAAGAAGGTCTATAGCGATTTTAAGAACGATAAGTATTACCATCCGAACAAATACACGGCGGTAGCTTTCTGTCTGGCGCTCGAGCTGGATCTTGACCAGACGCTCGAAATAATGAATTCCGCGGGCTGGACACTGTCTCCCAGCCGCAAGGAGGACCTCATCGTCAGATGGCATATCGCAAGGGGCGACTATTCCATCAGGAACATCAATGCATCCCTTACTTCATTCGGTTATAAGAATCTTGAACAATATAAATCATAGGGTTAGGAGGATACCGTTACATGTATCTTAACAAGTCAAAGCTCGCGGCACTCAAGACGGTCAACATTATCGTGATCGTTGCTGTCGGGCTGATGTCGCTTTTGCATCTCTTCTTCGTTTTTTTCGCTTTCTCACCGAAGGCAAGGGATACGAATCCCTTGGCTCTGCTGATATTCGCTTCCTTCTTCTTCATGCTCTTCTGCGGGGGCGTCGGCATAATTATCTGGCGTGTCCGCTCCATGAACAGGATGTCCCGTGCAAGGCTCTATAATTCGCTTTTCGAAGAAGATCACGACGGTATCATCACATATGAATCCATAGCGTCCATGACGGGCCAGACCGTTGCCAAGGTCATCAAGGACCTGACGGCATATTCCAGGAGCAATATCCTCATCAATCTCACCATGGGGCGCTCGGCTGTCCGTGTCGACTTGCTAGCTCCCAACACCGAATTCCTGACCGTGATCTGCCCCCACTGCGGCTCGCACGTCAACATCCGCAAAGGCGGCGGCGGCAGATGCGATCACTGCGGAACTTTCATGAGAGCAAAGGAGGCATGACATGTATAAGAATCAGAGTAAACTCGTAGCAACGATATTGATATGGTCGGCGATAGCGGTCCCTGCATTCTGCATTGGTATCGTACTCTTAGGCGTACTGGGATCACGACCGAAAGTAGAAGACCCCGTATCGGTATATGCACTTTACATCATCATGCTGATACCATGCGCATTCCTGGTCTACATGTATTTCAGGAGGTTCGGCAATGTCGGATTCGCCCAGAGGGTGAGTAACTATTTCGAGAAAGATTCAGACGGCCTCGTTCCCGTAAACGAGTTCGCGACTGCCATGGGCATGACCCAGGAGCAGGTCGTCAAGAAGACCAACTATCTTATCCGAAAAGGGTATCTGGTGAACACGAACTACGATAACGCCCACCGCGTATTCCTGCTGTCAGATAAATACAGGCCGCAGAGCGAATTTGCAGTATCACGGGGCCTGCCCGAAGACAAGCCTTTCCAGGGCGTCACCTGTCCGGGCTGCGCCGCGGCACTCAAGATCAGGGCGGAGACCAGGGGTGTCTGTCCTTACTGCGGACGCGAGATCATAGGCCCGTCTTTCAAAGGCTGATAAGTGAGGTCAGATATATGAAGATAGCGATATTGGATGCGATGGCAGCTAACCCGGGAGACCTCTCCTGGGCAGAGCTCGAGGAATTCGGCGAAGTTACGGCTTACGATGTTACGGCTCCGTCCGAGTTATACGAACGCGCGCGTGACGCGGAGATCTGTATCACCAACAAGACGGTCTTCGACCGCGCCATGATCGAAAGCCTTCCCAAGCTCAAGTATATAGGAGTTCTTGCGACGGGATACAACGTGGTTGATCTGGAATGCACAAGGGAACGGGGGATAGTGGTTACCAACGTCCCCGAGTACAGCACATATGCGACTGCCCAGATGACGGTCGCGCATATTCTGGAACTCGCTGACAAGGTCGGTATCCATAATGCTTCTGTCAAGGAGGGTGACTGGGTGAGAGCCCCCCAATTCTGTTACTGGAAGGAGCCCCTGACGGAACTTTGGCAGAAGACTGCCGTCATAGTAGGCTACGGCAAGATCGGGAAGCGGGTTGCAGCCGTGCTTTCTGCGCTCGGAATGGATGTCATTGCGGTCCCGCACAGTTTTAACAATGTTACAAAGTCAGAAGATACGGGCCTTTCAGGCGATACTGCCAAGATCCGCTTCATGACGCTCGAAGAAGCCCTCCCTCTGGCAGATATCGTCACTCTGCACTGCCCTCTGACCGATGAGACGAGAGCTATCATAAACGAAAAGACCATTTCCCTCATGAAAAAGGGAGCATTTCTCATAAATTGCGCAAGAGGTCCGCTGATAGCATCTGACGATGTCGCTGAGGCATTAAGGAGCGGTCAGCTCGGAGGCTATGCAGCAGATGTGCTCGAGACAGAACCCCAAAGAGCCGGTGATCCTTTCCTTACGACGCCCAATACGATCCTTACGCCTCATATAGCCTGGGCTCCCCGCGAGACCCGAGCCCGCCTCATAACGATCGCAGCGGACAACATCCGTGCCTTCCTTGACGGCAAACCCGTAAACGTAGTGAATTAAGGAGTTTTCATGAACTGGACCTGTCCCACTGAAAGCGAGAAGGAGGAGATGATCCGCTATATAAAGGGGATCAGGACTTTCGATGTCATCATGGGCATCGTTGTCCTTATCATCTGCCTCATACCGATAGCCGTAGGCATCCTCATGCTGATCGACGGTAATCTCTACGGCATCAGCCCGATAGTGATATTCACTCTAGTGCTCTTAGTCCCCTTCGGACTCTTCCTTTCAGATCTGGACAGGAAGAAGCTCATCATGGAAGGTGATTTTACAGTCTGCCGCTGCCGTGTCAAAAGCAAGAACGCAACTCACGCCGGCCGTTACAGAACGACTTATTACATCAGCGTCCTTACAGACGACGGCAAAGTTCGCCGCTTCAAGAGTAATTCGAAGATGTTCTTCCGCGCGAAAGAAGGCTCCGGGGCAATGCTTGTCAATTATCCCAAAAAGAATGAAGAAGACAAGGGGATTCCTGTTGACGTTATCGTCTACAAAGATGCTGACATTGAATGAGTCTTACAGGAAGAGCAAGATCTCTATCACCGCGATTGCTATAAGTATGCCGTCTGCGATAACGGCGTTCTTGATCCTGGCATGCTCGACAGAGTTTCCGTGCGCGATCTTATAGATAGCCGGAAGGTTGAATATTACATAGACCACGGTCGATATGATCATTACGAGTATTGCAAGGAATGAATATTCGCTGAGGCCCCTGTGGAAGGTTACCACGGTGCCTTTGTCCTTTTCGGCGGCTTCCGCGAAATAGTTATATGCGCTGACGATATCCGTGAGGTCGACCTGGCCGGCATAGCCTGCGGGAGCATCGTTATCAAAATAGATGACATTGCATTTATATAAGTTCGTATATCTGTAGTTTGTAGGCTGATAGACCGATATTATCTTGATACGGTCGCCCTTCTTCGGCTTGGGCATGCTCTCGTCGAGCATGTACCAATCGAAGCCTGCTTCATTGCCGACCTTCGCGTCTATCTCGAGATCGCTGTTATATTTCATATACGGCTTAAAATCGTTCTTGATGAAGAGTGCGCCTGCAATGAATGTCAGGACCAGCGCGACCGCGCAAATGACCGTCAGCGGCATGAAAACTCTGTTCTTGAGTTCAGTTGTCTGCATATCTTCCTCCCATTCCTTATCCTTACATATTCTACCATATAGCCGATAAAACAGGCGCCCCGAAATGGAGCGCCTGCCATAAAAGCTTTAACGGATAAGATGCTGTTATTTGTTCTGTGCCTTTGCTGCCAGGATATAGATGAAAGGCGAGTTCCAGTAGATCGCGACCTCGTTGATGGAATAAGCGGTGTCGTTGTCTACATATGCGCGTGCGCCTGGTACTCCGTAGAGAACGCTGATCGCATAAGGATCTTCAGGCTTGCTGTTAGGACCGCCGACGACCATGCCGGGCACCGCATGACCCTTGTTCTGGGAAGGCCTGTGGTGAGGGTGCTCTGCTGAGTGTTCGCCGAAGCCTGTGAGGAATGAGTAGCCTGTGACGTTCATACCGAGGATGTAGTCTACCTGATAGTAGGTAAGGTCGCGGTAATCCTTTTCGCCGGAAAGCTTATATGCGAGATAGTAGAGGATACCGTTGTTGGAGATCGTCATGTTACTGCCCCAAGGGAACTGAGCCATCGTGTTGTAGTAACCTTCACGCTTTGCAGCGAAACATGCTGTCTTGACTTCGTCGAGAACGCGGCTCTCCAATGCATCCTTGAACTCGGCATCCTTGGAAGCCTTGTCGGAGAGCAGGTAGGAGTGGATGCCGTAAAGACCCATATCGGCCCAGCCCAATCCCATGGACATGCTCTTGCTGTAGAGTTCCTTTGCCTTATCAAGATACTTCTGCTCGCCGGTTGTTACGAAGAGCTCTGCTGCTGCCCAGAAGAATTCGTCCTTGTTGTTTGCATCGGGATATTCACCTGTAGCGACATCATCAGGATTGAGGAAGCCTTCTTTATCATCAGCGGCATTTGCTTCCATGTAAGCGTATGCCTTCTCGGCTGCCTCGAGGCAGGTTGCAGCGAACTTCTTGTCGAAAGACTTATAGACTCTTGAAGCCATAGCCATGACTGCAGCGAAGTCTCCTGTTGCCGTTGTGGAAACAGGGAGAACGAGGAGTTGTTCTGTTTCTTCTTCAGGCATAACTTCGCCCGGGAAGTTCGCGCATGTTACCTTGTGGTAAACGCCGCCGTTCTCATCCTGCATCTTTAAGAGCCAGTCGAGTTCGTAACGTGCTTCGTCGAGGATGTCGGGAACGCCGTTGCCGCTCTCGGGGATGCCGAGCTTATCGGACTTGTAGCCTGTATCTGTATATGTCATGAGGAGGTCTGCGGCAGCCTTGGCGCCGGGAGCCACATAACGGCCATAGTCGCCGGCATCGTGCCAGCCGCCGGATACATCGATCATCTTGTCGGTTCCGTAGATCTTAGCCTCTCCCGTGTGGCAGGCAGGGTGTACGAAATCCTTGTACTCCTCACCGATCTTCTTATCCGTTACCTCGCATCCGCAGCGCTGTGTGTAGAGCATGAGGACCGAAGCGCGGAGAGCGTCGTTATAAACATCTTTGGCGATGGTGAACTGGTAGGACTCGAGACCGGATGCGGTCTTGATCACATATGTGCCGGGCTCCTTGAAGTCAGTGAAGACGCCTTCAGATACCTTGGACTGTGCGCCGCGGCAGGTTGCAGGCTCGGACAGTTCGCCGGTGTAAACGACCTTGCCGGTCTTAACATCAACGATGTCGAAGGTCGTATCCGTGGGCTTGTCGATGAATACGGACTTGGGATCAGAAGGACGGTAGCCTACCTGGTTTACGGAAACCGGATTAGCGGGATCAAGAGGTTCGATCTCGACGGCGTTGTCCATGTTCTTTACGACCATGGTGAGGTTGTCGATATATACGTTGTGGGCCTTGCCTACCTGTTTGCCGAGGTTAAAGGCAAAACGGGGGGCCGGGTCGGAGGGTTCGTACATAGTGAACACGGCCGTGATGTGTGTAGGCTCGGTTCCCATGTGCGCGCGGTCTTCCAGATAGTATGCGTGGTAGTCGCCGCCGTTGAGCTGGATACGCCACTCGAAATCTCTTTCGACATCGCTCCAGATATCGAAGTCAACCTGATACTCGGCATTCTGGTACATGGCAAAACCGTCGTGGAATACCTGGCAGGCGTGGGTTACAACACCAGGGTCTTCGATCTTTGCGACCAGGGCTCCGTCCTCGCCGACGAGCATGAACTTTCCGCCGGATTCGGAATATGTGTGCCAGCCGAGATTTTCGGGATCGTCGAAAACATAATCCAGCGCATAAGCTCCGTTGAAGAGCTCATCAGTCTCACGGTTGCCCGGAGCGTTGGGATCCTTGCTCTCGGAAGTCTCGTCTGTCTCTTCCGGTGTGGTTCCTTTTGTGGTGTTGTCTGCGCTGCTCTCTGACGATGGATCCGTTGTCCCGGGAACGTTGTTGCAGGATGCAACAGCCAGGAGCATGGACATCGTGAGCAGCATTGCCACTAACTTCTTCATATGTGTGTCCTCCTGATAACAGTCGTACTGTTTTCGATAACAAGGACATTATAAAGAACTTAAATCTAAAAAAAAAGATTACATTACCTCATTTTTCTCTCATTTATTTAAGGTAAATTTCAACAGGATAAGAGATAATCAAATCGTCAAAGCAATGAATCTTCATAACAATCTCCTTAAAGAAATCACCCGGACATGCTCGTCCGGGTTTTCTTTTTTCGAAAAGCCAAAGGGCACTTATTGTGCTATCATAATAGCTGGGGATAACAGAACAACGGGCAGTTTCGGCAGTTAATATCTTTGCAATAGTTTTCTTTTTTCATTAACAGTTTATTCGTTGTTTTGTTGAGAATACGAAAAATTAAGGAGGTATAATACGTATATGAGAATATGCGTGTTTATCGGAGATATGTACAGGGACTACTCCCTGGCCATCATAAGAAATCTTGACACCTATGCCAAGGAGCACGGGCACATCATCGATGTGTTCGGCAACTGTTCGCTGCCGAGCTCCAATCCTCTCCACGTCATAGGATTTAAGAGCATCCTTTCTCTGCCGCAGTTCAACAAGTACGACGGCATCATCTTATGTTACGACACGCTCAATCACGAAGGTATGGCCAAGGAACTCGTTGAGGACCTCCTGGCCGATCCTGAGGCGCCGCCGGTCGTCTGCATCAGGGCCGAGATCGCGGGCTTCTTCAATGTTATTCCCGACAACAGGGCCATAATGCATGAGATCGCACAGTTCGTGATCTCCAAGTGCAAGAGCGGTGATATCGGATTCGTAACCGGACGTGACGACCTCATCGATTCGGCCGAGAGAAGGGCCGGCTTCGAAGATGCCATGCACGAAGCAGGCTACGAAGTGACCGAGGACCTCATCTTCCACGGCAACTACTGGATCACCCAGGGTCCCGAGATGGCGGACTTCTTTATCAGGGAGGACAAGAGCCTTCCCGAGGCGATCATCTGTTCGAACGACTATATGGCGATAGCCCTTATCGACGAACTCATGTCACGCGGATATTCGATCCCCGAGGATGTCATGGTCAGCGGTGTCGACAACAGCACCGAGGCGACCGAGCACATCCCTTCCATAACGACCATCGAGATCTCCGAGAAGGAACTTGCATATTCCGCCATGGAGATCCTCGAGAAACTCAAGAACAAGGAGCAGCCCGATATCCTGGTCAACGTTCCGGGCAAGCTCATCCTCCGCGAGAGCACGGGCGATCAGGAGAGCGGCAGGGACATCTACGAAGTCCTGCATGACCTTAAGCTCTTCAAGACCAACTCCGTCGAGACGATGAGGGAATATGTCGTATTGTCGGCTGTTTTCGAGGGTGCCCTTACGATCGATGCCGCGATCACCGTCGCGCTCGATAACCTCAAGGAGATCGAAAGCGTGAGGTCCTGCTTCATCTGCAGATACTGCGAGACTGACAGGGAGCTCATCGGGCGCTTCGTCAACAGGGGAGACATCAACACCGAGAACATGTCCTTCCCTAACGAGAATCTCCTGCCCGACGACCTCAAGGACAACGAAGACGATACCTTCATCTTCTTCCCGCTGTCCTACAAGAACGAAGTCTACGGTTATGCCGTCTTTGTCGTTGACACCGAGATTCCCAACTTCATCAACCAGAAGATCGAATATGTCCTGACCCAGCTGGGCCAGAGCATCAACAGGCTCGAGCTCTACCAGAAGTTCTTCGGTATCGCCGACATCATGAGCCTATACATCAGGGACACCCTCACCGGCATGTATAACAGGAGAGGCTTCGAAAAGAAGATGTCCGAGATGTTCGATGCCGACGGCAATCCGGTATCCGATCTCACTGTCGTATCTGTCGACATGGACGGCCTTAAATACATCAACGATACTTTCGGCCACACTTCCGGAGACGAAGCGATCAAGGCGATCGGCCGCTGCATCGATAACGCACTGAAGGCAGGCGAGTTCGTCGCCAGGACCGGCGGTGACGAGTTCGTTGCAGTCCTCATCCATTCCGATCCCGGCCGGGTAGGCCAGTTCATCAGGAACGTCAGGAACAGCATCAAGGAATTCAATGCCCAAGGCAAATATCCTTTCGAGATCAGCGCCAGCATCGGCACCTGCCCTCTGACCTGCTGGAACGAGGTCATGGAGTGCATGAACAAGGCCGACAAAGCCATGTATCTCGAAAAGAAAGCAAAAAAGAAGAACAGATAACTCCTCCTTTTTGTTATCATATATCCAATGAGCCTTATGAGGGGATTCGGCTCGTGGATCTATTTTTTCGCGAAAAAGGAGAGTGCAGTTATGTTCGATTTCAATTATTTCACACCGACTAAAGTAGTCTTCGGAAAGAACACCGAATCTCAGGTAGCCGACCTCATCAAGGAGTTCGGCGGCACAAAAGTCCTTATACATTACGGCGGCGGCAGCGTCGTCCGTTCGGGATTGCTTCAGCGCGTTACCGACACGCTCGATGCGGCCGGGATCGCTTATGTAACATTGGGCGGCGCGGTTCCCAATCCCCATCTCGGATTAGTATATGAAGGCATCGAGCTCTGCCGCAAAGAGGGCGTTGACTTCCTTCTGGCAGTGGGCGGCGGTTCCGCCATCGATTCCGCGAAAGCAATGGGCTACGGCCTTGCCAACGACGGCGATGTCTGGGACTTCTACGATTATAAGCGCCAGGCCACGGGCTGCATGCCCCTGGGCGTTATCCTTACCATCGCTGCAACAGGTTCCGAGATGAGCGACTCTTCCGTTATCACCAAGGAAGAGGGTCTCGTTAAGAGAGGTTATTCATCGGATTATTCCCGCCCGAAGTTTGCGATCATGAACCCCGAGCTCACCATGACCCTGCCTGACTATCAGACGGCATGCGGCTGCACCGACATCATGATGCACACCATGGAAAGATATTTCACACAGGGCGGCAACATGGAGATCACCGATGCACTGGCTGAGGGGCTCCTGCGCACCGTCAAGAAGAATGCGGTCATCCTCCGCGATGATCCCAAGAATTACGAAGCACGCGCTGAAGTAATGTGGGCAGGATCCCTTGCACATAACGGCCTCACCGGCTGCGGCAACGACGGCGGCGACTGGATGACTCATAAGCTCGAGCATGAGCTTGGCGGCCTCTACGACGTTGCTCACGGCGCAGGTCTTGCAGCTATCTGGGGCACATGGGCAAGATACGTAATGAACGACTGCCTGCCGCGCTTTAAGAAGTTCGCTGTTAATGTCATGGATGTGCCTGATTCCGGCAGTGATGAGGAGATCGCTCTTGCCGGTATCGAAGCGATGGAAGATTTCTACAGATCCATCAAGATGCCTACCAATCTCCGCGAGCTGGGCGTCAACCCGACCGAGGAAGAACTCGTTGACATGGCGCATAAGTGCGCAGTCGGCGTAGGCGGCGAGATGGGTTCCGCCAAAGTGCTTAACGAAGAAGATATGCTCAACATCTACCGTGCGAGCATGTAATATCAGGAGGAGATAAAAAGATGTTAAAAGCCGTAAACCCGATAATGCCGGGCTTCTACCCGGATCCTTCCATCTGTGCCGTAGGAGAGGATTACTACCTTTGTAATTCAACCTTCGCATATTTTCCCGGACTGTCGCTGATGCATAGCAAGGACCTGGTCCACTGGGAACAGATCGGCAATGTCCTGACCCGCCATTCCCAGCTCCCGCTGGACGGTGTAGGCCATTCGGAAGGACTTTTCGCGCCGACGATAAGATTCCATGACGGCATCTACTATGTCATCTGCACGAACATATCCCGCGGCGGCAATTTCATCGTGACTGCAGAGAGTCCTGAAGGCCCCTGGTCCGAGCCTCATTACCTTGAGGACGCCGACGGCATCGATCCTTCGCTTTTTTGGGATGACGACGGCAAGTGTTACTACATCGGCACGCATGAGAATCCTGACGGAGTCAAGTACAACGGTGACTGGTTCATCTACATAAGCGAGCTCGATCTCAACGAGTGGAAGCTGGTAGGTGAGAAGCACAATGTCTGGAACGGCGCGCTCAAGGGCTGCATCTGGCCCGAGGGTCCCCACATATACAAAGAAAACGGCTACTACTACATCATGCACGCCGAGGGCGGAACGGGCCCCGAGCATTCCGTTATGATCTGCCGCAGCCGTGACATCTTCGGTCCCTATGCCGGCAACCCTAAGAACCCGATCCTGACCCACAGGCACCTTGGCGCCGACTACCCGATCAAGTATGTCGGTCACGGCGACCTCATCGAGACTCCCAACGTCGAGTGGTTCATGACCATGCTTGCAGTAAGGCCTCTGGAAAGATTCACGACCATGGGCCGCGAGACCTTCCTCGCGAAAGTCATCTGGGAGGAAGACTGGCCGGTAGTAAATCCCGGTGTCGGCATGCTTACTCCCGAAGTCGAGATCGACCTTCCCGAATGGATCCCTTCCGAAGATCCCGCTTCCTACACATCCAGGACTTCAGGCAAGACCTGTGTTCCGGGCTCCTCCAGAGAATATGATTTTGCCGGGATGACAGAACTCGGCGACGAGTTCCTGATGCTCCGCAACTATCCTGCTGATATGTATAAGCTCGACGGCGAAGGCTTGAAACTCAAGGCGGGCAAAGACGATATCAAAGCGCAGGCATCGCCTTCCTTCATCTCCATCCGCCAGCAGCACCACTATTTCACATCCTCTGCTGTCTTTGATTCTTCTTCATTGGCAGATGGCGAGTGCGCGGGATTGGTACTCATCCAGAACAATCTCTACAATCTCCGCGCAGAAGTGTGCGATGACGTCTGCCGTGCGGTGATCTGCAAAGACGGTGTTGATGAGATCTTAGGCGAGGCGGCTGCATCAGGTGAAGTCGAAGTCTCCATCGAAGTCGCCGGCCTTGTAGCAAAAGTCCTGCTCGGCGGTAAGCCGGTCGGCGAAGCGAAAGTCTCAGATCTGTCCACGGAGGTGGCCGGCGGCTTCGTAGGCTGCTGTATCGGTATCTATGCTTCAGCCTGCGGCAAGGATTCTTCCACTTATGTGAACTTCAAAAAGTTATCCTATATCTATTGATATCATTGCTTGCACTTATTGGCCGATTTGGCAGCAGCTGCTGCCAAATCGGCTTATTTATGCAATCATTTAAGGTTTCAGGCTGTTGGTAGCAGTAAATGCCGTTTTTGGTAGCACTTACTGCTACCAAATCGACTGTTTAGTGCTACCAATTGAGGTTTCAGGCTGTTGGTAGCAGTAAATGCCGTTTTTGGTAGCACCTACTGCTACCAAATCGACTGTTTAGTGCTACCAGTCTTTTCGAAAAAAGTGGCGCTCAGATAATCATATAAATACAAAGCCTACTCATTTGCTAGACTTCCATACAATTTGTAGTTTTTGTTAGGTAATTTGCCGTGTTTGTGAGATTTTGTGAGACGATTGCAGGTGATTTTCTGTTGACTTCGTTTTACTATTTCTATATGAGAAATATTTTGTTACAGACCAACATATCTTATTATCGAAAAAGGGAGGAGTCCCTTCCTACTGTGACGTTCTCGAAATGGCGGAAAAGAGATGAAACAATTGAAGTGGTCTCACTCTTTGTAAATGGAAAAAGAATCAACACATATAGGGTCACCTCCAAGCGCGGGCAGAAACTCGTGAAGCTCAAAGAGGAGAAAGAAGCGTGCCAGGAGGTCTTAGCAAAACTTGAGGCTGAGTGGCTCAAGCGCTACAACTGCCCCTGCGGGACTTTGAACATTCATGAATACGGCGACACCGATAGCCGCAGATGGTTTGACTCCCTTAAAGAGCGCCAGAACAACATGGAGTTCAAGTCGCCTGTTTTCTACAAGGAAGAGCCATACAGATCCAAACTGGAGTCGGATTTTGCTAGGATCATGGACGACTATGGGATACCCTACAAATATGAGCCGAAAATCGTGCTGTTTGACGGCAAGAAGAAGTGCCCGGATTTTATCATCTATCTGCCGTGGCTGGATCTTGTCATACTGATAGAGATCTTCGGCAAGTGCAGTGATGTGGGCTATGTTAAGAATAATGTCGGCAAGCATCTGGATTATATCTTCAGCGGGTGGCTGCCGGGACATAATATGATCTCATTCTACTATGACGATAAGACCCCATATGTTCCTGAGATGATAATGGAGGAGATAGAGACAGTTGCACTTAGGCATTACCTGATTATTTCAGCCGGTTCATGTTAGAATGAACTTATCAACCCGGAAGGTGATAAGATGGGGGAAAAAAGTGTCTTAAGTTGTGAATTTGATAAGGAGAGGATGAGGAAGGAACAGGTCTTCCAGCTCGTCCTGTCTTTTTCCATATCTGTTGTTGTGTTTGCGCTGGGGATAACATTGATGATCACGGTGCATCCCGTTTTCAGTCTCATATGGTTTTACGGACTCATCTACTTTGTATGGTGGCCTTTCGTGTTCGGCTTTTATCTTTGGAGCAGAAGAAGGCCGATAGAGAAGATCGAGATAGACATGAATGAGAGGACCGTTAAGATCAATGATGATATATACGATCTCTATAATGACAGAGTCTATATAACGATGGAATCGGGTGTCGCAAAGTTTCTTCACTATGCGGTACTCACTCTGAACGTAACCGATGAAGAGGGCAAGAGGATCGCAACTTATTTCATGGGACCTGTTGCCGGGAAGTATTCAAGGGAGGCCAGGAAAGATGTTAATGCGGTCTTACCGTTTATATCTTTCCTCTTCCAGGCAAAGGGGTCGTATGACACTGTTGTTAAGGAGAAAGAAGAGACTGTCGGGACCGTGAAGATAGAGTTTCCGGCTGAAAGCATAAAGAAGACTTTCTATGCGACAGGAAGCCTGATCCTGGGGATCGCGGATTTTGCCTTTCTTTTTTCTTTGCTGCCGGAGCCGGTCTACGGTGATGACAAGATCATGCCGGGATCTTTAATGCTCATAAGATTTCTTTCGATATGCATGATAATACTGGGGCTGATCCTTTGTGTTAATTTTTTCGATCAGTACAGACGCCTTGCAAGAACTGTCGAGGTAAGCTGGAACATGATCAAGATCAACGGCAAAGAATTCCTATATTCGGATATAAGGCGTATGGGGATGAAGGGCGCTGTCGAGGATCCGGATAATCAGGGAGAGGATCAGGCCTGGCTCTATATCAACTACAGGGGACAGATCCACAGGTTCTATCTGGGGCAGGTAAAGAACAAAAAGTGCTTTGAACCCAGGCGCAGGCTCAAGGCTGCCCTGGCTGATTATTACTACAAGTATACTAACGCCGGAGTGATATAATATGGCGACCGGACATGGTGTGTCCGGTCCGGGATCACGGCATTTCTCGCTTTGTGTCGTGGTCTTTTCCGGTATCTTTTCGATACACTGACATCGCGAAAGGAGGTTGAAATCTTTGGATCAGATCAAAACAGGACAATTTCTGAAAACTCTTCGCAACGAGAAGGGCATGACCCAGGAAGAGCTCGCGAGGCACTTTAATGTCAGTTCCAGAACGGTATCCAGGTGGGAGACCGGATCGAACCTGCCCGACATCTCATTGCTTACGGAAATTGCAGACTTTTACGATGTTGACGTAAGAGAGATCATCGACGGAGAAAGGAAAAGCGAGATGATGGATAAAGAGGTTAGAGAAGTTGCCGACAAGATGGCAACATACGCGGGTCATGAGAAGACGCATCTTATGACGGTAGTACAGATAGCAGGTGTAGTGGGTGTCGTGGTCACGCTGGTGGCCGTAGTCTTACAGACTTTGACTTATGAACCCGACTTAAGGAAGTCAGGCGCGCTGATGCTGACATTCTTGAGCTTTGTGCTGATGAGCGTGATCACCCTGTTCGTTACGGGGATCCTGCAGAAGATCGGCAAGAGGAAGAAACTCGTCAAGGTGGTCAAGATAGTGACGATAGTGCTGATCGCGCTGGTTACTAATTATGTGATCGTCAGCATGTCGGTGGTATCGCTTGCGGCTTTGAGCTTCTTTGCCGCCCCCAAAAAGGTGATAAAGGATCCGGCCGAATACAACAATTACTTCCATAACGAATCTCTGAAAGGGACAGAATACAGTTACGGTAACCTGCCCATATTTGATGTCATGCCCGAAAACATATCGGGTCTTGATGTCGAAGAGTTCCAGATCTTCTATTACAATCCCTGGGATCCCCAGTACATCACTTATATGACCATTGATTATAAGGATGCTTACGATAAGGAGATGGCTAGACTTGCTGCGATCGGTGTTGAGGAATATGCGGGAAACTACTCGGTAACGGGAGAGCCCGTTGGCTATGATCTGCTAGCTATGGATGCGGATGAACACGATGGCTTTGTTTATGCCATGATCCCCGAAGACCGGGAAGGCAACACGAAGATCACTTATGTTGGTATCGTGTTCTGCGATTATTTCCTCGATGTCAACGTGCATGATTACATGCCGGATAAATATCTCTTGCCGGGATTTGATGCTTCAATCAACAACCCGCACAAGAAGAAAATGGAGAAAGAAACATATGCTCAGACCGGCCTGCCAGAATGATATTCCCAGGATATTAGAACTCCTGATCCAGGTGGACATGGTCCACCACGAAGGACGTCCTGACCTTTTCAAGGGACCTGCGACAAAATACAATGCCGAAGAACTGAAGGCGATCTTGGATGATTCCAAGACGCCTGTCTTCGTCTATGAAGATGCTGAAGGGAAAGTCTTAGGACATGCTTTCTGCATGGAAAAGCAGGTGGTCGGTGACTCGGTGCTTACGGATGTCAAGACACTCTACATAGATGATATCTGTGTTGATGAGGCTGCCCGCGGCAAGGGAGTGGGATCGGCTCTTTACCGCTATGTCAAGGATTATGCGAAGGAGAAGGGGTTCTATAACATCACTCTTAATACCTGGACCTGCAATCCTGCGGCTTGCGCATTCTATGAGGCGATGGGCTTAAAGCCTCAGAAGATCTGCATGGAAGAGATCTTGTGATAGAATCTATATAGATTCTTAATGAGCAAAGGGATTCAGGAATGGCGCATTATAATTGTCTTATAGTTGATGACGAAGTCGAACTGACGACCATGACGGCCGAGTATTTCGAGATGTTCGAGATCAGCTGTGCCGTAGCAAACGATCGCGAATCCTGTCTCGCTTTCATGGCGGGCAATACATGCGATGTTGTCCTCCTCGATGTTAACCTCAAGGATCAGAGCGGTTTTGAGCTCTGCAAGAAGATCCGCGAGGATTCTGATGTGCCGATCCTCTTTATCAGTGCCCGCCAGAGCGACGATGATGTGCTCATTGCCCTTAACATCGGCGGCGACGACTATGTGAAGAAGCCTTATTCTTTGAGCGTTTTGCTTGCCAAGGTCAAAGTTATCTTAAGAAGGACATCGGGTGAACATGCTGACAATGCAGCTGCGGCAAAGTCGGAGGATGATTTCATAGATCCTGCAACCATGAGCGTTAACATCGACGGCAGGCATGTCCAGCTCAAGGCAAGAGAGTTCGCGCTCATCAAGTATCTTTACGAGCACAAGAATTCGATCGTATCCAAGAACGATATTTTCGAGGCGGTCTGGGGTGATTCTTTCTACAGTGACGGAACTCTTAATGTCCATATAAGAAGGCTGCGCGAGAAGATCGAGGAAGATCCCAACAACCCCAAGTATATAAAGACCATCTGGGGTACGGGTTACATACTGGAGATCTGATCTCATGAAACTGCGGGTCCTTATTGTATTATGGATAGCGATACTCGTCGTGCTGGGAGCGATCCTCTTTTATAAGACCCCCGAACCTCAGAGAAATATGGTCTACTATGCGGGCTGCGTCGAGAAGATCGCAGAGGGCGGCGAGGCCCCTTCAGGCTGTATTGTCATTTCCGCAGACGATAAGGATTATCTCGCCAAGGTCAACAGCTATCTTAAGAAAAATGCCATGGTGATGGATATTACCAAGGATGGCGTGGTCACCGGGAAGGCCATCTGGGATGATTACGCCGAGTTTAAAGCTGAAAGTGAAGAAACGGCTCTTAAGAAGAATATCCTGATCCTTGTGATCGTTGCACTTGCCGGAGCGGGCTTTATCGAACTCATATACATCAATTACTTAAAACCCTTTAACAAGCTCGAAAAGTTTGCGGGTGAAGTTGCCAAGGGTAATCTGGACTTCCCGCTCGAAGCCGGCAGGAACGACTTCTTTGGCTCATTCACGGAAAGCTTTGACATAATGCGTGAGGAACTCCTGTCTGCGCGCGAAAGGGAAGCCGAGCACGAGAAAGCCAAGCAGGAGATGCTTGCTGAACTTTCACACGACATCCGCACCCCCCTTGCAACGATCAATGCGACCTGCGAAGTCTTGGAAGTAAAGAGTAAGGATGATGACATAAAGAATAAGGCCGGAGTAATAAAATCCAAGGTTTCCACGATCGACAGTCTGATCGCCAATTTGATGAGCGCATCGCTCGACGAGGCTTCCGAACTGCGTGTTGAGCCTTCTGAGCAGTCGTCTCTGCTGATCAACGGCATGATCGATGCTCTGCGGGATTCAGCTGAGATAAAGACAGTCAATGAAGTGCCCGAGTGCCTGCTGTTTTTCGATCCTCTGAGATTGGAGCAGGTCATAGACAACATCGTAGGCAACTCGATCAAATATGCCAAGACGATTATTACTGTTGAATATATAAAAGAAGATAACGGCGTGATAATAAAGATATCCGATGAGGGTCCCGGTGTCCCGGACGAAGCGCTGTCTCTTCTCACTCAGAAGTTCTATCGCGGAGAGGACGCCAAGGGCAAGCCGGGCTCAGGCCTCGGGCTCTACCTTGCCGAGAGTTTCATGAAAAAGATGGACGGCGATCTGAATCTCTATAACGGCGATAAAGGCTTCGTGGCAGAGATTTTCGTGAAGAAGATATAAGTGTAAATAATTGGTAGCACTAAACAGCCGATTTGGTAGCAGTAAGTGCTACCATTTTTGCTGTTTAGTGCTACCAATCGACTTTAAAAGCCTTTGGTAGCAGTTTTTGCCCGATTTGGTAGCAGTAGGTGCTACCAAATCAGCCTTTTACTGCTACCAAGCGGAAAAATCAGCATGTAAGAAACAGTTAAGGAATTTGTAAATCTTGGGTTAAGACTTATTGATTTCTCATCGATATACTGAAACCATCAAAACAGGCATCCCGGGAATAAGGGGATTACAGGAGGACAAAATGAAAAAGACGATCTTAGAAGCAGTGGACCTCTGCAAGACATATTCGAATGAGAGTGTCCAGCAGCATGTAATCAAGAACCTGAACCTCAAGATCTACGAGGGCGACTTCACGGTCATCATGGGGAACTCGGGCTCGGGCAAATCGACTTTGCTCTACTCGCTCTCCGGCATGGACCGCCCGACGCTGGGGCAGATAAAGTATGGCGATGAGGACATCTCCCGCTACAGCAACGACAAGCTCGCGATCTTCAGAAGGAATCACTGCGGATTCGTTTTCCAGCAGAATTACCTGAACGACACCATGAGCGCTCTCGATAACGTAATGGTATCAGGGCTCCTCGTTACGAAGGACCGAAAAGAGCTCGCCGCGAGAGCAAAGGAGCTTCTTGCAAAAGTAGAACTTACCGAGCAGGACTGGCGCAAGTTCCCGACGCAGTTGTCGGGCGGACAACAGCAGAGGGTCGCCGTTGTAAGGGGCGTCATCAACAGGCCGGAGATACTTTTCGCTGACGAGCCGACCGGTGCATTGAATTCGCAGAATACCGAGAATGTTTTGGATATCCTTACTGACCTCAATAATGAGGGGCAGTCGATCGTTATGGTAACACACACCATCAAGGCGGCCGAGCGCGGCAACAGAGTGCTGTACCTTGCAGACGGGATCGTCAAGGACGAGATCGACCTGACAGGCACCGAGGGCGCCGAGCGCCACAAGAAACTCAAGGACTTCCTGACGGAGATGGGGTGGTAATATGCGTCATATATTATTCATCGCGAAAAATAACGCCAAGAAGCAGAAGGGTGATATCATAACGCTCGGCGTGCTTTCGATACTCGCGGCTTTCATGCTCTACTCCGGTCTGTCGGTACTTGCGGGACTCGGCGGAGTCATGGATGAGTCGGCTTCTGCCCATAACACTTCACATGTATACTACTGGGTTCCGGAAGAGATGGCAGAACCTTTGGAAAAAGAACTCAAGGATACAGACGGAGTCAGGGAATTCGACCGTACCCGTACGGATGTTGTAAATGCCCAGTACAGGAATAAGGATAAGGGAGATGGCGAATGGTCTCTGTTCCAGTTCTATTTCGGAAGCTACGAAGAAGAGCGCACGATCAACACTCTGGGCGTCGACACTTCGAAACTCGGCAAGGATGATATCCTGATCCCTTACTATCTCAAGCCCCAGTATGCGGTCGGCGATACGATCGAGTTCAAGCTCGATGATGAGATCAAAGGTTTCAAGGTCGCAGGATACGTGGAAGACCCTCTTTTCGCGACGTCCATCAATATATCGATCTATAACGTGTATGTTGCAGAGGAAGTGGTCGAAGATGTCGGTAAGAGCCACCCGGAGCTTGTTGTCAGAGGCTCGTCGCTCAAGTTCAGAGGAGCTGAAGATGCGGATATCTACGAACTCCATAATGTCCTCTGGGAAAAGTATCAGGATTTTACGGCGCGTGAGAATATAACAAATCCCTCGATCGTGCTGGAAGTCAACTGGTGGGACATGAAGGGCGGCGGAATGTTCATGACAGAGATCGTTATGGCGATCTTCGCTGTCTTCGCTCTGATCATCATGGTCATCGCTCTGATCATAATCGGCTTCTCGATCCGCAACTTCATCGAACGCAACATGAAGAATACCGGAATCCTGGAAGCAGCAGGCTACAGGACATCTGAACTGTCGGCGGCGATCGTGATCGAGAATGCCTTTGCAGCACTGGCAGGAGCGCTGATAGGCGTGGCTCTCGCGGCACTTACGAGGGAAGCGTTCGGATCTGTCGTTGCACTCGTTCAGGGCCTCCCCTGGAACCAGCAGTACAACTTCGGCATCGCTGCAGCCGTAGTCGCAGGGATAGTTATGCTCGTGGTGATCGCCTGTCTCGTGTCTTCAAGGCAGTACAGGAAGGTGTCGGTGCTCGAGTGCTTAAGAGGCGGCATCAGCAACCATAACTTCAAGCGCAACCATTTTTCTTTTGAAAACGCAGTCACACCTATCCCCGTGACGCTCTCGCTCAAGGATCTTATCGGTGACAAGAGGCGCAATATCGTGCTCGCGCTGATCGTGGCGATAATATCGATATCGACTAATCTGGGATTTGCCATGGTCGAGTCATTCGGAAACAACAACGACGGCACGATGAAGCTTGCCGGTATCGAAAAGCCTGATGTTCAGGTCGCAGGGGACCGCTCTTTAGGCGAAGATCTTAAGAAGATAGATAAGATCGACAAGATGTCATTCTTTATCCAGATCGAACCTACGATCAAGACGGCAGATAAGACTGCAACGGTCAACTGTGATGTGTTGGAGGATATTTCCGTTCTCGAAAATTACATCCTGATCGAAGGCCGCCTTCCCGAGAACGACCATGAGATCTGCCTTACGAAGAAAGCGGCAAAGCAGCTCGGCGTTACGACGGGTGATATCGTCTACATCGAATATGGTGGTGAGAGGGCTGACTTTATCGTATCGGGACTCGATCAGAAGATAAATCACATGGGAATAAAGGGCCTTCTCACGGATGAGGGTGCGGAGCGCTTCATGGTCAAGATCGAGAAAGTCGCCTACTATATCTGGACTAAGGAAGGCGTAAGCTACGATGAGATAAAAACAGAGATAGGCAAGTACACGGATGCATCTGTCGACGATATGGCGAAGCTCATTTCCGAGACGACATCCACTGTATCGAATTCGATGTATATCATCTGCTATTCGATCCTTGCGGTAACTGTCATGATCGTGATCTTCGTCGAGATCCTGCTCGTAAGATCCAAGATCATCCGCGAGTACAGGAACTACGGTATCAACAAGGCCATAGGATTTACATCCGGACAGCTCATCGTCCAGACCATGATCTCCAATATCCCGGCGATCCTCCTGGGGGTCCTCGCGGGATCAGCCGTGACAAGACCCGTGTCATCCGCTGTCATGAGCACGGCGCTCATGTTTTTCGGTATCGAGAAGATAGAAGCTGACGTTCCTTTCTATGGACTCATGATCACGCTCATCGGTATCCTCGCGGTGGCAATGATCACATCATTGGCATGTTCTTTGTCTATCCGCAAAGTCGAGCCCATCGCTCTGATAAGCGAGGAATAACAGCTCAAAGACCGCGCCGGATGTGTGCAAAAAACAACTGAAAAGTGTGCAGTATTGCCCTCGAAAAGGGTGTTTACTGCACACTTTTGGTATCTGTTGCAAGGAGCCCCGGATTTTGTTTTCGGGCAGAGTATGCATTATAATATACGACATTGCGAAAATGTTATCCGGAGGTTCGGGCATGTTAAAGAAACTGGCAGCGGTATTTGGAATTATTGCGGTGACGGCACTGATCGTTAACCTGCCTTCATTCGGCATAAGGGCGTCAGGGGAGATTGCGATCAACGAAACGAATTTCCCGGATAAGTACCTTCGGAAAGATCTGACCGAAAAGTTCGGTGACAGTCTGGATGAAAATGAGATAGCCGGAACGACATTTCTTAGTGTGGGAAGAAACGGAACCATCAGGGATATAACGGGCCTTGAGATATTCACTTCTCTGGAAGGTCTGGATATAGGATATGGTAAACTGACCGAGCCGGATTTCAAAAAGTTCAAGAAACTCAAGACCCTTGAAATTAGTTTGGCAGAGATCGATTCCCTCGATCTGTCGGGCATGACTACACTCACTGAACTGAAAGCATACAACAGGGCCATCGGTAAAATCGATCTTACGAACTGCACATCCCTTAACTACGTTTATCTCTATAAAGTCAGTTCATCCGATGTGACACCGTCTATTAAACTCAAAGGCTGTACTGCCTTAACAAAACTGGATATCGAGGAGAGCCAGATCAAGGGAGTGGATCTTACGGATCTTAAGAATCTCGAAACTCTCTATTGCACGAATAATAAACTTCTGACTCAAATAGATCTTTCAAATAACAAAAAACTGACATTTATTAATCTTGCGGGCTGCAATCTCACAAATATCGATCTGTCCAAAAACACGAAGGTAGAGTCTCTTTTCCTGACTGACAATAGTATCAAGAACCTTACGCTGGAATGCCCCGAGCTTCTGAGGCTCCAGTGCGGTGCAGAAACTCTGCATAATAATGTTCTTCAAGCGCTTGATATCAGCAAGTGTCCTAAGATCGAAAGACTCACCTGCAGATACTGTTCAATAGATAAGATCTATGCTCCGAAACCCAAAGATAAACTTTATGATCTCGATCTGACCGGAACAGAGGCCGAATGGGTGGTCATCATACATCGGGAATGGACCATAGTGACCTCCTGGACAGGAGACGAGAAGAATGGGTATACGGGAGCTACGGTGAGATACCGCGGAACAGCATCGGGATATGGTGTCATCATTATAGAGAGAGATATCGACATCAGTTCGACCAAGGTTATATCTCCCACATGCGATAAGAAGGGCTACACAGTCTACAATGTGAATATTCCGGCATCCAAGACCCCCGACGGGAAGGAGTTCAGCGCTTCGACCAAGGGAAAGTACACCGATGCCAAGGGCCACAGCTGGAGCAAGTGGACTGTCAGCAAGAAGGCAACATCCGGCGCGGCGGGTCTTGAGATCAGGACCTGTTCATCCTGCAAGAAGCAGGAGAAACGCAATGCAGTTCCCTTATATGTCATTTGCGGCAACAATCTTACCCTGAACAAGGTTTTTGACGGAACAACCCGGTGGAATACTTCTGACAAGAAGATCGCGACGGTCGACTCCAGCGGTGTCGTTACCGGCAAGTCCGCAGGAACGGTCACCATCACGGCAACTTGTGAAGGGAAGAGTGAACAGATCAAGGTAACAGTCCTCTATAAGGACGTGATCAATCCCGATGACTTCTGGTTCACTCCGACATATGCGCTTACGGATGCCGGTATAGTCAAGGGCTATGACAACCAGACGAGTTTCAGACCTTCCGGCGTGTGCACGAGGGCTCAGATCGTTACTTTCCTTTGGAGACTTAAAGGTCAGCCCGAGCCGAAGGCCAAGAAATGCAAGTTCTCCGATGTCAAGAAGACTGATTATTACTATAAGGCATGTATCTGGGGCAATGAGAATCACGTGGTCGAAGGCTATAAGGACGGCACATTCGGACCTAAGATCATGTGCGCCCGCCGTCATGCGGTGACCTTCCTCTGGCGTCTGGCAGGCAAACCCGAGCCCGAGACAACAAAGAATAAGTTCAATGACATCAAGTCCAAGGATTATTACTATAAGGCAACCCTCTGGGCTTCCGAAAAGAAGATCCTCGAAGGTTACGATGACGGCACCTTCCGCCCGGATGGCGCCTGCCTCAGGAGGCAGATGGTCACCTTCCTTTATAAATTCGATAAGTATTTAAACAAGTAAGATCCTATTTTCGAAAAGCTCTTACCGCCGCTCAGCTAGCTCTGCCGGGCGGCGTTTTTCTTGCTCCGGAAGGCTTTTCGGGACGTTTGACAGGGGTCCGGATATCGAATGCCGATTAACAGAAAATACACACGATGT
Organism: Saccharofermentans sp.; assembly: GCA_016292135.1. Lineage (GTDB taxonomy): Bacteria > Bacillota > Clostridia > Saccharofermentanales > Saccharofermentanaceae > Saccharofermentans. The sequence continues at coordinate 213,389 of JAEFAZ010000002.1, forward strand.
AACATTTTGTACATAACTGTTTACAATTTAGAAACAATTTGGTAGACTTGATAATGTACATGCAGGCAGTTCCGTTTAAAACGGACAGGAGGGGTTATATATGGAGGGGAGTCTTATTAAGAAATTCGCCACGGCGTTACTGGCGCTGACGGTCACGTTTGGTGTCGTCGCCGTGGCGGATACGACTTCCCGGGCTTTGGGTGATATCGAGATCAACGAGACGAATTTCCCGGACCCGGCGTTCAGACTCTATGTCAGTGAGAAGTTCGACAACAACCCGAAGGACAACAGGTTTTCGCAGGCTGAGATCGATAATGCGAAAAACATCTCTGTCCTTAACTGCAAGATGTCCAGTTTGAAGGGCATCGAATTCTTCACGTCCCTCGAAAAGATCGAGACCAGCCACGGGAGATTTAAGGAGCTCGATCTTTCCCAAAATACAAAACTCAAAGTCGTTTCAAGCCATAACGGCGTTCTCGAAAAGATCGATCTGTCCGGCTGCAAGGATATCGAGAGAGTCATCTTATATCAGAACAGGCTGGTATCCCTTGATCTTTCAGACAAAAAGGAGCTCGTGGAGGTCGACTGCAAGAATAATGCCCTGACGTCTGTTAACGTCACAGGCGCAACCTCGCTCGAGACACTGGAGCTTTTTAAGAATAAACTGACGGAAATCGATGTGAGCAGCAACAGGTCGCTTAAGATATTGGATTTCGGACATAACGATATCGTTGATATCGATATCAGAAACAATAGCAATCTCACGGAACTTTGGACAGATAACAATCCCATCGGATCGGTCGACATAAGCCGCAACAGCCACATAACAGATGTTTATCAGAACGGAAAACTGATAGATCAGGTGTTGGAAGCAGATGACGGATCAAAGGATTTCCATGTCTATCAGAAAGACCAGATGCGCTTTTCCGTTGATGCTTCAGTGGCGGTAAGTACAGGCGCGAATGCCGCAGCGGATGATCTTAAGGCTGCGACTTTCCTTGATTATGTCAGGATATATCTGGACAAGGTACTGACGGTCTCATTGATAATGCCTTACATCGGGACGACGTCAGGTTCCGGTCTCATATGGTGATCATGCTTTTATAAGCAGGGAGAATAATAAAAAAGCAAAAGTTGACAGGGGGGTAATACCAATGCAAAAACAAATCCTGGGAAGAACGCTTCCGGCGGTTCTGGCTCTATCTGCGGCATTTCTTGTCGTAGGTCTTGTGAAGACTACGGCTCTGGCAGATGATCTTATCGAGATAAATGAAGAGAATTTTCCCGATAAGATATTCCGTGAATACGTTACCGAACAGTTCGATCGCAGTCCTCAAGACGGAAAACTTTCGCTGGCAGAGCGCGAGGATGCCCAATGGATATCGCTCAGCGAGAAATCGGTAACAAGTGTTAAGGGAGTAGAGTTTTTTCCCAATATCTATCAATTCTACAGTTACAAAAACAAACTGGGAGATGTGGATCTTTCCAAGAATACCGAACTTACCGACGTCAGATGCCCTTGTTCAGGGGTCACGAGTCTTGATCTTACGGGCTGCAAACAGCTGGAAGTGCTTTATTGCAATGGTAACGAACTGACCCGGCTCGATCTTTCCGGTAAGAGCAGTCTGACCACTCTTGAGTGCGAGCATAACGAAATCGCCGAAATGGATCTAACCGGATGCACATCCCTTGACAGGATCATCGGATACGATAACAAGCTCACAGAACTCGATATCAGCACTAATACAGAGCTGGATTACGTGATGCTCTGTAATAACCGGCTTAAGTCTCTCGATATTCAAAAAAACAAGAAGATCAAGCGTCTTAATCTATACGATAATCAGATCGACGTTTTCGATGTCAGTCCCCATGCAGGATTACTGGAGGCTTATTTGACAGGAGAGAGAGGAGAACCGTCGTACGGTTCCGGAGCTAACACTCACAGCTATGTCAGTTATTCCTGTGCTAACGGATATTTTGATATTGATCTTCAGACCGAGATATTCACCGGTGTCGAGATCAATGAAGAAAACTTCCCGGACAGATTATTCCGGAGCGCAGTAAAGAACTGGTATGACATCGATAACAACGGGCGTCTTTCCCTTGCTGAGATCAAAAAAGTCAAGAGCATGCGCATCGGAAATTTTACTCTGCAGAGTTTAAAAGGCGTTGAATTCTTCACTGAACTCGAGCTTTTGGAGTGTAATAACAACAGGTTGCAAAGCCTTGATGTTTCCAAGAATACGAAGCTTAAGATGCTTTACTGCGGCAATAATCTGCTGACGGAACTTGACGTTAGTCAGAACAAGGACCTGCAGATACTTGATTGCGAGCACAACCGTTTGAAAAAGATTGATGTCAGTGCCAATGACAAGCTTAGAAAACTTGTTTGTTTATCCAACTATATCAAGGAACTCGACGTGTCTAAAAACACCAGTCTTTCAGAACTCAGGTGTCGTGACAACTTCCTTAAGAGTATTGATGTAAAGAACAATACGAATCTGGTGCATTTAGATTGCTGCGAGAATGAGATCTCATCACTTGATCTTTCAAATAACAAGGCTCTTGTAAACCTGTATTGCGGCGATAATAAACTCAAGGCGGTTAACGTGAAGAATAATCCTCTCCTTCAGAGGCTTGCATGTCATAATAACCAGATCGTCTTTCTGGATACCCGCAACAATCCGGATCTTGTGTTCCTTAACTGCATAAACAACGACTTAGACGATCTTGATGTCAGCGAAAATTTCAAATTAGAAACATTAAGGTGCAGCGATAATAATATCGATAAGGTCTATGTTGCTGATATACCTGAAGAAGTCGTAAAAGACAGTTTTACATTACTGGTATTCGTATCTCCCTCTGCCTGGAGATTTTCGGACATAAGCTGGTTTGGCTACGACGGCGAACTGTCAGCCGGAGCGAACTACTATTCATACACGAATTCCGGCGAGAAGAAATATGCCTATGCAGCCATGACGATCACGAAAAAAGTAGTGGATGCTACCTGCGTTAAGAGCGGAGAGAAGGTCTATACGGCAACCGTTGACGCATCTACAGCTTACGACGGCAAAGCAAGGGAGAGCAGCAAAACGGTCACGATCCCCGCGACCGGCCACAGCTGGGGCGACTGGACGGTTACGAAAGAAGCTACAGCCACGAAAGAAGGATCAAAGAAGCATACCTGCTCCGTATGCGGCAAGACCGAGACTGAAGTAATCCCCAAGCTGGATGTTACACTGACTCTCGAAAAAGACAGCCTCAGCATTATCTGCGGTCAGAACAAGACCCTCAAGGCAACCGTAAAAGGCGTTGAGACTGCTCCCGCCTTCAAGTCTTCCGACAGCAAGATCGCATCCGTTGATTCCAACGGCAAGATCACTGCCAAGATGGCAGGTACAGTCACCATCACGGTTTCAGTAGCCGGTATCAAGGCAACTTGCAAGGTCACCATCCTCTATAAGGACGTCACCGACTCATCCAAGTTCTGGTTTGAGCCCGTAAACTATCTGACAGCCAAGGGTGTCGTAAAAGGCTACGACAACCAGACAACTTTCAAGCCCGACAACAAGTGTACCCGCGCCCAGATGATCACTTTCCTCTGGAGGCTTCAGGGAGAACCCGCCCCCAAGTCGGATACTTGCAAGTTTTCGGACGTTTCCAGCTCAGACTACTTCTATAAAGCCTGTGTTTGGGGCAGTGAACAGGGTATAGTCGAAGGCTATAGCAACGGCACATTCGGTCCGGATATCACCTGTGCCAGAAAGCACGCGGTAACCTTCCTCTGGCGTCTTGCCGGCAAGCCCTCACCCTCGAGCTCGACCAGCAAGTTCACGGATGTCAAGGAATCCGATTACTTCTATAAGGCTACCCTCTGGGCATCCGAAAAGAAGATCCTTGCAGGTTACGAGGACAACACCTTCCGTCCCGACGGCGACTGCCTGAGACGTCAGATGGTGACCTTCCTCTATAAGTACGATAAATACGTCAACAGTTGATGATCGATAGCTGAAGAACACATTGCTCCACCGCTCATGCGGGGGCAATGTGTCCTGACGCAGCCAACTACCATCAGATCGTTAGCGGGAGCCGGCTTCTCTCCGGTCCGTTGATGATACATCATTTATTACTCTCCTTTGTCAGAGGCCGCTTCCCCCAAATTAGCGGCCTCTCACATTTTTGGTGGCAGTTACAGGGGTTCTCCGGCTGCACTGGGGTCAAATTCTTGTATTTATTATAATATGGTGATAAAATCATCAAGTTAAACATATGTGCATATGTTCCTTTTGTGATGTCTATTTTTCACAAAATGAGGCGCATATAGACTATGAATATGAGGAAATGGCGGAATGGAAAGAGATCTGTGGATGGCCGGTCAGATGAATGAGAGCCGTAAGCTCCCAGTCGAACCGGATACTGTTCTTTTCATTGAAGATTTCTCGACAGGAGCTGCCGGAGTAGTCTCCAATCTGTTCATGGAGGCGCTGAAGGATCCGGCATACAGCCATTGCCGTCTTGTCTGGACGGCCCGTGATTATGTTTCAACGCTGGATCAGTTTGGTGAACTCATAGAGGATGACAGAGTCTGGATCGTTATGCGAGGAATGGCAGATTTCATCAAAGCTTTAGCTGTGGCGGGCAGGATCTATTGTGCCAATACTCTCCCCAACTATTACATAAAAAGAGAGGGACAGACGATATATACGTCTTTTCAGTTGTATATCTTTACTTCTGACTGTTATACGAAGAACCAGATCAAGAATGCAGTAAAAACCCTCAATGATACAGATTATTTTCTTTGTGCCGACGATGGTTATGACGATGCTGTTCTTGTGAAAGATCTCGGCATTTCCCGGGACCGTATCAGTTATTATCCGCTGCCTGCGGAAACAGCTGACAGGAACAAGATCATTATTTCCATCAACAGGGAACCGCACCTTACAAGAAACTGCTCATCATTTGCAGGCTTTGTGAAAAGGATAGAAGCTCTTGCCGGATTTTACGGTAAGACAGTCTGTTCTTTTACAGGCCTTTCTTTCTGGAAAAAGTACAGGGAACAGAAGGATTATTTCGGTATCGAAAATGTTTTCTGTGACGAGCAGAACCTGACTCGTTTTTACGGTGATGCATGTCTTCTCATTACTGACAGCTATTTACGAGCGTTACAGGCACAGAGGTGTCATATTCCGGTTATCCTCTGCGCTGACAAAGAGATGCCCGAAATGCTGGATGGTTTTTTCGAGGATCTGACGGTAGCGACACAGTACTCGACGATCTACAGGGAGATGGAAAGACTTTTTGGAGGTCTCGGAGTAGAAGGAGAGCTACTTTACAGTGAAGAAGATGCGGATGAGAAAGCCGGAAAGGATGATCCGATATTCGGAAAGCCGGAGAGACACGACGTGGAAAGTGATTATGCAGATGAAAGCGGTGAAGATAACGATGACGAAGAAACCGCTGTTTCAGCCGAAAGGATCTGTAGCAGAAAAGACAGGTCTTCCGCAGATTTCTTCTGCAGAAGGGAAGTTGCTCCCGCCGAAAACAGGGAAAGTTATCTTTATCTTTTCAAATGGGAGAAGAGCGCTTCCTATGCAGAAACTGTTGAGAGGTGGTTGGAGAAGACCGATGACGGAAAGAAGGACATCACATTGATGTTTTTAAGTTCCGGGAGCAGTGCCCTTTACGACGATATCCAAAGATTTCATTTACCGCACCGCATTACATGCAGAGTCGGATACTATCAGAGCTCACAGGAAGAGAGAAAGATGATCAAGGAAAAGAGCGGAGACCTCGATGATTATCTTGAGAATAGTTCCCATGCATTTATTGCGGACGAGTGGAAGCGTCTTTTGGGCAATGTTCATTTTGATCACATCATTGCCGACAAGACATCTATCTTCTTCTGGAAGACCATGTATAAATATCCTCCGACGGATGATTTTGTCATCCTGGAAAGTGAAGATAAAAAGAATCTGCTGAATGAAAAATAATAAAGAGGTGGAACAATGAGCAATCTGATCGAAGATAAATTGAATTTTACGGTAGGTCCGGTAATGTCCTCGGATGAGGTGAAGGAGATCGGAAACTGTAACACGCCATATTTCCGTACTCCCGAGTTTTCCGCAGTTATGCTGGAGAACGAGAGGATGATCAAGGAGATGGCCGGGGCAGATGATACTGCTAAAGTGGTCTTTATAACGGGATCGGGGACCGCATCGATGGAAGCCGTCATAATGAATACATTGACTTCTCAGGATAAAGCGCTTGTTGTTAAGGGCGGAAGCTTTGGTGCACGTTTCTCGCAGCTCTGTGAGATCCATGAGATCCCTCACACGGATATTGTGCTGGAGAGCGGAAAAGCTCTTCATAAAGAAGATCTTGTCCCGTACGAAGGAAAGGATTATACGGCATTTATCGTTAATCTCGGAGAGACTTCCACAGGTGTTCTTTATGATCTGGCCCTTATCTCTGATTTCTGCAGAAGAAACGGTCTGTTCCTTATAGTAGACGCCATAAGTGCATTCCTGGCTGATCCGATCGACATGAAGGGATCGGGGATAGATGTTATGATAACGGGTTCCCAGAAAGCTCTTGCGGTTCCTCCGGGAATATCAGTCATCATACTTGCCGAAAAAGCTTTGGAGAGGGTAAGTTCAACTCCCTGTAAGTGCATGTATCTTGATCTTAAGGATGCGCTTCACAATATGGAAAGGGGACAGACCCCTTTTACTCCTGCTGTCACGATATTGCTTCAGATCAATCAGAGACTCAGACAGATCGAGGAAAACGGCGGAGCAAAGTCGGAAAATGAGAGAATAGCAGAACTCGCCGGTGATTTTCGTGCCAAGATAGCGGATATGCCTTTTGATCTTTATGCCGAGACCCCTTCAAATGCGGTTACCGCATTGAAGAGCAGGAACCACTCGGCAAAGGAGATCTTCCGTCTCCTCAAGGATGAGTACGGGATATGGATCTGTCCCAACGGCGGAGATCTTGCGGACGAAGTTTTTCGCGTAGGACACTTGGGGAATCTTACGATTGAAGATAACGACACTTTGATAAAGGCTTTGAACGACCTTAAAGCCAGAGAGGTTTTCTAAAGGGAGAGAAAAGTATGGTTAAAGTCATTACCTACGGAACTTATGACATGCTGCATTACGGGCATATAAACCTGTTGCGTAATGCCAGGGAACTCGGTGATTATCTTATCGTCGGCGTGACATCTGATGCCTTCGACAGAAGCCGTGGCAAACTGAATGTCAGACAGCCTCTTCTTGAACGTGTTGAGGCCGTAAGAGCAACCGGTCTTGCTGATGAGATCATAGTTGAAGAGTATGAAGGTCAGAAGATAGAAGATATACAGAAGTACGGAGTAGATATCTTTACCGTCGGTTCTGACTGGGTCGGCAAGTTCGATTATCTTAATGAATTCTGCAAAGTCGTATATCTGCCCAGGACAGAGGGTGTTTCGAGTACGGAGATCAGAAAGAATACCAATGTTACCGTCAGGATGGGTTTCATAGGAACGCGCAATCCCGCTCAGAGGATGATCCGTGAATGTGAATACGTCATGTCGATCGAAGTTGCCGGCATTACCGGCGGTGACGCTGAAGAAGGAAAGAAGATCGCACAGGAATGCGGTACCGAATACATCGAAGACAGGGAAGTTTTTTACGAAAAGTGTGATTCCGTATATATCGTTGACAGGATAGACAGTCATTATGATCTTGTGATGGACGCACTCCGTCACGGAAAGAACGTTATGTGCGAGGGACCGGTGTTTATTCGCAGGAAGGAAGCTGAGGAAGCTATCGCGCTTGCTAAGGAGAAAGGTCTCGTTCTGTTTGATGCGATAAAGACCAGATTTTTCCCGGCTTATCAGCATTTGCTCCTTCTTATCGAAAGCGGCAGGATCGGTGAAGTCAAGGATATAGATGTCACTTTCAGCCAGAAACTTGCTCATGTCGATTATGAGAATCTTAATAAGTTCGAAGGAAGTCTGTATGATCTCGGCGGATATCTTTTCCTTCCGATCTTCCAGATGCTCGGAACGGATTATAAAGAGAAACAGATCTTTACGAGCAGAAAGAATGATTTTGATGTCCTTACAAAAGGCATCCTCAGATATGACGGTGCAGTCGCATCCTTTACTGCCGGACTCGGCGTCAAGACCGAAGGCCAGCTGATCATTACGGGAACGGAAGGTTATGTTTATGTTCCGGCTCCCTGGTGGAGAACCGATTACTTTGAGATAAGATACGAAGATCTCCGTAAGACGCAGAAGTATTTCTGGAGCTATGACGGTGAAGGATTCCGCTATGAACTCCTGGAGTTTGCGACAAGGATTGGTAATCCTGAAGAGGTGAGAGATCAGTATATCGGAAATGAGACGGTAGCTATTGCAGGTCTCCTGGAGGATTTTTGTGAAGGAGTTTATCATGAATTCTGATGGAAAAGTGTTGAGAAAAGCTGTTGAGACCGATGTGCCTGCTATTCTTGAATATCTGGGCAGAGATATACCGAATTGCCTTTACCTTTATCTGGATGTATACACTTATGGCGTTACGGATCCAAACATAACCATATGGTTTTCCGAAGCGGGCGGAAAGATATCGCTGGTCATCATGAAATACTACGACAGTTTTCAGATATATAGTGACAGAGAGGACTGCGATATTGCCGCGATATCCGATATGATCAATGAGTACGATATCGGAAGAGCTTTCGCAAGGAAAGATATCATAGAAAAACTCAGTGAAAGCTTCAATAATCGTTATTATGTCGAATATGGAAAGATACTTGAACTGAACAAATATCGTATAATGAAGGGTATGGAACGGGTCGAGCAGGCCACGGAGGAAGACATTCCCGAGATAGTGGATCTGATCCTGACAGATGAGGAGAACAATGCTTCATATAACAGTGAAGAGCTTGCAGGACAGATGCTGGACCGTATGCGTACAGGAATGGGTAACAGCTATATCATCAGGGAGGAAGGAAAGATAGTTGCCCACCTGTCGATCGCTGCACAGACTGATAAGTTCAGGGTTGCTGCGCTGACTATAGTTCATCCCGACTACCGCAATACTCTTTACGGAACGATGTTGGATTCTTATCTTATCAATGAGTTGGGAAAGAACGGGATGAGATTGTTTGCGTTTATGACAGACGAACGGCGCATAAAGATGTTCCTCCTCATGGGCAACAGCCTTGCAGCAGAATACGGAAAACTGATAAAGAACAAATAAAAAGGAGAATAAACGATGAACAACACAGAAAAGTATGATCAGATCATGAGAGATGCTTTCGAACTGGACGAGGCATTCGATGTTACAACGCTTGTATATCAGGGTGTCGAGAAATGGGATTCCGTTGGTCACATGACCATGGTCGCAATGCTCGAAGATACATTTGATATCATGATGGACACAGATGATATCATCGATTTCTCTTCTTACGAGAAGGGCAAAGAGATCCTGGCTAAATACGACATCGAATTCTGAAGATCATAACGGAGTATCGTCATGTTTTTTGAAGTTGACAAGAAAGATCCGAATGCGATAGCGGCCGTCAATGAAGCCGGCGGGACATTAACATATGGTTCGCTTGTTGATTTTGCCGCGAAGTTCGGAGAAGTCATCGGTCACAGGACTTTGATCTTCATCCTCTGCAAGAATGAGTTCGGTGCCCTCAAGGGTTATGTATCCTGTCTGTCCGGCAGGATCGTTCCTTTAATGGTTGACGCAGGTCTTGATAACGAACTGCTGATGAACCTCATAGAGACTTATAAGCCCGAATATCTTTGGGTTCCCGAAGAGAAGAAAGCAGACCTTGATTATGAGGACTGCTTCGAGTCTGACGGATATCATCTGCTGAAGACGGGATACCCGTCGTATGAACTTTTCGATGAACTCGGGCTCCTCCTTACGACATCGGGTTCCACGGGAACGGCCAAACTCGTAAGGCAGAGTTACAGCAACATCGAATCCAATGCGAGAGCTATCATCTCTTATCTTGAGATCGATGAGAACGAGAGACCTATAACAAACCTGCCCATGAGCTACACATACGGTCTGTCTGTCATCAACAGTCACCTGCTCGCGGGTGCAAAGATCATGATGACCTCAAGGAGTATCTTCCAGCGTGAGTTCTGGCAGTTCTTCAAGGAAGGCGAAGTCACCAGCATCGCAGGTGTTCCCTACACCTATGAGATGCTGAAGAAGATGAGATTTTTCCGCATGCAATTGCCGTCACTTAAGACGATGACGCAGGCCGGAGGCAAGCTTTCTCCTGAACTTCATAAGGAATTCGGCGAATATGCAGCGGAGAAGGGTATCAGGTTCTTCGTAATGTACGGCCAGACGGAAGCCACCGCCAGGATGAGCTATCTCCCTTACGAGAAGACACTCGAAAAGTACGGCAGCATGGGCATCGCGATCCCCGGCGGCAAGTTCTCGCTTATAGATGTTGACGGCAACGAGATCAGCGAACCTGAAGTTGCCGGAGAACTCGTTTACGAGGGCCCGAACGTTACTCTTGGCTACGGCACTTGTCCCGAAGACCTTGCCAAGGGTGACGAGAATCACGGCAGGTTAGTAACCGGTGATATCGCCAAGTTTGACAGTGACGGATACTATTACATCGTCGGAAGAAAGAAGAGGTTCCTCAAGATCTTCGGTAAGAGAGTGAATCTTGATGAATGCGAGAAACTCCTGAAAGAGAAGTTTGAGATCGAGTGTGCCTGTTCGGGAAGGGATGATCTCCTGGGTGTTTTCGTTACTGATGAACAGTTCGCTGCTCCCTGTGTCTCATATCTTTCGGACAAGTTAGGACTTCATAACACGGCCTTTACATCAAGAGTCGTGGAAGAGATACCCAAGAACGAATCAGGAAAGACTTTATACAAGGATCTGATACTATGATTGATGATTTTTTCGAATTGGAACCCTATGCGCTTGCAAGGGAGGAGAAACACAAGCTCCTGTCTTCAAGACTCAATGAGCTGACAAGACAGCATTACGGCAAATGCCCGCAGTATAAGGCAATGTGTGATGCGATCGGATTTGTGCCGGAAGATGACACTCCTTATGAGGAGTTGCCCTATCTCCCGGTAAGCCTTTTTAAGAAGCTCGATCTCATGAGCGTGCCGAGGGAAGAGATATTCAAGACGATGACGTCTTCAGGTACATCCGGTCAGGCCGTGTCGAAGATCTATCTCGACAGAGAGACATCAAGCCTCCAGCAGAAGACTCTGGTCAAGATAGTCTCATCCTTTACGGGTGCCAACCGTATGCCGATGATAATCATCGACTGCCCCTCAGTTGTCAAGAACAGGGCAATGTTCTCCGCAAGGGGCGCCGGCATACTCGGTTTTTCCATGTTCGGAACAAAGAAGATATATGCGCTAGATGATGATATGAACCTTAATCTTGATGAGCTTAAGGAATTCCTTTCCGAGCATAAGGATGAGAAGATCCTTCTGTTCGGTTTTACTTTCATGATCTGGCAGCATTTCTATAAGGAACTCCTTAAGATCGATCCCATGACACTCGATCTTTCGAATGCAGTCCTTATCCACGGCGGCGGCTGGAAGAAACTTGTCTCTGAGCAGGTGTCGGCTGAAGATTTCCACAAGAGGCTTGAGGAAGTCACAGGCCTTCACGACATACACGATTACTACGGAATGGTTGAGCAGACGGGCTGCATCTACATGGAATGTGAATGCGGTCATCTGCATGCTTCCAATTTCTCGGACGTTATAATCCGTGATCCTAAGGACCTTACCGTTTGCGAACCCGGTGAGCGCGGCATAATCGAGGTCGTATCCTCCTTGCCGCAGTCCTATCCCGGCCACTGTCTCTTGACGGAAGACGAGGGAACCGTATTGGGCGAGGATGACTGCCCTTGCGGTAAGAAGGGTAAATACTTCAAGGTTCACGGAAGACTCAAAAATGCAGAGATCAGGGGGTGTTCGGATACATATGCAGCTAAGTTTTGATGAAGAAAGACTGAACGGAGTTGTTAGTGCACCGGCACTGCCTCCTTTCTCCGATAAAGTAATAGCATTCCTTAACGATCTTTCGAGTGTTCTGATGAAAACGGGAAGGGCTTTCTCCGACGTTGTCACATTTGCCTATTGGTGCAGGAAGGCCGCTCTGACAAAGGCAAAAGAGAACTATACCGATCTTGATCAGAGGCTCGGAAGGGGCGTTGTATTCCATATCGCGCCTTCTAACGTTCCCGTTAACTTCGCATTCTCCATGGTGTCCGGGCTCCTTGCAGGCAACAAGAACATCGTACGACTTTCAAGCAAGCCCTTCGCCCAGGTTGATATCATCGCTGATGCGATAGAGAAGGTGATCGATGAGTCTTATCCCGAATTCAAGGACTATATCTACCTTCTCCGTTATGATCACAGTGACGAGATCACTGCCAAGCTTTCTGCTGTTGCCGATACAAGGGTGATCTGGGGCGGAGATGCAACGATAGCAACGATCCGCAGGGCACCCTTAAAGGCCAGGGCTAACGAGATCACATTTGCTGACAGGCACGCTCTTTGTGTTATGTCGGCAGATGCATATAATGCGGCAGATAACAAGGATCAGGTGATCTTAAAGTTCTATAACGACACATATTTCTCTGATCAGAATGCCTGTACATCGCCCCGTATCGTTGTATGGACCGGCGAAGGCATCGAAGAGGCAAAGAAGGATTTCTGGGACAGGCTCGGACAGAAGACTGAGAAGGATTACCATATTGAGCCCGTTCAGATAGTCGGAAAGCTGTCTATGCTGATGGAAGCTTCCACGGCTGAGCCCTTGCATCTTAAGACTTCCCTCAATGCTCCCAAGCTCATGGTGGCAGAGACTGAGAAGATCGATGACAGGCTTATGGAGTTTAAGTACAACAGCGGATATTTTTACGAGTATTCCACGCAGGATCTTACTGATATCCTTCCGCTTTGCGATACGAGATGTTCCACCATCGCTTACTATGGAGATGTCGCAGACAAGCTCCTCAAGGTTGTTAGGGACAGCGGATGTCCCGGCGTTGACAGGATAGTGCCGTTAGGTACTACAATGGACTTCTCCTTAAGATGGGACGGATACGACCTGATAATATCGATGTCAAGATTCATCGGAGTTAATTGACGGGAGGTGCCGATGTTATCCGAGACGCAAAAAGGACTTCTTGTTTTACTTAAAGAGATCGACGATATCTGCACCAGGCACGGTATAGATTTTTATCTTGCAGGCGGCAGCATGATCGGCGCGGTAAGGCATGGGGGATTTTTGCCCTGGGATGATGATGCGGACATCCACATGACCAAAGAAGGCGCGGAGAAGTTCATAAGCCTTGCAGATGAATTCCTTCCCGGAAGGATCGTCGTCAGCAAAAACACACATCAGGATTATTCCGCGGTGCACTGGCGTTATATGGATACCAATAAGACTACGATGCTGAGGAGCAGTTTTATCACGGATGTTCCGCAGGGTCAGTTTATCGATATTTTCATACTTAACCCGATCACGTCGGATACATCAAAACATGAAGAGATCCTTAAGAATTACTATCTTTATTCTGAATGGGTTGTCAACCATTTTTCCGCGTTATCTGTACGTGATGATTCTCTTTTCGACGAGTATGCCAAACTCCGTAAACGGGAGAAGACTGAGGGATTTGATAAGGTCAGAAAGGAACTTGAAGAGAAACTTTTCGAGTATCCCGGAGAAGAATGTGATTATTACCTTATCCGTTCACCTTTGGCAGGACAACCTATATTTCACAGATCACTCTGGGGTAAGCCGCGCAGGGTTCCTTTTGAAGACTGCATGATGCCGGTTGCTGAGAAAGCAGAAGAGATACTTATGATGTCATACGGTGACCGTTGGATAGATATACCTGAACTTACTGACCAGGTTTCACATGTTTTCGTGTCAGATCAGGATGTCCCGTACCGGATCTATGATGATGAGATAAAGAAGTTTGCAGATAAGAAGATATTGCTGCAACGTGCATACAACAAAAAAGATACTTGGTTTTCCCACTCTAAGGACAGAAATTTAGCGAACAGCAGGAGCAGGGCGGCAACGCAGTTTGCGATTATGGAGCAGATCAGGTCAGAGAAAGGGGATACTGATCTGGAAAAGCTTATAAGAGAACATGATTATAATTCTCTAAGTACTATCTTCCAACGTTATTACAAAGCTCAGTTTGCGGATTTCAAATATTTCGGTTTATATTTTGATCTTCCTGAAGAGTATCTTTATGCGGCATTACTGCCGTTGGTTATACAGGGCTCCTATTCAAAGGCTGCGAAGGTTTTCCGGATGAGAGAGAATGAAGGAAAGAAACTGACTGAAAAACGACTTTCGGATCTTAGCGATTTCTGTCAGGATGCTGCTGCTTTAACAAACAGTGTATTTGTTTTTTCTGACTACGATAAGGCAAGTGAGCTTACATATAAATGGCTGTCCGTTTATCCCGATTGCATAACTTTGCTCCGCATGGAGATCTTTCTTTCACTGAAACAGGATAATGTTGATATATTATCTTTGAGGAAGAAGATCGCGGAGTCGTTAAAGCTCTATAAAGAAGACGGAGAGATGCTCAAATACCTTGGAGATACATACAGGATCGAAGGCGATCATGAGCAGGCGAAAAGATATTACAGAAGATCACTTGGAACGCTCACGAACGGTCTGCAGATCAAAGAAATAAAGAAATACCTGGAGACATCAGAAAATGCGTGAAGACGAAAAGAAAATGATCGGTCTCCTTTGCGAGATTAACGAGATCTGTAAAGACATCGGAGCCGGATATTATGTTATCGAACAGGAACTTCTTTCCGTCTATAGACCTAAGAGGTCATATGAGGCCGAGGCTGATATCTGCATGTTGTATTCTGATTTTCTCAGGGTGAAGGACAGGCTTTCCGAGAAAGAAGACAGAACTCTCGAGTGCCTCGAAAATAACATCAGTATGCCCGGAATGTTTTTCAGGTATGTTGATGAAGGGTCCCTTTTGTATGTTCAAAAGTACCATAAGGTTCGTAAGGCACATGGAGTTGCGGTCAATATACATATCCTCCGTAATAAAGGGAAAGACTCGATGAACCTTATCCGCCGTGAGGAGCTGATGGAAACGGGCATTGAAGGAATGCATGAGGATGGAGTTTTTAAACTGAAACTGATGAGATCATTCCCTTCATGTTTCAGAAAGAAGACGGAAAAACAGCTGGATCTGGCCGCTCTTACGGACATGGAAACCGAAAGTCTGCTAAAGATCCCCGGGATAGCTCCGATGAGTTTTCCTGCAGGTTTTTGGAGCAAGAAAAAGAATATTGAAATAGACAAAAATGTCTTTACGACTACTGCATGTGACAGACAGTATCTGACTGCAAGATACGGTGAGGATTATGAGTCGCGGAAGATGGTGAATCTGCTTGAGAATTATCAGGTCCTGTCTTTTGCTGATGTTCCCTACGGTTCCGTTGTGAATAAGATAGATGCATTTCTTGACACTGATCCTTCTTACAGGGATATCCACGAGCGTTATACACGATTTTATAACGATGAATATTCGGATATGGTAATGAAGGAAGCAGAGGGTTGGGATATCCTGTTCTACGTTGATGACAGGATGCGTATGTGGAAAAAATACGATCCGTGCAGGGATAAGATTAAAGATCTTCTTGAGGAAGGCAGAAAAGATGAAGCGTTTATGATATTTGATGAATATTTCAGTCTTTTCAAGTCATATCTTAAGAAGGGCAAAGTCCTCTTTTTTGATGATGAGATATGGAAGATCTGCAGTGAACTTTGGAAAGAGTATGGTTATGAAGACCTTATCGATGAGGCAGGAACCATCATGGAAGAAAACAAAGTCTTCCCGGTATCCGCAGATGAGTTAAGAAAGATTAAATTCACGGAAGGGTCCGATACAAAAGTACGGATCAGAAATTTCTGACGGGAGGGTATGACCGATATGGCAAAGATCGCGCTTGTAACCGGATCCAGGGGCGGAATCGGAATGGAGATCGTAAGAGCTCTTGCATCTGATAATGTTAATGTTTATGCGCACGCAAGAAAACCGGATACTGCTTTTGAGGAAAAACTTTCCGGTATAGCAGCAGAGACCGGAATGCAGATCAAACCTGTCTATTTTGATCTTTCTGACAGTGAGGCTGTCAAGGAGGGCTTGAAAGAATTGATCAAAGCGGAAAAGAGGATCGACATTCTTGTTAATAATGCCGGCGTAGTCAGTCCCAACAGCCTTTTCATGATGACCCCTATGCAACAGATAAAAGATGTCTTTGAGATCAATTTCTTTGCTGCCATGGAGGTTACCCAGATCGTATGCCGTCAGATGGCAAGAAATAAAGAAGGATCTATCATCAATATCAGTTCAATAGCAGCTTTGGATGGCGAGCCTGCCCAGCTGGAATATGCGAGCAGTAAAGCTGCCCTGATCGGAGCTACAAAAAAGCTTGCAAGAGAACTCGGACAGTTTGGTATCAGGGTCAATGCAGTTGCTCCCGGAGTAACGGATACCGGAATGATCAGCGGAATGGAAGATAAGATGAGAGAACAGATCTTGGAAAAGACAGTGATGAACAGAGTTGCAAGACCTGAAGAGATAGCGAATGTCGTTGCCTTCCTGGCAAGCGATAAAGCCGGTTATATCACAGGTCAGGTGATCCGCGTTGACGGCGGAATCCTTTAAGATTCCGAGATTGGAGATATGATCATGGACAAAGAATTGTTGATCAAAGAATGTGAGAAAAGCGCAAAAGAGATCAGGAAAGACTGCATCCGTATGACTTACAGCATGGGAAATATCGGTGCACATATCGGAGGGAGTATGTCTCTTGCCGAAATAATGGCTGTTCTTTACAAAGCTTTCGTAAGATTTGATCCGGCTGATCCAGAAGCAGAATCCCGCGACCGTGTGATCATGAGCAAGGGCCACGGAGCCATGGCTATGTATGCCGGGATGAAGCAGGCGGGGATCATTACTGACGATGAACTCATGACGTATAAGAAAGAGGGAACATTTCTTTATGCCCATCCTTCCATGAATAAAGAGCGTGGTATAGAGTTTTCGAGCGGAAGCCTCGGACAGGGGTTGTCCTTGGGTGTGGGAGTATGTTTGGGACTTAAGCGCAAGGAGAATAATGAATCCAAAGTTTATGTTATCCTGGGCGACGGAGAATGTGATGAAGGATCCGTATGGGAATCTGCCCAGTCCGCAGCCCACTTCGGATGTTCAAATCTTGTTGCGGTCGTTGATGCCAATAAACTTCAGTATGACGGTCCGACGGATGATGTCATGAGGATCGAACCTATGGAAGCCAAGTGGAATAGCTTCGGATGGGATGCAGTTACTGTTGACGGACACAACTGCAAAGAACTCTTAGATGCGCTCTCGGCTGAGCATGACAAACCTCTTGCGGTCATCGCAAACACGGTGAAGGGAAAAGGCGTTTCCTACATGGAAGACAATCCTTTGTGGCACAACCATAACATTACCGAGCAGCAGTATAACCAGGCTATGGAAGAATTGGAGAACGCATGATGAATATTTCGAAAGCAACGACACGTCTTTGGTCAAGACTCGGATCCTGTGGAGCATATGGACAGGCTATGCTTGAGATGCCTTCCATTGATGAGTCTATGGTGGCATGTACGGCAGATCTCTGTTTCTATTCGGGTCTTGACCGCTTCAGTAAGCAGTTCCCCGACCGTTTCTATAATGTGGGTATTGCCGAGCAGGATCTCGTCGGTATAGGTGCAGGTCTTGCAAAAGAAGGGTTTAACCCGTTTGTATCAACATATGCTTCCTTTGCAACGACCAGAGCTCTTGATCAGGTGAGGGTAAGCATGGGATATATGCAGCTTCCCATTAAGCTCATCGGGCTCACATCAGGCTGTTCTGTCGGTATCCTGGGAGCTACCCATATCAGCATTGAAGACATCGCGATTATGCGTGCGATCCCCAACATAACGGTTATCTCTCCAGCGGACTGCACTGAGACTGTCAAGGCTGTGCTGGCTCTCGCCAATTATGATAAGCCTGTTTATCTGCGTCTTTCCGGTCCGATGAACTGTGATATCGTATATCCCGAAGATTATGAATTTGAGATCGGCAAGGCCATTACCGTAAGGGAAGGCGGGGATTATGCGATCGTAGCCTGCGGCGTGATGGTTGCAACCGCTTTGAAGGTTGCGGATATGCTTGCTGAAAATGACGGCATCACATGCAAAGTAATAGACATGCATACGATAAAGCCCCTTGATAAGGGCGCCCTGGATTCGCTCCGCGGATTTAAGAAGATCATTACCATGGAAGAGCACAGCGTCATCGGCGGATTGGGAGCAGCCGTTGCAGAATATATTTCCTGCAGGGACGGTTTCCCTATGCTTAAGATTATTGGCATCGAGGATTACTTTGCCCATGCTGCAGGTTTTGATGAGCTGATCGACGAATACGGTCTAACCGCCGAAAAAGCATATATGAGGATCCTTGATAAATGAGATTGATATGTGTCCCTTTCGCGGGTGCATTGAAAAGAAATTTTGACGATTTCGCTTCCTTCTTCGGTGAAGGTTGGGAAGTTACTGTCTTAGAGTATCCGGGTCACGGAACCAGGCGTAAAGAAGATTATGCCGAAGATTTCGACAAACTCACTTTCGATATGGCAGAACAGGTAAGGTCTGTTGCATGCGAAAACGATTATGTTCTGATGGGATACAGCATGGGCAGCATCGTTGCCTATGAAATGGTCGTAAAAGGACTTGTTCCCAAGCCGAAGCTCCTGGTTGAAGCTTCTCACCGTCCTCCGAATAATGAATGGGATTCAAAGAATTATGTCCACCTTGATGACAGGACCTTCTGGTCAAAGATCAAACTTCTGGGTGCGATGGACGGCATGGATGAATCTTTGCTCGACAACCGTGTGTACAGGCGTATGTATTTTGATCCCATAAGGCAGGATTACAGGTTGATCTCCACATACAAAAGTCATACCGATAAGATAGAAGGTGTGCCCGCTGTCTGCTTTTATTCGCCTGAAGATGTACCTGATGATGAGATGAAGCAATGGAGTATGTTTTTCGATAATAAGACTGATATATATCCATTGGGAGATGATCATTTCTTTATATTTGATCACGGTGAAGAGATGGCAAGAATAATCAAAAAGAAAGCGGCTGCTTTATGATCACATTAAGACCTGACTATTACGATTCATTCAAGTGTATAGCCGACAAGTGCCGGCACACATGCTGCGCAGGCTGGGAGATTGACATCGATGAAGATTCGATGGCTCTCTACAGGGAGCGCCCCGATATAATGTGCCATATAAAGGATTCCAGTTTTGTGCTTCAAGGCAAGGATGAACGCTGTCCTTTCCTTCTCGAAAACGGTCTCTGCCGGCTTATCCTGGAATACGGCGAAGACATCCTCTGTGATGTCTGCACTGAGCACCCCAGATTCTATAACTATCAGGACGATATCGAATACATCGGACTGGGGCTTTGCTGCGAAGCAGCATGCGATCTGATCCTCGGCAGGGAAGGCCCTTTCAGACTGATACGGGGAGTGGTTACGGATGATGGCGAAGTCCTGGGCAGTGATCCCTGCGATGACATCCCTTTCGGGATCGGGGAAGTTAATGAATTTGAAGGAAAGATCAGCGAGCTTTTGGCCGGCCTTTCTCCGGAAGAACGTGACAGCCGCGAAAGAGCAAAATTCTATCTGACTCTCGAGTTCCTGGATCCTGCCTGGCAGGAGATGCTGAGGGAGCTTGAAAGCAAGGGGACCGCAGCTGAAGAAAGAGATGCTTGTATTGACTGTTTCTCCCGGGAATTCCGCAACCTTATCGCATATTTTCTATACAGGCATATGGGTAACCGGGCGATCGCTGCGGAGAGTGTCCGTCTCATCGCGGAGATGACACTGTCATCAGGACTTCCGCTCAGGGAGGTCAGCCGTATGTATGCAGTCGAGATAGAGTATTCGGATGTGAATACCACAAAACTCTGAATTACAGATTATGATGGAAAAGACCGTTTGGATTTTTAAGGCTTAGAGTCAATTTCTCAAATGCAATAAACAGGGGGTGCGATGCACCCCCTGCTCATGTTTTCAGCTCTATCCCATTTTCCGGTGTTATTTCCTGTATTCCAAAATGTCTCCCGGCTGGCAGTCCAGCGCATCGCATATCGCTTCGAGTGTCGAGAAGCGGATCGCGGAGATCTTTCCGTTCTTCATCTTCGACAGGTTGACGTTGGATACGCCGACCTTCTCCGATAACTCATTAAGGGAGATCTTGCGGTCTGCCATGACTCTGTCGAGTCTTAAGATTATCTGTCCCATATCCGCCTCCTTATAATGTCTCGTCAGACTGGATCTGCAGAGTGCGTCCGTATTCCATGACCGAGTGGATCAGCCAGGTGGAGAGAAGTCCTATCACAACGTAGGCGCCGCCGATCGTAAGGCCCATCACGATGCTTAATACTATCAATACGATCGTAACTCTCTTTATTACTGCCGGTGTGAATGGATTATCTTCCTTTTCGATAATGGCAAAGCCGCTTGAAAGCAATTTCAGTAATACGGTAGCACCGGCGAGTCCGAGGCCTACGAGGATAAAATAGATCCCGTAAGTTATGGTGTAGGGACGGGTTTCAAGAGCGTGTTTCAACGCAGGTGATGAAGTCTCGATCTTGGTGGGATCGATCATCTCCACATGGAAAGCCGATGCATAAAACATCTTGTCAGAAGGTTCGCTAATCACTCCGCTTGCTGCGGCTTCGGCAAACTTGCTCTCGAGCTTGTCGCCTGATGCGAGGAAGATGATCCCGGTTACGATCATTATGATGCTGACGATACCGACTATGAGCGCCAGGATGTTGGTAACTTTCTTTCCTACACGGCTGCTCTTCTTGATCTTGGCAAGCTTTTCATTCTCTTCATTCATGTTCTTATCTCCTTATCTCTATAAAATGGTTAGGTGACCGGCCGGGTCTCTGATGATTGAATACTACACCCCGATTTAACATCTGTCAACAACTTTTTAACGATAATCGTTAAATTATTCGCGAAAAGCATTAACCGGCGTAACACTGTTCCACCGTGTGATATAATCGAAAACAAAAGATTTTAAGGAGATCTGCCGATATGGAAGAGTTCTATATAGAATGTGACGGAACAAAGCTGCATGCCAAACTTGAGAGACCTGCTGATACGGACAAGAGCCCGCTCTGTTTTCTGGTTCACGGCCTCAGCGGACATATGGAGGAAGATCACATAATAGCGGCAAAGGAAGCAATGCTCGATTCGGGTGTGGCGGTCCTCCGTGTCGAGATGTACGGGCACGGCATGAGCTCGGGTGAATACCGCGACCACACGATTTATAAGTGGATAACCAATGCGCTTGCGGTCGTAAGATATATCAAATCTTTGGATTTTGTTACTGACCTTTATATGTGCGGACACTCGCAGGGGGGATTCCTTACGATACTGATCGGAGGCATGTGTCCGGATGACTTTAAGGCGATCTTGCCCATGTCACCTGCTGTTCAGATCCCGGATGAATGCCGCAGGGGCAGGATACTGGGATATGTTTTCGATCCGGAGCACATACCGGATGTCCTGATAAAAGACCAGTGGGTGTTGGGTGGTGACTATTTCCGCGTTGCCCAGACTATACATGTCGAAGAAGAGATAAAACGCTATAAAGGACCGGTCTGTATCATTCATGGAGATGAGGATGAGACGGTTCCATATTCTTATGCCGAGTGGACGGCGGCCTTTTATGAAAATGCGGTGCTCGTCCCGGTCAGGGGCGCCGACCACTGTTTTACCCGGCACACGGATGAACTTTATAAGGTACTGGCTGATTTTTTCAAAAAAGCATAAGTACGAGCTCCTTACAGATATTATTTAACTCTGTACGATGATATAATCAAAAGAAGTAGTCTTTGGATAGTTTGAGGGATCATTGATCCGGGAGGGGAATCATATGAAGAAGCAATTCCTGAAGGCCTCTATTGGAATTATGGCACTTGTATTTGTTGCGGGGCTCGCGATGATCCCTTCGAAGACTGTAAGTGCCGATGTGGATACGACTATAAAACCCGGTCAGACGCAGGGTATCGATCTTAGGTACGACTGTGTTTGGTGGTTTAAGTACACTCCTTCCAAGGACATATTGGTCGAAATAAGTTCTGCCGGCAGCACCGCTGTGAAAGTCGATCTCTATAAGGGCAATAAGGATGAAGGATCCCTTGTTGCTCAGGCGTTAAACGGAACAGGCTCTGATTCTCAAAATTTCTCTCTGACGAAGCTCCTCAAAGCCGGTACATATTATTATAAAGTAACAACATTTAGCGATAGTTCATCGATCTCAAATAATAATACAAGGATAACGTTAACCGATGTCGCTGACGAAGAAAAGGTAGTAAAGATCGATAAGACTAATTTCCCTGATGATGTTTTCAGGGCATTTGTTGATAAACATTTTGACATAAAAGATGATGATTATCTTACCCGTGATGAGATAAAACTTGTCAAGGAGATCGAAGTAGATAATCTGTCCATTGCAAACCTTAAAGGGATCGAATACTTCAGTGAGCTTAAATCCCTGAGTGCAGAAGATACCGATCTCACAACTCTGAGTCTGACCAAGAATTCCGGCCTGACAAATCTGAATTGCTCTAATAACCAAAAATTGAAATCAATGGTTCTTACGGGATGCCCGGATCTTCTCAATTTGAGCGCTTATGATAACCCGCTTCTGACATCCTTAAACCTGAAGAATTGTACATTATTAGAATCAATTTATTGTTCCGATTGCAGCAGCCTGTCTGTTCTGGATCTGTCTTCATGCAGCAGTTTGTCCACTCTTTACTGTGACGACACCAACATCAGCACCTTGAATCTCAGCGGATTGAAGTATTTATTCGAGTTGTGCTGCAACGGGACTCCTCTTTCCACTCTTAATGTTAAAGGATGTAGAGAACTGCATAATCTTTACTGCAACAAGACGGCTTTAGTAACATTGGATCTTAGCAGTTGTATTAATCTTTATACACTGGAATGCTCAAATTGCAGTAAACTTACAACTCTAAAACTAAGTAAGTTCGTAAATGTTCTTGATTGTTCAAACTGCAGCCTTTCAAGTCTCAGTTTGACGGATTGTGTGTATCTTTACAGATGTTACTGCTATAAGAGCGGGATAACCAAACTGGATATCAGCTCTTGTCCTTATCTGAATGGTATATTTGATGAAACTCTCCGAAATGTGACAGGCGACAGAGTCAGCTATTCAGGAACTGTCAGTGGAAGAAGTTGTTATCTTACGGTGGATAGCGGAATTGCCGTAACCGGGATGAGCAATCCTAATGACATTGTTGTCGAGATCAATGAAAAGAATTTCCCGGATATTAATTTCAGAAATAATATCAGCGGATATGATCTTAACGGTGACGGGAGATTGAGCAAGATGGAGATTTCCAGAGTTACCCGTATATCCTTAAATGAGAGAAATATCGATAAACTTGACGGGATCCAATATTTCACATCTTTGAGAAATCTTGAATGCAGTCGTAATAATCTGACGGCTTTGGATCTCAGTAAGAATACTAAACTGGAGTATTTACATTGCGATAACAACAAGATCACAAAGCTCACTTTGGGAACCCATAAAAACCTATTGGTCGTTGATATTGTTAAAAACAGGATCTCAACTGTTGATCTGAGCGGATTAACGGGTCTGGTAAGCTTAAGGTGTTCCGATAATAATCTTTCCGCTCTTGATCTTTCCAAAAACACAAAACTCATTAGGCTGTATTGTGATAAAAATAATCTAAGTAAGCTTGATCTGAGTAAATGTGTTGATCTGGAAGAAATTTATTGTTTCGGGAATAAACTTACAGCTCTCGATCTTTCCCAAAACACTAATCTTATTTCTCTTAGCTGCAGCAAGAACAACCTCAAAAATCTTGATCTTTCGAAAAACACCAAGATCGTAAGTGTGGAATGTATTTTAAACCAGATCACAAAGATCAACATCGGCAACAATAAACAGTTATGTAATCTAAGGTGCAGTGACAACAGTCTGAATACATTGGATATCACCAACTGCCCGCATCTGATTCGGGCATATAAGAGCGGTCCGTTCGATCAGGCAGCTAACAATGTGTACTACTATACATATACATATCTTGTTGGCGGAGTGTACTATATATATTCTTACAGAAACAATCAGGATACCCTGATCATCGATAAGACTGTCAAGATCATTACCAGTGCCACTCTGTCCCTTGACAAAAAGACGGCTTCAGTTGCCTGCGGCAAGAATCTTACACTGAAGGCGACGACCAATTCCACTAACACCATCAGCTGGAAGTCCTCAGACACGAAGATCGCGACCGTCGATTCTACCGGAAAGATAACGGGCAAACAGGCAGGCAAGGTAACCATCACTGCAACTGTATCCGGCAAGTCTGCCAAGTGCACCGTAACAGTCCTTTATAAGGATGTTATCAACTCCAAGGATTTCTGGTATGCACCGACCAATTACCTGACAGCCAAGGGAGTTGTAAAGGGTTATGCAAACCAGACGGAGTTCCGTCCTGCGAACGTGTGCTCGAGAGCGCAGATGGTAACATTCCTCTACAGGCTACAGGGCGAACCCAAGACCAAGGCAACGACCTGTAATTTCACCGATGTAAAGAGTAAAGACTACTTCTATAAGCCGGTCATCTGGGCCGTCGAAAATGGCATCACCACAGGTGTATCCGCTAAGAAGTTCAATCCTCAGGGAGCCTGCACAAGAGCGCAGACGGTAACGTTCCTCTGGAGGATGGCAGGCAAGCCTGAGCCGGGCAAGGGCGCGAAGACCTTCTCGGATGTAAAGAAGACGGATTATTTCTACAAGGCTACTCTCTGGGCATCCGGTAAGAAGATCCTCGCAGGCTACGATGACGGCACATTCAGACCTCAGGGCAAGTGCTTAAGACGCCAGATGGTAACCTTCCTCTATAAGTACGATAAATACGTTAACGGCAAAGGATAAAGCCAGTAAGATCAGTTGATCTCATACACCCGGTCTGACATCAGACCGGGTGTTTTTCATCTTCGGAGATGATATAATCAAAAGGACTTGTCTTTTGATAGATGGCGGGATATTTATACGAGGAGGGAATTTTTATGAAAAAACAATTTTTGATGATCGCGATCAGCATGATGGCACTCATTTTTGTTGCGGGACTTGCAATGATCCCGGCGAAGACTGTAAGTGCCGATGTGGATACGACCATAAAGCCGGGTCAGACACAGGGCATCGATCTTAAGTATGACCGTGTTTGGTGGTTTAAGTACACACCAACGAAGGATATTGCGGTTGAGATATCTTCCACCGGCAGCACATCTGTCAAAGTTGAATTATATAAAGATAATAAGGAGGCAGCCTCGCTTGTTTCTCAGGCATCTTCTTCCACCGGTCCTACTTCTGGAAATTTTGCCTTGTTTAGCAAGCTCAAAGCTGGTACATATTATTATAAGGTAACAACACAAAACACTGATACCTATATCAACAACAACAACAATACCAGAGTCACCTTAACCGAGATCGGGTCCGGTGAGAAGGTCGTTAAGTTGGATAAGACGCATTTCCCGGATGATACTTTCAGGGCTTATGTTGGCAGTACTTTTGATCTGAATGAAGATGGTTATCTCTCCCGTGATGAGATAAACTGTGAAAAGAGTATTAGTGTTGGCAGCAAGGCTATTACTGACCTTAAGGGGATCGAGTACTTAACTGAAATTACATATTTGGATTGTGATTCAAATAAATTGACAACTTTGAACCTGACTAAGAATACAAAACTGCGAACACTCTATTGCCGTTATAACTATGATTTGAAATCCGTAGATCTGACCGGATGCTCTTCTTTATGTTATCTTTATATTTACGACGATTCAGCGTTATCCAGCTTAAAACTGAAAGGTTGTTCATCATTAGAATATCTCTATTGTTATGACACTTCATTAACTTCACTTGATCTGTCATATGCTACCGGTTTGTATACTTTAGACTGCAACAAATCGAACATCGGAAGTTTGAATCTAAGCGGACTTAAATCTCTTCGCAATCTGAACTGTCATGACAATCCACTGACATCTCTTAATGTTAAAGGATGTACCAATCTATATGAGCTGTACTGTTATAATACGAAGCTGCCGTCTTTGGATGTCAGCAGTTGTACAGCTCTTCGTGAACTGTATTGCTATAGTTGCGGAGATCTTTCTTCACTTAAGATCAACAAGTCTTTACAAATATTAGATTGTCATAGGTGTAAGCTTTCAAGTCTGGATCTTTCGAGTTGTTCTGAACTTTTTGATCTTAACTGTTTTGAAAGCGGTATAACCAAATTGAATATCAGCTCCTGTCCATGGCTTGAACATGTATATAACGAAGCATATAAACATACTTCAGGCAGTAATGTTTACTATTCCGGAACGATCGATAGTCGCTCTTGTTATCTCAAGTTTGATTCTAATACAGCCGTAACCAGGATGAGCAACCCTGATGAAATAGTTGTCGAGATCAATGAAAAGAATTTTCCGGATATCAATTTCAGGAATTTTATCAGCAAATATGATAATAACGGTGACGGAAAATTCAGCAAACTTGAGCTCGCCAGTGTAACAAGTCTCAGCATATATGCAAGAAATATTGACAGACTTGACGGTATCAAGTATTTTACTTCTCTGAGATATCTTGATTGCGATACTAACAACCTGACGGTTTTGGATCTTTCGAAGAATACGAATCTTGAAACACTCGAATGCTGCAGTAATAAACTGACCAAGCTTATACTTGGCAGCAATACAAATCTAAAGTCCGTTAAATGTTATGATAATAAGATCACAACACTGGATCTTAGCAAGGTGACAGGTCTTACATATTTGGAATGTGAAAGAAATGCACTTACTTCTCTTAATCTTAGCGCGAGTACGAAACTCGAGCGGCTGAATTGTTACGGTAACAATCTCAAGTCGCTCGATCTGAGTAAACTTGTTGCACTTGAGGAGTTGGTCTGCAATTCAAATGGTATGACAAAACTTGATATTTCGAAAAACACTAAGCTTATCAGACTTTCCTGCGGTGATAATTTAATTACTAGTCTTGATCTGAGCAAAAATACAAATCTTGAATATCTGTTATGTGATTCAAATAAACTTACAAACCTAAATATCAGCAAGAACACCAAGTTGATCTGTTGCTCATGCAATTCAAATAAACTTACAAGCTTAGATGTCAGTAAGAATACCAAATTGTTATATCTTATCTGCAGCGGCAATGATCTGACCAAATTGGATATTTCCGCCTGCCCTAACCTGATGAGAGCATATAAAGAGGGCAGTACTGATAATTCAATGGGATATGATTATTACTACTATTACTACTACTATGGTATGTTCAATAATTCCGGTTTGGGCGGGATCAGTTACCACTTATATGACCAGAATTATGATTATGTACTGAATGTCGATAGGACTGTCAAGATCATTGTGGATGTTACTATTTCCCTTGACAAGAAGACGGCTTCAGTTGCCTGCGGTAAGAATCTTACATTGAAGGCGACGACCAATTCCACTAACACCATCAGCTGGAAGTCCTCAGACACGAAGATCGCGACCGTCGATTCTACCGGAAAGATAACGGGCAAACAGGCAGGCAAGGTAACCATCACTGCAACTGTATCCGGCAAGTCTGCCAAGTGCACCGTAACAGTCCTTTATAAGGATGTTATCAACTCCAAGGATTTCTGGTATGCACCGACCAATTACCTGACAGCCAAGGGAGTTGTAAAGGGTTATGCAAACCAGACGGAGTTCCGTCCTGCGAACGTGTGCTCGAGAGCGCAGATGGTAACATTCCTCTACAGGCTACAGGGCGAACCCAAGACCAAGGCAACGACCTGTAATTTCACCGATGTAAAGAGTAAAGACTACTTCTATAAGCCGGTCATCTGGGCCGTCGAAAATGGCATCACCACAGGTGTATCCGCTAAGAAGTTCAATCCTCAGGGAGCCTGCACAAGAGCGCAGACGGTAACGTTCCTCTGGAGGATGGCAGGCAAGCCTGAGCCGGGCAAGGGCGCGAAGACCTTCTCGGATGTAAAGAAGACGGATTATTTCTACAAGGCTACTCTCTGGGCATCCGGTAAGAAGATCCTCGCAGGCTACGATGACGGCACATTCAGACCTCAGGGCAAGTGCTTAAGACGCCAGATGGTAACCTTCCTCTATAAGTACGATAAGTATGTTAACGGCAAAGGATAAAGCCAGTAAGATCAGTTGATCTCATACACCCGGTCTGTACATCAGGCCGGGTGTTTTAGCGTAATGTTTTCGATCCGGGATGATGCTATAATGAAAAAAATGTCATGAGCATTTGACAAATTAGAATTCCGGGAGGCATATATGAAGAGACAGTTCACGAGGTTATTTATCGCTTTGATGTCGCTGGTCTTTGTTGCTGGACTTGCGCTGATCCCCGCGAAAACGGTAAGAGCTGAACAGGACGCGGAGATCAAGCTTGGCAAGACT
Source organism: Saccharofermentans sp. (assembly GCA_016292135.1). Lineage (GTDB taxonomy): Bacteria > Bacillota > Clostridia > Saccharofermentanales > Saccharofermentanaceae > Saccharofermentans. The sequence goes on from JAEFAZ010000002.1 coordinate 242,015, forward strand.
GTTGCCACTGATCTTAAAGCGGATAATGTGTGGTGGCTCAAGTATGATTCCAAGTCTGACAATATGGTCAGGATCAAATCTTCCGGAAGTCTGTCCGTAACAGTATCAGTTTACGAGGGTTCAAAGAACGGAACCTGGCTGGGCAATGACAGTTACGGTGCAGGAGACATGTACGGCAACTTCAGTTTTACCACCTTTTTCGAAAAGAATAAAACATACTACATAAAGGTTAATCCGACTAGTTCGGGCCCCGTCAGCGTGACTGATACAAAGGTCACTTTGACGGATGTTACGGACAGCGAGCGTGTCGTAAAGTTCGACAGCAGTTCTTTCCCGGATGACGTATTCAGATCTTATATAGAAGAACATTTCAATCTGAGGAAAGACGGTTATCTTACGAAAGATGAGATCGCGCTGGCAAAACAGATCAATGTTTCTTATAAAGACATAACAACAATGAAGGGTATCGAATATATGACTGAAGTCGAAGTGCTGATTTGCGGCGGGAACGATATCACATCTTTGGAAATTAAGAATAACAAAAAACTCCAGAGTCTTGACTGCAGTCAAAACAAATCCATGACATCGCTGAAGATCAGCAACTGCAAAGCATTGGAGAGTCTTTATTGCTCCAACTGCAAGCTGTCAAAGCTGGATGCATCCGGTTGCAGCAAACTCTTGACCTTAATTTGCGAATATAATCCCATGGCATCACTGACACTTGGTAATCTTCCTGTACTTATGGGCCTGAACTGTCAAAGTTGTCAATTGTCTTCTCTTAACTTGGGAGGCTGCAAGGCTCTTGCGGAATTTGACTGTTCCAATAATCAGCTCACAAGTCTTGACGTATCCGGTTGTGAGGATCTTATAATGCTGTACTGCTATAAAAATAAGATCTCATCTCTTAAACTGAACAGAAATATAGAGGAGCTTAATTGCAGAAATAATGACATCAAGACTCTCGATGTCAAAGACCGGGAACATCTCAGAGACTTCAGGTGCGAAAGTAACAGCTTCACAACTTTGGATATCAGCGGCTGCCCATTTATCGAAGCTGCTTACTACGAGGGAGAGCTGAGCTCTGTGACCCATCTCTATGAGTTAACTATCACGAGCTTTACATGCAGGTTCGGTGTCGACAGCAACGTCACGGTCAAAGGCTCGGAATCCAATTCGGACAGAGTCGTTGAGATCATCAAGGCTAATTTTCCTGATACTAACTTCAGAAACATTATCAGCAATTACGATAAGGACGGTGACGGCTGGCTCAGCAAATTAGAGCTGCAGACGATAAAAGATCTTTCTGTTAGTGATCAGGAAATAGAAAAGCTTACCGGCATAGAGTATCTTACATATCTTGAAGAACTGGGATGCAGAGGTAACAAACTTACTTCGCTTGACATCAGTGCAAACACCAGATTGACATCGCTGTCCTGTTCTAATAATCAGCTTACAAAGTTAGATGTGAGCAACAATAAAGAACTTATCTTCCTTAATTGCGATTACAATAAATTGACAAGTCTTAATGTAAGCAAGAACACAAAACTTAAAGGGATCTCCTTCTATTCGAACAGTATCTCTTCTATCGATATCAGTAATAACAGTCAACTTTCGACGATGATTTGTTTTGATAACAAGATAAGTAAGCTCGATATCTCTAACAACCCTCTTCTGATCAAGGCGTATAAAGAAGGAGATAAAAGTGATATGTCGGTTAACGGCAAATCCGTTGACTTTTATAGGAACCGTTCAGCGAATTCGATTCTTATAACCGATCCCTCTACTGCCATCGAAAGTGATAAGCCCGTCACACTGACTCTCGACAAGAAGGAAGCAAACGTAGTCTGCGGCGCGACACTCACACTTAAGGCAACTTTGAAGAATTCGACTTCAGCCATCAGCTGGAAGTCTTCCAACACCAAGATCGCAACGGTCGATTCCAAGGGCAAGATCACTGCCAAGATGGCAGGCAAGGTAACCATTACCGCTTCTGCCGCAGGTAAGACTGCCAAGTGTACTGTTACAGTCCTCTATAAGGACGTAACCAACAGCAGTGACTTCTGGTATGCTCCCACCAACTATCTGACTGCCAAGGGTGTCGTTAAGGGCTATGCAAACCAGACAGAATTCCGTCCCGCCAATGAATGTACGAGAGCACAGATGGTTACCTTCCTCTACAGGCTTCAGGGCGAACCGAAGACCAAGGCAACAACCTGCAAGTTTGACGATGTCAAGAGCGGAGACTATTTCTATAAGCCTGTTATCTGGGCAGTAGAGCAAGGCATCACTACAGGTGTATCCGCTACAAAGTTTGAACCTCAGAAAGTCTGCACCAGAGCACAGACTGTAACGTTCCTCTGGAGGATGGCAGGCAAACCCGAGCCCGCTAAGAACGCGAAGAAATTTACTGACGTAGAGACTAAGGATTACTTCTACAAGGCAACCCTCTGGGCATCCGGCATGAAGATCCTGGCAGGCTACGATGACGGCACCTTCAAGCCCCAGGGCAAGTGCCTGAGACGCCAGATGGTAACCTTCCTCTATAAGTACGATAAGTACATAAACGGCAAAGGTTAAGCCATAAGAAAAAAGGCTGAAATCAGGACCGCTTCTGCCAAAGGAAGCGGTCCTTTTTCGATCTGCAGAGGTGATGTAATAGAAAGTTGAGGATGTTATAATGAAAAATAAGTCACTGTTGATGGAGACGTTTTTGGGGAGGATGGGTATATGAAGATAAGGTCATTGAAGCGGGCGATCCTTGTGATGGCTTTAGTATTTGTATCAGGACTTGCTTTGATCCCGGCCAAGTCCGTAAGTGCCGATACCGATGTGGAGATCCAGCCCGGACAGACGATCGATATCGATTATCAGAGTGATAAAGTCTGGTGGATTAAATATGTTGCCAAAACCGAGAAGATGGTGGAGATAAGTTCCACGGGAAAAAATAAATCCGTGCTAAGTCTTTATAAGGGAAGCAAGAATGATGCATCTCTTGTAACAACAAGTGATTACTTACGCCCGATAACAAATAATTCCAATAATTTTCAACTGGCGGGAATCCTTCCTGCCGGAACTTATTATTTTAGAGTCACCGGCTCGTATTCTTATAGCGTAAAAACGGAAGTAAGCTTGAAGGATATTACTGATACTACGCTTGTTGCCGCTATAAATTCTTCCAATTTCCGGGATGCGAATTTCAGGGCTTATGTTGATGAGAATTTTAACATCAGAAAAGATAATAAGATTACCAAAGATGAAATGATGATCGTGAGGTCGATCAACGTTGACGGCCAAAGCATAAGCAATATGAAAGGCACCGAATATTTTACGGAGATCACGGAACTTTCTTGCAACAATAATCAAATAAAGACATTGAATCTGTCGAAAAATACCAAACTGAAGTATGTTGAATGCGAAAGAAATAACCTGACCACACTTATTCTGAGCGGATGCCCGGAACTTTATGATCTGGATTGTTCACGTAATCCTGATCTTACATCATTGGATCTGTCGAAAAACAAGAAACTATCCAACTTGTCATGTTATTCCTGCGGGATAGAGACATTGGATCTTACGGGACAACCGAATCTTAATTATTTGTTTTGTTCCAATAATCCTTTGTCTTCAATGATAATCAAAGAGGACGTACCTCTTATTACTTTAGTTTGTTCCAACACGGCTCTTACTTCTCTTGATGTGAGCAGCTTCAGCAGACTTGGTTCTCTTAGTTGCAACGGATGCAGCAAGTTGAAATCTCTAAAATTGTCTTCCTCAATAAACACTCTGAATTGTTATAATTGCAGTCTTTCAAGTCTTTCTATCGGATCGTGCTGCTACCTTACCACTTTATCATGTTACGGTAATAAGATCCGGACACTTGATATCTCCGGCAGTATCTATCTCGTTTATGTCTATGAAACGGCGAAAAAATCAGCTGAATATTATGATTACTATAGGGCCGATATTTCCGGTTACGACTGCTATCTGGCAGTTGATAAGGAGAATATAACGATCAAGACCATGAGTGGAATTAACGATAAGGTCGTAAAACTTGAATCAAAAAATTTCCCTGATATTAATTTTTTGAATAAGTTAAAGGAATCTGATCTTGACGGTGACGGATGGCTCAGTAAAGGTGAGATCGCCACGATCACGCAACTTAGCTTGTCTTATAGTGGTGTTGTAAAGCTTGACGGCATAAAGTATCTTACCGGTATTTGTTCTCTTTATGTCGATGGCAACAGCCTCTCCGAGCTGGATCTCAGCGGAAATACAAATTTGGAGTATTTGTCTGCTACTTATAATAAGCTTACAAAAGTCAATCTTTCCAAAAACACAAAACTCAAAAATATCTATATTGGTATGAATCAACTGGCGTCTCTCGATCTTACGCATAATACGGAGTTGATCTATCTGCAATGCCCTAATAACTACCTCACGTCTTTGGACCTCAGTAAGAATACAAAACTGGAAAGGCTGTATTGTTACGGCAACCTGATCACATCTTTGGATCTTGGCAAAAATACAAAGTTGATTACTGTTGATTGCTGTTTCAATCAGATCAGCAAACTCAATATCGGCAATTGCAGGGAACTTGAGCAACTGGATTGCAGTTCAAACGAGATCTCCGAGTTGAATATAACTAACTGTCCTCTTCTGCTTAAAGTTTATAAGGAAGGAAAGAAAACAGGAGACGGATGTGTGATGCATTCATATACCGGTAATCGTGACAATTCTTCAGAATTTCTTATTTATGATCGAAACACAAAGATCATTACATCCGTAAGCATCAAGCTCGACAAGAAGACAGCCAATGTTGCATGCGGTAAGACCACGACTCTGAAAGCGACTTTGAACTGCGAGGGAACGGTCACATGGAAATCTTCTGACACGAAGATCGCAACAGTTGATTCTAAAGGCAAGATCACCGGCAAGCAGGCAGGCAAAGTCACGATCACCGCAACCGCATTCGGAAAGTCTGCAACGTGCACCGTTACGGTCCTTTATAAGGATGTAACGAGCAGCAGTGATTTCTGGTATGCGCCGACTAATTATCTGACAGCCGCAGGCGTAGTTAGGGGTTATGCCAACCAGACGGAATTCAGACCTGCGAACAACTGTACCAGAGCCCAGATGGTAACCTTCCTCTACAGGCTCCAGGGAGAACCTAAGACCAGGTCGAATACTTGTAAGTTCAAGGATGTAAAAGAAAAAGACTACTACTTCAAGCCTGTAATCTGGGCAACCGAGAAGGGCATCACCACAGGCACATCCGGTACAACATTCAGTCCTTCCAAAGTCTGCACCAGAGCACAGACCGTAACCTTCCTGTGGAGAATGGCAAATAAGCCCGAGCCTAAGACAAAGACTAATCCTTTCAAGGATGTAGATCAGAAAGCATACTATTACAAAGCAACGCTTTGGGCATCCGAGAAGAAGATCCTTGTAGGATATGACGACCAGTCCTTCAGGCCTCAGAATAAGTGTTTGAGACGTCAGATGGTAACCTTCCTTTATAAGTATGATAAGTACGTCAACGGTAAAGGATAAACCCTAAGAAGAATACATAAAACAGGGGCCGCTTCTTCAATGAGAAGCGGTTCTTTTTTTCGCTGTTTATTAAGTGGTGTTTTCGGAAACCAAGGATGATATAATCAGGAAAGATCGATGCTTTTCGATCAAAAGTTTCTTACCCGGGAGGCATTATATATGAAGATGAGATTGCTGAAGACATCAGCTTTGATTTTGGCATTTCTTGCAGTATCGCTTATGGCTTTGATCCCTGCCGGGAACTTAAGAGCCGACGGCGAAAGCACCATAAAAGCCGGTGATACCAAATCGGTCGATCTTAAATCCGAACATACTTGGTGGTATAAGTACAGAGATAACAAAGGGAAGATGCTCGAACTTGTATCCACAGGAAGCACAAGCGTGACGGCCTCATTATATGATGGGGAGAAAAAGAATTCGTTTGTTTATGTTAATTATGATGCAAACGGTAATAGCGGGAATTTCAGACTCGTATGGTATCTCGAAGCTGATACCGATTACTATTTTAAAGTCCGTACAACGACGGAAGACACGCCGGTCAGTCCGGAAAACGATACCAAGATCACTCTGAAAGATATCACCGACAATACTGTTGTTGTGAAGATCGATGAGGAACATTTTCCTGATCCCCAATTCAGAGCGGATGTCAGCAAATGCGATTTCAGACATGACGGCAAACTCTATAAGGATGTTGTAAATGAGATCTCAACGATTATCTATTTTAATAATCCTTCGCTTGTAAGCCTTAAGGGTATCGAATACTTTACGGAAATCAAGTCGATGGACTTGCTGCAACTCAAGAATCTCCAGGAGCTTGATCTTTCCAAGAATACGAAACTTCAGAAACTGAGACTCAGGATCTGCGATAGCCTGTCATCCGTAAACATTTCCAACTGTGAGAGACTGACAAGCATCGAATGCAATCTCTGTCCCATTGCTTCTCTTGATCTTAAAGATTGCAAGAACCTGACAAGCCTTTCCTGTTATGGATGCTGGCTCGAATCTCTTGACTTGAGCGGCAAAAGTAAGCTGACTACTCTCTCGTGTTACGACAATAACTTGATGAGTCTGAACGTTAAGGGTTGTACAAATCTCCAAACTCTTGAATGTTCCACCAACAAGGATCTTGAATCCCTTGATGTGAGCGACTGTATCTTCCTTAACAAACTGACATGCGACGGATGTAAGATCTCATCTCTTAAACCCGGCAATAGAGTCAGCGAACTTAATTGTTCATCCAATGCTATGAAGGCTTTGGATCTTTCAGGATGTTCAATGCTTAAAAAATTGACCTGCCATGACAACGAACTGGAAGAATTGGACATAAGCGACTGTCCCTGGATACAGGCGGTCTATGTTAAAAAATTCTGGAAAGACGATCCCGGTCAGTATTCGGGCAGGATTGAGAACAAGGATTGCATCTTCCGCTTCGACAGCGGTTTGCCGATTAGCGGAAAGACTAACACAGCCAATAAAGTTGTCGAGATTAATGCGACAAATTTCCCGGATGCAAATTTCAGGGCTGTGATCAAAGGATACGATATTGACGGCGACAATTGGCTCAGCAGTTCCGAGATAAAGCTCATATCCGATCTCAGTGTTTACTATAAGCAGGTCGAAAACCTTGAAGGCATAAAATACCTTACGGAACTTGTATCTTTTAACTGCAACAACAATAAGATTAAGACTCTTGACCTGAGCGCAAACAAGAAACTTGAAACTCTTACCTGTTCACAAAACGAGATCACGAAGATAACGCTTCCGAAGGATTCAAAACTGCAAACGATTAACTGCAGCAAAAACAATCTCAAGTCTTTAGACCTCAGCGGCTGCAAAGATCTTATGTATCTTGATTGTTCCGAAAATAAACTCACCTCGGTCGATCTCAGTAAGAACACCGATCTTTGCTATCTCATGATCTACGTCAATCAGCTTACGTCTTTGAACATCGGCAACAACAAGGATCTTGAAATTGCTGCCATCTTCGGCAACAAGATAAAGGAAATCGATATTTCCGACAATAAGATTCTTATCCGTGAGTATAAGGAAGGCGACAAGAGAGAATATAAAGGCGACGTCCCTTATTTCTGGTATGCAACACAATTCAACGGTTATCTGGGCCTTGTCGTTGATCCCGATACGAAGGTAATAAGCGAAAAGAAAATCTCCCTGACTCTCGATAAGAAGGAAGCAAATATTGTTTGCGGCAGTACGCTCACACTGAAGGCAACCTTGAAGAATTCCACATCAGCGATCAGCTGGAAGTCTTCCAACACCAAGATCGCAACGGTCGATTCCAAGGGTAAGATCACATCCAAGATGGCAGGCAAAGTCACGATAACTGCAACAGCAGCAGGAAAGAGTGCCAAGTGTACTGTCACGGTTCTCTATAAGGACGTAACAAACACCGGTGATTTCTGGTATGCTCCCACAAACTATCTGACAGCCAAGGGTGTCGTTAAGGGCTATGCGAACCAGACCGAGTTCCGTCCCTCTAACGATTGTACGAGAGCCCAGATGGTAACCTTCCTCTACAGGCTCCAGGGAGAGCCGAAGACCAAGGCGACCAGCTGTAATTTTACTGATATCAAGAGCGGTGATTACTACTATAAGCCGGTTATCTGGGCAGTAGAGCAAGGCATCACCACAGGCGTATCCAAGACCAGCTTTAATCCTCAGGGTGTCTGCACGAGAGCCCAGACCGTAACCTTCCTTTGGAGGATGGCAGGCAAGCCCGAACCCGGCAAGAACGTAAAGCCGTTTGATGATGTAAAGAAGACGGATTATTTCTACAAGGCAACACTCTGGGCATCCGGCAAGAAGATCCTCGCCGGTTACGACGACAATACCTTCAGACCCCAGGGCAAGTGCCTGAGACGCCAGATGGTAACCTTCTTATACAAATACGATAAATATGTCAATGGCAAAGGATAAGGATATTTCCCGGAGGTTAAAATGAGAAAGATAAAGTTATTCAGTTTTTTGGCAGGTATTCTTGTTGTGTTGACGCTGATCTCGTCTGTTTCAGGCGGGATCAGGGCTGCGGACGATACAGCAGATATAGGAACATGGAGAGGTTTCCGCAAAGGAGCTGTTTCATTTACATTCGAAATGGGCGCTCCGAGTCATATTAGCCATGTCGCTCCTTTGTTTGATAAATACGGTTATAATGCAACATTCTATGTTGTTACCAATTGGGTTACTGATTGGGATTCCCTGCAAAAACTATCTGACAACGGACATGAGATAGGGAGCAATTCCAATAGTTTTCCCCAAAATGTGGGAGGAGAAGAAGCAACATCTAAGAAAACGATCGACGCAAAGATCAAGAGTAAATACGGATGTATTACTTTAGGTTACCCTAACGGTAAAGTTTCAACGAATATGCGCGCTGTTGAGGCCAATTACATAGCTGCAAGAACGCATGACGGTTCTTCCAGCAGTGATATCTATACTATGACATTTCATGGTCCTTCTTCCTGGTACGAGGTTCCCGCTCTTCTCACGGGATCGGAAACGAATTTTAAAACGACCAAGAACTTTACTGAAAAGATCGATCGAGTGGTCAATCAAGTCAATGGATGGGTCGTGTTCGTAACATATGGTATCAAGGATCAGAAAAACGGCCCTGCTAGTTATTCCCCAACTGACTTGTCTGTGCTTGATGGAACATTGTCATGGGCAAAGGAGAATGACAGAGATGTTTGGGTTGCACCTTTACGCGATGTCGCTATGTATGTCCAGGAACGTAAGGCTTCGAATATCGTTAAGGTTTCATCCGATCAATCCTCCATAACATACAGGCTTACTCATAAGATCGCCAATGATATCAGTAAATTTGATTATCCTCTTTCTATCCGCTGCCCTATTCCTTCCGGATGGGACAATGTGTATGTGAGACAGGGCAGCAAACAGCTGGAAACGACAACCTATAATGGCAAGGTCTATTTTGACGCTATTCCCAACGGTGAAGACATTGTAGTTGAGAAGGCCCGCGCTATTGACCCTAATGTGACTCTTTCTCAGAATACATTTGATTACGACGGAACAGTTAAGACTCCTGATGTAACCGTTAAAGATGGAGATGTAGTCCTCAAGAAAGATACGGATTACAAACTGACATATGATGCAGGCAGGATCGAGCCCGGTACATATAATGTCAAAGTCGCCATGACCGGCAAATACACCGGATCCAAAACGGTTTCATTTACGATCAAGAATCCTTCATTGACTCTTGATAAGAAGGAAGCAAGCATTGTCTGCGGCAGTACGCTCACACTGAAGGCTACCTTGAAGAATTCCACATCAGCGATCAGCTGGAAGTCTTCCAACAGTAAGATCGCAACAGTCGATTCCAAGGGCAAGATAACGGCCAAGATGGCAGGCAAGGTCACGATTACCGCAACTGCTGCAGGCAAGTCTGCCAAGTGCACCGTTACGGTCCTTTATAAGGACGTTACCAAGAGCAGTGATTTCTGGTATGCGCCCACCAACTATCTGACTGCCAAGGGTGTCGTTAAGGGCTATGCAAACCAGACTGAATTCCGTCCCGCCAACGAATGTACGAGAGCACAGATGGTAACCTTCCTCTACAGGCTCCAGGGCGAACCGAAGACCAAGGCGACCAGCTGTAATTTTACTGATGTCAAGAGCGGTGATTACTACTATAAGCCGGTTATCTGGGCAGTAGAGCAAGGCATCACTACAGGTGTATCCGCTACGAAGTTCGAACCCAAGAAGGTATGTACCAGAGCCCAGACCGTTACCTTCCTTTGGAGGATGGCAGGCAAGCCCGAGCCGGGCAAGAATGCTAAGGCCTTCTCTGATGTAAACAAGAAAGATTACTTCTACAAGGCAACCCTCTGGGCATCCGGCAAGAAGATCCTCGCCGGTTACGACGACAATACCTTCAGACCCCAGGGCAAGTGCTTGAGACGCCAGATGGTAACCTTCCTCTATAAATATGATAAGTATGTGAACGGTAAAGGCTGAAACAGTTAAGAGTTGTAAGTTTCCGCACCCGGTCTGAAGGTCAGGCCGGGTGTTTTGCTGTTGCTTTTCTTTTCGGAGAGCTGGTAAAATAAATGGTTGCCAAAAAGGCAATACGTTAATGTATTCAGGGGGATCTCATATGAGGAAAAAGATCATGGGAATCGCAGTATTTGCGGTGTCTTTTTTATTGATGATAGGAATAATCACTGTCCCGGGCAGGAGCGTCAATGCAGACCAAGATGCGGAGATCAAGCTCGGACAGACAGTTGCAACAGATCTTTCCAAAGACAGTGTATGGTGGCTGAAATACGATGCGAAACAGGCGAAAATGGTTAGGATCGATACATCCGGTCTTGTCTCAGCCTGTATCCATCTATATAAGGATTCAAAAGACGGAACTCTGATCGGGGACGCTAAATACTACACTTACTATCCGGAATCTGAACCGCCTTTTATCAAATATCTTGAAAAAGGGACATACTATTTAGAGATTGAACCTCTTTTTTCGAGTTCTGGGACAGCGAATGATACTAAGGTCACCTTGACAGATATTACGGATACGACATTGGTTGCGGATATCAATGAAAGCACTTTCCCGGATGTGAACTTCAGAAATTTTGTAATTGACAATTATGATCTTAGAAAAGATAACAAGCTGACTTCGGATGAGATCCTGGCTGCAACTCGTATCTCTATCAAAAATGACATTGCTTCTTTTAAGGGAATAGAGTATTTCAGTGAATTATATTACTTTAACAGTGAACGGAACAAGATCACCGAACTTGATCTTTCAAAGAACAAGAAGATCAACACTATATATTGTGATCGTAACGATCAGTTAATGTCTCTTGATGTGAGCGGATGCAAGTCTCTTGAAGAACTCGATTGTTCGTCTAACGGCAATCTGGCAACTCTTAAACTCTCAGGATGTACTGCTCTATATTCTTTGACCTGTAATAATACTTTGTTAACTGTACTTGATCTCAGAAATCTTTCCGCATTGAATACCGTTAATTGCTACAATTGCAAACTGACATCTATCAAGGTCGCAGGATGCAAAAAACTTGACACGCTGATATGCTACAACAATGCCAACATTACTTCGTTAGATCTGACCAGTATAACTGATTTCCGAAAATTGGACTGCAACAGTAATAATATCAGCAATCTTAAGGTGAACAACAAGATCGAATATTTGGATTGCAGCAACAATCAGATTAACAAGCTTGATATAACCGGCCGTGAAAGATTATCGTATCTTAAATGCAGTAACAATTCGGATCTTACTGACTTAAGCATCAGCGGATGTGCTTATCTTGAGGCTATTTTCATTCCTAAATATTCGAATACGGAAGGTACGGTATATTCACGGAAGATCGATTCCACGACAGAATGGAGACTCGAGATCGATCCTGCTACAACAGTTACCGTATCTGATACTCCTGCCAAAAAGGTGGTTCAGGTGATAGGAACGGAATTTCCGGATGATGACTTCAGAGATGTTATCAGCGGCTACGATATAAATGGTGACGGATGGCTTGATGAGAATGAGATAAAGACCATTAAGGAACTCCGTCTTGAGAGTATGGGCATTACCAATATTACCGGGTTAAAATGGTTGTCTGAACTTGAGGTGCTTGACATTGACGGTAACAAGATCGATCAGATCGATCTTAGTAACTGCAAAAAGTTAACAAGATTAGAATGTTCGGGAAATGGACTGACCAAACTTGATGTAAGCACCCTTACAGAACTTATATACCTGGATTGCTCAGGTAATAAGATCAAGAGTCTTGATGTAAGCAATAACACCAAGCTTATGTATTTTTTAGCTCATTCAAACAACCTGTCTTCTATTGACATAAAAAACAACAAGGAACTTATGATATTTTCGGTTCATGATAACAAAATTAAGAAGTTAGATATCACAGAAAACCCATTACTGCTGAAGGCGTTTTCGGAAGGCTTACAAACAATAAATACGATCAACGGAAAAGAATATGTTGCTTATGGATTTATATCACCTAAGGATTTTATTTTTGTTGAATTCGCATACGATAAGAATACAACACTCGTAACCGAGAAGCCTGTATCTCTGACTCTTGACAAAAAGGAAGCAAATATTGTCTGCGGCGCGACACTCACACTGAAGGCAACCTTGAAGAATTCCACATCAGCGATCAGCTGGAAGTCTTCCAACACCAAGATCGCAACGGTCGATTCCAAGGGCAAGATCACTGCCAAGATGGCAGGCAAGGTAACCATTACCGCTTCTGCTGCAGGCAAGACTGCCAAGTGTACTGTCACGGTTCTCTATAAGGACGTAACATACACCGGTGATTTCTGGTATGCTCCCACAAACTATCTGACAGCCAAGGGTGTCGTTAAGGGCTATGCGAACCAGACCGAGTTCCGTCCCTCTAACGATTGTACGAGAGCACAGATGGTAACCTTCCTCTACAGGCTCCAGGGAGAGCCCAAGACGAAGTCTAACGAGTGCAAGTTCGATGACGTCAAGAGCGGCGACTATTTCTATAAGCCTGTTATCTGGGCCGTCGAAAACGGCATAACCACAGGCGTATCATCCAAGAAGTTCGCTCCCAAGAAAGTCTGCACCAGAGCACAGACTGTAACGTTCCTCTGGAGGATGGCAGGCAAGCCTGAGCCCGGCAAGAATGCTAAGACCTTCTCCGACGTAAAGAAGACGGATTACTTCTACAAGGCAACCCTCTGGGCTTCCGGCATGAAGATCCTCGCCGGCTACGATGACGGCACCTTCAAGCCTCAGGGCAAGTGCCTGAGACGCCAGATGGTTACATTCCTTTACAAATACGATAAGTATGTGAACGGTAAAGGCTGATCACCATAAAATCAATTCAACTAACAGCAGAGGGCCGCACTCGTGCGACCCTCTGCCATAGATGGAGATTCCTTGGGGGGGAATAGTGTGAACTTATTTGACTTCCTCGTAGCGGACGTTCCTGATGTGGATCGTTGCCGTGTAGCCGTGGTTGCCCATGTTGAACTCGAGACGGCCGTTGTTGTCGTCCTTCTGGTCGGAAGTGAACTCGTAGGTGTAGGTCTGCCATTTTTTCGTCAGCTCGAGTGTTGTATCAGGCAGATATCTGATCCAGCCTGCCGTAGGTGCCGTGACGGCCGTTACCATGTCGCGGGCTTCATCTGCTTTCGCTTCGAAAGTGACCCTGTATGTGTGACCCTTGATGACGGGAAGATCGGGCTGTACGAGCTGGACGGAATATTCTTCGGTACCGCAGTTCGTGGACTTGATGACGATCTCGCCGTTCTTGATCTCAGCTTCGCCTTCGCCGCCGTTGAAGAGGAGGAACTTCCAGTTGACATCGTCGTTCAGGTTCTCGTCTTCTGCGAAGTCACCGTTAAAGATATAGTTGCCGTCTTCCAGGGCCTCACGGTAGTTTACTGTGGGCTTGGTGACGTCGGTGTTGTAGGAATCCTTCTGATATACGCGGACATAGTCGATCAGGAACTCAGCCTTATCGAAGTCTGTGGTCTCATCGGGGTTGCCGGGCCAGTTGCCGCCGACAGCCAGGTTCATCTGAACGAAGAAGGGCTGGTTGAAGGGCGCGGGGTATTCTTTCTCATCCTGTCCCTGGACAGCCGTGAACCAGTCGTTGACGGTGAGGACCAGCATGAAGTCCGTGTAGAAACGCATCTCGCCGGGTTCCCATTCCACGGAGTAGGTGTGGAAATCAGATGAATATGTACCGTTCAGTGCCGTGAGCGTGCCCTGCTGTTCAGCGTGGGGCTCGCCGTAGTGGATGGTCGAGTAGGAGAGGGTAGTGTCGTTGCCCAAAACTTCCATGATGTCGATCTCGCCGCACTTGGGCCACTGACCGTAGAAGGATTCGTCCTTGGGCATCATCCAGATGGCGGGCCACAGACCCTGTCCTTCGGGAACCTTGGCTCTTACGACGACCTTGCCGTACTGGAAATCCTTCTTGTTCTGTGAATTGACCTTGCCGGAAGTGTAGTAGGGCCTGCCGTCCTTTTCGGTCTTGATGGCTTTCAGGACAAGATTGCCGTCCTTTACGAAAACATTCTCTTCCGAGTCTCTGTATTCCTGGAGTTCGTTATTGGTCCAGCCGACTTCGCGGATCTCGCGCGTCCAGTTGTCGAGGTTGAGCTCCGTGCCGTCGAACTCGTCGCTCCAGAGGAGCTTGTAACCGTCGATATCGGGCGTGGGAGTAGTGGGTGCAGTTGTTGTGGTTGCTTCAGTCGTAGTGGAAGGTGTTGTCTCGGGCGCCTTGTTTTCGGAACAGGAAACAAGGAACGATACCGACAGGATCAGTGCCACTGCGGAACTTAAGGCTTTTCTGTTGAACATAAGAACTACCGGCCTTTCTTATTTAATAATGTTACATTAGCACAAGCCCGGCCGGGCAGATGTATATATGATGACAATTATTGTCTTTTGATGATATAATCCGTTTATGAGCGCGAAAAGAAAAACAATATCCTATCAAGAGTATCTGAACCGTGAACAACGGCAGCCGCACGCGCCCTTGACGGCGGAGATGAACTTCCTCAACCTGATCAAGGTAGGGGATGTACGCAAGGTGAGGGCTCTGTGCAAAGAGCCTTTCCACGAGAAGACCGGTCTGGGCGTTCTTTCGGAAGACGGCATGCGCAACATCAGGTACCACTTTGTCATTACAGCAGCCATCATTGCAAGAAACTGCATAGAGGGCGGCATGTCGATGCCTGAAGCCTACGGCATGAGCGATTACTATATAAGGCTCGCCGATGAGGCTGCCGGCAAGGAGGAGATAACCGAGATCCACGAGGAGATGTGCGTGGCATATGCAGAGAGGATGCATGAGATGTCCAAGGAGGATATCTTTTCAAGACACGTGGCAGCCTGTATCGATTATATCTATGAGCATCTTGACAAAAGGATCAGGATGGAGGATCTCTGCAGGGTTTGCGGCCTGTCGGAGGGTTACCTGTCGCGCCTTTTCAGGGCTGAGACCAACATGACCGTGACGGAATACATTACTTACAAGAAGATCGAGACGGCCCGCAACATGCTGAAGAATTCGGACTACCCGATAGTGTGGATATCCGAGGCGCTCGCCTTCCCCAGCCAGAGTTATTTTACGCGCGTTTTCAGCAGATACTGCAAGGTCACGCCCGCCCGCTACAGGCAGCAGCGCAGGCGCAAGGGCTGATCTTTGACATTTTTTTGACTTTTTATTGCCTCTTTTTTGCTCATATGTTGTCCGGATATAAGTCTATAATCTCAGGGCATCGAAAGATGCACGAAATGAGAGAGAGGATATAAGATGAAAAGATTTTTGACAACAACAGTGGCACTTGCATTGTGCGCATCCATGATGGCGGCATGCAGCAACGGTGCTGCTGAGACAACGGCAACTTCTTCTTCCGAGAGTGAGACGCAGACAGAGGCTACGACTACCACAACAACTGCGGCGACTTCCGCGTCAACGTCCATGCCTGAAGGCATCGGCGGCCCCGGTGAAGATATGCCCTCTGACACTCAGCAGGACGAGCCCGAAGATGACGATCCAATGGGTAAGACAGGCCAGCACAATCTTCCCCTGAAGGACAGGCTCGATGATGCAAAGTATGCTGTCGAGGTAGCCATGCAGACCTATCTGCAGGAGACTTACGGAGATAAGGTCTTCGATGCAAGGATCTACGTCAAGAAGATCCTGAACTACAATGAAGAGCAGGATGCAGGTCTTACCGATCTCGGTATCGATAAGCTTGCTTTCGAAGTCGAATATGAACTTAAGCCGGCCTCATCAGCGACTGAGGACGACATCAATTCGATGCTCGCAGGCAACGGAGAATACGATAAGGAGACAGGATGGATCAACGGCAAGTACGGCTGCGGCATCCTGGAACCCAACAAGTCCGGTGATCCCGAATACGTGATCAAGAGACTTTCAACAGCATTCTGATAAGGGAAAATAAGATAGAGAGATGTTTTGGGACCGCCAAAAAAATAGGCGGTCCCTTTTCTTTTTTAATGTATAATGAAAGTCGTGGGAACTATGACAGGCAGGATCCGGACATGATCCCGGCAACTGCTTGAACGGACAACTTGAATAACAAAATGGGGCAGTTATGGGTTCAAATCGTAAAACGGTAATTCTTACACTTTCGATCACCTTTATCCTCATGGCATTGCTGGTAGTATTTACCACAAGGGCCATCTATCAATCTGCCTATTCTTCCATACACGAACTCGGTGACGACAAGATCTCATCAGTAAATGCCGATATCGAAAGGTATCTCGAGACCGCCAAGTCCGTTCTCTGGGTCGAAGCCGAGACCGTTGATCACATGATCTCAAAAGGAGCTTCGATCGATGATATCCGCGAATATCTGACCCGTGAGGCAACCAATACAGGCAAGCAGTTCGACAGCTCCTACATGGGTGCATACGGTGCCGTCCTTGGCGGCTTCGTCAACGGCGTCGACTGGGATCCTCCGGCTGACTACGATCCGACCGACAGAGACTGGTATAAAGATGCAGTAGCCGCGAACGGCGAACTCAGCATCATCAATCCTTATGTCGATGCCAGGACCGGTGACGTGATCATCACGATAAGCAAGACACTGTCGGATCCCGATAATGTCCTGGCTCTTGACCTTGCCCTGTCGAACGTTCAGAAGATCGCGGAGAATACGAAGATCAACGGTAGGGGATACGGTTTTGTCCTGAATCATGACAGCATGATCATCGCCCACCCCGACAAGAACCTGAACGGAAGTTTCCTGAACGAGACTGACGAGGGGAAGGCCTTTTTCGAAGCAATAAAGAAGCAGGGAAAAGGCAACTTTGACATGAAGATCAACGGCGAGAACTGCACAGTATTCGTAGATCAGGTCATGGAAAGATGGCATCTCGTCATCGTCACAAGGGCTAGCGAACTCTACGCGGCTCCAAGGAGTCTCCTTGTCGTCAGCATACTCATCAACCTTATCGTTTTCGTGCTCATATCGGGATTCTATATCCTGGGATACAGGCACGAACAGAAGATAAACAAGCGTATCGAAGCGATGAAGGCGATCCAGCACAAGAGGGAATACGAATCCAAGGTCCTTATGCTCGAAAAGACTGCGGCCGACAGCGCCAACAAGGCCAAGAGTGACTTCCTGGCCGACATGTCGCACGAGATCAGGACCCCTATCAATGCCATCATCGGAATGAACGAGATGATCCTCCGAGAATCAACGGGAGACAATATCACCGAATATGCATCCAACATCAAGAGCGCGAGCAACACGCTTCTCGCACTCGTCAACAACATCCTCGATTTCTCCAAGATCGAGGAAGGCAAGATGTCGCTGCTGCCTGCCGAATTCGACACGGCCGCGCTCATAAGCGATCTCGTAAACACCGTTGGCGTGCGTGCGAAACGCAAGGGCCTTGAATTCATCGTAGAGGCGGACGAATCGCTTCCTTCAAAGATGATAGGTGATGATGTCAGGATCAGCCAGATCATCATGAACCTGCTCACCAACGCAGTCAAATATACCGAGAACGGCAGCGTAACCCTTAAGATCGAAGACAGACATGTCAAGGACGGCAAGGCGACCATCCGCGTTGATGTCATCGATACCGGTATCGGCATCAGGGATGAGGATATCAACAAGCTCGCAAAGACATTCGAGAGAGTCGACGAGAAGAGGAACCGCCACATCGAAGGTACTGGCCTCGGCATCTCCATTGTTACGAGACTCCTCGCCATGATGGACAGTAAGCTCGATATCAAGAGCGAATACGGCATAGGCTCGACATTCGGCTTTACCCTGACCCTGCCTGTTTCCGATGTAACTCCCATGGGAGATTACGAGGAGAAGAACAAGGCCAATGCATCCAGATACGACAAGGATGTTGCGTTCAAGGCTCCTGAAGCCAGAGTCCTCGTCACCGACGACAACACCATGAACCTGATGGTCGCATCCAAGCTCCTGAAGCTTTATGACATAGATCCCGTCATCTGTTCTTCCGGCCAGGAGACGATCAACATCATGAGATATAACTTCTTCGATATCCTTTTCCTCGATCACATGATGCCCAAGATGGACGGTATCGAGACACTGAAGGAACTTAAGGAAAAAGATGTCCTCGGCAATACTGCTGTGATCGCTCTCACCGCAAATGCCATCGTCGGCGCGAAGGAGCAGTACCTCAAGGCAGGCTTCAACGATTATCTTGCCAAGCCTATCATGACCGGAGATCTTGAGAAGATCTTAAGGACATACCTGCCTGAGTCAAAACTGGTGATCTCCGAGAAGAAGGAAGAAAAACCCATCGAAAACCTTGAGGGAATCGTTCCGAAAGCCCAGCCTGTCGCCTTGGAATTCCCGCCGTCTGATCCGGTCCTCACCATCGAAAAGGCCAGATCCATCGGCTTGAACGTGGACGAAGGAATAGGCTATTCGGGCGGAGATGAGGCTTTCTATCTGGAGATCCTGTCCGATTATGCAAATACCACAGCCGGCAAGTGCGCATCCTTGCAGTCCTTTAAAGAGAAGGCCGACTGGAAGGAATACGAGACCCTCGTTCACTCGATAAAGAGCACATCCAAGACTGTGGGCGCATCAGATATATCCGATAAGGCTCTCAAGCTCGAGAAGGCCGCAGGCAGCGGTGACGTGGCTTATATCGAAGCCAACCACATGGAACTCATAAGCGATATTATCGACCTGACGGGAAAGATCAAGGGTCAATGATAAGATACAGCTATATCCTGTTCGACCTGGACGAGACACTCCTCGATTTCAAACAATCAGAGCAATACGCCCTCCGGGGTGCAGTCCGTGATTTTGGCATGGAGTGCAGTCCTGAGACAGAAGAGCGCTATTCGGAGGTGAATAAGTCGCTCTGGCTCCGCTTCGAAAAAGGCGAGATCAGCCGTGAAGAGCTGAAGCGTATGCGTTTCGAGATCACTTTCGGCGATGTTGACGGCCCTGCCATGAACGAGCGCTACATGTACCACTTGTCCCAATGCGGATTCTATCTCCCCGGCGCCCGCGAGTTCCTCGAAAAGATCAGAAATCCGGATCTCCGCCTGTTCGTTATCACCAACGGTCTGGCATACACACAAAACGGCCGCATCAAGGCATCAGGTCTTCTTGACTATGTCGAAAAGGTCTTTATCAGCGAAGAGATGGGCCGCGTCAAACCGGACCCGGACTACGCGGACATGGTGATAAGTTCCATAGGCGATCCCGACAGATCGCGTTACCTTGTCGTAGGCGATTCCATCTCATCCGACATCATGCTGGCAGAGAACGCAGGCATGGACTGTTGTCTTTTCGCGGCAGAAGGGAAGCCTTTCCCCCGAGGTCTGGAGATGCACGATATCACATACAAAGCCAACGGCTACGACGAGCTGATGGCTGTAATCTGCCAATAAAAAACTGTCCCATGTTCCCATGAGACAGCCTTTCACCAGTATCATTATTTTATTAAGATCAGATACCGAACATCGAGAATACCTGAAGCTTCGGTTCTTTGTCCGTCAGGTAACTGTCATCGATAACCCAGACCAGACCCGATGCGAGGCAGATGCCCTGGCCTGTAGACATCATGTCCTTGCAGGTCTCTTCTTTCATGGCCTTGATGGAATCAGCCGAAGGCTTCTTGCCCTTAAGGTACTTCAGGAAAGCATCAGCATCCTTTAACTCTTGGTCGTTGACCTTAGCGGGGTATCTTGCATACTTGCTGATCGTCTCCCAGTCACCGTCGATGTAGGAATCGCGGATCATGGCACAGAATTTCTCGACCTCGGCCTTGCCTAAAGCCGTATTGGCGCTGTAGTAATCATTATCTGCTGCTTTATCATCTGTGTCATCCTGCGTGACGGGATCTGCAACGACCACACCGCCATCATCATCATCTGTCTTAACCTTCTTAGGTTCTTTATCCATATTATTATCCTCCTCCGGAGCATCTGCCGAAGGCTTGGGGTCAGACTGGTTATCTTTATTTCCGCCTTTGTCCTCAGATGATTCGGCAGTAGCGGATGTTTCTGATGTTTCAGATTTCTTAGTTTCCTCCTTTGAAGTCTCAGTCTCCGATGCCTGTGTTGCTGCAGTTGTTGCAGAAGTGGTTGTCTCTTCGCCTTTACTGCCTGTGCATCCTGCTAATGCCATGCTTGCTGACATAGCCAGGACAAGCAGTATAGCTATCTTTTTATTCATTACTAATCCTCTTTTCTTTTGGTTTTGCGTCAACGCAGTTGAAGTATATCAATGCGCCCGTGCGATTATCGGGCAATAGTAAGTTGATTTTTAGTCAAATATGAATGAATTATATGGTTTTTGTTAATAATCACTCACAGCACACAAAGTGTGCAGCATGCACACCAAAGCACACACTTTTTTCCATAAAATGCAGTTACAAGATGATATTCGCATACTATCGAAAAACAAAAGGAGGATGTGTATATGTCTAAGGGAAAACTTGTACTTTGGATATTGGGATGGCTGTTCTGTTTCCCGATCCCTGTGACGATCCTTGTGCTCCGTCATGGTGAGTGGGACAAGAAGATAAGGATAGGAATAATTGCAGGAGCCTGGGTCATATTCCTGACGCTCATGCTCGGTATCAGGATCGGATCTATCGCAAGCGGCGGCAACAGGCGCGCTAAGGAAACTACCGCAGAGACGCAGGTTACGACAACGACCGAAGCAACAACTACGACCACTACTACAGAGGCTGTTACAACAACAACTACGACCACTTCCGTATCAGAGGAAGAACAAACGGAAGAAGAAGGTACTTCTGATGATGATATCAAGAAGGCAGTAGAGGACGGTGACTATTCTCTTGTAACCCCTGAGTTCAAGAAGACAATGGATGACTATGAAGCCTTCTATGATGAATATATCAAGTTCATGAAGAAATACTCGTCCGGCAATGGTGATCCTTCCAAGATGCTCAAGGATTACGAAAAACTGATAAATAAAGAGAAGAAGTGGATAGATAAGATCGACAAGATCGATGTAACAAGCCTTTCGGCAGCTGACGATGCTTACTATATGCTCGTCACACTGAGGGTACAGGGTAAACTTGCAAAATCCGCTTTCGGGTTTTAACTGACGGATAATTGACCTTGATTACTATGAGGGGCGGTCTTTTTGAGTCTGCCCCTCTTCAAGGCAAATAAGTTTTCAATTGTAAGGATATTGGATTATCATAGGGCAAGGAGAAAGATATGGACGAAAAGACTACAGCTGAACTTATGAAGGTGCTCAACGGCGCGAGATCCCAGGAGGATATCAGTAAATACATCGCGCAGCTTGACGCGGATCTTGCAAATGCGGGAGTGGGCGTATACCTTTCGCGCAAGATAGAAGAGTACGGGCTCAAGAATTCGGAGGCATTCAAGCGCGCTGGGATCGAGAGGACCTACGGCTATCAGATCCTTAACGGCACGAGAAAGCCGGGACGCGACAAGATCGTGGCTCTGGGGCTGGCATGCCACTTCAACCTGAAAGAGGTTCAGACTGCATTGAGCATTTCGGGCGAGGGGACGCTCTACCACAAGAACAGGAGGGATGCGGTGCTTATATACTGTATCAACCAGAGGAAGAGTCTGCCCGAGACGCGTGATCTTCTGGAATCCTTCGAGTTTGCAAGCCTCTAACAACGGCTGTTGATAAGATCTTCAAGGGTGTCTTGATCTCAAGGCACCCTTTTTATCTGCCGCATAATATAGGCTTATCCTATAACTGACTATTGGAGCGATGTATTGGCGTAATAACTTTCCGAGGGATAGAATTGAGCCATCAAAGAAAACGAAAGCCCAAGGAGGTACATAACAATGGCAGACGTAAAGAATATCAGAGATTCAAAGACATGGAGTTTTGAAACAAGACAGATCCACGCAGGACAGGAGAAAGCAGACTCCGCAACAGATGCAAGAGCAGTTCCGATCTACGCAACATCATCTTATGTTTTCCACAACTCAGAGCACGCAGCAGACAGATTCGGACTCCGTGATGCAGGCAACATCTACAGCAGACTGACAAACCCAACAGAGGATGTTTTCGAGCAGAGAGTAGCTTCTCTTGAAGGCGGTGTTGCAGCACTTGCAACAGCTTCCGGTGCAGCAGCGGTCAATTACGTGATATCCGCTCTTGCAAAGAACGGTGAGCACATCGTCGCATCCAAGACGATCTACGGCGGATCTTATAACCTTCTCGCACATACCTTGCCCCTTACGGCAGGCATCGAGACAACATTCGTAGATCCTGACGTTGAAGGTTCTTTCGAGGCGGCTATCCGCGACAACACCAAGGCAATCTACATCGAGTCTCTGGGTAATCCTAATTCCAACATCATAGACATCGAGGAGCTTGCGAAAGTCGCTCATGCGCACAAGATCCCTCTCGTAGTCGATTCCACATTCGCAACGCCTTATCTCTTAAGACCTGTCGAGTACGGGGCAGACATCGTTATCCACTCAGCCACGAAGTTCATCGGAGGCCACGGTACGGCTATCGGCGGCGTTATCGTTGACGGAGGCAAGTTCGACTGGAAGGATTCCGGCAAGTTCCCCTGGATCTCCGAAGCCAACCCCAGCTACCACGGCATCTCTTTCGCAGACGCTGTCGGCCCCGCTGCATTCGTAACATACATCCGCGCTATCCTGTTGCGTGATACGGGATCCACGCTTTCGCCTTTCCACGCATTCCTCTTCCTGCAGGGTCTCGAGACACTGTCTCTCCGCGTACAGCGCCACGTATCCAACGCTCTCAAGATCGTTGATTACCTTGACAAGCATCCTCAGGTTGCCGCAGTTCACCACCCCTCACTGGCATCCGAACCCAGCCACCCCATCTACGAGAAGTATTTCCCGAACGGCGGCGGATCGATCTTCACTTTCGAGATCAAGGGCGATGCCGACACAGCCAAGAAATTCATAGACAACCTGGCTATCTTCTCACTCCTCGCTAACGTTGCAGACGTTAAGTCGCTTGTTATACACCCCGCAAGCACGACACATTCACAGCTGACCGAGGAAGAACTCCTGGATCAGGGGATCCGTCCCAACACCATCAGGCTTTCCATCGGAGTTGAGGATCCCGGTGACCTGATCGCAGCACTCGAAGCAGCATTTGAGGCAGTAAAGTAATATCAAACCTTCTTCACGCAAACTGATATAGACAACGTTCTGCCAAACAAAACCGCCTGTCCGAAGGATATCATTCGTCCTTGAAGACAGGCGGTTTTACTTTGTTTTAATGAATATTCATATAATGAACAAAGTGAAATTATTAAGTAACAATACGGTTGAGTATAGTATTCCCTTTATTTAGCGTGGTAGTTTGTTCCCGCATCGAAGTTCTCGTCGTTTGCCAGGTCCTCTGCGGTCGTTGTTACCGTGTGGGCAATAGGCTTCCAGGTAACGGTCCTGAAGAGGGAGGAGACTGCGATGGGGATATATGTGAACACGAAGATGGGGAATGTGAACAGGTATAAGAGCTTCTTAACTCCGGTCGTACGGATCTTCTTCCACTCAGAGATTACGGTAATAAATCCCATGAAAAGGAGTGTGGCATAACCTTCGGCAAGAGTCTCACCGAGGGAGGCAACAGCGAGCAGGACATTGTCTCCGGCGATCGCGGTAACGATGCTCAGGAGGAAGTTAAGGATGATGGCCGCCATCGAGATGAAGAAAGCGGGCATAACGGACATTGTCATATCGAAGCAGGAGAAGTTGCCGTGGAAGATGCCTTTGGTAAGGGCAGTCCCGTATTTCATGAAGACCTGTAGACCTCCGCGGGTCCAACGCATACGCTGTATCCAGGACTGGGTGAACTTGATGGGCTGCTCGTCGTAGATGATGGCTTTCTCGCAGTATGCGATCTTCTCGCCGTTGCAGATGTGGTGGATAGTGAACTCGATATCTTCCGTCAGAAGGTGGAAAGGGTATCCGTCCATCTGCTCTGCGATCCTGCGGTCGAACATAAAGCCCGTGCCGGATACGCCGCAGCTCGTATGCAGGAAGTAGCGGGGACGGTTAAGATACTGGGCCTCACGCAGGAACCAGAGGGCGTTGCCTGCCGATGTCCAGCTGTCACCGTAGTTCTTGCTGTTCCTGTAGCTGGTGATTATGGAATGACCCTGATTATGGGTGATGTTCATTTCCTTGACGTATTCGGAATCGATAACATTATCGGCGTCGAATACGAAGTATCCGTCAAATCCTTCGGGATAGTCCTTCTGTATCTGCTTGAGGAGGAAGTTCAAAGCATAACCCTTACCGATGTGCTTATCGCTGTAGCGCTCATATACTATGGCACCCCGCTTCCTGGAGATCTCAGCAGTCCTGTCGTCGCAGTGGTCAGCACAGACGAAGACCTTGATCTTCTTGTAAGGGTAGTTCTGGTGGTTGATGCTGTCGATGAGATTGCCGATGACGAGCTCCTCGTTGCGGGCGCAGATCAAGAAAGCATATGTATATTCGATGATCTTCTTGTCACTGTTCTTTTCTTTTTTCTTGGAAAACTTGTTCTTTATGGTCTCGAAAAGTGATACCGGAATATAGAAGAACTGGCAGGCGTAACAGACGGCAAAAAGTAACGTCAAGAAATAATTGACGTACCTTAAGAACTCAATAGTTAATTGTACCTTTTCGCCTTCCACGGGGTTATTATATAAATAATAAAATTTAAGTCAATCGTAAACATGACGAATTTTGAGGTATTAATGGTGCAATGAGCACATAGTTCCCTCTCCGGAATTCACCTGTTAAAGGTCGACATCCCTGCTCTTTATGTGATTTCCCACGATCTCGGATACATCGGAGATCGTCGTGAACGTGCTGCCTTCGACTTTGGATATGACTTCTTTAAGATCGTGGATCTCCGCACGGGTAACGACGCAGTAGAGGATGTCTTTGCTGTCGTGGGAGACAAGGCCTTCGCCCTTCATGAAGGTGACGGTACGGCCGAGTTCCTGGTATATGAGGCCTGCAAGCTCCTTGCCGTGGTTGGTTATGATCATGACGGACTTGGTGTTGTCCCAGCCCATCTCGACGATGTCTATGACCTTGGATGTGATGAAGTACATCAGGAGTGAATACATGCCGCGGTCAAGTCCGAACAGGAATCCTGCGACAGTGTAGATCAGCACGTTGAAGACAAGGATTATCGTGCCGATGGATAAGGATACCTTCTTGTTGAGGATTATCGCCACGATCTCGGTGCCGTCGAGGACTCCGCCGCCGCGGAGGACAAGGCCGACGCCTATTCCGAGGAAAACGCCGCCGAATACGGCCGCCAGGATCGTATCTGAAGTCGCGTTGGCCCACTTTTCGAAAACCCCGGTCATGAAAGAGAAGACCGCGACCGCAACGATTGTCTTGAGGATGAAACGCTTGCCGAGCTTGCGGAAGCCGATCAGGACGAAGGGGATGTTGATGATGAGGACTAAGATACCCAAGGACATTGGTGCACCCGTCTTGGCTTTCAGGAGATTGGACAGGATCATGGAGATACCGGTCACTCCGCCGTCGAATATTTTGTTGGGTGCGAGAAACTCCTCAAGGGCGAATGCCGCGATAACGGCGCCCAGTATCAGCATCAGCCAGGATAAAAAACTGTCTTTCTTTCTCAAAAGGATCATCCCCTTAATCTGGATTTTTATTAGTATATCATTTTTCGCGCACGCGCCCTAACGCTTGACTTTTGAGCATAAGATGATATAGTTCTTGTGCGTAAAGCCGACAGTTCGTTAGTGCCATCCTGTCGTAAAACAAAACCAGGACTGTAACACTTATTCTTTGTAATGTTTACAGGCGCCGGTTTTCGAGCGCCTTTTTGTTTCCTTGCAAAGAGGGCGTTTATGTCCTGCGAAAAGCGAGGTAGATCTTATGAATGAATCAAAACAGGTATCCAGGCTCTTTATGCTGATAGGCATAGTCTTCGTGACATGCCTTCTGCTTTCGAACCTGATCGCAGGCAAGATGTGGGCCGTTACCGGAGAGATAACTCTTCCTGCAGCGGTAATACTCTTCCCGCTGACCTACATACTGGGCGATGTATTTACCGAAGTCTACGGCTTCAGGAAGGCCAGGCTCATCATATGGGCCGGATTTGCATGCAGCTTCTTCGCTGTGTTGATCTACCTCATCACGATCGCGCTCCCTCATCCCGGTTACTGGGAGAGCCAGGAAGCATATGCGACGGTCATGGGAACGACACCCCGTGTTGCCATTGCTTCTTTCGCAGGATATCTTTTCGGAGAGTTTTCCAACTCCATGATCCTGTCACGCCTTAAGGTCAAGACTGGCGGCAAGAAGCTTTGGCTCCGTACTATCACATCGACCCTGATCGGCGAAGGCTTTGACTCTGTGATCTTCATCATGATCTCCTTCTGGGGAACGATGGAAAATTCCGTAGTGCTCAAGATGATCCTGTTCCAGTATCTCTTCAAGGTGCTCTACGAGGTGATCTTCACGCCTGTTACATATGCCGTAGTTAAATTCATAAAGAAGAAGGAAGGTATCGATACCTTCGATGAAGGCATCAAGTATAATATCATCAAGGGTTGATACGGGAGGTGTGCCATGAGAGAAAGAGAAGACCTTACAAAGCTCGGATCGGCAGGAACGGTCTACAAGACGGATTACGATCCTTCTGTACTCGAGACATTCATCAATAAACACCAGGAGAACGATTATTTCGTAAAGTTCAACTGCCCGGAGTTCACGTCGCTTTGTCCCATCACGGGCCAGCCCGACTTTGCCACGATCACGATAAGCTATGTGCCTGATGTCAAGATGGTGGAGAGCAAGTCTTTGAAGCTTTATCTGTTTTCCTTCCGTAACCACGGCGATTTCCATGAGGACTGCGTGAACATGATCATGAAGGATCTCATCAAGCTCATGGATCCCAAGTATATCGAAGTCTGGGGCAAGTTCCTGCCCAGGGGCGGGATCTCCATCGACCCTTACTGCAATTACGGCAGGCCGGGAACGCGCTGGGAGCAGGTCGCAGCTGACCGTCTTGCCGGTCACGACATGTATCCCGAGAAAGTCGATAACAGATAAGTATCCGTCAGATTACTGAGTGAATATAGGCCGCCACATGGGCGTCGAGTTCCGACACGGTGCGGACGACGTCTTCTTTAGGCTGTACAAAATCTTCCATGACCCATTTGTCGATAATGGCGATCGCACCGTAAGCCCTGTAGTAGTTAAGGTAATCTATGTTGTATTTGTTGAGTTCCACATGGTATTTTTCCGTCAGGACCTTGCGCGATATTCCCTCGATAAGACCTGCGACCTTCTCCATCAGGGCTGAAGTCGTATTGGGTGAGAAGACCATGCGGAAGAGCATGCGGTTATCGTCGACATAATCCACGAGATGCTTGAATATCTCGGCAGTAGAGATCTCCCCGTACTCCAGGACGATAAGTCCCAGGTCGACCAGGATCTCTTTTTCTATCTGTTCGTAAAGATCGTAGACATCCAGATAGTGTTTATAGAAAGTCACTCGGTTGATGTCTGCTTTATCTGTTATCTCGCGGACCGTTATCTTGGACAGGCCCTTCTCGATCAGGAGCTCGGCCAGTGCGTCCTTAAGGGCGCGCTCAGTCCTCTGGGTCCTTCTGTCATTCTTGTTCTGTTCCACGGTATTATCCCCCTGTAAGATTACTCTTAAGAACGTAGCTGTAAGATACCGTTTTCTGACTGCATATCCCCCGATAGTTTACATCGTGTAGTCAGACTTTAATTATACATCTTTTTCCCGTCTGGTGTATTTTTTGTTTCAGTTTGTTGCCGGGGTGTCCTTCGGGATGCCCCTGTGTAGTCTGTTTTTTGTATTATGTCGTATAATAAGACCGGTTAGATAATAAGGGATTGATTTGCAGGTTCTTGCGGGGGATGAAGAGGTTCCCGGCATCTGTAAAGAGAGAACTGGAGGGCAAGAATAATGGCTGACGGAAGACTTGTTGCGATAGGCGAAGCCCTGATCGATTTCATCCCATCCCCTGCGGGATGCGCTTTTGATGAAGTCGAGTCTTTCTTTCCGGCTGTCGGAGGGGCTCCCGCCAATGTGTGTGCTGTATTCTCGCGCTTAGGCGGCAGGTCTTTGTTCCTGACCCAGCTGGGGGACGATCCTTTCGGGCACAAGATATTGAACACCCTGAGTGAAACAGGGATCGATACGTCTTATGTCGCACTCACAGGCAAGGCTAACACGGCACTGGCTTTCGTAAGTCTCGGCAAGGACGGAAGCAGGACTTTCTCTTTCTACAGGAATCCGTCCGCTGACATGCTCTATACGCCTGATCAGCTTGATGAGGCGGCATTTGAAGACATCTTCGCGCTGCATTTCTGCAGCGTATCGCTCGGAGATTTCCCCATGAAGGATGCCCATGAAAGGGCTATAGAGATGGCCCGCAGGAACGGCGCCCTGATAAGCTTTGATCCCAATCTGCGGTTCATGCTCTGGGACGACAGGGAGAAGCTCCGTACTGCCGTGAATTCGTTCATTCCCAAGGCTGACATTCTCAAGATATCTGATGACGAACTCGAGTTCGTAACGGGCGAAAAGGATATAGATCAGGCTTTGCCCGGACTCTTTTCGAAAGGGATAAGGCTCGTACTCTTTACAAGCGGCAGCGAAGGGATGAAGGCATATACACCCATTTGTAGCTCCGTTGCCAAAGCGCCCGAAGTCAAGGCGGTCGACACGACCGGCGCAGGTGACGCTTCCATCGGCTCTTTCCTCTGGAAGATAAAGTCGCTCGGATACGACGCATCGAACTTGGATGACATAAGTATGGAAGACCTTCAGAAGGCAACGGAATTTGCAGTCAGATACTGTGCGGTAAGCGTTCAGGGGAAGGGCGCGATCCCGTCTTATCCCCGGGCAGAAGATCTCTGATCAGTCTTATTTGCCGTCAGCAGGCAGTTTCGAGAAAAAGCTGATAGTGAAGGGGATGCAGGTGAAGCATGTCATGATGTCTGCGACTGCCTGAGCTACCTGAATGCCCGCAAGACCGAAGAAGAAACTGAAACAGAGCAATATCGGAATGAAGTAGACGCCGTTCCTTAAAGTTGACAGGAAGGTCGCGTTGAACTTGTAGCCGATGCTCTGGAACATCATGTTGTTGCAGACCTGGAAGGGCACGAAGAAGAGTGCGATGCACTGCGCATGGAGCGCGGGTATGCCGTACTTAATGACCAGAGGATCGTTCCTGAAGAGCTGTATGCAGCTGCCGGCGCTGATGTAGACCAGGATCGACGCGATCCCGATGAGACATGTTCCGAAGAAGAGAGTAAAGAAGAAGCCTCTCTTGACTCTCGAGTATTTCTTTGCACCGTAGTTGAATCCTGCGACAGGCTGGAAGCCCTGTCCGATTCCGAGCGCGCAGCTGAAGACGAACATGCTGATCCTGTTCACGATGCTCATGGCGGCGATCGCCGCGTCGCCGTAGACGCCTGCCGCGTTGTTGAGGAGCATGGTCGATATACTCGCAAGACCCTGGCGGGCAAGGCTCGGAAGACCTGTCGTGATGATGTCGAAGAAGTAGGAAGCCTTAAACTTTATATATTTGATGTTAAGAGAACTCTGTGTCTTTTTTAAGATGAACATCAGAAGCAGTATCGCCTAGGAGATGTGCTGGGATATCGCGGTCGCAAGACCTGCACCGAAGATCCCCATTCCCAGCTTCTGCATGAAGAGGGCATCAAGGAAGATGTTGATGATGCCGCCGGACGTAAGTCCGATCATGGCGAAGAGAGCCCTGCCTTCGTATCTTAAGATGTTGTTGAGAACGCAGCTCGATACCATTATCGGAGCCGCGCAGAGGATGCAGGCGGCATATGTCTTCGCGTAGGGAAGTATAGTGGGAGTACTTCCGAGCACCGTTACCAAGGGCTCCAGGAATAAGAGTCCGAAGGTTAGGATGACCGCTCCCGCGATAAGGGAGATATAAAAGCCGGTGGAAGAATAGTTGCTCGCGCTCTTAACATCCTTCTGACCGAGCTTGCGGCTGATGATGCTGCCCGTGCCGTGGCCGAACATGAAGCCCATCGCCTGAAGGATAGCCATGAGTCCGAGCACTACGCCCGTGGCGCCGCTCGCCGATGTGTTGATCTGCCCCACAAAATACGAGTCCGCCATGTTATAGAGGCTCGTGATGAACATGCTGATAGTAGTGGGTATGCCGAGCCTTAAGATCAGGCTCTCGACACCCTGCTTTGTCATCATGTCATATTGTGATGCATATTTCTTCATTCTTATCCCCGATCGGAAAACTGTCTCGTTTTAACGCGCACAAAGTATTTTAATATCACTTTTTTGCTTTTCTTTCAAGGATAAGGGCTTTGGCGAAAAGCTGAAATTATTGCTTTTCTGATATATCAGCCCTGCCGGGGTCCGCACGTGAGATACAGCCGGATCTTCTCTACCGTCTCATCGCTGAGAAAACGCTCGATGTGAGAAGCTTCTTCCGAGGCAGTATCTTCGTTGACGCCGAGACCTGTCAGAAGGTCCTTTACGAGCGTCTGACGTTCGTGTATGTGCTTTGCGAGTATGATCCCGCCCTCTGTGAGTTTGATGTTCCCGTTGGTGTCTTTTCTTACAAGGCCTTTTTCCTTAAGTGACAGGACTGCCCGGCTGACGGATGCTCTCGAAAAACCCAAAAGGCTGCTTATATCCTTTGCTCTGACTTTATCAGATCCCATCGACAGGATGTATATGGTCTCGACATATAACTCCTTGGATCCCAATATTGCCATATCACTGATCCCCCTTAAACGAGTTAGCACTAACTTACCAAAAAACTACCGACAACTCAATAGGAAATTCAGTGAAATTCTGTAAAAACCGACTTGACAAGTTAGCATTTGCTTACTATACTTGCAATCGGTTAGCAAAGGCTAACCAAATATATACACGCGTGCCGGATTATTTTTACCGGCGGATAAGGAGTGTGGTCATGATGCCTCTCGTATATGCGGACATAGGACAGCCCCAGATCATAAAAAAGATCGGCGGAAGCCCTGAGATGAAAAAACATTTGGAAGACATGGGCTTCAATGTCGGAGGCGAAGTAAGCGTAGTCAGCTCGATCGGTGAGAACCTGATAGTCAAGGTCAAGGAAAGCCGGGTCGCAGTGAGTGCAGAGTTAGCAAAAAAAATAATGATATAGGAGGATGTGAAGGTGAAAACACTGAGAGAAGCAAAAGTGGGCGAGACCGTAAAGGTCGTTAAGCTCAACGGAGAAGGAGCCGTGAAGCGCAGGATCATGGACATGGGCATAACCAAAGGAGTTGAGATCTTTGTGCGCAAGGTTGCTCCCCTGGGAGATCCTGTTGAAGTAACGGTAAGAGGCTACGAGCTCTCGCTCCGCAAGAACGATGCGGAGATGGTTGAAGTTGAGTAAAGGAGAATATCAGATAATGGCAGATAACAAGATCACGATCGCTTTGGCGGGCAACCCCAACAGCGGCAAGACAACCCTCTTTAACGCCCTCACGGGTTCCAATCAGTTCGTCGGCAACTGGCCCGGCGTAACTGTCGAGAAGAAGGAAGGCAAGCTCAAAAAGCACGACGGCGTGACCGTTACGGACCTTCCCGGCATCTATTCGCTTTCCCCCTACACGCTGGAGGAAGTCGTCGCAAGGAATTATCTTATCGAAGAAAACCCTGATGTCATCCTCAACATTGTTGACGGCACGAACCTCGAGCGCAACCTCTATCTTACGACACAGCTTACCGAACTCGGCATCCCCGTCGTAATGGCGGTCAACATGATCGACCTGGTCAACAAGAACGGTGACAAGCTCGATCTCGAGATGCTTTCAAAGCAGATGGGATGCAAGGCCGTTGCGATCTCAGCTCTCAAGGGTACGGGCATAATGGAGGCGGCAGAAGAAGCCATAAAGGCTGCAAAGGAGACCAAGACGGTTCCTCCCCATACATTCTCCGGTCCCGTGGAGCATGCGCTTGCACATATAGAAGAATTCGTCCTTCACGATATGAACGAAGATAAGCAGAGATGGTATGCTATCAAGCTTTTCGAGAGAGATGAGAAAGTAATAGAAAAACTGGGCCTTAGCAAGGAACAGGTTGACCACATCGAAAAGGATATCGCTTCCGCGGAAAAAGAGCTCGACGATGACGCCGAGTCCATCATAACGAACGAAAGATATATCTACATCGGCTCCATCATCAAGAGCTGCTACAAGAAGAAGTCCGCGGTAAAGGCTTCCGTTTCCGACAAGATCGATAAGGTCTTGACGAACAGGATCCTGGCGCTGCCGATCTTCGCAATCATCATGTACCTGGTATATTCCATCGCGATGACGGGCTTCGGCGCAACCGCAACGGATTTCACCAACGATCAGATCTTCGGTGACGGCTGGTATCTGTTTGGTATCGGCAGAGCCAAGTACGATGAGATGGTTGATGAATGGGCAGGCGAGTCCGTATTTACGGATGACGTCAAAGCGATCATCGATAAGGCAGCAGATGCTGACATAACGGGTGCCGAGAATCTTCAGGGTGACTTTGAAGATGCTGATTTCGGCGCATTCGAAGAAGATTTCGGTTTCTATGCAGACGAGTTCGATGAGAACGGATTCGATCTGGCGGGAGCCCTTACCGAATCCGGTGCACTGGATGAGGACGGCGAGTTCACGGCACCCGGCATGGATGAAGCAGAAGGCGCTATCTTCGTACCCAGCATCCCTGATCTCGTAAGCAAAGGTCTTGTGAAGATCGGCGCAAACGAGTTCGTAACAGGTCTCGTAGTAGACGGTATCATCGGAGGCGTTGGTGCAGTATTGGGCTTCGTTCCCCAGATGCTCGTTCTCTTCTTTCTCCTTGCATTCCTTGAATCATGCGGATACATGGCAAGAGTCGCATTCGTACTCGACCGTATCTTCAGAAGGTTCGGTCTTTCCGGTAAATCATTCATCCCCATGCTCGTATCTTCGGGCTGCGGTGTTCCGGGCATCATGGCATCGAGGACCATCGAGAGTCAGCGTGACCGCAGGATGACGATCATGACAACGACCTTCATTCCTTGCGGAGCAAAGCTTCCCATTATTGCCCTTATCACATCAGCTCTTTTCCGTCATACACTCGGTAACGGAGCTTGGGTTGCTCCCGTCGCATATTTCATCGGAGTTGCGGCAGTCATCGTTTCCGGTATCCTTCTCAAGAAGACTAAGATGTTCGCAGGAGACCCCGCTCCCTTCGTCATGGAGCTGCCTGCATATCACCTTCCTACGATCGGCAACCTCTTAAGGTCCATGTGGGAGAGAGGCTGGTCCTTCATCAAGAAGGCCGGAACCATCATCCTTATCTCTTCCATCGTCATCTGGCTCGGATCCGTCCTGGGTAATACGGAAGCCGGATTCGGATTCGATCCTGATATGGAACTTGAATCTTCCGTGCTTGGCATAATCGGTAATGCCATCAGCTGGATCTTCGCTCCTCTGGGCTTTGCAAACATCAAGGCAACCATCGCTACGATCATGGGCCTTGTTGCAAAGGAAGAAGTCGTAGGTGTATTCGGTGTATTGGATTTCGAAGGACTTTCCGCACTTGCAGGTTTCTCCTTCCTGATCTTCAACCTCCTCTGCGCACCTTGCTTTGCTGCCATCGGTGCCATCAAGCGTGAGATGAACTCAGCAAAGTGGACATGGTTTGCGATCGGATATCAGTGTGTATTCGCTTATGCACTCTCCCTGATCGTTTACCAGTTCGGTCTCCTCTTCACCGGTGCCGCAAATGTCATCGGACTGATCTTTGCAGTCTTAGTCCTTGCAGGACTCATCTTCCTGGTTGTAAGACCTGCCAAGAAGTACACGGGTGTCGTTAAGGAGAAATAAGAGGCTTTAACATGCTGGATTGGTTGATCTTAAATTGGGCTAACATCCTTATCATTGCGCTGGTTGCAGGTCTGGTCGCGCTTGCGGTGATCAGCATGCTGCGTGACAAGAAAAAGGGTAAGAGTTCCTGCGGATGTAATTGCGCCAACTGCGCTCTTGCAGGCAAATGTCACTCGGCCGCAAACATAAAAAAGAGAAAACCTGATCCGGTAAAGAGTTAGTTAATTCAGAAAGGGTTGTCTCCTTAACGGAAACAACCCTTTCTTTTTGGAGTTTTATTTGAGAGGTTTTTATGTCAGAGAGTTATTTAGAAGTCAGGGATCTTCATAAATCCTATGGTGAAGGCGGTTCCTACGCTCAGGTCTTAAAAGGCGTGAACATGGATGTCTCCAAAGGCGAACTTTGCGTCATTCAGGGAACATCCGGATCAGGTAAGTCTACGCTGCTTAACTGTATAGGCGGTCTGGATGACATCGATTCCGGAACTGTCACGGTCGCAGGAAAGCATGTTGACGGCCTTAAAGGAGAGAAACTTTCCGATTACAGAAGAGATAATCTGGGCTTCATCTTCCAGTTCTATAATCTGGTCCCCAACCTCACCGTAAGGGAGAATATCCAAGTCTGCGAATATCTTACAAAAGACCCTCTGGATATTGATGAATTAATAGAAGTCCTGGGACTTACGGAGCATCAGCATAAGTTCCCTTCCCAGCTTTCGGGCGGTCAGCAGCAGCGCTGCGCGATCGCAAGGGCTCTCGTCAAGAACCCTAAGGTCCTGCTCTGTGATGAGCCGACGGGTGCTCTTGATTCTAAGACATCGAGGGATATCCTTGTCCTTCTCGAAAAGATAAACAGACAGTACGGCACCACGATGCTTATAGTTACCCACAACAATTCGATTAAGAATATGGTGGATCACATAATATACCTTAAGGATGGTGAGGTCCATAAGGATTACCGTAACGAACAGAAGATCCCCGCATCGGAACTGGAGGATCTCTGACATGGGCAGGATACTGTTAAAGAGAGCCTTCCGTGATCTCAAAGCAGGCTGGGCAAGATATCTGGCTCTCTCGCTCCTCATAATCTTTTCGATATTCATCGTTACAAGTCTCATGGGTGCCGCTGTCACAGTCATCGATTATACGGAATTAAGGGACAGGGAACTCGTAAGAGAAGACGGTGAATTCTCGGTCTTTGTACCCTTGAGAAGCGAAGAAA
Organism: Saccharofermentans sp.; assembly: GCA_016292135.1. Taxonomy (GTDB): domain Bacteria; phylum Bacillota; class Clostridia; order Saccharofermentanales; family Saccharofermentanaceae; genus Saccharofermentans. The sequence continues at coordinate 277,663 of JAEFAZ010000002.1, forward strand.
TTGAGAGGATAAGAGCCAAGGGCGTTACCATCGAGGAGATGTTCTATGCCGATTATCCACTGGATAAAGAACAGGTGCTGAGGGTATTTAAACTTAGGGAGAACATCAACAGGATATCGCTTATCGAAGGCAGGCTTCCCCAATCTGACGAAGAAGCGGTCCTGGAAAGACGTTTTTCGGAAGTCAACGGCATTAACATAAATGATAAAGTAAAGATCGGAGACAGGAAATTTAGGATCTGCGGTGTCGGAGCCGTTCCGGATTACAACACGGTCATTAAGAAAGTTACCGATTCGGTCGTGGATTCAAGGTATTTCGGATTGCTATTCGTAACGCCGGATTCATACGATGCACTCTACAGGTCCGGCGCATCCTCATCGTCAGAAGAATACTATTACTCATATCTCCTTAACGGCGCCATTGAAGAAGATGAACTTAAGAACATGCTGGAAGACATCGAATTTGATGTCAATGATGTTGATGATGAATATTTCCGTGAATACTGGGACAGGATGACTGGCCGCAAGGATGAACTCCTTGAAGGTATCGATGAACTTTCTGACGGGGCAAAGGAACTTTCTGACGGAGCAAAAGACCTGACTGACGGGGTGAAGGATTTTCATGGAGGAATGACTGAATTCCACGATGCCGTGTCTGAACTTGCGGACGGTGTAGAAGCCCTCGATAAGGGAGCCGCAGCATTGGAGAAGGGGGTAAGGACATATACTGCCGGAGTCGATCGGGCAGCAGGAGGAGCTTCCGAACTCGTGAAGGGGGCAAAGGATCTTAAAGACGGTTCGGAAAAACTTCAAAAAGCGGCCTCGGACTATTCCGGCGGACTTAAGATCTTCTCCGGTTATGTTGGAAAGATGGCAAAGAGTTCAGATCCTGCATTGTCCAAGGCTGCCAAAGATCTTGACAAGAGATTATCAGGTCTTGTAACGATCTTTGATCAACTGGAAGGAGGTATCGGCGGGCTCTGTAAGGGGTCAAAGGCTCTGGCTGCCGGCTCTGTACAGTTGTCTGACGGACTGGGTGCCTTGAGCAGGAACAGCACCGCTCTTAATGACGGCGCCGGATCCTTGCATGACGGGACAAAAAAGTTTAAGAAGAATCTTCCTGATCTGACTGACGGAGCCGACGAGCTCTATGACGGATCCGGAAAGATCCTTGACGGATCGGAAGAACTTGCAAAAGGAGCTAAGGAACTTTCCGACGGTGTATCCGAGTTTGCAGAGAAAGCAGATGATCTGGTAGATGAGGTTTTTAACATAAAGACGTCGAATCTCATTTTGTTCCTTGACTATAAAGAGAATCCCAGGATCGATTCAGCAGCTGATGATGTAAAGATCAATTATTCTGCGAGCATCATATTCGGAATACTGCTCGTAATGCTCTTTGCTTATGTCATATCGGTATTCATTGTGCATATGATCGATCAGGAAAGTTCCGTTATCGGAGCTCTTTATTCAATGGGCGTCAGGAGGCGGACTCTCATAATAAGCTATGTAGCCGTTCCGGTCATCGTGACATTCATATCGGGTATCATAGGAACGACAGCCGCGCTGCTTACTCCTGCAGGGATAGAAGCGCAGCTAATGGATTCTCTTTTGTATTATTCGATGCCTGCCCTTGAGATCAAGGTCACGCCTTTCATCATTATCTACGGGCTTGTGATCCCGCCGGTAACCGCATTCGCCGTTAATATGCTTGTCATTCGCAAGAAACTTAAGAGATCCCCTTTGTCGCTCCTGCGTAATGAACAGAAAATTGTCCGCGGCAAAGAACTGAAGCTTAAGGGACTCAAGTTCCTCAGCATGTTCAGGATCAGACAGATGGTAAGGGAGATCAGAGCAGGACTTACTGTCGTCTTGGGAATGTTCATGGCTCTTCTTGTAGCTTTCATGGCCCTCAATACATATGTCTACTGCCAAAGAGTCAAGGATTATTATGTAAGCCAGACTCACTACGAATATATGTACAATTACAAATATCCTGCAGAGGAAGTCCCCGAAGGAGGATATGAAGCAGTGGCTGAAGGTCTCAAGAAAGACATTTACGGCTACAGCTTTGATGTTACCGTGATGGGCATAACTAAAGAAAATCCTTTCTTCGATACGGGCGATCTTCCCGAAAATGGTACAGACGTTGTCGTAAGCTCGGCTGTTGCCAACAAGTATAACCTTTCAACAGGTGACGAATTTACCCTGAAAGGAGAGAATGGCGACCGTCTTTATGCTTTCAGGGTCAGCAGGATAACGGATTATTCTGCATCTCTGATGATATTCATGGATATAGACAGATGCCGGGAGCTTTTCGATGAGGATGATGACTATTTCAATACAGTCTTCTCGGATCATGAACTCAACATAGACAGCGGACGGTTATATTCAGTAGTTTCGAAAAGCGAGATCGCAAGATCTGCGGGTATCTATGTAGATCTGATGCAGTCAATGATAATCACGATGTCTGTGGCTTCCGCGGTCGTTTTTGTCGTTGTCATGTACCTTATGATCAAGATGATGATCGACAGGTCGGCATTCAACATATCCCTCGTCAAGATATTCGGATTCAGAAACAGGGAAGTAAGGAAGATGTATATAGACGGTAATTTCTACATTGTCGCCATAGGCGCCTTAATAGTGATACCGCTCTCCAAACTCATCATGGATTATATCTATCCGAGATATCTCGTAAGTAATGTAGGCGTAGGAATAAGGCCGGATTATTCACCTGAGATGTATCTTGTGATATTCGCGGTCATAATAGGTCTTTATCTTCTTATCAATCTCGTTCTTACGAACAGGATCAGGAAGATAAAGCCCGCAGAAATATTAAAGAACAGGGAGTGATGAAATGTATAAGACAACAATAAAGATCGACGGCATGATGTGCGGAATGTGCGAAGCGCATATACAGGATGCGATAAGAAAAGCATATCCTGCGGCGAAGAAGGTAAAAGCTTCAAGATCAAGGAAGGAAGCGACATTCCTGACTGATGAAATGCCTGACGAAGAGGATGTGATAAATTTGATAACTGATACCGGCTACGGATTCATGGGGGTTTGGTCTGAGCCATATAAGAAGAGGGGGTTATTCGGATGACTTTCGAAGAGAAAGGCAATATGTCAGGCAAGACATTGATGCTCCTGCCCGGGACCTGCTGCGACTGGCAGAGTAATTTTGCCAAGGTCATAGACAGGCTCGCTTTAAAGTATCATCTCATCTTGGTAAATTACGACGGTTTTGACGGAACCGGCACGATTTTTCCTGACATGATAACGGTCACGGAGAAGATCGAAAGATACATTATCGATAAACACCGGGGCAGGCTTGACGGCGCCCTGGGGTCTTCGCTCGGAGGAAGTTTTGTCGGCCAGCTCATTCAGCGTGAAAATGTCCATATCGATCACGGGATCTTCGGCAGCTCTGATCTTGATCAGAGCGGCATCGTCGCAGCAAAACTTCAGTCAGCTCTGGTGACTCCGCTCTTTACCGGATTTAACAAGAGCGAGAAGAAGAAAGAAAAGACAAAGAAGAAACTCATGGAACTTTTCGAGATGGATGAGGAGACTGCTGAAGGCTTCGTAGGGGCCTTTTCGAAGTTTGATACCGAATCAATAAAGAACGAATACTATACTGATCTCATTACTCATCTTAAGAAAGGTATCAAAGTGGAAGGCACCACAGCTCATTTCATCTACGCTAATAAGATGGGTGAGAAATATAAGAAGAGATATCTTAAGTATTTTGCTGATCCTGATATCAGGGAATTTGACATGCAGCATGAGCAGTGGCTCTTCGGAGGGGATAAGTACGCTGAGCCCGTGCTTAAGGCGATAGATGAGTTTATGGAGGTATGAGGCTATGAATGACAGCGAATATAAGGCGTTGTCCTTAAAAGAATTTACGAAGGCTGCAGCAGTCTATGAGACCGATCAGGCCGGCGTGTATAAAATGTGCAAGAAGGATTATCCGGATGTCCTGGCAGAACTTGAAAAAGAGCCTTTCGAAACTCTTCTTGACTGCGGCTGCGGGACCGCGCCGATGATATCTCTTCTTTATGAGAAATATCCCGATAAGCATTATACGGGACTGGATCTGACACCCAAGATGATCGAAGTCGCAAGAGCAAAGAATATCCCGGGCGCCGAATTCGTTGTCGGGGATTGCGAGAATCTTCCTTTCGAAGAGAATTCTTTCGATGCGGTCATATGCTGCGAGAGTTTTCACCATTATCCTAACGTTCAGGACTTCTTTAACAGTGTTAAACGGGTCTTAAAGCCCGGCGGAAGGCTCATTCTGCGCGACATGACCATGAACACCAAAGCGGCTCTTTGGTTTTGCAACCACATAGAGATCCCGCTCATAAACCTCGCAGGTCACGGCGATGTCAGGATATACGGCAGGGAAGATGTTGATGAACTCTGTAAGAATGCAGGGCTTGAAATGGAACTTTTCGAAAAGCGCGGCTTCTGCCGTCTGCATGCAGTTGCAAGGAAGCCGGAAAATGTCAAAGGAGAGTAAGATCATGGAGATGAACAAGAACGCGGATTACGGCAACTGGGTGTCTTTTGCAATGATGAAGATGCTCTGGATAGCAACTTTGGCGATATGGATCATATCAGCGCTTTTGCTGATCTTCTTAAGAACAAAGATCCCGGGGATCATCGTTCTGCTGATAGCCTCGGCTGCATTGGCCATGACCATATACATGCAGCGCTGCAGGATCTTATTCGATTTCAACGGCGGCAAAGTGATGGGTGCGATCCATCAGTTTCTTGTTGATCATTTTCCATGGGAGAAAGACCGTGAGGGAAATCTGATCGATATCGGATGCGGCGCGGCAGCTCTCACTAACCGCGTGGCAAAAACACATCCGAACATTCGTATCACGGGCATAGATTACTGGGGTGCCGAATGGAGTTATGCCAAGGAACAGTGCGAGAAGAATGCGGCTGCAGAAGGCGTTTCAGACAGGGTCACTTTTCAAAAAGGTGATGCCGCCAAACTGGACTTTGATGATGAGACATTCGACGGAGCCGTGAGTAATTTTGTGTTTCATGAAGTGAGAACTGCTCAGGATAAGAGGGATGTTGTAAAAGAAGCACTCCGTGTTGTCAAGAAAGGCGGATCGTTTGCATTTCAGGACATGTTCGGACAGAAAGCCCTTTACGGAGATATGAACGAGTTCATTGAAGAACTTAAGAGTTCCGGAATAGTATCCGAGATCCATTACATCCCGAATATCGAAAAGCAGGATTTTGTACCCGCATTTGTAACTGCGCCGTGGATGATCAAAGATGCAGGCTTGATATACGGGATCAAATGAACATGAGCTTTTGAATGGTAGGATTTTAAGATGATCGTGACATTGCTGCTTTCGTTAATGATGATGGCCGGGCTTTTCCTGCTGCTTTTGGGAGGAGTAGGATTTGTTCAGAACTACAGTTTTTTCTCGTCAGCTCCTAAGGAGGTGAAGGAAATAGTTCCCAGGGAGAAGCCGGAACGGTTTAAAGGCCAGCATGTTCTGGGGTGGTTGATCATCATAATTGCATTCTCTCTTATGGGCGGTGCAGTTGTCTTGGGGGCATGGGAAGGGATAAGAAGTGAGTATTCTTTTTGGCAGTTCTTTCTCAGATTCTTCGTCATGCTAATGCTTCTTAAAGCATTTGACATAGGCTTTTTAGACTGGTTCCTCTTGTGCAATGCGGGATTCGATTTTTTTCCGCGCTTCTATCCTGAGTGCAGACCGGTTCTGGGACATTATCTTTTCGGATATAACCGCAAGACACATCTCTTGCATGTAATACTTTTCTTCCCGTGCGTTGCTTTATTGTCCTGGATATGCACTTTGCTTTGAGGCAGATAAAAAGAACGTGATATCTCAAAAAAGAATATTGACAACATGATGTCTGTTAACTAATATATGATATCGGTTAGCAAAGGCTAACTGAAAAATGATCTTTACTCGGAGAATTGAAAATGGGTCTTTACAGGAAGTTCGTTAGTCAGACGAGAAAACCTGAGGGTGTTCTCGGAAAAGTGATGGTAAACGGTATGAACGGAGGGCATGCAAAGCTCGCTGACTGGGGGATGTCTTATCTTCCTGATCTTAAACCGGAGAAGATAGCGGAACTGGGATGCGGCGGCGGAAGGAATGCCGGAGAACTTTTAAAAAAGTTCCCGTCTGCAACTGTAACGGCTGTTGACTATTCCGATGTCTCCGTAGCCAAGGCAACAGAATACAATAAGGAGTTTATCGATTCGGGGCTGATGGCTGTAAGACAGGGCGATGTTTCCGATCTTGATCTTCCAGAAGGAACGTTTGATCTGGCTACGGCCTTTGAGACGATATATTTCTGGCCCGGTCTGGAGAAGTGTTTTGCAGAAGTGGCAAAGATTCTTAAGCCTGACGGAACATTCATGATCGTCAATGAATCTGACGGTGAGGATGAGACAAGCCTTAAATTCGAAAAGATAATCGACGGAATGAAATGCTACACTCCAGAAGTCATAAAAGATGCGCTTATATCCGCAGGTTTTACTGACGTCAGAACAGAGCATCACGAAAGCAAAGCCTGGATCACAGTTATCGCAAGAAAGGCTCTTTAAGATGAATTGGATGAGGATAGTATTGGACGGGCTTGCAATGAGCCTCTTCTTTAATTTTTCTGTTGGGATGTTTTCTTTTGTATGGCCTCAGGCTTACAGCACGATGTTCCCCAAGGAGATAAAGGAAGCTGCAGCTCCTTATGTCGTAAAGAAGGATGTAAGGAAGATGTACATCGTATTGCTTGCAATATATCTTTTTGTGTTCCTTTATTTCGGTATCAGTTCCCGCAATGCGGGGATAACCGGTTTTTGGAATTTCTTTTGGACGGGATATGCAGATATGCTCTTCGTTAACTTCGGAGACCTTCTGATCCTTGATTGTCTTCTCCGCGCAGTTGCGAAGAAAAAAAGAGGGCATATAAAAGGTGCCGAGGATTGCAAAGCATGGCAGCTTCATGAGTGGATGAAAGCGGCTCTTCCCGAGCATCTTGTTATATGGCCTTTAACATTCTGTCCCCTTGCAGGACTTATAGTTGCGGGGATGAGCCTGATCATCTGAATTGTTAATCAGCACAGAGGAATAGTGTGTTATAATACAAATCAGTTAGCCACTGCTAACTAAAAAGACACATAACAGGAGGATATTTTCAATGAGTGAGATTTTCGAAGGAATCCCTACGATAAAATACGAGGGAAGTAAGAGCAAGAATCCTTTCGCCTTCAAGTATTATGATGCTGACAGGGTAGTGCTCGGTAAGAAGATGAGCGAGCATCTGCCTTTCGCAATGGCATGGTGGCATAACCTTTGCGCCAATGGCGTAGATATGTTCGGAAGAGGAACAGCAGATAAAAAGTTCGGCGCAGCATCTGAAGGAACAATGGAACATGCAAAGGCAAAAGTCGATGCAGGCATCGAGTTCATGAAGAAACTCGGCATCAAATATTATTGTTTCCATGATGTCGATCTGGTTCCCGAAGCTGATGACATAAATGAAACTAACAGGAGACTCGACGAGATCACCGATTATATCCTTGAGAAGACAGCCGGCACTGATATCAAGTGTCTCTGGGGAACGGCAAACATGTTCTCCAATCCCAGATTCATGAACGGTGCAGGAAGCACAAACAGCCTTGATGTATATTGCTTTGCTGCAGCCCAGGTCAAGAAGGCGATCGAGATGACCGTTAAGCTCGGCGGTAAGGGATATGTTTTCTGGGGTGGAAGAGAAGGATATGAGACACTTCTCAACACTAAGGTTAAGTTCGAGCAGGAGAATATCGCAAACCTCATGAAAATGGCAAGAGATTACGGAAGGAGCATCGGCTTCAACGGAACATTCCTTATCGAACCCAAGCCCAAGGAACCCATGAAGCACCAGTATGATTTCGATGCTGCAACAGCCATCGGCTTCCTCAAGGAATATGGTCTTGATAAAGACTTCAAGATGAACATCGAGGCTAACCATGCAACACTTGCAGGACATACATTCCAGCATGAGCTCCGAATCAGCCGCATCAACGGCATGCTGGGCTCCATCGATGCAAACCAGGGCGACATCATGCTCGGCTGGGATACCGACTGCTTCCCGAGCAATATCTATGACACGACTCTTGCAATGTATGAGATCGTTAAGAACGACGGACTTCCCGTCGGTATCAACTTCGACTCCAAGAACAGGAGACCCAGCAATACCTACGAGGATATGTTCCATGCATTCATCCTCGGAATGGATTCCTTCGCATTCGGTCTTCTTAAGGCAGCCGAGATCATTGAGGACGGAAGGCTTGAGAAGAATATCGATGAGCGTTATTCCTCCTTTGAAAGCGAACTCGGAAAGAAAGTAAGATCCGGTAATGCAACGCTTGCAGAACTTGCCGAAAGAGCAGCAGAACTTAAGGCTCCCAAGGATCCGGGTTCCGGCAAGCAGGAATATCTGGAAGGCGTATTGAATAATATTCTCATTGCCAATAACTGATTCTAATCCTAAGGTCAGTTAAGCTCATACCGCAAACAGGACAGTCCCGGAAGCAATAACACCGTTGCTTCCGGGACGCCTTTTATTTCCGGATCCGAATGAGAGACAAAGAGAAAGGCTTTTTTGATACATTGAAGCATCAAAAAAGCCTTTGGGTTAGGGGTAGGAAGGTATCAGAAATTAAATCGTTGCCGTATCCAGCATTCGCCACTCTTTAGCTTTCTTTCTCATCATGACGAACTTCTTGTAGATCCTGTTGTTTTCCATGAGGCTTCCATGGGTACCGGAAACGACAGAACCGTCATTTATGACGACGATCTTATCTGCATTTTTAATCGTCTCGAGACGGTGGGCGATCATGATGACCGTCTTGTTTTGGGTAAGGGCATCAAAAGCCGATCTGAGTTTGTCTTCGTTCTCCGGATCGACATTTGCCGTCGCTTCATCCAGGATTATGATCGGTGCGTCTTTTAATATGGCTCTGGCAATGGATATCCTTTGCTTCTCGCCTCCGGAGAGCTTTGCTCCGCCTTCGCCTACGACCGTGTCATAGCCGTCAGGCAGGGCTTCTATGAATTCATCGCAGCATGCCAGTCTGGCAGCTCTTTCGACCATTTTCCTGTCAGCGCCCGGGCATCCGAAACGGATGTTGTTTTCGATCGTATCATCGAAAAGATACACATCCTGGAAAACGATGCTGATCTGTGACATAAGAGATTCCAGTGTATAGTCTCTTATGTCTTTTCCGCCTATCGAGATGCTGCCTTTATCCACATCCCAGAATCTTGCGATCAGAAGGGCAAGCGTGGTCTTGCCTGCGCCTGAAGGACCGACAAAAGCCGTCATGGAATTGGAAGGGATGGTTAAGGAGGCATTGTGAAGTATCTTCTTGCTTCCGTAAGAAAAGTCTATGTCGTCTATCACGATCTCATGATCTTCCGGAATGATGCTTTCTCCCTTTGCATCCATCACCGGCATGCTGTCGGCCTTTTCGACCTGATCTATGGATCCTGTTACTATCCTGAGCATCGAAAGACCGGAATCAGTCTGTTCGACTTCCGCGAATACCTGGAATGAGACTATTATCAGAATAAGTGCGACATGAAGCTGCATGCTGCCGTTAAGATGGAAATAAACGGAGCAGAAGATGATCGCAGTCTTGAATAAACCCAGTATTATATTCTGGAACATCGAGATTGGGATAAACATCTTTTCCAGTGCCATATTACTGTCCCTGTATTCATCTATGGCGTGTCTTAGTCTCTTGTCTCCTTTGCCCGTGAGATTGAAGGACTTGATGACGCTCATGCCGTGAAGGTTTTCCATGACTTCGGATATGATCATCGTTTTGCTCTTTTCCCTTTTCGGTGCAAGGACCCTGGTCTTGTGTTCCATCAGGGATGTGAAGGACATATATACGATCATGCCGGCAAGGACGATCAGCGCTATCCTCACATCAAGGAAAGGTATCATCAGGAAGAAGATGATGGTATTGATGAGTCCTCCCAGGACCATTACAAGGACCATGGCGCCGAGGTTTTCAACTGTGTCCAGGATCGTTGTCGATATGCCCGTCAGTTCTCCGACGCTGTTGTCGTTAAAGAAACCCATGGGAACTTTCTTGAGTCTTTCGGCTATATCCAGACGCTTGTTTGCGCTCATGAAATATCCTGCATGTGTCTGCTGAAGAAGAGAGACATTTCTGGTGAGCGAATTTCCAAGGATGGAAAGCAGCATGAGGAAAAGAGCCGTCAGTGCAGGATATATAGTTTGATCGCCTGCCGTTATAGCCTTGACGATAAAATAGACAGCCCCGATACGGAGCATCGAAAAACATGCTTTAAGGATGCTTACGATTATTGATTTTAAGATGTTCTTCTTTTCTTTTCCCGAGAAGAGGAATATCTTACGCAGTGCTTCTATCATGCCGCACCTCCTTCTGCTCCGATATGAGCATTCCACATGTGTCTGTAAAGATCACACTTGATCAGCAATTCCTCGTGGCTTCCCGTTGCAGTTACAGTGCCCTTATCGACAACGATGATCTGATCTGCATCGGTTATGGTAGACAGTCTGTGTGCAACCACTATGACCGTCTTTCCTTTGATGAGATTGGCTATGGCTTTCTGTATGATCGCTTCGTTTTCGGGATCGATATAGGCTGTTGCTTCATCCAGGATGACTATGGGAGCGTCTTTGATCATGGCTCTGGCTATCGCTATGCGCTGTTTCTCTCCGCCTGAAAGATGCGTTCCGCCCTGACCGACAATGGTATCGTATCCTTCTTCCAGGTTCTCTATGAGTTCTTTGCATCCTGACGCTTCTGCCGCGGCAATGACTTCCTCATCCGTTGCGGACATCCTGCCCATTCGGATATTGTTCAATACCGTGTCATCGAAAAGGTATATATCCTGTGAGACAAAAGCGATCTCATCATAGAGCTGCTTCAGCGGGATCTTTTTATAATCGGTCCCGCCCATAGCAAGCGTTCCGTCCTCCACATCCCAGAAACCTGCTATGAGCTTGGCCACCGTGGATTTTCCGCTTCCTGAAGGCCCGACAAGAGCCGTCTTTGTGTTTTCCGGGATGATGAGATTAATGTCATGAAGGACTTCTACGCCTTTGTGGTAAGAATAGGAAACGTCGGTCATGGAGATTGAGTGATCTTTAATGATCTTATTTTCTTCGCTGTGGATCTGTTCGGGTCCTGTCAATATCTCATCAACGGTTCCGACTGTTGTTTTGACTTTGGTCAAGGTATCGGAGAAACTGATCGCTTCCATGACCGGTCCTACGATGCACATGGAGAGCATGATCGAAGTCATGAAGGTTCCTGCATCCAGACTTCCGTTGATATACATCAGCCAGCCTATGGGAAGGACCGTGATCAATGTTGCGGGAGCTATTGCATAGGTAAGGGACCATTTGTACTGGATCCTCTTCATCCAGTCATAGTAATACTGTGCTGTTGCCAGTACTCTCTTTTTAAACTTAACGAAAGAACCGTCACCCTGGTTATATGCCTTGATGACTTCGATCCCGTGTATATACTCGACGATGGATCTGTTCATGTCCTGAACTGTCCTTACGCTCTTTTCGTAATCCGTTGCATATCCGATGAGGATGAAGACCGCAAAGATCAGGCCCAGAGGAATGGATATCAGGGCTATGAGACCCATGCGCCAGTCGACATACATAAGGTAAGCCCATATGCTTGCGGCACCAAGGATGTTTGCAGTCATCTCGGGGATCATGTGAGCAAGAGGTCTTTCCATGCTCTCAACCTCATCCACTATTATCTGTTTAAGCTTTCCCGAGGATGAATCTATGATCGTTCCGAGAGACATTCTCGGGAGTTTATCGAACATGGCTTTTCTGATGTCGGCAAGTGTATTGAAAGTCGCCTTATGGCTGACTGCAAGCCCCAGTGAATAGAAGACCGGCTTGATTACGAAGCCCATGGCTCCGAATACACACCAGCTGACATAGAATGCAGGATCCGTGATCCCTGCAAGGAGAGCTGACAGGATCCTTGCTGCCGCGATATAGGGCAGAGCATTTCCCAATACGCCGATGACTGCCAGGATTATTGACAGGATAAGCTTGGGATGCTCTTTATACGCAAGCTGCCACATACGCTTTAATGGCGTCAGTTTCTCGTCGGTAGGAAGAACTCGCTTTTCTTTGCTCGTGGCAGTCCTGTAAAGCCATCTGTCATACATTTCTTTGTTGAGCTTGCCGTATTCCAGGACTTTACCTTCCTGCATGTAGATAAGCTCGTCACAGCATTCCGCGATGAGCTCAGGATCATGTGTAACGATGAATATTGTTTTGCCTTTTGCCTTGAGTTTCCTGATCAAGGCCGATACCGCTTTCATGTTGCGGTAATCAAGTCCGCTTGTCGGCTCATCGAAAACGATGATGTCCCTGTTAGAGACAACGGCACTTCCGATAGCGACTCTCTGTTTTTCTCCGCCTGAAAGGGAATGAGGGTGTCGGTCCTTTTTTTCGATAAGATTGAGCTCGGTAAGAACGGAATCTATCATGGCTTCGGATCCTTCATATTCTTTTTCGAGACTGAAGTTCATCTCCCCGATGACATCATCGGTAAAGAGCTGATGACCCACGTCCTGCATTACCATGAAAGTGCTCTTGAGTCTTCTGCGTCTGGCGTAGATCGATCCTTCGTATTCGATGTTTCCGCTGGCATGTCTTTCGAGCCCGCAAAGGTTTCTTGCGAAAGTGGATTTGCCTGCGCCGTTATCTCCTACGATCCCGATCACGGCATTGCGGGAGACTTTCAGATAAGGCACATCGAGTGATTCCTGCAGCCTTCCGGGATAAACATAATGGAAATTAGCAAGAACGATCTTCTCGTTGTTAAGAGGCTTTTCGCCTTTAAGCGGGATATTGCGGATATCTGTGCTCCGAAGGCCCATTTCAGACATCTTTTCTTTTCCCAATGCCAGGAGTTCGCCCGGAGTTACATCCATCTCGACTGCACCGTTTCTCATGTATAAGACCCTGTCGGCGATAGGGAGGACATAGTAGAGTCTGTGTTCTGCGATGACGACTGTCTTTCCCTGATCCTTCCAGATCTTTATTATCCTTGCAAGTTCATTTATGGTATGAAGATCAAGATTGGAAGAAGGCTCGTCAAGGACTATGATGTCTGTTCCCGTGGTGTCTGCGCAGGCACAGGCGACTTTCTGCTTTTCGCCTCCGGACATCTTGAAGAGGTTTCTGCCCATAAGGTCTTCAAGGCGGAGCTTTTTTACCGTGGCGTCAAGCCTTTCTTTCATCTCTTCGCGGCTGACGCCCTGATTTTCGAGACCGAATACCATCTCTTCCGTCGAATCGACATTATAAAACTGTGTTTTCGGATTCTGGAAGACAGAAGATACGTGCTCAGCAAGTTCGTGCAGAGGAACTTCTGAAGTATCGAGTCCGTCCACTTTAACACATCCCTTAAGGCTGCCCTTGTAGTAATTCGGGATGAGACCGTTGATCAGGCGGATCAGCGTGGATTTGCCGCATCCGGATTCGCCGCAGAGCAGCAATACCTGCCCGGTCGGGATGTTAAGATCGAGTTCTTTCAGGGTTTCCAAACCGTCATCGTATTCGAAAGATACATTTTTAAGTTCGATCATTTATTTCACCTTCAAGTATGTTGTTATAAGATAGACTGCTGCCAGGAACAAGGTTACGAACAGGACTGCGAAAAGATCTCTGCCCGTAAATCTGACATCAGTGTAATTAGTGTGCTTATTAGGATTATCCAAACCCTTTGACAGCGCTGCCGCAGAAAGATCCTCTCCGGTGTTGGCTATGGAGATCATGAGCGGAATGATCCTGTATTCAAAAGCCCTCAAAGGGTTTTCCCAAAATCTTTTCCTGGTTATTATGATCCCGCGCATGGCAGCGGCATCGTGTATGGCTCTGTTTTCCTGCTTTATAGTAGGAAGGAATCTGAACAGGACCGACATCGGGATTATTATCTTGCGGCTGACCTTCATCTTGTTTAATGCGGCGATCACTTCACTTACATTGGTCGATTCGATGATGTAATCACCGGTCGTAAAAGCAGGGGAGAGCTTAAGTATCAATCCTCCGAGAAGCACTATGATCATATTGAGAAACATGTTGACTTCGATATTCACGCGGTGGACATGGATGAATGCCGCTATCAGGAATAATCCGTAATATTTGAATGCGCCGAGAAACTGTCTGTTGCTCAGGAAGAGCAGGAAAGGGATGGTTCCCACTGCAAGGGTGAACCAGATGCTTGAATTTACGAGTTCGAGTGTTGCTACAACAATGATCAGGAACAGTTTCGTTCTCGGATCCAGCCTGAACTTTTTCCTTTCGATATATCGGTCCATCAGACTATACCGGCTTTCTTAAAGTGCTTGTTCAGCATTTTTCTGCCGACCAGAGCTCCGCATACGGCGCCGACGGCGATGAGTACGACTGCGATGGGGAGGAACCATACCGGCATATACATGGCAAGCTGGCTTGCATACTGTTCGCCCATGGATTCCCTTATGCCGTCCCAGTAACCTGCTCCTGCAAACCAGAGATTAGCGGGACCTGCGAGAATGCCCATGGAGAAGAAGATGTAACTTGTAATGATCGCTCCGAATTTCTTATATCCGATAACTTTAAGGAAGATGTCGGCAAGAAGGGAAGCAGGTACGATGCAGGCAACGCTGATCCAGGTGTAACCAGCTATATACCAGAAGAAGGCCATGATGATCCCGCTTATCGTGAGCATGCCGAACTTTTCTATCTTAAGATAGTAAAGTGCCATTGGGATGCCCATTAACAGGGGTCCGACGAACATATATATTGGGTAAAAGATAGGAATGGCGTTGAACATGCCTGTGATAAATACGCAGACGGTATATAGAGCGGTGTAGATACCGACGGTGATAAGGTCTTTGCCCTTGAGCCTGTTACTGTTGTTATTCATAAGAGTACCTCCTGTTGCGGTTAGCGACGGCTAACCGAAAATATATTTTTAAAGGCGTGAATGATCACGCCTTGTTATCAGATTCCGAGCATGTGCCTGTAACCGGCAATGCAGTATTCACTTACTACAGCAGTTTCCTTAATGATCTCATCGGCGGATAAGCCGTTCTTGAGACCGTCAAAGATCGTCTCGATCATAAAAGATGCACCGAGCCTTGCTATGTTTTCCGTAACGTTTTCGGGATTTTTGATGAATCTTTTGCTGCGGCTTAAGAATTCCATCGTATTTTCGGTTTCCTCATCAATGAGCATATCAAGAAAACCGTCATATTCGCTTCCTTCGCAGGAATCGATGAGAAGGAGAAATTCTTCTCTGTACCCGCATACATAGATAATGGCTTTCGAATAAGATGAATAAGACTTTTTGAAAGCATTCAGGATGTCATCCGGGCTCTTTATGTCCAGGAAAAGTTCTTTTTCAGAGGAGTAAAGATCTGTCAGGCCTTTGATACGGGGGTTGATGATGCTGCCTAACAGATCTTCCTTGCTTTTGAAATGGGAATAGAAGGCGCCGTTAGTAACGCCTGCGTCGCTGCAGATCTTCCTTATGGAGGCATCGCGGAATCCTTTCTCCGCAAATTGTTTGCGTGCGCTCTTCAAGATGTTTTCATGTGTCTGGTTATAATCGTAAGACATCTTATTCCCACCTTTGACAGAATGATTGTTTTTACAATATTACAGCGTAATATTACGGTGTAATTTATACACCTGAGGATCCTTAATGTCAAGACTTTTTCCGCATTTTGGTTAGCCATTGCTAATCGCAGTGGTATAATCTTCATTATAAGGAGTTTGAAAGCATGAAAAATTACGTAAAAGAAGGGCAGAAACTGCCTTTGTTCGGAATAGGCCCCTATCTTATCTCCGGGATAGGGGTCGTTGCTCTCGCGGGGATAATATTGGCTGCTACGGTATTCTCTTTTGCAAGGCTTGAAGGCATATGGGTATGGGTATTCCGTATCTTAGCTGTTCTCATGATCTTATCCGGAGCGGCAGTATGGTATATAGGGGCCCTCCGTTCCGACATGGATAAGAGCATAACCGAGAATAAGCTCAGGACAAGCGGCATATATTCCTGGGTCAGGAATCCGATGTATAGCGGCTGGTGGATC
Organism: Saccharofermentans sp.; assembly: GCA_016292135.1. Classification (GTDB taxonomy): domain Bacteria; phylum Bacillota; class Clostridia; order Saccharofermentanales; family Saccharofermentanaceae; genus Saccharofermentans. Next base: position 293,837 of record JAEFAZ010000002.1, read on the forward strand.
CTCATAACGGGAATAAGTTTTATCTGGCACAACTATATGGTATTGCCTTTCATATTAATCAACTGGATTATCCTTACGGTTGTTCTTAAGAATACGGAAGAGATCTGGCTTGCCGATCTTTACGGTGATGAATACCTTGAATATAAGGAAAGAGTCAACAGATGCATTCCCTGGATACCCAAACGCGGATCATAAGGGTTTTATTCCAATATCGGAAAAAGACAACTCTATGTTATAATCATATCAGTTCTTATGGAGGTCTATAGATATGCAGGAATCCGGTGAAATGTATCTTGAATCCATTCTGGTCCTTTCCAAGAAGGGAAAACCGGTACGCTCTTTGGATGTTGCCAATTATCTGGGTTATTCCAAGGCAAGCGTCAGCAGGGCCATGGGAATACTAAAAAAAGGCGAATATATCCTGATAGATGACAACGGATATATAACTCTTACTCCTTCCGGCTCTAAGATCGCCAAGACGATCTACGAGAGACATGTCGTCATCAGTGAGATCCTCATGGAACTCGGAGTCGACATGAAGACTGCCGAAGAGGATGCATGCCGTATAGAACATGTGATCAGTGACAAGAGTTTCAAGGCTCTGAAGAAACACAGGAAAAATAACGGAAAGTAAGACTTTACATTAAAATTTTTTTGCTAAATCAAGAACCCGGCCTGCAAATGGAAAAAGGCCGGGTTCTTTTTGGTGTTAACAGGGAGCTTAACAGTTATCTTTTGATGTTGAAGGCATCCATCTTTGGATATACGGCAGCATCACCCAACTGCTCTTCGATACGGAGCAGCTGATTGTATTTTGCTACACGCTCGCTCCTGCTGGGCGCGCCTGTCTTGATCTGGCATGTGTTAAGAGCGACAGCGAGGTCAGCGATGGTCGTATCAGCCGTCTCGCCGGAACGGTGGGAGGAGATGGCTGTATAGCCTGCCTTGTGAGCCATCTTGATGGCTTCGAGGGTCTCGGATACGGATCCGATCTGATTGAGCTTGATGAGGATTGAATTGCCTGCTCCGAGCTCGATACCCTTGGAAAGTCTTTCTGTGTTGGTAACGAAAAGGTCGTCGCCTACGAGCTGGACCTTATTGCCGATCTTGGCGGTCATCCTCTGCCAGCCTTCCCAGTCTTCCTCGTCAAGACCGTCCTCGATAGAGATGATGGGATATTTATCAACGAGAGATTCCCAGTGAGCTATAAGCTCATCAGAAGTGAACTCCTTGCCGGACTTGGGCTGCTTATAGTAACCCTTGCCCTTTTCGCTCTTCCACTCGGATGAAGCTGCATCCATTGCGATCATGAAGTCCTTGCCGGGTTCATAGCCGGCAGCCTTGATAGCATCGAGGATCTTCTCGATTGCTTCCTCATCGCTCTTAAGGCTGTTGGGAGCAAAGCCGCCTTCATCGCCGACAGCGGTAACGTCGCCCATTTCCTTTAAGAGCTTCTTAAGAGAATGGAATACTTCTGCGCACCATCTCAAGCCTTCCTTGAAGGAGGGAGCGCCTACGGGCATGACCATGAATTCCTGTGTATCTACGGCACTGTCAGCGTGAGCCCCGCCATTTAAGATGTTCATCATTGGAACGGGGAGTCTGTTAGCGGCAGATCCGCCCAGGAATCTGTAGAGCGGGATATCAAGAGCAGTTGCTGCAGCTCTTGCAGTTGCAATGGATACGGCAAGTATCGCATTTGCTCCGAGATTGGATTTGTCCTTTGTACCGTCAGCTGCGATCATGGCTTTGTCGACAGCATAAGTGTCGAAGGCATCAAGTCCGACAATAGCATCACGGATAACCGTGTTGATGTTTTCAACGGCTTTGGTAACGCCTTTGCCGAGATATCTTTCCTTGTCTCCGTCACGGAGTTCGAGAGCTTCGAATTCTCCTGTTGAAGCGCCGCTGGGCGCAGTGCCTCTTGCGACGGTTCCGTCGATGAGGTAAACCTCGGCTTCAACTGTAGGGTTGCCGCGGGAGTCAAGTATCTCTCTCCCGATAACGTTTTCGATCAATAATTCTGTCATTTGGATCTTCCTTTCTGATATTCATCTGGTATTCATTTGTCCGCCGGAAGAGGTTGGATCAGGACCTGCTCCCGGCGGCATTAAATGATCTACTCAGTTAGCGATAGCTAACCAAGGAAGAATATACCACACTGCTATATTTCGTGTCAAACCATTGTTTTTCATAGGTTTATGGTTAGATATCCAATATTGATTGACAAAGAATATATCAAGTGTTACAGTTAGCAGTGGCTAACTAAGAAAGGAGAATGAAATTGCCCGAAGATCTGCTAGTAAGATTTTGCGCACCGACTTTGGCGGGGATCAAGACAGGAAGTCTCTTCACCTTGCACCCTTCTTCTCGTGATGACTTCCGAAAGGATATTCTGATGTTCAACAGATCCGTCAACAGCAAAGGGATTCGTATCTTACCGCTGAAAGTTTGTGACGACTATGTTCTTACTTACATTTACCGACCGGCCATGCTCGATAAAGACCTTAAGGATCCTGTGGCAGTTTCTATCCTTAAACGTTTTGGATATACGGTAATAAGTTCTGAGAGATGTCTTGCCGATCTGGTAAGAAGACTTAATACCTCATCTACATTTCCACACGAAATAGGCCTTTTCCTGGGTTACCCACCCCTGGATGTTGACGGATTCATCAGAAATCCCCAAGGCGGATTCTATGAGACCGGCTATTGGAAAGTTTATTCCGATGTCGACAGTGCCCGCCTTACGTTCAGAAGATATAAGAAGTGCACAGAAGAATACGGGCGCATGTTAAAAGAGGGCAGAACACTTGAACAACTTGTTGTCTGAGTGCTGTTAATTTATAGAAATACGAGGTTTTCATTATGAGTAAAGTAGCAGTTGTATATTGGAGCGGAACCGGCAATACCGAGGCTATGGCCAAGGAAGTCGAAGCAGGAATCGTCGCCGCAGGCGGTGAAGCAACCGTACTTACATGTGACGGATTTGATGCATCGAAAGTATCCGAATTTGATGCGATCGCATTCGGCTGTCCGGCAATGGGTGCCGAAGTATTGGAAGAATCCGAATTCGATCCCATGTTCACGGCAGTTGAATCCGCTTTAAGCGGCAAGAAGGTAGCTCTTTTCGGTTCCTACGGCTGGGGTGACGGCCAGTGGATGAGAGACTGGGAAGACAGATGTAAGACAGCAGGTGCAGTTCTTGCTACTGAATCAGTAACGGCAAACGAGGCTCCCGATGATGAGGCTTCTGCAGCCTGCAAGGCGCTCGGCGCAGCATTGGTATGAGGTGATATCAGATGATGAAGCTTGTACTTGTAAGACACGGAGAAAGCGAGTGGAATAAGCTCAACTTATTCACGGGCTGGATGGATGTCGATCTGAGCGAGAAGGGAAGAGAAGAAGCCCAAAATGCAGGTAAGGTCTTGAAGGAAGAAGGTTATGACTTCGATGTATGCTACACATCCTACCTTAAGAGAGCGATCCATACATTGAATATCGCACTTGATGAGATGGACCGTGTATGGCTTCCCGTAATTAAATCCTGGAAACTCAACGAACGTCACTACGGCGCTCTTCAGGGACTCAATAAATCCGAGACTGCAGAGAAGTACGGTGAGGAGCAGGTAAAGATCTGGAGAAGGTCTTTCGATGTCAAACCTCCCGAACTGGATACATCCGATGAGAGGAGCGCAACCAAACAGGCAATGTATAGAGACGTGGATCCTTCACTTCTCCCTGCAAACGAAAGCCTTGAGACAACGATCGAGCGTGTCGTACCTTACTTTGAGGAAACGATCAAGCCCGAAATGAAAGCCGGCAAGAGAGTCATTATCGCAGCACACGGCAATTCCCTCCGCGCGCTCGTAAAGTATTTTGACAAGATGTCATCCGAAGACATCATAGGAGTAAATATCCCCACGGCTGTTCCTCTGGTTTATGAGTTTGATGATGATTTCAATGTGATAAAGCATTACTACTTAGGTGATCAGGAAGCATTGAAAGCAAAGATGGATGCAGTGGCAAATCAGGGAAAAGCTAAATAAGAAAGCACAGATTACCTATCTCCTTTGTTCACTCAAGAGCTGTCTTGTCCGTAAGCAAGGCAGCTCTTGCTTTTTGTATATATTGATGAATTTCTTACACAATCGAAAAACGTAATAAATTCAGATTGACATTGTTGTTTTGTAATGATAAAGTTAGCAACGGCTAACTAAAGATATAAGCATAAGTTCTTTAAATATATAAAGATTGTATCCGGACCCGCTTTGAGCGGGTAAAAAATTGCTTCACAAGTTAGCCGGTGCTAACTTTATCAATAAACCGAATAATCTTATGCGGTTGTAAGAAAGGGGAAATCTGATGAAAAAAAGAGGGTTGATGTCCTGGGTCTTGAATTTTGCGGGACGCAGGAGGAGCTATTACGGCGGAAGTGTAACGCTTGCCATAATAGGGGTTGCGGCATCATTTATTCCTTATATCCTGATCGCGGATATCGTGGATAATCTGCTGAAGGGCAACATGGAGGCCGGATATTATCTTAACAGGGTAATACTCATGGCTGTGTTCTGGATCATAAGGATCCTGATGCATAATTTTTCCACTACGCTTTCTCATGTAGCTACATTTACTGTTCTTGGAACCATCCGCGAGGAACTGTGCACCAAACTTTCGAAGATCCCTCTGGGTTCGGTACTTGATGACAACAGCGGAAGTTATAAGAACATCATCGTTGAACGTGTTGATTCGATGGAGACTACGCTCGCGCATATCATTCCCGAGTTCACGGCGAATCTCCTGCTTCCGATCGTCATGTTCATTTATATCATGACCATTGACTGGAGAGTGGGACTTGCCAATCTCATATCTGCCGTGATCGGCGTCTTCTGCGCATCTGTCATGATGGTTAAGAGCCGCGGAGAGTTCGAATATACTGTCCAGAAGACAAAGTATCTTAACGATACTGCAGTTGAATACATTAACGGAATCGAAGTCATCAAGGCTTTCGGAAAGACCGGCAGTTCATATGAGAAGTTCGTGAATGCCGCAAGGGAAGGCGCAGACTGTTTTATCAACTGGATGCGCAAATGCATCTGGTGGCAGTCCGGAACTATGTGCTTTACTCCCGCAACCTTCCTAGGCGTGCTGCCTGTCGGCCTTCTTCTGGTCAAGAACGGGAGCCTTACTGCAGGAAATTTCATTACCTGCATAATCCTATCGGCCGGTCTCATAACCCCTCTTGTCGTTGCATTCTCTTATTCGGATGACATAGCCAAGATGAAGACCATCTTCGGTGAAGTAACGGAGATCCTGGAAAGACCTGACATGATCCGTCCCGAAACTGTTACGGAAGAACCTGTTGGCTCCGATATCGTTCTTAGTGATGTTCATTTCACATATAAGGATAAGGAAGTCCTGCACGGGATCAACATGGAGATCAAACAGGGTGAAGTTACAGCCATCGTAGGACCTTCCGGTACGGGAAAGAGTACGGTCGCAAGGCTTATCGATTCCCTCTGGGATGTTGATTCCGGAACGATCACCTACGGCGGAGTCGACATAACAAAACTCCCTCTTGATTACTACATGGGCCGGATCGCTTATGTTGCCCAGGATAATTACCTTTTCGACATGTCGATCAAGGAGAACATAAGACTCGGCAAGGCAGGCGCAACTGACGCGGAAGTTATTGACGCAGCAATGAAGACCGGCTGCCACGAATTCATCATGGGACTCGAGAACGGTTACGATACCGAAGTCGGAGGTGCCGGCGGACATCTGTCGGGCGGAGAACGCCAAAGGATCTGCATTGCAAGGGCAATGCTCAAGGATGCTCCAGTCGTCATCATGGATGAGGCAACGGCTTATACCGATCCCGAGAATGAAGCTCTTGTACAGGAAAGCGTTGCGAAACTCGTAAAGGGCCGCACGCTTATCGTTATCGCTCACAGGCTTTCGACCATTAAGGACGCAGATAAGATCTTCGTTGTCGATGACGGCAATGTGAAGGCGCAAGGTACACACGAGGAACTCCTTTCTTCCTGCGAGCTCTATAAGAAGATGTGGGAAGCGCATACCATGGCAAGAGATGAGGCTGAGGATAAGGGTGCCTCGTTAGCCGGAAAGGAGACAGTATATGCTTAAGATGCTTAAAAAGTTCTTCGATTTTTGCAGCAGGAAGAACAGGAATAAATTCTACATTACAGTCGTACTGGGAGTTTTTGATGCTCTGTTTGGAGCTCTCAAGATCCCTGCAGCGTTCTTTGCCATCACGGCAGTGCTGGAAAATAAGATTGATGCCCAAGCGTTTATCACTGTCATGGCTTTTATGATCGCAAGCACCCTGGGCAAAACCATTATCAACCGCTTTTCCCAGCTTATGCAGACAGAAGCGGGATACGATACCTGCGCATTGAAGAGGATCGAGATCGGCGAACACCTAAGATATCTGCCCATGGGTTATTTCAACGACACGAGCCTGGGACATATCACATCCGTCACGACCAATACATTGGAACAGATGAGCGATATCGCAACGAGAGCCATCATGCTCGTTCTCCAGGGCAGCATCACTACAGCAGTCATTGCAGTAGGCATGTTCGTGTTTGACTGGAGGATCGGTCTGATATCGGTTGCATTCATCGGCATCTTCATGGCAGTTAATACCGTAACTAACAAGAGGATCGCAAGAGTTGCAGATGAGAAGATCGCTGCCGATCAGGAGATGGTCGGAGTCATCCTGGAATTCATTCAGGGAATCGCCGAGATCAGAAATTACAATATCTTCGCGCTTAACAGCTCGAAAGTGAAAAAGAGCGTGGAGCGCAAGAAGAATGCGGATATAACGGCAGAGACAACTGCTATCCCCGCAGTCGGATTCCAGATGCTCATAACAAAGCTTGCAGGTGTTGTGATAGCGGGCGCATCTTTGTATTTCTACTTCAGCGGAACGATGCAGCTTAACTACTTGATCACCATGCTCATGTGTTCGTTCATGGTCTTCGAGGCATTGGATTCTGCAGGCATTTATACTGCGCTCCTCAAGATCATCGGAAGAGGCGTTGATCTTGCAAATGAGATCTTGAGCATCGAACAGATGGATATCAACGGCGAGGACATAAAGCCCGAAAACAGGGATATCCATCTTGAGCACGTAAGCTTCGCATATGAGAACAGAAAGATCATCGATGACGTAACGCTCGACATCAAAGAAAAGACCACGACTGCGATCGTAGGCCCTTCAGGCGGCGGCAAGACAACGATCACATCCCTTATCGCAAGATTCTGGGATGTAGGAGAAGGCGAAGTAACGCTGGGCGGAAGGAATGTCAAGGACTATAGCTTTGATTCTCTCATGGAGAACTTCAGTTTCGTATTCCAGAGAGTTTATCTTTTCGAAGATACGATAGCGAACAACATCAGGTTCGGACGTCCCGAAGCATCCCTTGAAGAAGTCATGGAAGCAGCGAAGAAAGCCCGCTGCCACGATTTCATCATGTCGCTTCCCGACGGATACGATACTGTAGTCGCAGAAGGCGGCGCAACCCTCTCGGGCGGCGAGAAGCAGAGGATAGCAATAGCAAGGGCGATCATGAAAGATGCCCCGATAATAATCCTTGATGAAGCAACGGCCAATGTCGATCCCGAGAACGAGAAAGAACTGACCGAAGCGATCGCAAATCTTACGCGTGAGAAGACGATCATCATGATCGCTCACCGTTTGAAGACCGTAAGGCACGCAGATCAGATCGTAGTCATCGACAAGGGCAGGATCGTGCAGCAGGGTAATCATGAAGAACTCATGGCAGAGGACGGCATCTATAAGAACTTCGTTTCCGGAAGAAAGAAAGCCGTAAGTTGGAAGATAGCATAAAAACAATGGAGGAAAATATAATGAGTACAGATACAAACGATAAGACAAACAGGCTTAAGCCCAAGGATTTCATCACGGTGGGCATATTCACTGCAATATTGTTCGTAGTGGAATTTGCATGCGGAATGTTGGGATATATCCATCCTTTCATTGTGGCATCTTATGTCGTCATGATACCGCTCGTGGGAGCCGTTCCCATGATGCTCTTCTATACCAAGGTCGAGAAATTCGGCATGATCACCATCATGTCCGTTCTGCTCGCGATCATAATGTTCGTGACCGGCATGGGATTCCTGGGAGCTCCTCTTATCATCCTCTCCGGCGTGATAGCGGACCTTATCGCGAAGTCAGGCAAGTATAAGAGCTTCAAGAAGACAGTCATCAGCAACGGAATATTCAGTCTCTGGATCTGCGCCAATTATTTCCCGGTCATAGTGTCTGCCGATTCCTACCGCAAGGACCTTCTGGACGGCGGATACTCTGCAGAATATTGCAATAATCTCTTTATGGCGATCAATTACAAGACGATCGGCGTGCTGCTCATCCTCTGTTTCGTATTCGGATGCATCGGCGCTGTCATCGGCAAGGCCATAGTCAGGAAGCATTTCGAGAAGGCCGGTATAGTCTGATGCGCTTAAAGCTCGATCCGAGAACTAAACTCTACATGATCCTTGTTGTGTCCGCCGTCGTTCTGATGAGCGCGACAACGACTTTCCTTTGGACCGTGAGGATCATAATGACCTTGATCCCGGTGATCCTTCTCGTTATAGAGAAGAGATATTCGAGCGCGCTGTGGTTTGCTTTCCTTTATACCGTCGCTCTCATCGTCACTTTCATGTTCCTGTCAGAAGAGTCCACCGGCATCTTCAAGGCGCTTCTTACAGGCTACAGCGGCATAGTGGTCCAGTTCATGCCGGCTCTCATTACGGCCTGGTATGTCGTAAGGACCACGAAGATAGGAGAATTCATGTCTGCCATGCAGAAGATGCATGTTCCCGACGGGATCACGATATCTCTGGCTGTCGTAATGAGATTTTTCCCCACGATAAGGGAAGAATATTCAGCGATAAGCGATGCAATGAAGATGAGAGGGATCTCGCTGGGAGGCGGAAACGCGGTCAAGATGGTTGAATACCGCATGATACCCCTTTTGTTCTCATGCGTGAACATAGGGGATGAGCTTTCTGCCGCAGCGATCACAAGAGGTCTTGGAGGTGAAGTTAAGAGGACGAGTGTCGGGGAATTAAGGCTCCGCGCCGCAGACTGGCTGCTGATAACTGCTTTTACCGCAGTGGCAGTGTTATTTGTGATTTTTAAGTACATCCTATGAACGGTAATATCGTTAAAATCGAAAAAGTAAACTTTAAGTACAAAGGCTCTGAAGAGGGTCTGCTTAAAGACACTTCGCTCAATATAAAGAAGGGCGAGACAGTCCTTCTTACCGGTGCTTCAGGCTCCGGCAAGACCACGATCATAAGGTTGATCAACGGTCTTATCCCCCATTACTACCAGGGAGACCTGGAAGGTGATGTGGAGGTCGCAGGATACGATATTGCCAAGACTGAACTATATGAACTTGCAGGTGTCGTCGGCACCGTCTTCCAGAATCCGAGGAGCCAGTTCTTCTCGGTCGATACGGACGGCGAGATCGTTTTCGGTCCCGAAAACATCGGGCTGGATCCCAAGGAGATATTGGAACGCAAGAATGATGTCGTAAGAGAGATGCATATCGAAAAACTTCTTGGCAGAAGTCTTTTCGAACTTTCGGGCGGAGAGAAGCAGAGCATTGCATGCGCTTCCGTATCGGCTCTTCTCCCGGAGATAATCCTTCTGGACGAACCCTCATCAAATCTTGATCAGAGCGCGATAAGAAAGCTTGCCGATGAGATAAGACTCTGGAAGTCTCAGGGCAAGACGATCGTCATATCGGAGCACAGGCTCTGGTATCTTAAGGACCTTGTTGACCGCGTCATCTACATGGATCATGGTAAGATCAGGCATGAATGGACAGGCGGTGAATTCAGGTCTTTGGGAAAGACTGACATAAAGAAACTTCAGTTAAGACCTCTGGAAGTCAAGGATATCTTATCGGCTTCATGCGGATGTGAAGGCGAATGCGGCATGGAGTGCGGGATGGACCTTTCAGGGACAGATACGGATGACGGCATCATGCTGGATGATTTCTTTTTCTCATATGAGAGAAAACCCTACCTTTTCTGGAAGAAGCAGTTTAGCGCTGAAGATGAGAATCTGACCCTTTGTATTCCTCACCTTGTATTGCCGGCAGCTTCCGTTATCGGCGTTGTTGGCAAGAACGGAACCGGCAAATCCACTTTCCTTAAGTGCCTCTGCGGTCTCGAGAAAGACTGCAAGGGGAAGGTTGAATACGAAGGAAAGACATATAAGGGCAGGGAAAGGCTCAAACTCTGCTATATGGTAATGCAGGATGTTAACCATCAGCTCTTTACCGACAGCGTCGGGGCTGAGGTTATCCTGTCGATGGAGACAGAAGACAACGAAAGGGTTGATGAGATCCTTGAAAGCCTGGGGATACTGGAGTTCAAGGATAAGCATCCCATGGCCCTGTCGGGCGGTCAGAAGCAGAGGGTTGCTATAGCATCGGCTATGGCGGCTTCGGCAAAACTAATGCTCTTTGATGAACCTACTTCGGGTCTCGATTATTCTCATATGGAACAGGTTGCGAAACTATTGCAAAGTCTCGCATCATCGGGTATTACTGTACTTGTGGCAACGCATGATCCGGAACTCATAGAAATGTGCTGCGACTATCTGCTCTGTATCGAAAACGGCAAAACAGGATACATGAAGAGGTTATAAGATGATCAAGACTATTATCACGGGACTTCTGATCCCTTTTATCGGAACTTCATTGGGCGCTGCCTGCGTATTCTTCCTCAAGAAGGACTTGAAAGACAGTGTTCAGCGCGCACTTACCGGCTTTGCCGCCGGCGTCATGGTCGCGGCATCTATCTGGAGCCTTATAGTCCCTGCGATAGATCAATCGCTGGATAAGGGGAGGCTGGCTTTCTTGCCCGCTTTTTTGGGCTTTTGGGCAGGCATCCTCTTCCTGCTGTTGCTCGATCACGTAATCCCTCACCTTCATGTTGCTATAAACCAGACTGAAGGACCAAAGAGCAAGCTTACAAGGACTGCCATGCTCGTTCTGGCGGTGACGCTCCACAACATCCCCGAAGGCATGGCCGTGGGCGTCGTTTATGCAGGACTCATGAGCGGAACAGCTAATATAACCGCCGGCGCTGCAATGGCGCTTGCGCTCGGTATCGCTATACAGAACTTCCCCGAAGGCGCGATCATATCAATGCCTCTCTTTTCGGAGGGGAAGAGCAAGCCCAAGTCATTCTGGCTGGGAGTGCTGTCGGGTGCGGTTGAACCTGTGTTCGGCGGGATCACCGTTCTCATAGCAGGGCTCGTTGTCCCTGCTATGCCGTATCTGTTGTCCTTTGCGGCCGGTGCCATGCTCTATGTCGTAGTTGAAGAACTTATCCCGGAGATGTCCCAGGGCAAACATTCCAATGTCGGTGTCATTTCTTTTGCAACCGGATTCAGCCTGATGATGGCGCTCGATGTAGCTTTGGGCTGAACACATAAAGCGGGCTGCCCTGAAGGGAAAGATCCGCTTCAGGACAGCCCCGGGGAGTGATACCCGGAAGGATTTATCTGTCTGCACCGAGTCTTGCAAGGAGATCCAGGAAGTCTGCTCTGTACTTGTTGTTGCCCTTGCCGGAGCTTGCAAGCTGCATAGCAGAGTTGTATGTGGCATTTCCTTTGTACTCGCTGTTCCTTATGACCATTGATGCTTCGATGACACCGCAGATGAAATTGAAATCTTCTTTGTTGCTTATTCCATTATCAACAAGAGGATATTCGATCTCGGAACTCTTATCAGAATCGGGAGCCTTGTATCTTACGGATACTGTGCAGAACTCGCCGGACTTGGACTTGTCGCTGAGGTTAAGATCCTGATACTTAAGACCCTTGTCAGAACCGGAACCTGTATTTGCGGGAACGATCTCATAGCATACCGTTACCTGTGCGCCTGCGCCGATCTCGCCGCCGTCCTTGGTATCGTCTGTGAAATCCCTTGCGGACATCTGTCTGTTCTCGTAGCCGATCTGTCTGTAGGATTCGACTTCAGCGGGATTGAATTCGACCTGGAACTTAACGTCCTTGGCGACCGTAACTGTTGTCTGCTTTACTTTCTCACAGAGGACTCTCTCTGCTTCCTCGATGGAATCGATGTAGAAGTAGTTGCCGTTGCCTGCATCGGCGATGGACTCCATGTTTGCATCGCTGTAGTTGCCCTGGCCGTATCCTAAGACTGTGAGGAAGACACCGGATTCTTTCTTTTCCTTGATCAGATCTACAAGTCCGCTCTGGCTCGTGATGCCGAGGTTCATGTCACCGTCGGATGCGATGATGACGCGGTTGTTGCCGTTGGTTACAAAATTCTCTTCTGCGCATCTATATGCTGCATTGATGCCGCCTGAACCGTTCGTTCCGCCCCAGGGTTCGATCTTGTCGAGCGCTCTGCAGATCTCATTGTAGTTATTGGATCCGACCAGCAGTGTCTCGGAAGTTCCGGAATAGGTTACGATGGATACTCTGTCCTTGGGTCCCAAGGTTCCGGCCAGGAGCTTAAAGCTCTCCTTTACGAGGTCGAGCTTATCGGGGCTGTCCATAGATCCGGAAGAATCTATCAGGTATACGAAGTTGTTGCCTTCGTTGGGAACATTGATCCCGGCGTTTGCCTGCATCGTGAGGACGAGGAGCTTATTCTGCTTGTTCCAGGGGCAGTTGCCGACTGAATACTGTACGCTGAATACCTTATCAGTATCATCGACTTTGTAATCGAAATAGTTTATCATCTCTTCTGTCCTGATCGAAGAAGCGACGTTATTAAGATCCCAGCCTTCCCTTATCAGTCTTCTGAGATTGCAGTACGAGCCGGTATCAACGTCAGCCGCGAAAGTGGAAAGAGGGGTGTTCGCAACATCAACGAAGCCGTTCTCCGTTATCGTGTTGTATTCTTCCGTATTGAAATCCTTGTAAGGCTCTGTGTAGTACCCCTCTTCGTTTTCAACACAGGCGTCTGCGGACGATGAGTAATAATCACCTTCAACTGTTGTGCATTCCGCCACATATTCAGCTTCTGTGGGTGCGTAAGTCGCCTGGTACTCTCTTGTCGTGCTCATGGGGCTGGTGCTGTAGCTTGAACACGCTGTTCCGCTGACGGCGATCACGCCTGCAAGTAACAATGTAATAGCTTTCTTTTTCATGATCTTTTCCTCCATAGGTTTATTGTGTTTATATTGCTTCGCTTTCGTTTGCTGCGATCAGCCTTTATACCCATAGAGACAACAAAGATCATCCGATATGACAGCCGGTTTGAAAAAATCAGAATTTTATTTTGCCTGTTGACAGATATACCTTATGTGGAGGTTGTTTCTTCAGAGAAGGTTTCGTAGTAAGGGACGATTCTGTTTCTGATGCTACTTTGTATCAGGTAAGACGTTTGAACACTGACAGAACATATGGAATATTGGGGGAATAACAAGAGGCTGCTCATGCAGCCTCTTATTTTGCTTTAGAGTATAAGGACGATCTGATCACTCTTCTTCGCTGAAATCCGTGTCCATGGCCACCTGAAGCGTATAGCCGGGGAATTCGCTCTGAACCTTATTACAGGCTTCCTTCATTACTGCATTTCGGTCTTTTGCATCGAAACTGACTACAAGGTCAAATCTCATGGCCTTTTCAGCCTTGTCCAGATAGAAGCCGTGCATTTGATTGATGAAAGGTATCTCTGATACTATCTCAGAAACTTTCTTCCTAGCTTCAACTGCCTCGGGATCCTTTGTGTTATACGAATAAACACCGATCGCGGTAAGGACCACTTTGTGGGTCTGATATACCTTCATCTGTATCTTGCGCAGCAGCTTATCGATCTCGTCGCTTGATAAGGTATCAGCTACTTCTATATGAACAGACCCGTTATAGGAATCCGGTCCGTAGTTATGCATAACAAGGTCATAGACACCGTTTACTTCATCAAATTCCGAGATGGTCGCTTTTATATCTCTTGCGAGTTCCGCGTCAACGCTTTCGCCGAGGATCTTGGACAGAGTTTCCTTCATCATCTCAAAACCCGATTTGATGATCACGATGGCGATTATCGCACCAAGCCAGGCTTCCAGAGAAACATGGAATATCAGGTAAATGGCTGCCGCTACAAGTGTTGATGCGGAAATGATCGAATCGAGCAGGGCATCGTTTCCGGAATTGATAAGAGAATCCGAGTTCACCTTTTTTCCGGTCGATTGCACATATCTTCCGAGAATGATCTTTACGAGTACCGCAACTCCGACTATCACAAGAGAGACCACTGAATAGTCAGGTGTCTCGGGTTCGATTATCTTTTTTACCGACTCGGTGAATGCGGTGATACCCGCATAAAGGACCAGTACGGATATGATCATGGCGCTGAGGTATTCTATCCTTCCATATCCGAAGGGATGCTTTTTGTCAGGTTCACGTCCCGCCAATTTGGTTCCTATGATCGTAATAACGGAACTTGCGGCGTCAGATATGTTGTTGACGGCATCCATGACGATCGCGATGGAATTAACGGTAAGTCCTATCACGGCCTTAAACGATGCCAGAAAAACATTGGCGATGATACCGATGATACTCGTTCTGATTATTGTCTTATTGCGGTTATCAGCTTCATTCATAGAGATTCCTCCAATGTTTCCGGATCGGAAATTACCTGCTAATTATATCTCATTACGATCTGACTTAGAAATACTGTTCCCGGAATGCATAAAACAAAAAAACGGCAGGAGCCTTACTGAGAAGTGCTTCCTGCCGTATTAAATCATTTGTTGTTAACGGTTGACCTTCATATCACATCGTATAGAAACGGATCTTTACGATCTTGCCGTTCTTGACGGTGGCATTAAAGAAACTGTCAGTACAATACCATCCGTTTTCGCCGAGTTTATAAAGATATTCGGGATTATAGGGACTATGGGTCTCAGAGAACCAGAAAAGAGTATCAAATACGGGAATGCCGGTCTTCTCGGCCTTCTTGTAATCTTCTTTTACGTCATCATCTGTAAAGACCTCATAACCTTCCGTTATCTTACAGTCGGGGGCTAATGCCACTGCCATATATCCGATCTCCTCGGAATAAACGATATCACTGGAGCCTGTTATCTCATAGCAGCCCTTTTTATTGTTCCAGTTGATGCTCCACTCACAATAATCTTCAGGATCATCGCTGGTCTTAAGTTCGATCGATAAGTGTTTTCCGTCTTTTTCGATCTTGGCGACTTTAAGATCCGGGCTGCCTTCTGCTTCAGTGTCCTTATACCCGATGCTGTCTCCGACCTTGAATGCCTTTACCTGTTTCTCAGACAGGCTGACCTTTTTTTCAAACAATGCGTATACAGTGTCTCCCGCCTTGTTGATGCCTAAGACTGTGCCGGTGAGCACGTCGCTGTCTTCAAGCTTGTCAAAATCCTTGTAGGCATCTTTCTCGGGAAGAGCTGCTACCTTATCGTAGGCCGGATCCTTTTCATCATCATCAACATAATCATCTTCATCTTCTGATGTTTCTGTCGTAGTTTCAGAAGCGGTTGTAGTTGTTTCCGAAGTCGTTGCGGATGTTTCAGATGTTGCAGATGTCTCCTTGCTCGCTTCAGTTGTCCCGGAAGTCACAGCCTCTGTTGTAGTAGTGGTTGTCTCGTCTGTGACTCCTGCACAAGCTGTCGCGGAAAAGAGCATGGCTGCACAACAAAGGCATGCTAAAATCTTTCTCTTCTTCATATCCCTATCCCCCTAAAATATAATTTCTTAAGCAGCATCCCGCTGCCAAAGATATTTTAACACAGGGATACCGATGCAAATACTGTAAATTTTCCCGATTTGTTACCTTTTCGGGAATGGTATAATGTTTAAGTTATTCGAAAGAACGGAGTTTTCTTGATGAAAGTATTAATGGTGTGCCATGGCAATATATGCAGATCACCCGTTGCAGAGTTCATTCTTCGCGATCTGGCCGAAAACGAAGGGCTTGGAGATCATATCTACTGCGAGTCCCGCGCGACACATACAGATGAGATATGGAACGGGCACGGGAGTCCCGTCTATCCTCCAATGGAGGAGATCCTTTCCCGGCACGGCATAAGCTGCGCAGGGAAGAGGGCCCAGCTGATAAGCAATTCCGATTACGACAGGTTCGACATGATAATCGGAATGGATGAAGAGAACCTGCGCGTCCTGAAGCGCAAGTTCAACGGCGACCCTGAAGGCAAGGTCCGCCTGCTCCCCGAGTTCGGCGGTGACAGGCCTCATATCGAAGATCCATGGTACACGGGCAATTTCGAGCGCGTTTACCGTCAGATAGAAGAAGGCTGCGAAGGACTCTTGGAGTACATCAAGGAGAATGATTTATGATCAGGCTTTTCGCTAACGGGGATATTGAAGGGAGGACGAGAGTGGAGCTCGACAAGGAGAGCGTCCATTATCTTGCAGATGTCATGCGGTTGAAGCCTGATGAGCGTTTTGTGCTGGCTGATCCCGGCGGAACGGACAATATCTGCACCCTTGACGGAAACTATGCCGTAATATGCGAAAAAGTGCCGAACAGCACTGAACCTGCTTACAATGTAACATTGTTACAATCCATCTCGAAGGGCGAAAGAATGGATCTTACCATTCAAAAAGCGGTCGAACTCGGGGTAAAGACCATCGTACCCGTCTTTTCGACCCGCTGCGTCGTTACACCCAAGGAAAACCGCAAGTGTGACCGCTGGCGCAAGATCGCTCTTGAGGCAGCCCGGCAGTCCGGCCGCGGCCTGGTCCCCGAAGTGACCGACCCCATGAAATATGCTGACGCCGTGAGATTCGCTCAGGATAACTGTTCAGTAATGATATTCCCCTGGGAGGAAGCGTCAGATGTTACTCTGAAGACCTGCCTTGAATCCGCCAAAGAGTCAGGCAAGACTGATATTGCAGTGTTTATAGGCCCTGAAGGCGGTTTCACGCCTGAGGAAGCTGCTCTTGCAGCTGATGCCGGCGCATCTGTCGTTACTCTCGGCCCGCGCATCCTAAGGACCGAGACAGCCGGTCCCGCCGTATTGGCAATGGTGCTCTACGAACTGGAACTCTGACTTTACCTGAATTTGTTTTCGATGAGACTGTCCAGGACCCTTACGTCCATAGGCAGATCAGATGTCTCGTACAGGTGGAAGAGCCTGTCGCCGAGGACGATCCCGCTCATTGCATAGTTGTTGGTTCTTTTGACCATCTTTTTCGCATATTTGGGGTCATCCATCATGCCGCAGTGTTCCAGATAAATCTCCTGCCTGTCGCTTAAGCGGAGGATGGTGAAATCGGGATGGATCAACCCTGACTTAAGTTTCAGCGGGCATTCGTATTTATAGGGGATCCCTTTGGCGGACAGTCTGTCGGCGATGATCATTTCCGACTTTGACCTTACCCGCTCGCCTTTCAAAGTCTCGAAGAAGGGGACTTTATCAGACATTTCCTTAGGTGTGAAGGGAGTGGCGAGCCATTCTTTTGCGAATGCGTCATCAGTCCTGAATATCGGCTTGATGAACGCTTTTCGTTCGCCGGAAAGTGTGAGGAAAACATCTTCGGGAATAATGTCGGGAAATCTGTCTAAGGCTTTCTGCAACGCAGTGAGCTCAATCTTTGCCTGCTCCAGGATCTTGAGATAGTAATTCTTCTGCATCAGGTCGCTGATCAGTTTAATGTTATCTTTATCTATGATCTTTCCGTTGCGATTGGTGCTTTCGTCAACGAGGTAGCAGTAGACATCATCTCCGCGGTGCGAGATGCGGATCCTTCCCGCAGGAAACTTGCTGATCTTCTTTTCCGTAACCGCGATCAGTCCTTCGAGATCCTTTACCCTGTCGGCTATCATCTTTCTGATATTATGCGGATCCATAAGCTGCCTCCGTTTGGGTTGGTGCCCATATTATAGTCTGCTTACTGTATCGTTTGTAGACTCAATTGGCAATAATTGGCATTTGAGTCCACAAATCTTTACACCATTTATACCAAAAACCGTACTTTGGTGTAGATCTTGTGTTTAACGGGCTTTTCAAACCCTGTCAGAAGCTGTTTTTCGGCCGATTTGTAGACTCAATCAGCGAAAATCGGTATTTGAGTCCACAAATCTGTAGACTCAATCAGCAAAAAAAGCCATTTGAGTCTACAACAGGCATTATTAACGGCGGGCGGCACCGCTGTCGGGAATTCTTTTTGCACTTTGCGACTTTTGTTATATAATTACGCGTGTTAAAATTAACAGTTGCTGACTAAAACACGAAAAAGACAGATTAGGAGATCAGATGAGATACGCAGCGCAAAAAGGCACGAGAGATATATTGCCCGAAGAGATCTATAAGTGGCACAAGGCTGAGCAGATGTTCGCAGACGTTTGCCACTCTTTCGGGTTTGAGGAGATAAGGATCCCGACATTCGAGCAGACAGACCTCTTCCAGAGGGGCGTCGGCGATACGACGGATGTCGTTACCAAGGAGATGTATACTTTCGACGACAAGGGCGGAAGGAGCATTACCTTAAGACCTGAGGGAACTGCAGGCGTTGTAAGGAGCTATATCGAGAACGGTATGAGTTCGCTTCCGTCGCCCGTAAGGCTTTTCTACAACATTACGGCTTTCAGATACGAGAAGATGCAGAAGGGCCGTTACCGTGAGTTCCATCAGTTCGGTCTTGAGGCTTTCGGCGCAGCAGGTCCCGCGATAGATGCCGAGATCATAAGCGTTGTCGATGTCTTCTTCAAGAGGATGGGCCTTGCCAACATCAAGCTCTGCATCAATTCCATCGGCTGCCCCGAGTGCCGTAAGAGCTATAACGAGCTTTTGAAGGACTATTTCAGACCCCACATTGATACGATGTGTGAGGACTGCAAGTCCAGATTTGAGCGCAACCCTCTCCGCATGATCGACTGTAAGATCGACGGTCCCAAGGAAGTCGTTCAGAACGCGCCGAGGCTCATCGACCACCTCTGTGACGAGTGCCGTGAGCACTTTGAGGGTCTTAAGAGCGAGCTCGATGCTCTCGATATCAAGTACGAGATAGATCCTAACATCGTAAGAGGTCTGGATTACTATACAAGAACCGTTTTCGAGTTCGTCTCCGAAAACGTAGGTTCCCAGGGAACGATCTGCGGCGGCGGACGTTACGATGGCCTGGTTGGTTTGATGGACGGTCCCGCAACACCCGGTATCGGTTTTGCCATGGGTGTCGAGAGATTCCTGCTGGAAGCAGAAGCCCAGGGCATCGATCTGGGTAAGCCCCAGTATGTTAAGGTCTACTTTGCAGCTATGTCCGATGAGGGCAAGAACAAGGCAATGAAGCTCTGTCACGACTTAAGGCTTGCGGGAATAGGCTGCGAGCAGGACGTTGCAGGCAGGAGTTTCCGCGCCCAGATGAAATATGCAGGCAAGCAGGGTATCCCTTATCTGGTAGTCTTGGGCGACGATGAACTCGCTTCGGGCATTGTCAAGGTCAAGAGCATGGCAGACGGCGGTGAGACCGAAGTAAAGCTTGATGACCTTAAAGGTTTCCTGGAAGGAAAATAAACGAACAAATAATTAGCATTTTGCTGGAGGTAATATATGCAGTCACGTACACATACATGCGGACAATTGAGGATCACTGATGTAGGGAAGACAGTTCAGCTTTCGGGCTGGCTCGAGAATTTCCGTGAAGTCGGTGCAGAACTGGGATTCGTTGTGATCCGCGATTTCTACGGCACGACACAGGTGGTTGTAGAGGATGCAGAGATGATGAAGACCGTCAAGGCGATCAATAAGGAATCCACTATCACGGTCACCGGAACAGTAAGGGAGAGAAGCTCCAAGAACCCCAAGCTCGACACCGGTGATATCGAAGTCGTTCCCGAGAAGATCACTGTCCTCGGACGCTGCCGTTATAACGAACTGCCTTTCGAGGTCAATCACAGCAGGGAGGCAGACGAGGCTGCAAGACTCAAGTACAGATATCTTGATATCCGTAACCCCGAGGTCAAGAAGAACCTGATATTGAGGAGCAACGTTATAGCAGCGCTCCGCAATGCCATGATCGCTCATGACTTCATGGAGATCACGACGCCTATCCTTACGGTATCTTCTCCTGAAGGTGCTAGAGACTACCTTGTTCCTGCACGTAAGCACCCCGGCAAGTTCTACGCGCTTCCCCAGGCACCCCAGCAGTTCAAGCAGCTTCTGATGGTGTCCGGTATCGACAGATATTTCCAGATCGCACCCTGCTTCCGTGATGAGGATGCAAGAGGCGACAGATGTCCCGGCGAATTCTACCAGCTCGACATGGAGATGGCTTTCGCAAGCCAGGATGATGTCTTCGAGATAATTGAGGATGTACTGCCTCCCGTTTTCGCAAAGTACGGTAAGTACGACCGTGCGTCAGGTTCTCCTTTCGTACGCATCCCCTACCGTGAAGCGATGGAGAAGTACGGCACGGATAAGCCTGACCTCCGTATCGACCTGACAGTAACGGATGTTACTGATCTTCTGAGGACAGAAGAGTTTGCGCCTTTTGCAGAAGGCGAGATCAAGGCAGTCGTTATCTCCGACTTCCACGAGAGCCGCAAGTTCATCGACAAGACGATGAACGAGGCTTCTATCCAGTCCGGCAAACAGGGCTACTGGTTCAGGATGGATGAGAACGGCGAGATCGTCGGAGGCATCTCCAAGTTCGTAGTTCCCAAGAAGGACGAAGTCGTTGCAAAGCTTGGGCTTAAGCCCGACACGCTCGTAGTCCTTTCCGCAGGCAGCAAGGGCGATGCCCAGAAGATGGCAGGCGTCCTGGTAAAGACATTCGGTGCTGCAGTTCCCGGCCACATGGACAAGGAACAGTACGCATTCTGCTGGATAGTTGATTTCCCTATGTATGAGATCGGTGAGGAGTCAGGCGAACTCGAGTTCTGCCACAATCCTTTCTCCATGCCTTCGGGCGGACTTGATGTCCTTCTCAAGGCTGAGAAGGGTGAAGTCGATCCTCTCTCGATAATGGCTGACCAGTATGACCTCGTAGTTAACGGAATAGAGCTCTCTTCAGGCGCTGTCCGTAACCACGATCCTGAGATAATGATCAAGGCATTCGAGCTCGTAAGACTCGGCGAGGAGGACGTTAAGAAGAAGTTCCCCGCCATGTACAATGCGTTCTGCTACGGTGCTCCGCCGCATGCGGGTATCGCTCCCGGAGTTGACCGTATGGTAATGCTCCTGTCAGGCGAGGAGACGATCCGTGAGGTAATTCCTTTCCCTATGAACAAGAATGCCCAGGATGTAATGATGGATGCTCCCGGATACGTATCCGAAAAGCAGCTTGAAGAGCTTTCAATAAAGACTTGCGTTGCTGAAAACAGCGCAGCAGAGGAGGAATAAGGATTTGATGAACAACGAAGAACTTGACCTTAAGCAGGAAATCACATCTGAGGTAACAGAGCCTGCTGAGGAGAATGCCGCTGAAGCCGCATTTGACGATGTTGTCTCAAAAGAAGAGGCAGCTGCGATCGACGCGGAGGAGGAGAAAAAGAAGAAAGTCATAAAGGAGATCCTGGACTGGGTCAAGACTATCTGCATCGGCGTCATCGCCGGCGTGCTCTTGGTAGTCTTTGTCGTTCAGCGTGATAACGTTACGGGCGATTCCATGGTATCCACTCTCCATTCGGGAGACGTTATCTTCACTCAGAAGTTATGCACCTATTTCCATCAATTCGACAGAGGTGACATAGTCATTCTGGACGGTGAGGGAATGGAAGGATACTATCACAGTGAATACCTGATCAAGAGAGTCATCGGACTTCCCGGTGAGACTGTCAAGATCGAGGATGGAAAGGTCTATGTAAAGCCCGTGAACTCCGAAGATTTCTTTGTCCTCGAAGAACCCTATCTTGACGAAGACATCGAGACCTATGTCATGGATTCCGGCATCGAAAAGGGCTACGACAACATAACATTGAAAGACAACGAATACTTCTGCCTTGGCGACAACCGTCCCGTAAGCAACGATTCCAGGCTTCTGGGCCCCTTCACGGCCAACAGGATCAAGGGCAAAGCATTCATCAGGGTCTATCCTTTCAACCAGATAAGAACATTCTAAAGAACCGGAAAAAGTAATGAGTAGAGAACAACAGGAACTGATAAGAAATTTTTGCATAATCGCTCACATCGACCACGGTAAGTCGACACTGGCTGACCGTCTGATAGAGCATACCGGTGTCAGGGAGAAGCGTGAGATGCAGTCGCAGATCCTCGATAACATGGATATCGAGCGTGAGCGCGGCATAACGATCAAGTCGCAGGCGACCCGCATGGCTTATAAGGCGTCTGACGGCAAGACATACATGCTCAATCTCATCGACACTCCCGGCCACGTCGACTTCAACTACGAAGTCTCGAGATCCCTTGCCGCATGCGACGGCGCGATCCTTGTCGTCGATGCATCACAGGGCGTTGAAGCGCAGACGCTTGCCAACGTATATCTCGCAGTCGATGCTGATCTTGAAGTCCTTCCGGTCATAAACAAGATAGACCTTCCTTCAGCCCGTCCGGAAGAAGTAAGGCGTGAGATAGAAGATGATATCGGTATCGATGCTTCCTATGCTCCTCTTATCTCGGCGAAAACAGATATCGGAATAGACGAAGTGCTTGAGAAGATCGTCGAATATCTTCCCGCTCCCAAGGGTGACCACGACAAGCCCCTGCGCGCGCTGATCTTCGATTCCAAATACGATTCATACAAGGGCGTTATCGTAAGCTGCCGCATCGCGGAAGGATCCGTGAAGACAGGCGATAAGATCCGTATGATGCATACGGGCAAGGAGTTCGTTATCACGGAACTTGGATATTTCCATCCCGGCGAACTCGTTCCTTCTGATATGCTCGATACCGGCGAAGTCGGCTACATCTGCGCTTCGATCAAGAATGTCCGTGACACGGCTCCGGGCGATACGGTAACTCTTGCAGACGATCCCGCATCAGAGCCTCTTATCGGTTACAAGGGGATCCAGCAGATGGTATTCTGCGGCCTTTATCCGGTTGACGGCGCCAAGTACGGAGATCTGCGTGACGCACTCGAAAAGCTGCGTCTCAACGATGCAGCACTGTCTTTCGAAGCGGAGACTTCAGCGGCTTTGGGCTTCGGATTCAGATGCGGTTTCTTAGGCCTTCTTCATTACGAAGTCGTGCAGGAGAGACTCGAGCGCGAGTTTAATCTCGACCTTATCAGCACTGCTCCTTCGGTCATCTACAAGGTCCATCTCACTGACGGAACGGTCATCAACTGCGATAACCCGACCAACATGCCTGATATTGCCAATATCGACTACATGGAAGAACCGATGGTCAAGGCTTCGATAATGCTGCCCAAGGATTATGTCGGCAACATCATGGAACTCTGTCAGGACAGAAGAGGCGAGTATTCGGACATGAAATATCTTGATGACAACAGGGTCATCCTCACATACAGGATGCCGCTGAACGAGATCATTTACGACTTTTTCGATGCATTGAAATCACGTACCAAGGGCTATGCGTCGCTCGACTACGAGCCTGATGGTTACGACCGTTCCAAACTCGTTAAGCTCGACATCCTCCTTAACGGTGATCCTGTCGATGCTCTGTCGTTCATTGTCCATCAGGATAAGGCATACGCGAGGGGACGCCGTATGTGCGAGAAACTTAAAGAGAACATTCCCAGGCAGCAGTTCGAGGTCCCCGTACAGGCTGCGATAGGAGGCAAGATCATCGCAAGAGAGACGATCCGTGCCTTCCGTAAGGACGTTACGGCAAAGTGCTACGGCGGTGATATCTCACGTAAGAAGAAGCTGCTCGAGAAGCAGAAAGAGGGTAAGAAGAGGATGCGTCAGGTAGGTTCCGTGGAAGTTCCGCAGGAAGCCTTCATGAGCGTTTTGAAGTTGGAGGAGGAATAAAAATTGGAATATGTACTTTATGCTTTGCTCTTTGTAGCATGTTTCGCGATCCTGATAAAAGGTGCGGACTTCCTTGTTGACGGAGCATCCTATATCGCCAGGGCGGCAGGCATACCGACTCTTATAATCGGTCTTACGATCGTGTCTTTCGGAACGAGCTGTCCCGAAGCCGGAGTATCCATTGTATCTGCTTTATCTAATGCAAATCAGCTTTCCTACTCCAATGTAGTCGGATCCAATATCTGCAACACACTTCTCATAATCGGCGTCAGCGCTCTGATGAGTTCCATTCCCGTGGAGAAGGACGTTCTCAAGTTCGATTTCCCTATCTGTATAGCCGCGACCGTGCTGCTCGTCTTCTTCGGATTTGACGGTTTTGTTGCCCGTCCCGAAGGCATCATCCTGCTGGCACTGATAATCGCTTATGTCGTATATCTTGTCATCAGAAGCCGCAAGAGACCCATAGCTGAAGTAGGTCACGATGAGGAAGACCGCAAGATCGAAAATGCGACCCCGGGCAAGATCTTCCTGAGGGTACTCATAGTTATCGCTTCGGTCGCCGCTATCACATTAAGTGCCAAGGGAGTCGTTGCCTCCTGTACCTTCTATGCGACCAAACTCGGCATATCCGACACGATCATCGGCCTGACGGTCGTTGCTCTCGGAACATCCCTTCCCGAGCTCGTAACATCAGTCGTAGCCCACAAGAAAGGTGAGAATGACATCGCGATCGGCAACGTTGTAGGTTCAAACCTCTTTAACATCCTGTTCGTTCTCGGCATCAGCTCGTCGATATCGCCCCTTACGATCGAAAGCTATAATGTCAAGGACGGTATCTTCTGCCTGATCATAACCGTCATGACATTCATCTTCGGTCTCACAGGCAAGAAGGTCAACCGTGTTGAAGGTATTATCATGCTTCTGATCTACTTCGGATACATGGCCTATATCTGCATGCGTGAGACGGGCATGGTGGCGTTCTAACAAGACTTTATAAGCCTCTTACATTCTCGTGACATTAGTTGAAGGAGAAAGATTTATAGTATAATCTTTATGACTTCAATTACAGGGAAGGCCCTTTGTTATGAGAAAAAGTGAAGCAACGATCAGAAGAATGAAGCGCAACCGCATCCTGGCCCTTTCGGGAGCGATTGCAGCCGCCCTCATCGTCGGCGTTGCTGCCATAGTCCTCTGGCAGATGACCGGGAATATGGATGAACCGGTCGAGACTGATCCCGTAAGCACGGGTGAGAGCATCACGGAAGATACTTCCGCGACAGAGGCGGCAAAGGCATCCGCATCACTTGCAGATCCCGACATGACGACTACAACATCATCTTCTGATACGGATGTTTCACAGGATACTTCCGCATCGTCATCGCAGGACACGTCTGCATCTTCAAGCTCATCCTCGTCTTCTACGGAACTTTCTTCAGCATCTTCTTCAGTCTCTGATACAACAACTGCCACGACAACTACCGCTGCTTCTTCGACCACGACTACGACCGTGTCTTCTCCTGACGGCAAGCTCGCGAGCATCGCGGATCTTCCCGCGGGCAAGGTCATCTCGGCCGATAAGATCGATACTTCGAATCTCGGCAGATACTTCACATCCCATGAGATCGTGAAGGACGATGCCGTATATAACCGCATCAACGGTAAGTCCTACAAGAAGAACGACAACATAGGCCTTTCGAGCCTGAGATATCTCAAGATGCTCCATGTGAACTTCAACGGCGACTACCAGGTCGGCGAGATGATCGTCAACAAGAAGGTCGCTTCTGATGTCATGGATATCTTCCGCAATCTCTGCGAAAACAGATACCAGATCTATTCCATGTATCTTATCGACAACTTCTGGGCAGGGACCGGCTCCAAGTCTGACTATGCATCCATCGATGCCAACAACACATCCGCATTCTGCTACAGGGCTGCCACGGGCGGCGGGAACCTGTCCAAGCACGCTTTGGGCCTTGCGATAGACATCAATCCCCAGCAGAACCCCTATGTGACCTATAAGGACGGCAAGCCCCACTATTCCCACGACAATGCGAAGGACTATGTGGAGAACAGATCTTCCGACACGCCTCACGTCATTACCAAGAGCGACCGGGCTTATAAGCTCTTCAGGGAAAAGGGCTGGACATGGGGCGGATCCTGGTCGTCCCCCAAGGATTATCAGCACTTCCAGTTAAGTTAAGGACCGTCTCCGGTCTTCTCAGTTTTTGCAGTAAGATGGTCGTTTTTTGGGGTTGTCTTGGTTTTGACCGTGGCAGTATGCTTCCTGCACTGATTTTTGCGCAAATGCCCGAAATTCAATAAACTCAAGGCTTTCGGGGAATTGTGAATAAGCCTGTTTTCGACATATGTCGCATTATCCAAAGTTGGACACAGGATAGTTACAAGATTTTTCCAAAATGTCACTTGAATAAACAGGTATTTTCCTTCAAAATGCACGTGTTCGTAAAAGAATATAATAAGAGGATGGAAAAATAAGTGGAGAAATTCAGCGTCAAAAAGCCATTTACCGTATTGGTGGCTGTAATAGCCATCATTGCTTTGGGCGCGGTTTCCCTGACGAAACTCAAGATGGATCTCCTTCCTGAGATCAGTCTCCCTTACATGATAGTCATCGCAGCTTACCCCGGAGCCGATCCGGTAAAGGTGGAAAGCCAGGTGACTACCCCGATCGAAAATGCCCTCGGTACCGTAAGCGGAGTCAAGAACGTTACTTCCACCAGCAACTCCAATTACTGTTTGGTCCAGCTCGAATTCGAAGATGATACCGATCTCGATTCGGCCATGGTAAAAGTATCGGGCCAGTTGAACCAGCTTAAGGATTCCCTGCCTGATGAAGTGGGAACTCCCACTATCATGGAGATCAGCATGGACATGGTAGCCACCATGTACGTAGCCGTTGAGAGGGAAGGATACGATATCTATCAGATCTCCGATTTCACAAAGAACGACATCATTCCCTATATCACCAGACAGGAGGGTGTAGCTTCTGTCTCAACGCTGGGCCTTGTCGAGAAGAGCGTTATCGTATCGCTTAATGACAGGAAGGTCGATCTGCTTAACGACAAGATCCTCAGAGAGACCGATTCCAAGCTCAAGGATGCGTCCGATGCCTTGGAAGATGCCCAGAAGCAGCTTGATGAGGCGCAGGATAAACTCAAGAAATCCCAGTCACAGTTCGGCGACACGGTTTCTTCATCGGTCTTTTCTCAGCTTGACGGCAAAGTCGGCACCATGGGAAAGGATATCAAAGACGGTGCCAAGAAAGTCGTAAAGGTCCTACGTGATGTCCAGAAGGGCCTAAAGGATATGAAGACTACTCAGGACAACGGACTTGATGATCTTAAGGCGAAAGTTGATAAGACGAAGGATGATCTCGACAAAGCGATCGCCAGGCAGGATGATCTGAAGACCGCCCTGAATGCGGCTCAGAAAGCATATGACAAGCTCGCGGATGATCTTAAGAACATGGACCAGGATGATGTTGATGCCTTCAACAATGCTTCCGCAGCCGTTGCCAAGGCCTATGCTGATCTTCTGGCTGCGCAGATCCTGTACGACCAGGCTTCCGATAACGTCAAAAGTGCTCAGAAAGCTTATGACGATGCCAAGAACGATTTTATCAATTCGACTGCTTCCACGATCGACGCCAAGGATCTCTACGACAAGATCGATGCTGTCATCAAACTCCTTGAGGACGGCATAAGCAACATCGATACATCCTCGGTCTCAAGCCTTGTATCCAGTACTGACAAGATCAGACAGGCTCTGTATACAGCAAGTACGATCCTTTATGACATCAAGAAGGCCGATCCTGCGGGCAATCTTGGAAAGATCGCAGGCGATGCGGCCGACAAGGTGTCTTCGGTAGATAAGCTGATCGATTCCATTCCCCAGATCATCGCAGGCTTGCAGGCTGCTATGTCGGGGCTTACACAGGGTCAGCTTGATGCAGCCGTAGGCTATTCCACGGCAACCTACGCTCTGATGGCTGCACAGAGCAAGCTCGACGACGCCAAAGCCCAGTACGATAAGGCCAAGAAGACTGCGCTTGATAATGCGAACATCGATTCGCTCCTGTCTGTGTCGACTTTGTCAGGACTCGTGTATGCACAGAATTTCTCCATGCCTGCTGGTTACATAGACGATAAAGATGACAACACCTGGCTCTTAACGGTAGGTGATTCTTTCAGCAGCGATGAAGAGATCGCAAAGACTCTGCTGGTGGATAATGAGATCCTCGGCACCGTAAGGCTCGAAGACATAGCCGATATTACCGTTATCGACAACGCAGACGACACATTCACCAAGCTCAACGGCAGGGATTCGATCATCCTTTCGATAATCAAGTCTTCCGCCACCGGAACGAATGACGTTTCCAAGAACTGCAAGCAGGCCCTGAAGGACCTGGAGGAGATATATCCCGGTACCCACTTCGTGGCGTTGATGGACCAGGGTGATTACATTGCCCTCATCGTAAACAATATATTCGTATCACTCGCGATCGGTGCTGCTCTCGCCATAGTGATACTTGCGCTCTTTCTTAAGGACGTCAAGCCTACGATAGTCGTTGCGGTATCGATCCCGCTTTCGATCCTGCTCGCACTCGTGCTGATGTACTTTACCGGACTCGAACTCAACATGATGACCCTGTCGGGATTATCGCTGGGCATAGGGATGCTGGTCGATAACTCAGTCGTAGTCATGGAGAATATATTCAGGCTCGTAAACAAGGGTATGCCTGCCGCAAGAGCATCCGTGCAGGGCGCCAAGCAGATGAGAGGATCGATCATAGCATCGACTCTCACAACAGTCTGCGTATTCATGCCTGCCGTATTTGCAAGCGGCATGGTAAGGACGCTCCTTTTCCCGCTGGCCCTGTCCATAGGATACTGCCTTATGGCATCGCTCGTAATAGCCCTTTCGGTCGTACCTGCTTCCTGTTCGACCATCATGAGGAACACCAAGCCCAAGAAGCACCCTCTTTTCGATAAGATCCTCAACGGATACGGCAAGAGTTTAAAGTGGTGTCTTAAGTTCAAAGTCGTACCTCTCCTGCTGGCGGTCATCCTGCTCGGCATATCCGTATATGCCGTCATCAACATGGGCATCGTCTATCTGCCTGAGATCGCGACCAACGAACTGGAGCTTTCCATCAGGACTCCGGAGGAGCTTACGAGAGAAGAATCCTATAAAGTAACTGATGAGGTCATTGATCATGTCATGTCCGTAGACGGCGTCAACGAGATCGGCATCATGGATTCGGGATCCACTTTGAGCATCCTGACATCAGCTTCGACAGGATCTTCATCCTACGGAAGATACACGGGAAGCGTCGTTGTCGATGAGAACCTTTCCAAAGACAGACTCAACGAGATCATTGCCAACATCGAGAATGCAGTTGCCGGCGATAATGCCAAGGTTACGGTATCTCTTAACAGCATGAGCGATATGTCCATGCTTATGGGCGGCTCGGGAATGTCGGTCAACATCTACGGCAAGGACAGCGACAAGCTTTACGAATACGGCAAGCAGGTTGCTGATATCCTGAGAGATACAGAGGGCCTGATCAACGTTAAGGACGGCAGTGAAGAAGGTGAGCCTACCATCCATCTTCTCATCGACCGTGACAAGGCGATGGCTGACGGCTACACAACGGCACAGATCTACGCCGCGATCCTTTCAAGGATGAACACTTCCGTCAAGTCCACGACCATTACTGCACAAGGCCTCGACATGACCGTTACGATCAAAGACGAGACTGAACCTCTGACTGTCGAGAACATTCTTGATATAGAACTCGAAAACAGCATGTCCTCATCTTCGATGACAGACATGATGGGTTCGGGTGATTCCGGCTTCGACATGTCCTCTTCCGACATGGATACAATGGCGGCCATGTTCGGTATGGACAAAGGCAACGATGACTCCGATGACAAGGATGCCGCAGATAAGGATAAAGAAGCTGAAGACAAGGAAACGGAAGAAGAGAAGATCGTCCACAAGATCGGTGATTACGCTGTTATCGAGAAGACCAAGTCCCCTGTTTCCATCACTCACGAAAACCTTACCAAATACATTACCGTAACGGCAGGCACGGCTGACGGATACAACACTACCCTGATCGCCCGCGGCCTGCAGTCCAAACTCGATGATTTCAACAGGAAAATGGATACGGGCTATTCAATAAAGCTCGAAGGTGAATCGACCGAGGTCAAGGAGATGGTCATCCAGATGGTGGAGATGGCGGCTCTTGCATTGCTCCTCATCTACCTCATTATGGTTGCCCAGTTCCAGAGCTTCCTGTCGCCCTTCATAATCCTGTTTACGATCCCGCTGGCATTCACGGGCGGTATGTTCGGTCTCATAATATCACGCCAACAGCTCTCTATGCTGAGCCTTCTCGGATTCGTAATCCTCATGGGTACGGTCGTTAACAACGGTATCGTATTCGTCGACTACACCAACCAGCTGCGTATCGGAGGTCTCGAGCGCCGTGAAGCCCTCGTTGCAACGGGCAAGACGCGTATGCGCCCTATCCTCATGACCGCGCTCACCACGATCCTTGCTATGTCCCAGCTGATCTTCGGCAACGGCATGGCATCCCAGCTGGGTTCCGGCATGGCCATAGTCATCGCGGGCGGTCTTACATACGCCACCTTGATGACACTCTATGTTGTTCCCGTAATATACGATATCTTCTTCAGGAAGAAGCCTCTCGTCGTTGATGTCGGATCCGATATCGACGAGGAACTCGACGATGCCGGTGACTACTTAAGAGCGCTCAAAGCAGCTGAAGAGGCCGCTCCCGAAGCATCCGCAGAGACTCCTGCATCTGCTGACAATGGTGATACAGCGGAAGAAACACCGGCGCCTGAGAACGTCATTCCCAAAGAAGACACGGTCGCTACCCGTCCGGGCAACAACTGATGCCTTTTCCCGTCTTGTTGAATTTATTTCCGACTACTGTAAAATTGTGTATATAAAGATAACAGGTGAAAAACAAATGATTCGAACTAAGCTGATATCCATAGCGGCAACGGCCTGCATAATATTGGGACTGTTCTGCGGAACAGCCGCTGCGGAAGATGACGCGTCTGCAACTGCTGTCAAGCTCAACAAGCACGACGCTGTTGTGGTCTGCAAGAAAAAACTCCCCTTGCTCCGCGCCCAGGTCACGCCTCCGGACAAGAAGATCAAGTGGACTTCATCCGACAAGTCCGTTGCGACAGTTAATTCTTCCGGCGTCGTATCCGGCCTCAAGGCAGGATATGCCGTGATAACAGTCACAACCGAAGACGGCGCGTCGGACGAGTGCAAGATCACGGTCCTTTATAAGGATGTAATGGATAAATCTGAGTTCTGGTACGAACCCACATACGAACTCACGACCAAAGGAGTAGTCAAAGGTTATAACGACCAGACCGAATTCAGGCCTGCTAACAACTGCACGAGAGCCCAGATGGTCACTTTCATCTGGCGTCTTGCAGGATCCCCTGCTCCCTCATCGAAAGAATGCAAGTTCAGCGATGTGTCGAGCGACAAATACTACTATAAGCCCGTCATCTGGGCCTGCGAAAAGAAGATCACCACCGGCTACGACGATAACACCTTCAGACCCAATGACTCGTGCCTGAGGCGTCATGCGGTGACCTTCCTCTGGAGATTCGCAGGGAGCCCCGCGCCCAAGAGCAGTGAATCAAAGTTTAAGGATGTCAAAGAGAAGAATTACTACTATAAGCCCGTTATCTGGGCCAGCGAAAAGAATATCCTGGCAGGTTACGAGGACGGAACCTTCAAGCCCGAAGGCGAGTGCCTGAGGCGCCAGATGGTAACCTTCCTTTATAAGTACGACAAGTATATGGGTGGATCTTAAGAACTGCTTTATGGATATTATTCTTGATATAGCTTCGTTCCAGGCACCTGTCAATGTGGTAAGGCTCATATCACTGATAGCGCTGATCGCCATTTCCTCATTCTTCTCGTCTGCAGAGACGGCTTACAGCATGGCGAACAGGATGCGTATCAAGTCTTTGGCAGAAGACGGCGACAAGAAGGCAGCATTGGTCGTAAACATACTAGACCACTACCCCAAGATGCTGTCCACGGTCCTTATCGGCAACAATATAGTCAACATCGGAGCTTCGGCCATCGCGACTCTCTGGGCGACTGACGTTTTCGGAAACTGGGCGGTAGGTGTCATGACCGGGATCCTTACCTTCGTCGTCCTCATCTTCGGTGAGATAGTCCCCAAAACAACAGTGTCATGCAATGCGGATAAATATGCCAAGCTCTATGCGCCCGTAATAAGGTTCCTCATGATAATCCTTACGCCGGTCGTTATCGTCATCAACTTCATATCCGGCGGTGTTCTTAAGCTCCTCAGGACCGATCCTGACGCTAAGATGCCGGCCATCACCCAGCGTGATCTTCTGGGCTATGTCGATGAGAGCCGCAAGGAAGGCGTTATCGACAGGAAAGAGCATGAGATCATCCACAACATGTTCGATTTCTCAGATGCAGTTGCCAAGGACATAATGGTGCCGAGGATCAACATCGTAGCGGTACCTGTCGACTGCAGATACGAAGATGTCCTCAAGATCGTAAAAGATGACATGTACACAAGGATCCCGGTCTACGAAGGGGACAGTGATACGATAATCGGCATGATCAACGTCAAGGATCTCCTGCTCCTTTCAAGTCCCGCGGAATTCAACGTCAAGAACATGATGCGTGAGGTCATGTACACCCACGAATACAAGAAGACTTCACAGCTCTTAAAGGAGATGCTCAAGACCTCTGCTCCCGTCGCGATAGTCCTCAACGAGTACGGAACGACAGAGGGCATGATCACAATGGAAGACCTGATGGAAGAGCTGGTCGGTGATATCAACGATGAATACGATTCTCCAGAAGACGCTCCGATCCGCAAGATCGCTCCCGGTGATTATCTCATCGACGGCAGCTGCGGTCTGTCAGATGTTAACGGCGAGCTCGGCACGGAACTTGAAAGCGAGGATTTCGATTCCATCGCAGGCATCGTCATCGACCATACCGGCGGCCGCCTTCCCAAAACGGGTGATACGGTCGAGACCGCCGACGGCATCAGGATCCGCGTTGCAAGGATCGAGGGCAACCGTATAGCTTTGGTAAGAGTCTTCCTTCCGCCTGAAGAAAGGCCTGAAGAAGATCCCGGGGAAGATAAGGAAGAATAAGACTATGGACTTACCGGTCCCGCCGTCGGATAATTATAGTGTAAGTATTTAATCCCTTCCCGGGAGGAGGTGTTCATATGATTTGTAGAGAATGTGGTAAGAATATCCCCGAAGGAACCTATTTCTGTCCCTATTGCGGATTGCCTGCGGATGCGGCAGGCCAGGCGGCTCCGGCGGATCCCGCCGGGATCTATCAGCAGCCCGCAGCTCCCGTTAACAACTACGTCGGGCAGACTGTTGCGGTGCCTCAGGAAGCCCCTGTTGCAGCACCCCCGGCTCCTGCTCCCATAATGCCCCAGGCCCAGGTCGATCCCCTCTATCAGGGTGTAGCGGCAGGATCGCCCCCGCCCAAAAAGAAGGTCTGGATACCGATAGTAATAGCGGTCGCATCCGTTATCGTTATCGGTCTTGCTGTCTTAGCCATAGTATTTGCGGTGAAGAGTTCAAGTCCTGCAGGCAAAGCCGCTGCGGCAGTCTCTGAGGCTGCGGCGCTTTTCGATGCAGGCCAATACGATTCGGCGTTTACCAAATACGAGGAGGCTCTGAAGATCGAACCGCAAAATGTTTCGATATACAGGTCATATGCCCGTGCCCTTGCGGAGAGAGGTCTCTTCGACAGAGCGATCGATGTTCTTAAGGACGGTATCACGAAAACGGATTCAGGCGAACTTAAGACCCTCCTTGAAGAGATCAGGAAGGAATCTGATTCCGGAACTTCCGAAAGCAGCAGAAATACCCGTGGAACCGGAGACGAAGGATCTAAACTTACGACGACTGAACCTACCACGACGACTACGGAAGCCACGACGACAACAACTACTACCGAACCGACAACGACGACAACAGCTCTCGACAAGAAGCCGATGTACGAAGCCTATAAGAAGTTCCTGTCTGAAAAGAAGAAACGCATTACGGCCTACTATACATACGAGGAGTTCACATATTCCGACTCCAAGGGCTGGAAGAGCGAATACAAGGAGAATAAGAACCCGATCCAGGCAGCTCTCGTCGATCTTACGGGAGACGATGTCAACGAGCTGGTCCTGATCCTTCAGGGCGATAACGAGCTCTCATACGATATGGTCGTATATAGCTACATCGACGGCAAGGTGAAGTCCGTGCTGAAGATCAAGAACATTGATGTGATGGCAGGAGGATATTCATCCTATATCGTATGCAAGTCAAAGACCAAGGGCGAGATCTGCATCTATACCGGCCGCTTCGACGAGGAGTATTCTGAAGCTTACACGGTCTATAAGTGGAATGGCGAAAAGTTCAAGGCCAAGAGTTCATTCGGCAGCTATTCCAAGGTCAATGACAAGGGAGACGGTTTCAAGTACTACTATTTCAACGGTGATGAGAAGATCAAGAAAGACGATTTCAAGAAGCTGATCCCCGACTTCGATAAGGAAGTGGGCAAGATCCTCTTCTTTAACACGGAACTTGACGATGCCCTGACCAAGATCTATGTCGATGCAGGAAGCAAACCTGCAGGCATGACCTACAAGCAGGCAGTAAAGAAAGTCGAGAGCAAGCTCAAGTAACATTTAAAGCCCAAACAAAAACGGCTGCCCTGTGGCAGCCGTTTCTTTGTGCATTGATTCAGATCACAGCAGGTGGGCTCTGAGTTCGTCTCCCGAAAGAGGTGAGAGGAGAGCAGGTGCGATATCGAAAACAGTCTTGCATCCGAAGTCGCCCTTCTGCTCGAGTCTTACCGCCGCCCTCGCATAAGCAATGAGGACGGAAGCCGTGAACTCGGGGTTGGAATCGAGTTTCAGAGAATACTCGATGACGTGCTTGTTCTCGTTGTCGAACCCGGTCCTGCCCGTTCGGATTACGAAGCCGCCGTGGTTGATCTTGGAGTGGTCCCTGATGAAGGTCTCTTCATCGATGAAGTGAACGATCGTGTTGTAGTCAGCGAAGTAGTTGGGCATCTCGCAGATCTCTTTTTCGATCCTTGCAAGATCTGCGCCTTCCTCAGCAACTACGAAGCACTCGCGAAGGTGCTTGTCGCGTGCCGTGAGCTTGGGAGCGGAACCTGACCTTACGGCATCCAGGGCTTCCTTGATCGGGATCGTGTACTGCTTGCCGTTCTTAACTCCGGGAACGCGTCTGATGGCGTCTGAGTGGCCCTGAGACACGCCCTTGCCCCAGAAGGTGTAATCTTCACCATCCGTGAGGATGGCGTTCGCATAGAGCCTGTTAAGGCTGAACATGCCGGGATCCCATCCGCATGATATGACCGCGACCTTGTTTGCGGCCGTTGCGGACTCGTTGACTGCTGCGAAATGCTCGGGGATATTTGCATGTGTATCGAAGCTGTCGATAACGTTAAAGTACTTTGCGTATTCCTTGGTCATCTTGGGAAGATCCGTAGCGGAGCCGCCGCATATGATCATGCAGTCGAAGTCGTCCTTCATCTCGGGGATCTTCTCTGCATTGTATACCGGAACGCCCGGTGTCTTCGTTGTGACCGCAGAGGGGTCACGTCTCGTGAATATGCCGCAAAGCTCCATGTCCGGGTTCTTGCGGATCTCGCTCTCCACGCCCTTGGCCAGATTGCCGTAGCCGATGATACCAATTCTGATTGCCATATTTATTCCTCCTGTTGCTTTTCGAAAAGAACCCCGCACGTTATCGCGCGGGGCCTTTCCGGGTCTTGGTGGAAACTGCGGGGTTTGAACCCGCGACCCCTCCCCTGTGAAGGGAATGCTCTCCCGCTGAGCTAAGCTTCCAAGAAAAATCGTACTACAAATCGGCCTGTTTGGCTATTATTATTTGATGAGCCCCTCTCTTCCCGAACCTGACTCGTCTAATCCTCTGTAGACTCAATTGACCAAAAACAGTATTTGAGTCTACAAATATGTCCATCAATTCGTCGAAAATCAGCTGTTTGGTGGACGATCCTGGTCTTAAAGCCCGATATCGATCTGAATGAAACAGCTTTTCGAGCAATCTGTAGACTCAACGGCGAAAAAACAGCGATTGAGTCTACAAATCTGTAGACTCAATCGGCAAAAAACAGCATTTGAGTCTACAAACTCCTACATCCGGTTTATGAGACAAAGAGGCAAGTATAGTTTTGACATGATCACCTATATAGCAAGGTATGGGCAAGGTGGCCGCATGTGTGATAAAATAACAGAGCACTTGGGGGCGTAGCTCAGCTGGGAGAGCGTTGCATTCGCATTGCAGAGGTCAGGAGTTCGATCCTCCCCGTCTCCACCACAGATTACCAATCCCCCTTGTTCTTGGCGTCGAACAAGTCCTCGGTGAGCAAGCTCACCTGCGGAACTAGCAGAACAAGGGGGATTGTACATGCGGGGCAATAGTTTTGCTCCATGCAACTTGTGCGGAAACAGCAGGGCAATGATCAGTTGCGTGCGGACCTGCAGAACTAACTGATATAATGAGTTATCCGTTTTGGGAAATCTGAAATTTTTATTGGTATATATGATCTGCGAGATTGAAGACAAATCGAAAGTATCCAAGTTGTTTGAGGGCTGGCAGGAGACCCTGATCTATTCATGCCTGCAGGATGTCATGGGCAAAGTGTATGTGACGGATAAGGAAGATCCGCGGTCTGCATTTGCCTTTGTCGGATGTTTTGCTTTTTATGCCGGGGAGCCGGACAGGGAACTGCTGGAAGGCAAGCCGGAAGGCTTCGTCATCATGGTGCCTCAGGATGAGGAGTGGGCTAAACTGCTGGAGGAATGCTATCCTTCGGCCAAGCGGATGACCCGTTATGCGTTCAGGAAGGATAATGTTTTCGATACGGAGTTCCTGGAACGCGAGGTTTCCCGTTTGCCTTCTGCTTATGAACTGAGACAGATCGACAGTGAGATATATGACAAATGTCTTGAAGATCCTGTAACCAGGGATTTCGTTTCAGCTTTTGAAAGCAAGGAGAAGTATCTCGAACTCGGGCGGGGCATGGTCATCTTAAAGGACGGAAAGATCGTTTCCGGAGCGTCTTCTTATACCCGCTATAAGGAAGGGATCGAGATCGAAGTAGAGACCCTGGAAGGCGAAAGACGCAAGCACCTGGCAACGGCCGCCTGTGCGGCGCTTATACTGCGCTGTCTGGGAGAAGGCCTCTATCCGAGCTGGGATGCGCAGAATATGGATTCGGTCCGCTTTGCGGGCAAACTCGGATACGTCTTCGACCACGAATACATTGCTTATGAAGTAAGTCCGGAAAGCAGGACGCATTAACTCTCCTGCAGGATTTCCGTAAAGAGAAGGCTGTCCCGGTCAATGTTATAATGTTTTAGTAATTTGTTTTTGCCGGAAGGGGAAACATGATCAAAGCCGTCATTTTCGATATGTATGAGACGCTCATCACCCTGTTCAACAGCAGGCTCTATAAAGGCAGGCAGATCGCGCAGGAGATGGGGATAGACGAGAAGGAATTCAGGAAGATATGGGATCCTTCCGAAGATGACCAGGCGGAAGTCCCGGCGGATGTGACCTAGTTCATCGGGTGATCGGACAGGATTGGTGAAAGACTATGAACCTTATAGAGATAAAAGATTTTAATGCATCTGAGATGGACTTCTTTGCGAGGACCACCGAGAATCAGCTTCGCACTTACTGTGAACCGGACCCCGGTCTCTTCATCGCGGAGAGCGCATACGTGACCGTACGCGCGCTGGAAGCAGGCTGCGAGCCATTGTCGCTGCTCGTTGAGACCGGATGTCTTGAGACTGAGGCGGCTCCCGTTTTCGATGCGATAGAAAAGATCTGGGGAGAAGAGAAGAAAGAGAAAATTCCCGTATATATAGCAGACCGAGAACTTGTGACCAATCTGACGGGACATAAGCTCGTCAGGGGATTATGGGCGGTGCTGAGGAGAAAGCCTGAGATATCGACGGAAGAATTCTGCAAAGACAAGAAGAGGATCGCAGTCCTGTTCGATGTCGTAAATCCTGCCAACGTCGGCGCGATAATAAGATCGGCTGCGGCACTCGGAATGGACGGAGTATTGCTGACGCACCCGTCTGTTGATCCGTATACCAGACGCGCCTCAAGAGTCAGTATGGGTACGGTATTCCAGATCCCCTGGACGAAGGCATCCCGTGAAGAGTCCCAGGGGACGGATCTGATCAGGCAGCTTCAGTCTTACGGCTTCAAGACCGTTGCCATGGCTTTGACGGAAGACTCGACCAGCGTGGATAACGATGAGATCCGCGCCAATGAGAAACTTGCCGTTGTGCTCGGAACAGAAGGGACAGGCCTTCCAGGGGAAGTCATAGCAGCCTGCGATTACAGGGTCATGATACCGATGCAGCACGGAGTGGATTCCTTAAATGTTGCCGCCGCCAGCGCGATAAGTTTCTGGGAAATGATGAAGTGATTTCAGTTTCATTTAAGGTTTATCTCTTATAATCCGGTTACAAGGATGAAAGGAGGTAGATGAAAATGAAAAACAGATCCTACATGAAAGCACTGTCTCTCATAACGGGTGCAGCTCTCTTACTGTCGTTTGCATCATGTTCGAAAACAACAGGTACAGAAGACAGTTCTGTCTCATCAACGGTATCCGAAGAGTCATCAGTTAAAGAGATAAATACAGGTGATATAAAGATAAATGAAGAGATCACGAACGATAAGGACGGTGGTCACGCGATCGAAGCAGACGGGATCACTGCGGAATATTCCAATGTCAAAGTGACCAAGACGGGCAATTCGGATTCCGGTGACGAAGCCGATTTTTATGGAGATAATTCAGCGGTCTTTGCTACAAACGGCGCAACATTGACGCTTAAAGGGATCGTGGCAGATACGAACGGGACCCATGCCAATGCCGTTTTCTCCTACGGGAAAGGAACAACTGTAAACATAAGTGATTCAGTGATTACCACTTCAGGCAACTGCTCCGGCGGCCTCATGACAACGGGCGGCGGCACTATGAATGCAACGAACCTTACGATCCATACGACCGGCAACTCATCTGCAGCGATAAGATCTGACAGAGGCGGCGGCACGGTAAATGTCGACGGAGGATCTTACACAACCGATGGAACAGGGTCACCTGTCATATATTCAACGGCGGACATAACCGTGAGCAACGCGACCTTGGAATCAACTGCTTCACAGGGTGTTGTCGTTGAAGGCAAGAACTCGGTAACTCTCAATAACGTAAAACTGACAGCAGACAACAATACTCAGAATTCAGATAAGTCCGATACTTACCAGGCGGTCATGATCTACCAGTCGATGTCCGGTGATGCGGACGAGGGTCTTGCTTCGTTCAGCATGTCGGGCGGATCTTTGACCAATGTCAAAGGCGATGTCTTTTTCGTGAATAATACGGTTGCGAACATTACTCTCGAAAACGTTAATATCGTCAACAAGGACGCTGACGGAGTATTCCTGAGAGCCGCCGCAGCCGGATGGGGATCATCCGGATCCAACGGAGGGAAAGTAAATCTTTATCTCGACAAACAGACCCTGGAAGGCGATATTTCGGTCGACAGTGTCTCACAGCTTAACGTGTATCTGGCATCTGAAAGCACATATAAAGGAGTTGTTAATACGGAAGACGGCGGAGAAGTATATGTCGAGATCGGTTCAGGATCCAAGTGGGTGCTGACCGGAGATTCCAGCATCAGCTCTTTGACCTGCGATGCTGACAGCATCGAACTTAACGGACACACCTTGTATGTCGGCGGTGTTGCATACAGTGAAGGGGCGGCATCGAAAGGTGATCCGATCGAACTTAAGTCCGCATCTTCCGGCAAGGGCGGTGCCCCCGACGGAATGCCCGGCGACCCACCCGACGGTATGCCAGGTGATCCTCCGGACGGGATTCCCGGTGATCCTCCTGACGGAGACGGTTCCGGAAGGCCTGAACTTCCGCCGGACGGCAACGGCGGTCCGGGGAACGAGCCTCCCGCCCGTTCTGATGACGGAGCAAGCGTATAACTGCATCATGCCTTTCCTGACTTTCGTGGTATAATCCTATCAACGGACTTTTACCAGGAGAATGCTAATGTATTATCTGATCGACACCAACCTTAGAAAATGCACGGCCAAAGAGTGCCACAGCGGTGAATTCCAGTATGTGGCGGTCCTGACACCCGAAGAGTGGGCAAGTGAATGTGAATCTTTTGAGATGGGCATCGACATGGAGCCCGAGACGCTTGAGATCTATACGACGGGAGCAGAGGTGAACTACGATTCCGTCACAGGCACTTTCTCGATCCCGGACAGGAACAATATGTCAGGTGAATACAAGGAGTTTGCTTTCGCTCTGGATGAGAAGGGAATAGTGTTTATCGACGCCGGCGGAAACGTTACGGAGATCATAAACAGGATCATAGGGAGCAAGAAATGGCGTATGCCGAGCCTCGAAAGGTTCATATACGATTTCCTTGAACAGATAGTACACGAGGATGCGAGGATCCTCGAAAGCTACGAGAAGAAGCTTGACGCTCTCGAAAACGACATCGAGTCCGGCAAGGAATTTAACCTTGATATCCTGAACGATATCAAGGTGGATCTGCGTGACTTAAGGACTCACTACAGCCAGCTGATCGACCTTGCCCAGGAATTTGAGGAGAACGAGAATAATTTCTTCAAGCCTGACCTGATCAGGTTCTTCCGTCTCTTCTCCAACAGAGTCTCAAGACTCTACGATATGGATAATTCACTGCTGGATTACACGATCCAGATCCGCGACACCTACCAGTCTACGCTCGATGTCAAGGAAAACCACATAATGACGATCCTGACGGTCGTCACGACCATCTTTATGCCTCTGACCCTCATCGCTGGCTGGTACGGCATGAACTTCAGGTATATGCCGGAACTTGATTCCGTGCTGGGTTACCCGATCGTAA
This sequence comes from Saccharofermentans sp., assembly GCA_016292135.1. Lineage (GTDB taxonomy): Bacteria > Bacillota > Clostridia > Saccharofermentanales > Saccharofermentanaceae > Saccharofermentans. The sequence goes on from JAEFAZ010000002.1 coordinate 334,841, forward strand.
TAGGCGTGAGCATCCTGATCGTCGTCGTCAGCCTGATCTTCTTCAAGATCAAGAAGTGGCTCTAACGGCGATCTTTATTTACACAAAAGTCACCACTTTTACTTTCCCGCCCTTTATAATATCTGTATGCGCTCTTATGGCGCGGCTTTTCAGACATTGAATTAAGGGAGGCTTTTCTCATGACACTTGAAGAATTATATGCCGGCAGAAATGTAGCTGATTACTATATCGGCAAAGTAACCCAGGTTTACAGGAGCAACTGTATCGCCCAGATCGACAATTTTACGCTGATGGCTGACAGATCCAGGTTCAACAGCTCATTCCTTCCGAACACGATCAACAACTTCGTTCTTGTAGAATCGACCGTTGGCGTGTTCCTGGGTGAGGTATTTGAGAACAAGGCATCCAGAAAGAGCATTTTCGAGGTCGGGTCAGAAGATAAGCCGAACGATTATCAGGAAATCTGCATCGACACCATCGCCATAATGTCGCCTGAATCCAGAAAGTTCGAGCTCGCAGGCTTCAAGACCCTCGGCATCACCGATAAGGTCTATCTTGCGACGGACGAGATCTATAAGCTCTTCCTGCAGTCTCTTGAGTTCACCGGTGAGAACGAGGAGCCCCTCCCTGAGTTTGCGACCTATCTCAACAGATCCCAGGCAGGCGTATCCCTTAAGCCGAGTACGCTCTTTAACCGTCACCTCATGTGTGTTGGAGCTACCAACAGCGGTAAGTCCACGACGGCTCTTTCGATCCTCGATAAGCTCGTCTCGACCAGAAGGAAGGCTCTGATAATCGACCCTACGGGCGAATACAGGAACGCATTCTCAGACAGCGAGATCAGGAAGCTGACGCTCGGTGTCGATACGACCGTATCCCCCGGCAAGATCACGATGGAACAGTGGGAGAAACTTTTCGAGACGGAGAATTCCAGCCAGGGCGCCGTACTGTCGGAGGCTATTACATCACTCCGCTACATGAAGAAGATCGGCAATGACGGTTACTACACCAAGATCGGCCAGGACATAGACCAGGTTCAGGAGAACCTCGTATCCGTCGGCAAGGACGACACGGACTTTAACCTCGAGCTCCTGCCTGAGCAGATCCAGGCCGAGTCCGTCTGCGAGCCTGACAGGGACAACGACTACAACTTCCAGTACCGTTACGATACGCTCAAGGCCAACCAGAACGCTTCCCTAATCCAGAAGATCCAGTATCAGATGACCAACACCAGGTTCCTGTCATTCTTCTCGAATGACCCTGCCATGTATAACCTCCTCGATGTCATCGAAGATTTCGTACATACTCCTGAAGAGAGCCTTTACATCGATACTTCTTCGCTCGGTGCTTCCGAAGGTATCGGCGGCATGGTCATCGATCTTGTATCCAACTTCGTCATCACGCGCGAAAATATCTCGCCTTTCGTATTCTTCATCGATGAGGTCCACAGATATGCCAAGTCCAGATATTCCGAAAAGGAGTTCCACGGCGGTCTCACGCTCCTCGCAAGAGAGGGCCGTAAGAAGGGTATCTTCCTTTATCTGACGACCCAGAACCCCAAGGATGTATCCCCGATCCTCTTCGGCCAGGTTGGTACGATCCTTATCCACAGGCTTATGCTGAACGATGAGATCCGTGCTGTCGAGAGCCACCTTGACGATTATGCGATCAAGCATGTCAGAAAGCTCAATCAGGGCGAGGTCATCCTGACGAGCGTAAACCTCCTGCACAACATGTTCATCCATGTCAACAAGAGCGAGAGGACTCAGTACAACGAGACGCCGCAGCTGTAATATGAAGTTTGAAGAAAGAGAACTGGTCCTCAAGGACGGAAGGACCTGTATATTGAAACCGACATCTCCTGAGTACGCTCAGGAGATGATCGATTATATGAAGAAAACGGCAGGGGAGACGGACTTTCTCCTGCGTTATCCGGATGAGGTCAACTTTACTCTCGAAAAAGAGAAGGAGATCCTGTCCGGTCTCCTGGAGAACCCTTATGCGGTCATGATGATGGCCATAGTCGACGGCCATGTCGCAGGCAACGGCAGCATCAACGGGATCGGTTATAAGAGAAAGATCTGTCACCGTTGTTCGCTCGCCATCGCGCTCTATAAGGAATACTGGAACCTGGGTATAGGCAAGGCCATGATCGGATACATGACCGAACTGGCACGTGAGATCGGCTGGAAACAGGTCGATCTTGAAGTTGCCGCCGGGAATCAGCAGGCCATAAGGCTTTATGAGAAGTGCGGCTTTAGAGAGTCCGGCCGCCGGCATAATGCGCTGAAGTCGGATGACGGGACTTACAGTGACGAGATCCTGATGTATAAGGAATTATGATCTTTTTCGGAAAATATGTAATGTAATCTTCCGTATGTTGCTTTATAAAGTGAAACCGCTTACCAAGGGGAGGTAATCTTTATGAAAAACACAACAATTACAAAAAAGATCATAGCATTTGCTGCAATGGCAGGTCTCATGATGAATTTCACGGGCTGCATAGTCGAGCAGGGACATCCCGAAGGGAGCTCTAAGACAGCAGCAAAGAATCCTTACACCGTGAGATCGGATGTTCAGCTGGCAACTTATGAAGAGTGTCCGGTCGATGTTAAGGTTGATGTCATCTGGAACAGGAAGATCAATGTAAAGCTCACCAACAACGGCAAGAAGTCGTATTTGTGGGGAAATCCGTCGAAGCTTGAATATCTTTACGACGGCGAATGGTATAAGGTACCGGCCCGTCCCGACATGGCATGGACATTGGAAGGTATAGTGCTGGATCACGGAGAAAATAATACAGGAGAAAGCACCGTCAGGCTTGACTGGGAGTATGGAGACATTCCTGCAGGTCACTACAGGTTTATCAAGGATCTGTCTTATCCCGTAGGAGGTATCAGTCAGACTGACTACTATGTGGCAGGTGAATTCGATCTTGCAGAGGCTACTGATGAGAAGGAACCTCTGTACAAGACAAAGATCGACAGTTCCCTCATAGTCTCACAGGAGCAAGCTGCCTTTAAATTGGATTCTTTGAAATTTGAGGACAAGAGCTCCCTCGGCATGAAATACAGTTCGCTCTATACGGTCACGGAAAGAGCTCTCGAATTCCAAAAAGACGGTGATTGGTATGTCATACCGACCACAGAGGGAGGCTTTGAAGGTGAATATGGTTTAGGTGAAGAGGAACTAAATTGTTATAATGTAATTCTGAATCCTGAATATTCACTTGAGCCGGGTCATTACCGTCTTGTCTTTACTGCCTATACGAATGCGGCTAAAATTGAAGACATTGAGATGACCTTTGTGATACAGGAATTTGATCTTGATAAGGAGAACAACATCATTGTCAACAGATAAACTGATAATTCCGGAATACGATAACTGTCTTGTTAACCTCGCAAATTCTGTGCTGAAGAAATTCGGCACAGAAATTTTGCATGATACGCTCCCTCTGGCAGATCAATATCTTGCCGGGGAATATAAGAATGTGGTGGTCCTTCTGCTCGATGCGATGGGCATGTCCGCTATCGAAAAGCATCTTTCTGAAGACGGCTTCTTCAGATCTCATCTTGCAGGTTCCTTCAGTTCCGTCTTCCCGCCGACGACGGTTGCTGCGACGACTTCTGTCTTAAGCGGTCTCTATCCCAATGAACACGGCTGGCTGGGCTGGGATATGTACTATCCCGGACTTGATAAGAATGTCACGGTATTTACGAATACGGACCAGCTGACCGAGAAGGAAGGGGCAGAACATTCAAAGGATCCTGACGGCAATGTGGTATGGGGCGAGGATTCTCTCGAAAAGCCGGGTCCGGCCTGTGATTTTAATGCTGCATATAAATATACTCCGTATAAGTCGATACTGGACAGGATAAGAGAAGCCGGAGGAACCGCTGAGGCTTCGATGCCTTTCCTGCCGCCTTATCCCGATACCCTGGATGCTATTTTTGACCGCATCAGGGATCTTTGCAAAGAGCCCGGCAACAAGTTCATCTATTCTTACTGGGGTGAGCCTGATACGACCATGCATAAGACCGGAGTTAAGAGTCAGGAGACACATGATATGCTCGCTCTTCTCGAAAAGAAGGTGGAAGAACTTGCATCAGATCTTGATGACACATTGCTCCTGATCACTGCCGATCACGGTCACATCGACGGCAACAACCTTTGTATCTTAGACTATCCTGAGGTACTCTCCTGTCTCAAGAGACTGCCTTCGATAGAGCCGAGGGCCTTAAGCTTTTTCGTGAAAGAAGATTGCATGGACAGGTTCCCTGCCGTGTTTAAAGAAGCTTTCGGCGGTGATTTCCTCCTGCTTACAAAGGAAGAAGTCCTTAACTGCAAGCTTTTCGGACCGGATAAAGACCGCGAAGGGCTCTGCGACATGATAGGCGACTTCCTTGCCTGCGGTATTACGAACACAACGGTGTTTGCTACTCACATCGAAGCGCAGATGATGCCGGGCGTTCATGCCGGCATGACGCCTGAGGAATACAGCATTCCGCTTATAGTTGTTGAATGATACCCTGACCCTCATCTTTGATCATCGAGGCAGCTCTGCTCATTTTGAATGTTATAATGAAGAGTGAATAGGAGGCAGCCGTTCTATGTCTATTGTATTGCTCAACATGGTAGTGTGGTCGATCGTGCTGATCATCGCGTTCGGTCTGACATGCATAGCTATCGGACTGATAATAGGTTCGATAATCAGAGCATGCATCATGAAGAAAAGGGGCAAAAAGACTAAGAAGGTCGGTCTTTGGGTCGGTATATCGATGCTCGCTGCCCCCTGGCTCCTGGTTATCGGGATCTATATCTTATCTCTTGAAGGCGACAGATATTACAACCGCTGGAAATCACCATATGAGGACATCTGCAAGGCAGTAATGGCAGAAGATAACTGCAGTGAACTTTATGAGCTGATGGCAGACGATGTTGTCACAAGAAACGATATCAGCAAAGAAGACTTGCAGGATTACCTGGATAAGATCGACATCAAAAAAGTCACGGGCGAGGATCTTGAGAAGTATTACAGAGGCGCCAATGCTGGAAAACATTATCACTACAGAGTCTATACGAGCAATGCCAACGGGAGGAGCCAGCCCTGTTTCCAGTACAGGATGTATGACATCGACGGTAAAGGCGGCGAACTATACATATCCGGTGTTCATGGGGATGCCAATGGAACAGAATACATCGGCATATATTTTATTTCCTATAAGACCGGCAAAGAATACTTTGAATTTGGCGAGAAGCCCCCGTCGGAGATCAATTCCCGCAACACCTCTCCGGAAATAAGTGATCACGGCAGTTTCACGACGAAGAAGACTTTTAGTTACGACAGAAAATACTATGTCAAGGTCCTTGAATCTGACAGGAAGACCAAGATAGTGATCTTCTCACAGGGAAATGAAGTTCTTACAAACTTTATGCCCTGCGATGCAAGGAAATTCCAGGGTTATTGCTGGGCAAGTGATTCATATGACATCTGGATCCAGGCCTCTGATGTCGGACTCGTATGTTACAGCTTTTCTGATGGCGAGTGGGTCTTGAATGAGGAAGCAGTAAAACCTGACGATATAATCAGCAAGTACGGCTGATCATGCTGATCGGGGCCTTGTTGCTCAAACTTGTTTTTACCTTTGGGGTCGATGTAATTCCGTTATTTCAGCAGTCAAAAAATAAACCTAAAAACCTATTGACATAGTAGGTAATGAGGATTATAATCCATCGCGTAATCGAAAAATACGAAAGGAGAGACAGTGATATGAAGTGTTTGTGTTGTCGAATGTCAGTTCGAGCGGGCAAGGACTATTGCTGTCTTGATCTGATCCGGTGTTGACGGATCTTTGAAACTGCATGTTCTTTATGCCCGGAGCTTAAGACGCGCCGGGCTTTTTTATTTTCTAATTCAAATATGAGGTAAAACAAAATGAGCAACAAAAACATAAGACTTGATTCTTTACTCATACACGGCGGTATAGACGGAGACGAGGCGACAGGTGCCGTTAATGTTCCGGTATATCAGACATCCACTTATAAGCAGGATGGCCTTGGAAAGCACAGAGGATGGGAATATTCCAGGACAGGAAATCCCACAAGGGCCGCACTGGAGAAGCTGATCGCAGATCTTGAGGAAGGCGAATACGGTCTGGCATTCGCATCAGGTCTTGCTGCGATCAACACGGTTCTCTCACTTTTTAAGAGCGGAGACAAACTTATCGTATCTGACAATATCTACGGCGGAACCTTCCGAATACTGGACAATGTCTTTAAGAATTTCAACATAACCTATAAGATCGTAAACACAGCTGATCTTGAAGCGGTCGAGGCGGCCATTGATGACGATGTCAAAGCGATCTACATAGAGACTCCGGCTAACCCGCTCCTTACGGTAACGGACATAGAGGAAGTCTCGAAGATCGGGAAAAAATACAACAAGCTCGTGATAGTCGACAACACTTTCCTGACCCCTTACCTGCAGCGCCCGCTGACACTCGGTGCAGATATCGTTATCCACAGCGGCACCAAATATCTTGGCGGACATTCCGATACCATCTCGGGTTTTGTTGTGGTTAAGGATAAGACCTTGGCTGACAGGCTCTACTATCTTCAGAATGCCATAGGAGGAATTCTCGCACCTTGGGACAGTTTTCTCATTATAAGAGGGATCAAGACTCTCGGCGTGCGTATGGACAGGCATGTTGCCAATGCCGGCAGGATCGCAAACTGGCTTAAGGACAGCGGTTATGTAAGCAAAGTCTATTATCCCGGACTCGAGACTGACCCGGGATATGAGATACAGAAGAAGCAGGCAGACGCTGCCGGAGCGATGATCTCTTTTGTCCTTAATGAGAAATATGACTATAAGAAGTTTTTCGAGTCACTGAATCTTATCACGTTGGCTGAGAGCCTTGGCGGTGTCGAATCGCTCGTATGCCATCCGGCGACGATGACACATGCTGCGATCCCTGCGGACATCAGACGCGAAGTCGGGATCGTGGATGAGCTCATAAGACTTTCTGTTGGTATAGAAGATGCAGATGATCTTATAGAAGATCTTAAGCAGGCTATAGAGAATTCAGCGAAGTGATAAGAGGTTTCCGGTATGAATAACGTATATGAAGACATCAGAGGCATGATCGGCAACACTCCGATCCTGAAACTCAACCATATGGGCGTTAAGCCCGGAGTAAACATTTTCGCAAAACTTGAACTTATGAATCCCGCAGGCAGCGTCAAGGACCGTATCGGCGTATACATGATCGATGAGGCAATAAGATCAGGGTTTCTTAAGCAGGGCGGGACCATTGTTGACGCAACGGCAGGGAACACTGGTATAGGGATCGCGGTTGCAGCATTGAACCAGGGCTTCCGCGTGATCTTCACAGTCCCCGAGAAGTTCTCCATCGAAAAACAGAAGGTGATGCGCGCCCTGGGCGCCGAGATAGTACACACGTCTAGAGAAGAAGGAATGCTGGGAGCAGAGCGTAAGGCTGAAGAGATCTTGAGCAAGACAGAGGGAGCCGTTTCCTTAAGACAGTTCCGTAATCCCGCCAACCCGCTCGCGCATTACGAGACGACTGGCCCGGAGATCTATTCCCAGTTAGACGGTAAGATCGATCACTTTGTGGCTGGAGCTGGAAGCGGCGGGACTTTTACAGGTGTAGTCAAGTATCTGAAAGAGAAGAACCCCGCGATCAGGGGAGTATTGGCAGACCCATACGGATCGACGATCGGAGGCGGTGAGCACTTCGATTACAACATAGAAGGAATAGGCAATGACTTTATCGCAGACACTATGGATATCTCTCTGGTGGATAAGGTCATAAAGATAACAGATGACGAGGCTTTCGGGATGAGCAGAGCTCTTGCAAGGAACGAAGGCATCCTGGCAGGATCCTCGTCCGGTGCGGCTCTCGCGGCAGCAATAAAGCTGGCAGATGAGATAGATGAAGGAAATATAGTTACGGTGTTCCCTGACAGGGGAGACCGCTATTTAAGCAAAGGACTTTTTGATCATGAGTAATGTCTTTGAACTTAAAAATGTTTATAAAACTTATAAGAACGACGGCAGGGAATTTACGGCGCTAAAGGACGTGAGCCTTGAAGTCAGGGAAGGCGAGATATTCGGTATCATCGGCATGAGCGGTGCCGGCAAATCCACACTAGTCCGTACCCTCAACCGTCTTGAGGAAGTAACGGGAGGATCAGTCCTCTTCTACGATAAGGAACTGGCGTCGCTTAAAGCGGCTGAGCTTCGCGAAGTAAGGCACTTAATCTCCATGATCTTTCAGGGTTTTAACCTTGTGAATCAGAGAACGGTGTTGGCAAATGTCGAGCAGCCTCTGAAGATTGCAGGCGTTGCCCGCAGGGAAAGACGTGAGAAGGCACTGCAGATGCTCGAGATCGTAGGTCTCGAGGATAAGAAAGACGTATTCCCGGCAAGGCTGTCAGGCGGTCAGAAGCAGAGAGTTGCGATTGCCAGAGCCCTGGCAGCTGATCCCAAGGTCCTGTTGTGCGATGAGGCAACCAGTGCACTTGACCCGAAGATCACTGGAGAGATCCTTGATCTTCTCAAAAAGATAAATATAGAAAGAAAACTTACGATAGTCATCATCACGCATGAGATGTCGGTCGTCGAGAAGATCTGTGACCGTGTTGCGATCATCGATGACGGTATCCTCGCCGAAGTCGGAGATGTAAGAGATGTCTTCTCGGATCCTAAGTCCAAGGCTGCGAAGAAACTCGTATTCCCGAGCAATCCTTTCGATCCTTCGGATCCCGCCCGCAAGGTGATAAGAATCGTGTTTGACGGTACCCATTCGAGCGAACCCTTTATCGCCAATCTCGTGGAACAGACCGGCCTTAAGGTGAATATACTAAGTGCGAACACGAGGAGCGTCGGAGGGATAGGGTTCGGTCAGATGATCATTGAACTGCCTGAGTCCCTTGACGACCAGAAAAAGATAATAGATTTCTTTATTAAGGGCGGTCTGTCCGTATCGGAGGTTGGTTGATATGAGTGAGTATATAAAAGACGCTATCCTGGCAGGGATTGGGGAGACCTTCGTGATGACCTTTTTCGCATCACTGTTCTCATATGTGATCGGACTTCCTCTCGGCGTGCTGTTATATTCCACATCCAAGGGAAGACTGTTGGAAAACAAGGTCGTAAACGGAATAGTGGGTTTCATCGTTAATGTGACCAGGTCGTTGCCTTTCCTGATCCTTCTGGTCCTTCTGATCCCTTTCACGAGATTAGTGGTCGGAACATCCATCGGAACGGTTGCATCGATAGTCCCGCTCACGGTGGGAGCCATACCTATTGTTGCAAGGATGGTGGAATCATCTTTGAACGAAGTGAATCCGGGCATCATTGAGGCCGCAACTTCAATGGGAGCTTCGCCTTTTTATACGATACTCCATTTCATAATTCCTGAAGCGACCCCTTCATTGCTTCAGGGTGGAGCCATCAATATAGCTACAGTCCTGGGTTATTCGGCAATGGCTGGTGTTATCGGAGGAGGAGGCCTGGGCGCGATAGCTCTTCAGTACGGTTATTACCGCTATCAGGAAGATGTTCTCTGGACTACCGTGGCTCTGCTCGTGATCATGGTAATGCTGATCCAGGAGATCGGGATCAGGCTCTCAAAGAAGACGAGAAAGACATAAAATCAGCCGCAAAGCGAATAAGATCAGGCTTTTCAAATAATTTTTAAATAAATACCTAAATACCTATTGACATAGTAGGTTTATATGGTTATAATTTCACCATCGATTTCAGAAAGGAGGCGTGAAAATGTATATCTCAATTACTAACACAGTGAGCAACATGATGTGTTGTCGAATGCTTAGCTCCCGGGCACGCACAATGGCCTTGGCGATGAGATACGATGCCTCACGCCTTGCTGAACGATGTTGAAGCCGTAATAGGCTCACAAATATGCCATGTGCCCGGGAGTGATTCTTACCCCGGGCATTTTCTTGGCCCAAAACAAGAAAGCATCACCCAAAGATCATGAATAAAAAAAGAAACTAAAGGAGAAAAGATCATGAAGACAAATATTATCAAGAGAGTTATAGCAACTGCACTTGCACTTACAGTAGTAGGATCCTTCGCAGCTTGCTCTGCAAATGTAGAGGGAACGAAGGTCGCAGCAGGTGAGAAGGATAAGGCACAGGCAACAGTTCTTAAGGTAGGTGCCAGCATCACACCTCACTCCGAGATCCTGGAGAAGGCAAAGCCCATCCTTGAGAAGGAAGGCATCACACTCGAGATCGTTAAGATCGAAGATTCTATTACACCTAACACCGGCGTTATCGAAGGAAGCCTCGATGCAAATTATTTCCAGCATGTTCCATACCTTGAGCAGTTCAACAAAGAGAACGGTTCCTCACTCGTATCTGTAGGCGCAGTACACTACGAACCCTTCGGTGTATACGCAGGTAAGACCAAGGATCTGAAGGCACTTCCCGACGGCGCGATCGTAGCAGTTCCCAACAATGTAACGAACGAAGCAAGAGCACTCCTGCTCCTGGCACAGGAGGGCATCCTCAAGCTTAAGGACGATGCGGGTATCAATGCAACTGTTGAAGATATCGTTGAGAACCCCAAGAACATCCAGTTCAAGGAACTTGCACCCGAGCAGCTCGTGGCAGCGCTTCCCGACGTAGACGTTGCAGTTATCAACGGCAACTATGCAATAGAGGGCGGACTCCATGTAAGCGGGGCTCTTGCAGTTGAAGCCAACGACGGTCTTGCAGCAAAGACATACGGAAACATCCTTGCAACATCTGCCGAGAAGGCTAACGATCCTGCGGTCAAGAAGCTTCTTGAAGTCCTTCAGAGCAAGGAGATCAGCGATTACATCAAGGCTACTTACGACGGTGCTGTAGTACCTCTCTACTGATAAGGAGTAAAGAACATGATCGGATTTGAGTACTACAACCCGGCGAAGATAGTTTTCGGTGAGGGAAGCGAGAAGAGTCTTGCGAAACTCTTAAGAGAAAACAACGTTAAGTCGCTACTTCTGGTCTACAGCGGAGATTTTGTGAAGACACTCGGGATCTATGATGTTATCAGGGATGCAGTATCTGAACTCGGAATAAGATTTTCCGAGAGCGGGGAAGTGGTACCGAATCCGGGAATTGAGCTGGTAAGAAAACTCGTTCTGCAGGGAAAGAAAGACGAGGTTGATTTTGTCCTGGCTGTCGGTGGAGGAAGCTCCATCGATACCGCCAAGGCGATCGCCATCGGGATCCCGTATGATGGTGATGTCTGGGATTTCTTCGCGGAAAACGTATCCCCTGAAAGGGTACTGGGAGTAGGCGTTATAGCGACGACGGCGTCCAGCGGATCAGAGACATCCAACGCAGCAATCCTTTCCTACGGCGAGTTCAAAAAGGGTTTTGAAGATGACCGCATCATTCCTAAGTTCGCGATAATGAACCCCAGGTTCACGGTCAACCTTCCCCAATACCAGACAAATGTGGGAATCGCAGATGTCTTGTCCCATCTTCTCGAAAGGTATTTCTCGGACGAGAAGAATTCGGATACTACTGACTATCTTATTGAAGGTGCGGTCAGGGCACTTAGAGTAAATGCAAGAAGGCTGATAAACGATTCTTCGGACATCAATGCAAGAGCCGAGATCCAGTGGCTGGCATCAGTCGCCCACAACAATTTCCTAGATGCCGGAAGATCGGCTGACTGGGGATCTCACAGAATTGAGCATGAGTTGTCCGCCCAGTACAACATAACCCATGGTGAAGGCATGGCAATCGTTTTCGTTGCCTGGACAAAATATATGGCAGACGTTAAACCATGGAGACTTGCACTGCTCGCAACAAGAGTCTTCGGCATAGATGATTACGACTTCAATGAGAAGGAAAGAGCGCTTCTTCTGTCCGAAGAACTTGAAAGATTCTTCAAGGGCTTAGGCCTCAAGACGAGGCTTTCAGAGCTCGGTATATCCGATAAGGATTTTGAGACGATGGCAAAACGCGCAACGGCCGGTGGAAGTGTAGGACACTATGTCAGACTCGATGCACAAAAGATAACTGAAATACTGAATATAGCACTTTGATCATTACTAACGAAAAGGAGAAAAACAAAATGGCAAGAATAAAATTGGTAGAACAGTCTGAAGCACAGGGCGCTGAGAAAGAGCGTTACGACGAACTCGCCGGAAGAAACGCGGTAACGAACATGAAGAAAGGTCTTCTTAACGATGCGGCAACATACGATGCTTACATGGCCTGGTACATTTCATGGAACAGGTTGGTTGAAGTGATCGGGCAGAAGGATGCGATCCTTTATGCTCATAAGATCTCGACAACGAATTCATGTCAGCTTTGTTCCCTTTTCTTCATCAGTGATGTAAAAGGCTTGGGACTTGATCCGGCTAACCTTGTATACGATGAGAAGGAGAAGGCTCTTACAAGTCTGGCAGAGTCGATAGTCAAAGATCCGACATCCGTTTCCGATGAGCTTTTCGATGAGCTGCGGAAGTTCTTCAATGATCAGGAACTCGTCGTCATCGTTGGTTTTGCAGGACAGATGATCGCAACAAACAATTTCAACTCGGTCTTCAAGATCGACGTTGACCAGAGACTCCTTCCCCTGGTACAGGAGTTTAAGCCTGCAACCTGGAGGGCGGACATCAAAAAATAAAAACTATGAAGTAAACCGACATAATAAGCACAGACGGGTTTCTCTTTCGGGAGACCCGTTTTTGTTTCCGGGAAGCAAGTGATATAATGACCCCTGTCAGATGAGCGATCGATGATGAGCCGGAACAGGCACCGGGGGAACATGAAAGAATACGACGATTATTTCAGTGAATTCTTTGAACTGGAAAAGAGGAAGATACCCGGTATCTTCAAATTCTTAAATACGAAAAAGAGGTGCATGACGGTGTTGATCGCCGCAGCAATCCTGTTCTTGGGCATAATGGCCCTCATGCCTTTATACTATTCATCGAAGGATCCCGGTTCAGTGGAGACACTCCCGGGACGTACGCTTTATTTCGCAACCTACGACAACAGGATCCTGGCGATACAGATCGTCCTCGGCGTGCTAGCCGTTATTCTGTTGCTCTGGATCGAGCTGTCTTGGCTCTTCGAGAAGAAAGCTTTCAAGAACGCTGCCGTTACTGCTTCCCTTGCCGAGCGCCGCAGGGTCGAGAAGGAATGGGATAACAGAGGAAACAGATATACCGGTTACTGAGAAGATCCCTTTATTCAGAACCGTTTGAATCGGGCTTTTTAAAATGTGTTTACAACAAATAGGTAATATGTTACTATAATGGGTAATAAATTACCTATTTGGAGGTTGCCATGAACATAGAAGATACAGTCAACAGCAACAGGCTGGACTTTGAAGGGATCCCCGCAAGCTACTATCTGCTGGGTCTTCTGAGCGCGTTCGAGAACCGCTTTCAGGCCATGGCGGATAACTTCTTGAGGGAGATCAGCTGGAAACAGTTTTTCGCGATCATATGCATAAACATGTGTAAGGAGCCGCCCACGATAAGGGAGCTGTCGGATATCCTGGGAAGCTCTCACCAGAATGTCAAACAGATACTGATAAAGCTGGAGAAGAAGGGCCTAATCGAGTTTGCGGCAGATGATTCTGATAAGAGAAAACAGCGTATAGTACTGACATCACGCTGCATGAAGTTCTGTGAGGAGAATAACGGCACGAGCATAGCGATCATGGAGAAGATGTTTTCGGGGATAAAGGAGAAGGATCTGAAGACGACTATCGATACTATAACGAAGATAGAAAAGAATCTGACGGAGGTAAGATAAATGAAGGGATTGATCATCTACAAGACAAAATACGGTTCAACGAAAAAATATGCCGGGTGGCTGTCGGAGGAGACGGGCTTCCCCTGTGTATCAACAGATGAAGCGGACATAAAGTCGCTTCCTTCGTATGACGTTCTTATATTCTGCGGCGGAGTCTATGCATCAGGTATCTCCTGTGTCTCTTTCCTCAAGAAAGTCTATGACAAGATCAGGGATAAGAAGATCATGATCTTTGCCTGTGCTGCATCTCCTTACGATGAGAGGTTCATTGAAGCACTTGCCGAGCATAATTTGAAAGACGGTCTTAAGGACATCCCTGTATTCTACGGCAGAGGCGGCTTTGACATGAAGGGTATGACCTTTGCTGACCGCACTCTCTGCAGGATGCTGAGGAAGGCAGTGGCCAAGAAAGAGCCCAAGGATTACGAGCTTTGGGAAAGTGCCCTGATGTCGGTTTCCGAAGACGAGAAGGGTGACTGGACGGATAAGGCATATCTTGAACCGCTTCTTAAGTCCCTGTGATAAAATGATTTTGGCGGGGCTGACCTGCCAATACGTTTTTGTGAGGGAAAGATGAAAGAGATAATAATCAACGGCGATAACTTTTCCAACGAAGAAGAGTTCTACAAAGAGATGGAATGGCTCTTAACGGGCGAGTCCGGCTTTAAGGCGGGCCATAACCTTGACGCCTTTAACGATCTGCTCCGCGGCGGATTCGGTTTCCACGACTACGGCGAGAAGCTCAAGATCACATGGATCAATGCTGCCAAGAGCAGGGAGGACTTAGGATACGGTGAGACCGTTAGACACTGGGAGAAGATCCTGTCCGATTGTCACCCTTCCAATGTCTCCTTTGTGGAGGATAAGATCCGGGAAGCGAAGGACCATAAGGGCAAAACGATCTTCGACAGCATAGTGAGCATTATAGAAGACGATCAGGACCACGAATGTGAACTTGAGATCATAGAAGGTACAGTAAGGGAGGACAAGATGAGCGGAATAGAAAGATACGAGATCCACGAGGAGTGGGCGCATTCCGGGATAATAAGGGCAGGAGATTTCTGTTTCCTGGGTTACTGCGTCGGAAATATCGGGGGAACGATCGAAGAGCAGATCAACGGGGCTTTTGATAACATGGAAGACCGCTTGAAGATGGTCGGTCTGACGCTCGAAAACGTCGTTCAGATGGACTGCCTCTTCAGGGACATCTGGAATATTCCCGTCATGGAGAAAGTCATAAAGGAAAGGTTCAACGGCAAGTATCCGGTCCGCAAGTCCATCCAGACTGAATTCGCTCACGTCGGAGGCGAAAACGGCCTTCAGTTCCAGGTCGATGCCGTGGCTTATTGCGGAAAATAACAGGAGATATCAGATGGAATTCAGGAAAGTGTTTGACACGATACCGGATCAGTTCGATAAGTACAGGCCCCGCTACAGTCAGGAGCTCTTCGATTCGCTGATAGAATATGCGGATATCGGACCCGGAAAGACCGTTCTCGAGTTAGGTCCCGGAACAGGCCAGGCGACGGATCCCATCCTCAATACGGGATGTGATTACAACGCGATCGAACTCGGTGAGAACCTTTATGAGAAGATGAAGGAGAAGTACGGTGATCTGCCCAACTTCCATATCATCAATGATGACTTCATAACCCATGACTTTGCTGAGCAGAAGTTCGACATGATCTATTCTGCCGCGACGATCCAGTGGATCCCCGAGGATATCGCATTTTCGAAAACCTTCGAGCTCTTAAAGCCCGGCGGGACTCTTGCGATGATGCTGACAGTGTCAGACTACAAGTCACCCAATGAAGATCTTTATGCCGGGATACAAAAGGTTTACGACGAATACTTTAGGCCGGAGACTGTTTACACTCATGGCGGATTCAGATACGATAATGCCACTTCCTACGGCTTCGTTGATCTCGAGAAGAGGGAGTTCTGCGGCAGGCGTGAGATGGATACCGATACATATATCGCTTTCTGCGGAACGCACTGTGATCACATCGTGCTGCCGGAACCTTATAAGACGAAGTTCTACGACGGCCTCAGGACAGCCATGGAAGAACACGGCGGCAAGGTCGTATTCAAGGACACTTACGTCCTTTATCTAACAAAGAAGCCTTTATAAAGGATCTTCAGGAGGTCTTTATGAAAAGAGAATTAGGCATAGCAAGATGCGGACTGGCCTGCTGCCTCTGCTCCGAGAACGTTGAATGCAAGGGCTGCAGGAAGGACGGCTTCTTGGAACTGTCATGGTGCAAGGATGCCGATTTCTGTGAGAACCGCAGATGCGGTATCGCCAAGGGTATAGCAGGCTGCTTCGAATGTGATCCCGCGGGATGCCGCAAGGGTCTCTATGCCGAGAAGATAAAGGCCAGGGCTTTCGCAGAATTTGCGAAGAGATACGGCATCGAAGAACTCCTCGACTGCCTTGAGAGAAATGAGAAGGCAGGTATCGTATATCACCGCGAAGGGATCATGGGCGACTACGATGAGTTTGATGATCTCGAAGACCTGATAGAGTTTATCAGGACAGGAAAGAGGTAATGAAGTGATAACCGTAAATATCTATTACAGCGGCAGTAACGGCTGTGCCCGTAAGTTTGCTCAAGAGATGGAAGAAAGCGGCACGGCTGATCTGATCCGCGCTGAGGAAGGCAATCTCAGATATGAGTATTTCTTACCGGTAAATGATCCTGAAACTGTACTGCTCATTGATGCATGGGAGAGTCAGGAAGCTATAGATATCCATCACGCATCACCGATGATGCAGACTATCACTGCCTTCCGTGATAAGTACGATCTTCATATGAGAGTCGAAAGATTTGTTTCGGATGAAGATCATCCTTCAAGTCAGGACAGGGTCTTCATAAGGGAATAAGAGTTTATATCCTATCCTTTGGAATAACATGCAACATTTTACCTTTTTGCATTGTATTAAGAATATAAGATGCAAGAAAGGGGTATTAGCATGCGCATGAAAATGAATTGCTTATTGAGCTGCGTTATCACGGCTGTCGCTGTTTCCGTGATAGCGGCAGGCTGCCGCATCGTGACTGATGCAGATCTTTCTGATGCTGCAGGCGGGACAAAAGACACATCTGCTCCGCAGCAGACGGAAGAGACATATGATTCCTCGGGAATAAAGGATACGACTAAAGAGACAGATAAAGAAAAAGAGAGTGAAGAAACAAAGGAAACCGGGAGAAAGGGAATAGATTTTGTGATCGACGATATGGATGATGCGGTCAGCTATAAGAAAAGAGGCATCTATCTCATGATAAATCAAGGTGCCGATATGCCCTATTCACTCGTCATCAGTTCCGGAGAAAAGAATACCGGCGGATACGGAATTAAGATAACTGATGTCAAGATAGATGACAATAACCATATGGTCGTGACCGTTGAAGAGACATCGCCTGCTGAGGATGCCGTTGTAATACAGGCTCTCACATACCCTTCGGTCAAGATCCGCATGAGCGCTATCCCGGAGAGTATTGATGTATACGATCATGAAGGCAAAAAGTTTTCCTATGTGGAATTGGAGAAGAAAAATAACGAAGACAGATATATCGCAATCCTGCGAGACGGGACCGGCGAGATCACATGGGAGACTTATGTATATAAGGATAAGACAGGATACGTATATGTAAATACCACTTCGACCACCGAATCCTGGGGATCCACAAAGTGGAAGACGGTTATCGACAGTACCGGCAGGGCCGCCAGCAGGGAAGAGATAGTAGAGATCGCAAAAGAGCACGGTTCCGGAAAGTTCTGCACTTTCCCGGGCGACAATGATCCCCATCCCATAGAAGACTTCCTTAAAGCAGACTGAGAGGCCTTTTGCCATAAGGAATGATATAATAGCCCTATGGCTACGAACGGTAATTACAAAGTCCTGATGATCGACGATGATGAAGTGATCGCGCAGACAACTGCGGAATACTTCAATATGTTCGACGTCAGGACTAAATATGTTACGAGCTACGACGAGGCCGTCGAATTCCTGGAAGGCCACATGGTCGACCTTCTGCTCCTCGACATCAACTTAGGCGACAAATCCGGCTTTGACCTCTGCAAGAAGGTCAGGGAGGATTACGACATGCCTATCTTCTTCATCAGCGCGAGGACGAGCGACGACGATGTCCTCATAGCGCTTAATGTCGGAGGCGACGATTATATCAAGAAGCCCTACACGCTGAATGTCCTGCTCGCCAAGGTAAAGACAGTACTTGCCCGCTATGAGAAAGCCAGGACCAATACGGCTGTTTCTGCCGGCGGAAACTTTTCGGGAATGATAACTGACGACATCAAGCTTGACACGAATACACATAAGCTTGAAGTCAAGGGTGAGCAGGTTGCCCTTAAGGCCATGGAGTATAAGCTCCTTCTCTATCTTCTCGAAAACAGGGGCCGCGTTGTCACCAAGGACGAACTCCTGAAGAACGTCTGGGACGATGAGTTCATCGGCGAAGGGACCCTCGCCGTTCATATAAGACACTTAAGGGAGAAGATCGAAGAAGATCCCAAGACCCCGGAGATCATCAAGACAATCTGGGGCGTCGGCTACATGATCGAGGAGTAAGGGCAAGTGAAAAACTACTATAAGCTCCTGGCCGCGGTGATCGTCTGCTATATCCTTGCTGTCGGACTCTTCGTCTTTATATCAGACAGGGACATGTCCAAGCTTTCCGTTAATGAAGATAATGTCCTGATCTTGAATGATATTACTAAGCTGGCCGAAGAAAACTGGCCCGATCTGTCTGCGGTCGGAAGCAATAAGTATCCTGTTGATTACGTTATCCTGGACCAGAACAGCCAAGTGCTGAAGGATTCACGCGGGCCTTCCGCCGGCAGAGGGATGTCGGTCGAAGATGCCGTCAAGAACAGGTATCCCTATGCTTATGTAATAGTGAATAACAATGTTACAGGCTGTGTTATCCTGCTCGACAACGGCAGGAAGACGATCGACTCGATGAGGAATGCCATGACCGCCGGCTTCGCGGTGACAGGTCTCATTCTTGCTGCCGGTGCCATTGTCTACGGTATCTATATCAAGAAGAACATAATCGATCCTTTCCGCAAGATGGAGAAGTTCGCAGGCAAGGTTGCAGAGGGCAACCTTGATGAACCCCTCCTGATCGAGAAGAACAACATGTTCGGCTCCTTCTCCGAGAGCTTCGACATTATGAGGGAAGAACTGTCCGCATCAAAGCAGAGGGAGCTAGCCCTCCAGAAGAAGGAACGCGAGACCGTTGCATCCTTAAGCCACGACCTGAAGACCCCCGTTACCGGCATCAAGCTCACGGCCGAGCTCCTAAAGGCCAAGCAGGAGATGAAGGGCGATGACGGAGATATGATCGATAAACTCGACAACATCTACAAGAAAGCCGATGAGATCGACGTTCTGATTACCGATCTGTTATCATCCACTCTGGAAGACCTGGGTGAGTTCAAGGTCAGCTGCATGGATGAGCCTTCTTCAGTCCTGTCGGACATCTTAAGCAAATACGATGACAAGGGTCTCGTCGTTGAGGATAAGCGTCCTGATGTCATCATCAACATCGACAGCAAGAGGATGGGCCAGGTAATAGGTAATATCATCAATAATTCATATAAATATGCTGACAGCAAGATCGACGTTCATTACGAGATAGTAGATGACTTCCTAGAGATGAGCATCAAGGACTATGGCCCGGGAGTTCCCGAAGATGAGATAGCGCTCATAACCAATAAGTTCTACCGCGGCAAAAAGCAGGAAGAGTCCAAGGCGGAAGGCTCAGGCTTAGGCCTTTATATCGCCAACATCCTGATGCAGAAGATGAACGGCGAGATGATCCCTTCCAACGACGGCGGCTTTAAGGTCACGCTGCTCATTCCTTTAAGCTGACAAAAAGACCTGTCGTTACCTGTAAATGCCGTTTTCTGTAACTGTACAGGTACAAGTGTCGATCCCATTTAAGAATTTGATAAGAATTTAATAGTCCTTTGTTAAAGAAGCCTTTCCCCAAGATCTGTAGAATACAAACCGTAAGCTGCAAAGATATGCGAAAAGGAGTAAAGGTATGGATCAGATCTTAAAGACAGAGAAATTATGCAAGTCATTCTCTAACGGCGGCGTTCAGCAGCATGTAATCAAGAACCTGGACCTGGAGATCATGGAAGGAGACTTCACGGTCATCATGGGAGCTTCGGGTTCGGGCAAGTCGACGCTGCTCTATGCGCTGTCGGGGATGGACAAGCCGTCGATGGGCAAGATATTTTTCGGGAATAAGGAGATAGAAGATCTTACGAACGACCAGCTGGCTGTTTTCAGGAGAGGCAACTGCGGATTTGTTTTCCAGAGTGTTTATCTACTCGAAAATCAGACGGTCCTGGATAACGTTTTGACGGGAGCCTTGATCGTGCAGAAAAATTCGCCCGAGCTCGTTGCCAAGGCGCAGGACCTCCTCACCAAAGTCGGGATCGGCAAGGATATGTGGAACAAGTATCCTAACCAGCTTTCCGGCGGTGAGGCCCAGAGGGTCGGCATCGTAAGAGCGGTCATCAACGACCCGAAGATCCTTTTTGCTGATGAGCCGACGGGTCAGCTCAATTCCTCGGCGGGCAAGGATGTACTGGACATCATGACGGAGATCCATAAGAACGGTCAGAGCATCGTGATGGTAACTCATGACCTGAAGACTGCATTAAGGGGAACGAGGATCCTCTTCTTAAGGGATGGAAACATAGTCGGTGAATACAGGATGGCGCCCTACGGGACGGATGACATGAAGGAGAGAAGATCAGGCCTTCAGAGATTCCTGGATGAGATGGGATGGTAAAGGGAAATGAAGATATTCAGATTATCGTTATTTAATCTGCGCAAGAACAAAAAGGAAGCCGTAGCGATAATATTTCTTACATTCGTTACGGTCTTTCTGCTGGGTACAGTCGCAGCAAACATTGCCAAGATAAACACGGTCTTTGACGACTGCTTTGAAGCAGCCGGGAGCGTAAACAATTACGTCTTCTTCAGGGACAGGAAGTACAGGGAAGAATATAAGGAGATCCTGGAAAAAGATTACGGGATAGAAGATGTCAGGAAAGCCGATATCCTTTATTCGATCGGTGTGACCGTTAGGGATAAGAGCGGCGAGAAGATCGGATACAACATCATGATGATAACGGAAGAAGACGACCGTAAACTGGAGTCTTTCGTTAAGGAGAACTGCTTAAGAGATGAAGAGATCGCGACCTTGAAGCACCCGGTCTGGCTTCCGCAGTACTTCGAGATAACAGGCGGTTATAACCCGGGAGATACTTTCACTCTGCTGACCGGCGGAAGGGATTATCCCTTCGAGATCGCGGGCTTTTATGAGACCGGTCCCTGCAATGAGACGGGAATGGGTCTTAAGATCGTGATCTCAGAAGAGGATTATGCACTGCTGTCATCTATCTACGAAGAGGATGTCATGCTCGGGTATAATGCGGATCAGCCCTTGCCTCAGGAAGAATATATCGCCAAGTGTGAGAAGAGATCATCCGAAAATGTCAGCAATTCGATCTGGATCTTTGACCAGGCTGATCTTAAGCTGCAGGAGACTGTATTCCTTGACATGTTCATGTATATCTCCGGAAGCCTGTCGATCATAACGCTGGTCGCCTGTGTCTTCCTCATAAGGCATAAGATCAAGAACGATATCGAGGATCAGATGCAGCAGATCGGAGTGCTCGAAGCCATCGGTTACAGGTCGAAAGAGATCTCGATGTCCTATATTTTCGAGTATGTGATTACAGGCGGAACGGGTGCGATCCTCGGCGCTGTGGCTACTGTATTGTTTACCCCTGTCATGAACATGTTCATAAGGATCATGATGAACCGCAATGTACACGGAACAGTCAATATGATCCCGGTGATCGTCGTAGCGATCATCCAGGTCGTCGTCATCACGGTCTTTGCGCTCCTCAGGGCAAGGATGGTCAAGAAGTACCCTCCTGTCGTTGCTTTCCGCAAGGGCATCAGGACACATCACTTCGGGAAGAATTTCCTTCCTTTAAAGTCCATGAAAGGCAATATCAACTTAAGACTTGCCATGAAGACGAACTTCCGCAATACCGCCCAGAACATAGGTACCGGTGTCTGTATTGTTGTTGCATCAGTCGCTATGCTCTTCAGTGCATATACGATGGTCTTCTTTAAGGACGGCTATGACGGGTTGATCGCATTGACAGGTATGGAGATCAGTGACGACAGCATAACTCTTCTTGACGGCATCGATGCATACAGATTCAGCGAAGAACTGTCAGGACTTCCTGAAGTCAAAAAGACGCTCGTAACATATAATTTCTGCTTCATGGCTGTCAAAGGATCCAAATATTCGGGTACCGCCCAGGTCTATGATGATTTCAATGAGACAACGAATATTCCTGTCTATAAGGGAAGATATCCGGTGCATGACAACGAGATCATGATCTCCCTTGTAAGGAGCACAGTAGAAGGCTACGACGTCGGAGACAACATCATCATCGAAGGCAACGGTACTCAGAAGAGCTATGTCATCACGGGCATCGTAAGCGGCATGTCCAACAGCAGGATGAATCTCTATTTTACTATGGAAGGCTATCAGAGAGTCAGTCCTATGACGAGACCCAATGTGGTTCAGATATATCTTAACGACGGTGTGGATCAGAACGATTTCGAGAAGAAACTTGCTTCTTTGTACGGAGCTCCGGTCTCGGATATGGAAGAAGGTAATATTGAAGGTTCAAGCCTTGAAGAGAGGATCAGGGCACAGGCGGATATCGCAGTCGCAAAGCTCATAGCCCGCTATGGAGTTACGGATGTCGACTATGCGATCAAGATCGGCGATCAGATGATCACCGGCCGCAGCGGTTCCCTCATGATCAAGGATATCTCTTCCACCAAAGATCTCGCCAAGTCCCAGATGGGAGGCATAGGAAATGCGACGTTCGGATTTAACATTATGGCATTGATCTTCATAGCGGTCGTCGTGGCGGTCATCCTCGGCATCATCGCAGGATCCAATGTCAGAAGACAGCGCAAGGACCTTGGCGTCATGAAGAGCATGGGATATTCATCCAAGGATCTCATGACTCAGATCGCACTTCAGATCCTGCCGACAACTGTAATATCAGTCGCAATAGCAGCAGTTTTATCTGTGTTCGTTCAGAAAGCCTTCTGGTTCTACTTGTTCGGCGTTGCGATCCCGCTCGATATACCGGTAATGATCGTAACCTGCATCTCCATGGTGATCTTCTGCTATGTGGTTACATACTTTGCTGCAAGCAGGGTCAAGAAGATCTCTGTTACGGAACTCATGACGGAGTGATAAGGGAGGATAAGATAATGAAAGATATTCGCAATAAGATAATGGCACCCTGTATGACTTTGCTGGCTGCATCAGTCGCGATGACATCCACAGGAAGCCTTATGGCAGATGCAAAAACAATTGATATTCCAAGCACTTCTGAAGGCACCGAAAGAGTCTACTGTGTCGGGTCAGTCAGCAAGGTCTATGTATCGGCAGCAGCAATGCAGCTTGCTGATCAGGGGAAGCTTGATATAGATGCTCCGCTAACGGATTACATCCCTGACTTTAAGATGGCTGACCCCAGGTACAAGGACATTACCGTCAGGATGCTCATGAACCACACTTCCGGGATAATGGGCACAAGGTACAGCGAGCTCTGCCTCTATGGCGACGATACGACCATCAGCAACGACGAGTTCATCAAGGGCTTTGAGACGCAAAGGCTCAAGGCAGATCCGGGTGAGTATTCAGCTTACTGCAACGACGGCTTCGAGCTCCTCCGCATCGTGATCGAAAACGTAAGCGGAATGAGTTATACGGATTATGTGGTAAAGAACATCGCAGGCAAGATCGGCAGGAGCAATACGGGAACAGGCCTTAATGTACAGGACAGGGAAGATAAAGCCGACCTCTACAGAGGCGGACTTCTCCTGGATTACGAGTACTGCCTAGAATTAGGTGCAGGCGGTATCTATTCGACTGCATCCGATGTCGCAGAATTCGGAAGCGCATTCTGGAAGGGCGACAAGAGGCTCCTGTCGGAATCAGCCAAGAATGAGATGGCGTCCAGGTGGACTTCTGATACTGATGAGTATAAAGACGGCAGCGGCCTGGGCTGGGACTACGTTGAAGACCTTGCCTACAGCAAGCAGGGCGTTAAGGTCCTGGGCAAAGGAGGAGACATCAATAACATGCACGCAAGCCTCCTGGTGGCTCCCGATAACGAGATCAGCGTATGCGTCCTGTCTTCGGGCGGGTCCAGCATGTATAACTCATTCGTTGCAGGAAAACTTATGGATATCGCTCTTGAAGAGCAGGGAATAGAGATAAGCCCCGAGTCTCCCATGGAGGTAACGCTCGAAGATAAGATCCCCGAAGATTTTAAACAGTACGAAGGATATTACAGCATCGGATCGATGACAGGGTCCGGTATCGGTACCATTACTTTCTCGGAGGATACCATGACGGTAGTTACCGACAGTGTTTTGACCAGGGATACAGCCAAGTATAAGTACACCACATCAGGCGGCTTCGTCGAGGTCGACGATAACGGACGGGTAAGGAAGAACCAGACGGTGGTCTTCTTCGGGAAAGGAGCCGACGGCAAGGTCTATATCAGAGGTGAGCAGACCATGTCGATGCCCGGGCTTGGTGACTATATAAGAAAGCAATATTTCGGTGAGAAGATGGAAGCAGTTGAGGTAAGCCCTGAAGCAATTGATTCCTGGACTCATTTGTCAGGGACTCCCTGGGTACTGGTCAACGACAGGTATTCTTCAACGAATTACGACAGCCCTTTCATGGCTATGAAAGCGTCAGAAGACATGCCGGGTTACATGATGATATCCCTTTCTGCCGGAAGCAGGGTGGTGAAGATCGAAGATCAGATGAGCCTTAAGGCTTTCCAGACGATGCCCTCATCTTCCAACAGGGATCTTTGCGATGGTATATTAACTCCGGACGGTACGCTGTCACTGTCCATCGGCAGCGAATACAAACCTGTTGCAACACTTCCTGAGCTTACTGCGGATGTCAGGGAAGTTGAACTTAAGACAAAGGATGCTTCCTGGTACCGCATCAGCGATGATATGGCTTTTAAGACGATATCCGTTGAGCGCCCCGAAAACAGCACGATCTGTGTCTATAATAAGTACTTCGAACTTCTCTATACGACTCATGTCACGAATGCCAAGAATGAGCTTGACCTTCCCGAAGGCGGCTACATCGTATTCTTAGGTGAGGACGGAGGAAGAGTTAAGATCTCAGGCTGATCTTAAGGCAACAACAGGTTGCTTGTCTTATCTTCCATAGTGAACGATAATTAGGCTGACGACAACAGAAAGGAATAAGTGCTATGGAAACTAAAGATATACTTAAGGAACTTCGCGAGAAGAATAACCTGACACAGGACCAGCTCGCTGAGAAGGTCATGGTGACAAGACAGGCGGTAAGCCGTTGGGAGACAGGTGAGACCCAGCCCAACACAGATACGCTCCTGCTCTTGTCGGAACTTTACGATGTATCCATCAACACGCTCCTCGGGTCTCCGAGGCAGCTCGTCTGCCAGTGCTGCGGCATGCCCCTCACAGAGGATTCCATGATCAGCCGTGAGCCGGACAAGACCTTCAACGAGGATTACTGCACCTGGTGTTACAAGGATGGCGTTTTCGTGTACCCGACGATGGATTCACTGATCGAATTCCTGCTCGAGCACTCGCCCAATCCCGACAATGCTTCGGACGATACAAGGCGCGGCCAGTACGCAGGGTACCTGTCGGAACTTAAGCACTGGAAGTGATAAGGATCAATCCAAACCGGAAAGGAAGTTGTCTAGGGACAGCTTCCTTTTTCGATTTTCCCATTTTTCGAAAAAATATGGTACTAAATTCCCGAAAAACGACATTTATGGAAAAGCGCATCCTGCTGTCTGTTCCTGCGGAATCTTTCAGGATGAAGGAAGGTAATTCAATGGTAAAATGTAAGCAGATACAGAATGTAAAAGCATTTTTACGTCCCTTGTTCAGGGGATGTACAAGCATTTTGATAGACAGTGATCCTGCCGGCAGAATATCCTGAAGGCACGAAAGGAGAGAGGAAATGGAAATTGGTTCGAAGATCCGTAAGTCCCGCACTGAAGCAGGCCTGACCCAGGAGAAGGCAGCAGAGGAGCTCGGAGTTACAAGGCAGACGATATCCAATTGGGAGAACAACAGATCCTATCCGGATATCATCAGCGTGATCAAGATGAGCGACCTTTACTCCGTTACTCTCGACTACCTGCTGAAGGAGGATAAGACGATGATAGAACATTTAGAAGAATCCACTAATGTGGTAAAGAGCGTATCCAGGAGATCCAGGATCATTATCATATCGGTATATCTGGTGATATGGGCAGTGCTGGTCATCCTGTTCTGGCCGGGCAACTGCGCTTCCGGTTCTGATGCAATGGGATTTTCGCTGCTGGCATTCTACGTGGTGCTTCCCGTTACTACTTTGGTTACTGCATTCATGATAGGCAAGGACCGCCTCTGGGGACCTTCCAAGTGGCTGATGCTGATATTCTACGGGGTAATGTACATGCTGGCTGAATATGTGACCTTCGGGCTTGCCAACATGCTCATGAACGAATACAGCAGCTTCAATTGGCCCCGGTTCGGCATGATCATAGCGGGGGCCGTCATGGGCGCGATCGGCATGGGCATAGGTGTCCTGGTATCCAAGATAAGAAAGCGCGGAAAAGATCCGGCATAAACACGATTGCAACATTTTCAGGACCTCCGTTGTATATAAGACAGAACGACAACGGAGGTCTTTAACATGAAAAGAATGATATGCATCCTGCTCGCAATGGTGATGATAATGGGAATGACAGCCTGTTCGGGGCGTGATATCGAGAAATACCGTAAGATCGAAGGAATGCTTCTAGAGATAGAGGAGATACCCTGCGGATCCATGACACAGGAACAGTACGAAATGGCTCATCATCTGGTCAAGGTAAGTTATGCCGGAAATTCATATATCCCCAGTCCGATAGAAGATCAGGTGATGAAGATGAAAGATGAGGACTACCGCAAGATCCTCGATTTCTGCCTTGATAACATAGAGAAGAACAAGTTCAAGGGCTATTCTGAAAATGTCGATGATGGAACGATGTACAGGTTCACGGCTTACGATGAAAATGGCGGTGCCCATCTGATATACGACGGCTATATCTATCAGAACAAGGAACTTATCGATATCGTCAGCACCGTAACGTCATATTCGCTGGACAATGCCGTGTAATACTGCCGTTTCCTGATTGCCTCAGTTTTCTTCCTTTATATCTGGATGCCAATGCTATAATCTGCATCGAAAAGATACAAAGGAAGGAATAATATGAGATCTTTTAAGACGATATCCGTCGTGTTGACGGCTGCGATACTGCTTTCGGGATGCACGGTAAACAGGACTTCCGTGTCTGAACCGGCGGCTGAGATTACTACAGCAGAGACGACAACTGAAGTTACGACAACGGCTGAAGCGACCACGACCACTGAGGCGACTACGACAACCGCCGCTGAGGTCCCGATCGAATTTAACCCCCATCCCTATTCTGCCAAACTGGCCGAGTCTGTAAACGAAGATTGCTGGCAGGCTTTCTATAATCTCTGTGATGCCATGCGAAAGGGAGAGGATTCCTTCGAGTGCGCCAGTGAAGAGGCCTATCTTTGGGCCACTGATCCTGCCACTTTGCTCAAGCTCTTTCCGGCTGCATGCGCGAAAGTGGAACAGAAGGATAAGAAGGGCAAGATCCCTTTAAAGGACGGTGTTGCTAAGATCAACTACCTGATCCCCGCCGAAGACTTCGTTAAGAGAGAGAAAGAGTTTGAAGACCGCGTGACAGAAGACCTTAACAGGTATGTAAAGTCAAGTTACAGTGACTTTGAGAAGTGCGTTGCTCTCTACGATTATGTGACAGCAGAGTATGAATATAACTACAACTGGGATATTCCTCTGGACGAAGGCGCGGATTACTACGCTTTCATGAACAGGAAAGGCATCTGCGGAGAACTGGGCGGCATTTATGCCTATATGCTCCTGCAGGTCGGAGTCGATGCTCTTACGATATGCAGTTTTGAAGATATCTGCCATGCCTGGACATATGTAACCATCGACGGCAAGAGCTACCATACCGACCCGACCTGGGGCCTTCGGAGCGGATATAATGACGGTAAGATGTTCTTCACTTATTTCATGATGACCGACGGTGAGAGGGCATCTGACGGACCGAATATGGAAGAACTTGCGATCAGTGTTCTGCCCGAATATTGGATCAAGGATTCCGGCAAGGACTTTTCCGCGACTGATGAGAAGTACTGCGAATTAAGGTTCGCGACCTTTTCGAGAATGGACACGGGGAAGAATATACTCTATTATCTTAAGGGTGACGATAACACCGAGTATGAATTTCATTATGAAGACTGAGGGCGGACAGTTTGGATTACAAGGTTATTGACAGGGAACAGTACTACCGCAAGGGAGTATTCAGGCACTTCTCGGAGGACTGCAAGTGCTCCGTTTCCATGACCGCAAGGATCGATGTTACGGATCTTGCCGCTTTTTCGAAAAAGAAGGGCTCAAAGTTTTACATCGATTTCCTGTACATTCTCTGCAAGGCTCTTAATTCCAGGGATGACTACAAGATGAGCTATCTCTGGCAGACGGATGAGCTGATCTGTTACGACAAGATCAATCCGATCCAGTATGTCTTCCATGAGGATACCGAGACCTGTACGACCGTTTACACGACTTATTACGAGGATTATGACCTCTTCTATAAGAACGCGTCAGAAGACCTTGAGAAGGCCAAGGAGAGCAGGGAATATAAGCTCGATCCCGAAGGCCACCCCAACTGGTTCGACGCATCCTATGTTTCCTGGCTCTCTTATGATTCTCTGAACGTCGAACTGCCCGACGGCTATCTTTATTTCCCGCCGATCGTTAACTGGGGCAGATACCGTGAGGAGAACGGCAGGCTGATGATGCCCGTCACGGTAAGGCTTAACCACGCGATAGCCGACGGCTACCTGCTCGCCAAGGTCTATAAGCTGATCGAAGAAGAGATCAGGCTTTTCGTTGCTCCGTAGGCTGAGGCTTTGATCCGAAAGCGTAGTATTCTGCAACAAGGCTCCTGTAGCCCCATTTCTTAAGATCTTCGTATCTTATGTTGTAACGTGATTTCCTGCGCGTATTGCCGGCTATGTAGCGGATGGTGTCCTGAGCATATCCGTCGATGACGCGCAGGCTCTTATCCGTGTTGATGACGGAGAAGAACCAGCGGCTCCAGGTGAGGTCATGGTCGTCCGATACATCAAGTAGCTTGCGGTTAAAGATGCGGATGAAGGCTTTCGCCGCGTTGGCGGGATCGATGTCGTTGCGTGCCGCCCACCTTACGAGTGCGCGGGCCTTGCGGCGCATCTTGCCCTTGAGCTTCGTGACAGTTGCAGGAGCTATGTCTATCGTTTTCCCGTCGGTCGCAAATCCCAGGAATACGAGCATGCCGCCCGGGACCGTCCTCGATTCCTTGGCGGGGTTCACTTTGAGGCCGCGCGATCTCAGATAGTCCCTGATGTAGGATTCATGTTCCGACAGTTCCTCACGGCTTTCAGCAAGAACGATTATGTCGTCCGAATATCTTGCGTAGGGAATGCCGAGTTTCTCAAAATGGAAGTCCAGCTCCTTAAGGAAGATGTTCGCATAGAAACAGGCTATGGGAGTTCCTGCCATTATGCCCTTGGTCCCGGTCATCGGGACACCGGATGAAGTGAATTCCTTCTCACAGAGGAGTGACGACAAAAACTTTAAGAGCAGGGGATCGTCAGACAGGATCTTCTCGAGTTCGGGGAGGAGAAGTGAGATGTCGATCGAATTGAAGTAATCGCTGATATCCACTTTGTAAGAATAGAAGCCCTTCTCGAAACCGGACATCGATCTCACGATCGAATGGATCGCGGTGTGCGCGCTCCTGTCGGGACGGAAGGAGTAGAGGTTATCAGCGAAGATGTCATCGTACTTTCTCAGCACGAGATAGGTGAGGAGCTTCAGCGTGACTGTCTCGCGGCGCGGATAGATATAGACGGTGCGCTTCTTCTGAGTGCTCATCTTGGAGATCACGGCGCGCCTGGGCAAGGGGAATGAGGACTTCCCTTCGAGACAATCCGCGATCTCGCGGCAGACTTCCATATATTCTGCCTTGTCTATGAATTCACGGAGTTCGCGTTCAGCGGACGGAGCACATATCCCGGAGGTCTTGTGCCCGTAGAATTTTTCCCATGCTTCCTTTTTGCCTAGCCCGGACAGAAGTGATCCCATCGCAGCTCCTTTATAAAGAATTACTCCGGCCAATGCTGGCCGGAGTTATATCCAAACGCTAAAGAGAAAGAATTAAATTCGGTAAATTACCGAATTAACCGGACCGTACATACAAAAACTGCCTGCAAAGTCTATTCCATAGATCGTATGCTTGGCCCTCCGCAGGCGCAAAGCGTTCTCTTTTGCGCTTATGGCTTGGTCTTATCCTAAGGCCTTGCGGATCCTGTCAACGACATATGCCCTGGTGTTCCACCAGCCGTCGTGGTCGTAGTAGAAGCGGACATAAGGGGTTCCGGCTGCCTCGCATTCCTTGCGGACCTTCTTAGTGGCGGTGGATTCCGGAAGGAGTTCTACAACGAGGGCTACAGCGCCGCCTCTTGAGAGACGGTAGGTCGTCCTGTTGGGGAACTTCTCGGGGATCTCCTTGGCTGCTGCAAGATCAGGGAAGTCTTCGCTGAAGATCTTCTCGAAATATTCGCGGTAGCTGCCGCCGAAGTTATACTGATTCTCTTCAGCAGGCATCTCCTCGCCCCAGGAGAAACCGGAAGGAGTGGGTTCACTCGTGAGAACGGAGTCCATGACCGGAGCATTGTTCTGTTCCGGAACATTTTCAATTCCTGCTTTTGCCGCTGCATTTGCAACGTCCTTGTTGAACTGCTCTTTTACGGCGTTTGCAGCCACATCTGCTGCGGCATCAGCTGCAGCATTTTCGATCGCCCTGACCGCGTCACCGAAAAGCTTATTGAACATACCCATAAGAAAACCCTCCTTTGGATCAAACTGCTTTAATTATACAACATCCGTGACAATAATGCCCTCTTGCTCTATAATTGGAAAGTCAAAATTCAGAAAACCTTCAAGGGGGATCTTATGAGCGAAAACAAAGATGTCAAAGATACAGAACAGGAAGCCGCGGTGGTCAATAAAGACGGCCATAAGCTTACTGAGGCCGAGAAGAAGAGGCAGGCTGCGTTCGATCTGAAGGAAAAGGAACTGCTGGCCAAAGGCTACGAGCGCCACGATCTTACGATCACGCTCCTTAAAGCCAACATCATCGGCGTTCTCCTGACACTTCCTTTCATTGCCGCATTCACTGCTGCATACTATTTTTGGAACGGAGGTATGGGGATCAGAAGCTTGCTTAACGATTCACCTGTCATGTACTTCGTCTCGCTGGTGATCGTATTCGTCTCGATGATCCCTTTGGCAGTGATACACGAATTTATCCACGGGTCCAGCTGGGCGCTCGGAGCCGAGAACGGGACCAAGGATATGGAATACGGCTTTCAGAAAGAGACTCTGACGCCTTATTGCTATTGCAGATCACCACTTACGAAGCCCATGTATATATTCGGCTCGCTCATGCCCATGATGACACTCGGTGTCCTGGTGGGAATAATATCGGTCTTTGCCGGCAATCTTGTAATCTGGGCTATAGCTGTCCTGCAGACTATGGGAGGAGCCGGCGATATCCTTGTGTCAGCCATGCTCATCTGTTACAAGACCAAGGGCAAGGATGTTGTCCTCTTAGATCACCCCAACGAGTGTGGCCTGGTCATTTTCGAGAAGGAAAAGTGATAAATCCTTTTGTTCTGACAAATACAAGAGGCTGTCTCTTGCCTGAAGTTTGAGACAGCCTCCTGTGAGTGCACTCTTTTTTGTTGTTACTGTCCAACGATCTTGAGGTAGGTCCTGGAGGTAAGTTTGTAGAAGATAAAGTATATCAGCGTGAATATTATGCTGACGACCGCTGATGTGGCGATGAGAAGGAGAGTTCCATACATTCCCTGTATGACCATGAACTGGTGTACAAAGTACATGGCGACACTCGTGTGTGCGATGGCTACGAGGACCGGAGACAGGAAGGTTACGAATGTCAGTGAATCGACCGTCGACTTGATGTCTTTGCGGCTCATGCCTACATTGCGCAGGATCTGGTATTTGCCGTAGTCTTCGTGACCTTCGAAGACCTGTCTGTAGTACATCAGGAGTATCGTGGCTCCCATGAAGAGGATCGTCAGCATTACGCCCATGAAGATGAGGCCGGAGTATACCGAGCTGTATTGGGTCTCGGATGTCTGGCGGGTGGTGCTCTCGAAGCCCAGGCGGTAGGGATTCTCACCTTCGACTTCGTCCGATTTCAATTCCGCGTATGTTTCTTTGCCGAAAACCCTCATCTGTTCCGTGGAGAGGTCACCGTTGAACATTATGAAGCAGGTTATTCCCGAAGCGTACTGTTCGTAAGATGAGACGTCGTTCATGACTACGAGGAAACTGTTAAGATAGTGTCTCCCTTGAGAGAACAGATCGAAGTCCACGGTCTTTGTCTTATATGTCTTGCTGTCGTTGAAGCGCAGGAAATCTGCGTAGTATCCGTTTTTCGATACGGAGGAGATGATTGCTTCATCGTCAGCTAGCTTAACGCTCTGTCCTGTGATCCTGTTGTAAGAATCAAGGGGGATGAGGGAGAAGACACAATCTCCTTCTTCGAGAGAATCGTAACGCTCTCTTTTGCCGGTGATGTTATATTCGCCGTTCTTGCCGTTTGCGACAAAATTGAGCTTGGCATAACTGACCACGTCCGTTCCTTCTGCCTTGGCAGCGATCCCGGTTGTTCTCTTATCAGCATCAGCCAAAGTGATCCTTTTGCTGTCATCAAAGAACCCATAGGTTCCGATGAATACGTTTTCTCTCGGGAAGTCGCTGATCATGACTGATTCGATCTGTGAGTAGAATGCTACGGTGGATGACAACATGATCAGGACCATGGTGGTGAGGATCGATATCGTCGCAAGACCCGCGCCGCTCCTCTTCATCCTGAAAGCCATGTTAGATACGGCGACAAAGTGCTTCTTGTTGTAATAGTATTTCTTGTTCTTCTGGAGGATCTTGCAGAGAAGGACCGAACCTGCGATGAAGAGCAGGAAGGTTCCCGCGATGACCGGGATGACGGCCTCAGCAAAATTGGCCAGGAGCTTTTCCTGCATCATTATGTCCATTGAAAGTACCTTATGGTAGGCGAAAATGATGGCAGCCACACCGAGGAGTCCCAGGAAGAAGTTTGCGCGGGGAGGCTTCTCTCCGAGATTTTCGGATTTGAACATCTGCGCAGGATTTGCGAAGGAAACGACTCTTACGGAGTTTAAGAAGATCAGGAAGAAGATGCCGAGAAAGATCAGGGCACAGAGTTTCAGCGCATGTCCCGATACCGTGAAGCCCGTGTGGTTTTCTCCCTTGGCAAGTTTTAAGAGTCCGGCTTCCGCGAGTTTGCAGAAGAGTATGCCGAATACGGATCCGATGATATATGAAGAAACATACATGATAAGGGTCTCGAATGCCATTACTCCTGCGAGGTTTCTTTTGTTCATGCCCAGGATGTTGTAAAGACCTAATTCCTTCGTCCTTCTCTTCAACACGAAAGAGTTGGTGAAGAACATGAACAGCAGGGCGAAAAATGCGACGATATAGATCGAATAATCCAATACGGTCATGAGCGTGTGTCCGCCTCTGCAGGCTTTGACAGTATCGCTCGTGGAAAGCGCCGCCATGATGTAGAGAACGCCGATTATTCCGGAGCTCATCAATATGAATGGGAAATAAAGCTGCCTGTTGCTCCTTATCGCATTGGCAGCGAGCTTGGGATACAGATTCATTATTTCTCACCACCTGTCGTAAGCATAGTAAGGGTATCCGATATCTTCTGATAGAAAGCGGTATCCGATGCATCGCCCTTGTAGAGCTGATGGAAGATGGTGCCGTCCTTGATGAAGAGGACCCTTGAAGCGCGGCTTGCTGCCTTTACCGAGTGGGTGACCATGAGGATGGTCTGTCCGCCGCCGTTGATCGATACGAACTGGTTCAACAGCTCATCTGAAGATTTTGAGTCCAGAGCGCCTGTCGGCTCGTCGGCGAGGATCATCTTGGGGTGGGTGATGAGAGCTCTTGCAACAGCTGCTCTCTGTTTCTGACCGCCTGAGATCTCATAGGGATATTTGGACAGAAGGTCCGTTATGCCGAGACATGCTGCGGCCTTGACAGCTTCCTCGTGAAGATCTGATGCTTTCTTTCCCTGAAGTACAAGAGGGAGGAGGATGTTGTCCTCTACGGTGAATGTGTCGAGAAGATTGAATTCCTGGAAGACGAATCCCAGGTTGTCTCTTCTGAATGTTGCTCTCTGTGCTTCTCCGATCGAGGAGAGATCCATGCCGTCGAGGATTATGGATCCTTCCGTGCTCTTGTCCAAAGCGGCGACAAGATTGAGAAGCGTTGTCTTACCTGAACCCGATTCACCCATGATCGCAACGAACTCGCCCTGCTCCACAGTAAAGCAAACGTTTGTCAGCGCCTGTGTCTTATTTCCTGAAAGGCGTGTCGTATAGATCTTTTTCAGATTTGTAACTTCCAAATAACTCATTGATCAAAACCTCCTTTGTTTCTCATGGCATCAATTTACCATTCGAAAACAAGTGAAAAGTGTCGGGTAACTTACAAGACAGGGCCAAATCTTTCATTTTTGTAAGAAATGCCATCAGTCGTAGATATCTTCTTTCTTGGCAAGGTCTATGTAGAAGGCCGAACCTCCCTGTGATCCGGGGGTGACACCAACGCTGACCTTAAGCCTTGAAGCCGTCTTCTTTACGAGATAGAGACCGAGACCCGATGAATTTCCGACGGTCCTGCCGTTGATGCCGGTATAGCCCTTTTCCCAGATCCTGCTGATGTCTTCGGGTCTGATTCCTATGCCGGAATCCTCGACAATGACTTTCTTTCCGTCATTACAGATCCTGATCCTGCCGGATGACGTATATTTCAATGCGTTGGAGATATACTGCTCAAGGATGAACTCGAGCCATTTGCGGTCGGTAAGGACCTCGGTGTCGTCAACGTCCATGTCGAGGGACAGCCCCTTGGAGATAAAGTTTTCCTTGAATTTCTTTACGGCTGAAGATGCGGCATCTTTTATCTTTACCTTTTCGAACACAAAGTCCGTCGTGTCGCTGTTGAGCCTCGAATATACAAGTACCATATCCACGTAGTGCTCGATCCTGTTAAGTTCGCCTTTGAGGCGCCTCGATTCCTCGGAATCGATCTCGTTGAGTTCGAGCCTCATGGAGGCTATCGGATTCTTGATCTGATGGACCCACATGTTGTTATAGTCAGAATATTCGATGGACTTTTCCTTATGGAGATCCATATCTTTTCTGTACAGGTCGTTAAGCCTTTTGATCATCTGCTGGTATTCATTCTCTGTAAGTTCTTCCGATGAGGGGATGTCCATAGCCAGGACAAAATCATTTACGCTTGAAAGGGTGTTTACTCTTTTCCTTATCCTGAGGTAATCGATGACAAGGAACAAGATGCCCGTAAAAGCGCATATGATGATTGGGTAGATTATTATACTGATGTCGATGTTCATGAAGGTCAGATACAAAAGATCGACGATCATGAATAAGATAAAGAGCAATATGACAGGAAGGCGCGATCTCAGATATTTGCCGATCATCTCATTCTCCGATCATGTAGCCTGCTTTGAACTTGGTTACGATAAAGTCCGATAAACCTTCGGCATCAAGTTTTTTGCGGAGCCTGTTTATGTTTACCGACAGAGCGTTCTCGTCGACGAACTCGTCGCCTTCCCAGAGCTTCTCCATGAGTTTTGCGCGTGAAACTATCTTGCCCTTGTTTTCCATAAGAGTATAGATGATCTTATATTCGTTCCTGCTTAAAGGGATCTTCTTTTCCTCATATTCCAGTGTGTCATCTGAAGTGTTGAGGACGGCGCCCCCGGCAGACAGGATCTTGTCTTCCACGGTAAGATCGTATGTTCTTCTCAAAAGAGCCATGATCTTGGTCATGAGAAGATCCATCTCGAAGGGCTTGGCAACGAAATCGTCGGCGCCCATGTTCATGGCCATGACCTGGTTCAGGTTATCGGATACGGAAGAAATAAAGATTATCGGAACATTTGATATCTTGCGGATCTTTTCGCACCAGTGGTAACCGTTGAAGAAGGGAAGGGTTATGTCCATGAGAACGAGCTGGGGATGGGCGAGTTCGAACTCGTGGATGACCTCGTGGAAGTCATGCACACGGTAGACCTTGAAGTCCCATATGGCTGCGGACTTCTCTATAAGGTCAGCAATATTGTTATCGTCTTCAGCAAGAAATAAAGTATACATAGGAACTATTATACCTTACAGGTCTCCCATTTTTTCCTTTATCCTCTTTTTGTGAAGGTACATGTTGGAGTCTGCGATCTTCTCGGCTTCAAAGACAGTATTTCTGCCGTATTCGTAAACTGCGGATCCGCAGGCGATGTTGAGGTCTATCGGCGGCTTTTCTTCACGGTTATATGCATCCGTAAGTTCAGCCATCTTTTCCATGGCTGCTTTGATGTTGTCTTCATGACCCTCACCGCGGATGATGGAGACGAATTCATCTCCGCCGATCCTGAAGCATTTGCCGTACTTACCGAAACTCTCGTTGATTATCCTGGCGGCAGCCTTGATGTGACGGTCGCCTTCGCTGTGGCCGTATTTATCGTTGACGGTCTTAAGGAAGTTGATGTCGAGAAGAGCGAAGGATGCGGATGCTTCGTTGTCCTGGGCAAGGTCTTTCTCCGCTTCATCGAAGGAGAGTCTGTTCGACAGGCCGGTAAGGCCGTCGATCCTGGCAAGACGGTACATGGTATCCGCTTCGATGTTCTTCTGGTTGATCTCCATGATGTTGCCGATCTCGTAAAGGGCAAGTACGATGATGAAGAAACCGAGACCGAAGTTGACGATGCGGATCTGGTAATCCTGCTGCTGGATATAGTAGAGAGCTATATCGATGACACCCGTCGTGATGAGGACCACGAATGCTATGAGCAGCCATTTGTTTCCGGTGACTTTAGTCTCCTGCCTGAGGTAGAAGAAGAAGTAAGCGACCAGCAATGTCATCGATCCGATGATATTGACGTGAATGGCGGGCAGAATATTGCTGTAATCGTAAAGTCCGGTGAAGATGGAGAAGATTATTCCTGAGATCAGCAGGGAAGACGCGATGCATATGAGCAGAGGAAGTTTTTTCTCAAGCCTGTTGGTAAAGGTCGCAACGAACAATGCGACAGGCACAGGTATAAGAGCAAGCGTTGTATATTCGATCAGTCTCGGCATGGCCGAATCCAGGAAGATAAGCTGCCAGATCTTTGTCCCTGACATCAGATAACATGCCATGAGGATGGCTACCGCGCCCAGGGACACTGTTTCTATCATGCTGTTGCGCTTGGAGTGGAATATGCATCCCATTATGATGATTATGATCCCGATTATTATCGTTGAGAAGCAGAGGGCGAACTGGAAGATGCCTGTACTGATGCCGTCCCTCAGATATTCGCTTCCTTCACTCATCTGGGTCGCACGGAAAGAAGTCCAGCTGTTGTAGGTCAGGGCTTCATACTCGATCTTAAGTTCCCCGGCATCTTTAAAATACGGGATGTTGATAAGGTGGGTATAATCTCCGTAGTATTTGCCATAGTAGAATTCCAGGCGGGGATGGAAATCATAGATCTGCTGGTTGTCGAGATATACCTTGAAGAAGAGGTTGCTCGACTCAAAGCACAGATCCTTGCCGGAGGAGAATACCGATGTTATCTCGCGCGTAACGACACCCCGGCCGTTTTCGAACCGTAAATGAGTGAGATCGGCATCCTGTCCGTCCTCGTACTTCCAGCCGATGTTGCCGTCGACATCCAGTGTCGTGAGGTTGGTTCCCTTGATACTGACGAAAGGGTGGGCGATGACGAGAAGTATGCATAAAACGACTATTCCCATTATGAACCAGGAATAGACTCTTTCTCTTCTTGTAACCCGTCTGCTGTCGGGATGTCTGTCCGAATCTGAAGTCGACAAGCAGAATTACCTCTCTTTGTCGTTCATTTTGTTTACAATACCCACAGTTTGTGATTATAGCATATTAAGAAGATGGTGGTATTACGCTATTTGTGAGCAAATGATTACCGAAATGTAAATACTGGTTTTTTTTCGGATGAATACTTGACATCACGACATACTTCGTGATACGATGCATAACGTGAAAGGAGGTATGACATGGATATACAGTTAAAGCGCGGCTTGCTGGATGTGTGCGTACTTGCCGCCATCAGGAATAAGGATTCATACGGATATCAGATAATCAAAGACATGAAACCTTATCTGGAACTATCAGAATCCACACTCTACACGATCTTAAAGAGGCTTGAAACACAGGCTCTGCTGACTGTCAGGAGCGTGGAACATGAAGGCAGGCTGAGGAAGTACTACCACATAACTGCGGCGGGAATAAGCCGTATAGAAGAGTTCAAAACAGATTGGAATGAGATCGTTTCCATATATAACTTTATTACTAGGGAGGAAAACGGTAATGAATAAGGATGGCTTTATAAATGAGCTTGAACAGAAACTTTCCGGTTTGCCGGCTGAAGATATCGATGAGAGGCTGTCATTCTACAAAGAGATGATCGATGACCGCGTTGAAGACGGCATGAGCGAAGAAGAAGCTGTGGCCGAGATCGGTTCCGTTGATTCCGTTGTGGAGCAGATAATGTCCGAGATCCCGCTTACAAAGCTCGTAAAACAGAAGGTAAAGCCGAAGAGGAAACTCAAGACATGGGAGATAGTCCTCCTCGCAGCCGGATCACCCGTATGGGTACCGCTCCTTATCGCAGCTTTAGCAGTCATGCTTGCTCTCTACATCGTCGTATGGGCTCTCGTGATATGTGTATATGCGGTCGATCTGACTTTCGCGGCCTGCGCTCTCGCATGTATCCCGATGGCGTTCATCTATGGCAAGGATGCTAATGTTGCAGGCGTGCTCTTTTCGATAGGCACGGGACTCTTGCTCGCAGGACTTGCGATATTGTTCTTCTTCGCAAGTGCCGCATTTACCAAAGCCGTTATAAGACTTACGGGCAAGACGATACTTAAGATCAAGACCTCATTTGTTGGAAAGGAGAATAGATAATATGTTAGGAAAAAAGATATTACTGATAACGGGAGCAGCTCTTGCAGGAGCGGGACTCCTTCTTTGCGGGATCACATACGCCGTGTTCGGCTTCGACAGATCCAAGCTCTCCACGAGCAAGTTCCATCTGAGAGATTACACTGCGGACGGTGATTTCGATAATATCAGCATTAAGGGAAATACGGAGGACATATCCTTCGTTTTGGATCCCGGCGGAGAGACCAAGGTCATGTGCTATGAAGAGGAAGACAGCCCCCACGTCGTAAAGGTCGAAAACAATACCCTCTTTATAGAAAGAGAAAACAAAACCTTTTGGAATTTCGGGATCAATTTCGAAAAGCCCACGATCACGGTATATCTTCCTGAATCTGAATATTCCGGCCTTAAGATCGAGTCAGATACAGGCGATGTCGAGATCATTAAGGAATTTTCTTTCGATCAGATTGATCTGGAGCTTCATACCGGAGATGTGACGATCAGATCCGGTGTAAAGGATAAGATCTCGGTCAGGACCAGTACGGGTGATATGGATATTGATACCATCAATGCATCGGCTCTTGATCTTGACACGGATACAGGATTTATAAGGGTAACCGGTACGAAGATCTCCGGTGATATCAACATCAAAGTGGATACCGGCAGGGCGGAGCTTGATGATGTAAGCTGTAAGGCTCTCTATTCACAGGGTGACACGGGTGATATCCTCCTCAACAGAGTAACGGCAGACGGTGAATTTCATATCGAACGCAGCACGGGTGATGTCAGATTTGAATCTTCTGATGCGGACACGGTCTATGTCAGGACAAGCACAGGAGATGTTACGGGATCCTTCCTTACTGATAAAGTGTTCATAACAGATACACATACAGGTAAGACCGAAGTTCCCGGAACATCTTCCGGCGGAAGATGTGAGATAAAGACAGACACGGGAGACATCAGGTTCAAATGATCTTTGAACCCGGCAGATCAGGTCAGGAAAGAGGCAGTTTAAATTGGTACAGCAGATCTTTTACAGCATCGTATTTGCGATATCGCTAATAAGTGCAGTGATATATATCTATATGTGGCATAAGCATTTTGACGTGAACTTCACGATGATATTCACGCTCGTGCCTGTCGCCTGTCTGGGCTATCTGATGTCGGCGAGCGCGGACAGTCTCGAGGGAGCGTTAAGAGCTCAGCAGATTATCTACATAGGCGGATGTTTTCTTCAATATTTTATCCTGCTAAGCATCCTTAATCTCTGCAAGATCGAGATGAAGAAATGGGTGAGACCCGCACTCTTCCTGATATGCGCGATACTCTATGCGTCAGTCCTTACAGTCGGTTACCTTGATATCTTCTATACAAAGGTGACCTTTGACATCGTAAACGGGCTCCCTGTGCTTACGAAGGAATACGGCGGGATGCATACATTGTTCAACATCAATCTGATCGTATTCTTTCTTGCCGGCCTTATCACGATCGCATATAGCTATGTCAAGAAAAACAAACAGGTGCCGAGAAGGATACTCCACCTTCTCGTGCTGCCTGATGTGATCTGCGTGTTTTCATTCTTCATAGGAAGGAAGATCATTCCGGCCGTAGATCCTGTCCCTCTTGGATTCGTTCTGGCAGAGTTTATATATCTTCTGATCGCATACAGGTTCAATCTTTATAACGTAAGCGATACTGCTATCGATTCTTTCATAAAGGAACAGGATGTCGGATATATATCATTCGATTTCAATTACAGGTATCTCGGCAGCAATGATGTTGCCAAGGAACTCGTTCCCGAACTCGAAGACATCCTTATCGATGAAAGCTTCGGTTATAAGCCCGGACAGAGGAAGATCCGTCACTTTCTTGACAGTTTCAAGAAGGATCCCCTCAACAACAGTTTCGTCTACACAGTGCACGGCGCAAGTGAAGATCCCGAAGATGACAGGATATATAACACCAATGTGAACTACCTCTATGACGGTAACAAAAGAAGAGGCTATATCATCACTTTCAGGGATGACACCGCCAACAGGAGATACATCAAACTTCTTGATACATATAACGACAAACTGAAGCAGGAAGTCGATGACAAGACCAGGCATATAGTTGATATGCACGATAACCTGATCATGAGCCTTGCAATGATGGTTGAAAGCCGTGACAATTCCACCGGCGGACATATCAAGCGTACGAGCGAAGGAGTAAAACTTCTTATCGACGAGATATCAAAAGAAGGTTCGTTGAAACTGTCTGAGGAGTTCTGTCAGGATGTCATCAAAGCCGCACCTATGCATGATCTCGGAAAGATATCCGTAGATGATGCGGTCTTGAGAAAACCCGGCAGGTTCACCGACGAAGAATATAAAGAGATGAAGCGTCACGCTGCAGAAGGAGCACGTGTCATTCACGAGATCTTAAAGCAGACTGATGACGAATCGTTCAAGACAGTCGCTGAAAACGTTGCTCACTACCATCATGAACGCTGGGACGGATCAGGTTATCCTGAAGGTCTTAAGGGAGAGCAGATCCCGGTCGAGGCAAGGATAATGGCGGTCGCTGACGTATACGATGCTCTGGTAAGCAAGAGAGTATACAAAGAGGCATTCGATCTTGCCAAAGCGGACAGCATAATAATGGAAGGAATGGGTACACAGTTCGATCCTTCTCTCAAGTCCGCATATGAGAAAGCAAGACCGAGACTGGAAGAATACTACAGGAATCTTGCTGATTCATAAACGGAAGTATTTGTATCTCCGGATAATGATATAATCTCCTTATCAACAGCTTTTTCGGTAAGGAGGTATCGTTATGGGGTTTCAAGACTTTATGAATGTTGTCAGGATGCTCGTATACTTTGCCGGCGGGACGGCTCTGCTCATACTCGGCATACTGATCATGGCAAAGCACAAGAAGAACGGTCTGTTTCCCGGACTTTGGGTCATCTTATGTTCTCTGCAGGCATTTCCCGTATTCCTTTTAAATCTCTTCGGGAAGATAGGAATATCAAATGACTTATATTCCGGCATAGTGAATGTGAACGGATACTATCAGGATCTTCTGGTCGTAATATCGATCATAGTTCTCTTCCTTCATGGGAAGGTCTTATACAAGTCAAAAGGACTTGTTGCAGTGATAATCCTTTCACTTGCAGCTGTC
This sequence comes from Saccharofermentans sp., assembly GCA_016292135.1. GTDB lineage: Bacteria > Bacillota > Clostridia > Saccharofermentanales > Saccharofermentanaceae > Saccharofermentans. The sequence continues at coordinate 377,191 of JAEFAZ010000002.1, forward strand.
GTCTTACCGAGGATAATAAATCCCGTCCTTACGGCAAGCGGTGCCGGTGAATACCAGGGATTGGCATATGTATATATCGGTTATATCATTTCGGAATTCTTCCAGATCGCATGCTACATCATAACGATGATCGCATTTATCAGAGGAAGATATAAGGACACTGTTTTTTCGAGGCTCTTCCTGGTCCCGATGTTCCTCATGATCATCAATATAATCTACATCGGTGTTGACAGTATCGTCGTTGATGCAGCATTAAACAAGAGCTTATATCCTGACGGTGTGACCGTTGTTTATTTCTTCCTCGGGATCCTGACTCTGGTGATGGAATCCGTGGCTGCACTTGTTATGCTGATAAGAAGAAAAACAAAGCCTTCGGCTCAGGTTCAGATAGTTGAATAAAGACTGAAAAAATACATAAAAGACCTGCATTTTTCTCTGAAAAAAATGCAGGTCTTGTCTTTCCTGTTTTGAAAAAAATAATCGAAATAAATTTGTTTATATAACAAAAAGTTGACGAAAAAAAACAAGAAATATAAAATAACAATTAAGTAGGTTTTTACACCGATTTTTATGGAGGAAAATTTTTATGGCTGACGCAAAAAAAGTTGAAGCAAAGAAGGAAGAAGTAAAGGCTGCTGCACCTGCTGCAAAGGCACCTGTTGCTAAGAAGCCTGCTGCTAAGAAAGCTGCTGCAAAGCCCGCTGCAAAGAAGGCTGCACCTGCTAAGAAAGCTGCTGCAAAGCCCGCTGCAAAGAAGGCTGCTCCCGCTAAGAAAGCTGCTGCAAAGCCCGCTGCAAAGAAGGCTGCTCCCGCTAAGAAGGCTGCTGCAAAGCCCGCTGCAAAGAAGGCTGTTGCTGCTAAGAAGCCCGCTGCTAAGAAGCCTGCTGCTAAGAAGCCCGCTAAGAAAGCTCCTAAGAAGGCAGTCGTACCTAAGGATTTCCAGATCCAGTCTCTTGACGACAAGAGCATCGCTTATAAGGATGTAGTCAAGAAGGTTAACAAGGCTATCAAGGGTAAGGGCAAGGACCTCAAGATCTATGTCAAGGCTGAAGAAGGCAAGGCTTACTTCACCACCGCTGACGAGTCCGGCGAGGTTGTTCTGTTCTGATAGATCTCATTACAGATCCAAGGCTGTTTCCGTTTCGGAAGCAGCCTTTTTATTTTGCTGTTTTCCCGGCGGATATGCTAAAATGAACAGCATCAGAAAGATTATTTTTCCGGGAGGGTATTTCCATGTTCGTAAGTAATGATATCAAGTACATCGGTGTTAATGATCACCAGATCGATCTTTTTGAAGGCCAGTATGTTGTGCCGAACGGAATGGCATATAACTCTTATGTCATCCTTGATGAGAAGACCGCTGTCATGGATACCGTCGATAAGAACTTTACCCATGAGTGGCTCGATAACCTTGAGCAGGCGCTCGACGGAAGAAAGCCGGATTACCTTGTCGTTCAGCACATGGAACCTGACCACTCCGCAAATATAGAGAATTTCATGCGCGCATACCCTGATGCAAAGATCGTTTCTTCGCAGAAGGCTTTCACCATGATGAAGAATTTCTTCGGAACGGATTACGAAGACCGCCGTATAGTCGTAGCAGAAGGAGATAGTCTCGAACTCGGATCACATGTTCTGTCTTTCGTAGCCGCACCCATGGTCCACTGGCCTGAAGTCATAATGACTTACGACAGCAAGGATAAGGTCCTCTTTTCCGCCGACGGATTCGGCAAGTTCGGCGCCCTCGATGTTGAAGAAGATGACTGGGCATGCGAAGCAAGAAGATACTACATCGGCATTGTCGGCAAGTACGGCGCGCAGGTTCAGGCAGTCCTTAAGAAAGCTGCAAACCTTGAGATCGCTACGATCTGTCCTCTGCATGGTCCCGTTCTTACAGGCGACCTGTCCGAATACTTAAAGCTTTACGATATCTGGTCATCTTACGGTGTTGAGACTGACGGTATCGCAATTTTCTATACATCGGTCTACGGCCATACCAAGGCTGCAGTCGAGATCCTCGCAGAGAAACTCAAGAACAACGGATGTCCCAAGGTCGTTGTCAACGATCTTGCAAGGGAAGACATGGCTGAGTGTGTCGAAGATGCTTTCCGTTACGGCAGGATCGTTCTTGCGACTACAACATATAATGCGGATATCTTCCCCTTCATGAGAGAGTTCATAGAGCATCTCACAGAGAGAGGGTTCAAGAACAAGACTATTGCCTTGATCGAGAACGGATCCTGGGCACCGCAGGCGATCAAGACCATGAAAGCTATGCTCGAAAAGTCGCAGAACATTACTTACTGCGACAACAACGTAAAGATCATGTCAGCGCTTAACGAGGATTCAAAGACTCAGATCGATGAACTTGCAAAAGAACTCTGCCAGGATTATCTTGCGAGAAAAGAAGATACTGCAAACAAGAACGACCTTACGGCTCTCTTTAACATAGGTTACGGTCTATATGTCGTTACATCCAACGACGGAAAGAAAGACAACGGTCTTATCGTCAATACCGTAACGCAGGTCACAAACACACCCAACAGGATCGCCGTTACCATCAACAAGCAGAACTATTCCCACCATGTCATCAAGCAGACCGGTGTCATGAACGTCAACTGTCTTTCCGAGGAAGCGCCTTTCTCAGTATTCGAGAACTTCGGTTTCCAGAGCGGACGTACAGTCGATAAGTTCGCTGGGGAAGAGGAACTCCTCCGTTCGGATAACGGTCTCGTATTCATGTCCAAGTACATCAATTCCTTCATGTCGCTGAAGGTCGAAGATTATGTGGATCTTGATACCCACGGTATGTTCATCTGCTCGATCACTGAGGCCCGTGTTCTTTCCGACAAGAAGACCATGACCTACACCTACTATCAGGATAAGGTCAAGCCCAAGCCGGAGACCGAAGGCAAGAAGGGCTGGGTCTGCAAGGTCTGCGGATATGTTTACGAAGGAGATGAACTCCCCGACGATATCGTCTGTCCTCTCTGCAAGCACGGCGCAGCCGACTTTGAACCGATCGGATAAGAACGATGGAAGTCATCAACGGCGAATGGTACATGGACGGCGTCAGCTGGCGTGACAAGACATGTCTTCACAGCGCCGCTGAACTTCTTGAGCTTATAGATGAAATCGGATTCATGCCGCTCTTTGCCAATGAGATCCCCGGTTTTTCCGTCGAGAACAGGACTGATCCCAAGTACTGGTGGACGGGCGATCCCGGACGTGATCCATGGGAATGGAGGATGATATTGGCGAGGACCGGCAAGGTCGCATACGGGAAGTTTTTCGGAAATAAAGCCGGCTTTGTCTCGAAGAAGTGGTTTCCGTATTTTGCCAATTACCGCAGATCCGGCTACGACTTCGATTCGCTCTATCAGGAGGGAAAGGCGTCTTTCCGTGAGAAGCTCCTGATGGATCTGTTCATGCCGGAAGATATAGAACCCAAAGACATAAAGAAGAGCGGTCTTGAGAAGAAGGGGTGCCATGCGGAACTCTTTACTTTCGAGATGAAAGAGAAGGCCGGTTTCGGCAAAGGCGGCGAGAAGAATTTTGAAGGTGTCCTTGCAAAGCTGCAGATGCAGACTTATCTCGTTGCAGCCGACTTCAGGCCCAGGCTCAACAAAAAGGGTGAATCCTACGGCTGGGCGGTTGCTAAGATGACCCCGCCGGAGTACCTTTGGGGCTATAAGTTCGTGACCGGAAGATATAAGGAGTTGCCGCAAACTTCTTTCGATAAGATTGCAAAGCAGCTGATCTTGCATTATGATACCGACGAGAAAACGGTTAGAAGGATATTGTAGAGAATGCAAGGATATCTGTTGGAAACGCACCTTCACACTGCGGAAGCTTCCGCGTGCGGCAAGGTCAACGGTGCTGATTACATTGATTACATGATAGCCAAAGGCTTTAACGGAATGATCGTGACAGATCATTTCTTTAACGGCAACTGCAGAGTGCCCAAGGATCTTCCCTGGGATGAGAGAGTAGATTGGTACATGTCCGGTTACGAGCATGCTCTCGAAGCTGCCAAGGGAAAGCCTCTGGATGTGTTCTTCGGTGTGGAGTTTAACTTTGACAGGGATGAATATCTCATCTACGGCGTCGACAGGAAATGGCTCCTCGAAAATGATGACATACTGGATCTCACGCGCAGGCAGGTTTACGACAGGGTCCATGAGGCCGGTGCGGTAATGGTTAACGCGCACCCATACCGTGAAAGATTTTACATAGAAGATATCAAGCTCATGCCTTCGATCTGTGACGGCATTGAGATCTATAACGCAGCCAATCCCGATAACCAGAACGCTTTGGGTTATCAGTATGCCTTAAGGCTGGGACTTCCTGTGACCGCAGGGTCTGACATCCACTTTTTCTACGACGGCGCGATGGGCGGCATGCTCCTGCCCCACGGGATAAAGGACGTGAGTGAGTATTCATCCATGCTTATGGCAAGAGAGGGAGTTGCCGTAAGAGTTCTTGACGGTTCCGTAACTCCTGTGGAAGAGATAGAAGAAATGAAAGTGCCGGCTGAGGAGCCGACACTTCCCGTGATCGAATTATAAGTTTTATCAGAATCCGAGCGTATCGTTAACGAGGATCACCTTGATCCTGTCCTTATGGCGTGAAAATCTCGTTACCAGGAACTGGCAGCAGATCGTATCGGCAGACTTGCAGTTCATGCAGGAGCCTGTTGCCGTACAGGGGGTCTGAAGCCCGAATCTCTGGGCGTTTATGGGTGCCGCGACGTTCCTTGCTCTTTTCATTGCGCCGTCAACGTCATTACAGACCTTGTTCATGCCGACTATGAAGAGCACGTTCCTGGGCCCCTGGCAGATGGCAGACACGCGGTTGGCGTTGCCGTCGATGTTGATGAGGATACCGTCTTCGGTGATCGCGTTGCAGCTTGAGAGGAAGAAATCGGCATCGTATGCCGCGAGCATGGCGGCTCTCTTGTCTTCTATTGCGTCCCTGTCGATGAAATTGTAACTGCCTGCCTTGAGTTTTTCCGTAAGGCCGATCTCGTGAACGCTCATGCCGCCGCCCATCGTGACGCTGCTTCCTTCGGGAATGAGCTCCAGAGCCTTGGCGAGGGCTTCCTCTTTTGTCTCGGCATAGAAACCCGTCATGTTGCGGGATTCCAATCCCTTAATGACTTTCTGGGCAAGCTTCCTGTTGCGAAGGGTGATGTTCTCGTTCATGGTAAGATCCTCCCGGGACAGTAATGGCAGGCTAAAGCTGCCGGATGAAAAGATTTTATCACAGATGTTGTTCGGATTCTTTAATACTGGTGTATTATAGTATAATCTTATCGGAGGCGAGAATTGATGAGTTTAAGATTTATAGCAGCCCTTTGGCTGGCAAAGCTTTCTATCCCGGTATTGAAGATCACGGGACACAACGGAACAGATTATCCCGGAAGCCTTGCTATCAGGATATGTCCCGACTTTTTTCAGAAGATCGGCAAGCCCGGGACGATAATCGGCGTTACCGGCACCAACGGAAAGACAACATGTGCCAACATGCTATGTGACGCTTTCGAAGCGGCAGGCAAAAAGGTCCTTTGCAACAGATACGGTTCCAATATTGATACCGGACTTTCCACCTGTCTGCTCAAGGGAGCGACCCTTACGGGCAAGCCCAAGTTCGATACGGCCGTGCTCGAGATAGACGAGAGGTCTGCCGTCAAGGTCTTCCCGACGATCACACCCAAATACATGTGCGTTACCAACCTTTTCAGGGATTCGATCATGAGAAACGGTCACCCTGACTATATCGCGGGCATCCTGGATGCCAATATACCTCCCGAGACCAAGCTCATCCTTAACGGAGATGATCTGATCTCAGGCAGGATCGCGCTGTCGAATCCCAGAGCCTATTACGGTATCGAGAAGCAGGATACGGATGTCACGGAGTGCGAGAATCTCCTTAACGACATGAGGATCTGCCCGGTCTGCGGAAGCAAGCTGATCTACGATTACAGAAGATACCACCATATCGGCAAGGCCCACTGCTCCAAGTGCGATTTCAAGTCCCCCGAGTACGATTATTCGGGACACGACATCGATACAAAGAAGAATACGATCATGATCCGCGACAAGGACGGGGATTTTGAATATCATATCTCCAATGACAGTATGTTCAACATCTACAACACCTGTCTGGTCGTTGCCCTCTTCAGGGAACTCGGCTACAAGGGCGAGGAACTGGGCAAGATCATGGAGAGCGTCAAGATCCCTGATACCCGGTTCAACGTTCAGAAGGCAGGCTCAATATCTGTCGTTACCCAGCTTGCCAAAGACAAGAACGCCCTGGCAGTATCCCGCGCCACGGACTATGTAAGGAAGATGCCGGGACACAAGAAGATGTTCCTGCTCATCAGCTGTTACAAGGACGAGCGCCACTGGTCAGAGAACACCTGCTGGCTCTACGACTGTGACTTTGAGATGATGAACGACCCGCTTATGGATCAGCTGATAGTAACGGGTCCGAGAGCCCCTGACTTCTATATGAGGCTGCTCTTCGCCGGGATCCCGGAAGAGAAGATATTCTATGAGCTTGACGAGCGCAAGGCTGCGGCTGAGTTCGATCTTAAGAAGGACGATACCGTCTATATCTTCTGCGGTATCGATGCTTTCGACCTGGTCGACGACTGCCGTAAGATAATCCTCAAGCGCGCCGAAGATGAAGGATTGTGAGGTGGATGAGATGAAGATAGAGATTTTATTTCCCGAAGTCTGTAACCTCTATGCCGAGCTTCAGAATATCGAATACCTGAAAAGATGCGATCCTTCGATCGAGATCATCCATACGGATCTTAAGAGCCGCCCCGCTTTTCTTGACGGCGGCATAGGCCTGGTCTATGTCGGAACGACGACCGAGAAAGGCCAGGAGCTCGTTATCGAGAGCCTTAAGCCTTACCGTGATGAGATCCTCAAGTCTATAGAAGACGGCCAGTTCATGCTCCTTACCGGTAATGCATCCGAGATGTTCGGATCGGTCATCAAGTGCGAAGACGGCAATGATATCAAGGGTCTGGGCATTCTGCCGACCTATGCGGTCAGGGACATGATGCACCGCTACAATACTCTCTGGATCGGCCAGTATCATTTCGAAAACGGTGACAAGGAAGACGTTGTAGGCTTCAAGAGCCAGTTCACCCAGTGCTATTTTGATGAAGGCAGGGGATATGATGACGAATTTAAGCCCCTGTTCGTTGCCGAAAGGGGAGAAGGACTTCATCCGGGCATCAAGGAAGAGGGTTTGAGGTGGAAGAACCTCTATATGACCTATCTTCTCGGACCGCTCTTTATCGTAAATCCCCTGTTTACGCATACTTTCCTTGAGCAGATCGGTGCGGAGAACACTGAGATCGCCTACAAGGAGGCTTCCATGAGGTCCTTCCTCAAGAGGTGCAAGGAATTCAGGGAACCCGACAGAGGCTTCACCTATTGACGGACAAGAGATAACGGCTTTTAAAGCTCCGCAGGATAAGCCCGCGGAGCTTTTTAAACGGCTGAGTTAAATAATAAATATTTAAATAGCGTTTATCCTAAAAAGACTGTATAATATACACTCGTGAAAAATAACAGCCGGGGAGACAAATACCGTGAGTAAGAAAACACCATTTTTGACAAAAGAACGTGCGGAGGAGATCATCAGGGATATTCCTACGCCCTTCCACATATACGATGAGGCAGGTATCCGCAGGAACTGCGAGGCAGTTAAGAAGGCTTTCGCATGGAATCCGGGATTCCGTGAATACTTTGCCGTAAAGGCAAATCCCAATCCTTACATCCTGAAGATCTTCAGTGAATACGATTTCGGTTTCGACTGCTCTTCCGAGGCAGAGCTCGTACTGTCCGAGGCTGTAGGCGCCGATGGAGCGCACATCATGTTCTCGTCCAATGAGACGCCCGCCAGGGAATATGCCATGGCATACAACATGGGCGCCATCATCAACCTTGACGACATAACTCATATCGATTTCCTTAAGGACATCATCGGTGACGAGTTCCCCGAGACCATGAGCATCAGGTACAATCCCGGCGGAGTCTTTGACATGGGCAACGGCATCATGGATAACCCGGGCGATGCCAAGTACGGAATGACGACCGAACAGATCTACGATGCGTATGCGCAGCTTAAATCTCACGGGGTCAAGAAGTTCGGAATCCACGCATTCCTTGCAAGTAACACTGTTACAAACGATTATTATCCCATGCTGGCAGGCCAGCTTTTCGAGCTTGCTGCCGACATCGAAAAGAAGACGGGCTGCAAGTTCGCATTTATCAATCTGTCGGGCGGCGTAGGCGTTGACTACAGGCCCGAACAGACAGCCAACGACATAATGGCAATAGGAGAAGGCGTCAGGAAGAAGTTCGAAGAGATCCTCGTTCCCGCAGGCATGGGCGATGTTGCCATCTACTGTGAGATGGGCAGGTTCATGTCGGCACCCTACGGAGCTCTTGTTACAAAGGCGATCCACGCCAAGCACATCTACAAGGAGTATATCGGCGTTGATGCATGCGCTGTCAACCTCATGAGACCTGCGATGTACGGTGCTTACCACCACATCACGGTCCTCGGCAAGGAGAACGCTCCCTGTGATCATATGTATGATGTTGTCGGCGCTCTCTGCGAGAACAACGACAAGTTTGCGATAGACCGTATGCTCCCCGAGATCGAGACAGGAGATATCCTCTATATCCACGATGCCGGCGGACACGGATATGCAATGGGTTATAACTACAACGGAAGGCTTAAGTCAGCTGAGGTGCTCCTTACGGAGTCAGGCGAAGCTAAGCTGATCAGGAGGGCCGAGACGCTCAACGATTACTTTGCGACCCTTGACGGCACCGAATTTGCCGATAAGCTCCTTTCCAAATAAATCACAAAAGAAGGGGGAGGAACAACCGTGCAGGATAAAGAACAAAGAATGTCAGCGGCGCTCGTAAGGATCTTCGAGAATGTCCTTCTGACCGAAGAACTGTCTTTGAGTCAGGGTTATTTCTCGGACCTTTCTATTGCCGAAATGCACACGCTTACTGCCATAGGTCCCTATGAAGCCAAGACAATGACGAATACAGCAGCAATCCTGGGGATAACCACGGGAACGTTGACGGTTGCGATCGACAGGCTGGTCAAGAAGGGCTATGTCGAGCGCAGACGAGACGATAAGGACCGCCGCGTCGTAAGGATCAGCCTTACGCGCAACGGCAAGCTCGCATGCAGGATGCACGGCAAGTTCCACAGGGTCCTGGCAAGAAGGATCCTGGAAGCTTATGACAACGACGAACAGGAGATGCTGCTCGGTCTGGTCGATGAGGTCGACAAATACATGGCATCCAGCGTAAGCAAATACGAAGACAAGAACAACACGGAATCCATAAGGAAGACGGCTGCTGCAGTCGCGAAAGACAAGAGAAGGAGAAAAGAAGATGGGTGACGGTTCTGACAGTAAGCGCAGAGAGAAGATAACGGAAGATGTTATCGCGCTCCTCAAGGAGTCGATGAACATATCACCCGTTGACCTGAAGGCGAGCACCAATCTCGTTGAGGAACTCGCGATCGATTCCATGCAGCTCTATGAGTTTGTGGTCGATCTTGAGGAAGCCTACAATATCAGGCTGCCCGATGAACTGCTGGAACAGATAGTGACCGTTGACGATATCGTTGATCTGGTCGTGAGACTGACTTCTGAATAACAAGGACTGATGGCAAGATTCAGATTGAAACCCGGGTATGCGGGGCCAATAAGATGTTTATCGATCTGCTTTACGGCAATGATCCTTACATGCGCGCTGATCTTTTTGGCATTTCTGATCACGGGCATGGCACCCTTCGGAGCATCCGCGCTCCTTTACAGGGACGGACAGAACCAGATGGCAGATCTTTTCTGCTGGTACAAGGATGTCCTTGAGGGGAAAGCTTCCATCGATTACTCTTTCGCTAAATCCCTGGGCGGCAGTAATTTTGCCGTTTTCGCATATTACCTTTTATCACCCTTTTCGCTCCTGGTCGTTTTCTTCGAAAAGAAGGATATTGCGACATTTATCGATGTCTTATATGTGATCAAGACTGCCATAGCTTCAGTTACGGCAGCTTACTATCTTTCAAGAAGGTTCAGGCCCGAAGGCAAGCTGCGCTCCGCTGCAGCCGTGATCCTCGCGGTGTCTTACGCCCTCAGCCCTTTCTTCATCTATCAGAGCAGCAATATCATGTGGCTCGACGGCGCTTATCTCCTTCCGCTGATCCTGGCGGGAGTAGAGAAGGTCATCGAAGGGAAGAAGAGCACATTGCTCATGGTGTCACTTGCCATGGCGCTTTGTTTCAACTGGTATACGGGTGTTATCGATGTGATGGCATCCGGTATCTGGCTCCTTTTCGGGACAGTAAGACGTTCAGTAAGCTCTGATGAAGATTCCAAGGATTTCCCGGGCGGAGCCAAGACCGTCATAAAGGTCTTTTTAAGGTACATCTTATCCTGCGTCTGCTCGGCAGTCCTGTCGGCAGCCGTGCTCATACCGACACTCTATATGCTGTCCGAAAGGACTTACGGCAAAGCGGATTTGTCGATGCTTACCGATCTCAGCTTCATCGGACCCGTTATAGATGTCATCCCCAATTATTCATTCGGCCTTATCAGCATGAAGGGCTGTGCGAGCCTCTTTGCGGGCAGCCTTGTCCTCATCGGAATAATATTGCTCTTTATCGCGGGAACGAAGAATCTCAAAGAGAAGGCAGTCTACGGCGTCTTCCTGCTCTTCACCGTCATGAGCTTTTACTGGAAACCGCTGGTCACGATCTTCTCGATGTTAAGGGAAGTCGAATCCTTCTGGTACAGATACGGTTATGTCGGGATATTGTTCCTGATAATAATATCTGCATCTTTCTATCTTGACGGCAGTTTTGAAAAGATCAAGGCCTGGATGCCGGCCGTTGCTGCGGCAGCCTATATTGTCGCAGCCGAGGCGGTAGCGCTCCTTATGCCTGATACCGTTCCCGAACAGCTCTTTGTCTTCAGCATAGAGCAGATGATGGATACCCGTATCGATTATGCAGTAGTCCCGCTGGTATCCAAGATCATTTTCCCTCTTCTTATCGGTGCGGTAATGGTCATCGTCATCCTCGCGAGGAAAGAGAAGGGGTGGTTCAGGAATGTGCTTTCCCTGATACTTGCAGTATTGGTAATATCCGAACTCTTCCTCGGCAATCTGATCCTTACGCAGAAGGTCTCCGTAGCCGACGGTGCAAATGTGCTCAAGGATTACATAAGACGTGAGCTGGCCCTGCTCGAGGCAGTCCCTGACAGTTCCTTTAACAGAAGGATCCAGACTACTTATCACGGCACGAATTCCACGGATTACCTTTATGCATCCTATAACGAACCGATGGCCTACGGTTTCAACTCGGTCACATCTTTTGTTTCGGATCCCGAGCAGGATACGATCGGTTTTATCGACAGGGCAGGTTATGCGGGCTACAAGGATACCCTTACCGTAACGAGATCGGAAAACATCGCCCTCGACAGTCTCCTGGGAGTCAAATATGTCATGCTTCCTGCTGACGATACGAACACGACAGGTCTTGATTTCATTGCGGGAATAGAAGGCTTCAAGAATATCTACTCCAATCCCTATGCTATGCCCGTGGCGTTCAAATACAACGGAAACGGGTCTTACGACAGCGGCAGCAGCGACAGGGCGCTTTATCTCAGTGAGATACTCGAGCACCTTTCGGGCAAGGTTGACGGCCTGTTCACGCCTTTGGAATATGAATCGGAGACGGAAGGCAGCAGCTTCACTTTCAGGCCGGTCCTTCCCGGGGACTTTGATACAACGAAGAATGTCATTCTCGCGGACTTCAGTACCGACTCTGACGAGAAAGCCGTCATCAACATCAACGGGCGCTTTTTTACTGATTATTTCAGATTCCTTGCACCGAAGCAGGTTTCCGTTCCCGTAGAGGACGGGACTTGTGAAGTCAACATAGTATTTAACAACGACAACGTCGGCAATAACCTTGCGGTCAAGGCATCGTTTTATGTTCTCAGCCTTACAAGGCTCGATGAGATATCCAAGAACGCCAGATTGAACTGCGCATCCCGTCAGGTCATAGAGAACTCTTATGCAAGGTTTGAAGTTGCTGACGCGAAGGAAGGGGAGAGCCTGTTCATGTCGATCCCTTATGAGAGAGGCTGGACAATAACGTTAAACGGAAAGGCCGCAGAGTGTGACCTCATTGGCGGAACACTCATGAGCGTTCCGCTGGATGAAGGCATGAACGTAGTCGAACTAAGCTACGAAGTGCCTTTGAAAAAGACTGCGCTTTATATAAGCATCGGAGGCGTTGTATTGTTCCTCCTGATCCTTATAGCTGAAGAACTGATATTAACGAAAAATAACAGAGGAGAGTTAGAATGAAGGAATTATCAAGTTTATTAGGTTACCGTGACTCGATCAGGGTTATGGATGTAACAATGCGTGACGGCGGTCTCGTAAACGATTTCTTTTTCAAGGATGATCTGGTCAAGGCCATGTATCTTACGAACATCAATGCCGGCGTTGACAGCATGGAACTCGGATATAAAGCCGACAAGGATCTTTTCGATCAGGATAAATACGGCAAGTGGAAGTTCTGCAACGATGACGATATCTTCAACGTAATAGGCGACAATGCCGAGAAGAAGCTGAAGCTTGCTGTCATGGCTGATGTCGGCAGATGCAATTACAGGGAGGATATCCGCCCGAGAAGCGAGAGCGCGATCGACATCATCAGGGTAGCGACTTATGTCAACACCATCCCCGAGTGCTGCCACATGATCGAGGATGCCAAGAACAAGGGATATGAAGTAAGCTGCAATATCATGGCTCTGTCAACGGCTCAGGAATCCGATGTCAAGGTCGCGCTCGACATGATCTCACAGACCGGGGTCGATATCCTTTACATCGTAGACAGCTTCGGTTCCCTCTATCCCGAGCAGATCGCCAGGATCGCAGCTCTTTACAGGGAATACGGCGAGAAATACGGCATAGAGATCGGTATCCATGCCCACAACAACCAGCAGCTTGCATTTGCCAATACGATCGAAGCTTGCGGCGACGGCGTTAACTGGCTGGATGCAACCTACTTCGGCATGGGCAGAGGCGCAGGCAACTGTCAGATGGAAAATCTCATAGCTTTCCTCCGCAACCCCAAGTACAGGATCTATCCCGTGATCAAGTTCATCGAAGATTACATGGTCCCTCTTTCCAAGGAATGCAAATGGGGCTATGACATCCAGTATCTCATGACCGGACTTTTGAACCAGCATCCCAGATCCGCCATCAAGTTTACCGCTGACGGCCGTGAGGACTATACGGGCTTCTACAAAGAGATCGTTGCCTTAGACTGATTTATCGGAGGTATCCGGTGACCTTGGACAAGTACGACAGCATGCCTTTTTCCGGGCTTTTTTCTCGGATCAATAAGCTGCCCGCAAAAAAAGTCGCATTTGCGGTCACTTTGTTGTTTGCTGTCCTTTCGGCTGCCGTAATCTCCTTTCACGAGCCCTGGCTCGATGAGGCCCAGGCCTGGCTGATAGCAAGGGATGCATCGATCCCCGACATGTTCCTCAACCTGTCGCACGTGGAAGGGCACATACCTTTCTGGTGGCTTATCCTCGCACTGCCTGCAAAGCTCGGAGTCCCATACGAGACCGGGCTTAAGGCAGTTAACATCCTTATGGCTGTTGCCGCCTGCGCTGTGTTCGAGTTCAAGTCTCCTTTCCTCAATGCATTTAAGATCGTTTTTCCGTTCACATATTTCTTTTTCTATCAGTACTCGATAGTGACAAGACCATATATGATCCTGATCCTTGCGCTTTTCCTTGTGGCGGCGACGTTCGGGAGCAGGGAAGAAAGACCTGTCCCTCATTTTCTTTCTCTTGTTCTGCTCTGTCTTTCAGACACGTTCGGGATCGCGATAGCCGGAGGCATCGCTTTAGGCTGGACCATAACTGTCGTTAAGAAGATCGTGAAAAAGGGATATTCATCCGCCAGGTCCGTCTTTAAGCCTGTGATATGCCTTTCGCTGCTGCTCGTTACGGCTCTTTTGCTGATATGGACCATCATGCCTTCAGGGAACGCCACCGCGGCGGGACTGGTAAACGGGAGCAGTATCTTAAAGTCCTTCCTGAGGGAGATCTTTATCCTTCCTGCGGATCTTTGCATTACGTCATTTACCACATACGATCTTCTTTCAGTACAGGAATTCGAGCTCTGGCAGATCCTGGCGGCAGCCCTTGTCAGCATTGTCATTTGGTTCTTTTTCTTCAAGGCATTCCTGCGCAAAGGTAAGATAACGGACATCATATTGCCCTTATCGACCTTTATCCTGCTTGGAGCTATATATATCTATTCCCACCACTTCGGTCTCCTGTTGATGCTGGGGATCTATTGCGCCTGGATCTCCCTCGAAGAAACCGGAGCTGAAAGACTTAACCCTGTCTTCTCATGGTCAGGCAAGGTCCTCTGCGTTATCTCGGTCTTTGCCGGGCTCGTATGGAGCGGTTTTGCCGTTATGAACGATGTCATCCATCCCTACTGGATCTCGCGTGATCTTTATGGCTGGATAGAGGATAATGACCTTGAAGGATACAAATGGTTCTCATGCTGGGATATGGAATTCGAAGGCGGGACGGATGTCATATCAAAGCAGAACACGGCCGTGACTCGTGAGGTGGTCCCCGTAAACCCTTATCTCGGAAAGACGCCTCTTAACTTTAACAACGAGGGAATAAGCTATGCGCTCTTCCGCGAAAATACCCGCGAACAGAACGAAAAAGACATCGAAAGATGGAAAACGGAAGGAGAAGCGGATCTTATCTTATGCAGTGATATCAAGGAGGCTCTGGCTCTGATGAAGATCATGGGATACAGTTCTTCCTACGACATCGTATATGTGAAAGAAAGCCGCTATTCCTGGAAAGCTGATTTTACGAAGGGCGGCGTGATTGTTCTTGCCGCAAGAGACAGGGGACTTAATATCAAGCCCGACACCGCCGATTATGCTTCGCTCGTAGGACAGGAAGGCTGATATGAAGGAATTGGGTTCTTTGGTCAGAAGATATAATTCTTTGAACACGGTAAAGCTGGGCGCGGCAGTACTGGTTTTATATTCCGTATTCCTGATCCTGGTGTCGGTCATTCACGAGCCCTGGTACGATGAGGCTCAGGCCTGGCAGATAGCGCGCTGCGCTTCGTATTACGACATCATCTTCCATATCCCTCACTATGAATCTCATCCGCCTCTCTGGCATCTGATATTGTCGGTCCCCGCCAAGCTCGGCGCGCCTTATGAGATAAGCATAAAGCTGATCAACATCATCTTCAGCATACTGGGAGTCTTCCTCATAGAGATAAGATCGAAGTTCAGCAACTGGACAAAGACATTTGTCCCTTTCACTTTCTTCATCTTCTATCAGTACGGGATCATCTCAAGACCTTATTCCATGATGTTCCTGGCATTGCTCCTCGCAGCCCTGTTCTACGGCGGAAAGGATGAAAAACCCTTAAGGTTCATCGCAAGCCTCATCTTCCTGTGTTTTACTTCCGATTACGGCCTGATGATAGCAGGAGGCATTACTCTGGCCTGGCTTTCTGAACTCCTGATCCGCCACGGGAAGATGTTCTTCAAGGAACTCTTTCTTACGAAAAAGACAAGACTTGCAGGCCTTGTGATACTGCTCCTGACCGCGGTATTCATAATCATTCAGGTATATCCTGCACCCGATATGGGGAAGGTCACGGACAGTCCTGTCCTTTATAATCTCTTTATGATCACGCTGGCAGGTCCTGCTGAAGCCTTCATGACGGATCTTCTCACGGGCGATCTTAGCGGGGCCGGAATTAACGGGATCCCGGGAACTGTTGCCGTTGTCCTTGTATCGCTTTTGTTGTGGGGCATCGGCATCATAGCTTCTTACAGAAGGTCAGCTCTTATGGATTTCCTGCTCCCTTCGGCTTTTTTCATCGCGATGGGGACCATATATTCAACGCCTCATCACTATGGCATCTACGTTATGCTCTTCCTCTATTTCTTCTGGATCCTGGGGGAGAAACCCGTGACGAGAAAAGTCTTTCCGGGGATCAAAAGAGGAAGATTTACACGTGCCTGCCGCATATCGGCGCGGGCTGTTATGGCTATATCGATCCTTATATCCTGTTACTGGACATTTTCCGCCGTGATCAACGATGCCGCATATCCGTATTTCTATTCGCGGGAGATGGCTTCCTGGCTCCGTGATAATACGGATGAGAAAGATGTCATCATGGCAAGCTGGTGCCCCGTATATGAGAAAGACAGTCAGGGCAATGACATAACCGGTAAGCCTAAGGCTGTCATATACAACAGTGTGGCAGAGATCGCTGTCCCGCTCGATCCTTATTTCGCCCGTCCGCTCATTGATAATGAGATACTGCCTTACCAGTTCCTCGGGAAGATGAGCGAAGATGAGATCAGGGATTACAGTGACCGCGTGAAAGCTGCGGGTACACCGGATTATATCCTCGCCTACAACGAGAACTTCGTTCCGGGATTCCTTGCAGCGATAGATTCCGGAGAAGAAAGATACGAAATGGAACAGGCATTTATCAATTACCGCATCTTTAAGGATGACCTCTACTACTACAACGTGATGGTCTATAAGAGAGCCGCAGAGTAAGGAGATCTTCGCATGATCAATACGGACAGAAGGAAAAAGATCCTGGACATACTGAAAAAACGCGGAAAGATAAGCGTCAAGGAGCTCGAAAAGGAACTGGGCGTTACCGGTGCCACGATCAGGAGTGACATCCGTGATCTCGAGAGGGCGGGAGCCGTGGACCGCTATCACGGAGGGATCTCCCTGCCCGAGACTTCATCTGCTCCGCCTGATTTCAATTACATGATCAGGTCGGTATCCGAAGTCAACCTCAAGACGGCGATAGGCAGGAAAGCCGCAGAACTGGTATCTGACGGCGTTACCGTATTCATGGATGCAAGCTCCACCACTTTCCACATGATCAGGTTCATGAAGGACAAGAAGGATGTCACGGTCATAACCAACGGCCTTCATACTGCGATGGAGCTCCAGAGGAGCAATTCATTCAAGTCCATACTCGTTCTCGGAGGCACTCTCCGCCCGCATTCCGGCGCCATCGAGGGCATGGTGAGCCGCGAGATGATCAAGCGCCTTTCAGGCGAATATTACTTTGTTTCAGGCAACGGCTTTTCGGCCGAGACCGGCCTTTCGGGCAACAATTTCTACGAGCTGGAACTCAAGAAACTCTGTGCGGAAAGATCGAAGCACATCGTGGCGCTCGTTGATTCCACAAAGATCGGAAGGGATTCGTCTTCAGGCTTTATACCCACATCGAAGATCGATACCCTGATCACGGATTCCGGAGCCCTGGCGGATCCCGGCAAGAAGGAGATAGTGGAGAAATGCCGCAAGGCAGGTGTCGATGTCATCATCGCCGAAGTTTGATGCATAAGGCGCTGCCCGATGCAGCAAATATAACTCAACCCTTATAAGCAACTTTCTTCTTTATTTGTTATAATAGTTAAGTTAAAAAGCTATTTGATCGCAATGGGGTTGATAACTGATGCAAAAGAATTCGATCGTTCTGCCTTCCTGGCTGGGCAATAAAGCCGTTTTCCAACAGGGCGTCAATGTGCGCGTCAAGGCTAAGGCCGCTCCCACGGCGACCGTTACGCTGGAGATCACCAAGGATCCCACCGACGGAAGGCGTGTTTCCAAGCTCGATACCGATTACGGAGTCATCTTCAGCCGTGAATACACCACCGGCAGCAAGGGTGAGTTCGAGTTTGAGATCCCCGCTTACAGGGCTTCCCTGGATACTTACACATTCACTTTCAAATGCATGAGCGATCAGGTGACGCTCAACGACATCAGGTGCGGCGATGTCTGGATCTTCTTGGGCTCGGACTACCTGTCTGTTCCCATGAAGGAAGCCAATGCCCCCAAGATGCCCCTCAAGCGCAACATAATGAACAACTTAAGATTCTTCTCGCCCGCAAGATCGGGTCTTGAAGGAGAACTTACCGAATATCCCTTCGAACCCGTCGAAGGCCCCGGAGCAGGGGAATGGACGAAGGTCACTGAGACGGCAAGGATGGCCGAGGTTTCGTCTTCGGCGTTTGCTTTCGCCTACAACATGAGCGATCAGGTCAATTATCCCGTCGGCGTTATCGATCTCGCATACGGCGATTCAACCATCATCAACTGGATCAGCCCCGAGGCGATGGATGACATCGAAGCCCTTAAGGACATGGTCTACGAGGCAGGTCTTTACATAGATCAGGACAAGTTCAATGAACTCGTTTCGATCGATAACAGAAAGATCGAGGCTGCCAAGCTTGAAAAGGAGATCAAGGAAGCAGGCAAACACGGCGATTTCGATTTTGAGAAAGAGAAGCGCCTCGCCGCCTTGAAGGGCGAGCCCGCCCCCAAGCAGGAAGAGCCTGAGGCTGAACTCGATTTCCCGTCGGCATCCAAGGAGCAGGAGAAGCCGAAGAAGGCCAAGGATGAGCCTCTTTCCGCAAGCTCCGCTTCCAAACTGGAATTCAACCTCCTTCCCGAGGTCCATTACAAGGTCGACAAAAAGAAGGATGACAGCAACTTCATAGCCAAGAGATTCCGCATGTCGATCCTTTACAACACCAAGCTCTACCCTCTGTCCGGAATGGCTGTAAGAGGCTTCTGTTTCTCGCCTAATTCAGGTGAATTGAGGTTTGAAAGATACGATCTTTATCTCATGGGCCTTCTTGCGACGCTCGCATCCGTTTTCGAGCCCAGACAGGTCTATAACGACGAGCTGATGCCTTCGATGCTCTTTGCAACGATGCATCCCAAGAATGTCGATTTCGACAATCCCTATTCCGTGCTCGAGTTCAACGAGAACATACAGGCTTTCACCAAGATCCTGACGATGCCTTCGGGTCTTGTAAGTCTTCACGACATGCTCCTGCCCGACAGGACCATCAGCTTTACGCTCGGAACGAGACTTTCTACGATCGCGCTGGGGCTCCACTTTTCGCCCAAGATGAGCAAGTCCTCGCCTGAGGTGTCGGAGGTCGAGATCGCCGGCAACAAGAGGATACTGAAGTTTTCCAATCTTTCAGACGGCTTAAAGCTCGTCGAAGGCGAGACAGAGCTCCGCGGTTTCTCAGTATGCGGTCCCGACAGGATCTTTAAGCCCGCCATGGCCAGGATCCTTTACGGCATGTGCGTAATGGTATGGAGAGACGATATAGAGGAAGTCGAGGGTATCACATACGGCTTCACGCCAATTCCTCACGATGCGGTCTTGAGGAATGTCGCAGACCTCCCCGTAATGCCTTTCAGATTCGACAGGGATCCTGCATATTTCGCACCGGATCTGTCTTTCGCCGAGTGCGACAGGCTCGAGTTCGTGGGCAAGCGCACACCCGATTCCAACTTCGAGATGCTCGATATCTACCGCACATTCAAGGGTAACGGAGTCATCGCGACGGACATCAACACCAAGGCGTCCGGCGCTGCATCGCTCCATATCAGATATCAGACGGATAAGTCCCTCTACGGCTTCGAGCCTGTTTTCGATTATGCATCCATGTTTGCACCGGTCAATATCTACGGGGCTGACAGGATCGTGATCAACGTATTCAACCCCGAACAGCGCCGCAAGAGGATCATCATCTCGGGATTCGGCGAGAGCGAGATCAGACAGCAGCTCTCATGGCAGAGGATCGAGATCCCCTACGCAGAAGAAGGTCCGATCTCCTTGTCTGAACTCAAGATAATGATTGAAGACCCCGAGAGAGTAGGAGAGATCTACATCGACAGCATCAGTTTCATTTGAGGACTCAGAAAGTATGGCAAACGACAGAGAAGGATACATCGAAAACAGCATGCTTACCGCTTCGGGATCGATCCCGGTCATCCTTGAAGGAATAGAGCATACATATGCCACCACGCAGCCCCAGCAGAGCATCAGCCGCCACAGGTGCCATGAGCTTATATGCATGCGTGACGGAAAGATCGAGATGAACATAGGCGGCGATGATGTCACTCTCGACAAGGGTAAGATGCTCATCATAAGACCTCAGGTAGGACATTTCCTTACCGTAAGGTCCACATCCGCAGATATGTTCATCCTATACTTCGGATTTGCAGCCGACAGAAGGAGCGCGGCCAGGATGAATGAAGCCGCCAATACGGCAACGCCTTCCGCTTCCTTCTACGAGGACGGTGCTGAGATCGTTCCCGCCAAGGGCCGTGAAACCTTTAAGACTGGACCCAATGTCGAGATCCCCGGCAACGTCTCCCAAGTGTCTCTCGAGAGCTTCCTTGACTATACGGATGACGGCATGAGCGGCAACGCGGAGGACAAGGAACCCTATATCGTGATCTCCGGCAGGGATAAGAAGATAATCTCCCAGGTCGTAGAACGCATAGTGGTCGAGAAGAATAACGACTTCTATTCGAAAGACGTTATGCTCCAGACGCTGACAACCGAGCTCATGATCAACATATCCAGGGCCCTGCGCCATAAGTGGGAGGAGAACCTCAAGGTAAGGACAGGCAAGACCGATGAACTCGTCATGCTCGCCAAGACCTTTATCGACGACAATTACGACCGCGGCATCAACGTCAGCGATGCGGCAGGCTATGTCTTCTTAAGCCAGGGATATTTCACCAGGGCCTTCCGTGAGAGATACAAGATCAGCCCGATGAACTATCTCATGAAGAAGAAGATAGAGAAGTCCTGCGAACTGCTGTCGCGTGAGGACATCAAGGTTTCGGCGGTCGCATCCGGTTCCGGATTTGCGAGTTCCCAGCGTTTCAATGTCGCATTCAGAAAATACATGAACATGACGCCCCTTGAATACAGAAGGATGCGTCTTAAGGATACGGAGGAATGACAATGCACGATTATCTCAAAGACAGTTCGATACCGGCAGAGAGCCGTGAGAATATGGATTTCGCCAAGATCGAAAACGCCGTTAGGGACATTCTTGAAGCGATAGGCGAAGACACGTCCCGCGAGGGGCTTCAGGACACACCTGTCCGCGTAGCCAGGATGTACGGCGAGATCTTCATGGGCCTCCACCGTGACACGGCTGACGATATCAAGACTTTCACGGAAGAGGGCAACGATGAGATGATCCTCATCGGCGATATTCCTTTCTATTCGATGTGCGAACACCACCTGCTTCCTTTCCACGGAAAGGCGCATGTCGTATATGTTCCGAAGAACGGCAAGATCCTTGGTCTTTCCAAAGTCGCAAGAGTCGTTGATACACTCTCGCGCAAGCCCCAGGTCCAGGAGAGACTGACCTCCGAGATCGCTGACTGCATCGAGAAGGCAGTAGACGCAAGATCGGTCTGTGTCGTGATCGAAGCCGAGCATCTCTGCATGACCATGAGAGGCATCAGGAAGCCCGGATCCATGACGGTAACATCAGCCATGAGAGGCGGATGCAGGACTGATGCCAGGACGCGCAATGAGGCTCTGGCCCTTATCAACCGTCAGCGTATAAGCGGGTGATCCCAATGGAGTTTTCACCCAGGACACCCTCCGTTATGGGCATACTCAATGTCACGCCGGATTCCTTCTCGGACGGCGGACGTTATCTTGCTCAGGACAAGGCGGTGGAGCACGCATACGACATGATCGGAAAGGGCGCTTCGATAGTCGATATCGGGGGAGAATCCACGAGACCCGGATATGAGATGATACCGGCTGAAGAAGAATGCGCGAGGATCCTTCCCGTTATCAGGGAATTGAGGGATTCGGGTGCTGTCCTTTCCGTCGATACATATAAGTACGATGTCGCAAAGCCTGCCGTTGAAGCAGGCTGCCGGATCCTTAACGACGTCAACGGTCTGCGCGATGAAGACGGTAAGAACAAGGCAAGCCTTGCTGCCGCCAACGATGCATATCTGGTGCTGATGTATAACAGAAGGCTCATAGAGGGCGGCGAGGACGTTATCGCGGACGCAAGGCAGAGTCTTGCCAGGAGCGTCAGCATCGCTCTTTCCGCGGGCGTCAGGGAGGACAGGATCCTGATAGATCCCGGTATCGGATTCGGCACGACAAGAGCCGAAGACAGGCGCCTTACGCTGGAACTATCAGCCATTAATCCCGCTTCATTCCCGATACTTTATGCATGTTCCCGCAAGAGGTTCGTTTCCTGTCTTGATTTCGGTGAAGATAAGGATCCCACATGGGTCGTAAACATGATCGCCGTGGCAAACGGCGCATCGGTCTTAAGAGTCCACGATCCCGAGCCTTTCGGAAGATACATGGAGGCGTTTTTCGGCCATGACGGGGAAGATACTGAGCTATCTCATGCTGAGGAGGTGATCTTACGGACAGAATTGTCTTAAGGAACATGGAGTTTAACGGCTACATAGGCTGTCTTGAACACGAGAAGATGATCTCCCAGAGATATCTCGTCACTGTTGAGATGTACATGGAACATATCAAGGGCGCGGATACGGATCTTCTCGAAGATACCGTGGATTATTCCGAAGTCTTTGAGATCGCAAGATCGGTCATAGAGACCGAATCCATGAACCTCATCGAATATGCCGCTGGCAGGATAGCAGATGAGATCCGTATAAGGTACAGGGATATCGTTAAGGTGAGCGTAACCGTAAGCAAGCCCGATGCGCCCATAGACGGCGTTTTCGAGGCTATGGAGGTAACAGTTGAAAGATGACGGAGGCTGTTCTTTCTCTTGGCGGCAACATAGGTGACAGGGAGTTCTTCATCACGGAAGCGATGAGAAGGCTCCTTAAGGATCCTCATGTTTATAGTCTCGAGAGATCCGGTCTTTACGAGACCTCTCCCGTCGGTTACACGGAGCAGGACAGTTTTCTTAACGCCTGCGTCAGGATCGAGACGGATCTTGAAGCCATGGAACTCCTTTCTCTCGTAAACAGGATCGAAAACGAGCTCGGGAGGGTAAGGACCATAAGGTGGGGTCCCAGGACCATCGATATCGACATCATCTTCTACGGAGATGATGTCATCGATACGGACAGGCTTACCGTTCCTCATCCGAGGTACAAGGAGAGGGCATTCGTGACGGTCCCGCTCATGGATCTCGGCATTGAGACAACAGGCAGGACTGAAGACGAAGGACAGTCGGTGAGGAAGATCGGCTGGACATATGAGATTTGAGTTATTAAGAGAAGAGATTTATAATTAATTCTTAAGCAAAAAGACTTTATGGAGGTGTTCAATGTCAGAGAACACGAACGGAAACCAGGAATCGCAGAACAATAAGCGCAACAACGCTAACAACGCGAACAGGAACAAGGGTAATAACCGCAATAACTATAACGGTAAACGCAGGCAGAATAAGAACTATTCCGGCAAGCGTAACTATAACAACGACCGCGACAATAAGGGCGGCGAGGACAGGAAAAAGAAGGAAAGACCCGTTCAGGACGAAGGCCGCGGCAACGAGTCCCAGTCCCAGCCCAAGGAGGCAAGGCACGGCAAGTTCAACCAGTCCGAAGGCGGCTTCAAGAAGAAGCGCGACAGGAACTTCAAGGACCAGCCGGTCAAGAAGAAGACAAGACACGAAGAGACCGTGGACGATATCCGTGCAGATAATGCCAGGATCACCAAGGAGATTTATCTTGAGATATCTTCAATAAAGGACATCAAGCTGGATTGATCTTATGGGCAGAGGGTGTTTCATAACATTCGAGGGGATCGACGGCTGCGGCAAGAGCACGCAGATCCGCTATCTGACCTCCTATCTTGAAGAGCATGGCAGGGACCATCTCCTTCTTCGCGAGCCGGGCGGCACAGTTATCGGCGAAGGGATCAGGAATATCCTTTTGGACAAGAAGAATACCGGCATGACCGCCATGACCGAACTCCTTCTGTTCGAGGCTGCCAGAGCCCAGATAGTATCGGAAGTCATCATCCCCGCAGTAGAGTCCGGCAAGATAGTTATTTGTGACAGGTTTTTCGATTCGACATCGGCTTACCAGGGCTTCGCAAGGAACATGGGTTCGGAAGTGGTTGAAGAGCTGAACAGCCTTGCAACGGGAGGCTTTGAGCCGGATATCACATTCCTTCTGGACATCAGTCCGGAAGAAGCCCTTTCAAGACGCGTTGCCCGCGGTGACGAAGACCGCATCGAGAAACTCGGAATGGAATTCCAGGAGAAGGTCAGGGAAGGTTATCTTGAACTTGCAAGGAATTCATCCAGGATCGTGAAGATCGACGGGACAAGATCCCCCGAAGATACATCCGCTGAGATCCTGGCCTGCCTGGAGGGTTATATCTGATGGCTTTTTCGGACCTCACCGGACAGGATAAGCTTAAGGCAAGACTTGCCGCCGAAGCGCGCGCGCCTCACGTGGCATCTTATATATTGAGCGGCCCTGCGGGCTGCGGCAAGACTTCTTTTGCCAACGAATTCGCGCAGGCGCTGGTATGCGAGAATCCTTCTGATGACGGAGCCTGCGGCAAATGTGCCTGCTGCAGATACATGAAGGAAGGGACCCTTCCCGATGTAATAAGGCTGGAGTCATCTGACGGCAAGAACATAAAGGCTGAGGCTGTAAGAGACGTTATAGAGGACATAATCGTAAGTCCCCAGTTCTCCAAAAGAAAAGTCTGCATCGTTGATCTCGACTACATGACAGAGACCCTGCAGAACCTTCTGTTGAAGCCTACCGAGGATCCGCCGCCTTTTGTGGTTTTCATCATGACAACGTCTTCATACGCTTCCGTCATAAGCACTGTAAGATCAAGATCGGTCAACCTGGTCCTGCTGCCCTACAGTGACAGTGAGATCTCCGAGATCCTTAAGGGCAAGCTCGAAGGGATCCCCGAAAACAAGATCAGTGAAGCCGTGGAATTCTCGTCCGGCAACCCCGGCAAGGCAATGTCTCTCGCGCAGGATCCCGTTTTCTCGGATCTTAAGGACGATGTCATGGACTTGATACTTGCTGTCCCCGTGGTATCCTATACAAACATTCTGACCGAGAAACTGAGGCTCTTTACCGAGAACAAGGACAGCATCGACGATATCCTTGTCCTGATGGTCAGAGCCCTTGAAGATATCCTGAAGGTCAAGGCCTCAGGAGATGAACTAACGACTGATATCAGATATGAATCCGATCTTCCGCGCATAAGAAGGTTCATATCCGAATATCCCCAGGTTACGGCAGGCACGATCGGAAGGTCTGTCGCCGCCGTGGAAGAATTAAGATCCGCTCTTGCGGTAAACGCTAATCTCGAGGCATCATGCGGTGCCGCTCTGTTAAAGATAAAAAAGGAGTTCGATAAATGACAAAGGTAGTAAATGTACGTTTTCGCGATGCAGGCAAGCCTTACAGGTTTTCATGTAACGACCTGACGTTGTCCATAGGTGATGCCGTAATGGTAGAGACCAACCTCGGACTGGATCTGGCACATGTCTGTGTTGAGCCTTACGAGATGGAGATAACAAAAGATTCTGAAGAGACTAAGCTTCTTCCGGTCATCCGCCTCGCAACGGAGGAGGAGATCGTGCAGTACGAGAAGAAATGCCGTGACGAGGAAGAGGCCTATACCGAGTGTATAAAGCTCATCGAAAAGCACGGTCTCGAGATGAATCTGATCGATGTAGTATACGCTTTCGACGGCAAGAAGATCATATTCTTCTTTACTGCGGACGGCAGGGTCGATTTCAGGGAGCTCGTAAAGGATCTGGCTTTCCAGTTCCATACCAGGATCGAACTCAGGCAGATCGGATCCCGTGACCAGGCAAAGCATGTCGGAGGCTTGGGCATCTGCGGCAGGCAGCTCTGCTGCTCCACATTCCTTACGAAGTTTGCTCCTGTTAACCTGCGTCTTGCCAGGGCACAGGGACTTGCTATTAACCCGGGCAAGCTCAACGGAGCCTGCGGCAGGCTGATGTGCTGTCTGCAGTTCGAGAAGGAGGCATATGCCGATGCAAGGAGCCGTCTGCCGGACAACGGAAGAAGGGTAAGGACTCCCATCGGTCCCGGAACTGTCGCCGATGTTAATTTCGTTACCGAGAAAGTCCGCATCAAGTTCACCAACGAGGAAGGAAGCTCGTTCGAAGAGTATCAGTGGGAAGAGCTCGAACCTTTAAATCCTGATGTCAGAAAGCAGATCGAAGAAGACGACGATATCGAATAACTAACCGACTCTTGTCGTTTTCCATCAGGTCAGACGGTCTTATCCATGGCGATTAATTCAGTTTTCGCGCATTTACATTATTGTTGAAAAAGAACTGATAGGTGATAATATAAGAGTAATTTCAAGAGGAAGAAGGAGGTATTACTATGGCTTATGTAATTACTGATGCATGTGTTTCATGCGGTTCCTGTGCTGACGGTTGCCCCGTAGGTGCTATCTCTCAGGGCGATACACAGTACAACATCGATCCCGATGTCTGCATCTCCTGTGGCGCTTGCGCAGGTACATGCCCTATGTCTGCTATCGAAGAAGGCTGATAACAGATATTGCAAATGCAACATCAAGGCCGTCCCGCGGGGCGGCCTTTTTCATGCCGGGAGACATTACCGTTCTCAATGAACTCCGCTGATGGTAAAATGATCTTGTAAAAAGAGAACCCTCTGAGCCGGAAGGAGGTCTTGTTATGCCATATGAGATACAGAGCAACTGCATAAAGTGCGGCAGATGCGAATTCGTGTGCCCTGAGGATGCCATCAAGCGCGAATGGAACGGATACAGGATCGATCCTGATCTTTGCGATTCATGCGGGGGCTGCACATATGTCTGTCCGGTCAAGGCGATAGAACCGGATTGATCTTATCTGAGATTCAGAAGGATCGAGGGTGCTTTTTTGGTACCACTCGGCATATAAGAGCAGTTTGGTACCATCATCTCCATATTTACTGTAATGGTACCAACATCCGTCGCGCAAACAAGCAGTTTCGATCTCGTTGACGATAAGGGAGGCGAATGCTGAAATTTTTGTAAGAAAGCACAGTCTGCTAAGACGGTTGCTTCCGAGGATAAAGTCAAAGACCTCACCCGGTTTCAGCTACAATCCTGGGTGAGGTCTTTCATTTTATGTTCAAACAGTTAAAGCCCCATTATTGACACACAAATAATATGTAATGACCCCTCTTATTCTGATATAATCAGACAAATATATAAAATAAGGAGACAATATGTCTGACAATATCGAAAAGAGTGTTGACGAGATCGCCGAGATCCCTGTTGAGGAGAAGGACTTAAAGGAAGTCGAAGGCGAAGTCGTTGAGAAAGAGGAGAAGGCCGGAGAAGAGTCCGGCAAGGCTGAATGCAAGCCCTGCCAGAAGAAGACCACGATCGGCGGACAGGCCCTGATCGAGGGCGTTATGATGGTAGGTCCCAAGAGGACCTGCATGGCTGTCCGCAAGGGTGACGGCACCATCCATGTTGAAGAGATCAAGCAGGGAGAGAGAGTCTCATATTTTGAGACGGTCCCTTTCGTAAGAGGCTGCCTCAGGTTCTATAAGATGCTCGTTACCGGAACCGGTGCAATGATGAGATCCGCAGAACTTTCCGAAGAAGGCAATGAGGATGAAGAAACTCAGGATAAGCCCAAGTCTGCTCTGGATAAGTTTTTCGAGAGACACAGCAACCTGCTGGTAACCATTTCGGCAATATTCGGAATGCTCCTGAGCATCGGTCTTTTCATTCTTTTGCCGAGACTCATAGTAGACGTCATCGCAAGATTTATCGACGAGAATATCTATGCCACAGGCTGGATGACGGTAGTCCTTAACCTCATCGAGGGCTTCTTAAGGATGCTCCTGTTCATCCTCTATATCTACTTTGCTTCCAAGCTCAAGGACATCAAGCGTGTCTGGAGATATCACGGAGCCGAGCATAAGACGATCGCATGCTACGAGGCCGGCGAGCCCCTGACGGTCGAGAATGTACTCAAGTACCCCAGGCTCCACCCCAGGTGCGGTACGGCATTCATGTTCATCGTCCTGGCCATATCGATCATCATCTACAGCATCATCGGAGTCTTCGTAGGCGAAGGCAACATGGCAATAAACATTTTGGTAAGACTCG
Source organism: Saccharofermentans sp. (assembly GCA_016292135.1). Taxonomy (GTDB): domain Bacteria; phylum Bacillota; class Clostridia; order Saccharofermentanales; family Saccharofermentanaceae; genus Saccharofermentans. The sequence continues at coordinate 405,294 of JAEFAZ010000002.1, forward strand.
TTGCAATCCCGATCATCTGCAGCATCTCTTTCGAGATCCTGAGATTCCTCGGAAGACACGACAAGAATCCTTTCTGCAGATTGCTCTCGAAGCCGGGTCTTTGGTTCCAGAACTTCACTACGGCAGAGCCTGACGCGAAGATCGTTGAAGTTGCGATTGCATCGCTCCAGGCAGTAATTCCGGAGAACGCGGAAGATGACGTATGGTGAGCTTTTAAACAAGATAGATCAGGTATTAAGCGAAGCGGGTGTCGAAGACGCTCGCTTCGATTCTTCTTTGATAGCGGAAGAATTCTTTCCTGATACCAAAGAGGACAGTGAACTCGATCCCAACATCGTAAGGCAGTGCCTGCTCGCGGCCGATACAGTCGCTTCTGGCGCACCTGTCCAGTATGTTACCGGCAAGGCATATTTCTGGCGCGAAAAGTACGATGTCTCAGTCGGCGTGCTTATCCCGAGGTCAGACTCTGAGACGGTAGTCGAAGCGGCTCTCGCATTCTGCGGTGCGCTCGATATCCCTCAGGAAGCATACAAGGATATAGAGCCATCCGAGAAGGACTGCATCGAGTTTGCTGATGTCTGCTGCGGCACAGGCTGTATAGGAATATCGATCGCAAACGAGCTTGTCTCTCACGGGATAAAGACGAAGGTCCACCTGGGCGATCTTTCTGATGAGGCGCTTGTTTTCGCGAATAAGAATTCTGAGATATGCAAGGCTGATATAGATGTCACAAAGATGGATATTACAGCAGATGAAGTTCCCTGGACGGGACTCGATCTCATTACTGCTAACCCGCCTTATGTTACAACAGAAGAATATGGTGAACTCGAAGACAAGATAAAGCTCTACGAGCCTGAGATGGCGCTCGAAGCGGGCAGTGACGGATTAAAGTTCTACAAGCCCCTTGCTGAATTTGCAAAGAAGGCTTTAAGAGACGGCGGCATGCTTATAGCAGAGCACGGTTACAGGCAGGGAGATGCCATAAGAAAGATCTTCGAAGATGCCGGTCTTAAGGGTGTCAAGACTGTCAAGGACCTTTCGGGCAACGACAGGGTTACATACGGGAGGATCTGATATGCCCGGCAAGTTTTTCCTTTACGATTACAAAGAAGGCGATATCGTCAGGATGAAGAAGGGACATCCCTGCGGCAGCTTTGACTGGGAAGTCATCCTTACCGGCGCTGAGTGCAGGCTTAAGTGCATCAAGTGCGGTCACACGGTCGACATGAAAAGGGCCGCTTTGGAGAAGGCGACGGTTGAGGTTAAGCCTAAAGCTGATGCAAACGGATAAGAAGTTATATCTCGAGATTCTGAGACACGCAGTACTTAAGACCGTTATTGTCCTCGAAAACGAATTCCCTGTTGGTACCGGATTTCTTGCCGGCTTCTTCCAAGGGCTTTAAGATCTTGACCTTGTCCTTGATCTCATAGTAGAGGAGCATGGGTTCGGACGCATAGACGTAGTAGTCGTAGATCGGGTCTTCAGCAAGTATCAGTATCGCATTATCACGTGTAAGTCTTATGTGGGGCATGGTCTCGTCGTCCAGGTGAGCAGCCTTGAATCCCAGGTTCTTCTCGTAGAAGAGGGAAGTCGCAAGAGGATCGGAGCACTTGATGACGGGTGCAACGCAGTTCATCAGGTGAATGCCTTCCTTCTCTTCGCCGTCCCCTTCGTCAGTTTCTACGGGCGCATCTTCCGTAATGTTGAACTTGTATCCCAGAAGGGGCTTGCCGAAAGGCTTCTCGTGCTCATCGAGGCTCGATGTCATGTCGGATCTTTCCATGATCTCCTCGGTCGACATGGAGGAGGGGATCTGTCTTAAGTGATCTATCTTTTCGAGATATTCAAGGAGATTTACAAAGCGGATATATAGAGGCATCAGGTCTTCGGTGGATTTGGGCAGGTTGCGCTCTCCGTGCAGGAACATCATGCCGTATTCGACTGCTTCGGGAGGGAGGCTTGCAAAGAGCTTGTTTATGAGGAAGAATTCTTCCTTTGTGTCATCGTGGACGCCTCCTCCTTCGATGACAGTTTCCATGTAATCGAAGACTTTATTGATGTCGTGTTCGGGATATTCATTCCTTAACATGGCCGATACCTCTGTTTATTTGGTTTATTTGACAAAAACAATAATATCATGAATGAAGTATAATGTGTCGGGAGATAAGAAGCGGAGGAATAAAAGTGTCCGGAATCAAGAAGACAAACGCTATGAGAATGCTCGATTCAGCCCATGTCGATTATGAGGCTGTTGAGTACGAATACGATGAGAACGACCTTGACGGTCATCACGTCGCAGAGTTTTTGAACCTCCCCTACGAAGAGGTCTTCAAGACCCTGGTAGCCAAGGGTGATTCAGGTGCTTACTATGTCTTCTGCCTGTCGGTCGATTCCTCGGTCGACATGAAGAAAGCAGCCAAGGCTGCAGGAGAGAAGAGGGTTGAGATGATCCCCGTCAAGGACCTCCTGGCTATAACGGGTTATATCAGAGGCGGCTGTTCTCCCGTCGGAATGAAAAAGAAGTTCAAGACCATATTCGACGAGATGATCCTGCTGGTGGACACTGTATCCGTCAGCGGCGGCATGAGGGGCCTTCAGATCAGGCTCAAGGCAGAAGATCTCGTCAAGGTAACAGATGCATCCGTTTGCGATATTACTGCATAACATTTTGAGGATATAGAGGCGATTGTAATGGAGTTCGATACAAGTACGGTAATCAGGGATCTTTGTATTATCACGATCTTCGCGAAGGCGTTCGGTCTTCTTGCTCGAAAATGCAAGGTTCCTGATGTTGCAGGCGAGATCATAGCAGGTCTCATCCTCGGACCCTCGGTCCTTAACCTCGTTCAGAATTCGGACTATCTTTCAGCTATGGCCGAGATCGGCGTAATAATGCTGATGTTTTCTTCCGGACTTTCCACGAACTTGAGACAGCTCAAGAAGACAGGTCTCAAGTCCACCATGATCGCCTTGTTCGGCGTATTTGTTCCTCTTATCTTCGGTACTGTCATCTATGTCGCTTTCTTCGGAACAGCGGGTATAGGGAGTGACAAATTCTATAAGGCCATATTCACCGGAACGATCCTGACAGCCACATCTGTCAGCATTACGGCACAGACCTTAAAAGATCTGGGCAAGATCAAGGATGAGGTCGCGACCACGGTCTTAAGCGCTGCCATAATCGATGATGTCATCGGCATCATGGTCCTGACCCTTGTCATCGGATTTAAGGATCCTGAAGTCCAGCCGCTCATCGTATTGCTGAAGACAGTCCTCTTCTTCGTATTTGCTGCGGGAATGGGATACATCATATTCAGGCTCTTCAAGCTCTTCGACAAGAAGTATCCTCACACAAGAAGGATCCCGATCTTAGGACTCGCACTTGCTTTCGGAATGTCCTACATTGCAGATGCCGTTTTCGGCGTTGCGGATATCACCGGCGCATTCTGTGCGGGCGTTATACTCTGTTCGCTCAAGGACTCTGATTATATCAACCGCAAGATGGACGTCAATTCCTACATGATATTCGGACCCGTATTCTTCTGCTCGATCGGACTTAAGACCGACCTCACGCAGATAGACACGAGCATAATCGTATTTTCGCTCGCATTCGTTTTCGTCGGAATGCTCGCCAAGGTCATCGGCTGCGGCTTCATCTCCAAGATGATGAAATATTCCAACAGGGATTCACTCAAGATCGGTGTCGGCATGATGACCCGCGGCGAGATCGCCCTGATCGTTGCCCAGAAGGGTCTGGCTTTCGGAATGCTGAACCCCGCATTCTTTACGAGCGTCATCCTTCTCATCGTTATAAGTTCAGTACTTACACCCATATTCCTGAAGATCCTCTATAAGGACAAAAAGCCGGAGACAGTACCGACATGACGGATGAACTCACGAAAGAAGACCTGGGCCGCCAAGGGTTCGTGTTGTATCAGAACAAGACGGGCTTCAGATTCGGCACGGACAGCGTTCTTCTTGCCTGGTTCACGATGGCTCTTATCCCGCGAAAAGGTCCTGTCCGCATATTGGAATTAGGCTCCGGCTGTGGCGGTGCCGCTATTTGTCTTGCGGCAAGGCTCGAAGAGCAGCATATAGATTACAGGATGGATCTTGTCGAGATAGATCCTATTTCCTGTGAGATCCTTCAGAAAAACATCGGAGAGAACAAGCTCACTGACAAGGTCACGGCGTATTGCGCAGACATTAACAAGATGCCTGATGCTATAAGAAACAGCCAGTACGATGTCGTATTCGCAAATCCTCCTTACTTTACCGAAGGGTCTGGCGAAGCTTCATCCGATGCTAGAAGAAACAACGCAAGGCAGGGCGCGGAAGACACCTATACGGTTTTTGCCAAAGCGGCTGCTTCAAGGCTCATCCCTTCGACCGGAATATATGCGGTAGTGATTGATTCGGCATTTTCGGGTAAAATGTCTAGTAGTTTCCAAGATGCGGGAATAAACGTATCGAGACTGATGCCGGTATTCCCGAACCACAAGAAGGATGCGAGGATCGTCCTGATGGCTGGCAGAAGGCGCGGCAACGAGGAAACTAAGATCCTGCCGGCCCTTTATCTTGACGACAAGGACAGGATGCACGAGATCTACGAGGAGGAGCATAAGGATTGCTTTATCTAGTCGGAACACCGATAGGCAATATGGCCGACATGTCACCAAGGGCGATAGAGACCCTTAAGTCGGCTGACGTCATCCTTTGCGAAGATACCAGGGTCACCGGGATACTGCTCAATAACCTCGGCATAGAGGGCAAGAAGCTCATCTCCTACCACGAACACAACAAAGCATCCAGGAAAGATATGGTGACCGATCTCCTTTCCAAGGAACTCAATGTCGTTCAGGTATCCGATGCGGGCATGCCTGTTATTTCAGACCCGGGTGAAGACCTTGTGACAATAGCAGCAGAGAACGGATTTGAAGTAACATGCATACCGGGACCTACCGCTGCCATGACTGCAGCTGCCATTTCGGGTATCGATGCGAGGTTCATCCATTTCGAAGGATTCCTTCCGTCAGCAGGTGCAGCAAGGACGGACAGATTAAGCACATTGGCAAAGTCTGAAGATACACTGATCCTTTACGAAGCCCCTCACAGGATAGTCAAGCTCTGCGAAGACCTCGAAAAGGCAGGTTTTGCCGGAAGAAAGATATCATTCTGCAGGGAACTTACCAAGAAATACGAGGAAGTTATTAGACTTAACACAGAAGATGCCAAGAATTACTTCGAGAAGAATCCGCCCAAGGGTGAGTTCGTTGTAGTGATAGAAGGCAAGACAGCATCAAAGGAAACGGACGGCATCATCACGGAAGAAAAGACGGAAGAGCTTAAAAATCATCTTATAAATTCCGGTCTTTCCATGAAGGATGTTGCCAAGGCCTTATCGATCGTGACGGGCAGATCCAAGAATGACATTTATAAAGACCTGATCGGCAGATAATACTTTTCGAAAAACAAAGCAGCCATGGAAACAGAACTCTTCATTTTGATAACGGATATCATCGGCACTGTCGCTTTCGCGGTATCAGGCGCCATGGCCGGCATACGCAAGAAGATGGATATCTTCGGCGTAAATATCCTTGCGCTCCTGACGGCTACTGGCGGCGGCATAATCAGGGATATCGTCACCGGATCGACCCCGCCTGCGGCTTTTCTTAATCCTTTTTTCGTTATCATTGCGGCGATAGCTGCAAATATCACCTTCATATTTGTCTGGTGGAAGCATAAGAGCAAGAGAGCTGTCTCTGAGAAGACCCGAGCTATCTACGACAAGGTCTTCTTCTGGTTTGATACGGTCGGACTTGCTGCCTTTACGGCTGACGGTGTTCATACGGGCCTTTTCGGGTCTTTTGCAGGCAATGCTTTTCTTGTAATCTTCCTCGGTGTTGTAACAGGTGTCGGAGGGGGAGTCTTAAGGGATGTCCTGTCTTTGGAGATGCCTGTGATCTTCGTAAAACATATCTATGCATGTGCATCTATTGTCGGTGCAGCAGTCGTCTATATCGTTTACAGTATCACGGGTTCTGCCGAGGCCGGAATGCTCGCAGGCTTCTTCTTTGTCTGTGTCATCCGCTTCGCGGCCGCACACTACGGATGGAACCTTCCCAAGGCCTATAAGGAAAATCAGTGAAAAGGGATAGAAACCCCTGCAACATTTTCCCTTTCCGGATTGTATAAATGGTATAAGCAAACCATTTTAGACAAGGGGGAAGGCTCATGAAACGGGAGATAAAGATCGCATTGATCGTAGCGGGCACGTTGTTGCTCATGGGATTATCTGTAGTAGTTTTTACATGTCCTTTTGTCCGTACGACCGGAATGGTCGTTAAGGGACATACAAGCGTGATGAACATCCAGGTTCCCGGACTTAATGAAGCAGTAAATGAAGCGCTTGGTGAAAAGAGCAGCAGATCTTCTGATCCCCTGTCCGAAGCAACATGCGATGTGTACACGCAATATACAGTGCGTTTTTATCCTTTGGGCAATGAGAAGGATTATGTATACAGAGCCCAGTTCAAGACTAAGTACGACGGCTCAGGTAAATACGGTAAGAATGTCGGGGACAGAGTGGAGCTCCTTTATAACCCGATCAATCCCGATATAGTCAGGATAATCCAGGACAAATAAACCGTACCGATTTTCCCTCCGTAATGTTAATATATACGCATTACCATTACAGGAGGGTTTTGTATGGCAAATTCAAACATAGCAAGTGCTAATTCCACTTGGCTGAAAGAGTACGTCAAAAGGACTACAGGGGCAAAGGCTAAGAGCGACAAGAACAAGCCGATAATCTTGATCATCATTCCGGTCATGCTGGGGGCAGTAGTCGGATTCCTGATCTCCAAGGGAGGTCTTAACGATCCGCAGACAATAGGCACGATCAAGATCCTTTCGATCATCGCAGGCATTATCCTGCTGTTCGCTATCCTCATGATCGCACTCGGAAAGAAGAAGAATGTTACTTCCAGGACTGAAGACAGTCTCAATGAGATCTTAAAGACTGCAGAAGAGGTCAAGGCATTTGATGAGCAGATGGCTGCTCCTCCGATCTTTGTCGTTGAGGAAGATGCAAACCACTGCTTCGCTGCAACCAAGGATTATCTCTACAAGAAGTTTTCTGACCTGGGTAACGAGACATATGATTTTGCAAGACTCAAGGACATAGCTTCCATTCATTATGTTTCCGATGTTACGGCCAAAGGCACGGTTCTTGATAAGCCTTACATCGTGGATCTGCGCGATAAGAACGGCAATGTTTTGATGAACGGCAACATAAGCAATACCGTAAATCTCAACATCTTCAAAGAATATCTTGCTTCCGTCATCGCTGACCTTGAGACCAAGGAAGAATAAGCGGTGCTTTAAGGTAGATGTATGATCACGGTAAATCTTTACTATAAAGGTGAGAACGGCAATGCAAGAGCCTTTGCCGAAGAGATGGAATCATCAGGAATAGCTGATGCCATACGTGCCGAGAAGGGCAATCTCAGGTATCAGTATTTTACGCCTATTGAAGATCCGGAGACAGTGCTGCTCATCGACTCATGGACAGATCAGTCTGCGATAGATGAGCATCACTCATCTCCCATGATGGAAAAGCTCGCCAAACTTCGCGAAAAGTATGATCTTCATATGACGATAGAACGCTTCGTAAGCGATGAATATGAAGCAGATCATAAGTTTATAAGGGAATAGAAAACGCATAATAATGAAGACGATAAAGAACATAACAGCATTATTTCTCAGCGCCTTATTGGCGCTGTCTTTTACTGCATGTCTTAAGAAGGAAGCCGTAAGTTCCGTTCCTTCGACGACCTCTGTAAGTTCAGAATCGAGCAGCATATCCGAAGGAGCTCCTGATGTAAGGATAAAGCTTTTCGAGACATCCGACATCCACGGCTGCCTCGTTGATACGGCATTCGGAAATGAAGATAAGTTTCAATACCGCCTGGCATATGTTGCCAAGGTCATCTCAGATGCAAGAAGATCTTCCGAATTTGATGACGTGATCCTCCTGGACGGCGGGGATCTTTATACCGGAACGAATCAATCCACAATATTCCGGGGACAGCATATCCGAGCGGCTCTGGACATTATGGGATACGATGCAGTAACCTTGGGCAATCACGAATTCGACTGGGGTGTTCTCAGTCATGTGGACGATGATGCGACTGTCACGACATACGATTTTGATTCTTATTCATCCGATTCGAAGATACCTGTCCTTGCCTGTAATCTCCTGTATGAGGAAACAGGCAAGAGGGTGCCGTTTACAAAAGATTATGTAATCATCGAGAAAGCCGGCAAGCGCATCGCGGTCATAGGATACTTATCCAAGATCAATTCAGGCGATAATCAGGATCTGCTCTCATCATGTAAGCTCGATCTTGATCTGAAGCACTTATCTGAAAAGATCAAGGAGATCAACAAAAAAGAGGATCCCGATGCGACCATTGTCCTGGCGCATGCTGATCCGCTTTCGATCGCTTCAAATCTCGATCCTGAAGATGTTGATCTTGTTGCAGGCGGACATACTCATGTTGGCCTTTACGGAACAAGCGATAACGGCATATCTTACATCCAGTGCAATGCTCATGTGCAGGGCTTTGCATCCGCAGTCCTTGTCTTCGGAAAGGATGGTAAAGTCAGGGTCGAAGCAGCGGAATATAAAGACATAATGAATGCCAAAGAACTCCTTTACGACACACCCGAAAATGCCTCTTTGCTGGATCCTGAGATAATGGAACTATCAAGGACTGTCGTAAAGGATGAAAAAGAATTCATCGGCGGTGTATTAGGTTACATCGATACACCCATTGAGAAATATAAAGTGGTCAGCGATAACGGGGCAACTTCTGCAGGCAACTGGATAACGTCCCTAATGCTGCGCGCTACGGAAGACTTTGATGCTGTCGCAGCTTTCTATAACAAGGGCGGGATCGGATCAAGCCTTTACATCCCGAGTGGTGAAGACAGGCGGGATATTACTGCCAACGATGTTTATACCATGCTCCCTTACAGCAATAATCTCTTGGTCTTCGAACTGACCGGAGCCGAGCTCAAACAGCAGATCCTTAACGGATTCAAGCTCGAAACCTACGGAGATCAGATGAGCGGTCTTACTTTCGAATATATTGATCACAGGAGCGAGGAGAGGAAGGATATCGAGATCCTAAGCATCACGCTGTCTGACGGCACGAAAGTCGATCTTGAGGATACGAAGACCCTTTACAGGGTCGTAACGTCCGATTACAACGTAACGGTCAAGGGAAGCGTTTTCGAAGGAAAGACTCCCGTAAACGCCGCAGCTGATGCCATCGTCGACAGCAATGCTTACATAGAAGTCCTTAAGAAAGAAGCTGCGGCTGATAATGGACATATCAGTGTTGATACCGGCGTAAGAGGCATTAAGATCGAGAGGGAAAGATAATGGATAATTTTGTTGACGAAAGAGATCAGAAATTACTTGAATCGGACAGATATACATTTTTCGTGATGGGAAGGGTTATGAAAGGAAAATGTGATCTGATATTATCTGATCACGAAAAACTGATCCTCTGTTATACGGGGCATCCTTTCCCGGTATGGATATGGACGCCTGACGGCGCATCGGAAGAGGATATGGAAAGAGCATATCTTCTTGCAAAAGACAACTCACTTGTCGACGGAAAATACCATTTCAATGTCAAATACGAACTTGCGGATTATTTCATCAGGAGAGCCAAAGAAGACGGTATCGATTACGCTGTAACGACCAACATGTTTGCATACGATTGCCCCGAACCGGTCGCGCCTTCTGCTTCTGCAGCCGGACATATCTATCAGTGCGTCAGCGAAGATGAGGATGAGCTGGTGTGGTTCATTGCCGCCATGCATGAAGAAGTGATCGATTACCAAAAGGATATGTCCGTTTACCGCAATGATGCCCGGGAGTATATAGGAACAGGAAGGATGTACTTTTGGAAGGATGATAAAGGGAAAAACGTTGCCTGCTGCAAATATGCTCCTAACGGGGATCTTGCATCCATCAATCTTGTCTTCACGAAACCCGAATGCAGAAGAAAGCACTACGCGGAGAATCTCGTGTATCAGGTGACGATGAAAGCGAAAGAAGAGGGCTACCTGCCCATGCTCTATACCGATGCCGATTATCAGGCGTCGAACGCCTGCTATGAGAAGATAGGCTATGTGCTGAGGGGAAAGCTCTGCACCATAGGATAAAAAAGTGCAGGGTGTCCTGCACTTAATAATTTGCGTATCCGAATTCGTGATCGATTTTGTCGATATCCTGGTAACGGATTACTTTTTTCTCTTCGTCTATCGACTGCATAAAGGATCCTGACGGGAAAAGCAGACTGTCGTCATCAGCCGAGAATGTCGATTTGGATCTGCTCAGCCAGTATTTGGGCAGGAGCGGTAAGGTCAGGTCGTCAACGGGACAGCCGGACTCGACCCTGCGGTCCGCATTCATGATGAAGTAGTACAAAGGGAGATCTTCGCCTTCAGATATAAGGGACCAGGTAGGGTCAGAATAGTAGCCCTTGCCGTCAATCACCATATAGGTCCAGGCGTGATCAAGTTCATCAAAGCATCCGACATGGAAGGCTTCAACTCCAACCTGAAGGAGATAGTAGGAATATACGCTGGCAAGCTCATTGCATACGCCGGTATGGTTCATGATCGTGTAGTAGTTAGCGCCGTCGCCTCCGCCGGGGAAGGTCTCGTAGCTGAAGTTCCTCTCCATATAGTCGTATAGCTTAAGGCACTTCTCAAAGTCAGTATCGTCGTATTCAACGTATTTGTTAATGGTTTCCGTGATGTATTTCTCGAAAGCCGATTGTCTTTCCAGATATTCTTCAATGGGGATGGTGTAATAGATCCTCCCGACACCATTCTCGAAAGGTTTGCTTCCGTCATCGCTCTCGTTCTTAACCTTGTTGCATGCCGCAGGGAAGAGTTCGGTCAGGGTTACGGGGTCGGTCGCCCATTCGTATGCTTCCTTGCTCGAACATTCGAAGGTGTTCTTGCCCTCACGGAGGGCATCGCAGAGATTATGGAAGGAATCCCAGTAATCCTGCGGGATATCAGGCAGGAGAGTCGGCGTCATGAGGTGCGGATTGAATTCGAACTTCTTCTGTTCCGCTTCCGTCGTGGTCGTGGCAGCAGGAACCGTTGTCGTCTCGGTGCTTTCGCTTGAAGCTGCGGTCGTTGTTGCCGTTGTGCTCCCGGATGTGCTTTCAGTGCTGCTTATGCTGATGTCTGTCTTACTGTTGCAGCCTGCCAGGAGAAAAGCTGCAGTAAGGATGATGCATGTTATCTTTTTGCCTGCCATATATATACTCCTCATTTTTGTTCTAGGGATTATATCAGAAAGAAAAACGCATTTTGAGGTAACTGTCAGGCAAATTGGTCAGGCCCTTTTCGCGGAAATGATATAATTATCCTGTCCATTGACGGATAAGGGTCTTAAGGAGACTGAAAGAAGGCGGCAGATATGGTATTTGACGGAACACAAGTCACGATAGGTAAGGGCGCTCAGGCAGAAGTGCTGCTCTATCAGGGTTATGCTTACAAGGTATATAACCCTTCCTATCCGGCCTCCTGGATCAGCTATGAGAAAGAGATACAGGACAAAGTTAACAGGGCGGGACTTACGCCTGTCAGATACTATGATACGGACGACCCGCACATCATCAGGATGGACTATGTCGGGGGTGAAGTGCTTGAAGAACGCGCAAGGGCCCAAGATCTGACGAGCTTTGATATCCTGGCGGATGCTTTCGGGAAAGTTCACGCGAAGACTGTATCAGATGTCCCTGTGATGAACTTTTCTCAAAATGCAGAATATATCCTGAAAGGAGACGAGAGAAAGCTCGTGTTGGATGTCATTGCCCGTCTCAAAGAAAGATACGGGGAATGCCTTTGCCATCTGGACATGCATTTTCTTAACATCATCGTGAAGCCCGGCAGTGATGAATATACACTGATCGACTGGATGAATGCACGTATCGCGCCTTTTGTCTTCGACTACGCGAGGACATATGTCATATTCGATGAGTTCTCTCAGGAAGGGCTTGCAGTATATAAGGAAAGAGTCCTTCCCCGGATGTGGCAAAGGGGCGTGTCGGAAGAAGACTTTGAAGATGCAGTGAAGGTCTGTTCGATCTTAAGAGCAAAAGAGAAAAGGGAATGAATATGACTCAGGAAGAAATAATAAGGATCGCGATGGAACAGTCGGCAGCCGATATCGGATGCAGGGCTGAAGATCTCATGTCAGACAAAAGTATTACGGTTCCATATGCTCCGGCCGCGAACGCCAAGAACTACTACGAACAGCCGATCGGCTGCAACTTCATCTCTTACGGGAACAATGTGGTTGCGGCTGCAACGGATGAGCTTGCGGATATTGCTTCTGAATACATATCGAAGTTTGATTTCTACCATTGTTTCGAGACTCCCAATATGCACTGGCTGAACGAAAAGCTGGTGCCATTCGGTCAGACAGTCTGCTTCATGGCGGAATACTACCTTCCTGATCTTGAAAGACTTAAGTGTCTTTCTTGTCCTTATGAACTCAGGCTGCTGGAGAAAGGGCAGTTCGAAGACTTGTATCAGCCCTCTTGGTCCAATGCCCTCTGCAGCGACAGAAAGCATCTGGACATGCTCGCCGTCGGTGCATACGACGGCTCAAAACTCGTCGGGCTGGCAGGGTGCTCTGCCGATGCTGAATTGATGTGGCAGATAGGAGTCGATGTCCTGCCGGGATACCGCAGGCAGGGGATAGCTTCAGCCGTCACGTCAAAGCTTGCCTTGGAGATCCTCGAAAGAGGCAAAGTGCCTTTCTACTGCACGGCCTGGTCCAACATCAGATCGGTAAGGAACGCTATAAAGAGCGGTCTTATCCCGGCATGGGCCGAGATGACCGTTAAATCCGCCGATGTCGTGAAGTCGATGAATTTCTGATATCAGAATCCCTTGGCCTTAAGGTCTGACACTATCTCAACATACTTTTCGCGGACGTCGAATCCGTCTACGTTCTCCCTGTTAAGGTCGATCATGTCACCGTGGGTTATGCCCCTGTAACCTACCGGTTCGAAGAATGTGAAGTTTTCGCCCCATACCATCGAAGGCTGTGCCACGAGACCGTCGTTCTTGCCGTCGAAATGCTTTACCAGATGGTAGGAGAAATTGAGGGGGAATCTTCCTCCCACTGCGTGATATGCGCAGGATCCTACGCTCTGATAGTAGACCTCGGGGGAATCAGGCATTATCTTATTAAGCTCTTCACATCGTGTGGCGGTCAGATCCGTAACTGCTTTAATGAAGTCCGGATCCTTGTCACCTGCCAGTTTGAGAGCGGTGTTGTACTTCTTTGCAACGCTCTGCTTAAGACTTTCCGAAGCCTGGTTCAGCAGATAGTCCGCGAACTTGCAGCCCCTGTGAGGTGTGTTGACGGTGGTAAGGCTTGCGACATAAGGAGCCATTCCCAGACAGGATATGGCATAACGTGTATCAAGGCCTCCCTTGGAGTGGGCGATGACATTGACTTTTTCGCAGCCTGTAGTGTCGATTATCTCTTTTATCTTAGCGGCGATCTCGGCACCGCATGTCTCGACGGACTGGGCGGACATCTGGTTGCCGTAGTAGACTGTGCAGCCGTTGCGGATGAGTTCGCCGGGGATCCTGCCCCAGTAGTTAAAGAAGCGGAAATCCCTGAAGAATACGCCGTGGACCATGAGGACAGGGTATCTGGTCTTGCAGATCTCGTCTTCCGAACGTGTGGCATTGAGCTTGTTCTTGTAGTCTTCTTCCTCGGCTTCCCTGCGTGTGACGATCAGTATGTAGTGGAGAACGAAAAGATTTGCGATCGGTATCATGCCGCAAAGGAGTCCCAGGAACTTTCTCTTGATCCCGAGCTGCTTTGACAGGATGTAGACGCGGATGATGCCGTTCCAGAACACGATGAGTTCGGCGGTATAAGCTATCGCGACAAAGATCCATACTCTTGCCGGGTCATCATGGTAGAGGATGATCGCAGCTATAAGGAGAAGGATGTCAGGGATGAGAGCTATCTGAAATGCTATAAGGAGCGTGTTCCCGTCGTTAAGGCCCGTAAGCCTTTTGGTAGACTTGCGCGTAAGAGAGGGGAAGATATTGAGCACGATGAACAATGCTCCTAATACGTAGTACCAGACCTGCCCCAGGTCGAAAAGATATACTGCAGGCAGTCCGCAGGTGGTCAGAATAAGAAGGATGTAACCCAAAAAATTCAAAAATCCCTCATCTCCTTTAGCTAATTTCGGAAACACTGATATAATATCACAAGAAAGTTCCTATGGTAACATTGGAGGATATTTGATATGGATCGCGGTATCGCATCGCTCAAAGCAGGTGCAAAGATATATTTCATCGGCATCGGAGGCATATCCATGTGCGGGCTCGCAAGGCTTGCTTCAGGCTACGGCTTCGATGTGGCAGGATCGGACATGGCTCCTTCCGAAAGGACTGAGGAGCTCGCAAGGGACGGGATCAGGATCTACAACAGGCAGGTTGCTTCCAATATCGAGGAATTTGCCCCTGATTATGCAGTCAAGACGGCAGCCATCCTGCCTCACAATCCCGAGGTCGCTGAATGCAACGCCCGCGGAATAAGGGTCTTTGACAGGGCCGAGTTCCTGGGTCTTATAACCGACAGCTATGAGCGGGTGATCAATATATCGGGTACCCATGGCAAGACGACCACGACTTCCATGACGACATTGATCATGATGGAAGACGGTGCCGATCCTGCAGTTCATATCGGTGCCGAGTTCGATGAGATCGGAGGGACCGTAAGACAGGGTGGAGGATTCGGCCTGCTCGTTTCCGAAGCATGCGAGTTCAACCATTCCTTCCTCCATTTCCGTTCCACAACTGCCGTAATAACCAATATCGATCACGATCATGTTGATATCTATCCCACCATCGACGATGTCATCGAGGCATTTGCCATGTTCCTCGATAAAGCAGATGACAAGGGATATGTTGTTGTCACGGGTTCTGATGAGAATACGGCCAAAGCGGTCGGGATCGCAAAGGCGCGCCATGCAGAGCAGGGAAGAGCCTTCCCCGAAGTAGTTACATGTGGACTTGAAGATACCGTGTGCGCCGTCAGCGGCAAGGCTCCCGATTTTGCAGCAGCGAATGTAACATTCGAATGCGGCCTTCCCGTTTTCGATCTTCTCTATAAGGGTGATCTTATCGGAAAAGTCTCCCTGCATGTTCCCGGAAAGCACAACATCTTCAATGCGCTTAATGCTGCCGCTGCCGCTTATCTCAACGGCGCATCGCCCGAGGCAGTCGTTGCGGGACTCAACAGGTTCAGCGGAGCTGACGGCAGATACACGGTCAAGGGCAAATACCGTGGTGCGACAGTGGTAGTCGACTATGCGCATCACCCTTCTGCGGCACGCGCAACGATGGAAGCGGCATCCAACATGCCCCACAACAACATCCTCGTTGTGTTCCAACCCCTGACATTCAACCGTACAAAACTCCTTTTCGAGGATTACGTGACATCGCTCCTGCCCTGCAGGAAAGTGCTTTTTGCTGAGATATTCTCGGACCGTGAGATCAATAATCACGAGATATCGAGCAAGGATATCTCAGATGAGATAAATGCGCGCGGCGGCGATGCCGAGTTTTACGAAGACCGAAAGGACCTTGTCGCAAGGATCGACGAACTCATCGAGCCCGACGATATCCTGCTCATCCTGGGACCTGAGGATATTAGGACCTTAGGCGACGAGCTGGTCAAGGATTGACGGATGAAGAAGAGCGCTAACAGTCAGAATGGCGGTTATGCCGCAACAGCTGAGAGGAGTGTAAGATCCGGACATCTGGGTATTTTTCCCATGGTGTGCGCCGCGGTCTCCGTCCTCTGCGTGATTGCTCTCTGCGTGCTCTTTTTCGTATCCAGGACTGCTCCTGACAAAACGGCTCCCGTTGTTTTGTTTTACGGTGCCGATAACGGAAACGGTCTGTCTCCCGAAAACTATTTCCCTTATTCATCGATGAGAGTCGCGCTCAAGGGCGCAGGCTTTGACATGGCCGTCGTATCGGCCGATGCCGCCAAGGATAAGACATCTGATAAGTATACGGTTCCCGAAGAATACTCCGGACGCAAGGTCGTTATATGCGCCTGCTATCAGGATGCATTCTATGTGATGGAAGATATCTACGGATCTTCCGGGAATAACGGTCAGGTCTTAGGATATGTTCTTATCTCGCCTTATTATCCCGGAAACGCCGCAGCCGCCGACATCGGTACGGGGAATCCCGCATGTGATGTAGCGATCTTCGGCAAGAATGACTCCAAAGCCACTGTGGATTCGATGTCTGATCCGCGCATGCTCTTCGAAAAGCTCTCGGGAGTGGATACGATCTACGGCGCGGGTATTGTTCGCGACAACATCTTCGCATCAGAGATACATCTTTCTTCTGACGGCACGAGATATCTTTCGATGTCATTTTCATCTTTGCCTATGAGACTTCAGATGGCGCTGCCCTCATTCCAGACGGAACTCGCGGGCTATCTCGGAGCATGCTATACGGGCAAACTGCCTTATGCGGAGATAAATGCCTGGTATATAACGCTGATCCTGTCGCTGTTCATCGGGATCGCATCCCTTTGTCTTTTCCTCTACCACATACCGGTTAAGGATTCCGACAAGGGAGCGGGCATCCTTACGAGACGTGACGGACTGGTATTCATCATCAGCGCAGGCTTTGCGGCTTTTATCTCAGTCGGCATCTTCGTTCTCGCACTGATCCCCTCGGCAAGAGCAGCCACATCATATCTTCTCTGCTTTGCACCCACGATAATGATCGCGGTCATGGCCGTCATGAACACGCCCTTCATACTGTCGAACAAGGTAAAGTATGTGCGTAAGAACGGATCGGTATTATATCCTCTTGTACTGCTCGTTGTTGAAACGGGTATATTCATCTCCGTTTTCTTCATCTTCAGCGGTATTACGGACAAGCACATGAGCGCCATGGGCATTACAGCCCTCATTACTGTTTTTATCGTTGATGCTGCATCGATCGCCATGCTGGGCTTCGTCGACCGTAAATCGAGGTTCGGAGGCTTGGGCGGAGGATCTTACTTCGGTACGCCCCTTTATCCCGTGATATTGGCCGTGCCTGCAGTCATGGCGATAGTGATGGGCAGGATAACAGGTTCCTCACAGATCGTGGGTGCAGGCTTGTTCAGTCTGCTCCAGGTCTTCGTTCCCTATATCGCGACCATCCCGGTCAAGCGCAATTCCGATCTCTTCGAGATCGCAGGACTCCTGCACGGCATATGCGCGGCTCTGCCGGTAGTTATGATGGTGTGATCGGATATTTTTAATATTTCCTCTTGCAAAATCGGGGCTATGTTGGTAGTATATGCAGGTGACCGCATGCGCGGGGCTTCTAAACGTGCGCTTTTCGCAACGTCAAACATAGTGTTTACGGGCGTTTGCACTGCCTCAGGAGCAGCGAGACTGGATGAACAGGAGGACACAAAATGTACGCAGTTATCAAGACAGGCGGCAAGCAGTACAAGGTTGCAGTTGACGACGAGATCTTCGTAGAGAAGCTCGAAGGCGAGGCTGGTGATACCGTTACTTTCGAGGAAGTACTTGCTGTATCCGCTGACGACGGCATCAAGGCCGGCGATGATCTGAAGGCAACTGTCACAGGCGAGATCGTAAGCCAGGGTAAGAACCGCAAGGTTACAATCCTGAAGTACAAGCCCAAGAAGGGCTACCGCCGTAAGGCAGGACACAGACAGCCTTACACACGTGTACGTGTTACGGCGATCAACATCTGATGATCACCGTAATCGTTGACCGGGACAAGGTCACCCGCAACATAGCCGCGATCTATATGTCCGGACACTCGGGCTTCGCGGAGGAAGGTTATGATACCGTCTGTGCGGGAGCATCGACATTATGCTATACGGCTGCTTATGCACTTACCGATATATGCGGATATGACGATGAGAAGGTATTCAGGGTCACTGATGAAGGTCTGGAATCCGTAAATGTCAGGATCTCCGTTCCCGAAGAAAGTGATGAGGATATCAGGAACAGGGCACAGGTCATAATGAGGACAGTAGAACTCGGACTTATGAACCTGGCGGCAACGGTCAATGAGGAAGGCAATACTTATATCGAGATAATACACTCGAAAGAAGACTAACGAAACGAATGAAGCACACGGAGGTGTAATCATGATCAAGATGAATTTACAGCTTTTCGCTCATAAGAAGGGTATGGGTTCGACCAAGAACGGCCGTGACTCAGAATCCAAGAGACTTGGTGCAAAGAAGGGTGACGGCCAGGCCGTTATCGCCGGCAATATCATTTACAGACAGCGCGGCACAAAGATCCATCCCGGCAACAATGTCGGTATCGGATCCGATGATACTCTCTTTGCTCTTATCGACGGAACCGTCAAGTATGAGCACAAGGGTAAGGACAAGAAGCAGGTTTCCGTATATCCTGTAGCTTGATCTTAACTTAACAGAGCAATAATCAAACCGGCCTGCCTATTTCTTTTGGCAGGCTGTTTTCTTAAAAGATTTGGAGAATCTTCATGTTCATTGACCACTCGAAGATATATGTAAAGGCAGGAGACGGCGGAAACGGAGCCGTATCTTTCCACAGGGAGAAGTATGTTACCAACGGCGGACCCGACGGCGGAGACGGCGGGGACGGCGGTGATGTGGTATTCGTTGCTACTTCCAGATTGACGAGCCTTGCCCCTTTCAGGTTCAAGCATAAGTTCGTCGCAGCAAACGGTGTGGCAGGTCAGAGCAAGAGGATGTACGGGAAAAAGGGAGATGACCTTGAGATCGGGGTTCCGGTTGGTACGGTCATCAAGAATGCCGATACCGGCAAGCTCATTTGTGATTTTACCGAAGACGGACAGAGGGAAGTGGTCGCAAAGGGAGGCAAGGGCGGCCTCGGCAACATGCATTATGCCAATGCCGTAAGGCAGGCTCCCGAATTTGCCCAGGCAGGAAGACCCGGAGAAGAGATGAACCTTGCGATCGAGCTTAAGCTGATCGCGGATGTCGGACTTGTCGGATATCCTAACGCGGGCAAATCCACCTTATTGTCGGTCATGACGCGTGCAAAGCCCAAGATCGCAGATTATCCTTTCACGACATTGGAACCCGTACTTGGCGTTGTTGCCGACTATGACACGTCCTATGTGATCGCCGATATCCCCGGGATCATCGAGAATGCCCATGCGGGTGCGGGTCTCGGACATGATTTCCTCCGCCATATCGAGAGGACAAGGCTGCTCGTCCATGTTGTCGATGTGTCTTGTGCCGACGGACGTGATCCCATAGATGATTTCAATTCGATCAACAATGAACTTAAGGCATTCAACGAGGAGCTGGCGTCGCGCCCCCAGATCGTTGTCGCCAACAAGATAGATTCTGCAGATCCCGAAGTGACCGACATGTTCTGTGAATATGTCGAAAATCAGGGTTATGAGGTCTTCAGGATCTCCGCTGCAGGAAACATCGGTATCCGTGAACTTACTGCGAAAGTGACAGAAGAAGTATCCAAGCTTCCTCCGACAGTCATACACGATAAGCCGGATGAAGGCACCAAGGTCTATAAGTTCGAAGAGAAGAAGAAGTTCGATATCGTAAGGAACGGCAATGTTTATGAGGTCACCGGCGACTGGATCAAGACGGTCCTTGAGTCGACGAACTTCGACAGCACTGACTCGATGGCTTATTTCCAGCGCTCCCTCATCAATTCCGGCATCATCGACGAGCTCAAGGCCCGCGGGATCAAGGAAGGGGACACTGTCAAGATATTCGATCTTGAGTTCGATTATTTCGAATAAGCCCCTGTTTGTTAACAATATCGTCACCGTTAGTTATCGTAAAGAAGGCCGTTTTCTGATAAAATTATAGCCATGAGAACTATGGACGGAAACGTCCGGACGGGAGCTATAGGGAAGATAATGACATTCGCTGATTTTTGTGCAGAACTCTTTGGCAACAAGATACTCATTGCAGGCGTTCTCGCCTGGTTTATAGCTCAGGTATTCAAGTGTATCAACAACGTGATCACGGAAGGCAAGTTCAGTA
The DNA here is from genome assembly GCA_016292135.1 of Saccharofermentans sp. GTDB lineage: Bacteria > Bacillota > Clostridia > Saccharofermentanales > Saccharofermentanaceae > Saccharofermentans. The sequence goes on from JAEFAZ010000002.1 coordinate 425,459, forward strand.
TCGAAAGGCTTTTCGGTGACGGCGGCATGCCCAGTGGACATTCGGCAACTGTTACTTCTGTTGCTACCATGGCAGGCCTTATCTGTGGAGTCGGTTCCGTGGAGTTTGCGATTGCTGCGATCCTGGCGATAATCGTCATGCATGACGCCATGGGCGTTAGGCTCCAGACCGGCATCCAGGCTAAGAAGATCAACGATCTTACCTTAAGGCTTGACAGGATGTTCAATATGAATGTTACCGGAGAGGAGAAACTTAAGGAGCTCATCGGACATACTCCCCTGCAGGTTATCGCGGGATTTGCTCTCGGTATCATAGTTGCGGTGGTCTATTATGTTATCACCCGCGGCGTATAAAGCAGTACATTCCCTTAAGAGGAGACCGGTTGCGATCGCGCTCGGAGTGATCGCGTTTATCTGGGGCATACAATGCTTAAGGTCGATGGGATTCTATTCCTTCAGGTTCATGACCCGTAACGACGATCTCATCGTATCACTGATAGAGATAGTCCTGATAGGTGCTTTCGATTTCGGTTTCATCCTCGGCAACAGGCTCTTTCCGATGAATTTCTCCATGGCGGACTGCACTTTCCATTTTGCGGGTCCTTTCAGCAGGTTTAAGGTAGTAATGGTCCCCTTCGGGAAGGCTTTCATGGGCATGATGTTCTTCCTCTGGTTCGTCGCATGCCAGGCTCTGACTTTGACTTTCATGTTCGATATGAACATAGGCGACATGATGTGGATGCTGGGACTCAGTTTCATGGTAATGCTCCTGGCTTATTTCCTTGGAGTCGTTCTCGCTGTGTTCTTCTCGGAAGGCAACAAGTATTATGCTACTTCATATGTATTTCTCGGTTATCACATAGTCCTGATAATCACTCTTCTTTACATGACGACTTCCCATTTTCATGTCCGTGTCAGGGACCTGCTGGATGTTCCGGCAGACAAGCTGATCATATACATAGGACATGCGTGGCCTGCAAGGACTTTCCCTTTTGCAGGCTGGGCATCTTATATCTACGAAGGTCACCTCAACGGGAACTATATCCCTTTCACGGCCGGGATGGTCATTTCTGTCCTTGTGATAGGAATACTTATCGCTCTCCTGATGTTCGGCAGATACGAATTCTATGACAGGGCCTGCAGTATGGCTCAGCGCGCCAACGATTTCAGGGAAGCCAGGAAAGCGGGAGTCGATCTTGCCACCACATCCCTTGCCGTTGACGCGAGAGTCGGCAAGGAGACCATCAAGCATGGCTGGGGCCTGTCGGCGATCTTCCATAAGCATATTTTCGAAAATATAAGGACTTCCAGGATATTCTTTGTCAATCAGGCGGCTTTCCTGTTCAGGATGGTCTGCGCCGGACTTCTGCTCCTCGCGAGGACTTCTGACGGAATAGAAGATTACCCTCATCTGATGGTGACAGGTGCCGTGGCGGTGATCATGGTATTCAACACGGTCGCGTTCACCGGAGGAAGAACGATACTCGAGTTCAACAGGCCCTTCATATACATGATCCCGGAAGAACCCAGGAAAAAGCTCTTTGTGTGCGTTGCTGCCGAGATACCGGAGATACTCTTCGACTCGTTGTGCTGCGGAGGGATCCTTTATATTTCATCGCCCGATGTTGTCACATGGAAGATGGTCCTGTCGTTTATCGTGCTGATGATAGCATTCGACTTCTTCTGTGAGATGCTCTCACTGGTGTGCGTCAGGCTCTTCAGGAGCCTGGGAAGATATACGCTCCTCGTGGTTAAGTACGCGATAATAATCACTATCGTATCCCTTACGGAGGGATTGTCGCAGCTGGTCATCGAAGTGTTGCAGAGGACTTCGGGAGCGATGCTCTGGGACGGATCCACCGCTCTGGGGTTTATTGTATCCGCAGTTGCTTATGCACTTATAGTTGCACTTCTTCTGAGATTTGCAAGATATATGCTCGAAAGATATGACGCCTGAAAGGGGACTTGAAATATGCTGACAGTTGATAACGTTACCAAGAAATACAAGAAGTTCAAAGCTATCGATGAGCTGTCCTTCAGACTGAACGACGGTGAGACCGGCGTGCTTCTCGGCCCCAACGGCGCGGGCAAGTCCACGATCATAAAGTGTATTGCAGGACTCCTGCAGTTTTCGGGAACGATCGAGATCAACGGGATATCCAACAAGGACCTGGATGCCAAGAGGCAGCTGGGTTACGTTCCGGAAGTTCCCACTCTCTATGATACATTAACGATCGACGAACATCTGGAGTTCATCAGGCGCGCATACAAGTCTGACAATAAGCAGTACATGGAGGAACTGATCGAGAGGTTCGAACTCGGTGACAAGAGGCGCAAGCTCGGCAGGGAACTGTCCAAGGGCATGCAGCAGAAGGTATCTATCTGCTGTGCCCTTATCCACGATCCTTCGGTCATCATCTTTGACGAGCCTCTCGTAGGTCTTGATCCTCATGCGATCAAGGAACTGAAGAGCCTGATCAACGAGCTCAAGGCACAGGGCAAGACGATACTCATATCGACCCACATGATCGATACCATCGAAGAGACATGGGATGTCGTAAACATCATGATGAACGGAAAGATCGCCGTGACGAGGCACAATACCGATGTCATGAAAGCGGGGGAGAAGAGCCTTGACGAACTCTTCTTCGAGATAACGGAAGGAAGGCTGGACGATTAACGGCTATGGGGATCTATAACTTAAGATCTGACTATAAACCTTCTGGAGACCAGCCGCAGGCTATCGATAAGCTCGTGGCGGGGATCGAATCCGGCATGAAGGGCCAGACCTTGCTCGGCGTTACGGGATCGGGCAAGACTTTTACCATGGCCAACGTTATCGCGAGGACCGAAAGACCCGCTCTCATCATCGCCCATAACAAGACTCTCGCAGGACAGCTCTACGCCGAGTTCAAGGAACTCTTCCCGGATAATGCTGTCGGCTACTTCGTTTCCTACTACGACTACTACCAGCCGGAGGCATATATCTCTGCGACTGATACCTACATTGAGAAAGACAGCTCCACCAACCGCGAGATAGACAGGATGAGGCATGAAGCCACCAGGAACCTGCTTACACGCCGTGACGTCATAATCGTCGCATCGGTATCCTGCATCTACGGCATAGGTGACAAGAGCGATTATGAATCCCTCGTAATATCTCTCGAAAAGGGCCAGGAGATCTCAAGAGACGAGGTCTTGTCCTCCCTTATCGAGATACAGTACCAGAGGAATGATTTTGCTCCCGACAGAGGAGAGGTGAGGTGCAGGGGAGACAACATAGATGTCTATACTCCCGATTCTGATAAGGTCTTCATCAGGATCTCCTTTTTCGGTGATGAGATCGAACAGATCTCCTATGTCGATATCCTCGACATGAAGACGGTAGCAAAAGTCGATTTTGTCGATATCTTCCCGGCATCCCATTATGCAGCGGGAAGGGCGAAGCTCGAAAGAGCAGAGCAGACCATAGCGGAAGAACTTGATGTAAGGCTCAAGGAACTCAAGGAAGAGGGCAAGGCCGTTGCGGCTTACAGGCTGGAGCAAAGGACCCTCTACGATCTTGACATGCTCAAGGAGACGGGCTTTTGCAAAGGCATAGAGAACTATTCGAGGCACATAGCAGGAAGAGCGCCGGGAAGCGCGCCCTGCACACTGATGGACTTCTTCCCGGAAGACTACATAGTCTTCATAGATGAATCGCACCAGACCATTCCCCAGATAGGGGCTATGCAGAGAGGCGATCACGCGAGGAAGGAATCCCTCGTGGAATACGGTTTCCGTCTGCCTTCCGCATTTGACAACAGACCGCTCATATTCTCCGAATTCGAATCGAAGCTCAACAGCGTTATCTATGTAAGCGCGACTCCCGCGGAATATGAGAAGGAACACAGCGAGCAGGTCGTCGAACAGGTCATCAGGCCGACGGGACTTACGGAACCCGAGATCTTCATAAGACCGGTCGAAGGCCAGATCGAAGATATCCTGTCCGAACTTAAGGCAAATACAGCCAAGGGAGAGAAATCACTGATACTGACCCTGACCAAGAAGATGGCCGAAGACTTAACGGACTTCTTAAAGCAGGAGAACATCCGCGTCGATTACCTGCATTCCGATATCAAGACTGTCGAGAGGATGAAGATCCTCAACAGGCTCCGTGAGGACAAGACCGATGTCATCGTAGGTATCAATCTCCTCCGTGAAGGTATCGATCTGCCGGAAGTATCCCTGCTGATGATACTGGATGCCGATAAGGAAGGATTCCTGAGATCCGAGAGATCCCTGATCCAGATCATCGGCCGTTGCGCGAGAAACGTCAACGGCAGGGTCATCCTCTATGCGGATGAAGTGACCGACTCCATGATGGGCGCCGTTGCCGAGACGAACCGCAGACGCAAGATCCAGACAGACTACAACAGGGAACACAATATCACTCCCGTGACCGTAAAGAAGACTTCCAGGTTTGAGACCCAGGGAGAGGAAGAGGAGAAGGCGAAGAAGAAGGACAAGTCATCCGGTCATATCGATATCCGGGCGATACTGGCAGGAGAGGAAGATCCCGCCCGTTACCGCGGAGACAAGGCTCTCATCGAACGGCTGGAGAAGGATATGAAGAAGGCTGCATCCTCACTCGAGTTCGAGCGGGCTGCCGAACTCCGTGATGTTCTGATCATGATAAAAGGTTAACGATATGGGAGAATTCGTACATCTGCATCTGCATACAGAATATTCGCTCCTTGACGGCGTCGCGAGGATATCAGATCTCGCAAACAGGCTCAACGAGCTCGACATGCATGCATGTGCGATAACCGACCACGGTTCGATGTTCGGTACGGTCTCATTCTACCGTGAGATGACGGCACATGACATACATCCCGTCATAGGCTGTGAAGTCTATGTCGCACCGGCGAGCCGCTTTGACAAGAATCCCGCTCCCGCCGGCAAGAGCATCTACAATCACCTGATACTGCTCGCCAAGGATAATGCGGGCCTTCGTAATCTCAATATACTCGTATCCGCAGGATACATTGAAGGCTTCTACAGGAAGCCGAGGATAGATGAGGAACTGCTCGCCCGGCACAGTGAAGGGCTTATCTGCCTGTCAGGATGCCTTGCGGGGAAACTGTCGGAACTCATCCTCGATAACCGTGAAGATGAGGCAGAGAAGACCGCTCTTAAGTATCGGGATATGTTCGGCGAAGGGAATTATTACCTTGAGATACAGGCGCATACTTCCCCCGAACAGGCCAAGGTCAATTCCGCGCTCATAAGGATATCCCGCAAGACCGGTATCCCTCTGGTCGCAACAGCCGACTGCCACTACATCTATCCTGAGGACAGCGATGTGCAGGATATCCTGCTCTGCCTGCAGACAGGAGCGGAGATGTCGGATCCCGACAGGTTCAGGATGGACGGCAACGATTACTATGTAAAATCCGAGACGGAGATGAGACAGTTCTTCCCGAACGTTCCCGATGCGATCGACAACACCGGCAAAATAGCAGCTATGTGCAACGCTTCCTACGACTTCAACACGATCCATCTTCCGACTTTCGAAGTGCCGGAGGAGTTCCCCGATAACAGGACTTATCTGGAAGCCCTTGCGCTGGAAGGCCTCGCCGGAAGATTTGATGAATACGGCATGCATGCGACCAGGGAAGAATATATGGAGCGCCTTAAGTATGAGCTTTCCGTCATCAACGGAATGGGATATACGGATTACTTCCTGATAGTTGCCGACTTTATCGCCTATGCAAGGGAACACGGCGTTCCCGTAGGGCCCGGAAGAGGATCCGGTGCAGGTTCCCTTGCGGCTTACGCCATAGGGATCACGAGCCTCGATCCGATCATGTATTCTCTTGTTTTCGAGAGATTCCTTAACAGCGAAAGAGTATCCATGCCTGACTTCGATATCGATATGTCGGATGACAAGAGGCAGCTCGTAATAGACTATGTCAGAAATAAATACGGTGATGACCATGTGGCTCACGTTATCACTTTCGGTACTTTAGCGGCAAGATCTGCCGTCAGGGATACCGGAAGGGTCATGGGAGTGAGCCAGGATATCATTAATTCAGTCACTTCCAAGATCCCCATGACACCGGGCATCACCCTGTCGGGAGCGATGGATGAAGTCCCCGAGCTGAAGATGCTCTACGAGCAGGACGAGAAGGCGAGGAATCTCATCGATATCTCCATGAAGATAGAAGGCCTTCCCCGAAATGCTTCAACGCATGCGGCAGGCATCATCATATCAGGCAAGCCCATTACGGACTTTGCGCCTCTTGCGACGAACGATGACACGGTAGTGGAGCAGTTCGCCAAGAACGACGTGGAGAGCATAGGCCTTCTCAAGTTCGACTTCCTTGGCTTAAGGACCCTGTCCGTTATCGAAGAAGCATGTGAACTCGTTAGAAAGAGGACCGGTACGGCACCTGACATCGATCATCTCGACATGACTGACCAGGGGATCTACAAGATGATATCCGACGGCGACACGGAGGGCGTTTTCCAGCTTGAGAGCCGCGGAATGACCGAGTTCATGAAGAAACTCAAACCGGACTGTTTCGAGGACATAATCGCGGGTATCTCCCTGTTCCGCCCCGGACCCATGGATCAGATCCCCAAGTATATCTCAAGCAAGAATAATCCCGATAAGGTAGCATATGAGCATTATCTGCTCGAGCCGATCCTGAACGTAACATACGGATGTATCATCTATCAGGAACAGGTCATGCAGATCGTCCGTGATCTTGCGGGCTTCTCCATGGGGCAGTCAGATAACATCAGGCGAGCCATGAGCAAGAAGAAAAAGTCCCTGATGGAAAAATACAGGAACCTCTTCATCTACGGCGGTATCGACGATTCCGGCAAGGCGGTGCTCGGTGCCGTCAACAACGGCGTCGACGAGAAGACCGCGGCGCACATCTTCGATGAAGTGTCACAGTTCGCAGGATACGCTTTCAATAAATCCCACGCGGCATGCTATACCTTCGTCGGCTACCAGACGGCCTATCTCAAGTACTACCACCCCGTTGAATTCATGACGGCGACCCTTAATTCATTCTGCGGCGACCTCGATAAGATGAGGTTCTATATCTCAGCCTGCTCTTCTATGGGCATCAAGGTCAACCAGCCTGACGTCAACCATTCGAGCGGACGTTTTTCCATAGAAGATGACGGTTCGATCAGGATCGGCATATCAGCTATTAAGAATGTCGGAGATGCCGTTGCTTCCCAGATCGAAGAGGAGAGGAAGCGTCACGGTCTCTTCAAGTCATTCGATGACTTTGTATCAAGATGCTCCGGCTGCGGCATCGGCCGCCAGGTGATTCAGTCGCTCACCCTGGCAGGTGCCCTTGATTCGTTCGGATACGCGAGATCTGCGATGATGTCGGCCGTTACCAACGAGTACGACAAACTGATATCAAGCTCCAGATCCAATCTCACGGGTCAGCTGACGCTCTTTGACTTTGGGGATGCAGATAGTCCGGTTCAGATGATAACGGTACCCGAGATCGAGGAGTTCCCCATCGAAGTCAAGCTCGCTTACGAGAAGGAGATGGTCGGTATATATCTGACCGGACACCCTCTCACGCGTTTTGCCAAGACCATAGATGAGCTGATCACCTTTGATATGAACGATGCTTTAGACATCGAATCCATGTACGGTGCGGAGGCTTTGGATGATGACAAGCCGGTATGCATGGCGGCTTTGATAACCGCAAAGAAGACCGGTTATACCAAGAAAAAGAAGATGATAGTTACTCTTACCTGCGACGATCTTGCAGGATCCTTCGAGGCGATCATGATGGGCCTTCCTCTCGAAAAGTACAACTCTTTGGCAGAGACCGGCAGGGCCGTGATAATCACGGGCAAGAGACATATCAGAAGAGAGAGCCGCATGTCGCTTTTCGTTGACAGCATGTTCGCGATGCCGGAAAGCGAAGAGCAAAAGCAGCAGGTCCTGTCAGCACCCATGGTAAGGTATGCAAAAAGAGTCCAGGGAGATTACCGCGATCCCATTCCCGAGCAGCAGACGAATAACAAACCGCGCAGGAACGAACCCGCGGTTCAGGAAACAGCAGATGAAGGGAAGACCGTCAGTGTCCGTTTCTCCGGTTCTCCGGGATCGGCGGAGTATTCAAGACTGCTGTCATTCTTTGCATTCTTCCACGGCACGAGCCCCGTCAGGATCATCTTTTCGGACGACAGTTCGGTAATACTCGATGAGGTCTGCAATCTGGATGCGGGATGGGCGGTCATAAACAGGCTTAAGGAAATGAAAGGCGTTGAAAATGTAAGCATAGGAGGAAGTCAGGATGGAAACTGAAGAAAAGATCAAGGAACTGAGCAGGATCATCTCCGAATGTAAGCATGTCGTATTCTTCGGAGGAGCAGGAGTGTCGACGGAGAGCGGTATCCCCGATTTCAGGAGCAAGGACGGCCTTTATAACCAGCACGATGTCAAGTTTGACAGATACAGCCCGGAATATCTCCTGAGCATCAACTGTCTCATCGATCACCCTGATGTCTTCTATGAGTTCTACAGGCAGAAACTCGACTGCAGGACCATACAGCCCAACAAGGCCCATTACAAACTGGCAGAGTGGGAGAAGACGGGCAAGCTCGACGGTGTCATCACACAGAATATAGACGGACTCCATCAGAAGGCGGGAAGCCGCAATGTACAGGAGATCCACGGCAGTACTTTGCGCAATTACTGCATGAAGTGCCACAAGAAATACGATGCCGAATTCATCTTCAGATCTGAAGACAAGATCCCGAGGTGCCCGGAATGCGGCGGCATGATCCGTCCGGATGTTACCCTTTACGGCGAAGGCCTTCCGCAGACGGCCTGGATCGAGTCCATGAGACTGATCTATGCCGCAGACTGCCTTATCGTCGGAGGAACTTCTCTTGCCGTTCAGCCTGCAGCTTCGCTGGCATATGAGTTCCCGGGGAAATACCTGGTGATCATCAACCGCGACAAGACTCCCGCAGATAGGCATGCACAGCTCGTTATCCACGACAGCATAGGCAAAGTGCTTGATTTGACAACTGTTGACTGAAGGATATAATTTAATCGGATTTTTGATTAAGGGGTAGAACAAATGGAAAACAATAATATCAATGCTTATCCGCAGACGATCAATGGAGAACAGGTATATGTTCTTCAGCCTGCTGCGGGTCCGGGAACAGCTCCTGTTCAGCAGCCGGTTCAGCCATCCAAAGGACGCAAGGTAGGTGCTGTCTTTATCAGTATCATTCCCTGGGTGATCCTGCAGGTGGTACAGACTGTCGTCCTGCTGTTTGTCTTTCTCTACAAGGCGAGAGACATCCTTGCCGATTACATCGAAAGAGGCAGGATAAAAGATTACGATGCGCTCATGTCGGTCCTTGGTGACAGTATGGGTCTCACTATGCTCATCTACGGCATAATTACGGCAACAGGCTTCGGAATCTTCTATATGATCAAATACGTGAACTTCCGAGAGATCGGCAGGAATCTATATAATGTCGGATGGAGATTCTGGCTTGCGGCTTTTATAGCCGTGATCGGTGCGCAGACTTTTGCGCAGGGCTTTGTCAATATGATCCAGAAGATCCCCGTCCTGGACGATCTCTTGGAGCAGATCTACTCCAATAATCCGGTATATGAAGTAATGAGCCTGGAAAACAGATCGCTGATCATGACATTGGCACTCGTTATCGTCGTACCGATAGCCGAGGAACTCGTATTCAGGGGGATCGCCGGAGGGATACTTGCCAAGGCAGGCCACACAGCCCGCTTTATCCTGGTCTTCACGGCTCTCTATTTTGCGATCGCCCACGGCAATGTCCTTCAGATCATCTTTGTTGCGGTCTTGGGATTTGCCGAAGGTTACGTATATATCAAGAAGAAGACGATAATCCCCACGATCCTGATGCATATGTTCTATAATGCGATGGGAACATCGGCCCTTATAGACAGTGTCGTATCGAAGATCCCCTATCCCGGATATTTTCTCTTAGCAGCCGCAGGCCTGGGAATGGTGGCAGGAGCTTTCTTCCTTGCAAGGAGCGAAAAAAAGAAGGATATTACAGCCGATGCAGCACAGACCATCAGTTAAAAGATTTATAACCGGGATCCTCATTCCGGCGGCATTGATCCTGACCCTTTGCGGTTGTTACCATGTCATAACGCCGGCTTCAGAGTCGATTACTGCTCATACGACTGCGGAGCAGACTTCACTGACGGCTGAAACGACGACCGGAGAGACATCGTCTTCCGTTTCGAGTGCGGGCAGCAGTTCGAAAGAAAAGGAGACGGAGGAAACGACTCCGCCGTCCACGACAGAAGAAGCGAAAGTCAAAGAAGACGGAGAGTATTCATCCAGGGATGAAGTTGCTCTCTATATACATCTCTACGGGCATCTTCCTTCCAACTACATAACCAAGAAGGAAGCCAGGGCTCTCGGCTGGGAGGGCGGATCCCTCGAGCCTTATGCTCCCGGCAAGGCCATCGGTGGAGACAAGTTCGGAAACTATGAAGGCAATCTTCCTGACAGGAAGGGCGTCACTTATCACGAATGCGATATAGATACCGTAGGGAAAAAGTCCCGCGGAGCCAAGAGGATCGTGTTCTCTGACGACGGTTATATCTACTATACGGAAGACCATTACGAGACTTTCACCTTATTGTACGGTGAATAGACTTTGTTTGGTGTATAATATCTCATGTTTATTAAATAATAATATGGAGGTGTGGTATCATGTCCAGGCTTTTATATGACGAGAATAATCTGCCGCCTATCGCTTCACTCAAGGCAGCGAACTACGATGAGATCGATAAGGAGACTGTTGAACCCGTTAAGAGGGTAGGTGTTCTTACGAGCGGCGGTGACGCTCCCGGAATGAACGCGGCTATCAGGGCCGTAGTCAGGGCAGGTATCAACGCCGGTTTTGATATGTACGGTGTACAGCGCGGATATCACGGTCTCTGGAAGGGCGAGATCAAGCAGCTCGACGGCAGATCCGTATCCGAGACCCTGCAGAGGGGCGGTACTTTCCTCATGACAGCAAGATCCATGAGCTTCATGGAAGATCAGGGAGTCCTTAAGGGTGCCCGCATGATGGAAGCTTATGAACTCGACGCCTTGGTGGTAATAGGCGGTGACGGATCCTATAAGGGTGCAAGAGCACTTGCAAGGATCGGTATCCCCGTTATCGGAATGCCCGGCACGATCGACAACGATATTGCATCTACCGACTATACGATCGGTTACGATACGGCCATGAATACCGCAATGGAATGTATAGACAAGCTTAGAGACACCGCATCTTCACACGAGAGATGCAGCGTTATCGAGGTCATGGGCAGGCGCGCAGGCTATATCGCCCTTAACGTAGGCATCGCAACGGGTGCCGAAGCCATCCTGATCCCCGAAGTTCCTTTCGATTTCAATAAGGATGTCTTAAGGATAATCCTCGACGGCAGGAACCGCGGCAAGAAGCATTATGTCGTCATCGTCGCAGAAGGTGCAGGCAAGGCAACAGAGATCGCAAAGCAGATCGAGGAAGCCACGGGCATAGAATCAAGGCCCACGATCCTGGGGCACCTCCAGCGCGGAGGCAGCCCGACACTGCGTGACAGGACTACAGCCAGCCTAATGGGAATCAGGGCGATCGACTGTCTGATCGAAAAGAGATTCAACAGGCTTATCGTCGAGAAGAACGGCGAGATAGGGGATGTTGATATCGAAGAAGGTCTCGAGATGACAAAGACGATCCCCGAAAGCTTCATCATCGATGCCAAGAGACTGTCGTGATCTTTGAGGACCGGTAATGAAGGTATACGGGCTCGGCGGTTATAAGGACATAGACAGCTTCGTATCAGGGAAGCTCTCTGAATATAACAAGACAGAAAAGAGATTCTTCGATCTTTATCCCTTTATGTTCTCCGAGAAAGACAATATCTTCGCGGAGACCAATAACGGATTCAAGATAATGCGCACGACATACGGACAGGCGAAGGAACGCTGTGACCTTTGCGCGTCCAATCTCGCACCACTGCTCAAGGATGCAAAGGGCAGCAAGGTCGGACTCTACATGTCCAATTCCGAGCAGTGGATAGAAGTCTTCTGGGCGATCCTCATGTGCGGCAAGTCGCCCCTGCTCCTCAACACCATGACCGATACTGCGGTAATAAGCCATATCCTTGAAGTCTACGGGACTGATGCTGTAATAGTCGATTCCAAGACGGAGGCTGATGCTTCTTTTGACGTTAAGACCATAAAGGCTGAAGAGCTTTTTGCAAAGTCTTCCAACCCCGTTCCCGGCAAAACGGCAGAGGAATGGTCTGATTCGATCTTCCTCATGACATCCGGAACATCCGGCAAGATAAAGCTCTGCGAATATAACGGCATCAATTTCTACCATCAGATCGCAGACAGCGGCATCGTTATCAGGGAATGCCTTCAGGTCAAGAAACATGTTGACGGATATATAAAGCAGCTCGCATTCCTGCCTCTTTACCATATCTACGGCCTTGCCGCCATGTATATGTGGTTCGGCTTCTTTTCGAGGACTTTCGTATTCTTAAAAGATTATTCCGCGGATACGATCCTCTATACGGCGAGAAAGCACAAGGTCACGCATATTTTCTCCGTACCTTTGCTCTGGAACAGGATCTACGATTCCGCCATCAAGACGATCAGGAACCGCGGCCCCGAGACTTATGACAAGTTCACGAAGGCTTTGGATCTCGTTAACCGCAAGGGAACGGAATCCTTCCTGTCGAAGATCATCATCAGGAAGGCTTTCGCCGAGATAAGACAGAACATCTTCGGCGACTCCATAGTGTTCCTTATCTCAGGCGGCAGCGCCATAAGCCCTGAAGTGTTGAAGTTCTTCAACGGAATAGGCTATCACATGGCAAACGGCTACGGCGCGACCGAGATCGGCATAACCTCATTCGAACTTTCCATGAAGTCTTCTGACAGGGTCACGGGATCTATCGGAAAGCCTTTTGCGAGCGTCATTTACGAAACAGGTGAAGACCGCGTCCTCAGGGTAAAGGGTCCTTCACATGCATCTGCCGTTTTCGAAGAGGGAAAACAGGTTGAATTCGGTGAGGGAGGATCTTACAACACCAACGATTTCGTCAGGGAAGAGGGCGGCCGCTATTTCATGGACGGACGCGCCGACGACCTCATCATCTGCCGTACCGGCGAAAACATCAGCCCCGAGCAGATCGAAAACAGGCTTAACATAACAGGCGCCCAGGATGTCTGCCTCATCGGCCCCGCAAACGACAGGGGAGAGGTGATGCCGGTCCTGATAGTGCAGGTCCCAATGTATTCCGATATCGAAAGTCTTAAGAATACAAGGGCTTCTGCCGAAGAAGAGCTCGGCAAGACCGGGATCAGACAGCAGGTATCAGGTATCGTGCTCACGCCCGATAAGCTGATGGGCGAGTCGGAGTTCAAGAAGAACCGCAAGGCTATCCTCGAGAAATACTGCTCCAACACGATGCGTAAGATAACTCCCGACACCATGGAAAAAGATGCCGAAGAATTCTCGGCAGATCTTATCGCAAGGGTCAGAAGGGTCGTCGCGAACTCTCTTAACATATCCGAGGACGGCGTTACGGCCAACGCGGATTATTTTTCGGATCTCGGAGGATCGAGCCTCGATTATTTCTCCATGCTGTCAGGCATAAGGGACGAGTTCGGTATCGACGTCGCCAAAGACGCTGCAGGTGTTACTACCGTATCAGGTCTTTGCGGATACCTGAGGAACAGGATGTGAGCCCGTCATGAAGAAGGCCTGGATCTGTTTTGTAAATGCTTTTGTAAAGGTTACGGGGATCATCCCCGAACTCATTCTTTTCCATGAGAAGGTAATATACCAGGAAGGCGCCCTGAGCCGTTTTAAGATCAAGGGTCCCCTGATGATAATCTGCAACCATACGTCTCTCATAGACTTTGCGCTCATGCTCTTCCTTTTCCCTTTCAGGATCGTAAGGTGGCAGGCAGCAGAAGTCATGATCAACAAGAAAGTCGTGGGCCCCCTCATCAGAGGTCTGGGCTGTATCGCTGTCGACAGGACGGCCAAGGATTTTTCTTTCTTAAGGGAATCGGCTGATATCCTGGAGGATAACGGCATAGTAGGGATCTTTCCTGAAGCAAGACTTCCGCTTCCCGGGGAAGAGCGTCCGCTGGAATTCAAGCCTTCAGCCGCTTACCTTGCTCTCATGACCGGCGTTACGGTAATACCCGTATACACCAACGGCATGTATTTCAAGAACCCCGGCAAGAGATGCCGTGCCGTGATCGGCAGGCCTTTTACCGCTGAGGAACTGTCGGATCCTTCTTTGTCCGAAAAAGACAACATCGACCATGTGTCCCGTGCCATGCGCGATAAGATCATCGAGCTTTCCCTGATAGAGAAGGGAGGAGCAAGATGACCAAGCCCGGCAGACTCTTCAGATACAGATATCTGGCATTCGACATAGTCAAGGTCTTAAACGGGATCCCAACTCTTCTCATATTCCGTCCCAAGATCTTCTACGAGAACGAAAAGGCGAGAAAGCCCATAAGAGGCGGCGGGATCATCGCCACCAACCACAAGGGCTTCATAGATCCGGTCAAGATATTTACCGTTATCTTCTACCGCAGGATCCACTGCATGGCAAGGAAGGAGATATTTGAACATTCGGCCCTTATGAGGCTGGTGCTCAGGATGGGTCAGTGCATCAAGGTCGACCCTGAAAATCCCGCTGATACGTCATATCTTGCAAAGATCAGGGAATACACTGCCGACAAGCGTCTGGTGGCAATATACCCGGAGGGTCATATTGTAAAGGACGGCGAAGATATGTTAGAATTTAAGCTTGGTACAGCTCTTCTTGCAGCATCGTGCAAGGTCCCTATAATCCCGGTCTATATCGCGCCGAGGAAGAGCATATGGAACAGGATGAGGGCCGCGATCGGAGAACCTTTGTATCCCTATAGCGAGGATGGAAAGATGCTTCCGATGGCAGATCTCCAAAAGGTAATGGAGGACCTTACGGAGAAGATGTTGCTGTTGAGGGAAATGACCAAATAATGTTTTATTGAGGTGTTTGTGATGGAACAGATTTTTGAGATCAAGGAGAACGTTTTCGCAAAGTATATGGATCCCGAGGATCTTGCGAAAATAGTAAGGTACAACAATGTATCTGAGATGTGGGAGGCTTGTGTCAAGAACTATGGTGATGCCTGCGCTGTTGAAGACGGCAGCATCAGGACATATGCCATGATGGATGAGGATATCGCTTCCATGCGTGCGGCTCTTGCCGAGGCAGGCGTTAAAGCCGGAGATATGGTAGGCGTTTACATGCCCAATTCCTACGAGTTCATCAAGTCCTTCTTTGCTATTACCACCATGGGTGCAGTTGCACTCCTTATGCCCGTACAGCTTGACGACAAGACAGTTTACGGCATAACGATGGGCTTTAAGCTCAAGGCGCTCATCTATGATGCATCCGTTGAAGAAAAGGTTGCATTTGCAAAGAATACCAATCCCAATACTTTATATATCGACAATATGGCAGCCGGAACAGACGATCCCGGCATGGTATATCCTGCAGCAGAGACCCCTTGCTGCATCATGTTCACGGGCGGCACGACCGGCAAGAGCAAGGGCGCGATCCTTTCTCACAAGTCCGTCATGACCGGAACATATAATGGCTGCTTAGGCTATAAGCACGTTTTCGGCAAGCGTTACATGATCGTTCTTCCCATGACCCACGTTTTCGGTCTCGTAAGAAATACTCTTACATGTATCGCAACAGGCGGCTTCCTGCACGTTGTAAGAAACAACAAGGAGATGTTCCGTGAGATGGCCATGTTCCGTCCCACAGACCTTATCCTGGTTCCCGCTCTTGCTGAGCTCGCTCTCAACGTTTCCCGCATGATGGGTCCCCAGATCTTCGGCGGTCAGCTCGAGACGATCATCTGCGGAGCTTCCGTTGTTCCTCCTTATCTCGTAAAGGAATACGCAAAGCTCGGAACCAAGCTCTATCCCGGTTACGGCCTCACTGAGTCCGCTAACCTCGTTTCCGGCAACTGCGAATGTGATAAGTATCCCGAGTCAGTCGGATTCGCATATCCCAACCAGACACTGAAGATCGTTGACGGCGAACTCTGGCTCAAGGGTGACAATATGATGATCGGCTATGCCGGCAATCCTGAAGAGAACGAGAAGGCTTATGAGGACGGCTGGTTTAAGACAGGCGATCTCGTAAGGATCGATGACGAGGGCTTCATCTTCATCGTCGGCCGTATCAAGGACATCATCGTTCTTCCTACCGGTGAGAACATCTCACCCGAGGAGATCGAGAACAAGTTCGTTGAGCCTGACTTCGTACAGGATGCTATGGTCTTCGAAGAGAACGGCAAGCTCGTGCTCGAAGTGTTCCCGAGAGCAGCCGTTGTCGCTGCCATCGAGGCTGAAGACAAGAACGCCTACATCAAGGCCGAACTCGAGAAGGTTAACATGACGCTGCCTTCCTTCCAGAGAGTTACATCCATCGTCATCAGGGACGAGGACTTCCCGAGAACTCCCGCAATGAAGAAGATCAGGAAGTGAGAAGATTATGGACAGATCAGACATCCTTTCAAAACTTCGTGACATATATGTAATGGCAGTACCTGATGCCAAGGTGTCTTCCGAGAACATTACCGAGGACATGAACCTCCTTACGGATCTCGGGATGTCATCCATCAATCTGCTCTACATGGTCATCGCGATGGAGGAGTTTTTCGATATAAGGTTCGATGACGTCAGCTTTGGCGATTTTTCCAATGTCGGCGAAGTCATCGATTATATCCAGAACAAAAAGGCATGAAGTGGAGTTTAAGAGAACCTAAGTATGGTGACATGATCCGCGTTAAGGTGCGCGAACTCTATCACTATGGTATTTATGCGTCCGATGACGAGATCATAGAATTCGGTCCGCCTCCCGTATCCATAATAAGGAAGGATGACGAGATAGAAGTCTGTGTGACCGACTGGCAGGGCTTTCTTGCAGGCGGCTTCATGGAATGCGCTGATCTTTCGATCAAGGAGCGGTTTGACCGCAAGAGTCCCGATGAGACCGTAAAGGCTGCCAGGGAGAGGATCGGAGAGAAAGGATACAACATCCTTCACAACAACTGCGAGCACTTTGTCAATGAGTGCATGTTCGGCAGGAAAGAATCCTCACAGGAAGATTCCGTAAGATCCTTCTTCCGCAATATGCCCCTTATCGATGTCTACATCGCTCCGGTGCCTTACCGCCATAACGGAGGGGAGATAAGCCCCGCCGAGCGTGCAGTCCAGATCGAGAAAGTATCCAATCCTGATGTCAGGGAGAATATGGTCTCCGACTGGAACCTCCTGACATACGGCATTGACAGATCTCTTGGGTTCAATATGAATAAAGTTGCGCCCTTGCGCGATGAAAACGGCATATGGGTGTCTGACAAATGTTATTTCTCTTTGTCCCACACCAAGGGTGTAGTTGCCGTTGCCGTATCGAAAGCCGCTTGCGGCATTGACATAGAGCCCCTTGACCGTAAGGTGGATCCCGTGATCGAAAGAAAGATACTTACGGACACAGAAAGGGAAGAATATGATAAACTTCCTGAGGACAAGAAAGAGGGATACCTTAAGAGGATATGGACCCGCAAGGAAAGTATCTTCAAGAGCACATACTCCAAGTCTTTCCGTCCGGATCAGACAGAATCTGCTTTGGACAGCTGCGTAACAAATAAGGTGGAAGTCAACGGAGAGGAATTTATTGTCTCGGTAAATACGGCTACACCGAAAAAAATAAGATATTATTTCCCTTCTTCAGGGAAGATTGTGAAGGAATGAAACTATGGCAAATGATCTGCTGCGTGTCAAGGACACCACAAAAGAACTGAACCTCTTGAGGTTGATCTTCGTATTATCCCTTTTTGTTGCCGGAGGATCCCTGCCGCTGATATCTGCGGTCCTGGCCCTGATGCTCCTGGCTCTGATCCTTTATATGTACGTGACGAGAGATGTTACGATCGAGTATGAAGACGAGAAATACAGGAAGAAGAGGATCAAGATCGTCAAGGCGATCAGGCTTCCTGCCGACCCCGTAATGGTCTTTCTGGCGGTCCTGCTCGCATGTCTCTTCCTTACGCTCATATGGCCTGCCGATAAGGGTATCGCACCTTTCGGCATAGTTAAGTTCCTGCCCCTGCCCCTGTTTGCCATCGCGCTTTACATGACTGAGGACAAGGGCCGCGAGACTCTCCTCGGCGACATTCCCTATACCGGCGCACTGATGACTGTGCTCGCAGGACTTCTTGCGCTGATACCTTCGCTGAAGGGAACATTTGTCATGTCCGGAAGATTGGCAGGCTTTCTGGGAGATCCTGAAGCTTTCGCACTGCTCTGCCTGGCCGGATTTGCGGTGCTGTTCCTCAACAGCAAGACAGAAACAGGAGTCATATCCTTCATTACCGGAGCCTTGCTCCTTGCTGGCATCATCCTTTCGGGCAGCGTGTTCGTCATGATCCTCTGGGTCATCTCGATCCCCGTAATTATCATTGTCAAAAAAGACAAAAAAGTCACGATATCTCTTCTTTCGCTTGCAGCTATAGCCGCAGTCTTGTTCGGCTTCCTCCTTGCCCTGAAGGACAGGCTCGACGTTGTTGGAAGATATACCGCAAGATTACTGGATACCACGCCTTTCCTCAGCAGGATCCTTTACTGCAAGGATGCCCTGCCTCAGATCCTCTCCCACCCCGTGGGTTTGGGATACAGAGGGTACGAGGCAACACTGGGTGCTTTCCAGACCGGTGCTTACGATGTTTCTTATGTGCATAACGATTATCTCCAGCTGGCGCTTGATGCGGGCTGGGCTCCGCTGGCCGTTGCGCTCGTATGTCTTTTCTTTGCTCTGAAGAAGATCGTTAAGAAGCCCGAAAAGTTCATTCCCGCAGTTATCGTTGCAGTCCATATGCTCTTTAACTTCGACCTTCAGTTCATCGGGATGGGTTTCCTCCTGATAATCCTCCTTGCTTCAGAAAGATATAGAGAGATCAAGGTCGTTACACGTTCGCTGGCCGTTCTCCTTTTCGTCCTTTGCGGAGGGATTGCGCTCTACTTCGGTACGGCAGATGCTTTCTGTCTCGCAAAGAACTACGATGCAGCATTGACGGTATATCCTGTCCATACGGATGCTCTTATAGCAAAGCTCGATGCCGCTGAGAAGATGAATGAAGCCGAAGGCTACGCCGACCGCATCCTGTCGCTCAGCAGCATTAACCCCAAGGCGGCTTCTCTTAAGGGAAGGGCACAGTACAACAAGGGCGATTTCGAAGGCCTGGTTGATTATAAGATCAAGGCAATCGCCAACGACAGGTACAATCTTGCCGAATACAAGGAGCTGATCGATTATCTTAACAAGTCGATCGGGATCTACGCAGGCAAGGGAGATGAGGTCAGCGCTAAGATCGCTATGGACTTTATCGTTGCCATTGGAAGGACTATCGATCAGGTCAATGATTCTACATCTGATCTGGGTCTTAAGCTTAATAAAGAATCCCGTCTCGAACTTCCCGGTGAATACGATCTTCTCATCGAGACTTACCGTACACAGTTAGGCAGAGACCAGTAATAAACAAACTGATCAGTTATTGATCTTCCCTCTTGCAGAGATATAACCGTTTTTTCAAAAACCGGACTTTATGCTCTCAAGGGGGAATCTATATTTTGGCAACAGATAAGGCGGTCACATGGCAGAACGTATCAGCCCGGAAAACAGGCCGGACAGTCTGCTCATTATCTGCAGTTGATGACGCAAACCCTCTTTTCGAAAAAACGAGGGGAGGCTGCTGAGACGGGAATTCAAAGTGATTCTTTGATATAATTAATAACCGTAATCTATATTCTTGCGAAAAGGGATATCTATGTCTGAAACAGTATCAGAATATATGACATTTGAAGAGAAGAGGGCGAAGAGCCTTATCAGGGGAAGGGTCCTCGAGACTCTGGAATTCCCCAAGATAAGGGATGAGCTCACTTCCATGAGCAGGACTCCCTACGGAAGGGAACTTTGTACTGATCTGTGTCCTTCTACGGATGCGGAGTATGTCAGGACGAGGCTTGATGACACGAGAGACGCTGCAGCTTATATCATGGAATTCGGCATGCCTCCCTTGTCCTGCGGGGCAGATGTCAGACCGAGGCTGTCTTATGCTGCTGCAGGCGGTACTTTGTCCATGGCTGAACTCCTTGATGTTGCGACTTTTCTCGAGTGCATCAAGGCGATAAGAGAGAAGGGGAACAACGCTGCCGAGTCCGGTATCACGGGAGATGCGGTCAACTTCATAAACAAGATGCAGTCCGTAACGGGATGCGACAGCCTTCTTGCAGAAATAAGGAAATGTATCCTCGGTCCCGAAGAGATGGCTGACAACGCAAGTTCTGACCTCATGGCCATCAGGCGCGAAAAGAAGGACCTCGCCAGGAGCATAAGGGTGCTCCTTGACCGCGTTATCGCGAAAAACGGAGAATTCCTCCGTGAAGAGATAATCACGATAAGGGAAGGCAGATACTGTATCCCGGTAATAGCTGATTTCAAGGGCAGAGTCGACGGCATCATACATGGCTCATCCCAGTCTGAGCAGACGATCTTCGTTGAGCCTATGAGCGTTGTCGAGACGAACAACAAGATAAAGGAATTAGCCCTCCGTGAGGAAGCCGAGATAGAGAGGATCTGTCATGTCTTCAGTTCAAAGATAGCAGATAACAGGGAAGCGGTATCTTCGGATATTACCGTTCTTTCCGAACTCGATTTCGCCTGCGCCAAGGCGGAATTGGGGCTTAAGATGGAAGGCGCCGTTGCGACTCTTGCAGATGACGGATCTTTGGACCTGATAAAGGCCCGCCATCCCCTGATCCCTGCTGACCGTGTCGTGCCTATCGATGTCTCTGTCGGAACGGATTACGATACGCTCGTCGTGACAGGCCCGAATACGGGAGGCAAGACAGTATGCCTTAAGACCTGTGGTCTCCTGACTCTCATGACCATGGCAGGTCTCATGATACCAGCCAGGGAAGGGTCTAAGGTCGCAGTCTTCGATAAGGTCCTTGCAGATATCGGCGATGAGCAGAGCATAGAGCAGAGCCTGTCAACATTCTCCGCTCATATATCGAACATAGTATTCATACTCAAGAATGTCAGAGGCAGATCTCTGGTCCTTCTCGATGAATTGGGTTCGGGTACCGACCCGACGGAGGGTGCGGCACTTGCGATCGCCATACTTGACGAGCTCCGTGCCAAGGGCTGCGCGACTGTTGCCACGACTCACTATAAGGAACTCAAGAGTTATGCGATCACCCAGGAAGGCATCTGCAATGCTTCCTGCGAGTTCGATACTGAATCGCTGGCGCCCACATACAGGCTGATCATCGGCCGTCCGGGCGCATCTAACGCATTCATCATTTCCGAGAAACTCGGCCTCTCGAAAAAGGTCATCGCCAATGCGAGGAAGAACATGTCTGCGGATGAACTGTCGTTCGGAGCCCTGCTCGCAAAAGCCGAAGACGATTCGCGCGAAGCGGAGCGCCTGCGTTCAGAGAACGAGGAGATCAACCGCCGCTTAGCAGACAAGGAAGCGCAGCTTGACGAGGAAAAGCGCAAGCTGAAAGAGTCCAAGACCAGGATCCTCAACGATATGAGATCCGAAGAGAGGGCTGTCCTTGAAGACAAGGAACGCGAACTCGATGAACTCATAAAAGAGATCAACCGCAAGATCAGGGAAGACGATGCCAAGGACGCAAGAGCCGAAGCCGATAAGGTCAGAAGAAGGCTCCGTTCCGGCATATCCGATATAGACGGCAGGCAGGCTGCCGATGACCTGTCTGACAGGGTTGCACTTGCAGGAGAGCCCGCAAGGGAGATAATAGTCGGGAACATGTATTACATACCCTCGCTCGGCATTACCGCGAAAGTGATCTCCGAGCCTAACAGGGGCAAGGTCCGTGTTGCGCAGGGAGCCCTTACGAGCGATGTTAAGATCAAGGACCTCTATATGCCGACGGGCGAACAGAAGAAGCAGGCCAAGACTCTTGCCAAGAGAAGGGAAGAGCCCAAGGCTAAAGCCGTCGAGAGGAAGCAGCTTTTCGATAACCGTCTTACGACATCTTCCGAGATCAATCTCATCGGCAATACCTGTGATGAGGCGATCTCCAGGCTGGGTAAGTTTATGGATGACTGTTCTCTGGCCGGCAAGAGAGAAGTCAGGATAGTACACGGCAAGGGCACCGGCGCCTTAAGGTCTGCCGTCGCAGAATACCTGGACGGCGATCCGAGGATAGTAAGCTACAGGGACGGTGAGATCGGCGAAGGAGATGCCGGCGTAACCATAGCAAGACTTGGATAAAGGAGATCGTTATGAACAGCATCGAAAAGAAGAAGTTATGGATTTTTATCGCGATAGCATACGGAGTATCGGCCCTCATGTCGATATTCATATATATCGGCTACCGTCAGCAGCTGGATGTTACTGCTTTCATCAATGTGCAGATGATGTATCCTGCCTGCGGCGTAATCCTCGGGAAACTGATTACCCGCAAAGATGAGAAACTTCCCATGGGAGCTTATATGGCAGTGCTCATAACGACGGCCGTCATGATGATCGTTGCTATATTGTCCGTATTTATTCCGCTCGGATCCTTTGATGCCGGCTCAGCCGGAAAGCAGGATATCTGGAATCTCATATCACAGTTTGTGCTCATGCCCGGCAGCGTAGTTGCCTATATCCTCTTCTGGACTTGCGGCCGTGAGAAAGCAAACAACGCGGGAACAAGAAGGAAGAATATAAAGGTCAGTATCATCATGGTGGCCCTTTATACCGCGATAATCGTCTTGCGGACATTCCTGCTCGCTTTCATGACCGATGCAGTTAACAGTAACCATGAAGGCATCAATACTCTTATCAAAAACCTGACTGACATTGCCGTGATTGCAAGTATTGCTTCTCTGCCTTTTAACTTTGCTTTTACCTTCGCTGCTTTCTTCGGCGAGGAATACGGCTGGAGATATTATCTGCAGCCTCTTATGCAAAAGAAGTTCGGCAAGCGCCTGGGCGTGTTGCTCCTGGGTCTTGTCTGGGCGATCTGGCACTGGGATGCTGACTTGTTCTTCTATTCCAAGACGGCAGGTCCCGTAATGTTCGTATCCCAGATCATTACCTGCGTTACGATAGCAATATTCTTCGGTTATGCGTACATGAAGACGGAAAACATATGGGTGCCGGTAATACTGCATTATATCAACAATAATCTTTCGATCCTTCTGGAAGCGGGAACGGATGTAAATGCCATTCAGAATCAGGAACCTGTATGGGGAGATCTGATCTATCATATTATTGCATGTCTCCTGTTCGCGGTATTCATCTTTGCTCCGATCTATAACGGGAAGAAGAAAGAAGCATCGACAGACATTGAAGGAGAAAACGGTAACTGATCGTGGAAGAATTCAAGCCAAGACAGATAACGGCAGCCGAAGCCCATCTTGAAGACAAGAAGACCAAAAGGATGAAGAATGTCAACAAGCCCGGACAGGGCTTCGACTTCTCGGTCTTCCTGTCGTCGCTCCTGCCGATCCTGATGCTCCTTGTTATCCAGCTTGTTGCTTTCATGCCCACTATCTTTCCTGCTTCGATGAAAGTCTTGCAGGATCCGGCCTTTGCCCAAGAGACTTTTGATGCCCTGGAATATACATCCAGGGTAATGGAGTGCGCAGGCACGTCAGTGCAGTATTCTTATCTGGCATATGTTGTCCTCGCGCTTGCATATTTCAGCTGGCGCTACATTGCAACAGTGGTAAAGCCTACGGGCAGATATTCTCCCAAGGGCGCTTTTACAAAGAAAGGATTTCCTTTCGTATTGCTTGCGATACTGGGACTTTGGGGCTTCACCGAAGGCTTTATGGCGGCAGTAAAGACCCTGTCCCCTGAAGTCATAGAGCAGTATTCCAAACTGGTCGAGAGCACCGGACTTACCAACATGACTCCCCTGATATTGATAGTAGTCTGGATATTCGGACCTGTAGTAGAAGAATTATGTTTCCGGGGACTTTCTTATAACAGGCTTCTTGCATCAGGCATGAAAGTTGCCGTTGCCGTAGTCGTTCAGGGACTCTTTTTCGGGATCTTCCATATGAACCTTGTCCAGAGCGTATATGCTTTTATCCTGGGATGCGCCATAGGATTCTTCTATGAGCGCTATAAGTCGATATTGGTATCGATATCCTGCCATGTGCTCTTCAATCTCCTGGGTACGGTTCTTTCAGGAACTCTTGATCATTTTGCCCCTCCCACAGCCGTATACATAACAATAGGCGTAACTGGTCTTGCTCTTGCCCTCTTTGCCATCGTTATGGTGTGTAAGGATAAGGAGCCGGATAAGAGATCAGGCGATGAAACGCTTGTTTATCAGGGTCAATAAGATCCTGCGTAATAAGTTAATAACAGGTTGACTTCACAAGGCACAGAGTTATAATTAATGGTTTTCGAAAAACGGGAACCATAATCTCTTTATAGGGAGGATAGTGCTATGAATAACAGAAAAACGATCTTATCTGTAATAATAACAGCATTAGTACTGGCTATCTTATCATCACTGTCGGTCTTTACACAGGATCTGTCGGCAAATGACATGTCCGGTGTGTCCCTGGATGCGGTCAACGGGAGATATGATGATGACTATAAGGAATCCGGTCCGATCATGAGCGGATGGTATTTCTGGGTCACTATTGAGGATATTTCGGATTCCACACACGATCACTGTAATAACGGTGAAGGATATATTGTTTTACAGACATATAACGGTGAGTGGTTTTCCAAGGTGCCTGCCAAAGCAATGGATCATGCAAACGTCAAATACACTTTCTCGTTTGGTGAAATTAATAATATTGTAAATTCCGGATATGATCCTACCAATAAATTTTTCTTCCCTGAGAATAACAGGGTAATGTACGGCAGTTTCCCCTATGCGCTCAAATTGGTAAAGACAAGAGATCCGAAGTCGGAAGACTATATGGTCAATAATAACGCTACTTGGACATCTCGTTGGAAGATTACATTATACTGCACGGGAGATACGACCAAAGCCGCAAAGGAAGTCTGCACCTGGGTAGAAGACACTGCAGCCGGAACTTGGGGTGGCACCTGGTCCGCTAAAAAAGAGATACCCGAGCAGAACCGCTCGAAAAAATGGAAGATCGCAAATCTTCAGGGTCCGGATGAGATAGTAAGGCCTGATCTGGGCGGGAAAACCGTAAATGAATATTATACGATCGATATCTTCGATCAGTATGGAGGCGCCTGGTCAAAATATCTGGCCGGAGAAACGGATATAGAATGGACCACAAGATCAAATACGATCGGATATTACGGTTGTTCGATCCAGACGACGGGCGGAGGTCCCATCGGAAAATTCTATTCGGGTCAGCTTACCGTTACGCAGTATCAACTTGAACTGGCCGAAATGAGCGGCAATATTCAGGGTGACATTAATACATTTGTCAAGGTCAAGGGACCTGACGGGACTACTCTTGAAAAAACGGTTAAGCTCATATGGCCGAAACATACTGTTACATTTAAGGATGGAGACGGGAAGATCTTTGACGGACCGAATACGGTAAATTCACTGTCTTTTGTCGTATATCCGACAAAAGAGCCCAAGAAGTCGCCCACAATGGAGAACCATTATGATTTCGTAAAACCCAATGCCATATTCCCGAGCTGGTGGAGCAATGAATCTGAAGATGAACGCATCAGAAAAGATTCGGTATTCTATCCGTATTTTGAAACCAAGGAACATTACTATCATTATGATGCAGAAAACAGGAATCATAAATGCAACGGATGCGGATATGTCGCATCCCTGTCAGACAAACTCAAAGGAAGCGGGACGGAAAATGATCCATGGCTTATCGGAAATCTTGATGACTGGAGATATCTTGCCAAGTATCTGAAACTGTGTGGAAACATTCCGGAAAATGCTTATTTTGCTTTGACCGGTGACATCAACGGTGTAGATTATGATTCTGCGATCGGTGCTCCTTCGGGCAATATATTTACGGGAAATATCGACGGACGCGGACATACCGTAACCCTGAAAGTTAATACCGGTGACAATAGCAAGACATTTGCACCTTTTATTTACATCAAGGACACAACGATCAAAAACCTTAAAGTTGCAGGTTCGGCAAAGGCGGGATCCTGCGCAGGGATCGCGATGACAGCCGATGGAACGAATCTGATCGATAATTGTATTGTTTCAGCTGACCTTACAAGCCTCAAGGACGGCTGCGCAGGCTTTATCAAGAACGGATATAAGTCTGAGACTACGATAAAGAACAGCATCTTCGCCGGAAGTCTGAATTTCAGCAATGCTTCGTCTCAGAGCGCTGCATCTTTCTGGGGAGGATCAAGTTACACTCCCACTCCTTCGATCATTAACTGTCTCGATCTTAGTAATAACAGTTACTCTATCGGAACGGGACCCGTATCTTCAAATAGCGTGCCGGTTACTAATTCTTACTATGTGCATTCGAAAAACAATTCCGGCTGGAAGAACGGAGGCAAGCTTGCCTGTGATCTGAGGTGTGAAAACGGGATAGAAGTGACTCTTACCGGCGATACAGGTATCTGCTACGACGGCAGGATCTATGTGGCAGACGGCGAGATCTTTACTTTCTCCGTGACAAAGGACGGCAAGAGGATAGATGAACTGCTCTTTGCTCCGGATGACGGTCAGATGCAATATATCTCATCTGATGACGGCGGCATCTTCACTTTAACTGCCGGGAACGGCATCCTGAGTGATTATGATTCTTCCCTGTCCCTCGCGGGAAGCGGCACAGAGTTGGTACCATATCTCATCAAAACCACCGAAGATTGGAATGAGCTTTCCGATTATGTCTCAAATGGCGGCAAGACATCAGGATTATGGTTCCGTCTGGAAAACGATATTTCCGTTACGACGATGGTCGGAAGCAAATATCCCTTCCTGGGATCTTTCGACGGAGCGGGTCACAAACTGACAGTAACATATGCCGGAGAACAGTACGTTTCTCCTTTCCGTGCAGTAGGCAATGAAGGAAACGAGTCAGTTATCAGGGATCTTTATGTCAGCGGAACGGTCAATGCATCAGCCGGGAATGCCGCCGGCATCGTCGGCAAGGTTTGCGGCAAGATCGAGATCATAAATTGTGTAAGCGGTGTTGAGATCATATCTGACGTAAACGGAGAAGGTGCACACGGCGGTCTGATCGGAGTATGCGAGTCAGGCAGTGATGTCGTTATCAAGGGCTGTGTGTTCGAAGGAAAGATCCTTACAACCGCTTCGACAACTTCCTGTGCCGGATTTGTAGGACAAAGCAGCGGAGATCTTACTATCTCTGACAGCATATATGCTCCGAAGTCTTTGAGTGAAGGAGAGACTTATGTATCTTCCGACGGCAGTTCGACTTTCTTCCGGGGCGATAAAGGTCTTGTTACCGACAGCTTCTATACTGTTGTTTTCGGTGAGCCCCAAGGCAAGGAAAAGCGAAGCATAAATGCAGCAGACAGTTATGTTACGGTTAAAGTTACGGCTCCTTCTGGCTCTGCCGTGAGAGAATACAATGTCAGCGGCATTAAAGTATATCCGTCAGGCATCGTTTGCGGCGAAGCTTATTATTTCGGCGCAGGAGCCAAAGTAACCTTAACTCTTGCCCACGCTAACCGTGACGATTATGTTTTCGAAGGATATAAGGCTGACTGCGCAACGATCTCCGGATCTGATCCTTCCTATGTCATCAATATGCCGGATACTGATGTTTCCATCAGTTCGGAGTGGACAAAGGTCAAGGCAGTTACTGATCCCGTGATAGAATTGGCAGGAAATCTGTTCACTTATCGCGGGAAAGAGATCAAACCCGTTGTGGTGGGTGTAATGGACGGTAAAAAACTTATCCCTCAGAGCGAATATGAGATCCGATATTCTGATAATGTTAATGCGGGCACTGCAACCGTCAAGATCGTTGATAAAAAAGGCGGATATTATAAGGTAAGCGGCGAGGTCAAGTTTACCATAGAGCCCAAGTTGATAAGCTTGTCCTGGACAAACACGGTATTTACATACGACGGCAAGATTCATTGTCCCGTTGCAGCAGTGAATGGACTTATAGGAAATGACAAATGTGACGTTACAGTCGAAGGCGGAAGCCGTAATGTTGGAGAACATAAGGCAAGAGCAACGGCTCTTTCCAACCCCAACTACGCTCTGCCCGACAACTGTGAGGTCAGTTATACCATAAAGGAGAAAAATACAGAACCTGACGTAAAGCTGACTTTTGATAAGAAAAATGCGTCAGTCGTATGCGGAGACAATATCCAGCTGAAAGCTGATCTTAAGGGTTCAAGCTCGAAGATCACCTGGAAGTCATCTGATCCCAAGATCGCATCTGTTGATAAGAACGGTAAGATCACAACTAAGATGGCAGGAACGGTAACCATTACTGCTTCTGCTGCCGGGAAGACGGCTAAGTGCACAGTTACGGTCCTTTATAAAGATGTAGTGGATCCTAATGATTTCTGGTTTGCCCCGACGAACTATCTGACGGCTGCAGGAGTCGTAAAGGGCTACGACGGGCAGACGACCTTTAAGCCGGCCAACGATTGTACCCGCGCCCAGATGGTCACATTCCTCTACAGGCTCCAGGGAGAACCCAAGACCAAGTCTACCGAGTGCAAGTTCCCGGATGTCAAATCAAGTGATTATTATTTCAAGCCCGTAATCTGGGCAGTAGAGAAAGGGATAACAACCGGTTATTCGGACGGTAAGTTCAAGCCCAAGAATGTATGTACCCGTGCCCAGACCGTAACTTTCCTTTGGAGAATGGCCAATAAACCTGATCCCAAGACTTCCAAGAATCCTTTCAGTGATGTTAAGAATAAGGATTACTTCTACAAGGCTGTACTTTGGGCTTCCGAAAAGAAAATAGTAGCAGGCTATGATGACGGCACATTCAGGCCTGAAGGAAAGTGCCTGAGAAGGCAGATGGTCACCTTCCTTTACAAATACGATAAGTACGTAAACGGTAAAGGATAAGATCGTTCAGGGTGCATTCCTGTTATAACGGGGCCTGTCTTGAAGAGGAGCATCTCTCCAAGACAGGCCTTATCGGTTATTGAATTAAAAGCCGTTATGGTATAATTATCTGAGTGATTTTTCTTAATAAGAAGGTACGAAGTCTTTGTCTGACCGGTTTGAAATGTTTAAAGAAGCATATGCGCGTTACGGCGTAGGTGACGGCGCACTGTCGCTCGGCGCCCGTGTCGAGGAAGATCTCGGGGATGAATATGCCTGCATAGATTCGATCGTTACCTTCAACCAGCTCAAGGTTCTGGATGCTTTCCGTAAAGAGAAATTTTCAGATATCCATCTGGGTCTTACGACCGGATACGGATATGACGATATAGGCAGAGAGAAGATCGAAGCAGTATTTGCCCGGGTATTCGGATGTGAATCAGCATATGTGAGATATCAGATCTCTTCAGGCACTCAGGCTGTGACCGCCATGCTGTGGGGCGCTTTAAGACCCGGAGATACTCTCCTTTCCGTAACGGGTAAGCCTTACGATACTTTGGCTTCGACCATCGGAATCTCATCTGATGAGAAAGATAATGACATGTCTCTTGTCAGGTTCGGCATCAAATATGAGCAGATCGAGCTTCTTCCTTCCGGCAAGTTCAATCTTGCAGCGATCGAAGAACGCGTAAAGGATCTTAAGGGAATCGTATTCATACAGAAATCCCGCGGTTATACCGACAGGGCTGCGCTCCTTTGCGAAGATATCGCCGAACTTGCATCAAGAGTGAAGAAGATCAATCCTGATGTTGTTATCGCCGTTGATAACTGCTACGGCGAATTCTGTGAGAAGATGGAGCCCACTGAAGCAGGCGCTGATGTTGTTGCAGGCTCGCTCATCAAGAATCCCGGCGGCGGAATCTGCAAGACAGGCGGATATATAGCCGGACGCTCCGATCTTACCGAGAATGCCGCAAGGCACCTTACGGCACCGGGTTTAGGTTCCGAGGTCGGCCCCACATTGGGATTCAACCGGGATATCGCCATGGGCCTGTTCCTGGCACCCCGCGTTGTGGGTGAATGCCTTAAGGGTGCTGTTTTTGCCGCTAGGTTTTTCGAAGAGGCAGGATATAAGACATCTCCTTCTTCATCCGAGAAAAGGGGAGATATCGTTCAGACTCTTATTTTCGAAGATGAAGAGAAGATGAAGGATTTCGTCTCCAAGATCCAGATGGTATCTCCCGTGGATTCTTTCGTTACTCCCGAACCCTGGGACATGCCGGGTTATGAGGATCAGGTTGTCATGGCGGCAGGAACTTTTGTACAGGGTGCGACAACGGAACTGTCATGTGACGGCCCGATTAAGCCGCCTTTCATCGCTTATCTGCAGGGCGGTCTCGTAAGCCAGCAGATAAAACTCGCCTCTATGGCTGCATTATCGTGAGGTGTGAATAATGGGAAAAGAGAATAACAACAAAAACAGAAATAACAATAACTACAAGAAGATGAGCTATAAGCCCAAGCAGGGAAACAACAGCGGCAATCAGCAGGCTCCCTGGTATTCATCGCCCGATAAGAAGCAGGAATCCAAGCCTTTAAACAACAAGAAAACTTCAGGAAATAAGGTTAAGCCTCAGGGACAGAAGAATAACAATAATCCCGCATCCGGCTACGATAAGCAGGATAATAACCGCCCTGTTCAGAACAGGAGACCTCAGGATAACAGGAATCAGAACAGGTCCGTTGATAATAACGCAAACAGAGCTAAAGAGGAACTTGCAAGGAAGAAAGCTGCCGAGGAGAAAGCGAAGAGAGCCAAGGCGGCTGAAGAAGCTAAAGCAAAGCAGATAGAAAAAGAAAATGCCAAGATGGCCAAGCAGGCTGCCCGCGCCAAGAGAAGGAGCGTTGCCGGAAAGAGCGCCGAGGGCCGCGCCGTAAGGAACGGCTTCCTCGCGGCGATCATGGTGGTGCTGGCGGTGTTTGTCCTGGTATTCATAGTTCACCATCTATATAACTATATCGCCGAAAAGCCGAACTTCTCGTTCGTCATGGCGGGCTCGGTCGAGCATACGATCGGTGCAAAGGCTCTTATCGTAAGAGATGAGAATGTCATCAATGCCAGTGTGTCCGGTGACCTTGTTACACAGATAACGGAAGGATCCAGAGTTGCCAAGCAGCAGAGACTTGCCATGGTAGTCCCTTCCAATCTTGAATCTGTTGTATCGGATCTTCGTAATGTCCAGCAGCAGATCTCCGATGTTCAGAGGGAACTCGTTCAAAGGGGTGAAGTATCCGAAGCTGAAAGTATTTACGATTCATATGACGACAAGCTTGTATCCGTAATAGACAACATCCGTTCCGGCGCGATGAACGGCAACCTTTCGGATCTTGCGGCTTACTATGCTTCCCTCAGCGTTGTGCTCGATGAGAGGGAGGATGAGCTGGCCAAGATCAATTTCGATGATGAGAGGCTCAATGTCCTGAGAAGGGATGAGGCCGTATATGAGAACCAGCTCGACAGGGAGGCTTCCAAGATACTTGCCACCAGACCCGGTGTCGTGTCTTTCAGACTCGACGGCAATGAGGAGACTTTGAAGTACGATACTTTCCTGGGTCTCGAGATCAATGAGGTCAAGAAGATGATCAGTTCCGCCCAGGGACCTATCTCATCTTCCCTTTATGTAGAGGCTGACAGGCCTGTTGCCAGGATCGCCCAGAACGACGAACAGTATCTTGCCGTTTATCTTAGCTCCGACAATGCGGCCGCAAGTGATTTTGCGATAGGGACGGAGCATGATATCAACATAAGATCCGAAGGCGTCGCGATCGAAGACTGCGAAGTCGTAAGAGCAGAAGAAGACAAGAACGGAACACTGATAGTCTTCAGGACTACCAGATATGTCGAGAATCTCCTTGACCTGAGGTCCGTGGATATAGAGATCGTCATCACGGAATATTCCGGAATGCGCGTTTCCATGACAAGTCTCGTTGAACCTTATATCATCGATTCCGATAAGCAGATATTCTCCTGTTATTTCGACAACAAGTCCGGTCTTAATCCCGACATGTTTACCGAAGAGAACATATTCAATCTCTCGGCGCTCCCGATGCGCAATACTGACGATGACGGCAAGGAAGTTACGCCTTCCTCGATCTCCGTTGCCGGATGTGAAGTGTTCCATGCCGAGACGATGCCTGACGGCGGTACCATCGTATTCTTCGGAACCTATGATGAGAACCTGCCCGAATTCCTCAGGGTCAATTCAAAATACACAGATGCCGTTTCCGGCGGATACAAACTCACGCTTATTGATACAACGACAGGTCTCGGCACGGATGTCTCAAATGTCATACCGCTCAAGTGCAGCGGTATTGCCGATCTCTATTACAACAATCAGGGCTTCGTTGATACATTAAGAGTAATCGTCATCGATTCCGACAGAGAGTTCGCGATAATCACGGCTTACGGCAATCAGAAGAAACCTGACTATAATACCGTATATGTAACGAACCCCGATTCATGCAAGCCTAACGACAAGGTGGGTTGATGATGGCGTCAGATATCGACAATGTTTTGACAGAAGAATTCAGATCAAGGTATCTTGCCTTAAAGGAATCCCTTGCCGAAGTCTGCGCAGGATGCGGAAGAGATCCGGAAGAGGTCACGGTCATAGGAGTGTCCAAAGTCTTTCCCGTGGAATATGCCAAGGCAGCGTTTAAAGCAGGGATAAAAGACCTTGGTGAGAACCGGGTTCAGGAGCTTGTTCCCAAGACAGAAGCTTTCCTTGAAGACGGCCTTGATGCAAACTGGCATCTTATAGGTACATTACAAAAAAACAAAGTCAAATATATTATAGGGAAAACACATCTTATACATTCCGTAGACAGTATTGAACTGGCTGAAGAGATAGCGAAACGTTCGATATGTAACAATGTTATCTCCGATATATTGCTTCAGGTCAATGTATCCGGCGAAGAGTCCAAACACGGCTTTTCCGTTGATGCTGTCAGGGATGCCGTCCCGCATCTTGCAGCAGTCGAAGGAATAAAAGTAAGAGGTCTTATGACAATGGCTCCCATCCAGAGTGTCGACGGTGACGCGAAAAGTGTTTTCGAGAACACGAAAAGATTATATGACGAGATCAATCCCGGTGATTGGGATGTTCTTTCCATGGGCATGTCCGGAGACTGGCGTTATGCCGTCATGTGCGGAGCAACCCATATAAGGATCGGAACGGCCCTTTTCGGTGACCGTGCCGCATATGCCGCAAAGGCTTGAAAAAACTGATTTTGTAACATTGATACACATGAATTGTTACAGGAATGTTTCCTCTGTGTAAGTTGGATAACAAAAACCCTGATTTTATTGCGCCTGCAAATATTGAATGTTATCTTAATTTTGTTGTTACAAGTCCTTTAGGGACATCAATCAAGGAGGAGACATATTATGGGCATTTTCAGAGATCTTATCGATAAGTTTGTTGAACCTGTTGAAGATACAGATATTGAAGACGGTATCTATGAGACCAGGATCAGCGATATTGATGAAGGAAGCTTTGACGAATATGAATATGATGATGTTCCTGAAGAGCAGTTCTATCGTTCATATGAGGAAGAGCCTTACAGAGCAAACACATTTGTACAGGAGAGTCAGCCTATGACCACACCGGTAGCAAAGCAGCAGCAGGCAGTAGTTGTCATGCTCACACCTTATGACATCAGAACAAGCCAGATCGTTTGCGATCATATCAAGGAAGGTCACATCGTAATCTGCAACCTTATGAGCTCAGCAAACAACCAGCGTGTAGTTGACTACATCAGCGGTGGTGTTTATGCACTCGAAGGCAAGATCGAACCTACACCTGTTAAGACAACATTCGTATGCACACCTAAGTCTGTTGAACTTGTTGTAGAGTCCAACGAGGCTGCATCCGGCACAAAGGTTTCCGCACTCTGATAATTCATTAGATAAACCTTACAAGTCCCGAGTTTTTCTCGGGACTTTTTTTATTGACATAATTGAACTCTATTGTTATGATTACTGGTTTTTTTAAAACCGGAAAGGAGTTCAATATGAAAAAAACAACTATGGGGGTTGTATCGGTTGCTCTTCTTGCGTTAGGTCTTGCAGCCGGTATAGTAATGGTCCCGGCAAAGACGGCACGTGCAGATGGTATTTCTGTCGTAAAGGAAAACTTCCCGGATGATAATTTCAGGAAGTGGGTATTTGAAAGATTTGACGGCACGATCACAGACGATGAGATCAAAAATGCAAAAGAGATAAATATATCTGATAAAGGCATAAAAGATCTTACCGGTATTGAGTATTTTACAGAAGTCGAAAAACTGGATTGCAGTAATAATGATATATCCAAACTGGATCTTTCGCCTTTTCATAACCTTATGTTCCTAAATTGTGACAAGACCCAGATCGCTGAGCTGGATACAAACAAAAACGCGCATCTTCTTAGTATTTCCTGTTGTGATATCCCTTTGAAAAAAATAGATGTTGCAGGATCAGTTGCGCTTGAGGAGATTTGCATTAGATCGAGCAGACTCATTGGTATCGATCTGAGCATGAATACTTTGCTTGATAAGGTTATTGTAGAATCTGATGAACCCGAAGGTGCCGTTTTTTTGCCTGACAGTTATATTTCAGATCTGAATGTACCGGGCAGATGGGAGCAGATGATCTTAACAAAAGATAAATGGACCGTTTCTAAAACAGAGTGGATCAGCGGTGATGATTCCGGATACAGTTATGCTGATATTACCTTTCAGTATGACAAGAACATAGTGAATTATTGGGTTACGGTAAGAACATATGCATCGGTCGTATCTGCACAGGCGGCTACTTGTGAAACACCAGGTGTATTGAATTACGAAGCCTACCTTCCTGAATCTCTCAGCAGAGTAGGAGAGGCATTGACTTTTTATAACAAAGTTGTGATTCCCGCTACAGGTCACGACTGGGGAGACTGGTTCCTGTCCAAGGAGCCTACCGTAAATGAGGAAGGCGAGGAGACAAGGATCTGCCGTAATGACGCCTCCCATAAGCAGACAAGAAAGGTAAAGAAGCTTACGCCTACACCTACTAAGAAACCGAATATAACATTGACTCTGGATAAGAAAACGGCTGAGATCATTGCCGGAAGAACACTGACTGTCAAGGCAACCGTAAAGGGTTCAAAGAAAACAGTCAGTTGGAAGTCTTCCAACAAGAATATCGCAACAGTGGACAAGAACGGCAAGATCACAGCTAAGAAAGCCGGAAAAGTAACGATCACGGCAAGCTGTGCAGGCGTGAATGCCAAGTGTGAAGTGCAGGTCCTCTTCAAGGACGTAACGAACAAGAACGATTTCTGGTACAAGCCGGCTTATTATCTGAATCAGAAGGGTATTGTTAAAGGTTATGAGAATGAGACGGAATTCCGTCCTAACAACTACTGCACCCGTGGTCAAATCGTAACGTTCCTTTACAGGTTAATGGGTCAACCCAAGACGAAGACAACCAAATGCAAATACCAAGATGTAAAGTCGAGCGATTATTTCTATAAGCCTGTTATCTGGGCTACCGAAAATGGTATTACCGAAGGTTATGATGAAAAAACCTTTCAACCACAGAATATCTGTACCAGAGCACAGGTCGTAACTTTCCTTTGGAGGATGGCGGGCAGCCCCGAACCGAAGTCAAAGCACTGCAGATTCCCTGATGTCATGGCAAAAGATTATTTCTATAAAGCCGCCATATGGGCTTATGATAAAGGTGTCCTGTCAGGATATTCTGACGGTACTTTCAGGCCTCGGGCCGCCTGTTATAGAAAACAGATGGTCACATTCCTTTATAAGTACGATAAGTATGTGAACGGCAAAGGCTGATCTTTTCGAAAAACATTCATACGGGGCGGATGCATATGCATCTGCCCTTTTTCTTTGCCCGCCGGATGTTTTGCGTTTATCTTAATGGGGGCAGTAAACGGCGCTTTTGGGGGCAGCGCTGCCCCCGTTCCGGTCATTTACCGCCCCGGGTTTTTATAACCTCGCACCGGTGATGTTCTTTTGCCCGGATGGGCTCTTTTTGCGGGGAAACAGGAAAATATGGTATAAATATCCGTAAGAAATTCGGGTTTATGAGGTGGTTGTTATGTTAGGCGGCGAATGGTCGGGGGCAGGTCCTTCCGGAACATTATCCAGGAAGTGCGCTAACTGTGCAGGAAATCTTACGTTTGATGCGGCCATAGGTTCTATGGTCTGTCATATGTGCGGCAAGGTCTATGATACGGAAGGCCTTAAGGAGAAGGGTTCCTTCGCGCTCAAGTTCAGGGAGAAGGAATATGCCGACGGTGAACAGATCGACCAGGAAGATCTTGATAAAGTGGAATATGTCTGCGATTCCTGCGGCGCCCAGATAGTTACCGAGACAAAGACGACTGCCACGTTCTGCGCTTTCTGCGGATCGCCCACGCTCATCTCAAGAAGACTTACCCGTCAGTTCAAGCCTGATATGATCATCCCTTTCAGCGTCAGCAAGGAGAAGGCTTTATCCCTGTATGACGAATTCGTCTCTTCGGCAAAAAGAATTCCGAAGGATTTCCGCTCTGCCAAGATCCGTGAGAGGATCAGGGGCATATACATGCCCGTGTGGCTCGTAACGGGAGACTGCATGACCGATATATCCGCGAGCGGCTTGCGGAAGGAAGGGAGCATGAGGTTTAGTTACGACCTGTCCCGTGCGGTCACATACAGTCTTGCCGCCGTGCCTTTTTCGGGGTCGGACAAATTGAGCCAGCGCATGCTCGAAGCTGTAGAACCCTTTGATATAAACGGCGCAGTCGAATTCAATACATCCATGCTCCAGGGATTCTATGCCTATAAGTACGATAACCTTCCCGAGAGGATGATAGGAAGGATCGAAAAAAGGTTCAATCTGTATGGCGAGCAGGTCGGAAAGAACAGCTTTGACAAGAGTTATGAGATCGGTTCCGACAGCTATCTGACGGCGCTGACAGGAGTCTCCGTTATATATTGCCTTGTTCCCATGTGGTTCATGTGCTACGAATATGAGGGTCTCTACTACCAGTTCGTGATCAACGGACAGACGGGAGAGGTCTGCGGCAGGCTGCCGGAAAAGGATTCTCTTTTCGGAAAGATCGTCAAGAAGGCGGGGAAATTCACTCCTGCGATCGTATCCATAGTTGCTGCTCTTGTATCGGGTATCCTTGTCGGCATAGCTCTGAAAGATCTTTATGGCGCAGAACCGGAATTGTATTTCTTTTATCTGACCGTCATGCTCTTCGCCGTCTTTGGGATTTCGTTTATATTCGTATACCGCTTCGCCTACCGAAGGTATATCCGGAAGCTGATGGAAAAAGAGGATCAGAAGTCACCCTATGAACTGGATAAGCGTCCGCCGGCTGAACAGTATTTTGTTTATAACGGCAAGATAGATATGGAAGCACATGACAAGTTCGGTTCAGCCATGAAGGTGGGCGAAGACAGGGATAACAGGCATTACAAGGTCTTGTGACCCTGCTCTATATATTAAAAATATATGATTTAGCCACAAAGTGTGGTATAACTAACAGTGGAACAAAAGGGACACCTATCATTACGGGGGTGAAATATGGCAATAGGCGGAACAGCATTCGGAGACGGATTGTCAGGTACGATCTCCAAGAAATGTGATGGCTGTGCAGGTAATCTGACATTTGATGCGTCTATCGGAGCGTTGGTATGTCATCAGTGCGGCCGTGTATATGATGCGAAGAGCTTTGAGCAGACCGGTTCGTTTGCTCTTAAATTCCGTGAGAAGGAATATGAAGAGGGAGAAGACGTATCGGCTGAAGATGCCGATAAGCAGGAATTCGTGTGTGATTCCTGCGGTGCCCAGATAGTAACCGACAAGTCTACGACAGCGACTTTCTGTGCTTTCTGCGGATCTCCTACATTGATCTCAAGACGTTTAACCCGTCAGTTTAAGCCCGACATGATACTTCCTTTCAAAGTTACAAAAGAGAAGGCCATGCAGCTTTATGACGAATTTCTTGAGGCAGCAGACAAGGTTCCGAATGATTTCAGATCAGCTAAGGTCCGTGAAAGGATCAAAGGGATCTATATGCCGGCATGGCTTGTTTCCGCAGATCTTAAGACAGACATAACCGCCTCCGGTATAAGGTCGGAAGACGGCATACAGGCATGTTATGATCTTACCCGTGTTCTTAAGTTCGGTCTGGCTGACGTTCCTTTCTCGGGATCAAAGAAACTGGGACAGAGGATGCTCGAGGCGGTCGAGCCTTTCGAGATGAAAGATGCCGTCGACTTCAAGACTCCCTTCCTTCAGGGTTTCTACGCATATAAGTACGATAATCTTCCTGAAGACATGATCGATAAGATCGAAGACCGTTTCAGCGATTACGGAAAAGAATGCGGCAAGAGAGTCTGGGACGGCAAGTACGAGATATCCGGAGATACTTATCTCACATCCATGACCGGAGTAAACGTAAAATATTGTCTCGTTCCTGTCTGGTTCATGTGTTATGAATACGAAGGCCTTTACTATCACTTTGTCGTTAACGGACAGACGGGAGAAGTCTGCGGCAGGCTGCCGGTAAAAGAACGTTTGGCAACGAAGATCATCAATAAGTTCGGAAAGTTTACTCCTGCGGTCTTGTCCGCGCTCTGTTCCATTGCTCTGGCTGTTCTTTTTATGGCCTACATCTACGCGAGGGCAGATGCGAAGATCGAACTGTTTTCTGTGGGTTTCTGGTTTATGATGATCTATTGTATTGCGATTATGTTTGTCATTACATTACCGACTGTGTACATTTTCTTCTATAAGAGGTATATTAATAAGCAGTTAAAGAAATCCAGCGAAAAGAGCCCTTATGAACTGGACAAAAAGCCGGATGTGGAACAGTATTTTGCTTATGACAGCAAGATCGATCTTCAGAAGAACGACAGGTTCGCAACGGCGATGGCAGTGACTAAGGTAAACGAGAACCAAAGTCAAGTGCACTTTTTTTGATAACTAAAAGATACGGAGGCTATTATGACACAACAGGATCGCGATATGATTTTCGATAAGGCTACCGAACTTTCGGAGAAGCTTAACAACCACTGTTCGCTCCTTCT
Organism: Saccharofermentans sp.; assembly: GCA_016292135.1. GTDB lineage: Bacteria > Bacillota > Clostridia > Saccharofermentanales > Saccharofermentanaceae > Saccharofermentans. The sequence goes on from JAEFAZ010000002.1 coordinate 464,722, forward strand.
GGAGATGCTTGATAACATGGATGATCTGAGACCTTTGGTAAGACGCTCCATCGCGCTCGAAGACGAAGCTGATCACATCTTCCATGAATTCACATACGAACTTAACAAGATCGATATGGATGAGGAACTCCGTATCCGTGTTTTCCATATGGTAAGACATGTTGAAAACTGTATCGACCTGCTTGACGGACTCGCTCAGAGCTTCATCCGTTACAATGTTACTGTTGTTACGGACGGCTTGTCTGCTTCCATTAATTCGATCGCAAGTGCAGCGAAGAAAGAGATCAATCTTGTCAACGAATTAAGGAATAGTTCCGATGACAACAAGATCATTTCCGCCACAAGAGATTTTGACGTATTCAAGGGCGACTATCAGAAACTCTATGATATCCTGATCCGCAACATGTTCATGAACAATACCGATGCGATCGATGTTATGCGCTGGAAGACGATCTACGATGAGATCATGGATATCTTCTCCGCATTCGAAGTCATGGCAGACGATTGTTATAAGTTTGTCGTATTTACCAGACCTCAGCTGGTTTCCGGCGAGAACAACTGATCCTTACGCGGGGTTAGTTTGATCCCCGGATAAAGACGCAGCGGTTTTATCATGCAAGAAAAAGACTCATTACCGGCAGATAACGAGTATAAACTGATATGGTCTGATGAATTTGACGGCCTGGGTCTTAACCCGCTGTCCTGGAGAGTCGAGACCCATCCTGCGGGCTGGATGGATGGTGACAAGCAGGAATTCGCCGACACTCCTTATCACGTTTATGTAGAAAACAGTATGCTCATAATCAAGCCGTCGAAAGTAATTTCTTCCGACGGCTCGATCAGGTATGCGTCCGGAAGAGTTACGACTTTCGGTACGCACGCTTTTAAGTACGGCAAGTTCGAGGCGTCGATCAAGATGCCTGCAGGAAGAGGTCTTATGCCTGCTTTCGAACTGATCCCCGCAGATGATTATTCGCCCGAAAAGGGTTCGATGGATTTTCCCGCTTCGGGAAGGATCACTGCCGCGACCGTTTTCGACAGCGACCTTAAGTACTGTTACGGAGGCATCAGGTACGGTAATCCCCTGACAACGGCCATCGATAAGGTAAGGACCGATCAGGTCAGCCTGTCGGATTCTTTCCACACTTATACATGCGAGTGGGAACCGGGCCTTATCCGCTTCCTTCTTGACGGTGTTGAGTATCACCGCGAATCTTACTGGTATTCAAGATCCAGGTTCGGCGACAAGGCGGCATATCCGGCGCCTTTCAACAAGGAATTCTTCATCTGTTTCTATCTTTCCGTCGGCAATTTCTCGTCCGGCGTTCCCGATAACAAGGAAGTCTTCGATATGCACAATGCGATGTGTATCGATTACATAAACGTATGGCAGAAGGATTCCTATGACGAGAATGTGGAATGTCCAGAAAGAGTCTTCAACATGAGACCCGCCGATGAGAGCGGAAACTATATATCCGCCGATAAGGACGACTGGTCTTTCCATTCCGCTGCAGGCGGCGAGGGAAGAGTGGACTTTGATTTTGACCGCATCGTCATCAATTCGACCAACTACGGTGACGTTGATTATGCCGTTCAGTTCTATCAGGGCAAGGTTCCGATAGAACCCGGAACGAGATACATGCTTTCCTTTGACGCAAAAGCTGATGAGGACCGTGAGATATCCGTTGCGGTCACGGCACCCGACATGAACTGGAAACGCATAATGTGCGATACCAAGATGAATATCGAGACAAAATGGCAGAAGCACATTGTATGTTTTGAATCGAAAGATGTCCACGAAGACAACGCCAGGCTCGAGTTCAATATCGGCAACATGGAGTCAGTCGCAAGCCTTTTCCTGCGCAATATAAGGCTCGAAAAGAGACCCCTTCCTGAAAACTGCGCAAGGCCTGTTGCGATCTGCGGTGCCTGGGATGATTCTGATAACTATAACCTGTTCGTGGAAGCAATGGCTGATTCAGAATACAATGACCGTTTCTTCCCCGTGAATTTCACCTTCGGCGTTACTGCTTCTTCGGAGGTAATATACGAGAAGACCGAGATAGAGTTCGCGGGACTCATTCGCGATATAGATCCGGCGGCCGTGATCATATTCGGTGAGATCATAAAGAATGATGCCGTCATCAACAGGCTCGTTAAGATGGGCAAGTCGGCAGGCGTTCCCGTCTTTACCATCCAGAAGAATATCGAAGGCTGTATAAATATCGATTTCAATTATGCATCAGGCTTCGAGAAGATGGTAAGGCATGTCATCGAGGATCACAAGATCAAGGATGTCATCATGTTCGCGGGTTTTGAAGGCAACAGATACTCAGAAGAGAGGATCAATGTCTTCCAGAAAGTCTTAAGAGAGAATTCGATAGACTTTACCGAGGACATGCTCTATTACGGTGACTTCCGCGGCTATACGGTAGCCGAGAGGATGGAGGAGCTGTTCGACGATAGATTCCGCATTCCCAAGGCGATCATCTGCGCTAACGACTCTATGGCGATCGGCGTCTGCCAGTCCCTGAGAAAGCACGGATACAGTGTTCCCGAGGACGTTATAGTAACCGGTTTTGACGGTATAGTCGAGGCACTCTACAATAATCCCGTCCTGTCGACATGCGAACTCGATTACAACGAATGTGTTAAGACGATCTGCGAAATGATCGAAGAACACATAAATGGCAAGAACGAATTCCCGGAAAAGCTCCTTTTCGAATACTCACTTCAGCCCAGATGTTCCTGCGGATGCCAGGACAAGGGCTTCTTTGACAAGAACAAGATCATTGATCAGCTCTCGCGCGAGATCAACGATTCCACACGCCATATGCTCGAGATCGGACGTCTCTCATCGAGGATCATCAACAGCAGTGATGTTGATACCGCAGGAGCCGTTGCGGAGCAGCTCATGCAGATATGGAAGGATCAGTATACCTTTATCGGAGTCAGGGAGAAGAATTCCTGCATGCATGCCGTTTTCGCGGGGACGGAGGATTCTTATAACGTAGGCTGCAAGTATTACGGCTTCCGAGGCCTTATCCCGGAGATCGGATTTATCACCGACATAGAAAGCCCTTATAAGATCATTTTGTGCAAGCAGATAAGTTCCGCGGAAGGTTCGGCAGGACTGATCTTCAACGCGTTCAAACAGCTCGATCTGAGATCCCAGCAGCGTTTCGAGGAGCTGTCTTTGTTCATGAGCTCGATGATTAATCTTGTTATCAATAACAAGGCTCTGGTCAAGGCGAATGCGGTTATCGGGGACATATCGAGAAAAGATTACCTTACGGGCCTTTATAACAGGAGAGGTTTTGCTGATGCGCTTAAAAAGATGATCGACAGCAACGATAATTCTGCAAGGATCTTAACGCTGATATCAGTAGACCTCGATAATCTGAAACAGATCAACGACAACTACGGACACAACATAGGTGATTTCGCCCTGAGGGGCGTAGCAAGGGCTATAACGGCTCTGGTCGGCAAGAGGGGAGTCTGCTCAAGGTTCGGCGGAGATGAGTTCGTATGCGCCATTACGGGCAACAGATGGCTTGCTCCGGAACTCGACAACATAAGGTCGAGGATACATGATCATCTGGAGAATGACCCCGAGTGTGAGTCGCTGCCCTTTAAGGTCGTATCGAGCATAGGTATATCAGAACACATAATCGACGACAGTCTTAACATCAATCTGCTCATCCGCGAGGCTGATACGCAGATGTATGCAGACAAGCAGAGCCATAAGACACGCGGCATCTTTGATCAGTAAGCACTGACAGGTTAACAAATCGCCTTTCATAATGTACAATTAGTAAGGTTTAGCATGAAAGGTATCAGGTGGCATATATGAAAGACCGGATCAACATCGGACTCCTTGTCGATGATCTCGACAACTATTTTACTGCGCAGTGCTGCTGTGGCGCTGAGATCGCAGCAAAGGAACTTGATGCCAATCTTTATATCATTCCGGGCAGATATGTCGGACGTCCTGACGGAAGATACGGATCCGCCGATTACACTTACCAGTACAACACCGCATATAAGCTCGTCAGCGAGCGTAACATAGACATCCTCTACGTTCTTATCGGCGTGATATGTTCAAGAGCTGAAGAGGATGAGATAAGGGAATTCGTTGCTTCACTTCCCAAAGTCCCGACAGTATTTCTCTTTTCGAATTACGAAGGATATAACACGGTAAACTTCGACAACAAGTCCGGTATCCGTGAAGAGGTCAAGCATCTCTATGACAAACACGGTGCAAGGAAGATAGGCTTCGTGTCGGGACCTCTTTCCAACCGTGATGCCCAGCTCAGGCTCGAAGCGTTCAAGGAAATAACGGAAACGCTCGGATTAGCTGCTTTCGACTGCCCCATCGTCTATGGCGACTTCACCAAGGACAGCGAAGATGTTGTTAATGAACTCCTCGATGAAGCACCGGATCTTGATGCCATCGTTTTCGCAAACGACAGAATGGCGATCGGAGGATATAAAGTCCTTTACGACAGAGGACTGGTTCCGGGCGAAGATATCCTCGTTATGGGATTCGATGACGATGTCGTTGCTAAGTCCATGATCCCGCCTCTTTCCACGGTGGAAGCAAATTCCGCGGATCTTACTTACCAGGCTGTCATGAATACCGGCAATTACCTTTCCAGCCAGACACCTACCGATATATCCACAAGGACGAACCTCGTCTTCAGAAAATCCTGCGGATGCACCGACATAGATTACGGTCAGATGTTAAAGCAGTTCGGTCTTAACGTCAGGGATACCCACAAGGAGAATCTCAAGAATGCAGTAAGCAGATATCTGTTCGGTGTGTTCTATACCACTGACAGCGTCGACTACATAAAGGACGCATTAGATCTTTTCATCGACAAATATGAGGAATACATAGGCGATACTTCGAACGATGCCCTTCAGGCTGAAGTCTGCGACATGTTCTTCGAGTTCGTCAAGACGGATTACGAAGACTATATCTCCGCAGAGAAGCTCTTTAACGCTCTCCGCATGCTCCAGTACCGCGCTTATTCCATGTGTGACGATGACAGCATAAAGCTCAAGATCTCAGATCTCTTCTCTGAGGTGTACAGGGACATCGCTTTCAACAATGTCAGGATAACCCAGGAAGTAGTCGACAAGAGAGGCGAATTGGAGCGTCTCATGAACAGGCAGACGGGTGAGATAACGATCGATCCGACGACTGATTACATCAACTATAAGACCCTCCTCACGGGCATTACGACCATGGGCATCAGCAGGATGTATCTCTACTTTTTCCAGGGAAGCAGCAAAGCCGGTCCCCAGACATACTGGAGATGCCCCAACACCGTTCTCCTTAAGGTCTACTGCGATGAGGACGGAACATATGAAATCAACGAAGAGCAGCAGTTTATGCGTACGGAGCGAATATTCGAAAACGATTACATTCCGGAAGGCTCAAGGCACACCATGATCGCGACACCCGTGTTCATAGGGGATGACATCTACGGAGTCCTCGTGTCCGAGACGGAATGCTCCAACATCGCCATCGTAACACCTATCGCCCAGCAGCTTTCGATCACTGTAAGATCGCTCATCATATTGGACGCACAGAACAAGACGAGAAGGGAACTGCAGGCGTCTCTCGAAAAGTTCATGAATGTCAATTCCATGCTCGATGAGATCGCGAAATCAGACGAGCTCACGGGACTTTACAACAGGAGAGGCTTCATGACCAACGCAGACAGGATAATCAAGGATCCTGAGAACTTAGGTCAGATGGCCCTTGTATGTTACGCTGACATGGATGATCTCAAAGAGATCAACGATCAGTACGGTCACGATGACGGCGACTACGCCCTGAAGGAAACAGCCAATATCCTGAGGGAAGCTTTCAGGACCAAGGATGTTCTCGGAAGGATGGGAGGAGACGAGTTCGTGGCTTTCGCACTTGTAGGTGCAGAAGGAACGGAAGATGCGATCAAGTCAAGGATAGAGAGGATCATGGAAGAGCATGATCAAGTATCCGATAAACCTTATAAGGTCTCTGTCTGCACCGGATTTCACTCGTTCCGCTGCGGTCCTGATGTCGATCTTTATGAACTCCTCGACAAAGCAGACAGCAGACTCTACCTTGCAAAACAGGAAAAGAAGCAGAAAAACAGGGAATAAGTCCTGATTTGATGTGAAACTTATATAATTGTTTTTTCTTCTCAATGTAGTACAATTATCCTCGATTTGGATAAAAATCTTTTTTTGTTCAGGGAGGATTAGTTTATGTTGGCAAAAAGAATAATTGCAACAGCAGTTGCCTTGTCGATGTCGGTTGCGGTTCTGGCTTCCGGATGTTCCATCTTCGGGGCGGACGGTGAAACGGCTGAGATCAAAAATGCGGCTGACACTTATTTTTCAAAGCTTATCAAGGGTAAGAATACTGCCAAGTATGTAGATGCCGGATCTGTTACCGAGCCCGATTATACCGACGACCAGTGGGATGTCCTCGGCGTGGTAACTTCCAAGGCTGAATACGAGATCAAGGAGATCCAGGGCAGCAAGAAGGAAGGAAAGGCTAAAGTTAAGATCGAGTTCAAGTATGTCGATGCAGAGGACATTGAGGATGATCTTAAAAAACCTACTCTCAATGAGCTCCTTGATGCGATCGAAGCTGCAAAGAACACTGAGACTGAGACGATCAAGCTCGACCTCGTCTATGTTGACGAGGAGTGGCTCGTTGATCTTGCATCTGACGAGGAAGCAAAGGAATTCCTTAAGACCATCGTAGATTCCATCGATCTGGGCGGCTCCAAGCCTACGGAGACAGAGCCTACGGAGACAACTCCTGCTGATACGGAACCGGATATTACCTCTTCTGAGTCATCCGAGTCCAAAGAAACCAAGGAGTCCAAAGAATCCAAGGAATCCAAAGAGTCTAAGCAGTCCTCATCCGGCAACGGCACCATCGTCAACTTTGATGAGATGAACTTTTACATCAACGGCAAGAAGTACACACTCGGCAAGACCACTTTGCAGGAAATGATCGATGACGGTGTTCCTTTTGATAAGAATGACATCAAGCATGCAGATGATATAGTCGAGAAGAACCACCAGCTCTCCAGCTTCTCTATCGAACTGGGTGAATATTTGAGCGCTCAGGTATATGTATTTAATGACACCGATGGAGATCTCGCTGCTAAAGACTGTTATGTAAATGAGATCTACCTGCCTATCTACGAAGACAGGAAGCAGGACGTGCTTACCTTCGATTTCTCCATGGACCTGACGGTCGATGATATCAAGGCAAGCTGCGGCGATCCTGACGATGAAGACACATATGACAGTGACGACGGCACATATCATTCCTACAGGATGTATTACAAGACCAAGTCCAGCAAGTACATGAGAGGAAGCAGCTATACTTTCGAGTTCATCAACGATGTTCTCCGTTATATCTATATCGAGTATATGCCGTGATCCCGAGATCAGTACGATCAAGTTCTTACTGCCTTCCCTTGAGGGGAGGCAGTTTTTTATGTTGACAAAGGAACAAATGAGAGTTATCATTCATACAGTTGAACATATGAACAATCATTCATATGTTGCAAAAAGCAAAGGAGGATATCTGTATGCATGATGCCGAACACATCAGGACCGGGACGAAGGGCATGCCCAAAGATGAGCAGCTTTCCGATCTTGCGGATCTTTTCAAGATGTTTGCCGATTCCACCAGGGTCAAGATCATGTTCGCTCTTATGGAGAACGAACTCTGCGTGCGTGATATATCCTCAGCACTTAACATGACGCAGTCTGCGATCTCTCATCAGCTCAAGATCTTGAAATCCGCTAATCTTGTTTCCAACAGGAGAGAAGGCAAGACCATCTGGTACAGGTTGAGCGACGACCATGTTAAATCGATAATAGCCCAGGGATTCGACCATATCCTTGAGTAAATGATCAGAAAAATAAAATAGCAAGGAGATATAAACCATGAAAAAATCTTATGAAGCCGAACTGGATTGCGCCAACTGCGCAAGAAAGGTGCAGGAAGCCATCTTAAAGGATCCCAGAGTCAAGTTCTGCAGTGTTAACTACATGTCCCAGAAGATCACCCTCGAAGCGGATGATGCTGATTTTGATGATGTAGTTAAGATGGCGGCAGATTGCGTCAGGAAAGTCGATCCTGACTGTGAGATGATCATCTGATCACAGGAAAACTTTAAAGAATAGGATCGTGGCCAATATGAAATACAAGATGACGAGGAAGCAGAAGAAGATGCTTCGCCGTATTATAATCGCGGCTTGTTTGCTGGTGGCTTTCACCATAATAAAGGTTGTCTTCAGTCAGATTCCCTGGCCGGTATTTCTCGCTCTTTTCCTGATCCCTTATGTCATTATCGGATACGATGTCATAAGGACGGCAGTCATCAATATAATCCACGGGCAGCTCCTCGATGAGAAGTTCCTGATGGCAATAGCAAGCATAGGCGCAATCGCAACAGGCGAATTCCCCGAGGCTGTTGCCGTCATCCTTTTCTTCCAGGTGGGAGAACTCTTCGAGAGTATCGCGGTCGGCCGTACGCGCAAGTCCGTTGCGGCTCTCATGGATATCCGTCCCGATTACGCCAACCTCATCATTACGGATGCTGACGGACTGGAGAAGGAAGAGACTGTATCTCCTGAGGAAGTTAATGTAGGCAGCATCATCGTTATCAAGCCCGGCGAGAAGATCCCGCTAGACGGCATCATTACCGAGGGTACAACTACGGTTAACACATCTGCCCTTACAGGCGAGAGCCTGCCCCAGGATATGGCTCCGGGCGACAAGGTGATATCGGGAACGCTGAACCTTACCGGAGTATGCAGAGTAAGGACGAGCGGTATCTATTCCGAGAGCACGGTAGCCAGGATCCTCGAACTCGTGGAGAACTCTTCAGAGAACAAGGCACAGGCAGAGAACTTCATTACGAGGTTCGCCCACTGGTATACGCCGGTCGTTGTCATCGCAGCCTTGCTGCTCGCTGTCGTGCCTCCTCTCTTTCTTGGCATCGCCAACGGGGAGGTATGGAGCACCTGGGTTGGAAGGGCACTCGTATTTCTCGTAGTATCCTGTCCCTGCGCTCTGGTGGTATCTGTTCCGCTCTCTTTCTTCAGCGGCATTGGCGGCGCATCGAGGGAAGGAATACTCATCAAAGGTGCGAACTATCTTGAGGCTTTATCCAAGGCGGATACGGTCGTATTCGATAAGACGGGTACGCTTACGAAAGGCGCTTTTGCAGTAGACGATATCCATCCGAATGAGATAAGCAGGGCTGAGCTTCTGGATATAGCAGCTCTTGCCGAGAGTTATTCTTCCCACCCGATAGCAGTATCGGTCATACAGGCTCATCACGACCACCTCGATAAGAACCGTGTCGGAGATGTAAGGGAGATCGCAGGGAAGGGCGTATGCGCCATGATCGACGGCGACAGCTACTATGTCGGAAACGGATCTCTCATGGATGAGATCGGAGCAGCCTGGCATGAATGTCATCTTACAGGAACCATTATCCATGTTGCCAGGATCTCGTCCGGCAGTTGTGAATATCTTGGACACATAATCGTTAACGATGAGATCAAAGCAGAGTCTGAAGAAGCCATAGAAGAACTTCACAAAGTCGGCATCGATAAGACTGTCATGCTGACGGGCGACAAGGAAGACATAGCAGGCAATGTAGCCAAGAAGCTCAAGCTCACTGAATACTATGCCAAGCTCCTTCCCGAGGACAAAGTGGAACGCGTTAAGGAACTTATGGCAAAAGGTGCCAGGACGGTCTTTGTCGGTGACGGCATCAATGATGCACCCGTACTCGCTACAGCTGATGTCGGTATCGCCATGGGCGCCATGGGCTCTGATGCAGCCATAGAATCGGCTGACATCGTTCTGATGGATGACGACCCGCTCAAGATCGCCAAGGCTGTCAGGATAGCCCGTAAGACGATGACGATAGTAAAGGAGAACATCGTATTCTCGTTGGCCGTAAAGGCCGTGATCCTCATCCTGGGAGCTCTCGGCATAGCCAACATGTGGCTTGCAGTATTCGGCGATGTCGGTGTGCTGGTGCTTGCGATACTTAACAGCCTGAGGTGTTTCAGGATTATCTCCGGCAAGAAGTGATACAGATAAACAGACAAACAAAAAACTCCCGCACCGTAAGTGCGGGAGTTTTATATCTTTACTTTTCGAAAAGCTTACTTGCTGCCGTTTATGTTGACATCATACTTGTAGAGGAATGTCACCATCTGACGTCTCAGGCACTTGCCGTCAGGCTTGAACGTTCCGTCTGCATATCCTGCGAGGATGTTGTTTTCGGATGCCCAGATCGTTGCCTGGTAGAAGTAGTCAGATGTCTTAACATCAGAGAACTTGTTCTTCTTTGACTTCGGCTTGGGCTTGCCTGCCATTCTCCACATAAAGGTTACGGCATGCTTTCTCATACAGACGATCTTGGGACCGAATGATCCGTCCTTATATCCTTCCACGATGCCCTGCTCGTTGCCCCAGATTACTGCCTTGTAGTAATAATCAGTCTTCTTGACATCGATGAAATTGCTTTTGTTGGACTGCGGGTTAGGACAGCCTGAAAGTCTCCAAAGGAAGGTTACCATCTGACCTCTCGTGCATTCGGTCGTGGGACGGAAAGTCTTCTCGTTATCATATCCTTTGACAACACCCTTTGACGCGAGTGCGTAGGTGGGAACAAACCAGAAATCGGATTTGTTGGTTACGTCTTCGAACTTGTATACATTGTTGTCGAGGTTGACCTTGACCGTGCTCTGTGAATCGACCTTGATCGCATAGGCCTTGTCTGTAGGGAAGACGATGATGTTGTCTTTCAATGTTACGACCGATCCGCCGGAAGATACCATGACCGCATAGTCGCCGCCTGCGTAGAAGACGCGGTTGCTCGATATGTTGTTTGCAGAAGCGGTTGCACATACCTTGATGCCTGCATCCTTGGGATCTTCGATCAGGTTGCCGGTGATGTTGCCCGTTACTTTTGCTTTGTCGCTGAGCAGGATGCCGATGTAACCGCTCTTCAAGATCTGGTTGTCGGTAATATCCTTGCATGTAGCGGATGCGCCGTTGATCTTGATGCCGCAGTCGCCGGATCCGTTGATGATGTTCTTCGTGATGACGGGAACATTAGCCTTGTCATATACCATGATGCTGCTCTTCTTAGCGCCGTCTACGGTATTCTGTGAAACAGAACCGGTAACCTTGGCGGAAGCGGATACCATTATGCCGTATTCCGTGGAAGCTGTTACCTTGTTGGAAGTGATGTTGTCAACGGAAGTGTTGGCGTCGCTGATCTTGATGCCGTTGCTTCCTGCAGAGTTGATGTTGTTGTCTGCGATATCCTTGCTGACCTTGGCTCCGCCTGATACGACGATGCCGTTGGTCTTTGTTCCCTTAACGGTATTGAAGGAGATCGATGCGCACGAAGACTTGTCGCAGACCTTGATGCCTGCATCACCGGCGCTCGCTATGGAATTGGACTTGATGTTGCCGGAAGCCTTGGCACTGTCGCTTAAGACGATACCGTTACCCGCAGATTTTGTAATTGTGTTGCTCGTGATATCTGTACATGTGCTTGAAGAACCTGTTACCTTGATACCGCAGTCTCCGGGAGTGTTGATCTTGTTGTCGGTGATTGCACCGGTGATCTTCGCTCCGGTGCTGACAAGGATACCGGTCTTGACAGGGGATGAGATCTCGTTGCCGGAGATCTTTCCGGATGTCGAAGCGGAAACTGCGATCCCGTGATCCCCCTTGATATTGGAGATCTTGTTATCGGTAACGGATCCTACGGAGCCGCTGTCACATACCTGGATACCGTACTTCTTGGTACCGTTGATGGTGTTGCCCGTAACTGCTCCGCTTACCTGGCCCTGGTTGTTTACCATGATGCCGTTCTGCGTTGAATCGGTTATCTTGTTGGAGTCGATCTTGGCAACAACGGTTGGATCGTTTGCGATCTTTATTCCGTTTTCTCCGGAAGAGGAGATCGTGTTGGATGAGATGCCTCCGGATACCTTGGAACCCGTGGAGACGGCAATACCGTTGCCTGCAGAAGAAGCGACAGTGTTATTGCTGATCGTCTTGACCTTGGATGACTCGCTGACCTTTATTCCGGTCTCGCCGGCATTGGATATGTTGTTGGAACTTATGGAAGCGACGGAAACGGACTTTGCAGCAAGGATCCCTGTCGATGCAGTACCGGATATCGTGTTGCTCTTGACATCCGTGCAGGATGTACCGGAATCGCTTGCTATGATGCCGTACTTGCCAGTTGTCGTGATCGTGTTGGACTCGATATTGCCTGTCAGCTTAGCTCCGTTATTGAGCATGATGCCCGTCGTTCCTGCATTCTCGATAGTGTTGTCTGTGACATCCTGGCCCTTTGTTCCGGAATCGCTGATCTTGATGCCGTGTTCCTCGGGACCGGTGATCGTGTTATTGCTGATGGAGCCGGAGACGTAGGCTTTGTTTGTGACCATGATGCCGCTCTTTGCGCCATCGATCGTATTGCCGCTGACCGCGCCGCAGCTTGTCGAGTCAGATGTCAGATGGATGCCGTATCCTGCAACGCCGTTGATCTCATTATCGGTGACAGATTTTGCGCTCGAGCCGGAAATGATCTGAATTCCATGGCTTCCCGCATTGCTGATCTTATTGCCGGTAATGTCTTGTGAACATATTCCGGATGTGACAACGATACCTTCTTCTGAGGGATTAATGATCTCATTATCAGTTATGTCGTTGCAGTAGGAATCAGAAACAACGATGCCGTCACTTCCGGAGTTGCTGATCTTGTTTTCCTTGATCGAGCAGGAACAGTTGGTTTCAACGGAAAGCATTATTCCGTTGTCATAAGAGTCCGTTATCTTGTTTCCTGACAGCGCGGTGATCGTGGAAGAATTAGTGCCCCTTATACCATATGCACCTGATGAGACAATGGTATTATCCTTTATTTTGATGCCTTTAGAGAGGCTGGACATGATACCGTCATTAAGGGAGTTAGTTACCGTATTGGCCGATATGGTGATGTTATCTGAGTTATAAGCAGCACTGATCCCGTGAAATTCTTTTTCGGGATCGCCATTACCGTTGCCTGCATCGATCGTATTACCGGATACAGTTGCATTATGAGTGTTAGCAATACGGATACCGTGTCCTGTCGTGTTTATTGTGTTATTGCTGATCGTTACACCATCGATATAGTAGTCGCCTTCAGGAATCCTGCCGGAACTGTCTTCCGTATAGAGTGTCTGGTCATCATATATAACTCCTCCGGTGAGGATCCCGACATGGTTATAACTGCTGTAATCTTCTTTGTTGTTAAGGGTTATCTTGTTGTTGCTGATCTTTATGTTGGCGTTGAAGGGCGTCTTATATTCTGTAGATGCACCCTGGTAATCCGGATCGATCAGGTTGGTATCGATGGTTGTCGAAAGATAAGTTCCGTTGGCTGCAGACGACTCTCCTCCGTTGCCGTTAACAGAATACACGACGATACCGCGGGGGGCGTCGGTAATGGTGTTGCCGGTAATGGTAACATCCTTCCAGTAATTGCCCTGGATAGCTGCACTGCTGCATTTATCAATGGTATTGTTCGTTATAGTGATGTTTTCGAAAGGATCGTTAAGGATCGCTGTATGACTTCCTATGGCTCTGGGAACATTAATAAATGTACATTCATTGATAGTTACATTCTTCATCGGGAGAGATTGGAATTCATAGGACTCAAAGTGCGCGGGCGCAAGGACATCGAGCTGGATCGCTTCATATGTTGTCTCATCATCATTCGTAAGGACCTGGTCTTTGAATGTGCAATTGTCGACCGTAAGACCGTCTATCGCTGCGAATTCACAAAGGTGATAATCCCTGGTGTTGCAGACTGTAAGGCCGGACAAGGTAATGTTCTTGCCGTGTGCCAACTTAAGAAGCGTAGCGCCTTTCTCGTTGCCGTCGATCGTTCCATTCTTGATGGTTATGTTCTTATAAGCATAGCCGGTGACGATCTCTCCAAATTCTTCTGTGCCGAAGCGCATCATGTTATGGGCAGGGGACTGAACGTTGTCCGAGTCGAACATCTTCAAGGTCGAACCGTTAAGATCCAACGTCATATAGCTATAAAGCTTGATGGAACTCTTCAGACCGTAAGTTTTGCCTGCCGGGAGTTTGAAAGTGATCGGATTAGCTGCCGTGGCCTGATCTTTCAGATCAGCAATCTTGTTGTTGATACCGGCAGCAGGATCTGTGCTCAGATCATTCTCGGTAAATTCATAAGTAAAACCGCTGTCATCAGCTCTTACTGCCTTTTGGGGCAGGATAAAGAGAAATGCACTTATCAGCGCCAAAGAGAGGGCTGAAGCGGTCAAAATGCGAACGGTGTTCTTCCTCAAAAACATAACATGTTCCTCCGAATGATTATGTGAACATATATTATATACTAAAAATCAGTTTATTTACAGGGACGGTTACAGAGGGGAGGAAAGCGGCGGTTTACAGCTTTCCCGGACAGGATGTGTCCTAAAAATGGTACATAAAGTCTGCTGTCTCCAAATCTTTCTTTATTTATGCTTTTCGGTAGTTTATCATTGGATTAGAGACTGATGAGAAGGCAGGAAAACATGATCAGGATCAGCTATTACAGGGGCACGGACTGCATAACGCCTTATATCGTTGCAGATGAGGCAGGACGCCTGTCAGGATCTGACAGCATCTATTTTGTTACGCCCGAATATTCCAAGGCCCAGGTCGAGAAGATGCTCCTGGAAGACTTGGCTTTGCGTTTTCCCGAAGATGTTTCCGTACAGGGGTCTTCGGCTGAGATGAAACTTTCGGCAGCCTTCACTTCAGGAGATGTAACAAGTTTTATTAGGCTCGCAGCGGATATTCTGTCGACATGCGGCAGGACCAGCATTGCGCCGGGCGGTGATGTGGAACTGCGCAACGCCATATTCTCCGTCCTTACCGGTTACAAGGACGATTTCAGAAAGCTTTCGGGCTTTGCGGGCCACTATGAATATATCAACGGACTCATCAATATCATCGGTGATTTTGTCAGATACGGCATAGGCCCCGAAGAACTGAGGGAGGCCCTTGTTTCCGGGGCAGGCGATAACGAGGATTATGTCGCAAAGATAAGCGACATCGCTTTCCTTATGGAGAAGCTCCGTCTGATGAACGACACCTATGATCTGCAGCTTATGACGGATCCCATCAAGACTGCTTCGGATGTTCTCAATGAACTCGCATCTGACCCTGCGAAGATGGAACTTCGGAGATACAGGCACATCAAGGATCTCGTATCTTCAAGATTCGTTGTTATCGGTTTCGGATCGGCAAGACTCCTGACTCCTCATGAGGGGATGTTCATCAGGGTCTTGTCTGATATGGGCGCGGATATAGTCTTCTATACGATCGGAGATCCATTCGATCCCAATTGTCCCGGCATATACTCGGTAGGCAACCGCTTTATCGACATCATGCGGACGGAGTACGGCGCGGAATGTGAGGAATACATTCCCGGAGGCAAGGAGGCTGATCTTTCCACGCATAAGTGCGTTGATGCGTATATAGCAGGAGTCAAGGATCTTCTGCCCCCCAAGGATCTGGTCAAGGAGAAGATCATATTGTCGCAGATCACCGATGCGGATGACAGGATAGCTTATGTCATGAATGAGATCGTCGACCTGACACGCAACAAGGGCTACCGTTACAAGGATATCAGGATCGTTTGCTGCAACGATGAGCTCATGTCTTCAATAACGAGCGTGGCGGAAGTATTCGGGCTGGATCTGTTCATTGATAAGAAGATCGACCTTATCGATACTGTCATACCCATGTATGCCGAGACCATCCTCATGCTGCCTCTGACGGGATACTCGACTGATGTCGTGCTGAGGGCGATGTATTCAGGCATGATGAAGATCCCTCCTTACCTGGCTGACGCTTTTGATAACTATTGCCGTCTTAAGGCGATAACCGACGGCAGGAGGTTGTTTTCGGAACACCTCTACAGGAAGATCTCCGAAGATGAGAAGGAAGGCAAGGGCAGCGTTCACCGCGACGATCCCACGGTTTATATCTATTCAGATACGGTAGAACTTGAAGGAGAAGTCCTGAAGGAAGGGATATATCCCGCAGGAGACATCTTCTGGGATTATGTTATCAACAACAGGTTAAGACCTCTCAAGAAGATCGCTGATGAGATCTATGCCGCGCCTTCTTTGTCTGCCAAGGCGAAGCTCCTTTCCGGATACCTGGATTCCAACAGGCTCTTTATTGAATCCTTAAGAGATGAACTTCTTTCACAGAAGATGGACACTGCAGCCCAGGCTCTCGTCCGTGGCTACGATGAGATAATGAAGCTGCTGGCATCCTTCTCCCATGAGATGAATGATGTACCGATAAGCCAGTCGGCCATGATATCCCTTATCAGGACCGACATGAAGAACAAGACCGAGGGCACTATACCTTTGCGTGTCGATTCGGTTGAGATAACGACTCCCGGAAGGGCTTATGTGTCACCCTGCAAAGTCCTCTTTATCGTGGGAGCGGACAGGTCGAACTTCCCGAGCGGCAGGATAAGCGACGGCATAATCAGCAGCGAGGAACTTAAGGTGCTTGCAGATTCCCTGAAGGACATTACGCTGCCAGACAAGACTGAGTCTGCACTGAAGGAACAGTATGTATCTTCCTGCCTCATGATGGGGACTGCGACCGACCTGATCTATATGGTCCATGAATACGGCCAGTCGATGTCACGCGTTTTCGATTTTTACAGGGAATATGAAGAGACTGATGAATGGAAGATCCCCGTCAACAACTTCCGCTTCAAGTCTTACGATGAACCTGTCAGCAGGAGATACTATTTCGAGAGTGCATATATATCTCCTGAGGACATGGCTGTTTTCGCGAAGACTAATATGAGATGCAGCGTTTCATCTCTGGAGCAGTTCAACAACTGTCATTTCCGTTATATGGCGGAACGAATCATCAGGGCACGTGAGCGTGAGGACAATACGGAAGTCAAGGCGAATGTCATGGGAACCGTTATCCATTCGATGTTCGAGAAAAGCATCAGGGACATAGGCCTTAAGACAGGAGAAGATCTGCAAAGCTACTGTGACAGATTCATCCAGGACGGCGTGTTCGATGAGGCGGAGTTAGACAGGATCACGGAACTGTCGTTCAGGGAAGCCGTCAACCCCAAGGAAGTACCTTCGGCCTACGATCCGGAAGGCAAGGCGGATGTGCTTTTCGAGAACAGGGAGGGAAGGAAGATCAAGCGTATCTTCCGCTGGATGTATCCGGAGGTAATGAAGGAGTGCAGTAATTCGGGATATGTTCCTTCGGGTTTTGAACTGGAACTCGGCAAGGGCGATTATGAATTCAACATCACAGCATCCAACGGCATGACATTCATGTTCAGAGGATATATCGACAGATACGACATGCGTGAGGATCAGGATGGTGCGAAGTCGGTAAGAGTCGTTGATTACAAGACCGGCAGGAAGACCATATCCATGGCTGAGCTTGTTGAAGGCATTCAGATCCAGCTCCCGGTCTATTCTTACGTGCTGATGAAGGGGCTCGATAAGAGCGGCGTGGAACATCATCTGTCAAACTACGGATATCTCCCCGTCAATATGGGAACAGGTAAGAATAAAGAACTTAAATTCACCCCGAGGATGCTCGTCAAGGAAGATGAGATATCAGGCAAGAAGGGAACGAAGAACGCCATGCTCTCCGAGAATATCGAAGTGCTTGCAGGATATGCGATCGAGACTGTCAAGAACAGCTGCGATGCGATAGCAAACGGCATGGCGGATGCGAACGTCAGCGCGAAGGGTAAATGCGATTATTGCATATACAAAGGGCTTTGCGGAAACAACGCATCGAGACCCGCAAGAAGGGCACAGTCAGACCTCATCCCCGATAACTATAAGTCGGGTTCTGCTGACAGCGTTGCGGGACTTATCGAAAACATCAGGGAATACATGGGCGTTAACGGCGAAGGTGAAGAAGGATAAGACGGTATGGATTTTTCGGCTGCACAGAAAAGAGTAATAGATAATGCTGTGGATAACATCCTGGTATCTGCTGCTGCAGGTTCCGGCAAGACGACAGTCCTTGTCGAGCGCATCATCAACAGGATCAAGACGGGAGAACTCACGATCGATGACATCCTCGTTGTGACCTTTACCAATGATGCCGCTGTCCATATGCAAAAGAAGATCGAGGACGCCCTGAGGAAAGAATACGACAGTTCCGAAGGCGATCCCGGGAAGCGTGAATATTTCAGCAGACAGATCGATAAACTGTCCAATGCATATATACAGACTTTTGACAGTTTCTGCCAGAGGGTGGTGACCGAGAAGGGCTATGTACTGGCAGACAAAGACCGCGTATGTTTTGAACCCGGTTTTGCGATACTCGATGAAGGAGAACTTAAGCTCCTCCGCTCCCGTGCCGCGGCGCTGGCTGTCGAGAGGGCATATCTCAAGGATATAGAAGCAGGAAGGACCGCTGACAGGTCTGATTTCATATTGCTTACCGAGAGATCGGGTGACGGCAGATCAGATTTTACTCTTACGAACGATCTTGTAGCTTCCTATGACAAGCTCCGTTGTCTTGCCGATTACAGGACAAAGATAAAGAAAGCATGTGAAGAATACGAATACAGGGATATCAACGGGAGGCTCTGTCCCATCCTCGGAGCGGTGATCACAAGATTCAAAGACTGCGCAGACCGCTTCGATGAACTTAGGGATATCATCGGGACAGACAAAGGAACTTATCTTGTCAAGAAGACCGGAAGGAAAGAAGATGAGATCGTTGCTTTGAGCCGCAGCATCCTTGACGGTCTGCGTGATTCAATATACAGGGCACATAAGCTCTATGCAGAAGGCGCTGCTGCTGGGGATATCCTCAATGCATTGACATCGGTCGATCTTTCTGAACTGGTCGGAAATAACCTTTCCAAGACTCTTCCTGAAGCTGCTCCTTTCAGCGCTGTTTGTAAAGCTTACGATGCATCAGGGTTCAAAACGAGAAAGGGTACTTTCGATCTGTCCGACGGATATAACGAGGTCTTCAGGACCTTGTTGAAAACACCTCTTGATAAGATAACAAAGATGGCTGAGGAAAACGTTAAGGCTGTAAGGGCATATACGGATCTTCTGCTCGATATGGACGACATCTATTCCGAACTCAAATATTCCGTTAGAGGCATGGATTTTGCGGATCTTGAATATGCTGCATTTGATATATTCTCCGATTCCGAGGCGTCCGGTCACTACCGCAGCAAGTTCAGCGAGATATATGTAGATGAGTATCAGGACAACACTGATCTTCAGGACGAGATAATCAGGAAGATATCAAGGTCCGGCAAGAACGTTTTCCGCGTCGGCGACGTTAAGCAGAGCATCTACAGATTCCGTAATTCAGACCCTTCGATCTTTACCGGGATGCTGTCCGATATGGAAGAGGATCCCGGATGCGGAACGCCTCTATACCTTAACGAGAATTACAGGAGCAGGAAGGAAATATTGAACTTCATCAATTTTATCTTCCTGCAGCTGATGGACAAGGAAGTATCGGGTATCGATTACCCGAAGCAGATGCTCCATTTCCCGGAGAGCAAGGTCTGTGATTTTGATCCTTACTATATTCCCGATGTCCTTGTAGTAGATGAGGATTATCTGAGTTTTGATGCTGAAGAAGGCTCGGATGAGGAAGAAGGATCCGGCTCTGAAGGTGAAGACGATGCTTCCGGGCAGGAGGCTGAAAAGGCAACTGCCGACGATGAACTGACCGATCCCTCGGGCAAGGATGTCATCAGCCTTAAGAACGGTATCGAATATCTCATCAGGGACTATATGGCGAAGGATCCCGTCAACCATAAGTTAAGCGATATCTGCGTTCTTACCGAGACGAGGAGCATGGCCAATGCCGTTACGGAACATCTTAACGATTACGGTATAGATGCTGCCGGCATCAACATAACCATGATCTTCACCGACAACGATATCCACAGGCTCGCATCGCTCATCATCGTACTGGGAAATTCCCTGAGGGATGAGTACATGCTGGGGGTCCTGCTCGCGCCGTTTGAATTTACGAATTTCACTTTGGATGAGATCGCTCATATCAATGCATATCTGCAGAGCAGGGGATCGGATCTTAAGATCAATCTGATCGACAGGATAAGGATCTACCGTGAGACGGCGGACGAAGACAGTGAAGGAGAACTCTATCTCCGTGTTGAACACTTCCTCGATACCTTCGATGACTTAAGGTCTTTCGCCATGACTTCATCGATCGCTTCGACCGCGGAGGAGGTCTTCAAGAAGACCCATATCAAGGCAACGATCGAAGACAATTACGGCAACACCGCCAAGATCAATCTTTTCAAGAACTGGCTTACTTCCAACTTCAAGAGATACGGTACTGATATATCAGGTATCTCATCCGAGCTTGAACAGATGAAGATCAAGTTCTCTGACGGGACTAGCGTTGAGACGAGAGATTCAGAACCTGACAAGGTTACTGTCATGAACGTGCATAAGAGCAAGGGCCTCGAGTACAAGTATGTGATCCTTGTCGTCAAGCCCAGAAGAAGGCAGTCGGACAGTTCCATATCCGGCATCTGCTTTGATGACAAAGATGGCTGGTATTCTGACTGGTACGATGAAGACGAGCTCTGCAGGAAGACATCATTCGAGATGCGGATCAAGAATGAGGACATCACCGTTGAGGATAACTCGGAACTTATGAGGCTGCTCTATGTTGCGCTGACGCGCGCCCAGGATAAGCTGTCGATCGTCATGACCGCTGATTCCAAGGGCGGCAAGAGCAACAATATGTACAAGACAGCTGCGGAGAATGCAGCGCTGATGGCAGCACCCGAGGTGAAGAGAAGGGAGACCGTGCTCCGTGCCAAGACAGGAGGCATATTCTATTTCCTGCTTTTGGCTCTCATGAGATCCCCATACTGGAATAACGCCGTGGCGGAAAGATTCGGGGAAGCAGGGCTTGTCTGTGAGGATCCTGCCTGCATTACGGACAGGGATACATTCGGAGAACTGCTTGATGACCATGATCCCGTTTGTGTCAGAGTTCCCTCTGAAGCAGATCTGTATGACCTGCGTCCCGTTGAAGAATATCCGGATGATGAATTGTTTGGTGAAGAAGATCCTGAAAACATCCCTGACATGGATCTGTACGGCGGAGATGACGAAGACTGTGCTGATGAAGATCCGGAACTGCCGGATAGGATAGCGGAATACAGATATCAGAGCGAGACGGAGATACCTTTCAAGGTGTCTGTTACGTCTGCTTCCACGGGCAAGTTTACGAGCACTACGCACGTCGACATGAACATAAGGTCGCGCTCGGAATACGGCGGAGGGAAGAAGATGCTGTCTTCCGCTGCCAAGGGTACGATCCTCCATGTTCTCATGAGGGCAGCCCAGCCTGATGAGATACTGTCAGATTACGAGACTGCTGTCGATAAGCTGATAAATGAAGGTTTCTTTAACGGTGCCGATGCGGCAACAGTAAGGAAGACTTGTCTTGAGATGAAGCAGGGTGTCGTTGATTTCTACAACAGTGATATCGGAAGAAGGCTCGATATAGCCGACAGGAACTCTGCTGCGAAGTATGAATATCCGCTGGTCTTTTCGATCTATACCGACCCCGGCGATCCTGAGAGCGGAAGCGTTCTGGTGCAGGGTATCGCTGACCTCGTTTTCGAGGAGGATGACGGAATCGTAATATTGGATTATAAGACAGATTCTCTTCCTGATATGGATGAGGAAGAAAGGGAAGATGAGGCTCGGGCAAGGCACTCCGTGCAGATCTCTTCCTATGCTGCGGCATTTGCCAAGAGCGGCAAGAAGATCAAGGAGAAGTGGGTCTATCTGGTGAGATATTCGCAGTTCGTAAGGATCTAGTCGGTTTTTGCGTCCCTGATCCTGATGTTGCGGAAAAAGTCCTTCATCATGGATGAGCACTGCTCTTCGAGAATGCCTCCTTCGAATTCGACTTTATGGTTATGTCCGTGCTCGACATTGAAGATGTCGTTGCATGAGCACACGGCGCCGCTCTTGGGTTCGTAGGCTCCGAAGTAGACCTTGCGGATCCGGCTCTGGATGATGGCGCCGGCACACATGGTGCAGGGTTCGAGCGTTACATACATATCGCAGTCGTTAAGCCTGAAATCTCCGATCTTGCGGCAGGCTTTATCTATCGCGATCACTTCGGCATGCGCTATCGCATTGCCTCTGGTAAGTCTTAGGTTATGGGCTCTTACAAGGATCTTGCCGTCTTTTACGATGACGCAGCCGATGGGGCACTCAGAAAGCTCGATCGCTTTCTCGGCCTCACGGATCGCTTCAAGCATAAAGCCCTCGTGTATATCTGAGGGCTTAAGTTCCGGAAACAGTCTGGATCTGCCTTTTGACATCTCAGCGAACCTTATAGATCAGAGAAGATCGTCAAACATGTGATCGTTCACTGGGTTGTTGTCATCTTCGGCGGCTTCGGATACAGCGGCCTGTTCTTCGTCAACGAAAGGATAGAATACTGCAGTGGTTCCGCAGAACATGCATCTTCCCATCATGGGAGTCTGAGCCGATTCACGGACCGTCTTGCCGCACTTGGGGCAGGGGATCGAATCGGAGTTTGAGAAGCCCTTGGCGATCTTGTCGTCCAGCATCAGCTTTATCTTTTCGTTGATGTGCTCTGTGGTAACGCCCTGTTCGTTCATGATCGAGACCATGGCTCTGATCATCATCTCAAGTTTGGTTATCTCTTTTTTCAGTTCATCGATGTTCTTGTTGGCATCGTGCAGTTTTATGGCGTTGCGCGAGTTCTGAAGATCGGAATTCACCGAATTGGTTACGTTGTCATAATTTCTTGGTCCGTACATATTCAAAATCCTCCCTTAGGTACTGTAGCCATTATATCATCAGAGAACTGATTTTAAAAATCCGCAGAAGAGGGGCTGCTGCAGTCTGCATTTTCTTAATTATTTATAAGGCTTTGCTTGACAATAGGCACTGACTGTTGTATCTTATACGTTGCGCTGTTATAAGCGGAACTATGCCCTCCGTCGGACTGATGAGGGTAAAAGCTTGATCTCAGTGCAGAAGAATAAGTACAAGGATGACGTTTATGGCTACTACTCAAGGAATGTGTAAGAACTGTGGTTCTCTCATAGTTTTCGATAACAGGGACGATAAGTGTGAATGTGTTTTCTGTCACATGGTATTCCCTTCGGCTGAGGCCGTTGAGATATTGGAGAATCCCCAAAACTATACTTTCCCCAACGAGAAGATCGAGGAATCGGCTGAGACCAGGCATTATTATGCGACACCTGTATATCCGGACATGGTCGAGAAAGCCGTTGCCAGAGACAAGACAACCAAGACAGGCGACAGCGAAAGCAAGGACAAGCCCAATGAGTTCGAGGTTCAGGCAAAGGATGTAAAAGCTCCCAAGAAACTCGTTATCGGTCTTGTAGCAGGTATCGCTGCAGCAGTTGCCATCGTGGTTGCCATCGCGTTGCCCATGTATTTTTCGAGGAAGGGCATGCTGGACAAGATAACGGCTTCTATCGACACGGTCTTTGAAGGTTCCGTCAAGGTCGATACATCCGCCGACAGTGACGGATACAAGAAAGGCTACATCGTTTTCGGCCAGACATGTCAGAATGTCAAGATCGCAACGAAGGATGAGATCAGCAGCGATACTGCCAAAGATATCTTCAAGAAATACTGCGATCTTCGTAACAAGTCAGGCAATTTCTCGTCTGACGCGGATTCTAAGGTAACGCTTGAGATCTATACTCCCAAGGGAATCTATAAGGTTACCTCGAACGGAGCGGAGTTTAAGGAAGACGAAGTCATTGAGACGACACAGCCGTCCGAGACAAGCGCGACTTAAGAAGAAGGGGGCTTAAATTTTTATGAGCGATTATCAGAAGGCACTTGAGGCTCTGAAGAAGTTTGCATCCAAGAACGATAACAGCATCAGCGATAACGACGTTGATAATATAGCATTCGAATATAAGATCGAAGCAGACGATATGGTCAAGCTCACGGCTGAGCTTGAGGAAGCCGGGATCAAGGTTGGAGAGATCAATCTTGATGCGGATATCGACGGTGCATCCATCGACGACCTGTCCGTTGACGACTCGGTCAAGATGTACCTGAAGGAAATAGGTAAGATAGACCTCCTCAAACCTGAAGAGGAAAGAGAGATAGCCAAGAGGATGGCTGAGGGCGATCAGGATGCCAAGGACAAGCTCATCGAGTCCAACCTGAGACTTGTAGTATCCATCGCAAAGAAATACATGAACAGAGGTCTTGCCCTGCTCGACCTCATCCAGGAAGGTAATATCGGCCTTATCAAGGCAGTCGACAAGTTCGACTACCAGAAGGGCTTTAAGTTCTCCACATACGCTACATGGTGGATCCGTCAGGCAATCACCAGAGCCATCGCCGATCAGGCAAGGACGATCAGGATCCCCGTTCATATGGTCGAGACGATCAACAAGCTGACACGTGTTCAGCGCCAGCTCGTTCAGGATCTGAACCGTGAGCCTACTGACGACGAACTCGCTGAAGCAATGGGAATGGATGTTCAGAAGATCAGGGATATCAAGAAGATCTCCCAGGATCCCATCTCCATAGACAAGCCTGTCGGTGAAGAAGAAGACAGCCATCTCGTTGACTTCATATCCAACGATGAACTTGCTCCTGATGAGGAAGTTGCAAGGACCTTGCTCAAGGAAGACCTCATCAAGGCATTGGGCAATCTTTCTGACAGGGAAAGACGCGTTATCGAATTAAGGTTCGGTCTTAAGGACGGTGTTCCCATGACCCTTGAGCAGGTAGGACAGCATCTGGGCGTTACAAGAGAGCGTATCAGACAGATCGAGGCTAAGGCGATCAGGAAACTGTCCAGGGCTTCAAGTTCCAAGAAGCTGGAAGGTTATACCGACTAACAGGACTTTTAGATCCGTTTAACCCCGCAAAATATGGAAAACGGCAAGATATACTCATTTTCAAAAGGCGTTATCTCGAATGGTGTTCTCGACTTTTCGCGCAGAACGCCTTTTGTTCGTGAAGTAATGCTCGAAAAGATCAATCCCGCCAGGATCATCCTTCCAATGAAGATGAACTACGGCGTGCCCTGCGAGCCGGTCGTTAAGAAAGGCGACAGCGTCAAGGTCGGCCAGTGCGTCGGCATGCCCAAGGCCCACACTTTCGCATCTCCCGTTCACTCCGGCATATCAGGCAGAGTAACTGATGTTAAGCCTGTAACTCTCCCCAACGGCATCTCGTGTATGGCTGTCTTCATCGAAAACGACATGAAGAGAACGACGGTCGAATCGATAAGGCCGCGAACGCATATGAACATGTCTGCCAAGGAGACTGTTGCGATAATCAGAGCCGCCGGCATCTGCGGCATGGGCGGTGAGGGGATCCCCTCTGCAGCTAAGATCTCCCGTGCAAAAAGACACGGCGTGACCGAACTCCTGGTCAACTGCCTTCAGAGCGAACCCTTTGCGACATGCGATCTTACGGTCGTAAACGAATATACAGATTATGTGGTAAGAGGAGCCTGCGCCACGGCAGTGACCTGCGGCGCCAAGAATGTGAGATTTCTCATATCCCACAGGAGGAAGTCCGAGATAAAGATGCTGCAGTCTGCGGTCGAATCAGCCAAGGATGAGTTCGACGGACTGGGCTTCGAGATCTGCCGTTTCCGCGACAGATATCCCCAGGGCTATTACAGGCTGGTCGCAAAGGCTCTTTACGGCAAAAACCTTGCTGAAGGTTCGATCCTTGAGGAAGAGTGCGGCGCCGTGATGTTCAACTGCTCCACGCTCTATGCCGTATGGCGGGCTTTGGCTGACAATATGCCCATGACCGAGAGGATCGTGTCGGTCTGTACTGACAGTTATTGCAGGAACAATGTCCTTGTCCCCATTGGTACGCCCCTTTCCGAGATAATAAACAGCGGTATGGGAACCATTCCCTCGAACGACAGGATAATCTGGGGCAACTGCCTTACGGGCATAGAGACAACGGATCCCGAGAATACGCCTGTCATCAAGATTACTTCTGCCGTGACGGTCGCTCCCAGGACTTTTATACCTAAGACACCCTGTATCCACTGCGGTCTCTGTTCTGAGACCTGCCCGATGGGACTATCTCCCAACATAGTGTACGAGATGCTCGTTCAGGGCCTGTCCCAGAAGGCCGGCGAAGAGGGAGGAAGGGACTGCATCGCCTGCGGGACCTGTTCGTATATCTGTCCTGCCGGGATCGATCTCGCTTCCATGATCGCGCCTTTCGCATCTGCGGGACGCATCATAGAGGAGAACTCACTGCTCCACAACACGTCGTTTTCGAGCGGGAGCCACAAGGAAGGAGAAGAGGACATCATCGGCGAACTGTCTCTGCTCGAGGAGTTTGCCGAGGATGAAGACAATAAGAAAGCGGCAGACCCCAATGAGATCAATCTGCCCTTCAAGGGAGGTAAGAAGGTATGACGGCTCCCTTCATACATACGGAGAAGAACGCTCCTTATATCTATCTTACCCATCTGGCAGCTCTCATGCCCTGCGTTGTCTTTGCGGTATTCGCATACGGTATCCGTGCGATTATACTCCTTTCTTTATCAGTTACGGGCTTTATGCTCTCGGATATCGTGGCTGCCAAGCTCATAAGAAGGCATGTCAAAGGCGAATATTTTGACGTCAGCTCCATAGTCTCAGGTCTGACCTTCGGCTTGCTGTTGTCGCCCCAGACTCCTGTAACAGCAGTCATTGCAGGCATCCTCTTCGGATCTGTTATCGTAAAGCAGCTCTTCGGCGGAGCAGGTTCCAATATCCTCTTTCCCGCCACTACCGCGATCCTTTTCACAAACACGGTTTTTCCTTCGTCATTTGCAGGATTCAGCAAACCGCTCGACAACTGGCTGGCTTTTGTTTCCATCGTTTCCGGCAAGGTCACGTCCCCTGATTATTCCGAGCTTTCCTATCCTGAGATCATAAGCGGATTTGCGGGTTCTTTGCTTGGCGTATCCTGCTGTCTCATGGTCCTTATCGGATTTGTTTTCATGCTGATCAAGGGAACGATAAGGATCTATGCTCCCGCAGGATATATCGTCACCCTGCTTGCCGGTTTCCCGCTTACCCATTTGTCAACGATCTTTACTGCAGAAGGAATGCATCTTTATGTGTTGTTCATTTTGTCCTCAGGTGTCCTTTTCGTCGCTGTCTACTGCCTCGGCGATTATACGACAGTTCCTTCAAGGCCGTTGTCTGCCATCACGGCAGGCATCGTATGCGGAGTCCTGACGATTATCCTATACGGACGCGTATCTGATGTCACGATGCTCGTGTCGCCCGTGGTAGCCGTCAACTTCATGTCCTTTGTGCTTGATTATTTCTCGAAAAGTATTTCCCGCAGGGGAAAGAGGTCGAGGGAGGTGGATCTCCTATGATGACGAAAAACGGTATCAGGAGATTTGTTTTCGAGACGGCAGTCGTAATGCTCATCGCGGCTCTCGTCGTTATCGGCGGCTATTCCATCTCGCGCTACGAGGAGAACAAGAGAAACCAGACCTTGTACATAAGGGATTTTGCCCCGGTCCTGAAGGCGTCTTCTTATGAACCGCTCAACACTAAGATCCTCAAGGACTATCCCGACATAAAAGCCTGTTATCTGGCTTACGATTCAGAACATAACATGTCCGGATATGTCATCGATATCGACAAGGTCACGGATGACAACAAGTCTGTTCATCTGCTCGTGGGCATAGATTACGAAGATTCAAGAGTAACAGGCATCCGGCATGTATACGATGGTGATAATCCCCTTATAACGGATGAGACTGCTTTCGAAAATGTCAGGGACTGCCTGGTCGGAAGCGTTATCCCTGTTGCGATAACCGATCAGGGAACTGTAATTGATGACGATGACGAGGAAAATATCCTGACAGGAGACCTGAGGGACGGCACATACTATGCCCAGTCCATGACGGCTGATAAAGACGGTTATATCGATTTTGTTGAGATCGAAGTTACAAAGGGCGTGATAACCCGTATCCAGTGGGATGCCTTCAACGTCGATCCGACAACAAAGCTGCGGAGCCTTTCGAGCCTTTCGGGAGCATATTCGGTCTCCGGCGATAACTGGGCGACCCAGTCCTATAAGGTCTGCCACAAGATGCTCGAACTCCAGTCTCCCGAAAAACTTGCGATGAAGTCCGACGGAACCACTCAGCTGGTCGAAGGCGTTACCTGCAATATCAGAAAGTTCGTACAACTTGCAGACGAATGCATCGGCAATTCCAAAGCGGCTTTCAACAAGGACAGATATTTCGAAGCGCTCAAGAACATCGTATCCAGGGTGAAGGGCCAGTCGGCTGAAGAGGCAGGCATCATTAACGAGGATGGATATATCGTGATATCATTTGACGATCATCCGGAAGTCTATACGCTTTCGAAGACCGATGCCGAAGGAAACAAAAAAGCATATGCGGTCATAGGAGTAAGGCTTATCGATTCGGGATATGGGACAGCAGATCAGAACGGCAGTGACGACAAGGATACTGATCAGGATATCAATGATGATATTTCCGGCGATAAGGATCAGAAGACGGATGAAGAGCCGGATCCTCAGGCAAAACCCGATCCCGGTGAGGACGGTTTGAACGGCGATAATTCCGCGACCGACCTGGTCGGAAGCGTTGATGATCTCCCGCTTGCAGAAATATCGACCTTTGTCGATGTTCCCGCAGGATACTATAAAGAAGTCAGGTCAACGATCAGCAGTCTTAATACCTGCTATAAGTTCCTTAAGGATTATCTGAATTGGCTGGTATAACATGAAGATAAAAGAGAAGAAGAACAGTACACCGTTTGACACAGCTATAAAGAGCGATGCAGCAGGATCCGCTCTTTTTGCCAAGCACGTCAGACCCGCCAGATTCATGACTACGAGGGCAGCTGTATTCATGGGTCTTACGATATTGTCACTTTGTTTTTCCATAGCATGTGACAATAACTATGTAACGTCTGGCCTGATGCTCCTTGTCTGCTGTTTTTTCTATTCTCTGACATTCAGGTTCGTGAGGTTCTCGCAGCCCGTTCTAAACAGCCTCTTTTTCCTCCTTTGTCCGATGATCTGCTGGGGTGTTTATTTTGCTGATCTGAAGCTCATAGGATTCATTCCCGAAAACATGAGGATCCTGTTCAGCATGTCACCGGTTTTCCCTCTGTGCTTCGTGCCCATGGCAACGGGTTTTGCTGTATTGTCAGTTCTTATGCCCGATGGCAAGGAAGAAAAGGAAAGACCTTCTGTTTTAAAGGAAGTAATACAGCCGGCTTTCTTTGCGCTTGTTTCTTCATGTTTCGGATCGCTCATAGCAGGGCTTTTCGAGAGAAGGACCGTGTTTGCTGCAACGCTCCTGTCCGTGTTGTTCCTGATCGGACTTTCGGCATTGATGTCTCTTATCACCAGATCGCCCAGATTCTTCACATCAAAGAGACTTACCGAATACTGGGATATCCCTGTAGCAGACATGTCGGAACTCCGCAGATTCTTTTTCGCACGTCTTGAATACATCATTGTCCTGTTCGTTACGGCTGCGGTCATGTATCTGATCTGCATGTTTTTTGGAAACGTTACGGCACCTTTCATGATGCCTGTTGCCATAGCTTCATCCGTCATACTCGCAACTGCGATGATCGCTGCCGGAAGACCTGCCGACATCGATTCGTTATTCGGTACAAAACTCTTCCTTTTCGAGATAATATCAGGTGCTGCATTTGTATGTGTCCCGTTTGCAAAATGTGCAGAGGCAGAACCTAAGGTCATGATAGCCGGACTCTTCCTTTTCTTTGCCTGTGCGGGAGATTTTCTTGTAAGCGGTCTGATCTCCGTTATAAGGAGAAGGCAGA
Source organism: Saccharofermentans sp. (assembly GCA_016292135.1). Taxonomy (GTDB): domain Bacteria; phylum Bacillota; class Clostridia; order Saccharofermentanales; family Saccharofermentanaceae; genus Saccharofermentans. The sequence goes on from JAEFAZ010000002.1 coordinate 494,736, forward strand.
TCTTTGTCGAAAAGAATAAATATACCGACGGCCTTCCTTTCATGATGATCATGCTGTCTCTGCTCATTATGGTTGCGGAAGCAATGTTCCCCGTTTTCTGAAAAAAGTTCTTTACAATGCACCGGATTATGTTAATAATCTATATGTTATCTTTTGATGGATATTCGGGGGAATATTGTGAAGTTCAAGATAAAAATGATCAACCGGGGGCTCATCCTGTTACTTATCCTTTTTATCGGCGCAGGCATCTATTGTGCTGTTGATGTTGCTGCTCAGATCTCGCGCGAGAAAGAAGTCAGGAGCAACGTTGAAACATTCTATAAGGGAATGGAGTCTCTTCTTGTCTGGCCGGACGGAATGCCGGAGGAAGATATGGAGACGGTCTTCACTAATGAAGAAAAATATTATCATTATCTGGATAAAGGATTTGAGAAGGTAAAGCCTTATCTTTATGACAATGATACTGTCAGTATAGAAGTAAAAGATGATGCGCTTGCCATTCTGAATAAATTTTTAGATGAAGGATGTAAGCCTTCTGATGTTTCCATCACTCCGAAGATCGAAGAGATCAAAGTGACAAGGAATTATGCAAGTGTTGAAACGAAGCTCAGTTTGAATATCAGGGGATCCGGTAATACGAATCTGGTCAAAAATTTTGAAGGCCAGATCAACTATGAGTGCGTGGAAGGCAAGTGGGTCATTGTATATCAATGCATGTATGAATCATGAAGGCGATAAGATGAAAGAAAACGTAACACCGGCATTGAGCATAAAGAATATCACCAAGATCTACGGCAAGAAGAGAGCCGCGGATGCTGTGTCTTTTGATATCTATCCCGGTGAGATATTCGGATTCCTCGGCCCCAACGGTGCAGGCAAGACGACTGTCATCAAGAGCATATTGGGTTTTATCTTCCCTGACGAGGGAGAAGTCATGATCAACGGATATGACGTTAAGAAGGATTATGAGAAAGCCATGGCTTCGGTCGGAGGTATCGTTGAAAACCCCGAGATGTATCAGAATCTTTCCGCCCGTACTAATATCGAGATGTATGCAAGACTTCATGACGGCGTTACCAAAGAGATGATAGATAATGTTATCAATGAGGTCGGCCTTTCGGCCAGGGCAAAAGAGCCGATAAGAAAATATTCCCTCGGAATGAAGCAGCGTATTGGTCTTGCCCAGGCGATGGTGCACAGGCCCAAACTCCTGATACTTGATGAGCCTACGAACGGGCTTGATCCTTCAGGTATACACCAGTTAAGGGATATCCTAAAGAAATATGCTCATGAAGAAGGCGCTGCCGTAATGGTGTCAAGTCATATCCTGACAGAGATGCAGCTCCTTTGCGACAGGGTGGGTATAATCGACAACGGTAAGCTCATCACTGTCTGTTCGCTTGAGGAACTGAATAAACAGATGGATTCCACATCCGGTTACAGCATCAAAGTTTCCGATGCGGAAAAAGCTCAAAAGATCCTGTCAGATAACAAGATCCCCGTTAGTAAAGGTGAAGAGGGATACGTGGAAGCTGAAGTGGAAGAAGATGAGATTGCTTCTGCCGTAAGGATGCTGGTCACGGCAGGTGTCGATATCTTTGAGGTTCGTAAGATACAGTCGACTTTGGAAGATGTATTCCTTCAGGTGACGGGAGGAGGTATCGACATTGCATAAGATCAACGCTTTATATACCAATGAGATGATAAAGATCATCCGCCGTCCTTCCGTAATCTTCGTTCTGGTATTGCTGGCCCTTTCTTCCATATTATGGCCTATCCTGCTGTCTTCATTGTTAATGATGTCAATGGATGAAGCAGAGCTCTATTATTCGAGGGAGTATTATGAAGACCGACTGAAGAACATTAATGATGATATAGGCAATGCGGATGATTATATGACCGTAGAAACGGTAAGCATCGATGTCAACGGAACAGTCAAAGACGTTCCCATGACCTTGTATTCTGCGGATTACGATCAAGTCAATGCACTTGCCTATAAGGAATGTTTTGAAGACATCCTGGCTAATTATGATTTCGAGAAATATCCGATCGGAAAGACATGGTTGTCTTATATGACGGCGATGCAGTATACGGTCTTTAATCAAGATTATTACGTCATGAATCTGGATCCTGTTGAGGAACGAGATGCAGCTTGGCTGTCAAATTACGAGACAATGGGGAAGGCTGTTGAAAGCATGCGCAAGGCTTTGATGCAGCATGAATATGAGCCCTACCGCGAAGCGGTTATCCTGTCCTGTAAAGCGCATAACATCTCTGATTATTCTGAGCCTGAAAATATCAGTCGTTTGGCTGCGACTGATCCCAATGGTGAATTGGGTTTTTCAGAAGGCGAATACCTGGTGGGATATTATACCCAGATATCAGATAAAAAAACGAAACTCGATACCGGTATGGGATACAGTTTCGATCTGCCCCGTATCCTGACTGAAGAACAAAAGGTGCAGAATGCAAACGGGATAAAGATCCTGGAATATAAGATCCAAAAACATAATACTTATGACAGAATCAGTGAGGGTGCTGTTGAAGTAATAAGCATCACCAGAGAGATCAACCAGTTCGTCCTGATCATTTTGCTGATTTTGATCGCAGGCAGCAGTGTTTCACAGGAAATGGCTACAGGATCCATAAAGTCTCTGATAATAGCTCCGGTAAGGCGGTGGAAGATATTTACTGCAAAGCTCATGTCGATAGTAACATGGATGCTGGCAGCATCGATTATCATGAGCATACTGGTCTTCATCTCGATAGGCTGCTACTTCGGTTTCGACAAGATCCCGACATATCTTTTTGTTGCCGGAGGAGCAGTTGCAGAAATGCCCTTCATATTCTATCTGATCCTTTCTGATCTCGTTAAGAATATATGGATATTCTTCTATGCTCTTGTTGCCTTCATGATCTCCTGTTTTACGAAGAACACCGGAGTTTCCGTAGGTATATCGGTCGGTATGCTCCTGGCCCATTCCATGCCCCAGTATTTTGTCGATACTAAGCTTCCCAGAGTCTTCCTGGAATTCACTCCGTACGCCAATATGAACCTTGTTAGTCAATGTTTCCCTTATGCGGATCTTATGTTTGCAGAGCAAGGCGTCTCCTTGTTTGAAAATATAAGCATTGACAATCCTTTATGGTTTTCCATTGCATATGTGGTCATATTGACCTTCGTTGTCCTGTTCATCGCATACGATGAGTTCACCAGGAAAGACTTTCAGTAAATACATATCATAGTTTGATCCTTAAGAGACTGTCGGAAGACGGTCTCTTTTTTTCGAAAAAGCTCAGCCTCATAGGCTGCCGATTTGTCGGAGAAATGCCACATCTCTGCCCTCGCAAAAATCGGCAAAAACAGGTATATTTAGGGTGAAATAGAAGGATTTGAATAAACAATAAAAGGAATTTGATAATGAAGATAATTAGAAAACTGAAAGGGCATCTTATTGCCAAGGATAAGAGAAAGCTGATAATCATCATATCGGCTGTTGCCTTTTTGCTGTTAGTTACGGTTGTGCTCGGGATCTTCTATATTTCCGCAGCCCTGGGATTGAAGGAAGATTACGACAAGCTCAAGTTTTCGATGACGGCATGTCTTAATTCGCTGAAGACCGGTGACACCGTTCTGGCAAACGCCGCCATCTCGGAACTTGATTCTACGTCAGGGAAGATGAGAGCCGAGCTTAGTGACGGTAAATGGGCACTTCCTGCCGTGATCCCCGCCGTGAGGGAGGATCTTGAGACTGCCGTCAAATGCCTCGATATAGTTGATAAGGCATCCGATACCCTTCTTAAGCCGGCGGTCGCGGCGATCAGGGAATCCGGCATGCCTGAAGTAAAGTCGGTTACGCTCGATAATATGGGCCCCGATCTCGGCTTGATGTTCTACGCTTATTCCAATGTTATCGATGAACTCTGTCCCGCTTTGACCGATGTCATGAACGATCTTAATGGTCTTCCGAAGTTTAATATCGGCATGCTCGAAAACAAGATCTCCAAATACAGGGCTTTGCCCGAAGCGACAGAGCAGTTTATGCCTCTTATCAAAAGAGCCCCGGACGAACTCTTAAGACCTGCTGCCGACGTTATGACGGAAAACCCTTTTGCGAAGCTTAAGGTCGATGACGGCATGGATACATCTGTCATCCTTGCTTATATTGATCTCGGGATCAAGATCAAGCCTTTTGTCGGTGAAGTAGACGAAAAGATGAAGGAAGGTTCGCTTCTCGAAAAGCTTCCCGAACTTAAAAAGATCTCCAAGAAGCTTGATGACATTGCATCTTACATGGATAAGCTGGAGCGTTATGAACCGTTTTTGAAGGCTCTCGTCGGCGACGGCAAGGATAAGTTCTATCTCGTGGTCGCCCAGAACAGCGCTGAGCTTCGCGCCTGCGGCGGTTTCCCCGGTTCTGTCGGAACGGCTACGATAAAGAACAACATCCTCAAGTTCGGTGATTTCAAGACGGTCTATGATGTCATTCCCCAGAAGCACGGATCCGGCATCAAATTCTCCGATTCCGAAGTAAAGCTCTTCCATAAGGACTGGTATGTCGCCAAAGCAAGATCGGCATCCGCCAATCCCGATTTTCCCAGATGCGCCGAGATATGGGCTGCTGCTTACGGGCGCGGACACAAGAAGAACCCTGATGGTGTTATCTCTCTGACTCCGCACATCATTCAGAGGCTCATGCCGATCACGGGCCCGGTCAAGCTCTCAAATGGTGTAACCCTGGATGAGAATTACTGCATCTGGTACCTGCAGCATGACGTTTATTTTGAATATTTCGGCAACCCCAAGTACAAGGGAAAAGCCAATGACATCACGGACGGCCTTTTCGCTGAGACGGCCAACAAAGTCGAAGACAAGCTCCTTGACAAGCCTAACGTGAAAAATATGCTCAAGCTCCTCCAGGTGCTTGAGGAATCATCCAAAGACCGTGTTTTCATGATCTGGATGAAAGACAAAGAGGAGCAGCAGATCGTAAAGGATCTCGGTTTCTCCGGTTCTTTGAATGAAGATCCCGATAACCCCGAGATCGGCGTCTATTACAGCATCAAGGCTGCCAATAAGCTTGGCCCCTATGTTTCGCTTTCGACCAAGGTAGGGAAGGGCAAGGCCAATGATGACGGGACTATGTCCTATACGGTCACTGTCGAACTTTCGAACACTATTGACGATGCTACGCTTGAATTCGGGCGCAACAACGGCTATCTGACCAGCACCAAATATGCGGGAGATATGAAATCGGTCATCTATTTCTTTGCTCCCGCCGGCGGAACTGTCAAGTCTTTCAAGAACGATGCGAAGATCAAAGTCAAGACGACTAACTATAACGGACTTGAAGTAGGATATGCTTCGGGATTCTTCCTTAAGCCCGGGAAGACGATCGTATTCAAGTATACTGTCACGACGGCTCCGGGTGTAACTAAGAAACCTTCGATAAGCGTTACTCCGACACTGACGGAGTATGCGGATTCGAAGCCTGCGGAAGATAACGGTTAAGAGATGTTAACCTCTTGGCATGGAGTACAGCGGATTATCGTAATCTGTTGAATCTTCCGTGCAAACATATGCATCGTATATATTACCGTAATCGGATTGGGCAGAGATATAAACATAACGCGGCTCGCCGTTTTCCGGCTTGAGTTCGTAATAGTCCCTGCTTCCTGCACTGTTGGAAGAATGGATGATGCAATTCGGTGTGCCTATCGCTTCCTTCACTTCCTTTGCTCCGAGATCAGGATGTTCCGTAAGGAGTTTTCTCATTTCTTCGACAGTTAGTTTGGGAGATGACGTATCGGTCCAGTAAAGCGGTTTTCCGTTTACCATGCGGTAATTGACATCGTTTCTTATGTCGCATCTTAAGATCGTATTAGCCCAGTAGTCTTCGACAGGTGCACTGTCATAGTTGTTCTTGGCATGAGCCCCCGTGTTTTCCAGAAGAAAAAATTCCACGCCGATCTTAGATGGATCAGAATCATTACAATAGCAGACACGGAAGTAGATATAGTAACGTTCTCCGTTGAAAACGCCTTCATATTGGGCACCCGCTCCTTTGACCGCCTTGCCGTTGTTGAAAGAACCGCCGGCACCGGCGGGGGAATATTTCATTTCAGCTGTTTTTAAACCTTTGGATATGCCTTTATGAAGTCATCGACTTCTTTTGAGAATGTGCTCTTCTTTCGCAATCCTTCAGTAAAACAGTTTGTAATAGTATCTTTGTCACCGTTTTCTGCTGCGCTCATCAGCGTCTCATAAACTTCGGCACAAGCGCCTCCCTCGAAGACTGTATCCTTCTTCCAGTGATCGACAAGATCGTCATAAGCCTTCGCGGGCTCTTCAGCCAAAAGGTTTGATATTGCACCATTCAGACCGTCGAGCAATCCGTCGAGCAGACTGCTGCATCCGGTCAGCATGATTGATGCGGTCAATATAATAGCGATAACTGTTATTTTCTTGTTCAAGTCAGTTCCCCTTATTCGAATCCGATTCCAAAAATATTATATCAAAATACTCCGGCAGCTTTGAGTATGGCATATAAGATGATGCCGAGGATGCTGAGACCGGTAAAGCCTGCACCGAAAGACATGAGCAGGATGCAGGATCCGTCGAAGAGCCTGTTCTGATAGTGGGTATTAACATTATCGGGATCCACATGCAAGATCACATGATCTCCGACGGATACTTTGCCGGAAGTGTAGAAGTCGTTGACCGCCCGCTTTGTCTCACCGTTTATCGAAAATTCCCATACGGGAGTATAGAATCTGGAATCCATCTGTATGTCGTAGGATTCATTGACCGCAACGCATACGGCATCTACGGTATATGTGCAGTGCTTCTTGCGGGTAAGATATTTTCGAACAGATGAAGCTGTAAGTGCTGCTCCGCACACAAAGAGTATCACGCTCAGGATTATCAGCCATCTGCCGCGGAACCATTCTTTGAAAACGGGAGAGAACATAAGAAGAAGTCCGAGTGATGTAGGGATGAAAAAAACAAGGAGCGGGATAATGACCGCAGCAAGGTTCGGCTTTTCGGGTTTCTTCCGGATCAGATCGATCAGAGTGAAGATAAAGATAATGAAAGCGATCCCGCCCAAAGTCAGGAATGAAATGCCGGCATCCCTTGTAAGCCATATGACAAAAACAGCTGTTACCAGCAAGACTGAAATAACTATCTTTGACGCCAATGAAGGCTCATCAGATTTTCTGCCCATGATCTGAACTCCAGACAATGATATAGATAACGGGCCAGATGCCCGTTACCATTTTGATTATATCATTCATCTTGAGCCCGTGAGCGGATCCGGTACTATATCGTTTACTCCGGATAGGAGAATGAGCCGTCTTCGTTTACGGTGAAGTAAGCGTAAATGTTTGCATCTTCTCTGAAAACTGCAAGCCTGTATTCACCGGGAGCAAGAGTATCGTAATCGCGGAAAAGATCGTATTCCTCAGTTTTCGTTTCGAAGGGATCGATATTTGTAAGGTGGTTTGTCAGTGTGCGGAAAAAGTATGCTTTTTGGCGGACATAGTACCACTTTCCATTCTTTTGGACCTCAAGACGGAAGAATGAATCGTCATAAGAGTATACTGTATTTGCTTCAGTATTAGTAATCTCTACCTTGCAGTTATCGATCATCTTTGCCTTGATGTATTTAGGCCCCGGATTCTCGTTTACGGGCAGGAGTATCTGTTCATCGGTATGCCTGAAAACGATGCTGAGATCATTTTTGTCTTTTGTCATGAGGATCAGCTTATCGCCTTCGAACTTGGCGGTTATTTTCCTGTAATGATCATAGTCTTCAAAACTGTAGAGACCGTTCTCTTTTGACATGAACGACCATAATTCTATCCCATTCAGACGGCAGATAACATGATAACTGTCCTTTTGTCCTAATTCTTCGTAGAAGATTATCAGCGGGATTTCATCTTCGTTGAGATCTGATTCTTTGAATGTCTCTCCGCCGGATGTCATCGATTCAAATTTCCAATTTGATGTTATGTCATAAGTTTTCTCCTCTGAGGAGGATGTCGTATCGGTAGAAGTTGTTTCCTTTGATGCGGCTGTCGGATTGATCAATGCGCATCCCGAAATGATCAGTATGGACAGCAGGCTCAATACGAGTACCGTTGTATTGTTTTTTACAGGATTTTTGAGGCTTGAAATCCTTTTTTTCATGGCCTTATATGAACCTCTCATTTCAGTGGATAAAGTAAATCCCACAGGTGACACGGAACGTTGCTGCAATAATTCGAAAAGTGATCTGGCATAATCAGTAGAAGATTCCTTCCCATACTGGCTGATAACCTCTTCGTCGCAAGCAAGTTCGCAGTCTCGGCCTGATAGGAAAAATGAGATCCATATCAAAGGGTTATACCAATTGACTGCCAGTACCAGATATCTCAGCACTATCCATAAGTGATCACGATGTTTATAGTGGCTCGCTTCATGACAGATGATATATTTACTCATCCTTTCGGGCTCGTCATCAACATAGATCTTGTTTAATAGAAGAAAAGGTGTTCCCTTGTGATCGATGCTGTAGATATCAAGCCCGCTCATCGGGTCTTTCCCGATAAGCTTTCTGTGCTTCCTGCAATAAAGGATAAAACCCGTGTTATATACCGCCAATGCGATGATCATGATCGCCGATACTGACAAGCTGACAGTCTTAAATACAAGGCTCCAATCTACGGTTATACTATTCGCTTGTACAGGCAGCGTTTTTGTGCTGTCAGCGTTTTCGTGCTGAACTGATGCTTCCTGCTGATCACCGGCATAAACCTTCGACGCGCTTTGTTCTGCAGCCGGCAAGGCTGCAGTTTCTTCCGTATCAGACACGGTTTTGATAACAGCCTTTTCCGTTGCGGCAAAAAATGCGCTCAGATTATCTGATACCGGGATATTGATGCACAGGAAAGGGAATAAGAGCATGTATACCGGGATGATCAACCAAATGGCATATTGATGCTTTTTGAGTATCTTTCCTTCGATCAAGCGTCTTAAGAGAATGATCACGACCGCCAAAAATGAAATACCGATTATATAACGTAACATAACATCAGCCCTCTATTATCTTCCGGAGTTCTTCAAGTTGTTCGTCAGAAAGTCTGTCTGATCCTATCAGGTTGGAGATCATCAGGCCAACGTTGCCCTGATAGACTTTATCAAGAAAGGATTCCGTTTCCTCAAGTTCCGCATCGGTCCTGTCTATGGCAGGACAAAATCTCTTTGCTTTCTCTTCCTGTACAAAGGTTACAGCACCCTTGTCAGTCATCCTTTTAAGCAAGGTGATGATCACGTTCTTGGACCATCCCGTACTCGGTCCGAGATCTTTCGTAAGCTCGGTGATCGTCATTGAACCTTTATTCCAAAGACAGTCTGCAATCTTCCATTCAGCATCAGATAAGCGCATATTTCTGTTCTCCTCTTACGGTATACGTCTGTATACCGTAAATATAACACTTAGGTATACAAGTGTCAACCATGAATTCTCGACCGATCGTGAAAACAATAACTGCAGGGGAAAGCTGCCGGATAAAAAACACCCCGGCCGCAATTACGGCCGGGGCGATTGGTGTTCGCGAGCGGATTCGAACCGCTGGCCTACCGCTTAGGAGGCGGTCGCTCTATCCAGCTGAGCTACGCAAACGTTCTGATCCCTCAAAAGAATCTCGTAGATTATAAATTAAGGAGCGAATTCTGTAAAGACTTTTACTTTTCTTTGTTGTTTTTATGTTAATATAGACGTATCGAACTAAATTGATCATAGGAGGTCTATTATGGGTAACTTTTGTCCTTATTGCGGCACACCTTTCACCGATGGTAAGTGTACTTGCGAACTCTTTAAACAGAATAATCCCGGATTGTTCACAGAACCCGCTGCTCCCGTAGCTCCTGCAGCAGAACCTGCTCCTCAGGCTCAGCCTGCCGCAGCTGCACCTCAGGCAGCTCCTCAGCCCGCACCTCAGGCTGCGCCTCAGCAGCCGGTTGCTGCACAGCCCGCTCCCCAGGCTCCTGCCGGAGAGAATCCTTTCGGACTTATGTTCAAGCTTATCGGCAAGTCTTTTGCAAAGCCTGTATCTACTCCGATGGGTGTAGAAGGAATGGCAAGATTCTCAGGCATCATTCTTTTGGGATGCTTGGCAGTTATCGCTTTCACACTGAAATTCCTTCCTTACCGTGATTTCGAGTATTATTCGCTTTCCGGTCATTTTAAGAGCGCTACATTCTACTTCCTGGCTATCGCAGGTGGTGTTGCTGCCAAGGCCGGTATCGCAAAGATCTTCATAAAGAACGGCAGTTTCCTGGATATCTTCGGCAAGTTCGGAATGTCTTTGGTATTCCCTGCATGTGCATTTGTTGTTGCTACGTTCTTCGGTATCTTCTCATATAATCTGTCCCATCTGCTCCTCGCTTTCGGCGTAGTTGCATGGATGGTTATCACAAGCCTTATCATCCTTGATTATCTTAAAGATGAGAAACCCGACAAGAAGGGCATCGTATTGGCTGCTTGTTCAGCTACATGCGTTCTCGTATACAATGTTCTCAGCTGGATCTTCTGATCTGACATAAGACAATTAATCGATAGAAGGGCTGTTCCTTTTGGGACAGCCCTTTTGTTATGTCCGGATCTTTATACATCACTGAAGTGACGCAAACAGGCTTTTCGAGTGACACATGTGTCACATAAAGATGCAGATAGTGTCACTTTTAGAAATGCAAAATGCTATGCACTTTGTAATGGAATTATCTCCAATGAAAAGGGGTACCCGGACGGGCACCCCTTCAGCCGTTTGCAATGGCCTGGTTTATTTCTTTTTCTTCTGATTATCGGGACGGGTCACATTGGCGACCGTTACGGGTTTACCTTTGTTGCCTGTGATCGTCTCTGTTGCGAACTGCGCTTCAGAAGTCTTATCACCGAAAACATAATCTTTTCCGGGGAGCGCTGCATTTACGATGATTCCGACGAGGGAACCTGCTGCAAGACCGGAGAGGGAGATGACGGCTGTTCCTACAGGGATGTTGATCGCGCCTGCGGAGCAGTATGTAACGCCGATCGAAAGAACTAAGATGAGAGCTGCGATGACAACATTACGTGTTTTGCTGAAGTCTACATTGTTCTCAACGATGTTCCTGACACCGACTGCGGAGATCATGCCGTAGAGGACAAGAGATATACCGCCTACAACAGGTGTAGGGATGGCAGAGATAACTGCTGCGATCTTAGGTGAGAATGAGAAGACGATGGCAAATGCTGCTGCGATACGGATAACGCGGGGATCGTAGACCTTGGAGATCGTAAGGACGCCTGTGTTTTCGCCGTATGTTGTGTTAGCAGGTGCGCCGAAGAGGGAAGCCAAGGTTGTTGCAAGACCGTCACCCATGAGTGTTCTGTGGAGACCGGGATCTGCAATGTAGTTGATTCCTACAGTTGAAGAGATAGCGGAGATGTCTCCGATATGCTCAACGATCGTTGCAAGAGCGATCGGAACGATCGTGATAACGGATGTTGCGAGAACATGTGTGTTAACACCATTGGTGAAGATCGAGAATACAGTATCCTTGTACTGGAAGGGAAGACCGATCCAGGCTGCATTCTTTATGTTTTCAACAGCGCTTACAGAGAAGAGCTGGAAATCGGAGGAACCTGCGATAGTGTAAACAAAATTGGGCTTGTCAGCACCGACATCAACGATCACACCGGTCGACAGAGTAAGGATAACGGTAAGCAGGCATGCGCCGAGGATACCGAGGATGATGGGAACGATCTTGATCATGCCCTTGCCCCAGATATTGCAGATGATGACGATGAGGATGGCAACGATCGCAACGAGCCAGTTGGTCATGCAGTTCTCAACTGCGCTCTTTGACAGAGAAAGACCGATGGCGATGATGATAGGTCCGGTAACGATAGGAGGGAAGAACTTCATTACCCTGTTGATGCCGAAGCCCTTGATAAGTGCAGCAAGGACCAGATAAACGAGTCCGGCACATGCAACGCCGAAACATGCGTAGGGCAGGAGCTGTTCCTTGGTAAAGCCCTCGACTTCAAGTCCTGCGATAGCAAAGTATCCTGCAAGGAACGCGAAGGATGAACCCAAAAATGCGGGAACCTTTCTCTTTGTCAATAAATGGAAGAGAAGAGTTCCCAAACCTGCGAATAAAAGTGTTGCCGATACGGAAAGTCCCGTAAGAGCCGGTACGAGTACCGTGGCGCCGAACATGGCGAACATGTGTTGTACACCTAAGACGAGCATCTTGCCTGTGCCTAATTTGGTGGCATCGTAGATGGCATCGGACTTGGTGTCTGCCCCTGCCGGGGCTTTAGAGACAGTCTTGCCCATAAATGACCTCCTTAATATAGTATTGTAATTATGTTAGAAATAATCTTCTTGTAAGTCAATTGACATATTTCTACTAAAGAGGGGTATAATTTTTGTGAAGTACGAGCACCGTCCGGACGGTCAGAAAGCAGGTATATCATGCAGTATAAAGATTATAAGAATGTAATAGTAATGGACCATCCCCTTATCAAGCACAAGATCTCCCAGCTCCGTAAGACATCTACCGGAACGAGCGAGTTCCGTCAGCTTGTTGAAGAGATAGCTACACTTGAGGGATATGAAGCTTTAAGAGATCTTCCTCTTGTCGAAGAAGAGATCCAGACTCCTCTCGAGACTGCAATGTGTCCTGTCATCGACGGTAAGAAGCTCGCGATCGTTCCCATCCTCCGTGCAGGTCTCGGAATGGTATCAGGCATCATGGCGCTTACGCCTCTTGCAAAAGTGGGACACATCGGTCTTTACCGTGATCCCGAGACTCACGAGCCTCATGAGTATTATTGTAAACTGCCTGAGTTTATCGACCAGAGACTTGTCCTGGTTGTAGACCCCATGCTCGCGACGGGCGGTTCTGCCGTAGCTGCACTTGATTTCATTAAGGAGCATGGCGGCAAGAATATCAAGTTCATGTGCATCATCGCTGCTCCCGAGGGTATCGAGAGACTTGCGAAAGCACATCCCGATGTAGAGCTTTATATCGGCAACGTTGACAGATGCCTTAACGACCATGCATATATCCTTCCGGGTCTCGGAGATGCCGGAGACAGGATCTTCGGAACAAAGTAAAAGATATGCCGGACACAGCTGTTGCCCCCATCTCACTTAGGTGTAAAGTCTGCGGCGGAGATATCGTTAACGATTATCTTGCCGGCGTATGCACATGCGCGAATTGCGGAAACAAATGGTCCATCGAGGATCTTATTCCCGATTACGCCCAATACTCACGTATACTTTCAAGCTTCAATAAGGCAAGCGATACTTTATCGGGCGCAACTACTGTTGCGGCGACCAATGAAGCAAAACTCCTTTATAAAGTTGCTGCAAGTGAGTGCGGGAAGATAAATGATGCCGTATCGGCAGATCTGTTAAAACTATGCAATGAAGGACAGGCAAAAGCTGCAGATCTAGGGATCTATATCAAGGGTAAGGATCTCTACAATAAAGCATCCTACGAAGCTGCGATCAGGGAGTTGTCCACACTCCCAGGCTATAAGGATTCGGATGAGATCATCAGACAATGCAGATCAAAGTTGGATGAAGAGCGCATCAAGGGGATCCCCTGGGCTGTTATATTCAGCCTCGTCGTTCCTGCCATACTTGCTATCATCCTTAAAGAGAAAGCGGGATTGCCCATATTCGTTGTTATTCCGATCTTCCTCGCCTTTTCGGCAGGCTTGGGATATGTATTATACCGCGGGGGCGTTGCTTCGATCATAATCAAGGTAATATCTTTCCTGTGTGCGACTCCTCTTCTGATATTCATCGTGCTGGCTTATTTTTTCCATCTTGGGACCGTGCCGTCCGTGATCATCGCGATCGCACTTCCGATCGTATGTTTTGTCGTATTTGCAATGTTAACTGAAAAAAATAAATAATGGAAAGGAATGTTTGAAGTATGGCTGAAGCTATTAGTGTAATCAAGTACGAAGGCAGTAATGAAGTACTGGCTCACAAGCACCCCAAAGAGGATTTCACGATCGGATCCCAGCTGATCGTCCATGAATCCCAGGAAGCGCTCTTCTTCCGTGACGGTAAGGCATTGGATCTTTTCACCGCAGGAAGGCATACATTAGTGACGAACAACATCCCGCTTGTCCGTGATCTTATGAAGCTCGGCACCGGCGGCGAAAACGTTTTCCACGCCGAGATCTACTTTATCAACATGGTCACCCAGATGGGGATCAGGTGGGGCACTGACAGCAAGGTGAGGCTTTTCGATCCCGCATCAGGTCTTAACATCGAGATCGGAGCATCCGGCAACTTCAATCTGAGAGTCGTCGACTCCCGCAAACTGATCTTAAAACTCGTCGGCACTACTGAAGGTCTTATTCAGAGTGAGGTCGCAGGTGACGGTCTGTCTTACGGCAACTCCATGTTCAAGGCTCTGATCAACAACCGCGTCAAATCCAATCTTGCGCGCATCATCAAGGAAGAGAATCTTAACATCCTTGAGATCGATGCTTATATGGATGTCCTTTCCGAAAAGCTGAGGCTTGAGATCAACGAGACTCTCGTGGAATACGGTCTGTTCATGCCCGAGTTCTATGTGACTTCCATCGTAACACCCGATGACGATCCCAACTTTGCCCGCCTGAAGCAGCAATTCGCTGATAAGACACTGAAGGTGCGCGAAGAGGAGATCAGACGCGCTGAGGCTGAGGCAGCCCAGGGGCGCAAGATCGTAGAAGCCCAGACGGAAGCCCAGCTCAAGCAGGTTAACGCCCAGGGTGAAGCTGATGCTCTCATGATCAAGGCTAAGGCTGAGGCTGATGCATACAAGATGCAGGCAGAGGCTGAAGCTGAAGAGATGAAGATGAAGGGTTACACCTACCGTGACGAGACTGCAAGACAGGTCGGTCTCGAAGCGATGCAGAACGGCATCACCGGCGGCGGTTCAGGTTCTGCCGGCGGCGGAGCTGTCAGTGATATCGCAGGACTCGGTGTCACATTGGGAGCAATGGGCGGCGTAATGAACATGACCCGCGAGGCTCTTAATCCCATCATGGGTGACTCACAGAAGATAGGTGAGGGAGTGGGCGATGTTATCCAGGGCAAGGAAGTTGCCGGTGCTGCAACATGGAACTGCCCTTCCTGCGGGAAGACCGGTATCGATTCCAGATTCTGCCCCGACTGCGGCAAGGAGCGTCCCGTATCCTGAACAAGCCAATAAAAATACGGCTGTCCCTGCAATGAAGTGAACCCACTTTGTTGGACGGTTTAAAATGAGTATAAGGACTGATTCCTTGCCTGGCAAGGAGTCAGTCCTTTCAGTTTGACCTGAATTCTTTCGTTGTTGTAGTAATCAATATAGTCTTCC
>JAEFAZ010000010.1 GCA_016292135.1 Saccharofermentans sp.
CTTCCGTCTGCTTTTACCCACTTGGTTGTTCCGTTTACTGTTGTAGTTACTTCAAACGTGATTCCGCCGGCGAGCTCCTCTTCTGTTACGTTAAGGCCGTCGACGCTCTTAGTGATAGTAAGAGGTCGATAAGCAGGTTCCTTATAAAGGTTATATACTTCACAGCAATCAGCAGTATCGTAGGGGTGGATCATGTGAGGGTTCGATGTATCACAATACCAGTAACCGTCCTGGGTATAGTTCGGATCCTCTATATCTTCTTCAACAACATTATAAACAGTTCCGGGAGTAAGACCTGCAATATAGATTTCCTCACCATGAGCAAGATATGTCGTAATGCTGTTCCCGTCTCTTACATAATTATCATCAGGTGCCGTGACCGTTACATTATTCCAGTTAAGACCGTTAATACCGGGAGTAAAATCGATCCTGACCTTGAACTTGAGAGAAGGATCGAAGCCGGCATCGCCTCTTACGATCTTTGTTACCTGAAGATCTGACTCCCAAGGTCTCTGAACATCGACCATCACGACGGTGTTGCCGCCGACAACCGCGCCCTTTGAGATCGTGAAATCGATGGGATCTGCTGTGTTGTATGAGTAAGGTGTTGTAGTTTCGGTAAGAGTATATTCTCCGTCAGGGAGATTGCGGATAACCGTATCAGCATTTGTGACTGTCCTGAAGCTTATCTCATTTCCGTTAACACTAAGAGCTGCAGCAGTATTCTGACCCTGTACTGCAGTTACGCCGAGAGCAGCAAGATCTACACTGTTATCTTTCGCTGTTACTTTAAGGACTGCATCACCGACTTTGTTGCCGTTTGCATTATTCCTGTTCTTTTTGATGGTTACATCTGTCTTATATATATCATCAAGTATAACGACAGTATCGTTTGACTCTATGAAACCGACATTAGGATCCAATGTACGGCCAGAGGTTACGGTAACTGTCTTATCTTCGTTGACCGTAAAGTAGATCAGCGAAGTCTGAACCTTGAAACCGTCCGGAGCAAATGTTTCCTTAAGGGAATAGTTGCCGGGCTTAAGTCCTACGATAGATGTCTCTTCTGTTCCGGAAACGAACTCGATAGTTGTCTTGCTAAGCTTTGCATCGCCGGTAACATTGGTTCCCGCACGAACAAGTTCAACGTCTTCAAGGTCAACTTCGGCATCATTGCCTAAGTATGAAACAACGAGTGTTGCACCGGGAAGCTCATCGCCGTTCTTTTTGTTGACATCGCGCTTACTGATATCAACAGTAATAGGTTCAACCTTGTTATAGAATGCACCAAGGTCGAACCTGAGGGCTGTCATCGGCTTATCGTCGTTTGAATCATATACGATGAACTGTCCGGGATTTTTCTCGTCGGGAACATAAGTCCTTGTCGTAAGAGTATAGCTGAGCACATTATTAGTGTTTGTTACCGTGATAGCTATCGTAATATATCCTGTCGAATTGATTATACCGTCATGTGTAACTCCGGCCTGCTGCTCTTCGATGACAAAATAGAAAGGTTTGGTATTGTTCCCGGGAGTATTAGGAACATAAAAATCCGCTTTGCCTGCCTGCTCGGCTGCTCTCCTGTCAGAATAGAACTGGATGGTCGGAAAATTAATCGTATTTGTCGTCTGTGTTTCTGCAGTACCGAAAAGGGATCTCGAAGAGAAGGTTGCATCGGAAGCGAAGAAATTAAACTTATAGTCCTTTTCCTTAGTAACGATGGATCTGTCTTCCTTGATCTCAGACTTCTTGGCATATTTTTCCGTAAATGCTTTTCGGCCGGAAAAATGCATCTGATCCTTTGTATCAATAGGCGCAGTTTGGCTCCCGCCGGTATAGATATAATGCCACTCGGCATTATTCTCCATATGGCCTCCGGAAACGATCCATCCTGCACTGGAACCGGTGATATTTATACTTGCGCCGGAATTAGCGGCAAGGAAGGTTCCGGCTGTATTTACCAATTCAACATTACGGGCCCCCATAAAGTTCCAGATGATCTTTTCACATATCTGATCGTTAACCTGCTTATTGGTATTACCTTGATCATTTATATTACCGCCCATGGAACCGGTCGTGGAATAGATCCTCTGTCTATTGACTTCAACATGCATCTTGTTAAGAAGGATCCCGTTTCTTACTCTGGCGAACTGTCCATTATTACCTGTGCCGTTTATGGTCATTCCAATAACATTCTCGCCGATATTAAAGACTACGACAGTCGATGCTCTCTTCTTTATGGTCACGCCGTCAGACTGGCTGAGAGAACGAACCATATTATCAGTAACATCTATGTAAACGACCCTGTTTTCGAATTCATCCGAATCAATATTGATAGTCATCCTGTTCCCGTCACGGGAAACGGAGATGTAATCAGAAGGAAGTGCGTAATCCGCTGACTTAGCTCTGTTATTGATCTCAACAGATCTGCTGTCGTTGACGTTGTTGATTATCGTATCAACCTCTGCCTTTGCGTTAGAAATAGCACGGCAAACAAGTTTAGCATTGTTGCCGGTATTAAATCGGTAATGGCTCTTAACATGAGCACCATCAAAGTTTCTTCCCGGGAAGTTTCTGAGGACTTCTTCGCTTGCCTCGAGGTTATAGAATCCTGCAGTCTGCTTCTGACCGAACTGATATTTTCTTCTTCCCTGCACTTCGTTCAAGATGAACTGGGCTGTCTGATTGGTGATAAAGTCAACTTCATTGACATCGTCAGTAAAAGCCTGGAACCTGTCAATGGCGAAGGTGGTCTCCATGTGCTTCTTCTGATGGAATTCTCTGGCAACGATACCGAAGTCAACTGCACGGCCGAGGATGGTCGAGAAATTTACTGCGCTGGCCGCATCATACTTTGCCGGAGAAGCAGCCAATACTGCTCTGGAACCCAGGCTGTCCATTCCCTTGGGCAGCGTCAGATTGGGCGCTATGATACCTACAACGATCAATGCACTTAAAAAGGCCGTCATCTTTCTTGTAAATGATTTCATAAATTAAACTTCTCCACCATAAAAATTTCACACTTTGCGTATTATATATATTATTTAAATAAAATACAATATTTAACATGTGGCAAAATCATGAAATGACATAATTTCGTCAAAATTTTGAACAAAATGAACCCCGACGGTTTTTGTCGGGGTTCATTCATATATTTTATTGTTTATAAATTTCTTTTATCCCTGATTGAGATATAGGAAGATAGCTATTATCGCAATAACGATAGCGATCGCAATGAATACCTTAAGAGGAGATACAGGTGCACTGCCGGATATCTTCCCTGTCTGGCCGTTTACTGCGAACGAGTATGTCTTGTTATTGAACTTGAAATTGGCGATCCAGATCGGAGCAAGTATATACTTGAAAGTGATCTTGTCGAAAGCCGTCGACATGTTAAGGCTGCCGAACCTGTCAGGCCTGTATCTCTGTCTGAGCTGGGTAGTAAGATGCGCCCTCAGCTTTGCCGATATGGATTTCTTTGCGGTCTCCCATCCTTCGTCCAGGCCGACCGTGTATCGTTCAGCGGCAAAACCTGCTATGAATTCGGGAGAATATGAACGGAGTTTGGCAAAATCAAATGATGATACGGCATTTATGTAGGGATTCTTAGTCTTCTTACTCGCGTATACCACTTCATCGTCAATGAATTCCTCGTACACGCCCCGGTAGGTCCTCCAGTCTACACTGACAACCTTGCCTTCGGAATCCTTTTTCTCATAACCGAGCTTAGCCACATAAGAGGATGCCGTCTGGGAATCGTAGGTCCAGTAAGGAAGATAGAGACCGCTGAAATTCTCGGCCTTGCAGCTCTTCTTTGCAGCGTTAGGCGCGAAGAGTTTTCCTTTCAGCCATCTGTTGAACAGCTCCTCTGCCTTCTGGCTGTTAACCTCGAAGGGCACAACGCCTCCGGGCGCCATGATGTTTTCGTCCTTGTCGACCGGCATGACACTTGTGGATCCGCAGAACGGACAGTTCCCGGCGGTCATTGCCTCATCGTATACGGCTTCACCGCCGCACATCTTGCAGACGATGCTCTTCTTGGATGTTCCCCAGTCCAGGCTCTGACGGAGCTTGGCTGATTCAAAATCGAGTTCCTCGACTTCCTTAGTCTCCTCGGGTGACGGCAGCTTCCTTGAATATCCGCAGAACGGACAGGACATGCTCAACGTGGCAGGATCGTATTCTACTGTTGCTGCACAATTAGGACACTTCTTGTCTGTAATGTCCATGGTGGTCTCGGAAACGATCTTGTTTTCGGCATCGATATTTTCAGCCATGTATTTATCCTCCTCTTCCTGATTCTTTATGCGTTCAGTATATAACAAAAACAAATGATCTTGGCGCAAGACCGATATCCATACGGCCCTTGTTTACGCCTCCGATGATGTATCTGTTTACCATCGGAACATTCATCTTTTCTTTCCTTTCAACTGTGAACTCGTCAGGACCGTCTTCTGCCGAAAGATATACCGGCCCGTCAGAGATATTGGTATAAAGCACTATCCTTTGGCTGCCGGGGACTTCTTGGCCAAAATAATCCCTGCCGTTGTTAAGATATCTTTCAAAGACAAACAGACCGCCTTCTGCGATGAGAGTCTTATAGAAGCCTGTACGAAGGCAGCCGTTATCCTTTCTGAGCCTTGCTATGCGGCGCGTAAACATCAGATTCTCTTCCTGCTTCGGACTTAACCTTTCCCACGGGTAGGTCCTTCTGTTGAAAGGATCCTTATAGCCTTCCATAAGGACTTCGTCTCCGTAGTAGACCGAGACTGCTCCTATGTATCCTATCTGTATCGCAAAAGCGATCCTTGCAAGTCTTACACAATCGTCGTAGACAGAAGGATCCGCCTTCATTTCCTTCTGGATCTTTCTGTCATCTGTGTCTTCTGGTCTGCTTAAAGCCGTAAGGATACGCGGAACATCGTGCGATGAAACCAGGTTCATTATCGAATAGTATGCCTGCGCAGGATATCTTTCCCTGTATCCTTCGAGACGGGCGTCAAGCACTTCCGCGCCGCAGTAACCGCAAAGATAATCCAGAAGGTTCTTGCGGAAAGGATAACCCATAACCGAATCGTGAGTGTTTCCGAGGATGAAATCCCTGTAGGAGCCGTAACTGCACTTGTTGCTGGCATCCTCCCAGACCTCGCCTATCAGTATTCCTTCTCCGCCGGTCTTCTCTTTCAACGTGTCTCTCATCTGGCGGATAAAACTGTCAGGAAGCTCGTCTGATACGTCGAGCCTTATGCCTCCTATACCTTCAGCGGTCCATTTATCCACGACTCCTCCGTCGCCGAAAACAAAGTCCCGGTATGCCAGATCGTCCTCGTTAACATTAGGAAGGTCAGGAAAGCCCCACCAGGAATCGTAATTAACATTACCATCTTCGTCCCTGAAGAAGTTATACCAAGTCCTGTATCTGCTCTCCTTGCCCTCACAATAGGATTCATATGCGCCGGTGCCTTCGAACCTTCCGAACTTGTTGAAATAGATGGAATCCGCGCCGGTATGGCTGAACACGCCGTCCAGTATTATCCTGATGCCGGCTG
Source organism: Saccharofermentans sp. (assembly GCA_016292135.1). Lineage (GTDB taxonomy): Bacteria > Bacillota > Clostridia > Saccharofermentanales > Saccharofermentanaceae > Saccharofermentans. The sequence continues at coordinate 5,550 of JAEFAZ010000010.1, forward strand.
TTTTCGCCTGTGAGATAAGTTTTGTCAGAGAGGAGTTCCCGCCGAGCATAGGGTCAACATTAAGATAATCTGCCGTGTCGTATCTGTGCGAGGATCTGGCGCAGAAAACGGGATTCAGATATATGATGTCTATTCCGAGGTCCTTGATGTAATCCAGCTTTTCGCAAATGCCGTCAAGAGAGCCGCCGTAGAAATCACATGCAAGATATCCGGTCTCCGGCTTGCCTTCGATATCCACGTCTTCGTACCAGTTCTTATGGAATATGCGTTCCGGTCTGCCTTCGGCTTCGGCCATCTTGTCGTAATCGAAGAACATGTCCCTTCTGAACCTGTCCGGGAATATCTGATAGATCATGGCACCCTTGATCAGATCAGGCGTTGCAAAGTCTTTTTTATAGACCGTGATCTGGAAAGCGTATGGATACTTATCCTCTTCCGGTCCTACATGAGGGGGCTCGTTATACACCGTTCCCTCGCCGTCTTTCTTGTCTTCTGATGCGCCGTAGTAAAGGGTCTGCCCTTCGGCATCCCGGTATTTGAACCAGTAGAACAAAATCCCAGGCTCATGCGGCAGAGTAAGGAGCGATCTGTATCTTCTGACAGAGAGCCTGTGCATCGGCTCCTCATGGTAGGTAAAAGAATAAAGGCCATAGGTATAACAAAGAGTGACCTCAGACGCTCCTCCCTGAGCATCAAGGCATAAGGATACTTTGGCGTCCGCAGGGCAGGCGCCGAAAGGATCCCTGTATTCGGTTAAACGCGAGGCGTGAAATGTCACGTCTCGCGTTGTTTCCTTATTGTTGATATCCTGATCTGCCGAAGATTCGGACATGGCTTATTCCTCTTTTTTCTTTTCTTTCTTAGCCGTTGTCTTCTTTGCGGCTGCAGTCTTGGGCTTGGCCGTCTTTGAAGACTTCTTCACTGCGGCTTTAACGGGTTCTGCTTCTTCAGGCTTTTCCTTTTCGGGAATTGCTTCCTCTGCCTTAGGCTCTTCTTTTTCCTCAGGCTCGGCTTCTTTTTCCGGAGCTTTCAGGGGAATGCCCGTAATGAGCGAGAAAAGACCGGCATATTCGCCTGCGCTCTTCTTCCAGGAATAATCTCCCTTCATTCCCGTCTCGATGATCTTCTTCCATACATCCTTATGATTGCGGTAAAGATCAGCGGCATATTTGGTCACGAACAGGAATTCATGCGCGTTGATGTTAGCGAACGAGAATCCGTTGCCCTCGCCCGTGTATTCATTGTAAGGCGTTACGGTGTCCTTAAGGCCTCCCGTCTCTCTTACAACGGGAACGGAGCCGTATGCCATAGCTACGAGCTGTGACAAGCCACAGGGCTCGAAGATGGAAGGCATGAGGAAAATGTCAGCTCCGGCGTAGATGGTGTGTGCAAGACCACTGTCAAAATCGATGCATGCACACATAGCGCCGCGGTGGTTTGCTGCGATGTCGGCAAGAGCCCTCTCGTAGTAAGGATCGCCCGTTCCGAGGATAACGATCTGCATGCCGTCGTAGAGCATTTCCTCGATAACATAGAGCAGAAGATCAAGACCCTTCTGATCTACGAGTCTGGAGATCATAGCACAAAGAGGCGCACCGGGATTAACATCAAGACCAAGCTGCTCCTGAAGCGACTTCTTGCAGGCAGCCTTTCCCTTCTCGTAGTTCTTGACCGAATATTTCATCGGGATCTTATCATCGTTCTTGGGATTGTATTCAAGATCGTTCATGCCGTTAAGGATCCCGGAGACCTTATAAGCATACTTCTGGAGGGTGTAGTTAAGCCCTTCTCCGTAGTAATCGGTCATGATCTCATATGCGTATGTGGGAGAGACCGTTGTTACGGAATTGGAGAAGACTATACCTGCCTTTAGCATGTTGATCGCCTGATCCTGGATACAGAAATCATCTCTAAGATATTCACCCGGCAGATCCAGCATCTCCTTAACGACATCGATGCTGTGGACGCCCTGATACTTGAGATTGTGGATCGTATAAACCGTCTGGACATCGGTATGGTAACCGTTCTTCTTGAAATGAGCATCGAGCAGCATAGGCATCATGCCCGTCTGCCAATCGTGGCAATGCAGGACATTCGGCTCGAAATTCATGAAGTCACCCATGAAGTCGAGTACGGCCCTCTGGAAGAAACAGTACCTCTCGATATCGAAAACATATTCAACATAGATCTGGTCGAAATTGAAATAGTATTCGTTATCGACAAAGTAGAATGTGGTCCCGTTCATCTCCAGCGAAAAGAGCCCGGCATAAAGGGATCTCCATCCCATATGGACCATCTTCCAGCCCATGAAGTTCAGACTGTCGGCATACTTGATCTTTACCTTGCGGTACAGAGGAAGTATTACCCTGGCGTCCAATCCCTGTTTGTTCAGTTCAACGGGGAGAGCTCCGACTACGTCAGCCAGACCGCCCACCTTGACGAACGGACTGCATTCGGATGTCGCCATTAAGACTTTGATTTTGTTTTCCATGATCAGATACCTGCTCCCTTTCCGATTACGATCGGATATTCCGGATGACCGACGAGTCTTACACCCGGTCTCACGAACGCGTTCTTGTCAAGGATGACATTCTCGAGATTGCAGTTCTCGGAGATATGAGCATCCTGCATTACGATGCAATTCTTAAGAGTTGTGTTTTTCGCGACCGTAACGCTCCTGAAGATAACTGAATCTTCAACCTTGCCGTAGATGCGGCAGCCGTCAGAAATTATACTCGAAGATACGTCTGCATTATCGAAATACAAGGTTGGAGCTTCGTCTTTGACCTTCGTATATATCGGCTGGCCCTCCGAGAAGAGGTCTGCTCTGACAGAATCTTCGAGAAGAGACATCGAGGCATTGAAATATGCCTGTACGCTGTTGATCCTCAAGGCTACTCCCGAATATTCGAAAGCATGGACCTTGAGTTCATCGTACATCTTAACGAATGAGTGGATTCCGAAGTGGGTTATTCCGTGTGCCATCTGCTTTGCGATGATATCGAGGAGAAGATCCCTTCTTATGCAGAGGATCCCGAGAGAACTCTTGGATGATGCGGGCTTCGGGGGATTATAGAGCATATCCTTGACGAAGCCGTCGTTATCCGTCTCGATGATATACGAAGGATTGCCGTACTTGGTCCCGTCACGGTTAAACATTACGGAGATATCGGCTCCGGAATCTTCGTGGGACTTTATGAAATCATCGAAGGTCGTATTGAGCACGACATTACTTGCAGAAACGATAACGTATTTGGTCCTGGACTGTCTCAGGAAGTCCATAACGCCCGTCAGTTCCTCATCGTTGATGATCGCGGAAGCTTCCGAATTGACATAAGGCGGCAGGATATGAAGTCCGTCATTCTTTCTGTCGAGAGACCATGCGGCACCGGTGCCGAGGTGGTCCATGAGGGACTTATACTTGTTGTAAGTAAGAAGTCCTACGTTCTTGATACCGGAATTGACCATGTCCGAGAGCATGAAGTCGATGATCCTGTATCTTCCGCCGAAAGGCATGGCCGAAAGAGCTCTCGGATTGGAAAGTTCACCTAACGATATCTTTTTGTTATCCGCCAGGATAAGACCCATTGCATTATTAAACATAACTTCTCGTCCTCCTTATACTCTGAATGTCGACTCGATGATCGCCTGATCTTCAGGCACCTCGACATCAACATCGACCATGCTGTTTGCAGGGATTACCGCTCCGTCTTTGATCTTAAGTCCTCTCTCGAAAACACAGATCCCTTCGGAACAGAGTTTCTTGTTGGTATAAGGACCTTCTCCCTCTACGAAAGAACCGGCTTTACAGTCCTTTCCGATTATGGTTCCGAAATCAACGATACAGCGCTCGATATGTGCGCCTTCCTTGACAACGACACCCGGGAGCAGGACACAGTCCTTAACGACCGCGCCTCTTTCAACAACTACGGAGTTGGAAAGAACGGAGTGCTCAACGTCACCGTAGATGCGGCAGCCGTCGGTAAGAGCCGAATCCTTGACTCTTGCTCCCTGTCCTATGAAATGCGAAGGCTTGACAGGGTTCCTCGAGAAGATCTTCCAGGATCTGTCGACCAGGTTGATCTCTTCAGGCTTATCAAGGATATCCATATTGGTCTCCCAGAGGGATGAGATCGTTCCGACATCCTTCCAATAGCCGGAGAATCTGTATGCGCAGAGTTTCTTACCGCCGTTTAAGAGCATCGGCACGATGTTCTTTCCGAAGTCATTGTTTGAATCGGGATCAGCTTCATCTGCGATGAGCGCTTCTCTTAAGACATCCCATGTAAAGATGTAGACACCCATGGAAGCGAGATTGCTCTTGGGTTCGGCAGGCTTTTCGACGAACTCTTCGATGGTATCGTCTTCCTTGGTGTTGAGGATACCGAATCTGGGAGCTTCCTCCCACGGAACCTCGTATACGGCGATGGTCGCATCAGCTCCCTTCTCGATATGAGCCTTCAGCATTGCCGAATAATCCATCTTGTAGATATGGTCGCCCGAAAGGATAACAACATACTTGGGATTGTAATCGTCCAGAAAATCCCTGTTCTGGTAAATGGCATTTGCAGTTCCCTTATACCAGTCAGAACTGCCGTTTCTCTGGAAAGGCGGCAGGATGTAGGCACCTGCATTGTTACGGTCAAGGTCCCAGGGATGACCGTTTCCGACGTATGTATTAAGCGCGAGCGGCTGATATTGGGAAAGCACGCCTACGATCTCGATACCCGAGTTAACACAGTTGCTCAAAGGGAAATCAATGATCCTGTAACGGCTTCCGAAAGGAACCGCCGGTTTTGCGATCTTCTTCGTGAGAACACCGAGCCTTGAGCCCTGTCCTCCGGCAAGTATCATCGCAACTACATCAGCTTTTGACATACTAATTACCTCCGCTGTTTAATTATTCTTTGTGTCGTTTTTCTTAGCCGTCTTCTTTGCCGCAGTCTTCTTTGCGGGAGCCTTTTTGGCAGCAGGCTTCTTTGCTGCCTTCTTGGCAGGAGCCTTCTTCACAGTCTTCTTAGGCTCTGTCTCATTAACCTTCATGAAATAGATACCAGCTAAAGGCGGCAGATTTACCGTAATGTGGTAAGGTTTGCCGTTGTAAGGCTCATCAGCAGCAACAACACAGCCCTTGGCATCTGTTCCGGTAGGATAACCTGAACCGCCGTGGACCATATCGTCAGTATTCATGACGATCCTGTATGTACCTGCTTCATATACGGGTATCTTATATTCTTCGAGAGGCTGGGGAACCATGTTAAGGGCAACATAGATATCGTTCTCATCCGGCTTGGGTGATTTTCGGGCATAGATGAAAACGTTGTTCTTTGTGTCCGTGGCATCGATCCACTCGAAGCCCTCCCAGATCTTGTAATCGTTGATCCAGAGCTGGGGATGCTGCTTATAGAACTTGTTGAGCTCGGAACAGAAATTCTGCAGGAGCCTGTGTGATTCGTAATCCAGGAGGAACCATTCAAGCTCCTCATAGTAACGCCACTCGATGAACTGGCCGAACTCGGACCCCATGAAATTGAGCTTGGCACCGGGATGGCTCATCTGATAGAGATAGAGCGTACGCAGTGACGCGAACTTTCTCCAGATGTCTCCCGGCATCTTGTCGATCATGGAATATTTACCGTGTACGACTTCATCGTGCGAAAGGCTCAGGATATAATTCTCATATTCCGCATACATCATGGAGAAACAGAACTGGTCGTGATGCCATCCCCTGGCATATGAATCGGTCGAGAAATAATCCAGAGTATCGTGCATCCAGCCCATGTTCCATTTGTGGGTAAAGCCGAGACCGCCGTCTTCTACCGGACGGGAAACCTTGGGCCATGCCGTGGATTCCTCCGCGATCATCATTACTCTCGGGTATTCCCTTCTTACTATCGAATTGAGCCTCTTGAAGAATTCTATAGCTTCAAGATTCTCGTTTCCGCCGAACTTATTCGGTATGTACTGGGTACGTCCGTAGTCCCTGTAGAGCATGCTGGAAACGGCATCAACGCGGAGACCGTCTATATGATATTCCTCCAGCCAGAATATGGCATTCGAGATGAGGAATGAGATGACTTCGTTCTTGGAATAATCGAAAACATAAGTCCCCCACTCCCTGTGCTCTCCGATCCTGGGATCCGAGTATTCATAACATGGCGTGCCGTCAAATCTTACGAGGCCTTCAAGGTTCTTCGGGAAGTGCGCGGGGACCCAGTCCAGGAGCACTCCGATACCATTCTGGTGAAGGATATCGACCATGAACTTGAAGTCCGCGGGGGTTCCGAACCTGCTCGTAACGGCATAGTAGCCTGTGACCTGATAACCCCAGGATGCGTCGAGAGGGTGCTCCAATACAGGCATCAGCTCGACATGAGTATAGTTCATCTTATTGCAGTAATCTGCAAGATCCAGCGCAAGTTCCCTGTAGGACATGAAATTCCCGTCGGGATGTTTTCTCCAGCTGCCGAGATGCAGTTCATAAATATTTATAGGCTTGGGTTCCAAAGCATCCGTAGTATGCTCAATATAGTAATCGTCGCCCCAGATATAATCGTTGGGATCGTAGAGGATACTGGCATTGTTGGGCCTTGTCTCAAAATGTCTTGCGAAGGGATCGCCCTTCTCATATATCCTGTTGTCGGCACCGATGACCCTGTATTTATAACGGTCCCACTGTTCGGCTCCGTAAACTATCTTCTCCCAGATGCCGGTATTGCCCAGCATGAACATCTGATCAGCTCCGGCATCCCACTCGTTGAAATCACCGATAACGCTCACGGACTTGGCTTTGGGTGCCCAGACACGGAATATAAAGCCTCTCTTTCCCTCTTCATTCTCAAAAGGATGAGAGCCGAGAAAATTATAAGCCATGTAATTCTCGCCCTTGTTAAACAGATAAGCTTGATCCATCACGAATCTCCTTTACCACAGAGCTGTCTTTAAAGACGCAAAAGCCGTGAGGATATACCCCCACACGGTTATTATATAATAATTTAAAGGATTTACCAACCGAAAATACAAAAACTGACATTATTCCCTAAAAGTTTTTGTGCAACTTTCACATCAAATGCAGTATTTTTCGAAGAGAATGATCCTCTTCATTTCCGAAAAAAATCCCGCAGGAATGATCCTGCGGGATATTAAGCTTATCAGCTTTAAACTAAGATCACTCGGCAAACTCGGCGCCCTTATCCCAGGCTGCGAGGTTGTTGGGGATCATGTGATGACGTCTCTCGGGAAGGATCTCGTAAAGGGACTTCTCGAAGGATTCGCGCTTGATGCATCCTGTGGAAGCAGCCATGCAGCCGATCATGGAGATAGGTGCATAAGTCATGTTGCCCAGCTCGGATGCGATCTCGGAAGCGTTCATCGCGACGAACTTGATATCATCACGTGTAGGCTGGATCTTGATCAAGGAAGAGTCGATGATCAGAAGTCCGCCGGGTTTGAGCTGCTTTTCGAACTTCTCCATGGAAGGCTGATTGAGGCAGATAACAACATCTGCATCGTTTACAACGGGAGATCCGATAGGCTCATCGGAGATGACAACGGAACAGTTAGCCGTACCGCCGCGCATCTCGGGACCGTATGACGGGAACCAGGATACCTCCTTACCTTCATAGAGAGCAGCCTCTGCTGCCATCTTACCTGCAGACAGGATACCCTGTCCTCCGAAGCCGGCAAGGATTACAGAAAAATCTATCATGCCCTTACCTCCTTCTCGCCTGCGTGAACTTCACCTGCAATGAGATTGCCGGAAGCATCGAACTTAAGATCTTCACCCTTGAAGCATCCCAAAGGATACTGGGGGATCATCTTCTCCTTGAGCCAGTCAAGAGCTGCAACAGGTTCCTTACCCCAGTTGGTAGGACATGTTGACAGGAACTCGACGAAGGAGAATCCCAGGTTGTTCTTCTGAACGTTGAATGCCTTCTGAACGGCACGCTTTGCGTTCATGATGTTCTTGTAGTCAGTCAGGCAAACACGCTCAACATATACGGCGCCTGTAAGATTGGCGATAAGCTCACTTACATTGATGGGATAGCCCTGGTAAGAAGCATCACGTCCGAAAGGTGATGTTGTCGTAACCTGGCCAAGCAATGTTGTAGGAGCCATCTGTCCGGAAGTCATACCGTAAACCGCATTGTTTACGAAGAAGACCGTGATCTTCTCCCCTCTTGCTGCCGCGTGAATGATCTCGGCAGTACCGATAGATGCAAGGTCACCGTCTCCCTGATATGTGAAGACTGTCTGATCCTTGAGATTACGCTTGATACCCGTTGCAACTGCGGGTGCTCTTCCGTGTGCCGCCTGAACAGCGTCACAGTTGAAATACTCGTAAGAATTGTAGGTACAACCTACGGATGCAACTTCTACAGCGGAATTCAAAAGATCCATCTCGACCATCGACTCGGCGATGATCCTGTGGATGATGCCGTGGCAGCATCCGGGACAATAATGGAAGGGCTTATCTGTCAGACCTTCTGTCGGTTTGAATACTACAGCCATCAGACGATACCTCCTTCCACTGTTTCTCCGTTGTGGATCCTGACGATCTTGTCGAGGATCTCTTTCTGTGTAGGCAGATTACCGCCCATTCTTCCGTGGAAGTAAACGGGCTTTGTGCCGTTAACGGCAAGACGTACGTCTTCGATCATCTGGCCTGCGTTAAGTTCTACATCGAGGAATGCCTTTACGGAAGGCATTGCTGCTACTTCAGCGATAGCCTTCTTAGGGAAAGGCCAGAGAGTGATAGGTCTGATCATGCCGACCTTGATGCCCATCTCTGCAGCCTGTCTGATGACGTTGCGGGAAATTCTCGAACATGTGGAGAATGCCGTGATGATGACCTCGGCATCTTCGATGTTGATGGCTTCCCATCTCTGCTCATTCTCTTCGATGACCTTGTATTTCTCCTGAAGCTCACGGTTCTTGTATTCCAGGGTATCGGGATCGATATAGATGGATGTAACCGTGTTATGAGGACGGACGGAACCGTCTTCGGTCTTGCATCTTCCGCATGCAGCCCAGGGCTTCTTGACGTCAGCGATAGGCTCCTCATCACGGAAAGCAACAGGCTCCATCATCTGACCCAATGTACCGTCACCCATGATCATAACAAGGTTTCTGTACTTATCGGCAAGATTGAAAGCCTCTACTGTCAGTTCGTAAAGTTCCTGAACAGACGCGGGCGCGATGACGATATTGCGGTAGTCACCGTGGCCGCCGCCCTTTGTTGCCTGGAAATAATCGCCCTGTGCAGGGAGAATACCGCCAAGACCCGGGCCGCCTCTTACGATATTAACTACAACAGCCGGAAGCTCAGCACCTGCTATATAGGAGATACCTTCCTGCTTCAGAGAGATTCCCGGTGATGACGAAGATGTCATAACACGGAAGCCTGCAGCTGCGCATCCGTAAACCATATTGATGGCCGCGACTTCACTCTCGGCCTGTACGAAGTTACCGCCTATCTGGACCATCTTCTTGGCCATGTAGTGCATAACTTCTGTCTGCGGCGTGATAGGATAACCGAAATAATTCCTGCATCCGGCTCTTATAGCCGCTTCGGCAATAACCTCATTGCCCTTCATCAAAACTCTTTTCTGTGCCATTTTGTCCCTCCGTCAGTCTCTCTCAACAGTAATGACCGAATCAGGGCACTGTACCGCACAGAAAGCACATCCGACACACTTGTCCGGATCGATGTTCGTTGCGGGATGATATCCCTTGCTGTTCAGCCTCGACTTGTCGAGTTCGAGAATCTTCTGAGGGCAGGCTGCGACGCAGAGTCCGCAACCCTTACACAGGTCTTCGTTAAAACTAACTTTACCTTTAGCCACAAAAAACCTCCATTTGCCTGTTTTTGTATTTAACCAAGGAAAGGGCCGAAGCCCTTTCCCATTGATTATGGATTAATAATCGCCACCATATGTGGTGCCCTTGGTCGTCGTATCCTTGGTCGTATCCTTGGTCGTGCCCTTTGTAGTGCCCTGAGTCGTTGACCTTGTAGTCGACCTTGTCGTGGACCTTGTAGTGGATCTGGTTGTATGTCTTGTCGTTCTTCTCGTTGTGTGACGAGCCGTTGTGGTAGCCTTGGTGGTTGCCTTAGTCGTGGTCGTCGCCTCTTCGGTAGAAGTCGTAGTCGTTGTTTCATCCTCCGTTGTCGTAGTAGGCTCCTCCGTAGTAGTGGTGGTAACCTCCTCTGACTCGGTCGTTGTCGATTCATCAGTGGTGGTAGTGGTCGTCACTTCTTCCGTTGTTGTGGTCGTTGTGCTTGAATCAACGGGAGCCTGCCTCCTGCCTACACTGTTGGCTATAACAAATATGCCGACGATTATCAGAAGAACAAGGAAAGTGATGACGGCTTTTCCTGCTCCTGATTTGAGGAAGTTAAGGAATTTATTCTCTTCCTTATACTGGTCATTGCTGAGAAGGAATCCGTCAGACAATCTATCATTGCTGCCCTTCTGGGAAGCAACGGTCGAAGAAGCTCCTCCGCTTCTTGCCCATGCGGTTGAATTGACCTTGGAATCCGATGCGCTTGCAGCAGGTCTGAAAGGAGAATTTGAATCAACTTTATTTGCTGCTGTGTTATCCTTTGCAACTGCTGCTGCAGTCTTGGGAGCGAGCTTGTTTTCGGCAGGCTTATTGGGAGCCTGCTTGACTCCTCCCTTAGGAGCGAATCCGGGAGCCGTTGTAACGGTCTTGCTTTCAGCAGGTTTTGTCCCTTTGCCGTCTGCTTTTGCAAGTCTTGCAGCCATTGCAGATGTTCCGGCAGCCTGTACCTTCTTATCTGCGGGCTTATTCTCCTTGGCCTCGGTCCTTGCGAGTCTTTGAGCCATTGCAGATGCTCCGACCTGCTCTTCTGCTGCTTTCTTGGCATCTTCCTTAGCCTGTTCTGCCTTCAGCATCGCAACAGACTGAGCAGGTTTTCCGGCTGTTCCGGTAGCCTTGGATGTAACAGGCTTATTCGCAGCAGTAGGCTTAGCGGCGGCTGCTGCAGGTCTTGTTGCTTCCTTGGCAGGAGCCTTGGCGGGCTGCTTAGCTGCATTTGCATTTGATAAGGGCTTAAACGGAGAATTAGCGTTATCAGCAGGCTTGGCAGCTTCAGTGTTGCCCAAAGGCTTGAAAGCTACATTGGGCTTAGGCTCATCAGCTTTCGGCTTCTCGGTCTTTGCCAGAGGCTTGAACGGAGAATTATCCGCAGGAGCTGCAGAAGCAGCAGTTTCCTGCTTTGCCAAAGGCTTAAACGGTGAGTTGGAATTATCTGCAGGTCTGCCTTCAGCTGATACCAGAGGCTTGAACGGAGAATTTGCATTATCCGCGGGCTTTGCCGTATCTGAACTGCCCAAAGGCTTAAACGGTGAATTGGAATTGTCCGCAGGCTTGCCTTCGGCTGATACCAGAGGCTTGAAAGGAGAATTTGCATTGTCCGCAGGCTTTGCCGTATCTGAACTGCCTAAAGGTTTAAACGGTGAATTGGAATTATCCGCAGGCTTGCCTTCAGCAGATGCCAGGGGCTTGAACGGAGAATTAGCGTTATCAGCAGCCTTTGCCGGATCTGAAGCAGACAAGGGCTTAAACAGCGGATTTGTCTTTTCCTTAGGCTTGCTGTCGTTAGCAACGCCCAAAGGCTTAAAGGGTGAATTGGAATTATCTGAAGTTGTTGTATCAGCCTTGGCAAGAGGCTTAAACGGAGAATTGGAATTATCCGCAGGCTTCGTATCCTGAATCGCTCCGGGTCTCGAAGCGGCTGCCTTGAAAGGTGACTTCGTGTCATCAGCAGCTTTTGCCAAAGGTTTAAAAGGCGAATTACCGTCGCCCGATGCAGCCGATGCAAGAGGCTTGAACGGCGAGTTGGAATTGTCAGCCGGTTTCGGATCGGCAGATGCTGCCGGCTGGATTATTGCTGCCTTAAACGGAGAATCCGGATTATCTGAGAGCTTTGCGGATGCGGCAGGTTTGAAAGCAGAGGTCGCCGGCTTAAACGGAGAATTAGCGGCGGCAGCTGCTCCGGCAAGACCTGCAGCCGCTGCGCCTGTCGCTGCGGCAACATTCTGGCTGCCTTCGGGAAGGAGTTTCTTAAGATCAGTATTCATCTTGGAAGCCGACAGATATCTCTTGTCGGGATCAGCATTACAAGCATTGCTGATGATGGCATTGAACCTTACTCCGCCTTTTGCCGAAGAATTGAAAGCTTCTCCGGCCATTCTCTTGGCAAGAGCATTCTTAAGATCATCTGCTGTAAAGTCTTCGGGATCATGAGGAAGGAAGGGTCCCCTCTTTCCGTTCAGCTGAACATAAAGGACCATTCCGAGCGAATAAAGGTCATCCAGGTTATCTAATATCTGTTCATCTTTTGCTTCCGGAGGACAGTAATCCATCTTGTCGGGAGCGCCTGAAGAACCGATGATCTTGGCGATCTCGACCGTTCCGAAATCACCTAATGTGAAAGAACCCTTATCGTTAAGGAAGATGTTTGAAGGCTTGATAGCGCCATGCTTGATGTTCTTGTATTCACAGAATTCGAGAGCAGATGAGATGTCAGCGCCTAACTTAGCTACCTCATCCCTGTCGAGTTCACGTCCCTGAGCATAAGCTGCAAGAGTCTGACGGAAAGGCATCTTGATCAGTACATCTGCTGATCCGTCAGGATTATCGATGCGGGATATCTCATTATCAATGAAAACATTTTCGTTTCCCTTGAGGACGTCAGACTTCTTAACTACTTCAACAACCTCATCAGCCGTGGAAGAATCTTTTGTATGGATCACCTTCATCGCTGCCTTGCCGGCTGAAACGGAATCGGTAATCTCATATACTGTGCCGCAAGAACCGGCACCGATCGCGGACTTAACGGTCCAACCGCCGAAAAACGGTCCCTTTGCTTTGATTTCGTTAATATCCATACCTCTATGATCCTCCGTTGCACATAGTAGTAGATACTATGAAATATAATACAATATTGCCTTTTTTACAAGCAAAGAACCTTAAAAGAAATATATATTTTAAGGCCTAAACGCCTGCTGCAAGCTTATTCCTTCAGTTTCTTTTCCGAAGCAGATAAGAGGGTAAAAAAAGGGGTTGCCCCGAAAGGCAACCCCCGATAAATGCTGATCAAATGATTATCATTCGAGCTTTTCGCCGCACTCAGGGCAGAACTTGCCGAGCTTGCCGTCAGCGGGTGTGTAGCCGCACTTAGGGCAGGAAGCGGGAGCTGCTGCGGGCTGAGGCTTACCGCACTCAGAGCAGAACTTGCCCGTGTTGCCCTTCTGGCCGCACTCACAATCCCAACCGGCTGCTGCAGGTGCAGGTGCCGGCTGAGGCTTGCCGCACTCAGAGCAGTACTTGCCTGTGTTGCCTGTCTTGCCGCACTCACATGTCCAGCCTGCTGCTACCGCTGCGCCTGCAACTACTGCTGCGCCTGCTGCGGGAGCTGCTGCAGCCTGAGCTGCCTGCTGCTGTTGCTGCTGACCAAGGAAGTTGAATGCTGCCTGGTTGCCGCCCTGGACACCCTGCATTCCGCCTACCATACCCATGCCCATGAAGCCGTTTACGGCACCGTTTGCATTTCCGGCTGCAGTATTCATAGCCTGCGTTGTGCCGAGGACCTGCTGAGCTGCAAGAGCTGAAGGATCGGAACCGAACATCTTTGCCTGGTCGACCTGCTCGATTCTCTCACGAGACTTGTCATCAGGTGTGATGGCATTGATGGCAACGTTCTGAACGATGATACCTCTGTTCTGGAGCCAGTCTTCGTCAAGGCACTCAGCCATGTACTTACGGAGCTGAGACTGCTTGGAAGGCAGCGTGGAGAACAGGATCCTGTCTTCGCTTCCGCATCTGTTGAGAACTTCGGTCATGTGATCGAGGAACTCCTGGCGGGGCTGCTTCGGGCTCGCGGGTGTACCCATGAGCATTTCAACTGTGTAATCACCGGCAACATTACCTGTAACGAACTTGAAGAACTGAACAGGGTTCTCAACTACGAATGAGAATGTACCGTTGATCCTTACATAGATATTACGGTATTCAGGATCCGGATAAGGCAAAGGTGTAGCCGTACCGAAGTTGTTGTCTCTCATCTCGAGCAAGTTAACAAAGTAGATCCTCTGCTGCTTTGTGATCTCACCGGCTGCACGCATACGATCCCAGGTATCGGAGATCGACTTAACGAGGTTTGTGCCGAAATGCTTATCACTCAAGACAGAAGGTGATGTTGAGGAATCCCAACGATAGTAACCTGCCTGATCAGTGAAATCGATTACCTGACCACCGTCAACGAGCAAAACTGCCATACCTTCAGGAACAAAGATAATGGAACCCTGCGTAATAACATCAGTACTTCCCTTATTCCTTCCCTTCTCATTGCGAGCTGCGCCCTTGCGGAGCAAAACCTTGTCGCCAAGCGAGTCGCATGTGAACACTTCCTGGTATTGATCTGCGAACTCAGAAGAAACTGAAGATCCGATAACACCAGCTACGTTCTTAACCAAACTGATTAATCCCATATCTTTTCCTCCCTAGAAAGTTTATCCGGTCGTTGACCGACCGATATAATAGTACCATATTTTCTTATAGTTTGTATCAATAATCGTAGAAAATCCTCTTGTCCATCTCGAAAATCTCGCACTGTGACTTAAGGCCTTCGGCATGCCCCATAACCGTTGTCAGCACGAGCGGAACGCCGGTGAGAGTGCCTGCTTCCAGGATCATCTTCTCCCCTTCTTGCAGCATCCCGGGGCTTGTCTCATCAAGGAGATTTGTATTATTGATATATCCTGCGATCGGCAGGCCCGAAGCCGCTGAAAGCTCGACGGTCATCTCGGCTATCTGGGCAGGGTCCGAAGTGAATGGTCTTAATGTATTTACTGCCATGAGGACCTGGTAGGGGATGCTCTCCATACGGGACTTGAGTGATCCTAACACAACAGCGCCCATATCTTCTCCTCCTATGTCAAATACGCCCCTGTACTCCGGATCATCGAAAACGATATACATCTCGCCAGTGAGGATCGGAGAGTCGACATTGGATCTGGCATATGCCGGCGCGACAACCCTTACTCCCGCTTCCTCCAATATCTTTCCAGCATCAGCCGAACGGTAGAAGGGATTAACGATATCCATATCCGCAAGAAGGATCTTGGCAGGAGCCGGGTATGCCTGCCTTAAAGCAAAGGCAGCGTTGACAGAGATCTCGGATTTACCGCTGCCATACGCGCCTACGATTACATTCAGTTTCTTATCCTTAAATATGTCCGGGCAATTCATGATCCGTCCTCCCTTATGTCCGATATGATTTTCATTTGCTTGTAAAAGTGTATCATATGAAGTCGTAAAAATAGTTATTTTCGAAAAAAGTTTTCGATATATGTCGTTTTCCCCTTGACTGTAAAAGCGCAACGTGTATTATTAGAACTGCTTTAGATCGATAGAAGGAGTAATTCCATTATGAGCGATAAAAAAATGCTTGAAGTCACGGGGCTTAAAGTCAACGTGGCCGATAAAGAAATACTGCACGGGATAGACTTATCAGTGGGTGCCGGCGAGACCCACGTCATCATGGGACCCAACGGTGCAGGCAAATCCACTCTCGGCAACGCCATAGCAGGCGCACCCAAGTTTGAGATAACTGACGGAACGATCAGTTTTAACGGTGAAGACATAACCGACCTCTCTCCCGATAAGCGCGCAAAGGCAGGCATCTATCTGTCTTTCCAAAACCCCGTTGAAGTTCCCGGCATCACCCTTTCCAACTTCATCAGGACCTGTCTTGAACAAAAGACCGGCGAACGCATCCGCATCTGGACATTCAAGAAAGAACTTGAAGCTACAATGGAGCTTTTGGGCATGGATCCTTCCTATGCCGAAAGAGACCTTAATGTCGGCTTCTCCGGCGGTGAAAAGAAAAAAGCCGAGATACTGCAGCTTTTGATGTTAAAGCCCGAACTTGCAATATTGGACGAGACTGACTCGGGTCTTGACATCGATGCCGTAAGGACCGTATCCAAAGGAATCGAACACTACCGCAATGAAGTCGGCGGTTCCCTCATCATAATCACCCACATCACCAGGATCTTAGACGGCATGACCGTTGACAAGACTCATATCCTGGCTGACGGAAAGATCGTGGCGGAAGGCGACCGCAGCCTTATCGACAATGTCAACGATAAGGGATTTGATCAGTTCATCAACAAATGATGTAGAAGGAAAGCATATCTAATGAAAGAAAAAACGCACATTGATGATATAAACAGGAGCATCTACGACTTCCGTTTCGACGAAGATGATTTTTATAAAGTCGATTCGGGTCTGACTCCGGAGATCGTAATGCAGATATCCGAAGAAAAGAATGATCCCGAATGGATGAAGGAATTCCGCCTTAAGTCTTTGGAAATATTCAACCGCATTCCCATGACCAAGGCAGGTCCCTCTATCGAAGGACTTAACATGGACAACATAGTAACCTATGTCCGCCCCAACACCAAGATGCACGCAGACTGGGATGAAGTACCCGAAGAGATCAAGGAAACATTTGAGCGTCTGGGAATCCCGCAGGCAGAACGTGAATCTCTGGCAGGTGTAGGCGCCCAGTACGATTCCGAGCTCGTATATCACAACATCAAAGAAGATGTTGCAGCCCAGGGCGTTATCTACACTGATATCGAGAGCGCTCTTCACGGACCTTATGCAGACATGATCCGCGAGCACTTCATGAAGCTCATCCCCCCCACCGATCACAAATTTGCGGCTCTTCACGGCGCCGTATGGTCGGGCGGTTCCTTCGTATATGTCCCCAAGGGAGTTTCAGTCGAGATCCCTCTGCAGTCCTATTTCAGACTTAATGCACCGGGTGCAGGACAGTTCGAACATACTCTCATAATCGTTGACGAAGGCGCTTATCTTCACTTTATCGAGGGTTGTTCCGCACCTAAATACAACATCGCTAATCTTCACGCAGGCGCAGTTGAACTCTTCGTCGGCAAGAATGCCAAGATCAGATATTCGACTATCGAAAACTGGTCCAAGAACATGTACAACCTCAACACCAAGAGAGCCATCGTTGAAGAAGGCGGCACTATAGAATGGGTATCAGGCTCTTTCGGATCACATGTATCCTACCTCTACCCCATGAGCATCCTGAACGGCAAGGGTGCCAAGTCCGAATTCACCGGCGTTACATTTGCCGGCAAGGATCAGGATCTTGATACAGGCTGCAAAGTGCTCATGAATGCTCCGGATACCACATCTTACGTTAATACCCGTTCCATATCAAAGGACGGAGGCATCAACACCTTCAGATCAAGCGTTGTGGTTACGGAAAAAGCAAAGGGGGCAAAATCTGCTGTTTCCTGTCAGTCACTCATGGTAGACAACATCTCCCGTTCGGATACCATTCCGGTCATGGATATCAGATGCGCAGACTGTGACATAGGACATGAAGCAACTATCGGCAGGATAAGCGACGACACGGTTTTCTACCTGATGTCCCGCGGACTGTCCGAAGAAGAAGCAAAAGCGCTTATCGTATCCGGATTTGCCGATAACGTATCCAAGGAACTGCCTCTCGAATATGCAGTCGAAATGAATAATCTGATCCGTCTCGAGATGGTCGGAGTAATTGGTTAAGGAGGGAATGACAATGAAGATAAATCAGATGCCCGCCATAACCTGGGGCAGACTTGAAGTAAATGAAGCCGTTATCGATGACGTGGAATTTAACAAGGTACTCCTCCCTTCCGAGACAGTTCCTGCAGCAGTCAAAGCAGAGGATAACGGTGACGGCCGCAAGTATCTCTTTTCGGATGAAAACAAAGATGCTCTCCGTCTCGATATCGCCATCGAAAACGACAGCAACACCAACATATCGATCGAAGTTGAAGGTGGCGCTTCTGCTTTTGTCATCGAAGATATAACTTCTGCATCAACAGGAACAGGTCTCGTTGAGACAAGCTATTCTGTCGGAGCGAAAGCCTCGCTGAAATTCGTTCAGATCGTAAGGACCTCGGACGCAGTAGCAGTTAACAGGATCAACGGCAATGCCGCTGAAGATGCCGACGTATCCCTCATACAGATCTTCGTTGACTCCAAGGCTAATTACACTGATGTAAGGACAGTTCTTGAAGGAGACAGAGCCAACCTCACTTGCGATACCGGATATATCGTTGACAGCGGAAATCTGCTCGACATGAATTATGTTATAACTCATAAGGGCAAGGCTTCAGAATGTCTCCTTTCCATTGACGGCGTTCTTTACGACGGTTCATCCAAGACCTTCCGTGGGACGATAGATCTCAAGCACGGCTGCGCCGAAGCCAAGGGAACGGAGAATGAGAATGTTCTTCTTATCGGTGATACAATGATCAACAAGACCATCCCGGTAATCCTTTGTGATGAAGAGGATGTTGAAGGCAACCACGGCGCCACGATAGGTAAGCTCGATGAAGATCTTGTCTTCTATCTTGAATCAAGAGGCATCGACCGGGAAAACATCGACAGGATAATGGCTGCAGCCAGGATCAACCGTGTTGCATCTCTTATCGGAGATGAAGAAACTGCAGCTAAACTGACCAAATACATACAGGAATGATGTTATGCCCATTGATATCGATCTGATCCGTAAAGATTTTCCCCTGATAAACGATGAAGTCGCTTATCTTGATAATGCCGCGACGACTCAGAAGCCCGAATGCGTCATCAATGCCATATCTGACTATTACAGAACGAGCAATGCTAACCCGATGAGAGGTCTTTACAAGCTGTCCGTTGCAGCTACTGATGCTTATGAGAACGCAAGGACCAAGGTCGCTTCATTCATCAATGCAAAATATCCCTCAGAGATCGTTTTTACCCGCAATGCCACCGAGAGCATAAACCTGGTTGCAGAAACATATGCCATGGCAAACTTAGGCGAAGGAGATTCGATCCTTATAAGCATCGCAGAACACCACAGCAATCTCCTTCCCTGGCAGAGGGTTGCCGCCGCCAAAGGCTGCAAGCTTAAATACATAGATACTGATGAGAGCGGAAAGATCACTGTCGAAGCATTCAAGGCAGCCGTAACAGCTGATGTTAAGTTCGTTGCGATCAACCAGATCTCTAACGTACTGGGCACGTTAAATCCCGTCAGGGAGTTTTCGAAGATCGCCCACGATAACGGGGCAAAGATCCTTGTTGATGCTTCCCAGAGCGTTCCCCACATCAAAGTCGATGTGACTGACATTGACTGTGATTTTCTTGTATTCTCAGGACACAAGATCTATGCCCCCATGGGCATCGGTGCCTTATACGGCAAGAAAGAGCTTCTTGAATCCATGCCTCCCTTCCTTAGAGGCGGCGAGATGATCGATTACGTTACGCGCGACTCGGCTACCTTCACCGAGGTCCCCCACAAGTTCGAGGCGGGCACGGTAAATGTCGAGGGCGCTGCCGGTCTTACTGCTGCACTGGATTATGTGTCCGCGATCGGTATAGATGAGATCGCAAAACGTGAGGAATACCTGACGAAGATCGCTTTCGAAAAGCTTTCCAACGTTCCTCACGTTAAGATACTCGGTTCTTCAGACTATGTCGATCACCACGGCATCCTGACATTTGTTATCGAAGGCGTGCATCCTCACGACATTGCGTATATAATGGATGCCGACGATGTCTGCGTTCGCGCGGGTCACCATTGCGCCCAGCCTCTGATGAAGCATCTCGGTGTTATGTCGACCACGAGAGCGAGCATCTCTTTCTATAACACGGAAGACGAGATCGACCGCTTTGTAAGATCAGTCGCCGGGATCAGGAGCAAGATGGGTTATGCCGAATAACACTTTCTATAACGAGATACTTACCGAACACAATATCCGCCCTTTCCACAAGAAGAAGCTGGAAAACCCCGACTTCACGCTTGAGGGCGTTAATCCTTCATGCGGTGACGACATTATCCTGGCTCTTAAGGTGGATGATGATGTCATCACGGACGGCGCATTTGAAGGCGACGGCTGTGCCATATCCCAGGCATCCTGCGACATGATGTTGGATCTCATAATCGGAAGGCCCAAGGCAGAGGCCCTGGAACTTGCGGATATCTTTCTCCGCATGATCAAGAGCAAGATCACGGACGAAGAGAAAGACCGTCTTGAAGAAGCAGGGATCCTTGAGGATATTTCCCACATGCCGGCACGCGTTAAGTGTGCAGTCTTAGGCTGGCACACCATGGAAGAGATCTTCAAGGGCGCGACCGAGGGATCTGCCACTACCGAGGATATGTGATCAGAATATATTCTTTCTCCTGAAGATCAGGAAACCGCCTGCAATCCATACGCATGACCAGAGAAGAGTCTTGATGATGTAGACCAAATTAAGAGTCGTATATTTGACAGTCACATCGACCTCTTTCAGTTCCCCTCTGTATCCGTCTATCTTGGATGATAATTCGCTGATATCAGCGAAACTCATAAGGAAGCTGTCTTCCATGTTCACATAGGAAGAGAGCGACGTCTGTAACTCTTCGGTGTAGGATGTATCGAGCAGGGACATCCTGTAATCGTTCGGTATGCCCGCATCAGTTACAATATACAGGACTCTTGCAACATAATAGAAGGGTTTGTTGGGCGTAAGGAGCTGATCGTAATAGAAGTCAAGGTCATCCACATATTCATAATCCGCATAGGCATCAGGATCAGCGGTATAATCCGGCTGAACAGGAGCAGTATTCTTGAGGTAGGGATCGATATCGGCCTTTGCCCTTTCGCCGATACTCAGGTATTTGTTAAGGTCTGACGAGGAATAGTTTCCTAAGGATGAAATAAGCCCTGCTGTCGATAAAGAGAATGCAAAGACGGCGCATAAGACTATCGGCAAAGCGCGTCTCCTGACACAAAGAGTAAAAGCCGTATAAAGGAAGATCATCGAGATGTAGGCAAATACAGGAACCAGGAGCCTTACGAACATCATGCCGCCTGCAAAGTCGAGCTGAACCCTGTTTACTGCGAGTACGATAAGAGCAGCCGAGATGCATATCACGACCTCGACCAGAGCGACTGCCGTCTGAGTTATGACGTAAGAGAAAAATATGTCGGACCTCTTGTGTCCTGCGATCATCTTATTGCGGAGAAACCCGCTGGACATATCGTTGCCAACGAACAAAGTGACATAAAGAGCCCCCATGATAGGAAATACCGAGTAAAAGCCGGTGAGCGCAGTCCATGTCGACATTCGGGCCAAGCTTTCTTTCGAGATCATATCGACGGTAAAAAGATCCATCGCGGACGATTGATAAAAGACTCCGGCCGCACCGCTTACGATACCGATCAGGAGCGGCAGCGCCAAAACCACATAAGACAAAGGAGAAGACTTGATCCTCTTTAATTCGAACTTGATAAGATCAAACATTTGGATCACCTCCTACAAGACCTACGAAGAATCTTTCGAGATCCGTCTCCTGGGTGTCGACCTTGCTGATCTCAACACCCGCGTCAAGCGCTGTTGTTACCAAGGTCGTAAGCTTCTCTTCACCTTCGAATTCGACCTTATCCTGGGCGATGATGCGGGGCGAAAAGCCCAGACCGCTGAGAACGGGCAGGATCTTTCCGGGATCATCACAGGTTATGGTCGTGAACTTCTTCCCTGCATTTTCGATCTCATGGGCAGTTGCTGTCTTTACGACCCTGCCTTCTTCGATGAAGGCATAGTGTGTTGCAAGTTTGGATAGTTCTGAAAGTATGTGACTCGATATGACGATCGTGATCCCCTTTTCACGGCTCAGCCTAAGAAGGAGGTTACGGACTTCCAGGATACCCTGGGGATCAAGACCATTAACGGGTTCGTCCAGGACAAGGAGTTCGGGGTTGCCGACCAGAGCCATCGCGATACCCAGACGCTGACGCATACCGAGCGAGAATTTGCCCGCATGCTTCTTGCCTGTATCGGCAAGGCCTACGAAAGTAAGCAGTTCGTCAAGAGACTCATCCACCTTTTGTCCGAGGTTCATGTACTGGAAGACAAGATTATCACGCGCGGATAAGTTAGTATAGATGGACGCGAGTTCAACGATAGCGCCTACCGCTCCGATCCTGTCTCCCGCAACGTTAAGCGATATAGAACCTTCATCACATTTCTGAAGGCCTGTCATCAGTCTCATGAGAGTTGTCTTGCCTGCCCCGTTCCTTCCGACAAGTCCATATACCGAACCCTTCGGAATGTTGAATGTAATATCCTTTAAGATCGTACTCTTTCCGTACTTCTTTCCTACGCCGGACAGAACGATAACATCATCTGTCATAGCTTTTACCGCCGCGTCTGATCCCATTTTTTTCTCCTCTCATTCCATAAGGCTTACTGCCCGTCTTTAAGGTAATAACCTTTCATTATCGAGTTATCTCCGTTACCGAAAACGATATTATATTCAAAACAGTTATAAAGGCCGACCGCCTTCTTATCGGCGTCGTTAAGATAATAACCCTTGTCGATTATATTGTTCTCCCTGTTCGAAAAGTATCCGACTCCGTTGATCACGGGGATCTCCTTACGGATATTCTTAAGAAGCTTAAAGTATGAATTAAGCTCGAATCCGGCTGCCTCCAAAGTATCGAGGGACAGATAGTTGAGGCTCGTGTATCCGGCTCCGCCGTAGTGCTCCGCGCCGGCAGAAGACTTATCAATATCGTAATTGGCCCAGATCATGTAAGGCACGAGCCAGGCTCTTCCCGCCGCGCCGTAATCTTCAGCCGAGTCAAGACCGACACTGGGCTGATGGTCGCCGAAGATCAGAACGACATATTTCTCATCCTGTGATGAAAGATAATCCGTCAGTTCCTTAAATGCTTTGTCGGACCTTGATATCAGCGTGTTGAAGCAATTGACGTTGAGATTGTCGTGTTCGTTCAATGCGTTGGTGTAACTGTCGACTTCGATATCAGGCGAATCGTAAGGAGAGTGGTTCTGTATCGTGATAACGAAGGTGAAGGTCTTCTCCCCTTCCTCCTTCTTGTCCAGTTTGTTTATGAGATTCCTGTAAGCGCAGCTGTCGGAGATCTTGCCGTTGACGATATCCTCATTGCCGTATTCGAAATCATCGATGAAGACCATGTCATCGAAGCCCATCAGAGGATATACGTTCGTCCTGTTCCAGCCTTCGGCGATATAAGGATGCATTACGCTCGTCTTATAGCCGCTGTCCTTGAGGAACTGGGCCATGGAATAGATCCTGTTGTCTGCGATATAAGACTGGTAAGGGACCGAGCCGTCAGGCATGAAGGCCATGCTCATTCCTGTAAGGACTTCATACTCGGTATTGCAGGTATTGCCTCCGAAAACAGAAGCAAAAGCCGTTCCGGAGATGGTATTGGGTTTCCCTGCCAGGCTCTTCCAGTAAGGATCGGGAACATTCATCTTGCCTGTCTTATCCTCGTAGAGCGAAAGATCGGCATAGGATTCGCTTAAGATGACGATCACGTTCGCAGTGTCATCAGACTGTTTACTGACGAGCTCGCTGCCTACATCCTGCTGAGCCAGCATGGCATCAAGCGCTTCGACAGAATATCCTTCCGGTTCCTCGATGATGAAGACATCGAAAGACTTAACGAAAGTAATGTAGTAACCGTTGATGCAGGAAGGATTGTATCCCCATTCGCTGTATTGATGGCCCTGATCGAACCATACATGGACCAGGGAATAAGAACCGACGGCGCAAAGGGCCGTAAGGACTGCAAACACGGGGATCCCTATGAGTCTGTTGATCCTTGGCTTTTCGACTTCAAGATGAACGAAGAACATCGAATAGAGCAAGAATGGCAATATCATGAAAGCTATAGGCTGCATCGGATTATAGGTATATGCGCCGGCAACGTTAGCCGCCGTTCCGATGGAAAGGAAATCATATGCGACCAGCTCATGGCCCCTGAAAGAATATACGAAATAGTCCGCCACGGATAACAGAAGGAAAGGAACTTCGCAGACGATGGCCGCGACCTTGGGGGACATGAACAACAGCCTGCAGAGATAATAGGCGCATACGATCAGAAGGATCTCATAGACCATCCTGTTCTGCACGAGCAGAAATCCCCAGAAGGAGAAAAGGAACTGCATGAACGTCGTATGAACGAATATGCCGAGCTGAAAGTAGTATAAGCCGAAGAGCGCCGCGTAGACCGGAAATATGATGTCCAGTATAAACCTGAACCTGCCCGGCACCTTGAACGAAGGAATGAGGAGCAGGAAGAAAAGGATTATACCGGCACATGCTTCGGGATAGGACATGTAGATCAGGATGATATCAACTATGGCAATTACAAGTGCCACAGCCAGCCTGATGAGATTCTTCTTATCGAAAACAAATATCCCTTTGATCTTATCCAGCATATATCTTTCCTTATCTTCCGTAAGCTAGACTATATTTTACCATTAAAGGGGTGATAATGCAGATTTATCGTTTGACGAGGCTGTATGCTTTCGATGAGATGACAGATGCAAGAACGAGTTTGACCAGATCAGGGATCACATAAGGAAAACAGCAGACAGTAAGAGCCAGTGTAAGCCCTGCGCGTCCCGTTTCAGGGGTATAGACTTTCATGAACCAGATAACGCCGACAGCATACATAACGACTTCACAGATCAAGGCGATAACGATATTGAATACAAGTCTTCTGCCATAAGATGTCATGAGCTTTCCGAAGACCTTCTCCGATAAAAGCCAATAGACCAGAGCCACGGAAATAAAGCCGGCAAGGAATCCTCCCGTGGGACCCGCGAGCACGGCAAAGCCTCCCTTGAAGCCGGCAAATACCGGAACACCGACAGCTCCCAGAAGCAGATAGCAGACAATGGATACAATGCCCCTCTTCCCGCCTATGGTCATCAGGACCATAAACACCGCCATCGTCTGCAAGGTAAAAGGGATCTGTCCGAAGGGTATCGATATCCATGAGCAGATCGCGATCAGAGCGGCGCAAACAGCTTCAAGCACCATGTTGTATGTGCCGAAAACAGAATGTTTCCTGTTGTAAGCCTTGTTGTCATTGCTCTTATCTGACATATAAAAACCGCCTCATATCTAAGATACAAGACGGATTATACTGTTATGTAAGTTAATTGTAAAGTCATTTTACGGAATTGCTTTACAATCAAAGAAGAGCGATCAGATCTTCCCTGACCTGCTGCATGTGAGGATCGGTAATACCGAAATCCATCTCCTTATAGGTCCAGGCAGCTCTTCCGATATTGTATTTCTCGAAAGCTCCGGAGATCATCTGATACCACTTCAGCGTATCCTCCGCACGGGCCTCGGCAATTACGCCGTACTCGCCGCAATAGAGAGCCACGCCGCGTTCTTCACATATCTCGACGGCCTTGGCAAAACTCCTTTCGAAGTATTCTACTGAAAGGCTGTCCTGAGGATCGAAAGCATCAAAGGATAAGGACATCTGTTCAAACTGCTCGGAAGAACACTTTTCGAGTTCGGAATAAGGAGCCTCCACGGAGATCCTGAACGAGGTATCCATGCCCTTCACCCAGAAAGCACCCTGGTGCGTAAAGATCAGAGGCTCGTAGAAATGGAAGTTATATACGATATTCTCATCCGCCGGCATATCGAGATCGACAATGGCCTCGATACAGTTGTTGTAGTATCCTCCGATAAGGATCTTAACCTCGGGAGCGATCGCCCTGATCCTCTTTATGCAGATGGCAGCGACACTGTTCCAAGTGTCACAGTACTCCTTGTCCGTGACTTCATTAAGGAGCTCGAAAGCGATCGAAGAGGGCTTGTTTCCGTATCTTCCGGCAAGTTCCTCCCAAAGCCGGCAGAAACGTTCCTGATATCTTTCGTTCTCGAAGAAACCGTATTCGTTATGAAGGTAATCGAAAGAATAACCGTATGTCTTATGCAGATCTATAATCAGGTTAAGACCGTATCTTTCGCACCATTCGACGGTCTTGTCAATGTAAGAGAAACCGTCTTCTTTATAGTCACCTTCATCTGTCTCGACGAGATTGTAATCGATAGGAAGCCTTATGTGATCCAATCCCCATGAGGCAATAGTCCTGATATCGTCTTCTGTAATGAAGTTATCAAAGCGCTCTTTGGAATAATCGCACTGCGACAGCCATCCTCCCAGATTGATACCGTGCCCGAAGCCTTCAAACTTCTTCATGTGGACCTCCTGACTGATCTATCCGTGACCTTTAAGGTCAGCCTTCTTCACCTGCTTCTTCAGCTGCTTTCTCTGCAGCTTTTTCAACGGTTTCTTCAACCTTCTCTTCAACAGTTTCCTTTACTTCCTCAACCTTGTCCTTGCCTTCATTCATTGCGGCCTCGATGACATCGTTGACTGCCTGGTCATCAAGATTGGGATCTGCCTTCTTGTCGTCCTTCTCATAGTAGAACTTTACCTTGTCCTCACTGTTGCGGGCACCGTATGCCTCAGCGATAGCGAAGCAGTCAGCCTTGAGCTGCTCGAAGTCCTCACGTGAAGCAAGATCCTTTGCAGATGTCTGGAAGCATGCATCCTCGAAAACATCATCAAGGATGAGGTATTCATTAGCACTGCCGGATGCGTTGTCGAGCATACGCTCAGCCTTATCGGGAGTGCCCTTGCGTCCGTCAAAGTTTTCGAAAGGGATGGCGATCTTGCTGTATCTGTAGCGCAGGAAGATCTTCTTCTCATTGTAATCAACTGCGACACGGTACTTTGCAGACAGGAAAGTCTGGCAGAATACCAGGATCATGATGACTGCAACGATGAAAAGGAGACCTGCAAAAAGATAAGGCGTGATATAAAGTGCAGAACCCTGCGTAAGAAGAAAGCCGCCAAGGCCTGCGCTTGCCAAGAATACGATTGCAGATACGATGCGGTTGCGCATGATCTTAGAGCCTGATGCCGGATAGCAGTGAACACCCGACTGCGGCAGTTTTGCGATAAGTTCCTGATTTTCAAAACCTGTAGACATATAACACCTCCTGAATATTTACAGATTAATTGTTAGTGAGTGATTTGATCCTGTCATCTATCGATGCATGCATGTTGCGGTACTTCTCAAGCTTCTCCCTCTCGGCGTTGACGACCTTCTCGGGAGCCTTGGAAACGAATTCCTGATTAGCGAGCTTGCCTTCGACTCTCTTGATCTCGCCGTCGAGCTTTTCGCGCTCGGCTGCAAGACGCTCGAGTTCCTTGGCAACATCGATAAGGTCTTCCAGAGGGATATAGATCTCGCCGCCGTCGAACATTGCCGCAACGGCCGTTGAAGGGATACCGGTCTTATCGGACTGAGTCGTGAGATCGGATACGCCTGCAAGCTTTTCGAGGAAAGCCTTGCCGCCGGTGAACATGTCTGCAACGGCCGGCTCGGATGCAACAACGATGATGCTTGCCTTACGGGAAGGAGCGACATTCATCTCCGCCCTGACATTACGGATAGATCTGATCGCGCCGATCAGGGTCTCCATCTGTCTGCCCTCAGCCTTAAACTCAGGGATATCTGAAGCAACGGGCCAGTTGTCGATCATGATCGAATCAGCCTTGCCGTCTATGACGAGATTATCGAAGATCTCTTCAGTGATGAAGGGCATGAAGGGATGGAGCAGTTTTGCTGCCGTTCCGAGAACATAGTTCAAGAGATACATTGCTTCAAGTCTCGTAGGACATTCCTTATCGAAAAGCCTCGTCTTGGATATCTCGATATACCAGTCACAGAAGTCATCCCAGAGGAAATCCACTGTCTTCTGCAGAGCAACGCCGAAGTCATACTTATCGATGTTGACCGTGGCCTCTGCAACGAGAGTATGGAGCTTATCAAGGATCCACTTGTCTTCCAGAGTGTAGTTATCGGAGGACACCTTGGAGAAATCAACATCCTCATCAGTATTCATGACAACGAACCTCATGGCGTTCCACATCTTGTTGGACAGGTTCCTTCCCATGTTGACCTTGGAAGGCAGATACCTCTGGTCGTTACCGGGAGCATTTCCCGTAACGAGAGCATATCTTAAGGAGTCGGCACCGTATTCTGCGATGACCTCGAGAGGATCGATACCGTTTCCTAAGGACTTACTCATCTTCCTTCCCTGCTCATCCCTTACGAGACCATGGATAAGAACATCCCTAAAAGGAACTTCGTTCATGTGAGCCATACCGGCAACGATCATCCTGGATACCCAGAACGTGATGATGTCATAACCGGTTACGAGCGTACTCGTGGGATAGTATCTTGCAAGGTCATTCGTGCTCTCGGGCCAGCCCATGGTAGAGAAAGGCCAGAGCGCGGAAGAGAACCATGTATCGAGCGTATCGGGATCCTGACGCATCTCCTTGCCGCACTTGGGACAAACTGCCTTTTCATCCTTGGTGACAACTATCTCACCGCAGTCATCACAATAGAATGCCGGGATACGGTGACCCCACCAGAGCTGTCTTGAGATACACCAGTCACGGATATCTTCCATCCAGTTGAAATAGTTCTTGTCGAATCTCTCCGGAACGAACTTGATCCTTCCGTCCTTAACACACTCGATGGCAGGCTTTGCAAGCTCTTCCATCTTAACGAACCACTGTAAGGATACACGGGGCTCGATCGTCGTGCCGCAGCGGTAGCAGGTACCGACGTTATGTGAATAATCTTCGGTCTTGATAAGATATCCGCCCTCTTCAAGATCAGCAACGATAGCCTTACGGGCTTCGTATCTGTCCATGCCGGCATACTTTGGATAGTCTTCGGTGATCTTCGCGTCTTCAGTAAGGACGTTAACGACGGGCAGATCGTGTCTTGCGCCTACCTCAAAGTCGTTGGGGTCATGCGCAGGTGTGATCTTAACGACACCGGTACCGAATTCGATATCAACATAATCATCTGCAACAACTGGGATCTTACGGCCTACGAGAGGCAGGATGACGTTCTTGCCGATAATGTCCTTGTAACGCTCATCTTTGGGATTGACCGCAACAGCGGTATCGCCTAAGAGCGTCTCAGGTCTTGTTGTGGCAAGGTTTACATATCCGCTGCCGTCTTCCAGAGGGTATCTTAAATGCCAGAAGTGACCTGCCTGGTCCTCATACTCAACTTCCGCGTTGGAGATGGAGGTAAGGCAGTGAGGACACCAGTTGATGATCCTCTCTCCCCTGTAGATAAGTCCCTGGTTATAGTACTTAACGAAAACTTCCTTAACAGCCTCGGAGCAGCCTTCGTCCATAGTGAAACGCTCACGTGACCAGTCGCAGGAAGATCCGATCTTCTTGAGCTGCTCTACGATCCTTCCGCCGTACTGTTCCTTCCAGGCCCATGCTCTCTCGAGGAACTTCTCTCTTCCGAGATCTTCCTTGAAGATGCCTTCTTTTCTCATCTGCTCAACGATCCTGGCTTCAGTTGCGATCGATGCGTGATCGGTACCGGGAAGCCAGAGAACCGAATATCCCCTCATCCTCTTGTAACGTGTAAGTATATCCTGGAGAGTATTGTCCAGGGCATGACCCATGTGAAGCTGGCCGGTTATGTTCGGCGGGGGCATTACGATCGAAAAAGACTCTTTGGAAGGATCCTCGTCCGGCTTGAAATATCCGGCACTCATCCAGCGCTTGTAAAGTCTTGATTCTGCCTCTACGGGATCAAAGCTCTTATTGATGTTGTCTATGCGTGCCATTTAGCAATAGTCCTTCTTTCGCTTTATATCATTCAAACAAAGATTATAACATATTACGCGCGTTTATATAAAGGCGTTTTCTGCTGTCCGCCTCATTCATGCTGAAGCATCTTTTCGAAAACGGAAAGACCCGGCACGATCCACAAGATAAAAGAGGCTGCCTCTTATGTGAAAAGAACACTTAAGAGACAGCCCCGGTAACCGGTTAGATGTAAGATCAGATCAGTGACAGCGCACCATATATGATTGAGTCGTCACCCAATGCGGCATTGGCAAACTTGACCGTATCCCTGATTGAAGGCATACAGTATCTGTCGACTTCCTTAAGGATCCTCTCGAGGAAGTAATCACCGTTGGCTTCTATGACTCCGCCGCCGTAAACGACCATCTCGGGACTGAATGTATTAACGAGATTGCCGGATGCGACTGCCAGATAATGGCATGCCCTGTCGACTGCTTCTATGGCAACCTCATCGCCTGCCTTCAGAGCTTTCTTGAGAGCTTTGGCCTTGAAAGTGCTGCCTGTGATGGCATCCTCCATCATGGTCTTGCGCCCTCTCGATACCTGCTGCTTTATGTAAGCCGACATACCCTGCTTGGATGAGAATGCCTCAAGACAGCCGCGCTGTCCGCAGTTGCAAAGAGGGCCTTCAGGATCCAGGATCATATGGCCGTATTCAGCTGCTTTGAACTGGTTGCCCGTATAAAGCTTACCGTCAAGGATCAGGCCTCCGCCCATTCCGGTCCCCACGAACAGGCCGACAACATTCTTGCAGCCCTTGGCAACACCGTATTTGTATTCACCGAGAACACCGAGATTAACGTCGTTTCCGATATGGAAAGGAGCACTGAACTTATCTTCGATCGGCTTTCTGATATTGTAATTTCTCCAGGGAAGATTAGGCGAAAACAGCACTATTCCCTTGTCCTGGTCGATAACACCGGGAGCTCCTGCGGATATGGCATTTATCTCGTTCTTTTTGATCCCGGATTCCTTGATAAGCTCCTCCACGGATCTGATGATGACTTCCTCGACATTCTCGGACGAATCACCCTCTTCAGTGGTCTTAAGCTTGATCCTTGCTATGATCTCTTTTTTGGAATTGAAAACGGCTCCGAACACTTTCGTTCCGCCGATATCAAGACAGATATTATACTTTGCCATGGATCTCATCCTCCGCCTGATAGATTATCCTGTCCCGAAAGATACGGATATCCTTATTATACGAGCGATAAAAGACAGTGGCAACCTGATATCTTTTCGATGCGGACATGAAAAAGGCAAGCCCCGGAAGGACTTGCCTTGATCGATCAGATCATTTAACATCATGCGGGTGATACAGCGGATGTATCATTGGCATCGTTGAACTTGAGATTGTGTGCCTGGGAAGCGGATTTGGTGCTCTTCTTATAGATAAGAGTAGGCTGTTTTCCCTCGGTAATGCATTCCTTGGTGATGATGCATTCCTTGATCTCTTTCTCTGAAGGAACATCGTACATGACCTTTCTCATGCAGTCCTCAATGATAGAAGACAGACCTCTTGCACCGGTATTTCTCTCAAGAGCCTTCTCGGCTATGGCACGAAGCGCATCCTCTTCAAACCTGAGATCGACGCCGTCCATCTTAAGGAGCTTGACGTACTGTCTCACAAGGGAATTCTTAGGTCTTGTAAGGACATTCACGAGCGCATCACAATCCAGTTTATCAAGGGCAACGGTAACGGGCACACGTCCGATAAACTCAGGGATAAGACCGTATTTCATAAGGTCTTCGGGAAGCACTTCATGGAAATATGCGCCTGAGTGCTTTTCTCTTTGAGACATTACTTCGGCGTCAAAACCGAACTTCTTCTCTTCGACTCTCGAAGAAATGATCTCATCGAGCCCGTCGAATGCGCCTCCGCAAATGAAGAGAATATTTGTCGTGTCGATCTTGATGCATTCCTCGTTGGGGTGCTTGCGTCCGCCCTTGGGAGGAACATTAGCGACCGTACTCTCAAGGATCTTGAGGAGTGCCTGCTGAACGCCTTCGCCGCCGACGTCTCTTGTTATCGAAACATTCTCAGTCTTCTTGGTTATCTTATCTATCTCGTCGATATAAACGATACCGACCTTAGCTCTCTCGATATCATAATCCGCAGCGATAATGAGATTTAAGAGGATATTCTCAACGTCTTCACCTACATAACCTGCCTGGGTAAGGTTGGTGGCATCACCAACGGCGAAAGGAACGTCAAGGATCCTTGCGAGGGTCTGGGCCAGAAGAGTCTTACCTGATCCCGTAGGTCCCAGCATCAGGATATTGCTCTTGGTTATCTCGGTATCATCTGCAGGGAGATCGGAGAATACTCTCTTATAGTGGTTATAGACCGCAACTGAAAGAGCGATCTTGGCTTCATCCTGGCCTTCGACATACTCATCGAGCTTATCCTTGATCTCGTGGGGTGTGATGACGGACGAAGGCTTGATGGAGCGCATCTTGCGCTTGCGCGATACCTTCTCCTCTTCGGCGACAACGCCGTAGGCCGTGCGGATACAGTCTATACAGATATAGCAGTTGACACCTGAGAAAAGTCTGGGGACCTCATATTCTGATTTCCCGCAGAAGGAGCAGCTGATGATATCTCTTTCCATATCAGAACCGTATTTGGAACCTGCCATAAATCACCTCGTATGCAAAAAGCTTCTTACAACTAAATATTTTATCATTTTTCTTAAATAATCTATAGGCTAAGACAAAATGTAACAAGCCTGTAAATCGAAAACGGGACCACCTCAGTTATTGAGGCAGTCCCGGATCATGTTTTCGGTTATGGATTACTCTTCTGTTTCAGAAGCTGTTTCTTCAGCCTTTTCTTCCTCAGCGGGAACGGGCTCTGTCTTGACAGCCTTGGAAGCAAGGTATTCAACGGTCTTTCTGCCGCGGATGGAATCCTTGATCATCTCGTTATCTTCACCGATGGCGTTCTTGATATCCTCAACGCTCATACGGTAGCTGTCTGCCATGACCTTGAGTTCTTCCTCATAATCCTCGTCTGTGATCTCGGTATTGATCTTCTCGGCAACTGCCTCAACAACGAGAGAAGACTTAACGCGGACTCTTGCCATGGGCTTTAAGGACTCTCTGTACTCCTCCATCGTCTGGCCGATGTAGTTAAGATACATGCCGAGCTCGATGCCCTGCTGGCTCATACGCATAGCCTGATCCTGTGCCATTGTCTCGATCTCATTCTCGATCATGACATCGGGGATGTCTACTTCAGCGTTGTCGCATACTACACGGACTGTCTCGTTCTCGAATGCAGCCTTTGCATCCTTCTCTGCCCTCTCCTCTTCCTTCTTGCGGATATCGGCACGGAGCTCGTCGAGTGTATCGAACTCGGATACGTCCTTTGCAAACTCGTCATCAAGCTCAGGCATGACCTCAGCCTTGATCGCATTGATCTTTACGTTGAATGTGGCATCAGCACCCTTGAGCTCTTCAGAGTGATACTCTTCGGGGAACTTGACTTCGATAGTGAACTCCTCACCGTCGTTATGGCCGATGATCTGCTCTTCGAAACCCGGGATGAAGGAGTGGGATCCGATCTTGAGATTGTAGTTCTCGCCCTTGCCACCCTCGAATGCGACGCCGTCCTTGAATCCCTCATAGTCGATCGTGACCGTATCGCCTTCTTCTACTGCTCTGTCGGTGATCTCCTCAAGAGAAGAATTTCTTCTGCGCAGAGCGTCGATGCTGCGGTCGATATCCTCGTCCGTTACCTCACGCTTCATGTAAGGAACTTCAACGCCCTCGTAAGCGCCGAGCTTGACCTCAGGCTTAACCGTAACTGTGAGATTATACTTAACGCCATTCTCATCGATAGACTCAACGTCGAGCTCGGGACGGGAAACAGGCTTCAAGTCATGCTCCTTGATAGCCTCGGGATAAGCCGTGTTTGCAAGATCTGTGATAGCATCCTCAAGGAGAACGCCCTCTCCGTAGTACTGCAGTACGAGCTTGTAAGGAACCTTTCCCTTACGGAAACCGGGAACCTGGAACTTGCCCTTGTTCTTGGAATAAGCCTTCTGCATGGAAGCATCGAGTTCTTCCTTTGTTGCTTCGAAGTTGATGACGACCAGATTGCCGTCTTTCTTGTCGATCGTAGATGCCATTATATTTCCTCCATTTATTTAGTTCTTATTAACCGAAATAGGATTGTATCACAGCGGACCGCCATAATGCAATCCAAAAAAGCTCAGATAACCTCTATCTGAACACCCTTCATAACATCCAAAGCTGCCTGGTGAAGATCAGGAAAAGCCGAAGCCGTCAGGGCCGAATCGACGATGATTTTCGCCTCAGGAGCGAAAGCCTTGGCCAGCATGGCATTGGAGATAACGCAGATATTGGATACCAGACCGCAAAGCTCAACGGATTCATAATTACCCGAAGCGATAAATCCCCCAAGTTCCCTGCTCCCGAATGTAGGCTTTAAGAATGACTTGCAGCCGGAAAGCGCATCCACGAGGGATGCTGCCAGCTTATGTCCGTCTGTTCCCTCGATACAGTGAACAACAGGGAGATTCTTCCCTTCCTGGGTATCGAGGTAATCTTCTCCGTGAGTGTCAAGAGTATAAACAACCTCATCACCCGAAGCCTTGTATTCTTCTATCCTTGAGAGGATCCCTGGTATTATGTCACCGGCACCCTCAAAGCCGAGGCTTCCGTCGATAAAGTCATTCTGCATGTCAACTACTACGAGCAATCTCATGAGGCACCTCCTTGAAGATGATGATAAAAAAGGCTGCCACTATCTGTGACAGCCTGTCTGGCGCGCCTGGCAGAGATCGAATCCACAACCTTCTGATCCGTAGTCAGACACTCTATCCAATTGAGCTACAGGCGCATGTTCATCGGAACCGATGCGCGAATATATTAATCCTTAATGCCCTAATTGTCAATAACAACCTATGAACGAAAAACCGCCCCGGTCGAAGTAGGGGGACTTCAGGATCGGGGCGGTCTTCGGACAGACTGTATATCAGATCATCAAACGGTAGATCTGTTTGATGTCGTCCTCATTCAATTCGACAAAGCCGCGGAGTTTTCCGTCCCTGCCGTTACCATAGCAAGCCGTATGGGCCAGCTTGTCTATATCCTGCTCGGATCCTCCGAGTTCGGCCAAGGTCTGAGGCATGCCGATACTGCGCAGGAAAGCCCTGTATCTTGCGATCCCTTCAAAGATCACTGCCTTGGGATCTTCGGGATCGTCTTCAACGCCCCAGACCCGGGTCGCCCATTGGACCAGTCTTGATGTGTCGTGTTCATAGACATAACTTAAGTATGCGGGGAATGTGACAGCCAGTCCTGCACCGTGAGCACAGTCGTAAAGGGCTGACAATTCGTGTTCTATGTCGTGGCTTATCCAGTCCTGTGATCTTCCGACACCGCAGGAATTGTTGTGAGCCATCATGCCGGCCCACATGATATTAGCCCTCGCTTCATAGTCGTCCGGATCTGCGATGACCTTCGGCGACTCTTCGATCATGGCAAGGAGCAAGCCCTCGATCATGCGGTCGGTCGTAACGACATCTTTAGTGTTGGTAAGATATCTTTCGAGAAGATGGGCCATGATGTCGGTTATACCGCATGCTGTCTGGTAAGGAGGCAGAGTCTGCGTAAGAGCGGGATTGAGGATGGAGAACTTCGGTCTTATGAGGTCAGATCCCGTTCCCCTCTTGTACATGCCTTCCTCTTTGGTGATAACCGAATCTCCGGATCCTTCACTTCCTGCAGCAGCAATCGTGAGGACGGTACCTACGGGGAGAGCCATAGTGATCGGCGTTCCGCTGTAAAGGTCCCAGAAGTCGCCGTCATAAAGAGCACCGGCTGCGATAGCCTTGGCTGAATCGATAGAACTTCCGCCGCCTGCGGCAAGGATAAAATCGACACCCTGTTTTCTTACGATATCGATACCCTCATACACAAGTCCGCTCCTGGGGTTCGGCTTGACACCTCCCAGTTCAACACAGTCGATACCTTCCTTTGCAAGGCTTTCCTTGATCCTGTCGAGAAGGCCCGACTTCTTGGCAGAAGATCCGCCGTAATGAAGGAGGACCTTTGAACCCCCGAATCTTCTGACGAGCTCGCCTGCCCTGCACTCGCTGTCTTTTCCGAAAGCGAAAAATGTGGGACTGTAAAATGTAAAATTATCCATAATTCTCCTCCACTGCCTTAACGGCTTCTTCAATCGTCATTCCTTTATAATCCTGAGCCCTGAAGATCCTTCCCGAACGCTTGTCATCAAGAAACGCTCCCAGCACAACGCCGGGTATGGCACTCTCCGGACTGTTCGGGGCATTGGGTCCTCCCAGATCGGTCCTGCACCAGCCCGGATCTGTAAGGTTGATCATCACGTCCGAACCTTCAAGCTTAGATCCCAAGTCTTTTGTAACCTTGTCCAAGGCAGCTTTCGCCGCAGAATATCCCGCCTGTTCCGGCTCCCTGTCTATACCGCTTGTCGTATTTACGATCCTGCCGAAACCGCGTTTTTCCATAAGCGGAAGAAAATGGTAGCAGATCATCATGGGTGCAGTCGTGTTGATAAGGAAACTGACCGTGTAATCATCTGCCGGAGTATTGTAATAGTCATTCCTGTACGCGATCTGATAACCTGCGTTGTTAAGCACGATGTCAACATCCACACAGGCAGAGTCGATGCTCCTCAACATCTTTTCGACCTGGAGAGGATCCTTGAGCTCTGCTTCGACCGACAGGACCTCCACGCCGAGCCTTTTTATCTCGAGCTCTACCTGCTCAAGGTGCGACAATCTCCTGCCGTGCAGGATGATGTTGCATCCCCTCTGCGCGAGAAATACCGCTGCCAGTCTCCCGAGACCTCTTGAAGCTCCGGTCACAAGAGCCCATCTGCCCTTGACATCAACCATTTTTCAGAGCCTCCTTCGCTTTTTCCAAAGTTTCGATGACACGGTCGCACCATTGGTCGAATTCCGGATCTTCGATCTGGTATTCGGGGTGCGCGAGTATATATTCGATGCTGGCTCTTACGCCCTGTTCGAACCTTACTTCGGGAACAAAACCGGGTACGGCTTTCTTTATCTTCCTGTTATCGAAGACCACAGAACATGCCTTATCGCCGATGAGGCTGCCCTCGTAATCGTAGTCGCTGACAGACGCAAGGAATTCACTTGAAACATGAACCGCCTTAAGGGGCTTGCCGAGGATCGAAGCGATCACGGAATATATCTGGTTCCATGTGAGCGTCTCGTCATTAGTGATCTGAAAAGCCTCTCCTATAGCGTGAGGATTTCCTATCAGGCCGGCATAGGCCTTGGCAAGATCAGAATTGTGCGTCATGGTCCAAAGAGACTCTCCGTCACCATGAATGATGACGGGCTTGCCGTCCATGATCCTTTTTATGACCTGCCAGGAACCCTTGCTCCCGTGAACCCCTAAAGGTACAGACCGCTGATCATAGGTGTGGCTGGGTCTTACTATCGTGACCGGGAATCCGTTCTTACGGTAGCAGTCCATAAGATATTCCTCACATGCGATCTTATCCCTGGAATACTGCCAATAGGGATTTGCAAGAGATGTACCTTCATTGATGATATAGGATGAACAGGGCTTATGGTAAGCAGAAGCAGAGCTGATATAGATATACTGCTTAGTCTTCCCCGTAAATAACCTTACGTCTCTTTCCACCTGGGAAGGAACAAAACCTATGAATTCGCCAACGCAATCGAATGTCATTCCGTCCAGGATGCCGGAAACCTCTTCTTCATTGTTAATATCGGCATTGATGACCTTAACGCCTTCCGGGATCTCTTTGGATCTGTTCCCTCTGTTAAGAAGGACCACTTCCTCCCCGCGTCGGGCAAGGAGGTTAGTGATCGCCATGCTTATCGTGCCGGTTCCGCCAATCAACAGAATCTTCATGGAAGTCCCCCTTTATAGTTCTTAAGCTCATAATATTCCCGCGCGGGACCAGCTGCCAACGATTAATTGCCATGAACCTATCATTTTTTTACATTTGTCATTGATTAATGACAAAGCCGGTCTTAAAATGTATATATGAAGACGATTAAAGATGATCATTATCTGTTTGAGAAGATATCTCCCAACGGGATCCACACATTTTCCAGTCCCGACAGATTCATCGCGCACTGGCACAGATTAGGCGAGATCCTTTATATCCTGCCGGGAGAAACAGGGCTTACAGCTCCCGCTGAAGTCATCGCTGCCGAGATTACTTACGAACTCCACCCCGGCGACATAATCTTTATCCCCGGCGAGCAGATACACGAGATACCGGACGGCTGCAAAGGGAAACTCCACG
This sequence comes from Saccharofermentans sp., assembly GCA_016292135.1. Lineage (GTDB taxonomy): Bacteria > Bacillota > Clostridia > Saccharofermentanales > Saccharofermentanaceae > Saccharofermentans. The sequence goes on from JAEFAZ010000010.1 coordinate 43,515, forward strand.
GTCTTCAGTATGATACGGACATATTGTCTTCTCACGCGGAATTTCTTCCCTATGTCAGCAGATTCGGGCATATAGCGTTATTAAAGCATTCTGATCAGCCTGAACTTACAGATGAACTTATAGCAAAATTTGAGGATATTCACGCCCTGAATTCTTCCGGCACAAGATTCAAAGGAGTCAGGTCAGTATCTATCCTCTGCGAAGCCTTTATGCTGATAGCCGATTATATCGACACAAAGTATTCTACTGATGACAGTTCATCAGTCAGCCCTTCCGCCATCCTCGCCATCAACAGGGTATGCGAATACGTCAAGGACAACCTCACCAAAGATCCTTCACTTGAAAATGCCGCTCTTTATATAGGCTTCTGCTCATCCTATCTGTCAAGGACATTTAAACAGGTCCTCGGCATAAGCTATACCGAATACGTAAACAAGTGCAAGGTAAGTCTGGCCATATCCCTTATGACATCTGACGAGCACTCCATAACTGAGATCTGTTACCTGGCCGGCTTCAACAGCATATCCACTTTTAACAGGGTCTTTCTTAACGTGACCGGAATGACTCCCGGCAAATTCAGGAAATATAACGTCCTGTAAACTTGAATCAGCTGCTTTTTTAGTGATAAGATATCTTCGTTTTGCAAGCGGAGGTATCGGATGACAGCTTATGATCCATCGGAACAATTGATCACCTGCTGGTCTCTCTTGAACCTGAGAGATCTGGGCGGTATGCCCCTTAAGGACGGAAACGTTTTCGCCCGGGGTATATTCTGGCGTTCATCCTCCCCTTCTGACCTTTCCTCTGAGGAAGTTAGATCCATACGCGAAAACGGGGTCACGACAGTCATCGATTTCCGCAGTGTTCAGGAACTCGAACGCTGCGGCAACCCTTTCCGTGATGACGGCGTGACCAACTTCCATTCCATTCCTCTTTTTGCGGGGGATCCGGCCAACTTCAAGGACAGGTCCATGGAATTCCTCAGGGATAACACGCTCGGCGATTTCTATATAATCATGATCGACAAGCTGGCAGACCAGATAGCCGAAGTCCTCAGAGTCCTGAAGGATGCTCCCGGAACTGCTATGTTCCACTGCGCTCACGGCAAGGACAGGACCGGCGTCATCACTGCGATCCTCTACCTTCTCGCAGGCGCAACAAGAGAAAACATTATCTTAAACTACAAAGTATCTTACGATTACATAAGACCCAAGGTCGACCCTCTCATCGCCAAGGCGCCGGATGTCATGAAGCACGCTCTCCGCTCTGACGCATCCAACATGGAGACCTTCCTCGATCATATAGACAAGGCCTACGGGGGTGACATTACCGTTTATCTGAGATCTGCCGGCATGACCGATGAAGAGATACTTGCCCTTAAGGCAAAATGCACGGGATCAGGGATCACTTCATAACTATCCCGATTATATTTCCGAGATCGTCCCTTTCGAAAGCAACGGTCCTCTGACCGTTCTCGTCCTCATATCCTATTTTGTAATCATAATCATCGATAAAAGGATAGATTACCAGGAGCTCTGAAATGTTCATTCCGATGGAAGCTCCGTCATCGACTCTGTAATCTCCCTGTCCGAAGATCCTGATCGAATACAGGGTTCCGGTCCAGTTGTCCGTATTGTCGCGTGCGGCTTCGAAAGCGAGATCCATGCCGTCATAGCACATGACGATCCTCTCCATGCCGGTCTCGTCATTGGGACGACCTACGGTAAACAGAGGCTCACCCAGAAGGTTCTTAACGTCAGAAGGACCTAAGACATCACCGACAGCAAAAGTCTTAATGTCTCCCTTAAAGAGATAGATCTTCTGGTTGGTGGGATTTACGGGCATATTATCTTCGATCAGGAATACGCCGTTTCTATTGATGATGCTTACTTCCTTGGAGAAGGTCTTGCCCTTGGCATTATCGACCTTGGGGAGCGCGATCTTAAGAAGGCATGGGCTGACAAAGGATACTTTGATATCGTCATATCCGCTCTTTACGTATTCCGAATAATAATCGATTATGTGTTCAGCTTTCTTGCGGATAACGGAATCGATATAGATATCTTCGGAATAAACGGGTTCAAGTATCGATACCAACGCCTTTGAATTCGAGCGATATACCATGTTCATGTAGTGGAACAGATAGTTATAGGAAGCGATGGTATCCGCCATGGCCTTCCCGTCGAGAGTGGCATTTTCGCCCCTCTTCAAAGGGAAATAGACTTTCTGTTCACTGTCGTCATCGTAGATTATCTCGACTATATCCTCGTCCGGATATACTTCATCGATATTGATGCCGGAATTTTTCGATATATCCTCGATCATCTTAGCCCTGTCTTTGTCGCCTAAGATCCTGAATGCGGTTATATCTCCCCTTCCCTTCGACATGTTGCGGAGAATGGTCGTATATTCCGCAAAAGTCGAGTAAGACACCGAATCGAGCTGGGATACGGGGATCGATGAGAAATAGGATGCGACATTATCCGCTTTCTGTATGGAAACCGTCACGATCCTTGCCAGTTCATGTTCTGATATTGAAGAATCCAGAGGCTGGCCGTTGTTGAAGATCTTTACAAATGAGCACGAGGACAGCATAAGCGGCATGACCGCCGCCATGATGATGACCGCAAATGACTTACGCATCCGGATCAAGTCCTCTTGCCCTCCCTTCTCATCCTGGCTGCCTCGAAGATAACGATACCTGCGGCAACGGCTGCGTTAAGGCTGTTAACATGTCCCGTCATGGGGATGGAGATCATGAAATCACAACTCTTGACGACTCCGTCCCTGATTCCTGAACCCTCGCTGCCTATGACCACAGCGAACGAACCGGCGTAATCTGCTTTGTCATATGTGGTGTCGCCGTCCATATCACAGCCGGCGATCCAGAAACCGTCTTCCTTGAGATCCCTGATCGTAGTTGCGATATTGGTAACCCTGCATACAGGAACATATTCTACGGCGCCGGCCGAAGCCTTGGCGACATTGGAATCGACTGCAACGGATCTTCTCTCGGGAATAACGACGGCGTCAACGCCGGCAGCATCAGATATCCTCAGGATGGAACCCAGATTATACGAATCCTTGAGTTCATCGCAGATCACGATGAACGGATCTCTCCCTTCAGCCCTTACTTTCGCGATGACCTCATCAAGATCGGAGTATTCATGGGCCGCCGCCTGGGCTATGACACCCTGATGGCGCCTGTCTTCACTCATCTTGTCAAGCGTATTCCTGGGAACCCTGGTGACAGGCACACCCTGCTCATCTGCGAGCTTCAATATTTTGAGCAGTGCAGGATCAGGCTTTCTGCCGCCCTCCGGAGACAATACCCAGAGCTTATTGATCGGGCGTCCTGCAGCAAGCGCTTCAAAAACGGCATTTCTGCCTTCGATACGGTCAAACCCGGCCTGTTCACGATTTCCGTCGTTCATTGTTCCACCTTGTCATCAATGATATCAAAGGATCTATATAACAAATATTCCATCCTCTCAGTCTGATTGTCAAGGAAAAGAAAGCCCATCAAAGCCTCGAATCCCGTGGCATTCATGTAATCCGCGATGTCGGAATTCTTGGACACGGAATGAGGGTTGGAATTCCTTCCTCTCCTGAAATAAGACTCCTCTTCTTCAGTAAGCTCATCCATCAGCGCGAGCATGGCCTTGGCCTGTGATCTTGCATTGACATACTCCACCGTCAGCTTGTGCATCTTCTGACTGGTCCCGGCATGGTAAGCCGCAACATGGCATCGGGCATAGAGCTCGAAAACGGAGTCACCGATATATGCCAGAACGGCAGGCTGGACTTCCTTCAGGTTCTCGGCGATAAAGGGTTTTATCATAAAGCTTCCACCTTGGGACCCTCGGGTGTGTCCTTAACGGAATAACCCTTGGACTGGATGAGATCCCTGATCCTGTCTGCTTCGGCATAATTCTTTTCTTTCTTGGCGAGTGCACGCTCTTCGACCAGCTTTAAGATCTCATCGGGAACGGACTTCTCCTCGGGGAATCTGACACCCAATACATCAAGGAGTTCAGCCAGTGTGTCTCTTGCGGCCGTAATAGCCTCTACAGATGTCTCATCGGATGCGACAGCCGTGTTGAGCGCCGTGACGAGATTAAAGATGTCGGTAATGGCATCCGCAGTATTAAGATCGTCATCCATATGTTTGATGAACTCTGCTCTTGCATTTTCTGAAGCGGCCAGGATGAGCTTATCAGCGTCAGATCCTTCCGACTTCGCCTTATGGAAAGGTCCTTCCTTAACATCCGATGCAGCCTTGAAGCAGGTCTCGATCCTCTTGAGGCCCGTCTGCGATGCAGTAAGGAGCTCATCGGAAAAATCGATGGGCTTGCGGTAATGACCGGAAAGGATGAAGAACCTGATGACCTCATAAGGGAAATGCTTGACTATATCCCTGATAGTAAAGAAGTTGCCCAGGGACTTGCTCATCTTTTCTCCGTCGATATTAACGAAAGCGTTATGCACCCAGTAATTGGCAAAAGGCTTGCCGTTTGCGCATTCGCTCTGTGCGATCTCATTCTCGTGATGAGGGAATACAAGGTCGCAGCCGCCTGCATGGATATCGATCGTCTCGCCCAGGTATTTCCTGTTCATGGCAGAACACTCGATATGCCAGCCGGGACGTCCCTCACCCCAGGGGGAATCCCAGAAAGGTTCTCCCTCTTTCTTAAACTTCCATACGGCAAAGTCACCGGGATTCTTCTTGCCCTCAAAGGAAGTGACTCTCTCTCCGGCACCTGCCTGAAGATCTTCGAGCTTGTAATGGGAAAGCTTGCCGTATGATTCATCCTTGGAAACGTCAAAATATACACCGTCATCGGGGATCACATATACGAAGCCCTTCTCGTCAAGGGACTTGATAAGATCGATGATCGCATCCATCGTCTCTGTGGCTCTCGGCTGATATGTATGTCTCTTGATATTGAGGCCGTCGGCATCGGCATAGTATTCAGCGATAAAACGGTCAGCGAGCTCACTTACGGTGATGCCTTCCTGATTGGCGCGGTTGATCATCTTGTCATCTATATCAGTGAAGTTCTGACAGAATTCGACTTCATAACCCCTGTACTCAAGATATCTTGCAAGAGTATCGAATGTAACGAACGGTCTTGCGTTGCCTACATGAAAATAATCGTAGACTGTGGGACCGCAGGCATACATCTTTACATGTCCCTCCTCGATCGGGACAAAATCCTGCTTGGTTCTGGTCAAAGTGTTATACAGCTTCATCTGCCGTCCTCCTTCATACCGGCCCTGCCGGTTTATTAACAAGAAATAACCCCGTATGCCCGCAAAAACGGCCAACGGGATCATTCCACAACAAAATGATCTTTACGACCAGCGATCCTAAAGATCGCCAAGTCGTAAACACTCGAAATGGCCACTCCTCTTGACACCCCGTCTCATCCAGGGCGGTTCCCGCTCGCCCGTCGTCAATCGTCCACTCGATGGAGGCATGATTTGTTACGCGCTGATTAGGATCCATATTACGTCATGTAGGTTCAACTTGGAGGTAACCACCTCGAGATACTCTAATTATAAATTAAACATGCGGATATTCAAAGAATATTATCCAAATCCCTGAAAATGTCACACAGTCTCCCTGTTCTTGACAGTCCTGTTGCTCGCAAAGGCTACACAAAGAACTTTTGCCGCGCCTGCGTCAAGGAGCGCGCATGCAGCCTCGTGCAGGGTTGCCCCCGTGGTGGCAACATCATCAACAACGATCAGCACAAGGCCCGTAAGGTCCCATTCTTCTGATACTTTGAATGCTCCTCTGACATTAAGGAACCTTGATCCAGTATCTTTGCACTCGGTCTGCTTGCGGGTATTGACGGTCCTCTCCAGCACGCCGGCCGCAAACGGTACTCCGGTTGCATAGGCTACCGGGCGGGCTAATTCCTCTGCCTGGTTGAAACCTCTTTCACTGAGCCTTTCTTCCGATAGCGGGACAGGCACAACGAGATCTGCGATTATGCCGTTCTCCCTGACGGTCTTTCCAAGTATGATACCGAGCAGTCTTGCCAATTCTTTCTTTTTGCGGAACTTGACTGCCGGTATCGCCCTCTGACAGAACTCGTCATAAGGAAAAGGTGCGAAGAGTGCAAGTTCGGGATGAGGGTCCCCGTTAACCGGATCCGACAGGCATAGAGTCCATCCGCTCATACCTTGAAGAGGAACAAGTTGCGAAAAGCACTTTCCGCATATATGCAATTCCGGTTGCGTACCGTATATGCGGCTGTAAACCGTCTTATAGTTTGCAATGTCACCTTCCGTTACATCGGCAACACTGCCGCATATATCGCACTTATGGGGCAAAAGCCAGTCAAGCGCATCTTTAGACAGGGACATATCAGTATTCTCCCGTTGCTATGTTCAGAAGATCCCCGAGAGAGGACGGTCTTACCGCTTCCTTCGAATTATTGAGATAGCGGTTAATGCTCCCGGCAACATCTATTATCACGACCTTGTTCTTGCCGCGGGTCACTGCTGTATAGAGAAGCCTTCTCTGCCTCAGGAGATTATTCACGTTCCCGAGGACGATGAAGACCGTATCGAATTCACAACCCTGAGCCTTATGGACCGTAACGGCATATGCCAGAGAGAGGTCCGCCATGCTCTCACCCTCATATTCGACTTCTTTGCCGTCTTCAAAAAGAACTGTCATCTTTTTCTTTCTCTTGACTGAAGAAACAGCCGTAACGATGCCTATCTCTCCGTTATAGACTCCAAGTCCCTCTTCCTCTTCTCCTCCGGGACAGGTCCATTTAAGCTTATAGTCGTTACGCATCTGCATGACCCTGTCACCGACGTAGTAAGTGTTTTCGCCCCTGGTAACAGATTTCGCGTCTTTCCCTTTGCTGATCCTGACCTTTGACAGTCTCATTTTCTGCAGTTCCCCGTTGAGGTTCCCGGTCGACAGGAGTGACCTGTCATCCTTCGTAGGGGTCAAGACCGCATAGTCATCATCCGTAAGATCCATCTGATCCAGATATCCGAGGAGCACATCCAGGGCGGCCTTTTCATCAGGAACATCTATCAATCTGAAACTGTCGCTGTCGCAGACAGGCGGCGAAGATTCCAGGATCCTGGCTGCATTTGCGGCGATCGAGCCCTCCGACTCGGCGCGGTGCTGATACTCCAGATGGATATGAGGTACCGAAGGACATAAGATCAGGTCAGCCAGCACATTGCCGGGACCGACAGAAGGCAGCTGGTTGGGATCTCCCACAAGGATGAGAGAAGTGCCGTCTGCGACCGCTTCAAGGAATCTTGCGAACAACGCGCTGTCGACCATGGACATCTCGTCTATGACTATCACCCTCGCATCGATCGGGTCGGAAGCATTTTTGCCGAAACTGAAAGTATCGTTAAATACATCCGGCGTGATCTCCAGGAGCCTGTGTATCGTACAGGCTTCGACTCCTGCCGAATCTGCAAGCCTCTTGGCCGCCCTGCCCGTGGGAGCCGCAAACGCGACCTTGATATCCCTTTCCTCGAAAAAGCGCCCGAGCACTCCCATGATGGTCGTCTTGCCGCTTCCCGGACCTCCGGTAATGACTGAAAGAGGCTGATACATGGCCATATAGACCGCTTCCCTCTGAGACTCGTCCAGAACGATCCCCATGCTGTCCGCGATCTTATCCATCTCTTTGTATGCTTCTTTCCTTGACGGGACGGGCGCTTTGGAATTGATAAGATCACAAACGGTATCAGAAGCAGAGGTTTCGTAATAGTAGAACTGGGACGGCGCCGTCCTTGAATCCTCATCCGTTATGTCGCAGTCCCCGACGGTTCCGCCGGCCGTCCTGTATGTATAGAGCCGTCCGTTTTCGCAGGCTCTCCTTGCCGCATCGAAGATAAGATTGTCATCGCTGTCAAGGAAGTCTTCGGGAGAAGTGCTCCTCAAGAGGGCTTTCATCGCGTATAAATATTCCTGAGCAGTCGCATAAGTCGAACTGTTCCTGTAGCAGATGTCATTTACGGCAGACAGAGCCATCGCTTCCATCCTGTATCCGAAGTCAGATGCTATCTCAAACTTTTTCGCGAGGCTGTCGCATTCGGCAAAGGAAGCAATACCACCGAAATACATCGAATATGGGTTTTCCCTCAATATGTCATCGTCAATGAGACCCGTCTTCTGGCATCTTCTGATCGAAGCCGAAGTAAAGCCGGCCCTGATCAGTTCATAGATCCTTCTGCATCTTTCAGGGTCTTCCTCAACGAGAGATTGAAGCTCCTTAAGGTCTTCCTTCGAAGCCTTTTCGAATTTGTAGCGGGACTTGAAGTCTTTTTTGCCGTACTCGAGGATCTCATCTATGATCCTGTCCTGAAGCAATGTGGCGATCTCCTTGTCGGCAACCCTTGCCGGCCTGTCCTTCATATACTCTATGAACCGCAAAGGGACAGCGGTCTTCTCTTCTTCCTCATCCGCAGCCTCGGCAGACGACAGTTCGAGAGAAGCTTTCCCCTTGTATTCCTTCACCGTCCCGGACACTATGTATCTCATCCCGTCCGTAAACGGGATGCCTAGCCTTGAGACACAGGAAAAGTTGCCCGCGGCAAAAGATATGAATCTTCCGTCCGAAGACACATAGAAAACTTTACGGACTTCGACAACGGCATCCTCGACTGTCGATCCGATATCGGAAAGATCAAGCGAGGTCAGAATGCCGGTCTTATCGTCCGTAAACATCTGCTTTGGGATAGATCAGTTCAGGCCGCAGGCAGATCTGATCGCATCAGTCTTATCGCATCTCTCCCAGGGAAGATCGAGATCAGTCCTTCCGAAGTGTCCATAGCTTGCTATGTCGGAATAGATCGGACGCTTAAGATCAAGATCACGGATGATGGCCGTGGGCCTTAAGTCAAAGACCTCCTTAACAGCCTTGGATATCACTTCATCGGGAACTATGCCTGTTCCGAAAGTATCAGCCATGACGGATACGGGCTGCGCAACGCCGATAGCGTAAGCAAGCTGTATCTCGCACTCCTTGGCAACTCCGGAAGCGACAACATTCTTGGCGATATATCTGGCAGCGTATGCTGCTGACCTGTCGACCTTCGTGGGATCCTTACCGGAGAAGGCTCCGCCGCCGTGACGGGCAAAACCGCCGTATGTGTCAACGATGATCTTACGTCCGGTGAGACCGGAATCACCCTGGGGACCGCCTACAACGAATCTTCCCGTAGGATTGACAAAGATCTTCGTTTCACTGTCTATCATATTTACCGGGATAACAGGCTTGATGATCTGTTCGATAACGAAATCACGGAGCTCTTCCTGACCGATATCTTCACTGTGCTGAGTCGATACGACTACTGCATCGATCCTGACAGCTTTGTCATCAACATATTCGACCGTAACCTGGCTCTTGCCGTCAGGTCTTAAGAAAGGCGCATTCCCGGACTTTCTAACGATAGCCAGCCTCTTGGCGAGCTTCTGGGCCAGGGATATGGGAAGCGGCATAAGTTCCTCTGTATCGTCGTTGGCATAACCGAACATAAGCCCCTGGTCTCCGGCACCGTTGTCCTGAACATCTTTTTCATCCTGACGCGTCTCGAAAGACTGGTCAACACCCATGGCGATGTCAGGAGACTGTTCATCGATCGAGGTGATGACCGCTACGGAATCACAATCAAATCCGGCTTCCTTGTCGTAACCGATCTCTTTGAGCCTGGTCCTGACGATAGAAGGGATATCAACATATGCTGAAGTGGTTATCTCTCCCATGACGAGCACCATGCCCGTCGTGCAGCAGGTCTCGCAGGCAACACGTGCGCTGCTGTCCTGTGTAAGGATCGCATCAAGGATAGAATCCGAAATCTGATCACAGACCTTATCGGGATGCCCCTCTGTTACCGATTCGGAAGTAAATAACCATTTTCCTTTTCTGTTCCTCATATCTGATCACCTCGAAAACAAGTTTAACAACTAATTTTATCTCAAAAACTTTTCAAATGTAACCCATCGGACAAAAACTGAGACTTTGTGAGATTTTGTGAGATTTTGTGAGATTTTCGGCCCTTTTGCCGATGTATGATTTAACCACATCAGAAAGGGTCAGACAAGGAGGAAAGGATTATGGCATTCGGTATAAAGGTCTTCGAAAAAGATGAATATCTGTTTACCCTGTTGAGACAGCGTCTGGGATACTATTTCCCCGAAGCGTATATCATGAGATTCACCCGGGCGGATGCCGTGTCTTCATCCGAAAACGAATCCGAGAGATTCTGCGAATTCGAAAAGACCCTTTATGACCAGAGACAGTTTAAGATCGAAGATACGGGAGATCCTGAAGCCATATGCTTATTCGACGGCAAAGGGATCATCGACTGCCAGAGCCTGTCACGCGCTCTTGGGATCGCCTCCAAGGTAACTCCGGTCAACATGACGGATAAACCCGGGGCAAAGATAACAGTAATACTCTCTTTCGTATACCGTGAAGAAAGAGAAAAGATCATAAGTACTCTTAAAGATCCTTTTGAATACGATGTTCCCCTGAGGCTTGATTTCACGGGAGGTTACGGGATAGGCAGCAAGGAATCGGAGAATATGAACGAGTTGCTCAGAAGATCAAGGAGCCGAAAGTTCAGCGGCAGCGACATCCTTTCCTACGTTCACAGAGACTCTTCGGGCTTTCTGACTCCGGGAGGAACGGCAGATCCCGACATCTGTCATGAGATAGGCCCCGCCGGTGTTATAAAGATCCTGTCTGCAGCATCTGATCTTGCATCCGAAGATTCCATGTCTCTTTCTGTCCTTGCCGTCCTGGATTCCTTCAGTTCCAAGGACCTGATAAGGATCGCAGAGACCGCAGACCGCGTGATCGTACTCGTCCACAGCCTGTCGCCGGGACTCAGTGATTTCATCACAAACCTCAACAGAGCCCTTCCCCGCGATGTCAGCGCCGAGATAATCCAGACTAAAGAAAGGACGGCCGCATATGACGAGAACGCAGTATAGTCCCGACGACATAAAGGAACAGATGACCTACTATGTCCTCAATGCTATCAAGACAGGCGCCGATCCCACTGACGATGAACTTAAGGAGATAATCGCCAATGTGATATCCGACCGGGCAAAGGACCTTAAGATGACTCTGAGTGAGAGGCGTGTTCTTGCCGGAACGGTCTTCAACTCTTTAAGGCGTCTGGATGCTATAGAACCTCTGATGGAAGATCCATCGGTTACCGAGATAATGGTAAACGGACCTGACAAGGTCTTTTTCGAAAGGGACGGCAAGCTTTACAGGTCTGCTCTCAGTTTTCGCGACAGCAAACACCTTACGACTGTCATTTCGGCCTTTTTCGCGAACCGTAACAGGCCGCTTAACGAAGCCAACCCTATCGCGGACTTAAGGCTACCTGACGGTTCCAGAGCAAATGCCGTCCTCCCTCCCGTGGCACCTGACGGACCGATCGTAACCATAAGAAAGTTCACGGGCATCTCCCACGATATCGCATCCCTGATCAGGAACGGTTTCATCAGCGAGGAATGCGCGCGCTTTCTGTCCGAATGCGTAAAGAACAAAAAGACCGTTTTCCTCTGCGGCGGTACCGGTTCGGGAAAGACAACTTTTCTCAACTGCCTTTCGGACTTCATACCGCCGAACGAAAGAGTCGTGACGATAGAGGATTCGGCTGAACTCAATCTCAAGGGTATCGACAACCTTGTAAGGATGGAAAGCAGGCTCCCCGGTCCAGACGGTTCCGGGGAAGTCAATATCAGGATGATGATAAGAGCTGCTTTGAGGATGCGTCCCGACCGCATCATAGTCGGTGAAGTCAGGGGTGCAGAAAGCGCCGACATGATCCACGCGCTCAACACCGGCCACCCGGGTTCAATGTGCACGGGCCATGCTAATTCCTGCAGGGAGATGCTCGACCGTCTGACCGCCATGGTCATGTCCGGTTCAAATCTTCCTTACGAAGCCATAGTCTCACAGATCTCGATGGGCGTTGACATCATACTTCACATAACAAGATCCCGTGACGGGAAAAGATATATTGACGAAGTCTGTCAGGTACAAAGATCATCCGGACAGAATTTCAACACAAAGATCCTTTTTGCAACGGATAAAGGAGGTGGTCAGCTTGAAAGGATCGCCGCTGTCGAAGATCTTGAAGCATGCCAAAGGTATTCATATTGAAACGGATGAGAGACATAAAGCCCTGCTGAGATATATCTGGCTCTATCCCTTCTTTGCCGCAGCAGTCTTCTTTCTCTCATCCATGTTCATGGATTCGGTAAAGATAAGGCTCCTGTCTGCCATTGTGCTGGGCTTCTTCCCCTGGAAAGAGACTATATACCGGATCTTTTACTCCTCCTATGAACAGATGCGGACCCAGCTCCTCGTATTGCTGCAGGTCTTATGCACGGGCGTCAGTTCGGGTTATTCGATCGAAAAGTCGCTTACGCTCGTAAGGCCTGTGATAGAGCATACTTTCGGAAAGAGGAGTCCTCTGGTCAAGCCTCTTGTAAGGATGGAAAACAAGCTCAAGATGCATATGGATCCTGAAAGGGTATTGAGCGAATTTGCAGATAACCTGAGATTCCCCGAGACGATCCCGGTCTTCCATGCACTGTCGATCTCGGGAAAGATCGGGAGCAGCACTCTTGCGATCCTCAGATCATCCTGTCAGATGTTATCCGAGATGAACGCCGTACATAATGACATAAACGCCGAGAACGCAGGAAAGAACGCGGAAGCCTGTATGCTCTGTATAATGCCGTTTGCGATCACTTTCGCTCTCAATCAGATGAGCAGCAATTATCTTGCCCAGGCAAGATCTTCTAACGCAGGCAGGCTCATGATGACTTTAGCTTTCGTGCTCTGCATCATCGCTTCAGCCCTTCTCTTCCGCTTCATGACGCATTCACAAAACTCTCAAAGGAAAGAGGGCGCGGACAGTGACAGGGGATTTACAAGAAAGACTCCTCTTGCTGATCTCATGACTTCCATACTCCCCTCTTCCCTGACTGCAAAACGCCATACCATGTTCAGCGAATTGTCAGTCAACCCGAAGATCAAATATGAACAGTATCTCAGGAAACAGATCATCACCACCATGTTTACGGGCACACTGGTATTTACGATAACAGGAGCCTTAGGCAAGCCCTGCATCTTAGCGCTCCCCGCAATGGCATTGATGTATTTCCTGAACATTACCGATGTCAGATCCAAGGTCAACAGGAAACATGAAGACCTTATGCGTGACATACCGCTCTTCCTCTGCCTGATGTCGACCCTGCTCGAAGCCGGACTTCAGCTGCCGAAAGCGATCGAGATCTGCTCCAAAGCCTTCGATGAACAGGGGAGCCTTTCTTACGAGATAAAAGCCATGAGGGCCGGGATATTGAGCGGTCTTTCCGCGTCGGAAGCAGTCGAGAACTTTTCGATCAGGACACAGATACCGGAAGCTCAGGCAGCTTTGCTCCTTGTCGCAAGATACGGCAGGCTCGGGACCGCGGAAGTCCTTAACCTCTTATCTCTTCAGGCTTCCGCATGCTGGAATCTCTGCCGTAACGCGGCAAGGAAAAAACAGGAACGCGAATCGCTCGGCATGCTCCTTCCGATGACATTGGACTTTATATGCGTACTTATAGTCGCGATAACACCTGCGATCATCTCCATGGCCATATGATCAATGAGGAAAGGAGGTAAAGGCTATGACAAGGATCGGCAAACATAACAAAAAAGGGATGGGCACCGTTGAAGTGGTCATCATCATCGCAGTACTGGTTGCTTTAGCTCTCATATTCAGAGAAAGCCTCACCAGTTATGCAGGCAAAGTGATCAAATACTGCTTCAACGAAGACAAGGTCATGTCAGCCTTGGGCTGACATATTCAGAGATGAGGTGTTTTTATGATCAACAGAAAAGGTCCTTTCGGTTGCTTTGCGACAGAGACGGTATCCGAGGATGTCTCTGTCAGCGAATATGCCATGGCAGTGATCGAAAGCAACAGCTCGGGTTGTTTTCTCCCGTGTCTTATAAACCGGTACGGCGCGATCAGGGAATTCTCTTTTGATTATTCCGGCCTTATACCGATCAGTGATTTCGACTGTACCGGGAAAACAGACAAAAGGTTCCCGAATATTCCTTCACACGGAAGAAAACTTGAGCAAAGGCGGAAGGCGATCGGAACTTTTCTTATCCAGATACCGCTGATAATGAACAGGCTCCTCCCTCCGGAAGGAGTTGTCTTATCTCCTTTAAACATCTATACGGATAAGGACGGCTGCATCATAAGATGCTGCTACAGACCTTTGGAATACAGGAAGTCCTCATTGAGGCTTTCTGCGATCGATATCAATGACATGGAACATCTCATCAGCACCGATTTCATTTCAGATGCCTTGACAGAGGATGAGAAACAGTCTTTGCTTCACGCTGTCTCAACGGGTGACGAGGATATGTATTGCAGCTGCTGCCGGAACATCCGGTCCTCTGCCGGCAGATACTCAAAGAAAGAACAGGTCAATGGACGAAGCGGTCTTAAGGATGCCTTGAGCATCCGGCAGGACCTTATAATTCCGGTACTTACTGTGATATGCGCTGTCTATTCCTTAATTTCGGTCGGCCGCAAAGCCGCATTCCTTTTCGCAGGAGCCGGTCTTATACTGACAGCTCTTGTCGTCATCAAGGACAGGAAAGATCAAGGATCGAAAACAGCATCCGCGCAAGACCAGGGGCAATTAAGACGCAGGATACTGTTCTCTGACGAAAGATCCGGAATGTTTTACGATGAAGGAACAGACAAAGATAAAAAAACCGTAGATGATCCTTACGACATCCACTATGCTTCGCTCCGTTCGATAACGGAAAGCACAGAGGATGAGCCGAAGCAGTTTTCGATCTACACGGATAAGGTTACGGTAGGATCTGACCGCTTTCTTTCAGACATAGTGATCGAGGACGGATCAGTAGATTCCCAGCATGCAACGATAACATACGATAACGGCAGATACTATCTGACTGACCTGAGCGTTTCAAACACGACATATATAGACGATAAAGTCCTTTATTCAGGCAAACGATATGAGATAAAGAACGGTCAGAAACTGACTTTCGGAGATCAGGATTACAGATTTCTCATCTCTTTTTATCAGGACCGGAACAGCGTCAGCTGAACCATAACGTACAAACCGACAAAAAAGGGACCGGTTTCATCTTGAAATGAAGCCGGTCCTGTATCTTATCTTGAGGTCAGGGATCAGAGATCGTCGACAAGCGTGCTGAGATAGTGTCCGTAGTTAGTCTTGGACATTTCCTCTGCCATGACTGTAAGATCATCCAGGGTGATCCACTGGTTGCGGAGAGCTATCTCCTCAAGACAGCCGATCATCTTACCGGATCTTTGAGCAGACTTTATCTGACCCGCAGCCTCGTAGAGGCTGTCAGCCGTACCTGCATCAAACCAGGAGAATTCGGATTCCAGAGGGATGACTCTCAATGCGCCCTGGGCAAGATAAGCATTGTTGACTGATGTTATCTCCAACTCACCTCTCGCCGAAGGCTTCACATTCTTGGCTATGGATACGACCTGATTATCGTAGAAATAAAGTCCCGGAACGATATAATTGGACTTCGGTTTGGCAGGTTTCTCTTCTATGCTTACGGCCTTTCCGTCAGAAGAAAATTCAACTACGCCGAAAGGTCTGGGATCGGCAACATAATATCCGAAGATCGAAGCACCGTCACGGCACTGTTCTACAGCCTGTCTCAGTTTCTTTCTGAAACCGGGCCCATAGAAGATGTTGTCACCCAGAGCAAGACAGCAATTATCCTCTCCAATGAATTCCTCTGCAAGGATAAAAGCATCGGCGATGCCTCTTTGAACAGGCTGCTCTTTGTAGCATATGTTTATACCGAGCTTTTTACCGTCGGAAAGAAGGTTTTCAAAGGGCTTGGTATCTCCCGGAGGAGTTATGATCATGATGTCCTTTATGCCCGCGTTCATAAGAACCGACAAGGGATAATAGATCAGTGGTTTGTCGTAGACCGGCAGGAGCGGTTTACAGATCGGAAGAGTGATAGGATACAGCCTGGTCCCCTTCCCTGCTGCAAGAATGATACCTTTCATGTAATACCTCTCATTTTCAAAAATGATCTTGTGTTTATTCTACCAAATAAATAAGATATCCTCCACTCCCTGTCCATCAGGACCGGAGCGGAGGATCTGTTAAGACCGTGCGCTTACCTTACGGTTCTTTCTTTTTATTTTTTGCTTTCGCTTTCATCAGCTTTAGCTTCTGCTTTTTCTTCTGCAGGTGCTTCCTTGGCTGCTTCTGCGGCTGCTCTTCCGGCCCTGCGCTTCTTACGTCCTCTCTTGATGCAGACGAGGACGATGATGCCTGCGATAACGAGGATTACTGTCAGAGGCAGGAGCATGATGAAGAGGATCACTGCGCCCTTGCCGAATTCAACGACATTTTCGAACATCTCGGCAAATGCATCCTTTACGTCATCCAGGAAAGTTCTCTTCTTGTTAGGCTCCTGGAGCTCTTCTTCTACGACCTCGCTGAGCGTTAAGTTCAGGGTGGCATAAGTTACTTTGTTATCGATCGTCTTGAGCTGTGTCTCATAGGATTCTATCTCGTAACGGATCTCGGAAAGACGGTTCTGCAGGATTATTATGTTATCCAGAGAATCTGCTTTGCCAAGAAGATCCATCAGGGTCTGCTGTTCAACCTTAAGTGACTTGACCCTGGCTTCCATATCAACATACTGAAGTGTCCTGTCTTCAGAGTTTTCAGATGAGCTGAGAACTGTTACGGAACCGTTTACAGAATTTATAAGGTCATCAAGTTTCTCCTGGGGAACCCTTACGATAAACGTTCCTCTCCTGAAACTCTTATTCTTGCCTGTACCGGAAATATTGGAGTTTTCAAAATATCCTCCGAGCTCGTTGACCTTAGCCTTGAAAGTTGAGATGATCTCATCGAACTTCTCTGTCTGGGCGGTTATCGTGCAGGTCCTGATGAGCTTACGCTCCGTGACTGTATCGGCCTGTGCGGAAGAAGCGCTGTTCCCGCTCATGGCAGGACTTCTGTTCTCATCAGCGTTTGTCTCCATAGGGTAATCCCCGGATTCTTCATAACCCGCAAAGCCGTCGGCAAGATCCACTTTGTTGCTGAAAGATGCAGACTGAGCTCCTGCGTTATGCCCTTCGACACTCTTGGAAGCACTCTTGGCTGCTGAACAAGCTGCAAATGATGATGTTAACATCACCAGTGAGAGTATGAGCACTGCTCTCTTAAACCATCTCTTTTTGTTCTTCATATCCTTTCCCTCCTTATGGGGTCGATCTTTTGTTTGTTACCTGTTATACAACCGAAGATACAAAAAAGTTGCAATGATATCAAAAAATACGAACGATTACTGGTCGTATGTTGCCTTAAGGAGTAGATACTCCGCTATCTCTATCATTATAACAGACAGAACATAATAGACTGTCATGGGAATGGCAACGGGGATAAGGTGGACGGCGAGCATGCAGATGAGATAATAGCTTATGTATTTTGCAATGGACAGAGCAAGCCGTCTCACACCGGGCGTATAGAAGAAATTCCTGAAGACAATATATCTTTCTATGATAAAGCACAGGAGGAGATAAACGAGCCAGTTAAGAACGGTAATCACATAGAAAAATCCCACATGAAGGATATCGCTGAATATAAGCACCGTCAGGATATTCACGAGAAGCGCAATGGCCGCGCATGTGATCGTCTGCAGATATCTTACATAGATAAGGACCGTATCTCTCAAGGGCCTGAAGTGTGAATCCGCATTGTTGTCGATATATATGGCTTCGATCGGTATCGTGGCTATCTCAAGGCCCTGCTTTTCCGCCATGAGGACGACATTGAGCTCGTAGTCGTACTTCTCTCCCCTGACCTTTAGCATCCAGTTGATATTGGATGTTGCAAAGCCTCTGAGACCCGACTGGTTATCGGGCAGATATCTCGCATTTGCGATCGCGAAAAAGAACCTCGACATGGTATTGCCGATCCTGGATCTTAAAGGAGCATCTTTCTTGATGCCGCGGACGGTAAGAACGATGTTGTTGCCCGACATGAGTGCCTGTGCAACCCTGCAGATGTCTTCAGGCCTGTGCTGGCCGTCACAGTCGCTGGTAACGACATAAGTATAGTTTTTCGCAGCAACGTACTCGAAGCCGTGCTTTAAGGCATGACCCTTGCCGCAGTTTACATCGTAACCCGTGACATCCGCTCCCAGCTGTCTGCATTGAGAAAAGATCTCCTCATATTCCGGACCGCTTCCGTCGTTTACGATCACGGCATCCAACCCTTGCCCGCGAAGATCGGAAATGAGCTTTACGAGCCTCGGACCGGGCTTATATGACGGTATCAGGACCACGACATCAGAGTAGTCGATATTGCCGCTTTCGGATATTCTCTTATCGATCGCTTTAGCCGTCATCAAGTCTTCTCCGGATCACATATAAAGGTTGGTGTCAACGCCGTTCGTTATCTTGGAATAATCTATCGTATCGAAGTACAAGTAATAGATCTTATCACCGTCTGAAAGCCCTGAAAGGACCTCCACATACTCGGCATCAGATTTACCTGTCGTGATCTCACGGAGACCCGTCAGTTCTCCGGTCTCCTGATCTTTTTCGGTATAAACATATGCCTTGTTGTTCTGACTCTTTATCGCGGCGATAGGGATCGCGAGCACAGGTTCTGACTTGATCTCTATCGTAACCTTTGCATTCATGCCCTCTTTCAGATCGGGAATGCGGTCGAAAGAAACGGTAACCTGATAAACAGCTTTCTTTCCTGAAAGGGTACCCTTGTTGGAAATCTTCTTGATCCTGCCTTCCAGATCCCTGTCGCTCATGGAAATGGGATTGATCTTGCAGATCATGCCTTCCTCCATCAGGACCACGTTCTTGTCTTCAACCTTGATGGTAATATCGTATGAATCGTTCTCCTCTATGGAATAAAGGATCTTTTTCTCATTGATATACTGCTTCTCTACCATTTCATCCGCAGAAGGACCGTTCATGTCAGCCGTGCCGGGATCCATCGTTCCGGCACCGTTTATAAGCGCATAATATTGTGCCGGGTCAAAACCTGCGGGGAAATCTCCATATCCGGGAGGCATCGTGGGGACCGTAGGATCACTGCCGGCCGGGGGCTCGCCGGGATCCGTATTGTCCGTAGGTTTGGTCTGGTCCGGTTCTGAAGGCTCTGTCGGCTCTTCATTGTTACCGGGCTCTTCATTGTCACGGAAGAGACTGCCGTTCTTTGAAGGAACATCAGCATCATCCTCATAGAGGTCTTCATCGACACCTCTCAGGATACCGTCCTTGTCTGCATATATGTAGCCTGTCTCATAGACCTTGAGCATGTCCTTAAGATCATCGATAAGGTCTTCTCTCTGAGACATCAGGGTGTCATATCTGTCTGAGTCAACATCATCTGTCAAAGTGATGAGCGTGTCATCCTGCTTAACGGCATCGCCCACTTTGACCTTTATGTTCTTGACCTTGCCTGCGAAAGAAACAACCTTGAGCGGGCAGTTAACATAAAGCTCTCCTTCGCCGATGACATTGCCTTCGTATATGACCTCTATCTTGTCGGAAAGGGCAGCGTTCTTGTCAGAGAAAGTGACCTTCATCTTGCCGTCTGAGTAAGAAGCGACTCTGCCCTTGATCTCAGTGCCGTCCTTAAGCTTGCCCTTGACTGCCGTATCAACGCCGATAATGATATCCGTATTGATGTCAGCTGCCATCTTGCCGTCAACGGAAAGGATCATCAGTGCGCCCTTCTCATAAACGACATCAGAGACATTGTCGGAACTTGCGGCATAAATAGCTTTGACCCTGCCGTCACACGGTGCTTTGATCTTGCTGCCGCTGTTATCGACTGCCTCCGTGTGAAGTTCCTTATCAAGATCCAGTATCATCTTTCTTGTGTTTTCCATCGAAGATACGAGAGATACAAGATCGGCTGTTCCGATGATATCTCCCTCTTTGACGGTATCACCGTTCTTATAGAAGAGCTTGTCGAATTCTATCCCGGAAATGACTTCGATATCGTCCTTATCTGCAGACTTTATCTTGCCAGTGAAGACGACCTTGTTTTCGATCATCCTCATGGCCGCGTTGGTCTCGATAAGGGATTGTTTGGTAAGATCATTCCCCTTCTCGGCGTTTTTCTTCGAATAATAGGTCAGGACATTAACGCCGATAATGTTTGCTGCAACTATTATCGCCACAACGATCAGCCAGACCTTGGAAGACTTTCTCTTCTTCTGTACGTGTTCATTGCTCCGGTCTTCCCTGCCGGGATCGAAGAGCATTTTATTATCATTCTGATTCTTTATTTCCATGTCAGATCAACCCCCATAATGAAGCGCATCGATAGGATTCATCTTTGCCGCCTTGTTGGCAGGATACAATCCGAAAAGGATGCCTATTACAAAACAGAACGTCACGGCGAGAATGACTATCGTCGGATCCATTCCGAATTCCACGCCGAGCGAAGCGGTAATGAGGGAGCCCGTCTTGAGGAGCAGCCAGGAGAAGAATATGCCTATTCCGCATCCGATAAGACATATGACAACGGACTCGAACAGGAACTGACGAAGGATAACGCCCCTGGATGCGCCGATCGCCTTGCGGATACCGATCTCCCTTGTTCTCTCGGTAACGGTAACGAGCATTATGTTCATGATGCCGATACCTCCGACAAGCAGCGAGATTCCGGCTATGGCTCCGAGCACGACAGACAAAACCGAAGTGATGTTGCCGAGTGCGTCTTCTATGGCTGAGATATCATAGATCTCATAATTAGCGTCCTTGTAGTCCCTTTTGAAGAGGGTCTCGGCATCGGACTTGACCTGATCGATCGTATAACCGTCCTGGGCGCTTATATAGAGCGAACAGGAAGTGGTATATCCGGTTATGGAATTTTCGGAGATGATCCCGTAAGGGACATAGACAGTATAACCGTAGCCGACAATTGCTTCGAGCGTGTTAAAGTTGTCATCGAGTACACCTACTATCGTATAATCGTAATCACCTATGGTGAAAGTCTCTCCGACGCAATCGAAATAACCGATCTTGTCTTTCGCCATCTTCTCGGTGATAACGCAGACCATGCTGTTGTTATCACAGTCCGTCTGTGCAAGGGTCCTTCCCATCAGAAGTTTCTTGCCCATGATCTCAAAATAATCACTGGTAACGCCTGACATCAGAACACCGGTATATTCATTATTGATAAGCGACCTTTCAAGGACCGAATACTCCATGCTGATCCCCTTGAAAGAAGGATTTTCTGCGATCCATTTATCCTGGGTTGCCTTATCTTTGATCTCCTCAGGCATATCTTCCCCGAACATGACATATACCATGTTGTTGCCGAGCGAACTGATCGTGCTGGTAATGGAAGATGTTCCGCCGTTTACGAGACTTACAAGAACGACCAGGGCGATAACGCCGATGATGATGCCGAGCATCGTAAGGAGAGATCTCATCTTGTTGCTCAGGATGGACTTGATGGCCATCCTGAATGATTGGACTATGCCGGAGTTAAATACGGCATCAAAGAACTTGATCATTGTCTTGCCACCTCCGATACCTTTCCGTCCTTGATCCTGACGACACGCTTGGCTTCTGCAGCAACATCGGGATCGTGAGTAATGAGAACGATCGTGTTGCCGAGAGAATTGAGTTTCTTGAAGATCTCAATGATGTCTCTGCTCGTGTGTGAATCAAGGTTGCCCGTCGGCTCGTCAGCCAGGATAAGAGAAGGATTGGTAACGATAGCCCTGGCTATCGCGACTCTCTGCTGCTGACCGCCTGACAGCTCTGTCGGAAGATGGTGGACACGGGTCTGCAGACCGACGGCGGCTACAGCCTCTTTGACCCTCTCGACTCTTTCGGATCTCTTCATTCCCCTGTATATGAGGGGAAGCTCTATGTTTTCTTCAACAGTCATGTTGGAGATCAGATTAAAATTCTGGAATACGAAACCTATCTTACGGTTGCGTACTTCTGCGAGCTTGTTTTCCGTATAACACTCGATCGGGATCCCGTCGAGTATATAATCACCGGCATCAGCCTTATCGAGGCAGCCGATAACGTTCATTAGCGTCGATTTACCGGAACCGGAAGGTCCGATGACCGATACAAACTCGCCCTTATATACGTGCATCGTCACGTGGTCCAATGCGCATACTTCCTCCTCGCCGACGAGGTAGACTCTCGTTATATCCCTTAGATCGATCATTTTGCGTCACCCTGATCGCCGGATGTTGTATCTGAGGATCCTGCGGATCCGTTATCTTCAGGAGCGTTGGAAGCTTCAGTTTCTTCAGTTGAGCTCTCAGACTCCTCACCATACATCATCTTGAGCATCTCGCTCTTATCCGACTCATAATATACGATATCGCCTTCTTTTAATCCCTCTTTGATCTCCGTGAGATCATCATTGGAGATACCGGTCGTTACATAGACCATCCCCCCGAATTCACGCGTCTCGGAATTGTATTCGGTATATACGAAAGTACCGCTTCCGGACTTATGCACTGCCGCAGTCTTTACCACAAGGACATCATCGGCATTCAAGACTTCGATCTTGACCTCAGCAAACATTCCGGCCCACATTTCATCCGTCTTATCGAAAAGGACCTTTACGGCATAAAGTCCGTTATCCTGATCGACAGGGTCATCAGATATTTCCGTGACCTCTCCTTCACCCTTATATTTCAAGGCTTCTATCTCTATCTTGGCCTTCATGCCTTCCTTGACCCTGAGAATGTCCTTCTCGGAGATCGCAACCTTAACGGCATAGGTCGTATCAGGCGAGATCTTGGCTACGCGCATATAACCGGTCTTTACTTCTTCTTCCTCTTCCTCGATGGCAGCAACATCACTGCCGCCCTTGCCCATCAATGCCGCATAATCGGAAGGGTCGACAGTCTGTGCATCCTGCTGATCATTGTTTTTGCCGTCGGGATCATAGATCATCTTAACGATGCCTTCATCTCCCGCAAAGATACCACCTTCCTTGTAGATCTTGAGATACTCATTGAGGGTGTCTTCCAGATCTTTCCTCTGCTTTAAGAGCGAATCATAATCTGCCGATATCTTGGTATCTGAAAGCGTAACAAGAACATCTCCCGCTTTGACCTTGTCATTGACCTTGCACTTGATGGTCTTGACCGTTCCCGTGTAACCTGTCACAGGCAGGGGCTTGTTGATGCGGAGCTCGGCCTGGGCAAGTGTCTTATCTTCCTCATCCTTGACTGTGACCTTATCACCGGGCATCAGAGTCTTATCTGATACCAGGATCAGAGCCTGACCTGCCTTAACGCGGCTGACCTGGCCCTTATTCTCGTTGCCGTCCTTGTCAACGATCACTACCTGATCTCCTGCCTTAAGGCTGCCTGCGGGAATATCGCATGCCATCTTGCCGTCAAGAGACAGCACGATCAGAGCGCCGTTTTCACAAACAATATCTGCAACAGTCTCTTCAGGCTGGCAGTAGATGACCTTGACCCTTCCTTCGAGAGGAGATTTGACCTTACCGGAGATCTTGTCATCAGCTACATCAGCAATAGACTTGTCGAGATTATCGATCTGTCCCTGAACCGATGAGATCGCATTCATGAGAGAGGATTCTGTAACTGTCATGAGCATCGTATCAGCCTTGACCCTGTCGCCCTCCTCGACAAAGACCTCATCAACTTCAAGAGAGTTTCTGATATCAACATAGCTGACATCGGCAGGTCCTATTCCGCCGCCGCTTTCAACATACTGCGACAGGGATGTCTTTTCGACAGAGACCTCTTCCACGCTAAGATAAGTCTTGTTGATCATATCGTTGATCGCATTGACCGCCATGCCGATACCTACGGCTATAAGCGCAAACACCGCGACTACACAGATCAGAACGATAATGATGACTTTTCTCTTCTTACGCTTGCGCATATCGCGCTGCATTCTAATAAGCTCGGAATTCGAGAGAGTCGAATTCCTGCTCTCAGCATCGGTTTTTTCAGACATTGTTTTTCCCCTTATCCTGTTTTTTATCTCAAACTTCGTTATCCTGATCTTCGAAGTTCAGATCTTTTGTAACATCATACGGCTCGAACGTCGTATTTAGCACTTCCTGTGCTGCGGCATACTCGGCGTCAAGTTCCTTCTGAGCTTTGTCCGCCTCATCCTCCTCTGCCAGTGGAGCCTTGTTAAGGTCGATCCCGTCATACTTCTGGAAAGGATTCTGAGTCTTCTCGTATCCGCAATAGTAACACATCTTCTTAAAGATGTATTTCTCCATTGTCTGCAGCCCCCTGCCACAGGAAGGACATTTGATATCATCTGAATAATCGGTACGCACGGCAAGCCTGGAAGCGATATCGAGTTTGGCATCAAGTTCGGAATAATCGATGCCTTTCTCCTTCATGAGCAGCCACATACCGTGAACGAGAACCTTAAGTTCATCAACATCATGCTTTATCTCATCAACAGTAATATCATCAGCAAACTCGTCAATGATCTTCTGCGCCTTGATCTCGTCTTTGGAGAGATTCATGAAATTCTTTTCATCCATAATGCCCCCGTCCCTTCATTTCTTGATCGCGTTGCAGAACTCCGCCAAAGAAGCCGCAACTTCGTATATATTACCACTATCCGCAAGAATTGTCTCATCATTCTCATTTGAGAGGAATCCCAGGTTCAGCTGGAAGGCATGGACGGAAGTGGCATAGTTTAAACCGGTGTAAGCTATCGTGCTTAAAACGCCGCCGTCTTCCATGTTTTCCGCCTCAGCTATCATCTTAGACAACATTTCACCTGTCTTGAGGTCTTTCGTCTTGTTCTTTCCGTATTCGGGAATGCATACCCTGACTCCCGTAAGAGCAGCATCATCCACGCTCCTGGCTTCGAGCCTTATAAAGACATCACAATCGGATGAAGTTGCCATCCTTGCCCTGTCCTGATTGGAAAGGTCGATATCATCAGTCGTCCTGGTCAAAACGACCTTGGCACCGCACTTCTCAAGATATTCTTTGGCGGCCAGGGCATAGTCCAGTACGAGTTCCGATTCCTTAACTCCTGTCTTGACTCCCTCCCCGCCCTTCGTAGCAGCAGCCTTGAACGCGGTCTTGTCGGGAAGAAGGTCCTCGGTTGCAGTTGATGTCTCAGCCTGATGCATGGGATCTATGACTACCGTGATGCCGTCCAGGTCAGGAGCATCGCTCTTGAGAGGAAGCGGTGTCGGAGTTGCTGTCGGCTCGGCAGTAGTCTCACTGGTCGTCGAAGCAGATGTTTCCTTATCAGAGGCCTCCGTTTCAGATGCGGAACCTGACGGAGACGGCGTGTTTCCGGGCTTGCCTGATACAGCGGGACTCATAAAGAGGCTGTTGATCTCAGACATGTTGGTAAGATATGCAAGAGATAATGTAAAAAGGCATCCCAATACGACCATGACGGTCAGCACATTAACGATACGGTTGAAATTCGGCCTTTTGACTTCCTTTGCCTTATTCTTATCAGTCTTCTTCTCTTCCCCGGGTTTAACTGAAGACTGTTTCTTTTCCGGCTTTACGGGCTGTGCGGTCTTTTTGCCGGTCTGCTGAACAGCTGCCTTT
Organism: Saccharofermentans sp.; assembly: GCA_016292135.1. Classification (GTDB taxonomy): domain Bacteria; phylum Bacillota; class Clostridia; order Saccharofermentanales; family Saccharofermentanaceae; genus Saccharofermentans. The sequence goes on from JAEFAZ010000010.1 coordinate 69,170, forward strand.
TGCTTCGGTTTCTGCTGATGCTTATCGGGAGCCCCCTTGGGCGCTTTAGCGGGAGCAGCCTGCTTTGCTTGAGGCCCGGGAGCTGATTTTCCGGAAGTTTTTGCCGTATTTGCCAGGATCTTTCTGATCGCGACATTACGTTCTTCCGCATCCATACTGCGGAAGCGTTCGTAAAGAGCCTTTTTCCTGTCCTTAGGCAAAGTGGACAGGAATTTCTCAAATCTTGCTTTCTCGCTTGAATTGAGACCCGGCATCAGCATTTCTCCTTCTTTTTATTGTTCTTTGAAGATTATAACATTCTTGTATGAAATTCTTTCCGACTATTGTATATTTATTTTATAAAAACATTTTGCGGGGCATTTATGGACAGATTCGCTAAACTCCTCAAAAGATCGGCCAGAACATACAAGACTCACTGGATCGGTAATATCGTTATCGTCTTTCTCGTAAACGTTATAATCGGCGGTTACGCTCTGTCCTCATCCGGCCTCATCAACTCTATCCAGCCCTATGAACCTATCAAGAACACAGCGATCGATGTTATCGAAGACAAGATCCAGATCAATGACAGGCTCATCGACCGTGATACTCTAGACAAGCTGGATTCCAGAACAGACAAAGCGATAAAGACTTTCGAAAGGGCGACCGGCAATTCGAATGCCGGCACAATAAGCGAACTCATATACGGAATATCGGGTTTCAATGAAAATTCCGGTGAGAAAGGCATATTTGAAGGAACCGAGTATTACAGGGGCGTCATCACCACGACGATAAACAAGATAACGGCATCAGGGTCGATCGTATTCGGCATCGTTCAGGCGGTCAACACGCTCATCTTCAAGGATAAGATCGCAAACTCCATCGTCATCCTCGTCGCAACGCTCTTCCTCCTTTTGATAACCATATTCGTAAAGAACATACTCTCTGTCGGAATGTGCCGTTATTTTGAGGAACACAGGTTATACAAGGGTACGAGAGCCGACCGTGTACTGTTTATCTATAGATACGGCAAGGCATTGAACGTTGCAAAGATCATGTTTTTGAGGTCTATGTTCCAGGTCTTCTGGGATCTTACGATCATAGGCGGCTTCATCAAGTATTACGAATATTCCATGATCCCCTACATCCTGGCTGAAAATCCCACTATATCGTCAAAGGAAGCATTCCGCCTGTCAAAGGAGATGACGAAAGGCTATAAAAAACGCCTGTTCCTCTACGACATCATCTTCATCCCGGGCTTCCTTATCTCGAGTTTTTCATTCAACATTCTGTCCATCCTGCTCTTTGACCCTTTGAAGACCTGCTTTAACACCGAAGTCTTCGCAGATCTCCGCAAGACGGCCATGGACAGGGACATTCCCGAAAAGAAACTCTTCTGGGACAGAGGCCTTGATCTTGAGGATATGCGCAATTCGACATATCCCGAAGCGGTCTTCCCCTTGAAGCCTGCATCTCACCGTAACTGGCTCAAGTACGATTACGAAAGAGACTACACTTTCTCATCCATCGTGCTGCTGTTCTTCACCTATTCGATAGTAGGCTGGGTCTGGGAAGTCTTCTATAACCTCTTCGATACCGGTCTTCTTTCCAACCGCGGCACACTCAACGGTCCCTGGCTGCCGATATACGGCTGCGGCGGACTCCTGATCATCATGATCTTAAAACCCTTAAGGCGTCACCCGGTCCTGATGTTCATAGGTGCCGTCATACTCTGCGGAGGCCTTGAATATTTCACTTCCTGGATGTTAGAGCAGCTCTTCCACTCCAAATGGTGGGATTATACCGGAATGTTCATGAACCTTAACGGCAGGATCTGTCTTGAAGGCCTCATCATCTTCGGGGTCGCGGGTCTGATGTTCACCTATATCTTCTCCCCTATCCTGGACAACGTCTTCCGTAAGATCCCTGCCAACTTCAGGACATCCTTCTGCGCGATACTGCTCGCGATCTTCATATTGGACGTAATGTTCTCTGTTGCAAGTCCCAACCGCGGTGCAGGCATAACCGAAGAAGATACTTACCGACCGTCAAACACTGTCGCGAGCGTCATTGAAGGCACGGATCCCGGAACATAAAAACACCGTCCCCCTGAACGGGAAACGGTGTTCTGTCATTCAATCTCCAACAGTTGTCAGTTCTGCTTTTCGCGGCTGAAAGGCAGGAAATCCTTGCTGTCGAAAACTATCTTCTCCTGCTTGCCGGGCTCGTCAACGGAAGTGACCTTCATGGTGTTTTCAGGTCCGAGATCGAAGACCAACACCGGTTTGTCACCTTCGTGATCGACCTTTACCGTACCGAGCATAGCGCCGCTCCCTCTGAAGGCGATAGATACGGAACCGTCCTCTTCGATGGTCATGACTCTTGCATCAAGGTCTGTATCCTCGACCCATACGCCTGCGATACCCTTGATATATTCTGCGTCTTTCTTATCAGCCTTGTCTTCCGGAGCAGAAGTGCTTTCGGATGTTGCTTCAGAAGATGCGGCAGATGTCGTTTCAACGGCAGTTGTCGTTGTTGTAGCCGATGTTGCCGGAGCCGTAGTCGACCCGCTTTCTTTTGCATTGCATGCAGCAAAACTTAAGCCCAGGGCCAGTGCTGCAATGATTACTAAGGATCTTTTCATTGTTTTTCTCCCTTTCTCGTCAATATATCGAAAACGCAAAAAAGACGCGTCTTCAGATCAACGGGGAGATTTTAACACTAAAAACTTAAATGTAAACCTGAAAATGAGGCAATTACTTATCAGCCGATCCTGAAGCACTTCTGGATGGCCTTATGCTCACCGATAACAAGAAGGTTGTAACCTTCGCTGAACATGTAATCAGGAGTAATGGAAGCATTGAGCTTACCGTCCTTCTTTGTGCCGAGGATATTGATGTTGTATCTCTTTCTGATGTCGATGTCACTGACTCTCTGTCCGATCCAGGATTGAGGAATGGATACCTCGTAGATGGCATAGTCGTCATCGATCTCGATATAGTCGAAAACGAGCTCCGAAGAATATGTGATGGCAGTCCACTTTGCGACCTGCTTCTCGGGATAGACTACATGATCTGCGCCGTTCCTTAAGAGGAACTTTTTCTGTATGTCGGTCTCCGCACGGGATACGACGAGCTTAGCTCCAAGATCCTTCAAGAGGGACGTGGTCTCGAGCGAACTCTGGAAATCGTTGCCGATGGTAACGATGCAGGCATCGTAGCTGTTGATGCCCAAAGACCTCAGGAACTCCTCGTTCGTGCTGTCTCCTATCTGAGCGTTCGTTACATAGGGAAGTATACTGTTTACCCTCTCCTCATCGTCATCGACCGCCATGATCTCATGACCCAGATCGTTGAGTTCCTGTGCGACCAGTCTGCCGAACCTTCCCGTACCTATGAGCAAGATCGATTTCATATCATACCCTCCTGAGTTTCCTTTTCATATTATACCGCATCATCCTACGGTTATCTTCTCGAGCGGCGGTTTTGAAAAATTTCTCGCCGGACCCGAGAAAGCAGAGAATATTATCGTAAGGCCTCCAACCCTGCCAAGGAACATAAGCACTACCAGGATCAAGCGCGATATGATGCCGAGACCGGGAGTTATGCCGACAGAAAGGCCCACTGTTCCAACAGCGGATGCAGTCTCGAAAAGACATTTCTGGAAGGAAAGTCCTTCGATGAAGCTAATCGCAACTGCTCCTGCAAAGAACAAGGTTATATACATCATGAAGATCGTGGCCGCATTGCGGACAACAGAACTGTCTATCCTCCTGCCAAAAAGCTGGGTATCTTCTTTTCGGGTAAAGACTGAAAGACCGTTGGCAATAAGGACTGCCAATGTCGTGGTCTTCATACCGCCTGCAGTGGATCCCGTGGAGCCGCCGATCAGCATCAGCGCCATGGTAAGACCCAACGACGATCCTCTCATTGACCCGAAGTCTCCTGTATTAAAGCCCGCCGTCCTTGTCGTAACAGACTGGAAGAACGAAAGCAGTATCCTTCTTCCGACAGGCTCGCCTGAATATTCGGCGAAGAAGAAATAAACAGCCGGCAGCACGATAAGGAAAGCCGCCATCAGAAGGACTATCTTACTCTGAAGCGTGTAGCGGTTGAACTTGAACTTATTCGTACGGACATCGCTCCATGTAAGGAAGCCGATACCGCCGATGATGATCAGGAGCATTACCGTTATGTTGATCAGAGGGTCACCCGCAAATGAAGTCAGAGACTGGTACTGCTGATCCTTAGTGCCCATAACGTCAAAGCCCGCGTTGCAGAAAGCGGATATCGAATGGAAAAAGGACATCCATATCCCTCTTGCTCCGAATCTTGAAACAAAAGACGGCATCATGAGCAGAGCGCCTGTGAATTCGATAATGCCCGTTGCGATCAGGATGAACCTCGTAAGCTTGACTATGCCGCCTATCTGATGGGCAGACAGGGCTTCCTGCATGGTGCTTCTCTGCATCAGGGATATCTTGCGCCCGGACAGGATCGAAAAGAGGGCGGCCATCGTAACTACGCCCAATCCGCCTATCTGTATGAGTATGAGTATTATCGCCTGACCGAAGTAAGACCAGTAGGTCGCCGTATCGTGTATGACAAGTCCCGTAACGCAACTTGCGGAAGCAGCCGTAAAGATCGCTTCATCGAAAGGTGTAACAATACCATCTGCCGATGATATCGGAAGCATCAGCAGGAATGCACCCAGAAGCACGAGCCCCGCAAAGCCGAGCAGTATCGTCTGGAAGGTAGATAAACGTTTCTTAACGGCCATATATACCCTTTACCATATGTTAAACTCTTCCGCCCTCGGGCAGAACAATATAAATATAGCACAATGAACCGTTTTCAACAAAAATTTACATCGATATCTCCCTGTCACAGACTGCCTCGGCAAAACCGCGGTCGTGTTCCACGAACAACAGCGTGATATCGCTCTCGCTGACCAGCCTTTCGATCTCCTTGCGCATATACACATCTATGTAGTTGAGCGGCTCATCCCAGAGATAAAGATCCGCCTGCTCGCATAAAGACAGGGCGATCATTATGAACTTCTTCTGCCCCAGCGACAGGGCATCAACGTCACGGGTAAGCATCTCTTTCGTAAAGCCCATCTTAACGAGGATAGTGCTGAGCTGCGTCTTGTCCGCGCCGCGGTCATCAGCGATCTCATATATGGTTCCCTTAAGAGATGAAGTATCCTGCCCGACATATGAGATCTTAAGACCGGGCGCTATGTAGATATCGCCTTCAGCCGTTATCCCTTCAGCGTCTCCGTTCCCGGCAAGATACTTGATAAGCGTGCTCTTGCCGCAGCCGTTCCTCCCTTGCAGGGAAATCCTGCTCCCGCGCTCGACCGTAAGGGAGACCCCTTCCGTCACGGGTTCTCCGTACCTATACAGGGAAACATCTTTCAGGATCACGGGAGTCCTGTTGTGGTGTTCGCTTCCCTTTATCTTAAGCTTTTCGGAGCGCTCCATGTCCTGAAGAAGTCCCTTTTTTTCTTCGAGCTTCTTTTCGTTGCGCTTTTCGAGATTCTTTGACAGGGACATAAGTTTCCTTGCCTTCTCGGCCTCGTAGGCCCTTCTGAAGTGGTCTTCCGCGACCTTGCCCGGTGCTTTTGACCTGTTCTTATGCCCTTCCGCCTTGGAGGACCATTGGGCATTCTTCTTCATGGCGGACTCGATGGACGACATCTCCTTCCTGAGCTGGTCGTTCCTGGTCCTCTCGCTTTGCATCCTCTGCTCATTGTTGTCCCACCAGGTCGAGAAGGTCGAAGACACCAGTTCGACTCCGGTCTTTGTGATAACAAGCGTATGGTCGGTACACATATCCATGAAGTTACGGTCGTGGGATATCAGGATGAATCCGTTCTTCGAAGATAAGTATTCCGCTACCTTCTCTCTCCCGGTCCTGTCCAGGTGATTGGTTGGCTCATCGATAAGAGGATATAGTCCTTCCGTCGCGAAAAGTCCCGCCAGCATGAGCTTGGTCCTCTCCCCGCCCGACAGGGTCCCGACCGGCCGGTACATGATGTCCGGATCGGCATCCATGAGATTAAGTTCCTTGCGGATCTTCCAGTCCTCACAGTCAGGAAGTTCATCCGACGGAAAACTCACAGTCTGCGGAACGCCGGTAATCGTTCCCGAATAAGGAAGTTTGCCCTGCAAGAGCTGAAGAAATGTCGTCTTTCCCCTGCCGTTTCTCCCGGCAAGGCCCAGACGCCAAGTCGTATCTATTCCAAGTGTTATGTTGTCGAAAAGGATCTTCTCAGAACCGTCGTATCCGAAAGTAAGATCCTGTATATTTATCAAAGCCATATATTACCTCCGTGCGGAAGCCTGCCGGATAAACCAAAAAGCCGCGACATACGGCCGCGGCAATAATTCACAATATAAAAATGAACACGCAAAAAAGAATGATCCGCAGGCTGTTTATAAAACCATCGCAGATTATTTCCTCATTGGTGTTCCTCCTTTTGTCTTATTCTACATGCGATAATACAAAACGGCATGCCAAAAGTCAATAACCCGTAAAAGATAAGGGCTGCCTCCTTATAGAGACAGCCCCGGTCAGATCATCTGTCCTTGCCCTTATTTCATTTCCTGGATCTTTTCGTTCATCTTCTTTGCTTCGGCCCTGTAATATCTGCTGAAACAGAACCATATCACGAATGCAACTGCCAGCTGGATCACTCCGATGATCACGCCCTGCCAGATGTTATTCATGCCTCCCATCCAGCCGACAGCGTATGCTACGACAGTATAGATCACGCAGCCCGTACCCATGTGGATCAGGACTTTCAGCGGCATCGGGATGCTCTCTTTTCTGTAAACGACCGTTGGCACTCCGAAGCCTAATCCGATCAGAACACAACCGATAACCATCTTTGTAAAACGGTAATCCTCCAAAGTGAATGTGCCCTTGTATCCGATATCGAAAACGATGCCCGCAAGACAGAATATCGTCATCGCCATGCCGATGCTGATCACTACGCTCTTCAAAAGGTCTTTCATTGTTTCTTTCATCTTTCTATCCTCCTTATAATCCTAAGTATTTCTTGAAATCCTTCAGATATGTCCTTGATACATAATCCCTGCAGCCGTTCTTCAACTTCAACAGCATCGTTCCCGAAAAGCCTGGCTCGATGCTGTCCATGTAAGACAGATTGACCAATGTGGTCTTCGAGATCTGCATGAAACCCTTGCCCAGCTGACCGGAGAGCTCGTAGAGTCTCTTGCGCGAGCGGTAACGCTCCTTCTCTCCGTATATCATGGTGTCACCGTTTTCGACCCTGACCATGTAGATATCGTTTGCTTTAAGCACTATGATATCTTCCTCGTTCTTCAGTGCAGTTACCGGTGTCTCACTCGTCCCGAATATATCGATCATCCGCTGGATCTCATCCGTCATCTTGTCCGTATGGATCACTGCAAAAGGCTCTTTATACTCTGAAGAGATGTCAACGCTAACCTTCATTCCATTGTCTCCTTTCCCTTTGATGCTGTAATCATACAACAGATAAACGGGCTTGTCCCGTGATAGGCGGTAAGTGGCGGAATTTGGCAGGTGAAATGCGGAAAGGGTACCGTGACGATACCCTTTCTGCAGAATATTTTATTCCATTATCCCCTTATCTGTTCATGACGGCGCTGTCAGCGGCTTACTTTGAAAAATACGACAAAGGGTTAATTATCGAAAACTCTTTGCAGACATCATTGATCAGGTCACTCTTGCTATCCTTAAGACAGCAGGAAATATATATAACTTTTTCCCTGTCTTGACACACACAACCGCAGCTGCCGTCGCCTTCGTAGTAATATGCATAGAAATAGTGTCCGTCATTACCGCCGTGATCCTCTTTTGCAGGTTTGGCATAAGAGTCAGGATCCATTGAGATATCAGGATAAACAAACTCGGTACGAATATAATCTTTTGCCATCTCAGCTGACTCAAAAGTCATCAGACTGATTGACAGGACATCCATCCCGCTGTCTGTTGTCTGATCATATTTGAAATATTCCAGCCGCATGATCTCCTGTACTTTAAACTTGTAATTGTTGCAAAATACGGCATACCTGAATATCCTGTTTGCATCATCATCAGTGTTTTTACAACGGACATAATACATATGACCTGCCTTCAACACATCATCAGTCACATCTTCAAGTCTGTACCGCTCATAAGCATCATATGAATTTAATCTCTTGGGCTCGTATTTCGAAAATATTTTTTCCAGGGAATCATATGATAATTCCTTACCTTTGAAAGAGCATCCGGCGATACCGGCAAGCATACTTACCATAAGGACCAACAACGCTATCCTCAAAACAGTTTTATGATATCTCATTTCATTCTCCCTCCCTGAAATGGTCTATATACGATAAGCAACTTTGAGATCTGAATCTTACATTTAATTATAGCAGAAAAGAGAGATTAAACCACATAGTTGAATCTGTTCTTCATCGCATATTCAAGGTGATTGTCGAATATGTCGTTCATGATCAGCGGAACATTATTTGCGTAAGTGTTGTACTGCTCCATAAAAGTTTCATAATCTTCGCGGCTCCTGACTTCCTTGGGAAAATCGGAAATCCCTTTTATGACAACACATTCCACCCCGTTGGCCATGTATACAACAGGCGGTTTACAAAGACCTGATGTTGTGCGACAATTACGGGTAACAACTTTATTAACGGAGGCGCATTATGCCGGAATTCTTAAAAGATCTGACCGCAGTCGGCATCGTCGATCAGATCATCTTCTATTTTTTCCTCATCTTATTCATCTGGGGCGGGACCAACAAGTTCGGCCGCAGACAGGAATTCAATGACGATTACGCAAGTCTTGAAGCCATGAAGTCCCTCAGGGGATTCGCAGCGATCGGAGTCATACTCCACCACATATCGCAGGTTGACATGTTTCAGCAAAAAGGGCTCCTTGCGCCTTTCCTCAATGCAGGAGCTTATTTCGTTGCCATCTTCTTTTTCTGTTCAGGCTACGGTCTCATAAAGAGTCTCGACACCAAAGAGAACTATCTCAAAGGGTTTATAAAGAACAGGATCGTTAAGACCATCGTTCTTCCCTTCTATGTAAACGTCCTTATCTACGCCCTCTATAATCTCGGCAACTCAATGGTCGGGAACAAAGTGGCGACGGAACGCTGGATCGCTAACTTCACGGGTTTTGCCATGATGAACGAGTTCGGATGGTTTCCCATCGTCCTCGCATTCTTGTATCTTGTATTCTATCTTTGCTTCCGCTTCATCAAGAAGCGCCCTGTCGCTCTGGGCATCATCTTCCTGTTCATAATCGCTATGGGCGTAGGTTTCTGCTTCAACGGACACTTCGTATGGTGGGTCGGTCAGAAAAACTGGTGGCTTGGTCCTGCGGCAGCAAAAGCCGCATGGTGGCAGCAGCAAAAGGCTTTCTGGTTCCAGGGTGAATGGTGGGTCAATTCCGCACCTGCCTTCTTCACGGGTCTCCTTTTCGCAAATTACGAGAAGCAGATCTCCGGATTCTTCAAGAAGCTTTATGCAGTCAAGTTCCATGTCCTTCTCATCATCACCATGATCTTCTACAAGCTCTCTTCTTACGGTCAGATGAAGTTCGGATACTGGACTGAATTCTCAGGCAAAGGCCCCGGTATTGAAGACAAGCTCAGGACCTATTTCTGTCAGGTTCCCCTCTTCCTTCTCTTGGGACTTACGATAATCATCTTCATGATGAAGTACCATGTGAGCAACCCCGTAAGCCGTTTCTTCGGCAAGTACTCGCTCCATACATATCTCATGAACCTCTTCGCGATCGGAATCATGCTCGTGATCTTCACGCCCCAGTTGCAGAAGACTCTCGGCAAATTCTCGCCCATCGTATTCGCAGCAGGCGTTTTCATCCTGTCCATCGTAATGGGCATCGGAGAACAAAAGCTCACGGAACTCCTGCAGAAGCTCCTCTTCAAAAAGAAGAAGGAAAAGGCTGCTGCCTGACAGTTTCTTAAAAGATCAAGAGGCCGTCCCTGCTTTAAGGAACGGCCTCATATTTTTTTGTTTTTCTGTGCGAAAAGATCAGGCGATCTCTATCAGACCCTTTGCTTCAGGATCATCGCTGATTATCTCCCCTACACCGTTTACGGTGATCTTGCCGCTCTTGAAGTTCTTGATGCTTATCAGCTCAGACATGATATTGGCTTCAACGTCTGACTTCTCGAAAGCCAGATCACAGTTTTCCATCCGGCAGTCGATAAGTTTAAGCCCCTTGCAGTAGCAGAAAGGCTGTGTGCCTCTTATGGTGCAGTTGATGAAGGTGAGGTTCTCACTGTACCAGCCTATATATTCGCCGTCGATCGCACAGTCTCTTACCGTAATGTCCTTTGCGTGCCAGAAAGCGTCCTTGGTATCAAAACGGCAGTTGCTGATCTTCCCCTTCTCCACATACTGGAATGAATATTTCCCTTTGAAGTTCACGTTTTCGAGAACGATATCAGAAGCTCTTAAGAGGAAATATTCGCTTACAGCCTTGCTGTCAGACATATCAAGACCCGTAACGGACCAGCCGAATTCAGGTGATATTATGTCGCAGGATGTAATGGACACATTAGTACATTCCCTTAAGGCCTTGATGCCGTGGAGCCTGGAATCGCTGATGGCAACATCATCCGAATTCCATATGGCCGCCCGGCAAAGTTCGGTCATGTCGCAGCCTGTGATCTTAAGGCCATGATCGTGCCAGAAAGGATATCTCAGGTTGAAATAGCAGTCACGTGCAACGATGTCACTGCTCTCCTTGAACGCGCTCTCGCCATCGGCCGGGCCGTCAAAACGGCAAGATACGGCCTCCACGCCGTGGCTGCCGTATAAAGCTCTTTCTGAATCTAATGTGAGGTCCCTGATCATATCCATGAATGATGCACTTCCTTAAAGCCGGGTCTGGCGGGATCCGCCGTGAATACATCATATCACACTATCAGTCAGATCATCACCTTGCAGGGTCGAAATCCCCCTTAATGGATCCGTAAGATATAACGTTCCCGATCGAACCGTCCTTAGCGGTGTTGAGTTTAGTCAGAAAATCGGCAAACTCCTCGGAATTATGAGGAACATCAATAGCAAAAGACTTGATCTTCGGGGACTGCTTTAAAGCTACGACATAGACCGTATATTCATGGGTCTCTTCAGGATAAGGTCCTACATAGCCTGTCTCCTTATCAGAGAACTGACCCTGGTCTAAATGTGTTTTTTCAACAAGGGAATACCAGTGCAGGAAGTTTCCTGCGGCCTTATCGATCATGAATATGGCATAACAGGAAGCGCCTTCGACCTCATCCCATGTAAGTTCAGGAGACTTGTTCTCGTATTTATTTCCGGTCACCGTCTTCCACATATTGCCCTCGAGATCAGTTGAACTGACATTTATGGAGAGCGGTACTTCTTCGATGTAGATCTTGTCGTCAGCAACCGGATTATGCACTCCCATATCAAAAGCTCTGTCAGAGATGATCTCATAGTCAGATGACAGCTTAAGATCCTTCTCAGCGCCGGATACGGTTGCCTTAAGAGTAATATCTCCGGAATCGGTGATGGAACCTTTCAGGAACTTAAAGGACTGAGTAACGACGTCCTCACCGCTCACCCAGGTAAATGTGCCGTTGCCGTTCGTAACGAATTCATGTTCTTTCGCATTATTGACCTGCTCTGTCAGGTTGAAAGAAAACCAACTCAGATTTGATTTGAAACTGACAAAGAGGTCTCCTTCCTGACCTGAAGGTATCTTGTCTGCGAAGATCGCTGCCAGGTCTTCTGTTTTCGCATCCTTGGCCTTCCACTTGCTTGCCGGGAACTGCTCTATATCCACGTTCCAGGATGTGCAGTTTTCTTCTGTGTTTTCCCATTCCTTCGTGGATACGTTGTATTTGAAAGTAACATCTTTACAGATCTTCTGAGGAAGCTTACCGGAGGAATTCCCCGCATCTATCTCAAGACTTACTATATCCCGTCCAACATAATCACCTTCCTCGATCTCGCTGAATGCATGTCCTTTTATAACGAGATCCTTGTAAGATGATTCCTTGCAGCAGCTCAAAACGGTCTCATCGGGAACGCCTCCGGATATATCAATATCCGCTTTCTTTGCCTTCTCCGTGGAAGCTTCCGTTTGAGCCGTATCTGACGAAGAAGTCACTGCAGATTCAGGAACAGAGCACCCTATAACGGAAATAACCATAGCCGTAAGGCATAAACAACAAACTATCTTTCTTTTCTTCATGATAACTACCCCCTGCCTCAGATTTGTTCCGGTATGCTTGTGATTATACATGAAGAAATATATCCCTCAAAGGACTATCTGCACTGATCAAGGTAAATTCTGCACGATATCAGGATCTTCTGAACTTTGACGGTGACATACCGGTCTTTTTCCTGAACAGCTTGGCAAAATAGTTGGGATCGGGATAGCCCACACGCGTGCTTATCTCCCCTATCGGTATCTCTGTTTTCGTGAGAAGGATCTTGGCAAGATCCATCCTTAATGCCATAAGATAACTGATACATGTCATGGATGCATTCTTCATGAACAGGTCGTTCAGTTTGTTCCTGTTGATGTGGAATTCCCTGACGATCGAATCGAGCGTTATCTCCTCGCTAATATGTTCATTCAGATACTCACAAATGCGAGAGAAATCATCTGCGTCCTGATCTTCCCTGTTTTCGGGACTTACGATGATGTAGGAATATATGATGAAATAAAGCAGTTCCATCAGGTAGGATCTGCTCCTGCAGGGCCAGAAGCCGTCAGCCTGCCCCTTCAGCTCGCATTCAGCGGATGTGCAAAGATCCTTGATCTTCTTAAAGCCGTTCATGGGAACGGGTATGACCCTTTCAGCTAAAGAATGGTGTGCCGAATTGGATTCGATAAGTATGTAATCCTGATAGATCGCCTGGCCCATATAGCCGTTAAATTCACCTGAATCTATTCTTTCGAGCGTGAATTCATCCCTGATGGCAGAAGGCTTGAAGAAGACGATCTGAGCCTTGACGGCCTGTTTGATCTTCAATGCAACGTCTTTCTTCTGTGAGAGGAGAATAACCGCCGGAGCTTTCACATCGATCACTTCTTCACCGCAGGAAGCCCTGATAATACCCTTTTCGAGAATAAGGATCTTATAAGTGGAATCGTCGTAAATATATTCGGGGATCGAATCGGTCCTTTCTACGTATATATCTACGATCCTGTCCCATCCGTCCCAATGGCATTCGGAATATAGTTTCATCTGATCCCCCCTGTAAATATATCTGTACTTTCAGAACACAGAGTATGCGAAAAACGAGAATAACGACATCAGCGCTGTTATCGTGATCAAAGACATTACCGTTGTAACCGCTATGGCAAGAGACAAGGTCGATGTATCCTCGCCCATCTTCTCAGCCTGTATCAGAGGAAGATTGCCCACGGGAACACAAGCCATCAGTGAAAGAGCCAGGACCGCATCCTTGTCGATCTGCATGACGGACAGAAGACAGAAGATCAGGATCGGAACGATCATCATCCTGATAACTATGTAAGCCCAGATCTTGCCGTCCTTAAAGCCCTCCTTGAGGTTCGACCTGTATATGGCCGCACCGAGCAGGATCATCGACAGGAACACCGTCGCATTGCCGATGTAGGATATCGTATTGGAAAGGAAGCCCGGAAGCTTGATCCCGAAAGCGAAAACGACAAGGCTCAGTATGGCCATTATCGTGCCGGGGTTAAAGATCTTCTTAATGTCAGGCTTGCTCTTGCTGCCGCTTAAGATCGTGATGCCGTGCGTATAAAAGAGCAGACTGTAGAGCACGTTGATGACAACAACATATATCATCGCATTGGGCGGCAGTATCGCCCTAGCAACGGGTATACCTATGAATCCAGTATTCGTATAGACGGTCATGACATTGAAGACCCTCTTGCGGTCAGGTCCCACCTTCAGGATATGAGGAAGCGCAAAACCGAGAAATACAAGGATCCCGTAAAAGATGAGTCCCAAGCCGATGGCTATCAGCACATCGAAAGCGTTGGCAGTGATATCGCCCGAAAGTATCGAAGCCAGGATCAAGGCGGGGTTACATACATCCATTACTATAGTCGAAAGCTGCTTCGAAGTCAGCTTGTCAGTAACGCCCCTGCGGCAAAGAAAGATACCGATCGACACCAGTATCAGTATTACCGCCATCTGTTGTAAGATCTCCAAAGGACTCATATCGACCCTCCTTGCGCGGAAATTATAACACACGAACGAGCAACTTGCTTGCAAGGGTTGCGAGCAGTGTGTTCACATTTTTACGCCAGGATACAGGCATTCGGGGCAGCCTAACACTTGATCATTGATCAAAAACTCTTGAAATCCCGCCAGAAAATTATATAATCAGTTATTCGCTGACAGCGGCAAGACACGGGGGCGTTCCGGTCTCGACATGGCTGTTGCAACCGAGAAAGCGGGTGGAGGATTCTCGTTGTGCCTCCTTAAAAAACGGGAAATTGCAAGTAATTGCAGACAACACACAGCTCGTAGCAGCTTAATCTAAGCTACCGTCCGGTCTCTCTATCTGCGGTCAGGCCGGATCGATCCTTAGCAGACCTTTGCCGAAGGAGGTCAGTCGGCAGGTGGAACCGTCAAAGCTTTGAGTCGGCAACACCTAAAACCCATGAAGCTACCGGAACCGACGCCCGTCGACGGGCCATGCGGGAATGGGAATAATTCATCCGTCGACTGCACCCGGAGATGTCTCGGTGAATACGGTTGTGGACAGGAGTTCGACTCTCCTCGCCTCCACCAAAAATCGACAGATACCGCTTGATCTGCAAGGGTCGGGCGGTATTTTTGTAATGGTATAATTGGATTGTCAGTAAGATAAATAAACAGGATAATAGACTAAGACAAATCGAAACTTGTAGGTGAAAAGAATGGGGAATTGTGATTGGTGCAACCTGTCTGAAGAAGAAAAACAGTTTCAGTTATACGAAAGTAAATCGTGGTCTGTTTTCCTTTCAGATGAACAGGATTATATTGGACGATGTATTTTGGTCTTGAAGCGTCACTGCGGTTCAATGTCAGAACTGACAGACGATGAATGGGAAGAGCTTCGCAATCTGGTTTGTAAAGTGGAGGCGTGTTTAAAGACTGTTTTAGGCGCAACTCTGTGTAATTGGAGTTTCTAAACAGATTAACTTTGAATATAAATGAGCATAATATAAAATGGGGAGCATGGAATGAGTAAAATATTTTGTGTACAAGACAGGCTTAGTGTATTGGATTTTATAAATTCAGTTGCTAAGGAATGTCCTAAGATAGTAGCTCTTATTCAGGTTGGTTCTGGAGCAGAAGGATTTCACGATGAAAGGTCGGATTTGGATTTTGTAGTAGCATTTGATTCCAATGATTCTATGACTGAAGTTATGGAGTACATGCATCAGAGGATTTCAGAGCAATATAGCCTTCTGTTCTTTTCGCAATCTGAAGCAAGGCATCTTCAGGTATATGCTTTAGATAACCTTTTGGAGATTGATATTGGGTTTGGATGTTATGAAAGGGCAGCTGCATTAAAACCTGCATTTAGGGTTCTTTTTGATAATTCCGGTATTGTTGAAGAGAAAATGACCAAGTCTCTAGAAGGTATGGACGAACGCATTTATAGCGGAAAACTAAAAAAGGATATTGAGACAGCTTGTGACTTTGCATGGGCACATTTGATGCATGCAGCAGTTGCTATTCATCGCAATAATTACTTCCGCGCAGTAGGTGAGCTTGAATTTGTTAGAAAGGTTTATATAGACCTTGTTGGCGATCGTTACAAACTTGAAGGGACTGTTAACCGAGAGATAGATAAGCTACCGGATTTTGAAAAAGAAGCAATAAGAAGTACTTTTGTTACCAGTGATAGTCAACAAGATTTATGGACTAGTCTTATGAATCTAACTGATCTGATTTATAAGGAGCTGGAAGGAACTGAAATGCCTGTATTAAAGCATATGATATTGGAATATTATAAAGACCTCAAATAGCTTAGTAGTAAAAGACATTGTAATGGTATGTTATCTCGCAAGTTAAATTAGAAACTTACAGTATTGCCGACTACCGATATTTGGTTTGACGAGAAAGACCCCCTTATCCATATCCGCACCCACAACACCACCTTGAAGAAGCGTCTGTTTGCATACAGCCGCCGTTATCCGGCAATCTGCCAGCAGACCGACGCAGACCCCGAAACGGGCTGCATGGAGTTTGATATTGCAAAGGGTCGTTTCTCTTTCCGTCTGACCGCCCCATACAGCGAGGAACGCCGGGAAGCAGCGCGACGGTATGCCAAAGAGAACAACGCCGCCGACAGGCTGAAATAATGTGGATTTGTTCATAGTTGTGAAATATACTTATTCTCAAATAAACAGGATGACAAATCGAAAATAGAGGGGAACAAGATATGGAAAAACTAATTACAATATATAATACAGAATACGCTATCCCAGCAGTGTTTTCTTATTCCCAAAAACACGAAAAAATGCCAGCGGTAATTCTATGCCATGGAACAGGATCACAAA
>JAEFAZ010000012.1 GCA_016292135.1 Saccharofermentans sp.
GTGTTTAGTTTTCGGTGTAGTTTTGAGGGTATAAGACTCTCAACCATTCCGGTGGTGATTACGGCGAGGCCACACCTGTTCCCATCCCGAACACAGAAGTTAAGCTCGTTCGTGCCGACAATACTTGGCTGGCGACGGCCCGGGAAGATAGGTTGCTGCCGGATTATAATCCTCAATAGCTCAGTCGGTAGAGCGTTCGGCTGTTAACCGAAATGTCGTAGGTTCGAGTCCTACTTGAGGAGCCAAAGGGACCGTCAGTTGACGGTCCCTTTTTGTATGCCATGATTTGATGATATCCTGTCCGCCTGATATAATCAGGCTATCAGGCGCATGTCTTTTTCGATGAAGATAAAGGAGGCAGGGCATGAAGATATCATCAAAGTTATTTATTTCTCTGTTTGCCATGACGGGCATGTTTTTCGCCATGGGCCTTTCGTTGAATGCGGCATCCGATATCAAGATCGATGCCAATAATTTCCCTGATACTACATTCAGGAGATATGTTTCCGAGAAGATAGATCTTGACGGTAACGGCTGCTTAAGCGCTTACGAGTGCAAACAGGTAAGGGATATAGATCTTGTCAATGAAGGATATCCCGACGTCAAGGATGTCAAGGGCATCGGCTTCTTCACTGAGGCCAAAGGCTTCGGCTTCGGCGGTCTGGGACTTAGATCGATCGATGTCAGCAAGAATACCAAGCTCACAAGATTATATCTGGACGATAATGACCTTAAGAAGCTCGACCTTTCTCATAACTACGATCTTGAGAGGCTCTATGTCGAGTCCAATGATATCGAGGAACTTAATATTTCTGCCTGTGAGATCATCAAACAGATCTACGGCTTCGGGCATAAGGAACCCGATGAGGATTACGGCAGTTATGTCGTTTATGAAGACGGATACGACGATGGCTATGCTTTCTCTGTAGATAAGACGGTCGATATCACGGCATATGACATCTATGCTTATTGCGATAAAGATCAGCTGCCTAACAATAGAATACCCGTAGTCTGCGGTAAAACTGCAAAATGCATTGCAGTAAATGACAGTTTATTCGCCGATCCCGATCCCGTGATCACATGGTCCTCATCTGATAATTCAACTGCAACGGTCAATTCTTCCGGCGTCGTAACCGGCAAGAAGGCAGGGCCTGTCACGATAATTGCAAGATCTGCCCACGGCGCAGTCAGCAGGATAGAGTTTGATATTCTCTATAAAGATGTAATCAAAAGCGGTGATTTCTGGTATTATCCGACGATCCTCATGACCGATAAGGGTGTTGTCAAAGGCTACGACAAGCAGACACTCTTTAAGCCCGCAAATAATTGCACCCGTGCCCAGATGGTGACCTTCCTCTGGCGCCTTGCCGGCTGTCCCGAGCCCAAGTCCAAGACCTGTAAGTTTACCGACGTTTATGAGACTGATTATTACTACAAGCCCTGCATCTGGGGCAACGAGAATCACATCGTCGAAGGCTATAGTGACGGTACTTTCGGCCCGCAGATCACCTGCGCGAGAAAGCATGCCGTGACTTTCCTCTGGCGTCTCGCAGGCTGCCCCGAGCCCGCCGACAGCACATGCGTTTTCCAGGACATTAAGGAAAGCGACTACTTCTACAAGGCCTGTATCTGGGGAAATGAGAACGGGATCGTAGAAGGCTATGCAGTAAAAAACAGTAACCGCAAAAAGACCTTCAGGCCTGCAGGCGACTGCCTGAGGCGCCAGATGGTTACGTTCCTTTCAAGATATGATGAATACCTTACCCGGAGCAACATCCCATGATATTCTCCTGATCATTTCCGATACTCGAAAATCGTACTCTTGCAGTACGATTTTTATTGCCTTGGAAATTCCTACAATGTAAAATATCCTTAATTGAGAAATGAGGTGATAGATATGTTAGGAGCATTATTGGCAGCAACGATCGCGAATAATGTCGCGAAAAGCGTTTCAAGGGAAGTAACAAGATATGCAGCCCCGGTCGCAACGGCAGCGGCAACAGCTGCCATCACCGGCGCAGTCCAGAACAGCATGCAGCAGCGTGCTATCAATCAGGCGCGCGAAGTCGAGCAGAGAAGGGAGCTCCGCGATCTTTATGCGAAGCTTGCCATCTGCTGCTACATCGCCCATGCAGACGGCGCGGTCACCGATGCTGAGAAGCGCGAGCTCGACATGATCTACAGGGAGATCTCGGAAGGATATTCCAACATTCCCGAGGCAAAGAACGAGCTGACAAAGATATATAACAATGTTACACCGGACTTTGTCTTCGTCGAAGGCTACATGAACATGGCAAATCCGGATATCCTCGCGTCCTTCCTGACGCTCGCCGAGGCCATCTCCAGAGCAGACTCCAGTGTCTCCGAGAATGAGGACAGATGCATCTACAACATCAAGAAGTATCTGACCGACAGGACCGGCAAGAACTATCTGCGCAATGTCGTCCTCAAGGACACGTCGACAGATCTTGTCTGCCCGGGGTGCTCTGCGACCATGAAGCTTGACAAGTACAACAACACCCTGACCTGCCCTTACTGCGGCCAGACCAGGTATGTCGAGGTCAAGTATACCTGAGATATTACTGTTCACCCAAGCCGGCGGGGAATCCTGCCGGCTTTTTTGTGTTTCAAAATGTGACACAAATCATGGCAATTAGTGACACATGTGTCACTAATTCAGGCTGATTGCGTCACCGGCAAAGGATAGAGGCTGATCAGAGGATCACGGGCGGCATCTGCCACTCGTATTCGAAGGGGAGCCCGAGCAGGGAGCCTGCGAGCTCGCAGGACTTGATGTCCAGTGCAGACAGGGTCTGAAGATCTTTGTTATCCCCGTGCTCTGCGAAGTCCGAGAGGTTATGGATGACGGGGAGTTTGGTGCACTTGCCGATTATCTTAAGGCAGTACCTGCCTTCGCGGCCGAAGCCTAAGACTCTGATGTATGCGGGATCCTTGATGTCCAGCACTGATCTGTCCTGCCCGACATAGGCAGATGCCATCGCGCGGCAGATCCTGCCGAGCGTGAAGTGGCGGGTGTTGACGATCTCGCTGAAGCGGGCAAGGTCGCCGGGACGCAGGCTTTCTTTGATGTTGTTGAGGTAGCCTGAAAGTCCGTCGGTCATGTAGGCTGTGTTTTCGCGAAAATCACATCCGGTGATGACGCGTCTTATGTATTCTTCTTCATCGAGGATGGAGAATTCTCCGCGGGACTGGGCCGAGAGCCAGGCTGCGAGAGATGCTTCGGGCATCTTACCGCCGAGCTTCGTGATAAGGGAAGCTAAGCTGTTGTCTTCTGCCGCTAGTTTCCTGATAACCGACGCGGATGCGAAGCCGTCGGAACCGTCGTGATATGAGCCGACGCGCTCTATCATGTGGACGGTGATGCGGCCTTTGGGATCAAGGATCTTAAGTGCTCTTAAGTAGTCTAATGCGAGTATTGAGTTGGGAGACTTCAAAGCCTCCGCGATCTGATTGTCTGAATAGGAAGTCTTCCCGGCAAGGCAGGCGCCGATAGCTTTCGCGCGGGCGGCGGGGAAGGACAGGCCGGCTTCAACGCTTTCCTTCAAGATCCCGTTATATCCGGGGTCGGCGTCGAAGTCGTATGATGCGAGCTTTTCGAGGACCGAAGGGTCTTCGCAGTCGACACCGAAAGCGATGTCGGTCAGGACTCCAGAAGATACAAGGGTAGCGACTGCGCCGTAAGCGAATCTTTCGGAAGGAGCGCAGGCGAATGTGAAGGGCAGTTCGAGCACAACATCGGCTCCGCAGAGCAGTGCCTGGCGGGCGCGGATGTGCTTGGGCAGCATCGCCGGAAGCCCGCGCTGACAGAAGGCGCCGGACATGACGGGCATAACGATCGCACGGGGGTCGCCGACCTCCTCTTTCGCTTTGCCGATCAGATATCCGTGCCCCGAATGAAAGGGGTTAAATTCCGCAACAATGCCTATGACGCGCATATTTTGAATTGCCGCTCCTTTTGGTATAATCGAGAAGATTATATTTCAAAAGGGACCCGGTTTGCAATGCGAAAGACTAATCCTATAACAGATTTCCTTTCTAACTTCTCCACGCGCCAGCTGATCGCGGCGGCGGTCATCGGCGGAGTGCTTTTAGTCGGAGGTGCGGGCTACCTAATCTATTCGAATTTCTATGGCAACATCGGCAAGATCACGATGTGCGAGACGGCAACGTCAGATATCGACCGCAAGAAGGTCGCTTCGGAGAACAACATCATCACCGGCTATCTGTTTTCGAGAACGAAAAACCTCATGCTCGAAAAGGGCAATGACGGCAAGCTCATCCCCTCCCAATACACGATCGCAGGCCGCCTCGTGACCCAGCCCGCGGAGAACACGCTGACCTACAGGCTCGAAGACCAGGCCCTGCTCCTCAAGGCGCATATCAGGAACGGTGACAGAGGCAAAGCTGTGGAACTCAGGAACGAAGTCAACAAGCGTTTTCTGAAAGAAGACGGTTCTTATCTTGCAGCGGTTTACGATGACGCTTTCGAGGGCGACAAGGTCATGGAAGGGAAGAGTACCAATTCATCACAGATGGAATGGCTCGACGCATACCTTCTCTACTACGCGACATACGGCCGGAAAGATGACGAGAAGTATATCAGGAGCCTTGTTGCCAAGCTTTTCGACAGCGACGGAATGATAAGGCCGGAGACACTGATGGTCGAAGAATACGAAGATGCAGATCCGGTCGGCAAGACCGATGAAGGAGAAGAGGATCAGGATGACGAAGCCAAGGCAGCCGGACTTTCAGATCTTAACGGAGTCAAGATCTCCGACGTAAATCTTCCCCTGATCAGAAACCTTGAGGATAACGGATTCCTGCCCGCAGGATCCTACGACAAAGCCAAAGAGATCGTGGTTGGCGCGCTGCTGTCGGATACGATAAGGCTCTATGCATATGCTTACGAAGTGACAGCCAACGGAATCAACTATGTCTATACTGCAGGCGAAGCGGGCGCGGTCGATGTGCCCGAGTCGCTTAAGACCGAATCCAATCTCGCTGCGATGGGGCTGCTGCCTGTCAGCGATATTTCGTGGATATCCCAGCAGATCCAGAACACCGGCATGATCCCGCAGTATTACTACATCACGACCGGTAACTTCAGCGAGGACGACTGCTACGATGCAGCACCGACAGCCCTTCTCCTGGCTTACAGGACGGGCGATGCGCCGCTCTTCA
Source organism: Saccharofermentans sp. (assembly GCA_016292135.1). GTDB lineage: Bacteria > Bacillota > Clostridia > Saccharofermentanales > Saccharofermentanaceae > Saccharofermentans. The sequence continues at coordinate 5,203 of JAEFAZ010000012.1, forward strand.
GGATCCTCTGCAACATGGAGGGACTGAGGGTCGCGACCAAGTCGACGAGCGTCGCCCTCTACATGATCTACAGGCAGGAAGAGACCCGCTTCACATTTGATGCTGCCGAGAATATCGGCGTATATCTTGCCTGCGGCTGATTTGGTTGCACTAAATCGCCGATTTGGTAGCACTTACTGCTACCAATTTGGCTCAAAAGTGCTACCAATTCCACGAAAATCCATTTGGTAGCAGTAAAAGCCCGATTTGGTAGCACTTACTGCTACCAAAATTGCCATTTACTGCTACCAAAGCTCATTTCCCATGAATGGTAGCAAAAACAGCCCTAATTGGTAGCAAGATTGCTACCAAAATGACCATTTACTGCTACCACGGCCACATAGACCAATAATCCCCAATATATCATTTGAAAACGAAGCCCCTTAAGAGTATACTTTTGAGCGGCAATAATATTTTTGTTTTATATAAAGGAGGCTTCCACATGGCATTCATTGACGACATCAAGGCAAGAGCTAAGGCTGACAAGAAGAAGATCATCCTTCCCGAGTCCATGGACAGACGTACTTTCGAGGCGGCTGCTGAGATCCTTAAGGACGACATCGCAGACCTGATCATCATCGGAACAGATGAGGAGATCAAGGCTAACAGCGAGGGACTGGACGTATCCAAGGCAACATTCATCAATCCTTTTACATATGAGAAGACCGAAGAATACATCAACGGTTTCTACGAACTCCGCAAGGCTAAGGGCATGACACCCGAGCAGGCAAAAGAGACTGTCCTCGGCGACTATATGTACTATGCCTGCATGATGGTCAAGATGGGCGACGGCGACGGAATCGTTTCCGGTGCATGCCACTCCACGGCCAATACACTGAGACCTTCTCTGCAGATCATCAAGACAGCTCCCGGAACAAAGCTCGTTTCCGCTTTCTTCGTCATGGTAGTACCTGACTGTGACCTCGGCGCTGACGGCACTTTCGTATTCGGTGACTGCGGCCTCAACCAGAACCCCACATCCGAAGAGCTCGCAGCGATCGCAGGTTCTTCAGCTGAGTCCTTCAAGCTCCTCGTAGGCAAAGACCCCCAGGTTGCACTGCTCTCACACTCTTCCATGGGTTCCGCTAAGCACGACGACGTTACAAAGGTCGTTGAGGCTGTTAAGATCGCAAAGGCTGATTACCCTCAGTTCGCTATCGACGGCGAGCTCCAGGCAGACGCAGCCATCATCCCTTCGATCGGTGCTTCCAAGGCTCCCGGTTCACCCGTTGCAGGCAAGGCCAACGTTCTTATCTTCCCTGACCTCGACGCAGGCAACATCGGATACAAGCTCGTTCAGCGCCTCGCAAAGGCTGAAGCTTACGGACCTATGTGCCAGGGTATCGCAAAGCCCGTCAACGACCTGTCCCGCGGCTGTTCTGCAGCAGACATCGTAGGCGTCATCGCAATCACTGCAGTTCAGGCTCAGGCTCAGGGCTGATCCACTAATCGAAAAGGAGTTAACACATGAATATTCTCGTTATCAACTGCGGATCTTCTTCCGCCAAGTTCCAGCTTTTCGATGTCGATACAGGCAAGGTCCTCGCAAAGGGCAACGCCGAGCGTATCGGTATCGGCAATTCCAAGCTCACATATAAGCCCGACGGCGGCGAGGCTGTCGAGATCGAGCAGGACATGCCTGACCACAAGGTCGCAGTCAAGATGATCCTCGACGCTCTCGTAAATCCCGAGTACGGCGTAATCGCATCCGTCGATGAGATCGCAGCAGTCGGCCACCGCGTACTCCACGCAGGTAAGTACTACAGCGAGTCCGTTATCGTAAACGACGACGTTAAGCGCGTTATCCGCGAGTGCTTCCCTCTGGGACCTCTCCATAACCCTGCCAACCTCATCGGTATCGAGGCTTGCGAGTCAGTTCTTCCTGCAGGCACTCCCCAGGTAGCTGTTTTCGATACGGCATTCCATCAGACGATGCCCCCGAAGGCTTTCATGTATGCACTGCCTTACGAGTACTATGAGAAGTACGACATCCGCCGCTACGGATTCCACGGCACATCCCACAGATATGTTTCCAAGAGGACTGCAGAGTTCTTAGGCAAGGATCCCAAAGATCTTAAGATCATCACATGCCACCTTGGCAACGGCTCTTCTTTTGCAGCTGTTGACGGCGGCAAGTGCGTTGACACATCAATGGGCCTTACACCTTTGGCAGGTATCTGCATGGGCACCAGAACAGGTGACATCGATCCCGCTATCGTTCCTTTCATCATGCAGAAGGAAGGATGGACTCCCGAAGAGATGGATACGCTCCTCAACAAGAAGAGCGGCGTCATGGGCATCTCCGGCGTATCTTCCGACTTCCGCGACCTTGCAAAGGCTGCAAATGAAGGCAACGAGCGCGCACAGCTCGCACTTGATATGTTCGCATATCAGGGCAAGAAGATCATCGGATCTTTCGCAGCTGCTATGGGCGGCGTTGACGTTATCGTCTTCACGGCCGGCATCGGTGAGAACACAGACACCATGAGAGCCGCTATGTGCAAGGACCTCGAGTTCTTGGGCGTTGAGGTTGACGATGAGATCAACACAGGCCTGCGCGGCAAGGAAGCCGTCATCAGCAAGGCTTCTTCCAAGGTCACCGTCTGCGTTATCCCTACCAACGAAGAGCTCGCTATCGCACAGGAGACTGAGGCGCTGGTTAGATAAGATTTAACTTACAACTCAGATCAACGAGAGGCTGTCCTTAGGGGCAGCCTTTTTCGACCAAAAGTGTAAAATCGCGGATTTAGTAGGAAATCTTAGCCGATATTTCCTATCAAATCCGTGAAATAACAAATTTAGTAGGAACTACGGGCCGATATTTCCTATCAAATCCGAGAAATAACTGATTTAGTAGGAAATCTTTCTCGAAAATTCCTATCAAATACTCGAAAATTGAATTTTAGTAGGAAGCAGACTGGAAGGGACAACCCTGCACACTTCCGCTAATCCGATTTTGATTTACAACTACAAAATAATCGTATATAATCTCAAAAGTGTCATTGAACACAAGATAGTACACCACAATTAAATAATAAGGGGGGGATTTTATGCGTACTACATTAAGTAGGCGATTGACGGCGTGTATTATTGCAGCCGCTTCGATCATGATTTTCAGTTTTATTCCGGTTTCTGCAAATGATTATTACCATTCTGTCTGGGTTGGCGGAACACAGATGTGTGGCGATTACTACAGCGGTATGGGTTGGGAATGGAGTTACGGCGATGACGGAGCTACACTGACTCTTAAATATGCTAAATATAACATTCTTACTACCGATCCAGTTATCAAGAGCGATATCGATCTTACCATTGTATTGGAAGGAGAAAGCAGTCTGGCAACTCTTGGCGAAGACTGTATACTTGCGAAGTCGTCTCTTGTCATAAAGGGTGAAGGAACTCTTTCGATGACCGGTAACATTAAAGGAACAAAGGACATTACGATCTGTGATAATGCAAGAATAGTAATTCAGCGGTGTGAACTCGGCCTCACAACGTCCGGTCCTTTGAATATCGAGAACAGTATGTTACAAATTTACGGTACAACCAACACGATATATGTAAACGGCGGTGACGTCAACATATCATCCAGCTGGGTCGATTGCTATTCAGAAAACAACTTTAATATTTATTCGGGTTCACTTTCCGTGAATAACAGCCACCTGAATTTATCCGGAAAACATGGAATTATGGGCGGAACGTTTTCCGTTACGAACGGAAGTCTTATTGCTATCAACTGCCATGGATATGGTGTCAAAGGAAATGATTTTTCGATAGAGAACAGTCATATCGATATCTCAACAGATGGCGCCGAGACCGGAATGGATTTTACCGGGAAGATAGATCTTATAAGCGGAATGGGAGAGATATATACCAGATCTAAAGCAGTTAATTCCGATGCCGGAAAGATCACTCATGGTGACAGCGTGAAGATCAGGCCGAACAAGATGACTGACGACGGAAAGACATTTGACGGCGGGGACGGAAATGCAGCAAAAAATGTGAGTTTTACGGGAACATTCTGTGTATCTGTCAGATCCAATTACGACAACGGTCTGATATCCGTAGATAAGACAGATGCTTTTTATCGCGATACGGTTAAGGTAACGGTCAAGCCGGATCCTCAGCATGTCTATAAACTCAAGGATCTGACTGCTGTTGACGGGTATGGTCAGGATATCAAGCTTATTGACGAGGGTAACGGCGTTTACAGTTTTGAGATGCCCTTACACGTAGCAACCATAAATGCTGAGTTTGAAAAGGCAGATCAGTATCCGGTAGCGGTCGAGGGCGTGAAACTGACAAAGTTCTATACTTCCGGCGAAGGCTGGTCCTACGACGGTGATGAGACAGGCGGAACCCTGACACTCGAAAATGCGGATCTGACAGCGGAAGAAGCTGCTATAGCGAGTGAAGTCCCTCTTACGATCGTGTTGAAAGGCGAGAACAAGATCACATCAACGGAGTACGGAATACGTACAAAGGATTCTCTTGATATAAAAGGGGAAGGAACTCTTAGTCTGAGTGGAAATATGTGCATATCATGCGGCGAATTGAAAATTAGCAATGGCGCTACGGTCAATGCTGATGGAGTATTCGGAGGCATCTATACCGGATATGACAGCTTAACTATAGTTAACAGCACTGTAACTGCCTATGGCGCCACGCACGCGATCAATGCATATGCCAACTTACTTAAGATCGAAAACAGCAAGGTGAAGGCTTGTTCAGATACCGAATGGCAGGCTATTAAATCATACTATCTTGAGATCATTAACAGTACTGTTGAATTAAGCGGATGCAGAGGTATTGGAGCTCAAATATGTGACATCAGCAAAGGAAGCAAAATAACTGCAAATTGTGATGATGCCTCCATAGGTGCGATGAAACTAACGATCACTGACAGCACGATCTTTGCAAAGTCAGCAGATAATTCCGTAATTTCAGTTCCTGAACTAACGATCAACAGCGGGTCAGTAAGCGCTGTTTCTACCAGTGAGGATCCTAACGATTATGCTTTAATGATCAATTCGAAGAGTTTTACCCTTGGCGAAAACATGGTTATCGTAACTCCCGAAAATGCGGGGTTCAGTGACAACGGACAGACCATCGTTGATGCAGACGGCAAGCCTGCTAAGACGGTAGTGATCAAGCAGAGCCATAAGGTAACGGTTACCGCCGGTGACAACGGCAAAGCAACTTCATCCGTAGCATCCGGTGCCGAAGGAACAACGATCACCCTGACAGCTACACCTGATGACGGCTACAGCTTCAAGGAATGGAAGGTAGTCAAGGGCGGCGTTAAGATCGCGGATCCCAAGAGCGCTGAGACTACATTTACAATGGGAACAGCAGATGTAGAGATCAAGGCGGTCTTTGCTGTAAAGCCTGCACCTCAGGTCACACTGAAGCTCGACAAGAGCAGTGCATCCGTTATCTGCGGCAGTACGGCAACACTTAAGGCAACCCTTACAGGTTCAACCGATAAGGTAAGCTGGAAGTCTTCCGACACGAAGATCGCAACAGTCGATGACAACGGCAAGGTCACGGCCAAGATGGCAGGCACCGTAACGATCACAGCATCAGCTGCAGGCAAGAAGGCTACATGCACAGTAACAGTCCTCTATAAGGATGTAACTGACAGCAAGGATTTCTGGTACGCTCCTACGAACTACCTGACCAAGAACGGTATCGTCAAGGGTTACGACAACCAGACACTCTTCAAGCCCGCGAACGAGTGCAGCCGTGCCCAGATGGTAACCTTCCTCTGGAGGCTTGCAGGTCAGCCGAATCCCAATAAGACCACAACGGACTTCAAGGATATCAAGACCACAGATTACTTCTACAAGCCTGTTCTTTGGGCAGTAGAAAAGGGAATCACAACAGGCGTTTCCAAGACCTCGTTCAACCCTCAGGGCATCTGCACCAGAGCCCAGACGGTAACGTTCCTCTGGAGGATGGCAGGCAAGCCCGCGCCTAAATCCAAGACATGCAAGTTTACTGATGTCACGAGTGCCAACTACTTCTACAATGCAACGATCTGGGCATCGGAGATGAAGATCGTAGCAGGTTACGACGACAACACATTCAGACCTCAGAACAAGTGCCTGAGGCGTCAGATGGTCACCTTCCTCTACAAATACGACAAGTACGTAAACGGCAAAGGCTGATCCGAAACACAAAAAACAATGATGCGAGAGGCTGTCCTGCGGGGCAGCCTTTTTCGATCAAAAAATATGATTTACTTTCCATATCTTCTTGTGTAATATTATAAGGTTTGCCAATAGTCATATTACTGGTACGCCAAAACTTTTATTTCAGGGGAGAAATGTTATGGGTACTAAAGTCAGAAGGCATTTGATGGTTGGTATTTTATCTGCTGTTGCAGTCTTGATGGTTTTCTTTATTCCTGTCTTTGCAGAAGAAAGATATCCTATCTGGGTAGGTGATCAGACAGTGACGTCAACGGTTACTTCCGGAGAAGGATGGTCTTACGATGGCAATGAGGATGGCGGAACACTGACACTTACGAATGCGACTTTTTCCAATGACACTTACTATGGAATATATACTTCAGTTCCGCTGAAGATAGTTCTTGTCGGGAATAATAAAATGGAAGAAGGGTTGGCCTTCGGTATTTATTCCACCAGCGAACTAACGATCGAAGGAGAAGGCAGCCTGGAAGTATCCGGAACCGCAGCCGGGATATACGCGAATGGCTTAAACATAAAAGGAACCAATATTACAGCCAAGAGCAACGACCTCGGGTTGAAATGTGAAAAATGGCACAGATTTAATATTTCGGACAGCACTGTGGAATGTGATGCAGTCGGGTGCGGTATTTTTGGGAACGGATGCCGGATTATCATCACCAACAGTAAGATTACAACTCATGGCGGTGACAGCGGGATCATATCTACAGCGCTTGAAATACATGACGGCAGTACGGTAGTCGCAGAGAGCGATGACAGAGTAGCTATGGTGGCGCCGGAAGAATTTGTTATGACTGACAGCGATGTTATCGCAAAAGGAAAAACACTTGGTGTTGATATCCTAACATTTGAAATGAACGGAGGAAAATTCAGAGCCAGCGGCTCTGAGAAAGCTGTTAGTCTTACCTACAGGACCATTCTCGGCGATGAAATGCATATAGTATTACCCGAAGGTGGTTCTGTCCAATCTGTTTACGAAGAAGGCAATTGGAAGTATTTTTTCGCAAACAGTGACGGTTCCTATGCAACGGATGTGTTTGTCAGGGACAGCAAAGTGAAAGCTGTTACTAATGGACCCAAAGATCTTGTTACGATCGATAAGCCGATGGCAGACGAAGGTGATATGGTTACCGTTACAGTAAAGAACACCTTCTACCATATTCTCAAGAATATCACGGCCAAGGATTCTGACGGACAGACAGTTTCTCTTCAGGATGGGGGAGAAGGCAAATATACATTCTCGATGCCCGAAAAAGACGTAACGGTGAACGTTGAGTTCGGACAGCCTGACAAATATCCGGTCTGGATCGGTGAACATCAGGTTACAGGAGATAACGATTCCGGTGAAGGCTGGTCTTGTGCAGTAGATGAAAAAGGCGCAACATTGACTCTTAACGGAATTAACCTTGAATACTCTGCTGATGCTGTCAAGAGCGACATCCCTCTTACTGTTGTTCTCGTTGGCAAGAACAATCTTGGAACTACTTCCACTAGCGGTATCACTAACAGTATTAATGCAGGTTCATCTCTTGCGATAAAGGGAGAAGGCAGCCTTTCCCTTAAAGGAACCCTCAATGGAGGAAGTGATATCAAGATCAGCGATGGGGCCAAAATAAATATTTTGGACAGCACAAACGGAATAAAGACAACAAGCGTTTTAACTATCGATGACAGTGTCATTGATATAAAAGGAAAAATAAATGCTATCTACGTGATCGGCGGCACGGTCAAGATTACAAACAGTACTGTTAGCGGCACTGTACCCAATAGCATGTGCATTGATACGGAAACAATTACTATTGACAGCAGTATTGTTTCCCTTCAGGGCATGTATGGAATCTTTGCAAAGAACTTCACGGTAGAGAACGGAAGTGCACTGACAATAAACAGCGAATCTTTTGGCGCTTTTGGTAATTACTTTTCTTCCTGCAACAGTAAGATCAACATTACGGCTCAGAAGGCGGACGCCTTATCTTTCCTCAAAAAGATCGAATTGATTAGCGGAACAGTGAGCGTAAAAAGCATAAAATATGATGCTGTAAATTCTTCGGACGGAACCCTTACTCTTGGAGAGAACATGAAGATCACGGTGCCGGAAGATGGTCAGATCAGCAGTGATGGGAAGACCATAGTTGATGCCAATAACGAAATAGCAAAAGAAGTCGTCATCAAGGGAACATTTCATGTTACTGTTGACGGTCGTTCCCGTGTGACGATCGATAAGACTGATTTTACACCCGGCGAAGCGGTTGATTTTTCCATATGGGCTGATGATAAGTTCGTAGCCTTTAAGAAATTGAAGGTTACAGATCAGAACGGTGATCCGATCGAGGTAACTGATAATGGAGACAGGACCTACAGCTTTATAATGCCGGAATCTGCTGTAACATTACGTGCAGAATTCGAAGATGCAGAAGTGTATGAACTTTATATCGCAGGTGAGTCGGTAACCAGTTTTGCAAATTCCGGTGAAGGCTGGAAATATGTAGGAGATAAGATGAGCGGAACTTTGTACCTCGAAAATGCACAGATCTCCGACAACTATACGGCGCTCCGCACTAATGTTGCTTTGACGATAGTCCTCAAAGGGGATAATGTTGTGGATCAAAAGTATGGCGGAAATGCGATCCTGTCAGATCCTGCAATAACGATCAAAGGAGACGGGAGTCTTTCCGTAAAGGGTCCGTATGGAGGCATATACGCCGGAGGCATTACGATTTGCGATGGAGCAACTGTTACGGCGGAAGGTGAAATTGCATTGAATTCAACCGGAAAAGGAATGTCAATTACCGACAGTAAGGTCATTGCGAAAGCAACGAATACATATGCATTGTTGGATAGTAGCACCGGCACTGTTAACAACATAGTGATAAAGAACAGTAATGTCGAGTGTTCTTCAAACTATAATGCTGCTATTAACACATCGGTAGTGACCATTGATAACAGTACTGTTAAAGCAAGCGGAAATAACGGATTCTACGGTTTAAAGACGCTTTCTGTTCTGAACGGAAGTGATCTTACTGTAGATTCCAAATATGAAGGAATTAACGGTGGAACAATAATATTCAGAAACAGCAGCGTACATTTTGAGTCAGAATATGCTTATCCGATTACGGGCAACGGTATCACGATCGACGGCGGGTCGGTCTATGCGAAAGGCAAATATAGAGCTATTGCCAGCAATTCACAAAATCTTTCTCTTAGCGAGAATATGGTGATCACGATACCCGAAAACGGTAAGCTCAATGATCAGAAATACACGATTGTTGACAGCGAGGGTGTCACCGCTACAGAAGTCCTGATCAAGCAGGGATATAAGGTTACTGTTGTAGCAGGCGATAACGGCACGGCATCTGCTTCTGTTGCTTCAGGTCTGGAGGGTACGGAAGTTACGGTCACTGCTGATCCCGTAGAAGGTTATGAACTCGATAAGATCACATATACTCCTAAGGGAGGAAGTGCTGTTGATATCACAAGCGGCAAAAAGTTCAAGCTGAAGGACAGTGATGTTACGGTTAATGTTACGTTCAAGCCGATCGTCTATAAGATAACAGTTAATACCAACGGTATGAAGGATATTATCATGTTCGATAAGACGGCACCTGTTATCGGCGATACGGTTACTGTTACGATCGAGTGGCATTTTTATTGGTCGGTTAACAGTATTTCCGCTGTCGATGCCAATGGCCAGGCGGTTGCTCTTGAAAAAAAGAGTGATATACGCTATACATTTACGATGCCGGCATCAGATATAACACTAAATGTGGAAATGGTTCATCCGGACAGGTATCCGGTCTGGATCGAAGGACAGTTGATAACAAGTTTGGTTTCTTCAGGTGACGGATGGAAATGCGTAATTGATGAGGAGGGAGCAACCCTGACTCTCACGAACGCTACCCTGACATGTGACGAAAGAGTTATCGTACACAACATGCCGCTTACGATCGTTCTTGAAGGTGAGAACAAGGTTATCTCTAATGGTAATTTCGTGGCGTTGGAATCACCGTCTCCTCTTGTTATAAAGGGAAAAGGCAGCCTGTATCTGAAAGGCTTGGATGGTCTTGACGGAAATCACGTTACTATCTGTGACGGAGCGACCATTGTCGCTGAAGGCAAGGAATACGGGATCCGGATGCGTGGTTATTACTTGTCCGTAACTGACAGTACTATTACTGCAAAAGGAGAATATGGTATCGATACAGGTACTGATGACTGTTACATCAAAAACAGTAAGATCACTGCTGCAGGCAGCAAAGACAGCATGAATGGAAAAGATATTTCGATCAGCAACAGCAGTCTTACTGTTAATTCGGATGAAGGAACAGGAATGAACTATAGCGGGAAGATCGAGATCAAGGGCGGAAATACAAGTATAAACGCTAAGCAGCAGGCCATAATGGGTAATGATATTGCTATCTGCGATGGTGCTACGGTTGTTGCAGAAGGAGAGCTTTATGGTATTGGATCAGATAATAAGACAATAACCATCTCCGACAGTACGGTTACTGCCAAAGGACAGGTTTACTCTATGTTTGATGTGCAAGGCAGTATCACCATAAAGAACAGTACTTTCAACGGTTCATCGGTGCATACTTATGTAATCTATGCCGGGCATTTAACTATCGATAACAGTGTTGTAGAAGCAAACGGTGCATCCGGAATGGCGGGAGGAGATCTGTCTCTTATAAACGGAAGCAAACTGACGATAAATAGTGACTATTTTGGATTGGGATTATCTGACTTTGCTATGAGCGACAGCAGTTTAACCATTAATTCTAATACAAATGCAAATGCCGCGTTCTATTTCACTGATCTGAAGATCAACAGTGGGTATTTCAGTGTGACAGGAAATAGAAAAGCATTGGAAAGACAAGTCGAATATTCCCCCGAAGGAACTATCACTCTCGGCGAAAACATGGTTATCGTAACTCCCGAAAACGGTAAGTTCGATGACGATAAGACGACCATTCTGGATGCAGATGGCAACATCGCGAAAATAGTCGTCATCAAGCAGAACTATAAAGTAACAGCAACAGCAGGCGGCAACGGCAAGGCTAAGGCGTCTGTTGCATCCGGATTTGAAGGCACGAAAGTCACCCTGACAGCCACCCCTGATGACGGCTATATCTTCAAGGAATGGAAGGTAGTCAAGGGCGGCGTTAAGCTCGCAGATCCCAAGAATGCTACAACAACCTTCACTATCGGAACAGCAGATGTAGAAGTTAAGGCGGTCTTTGCTGTAAAGCCTGCTCCTCAGGTTACACTTAAGCTCGACAAGAAGTCGGCATCCGTTATCTGCGGCAATACAACTACAATCAAGGCAACACTCACAGGTTCGAAGGACAAGGTTACATGGAAGTCTTCCGACACGAAGATCGCAACAGTCGATGCCAACGGCAAGGTCACGACCAAGATGGCAGGCACAGTTACGATCACAGCATCTGCTGCAGGCAAGAAGGCTGCATGCACAGTTACAGTCCTCTATAAGGACGTAACTGACAGCAAGGAATTTTGGTATGCACCTACGAACTATCTGACAAAGAACGGCATCGTCAAGGGTTACGACAACCAGACACTCTTTAAGCCTGCCAACGAGTGCTCGAGAGCACAGATGGTAACATTCCTCTGGAGACTTGCAGGCCAGCCCAATCCCAAGAAGACCACAACGGACTTCAAGGATATCAAGACCACAGACTACTTCTACAAGCCCGTACTCTGGGCAGTAGAGATGGGCATCACCACAGGCGTTTCGAAAGAGAAGTTCAACCCTCAGGGCATCTGCACTAGAGCCCAGACGGTTACGTTCCTCTGGAGGATGGCAGGCAAGCCCGCACCCAAGTCCAAGGATTGCAAGTTCACTGACATCAAGACTACAGAATACTTCTATAAGGCAACCCTCTGGGCATCCGAGATGAAGATCGTAGCTGGTTACGATGACAACACGTTCAGACCTCAGGGCAAGTGCCTGAGGCGTCAGATGGTCACCTTCCTTTACAAGTATGATAAATACGTAAACGGCAAGGGCTGATCTGAAATTCATAACACAGATTATTGAACCAAATAAAACATAAAGGGGGAATTTTTATGATCACCAAAAGTAAGACGAGATTAACAGCAAGTATCTTTACAACTTTTTTGTTTCTTATCTGTCTTTTTATCCCTGTACATGCGGATGAGGTAGTGGAATATCCGATATGGGTAGGCACACAGCAGATAACGAGCGAATTAACATCCAGTTATTGCTGGAGTTATGAAGGTGATGAGAAAGGCGGAACACTGACAATTAACGATTTAAGATCCTTGTCGGCAGTCAAATATAATACTCTTATCTATTCCGAAGTACCTTTGACGATTATTTATCACGGCAGCAATGTTATTAAAGCGACTAATAACGTGCCAAATTCAATCCTTGTTCAAGGTGATCTTACTATTAAAGGAGACGGTTACTTTTATGCCGAAGGTCTTTATAATTGTATCGTTTGTTATGGAAATCTAACGATTGAAGGAGAGCATATTACTCTGGCAGCGGGACGTGATGTTATTTCCATGCCAAGGAACACAAATGTATCGATTAAGAACTCTTCGATTACAATGAGAGGCGGAGAATGGGAAGGCATTGGTGCAGGAACTGTTGAAATTGCCAACAGCAACATTACATTCGAAAATAACGCCACAGCGGTTTCATCGTCTAAACTTTTTGTTGATAACAGCACGATAAAATCGACGGCGAACAACGGATTCAATGCCGGGACTATTGAGGTCAAGAATGGAAGCAATGTTACACAAAAAGGTAATGGATATGGCTTTAATGCTTCGAACATGACTGTCAGCGGAGGCGATGTATCGGTTGAATCCTATAACGGTTCCGGTATTGCTTTCTCAAATTCATTGAAGTTTACGGGCGGAACAATCAGTTTAAAGGGCTCAAAGGCAATCGAAAACAAAGGCAACGGAACGATTACCCTTGATCCCGCAATAGGCATCAAGATCCCCGAAGATGGCATCTTAAGCGAAGACGGGAAGAATATAGTCGATAAGGACGGCAATATCCCGGCAGAAGTCCTGCTTACGAGACAGTATAACGTCAAAATAAAAAATGACGATCCCGAACTAATCTCGCTTGATAAGGAGAATGCATTTGAAGGACAAACCGTAACGGTATCTGCAAAGACGCATGAAACGGGCTTATATGTTCTTGAAGGTTTGACTGTAACAGATGAAAGCGGTAAGGAACTGCCCCTGACTGATCTTGGTAACGGCAAGTATTCTTTCACGATGCCGGCTTCCAATGTGTCTGTAAGGCCGGTCTACGATGAGGCAACAACATATCCGATACTAATTGAGGATATATCCTTGCACAGCAGATATACTTCAGGTGATGGATGGTCCTATGACGGTGATGAGAAAGGCGGAACGCTGACACTTGATAATGCAGACCTGTCAGAAGGACGGTTTGCAATCTACTCCAATGTTCCTCTCACGATCGTTTTGAAAGGTGAGAACAAGATTTCATCTAATGCATCAATATACATGAATAGTTCTTCTCTTGAGATCAAAGGAGAAGGCAGCCTAAGTACCAGCGGCAATAGAGGAATTACCTGCTACCAAGGTGATTTAACCATAAGCGGTGGAGCAACAGTCAAGATCGAAGGAGAATATTGTATCTATCTTTACCAGGGTAATGTTTCCATAAATGACAGTACGGTCATTGTCGGATCAACAAACTTAGGTATCGAGGTCTCCGGTGGTGCTTGTTCGATAACTAACAGTACGGTTGTTGCTGATAGTGTAAATAGGCAAGGAATCGCCGTAACATATAATTACCCGGTTAATATCGAAAACAGTACTCTTGTCTTAAGCGGGAAATACGGCATTTACGTTGCTCAAAATCTGAACATCACTAAAGGCAGCAAGGTAGTAGCGACATGTGATTCAGGCTGTGTAGTTGCATCATATCTTACAAACACTGACAGCACGATCGTCGCGAATGCAAAAAATACGGCAGCAATATCGGTCTATTCTATGACGGTAAACAGCGGAACAGTCCGCGCAACTGTTGAAGATGATACTGATGGTCAGGCGGTCGAATTCGGGCATAATCCGTATAAACTGATCCTCGGCGAAAACATGGTTATCTCAATCCCCGAAAACGGTAAGCAAAGTGAGGATGGTAAAACCATCGTTGATGCAGACGGCAATCCTGCGAAGGAGGTAATAATCCAGCGGAGCTATAATGTAACGGTAACAGCCGGTGACAACGGCAAGGCAATCTCCTCCGCTGCATCCGGCATAGAAGGAACAACGATCACCCTGACAGCCACACCTGATGAAGGCTACATCTTCAAGGAATGGAAGGTAGTCAAGGGCGGCGTTAAGCTCGCAGATGCCAAGAGCGCAACGACAACCTTCACTATCGGAACAGCAGATGTAGAAGTTAAGGCGATCTTTGCAGCTAAGCCCACTCCTGCTCCCCAGGTAACTCTTAAGCTCGACAAGAAGTCGGCATCCGTTATCTGCGGCAATACAACTTCAATCAAGGCAACACTCACAGGTTCGAAGGACAAGATAACCTGGAAGTCTTCCGACACGAAGATCGCAACAGTCGATGCCAACGGCAAGGTCACGACCAAGATGGCAGGCACAGTTACGATCACAGCATCTGCTGCAGGCAAGAAGGCTGCATGCACAGTTACAGTCCTCTATAAGGACGTAACTGACAGCAAGGAATTTTGGTATGCACCTACGAACTATCTGACAAAGAACGGCATCGTCAAGGGTTACGACAACCAGACACTCTTTAAGCCTGCCAACGAGTGCTCGAGAGCACAGATGGTAACATTCCTCTGGAGACTTGCAGGCCAGCCCAATCCCAAGAAGACCACAACGGACTTCAAGGATATCAAGACGACTGACTACTTCTACAAGCCTGTCCTCTGGGCAGTAGAGAATGGCATCACCACAGGCGTTTCCAAAGAGAAGTTCAACCCTCAGGGCATCTGCACTAGAGCCCAGACGGTTACGTTCCTCTGGAGGATGGCAGGCAAGCCCTCACCCAAGACCAAGACCAGCAAGTTTACTGACATCGATAGTAAGGACTACTTCTATAAGGCAACCCTCTGGGCATCCGAGATGAAGATCGTAGCTGGTTACGATGACAACACGTTCAAGCCTCAGGGCAACTGCCTGAGACGTCAGATGGTCACCTTCCTGTATAAATACGACAAGTACGTAAACGGCAAAGGTTGATCTGTAATTATTACAAATTTGAAGTCAGGAAGGCTGTCCGGCAGGGGCGGCCTTTCTTATTTAAATATTTACAAAATGACTATACCTTTTACAGTTCGTTCCCCAAAAAGCCCCATTCCTTCCTTTTGTTTAGTCCGGATATCCTGTAAAATATATAGTATTAAACTCTATCAGGAGGAAATTTTATGGTAAGGAAATTCAGAACGAAGTTGATCGCATCTACCGTTGCGGTACTTTCAGTCTTTAACTTCATGATGATCCCTGTTGCAGCTGCAGAGGGTGAGATCGAAGTTGAAACATGGGCTGAAGTCCTTGCTGCGGTCGAGGAGAACAACGAGTGTACGATCAAGCTCACGAAGGATATTGATCTGTCTCTCGATGATCTTGCGATCGTAGTTGACGGCGGTAAGAATATCACGCTTGACCTTAACGGTAAGACGATCTCCCGTGATCACTCAGCCCGTACGGAAAACGGTATTGTAGATATCGATGTCGATGACGTTGCGCCGGTGTCATATTTTACTCTTAAGGATTCCAGTGCGGATGCATCCGGTAAGATCACCGGTGCATACAGTACGGCCTCCCTCGGCGCCAACAGTGTTATCACCTATGCTTCCGCAGGCATATTTGTAGGACCGTATGGCAATTTTACTATGGAAGGCGGAACGATCTGCAATAACTCCGGATATTGGGGAAGAGGAGCAGGCGTCTTCGTTGACGGCGGAACTTTCACCATGAACGGTGGTGTTATCTCCGGTAACAACGTTAGCCGTTACTCTAACGGTATTGATAACAGATTGGGTGAAGGTGCCGGTGTTTGTCTTATCAGATATGAAGGCGAATCCATCGATGCCAAATTCACCATGAACGGCGGATCCATCAAGGATAACGGTACTCCTAATTACGGTGAAGGAGCTGTCTATGCAGGCGGCGGTGTCTTTGTAGGCAACCATTGTACTTTCACCATGAACGGCGGTACCATCAGCGGAAACAGTGCTACCCGGGGCGGCGGCGTTTACATTGAAGGCGATTCTAATAATTCAAGAGGCGTTTTCAATCTTAATGGCGGTTCCATAACCGGAAATACCGGTTCAGGTATCTATTTGGCTTCCACCAATTCAAGACTCGTTCTTGGCGGTGAGGCTGTTATCGATGTTACCGGCAACAAGGATGCTTCCGGTAAAGACGAAAATATCTATCTCACTGCAAATGGTGAACTTATCAGATTCAGCGCTGCTCTCAAGGAAGGATCCAAGATCGGTGTCCGTTCTGTCAGCACAGGTAACGATATCACGATAACAACCGGATTCAATACCTCCAATCCCAATGCGGTGCCCAACAAGTACTTCCTGGATGATTCCGGAAATTACTACATCGTAAAGAACAACAACGAAGTTCATTACGTAAAATGTAATCATACCTGGGGTGATGCAACTTACGAGTGGTCTGACGATTACAGCACATGTACAGCAACAAGAGTATGTTCGCGTAATGCTACTCATATTCAGACTGAGACAGTAAATACCGTCTCTGAGGAGATAACTCCCGCAACATGTTCAACTGCAGGCGAGATAAAGTATACTGCTACTTTTACTACCAACAGTGCGTTTAAACCGCAGGAAACAAAAGTCGAGACAGATATGCTTCCTCATACAGGTGTACACACAGCAGCTGCTGCAGCAACATGTACAGAAGCCGGAAACAGCGAATACTGGACATGCAGCGTATGCGGCAAATACTTCAGTGACGAAGAATGCACGAAGGAGATCGCAGAGAATTCCTGGATCATTGATGCGATCGCTCACAAGAATGCAGAAGCACATGCGGCTGTAGCAGCAACATGTGATACGGCAGGAAATACCGCATACTGGTCTTGCCCTGATTGCGGCAAGTACTTCAGTGACGAAGAATGCACGAAGGAGATCGCGGAGAATTCCTGGATCATTCCTGCAGGCCACAAGCTGACGAAGACAGAAGCGAAGGATGCAACATGTACAGAAGACGGAAACGTTGAATACTGGACATGCTCCGAGTGTGGCAAATACTTCGCTGATGAAGAGTGCACAACAGAACTTACAGCAGAGCAGCTCGTGATCAAGGCTGGTCACAAGTTAACGAAGACAGAAGCAAAGGATGCTACATGTACAGAAGACGGAAACGTTGAATACTGGACATGCTCCGTCTGCAATAAGCACTTTGCTGATGCGGACTGCACAACAGAACTCACAGACGACCAGCTCGTGATCAAGGCAGCACACAAGCCTGTTGATGTTGCAGCAAAGGATGCAACATGTACAGAAGCCGGTAACGAAGCAGGAAAGAAGTGTTCCGTTTGCGGAGATATCCTCGACGGATGTAAAGAGATCCCTGCTAAGGGTCACACATGGGGCGAATGGAAACTTACCAAGGCGGCTACGGTCGACGAGGAAGGTGAACAGACACGCACATGCTCCGTATGTAAGGCAAAAGAGACAAAGGTAGTTCCCAAGCTCGAGCCTACCATCACTCTTAAGATCAACAAGACAAGCCTGAACGTAGTCTGCGGCGCTACGGATACACTTAAGGCAGTTCTGGTTGGCGCAACCGACAAGATCACCTGGAAGTCTTCCGACGCTAAGACCGCCAAGGTAGATGCTAACGGTAAGATCACAGCCATCAAGGCCGGAACAGTTACCATTACGGCATCCGCTGCAGGCAAGACAGCTAAGTGCACAGTAACAGTCCTCTATAAGGACGTTACCAACACGAGCGACTTCTGGTACACTCCTACCAACTACCTGACAGCCAAGGGCGTAGTCAAGGGTTATGCTAACCAGACAGAGTTCAGACCTTCAAACACATGCACAAGAGCTCAGATGGTAACATTCATTTGGAGACTTATGGGCGAGCCTGCTCCTAAGGGAAAGACCTGCAAGTTCTCAGACGTCAAGGAGAAGGATTACTTCTTTAAGGCATGTATCTGGGGTAACGAGAACCACATCGTTGAAGGATACAATGACAAGACATTCAGACCTCAGGTCACCTGTGCTAGAAAGCATGCGGTAACCTTCCTCTGGAGACTCGCCGGCAAACCCGAACCGACGACCAAGAATAACAAGTTCACGGATGTCAAGGAGAAGGATTACTACTACAAGGCAACGCTCTGGGCTTCCGAAAAGAAGATCCTCGAAGGTTACAACGACAACACCTTCCGTCCGGGCGGCGACTGCCTCAGAAGACAGATGGTTACATTCCTCTACAAGTACGATAAGTTCGTAACAAAGAGCAAGTAAGACCATAGTCAGACCAGACCTTTCGACAGGCTGCCTCCGGGCAGCCTGTCTTCTTTTTTGCCTTTTATTTGGCGGTCAAATCCTTTGAAAACCAAAGGATTATTTACACTTTATTTCGAAAAAAGTTGTCATTCGTTACTTTCGTTCTTTGTCATATCATTGTAAAATTATAAGGTCCTAGACCAAATAAACTAACGGAGGATTTAGTATGGGAACAAAGACGAAAAGGAAGTTGATTGCAACCGTAGTTGCAGTTCTGACGGTCCTGAATTACATGATCATCCCGGTATCGGCTGATGAAGTAATGAATTGGGAGAGCATCAGAACCGCAGTCAATGGTGCAACAGGAGCAACAACTATAACATTGACTAATGATATTGATGTTGCTAAAGGAGAAGAAACTATAGTGATTGGAGGCGGCAAAAAGATCACGCTTGATCTTGCAGGTTATACCATTACGCGTATCAGCAGCAGTGCCAATCATACGGATCAAGGTTTCTTTGATGTAAATGATAGCAACACTGAGTTTACGCTTAAGGATTCCAGCGGAAACAATTCGGGTAAGTTGACCGGAGCATATGCGGAAGGTTCTACTGCCTGTATTTATGTTGGAAATGGTGCGAAGTTCATTATGGACGGAGGCAGCATTACAGGTAATACTGCATATAACTATGATGGTGCCGCTGTATATTTAGCTGGTGGCGGATCCTTCACAATGAATGGCGGTGTTATTGAGGGTAACAACTCTACCAGAGTTTCTACTGGCGGTCGAGGCGGTGCTGTATATTTGAATTATTCTGGTTATTCTTATTATCCAACTGCTAGTTCCTTCACAATGAATGGTGGTGTCATTAAAAACAATGGTAGTGATGAAACTTACCGTGGTGGTGCTGTTTATGTTAACCGTTATTGTACTTTCACCATGAATGATGGTGAGATAAGTGGCAATAAAGCAACTTATAGGGGAAATAGTGGTAACGGACAAGGTGGAGCAGTTTATATCGAAAACTATACTGCTACATTCAATATGAATAAAGGATCTATATCGGGAAATGCTGCTGTTGAAGGTGGTGGTGTATACATCAATGCAACAAGCGGCAACAATAGATATGGTGTTTTCAGATTGAATGGTGGATCAATTACAAATAATACCGGTTCAGGTGTTTTCGTATCCAGATATGCTTACATGTATTTGGGTTCCGATAATCCTATCGTCGTAACGGGAAATAAGAATTCTGATGGAGATAACAGTAATGTATTCCTAAATTATTATAATTCTAACACAAACAGCACTCTCTATATTAGATTGAGCGGTGCTTTGAAGACAGGATCAAAGATAGGTGTGCGTTCGACATCATCAACTGCTCCCATCAGAGTAACGAGTGGTTATAACACTTACCATTCTAATACTGATCCCAATACATACTTCACATCCGATCAGTTATTTACTGTTGGCAGACAGTCAAATGAAGTTTACTTCACAACTTGTAATCATATTTGGGGTCAGCCTACCTATACATGGGCGGAGGAAGATGACGGGTCATGGACATGTACTGCTACCAGAGTTTGTTCCAGAGATTCACATCATCCGGATATTGAGACTGTAACGGCTACTCGTACAACGATCGATGCAGCTACTTGCACAGAAACAGGTACAGATAGGCTTACGGCAACATTTAAGAATACGGCTTTTGTTCAGCAGACGAAAGATATCGAGACTCCTGTAATACCTCATACCGGGGTGAAGACAGAGGCAAATGCTGCAACATGTACAGAAGCCGGAAACAGTGAGTATTGGACATGTAGCGTATGTGGCAAGTACTTTAGCGATGAGGAATGCACGAATGAGATCGCAGAGAACTCCTGGGTAATCGAGGCTCTCGGCCACGATATGGAAAAGGTCGAGGCAGTAGCTGCAACCTGTACAACAGCAGGAAACAGCGAGTACTACAAGTGCACAAGATGCGGTAAGTTCTTCAGCGATGCAGCCGGAGAGAACGAGATCGCAGAGAATTCTTGGGTAATCGAGCCTCTCGGCCACGATCTTGAAAAGGTCGAAGCAGTAGCTGCAACCTGTACAACAGCAGGAAACAGCGAGTACTACAAGTGTAAGACATGCGGTAAGTTCTTCAGTGATGCAGCCGGAGAGAACGAGATCGCAGAGAATTCTTGGGTAATCGAGCCTCTCGGCCACGATCTTGAAAAGGTCGAAGCAGTTCCTGCAAGCTGTACAACAGCAGGAAACAGCGAGTACTACAAGTGTAAGACATGCGGTAAGTTCTTCAGCGATGCAGCCGGAGAGAATGAGATTGCAGAGAACTCCTGGGTAATCGAGCCTCTCGGCCACGATCTTGAAAAGGTCGAGGCAGTAGCTGCAACATGTACAACAGCAGGAAATATTGAGCACTACAAGTGTAAGACATGCGGTAAGTGCTTCAGTGATCCTGCTGGCGAGAATGAGATTTCAGAGGAATCATGCATAATCCCGGCTCTCGGTCATGATCTTGAAAAGGTTGAAGCAGTAGCTGCAACCTGTACAACAGCAGGAAATTCTGAGTATTACAAGTGTAAGACATGCGGTAAGTTCTTCAGTGATGCAGCCGGTGAGAACGAGATCGCAGAGAATTCTTGGGTAATCGAGCCTCTCGGCCACGATCTTGAAAAGGTCGAAGCAGTAGCTGCAACCTGTACAACAGCAGGAAACAGCGAGTACTACAAGTGTAAGACATGCAATAAGTTCTTCAGCGATGCAGCCGGAGAGAATGAGATCGCTGAGAACTCCTGGGTAATCGACCCTCTCGGCCATGATCTTGAAAAGGTCGAAGCAGTAGCTGCAACTTGCACAACAGCAGGAAATACTGAGTACTACAAGTGCACAAGATGCGGTAAGTTCTACAGCGATGCAGCCGGTGAGAATGAGATCGCAGAGAACTCCTGGGTAATCGAGCCTCTCGGTCACAATCTTGAAAAGGTCGAGGCAGTAGCTGCAACCTGTACAACAGCAGGAAACAGCGAGTACTACAAGTGTAAGACATGCAATAAGTTCTTCAGCGATGCAGCCGGTGAGAACGAGATCGCAGAGAATTCCTGGGTAATCGAGGCTCTCGGCCACGATCTTGAAAAGGTCGAGGCAGTAGCTGCAACCTGTACAACAGCAGGAAATACTGAGTACTACAAGTGTACAAGATGCGGTAAGTTCTTCAGCGATGCAGCCGGAGAGAACGAGATCGCAGAGAATTCCTGGGTAATCGAGCCTCTCGGCCATGATCTTGAAAAGGTCGAAGCAGTAGCTGCAACTTGCACGACAGCAGGAAATACTGAGTACTACAAGTGCACAAGATGTGGTAAGTTCTACAGCGATGCAGCCGGTGAGAATGAGATCGCAGAGAATTCTTGGGTAATCGAGCCTCTCGGCCACGATATGGAAAAGGTCGAAGCAGTAGCTGCAACCTGTACAACAGCAGGAAACAGCGAGTACTACAAGTGCACAAGATGCGGTAAGTTCTACAGCGATGCAGCCGGAGAGAACGAGATCGCAGAAAATTCTTGGGTAATCGAGCCTCTCGGCCACGATATGGAAAAGGTCGAGGCAGTAGCTGCAACCTGTACAACAGCAGGAAACAGCGAGTACTACAAGTGCACAAGATGTGGTAAGTTCTACAGCGATGCAGCCGGTGAGAATGAGATCGCAGAGAATTCTTGGGTAATCGAGCCTCTCGGCCACGATATGGAAAAGGTCGAAGCAGTAGCTG